>NZ_CP019070.1 GCF_001956695.1 Poseidonibacter parvus
ATGACAAACAAAGAGTTTTTATCAATTATTCAAAAAGAAGCTACTACTGTTGATTTCGACAGATATTTAAAACAGCTTGTATATAAAAAAATATCATCTGACGATAATATTGCTATTTTTGAAGTTTCAAATAAATATATTGCATCATGGATTAAAAGTAAATACACTGATGTGATACAAAATTGTTTTACAATATTTGATGGAACTAAACCTACAATTGAAATAAAAATTGCAGGTGAAAAAAAATCTAAAAAAGAAATTATAAAAGAACAAATAGAAAATAAAACTGCCGAAAGTACAATACTAAACCCATCATATACATTTGATTCATTTATTGTTGGACCTTCAAATCAAATGGCTTATAACGCCTCTTTAGCAGTTTCAAATAAACCTGGAGTTCAATATAATCCACTATTTATTTACGGTGGAACTGGTTTAGGTAAAACTCACCTTTTACAAGCAGTTGGAAACTCTGCTATTGAAAATGGTAAGACAGTAATTTATGTAACGATTGAACAGTTTATGAATGATTTTACATTCTCAATTAAAAATAAAAACATGGAACATTTTAGGTCTAAGTACCGTAAATGTGATGTTTTATTAATTGATGATATTCAATTTTTATCTGGAAAAGAACAAACTCAAGAAGAGTTTTTTCACACCTTTAATGAATTACATAATGCAAAAAAACAAATAGTAATGACATCAGATAGACTACCTTCACAAATAGCAGGATTAGTTGATAGATTAAAATCTAGATTTGAATGGGGCTTAACAGCTGATATTCAAATACCAGGATTAGAAACTAAAATTGCAATTATTGAAAAAAAATCTGATTTAAATGGAATTGAATTAAGTAGAGAAATTATTAATTTTATTGCAACAAATTTAGATAATTCAATTAGAGAAATAGAAGGTGTATTAATTAGAATTAATGCATCTGCATCTTTATTAAACCAAGATATTACCCTAGAAATGGTACAAGGTTTACTAAAAGATCAAATAAAAGAAACAAAAGAAAATATTAAACTTCCAGATGTAATTAATATAGTTGCATCAGAACTTAATATAAAACCAAGTGATATTAAATCTAAAAAACGAACAGCAACAGTTGCAAATGCAAGACGTGTTGTTATATATCTTGCACGTGAGCTTACACATAACTCAATGCCAGATATTGCAAAGTTTGTTGGAATGAAAGATCACTCTTCAATTTCTCATAATATTAAAAAAGCAAATGAGTTAATTGAAAAAGACGAGAACTTTAAATTAATTATAGAAAATTTAAAGAATAAAATCATAAATAAGGAGTGGTAAAAGTACTAAACTTGAAAAAGTTTTAAGAGTTTGTGTGAAAAGGTGTGAATATTTCATTTCGTTTAATCACATGAAAGAGTTTCGATACAGACAACTCTAAAGATGTATTTTCATCTTTTCACATGCTCTACTACTGCCACTAATAAAATAAAAAGAAATAGGAGATAAAATGAGGTTTGTAATTACAAAAAATATCATTGAAAATGTAATATCATCAATGCAACCTTTTTTAGAAAAAAAAGATGCTAGTTCAATAACATCACATATATATCTAGAAACTAATAATGGAAATTTAATTTTAAAAGCAACTGATTATGAAATCGGTTTAGAATCACATATAGATAATATAAGTGATAGTGTAGATGGAAAAGCTACAACTAATGGTTCTAATTTATTAGGTATTATTAAAAGATTAAAAAATGAAGATATTATATTTGAAGTAGTAAGCAACAATATAATTATCAAACAAAATAAATCTACATTTAAATTACCAATGTATGATGCTAATGAATATCCATCATTAACAAAATCACAAAATCTTAAAAATTTAGATATTTCAACATTAAATTTTATTAATTCTGTAAGAAAAATTACTCCAGCAATTGATAACAATAATCCTAAATTTGAATTAAATGGTGCATTAATAGATATTAAAAGTTCTAAGATTAATTTTGTATCAACTGATACTAGAAGATTAGCAATATCACATTTACAAAATATTAACAATGAAGAATCACAATTTATCATTCCTAAAAAAGCAATTATAGAAATACAAAAACTATTTTTAGACGAAGCAACAATTACTTATGATGAAACTAATTTAGTAGTATCAAATGATAAAATGACTTTCTTTACAAAATTAATTAATGGAAAATATCCAGATTATGAAAGAATTATTCCACAAAATTTAAAATACAATTTAAAACTACCAAAAAATGTTTTAGTTGAATCTATTAAATTAGTTACATCTTTATTTTCAAATATTAAAGTTACATTTAACAAAGATGGAATTATATTTGAATCATTAGATGAAGATACAGAATCAAAAACACAAATTGATTTACCATTAAATATTGATAATGAATTTTATTTAGCTGTAAATGCTAAATACTTATTAGATTTTTTATCTATGACAAATAATGAAAATATAGCTGTTGGATTTAATGAATCAAATTTACCATTTTATTTAGAAGATGATAAGTTTTATACAATTGTAATGCCAATTGTTTTAGAAAAATAGAAATAACAAGGAATACATAAATGAGCAACGAATATAGCGCTGGTAATATTAAAGTTTTAAAAGGTCTTGAAGCAGTTAGAAAAAGACCAGGTATGTATATTGGTGATACAAATACAAATGGTCTACATCACTGTGTTTATGAAGTTGTAGATAACTCTATTGATGAAGCAATGGCAGGTTTTTGTGACACTATTAAAGTAACTTTAACAAAAAGTGGTTCTTGTATTATTTCTGATAATGCTAGAGGTATTCCAACAGGAATGCACCCTACTGAAAAAAAATCAGCTGCTACTATTGCTTTAACAGTACTTCATGCTGGTGGAAAATTTGATAAAGATACTTATAAAGTTTCTGGTGGACTTCATGGGGTTGGTGTTTCTGTTGTAAATGCCTTATCTTCTGATTTAAAAATGACAATTTATCAAAATAATGAGGTTCATTTTCAAGAGTTTAAAACAGGTATTCCAGTAGAAGATTTAAAAGTAATTGATACTTGTAGAAAAACTGGAACAACAATTGAATTTTGGCCAGATGCTACTATTTTTGAAGTAGTTGATTTTCAATTTGATGTTTTATCAAAGAGATTTAAAGAGATTGCATATTTAAATCCAAGTATTACAATTGAGTTAAAAGATGAAAGAGTAAATAAAAAAGAAGTTTACCATTTTGAAGGTGGACTTGCACAATTTGCTAATGATATAAATAAAGATACAGCAGTAACTGAAGCAGTTTCATTTAATGTAAGTGAAGATGATATTGAAGCAGATTTCGCTGTTTTATATAACACAACATATACAGAAAAAACACTTTCTTTTGTAAATAATATTAGAACAATTGATGGTGGTACACATGAAGCAGGTTTTAAAGCAGGTCTAACTCGTGCAATTGTTAAGTATGTAAATGAAAATGCATCAGCAAGAGACAAAGACGCAAAAATTACAGGTGATGATGTAAGAGAAGGTCTAATTGCTATTATTTCTGTAAAAGTTCCAGAACCACAATTTGAGGGACAAACTAAAGGTAAATTAGGATCTTCTTATGTAAAACCTATTTGTCAAAAAGTTACTTTTGAATCATTAGTTAAGCATTTTGAAGAGAATCCAAATCAAGCCAAAGCTATTATGGAAAAAGCTTTAATGGCAGCACGTGGTAGAGAAGCTGCTAAAAAAGCAAGAGATTTAACTAGAAAAAAAGATGCTATGACAGTTGGAACTCTTCCTGGTAAATTAGCAGAATGTCAATCAAAAGATCCAGCTGTAAGAGAATTATACCTAGTAGAAGGGGATTCAGCAGGTGGTTCAGCTAAACAAGGTAGAGATAGAGTTTATCAAGCAATTTTACCACTAAAAGGTAAGATTTTAAATGTTGAAAAATCAAGACTTGATAAAATTTTAAAATCTGACGAAATTAGAAATATGATTACTGCAATTGGTTGTGGTATTGGTGAAGATTTCAATGAAGAAAAAGTAAGATATCATAAAATCATTATTATGACGGATGCCGATGTTGATGGATCTCACATTCAAACATTACTTTTAACATTTTTCTTTAGATTCTTACGACCAATTGTTGATAGTGGATACCTTTATATTGCACAGCCACCTTTATATAGATATAAAAAAGGTAAAAATGAAACTTATTTAAAAGATGATACTGCATTATCAAACTTCTTAATCGAAAATGGTTTAGAATCATTCTCTTTTGAAGGTTTAGGTTACAACGATTTAGTTGATTTATTTAAAACAGTTTCTAGATATAGAGGAATGTTAGGTCAATTAGAAAAAAGATACTCTTTATCTGAAGTATTAAAGCATTTAATTGAAAATTCTGATTTAGTTAATTTAGAATTCTCTAAATTATATGATGAAGTAAAATCATTCTTAGATGAAAAAGGTTACAACGTTTTATCTAAAAGTATTACTGAAGATAAAATTCAATTGTTTGTGCAAACAAATGAAGGTCTAGAAGAGCTTATCATTGATGATGAGTTATTTGCTTCACCTTATTTCTCTGAAGCTACATATATCTATAATAAGCTTGTAGAGCGAGATATTTCTATGTTTGATGGAAGAGACTTAATTGAAATTCTTGATGAAATTGAAGGATTAGCTAAAAAAGGTGCTTATATTCAAAGATATAAAGGTTTAGGTGAGATGAATCCTGAGCAATTATGGGAAACTACAATGACTCCAGAAGCTAGAAGACTTCTTAGAGTTACAGTTGAAGATGCTGAAGTTGCATCTGATACGTTTACTCTATTTATGGGTGATGAAGTAGAACCAAGAAGAAATTATATAGAAGAACATGCAAAAGACGTTGAACATCTTGATGTTTAATTTCTTTTTATAATAAATGAAAAGGGGTAAATTAATGTTTTTTAAAATTTTAATATTATTAATTTTACCTCTTTTTTTATTCTCACAAGAAGAAAAACTTGAAAAAATACTAGCTTTTAATACAAATCTTGGAAAAATGATGAAATATCAAAATTCAGGAAGTGCGCTAAAAACTTGGATTAAAAAAGTAACTTCTAATAATAACACATATATAAATTTAAAAATTTATGACAATAATGAAAATATGCTTAATGATTATTTTAATAAAAAAATTGATATTTTAGTTTTTACTCCTTACGATTATGTTAAAAATATAGAAAAATTTAAAAGTATTACAGATGAATACTGGTTTATGAAAAAAGATATGAAGTATGATTTTCATAAAAAATATTTAATTGTTAATAATAATATAAATAGTCTTTTTGATTTAAAAGATAAAAAAATAGCAATAAATAGTGCAAATAAAATATCTAAATTCTTTCTAGAAAAAAAATATATAGAAAAAACTAAAAAAAGTGCAAAAAAGATTCTTGATAATATTGACTTTTTAGCCAATAGTTCTATTTTATTAAAAACATATTTTGGGTCTTATGATGCTTCTGTTGTAGATTCTTATGAGTATGAAACAATGCTTGAACTTAACCCTAGTATAACAAAAAAGATTAAAATTTTGGAAGAAAGCCCAAGAATATTTAATAATATGATTATAGCCTTTGGAAATAATAGTAATATGGAAAATAATAAATTAATTTTAAAAGATTTTCTTCTTAGTAAAGATAAAATTGAAGTATTTAATTTATTAAAAATTAAAACTATAGTGCCAGATGGAAAGAATATGAATAAGTTAGATGAGTTTTATTTTGATTATGTAAGATTAAAAAAAACCATAGATTAAAATCTATGGTTTAATTATCTTCAATAGAGGCTACTATTTCTGTATGTGAAAATATTTGACCTCTTTTTCTAATTATATTATTTACAATATGGTAACCGTGATTTAAAGCAATTGCAATTGAACCACCAGATTTCATAGCTATATCTCCTGCAACATAAACACATTTTGCTGTTGTTTCATGATGTTTATCAAAAATAGGTTTATCACTTTCATCTACATCCACTCCACATGCTTTTAAGAAGTCAACAGGTGTAGTTCCTCCAATTGCATAGATAACTCTATCGTATAATACGCTAAAACCATCATTAAAATTAACTTTTACTTTTCCTGCTTCATTTTCTAATGATTCAATATCAGTGTTCATTCTAAGTCTTAATTTTTCTTGACCATCATATTTTGTTAATATTTCTTCATTTGTTTCATTTAGTCTCGAAAAAGTCTCTTTTCTATAAACCATAGTAACATTGTTATTTTGATCAGCTAAATCATAAGCATATTCAGCAGCAGAATTTCCACCACCAACTACTAATACTTTTTCATTTGAAGAACATTTATCTAAGTTAAAATTAACTTGAGATCTTATTGATGGTGGAATTTTATAAGAGGGTTTATTTGGTTTACCCATTTTTCCAATAGTAATAGCTGCGTTTCGTGTTTTAATAATTCCATTTGAAGTATGAACTTCTAAAAAATCACCAACTCTTATCATTTTTTCAACTTCAGTATTAAATAATGAATCTATTTTATCACTATCTAATAAATTATCGAAGTAATCAAGTGTAGTTTCTTTAGTTCCATCAAAAAAATCAACATTTCCTTGTAAAACAGAAACTTGACCTTTATAATCTTTGTCAACTCTTTTATTATCTTTATAAAATTTTCTAATAGTATTTGAGTGATTATCAGTCTTTTCAATTAACAAAATTTCACCTAGTTTATGTGAAGATGCTTCAATTGCACAGCCTATTCCACCAGGTCCTCCACCAATAATTACAATGTCATATATTTTATCTGTCATAATACTCTCTTATTTTTATATTTATTAAATTTATCGGATTATACTAAAATTTTTGTTTTTTTTTACTTAGTAATAATTGTAAGTAACATTTAGATAAAATTGCATAAATAATATTAGTAAAGGTTATATACAAATGGAAATGAAATATGGTGAAAAAGAAATAAGAGAATTTGATATTAATAATGCAGAAAATTTTTGGCCAAATAAAAATAAAAAGAATTATATTATAGATATTGAATTACCTGAATTTATGGCAAAATGTCCAAGAAGTGGATATCCTGATTTTGCAGAAATTAAAATTCAATATACTCCTGATGAAAAAGTAATTGAGTTAAAAGCTTTAAAAATTTATATTAATACTTTTATGTTTAGAGAAGTATCACATGAAAACTCAGCAAATGAAATTTTTGATACATTGTATGAAAATTTAAATCCAAAATGGTTAAAAGTTATTGCAGACTTCAAGCCAAGAGGTAATGTTCATACTGTAATTGAAATTGACTCTGCGAAGATGTAGGTTAAAGCCTTGGAAAGATTAGTTACTACAAGTCAAGCAGCAGAAATACTTGGGCTTTCTTTACAAGGTATACATTATAGAATAAAAAAGAATCGATTAAAATCTATTAAAGAAGGTGGACGACTTTTCGTTTATATAACTTCAGATATGGAAAAAATATCAAAAGCTAAATCAAAAAATGAAACAAATGATGTTATCGAAGAAATTACTCCTATCCCAAAAAATACTACTTCTAATAATAATGATGTTTCATCAATTATTGATGTAAAAAATGAACAAATCACTTTATTAAAAAAATCTATGAAATGGATGAAAAGACAGTATATTTCAGAGATTAAAAGATTAGAAAAAAATCAAGAAAATATGATGAAGGTTTTAAACTCAGAAATTAAACTTCTTCAAAGTGCTTTTAATGAAATGCGTTCTATTTATAAACCTGAAATAGAAGAACTTAAAAAAACAAATACTACTAGTGAAACTGAATTTATTTCTTTAAAAGACTTCTCTATATTGTTAAAAAGAAACAACAAATCACAAAATGATATAAAACTAATTATTTTAACAGCTATAAAAAATAATGATAGAAGATTTATTTATAATAAATTAGAGAAAAAACTATTGATTTTAAATTCAGATTTTAAAGATTTAATATAAGTTAAGATTGTTTTACTAAAAAAAGTGCAAAAAAAAAGAGTACTTAAAAAGTACTCTTCTCCAGATACCCAAACACACCAATAAGAAAGGTGCCTTGCTATGTTCCCATCCTGGGGCGTTGTCTTTAATAATGATTGTAAGGGTCTAAAGAAGAGCACTCAAAATATTTAAAATATTCTCAGTGTTCGTCTTTGGATTGGAATTATATCTAAAAAATCTTAAACTTTTTATAAATTAATAAAATAAATAAAAATTTGATGTACAATACGGAATTATTTGAAAGTTGAGAACCTTTATGAAAAAAGATTTTAGTGTTGTAGGAATATTTGCATTAGTATTTGCCATGTTTATTTGGGCAAGTTCATTTATTGCTTTAAAAACTGCAATAAATGATTTAGAACCTTATACTGTAATATTTTTACGTATGTTTACAGCATCGTTATGCTTTTTGTATTTTATAAAAGGGTTTATGAAATACTCTTTTTCTAAAAATGATATTAAATATATAATTCTTCTAGCATTTTTTGAGCCTTGTTTATATTTTATCTTTGAAGCAAAAGCTATTGCACTTACAACAGCTTCACAAGTTGGAATGATTACTTCTTTAATGCCTGTAATTACTGCAATGGCCGCTGGGTATTTTTTAAAAGAAATTATTTCAAAACAACTAATTATTGGTTCATTAATAGCACTTTGTGGAGCTGTTTGGTTGAGTCTTCAAGCAGTTTCGAGTGTAAATGCTCCAAATCCAATGTTGGGAAATTTTTATGAATTACTTGCAATGGTTTGTGGCGCAGGTTATACAATAGTTGCTAGATATTTATCTGATAAATATTCAGCTTTATTTATAACTGCAATTCAAGTTTTTATTGGTGCTATATTTTTCTTTCCTTTTTTTATATATGAATATAATACAAGTGATTTAAATTTTACTACAAATGCGATTTTGTGTGTTCTTTACTTAGGAGTTGTAGTTACACTTGGAGGATATGGTTTATATAATTATGCATTAACTAAAATCGAAGCTTCAAAAGCAGCTGTTTTTATATATTTAATTCCTGTATTTACTCTGATTTTGGCATATCTAATTCTAAATGAAAAATTAACTCTAGTAGAACTTATTGCCTCTTTTACTATTTTATTTGGTGTATTTATTTCTGAAGCACCTTTAAAAAAGATATATAAATATATTTTAAAAAAATAAAAGATATAAATTGGTTTATTTTATTCTTTTTTTATCAGCTTTTGTTTCTGCTACATTAATTCCTTTTGGAAGTGAAGCTTTATTAATTTATGATATCAAAGAGGGTTATAATATTTATTATCTTCTATTTTTTGCAACATTAGGAAACTTTTTAGGTTCTCTTTTTAACTATTTCTTAGGATTAAAAGGGGAAGAATTTTTAATAAAAAAGAATTTAGTTAAAGAAAAGAGTATTTTAAAAACAAAAAACTATTTTGATAAATATGGAAGTATTTGTATTTTATTTTCGTGGTTACCTCTTATTGGCGATCCAATAACATTTATTGCAGGAGTTTTAAAATATAATTTAAAACTATTTATTTTATTAGTTGTTATAGCAAAATTTTTAAGATACCTCTTTTTGGCACTTCTTATTTTGTAAAAAACTTATAAATATCATCATTTTTAGATTTTATTTTATAAGTAATATCTTTAAATGTAAATTCTAAATAGTTTGCATGTAACCATAATCTATGGCTTCCTGTTGCTTCTTCTCTTTTGTTTTTTTCTAATTCTTTATTTAAATATGCTTCAGCAATATTATCATCTATTCCATAAATTGGATCACCTACGATTCTATGACCAATTGAGTATAAATGAACTCTAATTTGATGTTGTCTTCCTGTTAAGGGAAGTGCTTCAATTAATGTAATGTCTTTTTCTGGATTATATTTAATAGGTTTAATAATAGTACAAGATTCTTTTCCACTTTGCCCTGCTTTCATTCTAACACCAATATTTAAACCTTCTTTTTCAAGTTTAGAATCAATTGTAATTTCTTCTTTTATTTCTCCATCAACTAGGGCTAAATATGACTTATGATATTTCTTTTCTTCAAACATATCTTTTAAAGTTTTTTCACTTTTTTTGTTTTTTCCTACTATTACAAGTCCTGAAGTTTCAGCATCAATTCTGTGAATTAAGTTGGCATTTTCTCCAAAATGAAAGCGTATTTCATCTAAAAGTGAGTATGGAGTACTCTTAGAAATGGGGTGAACCATTAGGTGCGTTGGTTTGTCGAATATCGCAAATTCTTCAAACTCAATTAAAGGCTTAAGTCCTCTAGAAATACCCTCAAATACAGCCATGTTTATATATTCAGTAGGGATTTTATCACTTGGTTTTAATGTGTTTAGATTTTCATCAAAAATTCTACCTCTAGACGCGTATCTTTGGGCATTACGATGATTTACTTTTAAATCTTGAAGTAAAAAAAGGCTTAATTTTTTATCTTTTATAGCTTTAATTTTTTTTAAAATGAAGGGCAATATTAAATCCTGAAATAATTTTTGAAATAGGTAAAAATTTATCTTGTTTTTTATATGTTTTTTTAACTTATTTAGATAGTATATCATACTAAAATAAATACTAATTTTTTATAAAATACTAAAACAATGATTACAAGGGACATAAAACATGGTTGAAAGATACGCAAGAGAAGAAATGAGTTCAAAGTGGACACAGCAAGCAAGATATGCAGCATGGTTAGAAGTAGAAAAAGCAGCTGTTAAAGCTTGGAATAAAATTGGATTAATTCCTGATGAAGATGCTAAAAAAATTGTAAAAAATGCAACATTTTCAGTTGAGCGAATAGAAGAAATCGAAGCTGTTACAAAACATGACTTAATTGCTTTTAACACATCTGTTTCTGAATCACTTGGCGAAGAGTCTAGATGGTTCCATTATGGTATGACTTCATCAGATGCAGTTGACACAGGTGTTGCACTTCAAATGAGAGATTCTTTAAAATTAATCATCAAAGATGTAAAAATGCTTATGAAATCTATTAAAAAAAGAGCAAAAGAGCATAAATATACTCTAATGGTAGGAAGATCTCATGGTATTCATGGTGAACCTATTACTTTTGGTCTTACACTTGCAGTATGGTATGACGAAATGAAAAGACACTTAGATAACTTAAAGCAAACTCTAAAAGTTATCTCTGTTGGTCAAATTTCTGGTGCAATGGGTAACTTTGCTCATGCTCCCTTAGAATTAGAAGAATATGCAATGAAAGAATTAGGTTTAAAACCAGAACCTTGTTCAAATCAAGTTGTACATAGAGATAGATATGCAAGATTAGCAACGGCACTAGCTTCTATGGCTTCAACTATTGAAAAATTTGCTGTTCAAGTAAGACACTTACAAAGAACAGAAGTTTACGAATGTGAAGAGTTTTTTGCAAAAGGTCAAAAAGGTTCTTCTGCGATGCCTCATAAAAGAAATCCAATTTTAACTGAAAACATTACAGGACTTGCAAGATCAATTAGAGCACATGCAGTTCCCGCTATGGAAAATGTTGCTTTATGGCATGAAAGAGATATCTCTCACTCTTCAAGTGAAAGATTCTGGTTACCAGATGCATTTATTACATCTGATTTTATGCTTCACAGAATGAATAATGTAATTGCTAACTTAACAGTTATGCCTGAAAATATGATGAAAAACTTAAACTTAACTGGTGGATTAGTGTTCTCTCAAAGAGTATTATTAGAACTACCACTTCAAGGTGTAAGTAGAGAAGATGCTTATAGAATTGTTCAAAGAAATGCTATGAAAGTTTGGCAAGAAATTCAACAAGGAAAAGCTACAACAAATAAAAAAGGTGAGTCTTTATACTTACAATATCTATTAGGTGATGAAGAATTAAGAAATTCATTATCAGAAAAACAAATTAGAGAATGTTTCAACTTTGAATATTACACAAAAAATGTTAGTGCAATTTTCAAAAGAGTATTCAAATAAAAGGTAATTAAATATGGCAATTATGATTCAAAAAAGAAATGGTCGTAAAGAAGTTTTAGATATTACTAAAATTCAAAAGATGACTATAGAAGCAACTGAAGGCTTAGATGGTGTATCTCAGAGTGAATTAGAACTTGATGCGCAAATCAAATTTATTGATGGAATGGGAAGTTCTGATATTCAAGATGCACTTATTAAAACTGCTGTTGAAAAAATTGATATTGATGTTCCAAACTGGACATTTACAGCTGCTAGATTATTTATATTTGATTTATACCATAGAGTTGGAAAAGCAACACATGGTATAAAAGGTGAGCCATACTGCCACTTTAGAGAATATTTACAATATGGAAAAGATGCGGGAAGAATTCTTCCTAACTTAGGTGAAGGTTTTGATTTAGATGATTTAAATGATTATATTAAGCCTGAACGAGATTATTTATTTAATTATCTTGGAATTAAAACTTTATACGATAGATATTTAATTAAAAATAATAAAGGTAATCCTATTGAATTACCACAGCAAATGTTTATGGCAATTGCTATTTTTCTTGCACAAGATGAAGAAAACAAACAACAAAGAGCAAAAGAGTTCTATGATGTAGTTTCTAAATTTGAAGTAATGCTTGCAACTCCAACATTGTCAAATGCAAGAACAAATAGACATCAATTATCTTCTTGTTATATTGGTTCAACACCTGATAATATTGAAGGTATTTTTGACTCTTACCATGAAATGGCATTATTGTCTAAATATGGTGGAGGAATTGGTTGGGATTGGAATCAAGTTAGAGCTTTAGGTGGTGTGATTGATGACCATAAAAGTGCTGCAGGAGGTACAGTTCCATTTCTTAAAATAGCAAATGATGTTGCATTAGCAGTTGACCAGTTAGGTACAAGAAAAGGTGCAATTGCAGTTTATATTGAGCCTTGGCATATGGATATTGTTGACTTTATTGATTTAAAGAAAAACTCAGGTGAAGAGCGTAGACGTGCGCATGACTTATTCCCTTCTTTATGGATTACTGACCTTTTTATGGAAAGAGTTATTGCTGATTCTTACTGGACTTTATTTGATCCTTATGAAGTAAAAGACTTATCTGAACTTCATGGTGATGCATTTAAAGCAAGATATGAAGCTTATGAAAATGATGAGAATATTACAAAAGATAGAATGAAAGCAAAAGATTTATGGAAAAAGATTTTAACATCTTATTTTGAATCTGGTTCACCATTCCTTTGTTTTAAAGATAATGCAAATAGAGCAAATCCAAATAGTCATGTTGGACATATTAGAAGCTCAAACCTTTGTACTGAGATTTTTCAAAATACAAACCCTAACCACTATAAAATCAAGTTAGAGTTTAATGATGGTTCAATTTCTACTTACGAAGAAGAAGATTTAGTAATAGTTGATGGTGGAATTGAAAAGAAAGCAAATAAAGTTACTGCACTTGATAGTATTAATGGTAAAAAAGTATTTATTGTTGAGAAACAAAAAATTGATGGAGATACAGCTGTATGTAACTTGGCATCTGTAAACCTTTCTAGAATTAATACTAAAGAAGATATTGAAAGAGTAGTTCCAATTGCTGTTAGAATGCTTGATAATGTTATTGATTTAAACTTTTATCCATTAAGAAAAGTAAAAGCAACTAACTTAAAATCTAGATCAATTGGTTTAGGTGTTATGGGTGAAGCTGAAATGTTAGCTGAACATAAGTTAGCATGGGGATCACAAGAGCATTTTAAAAAGATTGATTCTATTATGGAAGCAATTTCTTATAATGCTATTTCTTCATCATCTAAACTAGGTGTTGAAAAAGGTGTTTACCCAACATTTGAAGGTTCAAAATGGTCTGCTGGAATTATGCCTCATGATCATGCTCCACAAGCTGTAAATGCATTAGTTGATAAAGATTTATTTGATGCAGCTTATGATTGGGATGTATTAAGAGAAGAAGTAAAAGCAAACGGTATGAGAAATGGTTACCTAATGGCAGTGGCACCTACATCTTCAATTTCAATTCTTGTAGGAACTACTCAAGCTATTGAACCTGTATATAAAAGAAAATGGTTTGAAGAGAACTTATCAGGATTAATTCCTGTTGTTGTTCCAAAATTAAGTCCTGAAACATGGTCTTATTATACACCTGCTTTTGAAATTGACCAATTACAAGTAATTAAAGCAGCTGCAATTAGACAAAAATGGATAGATCAAGGTCAAAGTACAAATATTTTTATGAGCTTAGATAGAGCAAGTGGAAAGTACTTACATGAAATTTATACATTAGCTTGGAAACTTGGATTAAAATCAACTTATTATCTAAGAAGCCAGTCTCCTGAAGCTAATAATGATGTAGAAGATAGAAGTATGGAATGTTCTGGTTGTCAATAAGATAACTCCCATGAAAATAAATTAAATAAAATTGAATAAAATATAAGAGAGAAACACATGGACAGAAAAGTAATATATAACCCAGACTCAAAAGAGAGTTTAAACGATAGAAGAATTTTTGGTGGTAATAGTGATGGTATGATTAACTTCACTAAAATGAAATACCAATGGGCACTTAACCTTTGGGATACTATGGAAGGTAATACTTGGTTTCCTAAAGAAGTACAAATGACAGGAGATGCTAAAGATTATAAGTATCTTACAGCTCCTGAAAAAAGAATGTATGATTTAGTATTATCACAGTTAATCTTTATGGATTCATTACAAACAAATAACTTAATGGACAATATTAATCCATATATTACTGCTCCTGAAGTAAATGCATGTCTATCAAGACAATCATACGAAGAAGCTAATCATTCAAAGTCATATGCTGTTATGGTTGAATCTATATCTGATAATACAGACGAGATTTATGATATGTGGAAAAATGATGCGCAATTAAGAGAGAAAAACAATTATATTGCAGATGTTTATAAAAACCTTGCCGGTGAAATTACAGATGAAAAAATTGTTCTTGCACTTTTTGCAAATCAAATCTTAGAAGGTTTATATTTCTATGCTGGATTTGCAGCTATGTATGCGCTTGGAAAATCAGGTAAAATGCTAGGTTCTTCACAAATGATTAGATTTATTCAAAGAGATGAAGTAACACACTTACTTTTATTTCAAAACATGATTAACTCTGTTAGAAAAGAAAGACCAGAATTATTTACAGCAGAACTTGAAGAAAAAGTAAGAGCTATGTTTAGAAAAGCAGTTGAGCTTGAAGCTTCATGGGGTTCATATATCACTCAAGGTCAAATCCTAGGATTTACAGATGCAATTATTAAACAATATATTCAATACCTAGCAGATAAAAGACTTGACGCAGTTGGATATAAACCAGAATATAATGTAAAACACCCTATTCCATGGGTTGATGGTTATGCAAGTTTTAATGATCAAAGAACAAACTTCTTTGAAGGGAATGTTGTTAATTATTCAAAAGGGTCAATTGATTTTGATGACTTTTAGAAAGTATAGGAGTTTCCTATGGGTTCTAAAAATAGAATATTTCTGGGTTTAATTAGTAATCATATTTTACATAAAATTAGAAATACTTTTAAAAAAAGAGTTTGTATGACAGATTCTACGGTAAAGAAAATAGAGGAAAAACATCCTCCTTTAGATAAAGAGTTTATACATAGTAACAATTTTCAAATAGTAATTGATAATACATTAATGATTTATTATGATGATAAAGATAGAATATATAATTGTTTATCAAAAGTCGATAATAAACTTCTTGTTTATGGTTTGGTTTCTAAAAATAAAAGAACTGAAGTTTCAACTTTATTTCAAACAAATCCAAGTCAAGTTAAGAAAAATTTTAAAGAAAATAAAAATATAATAGTACTTAAAGAAGAATTTACTACAAATTAAGAGGCGGGAGAGAACCTCCCCGCATCTTTCCTGAACTAGTTACGCCCTGCTATTAATAGCTAAAAGTTCAAGGCACATGGAATCCCTAATTTCCACCTCTCTTAATTTATTACTGATATTATGACATAATTATAATAAAAATATTCTATTTAAACTCATAAACTAAATAATGATTTTAACAATGTCTTTACCTAATTAAAGTATAAACAAGTAGGATTAACAATAAAAAGCCTACTAAAATTCCTTTTTTTATTAGTTCTTCTCTAATCTAAAATCCTTTTTAATTTTTTATTTAAACTCGTAAACAAAAACATCATCAGAATATCCATGAACTAAATCATGACCTTTTACAATCACTTTATTTAAGCCTTTAGGTATTATAACCCCAGATAAACTTCTTGTAAAAGGTTGTTCATTTACATGTGGATGATATAAAGTCCTAGAAGCAAGTAGTTTTCCTTTAGGAGTGTATATCTCCCATTTATTTGCATAATGCTTCCAACCTGTGTCTTCATGCTCTAACGTTACGTTAAATGTACATACTTTGTTGGCATTACAGTTTGCTTTTACATCTACTACTTTTACTTCATTTGCAAATAAACTTCCACTAATAGCTAATAAGCTTGTTAATAATATTTTTTTCATGTAGTTTAGAACTCATCTTTTTCATAATATTCATTTATTCCATTCCAGCCTTCTAAAAAGTATAAGAAAAATGTAACATCTTCCATTTCTTCTTCTGTTACTTGTCCTTTCATTGAAGGCATAGTATCAAAGTGTTTTACAACACCTTCTAAACATACTGTCTTAGCTTTATCTGGATTGATTAGATAATCTTTAACAAAATCAGTTACTTCATCTATTTGGAACTCTATATCATCTTTACTACCTATTTGGCTTTTTAATCTAAATGATATTTCATTTCCTGTTGGTGCTAAAAGATTTAAAACCTTATTATCATGTTCTATAAAATTACTCATTAGAACTTGTATATCCATTGATTTTACATGACATGAGGAACATTTATTATCAAAAACCTTTTCTCCTATTAAATATTTTTCTTTATCAAACTCTTCTGGTGGTGAAGCGAAAACAAAAGACATCAAAACACATGCAGCAATAATAAGTTTCATAATTTTTCCTTTTATTAAATTCTATCTAAAAAAAATCTATATTAAAAGAGTCAGTTTTAATTTAATATAATACAAATATAGTACAATATTGTCCAATTTGAAGGATAAGCTTATGATAAAAGAAAAAATAGAAGAGTTTATAAAAATACAATTTGAAGAATTAGATGAATTTAAATATACATTTGATGTTGAAGATAGTTTTGCATACTTAGAGTTTACTGAGATTTTTTCTAAAGCTTGTCAAAAAGAGATGACCTTTAGAATGATTGATAATAAACTGCAATATCATTCTTTAGAGTATGGATGGAAAGTTCTTGATAGAGGTTCAAATATTAAATACTTTTGGATTGATTTACTAAACGATTAAATTCTTAACATCATTATCTTGTTTTATCCACCTAAAAAAGCTAAAATACGCTCTTACATCACATAATTTAATCAATAATTATTTAGAGATAAGATATAATCTTAAAAATTATAAAACCATAGGAATAATAATGTCAGTAGGAAAAAAAGTTTTCTTTTTATTAATAGCGTTAGTTATTTTAATAACTTACACAGTATCAACATTTAATTACAAAACAATACTAAATGATGGACAAACACAAAATACTAGTTTTAGTAGTGAAGATTCAATGTTTGGTGAATATGCAGATTCATTTGTTGCAAAAATAAATGAGTTAAAAAGCGGCATACTAGAAACACTTGGTTTGGAATCGAATGATACAATAAAAGAAAATAAAAAGCCTGTTAGATTAGAACTACAAAAAGAAAATGGAATAGTTCTAATGAATGGTACTTTTAAAGATGAAGAACAAGCTAAAAGCATTGTTGACTTATTAAATATTAATAGAAATGGTGAATATAAATTTGAAGAAAATAGAGTAAAAGATGTTGTTTTATTAAATAAGTTATCTATGATTATGGATTCTTTTAAAGAGTTCTTCTTGGATGGCTCAAAGTTATTACTAGAAGATGGAGAGGTTTTATTAAATGGTGAATTAAAGGATTCAAACTTTAAACCATTATTAGATTCAATTATTGCAAAAAGTAATCTTAATATAAAAACTAATATAAAAGAACCTAGTAAGTCTAAAACAGAAGAGATTATCGATGGTATTAAAACGGTTGGTACAAAATCAATTAAAACTGTTGCTAAAATTGAGTTAAGTAGTGAATCAGAAGATAAATTAAATGATTTAGAAAATACAGTAACTAAAGCTGTTGAAGTTAAATCTAGTTTAGTTCAAGAAGCACAAAGAGATATAAATAATTTAACTTCTAATAAAAAAATAACTTTTAAAAGAAGAAGTACAAATATTACAGAAGAATCAAAAGAAACAGTAAAAGATATTGCAAGTATTTTGTTAGAAAATAGTAAACTAACTGTAGAAATTGCAGGTCATACTGATTCAAGAGGTAGTGCCTCTTTAAATAAAAGAATCTCTCAAGATAGAGCAAATAGTGTTAAAGCAGCATTAGTTAACTTAGGAGTTGATTCTAAGAATATTAAAGCAATAGGTTATGGGGAAGATTTTCCAATTGCCAAAGATGATGAACAAGGTTTATCTGAGATTAATAGAAGAGTAGAGTTTATAGTAGGAGAAATAAAATGATTGAAACGGCATCATTAATAGTTGTAAATTTATTAATTGCAGCTATTATTGGAATGGTTATTGGATATTTAATTGGAAAGAATTCAGGAAATACTTTTAAGCCTTCTAATAATGAAAAGCATGATAATAAAAATGATACTATGGATGTTAAGTCTAAAAGTAGTGTAAATCCTATCTTTAGGAAAAACTCAAATGTTGATAATAAACCACTTATTCTAAGTTCACCTAGACCTTCAGGAAAAGATAATCTTATTAAGATTAAAGGTATAGATTCAAAAGTAGAAAAAGATTTAAATAAATTAGGTATTTTTCATTTTAATCAAATTGCTTCTTGGTCAAGTAAAAATTGTGATTGGATTGAAGAGTTTTTATTATTACCAGGATCTGCTAAAAAGCATCAATGGGTTGAACAAGCAAAAATATTAGAAACAGGTAAAGAGACTGTATATAGTCAGAAAGTTGAGAATGAAGAGATTAAGGTATAGATAAAACTATACTTTAACTCTTTTTAATCTTTTTATTATTGTTGCGATATCTCTTGAATAATTTCTAGCTCTTTTGCTATTATATTTCCAACCACCATTGTAAGAACCCCAAACTTTTTTCCAATCATTCTTGTGAATTTTTTTCCAATAAGTTAATTCAGCAATTGCATTTTTTGTAGCGAATTGAAAATCAGAAATTAATCTCATAGCATATTTATTTCTATTCCATGAAGTATTTCTTGCTTTTTGTCTACTTAATACTGTTTTGATATTTGCTTGATATAATCCATAATCTTTACTATCTACATTTACAAGATATTTTCCAATAGATGATTCTTTAATTGCAATTGCCATTAGTGAATAACTAAGACCATGCTTTTTACCTTGCATTTTTATTTGTTTTAATGTTTTAATTTCTGCAGGTGTTAATTTTGATGCGTTAAAGTTTGATGCAAAAATATTTGTAATAAATAACATTACTAATAATGTAATTTTTAAATTCATACAGTTTTCCTTTATTTACTCTTAAATTAAAGCGCGAATTATATATTAAATATGCAAATTTGTCAAATTTTACCTATTATTTACTACTTTTATAGCTCATTTAATTTAGTATTTAGCTACTCCTGATTATAATTCCGAAAATTTTTATTAAGACAAGTAGCTAGTGAAAAAACAAGAATTTAAAAAACTAATTAGAGAAATTGGCTTTACTTCGCAAAGAAGTTTTGCAGAAGAAATAGGTGTGAAAGCAACGACTTTTACAACATATAAATTTATACCAAATCATATTGTAAGAATCATAAACATGGCTTTATTAGCCAAACACAGTGGTGTTCCTTTTGATGAAATAAAAGAGGCAATGAAAATAGATTAGATTTCTTAATCTATTTTTTATATATATTATTTTGTTTCCTCTTTAATTTTTAGTGTTAAATCATGTAAGATTTTATTTTATAAAAATTATTAAAAATTACAATAATTTTTATAAAAATAAAATAAAAAAATAATTTTAAAATATTTATAAATATTTTTTACAATTTTAAGTGACTTTTTTTACTTTTTTTTAGATTTTTTACAACTTTTGATAAATCTTATAAACCAATATTAATATATTTACGTACTTTTTTTATCTCTTCATGAACATATTTTTCAATTATTATTTCTTTTTCATCATCTTTATTTACATTTCCAAAAGGTGAAATTATTGCACTTCCTTTTGCCATATTTGAATCGCTACTATTACAAGCAATTACAAAACATTGATTAACTAAGGCAAGAGATTTAGAAATTGTTTCATAATGGTCTTTTCTTTTTATTCCCCACATAGAAGGATTTAAGATTATATCAGCACCTTTTATTTTTTCCCATAACTGTGGAAATCTTAACTCAAAGCAAATTAAAGTGGCAATTTTAATTCCATTTATCTCAATAATTTTTATATCTTCTTCATTTCCTACTTCAAAATGCTCATGTTCAGAGCCTAGTGGAAATAGTTTTACTTTAGATTGTGTATGAATTAACTCTTGATTATTGAAAATATGTAAGGTATTAAAAAACTTTCCATTTTTTTGAGTTATTAGTGTTAGAGCTATAGTTTTATTTACTGCTAATTGCATTAGCTCTTTTATAGCAATAATAGAAAACTCTGAGGCTTCTTGCATTCTGTCATAACAAAATCCACTTAAAGCAATTTCAGGTGCTAAAATAATAGAGTTTTCTGGACTTTGTATAATTAATTCTTTTAAGTTTTCTAGGTTTTTTGAAAAATCTTCTTGGGTTTTAATTTGTAGTGCTATTAAATTCATTTATTTCCTTTTGTATTAATTTCTCTAGGGCATTTTGATATGTTTTTGCAGTTGCAAAGCTACTTGCTTCATATTTTGTAACTAAGATTGGATTTGTATTTGAAGCTCTTACTAAGGCCCAACCATATTCAAAGTTTATTCTAAGACCATCAACTGTAATAATATTTTTAATTATAGGAAAGTCTCTATTTAGTCTCTTTAATGAAGTTTCTATTTTTTGCATTAATAAAAACTTTTTTTCTTCTTCTATTTGTATTTCAATATTTTCACTAGTATAAATTTTTGGTAGACTATCTATTTCTTTGTCAATATTCATATTTGAAGAAATTAACTCTAAAACTCTAAATGTTGCATAAATAGCATCATCAAAACCATAATATCTATCATTAAAAAATATATGCCCTGAAACCTCAGCTGCTAAATCAGCATTTAGCTCTTTGAGTTTAAGTCGTAAGTTTGAATAACCTGTTTTATTCATAATAGTTGTGCCATGTGTATTTATCTCATTAAATACATTTTGTGAATATGTAACTTCACCAATAATTACAGGGTTTTTCATAGTTTTTGAAAACAAAAGTGCTAAGATATCACCCTTGATATTATACTTTTGAGTAAGAACTGCAATTCTATCGGCATCTCCATCATAAGCAAAACCATAATGACAATCATCTTTTAAATGACTTTTTAAATCAGATAGATTCTTTTCATTGCTAGGGTCTGGATGATGATTTGGAAAGTTACCATCAGGTTTTGTATATAAGGCTTTATAGTTTAAATTTAGTTTATCAAAGATAGAAGTAATAACAGTATCAGCCATTCCATTTCCACAATCAATTATAAATTTTGTTGGTAAATCTTTCAAGTGTGAGAACTGTTTAATCATATAATCTATATATAAACTCTTAGCATCAACTTTAATAAAATCATGATTATCTTCAATCTTTATATTTTCATTTGATTTAATATCTTCGTAAAGCCTTATTAAATCATCTGCAAAATAAGGTTGGTTTTGTATTGTTGTTTTAAAGCCATTATATTTTTTTGCATTATGGCTACCAGTTATCATTATAGATGCATCTGGCTTTATTGTTTTATTATCAATATTAAACTCTTGGTATGAAGCAAAGTAATTAACTCCAGTTGCTACAAGACCTATATTTAATACTTTACATCCAGATTGATTAAGTCCACTAATTAGTGAGTTAAAAAGCATTGTTGAATGTTTTCTAATATCATATCCAATTATTACGTAAGCTTTTTTTTCTGTCCTTTTTTGTATTTCAAGTCCTAGGTAATATCCAATAAGTTTTGTATTATCACTATTTAATTCATTTGGAAATATACCTCTAATATCGTACTGTCTAAATATAGCTTTGTTTATCACTTATTCTACGCTCTTTTGCTTTCTAAATTTAATAAAAACTCTTTTGCTTCATTTCCACCTGCATATATATTAGAACTTCCATCATCTTTTTGTATTCTATGGCAAGGTACGATTATATTTAGCATATTTTGAGCAAGAGGACTCTCAATTGCTTTTTGTGTTGCTCTATTTGTATTTAAAGTATCAATTTTTGATGCAAAAGAAGAAAAGCTTTGAATACTTCCATAAGGAATATTTAGTAACTCTTTCCATACTTGTATTTGAAATGTAGAACCAATAAGTTGCATTGGTAATTCAAATGTAGTTCTTTGATTATTAAAATACTCTTCAAGTTGAATTCTTAACATATCAAAATATTCACACTCAGATGGAATAATATCAGTGTCAAAACTCTTTTTTAAAATATCAATTCTAGCTTCTATATTAAAAGGTGTGAAATAGCAAAGCATTACTATTCCTTTTTTTGAAGCAGCTGCAAACATTTGGCCAAGTGGAGTATCAATTGTAGTTGTTAGTATTATTTCTTTATTAGGTGTTTTGTATTCTCTCATAATTGAATTTTAACATAAAGAAAATAAGTTATAATGTTTTATCAAAAAAATAGGAATATATTATGAGTAATAAAACAGATATAAAATTAGATAAAAACAAATTAAAAGGTGCCTTTTTTGGCGCTATTGTAGGAGATGCTTTATGTTTAGGTTCTCACTATGAATATGATGCAAAAAAGATTTATGAAGCTTATGGACAAAAGCCAATTGAAAAGTTTATGAGTCCTGGTGAAAAAATGGGTGGAGAAACTCACGGTATTGGATGGGGTCAAAGAAATTACCATCCAGGAAAAAGTGCAGGAGGAACAACTGATTATGGAGATTATAATATCTTAGTTTTAGAACATCTTGCAAGTATATCAAATCCTCCTAGAGCTTTTGAAGTTGCACCAATGCTTCCTCATTGGATGAATAGGTTAGAGCATTCATGGGGTTCATGGATTTGTACTATGACTAAAGAGACATATTCACAAGTTAAAAATGGAACACCTGTACAGTATCTTGGTGGTATTTCAAATGCAACTGCTATAAGACATATAGCAGCTCACTCTTATTATGAAACAGAAGAAGAAATAGTTGATGTTGCAAGAAAAACTATGTTTACACACAAAGATGTTCACGCACTTGGTGGTGGTGAGTTTTTTGCTCGTGTAACACATAGAGTTTTAAGAGGTGAGCATCCAAGATCTGCTATTGAAGATGTTGCTATTTTAATGGGTGGTTTTTTTGAAGAAAAAACAAAACAAGCAATTTCAAAATATGAAGAAGCTATAAATCCAGAGTCTGATCTTTCAAAAGAGTTATTCTGTGATGATTTAGCAATTACATCAATGGCAAGATTATGGGATGTTGGAAGAAGTGAACCAATTAAAGTAGGGAAAGCAAGTCCTACTGAAGGTACTATGCCTGGAAGTATTTACTTTATACTAAAATATGCAGATGAAAAAGATGGTCTTAAAAAAGCCCTTCAAGCAAATGCAATGGTAGGTGGAGATAATGCTTCAAGATCAATTGCAATTGGTATGGTTTTAGGTGCATATTTTGGAGTTGATGCAATTCCACAGCAATGGAAGGAAACTTTAGAACAATGGGACTATTGTGAGAAGTTATTAGATAAGTTGCCACTTTTAAAAGACTAAGATTGAATAATAAAATAAAAGTACTTTATGTTGAAGATGATGACATAGCAAGAGAAAATGGCATAGAGTACTTAGAAAACTATTTTGAATATATCTATGAATCTAGTGATGCTCTTAGTGCTTTAAAGCTTTATGAGAAGCATCAGCCTCATTTAATTATTACAGATATTCAAATGCCAAAGTTAAATGGTTTAGAGTTTATTCAAAGAATAAGAGAAAAAGATAAAAAAGTACAAGTAATAGTAATATCAGCATTTTCAAATAAGGAATATTTATTTAAAGCAATTGAACTGCAACTTGTAAAGTACTTGATTAAACCTCTTAAAGAACAGGAATTTCAAGAGGCTTTGTCTTTGTGTATAGAAAGTATTAATAATGATTCTTCTAATATATATAAGTTAAATAGTGATTACACTTTTGATATCTTTAATAGCACTCTAGTTTGTAAAGATGAGATTGTAAAACTGCGAACAAAAGAAATAGACTTTTTAACATTACTACTTAAAAATAAAAATAGATATGTTACATATACTGAAATAGAAAACTATGTATGGAATGAAAATGCTATGAGTAAAGATGCATTAAAAACCTTAGTTAAAAATATAAAAACAAAAATACCAAAAGAATTAATCCTAAATCTTTCAGGAACTGGATATAAAATTGATTTATGATTTAAATACAGTTTTAGTATATGGAGTTACTTTTGGTATTTTAATTATGACTATTGTTTATACTTTTATTAGGTATATATATTCAAAAGAGATATTTTATGTAAGTTATTGTTTTATGCAGATATTCTCTCTTGTATATATATTATCTTATAGTAAACTTTTTTCTATAAATTCTTTGTTTGAAGACTTAGCCTTGCTTTTTGCTAGTTTAAGCTCACTTGTCTTTGCAGTATCCTTCTATGAAGGTAAGTTTTTTCCAAAAATGAAAAATTTAAATGAGTTACTTTTTAATACCTTTTTACTTAATGTTGTAATTCTTAGTTCCTTTTATCATTATATGCTTTTTGAGTATTTACCTTATACAATTATTTATGCAATCTTATTTGTATCAATAATCTTTAATTTAAAGCAAGAGTTTAAAGCAACAGTTATATATGTTCTTGGTTGGTCGGTTTTATGTTTTATTTTATTTGTAATGGATTTTAAAAGCATTTATGAACAAAGTGGATATATGGATTTAGTTTTATTAGTTTTTGCAATAGAGGCTATTTTATTTACTATCTCAGTAGCATATAAATACAATAACTTACAAATACAAAGTAATTCTTATGAAGATATGTTATTACAACAATCAAAGTTAGCAAAATCAGGTGAAATGATAGGAAATATTACTCATCAGTTTAGACAGCCTTTGAATAACTTATCATATATTCTAATGAACTTAAAAAAACGTTTTTCAAAAAATGAACTTGATGAGGTATATTTTGAAAAGAAGATTACTCAAGCAAATAGTCAGTTACAGTTTTTATCTAAAACAATAGATGATTTTAAAGAGTTTTATACACCTTCAAAACAAAAAGAAAACTTTAGTGTTAAAGAAGCAATACTAAACTGTATTACTATTTTAGATGCAAATTTAAAGAAATATAATATTAACTTAGAAGTTAATGTAAATACAGATGAGAATATTCAAATCTTTGGTGTTAAAAATGAGTTGTCACAAGTAATCCTAGCCCTTGTCTCAAATGCAATAGATGCTTTAAAAAGTACTCAAAACCCAATGATAAATATTGATATTAATTCTAATAATGCTGAGGTTATAATTGCAATAAAAGATAATGCAGGAGGAATAAATAAAAAGAACTTAACAAAAATCTTTGAGCCATATTTTACTACAAAAGAAGATGGTTCAGGGATTGGTCTTTATTTAGTAAAGTTAATCATTGAAGAGAGTTTTGAAGGGAAAATTGATGTTTTAAATGAAAAAGAGGGTGCTGTATTTACCCTCTTTTTTGAAAAGTCATTTGATTAGTTTTTTAACAAATCATTTCTTGGATAAATAAAAGCTAGTTCTTTTTCAAGTTTTATTTTTTTGTCTTCTTTTGCATAAGCTATAAGTTTTATTTTTAAAGGAGTGTCTTTTTTATCTGATAAATAAAGTCTCTTTTTAGTCTCTATAATTAAAACTTTTTTAGCTCTTTTTCCTGGATTTAATTTAAAAGCTTTAAATCTTTTTATTTTAAAATTTTTACTATCTTCTAAAGCTAAATTATATGTATATACTCTTTTTTGAGTATTGTGAAAAGTTAATATATAGTTGTTGGAAACTTTTGCATTTTCTTTTATATTATAAAGTTTTGTAGTTTTGTTAACATTTAATAAAAAGTACTCTTTTTTTGAAGCAAATACTCCAGTTAAAACAAGACATAATATTAAGGAAGTAAAATAAGTTATATTTCTTTTTGTAAATATCTTTGATACTTTTTTATTGATAATTGTATTTGTACTTCCCCAATTAATTAAAGACTTCTTCCCAAGTTTTCCCATTACAGTAGTGCATGCATCAGAACACTCTAAACAGTTAATACATTCAACTTGTAAACCTTTTCTAATATCAATATTTGTAGGGCAGATTTTTACACATGCCTCACAAGTTGTACACTCTTCATTTGCTTTCCATTCTTTCATTTTAAAGATAGATTTTTCATTATTTACAAAAACATTTCCACCTCTTGAAGTATCGTAAACAATTTGCTTTGTATCATTATCATATAAAGAAGATTGAATTCTTGAATAAGGACATATATAAACACAAGAATTCTCTTTCATAAATATAATATCAAAAACTAAAAACATAGCAGTTGATATTATAAATATAATCATAAATGAGTGATTTAATGGATCTAAAATATACATAAAAAAATCTTCAGGTGGAACAAAATACCACATAAAATTTGTAGCAATCATTAGTGAAATAATAATCCAAAGAAAAATTGATATATACTTTTTTAACTTGTTAGAATTTTTAGAATAATCAATATCTTTTTGTTTATTTTTTACTCTTCGTAAGTCTAAAATATTACCTTCAATTAAGTCTCTATATATAGTTCTAAAAATTGTTTGAGGACAGGCCCATCCACACCAAATTCTTCCTAATATACTTGTAATTGTAAAAATCCCAATAAATAAGAACATTAGTAAAAATGGCATAAGATAAAGTTCACTTACATTGTAAACAAAGCCTAATATATGAAACTGCAATTTATCAAAAGATAAAAGTAAGATGTGATTACCATTGATTGTAATGAAAGGTATTAGCAATGTAAATATTGTAATAAATAGATATGTAAAATATCTTTTCTTTGTGTAAGACATATAAACTCCTTTGTTTACAGAAGTTTATATTTTTTTGGTGTTCATTTAGTGGTTTTTAGAATTAATTTGATAACTAATAAATGATTTTATTTCTACCTTCTTTTTTTGCTTGATATAGATTCTTATCAACTCTAGAGAATAATTCTTCAGCACTAGTTTCAGTAGTTTTTGTAGCAATACCCATACTAACAGTGATTTGTCTATCTAATAACTCTTTTAAGCCTTTATCCTCTTCTACTTTGATTCTAAGTCTTTGAGCAAGGTTATAAGCAGTTTGCTTATCTAGATTAGGAAGTAGTGCAACAAACTCATCTCCTCCCCATCGAGCAATTAAGTCATGCTCTCTAAAAGTTCTTTTAAATAATTCTGAAACTCTAATTAAAACTTTTTCTCCTATTATATGTCCGTACTTATCGTTTATCGTTTTAAATTTATCAACATCAAATATAAGCAGAGTTAAGTTTTTAGTTTTTGTATTAAACATACTTTTAAAAGCTTTATCAAAACTATTTCTATTATTTAATGAAGTTAGTTTATCAGTATTTGCAAACTTTTGAAGTGATTTATGAGTATTATTTATATAATATATAATTAATATCATAATGATTATTACAATAATTAAAAACATAAGAATATTAAAATATAAAGCATTTTCAATTTCTTTTTTGTATGTATTCTCTTGGGCTTCAACACATAAATATAAGTCTAATTCATCTATAAATCTAATATTTACAATATAATCTTTACCATTTTTTGTATATTCTTGAGTTGTTTTATTTTTATTATTGAAATTATTAATGAGTGTATTTATGTAAGTTATATCTTTTTTATTTAGTTCTTCAATATTATTTGATGAAATCAAGACTTTATTTTCTTTATTTATAAAAGAAATATCATGATTATACTTTTCTTTATAATCTTTTAAAAGTTTACTCACATGTTGTGTTTGTAGCCCTACTCCTACAGCTGCTAAAAAATTACCTTTATCATCTTCAACTCTGTAATTTGTAAATATTGTCATAGAGTTTTCTGCTGCTAAATCTAAGTCAATATTACTCTCATAAACATCAACAACATTTTTTACTCTATAGAACCAATTATCTCTTTTATCACTTGGACTAATTGTTTTTAAAATACCTTCTGAATAGTAGTAATTCTTTGTAATATCAGATACTAGAAAGCTACTTGAAGTATTATATTTCTTTTTTATTGCAGCTAAATACGAGGAAATTTGATTTACATCTTTTTCTCCATTTTTAATCCAATTAATCATAAAAGTATCTTGAGCCATTAAAGAAGAGATTAAATTTGGTTTTAATAAATCTCTTTGGATTTCAGAATAAATATTATCACTGCTTAATGGCAAAGATTTATATTTTAATTGATCTTTTGTTAAATCTACAGCAATTTTATAGCTAAAAAATGAAGCTATAATAAAACCTGCAGATAGAAGAAATGTTACTATTATTAAAAGCTTGTATTTTTGGAAGACATAATTTAGCATTTATATTACCTTTATATAATAATTATAACAAAAATAATATTAATCTGTTTTATAATAAATTATTTAATATCTTTAGTATTTCTTTAAATAAAGGTCTTTTTTCTATTACTTCATTTTTACACTTATTCTGTAACTTGATTAAATAATCTCTTATTTCTTTATTGGATAAGTTTTCTTTACATAGAGATAACAACTCTTGAATTAAGCATCCAAAAGCTCTTACTTCTATTTTTTCTAAAGCATTTTTAATTTCTATTTCTTCTAATTCATAATAAGAAGCTGCTCCAAAATCACCTAAAATACTATTATAGTTTTTATCAATCATAATATTATGAGCATAAAAATCTCCATGCATAATACCTCTTTCATGCATATGAAAAGAAGCATTTGCTATCTCTTGTAGTATTTTTAAACTATCTTTTATAGAGAGTTTAAAGTCACTTGGATAAGTATCTCTTGTGCAACTTTCTAAACTAGGAGGTAGACCTAAGTTTTTAAAACTTGATGGAATTAATTCAAGCATTAAGACATCTTTATTTTCAGGATGATTAGAAACTTGGGCTAATACATCAATAAGGTTTTTATGTACTCCCATTGAAATATTGATATCCATTTCTTCTTGTGGTAAACCATCTGATGTCATTTCACCTTTAAATATTTTTATAGCAACTTCTTCTTTTTTAAAAATTGCTTTATAAATATTTCCAGAAGCTCCTTCTCCTAAAAGCTGTTTAATTTCTAACTCTTCCCATGAAACAACTTTTAACTTATCTTTTATTTTAGGATGTTTTTTACAAAAAGGATTTGCACTATATGCAAGCCATGAAAGTTTAGGTAAAGATAGTAATAAAGTGGGAAATACTTCTAGTTTATTTGCTGAAATTCTTAATAACTCTAAATTGGTACAATTAGTAAAAGTTTCAGGAAGGAAACTTAGTTTATTACCTGATAACATACATTTTTGAAGAAATTTTAAACTTCCTATTGAATTGGGAAGTGCTGTAAGTTCATTATCTGTTAGAATTAACCATCTAGTATTAAGAGGTAATGAGTTTTCTTCAAATATTTTAATTTGGTTGTTTCTTATTCCTATCATTGATAACTTTGAGAGCTTAGCTAATACTTTTGGGACATGATTAAATTGATTATTTGAAAGGAACAGTCTTTTTAGTTTTTTAAATCTATAAAAATCATCTGGTAAAGAGGATAAGTTATTATCTGTTAAATCCAAAACTTCTAAGCTATTTTCTAAACTATATAGTTCTTTTGGAAAATCTCTTAATCCTTGTGCAATTTTAACTGAAGTAGCACCTTTTTCTAATTGTATTGACATTCTTTTCCTAAAATTAGTTTTTTAATGCCTCATAAGCAATAAGTATTTTTTTTCGTTCAATTCCCCAACGGTAACCACTCATGGCACCTGATTTTGCAAGAACTCTATGACAAGGTACTAAGTATCCTATATGATTTGAACCAATTGCACTAGCGACTGCACGTACTGCTTTTGGTTTATTAATACTATTTGCAATATCTTGGTAGGTTGTGATTGTTCCATTTGGAATATTTAATAAGGCTTTCCAAATATTTATTTGAAAGTTTGTTCCTTTTACATATAAATCAAACTTCTTCTTTTCAATAAATATATTATCAAGATAATCTTGTGCTTTTTTATCATCTTCTATTAGTGTTGCTTTTTCCCAAAGTTCTTTAAATCTTGCGAAAATTGCTTCTTTATTATTATCAACAAAACCAAGATAGCTAACACCTCTTTTTGTAAAGGCAATTAAAGCCTCTCCAAAAGGAGTAAATCCATAACCATAAGTAATCTCTACGTTTTGCCCAGATTCTTTATATTCTTTAGGAGTTACACCAATAATATTTACAAATAAATCATGCAATCTGCTAGGACTTGATAAACCCATATCAAGTGAGCTATCAAGTATGCTTTTTGATTCTTTTAAATGCTCTTTTGCATAATTTAAAGTAACAGATTGTAAAAATTGAATAGGAGTCACACCAACATATTCTTTGAATACTCTAATTAAGTGGAATTTACTCATTCCTATATATTCTGATATTGTGTCTATTGAGGGTTGTTCTTTGAAATTATCATCGATGTATCTTATTACTTTTTCTATTTTTTTATAGTTTTCATTTTCAAGTAATAGCTTATCATCCATGAGATTTCCTATAAGGTTTAGTATAAGTGGTATTCTATACCACTTATACTTTTAATTAGTTAATAAATACTCACTAGTAAGTAGATTGATTGTAAATCACAAAATTAGATGCAAGTTCTTTTAATTCTTGTGCAATTGTTTCTTGTAATTTAGTGTTTTCAATATCATCTAATACATCACACATTTTATTTGCAATGATTTCAAACTCTTTTTCTTTCATTCCTCGTGCAGTTAATGCAGGTGATCCTACTCTAATCCCTGATGTTACAAATGGAGATCTTGTTTCACCTGGTACTGTATTTTTATTTACAGTAATTCCAGCATTTCCTAGTGCAGCATCTGCATCTTTTCCTGAGAATTCTTTATTTAAGAATGATACTAATACTAAGTGATTATCAGTTCCACCAGATACGATATCATATCCTCTTGAAACTAGAACTTCTCCTAATACTTTTGCATTTGCTTTTACTTGTTTTGCATAGTCTTTCCAAGCAGGACTTAGAATTTCTTTAAATGCAACTGCTTTACCAGCAATTACATGTACTAATGGTCCACCTTGTAATCCTGGGAAAATAGCTGAGTTTAATTTTTTAGCAATATCTTCATCATTACACATTATCATTCCACCTCTAGGTCCTCGAAGTGTTTTATGTGTTGTAGTTGTTACTACATCTGCATAAGGGAATGGAGACATATGCTCGTTTGCTGCTACAAGTCCAGCAATATGTGCAATATCAGCAAATAATATAGCTCCAACTGCATCAGCTATTTCTCTAAACTTAGCAAAATCAATTTCTCTTGCATATGCAGAAGCACCACAAACAATAATTTTTGGTTGAACAATTTTAGCAATATCCATTACTCTTTCATAATTAATTCTACCATCTAATTCAACACCATAATAAAAAGGAGTATAGTTCTTACCAGAAAATGATGGTTTAGAACCATGAGTTAAATGTCCACCATGAGATAAATCCATACCAAGAATTTTATCACCAGCTTTTAATAATGCTGCATATACTGCACCATTAGCTTGGCTTCCTGAATGTGGTTGTACATTTGCATAATTACATCCAAAGATTTCACAAGCTCTGTCAATTGCTAGTTGTTCTACTTTATCAGCTTGTTCACAACCACCATAATATCTTTTATAAGGGTAACCTTCTGCATATTTATTAGTAAAAACTGAACCCATTGCTTGCATAACAGCTGGAGATGTAAAGTTTTCACTTGCAATCATTTCTAAATGATCTGTTTGTCTTTCTAATTCATTTTCACAAATTTCAAATACTTCTGAATCTGCTTCTTTTAGGTTTGCGTTTGATATATAATTCATTTTATATTCCTTATTTTAAGTGATATTTTTAATTGTAGAAATTATAACAAAAATCAAAAATCAAAACAATCCAGATATTGCTATAATCTTTAAAAGTGAAGAATAGTATATTTATATTTTATTTACACTTCATATGATATAATTTTTTTAAAATTGATACTAGAAGAGGAATAACTTGAAAAAACTACTAATTATAGATGATTCTATACATGTTATTACCTCTTTTATAAAATTGTTTGCTGAAAAAAATAACTTCTCAATATATACTACAAATAATACAAAAGAAGCAAAAAAGTTAATAAAAAAGAATAACTTTTTTACTATAATATTAAGTATTAAATACCTTGCTAAATCAGATAATAAACTAACAAATATATTAAAATCTGATTATATTCCTATAATCATTCTTAGCTCAAAAATTAATAATGAATTACAAGTAGAATATAAAAAGAATTTTAATGTAATTGATTATGTTTTAAAAGATACTACTTATGGTTTAAAACATGCTTATAATCTTGTGGAACTTTTTGCACACATAAAAGATTACAAGGTATTACTTATTAGTGAATCAATAGATTCGAAAGTAAAAATAAAACATGTATTAAAGAGTTTTTCTTTAGATATAAAACAAGCAAATTGTAATTCAGAGATTATTGATATAGTAAAAAATGATTATGATATTTCATTTATAATTTTTGATTATGAAACTTTACTTGAGGATATAATAAGTATTACTAAAATGTTAAGAGAAAATGAGAAATATACTAATGTACCTATATTAATTATTAATAATGAAATTAATAAGGATTTAAAAACAAATTTATATAAAATTGGTGTCGATGATTTTATTCAAAAACCAATCATTGAAGAGGAATTAAAGACAAAAATTTTTAATCTTTTTACAAATATTGAACAACGTGAAGAATTAGATACTTTTAATAAAATTTTTGATGATAATATTATTTCATCTTCAACAAATACTAAAGGTATAATAACTTCTGTTTCTTCTGCTTTTAGTAAAATATCTGGTTATAAGAAAAGTGAATTAGTTGGAAAAAGTCATAGTATTGTAAGGCATCCTGATATGCCAAGTTCGGTTTATAAAGATTTATGGGGAACAATAAATCTAAACAATACTTGGAAAGGTGAAATAAAAAATCTTCGTAAAGATGGTTCTTCTTATTGGGTTAGTGCGGTTATTGAACCAATTTTTGATAAGCAGAAAAATAAAATAGGTTACTATGCTGTAAGACAGGATATTACAGATAAGAAAAGAATTTATGAGTTATCAATTACTGATGGATTAACTTCTTTGTATAATAGAAGATATTTTAATGATATAGCAAAAGCAATATTCGATAAGACGGTAAGAAGTAATAAAGTTTTTGGCTTTATGATTTTAGATATTGATTATTTTAAAAAATATAATGACACTTATGGTCATCAAGAAGGAGATAATGTTCTTATTTCCTTCTCTAAGTCTTTAAAAGACACATTTAAACGAAGCGATGATTTGATTTTCAGATTAGGTGGAGAAGAGTTTGGAGTGTTAATAAATGCAAAAACACAAGAGGATATTCTAGAACTTGCGAATCTTGCAAAAAGCAATATCGAAGAACTTGAAATAAAACATAAGGAAAATCCTCCTTTAAGTATTGTTACAGCATCTTTTGGATTAATCATTATTGAAAGTAAAGATATAGATTTAGATCATAAATTAGACTTTATTTATAAAGAAGCTGATACTAAATTATATGAAGCAAAAGATAATGGACGAAATAATATAAAATATAAAATAATATAAAAAGGGAAAATAATGATTGAAGCAACACAATTACTGCTTTTTATAGCAGCTTCATTTTTACTATGTTTAGCACCAGGACCTGATAATATTTATGTATTAACCCAAGGAATGACAAAAAGTAAGAAAGCTGCAATCATCACAACCTTTGGGCTTTGTAGTGGTTTAATCATTCATACAAGTGCTGCTGCACTTGGTATTTCTGTAATATTCCAAACTTCACAAATGGCTTTTGATATTGTAAAGTATGCAGGAGCTGCTTATTTACTTTATATTGCGTATCAAGCTTTTAAATATAGAAATAAGCCTTTAGATTTAAGTGTACAAAATTCTAGCTCTGAGCTTAAAAAGCTATTTTTTAAAGGATTTATTATGAATATTTTAAATCCGAAAGTCTCAATATTTTTTCTAGCTTTTTTACCACAATTTGTAAATACACAAGCTGGAAATGTGCCACTTCAAATGATTACTTTAGGAATTATATTTATGATTATGACAGTTGTTGTATTTTCAAGTATAGGAATTGCAGCAAATCTTTTAAGTTCAAAACTTCAAAAGAATCCAGGTATTGTAAAAGTTATGAATATATTGACTTCTACTGTTTTAGTAGCACTTGGAATAAAACTAGCTCTCTCTCAACGCTAAAAGAAGAATAAAGAATTATAATAATTTATTTTTTGAATATTAGATATGTTATAATAATAAAAAAATATAATAGCTTCTGAAAGGTATAGTATGAAAACTAAACTGTCAAAACTTATTTCAAGTATTACAACACGCATATCACTTTTTCTTATATTAATATTTGGAATAGTATGGATTAGTACAATATATATACACTATAAAAAAAATGTTGAAGAGCTAAGAAGTATTTCTTACAAGCAAAAGACAGAGTATATATCATCTGAAATTAATAGAACAATATCTTTACTTGATTACAATTATTCTTTAAAAATGAAAAGAATTAAAAAACAAGTAAAACAAAGAATTTATGAAGCATATACAATTAGTCAAAAAATTTATGATAAACATAAAGATAGTAAGAATAAAGATGAAATAATTTTATTGATTAAAGAATCTTTACGAAATATAAGATTTTTTGGTGGAACTGGATATTTTTTTATTTATGATTTAACGGGAAAGTCAATTCTTCATCCTTTAAAACCTGAAATTGAGAATACTTATAAGTTTAAGAACTTTACTGATTTAAATGGAAAAATGGTTATTAAGGATTGGATTAAGAATCTAAAAACAAAATCAGAGGATTATGATACTTGGACATTTTATAAAGTTGATGATAAGGAAAAACAAGCTTTAAAAGTAGGGTTTTATAAGTTATTTGAACCTTATGGTTTTATTATTTCAACGGCTGATTATTTGTATAGAGTTGAAGCTGAGTTAAAAAAAGAAACAATTGAACGAATTAGATATATAACTGAAGATAGTGGATTAAACTTTTTTATTATAAATGGTGATGGTATCACTGTATTAAATAAAGATTATCCTTCTTTTGAAAATAAGCACTATGATGACTTTAACAATGAAAAAGCAAAAAATATTGTAAAAAAATTAATTGATAGAAGAAATAAAAATGGTGTTTATATACCTTATAATTGGAAAAAAGTGAATAGTAATATTTATCAGAAGAAACTTTCTTATGTAAAAGATTATGAGAAATGGGATTGGATAATTGGTACGGGAGTATTTTTTGATGATATTGAGGAAATAATAAAGCTTAAATATGAAGAATTAAAATCAGAAATAATTAGAGATATAATTCTTATAGTATTGTTTATGTTATCAACATTACTAATTGTATATTTAATTACAAAAAGAATAAATTTAAGAATTTATAATAGTTTAAAAATCTTTTTAAATTTCTTTAAAGAGATCGATTCTAGTAATCAAAAAATTAATCTTGATCTTCTTGAATATGATGAATTCTCAAAAATTGGACAATATGCAAATAAAATGATTGAGACAAGAATAAAGAATGAGAAAGAAATTGATTTTAAAAATCAAGAAGTCTTAATAAATGTTTCTTTATTAGGTGAATATAAAAAAGCTGTAGATGCAGCAGCTGTAGTTTCTAAAACTGATATTGATGGGAAAATCATTTATGTTAATGAGCAGTTTTGTAGTATTTCAGGATATTCAGAGCTTGAATTGATAAATAAAAATCATAATTTAGTTAGACATCCAGATGCACCTGTTTCATTATATAAGAAGTTATGGAAAACGATTTTAAGTAAGAAGATTTGGAAAGGTGTTTTAAAAAATTTAGCAAAAGATGGTTCAACTTATTATGTTAAATCTACAATTATCCCAATATTAGACATAAAAGGTGAGATAAAAGAATTTATTGCAATTAGATATGATGTAACAGATTTAATCAAGCAGTCTAAGCAAATTAAATTCCAAACAACAGATTTATTGACAAAACTGCCTAATAGACAGAAGTTATTAGAAGATATTAATGCAAAAGATAATTTAAAGCTATTGATTATTAATATTGAGAGATTTAAAGAAATAAATGAATATTATGGATATGAAACAGGTGATAAAACCCTAATTGCAGTATCAGAATTATTCTCTGAACTAATTAGTGATAAGAATTTGAAACTATTTAAATTACAAGGTGATGTTTTTGCAATTTTAGGAAATGAATACATTTCAGAACAAGAATTTAAAGATATGAGTATTAAATTTGTTAAAGAGATAAAATCAATTCATTTAACAATTGATGAAAATAATTTGGATATTCACTTTATTTCAGGTGCATCATTTATAAGAAATTACTTTATAAATGCAGAAATGGCAAGAGATCATGCTAAACAAGAAAATAAAAGATTGGTTTTCTTTGATGAAAATAAAGACATTAAAGATAATTTGATTAATAATGTATCTTGGACTAAGAAACTTAAAAAAACAATAAGAGAAGATAAGATTGTTGTTGTTGCACAACCTATTATCTCTAACAAAGATAGAAATGTAATTAATAAGTATGAGTGTTTAGTAAGAATTGAAGATGATGATGGTAGTTTAATATCTCCAATGCATTTTTTAAATATTGCTAAAAAATCTAAACTTTACACAAGTATAACACAAACTGTTATAGAAAAAGCATTTCAACATTTTTCTAAAACTACGGATACTTTTTCTATTAATTTAACTATTGAGGATATTATTGATAACAAAACAGTTGAATTTATAAAAGAAAAAATCAATCAATACGAAGGTATTTCTAATAGATTGATTTTTGAAATTGTTGAAGATGAAGGAATCGAAAATTATAATGAAGTTATTAACTTTATTGAAACAATGAAATATTTAGGTTGTTCTATTGCTATTGATGACTTTGGTACAGGATATTCGAATTTTGATTATTTAATGAAATTAAATGTTGACTACGTAAAAATTGATGGTTCAATGATTAGATATTTAGATCATGATGAAAATGCAAAAGTAGTTACAGAATTAGTAGTTAAATTTGCAGAGAAACTAAATATTAAAACAATTGCTGAGTTTGTACATTCTGAAGAAATTCATGATATTGTAACTAAAATGGGAATAGATTATTCTCAAGGGTTCTATTTAGGAGAACCTAAAAGAATTAGTTAAGAGTTGGGGCTATTTAGCTTCTAACTCTTTTTCTCTTTTAATTAGTTGAACAACACCATCGTACATGTCTTGAACACATTGTACTTCTGTTACTCCTAATCTTCTTTTATTACTTATATCGTAAATTCCACCAACACTTTGAGAGTGTTCACCGTTTATTCCTCTAATTTGTAAGTGATATTTATTTGTAATTTCTTCAAATCTTGTATAGTCTTTACTTAAATTTGGTACTTTTATATGAACACTAGCTCTCATTGCCGTTCCAAGATTTGTAGGACAAGATGTAATATATCCTAAGTGCTCACTATATGAGAATTCAATTTTTTCTTCAATTTTTGAAATAGCATCTGTTAGTCTTTGGAATACTTCTTTAATATCTCCACCTTTTTGCATAGAGATTATTCTTAATTGGTCTTCTTCATTAACCCATACTAAAAAAGTTTTTTCATCATTATGGTAAATACCTCTACCTTTTGGCCAATTTCTATTAAGTCCTGCTGCTTCTAAAAATCTATCCCCTGCTTTAAATAAAAAATGGTCACTAATTAGCTTTTGTGATATTTCTTCACTCATTCCATCTAGTGGATAGTATTTTCCTTTTAAACTACCTTCTAATGCATTTAAAGCTTGTGATACTTGGTTTTCTACATTATCTCTTTGCTCATTTGAAATAGCAGGTCCTAAAGGAAGGTTTGCAATATTCCTTCCTACTCTAATTCTTGTAGAAACAATATATTTATTTTCTGGATCTGGATTTGGTGCTTTTAAATCATTTGGGTTTAAATTACTAATATGAGAATCAGTTTTAGAAAAACCATGATATTCTTCTATAATTGGGTCAAAAAGTGCTGAAAAAGTTGTGTAAGATTCAATATCTCCTGCATAAACACCAATTCCACTATCACTATTTTGAACTCCTGAAGCAATTGCTTCATCAAGAGTAAAACCTGAAGGTGTAGTTTTATCTTTTAGTTGTGTATAAACTTCTTTTGTAAGGTACTTTGATAATAAAGATTTACAATCACTTGGAAAGTGTGGATATTCATTTGTATCAGACATATTAGTTTACCTCATCACTATAAACAGTTACGTTAAAATCTTTTACAAAACCAGACTCTTCTACACAGTGAGTTTGGAAAAATTCTGTAATATAACTTTTATTACAATGCTCTTCAAAAGCCTCTTTTGATTCCCAAATTTCATTAAATACAATAGGAAAAGATTTACCCATTGCATTTGGATGTGAAATATGTTTTGTCACAATATATTGTATACAACCATCTTCTCTAGTTGTTTTAGGCTCTAAAGCTTGAAGTACTTCTATTAACTGCTTTTCTTTTCCTTGCTTTGCTTCAAAAGAAGCTATACAATATATTTTTTTTGACATTATCTTACCTGACCTTTTCCATAAATTTTGTATTTAAATGTAGTTAAATCATTTATTCCCATAGGACCACGTGAATGAAGTTTATTAGTTGATATTCCAACCTCAGCTCCTAATCCAAAAGCTCCACCGTCTGTAAATCTTGTACTTGCATTTGCATAAACACAAGCAGCATCTACTTGATCTAAGAATTTATTTACAACAGTATAGTTTTCACTTAATATTGATTCTGAATGTCCAGAGCCATATGTTGCAATGTGTTCAATTGCTTCATCAACATTTTTAACAACTTTTATATTTAAAATATTTGCTAAATATTCAGTACTATAATCTTCTTGTGTGGCAATTGTTACATCAATATATTTAGCTGTTTCATCACAACCTTTTAGTTGCGTTCCATGTTCCATAAACTCATCATATAATCCAGGAAGTAAATAAGCTGCAATATCTTCATGTACTAATAAAGTTTCCATAGAGTTACAAACTCCTGGTCTTTGACATTTTGCATTTATTGCAATATCAATGATTTTATTATGAGCAGCATCTTTATCTACAAAAATATGACAAAGCCCTTTATCGTGCTTTATAACAGGAACAGAAGAGTTCTCACTTACATATCTAATTAAGGCTTCTCCACCACGAGGTACAATTAAATCAACATATTTATCTTGCTTTATTAGTTTTGCTACGCCTTTTCTACTAGAATCTGGCAGTAATGAAATAGCTTGTGTTGGTAGTTTATTATCTTCTAATACTTGCTTTAAAACATTTGCAATTGCCTGATTAGAACGCTCAGCTTCTTTTCCACCTTTTAAAACACAAACATTACCACTTTTAAAACATAGCGCTGCTGTATCACTTGTAACATTTGGACGGCTTTCGTAGATTATTCCAATAACACCAATTGGCACTGAAATTTTTTTTATATCTAAACCATCTTCTGTTATCCAGCCTTCTAGTGTTCTTCCAACTGGTTCTTTTTGATCTGCTATTTGTTTAATTGCTAAAGCCATAGCTTCAACTCTATCTTTTGTTAGTAATAATCTATCTAATAAGGCACTACTTAAATTATTTAAAGTTCCTTCACTCATATCTTTACTATTATGCTCTATTATATAATCACTATGAGCAACAAGTGCATTAGCCATTTGTCTTAGAACATTGTTTTTAGTATGAGCATCAAGGTTTGCAATAGTTCGGCTTGTTTTTTTAGCCTCTTCTAAAAATTTCTGCATAATATTTCCTATAATTTTTCTTTTTATTTTTGGTATTATAACAAATTATAGGATATGTTTGTATTTACTAACTAGAATGTTTTATAAAAGTCTATATTTTTTATTAGATAGGAGAGTTCCTATCCAATTTTTACTACATATCTTCCTACTGCTTTTCCATCTAATAATAGTTCATAAGCATTTTTAATTTCTTCTAATGAAATCTCATTTGTTATATTATCTAAGTTATCGATTTTCCATTTACTTGCTATTTTTTTCCATGCTGCTTGTTTTTTCTCTAATTTACATTCAACAGAATCAATACCAATTAATCTAACACCTCTTAAGATAAACGGAAATACATTTGTATTTAATTCATGTGATGATGTAAGTCCACAACAAGTAGCAACTCCATCATATTTTATATATTTTAGTGCATTTGCTAAAACTTCACCACCTACTGTATCAACTACACCAGCATATTTTTCACCCATCATTGGTTTTTTTGACTCTTCATTAAAAGTATCTCTTAATATTACTTCACTAGCACCTATTCTTTTTAAGTAATCAATTTTTTCTGCTTTTCCTGAGATTGCAACTACAGAAAAACCAATTTTACTTAAGATTGAAACAGCAATTGAACCAACACCACCAGTTGCTCCTGTTACTAAAACTTCACCATCTTCAGGTTTAACTCCATTTTCTATAAGTTCGTTTATACTTAAAGCCGCTGTTAATCCAGCTGTTCCAAATGTCATAATCTCTTTATCACTTATTGCATCAGGCATTCTAGCTACCCATGAAGCTGGAACCTTTACAAATTGTGCATGACCACCATGAGTATTCATTCCCATATCATAACCAGTTACAAGTACTCTCTCACCTGCTTTAAATATTGTAGAGTTTGATTCATATATAACACCTGCTACATCAATTCCTGTAATATGTGGAAATTTTCTTGTAACTCCTGGGTTACCTACTGAACTTAATGCGTCTTTATAGTTTAATGATGAATAAGAAACTTTAATAATTACTTCATCATTTTCACATTTTGGCATTGATACTTCTTGTATGTCTGCTTTAAATTCTCTATCAGCTATTTTTTCTACTACAAATGCTTTCATATTTATTCCTTGTTTATTTTAATTTATTTACTTATGTTGAAACTTTAGCTAAAATATTTCAAAAGCACAAGAACTTACTTTTAAGAAATGTACTAACCAAAAAGATACTATGGAGTATTTATTATGACAAAAAAATTAGATATTAAAATTGACAAGTGTCCAGTTGAGACAGCAATTGATGCCCTTGCAGGAAAATGGAAGATATTAATTCTTTGGTATTTAAAAGATGAAAAAAAAAGATTTAATGAACTTCAAAAATTACTTCCAAGAACAACTCAAAAAATGTTAATACAAAAACTAAGAGAATTAGAAACAGATGGTTTAGTTCATAGAGAAGTTTATCCTGTTGTTCCTCCAAAAGTTGAGTATTCAATTACAGAATATGGGAAAAGTTTAAAACCAATTTTAAAACAACTTTATATATGGGGTGATGTACATAAAAAATTAATTAATTAGTAATTTATTTTTAAGTATTAATTAAAATTATATGTATTTAGAAAGCTTAATATATAATACTTTTAATGAGAAAAATCAGTAAGTTGTTATTTTTTAATACATACTAGAGTATGTATTAAAAATTGTATTCTATTATGAATTAAGTAAATCTTTTAAACTGTCTTTTGGATTCTTTCCATCAAGTACAAGTTTTACTTCATTTGCAATAGGAGTATAAATATTATACTCTTTTGAAAGTTTATATATTGCTTCTGATGTTTTAACACCTTCAGCAACTTCTCCTAGTTCTTCGAGTATTTCCTCAAGACTTTTATTCTGTGCAAGTCCTAAGCCAACTCTGTAGTTTCTACTCATGTTTGAGCTTGCTGTTAGAAATAAATCCCCTGCTCCACTTAATCCAATAAATGAAGATTTTTTAGCTCCAAAGTTTTTACCAAACCTTTGCATTTCAACTAATCCTCTTGATATTAAAGAAGCTTGTGCATTTTTTCCTAAGTGTAAACCTTCACAAATACCACTTGCAATTGCAAGAACATTTTTATATGCACCTGCAACTTCTGCACCTATTACATCAGCACTATAATAAGTCTTTATAAAATCAGGAAAAAAGGGTTTAAATTCTTGATATAATTTCTTAGATGTAGAGTTTAAAACTAAAGCACAAGGAAGTCCTTGTATTACTTCAGCTGCAAAAGAAGGTCCTGAAATAAAACCAATATTTTTTTCAGGAACATGCTCAGCATAAATTTCATTTAAAAATTCTCCTGTATTTGCTTCTATACCTTTTGATGCAACTAGGACTTTTTGATTCTTAAATACAAAATTTTCCTTTAACCATTGTTTTATTTGTTGAGCTGGTATTGCTATTATTAAATACTCACAATTTAAAGCTGTATTTAAATCTGTAAAGTTCTTTATATCTCTTGGTGTTCTTGATGTAATATATGTTTCTTGTTTAAAACTAAGTGCAAAATGAAGCGCTTGTCCCCATTTCCCTGCACCAATAACAGCTATTTTAGGTTTATTACTCATATTTGTAATCCTCCTGTTTTTTATATGTGGAATATAAATAGAATCAAGATGATTCTATTTATTGTTTTATGAAAGTCTTTGTTTTAGTAATTCGTTTACTTTAGCTGGATTTGCAGTACCTTTAGAAGCTTTCATAGTTTGACCTACAAAGAATCCAAATAGCTTATCTTTTCCAGCTTTATATTGTTCTACTTTATCTTCATTTGCTGCAATGATACTATCAATGATTTCTAAAATTGCACCATCATCTGATACTTGTTTAAGTCCTAGTTTTTCAATTACAGTATCAATTTCTTCATCTGGATTTTCAATTAAGAAATCAAGTACTTCTTTTGCTGCTTTTCCTGAAATTGTTCCATCTTCAATAGCTTTAATCATTGTTGCTAATTTTTTTGCACCAACTGGAGAGTTTTCAATTGAAACACCTTCTGTAAATCTTGATGGTAATTCAACTGTTAGCCATGTAGTTGCATTTTTACCACTAATTCCTTCTTTCATCATTTCATCAAAGAAGTTTGCAGTTTCAAGTGATGCTGTTATAACTGATGCATCGTATTCTTTTATTCCAAAATCTTTTACGAATCTTTCTTTCTTTTCATCTGGAAGCTCAGGAATTTGTGAATATTTATCAAACATTTCATCTGTAATAATTACAGGTAAAAGATCTGGATCTGGAAAGTATCTGTAATCAGCAGCATCTTCTTTACCTCTCATTGATCTAGTTTCACCAGTATCAGCATTAAATAGTCTTGTTTCTTGAACAATTTCAGTATCATGAATACCGTCTTCCCAAGCTTCAATATGTCTATTTACTTCATAATGAATTGCTTTTTCAATAAACTTAAATGAGTTCATATTTTTAATTTCACATCTAGTATTTAAGTTTGTATCGCCCTTTGGTCTAATAGAAACGTTTACATCACATCTAAAAGAACCTTCTTGCATATTAGCGTCACTTATTCCTAGGTATCTTACAATTGAATGAAGTTTTTTAAGGTATAAAATAGCCTCTTCAGCTGTTCTCATATCTGGTTCTGAAACAATTTCAAGTAGTGGAGTTCCTGCTCTATTTAAATCCACTAATGAACCATCAGCTGCATGCTTACTCTTACCTGCATCATTTTCTAAGTGAGCACGAGTAACTCCAATAGTTTTTTGACTTCCATCTGGGAAATCAATTACTAATTCACCTAATCCAACAACAGGAACTTCAAATTGAGAAATTTGATAACCATTTGGTAAATCTGGATAGAAATAGTTTTTTCTATTAAAAATCGACTTTCGATTAACTTGTGATTTTAAAGCAGTTCCAAGCATAATTGCTTTGTGTACTGCTTCTTTATTTAATACAGGAAGTGCACCTGGTAGTCCTAAACAAGTTGGACATACATTTGTATTTGGTTCTTCTCCAAAACTTGTTGCACAAGAACAAAATAGTTTAGAGTTAGTATTTAACTGTACGTGTACTTCTAAACCTAAAATTACTTCAAACATCTATTTCCTTTTTTATTATCTTAATATTTTTATATCAGCTGTTAATTTTTGTTTTTCAAAAAAATCTTTTAAATATTTTTTTTCTCTTAATGACATTACTTCATTAAATACTTTGTTTTTTACTACTTCAAAATCTAAGGTATCTGTACCTTCTTTTTTAATAATAAAAAGAGTGTTATACATTTTATTTGCAGTAAAAATTGGAGTAAAACTATTTTGTGCAGTATTATTTAAAAGATATTGCATTTGTGGATCTAATTGTTTTACTTCTAAAACTAAAGGATTTCTTTGTACATCATTTGGAACTAATAATGGGCTTTTAACAGTTGCAATTAATGATGCTTTTTTATTCGATAAATATTGTACTACTTCTACTGTTTTTGCTGTAGTATATTTATTTTGATTGTTTTCATAATATAGTTTAATATCTTCTTCTGAAGCAATCTTTAAATTACCTTGAACTAATTTCTTAATTAATTTTTGTCTAGTAACAATAGTTTTAGCTTCATCTTCAAATACTGAATAATCAGGGTATTTTTGTCTTACAATTGATTTGAATGCGAAAAGATCCATGTTATTTGAAGCTGCAAGTTTCTCAATATAAGCGTTTACGTCAAATATATCTGCTTGGATATTATATTTTTGAATTAACTGATCATATAATATTTTATCAACTAATAAACTAACTGCTTGGTTTTTATCAACTTTTTTTGTAAGCATAGTTTTATCAATATCATAAAGTGTTATTGGATCATCATTTACTGTTAGAGCAATTGCATTTACAACGCCTGCAAAACCAAGTGTTGAGCTTAGTAAAAATGCTATTATTAGTTTGTACATTATAATTCCTTATTTGTTAAAACAGATATTTTACCTAAATAATGGTAAATATCTGTTTTGGCTAAAAGAGAATTAAATATTTTTAGCTTTTGTACACTTGTTTATAAGATAGAATATCGAATTATAGTCTAGTCCAGAGTGTTCTGATAGACCTATTTCACATGTTTTTGAAGTTGAAAATGCATATTTTGCATTTTTAATACTTTTTGGTAAATCTCTTAATGCTGACTCATTTAATTCAGGATAATTAAACCCTCTATCTCCAGCAAATCCACAACATTTTACATCTGCAGGAATTATAACTTCTGTAGAACACATTTGTGCTAAAGTTTTAAATTTACCTTCTAATCCCATTTTAGCTGAACTACAAGTTGTATGAATTGTAATTGGTTCTGCAATTGGTGTAAAGTCTAAATCATTACTTAAAAAGTCAAGCGCAAATTCAATTGGTTCATAAAGTTTTAAATCACTTTTAAACTTTTCAATCATTGTTTTTGTACAAGGACTTGTATCACATAATACAGGATACTCACCATTATTTGTAGCTTTTACTAAGGCCTTTTCAAGCTGTGTAGATTTAGTAGCTCCTGCTTCATTGAATCCTTTTGATGAAAATGGCATTCCACAACAAAGATTTGGTAAATTCTCAGGGAAAATAATTTGGTAACCAGCTTTTTGTAATAATTCAACAGTTACATCAAATAATTGTTTTTCTTCAACGCTTACATCACTTAATCCCATTGTTCTATTAATACAAGAAGGGAAATAAACCACTTTTTTACTTGAAACTTTTTGCTCAAAGTTTGTATTTATACTAATTGGTTTTGGTAAAGTTGCATTCCATTTAGCTATTTTTCCTTTTGAAAAATCTCTCATAGTTGATGTTACAGTTTCCATACTAGCAGTTCCAAGTAATTTATGAACTGCATTTGCACTACCTAATCCAAACTTCATTCCCTTTAAAGTCATTGAGAAATTATTTGCAATAAAGTTAGCTGTTTTTTTAGCACGAGGACTTAATTGTTCTGCTCTTAAATGCTTAGTCAAACTTCCTGTATCAATATTTACAGGACAAGCAGATGAACAAAGTGAACATGTTGCACATGTTTCAATTCCATCATATTGGTATAAATCTCTGTACTCTTTTGCTTCTTCCTCTTTCCCTAATCTCTCTAATCTTGAAATCTCTCTATTGATTACAATTCTTTGTCTTGGTGTTAAAGAAAGGTCATTTGATGGACATGAAGGTTCACAGAATCCACATTCAATACACTTATCAACTATTTCATTAGTTGCAGGCATTCCTTTTAAGTTTTTAAGATGCGCTTCTTGGTCATCATTTATAATTACACCTGGATTTAATAAGCCTTTTGGATCAAATAAGCATTTGATTTTTTTCATCATTACATATGCGTCATTACCCCATTCAACTTCGATAAATGCAGCCATATTTCTACCAGTTCCATGTTCTGCTTTTAAGCTTCCTTGATATTTTACAGCAACAGAGTGAACAACATCATTCATAAAGGCATCATATCTTTTTATCTCTTTTTCATCTGCAAAATCTTGAGTGAATACAAAGTGGAAGTTTCCTTCAAGTGCATGTCCAAAGATTAAAGCTTCACTATATTCATGTTTTTTAAATAAATCTTGAAGTTCAAGTGTAGCTTCTGCTAAACACTCAATTGGATATGCAACATCTTCAATAATAACTGTAGTTCCTGTTTCTCTTACTGCTCCAACTGCTGGAAATAAACCTTTTCTAATTTTCCAATAAAGTGTATATTCTTCTACATCTTTTGTAAAATAAATATCTCTTACAACTTTAAAGTCTTCGAGTAAGTTTTGAATTTGTACAGTTTGAATATCAAGGTCTTCATCTGATTTTGCTCTAGTTTCAATTAATAATGCTGTTACATTTTCATCAAAATCTTTTATAAATTCAGGCATTGCTGGATCTTCTTCAATACTTCGTAGCCCTGCTCTATCCATTAGCTCAACTGCATCAACAGTAATACTTTTATCATCACGTGCAAGTTTTAATTTTGTAACAGCAGAACATGCTTCTTTAATATCTTTAAAATAAATAAGAGCAGATGCTTTATCTTTTAAATCTTCAACTGTATAGTAAGTAATTTCTTCAATAAATGCTAATGTTCCTTCAGAACCAATTATTAAATGCTCTAAAATTTCAAACTCATCATCAAAATCAATCAGTGCGTTTAACGAGTAACCACATGTATTTTTAATTTTGAATTTTCTTTCAATTTTTGCCCGTAATTCTTCATTGTTTTTAGTGTCTTGTGAAAATTGCTTTAAGTCTTTTAAAAACTCTCCATGAGTTACTCTAAAAGCATTTCTACTTGTCTCACATGATGTATCAAGTTTTGTACCATCAGCGAAAATCAACTTCATTGATTTTAACGTTTTATATGAGTTTTGTGAAATACCACAACACATACCAGATGCGTTATTAGCTGCAATTCCACCAATCATTGCTGCATTAATAGATGCTGGATCTGGTCCAATTTTCTTTGAATATGGAGATAATAAATTATTAACTTGTGCACCTGTAAGTGCTGGTTGTAATGAGATATAACTTTTATCATCTGAAATTTTAAAGTCTGTAAATTTTCTTGAAGTTACTATTAAAATAGAATCACTAATAGCTTGTCCAGATAGGGAAGTTCCAGCTGCTCTAAATGTAATACTTAACTCTAATTCATTTGATAATTCAATGATATCTTGAACCTCTTTTGCATTATCAGTTTTAATTACTATTTTTGGAATTAATCTATAAAAAGAAGCATCTGTTCCATATGCTAATGTATGTAGCTTATCTGTAAAGATATTTGTTTTTTCAATCTTTTTTGAAATTTGATTATAAAAGTTTAAATATTTACCTTCTAACATGTTTTATCCTTTAGTTTTTAATTATATTTAGTTTTGATTAAAATTGTTTAAAAATAAAGTATTATTCTAGTCTTGGTACTGTATATATTCTTTGTTGTGGATCGTATATAAAAGCAAACATTCTATCTTTGCTTTTATATATGATGTTTGAAAGTAGTTTTTGAATTAATAAATTCATAGGCATATCTCCTATTATAAAAACAAAAGGTCTAGCCTTTTGTTTTTAATTTTTATCCAGCTGTACTTGGATTAATTCCGAAGAACTCTGGGTAGAAAGCAATTAACATCAATACTATAACTTGAATTATAATAAATGGTATTACTCCTTTATAAATCTGTATAGTTCTAACAGTTGCTGGAACTACTCCTTTTAAATAGAATAAGGAGAATCCAAACGGTGGCGTTAAGAACGATGTTTGTAAGTTCATAGCAATTAAAATAGCAAACCAAACAGGGTTAATATCTAAATTCATTGCAATTGGAACTAATATAGGAACAATAATATACGAAATCTCAACGAAGTCAATAAAGAACCCTAATACTAAAATAGCTAACATTGTAAAGATAATGAATCCCCATTTCTCATCACCAGGTAAGCTCATCATAAAGTGTTCAACTATTTCATCTCCACCTGTATATGTAAATACCATTGAGAATGCTGTTGCACCAATTAGAATACCAAATACCATTGAAGTAATTTTAACTGATTCTAAAGATGCTTCTTTTACCATTTGAAGTGAGAATGTTTTATAAACAAGTGCAAGACCAACTGCTCCTAAACATCCTACTGCAGATGATTCAGTTGGTGTTGCAACACCTGCAAAAATTGAACCAAGTACTAATAAAATTAGTGTTAAAGATGGAATAATATCAATTAAAGCTCTTATTACTTGTTTACTTTTAGACCCACGACTAGGATCTGCTGGAATTGCAGGAGCCATATCTTTATTAAAAAATGATACTACAACAATATATAAGATATATGCACCAACAAGTGCAAGTCCTGGACCAATTGCTGCTTTAAATAAATCTCCAACAGGTACTTGGAATACATCTCCTAAAATAATTAAAACAATTGAAGGAGGAATAATTTGTCCTAATGTCCCAGAAGCACAAATAGTACCACAAGCAAGAGGAGTATTATATTTATACTTCATCATTACAGGAAGTGAAATAACACCCATAGCAACAACAGAAGCACCAACAACACCAGTAGATGCTGCAAGTAATGCACCAACTAATACAGTAGAAATTGCAACTCCACCTCTAATTTCTCCAAATAAGAATCCCATAGATTCTAAAAGTCTCTCTGCAAGTCCAGTTTTTTGTAAAACAATACCCATGAATATAAACATTGGAACTGCCATTAAAATTGTATTTTGCATAATTGACATAATTCTAAATGGCATAAAGTCAAACATTAATAGACCTTCTTCAAAACCGTCTATTAAAGCTACGTCTAAACCATCATCAAAACCAATTTCAATAATACCAGCAATTATTCCAAATAATACAGAAACAGCTGCAAATGTAAATGCTACAGGGAAACCAAATAGTAGCATTATAAGTGCAGCAAAAAACATTATAATTCCTACCATTATTTATCTCCTTTGTGGTGTAAGTCATCATCTAATTTGTGAACTTCATCAACCATGTGTTCAATATCTCCATTTACCATATGAGGTGCAACTGGATGTAAACCTTTGTATACATTTAGATTTTTTATAAAAAATCCAATTGATGTAATAATTAGTAAGAAAAATGATATTGGAATTAATGATTTAACTAACCATCTATTCGTAAGCCCACCTGGATCACCACTTTGCTCTCCTGATTGGTAAGCTTCAATAACATAATCAATTGAACCAAAACCAATTAATACTGAAATTGGTAATATGAATAATACAACACCAACCATGTTAATTATTGCTTTTTTCTTATCTTTTAATGTATCGTAGATTAAATCCACTCTTACATGACCATCTTCTTTTAGCGTATATGAAATACCTAAAAGTATAATTACTGAAAATAGATGCCATTCCATTTCTTGCATAGCAATACTTCCTGATCTAAAAAAGTATCTCATAACTACATCATAAAATACGTTTAGTATCATAAGTACCATTACTATTGCAGTAATATACCCTATAATATTGGCAAATTTATCAAAACCTTTTTCTAGTTTTAACAGCATAAAAATCCTTTTGAGTGTTCTTAATAAGTCGAATAAATATAAATATATTGTATATATTTATAACACTTATTCTTTTCTAAGATGAGTATTTTAACCCTCTTTTATGAGGGTTAAAATTTCGACAGCGTATTATATCTATTTTAAGTTGTCTTTTAAATATAAGTAATCAGACATTTTAGTCCATTCTCTAGCTTTCTTTTGGTAAGCAGCTTGTGAATCTAATACTTCTTTTAATAATGGTTGACCTTTAGTTTTTTCAACTAATAACTCAGCATTTGCTTTTTTCATAGCATCCATAACTTCTTTAGGGAAAGTTTTGATTTTAATATTTGGATAGTCTTTTTCAATTTTAGACCATGCTTCAGAACTCATGTGGTAGTTTTGAATATACATATCATATGCAGATAATTTCATTGCTGTTACTAAAATAGTTTGTAAATGTTTTGGTAACTTGTTGAATTTTCTTTCATTAACTAAAAATTGTAATTCAGTTGCTGGCTCATGCCATCCTGTATAGTAGTAAGGAGCAATTTTATTGAATCCCATTTTAATATCCATACCAGGTCCAACCCATTCAAGAGCGTCAATAGTACCTCTTTCTAGTGATGTATATAACTCACCAGATGCGATATTAGTAACTGTAAGACCTAATTTTGCCATGATTTCACCAGCAAATCCAGGAATTCTCATTTTAAGACCTTTTAAATCATCAACAGTCTTAATTTCTTTTCTGAACCATCCACCCATTTGGTTTCCAGTGTTTCCACCAGGGAATGATAATACTTTATGTTTTTTATAAGCTTTTTTCATTAAGTCCATACCACCACCGTGATAGAACCATGCATATTGCTCAGGTGTAGTCATACCAAATGGCATAGTTGTAAATGGTAAAGTATTAATATCTTTACCTTTCCAGTAATATGATGCAGAGTGACCCATATCATACTGACCACCTTTAACCATATCTAAAATTCCAAGTGCTGCTTTATGTTTATTTGAAGCGTCAACTCTAATTTTTAATTGTCCTTGAGACATTTCTTCAACCATTTTAGCCATATTAGTTGGTGTATCATAGAATGGGCTTAATGTAGATCCCCATGTAGTAGCAAGCTTCCACTTGTATACTTTATCTTTAGCAACTGCTGCTGTACTTAATCCCGCAACTAGTGCAGAAGTAAGAAGTAATTTAGTTGTAGTTTTTAACATGATCATTTTCTCCTTAGATTTGTTATGCGTAAAGTTTAACTACAAGAAATGAAAATGATATGATATTTTATGTGATAAATGTAAAATTTATGTAGAAATTAGCTAGTTTTGAAAATATATCCAGTATCTACTACTGTTTCAATATAATCATTAGAAAGAATTTTTCTTAATCTTCGAATTAAAGATCGTATAGATTCTAAAGATGCAAAACTTCCTTCCCAAACATAATTTTCAATTGCTTCGTAAGATAAAACTTGATTTCTTTTAGTTAAAAAGAGATTTAGAAGTAGCCTTTCTTTTTTTGTTAATCTTTGCTCTTTATCATTTATAAATATCAAAGATGATTTATAATCAAAATAACAATTCTCATCAAAATAGATTAAGTCATCTTGTATTTTACAAAACTTTTCTATTTTTATTTCAAGTTCATCTATAAAAAATGGTTTTTTTAAATAGTCATTACATCCAAAGTCATAAGATTGTTTGATATCATTAAGTTCAACACTAGCAGAAATTATAATTACAGGTATATCTTTGTAGAACTCTCTAATTTTCTTTAATATTTTAATCCCATCAATATTTGGAACATTTATATCTAAAATAAAGCAACTATATCCATCAGCTATTTTTTCTATTGCATCTGCTCCATCCACACAAGATTGAACTTTATAGCCTTTTAGTTTTAACCTTTTAGTAATAGTGTCATTTAACTTTTTATTATCTTCTAGTAGTAAGATTTTCATTTTAAACCTTTTTATGAGGTAGTCTAATTGTAAAAATTACATTATCATCTTCATTTCTAACTGTAATTGTTCCCCTCATTTTATCTTCAATAATTACTTTTGCCATATAAAGACCAAGGCCTGTTCCATCTGCTTTTGTAGTAAAGTATGGTTGAAAGATAGAGTGTATTATTGTTTCATCAATTTTACCTGCATCATCAATAATTTCTATGCTATTATAATTAATACATCTTTCAATATTAATTTGAATATTACCTTTTTTATTTTCATCTTGCTGCTTATCTATAATTTTATTTTTTGCATTATTTACAAGGTTTAGTAAAACTTGTTTAAACTCGTTCTCATAACCGTAGATTAAAAGTTCTTCATCTTTATTTTTATAATTAAAACTCATTTCTATATTAGAATAGAATATTTGTTTTCCAATAATTTCGTTTATTTCGTTTAAAGATTTAGAAATTGAGAAGAGTTTCTTTTTTGTTGAGGGTTTTAAGAAGTTTCTAAAATCATTTAAAGTTCTAGACATATATTTAATTTGAACCATTGAGTCTTTTACAAAATCATTTACTTCTATATCTTTTAATTCATTTAATAAATATGATGTTTGTATATCTTGAACTAATGCTGATAGCTCTACAAGTGGTTCATTCCATTGATGTGCAATTGCCGCAATCATATCACCCATTTCAGCTAATTTACTTTGTTGTATTAAGAACTGTTTTTGTTGAACACTTTCAGTTATATCATCCATAATACAAACTATTCCACCAACACTTTGATCTATGTTTTTATAAACAGCTTTATTCAAAATGATATGTTTCATTTGATTTGACGCTGTGTAAAATGTAAATTCTGAAGTAGAAGTTGAGAATGTATTTAACAACTCTTTATCAATTATTGTGTTTTTTGATGCAACTTCATTTGTAAAAAAATCAAAGGCAGTTTTACCTATGATTTGATCTCTATGTTCATTTACTAAGTTTGCAAAAGCTAAGTTACAACCTAAAAACTTTCCATGAATATTTTTATAATAAATTGGATTAGGAATAGTATCTAATAATACTTTATCAAATTCTAACCTATTAGATAGCGCTCTTTCTACTTTTAATCTTCTTTGAATATTAGCACGAAGAGTGACAACAATAATACTTAATACCAAAATAATCAAAATTGCTAAAATAAAAAACTGTGTAACTTTTTTATATTCTGAACTTGGCTGATTTGTTAATATATAATCATCTACATGTTTTGTTATATCTATATTAAACCTATTTAATTCATTATAATCAAACATATATTCGTTAGGTGATTTTTCTAAAATTGGTATTTGGGAAATCTTTTTTCCATTTAATATTTCAAGTGCCATTTTTGATACAGCTTCTCCTTGACCAATTGCAGAAGTTAAAAGTCCACCTACAATTCCATAATTCAAATAAAAATCCCAAAGACCATAAATTGGAACATGGCTGGCTTCTCTGATTTTGGTAAAGCTTTGTTTATATGTAAAATATTTACCTGTTGTATCTTTAAACAATAAAACAAATAAAACAGCAGTATCTTCCCCTAATTTTGAAACTTTTTTTGCAATTCCCTCGATTTCTAAATTATCAATATATTCAATTTCAAAATCTTTTTTGTATTTTTGAATAATAGGTCTTAAATCTCTTTTTACTGCATAACCTGTTTTAGAATTATCATTTATTATTACTAGTTTTTTTAAATTTGGGTGTAAGTCTTTTATTAACTCAAAGTTTTTTTCTAAGTCTACTTGCTCAACTACACCTGTCATATATTTTTTCATATAGTTTTGTTCTAAAAATGCTTTATCAAAATTGTTTATTCCACAAAAAAGAACAGGCAAGTTCTCAAAGAGATAAGTATGATAGTTAATTACAAAATCAAAAGCATTATTATCACTTGCAATTATTAAATCAAAGCTTCTTTTTTGAAATTGTTGTTTGTAAAGTTTTGCAAGTTGGTCTAAATATATTGGATCAGCAACTCTTTTTGTATCCATATATACAGTTGTAAGTTCTATATTTTCGTGCGATTTAAACTCTTTTTCAATGGTTTTAGAAATATCATCACTCCAAACATATCCTTTATGATATGAATGAAGTAATAAAACCTCTTTTGGTTCTTGTCCTAAAACAAATGTAATAAAAATTAAGCTAAATAGTATTATTTTTTTCATTTATACCTTCTATTTAGCTATTATATCAAGATTTTGTAAAAATTACATAACCAGATTTTGGACCATGAGCACCGATAACTAGTGACTGCTCTATATCTGCTGTTTTAGAAGGTCCTGAAATGAATACACCATAGCCAGTATTTTCAAAATTTATTTTTTCATATGCTTCATGCATATTTGAAACAATTTCTTTTTCATCTATTACAATTACAATATTTTGTGCAATAAAATATAAAGACCTATGTCTATTATCTTCATTTTTCATCCAAATAGCACCATTTTCAGCAACTGCAAAATTTCCTTTTACTACTGCTAAATCTATATTTTTTAAATTATGAGCATCATCTTCTTCATTTGCATTAAAATTGCTTAGAGTAAAACCATCAACATTTGAAGCAATTTGTTTTTCATCTTTATATAATTCTTTAATAGTTTTATCTAAATCTTTTTTATCAATTACTAAAGCTTTTCCTCCAACACTTTCAATCATTGTAGAAAATTTCTCATGTTTTTTTTCAAAAGTTATTCCAAAGTTTTCATAAGAAGGAAGTTCTACATCAACAGCTACATTATTCTTTTTAATGTTTTGTAGTATTTTTTCTTTACTAGTCATCTAAATCTCCTTGCTCAAACATTTCTTTAAAACTCTTTTCTGCCATTTTAGGCATATCTCTTTGTTTTCCCCATGCATTTGCTTTGTTGTAAACAATTGAATCAGGAAGTTTTGGAACAATTTTACGAGCCATTTTTCCTGCAAAATCAAATAACTTTGGTTTTGTCATAAGCCATGCTGTAATTTTCATAGCCATTTTTTTCTTAGGATCAATTAGTTTCATTTCACTTAAATCTTGACGTCTTGCATAAAGTTGTGAATCTAAATCAATTTTTACAGGACAAACATTTGTACATGAACCACATAAAGTACAAGCAAAAGGCAATGTGTTATGCTTTTCGGGCTCTTTAACTGCACCTAAAATAGAACCAATTGGTCCTGGAATTACATATTCATAAGAGTGACCACCTGATCTTCTGTATACTGGACATGTATTCATACATGCACCACATCTAATACAATTTAATGCTTTTTTATACTTTTCAGAAGATAAAAATTCACTTCTTTTATTATCAACAATAATAATATGCATTTCTCCACCTTCAATTGGCCCATGAAAATGTGAAGTATATGATGTAATTGGTTGACCTGTTGCACTTCTTGCTAGTAATCTTGTAAATACTGATAAGTCTTCAAGTCTTGGAATTACTTTTTCAATTCCCATTGAAGCAATATGAAGTTTTGGAACTGATGCACCCATATCAGCATTTCCTTCATTTGTACATACAACAACTCCACCTGTTTGTGCAATTGCAAAGTTTACACCTGTCATTCCAGCTTCTGCGTTCAAGAAATCTTCTCTTAATGAAGCTCTTGCTGCTCTTGTTAAATATGTAGGATCATCATTTCCTTTTTCTGTTCCTAAATGTTCAACAAAAGTATCAGATACATCCATCTTTTTTAAGTGAATTGCTGGCAGTACAATATGTGAAGGAGGTTCGTTTCTTAATTGAACAATTCTCTCTCCTAGGTCGGTATCAATAACTTCTATACCACGCTCTTCTAAAAAAGGATTTAAATGACACTCTTCTGTTAACATCGATTTTGATTTAACAAGTTTTTTTACATTTTTTTCATTTAGAAGTTTATATGCAATTTCATTATGCTCTTTTGCATCTGCTGCAAAGTGAACTTTGATGCCTTTTGCATTAGCATTTTTTTCAAATTCTAAAAGATAAGTATCTAAATTTGCCATTGTATGAGATTTGATTCTACTTGCAAACTCACGTAAATTTTCCCATTCAGGAATAGTTTTTGTTGCTATATCTCTTTTTTCTCTTACAAACCATAAAGCTTGGTCATGCCAATGCATTCTTTCATCATTTGCAACAAACTCTTTTGCATTTTGTGGATGATTAGTACTCATAGTTCTTCTCCTAGTAAGATTTGAACAATATGTTTTACTTTTATTGGATGGTTATTTCTATTTATGATTCCATCCATGTGCATTAAACAGGACATATCAGCACCTGTCATTACTTGAGCATTTGAGTCTAAGTGATCTTTAATTCTATCTTTCCCCATAGCAATTGATAAATCTTCTTCTTGCACAGAGAATGTTCCACCAAAACCACAGCATTCATCTTCTCTTTTTAATGTAACAAGTTCAATTCCTTCAACTTTTTGAAGTAAGTTTTTTAGCTTAGAATTATATGGAATATTTAATTCACTTGCAGTTGCTAATTTTAAAACTCTATGTCCATGACAAGAGTTATGAAGACCAACTTTATAAGGAAAACTTGTGTTAAAGTTTAGGTTTTCTAACTTAACTACGTCATGTAAAAATTCACATACTTCATAAATTGAAGCTTTAACTTTATTATAATCTTCATCATTATTGAAAAAAGGTGCATAATGTTCTTTAACCATTGAAACACATGAACCACTAGGTGCTACAATATAGTCATAATCTTTAAATGTTTTAACAAATTGCTTTGCTAAAGTTTCAACGTCTTTAGAACAGCCTGAGTTTGCCATAGGTTGTCCACAGCATGTCTGGTTTAGTGGATAATCTATATCCAAGCCTTGTTGTTTTAATATCTTATAAGTAGATTTACAAATATCTGGATATAGTTCGTTCATAAAACAGGGAATAAATAGACCTATTTTCATATAAACTCCTTTTAAATTATCTTGTAATTCTATATTTAATATATGAAATTGGTATGATATTTTATTTTTTTAAATAAATGGAAATGTCGTTTTCTAAATAATCATCTTTTATTTTTATTTGTGAGCAGATGCTTTTACAAAATTTTAGCACCGTATTTATAGAAATATCACTTAATGGATCATCTTTTAAGAAATTAAAAACAAAACCTTTTTTTGAAGCTTTATATGAACGTTTTATAAAAGTTAAAACTTCATCTTCATTTAGAGTATTCATAGCTCCACTACAGATGTAATAATCAGCACTAGGGAGCTTATCTTCAAGTATATTTTTTAAAACGAATTTTGTATTTAAAAATCTTTTTGATGCCGCGTTTATCATTTCTTCTTCGCAATCAATACCAATATACTTTTCTGGTTTAAAATCATTATCAAATAAATAGTTGTAATATTCACCAAAGCCACAACCTGCATCAACAATTACACATTCTTTTACTTCGTCTTGAATAAATTGTGTTAATACTTTAAAACGTATATACTGTGACTCTTCGCAGCTCCAGTGAACTCCTCTAGCACTAATCCCATATTTTTTTATGACTCTTTTATAAAATTGAGTATTATTTTTATATCCAATATTTGCCATGATTTAGCAGTTATCTATTTGTTCAATTATTACATTGTTATCTTTAATAAATTTAGAGATAAGTTCTGAGTTTGTATGTTCATAGGCTTTATCGTAAACAATTCTTTTTATTCCACTTGCTATTAAATTTTTTGAACATTCACTACAAGGTTCTAGAGTTACATAAATTGTTGCATCTTCTATACTAATTCCTTTTCTTGCTGCCCAAATTATTGCATTCATTTCAGCATGAATTTCGTAAGTTTTAGACCAGTCATGATGGTCTTTTGTATATTCTCCATTCCAATGGTCACTACAATTTGTATATCCAGCAGGAGTTCCATTATAACCCGTTGAGAGTATTCTTCCATCTTTTACAATTACAGCGCCTACTTGTTTTGATACACATTTTGAAGCACTTGCTATTTCTTTTGCAATATTTATAAATGTTTGGTCTTTTAACATTTTTGTACCTTGTGGTTATTTATAGAAGTATAGCAAATAAAAGAATAAAAATCATTGCTATAAACTTAAATTATGCTTATTTGTTTTAACAAAAATAAAATTATAATTAAAATTGTGATAACATGTTGAAAATTTGACAAGATTAATAAAAAGGCTAACTATGGATTTTAAAGAAATCAAAGAATTAATAAGAGTATTTGACAAGAGTGCATTAAACAAATTAAAAGTTAAAGATGGAGAATTTGAAATCTCTATGCAAACTGGATTTGAAGGTGGTACGGTTGTAACTACTGCTGCTGCACCTGTTGCTGCACCAATTGCTCCTGTTGCAGCACCTGTTGCTGTTGCTAGTTCTGAAGCTGCAGTAAGCACTGCTGTTACTGGTGATACAATTGATTCGCCAATGGTAGGAACATACTATGCTTCTCCATCACCTGAAGCTCCTGCATTTGTAAAAGCTGGAGATACAGTTAAAAAAGGTCAAACTTTATGTATCTTAGAAGCTATGAAAATTATGAATGAAGTTGAAGCTGAATTTGATTGTAAGATTATTGACATCTTAGTTAAAGATGGTGACCCAGTTGAATATGATATGCCTATATTTACTGTAGAAAAAATATAAAGATTTCATATGGCTGAAATTAAAAAAATATTAATTGCTAATAGAGGAGAAATAGTTCAAAGAGCTATACGAACTATTAGAGAAATGGGTAAGAAATCAGTTGCAGTTTATTCTGCAGGTGATAAAAATGCATCATATTTAAAACATGCAGATGAAGCTGTTTGTATTGGTGATGTTAAGTCTGCTGATTCATACTTAAATATTCCTGCACTAATTACTGCTGCAGAAATGACAGGATGTGATGCAATTTTCCCAGGTTATGGTTTCCTTTCTGAAAACCAAGATTTTGTAGAAATTTGTAGATTACATAATATTAAATTTATTGGTCCTTCTGTTGAAGTAATGGAAAAAATGGCTGATAAATCAAAAGCAAAAGATGAAATGATTAAAGCTGGTGTTCCAGTTGTACCTGGTTCAGATGGTGCTGTTCATTCACTTGAAGAAGGTAGAAAAGTAGCACTTGAAATTGGTTATCCAATTATGGCTAAAGCATCTGCTGGTGGTGGTGGAAGAGGAATGAGACTTATTAATGATGAGTCTGATTTTGATCAGCTATTCATGGCTGCTTCTTCTGAAGCTTTAGCTGCATTTGGTGATGGTACTATGTACCTTGAGAGATTTATTAATAACCCAAGACATATTGAAGTTCAAGTTATTGGAGATTCTCATGGAAATGCAATTCATGTAGGTGAAAGAGATTGTTCTTTACAAAGAAGACATCAAAAAGTTATTGAAGAATCACCTGCAATTTTATTAAATGATGAGACTAGAGCTCATTTACATGATGTTGCTGTTAAAGCTACAAAATTCCTTAAGTATGAAGGTGCTGGTACATTTGAATTCTTAGCAGATGATAAGCAAAATATTTACTTTATGGAAATGAATACAAGACTTCAAGTTGAGCATCCTGTTTCTGAAATGGTTTCTGGGCTTGATATTGTTGAATGGATGATTAAAGTTGCACAAGGTGAGAAATTACCAGCACAAGAAAAAATCAAATTTAGAGGTCATGCAATTGAAGTAAGAATTACAGCTGAAGATCCTAATTCGTTCTTACCAAGTCCTGGAAAAGTTACACAATGGATGGTTCCTGGTGGAAGAAATGTAAGAGTTGATTCACATTTATACGCAGGATACGTTGTACCTCCTTATTATGATTCAATGGTTGGAAAACTAATTGTTTGGGGAAGAGATAGAAATAAAGCTATTAATATTATGAAAAGAGCTTTAAATGAGTTTGAAGTAGAAGGAATTAGAACTACAATTCCATTCCATAAAAAAATGATGGAAAATGAAGATTTTATTTCAAATGAATATGATACAAAATACCTAGAAAACTACAAATCACTTGATGATATTTAAGAAATAAGGGATTAACCCCTATTTCTTAAAGCTTAAATTTATCTAAAATTAGATATAATCCGCCAAATTATACACATTTATATACCCCATTCTACTTTGATAATATGTTTACATATTCATATCAAAGATTCATTTTTGATAAAATAACTCAACTTTGACATAACTGAAATTACGCTTTAATCGTACATTAATGGGAAGATAAGATCTACTTATATAACCGTGTATCATTTAATAAAAATATACTAAGGTAAAAAATGACTTTTAACGATTTCAATTTTAAAGAACAGTTACAAAAAGCAATAGATTTTGCAGGATTTAAAGAACCATCACCAATACAAGCTGAAGCAATTCCTATTGTTTTAGAAGGAAAAGATATGGTTGGTCAAGCTCATACAGGTACAGGTAAAACTGCTGCTTTTGGACTTCCTGTAATTAATATGATGAAGGGACAACAAGGCGTTGAAGCTGTTGTTATTGTTCCTACAAGAGAACTTGCAATGCAAGTATCAGATGAATTATTTAGATTTGGTAAAAATTTAAACTTTAATACAGCAACTGTATATGGTGGGCAATCTTACTCTATGCAATTAAGAAATATTGATAGGTCTTCAATCATTGTTGCAACTCCAGGAAGATTTTTAGATTTATTAAGAGGTGGAAAAATTAATATTAAACCTTCTTACGTAATTTTAGATGAAGCAGATGAAATGCTTGATATGGGATTCTTAGATGATATTAAAGAAATTTTCACATTTATGCCAGCTGAAAGACAAACTTTATTATTCTCTGCAACTATGCCTCAAGCTATTAAAAATCTTGCAAAAACAATTTTAAAAGACCCAGCATTTGTTACATTAACTAAAAAAGATGTTACAAACTCTAAAATTACACAAACATATTATGTTGTTGATGAAAGAGAAAGAGATGATGCATTAATTAGATTATACGACTTTAAAAACCCTACAAAATCAATAATTTTTTGTAGAACAAAAAAAGAAGTTGATAGATTATCTACTTTCTTAGTTTCTCAAGGATTTATGGCAAAAGGTCTTCATGGTGATATGGAGCAAAGACAAAGAGAAGAAGCAATTAGAGCTTTTAAATCATCTAAATTAGAAATCTTAATTGCAACAGATGTTGCTGCAAGAGGATTAGATGTAAATGATGTATCTCACGTATTTAACTACCACTTACCATTTGATTCTGAATCATATGTACATAGAATTGGTAGAACAGGACGTGCAGGTAAAGAAGGTGTTGCTGTTTCAATTGTAACTCCGCATGAATTCAGAATGCTTCAAAAAATTGAAAAAAATATTGGTACAAAACTTGAAAGTAAAATTGTTCCAAATATTGATTCTGTTAAAGTAAAAAAAGTTGCAGATTTAAAAGACAAAATTACTGAACAAGATATTAAAGATTACGCTTTACAATTAGTTGAAGAATTAAAAGAAGAATTTGATATTTCAACAATTGCATTTAAATTAGCTTCTATGGTTGCTTCTTCTACTTATGTAAAAGGTAACGATAAAATCGGTAAATCTGAAAGTGATATTAAAAGACTTATTGAAAATGCTCCAAGAGGAGATGACAGAGGTGGTCGAGGCCGAGGTAGAGGTGGTTACCGAGGTGGAAACAGAGGCGGAAGATCTGGTGGTGGAAGATCTGATGGTCGTTCTGGTGGAAGATCAGGCGGTGATAGAGATAGAGGCGGAAGATCTGGTGGTAGATCTGACGGACGGTCTGGTGGAAGATCAGGCGATAGAAATAGAAGAAGAGATTAATCTCTTTTTCTACACCCAATAAACTTCAAAAACTACTTATAGTATATAATACAAAATAATAATCCTAAATCTCTTTTTATCTTTTCTAATATTGTAAAATTTACAAATTTTTCAGGTATATAATATAGTCTTTTATCATAAATTAACTACTTTAGCTATAAATAAATTAAGCTTATTTAAAGGTTTAGCAAGTAATTTTCCACTAAAATAATATCCATTTAAAATTACAAAAGGGTTACATTGGATATTAAAACTTTCGATTCTATAGATAAAGCTACTGAGAAAACAGTTTCAAGCTTTGCTAAACTTTCACTTGCATTACTTTTTATGGTAGTAGTTTTTCTTTGGTCTTATACTTCACATGGTGATGTTCCAAATAACACATTTTTAGTTATTGGTGCAGTATTTGGTGCATATATGGCTATGAATATTGGTGCTAATGATGTTGCAAACAACGTAGGACCTGCTGTTGGTTCAAAAGCAATGACATTAATGTGGGCAATTATAATTGCAGCTACATTTGAAGCTCTTGGTGCTTTTGTTGCAGGTGGTGATGTTGTTAAGACTATTAAAAAAGGTATTATTGATCCTGCTTTAATTTCTGACCCTCAAATCTTTATTTGGGCTATGACAGCTGCTTTATTATCAGCTGCACTTTGGCTTAACTTTGCAACATCTGTTGGAGCTCCAGTTTCAACTACTCACTCAATTGTTGGTGGTGTTATGGGTGCAGGTATTGCAGCAGCAGGTTTTTCTATTGTAGATTGGGGAACAATGGGTAAAATTGCTGCTTCTTGGGTTATATCTCCTGTTTTAGGTGGAATTATTGCTGCAGCTTTTCTTTATCTTATTAAAACTAAGATTGTTTATAAAAAAGATATGGTTAGTTCCGCAAAAATAATTGTTCCTTATTTAATAGCTGTTATGACTTGGGCATTTTCTACTTATTTAATTTTAAAAGGTATTAAAAGATTAATAAAATTAGACTTCTTTACTGCTGCTGGAATTGCTTTAATAATTGCAGTAATAGCATATATATTAGTAAAACCATTAATTGCAAAAGCTGCAGATAAGCTTGAAAATACAAGAGTTAGTGTTAATACACTATTTACAGTTCCTTTAATTTTTGCAGCTGCACTTTTATCATTTGCTCATGGTGCTAATGATGTTGCAAATGCAATTGGACCATTAGCTGCTATTAATGATGCTGTTATGAACTCTGAAATTCATTCAAAAGTTGATATTCCATTTTGGGTAATGGCAGTTGGTGCTTTAGGTATTGCCGTTGGACTTGCATTATATGGACCAAAGCTTATTAAAACAGTTGGTTCTGAAATTACTGAATTAGACCAAATGAGAGCTTATTCAATTGCTATGGCTGCATCTATTACTGTTATTATTGCATCTCAACTTGGACTCCCTGTTTCTTCAACTCATATTGCAGTTGGTGGTGTATTTGGGGTAGGTTTTTTACGAGAATATTTAGATTCTAATGAAAGTAGATTTTTACAAGGTTTAAGAAAAAAGTTTAAAAAGCATAAAAAAGAATTAGACTCAATGACTAAAGAGCTTGATGAATTAGAAAAACTTGAATCAAAGTCTAAAACTAATTATGTAAGAATTGTTGAATTATACAAAAGTATTGAAGAAAAACAAGAGATTGTAAAACAAGAGAAAAAAGACGTTAAAGAAGCTAAAAGTGTTAAGTATGTAAAAAGAGATGCAGTTAAAAAGATTATTGCTGCATGGGTTATTACTGTACCTGCTGCTGCTATTCTATCAGCTGCAGTATTCTTTATGATAAAAGGAATTATGGCTTAAGTAGAATTATCTACTTAAAGCCTAAGATCTTACTTTTTATTCTATTTGAAAGATTTTATAACTTTATGTTAAAATCACGAAAAAAATAGGAATTACTCTATCGAAGCTATCTTATCTGTTTTACCAGTTTATTTTTTTATTGTTTTAGGTTTTATGGCTAAGAAAGTTTTTAGTGATGAGATTAATGAAAGAACATTAGTTCTTTTATCTCTTTACTTTTTCCAACCTATTTTAATCTTTTGGGGACTAACAAAAGCTCCTATTGATTATGCATTTATAGCTTCTCCTTTAGTATATTTAGCAATTGTTTTAATTTCACTACTAATTTTATTAATAGTAAATAAAAAGATATTTAAACAAAGACAAGATCAATCTATTTATTTAGCAACTTCACTTGTAGGAAATACTGGTAATTTAGGTATTCCTTTAGGAATTGCACTATTTGGAATGGCTTCTGTTCCTTACACAAGTATTATAAATATTGCAAATATATTATTTATATATATATTCTCAGTTTATTTCTTTGCAAGAGAGCAATTTTCACTAAAAGAAGCAATTTTCTCAATTTCAAAAATACCTGGTATTTGGTTTGCAATATTAGCATTACTTGTAAATTATAATGGTATTGGAATTGATAAAAATATTTATACTGCTTTAGAAATGGGTGCTTATGCTTCTATGGTAATTCAATTATTAATTTTTGGTATGTATTTATCTAAAATCAAAATCAAATCTATGCCTTGGTATTCATCTTTACATATTAGTTTTATCAAACATATATTTTTACCATTATTTGGAATATTTATCATTTTATACTTTACCAATTTAAACGCTTATGTGGCTTCAATTTTAATTATGGAGCTTATGGTACCACTTGCTGTTAATAATGTGAATTTAGCAGCTTTATACAACTGTAAACCATATGATGTAACAGCTTCGATTTTGATTTCATCTGTAATTTTTGTTTTTCTTTTATATCCTTATATTCAAATTATTGAATATTTTATTAAATAGGACTTTGTATGTGTGGAATTTTAGGTAGTAATTTTTTATCAAATGATTTTGAACAAGCTTTACAAATACAAAATAATAGAGGTCCTGATTATCAAAAAAGTGTGAAAATAAATAATATGCAATTTGGTCATAATAGATTAGCAATTATTGATTTAAATGAAGAAGCAAATCAACCTATGGTTTTTGATGATGTTTTGATTGTTTTTAATGGAGAAATTTATAACTATAAGCAGTTAATTATTGATGAAAATTTAGAGTGTAAAACTGCTTCTGATACAGAAGTAATTATTAGACTTTATCAGAAATATGAGCATGATTTTTTGAATAAATTAAATGGAATGTTTTCTTTTTGCCTTTACGATATGAAAAAAGAAAAGTATTTTTGTGCAAGAGATAGATATGGTAAAAAACCATTTTTTTACTATTTTAAAGATAACAAATTTATTTTTGCTTCTTCAATAAAATCAGTTTTAAAGCTATTAGATAAGAAACCTAATTTAAATAAAGTTGCTGTCAATAAATATTTACAATATTTTGTCTCATATGGTGAGGATACTTTTTATCAAAATATTTTAAAACTTGAAGCTTCTACTTATTTAATTTACGAACCAAAAAAATCAAAAGAGCTTATAAAAAAAAGATATTATAAGATTAATACCTATAAAAAAATAAAAGATGAAAATACAGCATTAAAAGATATTGAAGAACTTTTAATATCTAGTGTTGAAACAAGACTAGTAGGTGATGTTGAAGTTGCATCATTATTAAGTGGTGGAATTGATAGTTCACTAATATCAGCACTTTATACAAAAATTTCTGGCAAAAAGATTAATACTTTTTCAGTTGGTTATGATGAATATAAAAACTATTGTGAACTAGATTTTGCACAAATTACAGCAAAGCATATAGGCTCAAATCATCATCCTGTGATAATATCAAAAAAAGAGTATATAGATAACTTTCATGATTCTTTAGATGCTCTAGAAGAACCTCATGGAGATAGTGCAGCAATCCCTTTAAATATTTTAAGTCAAAATATTCATCAAAGTGGAATCAAGACTGTATTATCAGGAGAAGGAAGTGATGAAATATTTTTAGGATATGATAATTATGCAAAGTTTTTAAAATATTATGAATTTGAAAAAACACTCTCACAAGGTCAAAATGACTTTTTAAACACAATAGTTTCAGCTTTGCAAAATAATACAAAAGAAAGTGAATACTTACGAAGAATCGTTAAAAAACAAACTTTATATAACTCTTTTGGAGAAATATATACAGATATTCAAAGAAAAAAGCTTTTTAATAAACTTCCTAGTTATAAAGCAGAAAAACCAAAAAACGATCCTGTTGATTGGATGAGCTATATTGATTTAAAAATATGGTTAGGAGAGTCTTTACTTTCAAAAGTTGATAGGATTTCTATGAAAAACTCACTAGAAGTTAGAACTCCTTTTTTAGATTTTAATTTAGTTAATTATATGTTTTCTGTGGATTCAAATATAAAAGTTGGAAATACAAATAAGTATTTACTTAAAAAAATTGCAGCTAAATATATACCAAAAGAAATTATTAATAGAACAAAAAAAGGATTTAACTCACCTTTTAATGAATGGCTAAATGAAGAATATGGAAAATCAATTTTAGATACAATAATAGATGTAAATAATACAACTAAATTATTTAATGAAACGTATATTAGACATATATATGAACTTTCATTGAACAGAAAATTTAAGCAGCATTTGTATTCTTTATTTATATTCTCACTATGGTTTAAAAAAGAGTATATTTCTTAAGAAACAAAAGTGTAAAATCAAGACTTATATAATTTATAATATTTTAAAGAGGACTATATGACAGTACTAATACCTGTTGATTCAACAAATAGAGACGAATGTGTTATTGCATCAATAGAAGAAAATAAATCATGGGCTTTTGTAACTTTAGATGGTGGTAAAATATCGAAGATAGAGTTTGTAGAAAGAAGAGAAGATATTTCTGTATGGATTGATGCAGTAGTGGTTATAAATGAGTTAGAATATGTTTGGCCATTTATGGATGAAGGAATAATTGCTTTAATTGCTCCAACACAAAAAAGTATTGATGAAATCGTTGAAGCTTTTTTATTCAAAGATTTACACGACTTTACAGTATAAATGATTTTTAATAAAAAAGATCAAACTACATTAGAAAATATTATTACCTCAAGACGTGATGTTAGAGGTAATAATTTTATTAATAAAAAGATATCAAAAAAGAAACTTTTAAAGATTTTAAACTCAGCACAAAATGCACCTTCTGTTGGGTATTCACAACCTTGGCGCTTTATAATTGTTGATAAAAAGAAAAAGGACTTAGTTTATAATCACTTTTCAAAATCATTTGAAAAAAGTAAAAAGAAATTTAAAGATAGAAAATTATACTCTTCACTTAAATTAGAAGGTATAAAAGAATCAAATATCAATATTGCTGTTTATTATAAAAAAAGTAAAAAAGATATTTTGGGTCAAACATATATGAAAAGAACAGGTGAATATTCTGTCATATGTGCAATTTTAAATATGTGGTTAACTGCAAGATCATTAAATATTGGTATGGGATGGGTTTCAATTCTAAAGCCGAAAAAAATAAATGATATATTTGATATTAAAAAAGAAGATTACAAATTTATCGCATATTTATGCTTTGGATATACAAAAGAGTTTTATGATGAACCAGAATTAAAAAAACTTGGTTGGAAAAAGAAGAAGAAATTAGAAAAATTAATCTTAAAAAAAGGAAAAATATGAAAAAAATGATTACAAAAGTAGCTATTACATCTGCATTACTTATGGCAATGTCTGTAAGTATGCAAGCAAAAGAAAAAGTTTATAAACTTAAACTTGCTACTACATGGGGAAAAACAACTGTACCTTTAATTGATACAACTTATGAGATGGTAAAATTAGCTGAAGAGATGTCAAATGGTAGATTAAAAATTAGAGTTGATACTGCATCAAAGCATAAAGCACCTTTAGGTATTTTAGATATGGTAAAAGCTGGTCAATATGATATGGGACACTCAGCATCTTATTATTGGAAAGGTAAAGATATAAATACATTACCTTTTACTTCTATGCCTTTTGGTTTAACTGCACCTGAGCAATATGCATGGTTTTATCATGGTGGTGGCTTAGAACTTATGCAAAAAGTTTACTCAAAACATAAAGTATTATCATTTCCTGGTGGAAGCACTGGGGTTCAAATGGGTGGATGGTTTAGAAATGAAATTAATTCTCTTGATGACTTAAAAGGTCTTAAAATGAGAATTCCAGGTTTTGCAGGTGAAGTTATGGCTAAACTTGGTGTTGTTGTTACAAATATTGCTCCTGGGGAGCTTTATACTTCTTTAGATAGTAAAACAATTGATGCTTTAGAATGGGTTGGACCATCAATGGATATTAAAATGGGATTTCATAAAATAGCACCATTTTATTATACAGGTTGGCATGAACCAGCTTCAGAAATGCAATTTTTAATTAATAAAAGATCATTTGATAAACTTCCAAAAGATTTACAAACAATCTTAAAAGTTTCAATGAGAACATCTGCATATAATATGTATATTAAAAACTACGATATGAATATTACTGCATGGAAAAATATGTTAAAAGATAATCCTGATATCAAAGTTAAAACATTTCCAAAAGTTGTTATGGATGAAATGAAAAAATCAAATAAAGAATTAAGAGATGAAGTTAGTTCTAAAAGTCCTTTACTAAAAGAAGTTTTAGATTCTCAAGATGCTTATCAGAAAAAAGCTAGAGAATGGACAAAGATGTCTGATTATCTATACTTAAAAGATAATTTAAAATAGTTTACTAAAATTAATTAAGAGCATTCAGCTCTTAATTAAAATCCATTTGGATTAAATCCAAAATTAATAGAAGAATCAAATTTTGAAAAGTTAGGATTTTCATATCCTTTTTGAACAGAGATATTTTGTAACTGCATAATATCTGCTTTTGGATCAATACCTTGTGGACATACAAAAGTACAGGCACTGCATAAAGTACAATCCCAAATACCTTTTTTTTGTATAGAAGCAATTATAGAGCTATTATCTAACACTTTCTTATCATTTGCATATCTTAATGCTCTTGTTAGTGCAAAAGGCCCTAGAAACTCTTTATTTACATCATATACAGGACAAGAACTATAGCAGGAATTACAAAGTATACAATTACTTTGTGTATCAATTAGTTTTATGTCATTATTAGTAATTTCTGCATTGCTCTTATCATCTAAAAATGCATTTGAAGTTTTTATTAACAATGTTTCATGTGAAACATCTGTAACTAAATCTTTTATTACTGAACGATTTTTCAAAGGTTCAATCAAATCATTATCTTGTACATTTGTTTTACAACTTAGTTTTTCTACACCATTTACAAGAACAGCACAAGAACCACAAACTCCACTTTTACATCCGCATCTAAATGTTAAACTTGCATCTTGAGTAGTTTTTATTTCAGTTAAGGCTTGAAGTAAATTTGTTTTTTGTATATCAAAGAAATCTATATGATTTTTATCTTCATTCTCTTTACTAAATCTTTTTATCTTTATTTTCATATTACATCCTCAAAATCTATTTGAAGTTCATTATTAAGGATTTTTGCAAAAGAGTTTTTTTGATATGCATTTAGTTCAAATGGATAATCATCTCTATAATGAGCTCCCCTACTTTCTTTTCTTTGTATAGCTGTTTTAATAATTATTTCTGCTATGTCTATCATATTAATAAATTCTATAAATTCAATTAGATTCTTATTGTATATTCTGGATTTATCTTGAATACCCATTTGCTTTATTTTTTGTTTCATAGCTAGTACATCAATTAATGCTAAAGTTAGATTTTCATCATTTCTAAATACTCCAACGTTATTGAAAAATAGTTTTCCTAATTTTTCTTTTTCATAATAAAAGTTTATTTCATTTGTATATGAATAAACTTCATTAATAAAGTTTTTTTGTTTAGTAAAACTTGCTGTTTCTTTATTTATATTATTGCTAGATTTTATATTATTCTTTGATGCATTTGTTCCTGCTATTTTACCAAGTGTTACAATTTCTAATAAAGAATTACCACCTAATCTATTTGCACCATGAATTGATGCTTGAGCAACTTCACCACAAGCATATAAAGATTTGATGTTAGTTTTGCTATCTATATCTGTTTTTATTCCACCCATGGAATAATGAGCAGCTGGGTTAATCGGAAGTAGTTCTTCTTCAATTTTGACATTTGAAAATTCTAGTGCTAGTCTTTTTTCTTGAGGCATAGTTTCATTTATTTTGTCAAGACCTAGATGTCTTAAATCTAAATATACTTTTTGATCTTGATTTATTCTTTTATATATTGCTCTAGCAACTTCATCTCTAGGCTTTAGTTCATCAATAAATCTTTGTTTGTTTTCATCAAGTAAAAAACCACCCTCACCTCTAGCACTTTCACTAACTAATATATTACTATTTTCTAATGCTGTTGGATGGAACTGTACAAATTCCATATTTGATAATATTGCACCAGCTTTTAGTGTACAATTTAATCCATCTGCAGTATTAGAAAAAGAATTTGTTGTATGGTTTGAATAAATACCAGCATAACCACCAGATGCTATTATTGTGCTTTTTGATAATATTTCTTTTATAGTCCCTTCTTGTATATCAAAAATAATAGCACCTTTACATGTATCATTCTCTATTATTAATTCAAGAAGCATATGTTCATTTAAAAAGTTAATATTCTCTTTTATACATTGATCATATAATGTATGAACAATTTTTAATCCTGTGTAATCACTTGAGTAACATGTTCTTAGTTTTTTAGTTCCGCCAAACTTTCTTTGTGCAATTTGGTTACTATTATTTCTTGTAAACGGTACTCCAATACTATCAAGCCAGTTTATTGTATCTTTAGCATTTTTACACATAAAGTTTATATTATCTTTATTAGCAAGTCCTCTTGATGCCTTATATGTATCTTCTGTATGAATATCAACACTATCATCATCTTCATATAAAACTGCATTTATTCCACCTTGTGCTTGCACTGTTTGGGAATGTGTTGGATATGTTTTAGATATTACAAGTACTTTAGTATCTTTTTGTTGTGCTGATAAAGCTGCTGTTAATCCTGCTGCTCCAGAACCAATTATTATTACATCATACATTTTATTCCCAAAAATCTTTTAAAGCTTCATTCTCTTTTTTTGTTGTAGCTTTTTTTTGAAAATCAAGATCTAGATTTTCAATTTGAGCAAGAGCATTTTCTAAGTCTTTGTTATTAATTTCATCATCAATTATCTCTTCAATACTTTCTTCTTGAATTATTTCTTTTTCATCCTTAATAATTTCAGGTTTTCTAAGATTTTTTTCTTTTACTTTTTCTTGAAGTTTTATGTAATCATTTATTAGTTCTTCATATTTATTGAAATCTAATAACATAAAACTAGGCTTTCCATCTCTTAATATTACAGCTTTATCAATCTCTTTTTTTGATACTTTATCAAATATCATCTTGCTTTTTCTGATTAATTCGGTTGATGAAAACATCTCATTTGATCTATATTGTAGTAAGTCCATTTATACTCCTATACGTATTGTAATATGTATTGTAGCACATTTTACAATATTAATAAAAGATTTAAATATTTTTTTGATTAAAAGAGGTATTTTTTAAGAGTCTTATATAGCGTATCTAATAGTCATAATAGCACATATATTTACATATGTACTATTGAATTTTTTTATTTTGAAAATATCATTTCTGCCCATTCTGTGATTGGACCTCTTAATACTTTTTGTAATTTTATTGCAAAAGTATTTACTAAAGTATTTTCATTTTTTGTGGATTTCAGAAGTGTTGTTAAAGAGTTTGTATATTTATTTACATAGAAGTTATCTATTTGTTTATTTGAACCTAGTATTACAACTTTAGATGTATTATCTATTCTAGATAAAACCATTTGCATAGTTTTATTTGACATGTTTTGTGCTTCATCAATTATGATAAATGCATTAGAAATAGTTCTCCCTCTCATTTCTCCTACCCACATAGTTTCGATACTGTAATTTTGAATCATCTGTTCTACTCTTGAAGTAACTTCACCATCATCAAGTTCTGGTATATTTTCAAGATTCTTTTTTGATTTCTTTTTATATTCTGTTCTAATTATGTATTCTAAACTATCCATTAAAGGATGGTTATAAATTCTGAATTTTTCTTCAAATCCTGGAAGATATCCAACATCTTCACCTTTATCTAGTGATTCAACTGAGTTTCTAATGTAAATGATTTTTTGGTATTGTTTTTGTCTTATTAGTTTAAGTGCCCCACTTAAAGCTAAAAGAGTTTTACCCGAACCTGCTTTTGCTTCTATAATTAAAACATTATATAAGTGAGATGCAATTGCATTTGAAAAGAATAATTGTTCTTTATTTAAAGGAGTAATTATTTGATTTCGAATTTCACCTTCATCTAAAACTCTAATTCTTTTATTTTCAATATTTGCTAAAATTACTTGATCTGAATCTATAACTTTAAAACAATATGAATAGTTATAGGGTTTATAATCTTTATCAAATTTATATATTTCTTGATTATCAAAATCTTCTAAATCTTGAAAATCTATTTCAATATCTTTTATAAACTCATAGTTAAACTCATCTTTATTTGAACCAAGTAACGCATCAGTTTTTATATCAAGTGATATTGCTCTAGTTCTTGCCATAATATCAAGTGATAAAAATTCAACTTCTTTTTCATAATAGCTATTTGAAAAAGTCGCTATTTCTAATATCTTTCTGTCATTAATTATATTTAAAGATACATTCTTTGAATTTAGTGAATACTCTTCTTTTGAAATAATATCAATTATTGTAGCTTGTTTATTTTGTATTTCTAATCGTATTATTTTGTAAGTATCTTTTTTTATTGATTCTTTAATTTTTGAATTTTCAAGTATTCTTGCAAACTCTCTTGCTTGAAAATTTATCTCATCAAAACCTGATTTTTTAGTATCAATTTCATCTAAAACTGTCTCAGGTAAAATTATAAGGTTTTTACTATCTTGTGATAGTTTAAAAATATTACTTGCATCTTCTAATAAAATATTAGTATCAAGTACGTAGTATTTATCAAATTTCATTTATTTTTTCTCTTTTTGTTTATAAACTTTATAGACTATAAAAGCACCAATTAAAAGTGTAATTACTGTAAAGGCTATTGAAAATGTTTTTGTTATCACATATCCCACAATCAATAAAGCTAAAATTGTTGGTACTTCATTATAAGCTCTAAAGAAATTACCACTTCTTTCATAATTATCATTTTCAAGTTTTTTTCTAAAATATCCAAGAGAGTAAGAATAAATTACTAATAATAGTGCAAATAAAAGTTTTGCATGCATCCAACCACCTGCTTCACTTGAAAGTAAATATGGATTTAAATATATCATAACAGCACCACTTATAATTGTGGCCCACATAGCAGGAACACCAATATATTTATACATTTTTAATTCTTGTATTTTTACTACTTCAACAAACTCTTTTTTATTTTGATGTTCAGTGTGATAGACATAAAGTCTTGGTTGATAAAACAACATTGCCATCCATGACATTACAGCCATAATATGAAATGTTAATATCCATGTGTAGTATTCCATTATGAATCCTTGTTTTTAATTTTTTCTACCCAATCATTTAAAGTTTTTTCATACCCAATATTTAATGAATTATATATGTTTAGATCTTCTTTTAAATACTTTTGTTCAACATAACCACCAAAATCGTGAGGGTATAAATAGCCTATATGCTGCGAATCTAAATGTTTTGGTATATCTAGTAGTTTTCCAGCTTTAATGCCTTGTAGAGCTTTATTGATAGCTTTATAAGCACCATTAGATTTTGGACTTGATGTTAAGTAAATTATACACTGCCCTAGCATAATTCTAGATTCTGGATATCCGATTTTATTACATGCTGTCATTGTACTAACGGCAAGATTAAAAGCATTAGGATTAGCATTACCAATATCTTCACTTGCAAAGATTACTAGTCTTCTTGTAATAAAATCAACGCTTTCTCCACCGTTTATTAATCTTGCCATATAATATAAAGCTGCATCAATATTTGAACCTCTCATTGATTTAATCATCGCAGATGCTAAATCATAATGAGTATTAGAAGAGGATACTCCATCCCCTATAACATTCTCTCTTAGTTGCTTCAATAAATCAATTGTAATCTCTTTTGAAACTTTATAAGAAAAGTTTAAAAGTGTAAGCATTGCTCTTGCATCACCTGAACTTGAAAGGATTAAATACTCTTTTGTTTCTTTATCAAATTTTGCATCAATATCTTTTAAAGCTATTTGTAATATCTTTTCCATTTCTTCTTGAGTAAAAGCTTTAAATTCATAAAGAAAAGATCTAGAACGAATTGCATTTGTCAATGTAAAAAATGGATTTTCTGTACTTGCACCTATTATCGTTGCATCATAATTTTCCATTATTGGAAGAAGTACTTCTTGTTGATTTTTAGAAAGTCTATGTACTTCATCAATGAAAATTAAAGGTTTAATTAAAGCATTTTTATATCTATCAAATACTTTACGTAAATCTTCAACTTTAATACTTGTGGCATTAAAATAGTAATAATCTGTATCTATTTCACGAGCTATTATTTTTGCAAGAGTTGTTTTTCCAGTTCCTGGTTTTCCATAGAAAAATAAGTGTGGTATTTCTTTTTGTTTTATAAGTTTATAAAGGGCTTTGTCTTTTGATATTATGTGAGATTGACCAACAAAGTTATCTAAACTTGTTGGTCTTAATTTGTTAGAAAGATCTGTCATCTTCTTCGTTTTGGCTTAAAAAGTCTCTTAGGTTTCTGTATTCTTCTTTTGAAAGGAATCTGCTTTTTCCTGTTGGTAGATTATTTAGTGAAATTCCACCAAATTCAAATCTTTTAAGATCTAAAATATCAAGTCCGAAGTGTGCAAAGAATCTTCTTAATTCTCTGTTTTTACCTTCATTTATTGATACTTTAATTTTTGAAAATTTTTCACCATTACTTACGATGTTATATCCTAAGAATGGAGCAAATTTCATTGATCTGATTTTACTACCTTTAAATGCTCCATCTGTCGCATCTTCAAGTTCTAAACCATGCATCATCGCAGATTCAACTTTTGGACCAATTGGGCCATTTACTTTTATTTTGTAAATTCTTTCTAAATTAGAGTGCATTAAAGCATCAACAATCTGAACTGAATCAGATAAAAGAAGTAAACCTTCACTTGCATAATCAAGCCGTCCTACAGACATAAAGTGAGCATATCTTTTACCTAATGAATCATAAATAGTTTTTCTACCTTGTGGGTCTTTCTTAGATACTATTTCACCCTTTGGTTTATTGTAAATAATTACCGTAGGCATTTTATTTTTATCTTCTTTAATAGGAGTTTTATTGATATGAACTTCATCATTAACAGTTACTTTTGTAGCTAAATTTTCAACTACAACACCATTAACTTTTACTTTACCCTCTTCTATTAATCTATCTGCTTCTCTTCTTGAATATTTACTATTATGTGATAAAAATTTATTTAATCTAACAGCTTCTAGTTCTTCTTCTTTTCTCATTATTTTATACCAGCTTCTATTAAGTCATGAATATGAAGTACACCAATTAGTTTGTCTTCATTATCTGTAACTATTAATAATTGTATTTTAAAATCTTCAATAACTTGTAATGCATCACTAGCTAAAAGATCTTTATTTTTTAATGTTTTAGGATTTGTTGATGCTAATGATTCAACTGTACAATCAATTGTAAAGTCATCATTCATTAGAGCTCTTCTTAAATCTCCATCACTTAATAATCCAATTACTTTATTGTTGTCATCTGTGATTATTACACTTCCAAGTCTACCTTCACTCATTTGTAAAATGGCATCTTTTAGTTTTGTTTCACGTGAAACTATAGGAAGATTCTCTCTTCTTAGTAAATCATCAACTTTTACAAAAAGTTTTTTTCCTAAGCTTCCTCCTGGGTGAAATGATGCAAAATCTTCTTTTTGGAAGTTTCTTTTTCTCATTAAAGTAACTGCTAATGCATCACCCATTGCCATAGTTAATGTAGTAGAAGACATAGGAGCAACATCTAAAGGACATCCCTCTTTTTCAACTTTTACATTTATAAAAACATCTGAGTATTTTGCTAGTGTAGAATTTTCATTACTAGCCATTGCAATTAGTGGAATATTAAATCTTTTAAGATGAGGAAGAATTTGAACTAATTCTTCACTCTCACCTGAGTATGAGATACCTAAAACAATATCTTCTTTACCAATCATTCCTAAATCCCCATGCATAGCTTCAGTAGGATGAAGGAAAAATGAACTAGTACCAGTACTTGCAAGTGTAGCTGCTATTTTTGTTCCAACAAGTCCTGATTTACCAACACCTGTAATAATAAGTTTACCTTTTGAATTTACAATTAAATCAATAGCTTTATCTATATCAAAAGATATTTTTCCTGCCGCTTTTTCTAATTCCTTAGCTTCTGTTAACAGTGTATCTTTAACTATTTGTTTAAAATCCATTCTTTTCTCCTTATTGTACAAATATAGTAGGTACAATCATTGGGTATTTTTTATATTTTCTAATACAATGTTTTCTAACGGCTTTTCTAATTTCATCTTCTATCATTCTAGTGTTTTTGAAAATACCTGGTTTAACATTTGCTAGGAATGTAGCTAATAAATCTTCAATTTCTTTTGCAAAAAATTTATCTTGTTTATCAGGAACTAATCCAAATGAAGTAACTTTTGCTCTATCGGCTAATGTTCTATCATTTTCATTGATTTGTGCAACAATCATAACAACACCCTCGTTTGCCATTGTTTGTCTATCCATAACAATATCATCAGAAATTTTGTGATTTAATTGATTATCAATATACACTTTTCCTGATTTAACAGTTTTAACTTTTTTCATATACTTAGGAGTTACTTCAATTTGCTCACCAGCATTCATAATATAAAGATTTCTTTCTAAAATACCACAGTCAATCCCTGTTTTACCATGCTTTAATGCATGATTATATTCACCATGAACAGGCATAAAGAATTTAGGTTTAACTAATCTTAACATTAATTTTTGCTCTTCTTGAGCTGCGTGTCCTGATACGTGAATATCTGCGTAATCTTGGTATGCTACTTTAGCTCCAGCTTTTAATAAATTATTTAAAATTCCAGATACACTAGCTTCATTTCCAGGAATTGCTTTAGCAGATAATACAATTTGATCACTTGGCTTGATTTTAATATGTCTATGTTCATGAATAGCCATTCTAAATAATGCTGACATTGGTTCACCCTGACTACCTGTAGTTACAATTAGTACTTCTTCATCTTTATATTTATTCACTTCATGTGCATCTATAAAAGAATCTTTTGGGAATTTAACATATCCAAGACCCATTGCTAAGTCTAAGTTTTTCTCCATTGATCTACCAATTACACAAACTTTTCTATTTGCTTTAATTCCTCTTTCAATAGCTTGTGCAACTCTATGAATATTTGAAGAGAATGTAGACATAATAACTCTACCTTTTGCATCAGCAAAAATTCTGTCAAATGTAGGCCCTACTGTTTTTTCAGTTTTTGTAAATCCTGGTGAGTGAGAGTTTGTTGAATCAGATGTTAATAGTAAAACACCCTTCTCTCCATAATATGCAAGTCTGTGTAAATCTGTTGGATATCCATCAACAGGAGTATGGTCAATTTTAAAATCACCTGTGTGAATCATAGTTCCAGCTTCAGTTGTAACCGCAATTGCAGATGAATCAATAATTGAGTGAGTAACATGCATCCACTCTACTTCAAATTCACCAATTTTAATTGGTTTTCTTTTTTCAATACATCTAAAGAATTTTCTAAATTCTCTCATTTTATGTTCATCAAATTTTGAACCAATCATTTCTAATGGTAATGATGTACCATAAACTGGGAATTGCATCTCTTTGAATAAATATGGCATTGCACCAATATGATCTTCATGTCCATGTGTAATAATAACAGCTTCAATTTTGTGTTTAATTTCTCTTAAATAAGTAAAATCAGGAATTAAAATATCAACACCATGCATAGTTTCATCAGGGAAATTCATACCAACATCAACAATAATTGCAGACTTTTCAGTCTCAATAATCATCATATTTCCACCAATTTCACCTAATCCACCAAGAGGAGTAATTCTCATTTTTGCAGATGTGTTTAAGTTCAATTTATAATGAGGATTTAACCTATCTTTTTGAATCTTTTCATTTACTAAGTGTGCTTTTTTAAGATCATTCATCCAACCATCACCTGTCATTTCAGTTGGTAGTTTTGCTTTTGGTCTTCTATTATTGTTATTGTGGTTTGGTTTTCTTTTTTGAGGAGTTTTTTGACCTTCATTTGAAGGCTTATTATCTTCTTTTTTTGTTTGCTTTTGTTCTACTGGATTGTTTTCAGTAGTTTCTTTAGCAGCCTGCGTGTTAACAATTGTTTCTTCTTGTTTAATTTCTTCCATTTTTTACCTTTGTATACAATTGGCTATACAAAGATGAACTGATTTCATGAGGTCTTATATTATCATTAATTCCAAGTTCTTCATAATATTGAGATATTAATTTTTTATCAACAAGCGAAGAAAGATTTTTTGATAATTTTTTTCTAGGCTGCACGAAGCAAGCTTTCAAAAATTTATTAAAATCTTTATCAATAGTTTTACTCATATCTTTTCTAATATAAAGAATAGAAGACATAACTTTTGGTGGAGGATCAAATGATTCAGGAGGAACGTCAAATAGTATTCTTGATTCAAGTGATACCATATCCGCAATTACTCCTAATGAAGAGAACTCTTTATCCTTAGGCTTCGCCGAGAATTTTAAAGCTACTTCTTTTTGAATCATTACAATGATACTCTCACAGTTTTTGTCTTCAAATGCTCTTAATATAATATTTGTTGCAATATAATATGGTAAATTTGCTATTAAATCATATTTACCATCATGTAGAGTTCCTTGGGCATCCCAAGCTTCTAAAACATCAGTGTGGATCAGTTTTAGTTTATTCTCTTCTAATTCTATTGCAAATTTGGACTCTAAAATACTAATTAAATCAGTATCTACTTCATAAGCAGTCATCTCTTTGTACTTGACTATATTTTTAGTCAAATCACCTAATCCAGGCCCAATTTCCACGACATAGTTATTGTTGTTGGGCATCGATTGGATGATTCTATCCAAAACCATAGTATCTTTTAAAAAGTTTTGTCCGTATTTCTTTTTTGCTTTTATATTTTCCATAATTGCGAAGAGTATAACTGTTTTTAACTTACAATTAGATAAGATAATAACTAATAATAATTAAGGAATTTATTTGAGTAGTTTTGCAAAAAGAATTATACCTTGTTTAGATGTGGATAACGGACGAGTGGTTAAGGGAATTAACTTTGTTGGACTTCGTGATGCAGGTGATCCTGTAGAAGTTGCAAAAAGATATAATAATGAAGGTGCAGATGAAATAACTTTTTTAGATATTACTGCAAGTCATGAAAATCGAGGGACAATTGTAGATATTGTGAAAGAAGTTGCAAAAGAAGTTTTTATTCCTCTTACTGTTGGTGGAGGTATAAGAAAACTTGAAGATATTTACAAGCTACTAAATGTTGGTTGTGACAAGGTTTCTATTAATTCATCTGCTGTAACAAACCCTGATTTAATTAATGAAAGTGCAAAACGATTTGGTAGCCAGTGTATAGTAACCGCTATTGATGTAAAAAAAGTAGAAGATGGTTCCTATCATGTTTTTGTAAAAGGTGGACGAGAAGATACAGGACTTGACGCTGTAGCATGGGCAAAAGAAGTATATGATAGAGGTGCTGGAGAAATTCTACTTACTTCTATGGATACTGATGGTGCTAAAACTGGATTTGAGTTAAATATTACTGAAAAAATTTCTTCAATGATTGATATTCCTGTTATTGCATCTGGTGGTGCTGGGACTATGGAACACATGAAAGAAGCTTTTGAACATGGAGCAAGTGCAGCCTTAGCTGCATCAATTTTCCATTTTAAAGAAATTGATATTATGGATTTAAAAAGATATCTAAGAGATAATAATATACCAGTAAGGATATAATATGAAAGTTAAGTTTTTATTTTTAATTGCCCTACTTCTACCTATTTCACTATTGTCATATGAAATTAGTTTTAATAAGAAATTTTCAAAATCTGTTGCTCCTGATGTTTTAGTTGCAAGTGTAAATATTAGTATTGAAAATGAATCTGAAGGCTTTATAGCTTCACATATAGAAAAGTTTACTAAGTATATTGATAGAAATAAAACAGTTCAAAAAAGCCATGGAAATGTAACTATAAGTCCAAAATATAAATATTTTAAGAATACTCAAAAGTTTATTGGTTACCACGGAAATTTAAGATATACAATAAAAGGTGAAAGTGCAAAAAATATAAACTCTTTTATTGATGATTTAATAGCTTTAGAATCAAAGTACGATAAAGATAACGTTAAACTTAGAATTTCAAAGCTTTCATGGACTGTTAGTAATAAACTTTATGAAAGTAATCAAGATACATTAAGAATTGATGCTTTTAAATGGATTGAAGTATATGCAAACTCTTTAAAAAATGAAATATCTAAAGAATGTGAAGTAAAAAATATTAATATTAACCAATCAAGTCCACAAGTTTTTAGAGCAAGAACTGCACAATCTCTTACAGAAAAACGAATATCAAATATTGCACCTATTAGTACAAATGTAGAAATTAAAATTGAACCAAATTTTGTTTTGGAGTGTAAATGATAATTTGCGCAGGAAGAAATGAAACTTTTAAATTTGCTAATGCAATGGGTGTTGGCTTGATTGAATCGGCAATTAATTTAACTAAAAAATGCCTAGAAGATAAACCTGAATTTATAATTTTTGTAGGAAGTGCAGGTTCTTATGGAGAGCATGAGATATTTGATATTGTTGAATCAAAAAGTGCTTCAAATATTGAATTATCTTTTCTTTCAAATGATTCATATACACCTTTAGATAAAATTGCCCAGTCAAAAAATGAAATGCTAAGAGATGACACAATTGTTAATTCATCAAATTATATTTCAACAAATGAAGAATTATGTAAGAAATACAATGAATATGGTGTAGGAATTGAGAATATGGAGTTTTTTTCTCTTGTTCAAGTAGCAAATGAATTTAATATTCCAATTGCAGGCGTATTTATAATAACAAATTATACAAATGAAAATGCACATAAAGATTTTATAAAAAACCATAAAATTGCGATGGAAAAATTAAGTGAATATTTGCTTAATAAGAACATCATAAAATAAAATAATAGAAAAGAAATGGAAAAGTAATGGCAAAAGAAGGAACACCCTCAATATATGACTTCTCACTTGATGAATTAAAAGAGACTTTAAAACCATCATTTAGAGCAAAGCAAATATATAACTGGTTATACAAGCAATACGCATCTTCGTATGATGAGATGAAAAATATACCAAAAGATTTGAAAGAAGAACTAGAAGAAAAATACCCTATTGATGTAATGAGTATTTTAAAAAAAGAAGTAAGTACTGATGGAAGTATTAAATATCTTTTTAAATTAAGAGATAATTTAACAGTTGAAGCTGTTTTATTACTTATGAAAGAAAAAAAGAAAAACGAAGAAGGTGTAATTGTCCGAAGTGAAAAATACACTGTTTGTGTTTCTTCACAAGTTGGATGTAAAGTAGGTTGTACTTTTTGTTTAACTGCAAAAGGTGGCTTTGTTAGAAACCTTACAGTTGGCGAGTATATTGCACAAATTGTAAATATTAAAAGAGATAATGATATCCCAGCTAATAAATCAGTAAACATAGTATATATGGGAATGGGTGAACCACTTGATAACTTTAAAAACTTTACACGTGCTGTAAATGTATTTAGTGAAGAAGAGGGATTATCTATTAATAAAAGAAGACAAACTGTTTCTACTTCTGGTGTTGCTTCTAAGATTGAGAAACTAGGAGAGTTTGATTTAGGAATACAATTAGCTATTTCACTTCATGCTGTTGATGATGACTTAAGATCTGAGTTAATTCCTATGAATAAAGCTTATAATATTCAAACTATTATTGATGCAGTTAGAAAATTCCCTGTTGATACAAGAAAAAAAGTGATGTTTGAATATCTTGTAATCAAGGGTAAAAATGACAGTATTGAAGCTGCTGCTAAATTAATTAAACTATTAAATGGTATAAATGCAAAAGTAAATCTAATTTTCTTTAATCCTTATCCAGGAACTGATTATGAAAGACCAGAAGTTGCTGATATGATTAGATTTAAAGACTATTTAAATGATAGAGGACTTATTTGTACTATTAGAGAATCAAAAGGTATAGATATCTCTGCAGCATGTGGACAGTTAAAAGAAAAGGATGCAAATGGGCTTACTTGAAATAGGACTACTAATATTTATAGCAATTGTAGCAATAGTATCAGGCGTAGGATTTTACATATATAATAAAAAAGAGGAGAAGTAAGAAATGGCAATTACAAGATTTGCACCAAGTCCAACAGGATATTTACATATTGGAGGACTTAGAACTGCACTTTATTCTTATCTTTGGGCTAAAAAAACTAATGGTGAATTTAAATTAAGAATTGAAGATACAGATAATGCTAGAAATAATGAAGATGCTGTAAGAGCAATTTTAGAAGCTTTTGAATGGGTTGGAATGCCAAGTGACTGTGAGATTGAATACCAATCTAAAAGAGTAGATATTTATAAAAAATATATCGCACAACTTTTAGAAGAAGGTAAAGCTTATAAGTGTTACATGAGCAGAGATGAACTTGATGCTTTAAGAGCAAAACAAGAAGCTGCAAAAGAAAATCCAAGATATGATGAAACTTGGAGACCAGAAGAGGGTAAAGTATTACCTCAAATTCCTGCTGATATTGAACCAGTTATTAGAATTAAAGCTCCAAAAGAGGGTGCTATAACTTTTGAAGATGGTGTAAAAGGTTCTATGAAATTTGAAGCTAATCAAGTTGATGATTTTGTAATTGCTAGGGCAAATGGAATGCCTATTTATAACTTTGTTGTGGCTATTGATGACCATTTAATGGGAATGACTGATGTATTAAGAGGTGATGATCACTTAACTAATACTCCAAAGCAAATTGTAATTTATAATGCTCTAGGTTTTGAAGTACCAAAATTCTTCCATATGCCAATGATTAATAACCCTCAAGGTAAAAAACTATCTAAAAGAGATGGAGCTATGGATGTTATGCAATATAAAGCTGATGGTTATCTTCCAGAAGCTTTATTAAACTTTCTTGTTAGACTTGGTTGGTCAAATGGAGATCAAGAAGTATTCTCAATGGATGAAATGCTAGAACTGTTTGATCCAAATAATATTAATAAGTCAGCATCTTCATATAATGCAGAAAAACTTTTATGGTTAAACTCTGAATATATAAAAGCTGTTTCAAATGATAGATTAGTAGAGGAGTTAAAAGCTTTTGATTTAGATTTAACACACTACAATAAGAAAACAGAGATACTAGATTTAGCAAAACAAAGAGCACAAACTTTAATTGAATTAAAAAATGCTGTTAATACAATTTTAGAAGTACCAACTTCATATGAAGCAAAAGGAAGTAAAAAGTTTGTTAAAGAAGGAACAGTAGAGTTTTTAAATAAATATCTAGTATTATTAGGTGAAAATAAAGACAATTTATATTCAGTTGATAAAGTTGAAGCAATTACAAAACCATTTATTGAAGAGAATGGTTTAAAATTTCCTCAATTATTTCAACCAATTAGAATTGCATTAACAGGTGGAACACAAGCACCTTCTGTTTACGATATTATTTCTATTTTAGGTTACGATGAAACTCGGTCTAGACTTGATAGAGCAATAGAAAAGAACTTCGACAAAGAATAAAATCAACTTACATTTTAGGTGCCAGATGGTACCTAAAGTGATTACCTATAATTTCAGTTTATAACCTATCCCTTTTATAGTAATTATCATATCTTTTCCTAAAACTTTTCGTAAGTTTTTTATATAAGTTCTAATAGTTGTAGCAGTTGGTACTTCATCATAAACCCAGTTATTCAATGAAATTTCATCTATTGAGACAGCTTTATTTTTATTTTTTAATAAATATTCAAAAACTTTTGCTTCTGTTTTTGAAAGATGAGTTTGCTTATTTTCAAAGATTATATCTTTTGTATTATAATTATATGAGAAGTTTTGGCTTAAAACTTTTATCTCTTGATTGTCTATTTGTCTTAATCTTTTTATATTATTAATACGCAAATTTAATTCGCTTAAAGTAAAAGGTTTTTTAATATAATCATCAGCACCAGAATCGAACCCTTCTTGCATATCTTTCGAAGTATGCAAAGAAGTAATATAAATGCTTGGAATATCAATTTGACGCTCTTTTAAGCTTTTCAATAAATCAAAACCATTTAATGAAGGTACATTTACATCAAGAAGTAATAAATCAAATGATCTTTCATAAATAGCTTCAATTGCTTCTTGACCATCAAAAGTTGTATGAACTTCATGTCCTAATTCATCTAAAAATTCTTCTATGATTTCATTTAATAAGGAATCATCTTCTAGTAGTAATATTTTCATTCTAGAAGTATAGTTAATTTTACATGGAAAGTATATGGAAAAAAGCTTTTATGTTATACTCTTGCAAAAAATATGAAAAACAGGAGTTTTATATTAAATTAACACAAAGTGAAAAAAGAACATTTATAAGATTTCTTGGTCTATATTTAGGTAGTTCATTTTTTTTGATACTTTTTATTGCAATACTTTATTTTCAAAATGAAAAAAATGTATATTTTGATTTAACAAAAACAAAAATGCAAAATATTGTATCTAATATCGGATCACAAGTTATTCTTGCACATATGCAAGGTAAAACACTTGATAAATCTCAATTTTTAAAAAGTGACCTCTATCAAATATCATTTTATGACAAATATAAAAATAAGTTATATGGAAACTTAGAAGAAAAAGTTGATTTTTCAAAAAAGATTATTCAAAAAGAAAAATATTTTATTTTAGTGCATGATGATGATTATGGACATCTAGGAATATTTCATATTGCTATAAAAGAAAACTTATATTATCAAAAGATTATTGACTTAAGAAATGAAATCATAATTCTTTTTCTAATTATATATTCTATTTTGGGATTAATTGGATTCTATCTTGCTCGTTTATTTTTAAAACCAATAAAAGATGAAAGAGAAAAGTTAAACAACTTTATAAAAGACACTACCCATGAATTAAACACACCAATAAGCGCAATTTTAATGTCTTTGGAAAATGAAAAATTAAGTAAAAAACAAATTGAAAGAGTGCGCTTAGGTGCAATTAAAGTGAGTGATGTATATAAAGATTTAACATATATTTTTTTAGAAGAAAGAGAAACAAAGACTAACCTAGAAGAAATTTCTTTAAAAATTTTAATCGAAAAAGAATTGAAATACTTTGAAGTCTTAGCTGAAAAAAAGAAAATAATAATAGATGTTAACTTAGAAGACTTAAAATATAAAATTGATGAATCAGACTTTATTAGAGTTTTTAATAATCTCTTATCAAATGCTATAAAATATAATAAACAAAATGGTTCTATTAGTGTTTTATTAAAAGAAAGAAAACTTGTTATTAAAGATTCAGGTATTGGAATTGATAATGATAAAATTAAAGATATTTTTAATAGATATTATAGAGCTACAAAGGACAATGGTGGCTTTGGGTTAGGACTTAATATCGTAAAAAATATATGTGATGAATACAATATAAAAGTTGATGTTCATTCAAAAGTAAAAGAAGAAACTACTTTTACTCTTACTTTTTAAGTTACTTCTATTTCCTCCACACTTTCTCCTCATTAAATATATATACTTCTTTAAATTAAAAAAGGAGTTTATATGAACTTATTCAAATTATTAACAATACTTGCTTTAACATTTGGTTTTTTAAATGCAGAACGAATCTTTCAAGAAGGTGAAAAAAATGGCTATAAAATTGTACTTAAATCAGAAAAGTCCTTAGTTGTTGGAGATAATATTTTCTTTGTCACTTTATTAAAAGATGGAAAAAACTTTACAAATGCAAAAGTTAAAGCAAAGTTTTTTATGCCAGAAATGCCTGGTATGCCATATATGGAATTTAAAGATAAAGCAAAATTAATTGAAAATAAATATCAAATGAAAATAAACTTTTCAATGGGTGGAACTTGGCAATATCATTTACTATTTAAAACAGAAGATGGAAAAGTACATAAAATAAGATCAAGTGTAAACTTATAGGTTTTATTATGTTAAAAAAGACTCTTCTATTCTCATCACTACTGTTTTTTAATATTTTAAATGCTCAGAATATAAATAGTTTAATAGATTATAGTTTTAAACAAAACTATAATCTAAAAGCTTTAGAACAAAGTATTAAAAGTGCAAAAGAACAAATAGAACTTTCTTCTAAATGGAATAATCCAAATTTATCTTTTGGTGTAAATGATATACAGTTTGATGATGTTTCAAGAAGAGATTTAGAACCAATGCAATCTGCATTTATAGGTATTTCGCAAGTGGTACCTATAAATGATAAACTTAAAACAAAAGAGAAAATAGCTAAAAATGATTATGAAATATCAAAATATTTATTAGAGGATAAAAAACTAGAATATAAATCTAAAATATATGAATATGTTTATTATATAAAGTTAGTAGAAAAGAGATTAGCTTTATATGAAGAGTTTAAAATAAATACTAAAAATCTTGAAAAACTATTAACGCAACTTTATACATATAATAAAGCATCTCAAGTACAAATATTGAATACACAAATATTATATGAAAATTTAAAGCTAAAATCACAAAAATTAAAAACAATATTAAATACAATAAATTTAAAACTTGAGCAAATAACATATAAAAAAATAGAAGATATAGATATTAATCTAAGTGTAAAAGAAGTGAAGTTATCTATGGCTATTGATACTCATCCGATGATTTTATTATTAGAGCAAGCATCAAAGAAACAAGATAATATTTCTGTTTTAGAAAAAGAAAAGAAGAATTCAGATGTAAAAGTTTCACTTAGTTATTTTCAAAGAGATAGTAAATATGAAGATTATGTAAATGTTTCTTTATCTATTCCTTTATCTATTTATGGAAGTGAAGATTTAAAAGCTAAAAAAGCAAAAATTAAAACTCTTGAATTAAATCATAAACTCCAAGATACAAAAATGACTTTTATAAATAAAATCAAAACTTATCAAAGTAATATTAATGATTCTATAAAAACAATAAATATTATTGAAAATAATATCCTTCCAAAATTTAGTCATTTACAAAAAGTTTTAGAAGCATACAATTCAAACGGTTTTTCAAATAATATTGATTCAAGTTCTCTTATAAAAAATCTAAATGAAATTATAAAATATAAACTACAAGCTATTGATGAAAAAGAAAAATATTTCACTGCAATAGCAAAATCAATGTATTTAAGAGAGGAAGTCCAATGAAATATATCTTAAGTGCCCTAATAATAGGCTTTACAATACTGAATGCTCAAATTCTTGAAGTTTCACAAGTATTCAATAAAAAGCTCGTCAAAGTACAAAAAGAGCATATAGGTACTTTAAAAAGCTTTTATGGAACAAGTGCTTTAAATGAAACAAAAATTTATGATATTGTTACAAGATTTGATGGATATATTACAAATTTATATGCAAACGAACAATATAAAAGTATAAAAAAAGGAAAAGCACTTTTTACAATATATTCTGATGAAATAAATTCAATACAGCAAGAATTACAAATTGCTAAGAAATTTAATAAATCATTAATAAATAGTAATATTGAAAAACTAAAAGCTTTAGATATAAATTCTTCAACTATTAAAAGAATAAAATCTTCAAAAAAGACAATTAAAAATATTTCATTTTATTCTCCTTCAAATGCAATTATTTTACAAAAAAACATTAACAAAGGAAGTTTTGCTAAAAAAGGAAAACTTTTACTCCAGCTTGCCTCTTTAGATGAGCTTTGGTTTATAGCTTCTGTTTATCAAAAAGATTTAAGCTTTATAAAAAAAGATATGAAAGCAAGAATATATCTTGATGGAATAAAAAAACCTATAGTTTCAAAAGTTGATATGATTTATCCTACACTTGATTTAAAAACTAAAACAGTAGATGTAAGATTTGTATTAGAAAATAAAGATTTAAAACTAATTCCTAATATGTTTGGAAAAGTTGATATTAAAACTATTGAAAAAGAAATGCTGACTTTACCTAAAACAGCAGTACTTTCAAAAGGTGATAAGTTTTTTGTTTTTCAAAACCTTTCAAAAACAGAATTTGAACCAATAGAAGTAAAAGCAAAAAGGATTTCTTCTAATAAGTATGAAATTATAGAAGGTTTAGAAGAAGGACAAAGTGTAATAAATAATGCATTGTTTTTACTTGATTCTGATGCTACTACAAATGGACTTTATAGTTCAGATGATGACGATGACTGGTAATAGGTAGTAGGAAAAACAATGGTTGAAAATATAATCTCATATAGTATAAAAAATAAATTCTTAGTTCTTTTTTCTGTAATAATCTTAACAATTGCTTCTTTTTGGGCTGTAAAAAATACATCTTTAGACGCCTTACCTGATTTATCACCTCCCCAAGTAATTGTGCAGGTTAAATGGGCAGGACAAAGTCCTAAGACAATTGAAGAGCAAGTTTCATATCCTTTAATATCAAATTTAATGAGCCTACCAAATATTGATACAGTAAGAGCCATGAGTTCTTTTCAAAATGCTTTGATATATATTATATTTAAAGATGGTACAGACCTTTATGATTCACGAAATAGAATACTTGAACAACTTTCTCAACTTCAAGGAACATTTCCTCAAGGTGTTGATGTTGCAATTGGTCCAGATGCGACAGGAGTTGGTTGGGCTTATGAATATGCTCTTAAATCTGAAAGTAAATCTTTAGATGAATTAAGAACTTTACAAGATTATTACTATAAATATGCCTTGCTTGGTGTTGATGGAGTTAGTGAAATTGCTTCAATTGGTGGGTTTATAAAAAACTATGAGATTACTTTAAATCAAGATAGATTAGTTCAATATAACATTAGTATTGATGAGGTTAAAAGTGCCTTAGTAAAAAACAATGACGAAAAAGGCGGTCGAATTATTTTAGAAAATGGCTTTGAGCATATGATTCAAGCAAAAGGCTATTTAAAATCACGTGTAGATATTGAAAATATTACAGTAAAAACAAACAACTCAATACCTTTAAAAATAAGTGATATTGCAAGTGTAAATATTACTTCAACAAATCGTCGTGGAATGGTAGATTTAAATGGTGAAGGTGAAATAGTAGGTGGAATTGTAGTTGTAAGATATGGTGAGAATCCATATTCAGTAATAAAAGCAGTAAAAGAAAAAATCAAGACTTTAAATGTAGAAGGTGTGCAAGTAGTTGAAACTTATGATAGAACATCGTTAATTGATAAGGCTATTGATACATTAAAAAATACACTTATTGAAGAATCAATTATTGTGATGATTATTACTGGTTTATTTTTATTTCATTTTAGGTCTGCACTTATTATTATAATAACACTACCTCTTACAGTTTTAATCACTTTTTTACTAATGAAAGCATTTGGAATGGGTTCAAATATTATGAGTTTAGGAGGAATTGCTATTGCTATTGGTGCAATGGTTGATGCAACAATTGTAATGGTTGAAAATGCTCATAAATATCTTCAAGGAAAAGAAAATATTTCAAATGAGGAAAGAATTAAAATTATAATTAAGTCTGCTAAGCAAGTTGGACGTCCAATATTTTTTGCATTAATATTAGTTGTAGTTTCTTTTTTACCAATTTTTGCACTAACAGGACAAGAAGGAAGACTTTTCACTCCCTTAGCTTTTACAAAATCTTTTGCAATGATTAGTGGAGCAATTTTATCAATTACAATTGTTCCAATATTAATGATATTTTTAATACGAGGAAAACTTTTAAGTGAAGATAAAAACTGGTTAAATAAGTTTTTCGTCACTTTATATTCTCCTTTGCTAAAGATATCTCTTAGATTTAGATATTTAATAGTATTTATTTTTTTAGCAACAATAATTGCAGCATATCCTGTTTATAAGAAGCAAAATTGGGAATTTATGCCAATGATAAATGAACAAACTTTTATGTATATGCCAGTAACTCCCTATGGTTTAGGAATTGATTTATCAAAAGAGCTTACACAAAAAACAGATAAAATCTTAAAATCTTTTCCTGAAGTTCAAACTGTATTTGGAAAAGCAGGTCGAGCTGATACTGCTACAGATCCTGCACCTTTAGCAATGATTGAAACTATTATTACTTTTAAACCACAAGAGCAGTGGAGGGAAGGAATGACATATAAAAAGTTAATGCAGGAAATGGATAAAAAACTTCAAATAGCAGGGCTTATAAATTCTTGGACATATCCAATTCGAGGACGTATTGATATGCTTTTAACTGGTATAAGAACACCTCTTGGAATAAAATTATATGGGAATAGTCATACACAATTAGAAATTACAGCAACTTTAATTGAGCAAAAACTAAAAAAGTTTGATAAAACTCTTTCGGTATCAACAGATAAGATTAATTCAGGGTATTATTTAAATATTGATGTAAAAGAAGAAATGCTTGCAAGATTTGGAATAAATAAAAATGATGTACTTTCAACAATATCACTTGGTGTTGCAGGCTCAAAAATATCAACTTTTATAGATGGCTTAGAGAGATATCCAATTAGCTTAAGATTTGAAACTACTCAAAGAGAAGATATAACAGTTTTAAATAATCTTCAAATTAAAACAAAACTAGGTTTTCAGCCTTTAGAAATGTTTGCAAATTTAAAGTATGAAGAAGGACCTTCTGTAATTAAGTCTGAAAAAGCTTTAAATGTAAACTTTATCTATATAACACCTAAAAATGATATATCTGCAAAACAGTATAAAGATGAAGCAAAGCAGTTATTAAAAGATATAAAACTTCCTAATGGGTTTTATTATGAGTGGGCAGGGCAAAGTGAGTATTTAGAATCTGCTATGCAAAGGCTAATGTATATTATTCCTTTAACTTTTGTGCTTATCTTTATTTTGATTTATTTTGCACTAAAAAATATTACATATACAATGATTATATTTTTCACCCTTCCTTTTGCACTCACAGGTGGAATATTTTACTTAGACTATTTAGACTTTAATATATCTATTGCAGTTATAGTTGGCTTTTTAGCCTTACTTGGTGTTGCTGCTGAAACTTCAATTGTAATGCTAGTTTATTTACATGAAGCAATGAATGAATTAAAACAAAAATGTATAAAAATTGAAGATAAGGATATCTTTGAATATATTTATAAAGGAGCGGTATTAAGACTTCGCCCAAAACTTATGACATTATTTGCAATTTTAGGTGGTTTAATTCCTATTATGTATATAAATACAGTAGGAAGTGAAGTAATGCAAAGAATAGCAGCACCAATGATAGGAGGAATGATATCATCTGCGTTTTTAACTTTGATAATAATTCCCTCGATATTCTATATTTTAACTTTAAGACAAAAAAATTAAGTATAAAAAAGACTATAAATAAGGGGTTTATTGAGAATTTTTCATAAAAATATATAATATTTTGTAATCTAAACATTCACTACACAATAAAAATGTATAATTCCCTTGTACATATGAAAGAGATAAGAAAAAAATGACGCTTTTTTAAATAGAAAAGTAAATAATATATATGATAAGATAATTATCAATTAAAATACTAAGGAAATAAAATGAATACTAAAATGAAATTAGCTGGAATTATGTTAGGAGCTGCTTTAACAACTACATCTGCATTTGCTGCAGGAAGTTCATGTGGAGCTGGAAAATGTGGTGGTGAAGCTAAGAAAGTAGAAAAGAAGGGTTCTTGTGGAGCTGGAAAATGTGGTGGTGAAGCTAAGAAAGACATGAAAAAAGGTTCTTGTGGAGCTGGAAAATGTGGTGGTGAAGCTAAGAAAGACATGAAAAAAGGTTCTTGTGGAGCTGGTAAATGTGGTTCAGATAAAAAATAATTTTTAAAAAGAATAAACAATGATAAATTTAAATGGATGTGGACTAGGGCTTAGAAGTGATTTTTTACTTGATATAGAATCAAGTAAATTTCAACCAGATTGGTGGGAGGTAACTCCTGAGAACTGGATGCATATGCCAAGGCTTTATGAAAAAGCTTTTGAAAAAGCAGTTTTTTCTAAACCTACTGTTGCACATGGTTTATCTTTATCAATTGGTTCTGCTGACAAACTTAATAGAAAGTTTGTCAAGCAAATCAAAACTTTCCTAGATAGATATAATATAGAGTTCTATTCTGAACATCTTTCCTTCTCATCAATAGACAATAAACAATCATACGAATTATTACCATTACCAATGACAAAAAAAATGATAGAGATTGTAAGTGATAGAGTAAAAGAAGTTGAGGATATAATTCAAAGAAATCTAATATTAGAAAATGCAACATATTATTTAGTTCCATACGCTGAAATGGCAGAGGTTGATTTTATCAATGAAGTAATGGAAAAATCAGGTGCTAAAATGCTACTTGATGTAAATAATGTTTTTGTAAACTCAGTGAATCATTCATTTAAAGCACGAAAATTTATTGACCAGCTTGATAAAAGTAAAGTAGCATATATGCATATGGCTGGACATTACTTTGATGAAGATTCAGGACTTAAAATTGATTCACATGGTATGCCTATTTGTTCTGGTGTTTGGAAACTTTTAGAATATACACTAAAACAAATTGATGCTCCTGTTATGATTGAAAGAGATAATAACGTACCACCTCTTGATGAACTTGTAGTAGAATACAAAAAAATGGAAAGTATTTGTAAGGCTGTTCGTAATGCAAAATAAAAAACCACTTGAAAGAGAAGTTCAAGATAGATTCATTGATATTATAAGTGAACAAAAAGAAAACTCTACAAATTCAGTTTATAATGTTTATCAAAAATTAGTCTTTTATAGATATGAAGAAATTATAAAAACTACATTTATCGAATTTTGCAAGTATATAAGTGAAGATGAATTAGAAAAAAGTATATATGAATTTTTAAAAAATCCACCAAGTACACCATTTGTATGGCAAATAGCAAATGATTATAGAAAGTTTGTAAAAAAACAAAAGCTTTTTCACGATAGAAAATATTTGTATGAACTATTATATTTTGACTGGATTGAAGTTGAAATATACATGAAAGAGTATAAAAAAATAAAAGTAAAAGATTTTGATTGGAATAAAAGCTATAAATTAGCTCCAAGTGCAAGACTTAAAACTTTTAATTTTGATATTATTAATAAAGAACATAAAAATAAAAGAGAAAATTTTTTAATTATATATTATGACTATAAAAGTGATGAGGTATTATTTAGAGAAATTAATCAGTTCTTATATGTACTAATAAAACAATCGAATAAAAAACAAAGTATTCTAAAAATTTTAGAAGCTTTATGTATAGAAAATGAAATAGATTTGGAAGAGGCTAAAATGGTTTTATATGAGCCTTTAAAAGAGTTACTATTTTCAAAGGCTATTTATTAAAACCTAAGTTCTTTTTGTTAGTATATAAGTTTATTAAAAAATATATTAACAAAGAAAAGAGTCTACAATGGGTTTAAAAAAAATCATTTTTCCAATATCATCATTATTTTTTGCAATTGCTTTTTTAGCTATTGGTTATGGAATGATTTTAACATTTATAGGTGTTTACTTAAAAGACTTAGGTGTTAATAATACTGTTATTGGGATTATTAATGCTGCATTCTTTTTAGGTGCTATTTTATCTTCAATATTTTCTCAAAAAATTATATCTACTGTTGGACATATTAGAAGTTTTGCTGCTTTTGCTGCTTTAATGATTATTTCTTTTCTTTTGCATTCTGTTTTTTTTAATGAGATTTTATGGGCAGCCTTAAGATTAATTTCTGGCTTTTCTTTTTATGGTTTATTAATAATATTAGAAAGCTGGTTAAATGAAAAAAGCTCCGAAGAAAGTAGGGGGAAGATATTAGCTATTTATACAATAATTTTCTATTTAGCTACTGCATTAGGACAACTTTTTCTAAATATTGATGAGCATTTTAAGCAATTTATTTTTACAATAGGTTCTGTTCTTGTTCTCTTTTCTGTTCTTATTATCTCTTTAACTAAAATAAAAGAACCCATCTTAGAACCTTTTGATAAATTTAGTTTTCCAAAAATATTTTCAATAGTTCCACTTGCAACAGTTACTAGTTTTATTAGTGGATTTGTAGTGGGAGGGTTTTTTACAATGCTTCCTATTTATATTCTTATGCAAAGTGATTCGCTTGAACTTGTTTCAAAATTTATGCTAATTTCAATAATAGGTGGACTAATTTCTCAATGGCCTGTAGGAATACTTTCTGATAAATATGGAAGAAGAAAACTTATTTCTATTGTTTCTTTTCTTTCAGCTTTTACATCTCTTTTCTTTATTTTATATGCACAAGAAGAACTGTATTTATATATTCTTGGTTTCTTTCTAGGATTAACAATATTTACCTTGTATCCATTAGCAGTTGCAAGAGCTAATGATGTTGTTGATGAAAGTAAAGATATTATAGAGATAAGTAGAACATTGCTTTTTACATATGGAATTGGTTCTTTTCTTTCACCTCTTATAATAGGTGTTGGTCTTAGTCTAAGTCCTAACTTTTTGTTTATAAGTTTCTTTACTCTATGTTTTATTCTAAGTATCTATGCTTTAACACAAGAAAGAGTAAAAGACAAAGACTTAAGTGTCTTTGTAAATATTCCAGTTGCATCTGGGGCTGAATTACCACAATTAGATCCTAGACAAGATGAGAACTATGAGAAAGAGGTTTAAATAGTTTTGTTACAAACCTCTTTTAAAACTCTATTTGTATAAAAATATGCAAAAATAGCTGCTGAATAAATCATAAATAAAATACCAAACCATAGATAAATAAAATCAAGTTCAAAATATTTTACGATTACCCACGCAATAATAAGTTTTGCAACAATTTGTCTATATAAACTAATATATAAAATCATTTTAGGTTTTTTAATTCCCTGAAGTGTTGATACACAAATAAACAGAACAATATAAGCATAGAAAATCCAAATTTCAACTAGTAAGTAATCAACTCCAAAATTTACAACTGTTTCATTTGAATCAAATTGTGTAATAATAAATCTTCCAAGAAGTGTTAATAATACAATTCCAATTGTAGAAATAATAAATCCATATTTAAGTGATACTTTTAAAGTTTCAATAACTCTATCATATTTTTTAGCACCATAATTGTTTGAAACTAATGTTAAAACAGCTGTATTAAGACCAAGTGCAGGTAAAAGCATTAGTTGTTCAACTCTGTATCCAATTCCATAACCAGCAACTGCTTGCATACCATAATGAGATACAAAATAAGTAAGTATTAAAGAACCAAATGCCATTGTAAGCATACTTAAACTAATAGGTAAACCTTGAGATAAAAATAGTTTATATACTCTTAAATTAGGTATAAAGTATTCAAGTTTTTCAAAGTGAATAACTTTTGTTTGTAAAACTTTGTAAAACATAAAACACATATTTAATACTTGAATTAAAACTGTTGCTATTGCAATACCTTGTATTCCCATAGCAGGAATAAATAAAAACCCATAAATAAATAAAGGGTTTAAAACTAAGTTTGCAAAAAAACCAAATATAAGTGTATTTCTATATGTTTTTGTATCACCTTGGGCTACTAATATTGAGTTAAGAGAAAAGTTAAACATAAAAAATACTGTACCAAATAAAATAGGGTTAATATATTCAATAGAAGTATTTAAGTATTGCTCACTTGCACCTAAAAGTATAAACAAAGAAGGTGCTGCAAAATAACCTATAAGACCTAAAAAGATACCAAGTATAGGAATAAAAAATAAACCTTTATGTGCATAAATAGAAGCTAATTTATATTTCTTTTTTCCAAATGCATTTCCAAGTAGGGCTGTAATCGCAGATGAAAATCCATATCCTAATCCAATAATTAAAAAGAATATCATAAATGATAAAGATAGTGAAGCAATAGCCTCAGTTGATATAAGTCCTGCGTAAAATGTATCTACAACATTATACATTGTATTAAAAAACATTCCTACACTAGCTGGAATGGCTAATTGTTTAATAAGTGATGGAATATTTTGTGTAGTTAAGTGTTCTGATTTTCTCAAAAGGAAAGTCCTTGTATCAAAAAGATAGTTTAAGGGTGTATTTAATAATTAATTAGAAAAGAAGAGTTTAGTCTTCTATTCTAATCATTGAAGGTTCAGCTGTAACAACACCTGCTTCTTTGATATCGTTTAATGCTTTATTTATATCTTTTTCTATACAAGTATGAGTAGAAAGTAAAAGATGAGCACAAGTTCTATTAAGTGGCTTTTGAATCATTTTCTCAATTGAAATATTATGAGTTGTTAATATATTAGCAACTTTTGCTAATACACCAGTTTTGTCTTCAACTCTTAATCTTAAATAATATTTTGTTTGAATATCATCTTTATTCATAAGTTTTAACTCTTCACCATAAGAAGTTTCAAAACCAAGCATAGGTGAGCCTTTTCCTCGTCTTGCAATATCAACGATATTTGCAATAACAGCTGAAGCTGTAGCATCTCCACCTGCACCTGGTCCATAGTACATTGTTTCACCAACTTTATCACCAATTACAGAAACACCGTTCATAACACCATCAACTTTTGCAATCATCTGTGCATTTGGAATTAATACAGGATGAACTCTAAGTTCAATTTTGTTTTCTATTTTTTTAGCAATTGTTAATAATTTTATTGAATAATCAAACTCAGAAGCAAAATCAATATCTTCAGGAGAAATGTTTTCAATTCCTTCTATTAAAATATCTTCAGGTTTTGCATCAATTCCATAAGCAATAGAACCTAAGATTAATAGTTTATGAGCAGCATCAAAACCACCAACATCAAATGTTGGATCAGCTTCTGCATAACCTAATTCTTGAGATTCTTTTAAAATAGTGTCATAATCAACACCTTCATCAATCATTTTTGTAAGCATATAGTTACAAGTACCGTTCATAATACCTTTGATTGATAAAATATTATTTGCAGTTAATCCATCTCTTAATGCATTAACAATCGGAATACCACCAGCAATTGCTGCTTCATATTCAAATGCAGTATCTCCTGCTATTTCTTGAAGATCATATCTGTGATAAGCTAATAAGGCTTTATTAGCAGTAACTACTGCTTTGCCTTTTTCTAATGCTTTTTTAACAACTTCATAAGGCTTTTCAATTCCACCCATAAGCTCAACAACAATATCAATTGACTCGTCATTTAAAACTTCATCAATATTGTCTGTTAATTTTATTGAAACGTCTCTGTCTTTGTTTAAGTTAGAAACTACTCCAAGAACAGGTTCAATTTCGATACCAGCACGTGCTGTGATAATATTTTTATTATCTCTTAAAATATTTGCAACACTTGCTCCTACTGTTCCTACTCCAATAATTCCTACTTTTAACATTTGTTTTCCTATCTTTATTTTTCTAATGATTTTAAATATTTCTTAATATTTTTTGCTGCTTGTCTAATTCTTTTTTCATTTTCAATTAGTGCAATTCTTACATGTGTATCACCATAGTGTCCAAATCCAATACCAGGACTTACAGCTACTTTTGCATGTGTAATTAATTGTTTTGAGAATTCCATACTTCCTAAATGCTCTGCTTGTTTTGGAATTTTTGCCCAAATAAACATAGAAGCATTTGGTACATCCATATCCCAACCCGCATCTTTAAATGCATCAATCATTACATCACGTCTGAACCTGTATTTTTCAATATGCTCTTCAACACATTCTTGTGGACCATCAAGTGCAACAGTAGCTGCTACTTGAATTGGTGTAAACATTCCATAATCAAGCCATGATTTTATTCTTTTTAATGCACCTACAAGTTTTTCATTACCTACAATAAATCCAACTCTCCATCCTGCCATATTATATGACTTTGATAATGTAAATGATTCAACTGCAACATCAAGCGCACCAACTGCTCCAAAAATTGAAGGAGTTTTATATCCATCAAAAGTAATATCAGCATAAGCAATATCTGAAATTACATAGAATCTTTCTCTTTTTGCCATATCAACTAATCGTTGGTAAAACTCTGGTGTTACTGTAGCACAAGTTGGATTGTGTGGGAAGTTAACTAATACATATTTAACTTTTGGAATTGATTCATCTAAAGTTTTTTGTAATCTTTCAAAAAATAGATCTTCATCAACTTTAAAATCTTTTCCAAATGAAAGTTCAAACTTGTGAATAGCTGCTCCACTTAACATAAATGCGTATGAATGAATTGGATATGTAGGATCTGGTACAACTGCAACATCGCCTACATTTACAATAGCTTGAACTAAGTGAACATAACCTTCTTTAGAACCCATTGTTGCACAAGCGTGTTTATCTGGATCTAGGTAATCTACACCATATTTTCTTTTATACCAGTTACAAATTGCAAGTCTAAGCTTGTAAATACCAGCACTTGCTGAATAACCATGATTTTTTGCTTTATCAGCTGTTTCTTTTAATTTATCTATTACATGTTGTGGTGCAGGACCATCAGGATTTCCCATAGAAAAATCTATAATATCTTCACCAGCACGTCTTGCTTCCATTTTTATATTATTAACTTCTGCAAACACGTAGTTTGGAAGTCGCTTCATTCTTTCAAACTCTATTTCTTCAAACACTTGACTACTCCTTAGTAATACTAATTCCTCGCTTTAAATTAGCAAGGGAATACAAATCATCTATTTTTATATATGTTGTATTATTTGGTACATCTACTTTTAAATTTTGATGCAAACTATCATCTTTAAAGTTTTCTATAATCTTTAAATCATTATCATAAAAAACTACATTAGGATGCCATCTATTACCACTTTTTGAAATGATATTTATGCTATTTGCATTAGCAACTTTTAGCATATATGGTTTAAGTGGTTTTTTTAGAGATAATTGATTGTTATTTACTAAATCTTTTGATTTCTTAATCACAGAATTATCACTAATAATAGAATATCTCCAGTTATATGTTCCCTCTTTTTTTATAAAGCTTACTTTACAATTATTTTTTGCAAGTGCTTTTGATAATCTAAGAGGGTTAATGGCGGCTTCAGTTTTTAATTTTATATTCCAAATAAAACTGTTTCCATCATATTTTGCATCTTGAACTAAATAGTAATAATGTCCAAGAGATTTAAGTGAGTCTTGCAAAATCATTAAAGATTTTTTTGGATTGTCACTTATTTTAAAAGAAACATCTATATATCTTGATGTTCTATATTTTAATTTTAATAAACCATTACTTTGTAGTTTACTTGTTAATGCTATATAGTTTACTTGACCATTAGTATAATACGCAGAGCTATTATTTTTAAAAATATAGTTAATAAGGTTTTTATGCTTATTAAAAGCACTATTTCCTAAAATATTCTTAATTGGTGTATTTATATTTGCATTTAAAGTTATTGTACATACTATTATTAAAATTAAATTTTTTATCATTTTAAATCTCTTATCTTTTTAGATTATAAATTAATATCCCAGCTGCTACTGATACGTTTAATGAATCAAATTCATGTTCCATTGCAATTGATACTTTTAAGTCTAGTTTTTTAGCAACTTTTGGAGAAATTCCTTCACCTTCACTTCCTAAAAATAGTGCAACTTTATCGGTTTTCTCAATTTTTCCATATTTTTTTAAATCAACACCATCCATAGTTGCACCAATTAAAGTGAAACCTGAATCAATTAATTCACTTGCTAAATCAGCAGATCTTGGATGAACTGTAAATGGTAAATCAAGTAATGCACCAGCACTTGTTCTTACAATTCCTGAATTATTAATTGTTTTAATATTTGAAGCAATTAAGCCTTCAATTCCCATTGAATAAGCAGTTCTTGCAATTGCACCAATATTACCAACATCAGTTAATCCATCAAGAACTAAAATAAAGTTCATTTTCTTCAATTCTTTGATTGGGGTATAGTCAAATTGACTTAACTTTAAAAAGAAACCTTGATGATTTCCACCTTTTGCAAGAGCTTGAGCTTTTTGATTATCTACTTTGTAAATAACCTTATCTAGTTTTGCAAACCTTGAAAAAAGTTTTTTATCTATTTCTTTTGAAAGAAAAACTTCTTCAATTAAATTTGGGTAGTTGTCTAGTACGAATAGTACGATTTGTTTTCCATATATTATCATGGCTAGATTGTATCTAAAAGTTGTTGATAAACCTCTTTTGTAGATTGTCCTGTAAGTTTTGAGATAAGTTTTGCTTTAACTTTAGGTGCTAAGTCAAGGTCTTGAATGTCTTTTAATTCTAAAGCTGAACCTATAGTTTCTAAAGGTTCAATTATCACAACCCATTCACCTCTTATATTTATATTTTTAAACTCTTCAAAAAGATTTGAAGCTTTATTTTTATAAATAGTTTGATGTAGTTTTGTAATCTCTTTTGCTAAAAATATTGTTCTATTTGGAGCTTTGTCTTTTAATTCTTCTAGTAGTTTTGCAAGTCTATGTGGTGATTCATAAAGTATTGCTAATTTATTATCATTTAAAATTGCATCAAGTTTTGAAGCTCTTTGCTTTCCTTTGTGGTCTAAAAAACCATGAAAAGAAAAAGTAGTACTTTCAAAACCACTCATTGCGTAAGCAGTTAATACAGCATTTGCACCAGGAAGTACATCATATTCTATATTATTTTTTATGCAATAATCAACAAGTGAAGCACCTGGATCTGAAACACAAGGCATTCCTGCATCACTTACGTAAACAACATTTTTAGTAAAAGTTTCTTTTGATAATGTTTCTAAGACTTTTTTTTCATTGTGAGAATGATAAGATTTGTATTCTTTATTTGAAAAATCTAGATTATTTTTTTCACCTAAAAGTGAAAGTAGTTTTTTTGTGACTCTTGTATCTTCACAAAAAATTAGTTCACACTCCTGTAAAACTTGAAGAGATCTTTTTGAGACATCTTCAAGATTTCCAATTGGAGTGGGAACTAAGCAGAGCATAAAGTTCTACTACTTAGAAGCAGCAGCGTATTTAGCTTTGAATTTCTCAACTCTACCAGCAGCATCAACAATTTTTTGCTCTCCAGTAAAGAATGGGTGACAAGCTGAACAAATATCAATTCTCATAGTTTCAACATTTGATTTAGTTTCAAATGAATTACCACAAGCACAAGATACTGCACAAGTTTTGTAATCTGGGTGTATATCTTTTTTCACGCCATATTCCTTATATAAATTAATGTAAAATAAAAGGTCAAGTCTTAATGTTGCCCTTTATTAAACTCTTTTGGACGGGGATTATATCTAAAAATACTTAAGAATCTCTGAATTTAAGTTTGTTATAATATCTGAAATTTGAAGATTATTAAATTGTCCTTTATTAAAGGTATTTTGTCTCTTTGCTAATTTACTAGTATTTAAAGCAATTTTTTCTTCAAGTTGTTTTTTATTTAATTTTCCATCTAAAAACTCTAGTGTTTCAATAATTCCAATTGAAGACATGGCATTTGGTTTTCTTGTATATTTTTTTTCTAGATAAATTACTTCATCAATGATTCCATCATCTATCATCATTTTTGTTCTTTGATTAATTCTTTTTCTTAAATCTTCTTTTTCCCAAAGTATTTCAAAAAGTTTTAAATCTTTTACTATAGGAGTTTTAGGATTTTGAATAAAGTATTCACTAGGAGTTAAATTTGTTTCTTTATAAATGGCATAGGCTTTTTCAACTCTATATTTATCATTTCTTTTGATTTTAGACATATAATCTTCATCTTTTGAATATAGTAAATCATAAACTTCACCAACATTGCTATCAAGTTTTACTTTTGAGTTTACACCTGTAGATAAGCCTTCAATAAGTGCTTTTAAATAAAAACCAGTTCCACCAACGATGATTAAGTTTTTATTGTTTTGTAAAGCATAGTTTTTAGCTTTTTTATAACAATCAATAAATTGCATTACATCATACTCAACATTGGGATAAACTTCATCTATTCCAAAATGAATAATATCCCCTCTTTCTTCTTTTAAAGGTTTTGCAGACGCTATATCTATTTCTTTATATACAGATAATGAATCTAGTGAGAGTATAATAGAGTTTGTTTTTTGTGCTATTTCTAAGGATAAACCAGTTTTACCAGAGGCAGTTGAGCCAATTATTGCTATTTCTTTCATTGGCAAATTTTAGCTAATTTTTAGTGAAAGCAATATTATTTAGATTTTTGAGTTTCTTTGCAGTCTTCTATTTTCTGGTTTAATTTATTTATTTCTTGTTCTTTTTTTATTAGTTTTTTTAATAATGTTGAAACATTTTCTTTTTCAGATTCTACAACATGAGTTTGTACTTTTGATGCACATGCAGTAAATAATATTGTAATACTTATTATAAGTATTGTAGGTTTAAGGAATTTCATAAAGTTCTTTCTTTGTAATGTTAGATTAAAACAAAAAGCATTACTGCTTTTTGTTTTTGGGATACTATAAACCTAAAGATTTTAAAGTCTTTAAAGTAAGAGCACCTTCATTTAATTTGTTAGCTTTTTGGTAAGCGTTAACAGCAGCTTTTGTTTCTGAACCATAAACACCATCAATTTTAGTGATGTTAAAGTTTTTAGCTTTTAATGCTCTTTGTAAATTTGAAACTACATCAGAAGTTGTATTTGTTTCACAAAGAATTCCTTGCCATTTAAGGTAAGAATCTGCAACTTTAACTTTTGTTGGTACATTTGTATAAACAGCTGGAATGTTAGTTTTCATTTCTTTTGCTGGAGTTGCAACAACTCTAGTTTTAACCATTTTGCATACAGCTGGAATTTTAACTTCTTTAGTAGTAGCAGGAGTTGCAACAACTTTTTTAGTTACCATTTTGTAAACAGCTGGAATAACAATTTTTCTAGTAGTAGCAGGAGTTGCAATTACTTGAGTTGGAACATTTTTATATGTTGCTGGAATTTTGATTTCTTTAGTAGTAGCAGGAGTTGCAACAACTCTTCTTTCTACAGTTCTGTAAACAGCTGGAGTTTTAACTTCTCTAGTTGTTGCAGGTTTATCAATTACTTTTGAAGTAAGTGTTTTATATTCAGCTGGATATTCAATTAAACATAAAATATCTCCAGTTGAGTTATCAACTTTTTCAATTTCACCTCTACCTTTTTTCCATGCAGTATATGCAGGCTTAACTAAAATCTTTTCAGACATAGTTTTATAAGTAGCTGGAACTGTAACTAATTTAGTTTTTTCTGGCTCAACCATAATAGTTTCTTTAACTGTTTTATAAGTTGCAGGTACTGTAACAATTCTTGAAGTTTCAGCAGATGCCATTACATTTTGATTAGCTTTTTTGTAAGTTGCAGGTACTACAACTAACTTAGTTGTTTCTGGCTTAATTAAAATCTTTTCAGTAACAGTTTTATAAGTCGCAGGAACTGCTACTAATTTTGTAGAAGCTTCTCTAATAGTAACTTTCTTTTCAACTACTTTATAAGTTGCAGGAGTAATTGAAATATTAGTTCTTGCTTCTTTTAACATTTTTTGAATATTTTTAGTTTCATATTTTGCAGGAACTAAAACCTTTGCGTAACACTCACCAGCTTTTGCATTCGCAGGTACTAATGAATTACTTACAGCATTTGAATCTTTAGATTCAGCATTCATTGCATTAATTGAACTTAATGCTTTTGTTTTATCCATCTCTAATTGAGAAATTTTCGCATTTTGTGCTTCAATTTCTTTTTGTAATTGCATTACTTTATCAGATGATGTACCCATTGTATCTTTAGATGAACATCCAGTCATCCCAATAACAGCAGCAGTTGCTAGTATTGCAGAATTTCTTAAATAATTTGACATTTTATCCCTTTAAAATTTTTTATTTATAAATCTTAGCTGAATAATTATAAACATTACTTTAAAATTTATAAAAGTTATGTTACTATTCGTTAACTTATTAAAATTCGAGGAGAATAAATTGAAAAAAATTATTGTATCAACATTAGTTGGATTAATTGGAGCTGCATCTTTAAGTGCTGCTGATTGTGTAATGGTAAAGGACTTAAATGTTCAGTTTAAAAATGCATCTACTGTATATTCTAATTCTTCAGAAATGAAAGAAATCAGAGAATATGCACAATTTTTAAAAGAAACTGATTTATACACACTTATTGAAGGACATACAAGTTCTTTAGCAGGCGCTAAATATAACTATGATTTATCATCAAAAAGAGCTACAAAAGTTAGATCAGAATTAATTAGATTAGGTGTTAGCCCATCAAAAGTAAGAGCTATGGGATTTGGTGAATCATCTCCTTTATACAACAACAACACTGAATCTGGTGCTGCACAAAATAGAAGAGTAATTGGTGAAGTATTTAATACAGCTGCTGAATTATCAAACTACATTGCAAGTGAAAAATCAAGAATTGCAACTATTAAATATAACGAGCAATAAAACTCTTAAATAAATAAAGACAAACTAGCGTCTTTATTTATTTTTTTATTATTCTTAGCTAAAATTCTTTTATGGAAAAACTCTTAAAAAAACTTAATGATTTTAATGAACTAGTAATGTTCAAACATTCGATATTTTCACTACCTTTTATTTTTATTGCTATGGTTGTTGCTGCAAATGGTTGGTTTGGATTTAAATTAATGATACTTGGTATTTTAGCCGCGCTTACTGCAAGAAATTTTGCAATGGGATTTAATAGATATATGGATAGAGATATAGATGCTTTAAATCCAAGAACTGTGAATAGACCAAATGTAGATGGAAGGATTTCGGCTTCTTCTATGTTAATATTTACAATTGCAAATGCATTAGGATTTATTCTAATCGCATATTTTGTTAATGATTTAGCGTTATATTTATCTTTACCTATTTTATTTGTTATTGGCTCTTATTCTTATTTTAAAAGGTTTTCATATCTTGCACATATAATATTAGGTATATCTCTAGGACTTGCACCAATAGCAGGTGTTGTAACAGTATTAGAAACTATTCCTTTATGGTCTGTATTTCTTAGTATTGGAGTTATGTTTTGGGTTGCTGGGTTTGATTTACTTTATTCTTTACAAGATATCGAAGTAGATAAAAAATTAAATCTTCACTCAATCCCTTCAAAATTTGGTGCTAAAAAGACAATGCTAATATCAAAAGTATTTCATTTTTTTACAGTAGTTTTTTGGTTATTATTTGTAATAAACTCAGAGAGCTCATTTTTTGCATATTTAGCAGTAATAATAAGTGCACTGATGCTAAGTTATGAACATTATTTAGTAAATAAAGATTTTACAAAAATAGATAAAGCCTTTTTCACTGTTAATGGCTACTTAGGAATTGTATTTTTTATATTGATTGTGTTAGATAATATTTTTTACTAAAAAAGAAAGAATTTTTATAACATAAAAGGTATCTAAGTTTTTATGTGGTAATATTCTTTCCTTATTTAAAGCGCGTCTGTGGCTCAACTGGATAGAGCACTGGGTTTCGGCCCCGGCGGTTGGGGGTTCGAATCCCTCCAGGCGTACCATTTAGAAGCCCGATTTAATCGCTGTTTACAGTGTTTAGGTCGGGCTTTTTTTATTTGTCAAAATATCTAAATTCCCACCTAAATCCCACCTTTATAAATTTCTTTCTAAAAGTATCGTACTTTGAGACATCTAGTTTTTTAGGTTAAAAAGATCTATAAATTAAAAATTTAAATAACGCCTATTCAACTTAGAAGTGCAACACCAATCTAAAATTATGCTGCTAATTTCCTTTGTAAAATCTTAAAAAATATCTCATTTGGAGTTTTATAGCCAAGAACTTTTCTAGGTCTATTGTTTAGACGATTTTGTATATTTACAATTTCAGTTCTTGATTCCTTCTCCACAACTTTAGGTCTTTTATCTATAGAAATTCTATTCTTAATAATACCTCTAGTATTGTAATCATTACTTCTTTTGTGATACTTTTTATTTTTATGTCTTAGCTTAAAATATAATCTTCCTCCACAACTTTTGTTATGGTAAATGTATTGATATATAGTTTCATAAGATACTGTATATGAAAGCTTTTGTTTTTTCATAACACCTGATATCTGTTCTGGAGACCAATCTAATTTTAGTTTCTCTTGAATATAAATTTTAACCTTTTTGGTGAGTTTTACAAATTTGTTTTTCTTATTGTGTCTAGTAAAGGTTAATTGCTCAGAAACTTCAGCTTGATATTTATTATATTTACTATCTCTGCTAATCTCTCTACTTATTGTTGATTGAGATTTATCTAATATTTTTGCTATGTCATTTTGGGTATATCCAACTTTAATATAAGCAGATATTTGATATCGTTCTTTTAGGGGTAACTGCGTGAATTTTTTCATAAATATTTTCCTATTTTGTGGTGAAAAGGGATATCTAATATCTAGTTAACCCTTCTTAACACCTTACTTCTAGAATTTATGCATTTATGATTTGAATTGGGTTTTTATTTTATTACTAATTGTAATTTATTTTATTTAAACTCTTTCTTTTCCCAATCTTTCCATCTCCTTTTTTTACTTCTAAATCTAGAATATAAATTTAGGATTGTAAAAAAGATGATTGTTCCTATTATTATTATTGTCAGTGTTGGATTTTGAGTCATATTATTTCTTTAATAGTTCAGGGTTTTCGTAAAGGTTTCCAAGTAGCAGCATTTTTAAGTCGCTATAAGAACAAGTGAAATCACTTGACACTTTGTATTATATATGATATAATTTTTGTCTAATTTGAAGATAACCTCTAAAACAAAGGATATTTCATAAAGAACACATTCGTGTTTTTGTTGAATTATCTCTCTGGTAGTTCATGTTAGTTCCGTTCTGTGAGTTTTTTGCCGAGAACTCAAAATGGAATATTCAAGTTTAGCTAGAAACAAACAAGAATACTGTGTAACCCAAGTCTAGTGCTTGGGTTTTTTTTTGCCTAAAAATATGTGTTTTTAGAGTTGTGGATACACCCATACCCATTCCGAACATGGCCGTTAAGCACTTCATCGCTGATAATACTGCATCTTTCAGGTGTGGAAATGTAGGACAGTGCATATTTGCACAGTTGCTCTCTTTTGAGTGACTTATCTTACAAAGGAGGTGAGCCTTGTTTACAAGTTTTCTAGCAGTGAACTTTAATGTTCCTTATATTATTATCGCAGCATGCTATGCAGTGATATTTACAGTCTATTTATATATGGCTGTAACACATTAATTAATGTGAAAAATAAAACGTAACGGCAATTACAGTTTTCCCTAGTCCTCGGTTTGACTAGGGTTTTATATTAAACTACTCCGTAAAGATTCTAAATCATGAAAGATTTAATCCCTTCACATTCAGCACATATATCTACATAATAAAGTATGATTTTATCGTCTATAAAAACTTAGAATTTATAATGATTGAATTAAAAGCATCGTAAGTTGAGCTATAAAGCTATCGTAGATTGAGAACATATTTAAGTTTAAACTACTTGTAATAGGAATCCTACCAAGAGAATTTATATAAGAGATACTACAAATATAGTATCTCTACTATTCTTAAAAGATAAGGAGTACATAAATGCTCTTTGTATCTATTTCCAGAAGCCTTTATAATTCATAATTTCTTCATGTTCTTGTATTAAAACATAACATTCAATTTTAGATAAACTATTTTCAATAAAATTACTCAATTGCACTTTATTATTTTTATTAATTAGAGTTACTTCAATACCCTTAATCCTTGATATTAACTCATCTTTAGAATTGAATACTGTGAAGTTGCTTTTTTCTTCTGATATATCTTTAAGAATATTTTGTAAATATTTTTTTGGAATCATCTTATTTGCCCAGTCAAAAAATGAACCATCCGTATAGCTCTTTATTTTATCTCTTAACTGATATTTAGTGTGATCAAGTATCAAATCAAAAAAACTTAATACTTCTTCATTTATTAAATCTATTTCTTCTTTTTTAATAATTTCATCATAGATACCAAGTTCTAGTAATTTATTTTTTATTGTTTTAATTGAATTGTTTTTTTTCCATTTTGAAATTGCAGGTTGTCCTATATTTAATATATTTGACAGTTCAGAAATTGTGTGAACATTATAATATGACATAAGCCTATCAATTAATCGTGATGCATTCATAAAAATCCTTAATACAATAAACTATAATTAAGCAATTTAAAAGCTTATAAATGGAAAAATTCCTTTAATATTCCGTTTATTGGAATAAAGTATATTGTTAACTTATTATAGTAAGTTATTAATAAAAGGAGAATAAATATGGAAATTTCGGATATAGATGCAATTGACCCAAGTTTTAAAACATTAGTCTGTTTAAATCAAAAACAGACAGCTCAAATATTAGGAGTATCATCAAGCAGTCTAGAAAATTGGAGATCTGCGGGAATTGGTCCTTCCTACAAAAAAATAAATAGTGGAAAGCGTGGACGAATTCTTTATACAAAGAGTTCAATTGTAGAGTTTTTAAATAATACTGTAAAAACAGTATAGTTGTCCACTTATAGAGTTTTGGCAAACAGTCAAAAGTGGACTAATACCATCAGTAAGATGATATAAAATATTATCATAAATATCTTATTGGTTAAATAAATAAGGTTAAAAATGAATAGTAAAAATGAAAAAGTAAAACTAGGTTTTACAACGATTCAACATGATCCCAGGATAAAATTTAATTTATCAAATAATGATTATTGTATAGCAGATGCTATTTATAATTTATCAAATAATCCTTCCTCAATTTGTCCAGGTTGGTGTTATGCAAGTAGAGAGAAAATTGGGATATTCTTTGGTGTGAGTAGACAATCTGTAATTACTATAGTTAAAAAACTAGTTAAAAGTAATTTAGTTGAGATTCATAATGAAACAAAGTATATACGAACAACCCAATTATGGTATGACGAATTTGTCACATTTCAAATGAAAAAATCAAACAGGGTGTAAAGAAACTTGACATTAAGGTGTAAAGAAAGTTTACAGCAGGGTGTAAAGATTCTTTACACAATAAGAATATATATAACAATATTCATAAAGAAGAGGAAGAAGAATGAAATATACAAATGAATTTAAAAATTCAAAGTTTGAATTATTTTATAAATTTATAAAAAATGATGGACTAGTTCCTAAGAAAAGTGAAAGATTACATAAGAAAAAGATTTATAGTAATCTGATGAATAATCAAAAAATGACACTTGAAAATTTTGAAGATTACTTAGTATGGGATAAAAAAGAATCTATTAAAAGTATTATAGGTGAAGAAATAAATTATAAGAAATTAAATGGACAAATTATTGATGTTAGTTTTGAAGATAATGATTATTTAAAAATTCATATGAAAGAGGGAAATATTCTAATTCAAATAAAAGATTTTGCAGACTTTAAAAAGTTAGCATCAAATGTTTTATGAGAAAAGGATAAAAATGATTTTAACAATGCAATTAAATCATCAAAAAAGTGATCATCAAGTAGTGAAAGATTAATATGAGAAGACCTTTAAATCAAAACCAAAGAAGAGATATAAAAATAACGGTTAGAGTTAATCAAAATGAGCAAGAAAACTTGGTTTTAAACTCTAATAAACATGGACTAAAAATCCCAGGATATTTAAGATCATTAGGTCTTAATTATTCTATAAAATCTATTGTTGATGAAAAAGCAGCTGCTAATCTTTTAAAAGTAAATGCAGATATGGGAAGATTAGGAGGTCTTTTTAAAATGTGGTTAGAGGATAATAGAGCAGATAAACATGACTTTAGTAACACTAGAACTTACAAAGATATAGACAATCTTGTAAATGATATAGAAAGACTAAAGTTAATATTAAAAAATGAAGCATTAAAAATAATGCAGAAACAAGCATGATAGTTAAAAAGGTAGCTGCAAAAAAAGCTACAAAATCAAGTTATAAAGCTTTAGCAAATTATATATTAGATCTAAGAAACAATATGGAAAAAGTAGAAACTTATTATTTCTCAAATTGTAGTTATACGGAAATAGCTCACAACATTCTAGAGATTGAAAATACACAATCTTTGAATCAAAGAGTAAAACAAGATAAAACTTATCATTTGATTGTTTCTTTTCAAGAAGATGAGAATCCAAGTGATGAGATAATTCAAGATATTGAAAAGGAACTTTTACAATCAATAGGACTTGAAGATTGTCAAAGATTGAGTGTTATTCATAGTAATACTAATTATAAGCATATGCATATTGCAGTTAATTTAATAGATCCAATAACTCACAAGATTAAAAATCTACCTTTTGATAAGTTAACACTACAAAGGAAAGCTGGAGAACTGGAAATAAAACATAATTTAAAAATTACAAATCATGTTAGAAAAACTCTTGAAGAAAAAAAGAATGATATGGATGATAAAACTATTCATACAGGAATAGTTAATTTTAAAGATTGGGTAAAAGAAAATGCTGCAGCTGAGATTAAAAAAGTTTTAGCTGATGATAAAACTACCTGGAAAGATCTATATAAAACTTTGGCCAAATATGATCTAGAGCTAAAAGATCGAGGAAATGGAAATGTAATATCAAGTAGATCAAGAAAACTATTCATAAAAGCATCAGATATAAGCAGAGAGCTTTCAAAAGCTAAATTAGATAAAAGATATGGAGAAAAAGATAAAGAGGCTTTAAAAACAATTATAGACAAAATAGAACCTATACATAAGTTTGAACTAAAAACTAATCTTAAATCAAATCTTTGGGATGAATATAGAGAGTTTGAAAAAATAAAACTCCAGGAAAAAGAAATATTATTAGTAAAAGAAAAGCAACAAAGAGAATTATATAAATTGAATGTCAAAAAAAAGTGGCAAATACACAGAGAAAAAACTATGAAAGATAGAACTATCTCTAGACAAGAGAAACAAAAAATTTATAAAATGATTAATGAATCTAGAAAGAAAGAGTTAAGTACTTATCAAGTCCAATTTAAAGAGCAAAGATTAGAAATATATTCAAAGTATAAAAAGCTTTCATATAAAGATTATCTTATAAATAAATCTTTAACTGGCAATAAAATGGCCCTTGAATCGTTGAGAAGAACTAAACCAGAAATTAAACCTAAGGAAAACACTTTTGCAGCAATAAGTGGAAAGATGAATAATCAAATTTTTTCTTTTGGTGATAAATTAATTAATAAAGATGGATCCATAACCTATAGACTTAATGACGAAAGTAAGGTCATAGACAAAGGTAATTATTTAAAAATAAATATAAATAATAACAAATCAAATGAAGTTCTAAATGTTTTAAAAATAGCAATAGCTAAATATGGAAAGGATTTAGATATTACAGGAACGGAAGACTTTAAACGAGAAGTAATCAAAACTGTACAAAAGTATAATTTAGATGTTAAATTTAAAGATGAAAAAATGCAAGTTATTAAAAATATATATAATAAAAAGAATGAAAATAGTTATTCTTACTAAATCTATTACGTTTTTATTTTAAGTGTTAGTTCATAATGATTTTATTACTAACTTGGTAATAAGACATTACTAAAAGTATAGCTAGTACTGTTCCTAAGTATTGGCTATATTGTTACTAAGTGTGTTTAAATTTATACAAAAAGATAGAAACTCATTCTTAAAAATAAAATTTTGACAAAAAAAATACAAAAATACGATTTTTTTAAATACATAATTGATATATTTGGGAATTTTTACTAGCTATAAACTATATAATTAATATTTAATAAACTTGAGATCCAGAAAAAGATATACTTTTTTCTGGAAATATACTAATAGGAAAATACTATGAAGCTCTATGAAAAGGTATTTTATTTCATATCTGGTCACGGTAGGGGATGGGCATTCTCATCAAGTGATTTGATAAAGAAATTTGATAGACAACAAATAGATAGTACTTTATCTGATTTATCAAAAAATAAAAGAATCAGAAGAATAGCTAGAGGTATTTATGACTATCCTAAATATAGTGATTTCTTGCAAAAAGAGTTAAGCCCAGATATTTATCAAGTAGCTCGTGCATATGCTAGAAAATTTAATTGGAGAATAGAAGTTTCTGGAGATAGTGCTTTAAATCTTTTAGATCTTTCAACACAAATACAAGCAAAATATATTTATCTTTCAGATGGACCAAATAAAAGGTATAAAATACTAGAGAACATAACTCTAGAATTTAAAAAGTCAGCTTTAAAAGACATTGGTTTTAAATATAAAGAGAGTTCTTTAATTGTTCAATCATTAAAAGCTTTAGGCAAAGATCATATAACTTCTAAAACGATTCATAAAATCAAAGAGCAAATTGATTATAAAATGTATGATAAAATTTTAAAAGATACACAAAGTACGACACTATGGGTATATGAAATCATAAAGCAAATTTGTGAAAAAAACAAATAGAGGAATAATAATGATAGAATCAAAAACATTATCTTTGGATGATAGAACATGAAGAATACAATCAATTATTATGAAAAAAATGCAAATTCTCTAATTTCTCGATATGAATCAGCTGATATAAGTGACTTACAAGATTTTTTAATAAACACTTTTACAAAAAAATCACAATTACTTGAAATTGGTTGTGGTTCAGGACGTGATGCTATGTTTATGACGAAACATAACTATAATATTATAGGAATTGATGGCTCATCAAATATGATAGAGGAAGCAAAAAATATTCATCCTGAATTATTGGGGAAACTATTTCAAAAAATTTTACCAAATGATTTACAATTTGATAGAGAATTTGATGGAATTTATTCAATTGCTACATTAATGCATTTAACAAAAACTGATATAAAAAAAACCATCCTAAAAATATATAATTTATTAAATCAAAATGGAAAATTTTTAATGTCTATTTCTTTATTTAGAGATGATATTGATAAGAATGGGTTTGATGAAAAAGGAAGGTTCTTTTTAGTATTGAATTTTGAAGAGTGGATTAAAATTTGTGAAGATTCAGGATTCAAAATCATTGAAACAAAAAGAAATAAAGATGGACTCAATAGAAATGGCATTGAGTGGCTTACTTTAGTAGCTCAGAAATAATATGAATATAGAAATTATTAAAACAAATGTTATAGATTTTTTAAAACCTACGTTTAAATTTGAAAAAGAGCTACTGAGAGGTTTTTTATTAATTAACTCAAATAATAATGCAATTATGATTGATTATCAAATCTGTGATAAGTCAAATGCTTTTAAATACAATGAGTATACAAAAGAGCAGAACTCTTTAATGTTTAAATATGATTCATGTTATAGATTTTTGATAGATGATGAAAAAGATTTTGAAGAGTTCAAAGTTATTTATTCACATATTCAAAACAATGATTTTAACGAAGATAAAATAAAACAAAGTGGAGTAAATAGAGAATTAAAAGAAATTGATCCAACACTGCCAGAGGCTTATTTTGAGTCAGCTTTTATTGAATGTTATGGTAGAGAGTCTTTGTCAAAAATAAGAAGAGAGTTTCCTATTATTGATTTTGATGGTCAGACAAGATGGGTTGACTATCTAATACAACATAAAGATTATAATATTGCAATAGAAAAAAATGGTGAAACTTATCATCATCCAATAATTACTGGAAAAACTAAATATAAATCTCAACTACATAAACAAAATTCTTTAGTAGCTTATGGATTTAAAGTTTTTCGTTGGTCATTAGAGGGAATGAAAACAACTGATAATTTTTACGATGAAGTAAAAAAATATATCGGTGATCTTGAAGATTTACTAGATTTACAAAAGCTTTCAATTTCAAGAGAAATTACACTTTTAAGTCATCAAATTGATTCACTTAAAGAACTTGAACAAAGAAGAGAAAACGGAGAAAAAAACTTTTTAGTTGTTCTTCCAACAGGTACGGGTAAAACTGAAATTTTAATTGCTGATTTGATAGAACAGTATAAAAAAGACAAATATTTAAAAGTTTTGATTTTAGTTCCCACAAAACAGTTAAAAATAGACACTATAAAGAAAGTAAATTATAGATTTGAAAATGAATTACATGTAAAAGTATTAATTGGTGAAGAGAAAAACTCCCAAATCTTAATACAAACATATTCTTGGATGAGTAGATATTATCAAAAATTCAACAGTTTAGATTTTGACTATATTGCAGTTGATGAAGCTCATCATGCCGTTGCACCAACTTTACAAAAAGTTATTCAATATTTTAATCCTCAAATGCTTTTAGGTTTAACAGCAACAGATAAGCGACTTGATGAAAAAAGTTTGGCTGAAATATTTGGAAAATATGAATCAAACCTAACATTGGTTGAAGCAATTAAACAAGATATTCTAGCTCCAATAAAAGCTTTTAGAGTTAAAAGTAATATTGACTTATCAGAAGTTAGATTTAATGGAAAAGACTATTCTTCAACTGATTTACAAAAAACAGTAATTACACCATCAAGAGACCAACTTATTGTTGATGTGCTAAAAAAGTATTTTGTTGATAAAACTATGCCTTTTAAATCAGGATTGATTTTTTGTGTTTCAGTTGCACATGCCAAAAAAGTAGCAAAACTTCTACAAGACAATGAAATATCATGTAAAGCCGTAAGTGGAAATGATAATAATTCACAAAAGTATATTGAAGAATATCAAAATGGAGAAATCCAATTTTTAACAACTTGTTCATTACTTAATGAAGGATGGGATTCTCCAAGAACTTCAATTATAGTTATGGCAAGACCCACTATGTCTAAAGTCTTATATGCACAACAGTTAGGACGAGGCACAAGAAAACATAAAGGAAAAGAAGCACTTTATGTAATTGATGTTGTTGATAACTATGGAGGGGTAGGAACATTTAAAAATACTCCTTGGTCTATTCATTCATTACTAGGAATATCTGAATACAAACCTTGGGCAAATATGTTAAATCCAAATAAATTATCCTATGAAGAAATTTTACTTGAGGGACTTTATGAAGAAGAGAGAAAACTTGAATATATAGATATTTTTACTTTTGAGGAGAAATATGCTGATTACCTTAGTGATGAACAACTAGCAAGAGAACTTTTTATCTCAACAGGAACATTACGTTCTTGGGTAAAGAAAAATGAAGTTACTCCAGATGTTCAAATTTCTATAGGTAAACAATTTCTAAACTATTATCACCCTTCTAAAATTGAAGAGATAAGGAAAAATAAAAAGTTAAAGGTTCATAATGATGAAACCATATATGAAGATTTTTTTGAGTTTATCAATGAAGGAACTTATTCTCTTTCTTATAAAATGATTTTTATTTTATCATTTCTACAAACTATTGACCATAATGGAGAATCAACTTTAGATGATTTAGTTATGGAATTTAAGAAATTTTACCAATATAGAATAGATAAAAACTTGAAAATGGATAGAAGTAAAAGTCCTTTTGAAAAGCAAGACTTTATAGATAATAACTCAAAAGTTAAACAAAATATTTTGGCAAATCCATTTGAAAAATTTGAGAGAAAAAGATTTATGTATCATTGTAAAGATTTGAATAACATTGCATTTTCAAATGTTTTATGGAACAAAATTAATAATAAAAATGATATCCAAAAAATAAAAAAGAAATTTTTTGATGATTTAATTAAATATTATGAGGAATATGGGAACTTTGATATTGATTATTGGAAAAGTAATTGGACTATAATTTAGGAGACAAGATTGTCAAATTTATATCAAAAAAACTATGTGTCTGTAGATACCCATTTAAAGAAGTTATGTAAGATATATTTGATAATTTTAGTACAAATTAGTGCTACGATTTGAAGTGTTAGAAATAGTATAAAAATATTTTATACTACTTAATCCTCAATCTTTTCATCCTATCTTTATAAGATTCTTTATAAAACTCTTTTGCTTTAGGACTTAAAAAAGATTTATCAATCAAATCTTTTACCTCTAAATATGAATCTTCAATAAATTTTATAATTTTATTAAATCTTATTTCAGGTAAATCTATATACTTAGCAAAAGTTTTAAAATCATCATAAGTATAGTAACCATATGCTTCATATGTTTCTGTATAATCATCTAATAAATCTATTGCCATATCTCCATATTTTTCATTTATATGAAATCTTGTGTTTAATAAATCATAACTTGGTGTTAAAAAGTATTCATTAGAATCTGCTTTACTATACAAAGAAAAGTTTTTAAGATGAGCATCGCCATTACATATTAGATAATTTAAAATAATTCTTTTGAAAAAATCTTCTTGTGATACTATACTAGTTGCTACATGCTGTTTTATCATCTTTGCACAATCTAAATAACTACAAGCATCATATTTATAATTTTCTCCATGAGTTACTGGTGTTATTCCCATAATTCCTGCAAAATCTTCTTGATCATATTTCAAGTTTGTTTCTTCATCATAATCAAATCTTTTTGTTATATAAGCTAACTCTCCATCACTAAACCTAATCAAACCACATGAAGCTGTAGGAATTTTAAATATACTCTTTGAAATAAGCATTGATAAATGTTCATTTGCCACAATATCTTTTTCATTTTGAATATGTCCATCCCCATTAGTAATAGGTTTTAATATATATTTACCATTACTTGCCGTTGGTATTAAATCTTTTTTTTCAAAAGTTAAGGAGATTTTATCTTGTACTCCAGAGATTGACATTCTAGGAGATAGTTCTGCTCTTTTTTTAGTAAATTCAATTCTGTCAAAATTTAAAGGATTTGGTACATTCCCATTAAATAGTTCTTTAATACATTTTGAACAATAGTTATTCCGTAATTTCTTATTTGCTGCTAAGCAGCCTAAACATATCTTATCTTCCATTTTTATATCTCATCTTTTTCTATTGTAATAGAACCTATTGTGTTCTCTTTTGTTGTTAATAGTAATCTTGAAAAATCATCATTTTTATCAATTCTAAGTTCTTTGCATTGAATATCTTTTAATTTACCTTCTGCTAATAAATTATAAAAAAAAGGAAATAAATTCTTTGAGGTAAACTCCTCTTCTTGTAATGGAAATGTAAGACTAATAGCTTTTGAATTATCTTTACTTAAATACTCTTTGTTATAAACAAAACTATAGCTATTTTCATCAAGTTTTGTAAGTAAACCAGTAAATATACTATTTCTAAAAACTTTTGCTCTTTGCATTATTTAATCTTCACTTTGATATCCAATTCCATTCCTAATACATCTAAAAGTTTTTCTAGTGTTTTAATTGTAGGATTTGCTTTTCCATTTTCAATCTCAGATATTGAAACATAATTAACACCCGAATAATCTTGTAAATCTTTTAATTCAAGATTTAATTCTTTTCTTCTTTTTTTAATAGTCTTACCTATTTTAGTAGAGGTAGCTTCCATTTTAATACCTTAATATATATTTCTATTTAGTATATAAGTTAAATATGACCAATTATATAGCTTCTAAAATAAATATTTGCTTTAGTTTTAGTATATATACTAAATAGTATTGTTTCCATTATGAATATTTAAGAGAATATTTCATATTTAGCATATATATGAAATATAAGTTATAAAATATCTTCTGGATTAATTTCTCTAGTATGTGGATTATATGGCTTATGTTTTTTATCTCCAATTACAATTTTTTTTATTTTTGGAGTTTTATCTGTTTCTTTTAGTTCTGCAGTTTTATTTTGTACAATGTTAGAGATAGAAAATCTTTTATCTTTATTAAAAATAAATTCTTGAAAATATCTATTAAATTGTTTATAAGACATAGAAATTATTTCTTCTTTTTTGAGTAGTTCATATAAATGTTTGGCAACAACAAGTCCTCTTTTATAATACAAATCTTTAATATAATCATAATTACTAAAAAATTGAACTTTAGCAGTACCTCTTTGCATAATTAATGTCCTTTAATGTCTTTTTAATAGATTTAAGGTTATTTTACTTATATATAACTTAAAAATTAATCAAGTAAGTAAAATTGAGATAAAGTGACATATAATGCATTAGAAGAAAAAGGCAAGATGTGTAAAAGACTGTCATTAATAAATTAATTGAAAGTTTTTACTATCTTGAATTTATTCACAATGTAATTGTTCAACAGAAATGATACATATTGAATTAAAAATATTTATAATAAGGATCCTGTATTGATTAATGATAAAGAACTTAATGAACTATTTGAGAAGAAAAAAGAGTATTTTAATAATAAAACAAAAGATGAGATAAAAGATTGTATTACTAAGGATTCTGAATATAATGTGGTAACTTTAAAACTTGAACTTAAAGACTTTGGTTTTTTTAAAGAAGCTAAAAATGTAGAAAAACTGATGATTTATTTTGGAGTATACGATAATGATACAAATGAATATTTAGATTATTCAACTTATTCAAATGTTGATATTAATGCTGATATCATATTGTCAAGAAGATCTGTCATAGTTAAAAAAATCAATAAATATTTAAATTTTGATGCTAACTTATCCTTTAAAATATTTATTGTCCCTATTATTCAAGAAAATGAAGACTTGATCTTTTCTTTAGAACAAAAACTATATTTACCAGATATAACAAGTACTAATAATGAGAACTTTTTGGGTAGTTCAAAGAAACTTCTTACATTTCTATATAGTAAAATATTGCCAATATTTATATTTATTTTAATTCCTGCCAATGTATATATTTATTTAATAAAAAAAATAGGTTTAGTTGAATCCTTAATTGATATTTCGACAATAACTACAACGGTAATATATTTATTAAATGAGACAATAAATATACTTTTTGATAATTTACTTTCATTTTTTATTGGAGGAATATTATTTATTCCAGTTTATTTATTAATTATATTTTTTTTCACAGTTTATGGCTTTTACATTTTTAGCAAAGTCTTTAGAGTTATAAAAAAGTTAGTCTTATGTAATACAAAAAATGAATATCATGAGATACTTTATGAAAAAATTACAATAAAAAGGCTCCATTTCGATTTAGTACCTATGATTAAATCTTTTTTCTCAACTAAATATATATATTTATACTCATTAACTTATTCATTGCTAGTATTGTTTTTATTTATGGTCTTTTTTATTACTCAAATAGCTGATACAAATAAAAATAGTATAAATAGTATAAATAAAATAAATACTGTAATATCGATTGCTGCGAATGAGTATATTCAATATTCTGCCTTTCCTAAGCTAGCTAATATAAAATTAAAAAATGAATCTTCTAAAAAAGAATTTGTATTATTTATGGGCTATGATAAAACATACAGTTACTATTACGATATAAGTTATATTAATAATGTTTTATCAAAGTATTCAAGTAATGAAATACAAAAGTTTATGGAAGATTATAAAAAACACAATAATCATCAAAAAATTGAAATTTCTTTTCAAGATATATTTAAAACTTTTCTAGCTGGACATATAGATAATAATAATATAAAAGCAATAAAAAATGATATGTATGAGTTTTATGATATAGGTAAATTTAGTATGGGTGGAGATATTTTTTCTAAATTAAAAGATGGAGAACTTAGTATCAAATAAATCTTTGCCTATTATCAGTATATTCAGCTAATGGAAAACTTTCTAATTGATTTAATAGGTGTGATGGAGTTGCTTATATAGATAATTAGATTTAGTTGAATTAGTTGAAATTCAACTAATCACTACCAATTACAACCAATTCTATTTGATATGGTTCTTTTAAATATGTTTCAGTAACAGCTAGTAACTCTAACTGAGTTTTGATAGCAAGTGATTTGGATAAACCTGGCTGAACAATTTAAAATATAATATATCTTATTACAAACAGACTTAGAACTTTAAATTGAGAATAGCATCCTTCCCACTTTCAGGAGATAATTTAGCATATCTCATAGTCATATTAATATCACTGTGATTCATCAATTTTTGAATAGTAAAAATTGGTGTACCATTAATTGCTAAATGAGAAGCAAAGGTATGTCTTAAAGTATGAACTACTGCTCTATTTTTTCTATCATCTTGATCTATTCCTTTATTAAATAAATCATTTATAACTATTCTCATTTGTTTCTGAATAGTGCTTGGATCCTTGTTAAATATTTTATCGTTTAATTCATGGTTGACAGTCCAATCTTTTAATAGACTAGATAATTCGTCAGTTAAAAAAGCTGTATAAGATACTCTTGCATCTTGATCTTTTTTTAGATCATATAGTGTAATTAAATTATTACTAAAATCAATATCTTTTTTTGATATAAAAAGTATTGAGGCTAATCTTGCTCCAGTAGTTAAAGCAATCTTTGAAAAAAGAAAAAGTTTTTTATCATCTTTTAGATAGTTATATAGAGTTTTTATCTCTTCTTCTTTTAGATATCTATCTCTTTGATTTCTAACTGAATCCATTTCAATATATTTTCTATAATCATTTTTTAATAATTCTTCGTTTAATGCAAAATTAGTTATAGATTTTAGAATTGTAAGTATGTTATGTATGGTTTTAGTTGATAAAGGTTCACCTCTTGGGTTTTCCTTTTCTTTTAAGTTTTTTTGTAATCTTCTAATATCTTCTTTAGAGACAAATTCAAGGTTTAGATCTTTAAAAAAAGGTTCCAAATGTTTTTTAAATGATGCTAGATCACTTTGTTTACTTCTGCCTTCTTTCCTATTCTCAAAATATTTTTCTTTTATATCATCTAATAAAACTTTTGTGCTTCTCTTATTTTTTGCAAGATTAGGAAGTTCTTCTCCTAATCTTTGTTTCGTAATAATTTCATTTCTATATCTATTACAATAATGAGTATCTATTCCTTCTGATTGTTTTCCTATTTTTTGTTCAATATCTTTATTGTTTAAATCTTTATATCTGATATAATATGTTTTATCAATCCTATTTTTAGTTTTTGTTTCTCTATAGAATACTCCAGAATATCGAGTGTTTATCCTTTTCATTTTTCCCACCTATTTCCCATCTATAATTATCTAATATTGGAATTATAGGTTATTATAAATTAAAATACAATATCATTAATTTTCTATAAATCCCTTATTTATGGTACCTTGAGGAATATTGGAAAGAATGTAAAATATTGGAAAAATTAATTTCTCAAGTTTCGGCCCCGGCGGTTGGGGGTTCGAATCCCTCCAGGCGTACCACCTAGAAGCCCGATTTAATTACTGTTTGCAGTGTTTAGGTCGGGCTTTTTTTATGTCTATTAAAAAATCGATTCACACCTATTTCACACTATATATAATATTTATAAAAACAAACATATAGGTATCTAAAAAAAGTCTATGTCCTGTATGTACAATAAATAGTTGTAATTGCAATTGATAACTAATAAAAACTCCAAAATATAAGAATATTGAAAGTATTTTCCAGAAAAAAGTATAAAATATTAAAAAAATTATGTGACGTGAGATGCCTATTTAAAGAAGTTATGCAAGATATATTTGATAATTTTAGTACAAATTAGTGTTACGATTTAGAGTGTTACAAATAGTATAAAAATATTTTATACTATTTAATCCTCAATCTTTTCATTCTATCTTTATAAGATTCCTTATAAAACTCTTTTGCTTCAGAGCTTAAAAAAGATTTATCAATCAAATCTTCTACTTCTAAATATGAGCCTTCAATAAATTTCATAATTTTATTAAATCTAATTTTAGGTAAATCTATATACTTAGCAAAAGTTTTAAAATCATCATAAGTATAGTAACCATAAGCTTCATAAGTAGAAGTATAATCATCTAATAAATCTATAGCCATATCTCCATATTTTTCATTTATATGAAATCTTGTGTTTAATAAATCATAACTTGGTGTTAAAAAGTATTCTCTAGAATCTACTTTACTATATAAAGAGAAATTTTTAATATGAGCATCACCATTACATATTAGATAATTTAGAATAATTCTTTTAAAAAAGTCTTCTTGTGATACTACACTTGATGCTACATATTTTTTTATCATCTTTGCACAATCTAAATAACTACAAGCATCATACTTATAGTTTTCTCCATGAGTTACTGGTGTTATTCCCATAATTCCAGCAAAATCTTCTTGATCATATTTCAAGTTTGTTTCTTCATCATAATCAAATCTCTTTGTTATGTAAGCTAACTCTCCATCACTAAATCTAATCAAACCACACCAAGCTGTAGGAATTTTAAATATATTCTTTGAGATAAGCATTGATAGATGTTCATTTGCCACAATATCTTTTTCATTTTGAATATGTCCATCTCCATTTGTAATAGGTTTTAATATATATCTTCCATTAGCTGCAGTTGGTATTAAATCTTTCTTTTCAAAAGCTAAGGAGATTTTATCTTGTACTCCAGAGATTGACATTCTAGGTGATAATTCTGCTCTTTTTTTAGTAAATTCAACTCTATCAAAATTTAAAGGATTTGGTACCTTTCCATTAAATAGTTCTTTAATACACTTTGAACAATAGTTATTTCTTAGTTTTTTATTTTCTGCTAAACAGCCTAAACATATCTTATCTTCCATCTTTATATCTCATCTTTTTCTATTGTAATAGAACCTATTGTGTTCTCTTTGGTTGTTAATAATAACCTTGAAAAATCATCATTTTTATCAATTCTAAGCTCTTTACATTGTATATCTTTTAGTTTACCCTCTGCTAATAGATTATAAAAAAAAGGAAATAAGTTTTTTGATGTAAATTCTTCTTCTTGTAAGGGGAATGTTAAACTAATAGCTTTTCCAATATCTTTATTTAAATACTCTTTATCATAAACAAAGCTATAGCTATTTTCTTCAAACTTTGTAAGTAAACCAGTAAATATACTATTTCTAAAAACTTTTGCTCTTTGCATTATTTAATCTTCACTTTGATATCTAATTCCATTCCTAGTACATCTAAAAGTTTTTCAAGTGTCTTAACCGTAGGATTTGCTTTTCCATTTTCAATCTCAGATATTGAAACATAATTAACACCCGAATAATCTTGTAAATCTTTTAATTCAAGATTTAATTCTTTTCTTCTTATTTTTATAGTTTTACCTATTTTAGTAGAAGTAGATTCCATTTTAATACCTTAATATGTATTCTTATTTAGTATATAAGTTAAATATGTTTAATTATATATCTATAAAAATTAATATTTACTTTAAATTTAAGGTATATACTAAATAATATGATACTAATTGATAATATTTGAAAAAAGACTTCATATTTAATATATATGTTAAATTAAAAATATGATAAACTCAATTTACAAAAATAATTGGATTCTAAATGTTTAAAAATGGATTATACGAACAACTTATAAATAATTTGATTTCAAACAAACTAAATTCTTTGGATTTAGAAACCATCTATTATAAAACTACTACTATTGAGAAATCAGAAGCCTCTACTTTTTTAACGCAATATATAAGTGACTTTATAAATCATTCATTAAATCTAATAAGTGGTGAAAATAGTATTGAAACACAAATAAATATCATAAATAAAATAATCTTATTACTTGAAAATGAAATAGAAAAGCAAGACTTTAAAGATAATTTACTTGATATTAATACTTCTATTTTAAAAGCAGTTATACCAAAACTTGATTCTCATATAAAAGATTTTGATACTTATATTAAAGAAATTACTCCATATACAGGGCTTACACAAAGTGAACTTTTTACGGGAAGTAATGCTGGAGTTTCTTTGGAAAGTGAAATAAAAAAAGAGATACTTTCCTCTGATAAAATATATTTTTTGGTCTCTTTTATTAAGTGGTCAGGAATTAGAATATTTGAAAAAGAGTTAAGAGAATTTACAAAAAGTGGAAAACAATTAAAAATTATCACTACTTCTTATATGGGAGCAACTGATTTAAAAGCGGTTGAATTTTTAGCAAGTTTACCAAATACTGAAATCAAAGTTTCATATAATACAGCAAATGAAAGATTGCATGCAAAATCTTATTTGTTTTTTAGAGATACGGGATTTCATACGGGATATATAGGCTCTTCAAATATTTCAAAAAGTGCACTTACAAGTGGATTAGAATGGAATTTAAAAGTAACAAATTCAGAAATTTCGCACATAATAAAAAAGTTTCAAAAAACTTTTGAAACATATTGGGAAGATAAAGAATTTGAAGTTTTTACACAAGAAAAAAAGCAAAAACTTCAAACGGCACTAAAAAATGGTTCCATAAAAGATACAAATAATTTTTCAACCTTCTTTGATATAAAACCACATCATTATCAAGAAGAAATTTTAGAAGAACTTCAAGTACAAAGAGAGATTCATAAACGTTACAAAAATCTTTTAGTTGCTGCAACAGGAACTGGAAAAACAGTTATAAGTGCTTTTGATTATAAACGATTCAAACAAAATAATCCAAGTGCAAAACTTCTATTTGTAGCACATAGAAAGGAAATTTTAATACAAGCTAGAGCTACTTTTCAAGCGATATTAAAAGACAATAATTTTGGTGAATTATGGGTTGATGGAATTACTCCTTTAAGTTATGAGTATTTATTTACTTCTGTTCAGACTCTGCAAAATAATATTGAAAAACTCTCTCTTACAAAAAACTATTATGATTTTATAATAATTGATGAAGTACATCACATAGCTGCAAAAAGTTATAGACCAATTTTGCAAAAATATGAAGCTAATATTCTCTTAGGTCTTACTGCAACACCTGAGAGAATGGATAATGAAAATATTTTAGATGATTTTTGTGGAGTAACAGCTTCTGAGATTAGACTTCCTGAGGCATTAAATAGAAAACTGCTTTGTCCTTTCCAATATTTTGGGATTAGCGATAGTGTAGATTTACAAAATATAAAATGGCAAAATGGAAAATATCAAACTAGTGAACTAAATGATGTTTTGTTAAGTGAAAAAAGAGTTGGTGAAATAATCACAAAATGTGAAGAATATCTAACAGATATAAATGATGTCTTGGCAATTGGCTTTTGTGTATCACAAGAACACGCAAAGTTTATGAGTGAGAAATTTAAGGAAGTTGGTTTAAAAGCAGATTTCCTTATAATTGGAAGTTCTAATAGAGATGATGTGAAATCAAGATTGTTAAAAAAAGAAATAAACTATTTATTTGTAGTTGATATCTTTAATGAAGGTGTTGACATTCCCCAAATTGATACCATATTATTTTTACGTCCAACTGAGAGTTTAACTGTGTTTTTACAACAATTAGGAAGGGGACTTAGATTTACTGAAAACAAAGAGTGCTTGACTGTTTTAGATTTTGTTGGAAATGCTAGAGATGAATATGATTTTGAAGGTAAATTTAGAAACTTAATTGGTAAAACTTCTAATAGTGTAAAAGATGAAATAGAAAATGAATTTCCTCATTTACCTTTAGGATGTTTAATAGTTTTAGAAAAAAAAGCTAAAGAACATATTTTAAATAATATTAAAAAAGCAACTACACTTGGTAGAAGAAAATTAATATCAAAAATAAGAAATTATGAAAATCAGACAACTTTACCACTTACAATTAGAAATTTTACGAAGATAAATCATCTTTCTTTAGAAAATTTATATAAAAAAGATAGTTTTTCTAAATTGTGTTATGAAGCTGATATTGTAGAAGATTTTGATGAAGTTAATGAAAAAGAACTGATAAGAGCAATTTCTAAAAAATGGCTATTAACAAGATCTCATAGTTATTTTGAATTTATTTTAGAACTTATAGATAATAATTTCGATTTTACAAAAGAAATTATGGAAAAAAATAAACAATCATTTTTGATGCTTTATTATGATTTCTTTCAAGACCCAAATAAGTTTAATAGTTTAGATGAGGGAATAAAATATATAGGGAATAATAAAATCTTAATTAAGGAATTAAAAGAGGTAATTGAAATTTTAATAGATAAAATCACTCATATTGAAAGGGATTTAGACTTACCATATTTTTGTCCAATAAAACTACATTCAAGATATACAAGAGAACAGATTTTATCAGGTTTTGGACAAAACAGTTTTCAAAAAAAATCAAGTAGTAGAGAAGGTGTTTTAAATATAAAAGACAAAAATACTGAACTTTTATTTGTAACATTAGAAAAAACAGAAGATAGATATTCCCCTACAGCTATGTATGACGATTATGCAATAAATGACAGATTATTCCATTGGCAATCTCAAAACTCAACTAAACCAGATTATCCAAAAGGTTTAAGTTATATTAATCACCAAAAAGAGAATAAAAATATTATCTTATTTGTAAGAGAATCAAATCATAATGAAAATAAAAATGTAATGACATATATATGTCTAGGGAAAGTTATTTATAAAAGTCATTATGGAAGTCAACCTATGAGTATTATATGGGAACTTGAAAATAAAATACCACCATTTTTATGGAAAAATATTGCAAAAATGGCAGTTGGATAAATAAAAAGAACCGCTGAGTTTATGTGGCTTTACATCATTAAACAATTTTAAAATAGAATTCAAATATTGCAAATTAGTGTTACGATTTCTAATATCTTTTCTAAAAAATATTTTATATCAATTCTGAGATACGTCTTTGACAAATGCTACACTTTCTAGTGGTTGTAGTAGTGATAAAAATTGATTTGTGTTATATTCTTTGTTCTCTTCAATACTAGAAATTCCATTGATTATATTAAATATAAAAAATTTATAAATTTATTATTAATAAGATCTAATTATTTGTTTTCTCTAGTAAGATTAATATTTTATAAGATATAGTTTAATTAACTATTGATAAAAATTGTATATATCTTTTATATAAGTTTTTTTAATATTAAAAGTTTGCTGTCTTAACTTATTGGCTTTGTTATTTTAGAGTCAAGTTTATTGCAAAATTTTACTACTTAATGAAGTTTATCATTTTTAAGGAAAAAAATATGTCTGTTATAACAAATACCAACAACCCCTGGATAAGCTGCTATGAAACCAGAGAAAATGCAAAGATTCGTTTGATTTGTATTCCGCATGGTGGAGGAGGATCACATGTTTACAAAGAATGGGCAGAGAAATTACCTGATTTTATAGAAGTTTATGCACTTAATTTCCCAGGTCGAGGAAGCAGACGTGAAGAAAATGCAATTTGCAATATGTTTGAACTTCGTGATGAAATTGCTAATGTAATATCTCAAATTTCAGATAAACCTTATGTTATGTTTGGTCATAGTGTTGGTGCTTTAGTTGCTTACGAAGTTGCAAAAGAGATTGAAAAGCAAGGTATTATGCCACCACTTAGATTAATTCTATCAGCTCATAAGGCTCCTGAGGATTCAAAAGAAGATGAGCCTATGTATACGCTTAGCGATGAGGATTTAATGAGTAAAATCTTAGAGCTTGGTTTATTACCTGAGGATGTACTTGAAAATAAAGAATTACTTGATTTTATTTTGCCACCACTTAGAGCTGATTTTGAAATTTCAGAAACTTATGAGTATGAAAAAAGCGATGCTTTAACTATTCCAATAACTGCAACTTTTGGTAAAACTGATCCATTATTAAATGAACAAGATATACAAAAATGGGAAAAATATACAAATAGTGAATATAAAATCAAAGAGTATGATGGCGATCATTTTTATACAGTATCAAAACAAGAACTTCTTTTTGATGATATTGTAAAAGAGTTAAAGCAAGATTTAAAAGCTCTTCCTCTTTCAATTATGCACGGAATAAGTGCAGAGTATCCAAAGAAGTGTTTACATGAACTCTTTAAAGAACAAGCACTAAAAAACCCAGAAAAGATTGCAGCATTAGATGTTGATAAACAAATAAGCTTTAAAGAGTTAGACGAACAAACTGATTTATTAGCAAGAAAATTACAAACTTTAGGCTTAGGCGTTGATGATATTGGTGGAATTTATACCCAGAGTTCAGTTGAATATATAATTGCATATTTAGGAATTTTAAAAGCAGGTGGGGCGTATATGCCTTTAGAGGTTGCTTATCCTACAGAATTGTTAAAAAAAGCATTAAATAAAGCTAAACCAAAAGTTATAGTAACGACAAATGAATATATTGAATTCTTGCCACAAAATGAGCAAATAGTATGTTTAGATGAGAATTGGCAAGAAAGATTAACAAAAGAAAATCTTCCAGAACTTTACGCAAATCAAGAGAAACCAGATATTGACTCACTTGCATATTGTGTTATGACTTCAGGTACAACAGGTGAACCAAAAGGGATTATTTGTCCTCATAGAGGTGCTGTAAATTCGTATTATTGGAGATATAACTATTATCCATATCAAGACAATGAAAGAGAAGCTTGTAATGTCTTTTTTGTATGGGAAGCTGTTCGTGCATTGCTTCAAGGTTTCCCTACTTATGTTATTCCTGATAGCTCAATTTACGATCCATGGAAATTAGTAAGCTTTTTAGAAGAGCATAAAATTACAAGAGTGCTTTTTACTCCTTCATTATTAGAGCAAATTTTAAATACTCCTTATATAGATTTAACAAATCGTTTATCTGGCTTAAAAATTGTATGGTTAAATGGTGAAGTTGTACCAACTACATTAAAAAATAGATTCTTTGAAGTTTTCCCAGATTGTAAACTTTTAAATGATTATTCTGTTTCAGAAACTCATGATATTTGTACTTATGATTTAGCGCTTTTAGATGAAAGATACTCACCTAAGTTCTCAAGTGTTGGAAAACCAATGTCAAATGTGAGCATTTATCTTTTAGATGAAGAACAAAATCCAGTTCCACAAGGTGTTAGTGCTGAAATTTACGTAGCAGGTGATTCACTTGCTAGAGGATATTTAGGAGATAAAGAAAAAACTGATGAGAGATTTGTAAAAGATACTATTAAAAATGATGGTTCAATTATGTTTCGTTCAGGTGATGCAGGACGATTCTTGCCAAATGTAGAATTGGAAATAAAAGGTAGAATTGAGTTTATGATTAAACTTCGTGGTTATACAGTTGTACCTGGTGCCGTTGAAGCTGCTATTAATGATCATAGTGCAATTAACGCATGTGTTGTAGTTACAAAAGATAACCCTCAAACAAAACAACCTGATGCATTAGTAGCGTATTTAGTAAGCAATAAAAGCATGGAAGATAATGAATTAATAATATCTCTAAGAGAGCATTTAAAAAACAACTTGCCTCATTATGAAATCCCATCTTATTTAATAGTTCTTGATGAATTACCACTTAATAGTGTTACAGGAAAATTAGATAGAAAAAAATTACCAGATCCTGATGTTGCAGCCCACAAGGCTATAGAAAATGCACCAAAAATTGGTGGAACGTTAAATGAACAAATAATTATAGATGTATGGCAAGAAGTTTTAGGAACTCCTATAAACTCAGTTAAAGATAACTTTTTTGATTTAGGTGGGCATTCTTTATTAGCAGTTAAAATATGTTTTGAGCTTTCACAAAAGCTTAATATTCAAGTTTCAGTTGTTGATATTTTTAATAAACCAACAGTTCAATCTCTTGCAGAGCTTATTGATTCAAAAAAAGATGGCGGAGGGCTTGCTCATCTTGAAAATATTACGAGTTCAAAAGATAAAGATAATCAAAATAGTTCAAGCGATTTAGCAATTATCGGAATGGCTGGGGTTTTCCCAGGTGCAAAAAATGTTGATGAGTTTTGGGATAATCTGTGCAATAAAAATTGCTCTATTAAAGAATTAAGCAGTGAGTATTTAGAAAGTATTGGTGTTAGTGCTGAGATTTATGAAGATGAAAATTACCGCGCATATGGGGCTTTAATAGATGACGTAGAGCATTTTGATTATCAATTTTGGAATTTAAGTAAAAAAGAGTCTGTTTTAATGGATCCTCAACATAGACTATTTTTACAATCTTGTTATCACGCACTAGAAAACGCAGGAATCAAGCCAGGTAAGGGCGAGAGAACTGGTGTGTTTGGTGGTTCTTATTCACCTCTTTATTTATTACACCAATTAGGCGGTGGTGGTTTTATGGATCCAACTGATCCTATGGAATACCATTTAACTGAAACAGGAAATGATAAAGATTATTTAACAACTAGAGTTTCATATATGCTTGATTTACAAGGGCCTAGTATTGGAGTTCAGACTTCTTGTTCAACTGCTCTTTCAGTTATTAGTTCAGCTTGTCAATCACTAGAACTTAATCAATGTGATATTGCTCTTGCAGGTGCTTCAAGTATTACTTTCCCTCAAGGTGGTTATCAATATGTTGAAGGTCACATAAACTCACTAGATGGAAAAGTAAGAACATTTGATGAAAAAGCTAGTGGAACTATTTTAGGTGATGGTGTTGGAGTTGTTGTTCTTAAAAGGTTAGATGATGCTCTAAGAGATAAAGATACTATCTATTCTGTTATAAAAGGTTATGCAACAAATAATGATGGTATTGAAAAAGCTGGATATTCAGCTCCAGCAGTAAAAGGTCAACAAGTATCAGTAACACAAGCACTTGAAAACGCAAATGTAGGAGCAGATTCTATTAGCTATATAGAAGCTCATGGAACAGGAACCCTAGTAGGTGATCCAATTGAAATAAGAGCTTTAAGTGATGTTTATGAAAGATATACTGACAAGAAACAATATTGTGCTCTAGGCTCAGTTAAGCCAAATATCGGACATAGTAATATTGCTGCAGGAATGGCTGGTATTATGAAGGCAAGTTTATGTTTATATCATAAAACATTAGTACCAAATATAAACTATGATAAACCAAATCCAGCAATGGATATTGAAAATTCTCCTTTTTATGTAAATACAGAGCTTAAAAAATGGGAAGTTGATGGAGATTTCCCAAGACGAGCGGGAGTATCTTCTTTAGGAATTGGTGGGACAAATAATCACTTTATTCTAGAAGAAGCTCCAGAAGTTCAAATAAATGAAGATAAACAAGAAAAAGATAAACAAGAAAAAGATAAAAATCATAATCTTTTCTTGCTTAGTGCAAAAAGTGAAAACTCACTAAAAGAAAATGCTCTATCAATAGCCAACTTTATAGAGAAAAACCCAAATATTAGTTTAGATGATATTGAATATACGTTAAGAGAAACTAAACTATTTTATGAGTATCGAGTAGGAGTTTCTTGTACTGATAAAAACTCAGCAATTAAGGCTCTAAGAAATAGCGCAAAAGGTACTAAAGTTAGCAAACTTAGTTCAAAACAAATACAAAGTGATATAAAAAATGTTTTTGTTTTCTCAGGTCAAGGCTCACAGCATGAGTTTATGGGACTAGGACTATATCAAAATGAACCAAGATTTAAAAAATACTTTGATGAATGTTGTAAAATTTTAGAAAAAGAATTAGGCGTTGATTTTAAAGAATTACTTTTTGAAAAAGGTGCAAAAGCATTTGAATATGCCTATTATACTCAGCCATTAATTGTAGCTCATCAGTACTCAATTGCTAAAACTTTAATGGATTGGGGAATAAAACCTGATGGACTTGCAGGTCATAGTATTGGCGAATATACAGCTGCACTTATTAGTGGAATATTTTCTCTTGAAGATACTTTAAAACTTGTAATAACAAGAGGTAAACAGATGCAAAAAGCAGGAGTTGGCACAATGCTTTCAGCCTCAATGCCATTACTTGAAGCAAAAGAAATACTAAAAAAACATAATCAAGTTTCAATTGCCGTTATAAATACACCTAATAGTATTGTCTTCTCAGGAGAAGTTGAAGCTATTTTAAAACTACAAGAAGAGCTAAGAGCAAAAGATATAAAGTCTCAAAAAGTAAATGTTTCTCAAGCATTTCATTCACCAATGATGAGTGATGCTGCGCAAGAGTTAACAAAAGTAGTTAAAACAATAAAAAGAAATAAACCACAGATTCCTTTAATGTCAAATGTTACAGGAACTTGGATGAGTGAGAACCAAGTTAATGATGACGAATATTGGGGAGCTCATATGCGCGAATGTGTGTATTTTTCTGATAATATTGAGGGATTATTGGCTAAAAGCCCAAGTAATGTAATTGAAGTTGGAGCTAATACAATTTTAACTACTGCAATGCGTAGTTTTACTGGGAAACTTGATAATAAACCTTTAGTTATTCCTAGTTCAAGACATCCAAAAAATACATCTACAAATGATGCAGAAGCTCTAGATAATGTAATAGCTCAAATGTGGGTAAATGGTAGAGAAATTGACTGGAGTCTTTATAGTAATTATAAAGGAAATAGAATTGCATTACCTGGATATTCATTTGAAAAAGTGAGTTGTTGGGCAACTAATACAAATCTAATGAGTGGTAGTGTAGAAACTAGTTCTAGCAAAGATGAGATGATTAAAGATGTATCAAATCGTGGTTTTATTCCTTCTTGGACAAGAAGCGTTTTCCCAAATGTAAATGATGATTTAAAAGAGCAAAAATGGTTAGTTTTTGCTAAGGCAGATGAATTTTCAGATGATATTATAAAGTCATTAAAAGATAAAAATGCAAGTATTGAAGTAGTTTATCCAGAAGATGTAAAAATGGATGATGCTAATTCTTTTATAACGCTTTTTAATACTCTTAATAAAGAAGAAAAATATCCAAATAGAATACTTTATTTATGGACTTTAGGATTAAGTGAAGATGTAAAAGAACAGTTAGATATGAGTTTTTACCCACTACTTAATTTTACAAAAGGTTTAGCATCACAAAGCTCATTTGATACGCTTAAAGTGTGGATTCTAACTGATTATACATTTAGCGTAAATGATGAAAAAACAAATCCAGTTAAAGCTACTCTTTTTGGTCCATCAATAGTTTTACCACAAGAATATTCTCAAATAGAATGTAGAATGATTGATGTCTTACCTGCTGAAATTAGCTCTACTGATACTAAAAGAAGAGTTTTAAATGAAATATCAGCTACAAACCCTGATATCGAGCCTTTTGTTGCAATTAGAGGTATTAAAAGATTTGTAAAAAGATATGAAAAAGCAGCAATTGCACCTGTAGAAAATCAAGATGGTTTTAAACAAGATGGAGTTTATATAATCACTGGAGGACTAGGTAGAATTGCCAGAACTCTAAGTGAAAAATTAGCTACATTTAATGCAAAGTTAATCTTAACTACAAGAGGTAATGCAGATACGCAGAGGATTAAAGAACATATTCAAGTGCTTGAAAGTAAGGGTGCAAAAGTGCAGGTTCTTCAAGCCAATATGGGTGAATTTGATGATGTTGAGAATATTATCAATGTCGCAATTAAAGAATATGGAAAAATTGATGGAATATTCCATCTAGCAGGAGTTGCGGATTTAAGATATTTACCTGATATAGATAAAGAAATTTGTGAGTTAGAGTTTAATCCAAAAATTCATGGACTTTTAAATTTAGAGAATGTATTGAGTAAATTAATTGAAGAAAAAGATATCAAGCCTGATTTTGTGATGATGTTCTCTTCTCTTGCTTCAATATTAGGTGGTTATAGTATGACTGCATATACAGCAGCTAATCGTTTTATGGATGCATTTACTCAAATAAATCCATATAGACTTGGTATAAAATGGCTATGTACAAACTGGGATGATTGGGATTTTGAATACTCAAAAGAGCAAGTTAGCGCATATGAACAAACTGTTGCAAAATACTCTATGAGCCCAGAAGATGGTATTGAGAGTATTCAAAGAGTAATTTCTATGAGTGAACCTCTTCAAATTCTAATTTCTACAAGAGATATGAATCCAAGAGTTGAGCAATGGTTACATCAAAAAGCGCAGGATGAAGAGGATTCAGAAAACAGTGATGAAAAACTAGCAGATGATTTAGTTCAAAGAGTTTCAAAAATTTACAAAGATGTATTAAGTATGCCTGAACTAAATGATGATGATAATTTCTTTAGTGTTGGGGGAGATAGCTTGATTGCAAGTCAAATTTTATTAAAACTTCGAAGAAATTTAAAAGAATATAGCAGTAAGCTTACACTAGCTAGTGTGTTTGATTATCCTTCTGTAGAATCATTGGCTACTTGGCTAAAAGAGAACTAGCAACTTAAAGTTGCCAGTTTATCTAAAGTTTTTATAGAAACTTTTATATTCTAAGAAGTTAAAATGTTCTTTACTGATTTTTGATTGCGAGCAAACAGAACAATAGTGTTTTTCATCTAAATTGAAGTTATAAAAATACCATTGTTTCTCGTCATTATCATTTTGAAAAACTTTTGCATAGTGTTTGTCGTATGGTTCAACTGTAAAAGATGATAAAGACTTATAAACACCAACTCCTAGTGCTTTAATGTAGCTTTCTTTTAGTGTCCAAATTTGGTAGAAATTTTCTAGTTTTCCATTTATATAGTCTGTTTCTTCTGTAGTTAATATCTCTTTATAGTCTGTTAAATCAATATCTTTGATCTGTTCTATATCTATTCCAATATTATTACTATCAATTACACAAGCTACCCAATCTCCAGAGTGAGTGATATTAAAATCTATATTTTCTAAGTTTTTTAAAAATGGTTTTCCCGTTGGAGATCTTTCAATGACTATATCTTTCTTATCAATTCCATTTTTATCTAAAGCATAATAAAGCAAAGCAGAGCTTAAAAGTGAACGAATATAATCTTTTCTTTGATGATATTGTTTTGCATATTCAACTCTTTGAGCAGAAATTGTTTTTTCTAACATTGATAAATCATGATCATTGATATTAAAATCAAGTTTTAAAAAATATACATTTTGCATATTTTCTTTAATCCAAGTCTTTTTTCATTTTAAGTCTTATGTTTTTTCTTTTTTGATGATATTCTTGCGAGTCTTCGTATTCGATATAATTATCATATCTTGCATGTTTGAAGCCAGTTTTTTTCTTATGCTTAATTGGACACCAAAATTCTTCTGTTCTTGAGCCTATTTCTGCGCAGTATTGAATTACACCATTTACATATCCACAAAAAACACAAAAAACCTTTTCCATAAAATTTAAATGGCTTAAATGATGTCTATCTATTATAATGTATTTACTTCTTTTAACTTTTGGAATTTTGTATACAGGAAAGTTTATAGCTTGATATATGCTTGCAAAAATATCTGCAATTATTGCTGGTATTATCATCATTGCTATAAAAGGCATTGTAATTAAGTATGATATTTTAGTTCTTGCAAAGAATTTACTTGAGAAAAGTTTAACATCAGGTTTTTTGTCATTTTTATTCATTTTATTCCTAAGTTTTGTTTGTAAAATACTATCAAAATGACTCTTAACCCTTAATTCACTTTTATATCACAATTAAAGAGTAACATTAAGAATATATGTGTTCTACATTTATAAATTTTAGTTTAAAATAATTAAAGTTTAAAATCTTATGATTTCTTACATATTATTAATAACCCTTAATATGGTCTTTTTAATAAGAAAATACTTTTTTTAGAAAAATATATTTATAAAAATAATCACAATTAAGCTTAGTTTTAATTATAAGTATGATACAATTAGTTAAATAGAATATTGTCTATTAATTATTTTAAGGAATAAAATGCCATATCTAGTTGGATCACTTATAGCAATCGTAACTGCTATGACTATTTTATTTACAAGATATGAAGCGGATGATAGTACTATAAAAGCGGAACTTGAAAATATGAGAGTTATGTTTTCAATGGTTGATGGTTTTGTTGAGACTTGTATTAATACAGATAGTAGTTGTTTAGATGATATTAGTTTTGAAAAGTTAAGTATTGCAGGAGTATTAATTAATAATTCTGTTGTGTCAGGTAGTGGATTATCATCTACTGTAACTTTTCCACACAATGATGTTATTTGGCAAATAATTCCAAATAAAAATGCAAGTAATTCATATAAATTATTAGTTGATATGAGGGCAAGTGCAGGCTTGATGAGTAAAGCTATTTTTTCTGAAAACTTCTCAAGTAGAGAATTTTGTGAAAAACCTCTTTTTGGTACAGCAGAACTAAAAGAAAATCAATTTGATGGTACAGATGATTTTGAAGATAGTGGTTCAAGCACAACAAGTGATGGATTTTTTGTCTGTACAGTATTTAAATAGTTTGGTGCGATTTATAGTATAAAAATAAATTGTTAAAATTTATGGTAGGTTGGTAGGAAAATTAAAATTAATAAAAAAGGATTAAAATGCCACAGTTAATAGCAATGGTTATAGTAGTAGTTGGAGCAATGATTTACATGTTTCAAACGTTTGGTGGAACAGGTGATAAGATTGAAGGTATTGCACAAAAGTCTAGTATTATGACAGAAATTAATAATATTAAAAATGGACTTCAGCTTGCAGCTAGAGATGAAGTTTTAAGAGCAACAGATAGTACAACCGCTGATAAAGTAGAAACTTTAGAAGGATTAGCTGAGTTAGAATATTTTGCTGATCAAATTAATGATGAGTTAGATGCTACAGCAACAACTGATACTGCAAATGTATATCAAGCAATTTCATTTGGTTCAGGAAATACGATGGAAATTTCACTTGTATTACCAGCTAAAGCTAATGCTACTACTCTTGCAAGACCAGGATTATTCATTGATATTTCAAAAGGTTCATTAGCTACAAATGCAGGCTTCTTAGAAAAACAGTTAGTAGCAGATTTAGGTGCATTAGCAAGTATTGATGTAAATCAAACTTCAGCTACATATAATACTACAATAGATGCAGCAGGTGATCTTACAACACCAGCAGCACTAGTCGCTGCTTCAGGTACTACTGCTGCAACAGATGAAGATGGTAAATTTGTTATTTATTTTAAAGATTTACAACGTGGTGTTATTGATAATCAATAATAAAATAAAAATAAACACATTAGGCTTTTTAGCCTAAGTGTTATCTAAAACAAAAAATGAGTATTAATTCCTAATATTCATTTTTTATTTTACAAAAGGGTAAATACAAATGTTAGGAAATATATGGCTATCATCAGCACTCATTGTTACAGCTATATATTCTGCATCGTCTTTATATAAGTCTTATTCAGATACCCAAGAAGCAAAGCAGATTCAAGAAAACTATCAAATAATATCTGATATAAAAACTCTTTTAGCAGAACAATACAATAAAAATCCAGATGAAGTAACTCGTGATGAAATTATGATGCATTTACCAGCTGGTGGAAATTGGGAAAAGGTACTTCTTTTAGATAGAAACAGTACAAGTACTCTTGAAAACGATGCATTAGTTGATGAAGATGGGAATTTTGTCTTAGACGAAAGTGAACAACTAAAACTTTTTGCTTTAAGAGCAAAATTAAGTAATTTGTCTGATTCAAATACTGAAAATACAGTTGATGGAGTACATACTTTTATTGTTGGAAAAGAAGAAAAAAATATAGTAAATAAAAATATATCAATTGATGATAGTTTAGAAAAAGCCATTGAGTATTTAAGTACAGCTATTTTGTATTCAACTTTGACAAGTTCAGAGATTGAAGTAATATTAGAAGATGCTATTGAAACATACACTCCACATAGTGACATATATCAAGATATGAAAACTAGTGAAACAGAAGTTATTGATGATGTTGAATTAGCAATTAGAAAAAAAGCGTTTTTTAAAAAAAGATTAGAAGAAGAGTTACTTTTAAATAAAAATGCAATGGAAACAAAACTATATTATCACTTGAAAGATTTATTATGATTAAAATAATTTTAGTATTTTTAACACTTTTTATATCTCTAAATACTTTACATGCTGAAGATTCAGAATTTATACAACAACAAGAGTTATTCTTAAAGGTAAAAACGATTATTCAAGAAGAAGAGTCAATTGCTCGTGCTTATGAAAATTTTATATTAAATGAGAAGAAATTACCAACAACTTTTGCCCAACTTGTAACAGATGAGTACTTAGATAGCGGTTTTACTCTAACACCTTTTGTAGATGGAGAAACTGTATCTGTAAATGATTTTGGATTTAGAAAAGAGATAAATAACAGACTTAAAGGTTCGTCATTAGAAGAAGATGAAAGTATACAAAGATTATATGAAAGTGATTTATTTAGAAAAAAAACATACTTTTATGATAGAGATGAAATAGGAATAAAACTTGAAGATGAGTTTGTAAATCATTTATATTTTTTAAGTTCAACTGCAGGATTTAATTTAATTAAGTGTGGTATAAGTCCTAAGAAAAAGTATTGTTGGAATAAAGAAGATACAGATGAAAATGTTATATATATTTATCAAGAAGATGCTCAAACAAATTTACTGATGTATTACTCAGTAGATAATTTCAAAACAGGCCCAATAATCATTACAAATGACACTTCTTTACATATAACTAGTGATGAGTTTAATTCAATTCCAAAAGGAGCTCTTTTATATGATACAGAAGCTGTAAAGTATATAAAAACTAGAGACTCTATTGAGGTGGTGAAATAATGAAAATATTAATAATACTTTATTTATTTTTTAATTTTCTAAATGCAAAAGATACCTTAGTAGTACAACAGCAAAATGTATTGTATGTTCAAAATCTAATAGAAGTAGAAGAAAAAATAGCAAGTAATTTTGAAAAATATTTACTAAATGAGTATTCAATACCAAGTTTAAATGATTTAATAGATGATGAATATTTAGGAAGTAATTTTACAACTACAAATAAATTCAGTTCAAGCGATATAGATTTTGTATCAGGTGATAATTTAAAAATAAAATATGCAATTACTAAAGATGTTCAATTATATGTTACTGCTTTATATGAAAGAGATTTATATAGAAATATGACTACAGTTTATAAAGATGAGAACACTCCAAGTAATTCATATGTTTCTTTTGAACTAGAATCAAAAGTTGCCGAAAATATTTTAGAGATTTTAGAAGCAGGTTCTAGTATTGCTAGTGAATGTTCTGCAACTTTAACAAATACTTACTGTATTACAAATTTAAGTGCAATAAGATGGTATGACTCAATTTCACGTTGGATTGAATATAGTAATGAAGACTTTGAAGAAGGAAATGTGACAATTAGTACAACAGGTCTTTTGTCAAGTACAAAGTTAGATGAATTAAATGTGGGTGCCTTTGTTCTTGTAAATAATGGCGATAAATATATAAAAACTCTTACAGATATTGCAAAGGTTGATTAAATGAAGTTTTTACTTTTACTTTTATTATTAATAAATATTAGCTTTGCAAATAGTCAAAATATATCTAGAATGAATGCCTTAAAAAAAGTTATTCAAAAAGAAGAATATATTGCCTTAGCAATAAATAAATACATATTGCAAACAGGAACTATTCCTAAAACAAATTTAAATAAATTAGATTGGGAAAAATTAGATCATGAAGATTACTTAGGAGAGAGTTTTAATAAAAAGAATCCTTTAACTTCTGAAGATATAGATGTTTACTATGATACTCAAACTTACAATTTTTTTATTAGAGGTGTTGTTGTTGATATTGGAACAGAAGAAGAACCAGAATCATCTTATGATGAAGATTTAAAGTATCTTTATAACTTTTATAAAAGTAGAATATTTAGAGTAAATACAATAGCTCCACTAGATACAACAGAAGAAAAACTAAAAAAAGGCTCTCAAGTTCTTTATTCCTCAACTCAAAAAGAGATAATAAAAATACTTAGTTCAACAAGTGACAATACAATAAAACTTGATAGTCAAGAATGTGAAGTAAGTAGTTATTATTATGAATTAAAAGGAAAAGAATTAACTTACAAATACTGTAAAACGGTTGATAATCCAATTACTGTATATCAAGATTCTCCTATTTATGTTGAAGACTATACGGAATTAGAGTATATAAAAGCAAAAATCGGTGATAAGGCTTATGCCAAAAAAGATGGAACTTGGTACGAGTATTATTATCAAGGAGATACAAATCCTCCTTGGGTTGCAGTATATTTAGGTACAGCTATTAGCGCAGCTGATGAAGATGAAAATATTGAGGATTTAATACTTTCTTATATTCCTGATGCAAAAGATTTAGTTTTTAGACAAGATGGTGGATGTATGCTAGCAAATGGAGATATCTTTTGTTGGGGTAACAACAAGTATAAAAAAGCTGGGATTGAAAACTACGGACAATTAGACACTTCTTTAAGTCCAGATTACGTTAATACTCCTGTAATGTTAAAAGTTCAAATTGATGATACAACTGAAATTAATGGTATAACTAGATATGACAAGAATTGGTACAATAATCCATATAGAGTAAAATTTGAAAAGATGAGTATGAATAGTACTAATGTATGTGGAATATCACCAATTTTTTCATATTCAGTTGATGGGATTGCAAAAAAAATTGGAGGAGATTTATACTGTAATGGTAGTATTTCTTCTACATATTTTGAAGATATAGAAGAAGAGGTTAAAAGTACTTCAATTTTAAAAAAGAATAGATTTTTTGCTTTAGGAAAAGATGATAAATTAAATAATGATAATGAAATATATTTGCAAGATATTGTGATGGTTGAAGACACAGCTGCAGTATTGTCAGAATCAGGAGATATTTATACTTTTGGACGAAATTATAAAGGCGCTCTAGGAATAGGAAGTGATGATAAGTTTATAATAGAAAATACTCCACAGAAAATTGATACAGATATTATTTTTGAAAAAATCTTTGCCCTTCGAGACATAAAAGGATTTGGAGCTATTGATGAAGATAACTATTTTTGGATTTGGGGAGAGCGACCAAATGGTACTATTTATAATGAACCTACACTTTTAGATACCAGTAAAAGATTTGATAAAGATGCAATTTTTGTAAATACAAATGAGTTTGTCTTAAAAGGTGTTGATAATGTCTTTTATAAAACAACAGAAGATAATTCTATTAGTTCGTTATCAGAAATTCCAAGCAGTGCAATAAGTGTATCTATTTATGGAGATTTTTATACATATGTTAATGAAGATTTAGAGTTAAAAGGAAGTGCTAACTTACTTAAATGTATGCAATCAAATGAAATTTATGAATGTAGTGATGAGAATAAAAATATTTTTGCTTTGGCTATTGATAAACTAAATGAAAAATCAAATACAATAAATGGAAAAGATTTTGCAAACTTTTCAAATGTTTCTATTTTTAAATTAGATAGTGTAATAAAAGAAGAATTTGAAGATTTTGAAGATATTTCGAAAATAGATATTTCAGAAGAAACAGGATGGAAGGTGAAAAACAAATCTGATGATAGTGAAATAGCACTTGATTCCTTTAGAACTTCATATCCACCAACTAATATATCTGCACAAGATGGACCTGATGATGCAGAGAGAATCGATCCTTCTAGAATTCTAGGAATAATTAAAGTTGGAACAGAATATGTGGAAAAAACATACAATTTAGGTATTGAATATGCAAATAATGAAGTTGAAGTAGAGTTCGATTTCTTTGAGATTGATTCTTGGGATTATGAGAAATTTAATGTTGAATTAAATGGTGTTAACTTTATTGAGGACGGTTTTATTCATGATGATCATGAGGTATTTACTGACTCGAGTGATACGGGAATAGCAGTTAAAAATTTAGTTACTGTATATACTCAAACTGGTGAAAATCGTAAATATAATGATGAAAAATATCACTATAAATTAAGACATAAGTTAAATTCTAGTGGAGATTTAACAGTGAAATTTAGTACAAGATTATTAGTTCCGCCTGAACCTGGAGCATCTTCTGATAATGCAAATTATAATTATCTAGTTCAAGGACTAGCAGATGAATCTTGGGGAATTGATAATGTACATGTAAAAGTAAAAGAAACAAATAAAAAATTTGTGTGTGCAATGACAGGTTTTGCTAGTAACTCGCAAATGTATTGTTGGGGTAACACTGCAAGGAGTATACCTATTTTAAGCACATCTTTATATGATATGAGTAAAATAAATACTGTAAATAAATTATTTATTACTCAAGAGAATGAGAAAAAAGAAAAAATGTCTTACAGTCAATTTAATTCAATTGGTGAAAATGATTCTGAAGGGAATTTATTCCTTAAGTTTCCTACTTATATTGGAGGATTTGATTATGGTTTTTATTTTAAATAAGGGAAAAGAATGCATTATGCTTTAAGAAATGTTTCATTAATCACAATTGCTGTTTTCATGTTAACTGCTTGTTCAACAAAGAGTTATCACAATGAGATGACTACAGATGTTGAAAAGTTAGTTAATGAAAAAAGTTATGATAGAGTTAGAAACTCATACTCTGAAGAATTAGTATCAGAAAAAAATAAAAATAAAGAGTTTATAGATATTTTAAGTGACAAGTCACTAGGAGATGTTTTAAAAGAGTTAGAATTAATTGATGGTAATTTTTACTATTTAAAAAGTAGTGATATTTTAGTTCCTAAAAGTAGAATGAAGATTCATAATATGGCTGAATTAAATCAGTATTTAAATGCTGTACTTGATAAAGAACTTTTTATAAAAAAGAATGGTTCAATATATCTAGTTAAACTTTTAAGTACAAGTGAAACAAAAAAACAATCAATTAAAGATATTCCTTTTAAGTTAAACGGTCAAATTTCAGTTGAAGAATTAATTAAATTAATAACTGCAGAATCTGGTTATGAAGTTTCAATTGGAAATTATATAAAAGACAAAGATGACTTCCAAAATAGTATTGTTTCTGTGAGATCTAAAAACTTAATAAATGCAATTAATTCTCTTGCTCATGCAAAAAATGTATATGTTGATATTGATTATGATAAAGAGATGATTAATATAAAAAGATATAAAGATGTTGTTGTTGAGTTAAATATTCCATTATTAAATATTACAACTACAAATGAAACGTCATCAAGTGAGACTAGTGGTGAAAGTAAAGTTGAAAATAGTTCAGAAATTATTCTTTATGATGAGCTAGATAAAATGATGAAAAATATAATTGGTAATGATTCTATTTCTACATACCATATAGATAAAGCAAGTGGTCTTATTTTTATGAAAGCAACTAAGACTGTTGAGTCAGCAGTTAGAACAATTGCAAAAGCATATGAAGATAGTTTTGCAAGAGAAGCTACTATTGTATTTGAAAGAATTGAGCTAGTTTTAAATAAAAGTAGAGAATATGGAATTGGTTCTGTTTCAAGAACAGCAGGTGCATCAGATTCTACTGGTGTTACAAAATCCTTAGCAACAGAAGGTGCCATCTCATTTCTTAACCAAGGTGCAACTAGATTGTTACAAGTTACAGGAACAATTGATAATCAAATAGGAAAAATTTTAAACTATAGTAAAAATGTAATGGTATTAAAAAATAATATTCCTTCTGTTCAATCAATTAGTCAAAATACAGACTATATAGAAAAAATTGAAACAACTGTTAATGATAATGTAACAACTTCAGAAGCTACTGTAAATACAATTAAAGATGGTACTTCAATAACTGCAATGGCTAAGATATCAAGAGATAAACTATTTTTAAATATTACTCCTAATATTAAAAAACTTATAAGTATTTCAGAGGCAACTGTTGGTGATTCTACTATTCAATTACCAGAATATAAAGACCAAAGTTACAATATTTCAAGAGAGATAAAAGTTGGTGAGACTTCAATTGTTGGTTCTATAATTGTTCATGATGATGCAAAAGAGTATGAAGGTATACTTCCTTTAGAAGGTTTTGCAATTGGTGGTAGTGATTCAAAATCTTATGTAAGAAGAGAAATAGTGTATGTTGTTTCTGTAGAAAGTATTAAAGGCTTCTAATAATGAGTATGTTTGCAGATCCATATGAACAATTCTTACTAGATTATTTAGTAACAAAACTAGAAAATGGATCTAATACTAGAAAAGCTTTACTTTTGTATAAAGAACAAATCACAAAAGAAACAAGATTTAAAAAGAGACTTGATGCTGCTATTAAAGATATGGAAATAGGAAAGCATAAGCTTGAAGCAATTTTGCATAAAAACAAGTTTTTAAATGACTTTCAATACAGCCTAGTAGTAAATAGTACTAATACTGTTGATGGTTTAAAACTTGTACAATCTTTTGAAAAAGCAAACTCTAATTTATTACCTAAGATGATTAATCCTATATTTGTTCCATTATCAATCATTATTTTTTCTTTTTATGGTTTGATTTTATATTTAGGAATGCTTGAAAAAGATTTAGTTGGTTTACGAAAACTAAACTCTGATGTAGAATCTTTTTTAGGAATTCCTGCATATTTTACTTATGATTTTGCATATATAGGACTTGGTATTTCTATTTTTATTACTTTATTTATACTACTTGGATACATATACACAGAAAAATATAAGCCAGCTTGGTTATATAAAGTCTTTAAAACTCAATGTTATTCAGATGGTAGATTTATGTTTAGAATTTTAAATGGTATGTTAAGTGCAGGTATTTCATTTCACAAGACATCATTAATTCTTTCAAAAGATTACTTTAAAGTAGGACTTCGTCCATTTTTTGCAGAACTTGCTGATATTATTAATAAGAATAAAAAATTATTCTTGGTTTTTGAAAAGTATAACTTCCCACCCTTAATTACAGCAGATATCAAATTATCAGAATTAAGTAAAACAAGCTTTGCTGATGTTACAAAAGCACTATATCAAACATGTGATACAATGTATGAAAAAAATATTGCATATATGGTTATTCAGTGGAGACTGATTTTTTGGTTAATAGCTATGCTTGTTACAGTAATAATAGGTTCAGATATTATAAATTTAGTTATAAGTACATTTACTTTTAAAACTCTGTACCAATAAGAAGAAAAAATGATAAAAAATTTAATTAAAAAATACAAATCAAAAAAACTTTCACTTTTAAATAAAAAGAGTAAAAAAATTAATATAAAAGAATATATTAAAGAAAAAAAGAGTTTAGTTACTGAATATGTGAAAAAAGAAGATGAGAAAGATGCTGTATTATCAACACTAATTGAAGATGTAATAAAAGAAAAGTTTAATTTTGCAGGTGGTTATGGAGATTTAATTGCAAACGAATCTAAGTATGCAGAGTTTGTTAGAGGATTAGGTTATGAATATTATGCTTCATATAATGAATTATCAAAATTATATCAAGATACATCATTTCAATTAGATGAGAGAAAATTAGAATTTTGTACAACTATGTATATTATTACACTTGAAGATAAGAAAACTAAAAATAAAGTTCTAGGAATTAGAGATGTCGTAAATTTAGATTTTGATGTTTTAAGTAAATTCTATTTTACAAAAATTGTAGTTTTAGGTGAGGGTGTATTATCTTCAGTATTTGGAGAAGACAGAGAGATTATATTTGGTTCTGGTGCAGATACTGATAATGATGATGAAATTAATAAATATTTTGACAAGATGATGGGTCAAGCCATTTTACTTGGTGCTTCTGATATACATATTCAAAAGACAAATAGATATGCTTCTTTATGGTTTAGAATTGATGGTATTAAAGTTGATATGGGAACAATGCCAATTGCAATTGCAAAAACAATTAAAAGAAGACTTGTTACTATGGCTGATCAAGAAGATTCTGATTTTGAATCAATTAATGGTGTTATAAACTATGATTATGGAAAGAAAAATATTAAATTCAGACTTGGTCTTATTAACTCTAAATTAAACTTTTCATTAGTTATGAGAATGATTGGTGGAAAAGGTGTTGTTTCTCATAATTTAAGGGGTCTTAATTATCCAGATGAAACAGTTGATATTCTTGATAACTTAACAAAATACTCAAATGGTATGATTCTAATTACTGGACAAGTTGGTTCTGGTAAAACTCACTTAATGTATGCACTTTTACAACAACTTGCAAAACAGCAGCAATATGTAATTACTATTGAAGATCCTGTTGAGTATGTTGATGAATCTTTCTTCCAAATTGACTTATCAGAGTTTGCAAGTGCTAGTGAAGAGTTTAAATATGGTTACCCTGAAGCAGTAGTTGATATTCTAAGACAAGATTCAAATATTATTCTAATTGGGGAAACAAGAGAACCAGAAACTGCATCACAACTTGTAAATGCATCAAACTTAGGACAGTTAGTATTCTCTACTATGCATACGAACTCAGCACCTGCTACAGTATCAAGAATGACAAGTTCATTAGGTATTAATGAAGGGGATGTTGTAGATAACTTAAGAGGTATTGTATCTCAAAGATTAGTACGTAAACTTTGTGATTATTGTAAGATTGAAGATGGTGAAGGTGGTTATAAAAAAGTTGGTTGTGAAGAGTGTAATAGTAGTGGATTTAAAGATAGGGTTCCTATTGCTGAGGTTATTAGATTCAAATTAGGATTTGGTGGAGATTTTGAGAATCCAGCTGAATATATGACAGTTGAAAAAGCATGTATGGCACAATATCATGCTGGTCTCATTACTAAAGCTGATGCAACTGCAATAATCAAAGGGGAGGAAGTATGGTACGATTAGTAGTAACAGATTTCCAAACTAAAGAAGACAATGAAACTTTCTATCTTAATGATGAATTTGATATTTCTCAGAAAATGTTCACTTATGATTCTTTTAAAAAACATAGTGTATATTTATCAAAGTATGAGGTTACAAATACAATATACTCTTTGAATTTATTATCAAGAAAATATTTAAATAAAAACCAATTATTAGTACATATTACAGATAGTGAATATTTTATATTGTTTAATCATAAAACTGTATATTCCGCAAAGATAAATCAAAACTTTATTACTGATGATATTATAAAATCAATTCTTATTACAAAACATATTGCGATGCTTTCAAGTGGTGGTAGTATAAAAAAATATTACTATGTGATTAGTTCAAAATATAAAAGTGCAGTTGAAAATATTTTAAAGCAGAATACAAAAAATGAAAAAAATGAGGAGATAGCTTATAGTTTAGGTAATGTTGAAGAACTAGTTAAACCTTTAAATGAGCTAGATACTTTTAAGTCACATTCTGCAAAAAATATTTTTGTTTTATTCTTTGTAATATTAATGGCATGGGTTATGTTTTTTGGTTTAGAGCAATTAACAAAAAAATATATTTATAAAGAGCCTTTAGAAAAACTAAAAAGAGAAATAAAGATTGAAAAAAGATTAATACAAAGACAAAAGATTTTATTAAATAGAACTAATAAAAAATATAAAGAATTAACTGATTGTATTACTCCTATTGAGGTGAAGAATGATTAGTATTAATAGTAAAAGATTTAAACTAATTATAAAATATGGTTTGATTATATTTGTTGTTTATCTTATTGGGTTTGTCTTCTTTAAGTTAGCAAGTTTTTTTAAACTAGCATATGAAAAAGACCAGTTAACAACTGAGCTTCAAAGTAAAAAACAAGAAACACTTAGTTTAAAAAGAAAAGTTGTAAATGTAAAAGCTAAAATGGTAGAAGTTGAATCTAAATATATTAAAAAAGAGGAAATTGATACTAAAATAAAAGACATATATAAAAGAATGTCAGTATTAGATTATAATTTAAAATTTTTAGATTCAAAAAAAATGTGTATTGATAACTATATAATAGTTACACAATTAACAGCAAGAAGTGAAAAAGGATTAAGAGCAGGTGAGGGAATTTTATCTTATTTAGGTGAGATGAAAAAGAGTGAAAATAATAATACTATTTATTTTGTAAATTATATATCAAAGCCAAAGGATATTAAAAAATGATTTTTATTAAATTTTTTATTTTATTTTTACTATCATCATCTTTGTATTCAAATGAGATGTACTTTGATAATATATCTTTATCTAAAATAAAAAAAGTAATAAAAAAAGAAGAGCAAATTGCAAAAGCATATAAAACTTATGTTCTTAAAAATGCTTTAAAACCAACTTCTATTTCTAGTTTGGCAACTTATTTACCAGATGGTTTTAGTTATTCAAATTTATTTGGACAATCAATTTCTTTAGATGACACGAACACTTATATCATAAGTTTAATTCCTTCAAATGTAAAATCATCACTATATGATAAGTACTATTCAAATGAAAATAGAGTTTATTCAAAAGCACCACTTAGTAAAGAAAATCATAATGTTTCAATTGTATTTTCTTCTAAAGAAGAGTATATTTTTAATAACTTGAGTTTAATTACTACAGATGATACATTGATTAAGAATAAATATTTATTAGATGATAAGGGAGTTCTTCATTGGTATGATGATAATGGAGATATATTATACTCTTTTGATGAAAAAATTATAGTTTATCCAACAGCTAATATGATTGATAATGGAAGTATTTCTTCAGAATTTAAAAATATTTTAGATAATGCTAATACATCTTTATCTCCAGGTCAACAGATATTTAATATGGAAGATGGCATAGCTCAAGAATATATTAATATTGGTGGAGACATAGGTATTATTAAACTTGGTGATACTACAAGAGATATTGGAGAGACAATTATCCAATTTACTAGACGTGCTGGTGGAATGATAGTAAATGGAGATATTTATACTTGGGGAAATAATGCAAATCAAATTGTAGGATTAGGTACAAATAATTTTACAGGTTCTTCAGATAGTTATTATAAGTATCCAGTTATTACAGGTCTTATAAGAGCAAAAGCAAAAACATATAATAGTGATATTGATGATAAGAACTACTTCTCATCCCCTTTGAGACCAAAATTTGTAGATTTTTTCTCTACAGTTTATCATAGTACTTGTGGCGTTACAGTAGAAGGTGCTATATATTGTGGAGGAGCAAAAGGAAGTGCTGTTTCTTTTGGTAATAATTTTACTCACATAGTAAATTCAGATGGAAGCCTTGTTAATAGTACAGATCCAGAAATGTTATACAGAAGTAGATATTTTGATGGAAGTACTACAGATAAAAGTGCAAAAAAAATGTTTGCAAATAATCAATTATGGCTTATTCTATCTCAAGATGGCGATATTTATAGATGGGGTTATGATCATAGTTCTGGATTTTCAGGTAATGGAAGTACTCAATTTAATTATTATAATAGAGATACAAATAAAGATCCTGAAAAAATAAGTGTTAGTAACAATGGTACAAGTGTAAACTTTGATGACATAACATATCTTTTAACAATAGGATATAGAAAAATGGGTGCCTTATCACAAGATGGTGATATTTATATTTGGGGTATAGAACCAAAAATTGCAGATGGAAGTTGTGAAGTTACATGGGAAGGTACTACTATGAACTTATGTGCCCCACTAAAAGTTGAAACAGATATAATTTTTAAAAGTATTAGTGGTGGATTAGAAGCTTTTTTAGCAGTATCAACTGACGATAAATTTTATAAAATATATCAACCTAAAAACAAAAAACCTATTATTTTATCTATTGAAGATGAGATAAAAAGTTATTCAGACTATGTTGCTGAAGATGATATTGAACTATTATCAGTAGACTTTTCTAGTAAAACACCAATTTCTGAAGCAACATGGAATACAGGAATAGTTTGGGTGAATAGTAAAAATGAACTTAAAGGTGATTATTTTACAAGTGAAAATGAAAATGATGATTTTTTTAAAGATGCCATCTCAAAAATAAAATGGAAAAAGATTAAAGTAATTCAAGATGACAATGGTATGTGTGGAATTGATATCTACAATCAAATGTATTGTTGGGGTAAAATGTCATTTTATAGAACAGTTGAAACATCATATATTGATTTAATGGGAAATACTTTTATGCTACCAGTATTTAACACAAATCTATATGATTTAGAAAAAGACTTTTTACTTGCAGAAGGTGGATATGATGGATATCTAACAAAGATGACATCAGGGGATTGGAATCCATCTAACAATGATTTTTTTATAAAATACCCAACATATATAGGTGGATTTAATTATGAGTTTATATTTAAGTAAAAGTTTTAAAAGGAAAAAAATGAAGAGAATTAGTTTTATTATAGTATCTATTTTTGCAGTTATTAATTTATATGCACAAGAAGGTGAGAAAGAGGCTATAAAGAATATTGATAAGTTAGATGTTTTAGACCAACAATCAAAAAATTTCTTTAAAAGTATTACAGGACTTGAAAAAGATTATCTTGAAGAACAAATTGATTCAATTCAAAATAAAACAAATAATCCAAATAACATTAAGAATACAAATAAAAATACTCAAGGTATATATGTAGAAAAACCTGAAGTATCTCAAGAAGATTATGAAAAAAATGTATTTAAACACCAAAACGAAATGGCTAGATTAACTAGTGATTTTACAAGAACAAATAAACTAAAAGATATTAAGATAAAAAGTATGTATTCTTTCAATGGAAAAGATTATGTGATTTTAAAAATAGACAGCAAAAAAAGTGCTGGAGCTAATAGTGAATTAAGTTCAAATATTGAAGGAAGATTTGTAAGAGGTGATAATATCTTAGGTCATAAAATTATAGATATTGACGTTAGAACAAAAACAGTAAAGTTATATAAAAAAGTTGATGAGGAGTATGGATATTTAATTTATTTAAATAATTATGGAACATCAGTTAGTGATTTAAAAAAAGAGCCTAAAGCAAAAATTATAAAAGCTGAAAAAGAAGAAAAAGCAAAGAAAAAAGAAAGTACAAAGATACGAGAGAAAAAAGTTTATAGCATAAAAGAATCTTTTGCAAAGATAAAAAACAAAGAGCTTAAAAAAGATTTATCTGAATGTTTATATACAGTTGATATACAGAATCTAAATGTTAGAAATACAAATGATTTAAATGCAACAATTTTAAGAGTTTTAAAAATAAATGACCAATTTACTATACAAGCAAAAAAAGGTAATTGGCTACATTTAGATACTATTTATAAGAAAAAATCTGGGGATGTTATGGTTGTTGAGAATGACTCAAATTGGGTTAAACTTATAGATGCTAATTTATTAGTAGATGATGAAAATTGTCAATAAGGCATAGCTTTGAGCAATAATATAAATGAATGTAAGGTAAAAATCAATCATCATATTAAAAATATTTCTGAAGAGATAAAACCATTTACTGATATATTCAATAAAATATTTGTATTCGATGAAATATTAATAAGTGAAAATGGTGGTAAAACAAAGTTAAATCGACAAATATTAAATGACCAACATGATTTAATGCAAAATAAAATTTTACTAATTAACTCTGAATTAGATCAATCTTTAGATGTAGTTAAAACATATTTAGAAGTATTATTAATAGAATGTAATAAATCTAGTCAAATTGAAACGGTTAATTTAATATATGATGATAAGAACTTCATAGATTTATTAGAAATGGATTTAGAGACTAAAGTTATTCCTCGTGCATCTAAAAAGAAGCTTTTACAAGATGTTCAGAATCTATCAAATATAAAAAACAAGATATTTAATTTAAAATATCTTGTAACAATGTTTGATACAACAATAGTTTATAAATATCTAAATAAACTAGGAGTTGAGGATTTAATTAATAGTACATTTATTTTTGAGCTTATTGATACTTTTGCTTTACATTTTGAACAATTAAAGAAGTTTGAATATGTGATTAATAACTTTGATAAAGAAATTGATGATGTAAAAGATTTTTCTGTTCTTAACTATTTACTTGAATTACATAAAAGAAGATCTGATAATTATATTTATGCAAATTTTAGATATAAAATATCTTTAGATTATAACATAGACTTAAACTTAAGAAAAAAAGTTAAAATGAATATTCTCTATCTTGAAAATATTATTTCATCATTTATCGAACAATCATGTATGGATTTAGTAAAAAAAGAGATGAAAAAAGGAAAAATTAATAAATTAATTGAAGTAAATATTTTTAAACATAAGAATAAACTTCAATTAGTAGTTAAAAATAATGGCTTTGAAGTAAAAAATATTCATACTTTATTTCTTTCTGATACTGAAAATAAATATATAATTGAAGCAAAAAACCTAGCAGGTATGCTAGGTGCAGCTATTGAAATAACTGCTCTTGAAGATGAAGGAATGGCATACTCTTGCTCATTTAAAATCTAAATAGAACTAAAGTTTTTCTTTAGTCCTATTTGTCGTCAAAGTTTCCAATAATCTCTTTTGCTTTTTGTAAGGCTTTATCACTTGAATCTTTATCAAATGTCAAAGCAACAGCCATTCTTCTTCCTATATGACTTTGTGGTTTTCCAAATACTCTAATAATAGAATCTTTTGTAAATGATTGATCAAAAATATCAATTTGTGGATTAAATGTATCATTTCTTGCTTTATACGCAGCACTTGCGCCTGCTCCATAATCAATATAATCTAAAGGCAGTCCTAATACGGCACGTACATGAAGTGCAAATTCACTCTGACTTTGTGTAATCATAGTAACCATTCCTGTATCATGTGGTCTTGGACTTACTTCAGAAAAATATACTTCATTTCCTTTTACAAACATCTCTACACCAAAAATACCACGACCACCAAGCCCATCAGTAACAGTTTTAGCAATATCTTGTGCTTTTTTCTTAGCCTCTTCGCTCATATTCATTGGTTGCCATGAGAAAATAAAGTCACCATCTTGCTGTATATGTCCAATTGGTTCACAAAATACTGTTTGCTTTTCATTTCTTACTGTTAACATAGTGATTTCATAATCAAAAGTAATAAACTCTTCAACAATTAATTCACTAGCATCACCTCTAGCTTCTTTTGCAATTTCCCAAGACTCTTGTAAATCATTTGCAGATTTGGCAACACTTTGTCCGTGACCTGAAGAGCTCATTACGGGTTTAATAACACAAGGGAAACCCATCTTTTGTGCTGCTTTTTCTAAACCTTCATAAGTGCTTACAAACTCATATCCACCAGTTTTAACTCCTAAATCAACTGCTGCAAATTCACGAATGTTTTTTCTATTCATTGTTTTATTTACTGCATCAGCATTTGGAATTACATGAAAACCTTCTTCTTCAGCTGTAAAAAGTGCTTGAATATTAATAGCTTCAACTTCAGGTAGAATATATGTAGGTTTTTCTCTTCTTATTACATCTAAAATCTCTTCTTTATTTTTCATATTAATTGTATAAGATTTATTTGCTACTAACTGTGCAGGTGCGTTATTATAGCTATCAACGGCAATTGTCTCAATACCTAATCTTTGTGCTTCAATCACTACTTCTTTCCCAAGTTCTCCACTTCCTAAAAGCATTATTTTTATTGAGTCAGATTTTAATGGTGCTGTAAAATTCATTTATTTTCCTTATGTTTATTTAATTTGTTGATAAAATCTTTTATCATATTTCTTTAGATTGTTTTTTAAAATTACTTTTTTTAAAATTCTTAAATATTCTTCTGCAATTCCTGAATAGTTTATCATAGTTTGTGAAAGTTTAAGACCTGTTGGTTTCTTATTTTTTAATCTTATTGCATATCTTTCTTTATGAAAAGCTTTATAGGCATTATTCCTATTAAGGTTTAGCATATAAGCATTAACTGAGGCTTGCATTGTTTTAAACACTCTAATAAAGTGTTTAGCTCCAGCGTTTCTTTGTTTTGGAATCATTCCAATTTTTGAATTATATGTCCAATGCCCGAATATATTATTTGCTTCTTTTACAAAACGACTTTTCCCCCAACCACTTTCAATCGCAGCTTGAGATAGACTCAACGCTGGAGGAATTACATCAATTTTACTCATATAAGATTTTAAATCATAAAGCTTTTTAATTCGGTATTTTTTCTTTATTTTTAAAAGTTTTAAGAATTCATCTGAATTAGTATCAATATTCAATAAGTTAGAATTTAATATATTTTTTACAAAATTTCTTTCTTTTAAAATCTTTTCATTTTCATTTTTACTTAGTTTATAAATATATTCGAAAAAATAAATCTTTTGCTTTTCTCTATCTTTAATCTCAAAATACTCTTTTGGCATACCTTTTGCAAAAATAGCTGAGCTAAATAGTAAGATAAAGAATAAAAGTTTATTTATTAACATTTTAAAAACTTGTAGTAAAAACTTTTTTAACAGCACCTTTGAAATAAATAGTACTATCAATCAAAGATAAAGTAAGTTCTTCCCCACTTTTTGGGTAAACAAAAGTTTTGTCTTTTACTAAATTTAGATTATTTGCTCTTAAAAAACAAGCTGCCATTCCAGTTCCACAAGCTTGCGTTTCACCTTCAACACCTCTTTCATAAGTTCTTACTTTTAAAACTTTTCCATCTTTACTATCTTCTATTTTTGCAAAGTTAACATTTGCATTATGTTCATATCTCATTTTTGCACACAAGTCATGGTCATACTTTTCTAAGTCATCTACAATGGTTACCAAATGTGGAACCCCAGTATCCACTAAATACCAAGTGAATCCTTCTTGCTTGAACTCTTCTTTTATAACAATTGGAGCTGTTAATTGTGTTTCAACGATTGAATTTTCAACAATAGATTTTATTAAACCTGCACCAGTTAAAAAGTTCATAGTACTAGGTGCTAAATCATTTGTATACGCATAATGTGCACAAGCTCTCGTACCATTCCCACACATTGAAGCATCACTTCCATCACTATTGTAAAATAACCACTCGAAATCTGCATTTTCATTTGGAACTAGCACAATTAAGCCATCAGCACCAATACCTTCTGTTCTATTACAAAGTTTTATAGCTTCTTGTGAATAATCTTTTTTTGTAAATGTATGAAAGATTACAAAATCATTTCCACTTGCAGAATATTTTGTATATGTCATGTAGTTACCTTTATAATTTTTTTAATTTCATTTTCTAAATGTCTTAAATCTTTTGAGTTATCTATTATCAAATCAGATAAGCTCTTTTTTTCTTCAATATCCATTTGATTTGACATTTTTAATTTTGCTTCATCTTCACTAATATTATCTCTGTTCATTAATCTTTTTGTTTGTATATCTTTTGGAGTATATACTAGTAAAGATTTTGGTATTGGATAATGCATTTTTTCAAAAAATAAAGGAATATCTATAAAGTATGTTTTATTTTTTTCTTCTAATAATTTTGATTCTTCAATAATTTGCTTTTCTATTAAAGGATGAAGAAGTGCTTCTAGTTTCAATTTATTTTCTTCATTAGAAAATATAATTTTTCCTAGCTCTTTTCTTATTACTTTTCCATCTAAGACATATTTGTCTCCAAACATTGAAGCTATTTCATTTGAACTTTCATCTAATAATTTGTGTGCAATTTTATCCGCATCAATTATAGAAAAACTATGTTCTTTTAAAATGTTACAAACAGTACTTTTACCTGTTGAAATTCCACCTGTTAAGGCGATTGCATTTTTAAATAAATTTTTACTCATAAAAACAATTCTACAATAATAAATATTTATTTAAATTGAAGGAAGTGTTTGTCTTTTAGGGCATTAATATTTATAAACATTTAGATATAATACAAAAATATTTAAAAATTAATCTAAGATTAAAGATAAGCTATTAAAAAGGTGAATAATGAGCACAGTAAGTTACAAAGACGCAGGCGTTGATATCGATGCAGGAAATCAGTTCGTAGAAAATATTAAACCACATGTTAAATCTACAATGATCCCTGGTGTTCTTGGTGGTATTGGTTCTTTTGCTGGTGCTTTTGAATTACCACAAGGTTACAAACAACCAGTTATTCTATCAGGTACTGATGGTGTTGGAACAAAATTAAAGTTAGCAATTGATGCTAAACAATTTGATACAGTTGGAATTGACTTAGTTGCAATGTGTACAAATGATTTATTATGTAATTTTGGAGAACCATTATTTTTCCTAGATTATTATGCAACTGCAAAACTTGAAGTTGAAGAAGCAACTTCTGTTGTAAAAGGTATTGCTGAAGGATGTATTAGATCTGAGTGTGCACTTGTTGGTGGTGAAACTGCAGAAATGCCAGGAATGTATAAAGACGGCGATTTTGATTTAGCTGGTTTTTGTGTTGGAATTGCAGAAAAAGAAGAGCTAAATAGAATTGAAAAAATTGAAGTAGGAGATACTTTAATTGCCTTACCATCTTCTGGTGTTCATTCAAACGGTTTCTCTCTTGTTAGAAAACTATTATTAGAAAAATTAGGAATGAGTTTAGATGATGATTTCCAAGGTAAGCCTTTAAAAGATGTATTATTAGAGCCAACTAGAATTTATGTAAAAGAATTCAAAGCTAATAAAGAAAATATCAATGCCTTAGCACATATTACAGGTGGTGGAATTACAGAAAACTTACCAAGAGTTTTACCTGATAATTTAAAAGCTGTTGTAAAAAGAGATTCAATTAAAGTATTACCTATTTTTGAATTTATGGGACAACATGTAGAACTTGAAGAAATGTACAGAACATTCAATATGGGTGTTGGTATGGTTTTAGTTGTAAATCCTGCAAATGTTGATGCAGTTCTAGCTAACACTGATGGTTATGTTATTGGTGAAATTGCAGCTGGAGAAAAAGGTGTTGAATTTATTTAATAAATTCAATTTCTTCTTTTAGATTTAAAGCCTAAACTCAAAAGAGTTTAGGCTTTTTTTATGTCCTTATAAAACTTTAAAATATCTACAACTTTTGATGCATAGCCCCATTCATTATCATACCAAAGTAAAAGTTTAATCATTTTTCCATTTTTTACATCTGTATAACGGTGGTCAATAATAGTTGTATATTTTTCTTTTTTAAAATCACTTGAAACTAAAGGTTCATTATTATTTAGCATTACTTTAAATTCTTGATTATTTTCATACTCTTCGAAAATATCGATAATTTCTTCTTTTGAAGAAGCTTTCTCCACAAATAATGTTACGTTTATAGCTCCTACTGTATCAGTTGGAACACGAAGTGAACTTGAAGAAATTAAAGTAGAATTAAACTTAGGTAATACATATGAACAAGCTTTTATAGTTGTAGTTTTGTTTGGAATAATATTTTGTGTAGAAGACCTTCCAAACTCAAAATTATATTCAACATTTCTTGTCTCACTAGCAACAAAACTTCCATCTAAAACTCTTTGATGATTTAGTAAAGGATGAACTGTAACAATATCAGCACACAATATTTGCTTTTTATCATCAAGTAGTTTTAGTGCGGGAAGTAGTGCTGTTGCATTACAAGAACTTGTTGAAATTACTTTATGCTCTTTATAATCTAGTTCTTTCTCATTTGCTCCCAAGATTACATTTATGTCAGCTTTTGAGTTTGGATGTGTTAAAAATATAGCTTGGACATCCAAACTTTTTAAAAGTTTTATATCCTCTTTTTTTCCACTTGAATCGATTATAATATCAATATTTGATAAATCAATATCACTTAATGTTTTAAAATTAAGTACTTCTATTTTTGTAAAACTATTTTTTATAAAGTTCTTATTTACAATTTTAAACTTATCCTCTAAAGCTCCATATGTTGAATCATAGTTTATTGAATAAACTATATTTTCAAGGTAAGGATTTATTTCATTAATAGCTAGGATGTCAAAGTCTTTATTTTGCATTAGCTGTTTTAAAACAGCTTTTCCAATTCTTCCTATACCATTTATTAATACTCTTGTTTTCATAAGCTAAAACCTATACAAATTATTTTTTAGGATTGTATCATAAAAGGGAAATTTTGAAAATAGTATTATTTTGATACAATCATCTTTTATATAAGATTTTATTATATTAATTTATAACTTTTTTTGATATAAATCAATAAAAAATCTTTTCATGTTTGCTAAAGTTCTAAGAAAGGATTAAAAATGAAAACGATTATCGTTATGTTTATTGCTTTATTAGGAATAAGCCTTCAAGCAGATGTAGAAAATGGAAAAAAACAATATCTAGCAAATTGCGCTATATGTCATACTGTAAATGGTGGAAGTGCATTTGGAAAAGATTTTAATATTGTATCTTATACAAGAAAAAAAGAAGATATTAAGGCTTATATAAAAGATCCTTATTCTAATTTTGAAAGATTTGGTTATAGCGCAAATGCAATGCCAACATTACCTTTAAAAGAAAAAGATATTGATGATATTACAGATTATATAGACTCTTTACAACCGTTTAAAGTGTGGATGAAGAAATAGTTATGCTCTTTTTGTCATTGACATAAAAATAGCTGCAATTATTAAAAAAGCTCCAGTTATTCTGTTTTGAATTTTCATAGCTTTTACATCTTTTATTAAAAATTTTAGTCTTGAAGCCATAGAAGAGTATCCTGTCATTACAATAATATCAATAACACATAAAGTAAGACAAATTATTCCAAATTGTAGCCATAATGATTCATTAGGATTTAAAAACTGTGGTATGAAAGCTACTAAAAAAACTGTAGCTTTAGGATTAGTTACATTTATAAGAGTTGCACTTACAAAAGCTTTTTTAGCACTATAGTCTTTTATTTGTTCCCCATCTTTGGCCAGTTCTACTTTTTCAAATATTTTAGATAATCCCATATATACTAAGTATAAAACACCAATCCATTTAATTATTGTAAATACTAAAACAGATTTTGCAATAATAGCTCCTAAGCCAATTACAACAATAAATGTTTGGATTAAAAGTCCAGCTTGTAATCCAAAAATAGCAGCATAAGATCTTTTAAGACCATATTTAATTCCATAGTTCATTGAAACAACAGCCCCTGCTCCAGGAGAGATTGAAATAGCAATAGTTGCTAAAAGTAGCGTTAACCAAACATTTAGTTCCATGGAAGTTTCCTTTTTATTTGGCAAATTATATCACAAAAGTATTTTAGAGATATTCCTGTCATATATATTTATTGTAAATTTTATAAAAATGTATTATAATATTATAAAAACTAACCAAACGGTTAGTTAGGATTTGGAATGACAAAAAAAGAGAAAATATTAATCATTGCAGAAGAAGAGTTTGCTAAACATGGTTATGATGCAGTAAGTATGAATGATTTAGTAAAAAAACTTGATATGAATAAAGCTACGATTTATTATCACTATAAAGATAAAAAAAGTTTATATCAGACAATAGTTAAAAAAGCAATTACTAAATCTAATGAAAATATAAAAAAGATATTTGAACAAGAAAAAGAGAATAAAACTCTTTTAAGAGATTATGTAAATGCAATTATTTTAACAATAAAAGAAAATCCTAATATTGTTCCAATTGCTCTGCGAGAATTAGCAAATTTTGGAGCTAATATTGATGAAAGCTTCATTCCTTTTGTTGAAGAAGAAGTTAGTGCTTTACAGAAAGTATTAGATGGTTTTGATTTAAAAGAGGAATATAAAAATATGAATATTTATGCTTTCTATTCTTTTATTACTGGAACTATAAATAGTTTCTATGGCATTCAAATGTCAGACCTTCCTCTTGGAAATGATGAGGATTTAAAACAAAATAGCAAAAAGACTCTAGATTTTATTTCACATTTTATCTCAAATATAATCATAGATGCAATAGTAAAAACAAGGAATCAAAATGAAATATAGAATATTATCAATCTTAGTAGTATCAGCAGTATTATTAACTGGATGTATTAATGAAAAAGAAGAGGTGATAGAAAAACCAAGTACAAAAGTTGTAAAAATACTCGATTTAAAAAATAGCGAGAATTTTTCTAGGTCTTTTTCTTATCCTTCTGAAGTTTATGCTTTTCAAGATTCAAGTTTAGCTTTTGAAGTAAATGGAAAAGTTGTAAAGTTTTATTATAAAGAAGGACAAAAGATAAAAAAAGGTTCTGTTATTGCAAAACTTGATGATGCAATATATAAAGCAAACTATAATGCAGCTCGTGCTAATTACAATCAAGCTCTTGCTGATTATAATAGATATAAAAAACTTTATGAATCAAAATCAGTTGCAAAAATACAGTTTGAAAAACAAAGACAAAACCTACAACTTACAAAAGCAGCTATTCAAGTTGCAAAGAAAAATTTAGATGAAACAAAATTGCTTGCTGAGTTTGATGGAGTTATTGCAAAAAAAATGGTTAATGATTATGCAAGAATTACAGCAAAACAAGCAATTGTAAGACTTCAAGATAATTCATCATATAAAGTTAAGTTCTTTGTTCCTGAAAGTGATATTAGAAAAGTAAAAGGCGAGTTAAGTGTAGAGCATATTGAAAGTTTAGTAGATTTTTATATCACTCTTGGAAATGATAAAGATAAAAAATATAAAGCAAAACTAATAGATATTTCAACAACAGCTGAAAAAGTGACTCGAACATTTGAAGCAACCTTGCAAATGCAAGTTCAAGATAGTGTAACAATTTTACCAGGAATGACTGCACAAGTTAATGTAATTGAAAAAGAACAACATAAAAAAAGAGTTTTTATTCCTTATAAATCAATATTTACAAATACAAATAACAGTTCACTTATTTGGGCAGTTAATGAAGATAATAGGGTATATAAACAAGAGATAAAAATAGGAAATATATCTGGCGATTTAGTTGAGGTTTTAAGTGGACTTGATGGTGTATCAAAAATTGTAACATCAGGAATTAGGTTTTTACAAAACAATGATGAGGTAAAAGCTTATGAGAAAATAGGTGAATAAAATGGATTTTGCAAAATTTAGTTTAAAAAACAAATTGTTAATTTATGTACTTACAATTATAGGTGTTGCCTATGGTTTAATTGTTTATGAGCAAATAGGTAAACTTCAAGATCCTGAATTTACTATAAAAGATGCCTTAGTAATTACAAACTATCCAGGGGCAAGTGCAATTGAAGTAGAAAAAGAAGTTTCAAATAGATTAGAAGAAAGTATTCAAACTCTTCCTTTTGTAAAAAAAATAGTTACAAAAAACTCTTCTGAACAATCTTTTATAATTGTAACTATGAAAGATAAGTATAAAGCTGATGAGTTAAAGCAAATTTGGGATGAATTAAGAAAAAAAGTTACTACAACATATCTGCCTCCAAGAGTTCAAACGCCTTATATAAATGATGATTTTGGTGATGTATATGGAATAATGCTTGCTATTTATGGGGATGAATATACTTATGAAGAATTAAAAGATTATGTAGATTTTTTGAAAAAAGAGTTTATTTTAGTTGATGGAGTTGGTAAGGTCGATACTTATGGAGAACAACAACGTGCTTTAATTGTTGAAATAAATAAAGAAAAATTATCTCAATTAGGTATAACAAAAAACGCAATTATTCAAGAATTAAATTTAAAAAACCTTATTCCTAATTTTGGGAAAATAAATATAGGAACAGAATTTATAAGAGTAAAAGCAGATGGTTTTAAAGATATAAAAGAGCTAGAAAATATTGTAATAAAAGGAAATAATAGTCAAGCTCAAATATTTTTAAAAGACATTGCAGTAATTAAAGATTCATATCAAGAGCCTTATTCAGAGATTTTAAAATATGATGGTCATAAGTCAATTGCTATTGGTATTTCCACTTCTGAAGGTGGAAATGTTGTAAAAATGGGTGAACTTATAAATGAAAAATTAAAACAACTAGAATCAAAAAAACCTCTTGGTATTCAAATAGGAACTATTTCAAATCAAGCTAGTGATGTTTCTTTATCAATAAACTCTTTTATGATAAATTTAGTACAAGCTGTTGCCATTGTAATTGTAGTTCTACTTATATTTATGGGATTAAGATCTGGTTTAATAATAGGAAGTGTTTTACTTGTAACTATTGTTATTACTTTTATTTTTATGCCATTATTTGATGTTTTACTAGAAAGAGTCTCTTTGGGGGCTTTAATTATTGCACTTGGAATGCTTGTTGATAATGCCATTGTTGTAGTTGATGGTATTTTAGTTCGAATAAATAAAGGAATGGATGCAAAAGAAGCTTCAAGTCAAGTCGTAAAACAAACAGCCTTACCACTTCTTGCAGCAACTATTGTAGCAATTCTAGCTTTTGGAGCTATTGGTTTATCTGATGATGCTACAGGTGAGTTTACTCAATCCCTTTTTTATGTTGTATTGATTTCTCTACTTTTATCTTGGGTTACTGCTATGACATTAACTCCAATTTTAGCAGTGCAGTTTTTAAAACCTTCAAATCAAAAGAAAAAAAATAATGAAGAAGAAAAAGAAGAATATACTTCATTTATCTATAAATCATACTCAGCACTTTTAAAATTTGCAATTAATCATAGATTTATCATAATTATAATTGCACTTGCAATGTTTACAGCTTCCATTATGGGCTTTAAATATGTAAAACAAAGTTTTTTCCCTGATTCTTCACGGCCTCAGATTATTGTTGATTATTTTCTTCCTCAAGGAAGTTCGATTGAAACAACATCTAAGTATGTGAGTTCTTTAAATAAAGATATTCTAAATATACATGGAGTTAAGCATATTTCTACTTTTGTAGGAAGTGGTGCATTAAGGTTTCTTCTTACTTATGATCCTGAAAAACCAAATTCTGCTTTTGCCCAAATGTTAATTGATGTAGAAGATTATAAGCACTCTGATAAAATAATTAAAGATATTGAAACTTTAGGAAAAAATAGATACCCAGATATGAATGTATATGGAAAAAAATTTATTTTAGGACCTGGAGGTGGAGGAAAAGTTCAGGCAAAAATATTTGGTAATGATTTAGATAAACTCAGAGTTTATGAAGAAAAAGTTTATAAAATTATAGAACAATCACCATATTCAAAAGGTACTAGAAGCGATTGGAGAAATAAAGTAAAAGTCTTAAAACCTGTGATCTCTTATGAAAAAGCTAATTTAAATGGCATTACAAAAGATTCAATTGCCAATGCAATATTAGATACTTTCCAAGGTAGAACAATTGGGATTTATCGAGATGGGAAAGAGCTTTTACCTATAATTTTAAGATCAACACAAAGTGAAAGAAGTGACATAAAAAATATTGAAAGTATTCAAATATTTTCAAATGTTGCAAATAAAATGATTCCTTTAAAGCAATTAATTACTTCATATGAAACAGTTTTTGAAGATGATATTATTTATAAATATAATAGAACAAGAGCAATTACAATTCACTCAGACCCAATTGAAGGTAAACTTGCAAATGATTTACTTTTTGATGTAAAAGACAAAATTGATAGTATTGATTTTGAAGATGGATATTATGTGCAATGGCATGGACAATATAAAAGTTCAAAAGATTCACAAAAACCAATTATTGAATCTTTACCACTATTTTTTATTATTATGGTTTTAATTATAATTGCGTTATTTAACTCAATTAAAAAAACATTAGTAATTTGGTTGGCTGTTCCTTTCGCACTTATTGGTGTTGTAATTGGTTTACTTGTTATGGATTTACCTTTTGGGTTTATGTCCCTACTTGGTTTTTTATCTCTTTCGGGAATGTTAATTAAAAATGCAATTGTTTTAATTGATGAAATAACACTAGAAAATGAAATAAATAAAATGCCTTTAAACAAAGCCATTCATCATTCAGGAATCAATAGATTAAGAGCTGTTACAATGGCTGCACTTACGACAGCTTTAGGAATGATTCCTTTAGTCTCAGATCCATTTTTTGCATCAATGGCAGTTGTTATAATATTTGGTTTAGTAGTAGCTACTTTCTTAACAATGATTTTAGTTCCTGTATTTTATGCAATAATTTTTAAAGCTGAGAAATTATAATGAAAGACTTATTAAAAAAATTATGGTTTCAAGTAATTATTGGAATGTTTTTAGGTGTAGGAATTGGATTATTACTTTCACCTACTGCTTTTGCTTTAATATCAAAAGACTTAGCTTTTGCAATTGCTCCTTGGGTTGCATTAGTTGGTAATATTTTTTTAGCTTTAATTCAAATGATTGTAATTCCCTTGGTTATGAGTTCAATTATTTTAGGAATTACAAGTGCAGAGGATACTCAAACATTAAAAGTATTAGGTTTGAAAATTGCTCCATATTTTGTATTTACAACAATAACCGCAGTTACAATTGGAATTTGTATAACATATTTTATACAACCAGGAAATTTTGTATCTGCTGATATTATAAATCAAATTTCATCTACACAAGTTGTTTTAAAAGAGACATCAGTTTTAAAGGATATTTCTATTCCTGATATGATTGTTGATTTAATTCCTGTAAATAGTGTAAAAGAAAGACTTGATGGTAATATTTTAGCTTTTGTAATTTTATCTATTTTTATAGGTGTGGCTTTAATGAGTATGAAAGAAGATGATGCAAAACCTTTAAAAGACTTAGCAAAATCTTTACAAGCTTTTTCTCTAACTGTTGTTTCATGGGCTATGAAATTAGCACCATATGCAGTTTTTGGATTGTTATGTAATATCACAATTAAAATTGGTTTTGATGCGATTTCTTCAATGTCGATGTATGTATTTACTGTGATTTTAGGCTTGCTTGCTCTTCTTTGTTTTTATTTGATTATTGTTTATTTAAGTTCAAATATTAAACCTTTAGACTTTTTAAAAAGAATAAGAGAAGTTCAATTAATGGCTTTTTCAACTTCTTCTTCAGCTGCTGTAATGCCTTTGTCTATGAAAACAGCAGAAGAAGAGTTAAATATTCCAAGTCCTATTTCTAAGTTTGTAATACCTTTGGGAGCTACAATTAATATGGATGGAACAGCACTTTATCAAGTAAGTGCTGCAATATTTTTAACACAACTTTTTGGAATTGATTTAGATTTAATTGATGTTGTTATTTTAGCAGTTACAACTGTTGGTGCTTCAATTGGAGCGCCTAGTACTCCCGGAGTTGGAATAATAATACTTGCAACAATTCTTCAAGGTTTAGGTGTACCACCTGATGGGGTTGCACTTATTTTAGGAGTTGATAGAATTTTAGATATGTGTAGAACGACTATAAATGTAACAGGAGATTTAACAGCTACAATTGTTATGAAAAAATTAGTTTCACTTTCAAGTAATTCTGAAGAATTAGCAAGAAAAATAAGTGATAAAAGCTAAGACTTGAGAAGATTAGGGATTTAATTTTAAATCCCTAATTAGCTTAAATTATTGAGCTTTAACACCTGCTAATTCGATGATTAGTTTTACTTTTTCACCAATAGCAACACCACCTGCTTCTAATAAAGAGTTATATTTAATTCCGTAATCAAATCTATTAACCTCTCCTTCAAGTGTAACACCAACTCTAATTTTTCCTCTTGTATCTTTGATTGTTCTTCCACTTGTTTCTACTTCAAGTTCAACGTCTTTTGTAACACCTCTCATAGTAAGTTTTCCAAAAGCTTTATCTCCATCAACTTTATTTAATACAAAAGTAATTTCTGGAAATTGTTCTGCTGCAAAGAAATCAGATTCTTTTAAGTGATTATCTCTTTTTGCATTTGCTGTATTAATAGAAGCTACTTCAACAGTACCTTTTAGAGATTCTAAAACATTTTTAGTTTCGTCATACTCAAATGAACCTTTAAAATTATCAAATTGTCCAGTAACATTTGAAATCATCATGTGTTTTACTTTAAATCCAACACTTGAGTGAGTCTTATCTACATTAAATGTTGCTCCAAAAAGTGCACTTGCTGTTAATATCGATGCTAATCCTAATTTTACTAATTTCATTTTTTTTCCTTTTTATAATTAAGTTTGTTATGTAAAATTTATTATACATATAATCAATAATGATTGTCAAGTTTAATAAGAAGATTTTTTAACCTTTTCATAATAAAGACTTAGATAAAATAATACGTTTTGCTATAAAGAAAGAAATAAGGAAACTAATATGTTATTAACTCCAGGACCTACTCCTGTACCAGAATTCGTAAGAAAAGCCATGGCTGATATTACAATTCATCATAGAACTCCAGAGTTTGAAGCTATTTTTGCCCAAACTAGAGAACTATTATTTGAACTATATGGAATGGATGAAGTTGTAATGCTTGCATCTAGTGGTTCAGGAGCTATGGAAGCTTGTATCACAAACTTAACACACAAAAAAGCCCTTACTATTAATTCAGGAAAATTTGGTGAAAGATTTGGAAAAATATGCAAAGCTTTTGACATTGAATATACTGAAATTAAAAATGAATGGAATAAAGCAGTATCAGTCGAAGAAGTACTGTATGCTTTAGATCAAGACCAAGATATTGATGCAATATTTATTCAAATTTGTGAAAGTGCTGGAGGATTAAGACATCCAGTAGAAGAAATTGCACAAGCTGTTAAAAAGTTGAATAGAGATATATCTATTATTGCTGATGGAATCACTGCAATTGGTGTTGAAAAAATTGATACCTCAAAACTAGATGCTGTAATTACAGGTAGTCAAAAAGCTTTAATGCTTCCACCAGGACTTGCAGTAATTGGTTTATCAAATGATGCAGTTGCAAAAATAGAAAAAAAATCAAGAGGTTTTTATTTTAATTTAGCAACTGAAATTAAACAACAAAGAAAAAATACAACAGCTTGGACAGCTGCCACAACACTTATTATAGGTTTACGAGAAATTTTATCTAATATAAAAGAAAATGGTGGTTTTGATGCACTTTATACTAAAACTGCATTAAGAGCTAAGTCTTCAAGAAAAGCATTAAAAGCAATTGGTTGTGAAATATATCCAACAACTCCTGCTAATTCTATGACTACTGTGTATACAGAACATGCACCAGCTATTAGAAAAATATTAAAAACAAAATATGATGTAAATATAGCAGGTGGACAAGATCATATAAAAACATTAATTTTTAGAATTAATCATATGGGATTAGTTGAAGATAATGAAGCTGCATGGGTTTTAAATGCAGTTGAGTTAGCACTTGATGAATTAAAAATAAGAGAATTTGATGGAACTGCAAATAGAGTATTTTCTACAAATATGTTCAAAGGAAATTAGAATAAATGGTATTTGAACACGAAATTCCTAAAGGAAGCAGATTATATTTCGGAAAAGTAGCGCGAGCTAAAAGAGCTTTAGAAAATAAAGTATGTGCTATTTTAGATGATAAAGGTTTTGAGGAAATTATCACTCCAAACTTTTCATATTCACAACATCAATCAATTGAGAATGAAAAAAAATTAATTAAATTTTCAGATGAAAAAAATGAGCAAGTTGCGTTAAGAGCTGATTCAACACTAGACGTTGTTAGAATTATTTCAAAAAGATTAGGTAGAACTACTGATCACAAAAAATGGTTTTATGTTCAACCTACTTTTACATATCCTTCAACAGAAGAGTATCAAATTGGATGTGAGTGGATAGGTCATAATAATATTGCAGATATTATGAATTTAACTACTGATATTTTAAAAGCTCTTAATGTTGAACCAATTTTACAAGTATCAAATATAAATATTCCAAAGCTTGTTGCAAAAGAATTAAATATTGATATTGATTTATTTAAAAATGGTGAAATAGCATCACTATTTAAATTAAAATGTGATTGGTTAAACAAATTAATAAAAGTAAAAAGTATTGAAGACTTAGAAGGTATTGTAAATATTGTTCCTTCATCAATACAAGACCAATTAAAAAAACTATTAACTAGAGCTAAAGAAGTTAATTATTCAAATATGATTATTGCACCATTATATTATGGTTCATTGAAATATTATGATGGTATTTATTACAGAGTTATTAGTGATAATTTGACAGTGTGTAAAGGTGGAATGTACTCAAGCGAGGGTTCATGTTCATTAGGTTTTGCACTTTATACAGATAGTTTATTAAAAATTTTAGAGGATTAATATGAGTAAAGCAGATTTAATTGTAGGAATACAATGGGGTGACGAAGGTAAAGGTAAGATGGTTGATATGCTTGCCCAAAATTACGATATGGTTTGTAGAAGTCAAGGTGGTCACAATGCTGGACATACAATCTGGGTTGATGGTGTAAGATATGCACTTCATTTAATTCCATCTGGAGTTTTAAATCCTAAAGCTATTAATATTATTGGAAATGGAGTTGTATTATCTCCTGAATCAATTATTAAAGAAATGGAACAATTTGGTGATTTAACTGGAAGATTATTCATTTCAGATAAAGCACATTTAAATTTACCATACCATGCTTTAATTGATCAAGCAAAAGAGAGACTAAAAGGTGATAAGGCTATTGGTACAACTGGAAAAGGAATAGGACCTGCATATGCTGAGAAAATTTCTAGATCAGGATTTAGAGTAGGTGAGTTATTAAACCCTTCTAAATTAACGACTGCAATTTTAGAATACTTTGCACAAAACAGAGCAATTTTTGATGTATTAGAAATTGATACTCCAAAAGAAGATGAATTATTAGAATTATTAACTTCATATAAAGATGCATTAGCACCACTTATTGCAAACACAACAAATATGGTTTGGGATGCAATTGATGCTGATAAAAAAATATTATTAGAAGGTGCTCAAGGTACTTTACTTGATATTGACCATGGAACATATCCATATGTTACTTCTTCTTCAACTGTAAGTGCAGGTGCATGTACAGGTTTAGGAATTAGTCCAAAAGATATTGGAATGGTTACTGGAATTGTTAAAGCATATACAACAAGAGTAGGAAATGGACCTTTCCCATCAGAAGATTTTACAGACGAAGGTCAAAAAATTGCTGATATTGGAAAAGAAGTTGGAGTTACAACAGGTCGAGGTAGAAGATGTGGTTGGTTTGATGCAATTGCAGTAAAACACGCAGCTAGACTTAATGGTTGTGACCAGTTATCATTAATGAAATTAGATGTACTTGATGGTTTCCCAAAAATCAAAATATGTGTAGCATATGATTTAAATGGTGAAAGAATTGATTATATGCCATCTGATTTGGATAATGTAAAACCAATTTATGAAGAGTTTGACGGTTGGGATACACTTGTAGGTGCGAGAGATTATGATGCACTACCTGTTAATGCAAAAAAATATATTGAAAAAATTGAAGAAGTAACATCTGTTAAAGTAGGAATAGTTTCGACTTCACCAGAGAGAGCTGATACAATTATAAGGGGCTAATATCATGAGAATGAAGACACACCATACACCATATATTTCAAGAAGAATTACAAGAGATTTACTTACTTGCGAATTTGTTGAAATTAGAAAAGAAAAACATAGTATTGAAGCTCAAGTTGAAAGAATCTTAGATGAAGATATTGATAAAGAGTATGATTTAGACGAAAAAGTTGATAATATTCTTGATGAACAAGAAGAAGAAATAGAATTCCATAATGCTGATAGAAGACAGCTTTTTTGGATGACTAAAAAAAGATTAGCAAATGATTTTGGTGTAATATTAAATAATGAAGATAGATTTTCAGATATTGCACATCAAATTTTAGATTATTTATGGGATGAAGATTATATTCATTATAGATGTTCAGATAATCAAATTAAAAATGTAATTTTTGCTTCTATTGACCAATTTATGAAAGGTTTTGAAGAAGCAGATTCTGATGTATTAGCAAAACTTAAAACATATAAAAGAAAGCTAATACCGGGAACTGAAGATTATGACGTTGTTTATCATAGATTATATGAAGAAGAATTAATAAAAAGGGGATTGATTTAATATGCAAAAAGTATGGATATATTTAGAAAACGGAACATTTTTAGAAGCTAAGTCATTTGGAGCATCTGGAACATCTGTTGGTGAAATAGTTTTTAATACATCATTAACTGGTTACCAAGAAATTATTTCTGACCCATCTTACGCAGGACAATTTGTAACTTTTACTATGCCAGAAATTGGTAATGTTGGTGTTAATGCAAATGATATGGAAAGTAATACTTGTCACTGTAAAGGTGTATTAGTTAGAAATTACCATAATGATTATTCAAACTATAGAGGTGAAGATAATTTAGATTCATTATTAAAAGAACATAATGTTTTAGGTATTTGTTCTATTGATACAAGATATTTAACTAAAATGTTAAGAGATGAAGGAGCTATGATGATGATAGCTTCTACAGAAATATCTTCAAAAGAAGAACTAGCTAAACAATTAGCAGCATCTCCTAGAATTGAAGATATTAATTATATTGAACAAGTATCAACTAAAGAGCCTTATATTCATAAATTTGGAGCATGGAATCATCAAGAACTATCTTATAACAAAGCTGTTATGAGTGATAAAAAAGTTGTAGTAGTTGATTTTGGAGTTAAAAGAAATATCTTAAATGAATTAGTTGAGTCTGGTCTTGAAGTTGAAGTAATTCCATCTTCATTTAAAGCAGCTGATTTAATAGCAAGATTTGAAGCAAAAGAAATTGGTGGTATTTTCCTTTCAAATGGACCAGGTGATCCTTTAACACTAACAGAAGAAAAAAAGCAAGTTCAATTATTAATTGATGCTAATATTCCAATGTTTGCAATTTGTTTAGGTCATCAAATGTTATCAATTGCTCATGGTTTTGATACATACAAGTTAAAATTTGGACAACATGGTGGTAACCATCCTGTAGCAAATCCAGATAATGTAGTTGAAATAACTGCACAAAATCATAACTATAATGTTCCTGATAATATTATTGAAATAGCAGAAATAACACACCAAAATTTATTTGATAATACAATTGAAGGTGTAAAATATAAAAATAAAGAGATTTTCTCAGTGCAACATCACCCAGAAGCTAGTCCAGGGCCGCATGAGTCGAAGTATATCTTCAACGAATTCGCCAAGATTGTAAAATAAGTCATCTTATTTTTGCAATTTCTGCGTTAAAAGTCTAAATTCACGCGTCACGTACTTGATGTACGCTCCTTATGAATTTAGACTTTTGCCTTGAACTTACAAAAAACAATAACTTCTTTGACAATCTTTTATAAATTTTAAAGGTTGAAGTTTTTATGCAATAAAAAAGGGAAAGAGTAAAAACTCTTTCCCTTTTTTATTGCTTTGATTAAATGTAGGTTATATTTTATAATACATACATTGTTAATAACTGATATGTTCCTGATGTTGCAACACCTGCTGCAATTCCTGCAACGATATCATCACCCATAACTCCCCAGCCACCTTTTACATCTCTATCAATTCTTCCAATAACTGAAGGTTTCCAAATATCAAAGATTCTAAAGTATATAAATGCAAGTGGAGCCATTATGATCATGTTTTCTTGTGTAATTCCACAAATAGATATTGCAATCCACATCCCTGCTAATTCATCAATTACAATCTCTTTTCCATCATGTTGTCCAACTTCTTCTTCATATATATTAATTTGCTTTACAGCGATTACTGAGATTAATAGTGATAGTAAAAAAATAGTTGATACATGCACGTATTGTATTAGAGGAAGTACTAATAATAAAGAAATAAAAGAACCAACTGTTCCAGGTGCTACTGGACTTAATCCTGAAAATCCTACTGTTAAAAAAAACTTTCTTAAATTCAAATTCGATCCTTATTTTTTCTTTTCAATACCAAGTTTTTTTCTTTTTTCCCAAAGTGATTTTCTTGAAATTCCTAATTTTTTAGAAAGTTCTGTATCTGGGTATTTTGATTGGTATGATAAAACCATTAATTTTACATAATCATTAATTGTCATAATATTTGTATTACTCATTAATAAGTTTCCATCGTTAAACTCCACTTTTCTAAATGGAAAATCATCTTCAGTTTCAAGTGATGAAATAACACAATCTTTATCTTCAATAAGTTTGATTAAATTTTCTTTAGCACTTCTTTTTAATGAATGATAATCAGTTAGGTATATAATAGTTTTCTTATCTTCAATAGCATTTAATTGCTTTTGCCATGTATTGTTTCCAAGTGAAATAAAACTAATTGGTTTATCTAGTTTACGTGATAATTCAAATACTAATTTATCTGCACATTTTTGTGAGTTTGATTCTATTAATGAAGGAAAAGATGGTGGTAATAAAACATCACTACTATCAATATCTGCCATCATGAAATCAATATATTCACGTAATGTTTGAAGCTCTCTTTTCATAGAACGGCACTCTTTATAATGATAAATTTTTCTTACTAACTCATCCATAATAAATGGCTTCATAATATAATCTTTTGCACCATCTTTAATAGGGTTTGTTACAGTTTCATCAGATATATAAGAAACTAATAGAAGTATAATTGATTTTTTTTCACTATATCTTTTAATTATGTTTTTACATAAAGGTGCTGGAAGTGAAGTTGAAAGTAATACAATATCGTAATCTTTTGTAAGATTATCAATATTTGGTGATTCTATATAATCACAACTATGTCCATCATCTAATAATCTTGAAACTACTTTTTGTGCTAAATAGATTTCATTTTCTATAATTAATATATTCATTTATTTTTCCAGTCATAATATTTTAAAGTTGCAATACTTTGTACTGCAACACCTTCACTTCTTCCTATAAAGCCCATTTTCTCTGCAGTTGTTGCTTTAATATTTACGAAGGGTTTTTCAATTCCTAATAGCTTTGAAATAGAATTTTTAATTTCATTTTTATGAGGGTTTATTTTCGGTATTTGAGCTATTATTGTTAAATCAACATTTACAATTTCGTAACCAACATTATAAATAAATTCAACAATATTTTTTAATAGAATTTTTGAGTCAATATCTTTAAATTCAGCAGAAGTATCTGGGAAAAACTCACCAATATCTCCTGCTCCAGAAGCACCTAACAATGCATCTATTAAAGAATGAATCAATACATCACCATCGCTATGTGCTTTGAATCCATAATCTGTAGGTAGTTTTATACCACCTAAGAACATATCTCTTTTGTCTTCAAATTGATGTATATCAAAACCGGTTCCTGTAAAGAAGTTATTTGAAGGAGCTTTCAAAGAAGGTAAGCTATCTAATTCATCCCCAAAAGTAAGTTTTTTACTTTCAATACTTCCTTTAATATATTTAATACTTCCATTACCTGCTTTAATAGCAGAACTATCATCTGTATATTCTATTTTAGTATTTAATGATTCTTTTAATATTTTAGTGTTTGAAAGTTGAGGCGTTTGTATTAATTTAACTTTTTCTCTGTTTATTGTTTTATCTTCATAGACTACAGTATCAGAAACATTTAAGACAGGTACTATACAATCAGCATTGTCTTTATTTTCTAATAACTCAATAATTACACTTTTGGGGATACAAGCACGTGCAACATCTGAAATCATAACATGAGATGTTGTTACTTCTTTTAGAGAGTTTACAATAGATTCTTGCCGTGTACTACCACCTTCAATAAAAGTAAAATCATCGCAAAAGTTTTTCATATAGTTTAATTCGTTTTTGTGTGAGCACACAATTACTTTTTCAAAATTTGAGTAAGATGAAAGTTTTCTTGTAACATTAAGCCATAATGGTTCATTTTCAATTCTTAGCCATTGTTTCTTTGTATTATGCTTGAATCTACTAGAATTCCCTGCACATAAGACTATTAAAGTAACATTTTGCAAATATTTCCTTTGTGTAAAAAAGTTACATATTATAGTTGAATGTTACTTATGCAAAAGTTAAGAGTTGTTTTCAATCTCTTCTTTTATAGCATCTAGAGAGTTTAAAAAGTGCTCCAAATCAAAATCATATTCAACAACTTTTTTCATAGCCAGTTCAATAGCTTTATCATTTAATGGGTTCCTTATATCTGCTAGAATTTTTACTATTTCTAATATTTGAACTTTTTTTATAAACTCTTTTGGACAATTTTCTAAATCACCAACAAAACCTATTGAAAAAACTAAATTATGACCCAAAGACCAATTTTTAAATATATTGGCTGTAATTCTTGCACAAGTAAAACCTGTAAACTCTTTTTCACAAAATGTAATATCATTTTTTTCATCAAGCATTTTTAAAAAATCTTCTGTTTGTTTTTTCTCTTGAATCACTTCTGAAATAACAAACTTACCTGTTTCTTGAAGAAATGCAGGCAATAATAATTCATCTTTTAAATCAAAATCAATACTAGAAATCCAATTATTGACAATTTTTGAAGCTAAGGCACTAGAGTAAATAAAATCTTCAGTAGATACAGCATAAGCACATAGATTTGATTTTAGAGTTTCTTGAATTACACTTCCCATAGCAATAGAAATAGTAAAATTCATACCTAGTAAATGTATTGCACGACTAAGAGTATCAACTTTACTTCTAAAACCAAACATTGAAGAATTAGCTACTCTTAAAATAGTAGTAACCATTAAAGGATCTTTTTCTATTATTTTTATTAGTTTTTCAGGACTTGAGTTTTCAACTTTCTTAAAATCATCTAATTCTAAGATAGTACTTGGTAAAGGAGGCAGATTATCTATCTTTTCTATTAAGTTTTTCTTCATGCATTTCCTAATTTAAATTCATAACTACTTGTAATTAATAATTATATAGAAAAAAAACTTATATAAGTAACTTTTTTTATTAAGATGTGTATATTTCAATTTCTGGATATGTGCTTTTTAATTTCTCATTTTCTTTTTTTGGCATTACACAAATTGCAGTTGCAAGTGCATCTGCTAGTGTAGCGTTGTTTGCTTTTACTGTCGCACTTTTTATATAATTTGCACTTGTTCTCGTTTTTGTATCAAATAGATGATGATATCTTTTACTAAACATTGTTCCATATCCACCTGAACTTGCCATTGCTTGGTTATTTAGTTTTAAATAAGGAGTATTTACTAGATATGGTGTTGCAATATTCCAATCTCTTTGTTCATTATACCCACCAATTGAATTTAGTTCACCTAAATCAACTAAGACATTTGTAAAACCTTTTTGTCTTAAAATAGAAGTGATTTTATCAGTGATATATCCTTGTGCAATACCATTTAAAGTAATTTGTACATTTGGTTTTTTAAAGCTTATTTTATCTTCTTTAATTTGTATATTTTTATAAGATATTAAGTTTTTTGCTTCTTTAATAGCTTTTTTTAATTTATTCCTATTATTGGAATATTTCGCATGAGCCACCCATAATGGCTGAACTGTTACATCAAAAGCACCATTTGTTTTTATAGAAATATCTTCTGCAAATTTTAGAACTTCAACTAGTTCTTTTGGAGAATTCTCTAAATTTCCATTTTTATTTAATAAACAAATAGATGAGTTTGGAATAAATAAAGAAAAAATATTTTCTAATCTTTTTATTTCATTTATACAAATATCAAGTGTATCTTTAGCATAAAGCTTATTTTTATGAAATAAAGTCATATTAGATTGGGCACCTAAGGCAATTCCACTCCAAGATATTTTTTCTCTTTCATTTGCATTTAAAATATTTGGAGTTAATGAAAAAGCAAGAGAACATGCAGATATTTTTAAAAATTTTCTTCTTGATAATATACTTTTATTTGTTTTATGCATTTTCTTTTCTCCAGTTTTTAATTAACATGTCTTTTTCTTTTTGCGCATCTTTTTTTAGAATTTTGCAAAGATTAGAATCGCTATATATTTGTACGCAATCTAAACATTGAAAACAATCAGCATATTTAATATTTCCACTTTTTTTATCAATAGCCTGATAATTACAAGATTTATGACAATTGTTACATGGGTTACCACACTCAAATCTTCGTGGTAACCAATCAAGTATTTTTAAACGACCCATTAATGATAAGAATGCTCCTAATGGACAGATATATCTACAAAACCCTTTAAATAAGAACATTCCTAAAAATAGCCAAAATAGTGCATATAACACATAAGGTATTTCTCTATCAAAGATTAAAGTAATAGATGTTTTAAAAGGCTCAATTTCTACTAGGTATTCACTAATATTTGGTGCAAAAATTACGGATAAAATTAAACTAGCAAGCACTAGATATTTAATATTTACAAGCTTATCATTTAAATTTTCACTAAATCTAATTCTAGGAAGTTTAAGTAGCCTTCCTAAATAATGAGAGAACTCTTGAAGTGTCCCATAAGGACATAACCATCCACAAAATGTTCCTCTTCCCCAAATTACCAGTGAAATAAAAACAAAAAACCAAATTATAAGTGAAAATGGATCATATAGTAAAAACATCAAGCTTTGAGAATTTACAATTGCTTTTACTACACCTAAAACAGTAACCATACTAAGTTGACCCTGTCCAAACCAACCTATAAAAAATAGTGTAAATATTAAAAGTATACTTCTTTTATATCTTAAATTTGAAAGTAATGCTTGATATTTATAAAGCATAACAAACAAAATAGTTAAAAAAATTGTAAGAACTATTAACTTTGTTTTTTGTTCATAAATAGAACTAAGCCATAAAGGTGTTTTTTCTTCTTTTTTAGGAATTAAAAAATACTTTTTAGGTAAATCCATAGTAAGTGTTAAATCTTTAACTATAGGAGTTCCATATAAAGTGTCATTTCCTCTAACAATCTTAGTATTTAAAGTCCAAGAACTTGATGGATCAAAATCAAATCTTTTATCAACTTGTAAAATTACATCTTGCTCAAAATTTGGAATACCATCTTTTAAATTTACTTCATAATCTCCATCTCTAATATTTAAAGCAAAACCTTCTTGTTTTATTTCAAGTGTATCAGGAGAAGTATTTCTTACAAATTCTTCTCCTAAAATATCATGTGAACCATTTGCAAGAACAAGTATGGCCTCTTCTGTATCTAGAAGTTGACCATCTAATTCATCTTGTGTTGATTGTTTGATAATATTTCTTGAAAGGGTAGGAATGCTTAAATCAGCTACATATATATCAACAAATAATTCCTTTTCTTCATCTTCATCTAATTCATTAAAATATTCTGTATCAATAAATAATTCTTCTGCTTGTTTTTTTGTGATTTTTATATTTTTTACAAGTTTTTTATCAAGAAGCTCTTGCCATGAGTACTTTTCAAAAAGGTCTTTTTTAGGATTAGAAATAGCTTTAGGTGCAACTCCTGAAAGTTTTTCTTTTGCAATCTTTATTCCAGATGCTAAAATACTATCATTTGCAATTTTTACAGAAGCTGTTGCTTTACTTACTCCGTCAATATGAACAGAGCTACCACTACCATTTCCTCCACCAACTTTTATATTATCTTTTAAAGATTTACCTTTGTATTGATTTAAAAATTCAATAAAAGGAGCAACTCCCAAACCTGAAACAAATACAGGTTCATCTTGTTCCAATAATGTAACATCAAGAAAGTTTCCTTCTGTATCCATTTGCACAAGCATATTCATCTTTCCACCAGAAAAGCCTGCAATTGGCGCTAAATCATGAGTTTCAAAGATATAAGAATGTAAAGTATTATTCTTATCCAAAACTTCCCATAAAGCTAAAGTAGTATCTTTCTCACCAAGCTGTAGAGGTTCTTTAAGATAATTACTAATCTGTTCTTTACTCATAGAAGCATTTATGTTGTTAATAGATACAAAAAAAATAAATATAATAAAAAATAAACGAAACATAAAACTCCTTTAGTTTTTTAAGTAAATAAAGAGTATATAATATGAATATAGCTTAAGATTAGCGATAATTAAAAATTTAATTTTTAATTAAGACAATAATTATCCTATTTTAATTATAATACAAAAATATAAAAAATATAAAGGAATTTTTCTATGGCAAATATCGAAGATATTAAAAAAGAATTAGAGAAAGTAAAATATCCTGGTTTTGCAAAATCAATTATTGAATTTGGTTTTGTTAAGGATGTTAAAATAGACGGTGAAAACTGTTTAATTTCTCTTGATATTACATCAAGTGCAAAAGATGTTGAAGAACAATTAACAAAAGATATAAACGCATGTATTAGTGCTATTGGAATGAAAGCAACACTTAATTTCAATAAGCCAGCAGCTCCAAAACAAAGTAGTAATACTGTAAGTGGTAATAACATTGCACCACAAATTAAAAAAATTGTAATGGTAAGTTCAGGAAAAGGTGGAGTTGGGAAATCAACTACAACTGTAAACTTAGCAGTAGCAGCAGCAATGCAAGGTAAAAAAGTTGGTATCTTAGATGCTGATATTTATGGACCAAATATTCCACGTATGATGGGTTTAAATGGTAAAGAAGTAGAAGTAATTGGTGATAAAGCTAAACCTTTAAACGCATACGGTGTTGATGTAATGTCAATGGGTGTTTTAATGGAAGAAGGACAAGCTGTAATCTGGAGAGGTTCTATGATTATGAAAGCTATCCAGCAATTATTAAGAGATATTTTATGGGAAAACTTAGATATCTTATTTATTGATATGCCTCCAGGAACTGGTGATGCACAATTAACTCTAGCTCAAAGTGTACCTGTTGCTGCTGGAATTAATGTTACAACTCCTCAACATGTTGCTCTTGATGATTCGAGAAGATCATTAGATATGTTTGAAAAATTACATATTCCAGTAGCTGGTGTTGTTGAAAATATGAGTGGATTTATTTGTCCATCTTGTAATACTGAATCAGATATCTTTGGAATGGGAACTTGTGATGCATTAGCTGATCAATATAATACTCAAGTATTAGGTTCATTACCAATTGAGCCTGCTATTAGAGAAGGTGGAGATGCTGGTAAACCAATCGTATATTTTGCACCTGAAAGTGTTTCAGCAAAAAGATATATGGAAGCAGCAGCTAAAGTAATTACTTTTGTTGATTCTATTGATGATGATAGAACTAATGAAGATATTCAACCTACAACACCTCCAGGTGTAAGTGCGTGTTCAACAACAGCTGCAGCTGCTCCTAAAAAAGAGCAATCAAGTGGTGAAAGTTGTGGTACAGGATGTGGTTGTCACTAATTGACAATCATTTATTGAAATAAAAAAAGGGAAGATATTTGATATCTTCCCTTTTTTAATGTATTGTTTAAATTAAAATATAACTATTTGGCAGTTCTAGAATTTTTTTCTTCAATTCCAGACATTCCAAAACGTCTAGCTAATTCTTGTTTTACTCTATCTGGGCTTACATTTTTAGATGCAAGTGCAACTAAAACATGGTAAGTAATATCAGCAGCTTCATAAATAATTTCTTCAGTGTCATTATCTTTTATTGCAAAAGTAAATTCGCCTGATTCTTCAACTATTTTCTTAAGCATAGAATTTTCTTCACCTTGAAGAAGTTTTGCCGTATAAGATGTTTTTGGATCATCATTTTTTTTCTCTAATATTGTATGGTATAAAGTATCAATAACTCCGTAAGCTGCTGTTGTATCAACTTCAACAGGAAGTACTTCTTCATTTGTTTTCATACTAGTAAAGAAACATGATTTTCTTCCTGTATGACAAGCAACACCATTTTGTTTAACTTTTAGTAAAATTGTATCATCATCGCAATCAATCATAATATCTAGAACTTCTTGAGTATGTCCAGAACTTTCACCTTTTTTCCAAATTCTTTGCTTACTTCTACTAAAGTAATGAGCAATATTTGTTTCGAGTGTAAGACTTAAAGCTTCTTTATCCATATATGCAAGCATTAAAACTTCATTTGTACTAGCTTCTTGTGTTACAACAGGAATTAAGCCATCCATTTTTTCCCAGTCAATTTTATCTATTTGATTCATTATATAATGCCTTAAAATTTTTTATCAACATCTAGTTTTAATCTATCTATTTGTTTTTTTTCTTTATCTACATCTACATCTAAATTTATTGCAGAATCTTTTTTCCTAATTTCAGAAGGTAGCTCAACTGGTTTATCGTATCTATCTTCTAGTTGATATTTTTCTTCAACTATTTCAGGGTTTAGATTTAGTTTTTTTTCTTCTAGTAGATTTGCATTCACAAAAAGTGTAAATAAAAAAAGTTTGATTAGTATTAATATTGTAGCTTTTTTCATGATAAGAAAAGAGTAGATTTCTCTACTCTTCCTCCTTATTGGCTAACTGCCGTGTCTCTTGATTTATTTTTAGTATCAACCCAAATATTTGGAGTTGAACCACCAGGTGTTAAGAAGATTTTTGCATCCTTATTAACTTTAAGCGCTTCATTAAATTTACCTTGTACATCAATTTGTTGCATATGTAAAAGATTTGGTGTTAAAGATTTTGCAATTGCTTCATTAGCTGCTGCTTGTGCTTTTGCTTCAATAGTAACTGCATCTGCTCTACCTTGTGCTTCAATTCTGTTTGCTTCAGCATCACCAATAGCTTTAGCAGCTCTTTTTTCAGCTTCTTGTTTTGTTCTTAAAACTTCGTATTTTACTCTTTCAGATTCTTGATTTGCAATTTGAACTCTTTCAATTTGCTCTTTAATCTTAGTTGGTAAAACAATTTCTCTTAATTGAACTGATTGTAAAATTACTGGTTGACCATTTAAAGAATTAATATCTTCTTCAATACCAGTTTGAATTTTTACAGCAATTTCATTTCTTTTTGTTGGTAATTCTTCAGCTGTGTAACTTCCTACAACATTTCTTACAACATCTCTTACAACAGGGTTAATAATTTTATCTTCCCAAGAAAGTCCCCAGTTAGCAATTGTATTTGGAGCACCATCTGCTGTTAATCTATATTGAACAGTTAACTCAATTGAAACAGGTAAACCTCTAGCATCAAGAATAGAAATTGCTGGGTTAATTCTAATTCCAGAATCAAATCCACTGATTTCTTCAACTGATTTGTAGTTCATCAATCTTACTTTTGTATCAACTAAGATAACTTTTTGAAATACTGGAATATAGAAATGGAAACCAGGTCTTAATGGCTCTTCTGTATATTTACCTGTAGTTACTTTAATACCCACTTGTCCTGATTCAACAATTACAAAAGGTTTAAATATAAATAAAGCAGCTATAAGTGCAATAATTACATAAATTAATCCTGCTTTTTTACCTAAATTTTTAAAAAATTCAGGTGGCTCAAAAGGAGGTTGATAATTACCACCTCCACCATTATTATTAGATGAACTTCCTCCACCGTTTTGTTGTTGTTTTTTCTTAAAATAGTCGTTATCTATTGGCATAAATATTCCTTAAAATTTTATATTTTATTTATTGGCTTCTTTTGAAGCACAAAAGAGCAAAATAAACTTTGATCTATTGTACTTCAAAAAAATGTTTTAATTAATGTAAGTTAAATCTTTAATGTATTTAGGATTCTTACCTGCAACTACATCAAAATATGCTGTTTGTAAAGCTTCAGTAATTGGACCTCTTTCACCTTTTCCAATAATTCTTGCATCAATATCTCTAATTGGAGTTACTTCAACAGCAGTTCCTGTAAAGAATGCTTCATCTGCAATATAAACTTCTTCTCTTGTTAATCTTCTTCTTACAACTTCATAACCTAAATCTTGTGCTAAATCAATTACCGTAGCTTGTGTGATTGACTCTAATGAGTTATCATTTGGAGGAGTAATAATTACGCCATCTCTAACAATAAAGAAACAAGCTCCAGAAGCTTCAGCAATATAACCTTGGTCATCTCTTAATAATGCTTCATCATATCCACATTCAACTGCTTCACCTTTAGCCATTTGAGAGTTTAAGTAATTTGCAACTGCTTTTGCTTTACCCATTCCAGAAGTATTAGAATTTCTAGTCATTGATGCAATTTTTACTCTTACACCTTTTTTCATTCCTTCTTCACCTAAATATGCTCCCCATTCCCATGCAGAAATAGAAACATTTACAGGTGCTTCTTTATGGTAAAGTCCCATAACTCCATAACCTAAATAAACTAATGGTCTTATATAAGCACCTTCAGTTAATTCATTTTTTTGTAATAATTCAATTTGAGCTTTATTTAATTCATCTTCAGTAAAAGGAACATCAATTAATGTCATTTTTGCTGATCTTAAAAGTCTTTTAGTATGTTCTTCTAATTTGAAAATAGCACATCTACCATCATGAGTTTTATATGCTTTTGTACCTTCAATAGCACCATTTCCATAATGAAGTGTATGAGAAAGTACATGAACTTTAGCATCATGCCAAGCTACAAATTCTCCGTCCATCCAAATATATTTTGCTTCAGTCATTGTATAAATTCCTATTAGATTTAATTTAAGATATTATTTTATCTAAGATAATATTAAAAAATGATGGCATAAGATATTTCTTGTGAATTTTATTTGAATTAGCGTGTATTTATGGTATATTATCAAAAAAATTAATAGGGTACAAATCTACAATATGAATTACAAAAATATTATAAAAACAATCTCTTCTTTGACATTAATTCTTCTTTTATCAGGGTGTACACATAAACTTATTACTTATGATAAAGATGGAAATATAATTGAAGATTTAAGCGAAACAAAAACAGAGAAAATAGAAAAAATTATATATAAAAGACCAGCAGTTTCTTTGTTATTAAAAAACAGAATAAGAGATGTTTTAAAAGCAATGTCTAAAAATGATTTAATTAAATTAAATCAAGAATATATCCATCCTTCATTTGGGTTTTACAACTTATATAAAATTGATGGGGCAAAAGTTATTGTTGAGCAAAAAATGATCTATAATATTGTAGATGAAGAAACAGAAGAGATTTCTCATATAATTTCTAGAGTAAAGCCAAAATCTACAAGTTTAAAAATAATTGAAAAAAATGTTAAGTTTGATTGTAGTCCAAATGACGATGCTTTTTATGGATGGAATGATGATGGTTTATTTTTATCAAATAAAAGTGATTTTCCTCTTTTAAAAATGATGAAAAACTATAGTACTTATAAACAAAAAGATTTTCAAAAAGCAGAACAAATCGAAAATACTAGTTATAAAGTTGTTTTAACTCCTGAGTTATCTTTTTATTTAACTTTTATTGATAATAATTGGTATATAACATTAATAGATAGAATTACTACAGATTGTAGTTCACCAGATTACTAAAACTATTTGCAACTAAGTTGCAAATAAGTATAAAATGATAAAATTCTCCTAAAAAAAGGAGAATTATGTCTCTTCAAATTTCAAATATAGCAAAACTTCCAACACAATATGGTAACTTTAAAATACAGTCATTCAAAGAAAATGAACTTGAACACTTTATTATTTTTACAGAAGAATTACCCTTAATTCCTTTTATACGAATTCATTCTGAGTGTTTAACAGGAGATGTTTTTAAAAGTATAAAATGTGATTGTGGAGAACAACTTGATTTTGCAATGAAAAAGATTGCAAAAGAGGGTGGTATGATAATTTATTTAAGACAAGAAGGTAGAGGAATTGGACTTTTCAATAAAGTTAATGCATATGCTTTTCAAGACCATGGCTTTAATACAATTGAAGCAAATGAGAAATTAGGTTTTGAAGCTGATTTAAGAAAATTTGACTTAGTTCCTAAGATATTAAAAGAGTTTAAAATAGATAAAATTAAACTGATGACAAATAATCCACGAAAATTAAGCGCTTTAGAAGATATTGAAATAGTTGAGAGAATTCCAGTTTTAATAAGTTCTTGTGAATATAACTATGAGTATTTAAAAGTAAAAAAAGAAGAGTTAGGTCATCTTTTATAAAGTAAAACCTTTTAAGGTTTTACTTATTATTTGCTATTGTATTTGCAACATGTATTAGGTTTTTTGACCAATTTGTAGCAAGTGGTGTTTCTTTGATAACTTTTATTTTTAATTCATCTGCAATTACTTTTGCACTTTTATCAGAAAATTCACTTTGTGTAAATATTGCTTTTATATTTTCTTTTTTTGCTTCTTCAATAATTCTTTTTAACATTTTAGGTTTAGGCTCTTTCCCTTCAACTTCAATTGGAAATTGAACTAGATTATAATCTTTTGCGAAATATCCCCATGCTGGATGGAAAACCATAAATTTAGAGTCTTTTGGTATTTTAGAAAAAATCTCTTTTATTTTTTTATCTGTTTGATTTATTTCTTCTAAAAAATTATTATAATTATTTAAATAATAATCTTTATTTGAAGCATCAATTTCAACTAAAGTATCATAAATATTTTTTGCCATAATTTTTACATTTTGAGGACTTGTCCAAGTGTGTGGATCTTCTTTATATTTTACTTCTTCTTTATGTTCATCATGTTCATCGTGTTCATCGTGTTCATCGTGATGTGCATGTTCCTTATGCTTTTTATGTTCATGAGAATCATGCTCATTGTGTTTATCACCATGATGATGATTGTGCTTTTTCATCATTATTCTTTTTATATCTTTTGTCATTTCAACAAATTTCATATTTTTGTTTTGATTCGCAAATTTTTCAAGCCAAGTATCTTCAAATCCAAAACCAATTGGGAAATATATATCAGCCTTTGAAATATGTACCATTTGTGATGGTTTTGGTTCATAAGAGTGAGGATTACTTCCTGGTGTAACCATTGCAACGACATTAATTTTATCTGCTCCAATTTTTTCTACAAATGTTTGTTGAGGTAAAATACTAACTACTATATTTGTTTGTGCATAAACAAAATTTACTAATAAAATAAATGGGATTAAAAATCTCATATAATTCTCCTTTTATATATTGCAACCAAGTTGCATTTGTGGAATAATAATAAAAAATTTATTAAATGCAACTTAGTTGCACTTAATAAATTAATGATATAATAAGTAAAATACAAAATTAAGTAAAATAACAAGGTTTAAATATGAGTCAACAAGAGTTTTGGAATAGTAAATTTTCAAGAGATGGTTTTTTATATGGTACAAAACCAAATGCATTTATCTCTTCTAAAATAAAACTTTTAAGAGATAAATCACAAGTACTATGCTTAGGTGAAGGTGAAGGAAGAAATGCAATATTTTTTGCAAAAAAAGGCTATGAAGTCACAGCTTTAGATGCTTCAGATATTGGATTATCAAAACTTCAACAAAGAGCAACAGAAGAAAATTTGAATATTCATACTTTGTGTTTAGATTTAAATGAATGGGATACAAGTCATAAATATGATGTAATCGTAGCTTCTTATTTACATATGCATAAAGAAGATAGAATATCATTATTTGAAAAAATTGAAGAATCTTTAAATGATGATGGTTACTTTATTGGTGAATTCTTTTCTACAAAACAAATAAACTATTCAAGTGGTGGCCCAAGGGATGAAGACTTACTATATACTGTTGATGATTTTAAAAAATCTTTTGCCTTATGTGATAAAGAAATATATGAACAAGTTACAATACTTGATGAAGGAAAAGGTCATCAAGGCGAAGCTTGTGTTATTAGAGTAGTAATACAAAAATAGCATATATTAAAAAATCTAATCAATACTCTATTACTAGGGTATTGACCCAATAATCGCTTAACAGAAATTTAACGAAAATTTGAATACACTCCAAATAATTAATAGAAATAAAAAATATAAAAAATAGAGAATAAAATGTTAGAAAAAATACAAAATATCATAAAAGAAAAAATACTAATAATAGATGGAGCAATGGGAACACAGCTTCAAATATCTGATATCAAAGCAGAAGAGTGGATGTATGAAGGCGTTGATTTAGAAGGTTGTAACGAACTTCTAAATTTAACCGCTCCTCATATCTTACGAAATATTCATGATAATTATGCAAGTGCTGGTTCTAATTTAATTACTACAAATACTTTTGGTTCAATGCCTTGGGTTTTAGATGAATACGATATTCCTCAGACTTCTTATGAATTATCGAAATTAGGAGCACAACTTGCAAAAGAAGCTTGTGTAAAATATGAAACACCTGATAATCCAAAATTTGTGTTAGGTTCTGTTGGACCTGGTACTAAACTTCCTTCACTTGGACATATAAAATATGATGAAATGTATGAGGGATATAAAATAATGGCTCAAGGGCTTGCTGATGGTGGAACGGACGTTTTCTTACTTGAAACTTGTCAAGATCCTTTACAAATAAAAGCAGCACTTCATGCACTAAATGATGCAGCTCCACAAATTCCAATTATGGTATCAGTAACAATTGAAATGACAGGAACAATGCTAATTGGAACAGATGCACAAACAATTGCAGCTATTATGGCTCCTTTTAATATTTTATCACTTGGTTTTAACTGTGGAACGGGTCCTAAGCAAGTTCATAAACATGTAAAATCATTAAGCGAAGTTTCAAAGTTTCCAATTTCTGTTCATGCAAATGCGGGACTTCCTCAAAATAAAGGTGGAGTTTCTTATTATCCAATGGGACCAGAAGAGTTTACAAAACTACAAAAAGAGTTTTTAGAAATTAATGGGGTTGCATTTTTAGGTGGATGTTGTGGAACAACTCCTGAACATATAAAAGTACTTTCTCAAACAGTTAAAGATATAAAACCTTTAAAACCTTGTGGATTCTTAAAAGCATCGTTAGCCTCACTATTTAGTACAGTAACTTTAAAGCAAGAACCTGCACCACTTCTTATAGGTGAACGTTCAAACGCTACAGGTTCAAAAGCCTTTAGAGAATTACTAAAAGCAAATGATTATGAGGGAACTTTAACTGTTGGACAACAACAAGTAAGAGCAGGGGCACATATTATTGATGTATCTGTTGGGTTTGCAGGTCGAGATGAAAGAGAAGATATGGATAAGGTTGTTGAGCTTTATTCTCAAAAGATATCACTTCCTTTAATGCCAGATTCTACACAAATTTATGCACTTGAAGCAGCACTTAAACAAATTGGTGGAAGACCAATTATTAACTCTGTTAACTTAGAGGATGGAGAAGAGAAATTTGATGCTGTTTGTAAGTTAGCTAAAAAATTTGGAGCTGCTTTAGTATGTCTTACAATTGATGAAGTTGGAATGGCAAAAACTAAAGAAGATAAAATTAGAATTGCTGAGCGTATTTATGACTTATGTGTAAATAGACACGGTTTTGATCCTCATGATTTAGTATTTGATATGCTTACATTTACTATAGGTTCTGGTGATGATGAATATAGAACAGCAGGTATTGAAACACTTGAAGCTATTAGAGAATTCCAAATACTTCATCCTGAAGTAGGTACTACTCTTGGACTTTCAAATATCTCTTTTGGTTTAGACATAAAAGCTAGAGCTTATTTAAATTCTATTTATTTAGATTATTGTGTGCAAGCTGGTTTAACATCTGCTATTGTAAATGTAAAGCATATTTTACCTCTTAATAAAATCTCTGAAGCAGATAAAAAAGCTTGTGATGATTTAATCTTTAATAATCAAGAAAGTGGTGATCCTTTATTTACTTTTATTGAGCACTTTTCAAACGTTGATGATTTAGAAGAACAAAGTGATGAAGAATACCAAAATCTTGAACCTATTGAGAAAGTTAAGAAGTTATTACTTGATGGTGATAAAGATAGATTACTTCCTTTAGTTGAAGAATTAAGACATGATGTAAAACCAGAAATAATAGTAAATGAATGGCTAATTGATGGTATGAAAATCATTGGTGAATTATTTGGTTCTGGACAAATGCAATTACCATTTGTATTGCAAAGTGCAGAAACTATGAAAGCTACAGTTGATGCTTTAAATCCATATTTACCAAAAGAAGAAAAAGCTAGTGAAACTGTAATTGTAGTAGGAACTGTAAAAGGTGATGTTCATGATGTTGGTAAGAATTTAGTTGATATTATTCTTTCAAACAATGGATTTAAAGTTATAAACATTGGGATAAAAGCTGATTTAAACTCTTTCTTAATAGCTGCAAAAGAGCATAAAGCACAAGCTATTGGAATGAGTGGATTACTTGTAAAATCAACTGCTGTTATGAAAGAAAACTTAGAAGAGTTACAAAAAATGGGTATTGATATTCCAGTACTTATTGGTGGAGCAGCACTTACAAAAGGTTTTGTAAATGATTTTTGTAGACCTATTTATGATGGACCAATTTTCTATTGTAGAGATGCCTTTGATGGTGTAATTTCTATGCAAAGAATTGAAGAAGGTGACTTAGAAAATACTGCTTTAGCAGCTGATTTAATTGAAGTAGCAGATACAAGTGATAAAGTTGAAAAGGAAGAGGTTGTAATTCCTCCTTATGAAGAGATATCATTACCTCCTAAAGCACCTTTTGTTTTTCCTCCTTTATGGGATAGAATTGGAAAAAGTGGAAGTGCAATAGATAAAGAGTTAGTATTTAAATGGATAAACCATAGAGTTTTATTTAGACAAAGATGGGGATATAAAAGAGGGAAACAAGATAGAGATGCTTTCTTAAAATATGAAGAAGAAACAGTAGAGCCATTATATAGAAAACTAAAAGATGATTTACTTGATAAAGATATCTTTGATCCTATTGCTATATATGCTTATTATCCTTGTATTTCTCATGATAATAAACTTTATATTTTTTCTAAAGAACATTTATTTAACTCTGAAGAAGAAGCTAAAAATGTGCCACCTTTAGAAGAAGCTATAAAAGTTTTAGAGTTCCCTAGACAAAAGAGAAAACCATTTAGATGTATTCCTGATTTCTTTGCAAATGATAGATTAGATGTAGTTGCATTTACACTTGCAAGTGCAGGACTTAAAATATCTGATTATGAAAGAGGGCTTTATGATGAAGGTAAATTTACTGAATATTATCAAGTTCATGGACTTGGAGTTGAGCTAGCTGAAGCTTTAGCTGAGGTACTTCATAAACAAGTTAGACTTGATCTAGATATAGTTGCTAAAGAGGGACATACTTTAAATGATGTTCAAATGAAACAATATACAGGTTGTAGATATTCTCCAGGATATGCAGCTTGTCCAGACTTGGCAATGAATAAAGATTTCTTTGATTTACTTAATCCTGAAGAGTATGGAATTGAATTATCTGAAACATTCCAAATGCATCCAGAGCAAACAACTTGTGCAATAGTTGTGCCTCATAAAGATGCAAACTATTATAATATTTAAAGTTCTTAAACTTTGAGTAATAATGCAAAAGGTCTAGCACTTACATCGCTAGGCGTTTTGATTATGAGTTTAGAATCTCTTTTTGTAAAACTTACAAATATTGATGCACTTACTTTTTGTTTTTATCTTGGTATTTTTATATTTATTTCTATGACATCATTTTTGATTATAAAACAAAAAGATATAATCAATAAAATCACAAGTACTTCTTTTCCAATGTTAATAATATGTGCTACTTTAATGGGAAGTTCTAATGTTTTCTTTATTTCAGGACTTAAAAATACAAGTGTTGCAAATGTTGTTTTAATTTTTGGAACAGCAGCACTATTTTCAAGTTTATTTGCTTTTTTGATTTATAAAGAAAGAATCACAAAGAATATAATACTAGCTTCTATTTTTATGATAATTGGTCTTGTTGTAATTTTTGTTGATGAATTAAGCTTGGGAGGGATGAAAGGAAATCTTTTTGCTCTTTTATCAGTTTGTACTTTCTCTTTAGCTTTTGTATTTTTAGTAAGATATAAAAATATTAGTCGTGTAGTATTAACAGCATGTCTTGGAATTAGCATGAGTATTATTTCATTAATTTTTAGCGATACCTTAAATATTGATTTAAGAACATTAGGAATTATTGCAATTATGGGATTGTTTATAACACCAGTTGCAAGAGTTTTAATGGGTAATGGTACAAAATATATAAATGCTAGTGAAGTTACACTTTTAATGATTATTGAAACAGTTATGGCACCTGTTTGGGTTTGGTTGTTTTTAAATGAAATACCAAGTTCAAATACTTTTATTGGTGGTTTTATAATAGTATTTACATTAATTATAAATTCATTGTATACTTTAAGAAAAGGAAATATAAAATGACACAAATCCACTTTTATGAAGCAAAACTTGCTTTTGAAATTGATTCTTGGGATCTTAATGATGCCATAAGTAAAAATAGTAATATAGTTGTAATAGATGCAAGAGCTGTTGACGCTTATAATTTAGAGCATATTCCAAATGCTATAAATATTCCACATAAAACAATGAATGAAGAAAGTACAAAGCATTTAGATAAAAACAAAAACTATGTTACATATTGTGATGGAATTGGATGTAATGCTTCAACAAAAGGAGCTTTAAACATGTCTAAGTTAGGCTTTAAAACAAAAGAATTATTAGGTGGTCTTGACTGGTGGATTAGAGATGGTTATAAAACTTCTGGTAAAAATGCAAAAGCTGCTACAAATATTTCTTGTGGATGTAACTAGTTTACATGAATAAAACTTTTACGAAAGTCTTTATTCATGAAAAACTTCCTTTTTTAGAATTAAGATACTCTAATTCTAATGCACATTATAAAAAACATTTTCATGATACTTTTTCTATTGGTGTAAATAAAAAAGGTACTAGTATTTATCAAAATAGAAATAAGTCTTATATTCTAAAAAAAGACATGTTAAGTATTATTAATCCAAAGGAAGTACATTCTTGTAATTCTTGCTCAGATATTTTAAATATTTACTATATGCTATATCTAGATATTTCCTGGTGCGAAAATATTCAAAGGTTGATTAACCCTGATATTAAAGAGTTTGTAAATATTCCTATTTCAATTATCAAAGATAAAAAATATTATTTAGACTTCTTGCACTTATGTGAATATCTATTAAGTGATAATTTAATACTTGATAAAGAAAATGAATTGTTAAAATTCTTTTTAGATTTCTTTTCATTAAATTTAGAAAAAAAAGAAGAAAAAATAGTTGATGAAAAATTTTATGAAATTCAAGAGTTTATAAATGAAAACTTTCAAGAAAATATATCTTTAGAAGATTTATCAAAAGAGTTTAATCTAAATCCTTTTTATATTATCAGGCTTTTTAAGTCACAGATGAATTTAACTCCACATTCTTACCTTTTAAATGTAAGAATTAATAAAGCAAAAGAGTATTTAAAAAAAGGTTATTCAATTTCTGAGGTTGCTCAAGAATCAGGGTTTTTTGACCAAAGTCATCTTCATAGGAACTTTTTAAAGATTGTAGCAAATACACCTAATGAATATAGACTCAATTTTGTACAATAATATATTTTTGAATTACTTTATACTTTAAAAAAATTAGGAGTATAAATGACACTTACAATATTAATTGCTATGCTTAGTTTTTCTTTAGCTATGTCAATATCACCAGGTCCTGTAAATATATTAATACTTTCATCTAGTATTAATAATGGATTTCTAAAAACTTTTGCTTTTATTAGTGGAGCTACTATTGGTTTTACACTATTATTAATTTTTGTTAGTTTTGGTTTAAGTACAATTTTACTTGATTATCCGGACTTCTTAAAATATTTAGGTTTATTCGGAGCTTTATTTATAATATTTATGGGATATAAAATTGCATCTTCAACTCCAGATATTGAAATAAAAGATGATATAAAATACTTGAAGTTTTATGAAGGCTTTTTATTACAGTGGCTAAATCCAAAAGCATGGATAGCTTCAGTTTCTGGAACTTCTATGTTTTCAATTAATCAAAGCAGCTTACTCATTTTTGTTGTAATATATTTTATTGTTTGCTATTTAAGTCTTAGTTCTTGGGGACTTTTAGGCCAAAAAGCAAAGGTTTTATTAAACACAAACTCTAGATTAAAAGTATTTAATATTTTTATGGGAAGTATATTAATCTTTTCTGCTTTATCTTTAATTGTCATTAACTTTTCTAAATAGATAAACTCTTATTTACTTTCATTTACTTTATATTCATAAATGATTTAAGGAAGTGGATTACTATGTCAAATAATAATTTGGCGGAGAATAAGAATGAGTAATGTAATAGAATATTTTTTAAAGAATTCACGTCTTAACTATACACTTTTAATTTTTATATTAATTATGGGGATTTTTTCTTATATAAAAATACCAAAAGAGATGTTTCCAACTGTTACTTTAGATAGTATTCAAGTTAGTGGAAGTTATAGTGGAGCAAGTGCTGATAATCTAAATAATTTTGCTGTAATAGAAATAGAAAATCAAATAGATACAATTTCAGGTATTGAAGAAGTTACATCAACTATTAGAAATGGAAGCTTTACTATTGAAGTTGAACTCCAAGATGGAGTTGATAAACAAACTGTACAAGATGAGATTAGTGATGCCGTAAGTTCAGCAAAGCAATATCTTCCAAGTGATATGACAGAGCCTACTGTTTCAAGTGTACAAAGACAAAAATCACTTTTAAATGTTTCTATATCTTCACAAAATAAAACAAAAGCTCAAATATTAAAAATAGCAGAAACTATAAAAACAAAACTATATCAAGTACCAAGTATTAGTGAGATTATGATATTTGGGGATAGTGATTTACAAATAGATTTTTACTTAGATCATAAAAAGATAAATATGTATGGATTGCAAAGTGATTCTGTTATATCAGCCTTACAAAATTTATCTTATATCTATCCTGTTGGTCAAATTGAACAAGTTGGAAATCATATCTACTTAACTGCTAATAATAACAAATTTGATAAGAAAATTTGGGAAAATACAATTATAAAAGTAAATGATAAAAAAGTTTACTTAAAAGATATTGCTAATATTTCAATTGATTATCCCTTAGATGAGACAATATCAAGATTGAATGGAAAAACTACTGTATCTCTTAATGTATATAAAAATGATGAAGGTGATTCAATAGCTGTTGCAAACACTATTCAAGATATTTTAGAAAAATATGAAAAATCAAGTTCTGATTTAACTATTGATATTACAAGAGATTCATCAGGCCCTGTTGATGATAGAATAAAAACAATCATCTCAAATATTACTTTAGGTCTTATCTTAGTAGGACTTGCTATGCACGTACTTATTTCTACAAGATTATCTTTAGTAATTGTAATGGGAATACCCTTTTCTTTTATTTTAGGTCTTTTAATAATCGAAGCTATGGGATATAGTTTAAATATGATTTCTCTTATGGCTATTCTTATGTCACTTGGAATTGTAGTGGATGATGCGATTATTGTAAGTGAAAATATTCAAAGGCATCTTGATGAAGGGGCTGACATTAATGATGCTGTCTTAAATGGTGCAAAAGAGATGATTGCACCTGTATTAATAGCAGCATTTACAACGATATTTGCTTTTTTACCAATGCTTTTAATTAGTGGTGAATTTGGAATTTTGATGATGCTTGTACCAATAGTTGTTTCTGTACTTATTTTTGCATCTTTGATTGAATCATTTATCTTTTTACCTCTTCATGCAAAACATCTTTTAAAAAGAAAAGATAAAATGCTTGATTGGACAAAAGCATATAATTTTTATGAAAGTATCTTACATAAAATAATCCATTATAAAAAAACTTTTTTGATGATGTTTTTTATAACTGTTCCATTAATTACATATTTTCTAATCAGTCAAAGTAGATTTCAAATGATGCCTGATATGGTTTCTAGAAATGTAACACTATCTTTTAAACTTGATGAATCAAAATCACTAGAAGAGACAGATATTATCACTAAAAAGTATGAAGAAATTCTTTTGAAAAATTCAAAAGATTTATTTATAAAAAATATTGATTCAACTGTTGGAAGATTTACAAATGTTGCAAGTTCAAGTGAAACAATTGAAAATGGTTTTACCTTATCTTTAGAACTTGAAGATGCAAAAGAAGATGATTTTTTAAATAGATATATAAATCCAGTATTAAACTTTAGTTTTGATTTTGAACAAAAAAGTAAGATAAGAACAACTTCTACAAATGAAGCAATGGAACAAATAAGAGAGCTTGTAACTGCTCAAACAAAAGAAGACAAAGTTGTAGAGTTCAATGTAGTTACAAGTAGAATTGGTATCGTAAGAACTGATATTGAGCTAAAACTAAGCAGTGATAATAAAACAGCTTTACTAGAAGGTATTAATACTTTAAAAAGTGCAATTAGTAAAATGAAAGGTACAAAAGATATTGCGGATGATACACAACTTGGTGATTGGGAATATAAATTTTCACTAAATAATTATGCAATGAATTTAGGACTTACAGATAAAGAAATAGCAACACAGATTACAAACTATTTTATGGAAAAAGACCAAGGTGATACTTTTAATAAAGATGGAGTAATTAATATAAAAACTCAATCTGTTTATAAAGATAGTTTAGATGAATTAAAACACTTTTTAATAGCAATTGATGATACAAAAGTTGAACTGTCACAACTTGTTGATTTTAAAATTGAGCGAAACTTTGAAAAAATTGAAAAAGAAGATGGTTTAATACAGAAAAAAGTATTTGCAAATGTAGATACTAAAATTACAAGTGCAAATGAAGTAATAAAACAGCTTGACGCAACAATTAAAGAGATTGAAAAATCAGGAGTTACTATAGGATTTGGAGGTGAGAGAGAAAAAAGTTCTCAAATGGCAAGTGATATGTTAAAAGCTTTTATGGTTGGTCTATTTTTAATATTTTTAACACTACTTATAAATTTCCCATCTTTTAAAAGTGCATTTATTATACTTTCTGTTATTCCCTTTACCGTTTTTGGGGCTGTTTTAGGACACTTTATTATGGGAATAAATCTAAATTCCCAATCATTTATAGGAATGCTAGGACTTGCTGGTGTTGTTATTAATGATGGAATTATTATGTTAGATTTCTTACACGATACAAAAAATAGAAAAGAGTTTTTTGTGAAAGCAAAACAAAGAGTAAGACCTATCTTAATCACATCAATTACGACAATCTTAGGACTTTCAACTTTAATATTCTTCCCAACAGGAGAATCTGTAATGCTTCAACCAATTGCAATTTCATTAGGATTTGGGATTGCATGGGGAACTATTTTAAACCTAATATATGTACCTGCTTTATACGCAACTTTATTTAAAATCAAGGATTAATTATGAAAAAATATTTACTTTTACTAATAACACCACTAATAGTTTTTGCACAATCATATATGGCAAAAGTTGAGCCTTATGATAGCTTTACAATATATGCACAAACATCAGGACAAATTACAACTCTTGATAAAAATGATGAAACGAAAGTTGTAAGTAAAACAATTATCAAGCTTGATTCATCTTTAGAAGAAAAAGAATTAGCAATTTATAATAAGCAACTAAGTTTATATAAAAAGAAGCTAAGTATTCTAAATGCTAGTTATAAAAAATATATAACTATTAGAGGTAAAAGTCAGTCTGATAAAGATGATAAATTATATGATTTAATTGAACTTCAAATTTCTATTGAATCATTAAAATTAGATATTAAAACTATTCAAGACACTTTAAAGAAAAAAACTATTGCAGTTAAGAATAAATATATAAAGCAGTTTAACGTTAATCTTGGAGATTATGTAACAGCAGGTACTGAACTTGCAAGTGCTTATGATATTAGTAAATCAAAAGCTATCGTTTATATAAGTGATGATGATTACAGTGATATTGAAAATAAAAAAGTACTAATTAATGGAAAAGAAGGTTTAGCAAAGATTGAAAAAGTAGATAAAACTTTAGATGAAACTTTTGTATCAGCACATAAAGTTACTATTACTTTAGATGATAATAATTTTGGAAAAGTTTTAAAAGTGGAGTTTGTAAAATGAAACAATTATCAAAATTAACACTATTGAGTTTAATTCCTCTACTTGCTTTTTCAAGTGAGCAAACAAGTCAAGTCTTATCAGATACAAAACAAGAGATAATTGAACTAAAGCAAAAACAAATTGAACAAAAAGAACAATATAATAAATATGATTGGCTTTCAGATATTAATTTAAATGGAAGTATAAAAAAAGATCAAGACTCGGATACTACAAGAGATTTTAACCTATCAATTTCTCAAGATATATATAAATTTGGAGGAATTACTTCACAAATTGATTATGCAAAACAGTTAAAAAAAATGGAAAGTCTTAGCTTGAGTATTAGTACAAAAGAGGATTTAGATACTATTTTTTCTACTTTACTTGATGCAAAAATAAATGAAATTAATTTAGAACAAAATAAACTAAATGTTTTAAACAGCGAAATTGATATAAGAAGTAAAAAATCTGAATATAAAGCAGGCGAGCTTGGCATTAGTGATTTAAATGATGCCATCATGACAAAAAATACATTAAGTGATACTCAAAAAGAATTAGCTTTAGCAAAGTTAGTAAATATCAATACAATAAAAAAATACACAAGTAAAAACTATAAAAATATAGAAATACCAAGTGTAAAATTAATGAGTAAGGAAATATATTTACAAAATGCAACATCAATAAACTATATAAAAGTAGAAAATGAAGTGAATAATTCATTATATGAGATTAAAAAAAGTGATTATTTACCATCTTTAGCTGTTACAGGACAATATGGATATCAAGATAGCTCAACTATTGATGGTGATGATTATTATAATTATGGCTTAAATTTATCTATGCCCCTTAGTTACACTTCATCAAATGATATTGAGCAAACTAGACTTGATTACTTAATTAGTAAAAAAGAGTTAAATGATGAAAAAGTGAGTAGTGAAACTACTTATGATGAAAAAGTCTTAACTATTAAAAGTTATGAAGAGCGAATTTTATTGGCTCAAAATGATATTAAATTATATGACGAACTTTTAGAGGTAAATGAAGAAGAGTATAAAGCTGGGTACAAAACAATTGATGATGTTGATACAATTAGAAATTCTAAAATGATTCGAGCTTTAGATATAAAATTATATAAATTGAATATCCAAAAACAAATTTTAGAATTATATTTTAACATATAAAGGAAGTAAAATGAAAACAGTATTTAGAACAAGTATTATAATAACAATTATATCAATTACACTTATTGGTTGTGGTCCACGTTTTTGGGGTCATGATGGAGGACATGGTAGTCATTCTAAAGGAATGTCAAAACATAGATAAAATATAACTTTATAGTTGCGGTCAGGAAAAGTTAGTAACAATCAAAAAATGACCGCAATTATAAAGTTATAGTAGGGCTAGAAAAATCTAACCCTTTTTATAAAATGATTAACTATTAAGAAAGAATTTCTTCAATAGTAATATAATCACCAACTCTACCAGTCATTTGCTCTACGTCAGTATTTACTGGAAGTGTTTTTTTACCTGGTCTCCAACCTGCAGGACAAACTTCACCTGTAGCAGTTGCATGTTGCCAAGCTCTAACTTGTCTTAAGAATTCATTTACGTTTCTTCCAACCATTGGTGCTTGAACTTCCTGTGCTACACAAATTCCTTCTGGATTGAATAAGAATCTACCTCTTAAAGCCATTCCTTCTTCTTCAATTAATACTCCAAATTTTTCACTAACTTCAGTAGTTGAATCAGCACCAATAGTAAGTTTTAAACCTTCTAAAATTGGTTCAGTTTCTACAAATCTTTTGTGAGAGAATTTAGTATCTGTTGATACTGCTAAAATTTCAACACCAAGTTCTTGGAACTCATCATAGTGTGCATTCATAGCTGCAATCTCTGTTGGACAAACAAATGTAAAGTCTGCTGGGTAGAAACAAACTACTGCCCATTTACCTTTGTAATCTTCACTTGATACTGTTGTGTAGTGACCTGTTTTTGCATCATATGCATCCATTTTAAATTCTGGGATTTGTTTTTGTACCATTGTTGAGCTCATTTTCTTTCCTTTTTTCACTTCTGTGTTATTATCATTTTGACTAACTTCGTTAGCAACATTTTCTTCTCTAGCTTTAACACTTGTATCGCATGCCATAACTTTTCCTTATTAGGATAATAATTATCCTTTGATAAAAGTATTCTATACCTTCTTTAATTAAATCAAGCTTAATTATAATACTAAATTATATAAATATTATAATTTTAACTTATTTAACTTTTTGTATTAACTTTGATTAACTTTTTATTTAAAGTGTATTTAATTCTTTGATATATACTTTTCAAAATTTAAAAGGAATTAAGATGAATAGAATATTTTTAGCAATATTATTACTAGGTACAACACTGAGTTTTGCAAATGGACCACAAAATGGTCAAGATAGAGAAAAAAGAACTCCTCCACAAGAAGCAATAAGTGCTTGTGAAGGATTAAATAGTGGTGATACTTGTAATATGACAACTCCAAGAGGTGACTCGTTAAATGGAACTTGTCAGAATACTCCTGATGATAAGTATTTTGTATGTATGCCAAAAGGAATGGAGTGGTAACATGAATTCATACTCGGAATTTAACAATTCTGAGATAAAATAAAATGAATAAAGGTTACAAATGAGAAAGAGTAAATACAGTAAAGAGTTCAAAGATTCCACAGTACAATTAATTTTAAATGATGGTGAAAGCGTTGTAAAAGTAGCAAAAGATTTAGGTTTAAATACAAAGACATTATATCATTGGGTTACTATATATAAAAAAGCTCATAATATACCAATACGAGATATAAATTCTTCTTCTAAAGAAAGTGATAATGAAGAACTAAAACGACTGAGACGTGAGAATAAAATACTAAAACAAGAAAGAGACATTTTAAAAAAGGCAGCAGCATACTTCGCAAAAGAAACTCTATAAGGTATGCTTGGATATTTGAGAATAAAAAGAGTTTTAGCATTAAGCTTATGTGTAAAGTTGTTAAAGTAGATTTATCTTCTTATTACCATTGGATAAAAACAGGGTCTGTTGTAAAAAAAGTAGATAAAAAACTTAATGAATTAATTGAGATTATTTTTCTTCAAGGTAGGAATAACTACGGTACTCGTAGGATTAGAGATAAACTAAAAGAATTATATGGATTAATTATTTCAAGAAGACGTATTTCAAATATCATGAAAGATTTAAATCTAAAAGTTAAAATGAAAAGAAGATATAAAAATACAACTGATTCTAATCATAATCTGCCAATTGCACCTAATATCTTAAATAGAGACTTTTATGCTTCAAGTCCAGATCAAAAATATGTAGGGGATATTACTTACATTCCAACAGGTGAAGGCTGGTTATATTTAGCAACGGTAATTGACCTATACTCAAGAAAAGTAGTTGGCTGGAGCATGGATGATACGATGAAAGTATCATTGGTAAATGATGCATTAAGTATGGCAATACTTCATAGGAATCCACCTTCTGGACTCATTTGGCACACAGATAGAGGCTCACAATATGCTTCTTATAGCCATAAAGATTTATTATTAAAAAACAATATTACACAAAGTATGAGTCGAAAAGGCAATTGCTGGGACAATTCTGTTGCTGAGAGTTTTTTTAAATCATTGAAACAAGAATTAGTTTATAACACATATTTTTATACAAAGAAACAAGCTAAAAAAGAGATATTTGAATATATTGAATTTTATTATAATAGAGTTAGAAGTCATAGTTATGTAGGAAATTTATCTCCTGTTAAATTTGAAGAAAAACAAAATGCGTTACAAAGTGAAATGGTGGCTTAGGGATAAGCAAAAAAGTGTATGAATTTTAGTTACCTCTCCAGAATGAAAAAAAGATAATATAGCTTATTTGTATAAATTGACATATAATTTATAGGATTAGCTATTCTAATTCATATTTATTTCTTCTATAATACATAAATTAAAAATTATGAAGGAAATATTATGAGTTTAATTTACGATTATTCAAATCCAACAGCAATTCACTTTGGAAAAGGTCAAATTGCTTCAATAGTAAAACATATAAATAAAGACAATAAAATATTAGTAGTTTATGGTGGTGGTTCAATTAAAAAAAATGGAGTTTATGATGAAGTATCAAAAGCTTTAAATGATTTTGATTGGATAGAGTTTTCAGGAGTTGAAGCAAATCCAAGTTATGAAACTTTATCAAAAGCAGTAGAACTTGCAAAAAAAGAAAAAGTTGATTTTATCTTAGGTGTTGGTGGTGGCTCTGTTATTGATGGTTCAAAATATATAGCAGCAGCTGCACTTTATGATGAAGATGGATGGGCTTTTTTAGATGGAAGTGCAATTATAGAAAAAGCATTACCTCTTGGTGCTGTTTTAACACTACCTGCAACAGGAAGTGAATCAAATGGAAACGCTGTAGTTTCAAAAAAATCAACAAATGAAAAAAGATTTTTTGGTTCACCTTTTGTATACCCAAAATTTGCAGTCTTAGATCCAAGTGTAATGAGTACATTATCAGACAGACAACTTGCAAATGGACTAGTTGATGCATTCGTTCATACATGTGAACAATACTTAACATGTCCAAACACGTCTTTATTACATGATGGATATGCCCAAACTATCTTAAAAGGTTTATTTACTCTTGCAAATACTTGGGATAATAGAAAAGATCCAATTTGGGAAGAGAACTTAATGCTTCTTGCAAATCAAGCATTAAATGGTTTTATTGGTTCCGGAGTTGCACAAGATTGGGCAACACATATGATAGGACATGAATTAACTGCTTTTTATGGAGTTGACCATGCTCAAAGTTTAGCTGTTGTTCAACCATCATTATTAAGAGTAATGATTGAGCAAAAAAGTGAAAAAATAGCACAAATGGGTGAAAATGTTTTTGGAATTAAAAATGATAATGAAGCAGTTATTGTTGCAATTGAAAAAATGTACCAAAGTGTTGGCGTAACAACAAATCTAAACGATTACGAAAGTGTTGATGATAAAGTTATTGAAACTATCATTCCATCACTAAAAGCTCATGGAATGACTGCAATTGGTGAGAATCAAAATATCACTTTAGATATTTGTGAAAAAATTCTTAAAATGGCTATGAAATAATCTATCTTTAGATAATCACAAAAGAGGCTTTGGCTTCTTTTGGTGGATACCCATAATAACTTTTAAAATCTTTAGAGAACTGTGATGAGCTCTCATATCCAGTAGCATAGGCTGTTTCATTTACTTGAAAGTTCTGCCTTGTTAATAAATCTTTTGCCTTATTTAATCTAATTTTCTTAATATATTGTAAGGGACTAAGAGTAGTTACTTTTTTAAAATGTGTATGAAAAGAGGATACACTCATTTCTTCTTCTTTAGCAAGTGTTGAAATATCTAAGTGTTCATTATATTGATTATGAATAGTTTTTAATGTTCTAGTCATTTTTGCTTCCATTTTATTTTCTAAAAACATTTTATGTAAGAAGTGAGAGTTTTCTCCTATTGCAATTCTATAGTAGATTTCTTTTAAAATTGCATCGCCTATAATTGCTGATTCTTCTTTTGATTGAAGTGCTTTTAATAGTCTGTAAATTGAATCTTCTAAATCCATAGTTACTTTATCACTAAAAACAGCTCTTTGTACTAACTTACATTTTTTAGAATCTTCTTTACTTAAAGATGAAATTACATCATGCATAAGTTCTTTTTTAATATCAATTAAAATACATATATAAGGTTCTTCTTTTGATGCAATTGTTTCACACTCAAATGGAAGTGCAGCTGGTACTACAAGATAATTATTGCAGTCATACTCAAACCTCCTATTGGGAAGATAACCTATCTTTTTACCTTGTAGTACAAAAACTAAACAAAAATCGTAAGTTAAAGGAGTTCTAGGTAAAAAAGTAGTTGTTTTATATAAATGCACACCTTTAATATTAGTTCTTGTTAGAGAATCTTCTTTTATAAGTTTATTTGCTTCTTTTAATATTCTATTGTCCATAAAATTTCCAAATATTTTTTTATTTATTATAGTTAAAACTTTGTTAGATTATTTATAAAATGTGTTGATTTCTACAAAAAAGGACTTGTGTGTCAAGTCCTTTTTTATTTTATGAAAGAAGTTTAAGAAGTTCTTTTGCAACAGCTTGTGAAGAAGCTGGATTTTGTCCTGTGATTAGTTTTCCATCAGTTATTGAATATGAATTCCAATCCTCTACTTTAGAATATAAAGCACCTCTTTGTTTTAATTCATCTTCAAGTAAAAATGGAACAATGTCTTGAAGTTGTACAGCTTCTTCTTCTGTATTAGCAAATGCAGTAACTTTTTTGCCTTTTACTAAATAATCACCATTTTCTAGTTTTACATTTAATAAAACAGAAGGTGCATGACATACACTAGCTACTGGTTTATTTGCTTTTACAAAATCTTCAATTAAGGAAATAGAATCTTCATCGTTAGTTAAATCCCATAAAGGACCATGTCCTCCTGGATACATAACGGCATCAAAATCGCTTTCTTTTACACTTGAAAGTTTAATCGTATTTGCTAATATTTTGTTTGCTTGCTCATCAGCTTCAAATCTTTTTGTTGCTTGCGTTTGAAAATCTGGTGCATTACTTGAAGGATCTAAAGGTGGTAAGCCACCTTTTGGACTTGCAAGTGTAATTGTTGCTCCTGCATCTAATAATGTGTAATATGGAGATGCAAACTCTTCTAACCAAAATCCAGTTTTATTATCTGTGTCGCCTAATCTATCATGTGATGTAAGTACTATAAGAATATTCATATTTTTTCCTTTTATTATATTAGTTTGTATTTGCATAATTATAAAATAATATTCAATATGAAGGAATATACAATTATCTAAATAACATGTTAATTTCTACAAATTTTAAATTTGATTGTTTTTAATTCGTCTTATTTCTCTCATTTTAGTTCTAGCAACTTCTCTCATATCAATATTTGTATCAAGTTCATCAACAATTTCAACACCTAAAAGTGTTTCAACAGCATCTTCTAGAGTTACAACTCCTTTTGTTTGTTCATAATTATCTACAACAATAAACATATGTACTTTTTTTAATAAAAAGAGATCGATTAATTTAGATATAGGCACATTTTCATTTACACTAAAAACAGGTTTAATGATTTTTTCTTTATTTTTAATTTTATTTTTAATATATTCGTGAAAATACTCTTTAGAAATAACTATACCAATAATATCATCAATTCCATTATTATAAATAGGAACTCTAGAATATTCTTTGAATTTTTCTAAATCCAAGATACTAGGGTCTTTGAAACTTTTGATTAAATCATTTTTTTGTACTGAAAAAAGTACATTTCTTGGAGTAAATATATCTCTTACTTTAATATTATTTAACTGTAAAAGATTTTCAATTACACTGCTTTCACTCTCTTTTAAGATACCACTTTCTTCTGCAATATTTGCAGTTGCAAGAATCTCTTCTTTTGTAATAACTTCTTTATTCGTTGGCGTTATATAATGTGTAATTTTATTTAAAATAATAAGTAAAGGATAAGTAATAAAAATTAAAAATTTAATACTTCTAGTAGAGAAACCAGATAAACTTTTCCAATAATACGCACCTAAAGTTTTAGGAATAATCTCAGAAAAAATTAAAATTAATAAAGTAAGAATAGCAGAGATATAAAACATGTAGTCTTCACCAAATACTTTGGCAGCTTCCGCCCCAACTCCTGCTGCACCTAATGTATGAGCGAAAGTATTAAGTGTTAAAATAGCAGCAATAGAAAAATCAATATTATTTTTCTGTTTTAGCATTTCTTTGCCAAGTTTTTTGTTTTCTTTTTTTACAAGCTTTATATGTGAAGGTGTAATAGACAGAAGAACTGCTTCTAAAATAGAACATAAAAAGGAGACGCCTACGGCTAATAAAAAGTAAATAAGTATTAACATTTAAAATCCTAGAAAATATTTTGTTGTAATTATAATAAAAGCATAGCAAAGGATTCATAAATCATGAGTGAAATACACTTTATTCACAATTAAAGTAGTAAAGAAATAAATTTCATCATTTTAAATTAACAAATTATTATCTTTTATTAGATAAAATGATTATAATTAATACATAGGGTTATATATGCCAAAAGAAAGAACATTTAAAGAAAGAATTTTAGATTATATATATATTGTTTCAAAGCAGCCAATTTTATTAAGAGACTTGCTTCTTGCAAATAGACAATACAAAGAAGGTATGCATGTGGATCCTGCTAAATTAGGATTTAGATTAAAACTAACTCGTGCTTATATTGTATATACAGGTTTGATTTTATCCATTTTAGTACCTCTTTCCCTTCTTACTCATAAGCCACTAGCAAAAATTGATTCTCATATTTCTATAATTGGAGCTGTTGTTATTACTGCAATAATTTTTATTGGATTTAATTTCTTTAGAGCAAAAATGAGAGATGATATTACTATTGAACTTATTAAAAAATCATGGAAACTACACTTTCCTTTCTTTTCATATGAAGAATATTCAGAAAAAATTGAAGAGATATTTGAACGTTCTTTAAAAGAAGAAGTTCCAAAGAGAGAGCTTGAAAAGTACATTTTAGATAATTTAGCAGAGTAAACTCTTCTAAATTATTTCAAGTTTAATCATAAATAGCTTTTGCTTCTTTGTTTCTTTGTCTTTTTAAATCCATATCAATAAACTTTCCTAAAACATCTTTTTTGCTTTTAGTTGCAAGTGTAATTTTTCTTTTTTCTGGTCTATATTCATAGATAAAAAAACCAGCTTCATTCATTGATAATCTAATAGGTGTAGCAACAGAATAAGAGCTCATAACACAAGTATCATTACAAAGCCTATAGATATCATCAAAATACTCTTTTGTCCATAATTCAACATTAACTTCAGAAGAAAAAGCATCTTGGTATATAATATCGAAGCTTTGTTTTTCTAATGTTTTTATATATTCTCTTGCATCACCAATATTTACTTCAATTTTTATATCTTCATCTTCATATTTTAGATTTTTAGTTACTTCTTTTATAATATGTTTTATATCTTCAAACTCTTTTGGAAAATCAAAGTTTTGTAGTGAAGAGACAAGATTACCATCAAGTTCAGGTGAATAAATACTTACTTTTTTATTTAATTTATTTTTTTTAATATGATAAATTGTTGAAAAAGTGTTATATCCAATTCCAAAACAGATATCTAGGATTTTTAATTCTTTTTTATTTTCATGATATTTAAAAGTTGGAAGTATGTGTTTTGTAAGGGATTCATTGATTGCTCCATCATCGGGATTATGATAATGTTGATTGTACTTTTGTGAGAAAAGTGTGTGCGAACCATCTTTGGTTTGCACAACACTGTTTATGTTATCTTGCAAAGTTTGAAACCATTTTTAAAGACCATTGTCCCAATGATGCATTTTTTTTGCAGTGAAAATATAAGTATCATCAAAAAGTTCAATACAATTCCCAGCTTGAAATCCTAACTCTTCTAATAAGTCTAAAATCTCATATCTGTTATTGTTTTCAATTTTCTCTAAAATTATAATGTTTCCTGAATTTTCAATAGCTTTATACATAAGCTTTAAAATCTCTTTTTTATTTGGACAATAAGATAAAATATTTCCTAATACTATGTATTCGTATTCTCTTGCTGTTGCACGAAGCTTTGCAGAGGATTCATCTTCAAAAGGAATATATTTTATATTCCCTTCATTTTTTTTTCGCACTTGCTCTAACGCAGAATCAACTAAACCCAAAGAGTTATCAATATGTAAGATTGCAATATTAATATAATCTGCAAATAACTCTTTAAATAGTGATAGTTTTTGTTCCATTTAAACTAGTTTCCTAGTGAAGTTAACTTTTCATCAGAAAGATATAAATCTTCATTTGACATTACACCAATATCACTATTTAAGATATTTTGTGCAATTTCTTTTGCTTCAGAAAGTGAATGCATTTCACATGTTCCACATTGGAAAATGTTTAATTCAGGAATATCATCTTGTTTCTTAACTTCAATAACATCTTGCATTGCGGCTCTCCAAGCCTTACCAACTGTTGCTTCATCAGGACTTCCTAATAAACTCATGTAAAAACCAGTTCTACAACCCATTGGTGAAACATCAATGATTTCTACTGTATCACTATTTAAATGATTTCTAATAAATCCTGCAAATAAGTGCTCTAAAGTATGAATACCTTTTTCACTTAACATTGACTCATTTGGTACACAAAATCTTAAATCAAAAACTGTGATAATATCACCTGATGGTGATTTCATTGTTTTTGCAACTCTTACTGCTGGTGCTGGCATAATTGTATGATCAACTCTAAAACTGTCTAATAATGGCATGATTTAATTCCTTTAATTTTTTATATAAATATGTTTGTATTTAATTTGAGATTATATCAAAACTTGTTTAAGTAGCTGATTTTACAAACCAAAAGTAACAAGAAGTTCTGAATTTATTACCTTCACATCTTTAACTAAAGTACTTTTATATGAATCTTCTTTGATTTTATAAATTGGAATATTTTTAAATAATTCATTAAGAAGTGGGTCTAATATTGAAATGAGTTCAGATGAAAAGCTTTGTGAAATTTGATTGTTTTCAAAACTTATATCATTAATTGAGATGTTTCTTAAAAAGAGTGCATTTTTTTCTTTTACAAAATATGGTTCGCCTGCAATAGCAAGTGTTGCAGTTGAATCAGGAATAAAAAATGCTTTTAAATCTAAACCAACAATTGCAGTGATTTGATTCTCACTTATACCTAAACTAGGTTTGTTAACAATAATATTTGCAAGAGTAAAATCTTTTTTGATTGGAAAAATATTTGCTTGCATATTTAATTCATTTGGATTGATATTTAAGGTTAAACCCTCTTTACTAATATTATTTATACATCCTGAAAATAAAACTAAAAGTGAAATAATAAGTAGTAATTGCGTCTTTTTGAAAGCAAACATTTTTTACCTTTTGTTATGATAATTTCGCAATTGTAACATTTTATTTGTTGAACTTTACCTGATATTACTACCTTTCCAAAAAACTGTTCTAAAAGTAAGAGATTCCAGGACATATATATTTTTAAATGTATATTGTTGAAACTATTAATTTCTTTTTTGAACTTCTACTGATTCCTCTGCCCACTCTACAAATTTATCAGAATCCTCAAGAACATACTCTTTGAAATTTTCTGATACAGTTATCTCATTTCCATATTATTTTATTTAAATAAAACTCTTTATCTTCTAGTGTATCAATATCTAAAGCAAGTTTATTATCAAGTTCTACAAATTCTACAGGATTATTCTCCAAGAATTTTCTTGCACCATAATCAGCATTTAATTCAATTAAATGCTTAAAATATTTTTTAGGAAATATTGAAGGAACAGCAAATCTATTATAATATTTTGAACAAACAATTTTACTCTTATTTATTACAGACTTTTCAATCAACTTTTCGTAATGAGAGTTAGGTATTAAAGGTTGATCACAAAGCATAAGTAAAACATTTTCTGTAAGAGGAATATTTTTCATAGCATAAGAAATTGAACTTCCCATACCTTCTTTATAATTTGAATTTACAATTATTGAAACAGGTAAATCTTTTATCTCTTTTCTTATTTCTTCACTCTTATATCCTAAAACTACAACTATACTTGAAGTAAGTTTCAAAGCATTTTCAATTGCTTTTTCTAACAAAGATTTGTCTTTAACTCTTATAAGTTGTTTAGGTTCTCCTAATCTTTTTGATGAACCTGCAGCAAGAATTAAAATTGTCAAGTTATCAGATTTTTCCATTTTTCTTTGCCTCTATTTGAGAACATATTGAAAGAGCTATTGCTTGATGAGTATTCCCTCCAATATCAAAGCCAACTGGAGCAAAAAATCTTTTATCATTTTCTAATTTAAACTGTTCAATTTTTCTTTTCATATTCTTTTTATTCCCCATCATTCCAATATATTCTGCATTTGAATTAAGTAAAGCTTTTAAATAAATATCATCAGTTTTTGGACTATGACTTAATATAACTGAAGCATTATAAGAGCTTAAATCCATTGTTAGAATATCTTCTACTTTTTCTAATTCTATTAGTTCATCTGCTTCGTTTACATATTCTTTTATCTTTAGATCTATCACCGTTGTTTTCCAAGCCATTAAATTTGCCATTGAAATAAGTGATTTTACATGGGCTCCTGAGCCAAAAATTAATAAATTATAAGGAGACTCAATAGTTTGATAAAACTCATCATTTTCAAGTTTAGTATCACATTTTTCATCAAGAATCTTGTAACTATTATCTTTAGTTGAACGAACTAGTGTTTTTCCTATATTCTCTTTTGCTAATCCTACTACTCCATAGTTTTCACTTAAAAAAAAAGGCTGCAGAAAATATTTACTATGTCCATGTCCAGATGATTCATCTTGAGGAATAGATTCAAATATATAGGATTCTTTGCTATTAAAAATATCTTTTGAAGCTTCTAAAATCTTATTATGTAAGAAAGGACTTCCTAAAACACCTATAAACTCTCCAATTGAGTTTACAAGTAGCATATTCCCTGCTTTAGCATAAGTAGAGCCTTGTGTTTGGATAACACTAGCTACAACTATATCTAAAGCTTTTCTTCTAGAATCTTCTATAAATTTCAAAAACTCTTTATTTGAAAACATTTTTTATCCCATTTTTATGGGCATTGAAGTATACAACTTACCTGTTGCATCAAAGATTGCATTTGGAACGGCAGCTAAAATTGGAGGAGTTCCAGGTTCACCAATACCACCAATTTTTTCACCAGAGTTAATAATACTTACTTCAATATCAGGTACATCAGAAATTCTTGTAACTGTATAATCATAGAAGTTGCTTTGAATAGTTGCTCCATCTTTTATTGTAATTTCACTACTTAAAAGTGTTGCAAGACCAAAATTAATACCTCCAACCATTTGATTTTCAACATTTTGAGGATTAAATGCAAATCCACAATCAACTGAACACCAAACTTTTTCAACTTTATAGCTATCTTTTGAAACTCTTACTTTTGCAACTTGAGCACATATAGAGCCAAATGATTCAACAATAGCTACTCCATATCCTACATTTTTCTCTTTTTTTCTATTTTTCCAGTTAGATTTCTTAGCTACATCATCAAGCAGGTCTATAAATCTTTGATTTGTTAACATAGATTTTCTATATTCAATTGGGTCTTTTTTTGCATAATATGCCGCTTGGTCAATACTACACTCAACTGTTTGAGCAGATTGAGTATGTCCTACGGATCTCCACCATAATACAGGAATAGGTGAGCTTGTAATATATGCTTGCATATCATGATTCTCAATACTATAAGGATGAGAAGCTAAGCCTTCTTTTTGTGCCCCATCTACACCATCTTTAAATCCAAAGCCTTCAAAAGGTGAACCTTTGAATATTGATTGGCTTACCACTTTTGCATCAAAAGCAGTAATATCGCCATGTTCATCTAATGCTAGTTTAACTTTGTTTTTATATTTTGGTCTATAACTTCCAAGTTTAATATCATCTTCTCTTGTCCATAAAGTTAAAATAGGATAACCTTCATCTTTTGCTACAAAAAGTCCTTCAAGTACAAAATCAAGGTTAATTGCACCTCTTCGACCAAAAGCTCCACCTAAATAAGGTGTATTATATGTAATGTTTGAAGCTTCAACTCCAAGAACTTTTAGTGCTGCAGCAAAAGCTAAAGTTTGTGATTGTGCTGTTGACCAAAGTGTTGCTTTCCCCTTTTTATGATGTGCTGCAAAACTTAAAGGTTCCATTGGTGCATGAGCAAGAAAAGGAAAGTTATAATTAAGTTCGATAACTTTTTTTGCTTCTTTAAATGCTTTTGCAGAATCACCATCTTTTCTCATTGATGCACCATCTTTTTCCATAAGTGAAGAGTACTCTTCATCCATAGATTTAGTATTTACCTTAGAAAATTCTCCTAAGTCCCATTCAACTTTTAAATCATTTAAAGCCTCTTTTGCTACATACCAAGAGTCTGCAATAACTGCAATACCTGTTGGAATTTGCTTAACTTTGATTACACCTTTTCTTTTTTCTACATTACTTGCATCAAAGCTTTTAACTTTTGCTCCAAATACTGTGGGGTGAAGTACAGCAGCATACTTAAGTCCATCAACTCTAATATCTAAACCAAAATCAGCATTACCAGTAACTTTTGCCCAAGCTTCTTTAGGATGTCTTGAGTGAGGTTTTCCTACAATTGTACAATCATTTAAATTTTTAATTTTAGGATCTTTTGGAACTTTGATTGAAGCTAAATCAGATACTAACTGCCCAAAAGTAAACTCTTCTTTTGTTCTTTTATTTGTTACTTTTGAATCTTTTGTTTCAACATCATAAGCTCTTACTTTCCATTTTTTAGAAGCAGCTTCTTTTATCATAATATTTAAAGCAGAACCTATTTTTCTCATTTCTAACTGTTTTGCAACAATAGAACTTGAACCACCTGTAATCATAAGTGGACCATAAAAATGATTATATACAGGAGCAACTGTTGCAGCTTTGAAGTTAATCTCTTCCCAATTTACATTTAACTCTTCTGCAATACACATAGCTAAAGTTGTATATGTACCTTGACCCATTTCAACTTGTCCCATAATAAAATTAATTGTATTATCAGAATTTATTTCAACAAAAGCATTTGGTTGTAAGGCTACTTCTTTTGTATCTTCTGCTCTTGATTTACTTGGAATATAAAAACCAATAACAAATGCAGATGCTGTAAGTGACGTAGTTTTTAAAAAATCTCTTCTTTCCATTTTACACTTCCTTTGTAGCAGCTTTTATTGCTGTTTTGATTTTATTATATGTTCCACATCTACAAATATTTCCATCCATTGCTGATATAATCTCATCATCATTTGGGTTTGGGTTTTTCTTTAAAAGTCCTGCCGCATTCATTATTTGTCCTGATTGACAATATCCACATTGAACAACATCTTCTTTTACCCAAAATTTTTGAAGATTATGTACTGTTTTATCTTCTTTTGTTTCAATAGTGGTAATTCTTGCATTACCAACTGTGCTAATTGGCGTTGCACAACTCCTAACAGATTCTTCATCCATTAATACTGTACATGCTCCACATTGACCAACTCCACATCCAAACTTTGTACCTGTTAGATTTAAGCTGTCTCTTAATACCCATAGAAGTGGAGTATCAGGAGATACATCAACTGAATAAACTTTTTCATCAACTGTTAATTTTATTGACATAGTTTTCCTTTTTATTTTTTATAATATATTAACCATAATATTCCATACTTACCATACTAAAAAATACAAATTTCATATCAAATTCTACAAATTTAACATCCTCTTTTAATTTTTGAGTTATCTGCAAAATATTTAATATTTATATTATTACTTACAATTTTCTTGTAATTACTTTATCAACAAGTGGAGAAATAAGCCAAGTTATCCATTTAGGCAGTACTTTTTTAGGTATGGGATATGCATTTTCATATTTTGGTGCTAATGCTTTTACCCTCTCTAATAATGAACTATTGTGTCCCATTGTGATATATCTTCGAGAAACTTCATGTATAAATCCAGCTGCAGTTGGTCTTTTTCATGTTCTTGCAACAGTATTAGTTTCAGTCTCAATTTTATTTGCTTTGGGTTCATTTATAGACTTAAAATAAATAAAAAACATTATATTAAGATAAATTAAATTGTTCTAAGTTAATACTTTATAGAATAAGTTTAATAACCTGTAGGTTTTGAACTTCTGATAATTTTTAAACTATTATATAGTGTCTATGATTATATAATAGTGACTCAAAACGTTATTAAATACTAATTTTTTGTAGTTCTAATTTATAACCAATTCCCGAATAATTCACAATAATATTTTTATCAGTCTTTTTTCTCAAATCTCTAATAAGAGATTTTAATGCAGCACTTGTGCATTCATTATTCCATATAGTGTATTCTATTTCTTCATAAGAAATAATTCTTCCTTGATTTTGTATTAATAAATTAAGAAGTAAGCTCTCTTTTTTATTTAATACAAATGATTCATTGTTTTTGATGATACTTTGAGTTTGGAAATTGAAAAACATATCGTCAGATATTTTAAAGTTACTATATATACGACGTTCTATGATTTCCATACATTTGTTTAGTGCTTGAATTAAAATTTCACTTTTAAAAGGTTTTATCAAATACTTTGTAATATAGAGTTCTAATAATTGGCTTAGATATTGATTGTCTTTATTATTTGAGATTACTATAAAAGCAGTTTTTATATCATCTTTTCTAAGTTCAACTAAAAAGTCAATAATATCTTTATTTTCAAAATTACTATCAATTATGATTAAGCAAGGAGATTGTTTGATATATTGTAACTTTGCATCATCTATATTTGTAGTGCAACTAACTTTTTTTACACTCTCGCAAAGAAGGGAATATAGCTTCTCTTCTTTGTATTGATTATCCATGATATAAAGTACAGATAAATCACTAAGTTCCATTTATTTCCTTATATTTGTTTTAATATTTCTTCACTTGTTTGTACATTTGCATAAGCAAAACTAAGTGCTGCCATAATTGTGGCATGAGCTAATTTAGCTTCTACTTTTACACCGTTAAACTCTATATTGCTTGTAGCACAAGCATCATGTGCTAAAAAGCAATTATATCCATAATCACTAGCGGCTCTTGTCACTGCATCGATGCACATATATGACATTGCTCCAACGATGATAACATTTGTAATATTAGACTCATCCAAAATAGCTTTTAAATCTGTGTTTAAAAAAGCATTTACACCATTTTTTAAAACTTGAGATTCATTTTCTTTTGGAGTTAAAGATTCATGAATTGTAGAACCTTTTGTATTTGGAGCAAAAAATGGAGGATTATCTCCTTGAAATTCATGTCTTACATGAACAATTTTTAAGTTTTTTTCTCTTGCTTTTGTAAGAATTTTTAATGTATTTTCTGCGGCTTCTTCTGTTTTGTATAAAGGCCATTTTGCATCTTTGATGCTTCCAAAGTAGTCATTTTGTAAATCTATGATTATTAAAGCTGTATTTTCCATTATCTTTCCTTTTATTTTTTTAATTGTTCTAACTAAAAGTATATAAATTAATAGAGGGAAAAAAGAAGGATTATATATTTTTACAATTTTTTAGCAAAAATGGGAGCAAGATTCATAACAATTAAAAGCCTTACAATATGATGTAAAGTAATATATGGAACATTTGCAGCAATTAGTATGGCTATTAGGTTTATCTCCGCTTGTCCTCCTGGAGAGAAAGCTAGAAGAATTGATTCTATTGGAAAATCGAATAATACAGAAGCTAAAAATATAAAAGATGCTGAGGTTATTGCAAGAATTATAAAATGTCCAAAAGTTGAAACTAAAGTTTTTACGATAGTTTTAAATTCCACACCTTTAAAAGTAAAACCTATAATTGTTCCAAATACGACTTGTACAAACTTTAAAAACTCATCAGGCATTGGAGTATGAATTAACCCACTTGAATGTAAAAGGATACTAATTATCATAGGTCCCATTAGAAAAGCTGCTGACATATTAACTTTTTTTGCAAGCATTCCCGCAAGTGTACCTGCAAATAATAGTATTGTTAATTCAAATAAATCAATATTTATTATTGGAGTTGTTATGATTTTATTTCCACTAATATCAATATGAAAAATATATTGAATTATAAAAGGGAGAGAAACTACTACAAAAAATAATCGTGATGATTGAACTAGTGTTATCTTTGATATATCTGCTTTTATTTGCTCACCTATGATTACCATTTCAATAACACCACCTGGCATTGAAGATAAATATGCAGTCTTTTTATCAAAGCCTATAAATCTGTGATAATAATACATTCCCAAAATAATAGTCAAAATAGAGTAGGGAATTATAAGTAATAAACTTAAAAAATACACATCTAAAAACTGCAAAATTTCAGGAGTAAAAGCGCTACCAATTGTAAGACCAATCATAATTCGTGCAGGAGTTGAAAATATTTTAGGAGTTTGTATTGGAAGATTTTCAAATCTCATTAAAATTGCAGAAGCAAAAATAGAACCTAAAAGCCAAGGTAAAGGAAGTGATAAATATATGAAAAATATTGAGCCTAAGCTTGCAATAAAAAGAGTAAATGACATTTTAAATAAAGGTTTTATAATAGTCATGTACTCTCTTTTTTAGTTTTTATATTAAGTTTGTTTTAACTTTTTCCGTCAAAATCGTTTTCTCTTACCTTTGCAACTGTATCATTTGCACTCTTATTTGTTTCCATTGCAATTGTGTTGGTTCTATCTGCTACAGAAGCATTTTGTTGCGTAAATTTATCTAATTGATTTACTGCGTCACTTATTTGTGTCATTCCTGTATTTTGTTCTTGAGCTGCATTTGAAACATCATCAATTAAGTGACTTGTTTCTTCAATTCTTGCTTCAAGTTCAGTAAAGCCTTCAATCATTGAAGAACTTATTTCTTTTCCTTCATTTGCTTTTATCGTAGCTGATTCAACTAAGTCTTTAATCTCTTTTGCGGCTTCTGCACTTCTACTCGCAAGATTTCTTACTTCTGCTGCTACAACTGCAAAGCCTTTGCCAGCTTCTCCTGCAGTTGCTGCTTCTACAGCTGCATTTAATGAAAGAATATTTGTTTGGAAAGCAATTTGGTCAATTACTGAAATTGCGTCATTAATTGCTATAACCGTTTCATTAATATCATCCATAGAATTTACAGTTTTAGTTGCTAAGTCTTTTCCAATATTTGCAGAGTTTTGAGTTTTTCTAGAAATTGCTAACATTTCATGTGCTTTTTCACTTGTTTGTTTAATATTTCCAGTAATCTCTTCTATAGATGCAGCTGTTTCTTCTAATGAAGCAGCTTGACTATTTGCATTTTGGTTTAAGATATTTACATTTGATGTTAATTCTTCAGAGCGTTTTTGTAAACTTTGTCCATCATTTTGATTATCTTGTAAAATTTTCGTTATCATTTTATTCATATTTATAATATCATTACCAATTTTTCCACTATTTGTAGGATCAATCTTTTCAGTAAAGTTTCTTTTTGCATATTGTTCTAAAACATCGCTTAGTGCGTTAATATTAGTTCCTACTAAAGTTTGTACATTATCAAGCATATTATTTAATAATGATTTTAACTCTTCTAAGGATTCATTATTTGTCGAACTAGAAATTCTTTTTTCTAAGAAACCTTCTCCTACATGGTTTACTATATCTTTTACATCATTAATTAAAACATTATCTTGCTCAATAATGTTTTTTGTCTTTTCTATATTTTCATTAATTAGTGTAGACATTTGTCCAATTTCATCATTTGATGTAATAACTAAACTTTTTATCTCTTTTTCTTCTTTATTAACATATTTAAAAAAGCTTAATAATCCATTTTGAAAGTTTGTTAATGGAGTAAATATAATTTTTTTCATAAATAGAATAATTAAAAACGAAATAATTACAATTACAATAATAATTTGTGTAACAATAGAAACTATACTACTATCAATACTCTCATTAGTCTCTTCATTCATCTGTGCTACTTTTTCTTCAATTTCAGTAACGTATGAACCTGTTCCTATTATAAAATCCCAAGGCTCGAATTTTTTTACATATGAGAATTTTTCAAATTCTCCAGTTTTTCCTGGTATTCCCCAATAGTATTTTACTAATGAACCTTCTTTTTTTTCATTTGTACTTTTTACAATTTCTCTATATAAATACTTACCTTTCTTATCTTTAAAATCATAAAGGTTTTTTCCTGCTAATTCAGGTTTAGCACCATGCATTAAAACAACATGATTCGAATCATTAATCCAATAATAACCATTTTTACCATATTTCATTTTTGAAATTGCATCTAATGCTTCAGCTTTCATTTTTTCTTCTACATCAGTTAAGTATGACCCTGTTCCTATAATCCAATTTAGAGGTTTAAACATTTTTACATAAGAGACTTTTAATTGGTCTTTCTCAAAGCCTGGTTTTGGCCATAAATATGTAATAAATCCATCTGCTTTTTCAGATTTTCCTGCTTTTAAAAGTTCTTGGATAATCATCACACCATTTGTATCTTTTAATTTTGATAAATCTTTACCTTCTAATGAGGGTTTAATAGGATGAACCATATTAATACCATTTGGATTATATGCAAAAAAATAACCACTTTCTCCAAATCTTGATGCTGAAATAATTGATTTTATTCTTTGTTTTAATTCTTCATTTGAAAGTGTGTCTTTATATTTATTATATTCACTATTTATAATAGTAAAAATAAAATTTGTTTGTTCTAATAAATAATTTTCAACTTCAGCTTGTATTTTATCTTGTGCAGTTCTTTCATGATATGATTCAATTGTTTTATATGCTAGAGAAACATAGTTTTTTAACTCTTCTTCCTTTGCTTTAAAAGCACTAGAGCTTGATTTTTCTATTATTGAATTTGATGTGGATTTTAAACTAATAATTGATTGAGCTAACATAATTACTGTTATTAATACCATTGAACCTATTATTGTTGATAATAATTTTATCTTTATTGAACCATTTTTAAACATTATAACATCCTTCTAAAAAGTTACTTTTATGTAATATAATAACATAAGAATAGTAAAATTTGAGATTAAACATAAAAAATAATTTTTCTGAGTTTTGTATTAGTATTTATGGTGTATGGTGTAAGAGCTTTTTTATGTGATTAACTTAGAGCATTAAAATATAAATATTTTAATGCTCTAGGAAGAAATTACATTCTAATTTCTTCTCTTTTTTGTAAGAATTCCCATCTTTTATCAATTCTTGTTTGCCACTCATCAATAATGTATTCATATTGAGGTGTAAATAAGTGTTTAAATCTAGGTTGTGCTGCTAAATAATCTTTTACAGGAAGTATATTTTTAGGTCTATATGTAATATTTAGTTCTGTACCATCAATGATTTCATATAATGGAAATACAAGAGAATCGACTGCTAAATCAGAGACCTCAATAGTTTGATTTGGAGCAAATTTCCATTCAGTCGTACATGCTGACATTGCATTTATAAATACTGGACCTTCAGTATCAAAACCTCTTTGGATTTTTTTAACCATATCCTTCCATTTATTTGGTGCAACTTGTGCAACATAAGGTGAACCATGAGCAGCCATAATAGAAACAATATCTTTTTTCTGTCTTTTTTCACCATAAGAGTCAGTTCCTGCTGGTGCTGTTGTCGTACTTGAACCAATTGGAGTTGATGATGACCTTTGACCTCCTGTATTTGCATAAACTTCATTGTCTAAACAAACGTACATGAAATCATGTCCTCTTTCAAAACAACCTGAAATCCATTGGAATCCAATATCATAAGTTGAACCATCTCCTCCAAAAGTTACAAACTTAGGAGTTGGAGTGTCTTTACTTATTCTTCCTTTATTTCTTAGAGCTTTATTCATTGTCTCAACACCTGCCATTGCTGTTGATGAGTTTTCAAACCCAATATGAATCCAAGAACAATCCCATGAAGTATGAGGATAAATTGCTGTACAAACTTCCAAACAACCAGTTGAAGCTGATACTACTAAGTTATCATTTGTTGCATTTAATACTTCTCTTACAATAATAGAGTGAGCACAACCTGGACATAGAAGGTGTGAACCTTCGAATCTTTCAGCTGCAGTTGAAAATGATTTTAAATTTTTAATTACTTTTTGAGTACTCATATTTATTTTCCTTTCACGTCGTAAAATTCTAATGTTGGACCTCTAACACCAATTAGTGTTTGGATTTTTCCAGAAATTTTCCCAGCTTTTGCATCTGAATCTAATTTTCTAAAGATATCTTTTAATTGTGCAACTGTCATATCTCTACCACCTAATCCATAAATTAAGTTTGTTACTAATGGTCTTGCTGGAGTGTTAATAAGTGCACCAGATATTTCATTATATAAAGCACCAACTGTTCCACCAGGAGCTGATCTATCCATGCAAGCAACTGCTTTTACATTTTGCAAAGAATCTGCAATTTCTTCAAGAGGGAAAGGTCTAAATACTCTAGGCGCAACTATTCCTATTTTTATTCCCTCTTCTTTTCTAATTTGATCAACTGCAAGTGTAGCTGTTTCAAAAGTTGAACCTAAACAAACAATTGCAATTTCTGCATCGTCCATTTTATATTGTTCTACTACTTTATATTCTCTATTTGTTAACTCTTTAAATTGCTTAAATGTATCTTTAATAACATCCATTGAAGCCATTAAAGCTGCATGTTGCTTAGCTTTATGTTCAAAGTGCCAATCTTGTTCAGTTTGCACACCATGAGTTACTGGCTTGTCAAAGTTTAATAGTGCATTAACAGCTAAGTAATCACCAATAAATTTTGAGGCAATTTCATCTTTTAATGGTTTAACATTTTGAGCTGTATGAGATGTCATAAAACCATCTTGGTTAGAAATAACTGGAAGTCTAACAGATGGATGTTCTGAAATTTTAAATGACATTAAAGTCATATCATAAGCTTCTTGTGGAGAGAAAGCATCTATTGAAACCCAACCAGCATCTCTAGTTAAATATAAATCTGAATGGTCACCATTTACATTTAATGGAGATGCTAAAGCTCTATTTACTAAACATAAAACAACAGGAATTCTCATTCCTGATGCTTGATATAAAGTTTCAATCATTAGTGCTAAACCTTGTGAAGAAGTTGCCGTTGCAACTCTACCACCAGCTGCTCCAGCTCCTATACATGCAGACATTGCAGCATGTTCAGATTCAACCATAATTACTTCGCCATCTACATATCCATTTGCATGAAACATTGCATAATTTTCAACTGTAGCAGTTGATGGTGTAATAGGATATGCCGCAACAACATCAACATCAGCTTGTCTAATAGCTTGTGAGTTTGCCATGTTTCCATCCCAAACTTCAACGTCTTTTAGTATCATTTCTTTGCTATTCATACTTATTCACCCTTCTTTTTTTTAAGAGGCCATTTACCTAAAGCATCTTCTGTAGTTTCATATTCATTAAACATTAATAAAGATTTTGGATTAGTAGGACATACACTTACACATAATCCACATCCTTTACAGTGGTCATAATCTACACCTTTCATCTCTTTATTTCTTGCAATAATAGATGTATCAGGACAGAAAATCCAACAGTTTTGACAGTCAATACATGTTTCTGAATTCCAAACTGGCTTAATTACTCTCCAATCGCCAACAGACATGCTTTGTGAGCTTGTTTGAGAATATAGCCTATCTTCTGGTTGTATTTGTGATATATCATAAGTTATTTCACCTTCAAATGCATATAAAGCTGCACCAGGTACTAACTCATCCCATCCCATATCATTAATTGGTTTATTCATTTTATATCCTTTACTTCACTTCGTCATAAGCTCGTTGGATTGCAAGCATATTTGCATCAATAAGCTTTGGAGATAACTTTTTAAGTACACTCTTCATTTCTTCTTTGAAATACTCTAATTCAAACATACCACTAACTTTCATAAAAGCTCCAAGCATTGGAGTATTAGGAATTGCTTTCCCAATTGTATCTCTAGAGATTTGGAAACAGTCTAAAACATAAACTCTATCTTCTATTCCTTGAAGTTTTGGTACATTAGCTATAACTTCTTCTTTGCTAAGGTGGCTTGTAATAATATATTTAGTTTTGGGAGTACCATTTGCAGTGATATCGTCAGTATAAGTTAGTCCAGGATCACAAATAAATACATAATCAGGTTCCATATATTTTTCGTGATTTAAAATTACTTCATCATCAATTCTATTATAAGCAGTCATAGACGCACCTCTTTTAGCTGAGCCATAAAAAGCGAATGCTTGTACTTGTTTTCCAGTTTGGGCAACAACAGACCCAAGTCCTTTAGCACCTGTAACTGCACCTTGACCAGCACGGCTATGCCATCTAATTTCTAACATAGAAGCTCCTTAAAATTAATTTGTACTTAAATTTATAAATTAGTCTGTAATATTATATATACTTTTAACTTAATAATTAAGTACTATTTTTATAATTATTTAACAAGTGTAACTTTTTTATACATAACTTGAGCTTATAATCTTTGTAGAATATATTGTGTTTTTTTAGAGTTTATTCAGAAATAGATTCTATAAATTTAACTGCACTTAAAGCATTTTGGCTAATGTTTTTTGTATAAGTTTTTAGTTCTTCTTCTTTTCCATAACCACAAAGCACTCCTATACTATCTACTTTTGAATCTTTTGCTGCTATTAAATCAAGTTTTGTATCACCAATCATCCATACTTTATGAATGTCTTTATCATAGTTCATTTGTTCTAATGTATTTAATATAGGTTCTGGATGTGGCTTAGGATTTTCTACATTTTCTCTACCTGTAACAATCTCAAAATGTTCAGCCATTTCAAAATGCTCTAATAAAGGCATGGTATATAATCTAGTTTTAGTAGTAACCACTGAAACACGTGCTATTTTAGAAGCTAATTTTACAGCTTCTAAAGCTTGTGGTAAAAGTAATGTTTTTAATGTAGATATTTTTCTATATCTATTTTTATATGAAGCTACAAATTTAGGTGCTTGATCTTTGTGCACTCCTAAGTTTTCATACATAATTTCTAAAGGGTAACCAATAAAAGATTTTATATCTTCATCATTTCCTTTAAAATCATAGTTTAGCTCTTCAAATGAGTGATAAAATGTTGATACAATTGCATCTGTTGAATCTATTAATGTTCCGTCTAAATCAAATAATATTATATTTTGTTTCAAGTTTTTCCTTTTGTTTTAACTTATGGTTTTATCCAATCTTTTTGATTGTGTGTAACACCTGTAAATGCAGGCTCAATATTTTTAATATCTTTATTTACTACAGTTATTGAATTTGGAATATAAAGAAATAAGTAAGGAATATCATCAGTAATTTTTTTGAATATTGTTTTATATATTTTACTTAATTCCTTTCTATCTACAGTAACAGAACCTTCTTCTATTAGCTTATCAACTTCTGGATTTGAATATCCAACTAAATTGAAACGTCCAATTTTATCTGAACTTGAATGCCATAAAGGATAAGCATCAGGCATTAAAGATAGTGACCAACCTAGTAAAACTGCTTCATAGTTTCTTGGATGAACAATAGTGTTTAAAAAAGCTTGCCATTCCATTACTCTAATTTTCATATTTATATTTACTTTTGCTAATTGATATTGCATGATTTGAGCTGCGTTTATTCTTGTGTCATTTCCTGTATTAGTTACAACTTCAAAAGTAAAGGGATTATTTTCATCATAACCTAACTCTTTTAATAATCTTTTGGCTTCTTTTAAATCAGGCTTTATTTGTTTTACTTCATCATTATAAGCAAAACTTCCAGGTAAAAAAGGACCATTACAAACTTTTCCATGACCAAAAAAGAGTATATCAACTAACTCTTGTCTATTGATTGCTAATGATAAAGCTTTTCTAATTCTTAGGTCTTTAAACTTTTCATTTTTAAGATTTAAACCTACATATGAGTATGAAAAACTTTGACTTTCAATAATTTTAAAAGAATCTTTAAAATCATCATCTATTTGTCTATCAATTTGAAGTGGTGTTAATCCTGCTAAGTCTAGTTTTTTTTGTTTTAAAAATAAAAATGAAGTATTTGTATCTGGAATAAATTTATACAAAAGTTCATTAATTTTTGGTGCACCTTCAAAGTAATCTTTATTTGCTTTTAGTTTTATATCTTGACCAACTTTAAAGCTTTCTAGTTTATAAGGACCTGTTCCTATTGGATTTTTATTAAAAGTACTTGTCATAAGATTTTTTTCATCTTTTAATAAGTGATAAGGCAAAATTCCAACCATCCATATTTCTAAGGCTTTAAAATATGCTTTTTTATAAATAACTTCAATTGTATAATCATCAATAGCTTTTACACTTTTTACTTCTTTATAATTTGATTTAATTGAATTAAATACTTTTGGGTCTAAAATAGTATTGTAAGTAAAGATTATATCTTTAGCTGTAAGTTCAACTCCATCGTGCCATTTAACACCTTTTTTAAGCTTTATGATTAATTTTGTTTTTGTTTCAAAAGTGTAAGAGGAGGCTAAATCAACAGCAGGATTTCCATCTTTATCATATTTGAATAAGCCATTAAATAGCCAGTCAGCTATTTGAGAACTTGCAGTATCATTTGCTAAAATAGGGTTTAGTCTACTTGGACTTGAACTAATTGAAAGGTTTAGCGTACTTGCATTTATTGTTGTTAAGAGTAAGAATAATGTGATTAAAAATTTCATTAAGTATTGTATAGTTTTTTTGAATATTAATAACTTAAAGTGCATAAAAAAAGGAAAGCAAAATTTGCTTTCCTTTTGAAAATACAAAGATATAAAATCTTTGAAAAATTGTGTCTATCTTTTTGAGAACTGACCGCTTTTTCTTGCTTTTCTTCTTCCGTATTTTTTTCTTTCAACTGATCTAGCATCTCTAGTTAATAAACCGTAAGGTTTTAATACAGCTCTGAATTGCTCATCATAAGCAACTAAAGCTCTAGAAATACCATGTCTAACAGCATCAGCTTGTGCAGAGTATCCTCCACCTAAAGTTTTAACAACGATATTTACTGAAGTTTCTTGTTTAGTAACTTCTAAAGGTTGCATAACTCTTTTTTTAATTGCTTCGTGTCCACCTAACCATGCGTCTAAAGACTGACCATTGATAGTTAATTCTCCAGTACCAACTTCTAACCATACTTTAGAGATAGATGTTTTTCTTCTTCCTGTTGCATAAACTTTAGCCATTAGTCTTATCCTTTAATTTGTGCAGTATGTGGGTGATCTGAACCTGCATATACTTTTAATTTTTTTAACATATTTTTTCCAAGAGTAGTCTTTGGAAGCATACCTCTTGTAGAAAGTTTGTATAATTTTTCTGGGTTGTTTTCAAACATATCAGACATTTTGTGAGTTTTAGTACTACCAAAATACCCTGAGTGAGTGAAGTAATTTTTTGTTTCTAATTTATTACCAGAAAACTTTGCTTTAGAAGCATTAATGATTACAACGTAATCTCCACAATCAACATGAGGTGTATAGTAAGGTTTATTCTTACCTCTTAAAATAGTAGCAACTTCAGTGATTATTCTTCCGAATACTTTATCAGTTGCGTCGATTACTATCCAATCTCTTTCGATTTCGTTAGCTTTTGCCATTTGAGTAAATTTCATTTATTTTCTCCGCTTTTATTAATGAGGTGGAATAATAGTGTAGTAATACTTAAATAAACCTTAATTTAAGTATTATTTAATATTTTATTCTAAATTCTGAACCTTTGTTAAATTCAGAGTTGATTTCTAGTTTAAAATTATGTAAAGATAGTATGGCTTGGACTATAAATAAACCAAGTCCTAGTGAGTTGTTCCAGCCGTTATTTGAGACTCTGTAGAATTTATTTCTGATTTTTTCTAATTCTTTTGCTTCTATTCCAATACCTTTATCTTTTATTATAATTGAATTGTCTGTAAGTTCTACAAATACTTCATCCTCTGAATATTTCAAGGCATTTTCAATTAAATTTGATATTGCCATTGAAATTAGTGTTTCATCTACTTTTAAATCTATATCTTCTCCAGATATAATAATTTCTCTATTTTTGTATTTATCTTCTAAATCAGATGTAATATCATTTAAGATATTTTTAATAGGGCAAGGTGTTAATAGAAGTTCTTGTTTCCCTTCTTCTAATTTTAGAGTTAATCTTAGTTTATCAATTATATGAGACATTTTATTTGCATTAGAATGAATTTTACTTAAGAACTTCTCTTTCATAACGACAGGCATATCATTATCATTTAAAATAGTTTCACTATATCCTGAAATAATTGCAATAGGATTTTTAAATTCATGTGATAATGCAGAAATGATTTCATCTTTTTGTCTATTTGCTATTTTTAATTTTGCTGTTTGTTTTGCTTTTTGTTTTTCTCTTTTTGATAATTTTAAAGCAACTTTATTTAATAGTCTTGTTATTTTGTAAAACTCTTGTGTATATCTAGATTTTAAAATATAAGTAGGTTTTTTATCAGATAATTGGGTTAAAAAGTTTAAAATGTTATCTGTTTCTTTTTTGATTTTTATACTTATTGAGTAAGTTATAAAAAATCCAATAATTAAAAAGAATGCAATAAATCCAAAAATCTGTGCAGTAAGTTTTATAAAGTTATCTGTGATTTTATTTGTATAATCAGCCATTCTTATAAAATATATGTTTTTATTGATTGTTACTTTTTTTGCAATATATAAAAGCTCTTTATTTACTGTGTTCGAGAATCGAACAATTTTTCCAATTCCAAAATCTTTTGCTTGAAGAACTTCTTCTCTATTTGAATGATTATCCATTGATTCTTTATTTTTATCACTTTCTGCAATTACATTACCTTTTTCATCGATAATGGTAATACGAAGGTTTACACTAGCTTTTAAATCTTTTAAAATTGTATCAATATTATCTAAATCTTTTACTACAATAGAAAAAGTATCAATATTTTGAATAAGATTTTTTTCTATTTGATTCATATAAATATTTTTTGACCAAAAATAAGTAACAATTGTCAACGTAAAAAGTATTCCTAAAAATATTAAAACAAATGTTCTTAAAAACAGTTGGTGAATTTTTAGCAAAATATGTAACCTTCACCTCTTACAGATTTTATATAATCTTTTGTAGAATCTGGGTCTATTTTTGCTTTTAATCTTTTTATTGCAACATTTACAGTTTTAACTTTTTTATCAAGAGAATCTTCCCAAACAGTTTCAAGTAAATGCTCTCTTGACATTAAAATATCTTTATTCTTTAGAAACTCTAAAAATAAATCATGTTCTAAGTGAGTTAGTTCTATTTCTTTTTCTTCTATGTAAAATTTTTTATTACTAGCTTTGTAAGTAATATCTCTAATTTTTAAGATATCAACTTTTTTTGAGGTTCTTTTAATAACAGCTTTTACACGTGCTATTAACTCTTTTACATTAAAAGGTTTTGTAATATAATCATCTGCATGTGCATCAAAACCTTCTAAAATATCTTCATCTTTATCTTTTGCAGTTACATAAATTACAGGATTATTATAACCCTCTTTTTTTATATCATTTATAAAACTAGTTCCTTCACTTCCAGGAAGGTTTCTATCCATTAATATTAAACTAATATCTTCTTGCTCTAAAACTTTTTTTAATGTTTTATCAACATTTAAAAAACCTATTGTTTCAAAGCCTTCTTTTTGAAGAGTATATTCAAGTAATTCTAAAATATCCTCTTCATCTTCAACAATTAAAATTAGTTTATTTTGCATCTTTCATCAACTTTTTATCTTCTTCAACTTTTTTACTTTCTCTATCATCTTCATATTCAATAACTGTGTCTTTTGATACTTTAATAACACCAGGTGAGAATTTTATAGCTAAAATTCTAAAGATGAAAAATACACTAATAACTATCAATAAAAAAGAAATATCAAAGTAGTCCTTATTTACATGTGTTGTTAATATAATTACATCTCGAATTAAAAAGATAATAAAAATATCTATTACAAATCTAAGTCTTAACTTATGATTTTTAATAAAATCAGAAATCATTTTTACGACTTCCATAATAACAATAAATTCTAACATAAGAATAATTGCTTTATAAAAATCCAGACCAGTAGCAAGAATACCTACAAATATAATTGCTGCTGCGAGTACTTCAAAATTTGAAGAAAAGTATGTTTTTATTTTAGTAATTGCTTTTTTCATACATGAATTATATCATAAATCTATGATTGTGTTATATCTCCACCCACTTGAGCAAAAAGTGCCAATGAAGCAATTGATGATGCTCTATCAGAAGTTCTTGCTAGACGTCTTAGACTACTTAATACATCAAAATACTCTTTTGAAAGTTCAAGATTTTTTGTAATCAGTTTTAATATATTTTTTTCAACCATTGCATATAAATCATCTGCTTTACTATCTTCAACCATTACTCTACCATATTTTTCTTCAGTGTGGTTGTCATTTGTTTCTTCAATCATTGACATTGCAGTTCTTAATGAAAGTAGGGCAGATTTATGTAAAGGAATAGTAAATTCTAAAATCGTGCTTGTGTTTAAATCATCTGAATATGCTTTTCTAAAGATTTTAATAAAACCTTTTACATTTGATGCAGCTCTGATTAATTCATTTGTAATTTTTAAAAAAGAAACCATCTCTCTTAAATCTTTTGCTTCAGGTGAATAAAGTGCAAGTGCTGTAACAATTAAATTATCAATTTCATTAGATTTATTTGATAGTTTTTTTACAGATAAATCAATCTCTTTTAATGCAGATACATCATCACTTTTAAGTGTTTTTAATGATGTCTCAAGTGCTTCAACAACGCTATTACCAATAAGTAATACTTCATCTTTGATATTATTTCTTTTTTCTTCGTAAGTTTTTAACATTATCCAAATCTCCCTGTAATATAATCTTCTGTTTTTTTGTTTGATGGGTTTACAAAAATAGTTTCTGTTTCATCATATTCTATTAGTTTTCCTAAATGGAAAAATGCTGTGTAGTCTGCTACTCTTGCTGCTTGTTGCATATTATGAGTTACTGTAATTATTGTGTAATCTTTTTTAAGCTCTAACATTAGTGCTTCAATTTTTTCTGTTGAAATTGGATCAAGTGCTGATGTTGGCTCATCCATTAAAATAACTTCTGGTTTAACAGCAATTGTTCTAGCAATACATAATCTTTGTTGCTGTCCCCCTGAAAGTGAAGTTCCTGGATCATTTAATTTATCTTTTACTTCATCCCAAAGTCCAGATTTTTTTAAAGATTGCTCAACTAAAGCATCACACTCTTTTCCTTTAGATACAATTCCATGTTTAATAGGAGCATAGGCAACATTATCATAAATTGATTTTGGAAATGGATTTGGTTGCTGGAATACCATACCAATTCTTTTTCTAACACTTACTTCATCAACATCTTTATCATAAATATTCTTTTTATCAATTACTACTGAACCATCAATTTTTACAATTGGAATTAAATCATTCATTCTATTTAAGCATCTTAAAAATGTAGATTTTCCACATCCTGAAGGTCCAATTAATGCAGTGATTTTATTCTCATAAATATCTACATCAATTCCATGTAAAGCATGATTATCTCCATACCAAAGATTTAGTTTATTAACTTTTACTTTTGTCTTATTATCTTTTGCCATTTTTACTTTTCCTTCTACCATTTAACTTCGAATTTTTTTCTTAAATAAATTGCAACTGCATTAAGTGAGATTAAGATACTAAGAAGTACCATAATTCCAGCAGCTGTTTTCTCTATATACATTCTCTCTGGCATTCCTGCCCATGTAAATAATTGTGCAGGCATAACAGTTGCTGCATCCATTACAGACGTTGGTGCATCAGGTATAAATGCAATCATTCCTATAATAATAAGTGGTGCTGTCTCACCCATAGCTTGTGCTAAACCAATAATAGAACCTGTTAAAACTCCTGGAAAAGCAAGTGGTAAAACATGATCTTTTGTAACTTGTATTTTTGTTAATCCTAAACCATATCCAGCTTGTCTAATACTATCAGGAACTGCTCTTAATGCTGCACGTGAGCTTACAATTATAATAGGTAAAGTCATAAGTGCAAGTGTAAGACCACCAACAAGTGGTGAAGAACGTGGCATTCCAAAAAGATTAATAAAAATTGCAAGTCCTAATAATCCAAATAAAATAGATGGAATAGCTGCAAGGTTATTAATATTTACTTCAATAAATCTTGTAAATCTATTATCTTCTGCAAACTCTTCAAGATAAATTGCTGTCATAACTCCAAGTGGAAAAGCTACTAACATAGTAATACAAAGTGTTAAGATTGAACCAATCATTGCAGAGAATAGACCTGCATTTTCAGGAATCTTTGAATCTCCATGTAAAAAGAATATTGAATTAAATCTAGTTTCAATTTTTCCTTCAGCGTTTAATGTATCAACTAATGCCTTATCTTTTCTTTTTAATTTATAATGGTGACCTTTTAAATATTGATCAACTTGATCATCAGCTAAAACCCATAAGGTTTGAGTTGTATTTAATAGCTTTGGATTTTGCTTAACTTGCATAGGTAAATCTCTAAGCCAAGACCTTGAAACTATTTTTCTATATTTTCTATCAACTGCAAATCTTGAATCTTCAACAGATTTTTGATTATAAGCTACATTTACTTCTATGTATGTAACTTTAAATGCTGGTGTTCCTTTTCCAATTATGTCTATTAAGAAAAAGGCTAAAAATGCAATTGAAAAAATTAAAGATGTTAAAGTAAACTTCTTAAATCTCTTTGCACTTGCATGTCTTTTATCTAATGTTGGATCGTAAAAAGGATTTTGTGTATTTTTCTTTTTTCTTTTAATCATAATGTATTCACTTTATATTTTTCTTTAAATTTTCTAATTAGTGACAATGAAATAATATTTAAAATCAGTGTTACAACAAACAAAATAAGCCCTAATGCAAATGCTGAAAGAGTTTCTGGTGAATTAAATTCAAAGTCTCCAACAAGTGAGTTAACAATCGTTACTGTAACTGTCGTCATATCTTCAAGTGGATTCCAAGAAAGATTAGGACGAAGACCTGCTGCCATTACAACAATCATAGTTTCCCCTAAGGCTTTTGATAAACCAAGTAATGAAGCTGAAATAATTCCAGGAAGTGCTGAAGGTATTACAATATCTCTTATTGTTTCACCTTGTGTAAGTCCTAGTCCTAAAGCTGCTTTTCTTTGTGAGTCTGGAACTGATCTTATTACATCATCAGATAATGATGAAATTACAGGAATAATCATAATTCCCATTACAACACCAGATGCAAGAGCAGAGTTAAATGTAGCTTCTAAACCAACAAAATCCGCCATTTTTACAATAAGAGGTGCTACTGTAATAGCTGCAAAGAATCCATAAACAACTGTAGGAATTCCAGCTAATACTTCAAGAATAGGTTTTAGGTAATCTCTTGTATTAGAGCTTGCATACTCACTCATGTAAATAGCACTTCCAAGACCTATTGGAATTGCAACTAATAATGCAATTATTGTAATTACAAATGTACCTGCAAAAATAGGTACTGCACCAAATTTACTTCCTTCAACACCTGGAGACCATTCCGTTCCTGTAATGAAGTACCAAAAACTTCTCATTTGAAAAAATTCTATTGATTCAAAAAGAATTGAGAAAAGAATACCAAATGTAGTTAATATTGAAATACCAGATGCAATAATTAAAGCTGATTTAATTAAATTTTCTGTTAGTTCCCTTTGTTTGTTTCTTGTTTCAAAAGTGCTCAATACTTTTGCCTTTATATTAATTTATTTGTGATTATATATAAGGATGGTTACAGATTGATTACATTAAGTATGAGTATAAAAAAGGGATTGTATTTATATTTATGAGAATTATAAAAAAAGGAGTTTTGACTCCTTTTTTTAGTTTTATTTAGTGTTTAGCAGATAAGTCAGCTAAAGTTAATTTACTTCTTTTAGAAACACTTTCTCTGATTTTATTTCTAGCTTCTGTAGGTAAAGCAATTAAACCAATTTCACCTAAGATACTATCTTCACCAATCATTTTTTCAGACATAAATAAATCAACATATTTATTCATAGCAGGTACTTCTTTTGAGTGAGAATTTTTAATATAGAAGAATAATGATCTAGATACTGGGTATTTAGAAGATGAAATATTTTCAGGAGTTGGTTCAACACCATCAATTGTAGCACCTTGAACTTTATCGTCATTTTCAACTAAGAAAGAAAAACCAAATACACCAAATGCAGCTTTATTCTTTTCTAATTTCTGAACAATTAAGTTGTCGTTTTCACCAGATTCAACATAAACACCATCTGTTCTTACTATAGAATATTTCTTATATTTTTTATTTGCTTTTTTGTCAGCTTTATAAAGGTCTGTGTATAAAGCCATTTTTTTGAAAATACTTTGCATTACTAGCTCTTCAAATGCATCTCTTGTACCAGATGATTTTGGTGGTCCATATACAATAATTTCTCTATTTGGTAATGAAGCATCAATATCTGACCATTTTTTGTATGGGTTTGCGATTAATGATTTACCATCTTTTGAAGGAACTTCTTTTGCAACAGCTAATGCTAAGTTCTTTTTAGAAATATTAAATGGTGCATTTGAAATTGATTGTGAAAAAGCAATACCATCGTAACCAATTACTGACTCAGTAATATCTGTAACACCATTTTCTTGACACATCTTAAATTCTTTAGTTTTCATTCTTCTAGAAGCATTTGTAATATCTGGAGTATTTAAATCATTTCCAGCACAAAATAATTTCATTCCACCACCTGAACCAGTTGATTCTACTACAGGAGTAGGAAACTTTGTAGTTGCACCGAATTCTTCAGCTACTGAAGATGAAAATGGATATACAGTTGATGATCCAACGATTTTTATTTGATCTCTTGCACTTAAACTCATTGTTAAAGTTGCACTTGCTAATAAAGCTAATGATGTTTTCTTGATTGACATATTGTTCTCCGTAATAATTTTTATGTTGGAAGTTTAATATGACTTGATTACAATTTGGTTACTTTTAGTCTAGTACGCTTTTTTAGGGTTTTAAAATAAATTTTTCTTCGAATTCTTTGTATTCTCTTACAAATAATTCTTCACAATCAGCAGGTTTATATATAACTGCTTTAACCCAGATATCATTTTCTTGGATTTTACAAAAGTTTATTGTTATATAAGATTGTTTATTTTTGTAGTGTGTATATGTTTGATTTAATTTAATCATTTTTTGTAGGTATAAAAAACAAAACTAATGGATTTTATAATCCATTAGCCTCAATAAGTTTAGATTGATGATCAGCAATAAGAGGATCAATTACTTCATCAAATAAACCGTCATTCATAATATAGTCTAAACGATACAGAGTTAAATTAATTCTGTGATCACTTACTCTATTTTGTGGATAATTATATGTTCTAATTCTTCCACTTCTATCTCCAGTACCAACTTGTTCTTTTCTGTCAGCACCTTCTTTTTCCATTTTCTCATTCATTTCTAAATCATAAAGCCTAGCTTTTAAAACTTTCATAGCTTTATCTTTATTCTTATGTTGAGATTTTTGATCTTGATTTGTTACTACAAGTCCTGATGGAATATGTGTGATTCTAACCGCTGAATCTGTAGTATTTACAGATTGACCACCATTTCCACTAGCTCTCATAACATCAATTTTAAGATCATTTGGATCAATATCGATTTCTACATCGTCAACTTCAGGCATAACTGCTACTGTAATTGCTGATGTATGAACTCTACCTTGTGATTCAGTTGCAGGAACTCGTTGAACTCTATGTGTACCACTCTCGAATTTTAATTTCGAGTAAACAAGGTCACCTTTTATAAGAATTACAACTTCTTTGTATCCACCTGATTCACTATCATTAGTGTTCATAACTTCAACTTTCCAGCCATTATTTTCTGCATATCTTAGGTAACCTCTATAAAGGTCACCAACAAAGATAGCAGCTTCATCACCACCAGCACCAGCTCTAAGCTCTAAATAGATATTTTTATCATCATTAGGATCTTTAGGAATCATTAGAAATTTAATTTCTTCTTCTAATTCTGGTTTTCTAGGCTCCAAGTCTTTCAGCTCTTCTTTTGCAAGTTCACCTAACTCATCGTCATCAAGAAGTATTTTATTCTCTTCTATATCTTCGATTAATTGGATGTACTCTTTAGCTTTATTAACAATTGGAGCAATATTTGACTGTTCTTTTGAAAGTTCAGTCATTCTCTTTATATCACTAGTGATATCTGGAGAAATTAATAATTCATTAATTTCTTCAGATCTATTAATAAAAGGCTGTAGTTTGTCTTGTAGCATAATCTATTATTTAATTACAATATAATTATATTGCGTTAACTGCAGTTTGTAATCTAGATACTTTTCTTGCAGCAGTTCCCTTTTTAAGGATACCTTTAGATACACAATGGTGTAAATATTTGTTTGCTGTTTTCATTGCAGTAGATGCAGCATCTTTGTCTGCAGCTTCGATTGCAGTGATTACTGCTTTAGTAACATTTTTGATTCTTGTTTTGTAGAATCTATTTCTTTCAGTCTTAACGATTGTTTGTCTAGCTCTTTTTTCAGCTGATTTATGATTTGCCATTTTATTTAACCTCTTTGTAAAATTTTTAAGGGTAGAATGTTACCCAAAGCAACTTAAAACAAGTTTAATTTTAGGAAGATTTAATGAAACTATTCGGAACAGATGGAGTTAGAGGAGAGGCTGGTACTTTTTTAGATGCAATGACTGTATTAAAATTAGCAAAAGCCGCAGGTATTTATTTTAGGAAACATTCAACAACAAAAAGAATTCTTGTTGGAAAAGATACTAGAAGAAGTGGATATATGATTGAAAATGCTCTTGTAAGTGGTCTTACAGCAGTAGGGTATGATGTAATACAAATAGGTCCGATGCCAACTCCTGCAATTGCATATTTAACAGAGAGTATGAGATGTGATGCAGGTATTATGATTTCTGCTTCACATAATCCTTATGAAGATAATGGAATTAAATTCTTTGATAACCATGGTAATAAATTAAACGTTGAATGTGAAAAGAAAATAGAAGAAATTTTTAATGATAATGACGCCATGATTTCTGAGCAAGTAACAGGAAGAAATATTGGAGCATCAAAAAGAATTGATGATGTAATTGGAAGATATATTGTTTCAATTAAAAGTTCATTTCCTAAAGATTTGTCTTTGCATGGATTAAGAATAGTTCTTGATTGTGCAAATGGAGCAGCATATAAAGTAGGACCAACTATTTTAGAAGAATTAGGTGCGGATGTAATTACAATAAATAATAAACCAAATGGTTTTAATATTAATGAAAACTGTGGAGCAATGCATCCTGAAAATGTTGCTAAACTTGTACGCGAGTATAGAGCTGATGTTGGTTTAGCTTTAGATGGTGATGCTGACAGACTTGTAGTTGTTGATGAAAATGGTGATGTAGTTGATGGTGATAAATTAATAGGTGCACTTTGTAAATATTTAAAAGATGAGAAACTATTACAAGGCAATGGTTGTGTTGCAACAGTAATGTCTAATAAAGCTTTAGAAGATTATTTAGAAAAAGATAAGATTAAATTACATAGATCAAACGTTGGAGATAAATACGTTCTTGAAGTTATGAAAAAAGAAGGTATTAATTTTGGTGGTGAGCAAAGTGGACATATTATTTTCTCAGATGCTGCAAAAACTGGAGATGGATTAGCTTCTGCACTGCAAGTTTTAGCATTAATTTTAAAATCAAAAAAGAAAGCAAGTGAAGTATTAAATCCATTTGAACTATATCCTCAAATCTTACATAATATGAAAGTTAGTGAAAAAATACCATTAGAAGAAATTGAAGGCTTAGAAGAATTAGTTAAACCTTTAAGACAAAAAGGTATGAGAGATTTAATTAGATATTCTGGGACTGAAAATAAAATCAGACTTCTTTTAGAAGGTAAAAATAAAAAAGATGTTGAAGTAGGAATGGAAACTTTAAAAGCATTTTTTAAAAAAGTTTTATGAAAACACAAGTAGTTTTATCAGTCATAATATTTGTTGTACTATTTTCAATTGACCAAGTTATAAAATTTGGATTTGCAAATTTCGATTGGAATGTGAAAGGTCCTTATATGTCATTGCATTTGGCATATAATTATGGTGTGGCATTTTCTATGTTCTCTTTTTTAGCACAATATTTAAAGTATATTCAATTAGCTATGGTAATAGTTGGATTTATATACTTGTTAAAAAATAAAGAGGTATTTAAAGATTACTGGTTTGCTATAACTTTATTGTTTGTAGGTGGATTATCTAATATTTTAGATAGATTTACTTATGGTGGAGTTGTTGATTACTTTTATTGGCATTATGGTTTTGAGTTTGCAATATTTAATATTTCAGATGTACTTATAAACATTGCAGTTGCAATAATTATTTATACTCAAATTAAACAGTGGATGAAAGAGCGTAAACAAAAGAGTTAAAAAGAAATTTGAAAGCTTAAAATATAATTAGCTATAATGGCGAAAATTAATATTATAAAATTTATAGGAAGAGATAAATATGGGTCAAACAATAACAGAAAAAATTTTTAGTGAACATGTAGGACGTGAAGTTTTTGCAGGTGAGATAGTAAGAAGTCCAATTGATATGGTAATTGGGAATGATATTACAACTCCTATTTCTATTAAAGCATTTGAAGATGGTGGTTTTAAAAAATTAGCAAACCCAGAAGGTTTTGCAATTGTACTTGATCACTTTATTCCTGCTAAAGATATTGCATCTGCAAATCAAGCAAAAATTTCAAGAGATTTTGCGATTAAACATGATTTAAAATATTTCTTTGATGAAAAAGATATGGGAATTGAACATGCATTATTACCTGAAAAAGGTTTAGTGTTACCAGGTGATGTTATCATTGGTGCAGATTCACATACATGTACACATGGTGGACTTGGTGCATTTTCAACTGGTATGGGTTCTACTGATATTTCATTTGGAATGATTACAGGTGGTAACTGGTTTAAAGTTCCTGAAGCTATTAAAGTTGTTTTTAAAGGTAAGCCAGCAGATCAAATTACTGGAAAAGATTTAATTCTAGAAATCATTAGAATTTTAGGTGTTGATGGTGCTTTATATAAAACTTTAGAATTCACTGGTGAAGCAATACAATACTTATCAATGGATGATAGATTTAGTCTTTGTAATATGGCAATTGAAGCAGGTGCTAAAAATGGTATTGTTGCATATGATGATGTTACAAAAGAATTTTTAGAGCAAACAGCTGAATTAAATGGTGGATTAAGAGCTGAACCTAAAATTCATTATTCAGATGAAGATGCAGTTTACACAAGAGTAATCGAAATTGATACTGATAAATTAGAGCCTGTTATTGCATATCCTTTCTTACCATCAAATGGTCATTCAGTTTCAAAAGCTGTATCTGATGAAATTAAAGTTGATCAAATATTTATTGGGTCTTGTACAAATGGAAGACTATCTGATTTTAAAGTTGCTGCTGAGATTTTAGAAGGTAAAAAAGTTGCACGACATGCAAGACTTATCTTAACTCCAGGAACTCAAAAAATTCTAAGAGATGCTACAAAAGCCGGATATATTGATATTTTAGTTGATGCAGGTGGTGTTGTATCTAATCCTACATGTGGAGCATGTTTAGGTGGATATATGGGAATTTTAGGAGATGATGAAGTTTGTATTTCTACAACAAATAGAAACTTTGTAGGTAGAATGGGTTCTAGGTCTTCAAAAATTTATTTAGCTAACTCTGCAGTAGCCGCTGCTTCTGCAATTTCTGGATATATTACAGACCCTAGAGGTTTATAAAAATGATTAAGCCATTTAAAATTCCATGTGTAATTTTATGTGGTGGTCAAAGTAGAAGAATGGGAGAAGATAAATCCCTTCTTCCTTTTTCAAACTCAAACTCACTAACACAATATCAATACAACAAACTAAAACCTCACTTTAATGAAATTTATTTATCTTCAAAGGTGGATAAATTTGATTTTGATTTCAATAAAGATAAATATCTTGTTTTAGATAAAGGTGATGTTTTTTCACCTCTAATTGCTTTAGAAACTATTTTTAAGACAATTAAATCATCAAAAGTATTTATAATTACAGTTGATACACCATTAGTTACAATTGAGTCAATTTCTAGATTAATAAATGAATCAATTAATAGTGATATTTGTGTTGCACAAACACAAAGAACACACAATTTATGTGGTGTTTTTTCTACAAATTTATTAGATGAAGTTAAGCAAATGTTATCAAAAGACATCCATAAGATAGGATATTTACTTAAAAACAATAAGACTAAATATATAGATTTTATAAACGAGGATGAATTTATTAATCTGAACAATAAAGATGAATATAACAAAGCAATGAGTATTATAAGTAAATCAAATAAATAAAATATACTATTTAGCTATATTAAAGTTTCTTATTAAGTAAAATTTGCTATGCTATTTTATAGAATAAATAAGTTTAAGGAAGTCAAATGGCAAAAAATGAATTAGATGACGCATTAGAATTAGTTGATTCGGAAATTAAAAAAATTGGAATTTCAAGAAGAGAAGCATTTAAATTAGCTGGTCTTGGTTCTGCTGCATATTTAATGGGTGGAACAAGCGAAGCACAAGCAGCTACTGTTGCACAAGCTAGTGAAGCAAAAGGTAAAATCTTAATTATTGGTGGAGGTCTTGCAGGTATGTCAACAGCTGCTAGACTATCAAGTTCTTTAACAACACCTGATATTACAATTGTTGAACCTCTTAGTAATTCAGTTTCATATCAAGCAGGAACTACATTAGTGGCAAGTGGTGTTTATGAAAAATCTGATATTGTTTATAATACAAAAGATTTCTTACCAGCTGGTGTAAAACTTATAAAAGATAAAGCCGTTGAATTCAATCCAGATGCAAATAAAGTAGTATTAGGTTCTGGAGAAACACTCTCTTATGATTTCCTAATTATTGCAGCAGGACTTACTTTAGACTTTGGGAGAATTAAAGGTTTAGAAGAAGTTGGTGATGCTTATACTGCAGGTGATGCTTCAAAAATATTAAAAGCCTTTGGTGATTCTGGAATCACATCTATGTATAATATTGACACTGCTACTGAAACTTGGACACAAATGCAAAAATTTGTTGATAAAGCTAAAAATGGAGAAAAAGTTAAAGGTATTTTTTCACATCCAGATACAGCCATTAAATGTGGTGGAGCTCCAAAGAAAATCATGTATTTAACAAATTCTAGATTAGTAGAAGCAGGTGCAAGAGATAATGCTGAATTAACTTATTATGTAAATAGTGGCAAAATGTTTAGTGTTAAAGAATACCATGATGCTATTGTAAAACAATTCGAAGCAAGAGATTTTAAATGGAATTACAAACATAATTTAACTACTGTTGATATTCAAAATAAAACGGCAATATTTGATAAAAGATGGGATGAAAAAGGTCCTTATGATGAAGACTTAGAAGAGTATTCAATGATTACAAAACATCAAGAAGTTGAAGTACCATTTGATTTTATGCATATCACACCTCCAATGAAAGCACCAGATGAAATAGGCAGCTCTGCGGTTGGTTCTGGAAAAGGTTGGGTTCCTGTTAATAAAGAAACTCTTCAGCATGTTAAATATAAAAATATCTTTTCACTTGGTGATATCGCAGCTGTTCCTATGGGTAAAACAGGTGGAAGTGTAAGAAAACAATATAAAGTTTTAGTTGATAACTTAATTGCTGCTATGGAAGGTAAAGAATTAAATGCAAAATACGCAGGTTATACTGTGTGTCCTTTAATTACTGATATTGGAAAAGTTATGTTAGCAGAGTTTGATTGGACTAAAAAACCGACACCTTCATTTCCTTTAGATCCAACTCAAGAGAGATATATTTGGTGGTTACTAAAAGTTTATATGCTTAAACCAATGACACAATATGGAATGTTGTCAGGTAAAGCATAGTTTTTAATTAATTATTCTATGAAAAAAGAACTCTTTATAATAGTAGGTATCTTCTTTGTACTTACTATTATTATGCATTACCAAGAATTTCTTGATTATCCTCTTAAACAAATTGCAGCATTGGAAAATTCAGGTGCTTATGGTTTTGGATCTTTTCATCCTTTAATATTTACTCTTATTATATATATATTATTTTTGATTCCTAGAGGAATCATAAAACTTTTCACTAAAAAATACAAATAAATTTCATTTTTAAATCCTAATAGTTATATAATTTAATATAAGAAGTATAATAGAAGGAGAAATATGAAAACAAATAAATTTCTAGCAAGTATTGCTCTAATAGGATTATTATCAACTGGTTCTTTAGCTAACAGCTCAGAAAATACTTTAAGTCAACCAAATCAAAAGGTTCAGTCTTTAATTAATAAATATAATTTAGAAAGTGTAACTTTTGATTATGTTAATAAAATAATTGCAAAGGGTACTCGAAGTAGTGCAAAAGCAATCTTAATTGATGCAAGACCAGAAGCAAAGTACAAGAAGGGTACTATTCCTTCAAGTATGAATATTCCAGATACTAAATTTGATGAGTATGTATCTTTATTAAAAGATACACCTAAAGAAAAAGAATTAATAGTATATTGTGGTGGATATAAATGTGCTAAAAGTCCAAAAGTTGCTGCGATGTTAATTAAAAAAGGTTTTACTAATGTAAAAGTTTATCCAGCAGGTGAACCGGAATGGATTAAGAAGAGTTATAAAGAGATTGATACAGTTGTATTACAAGCTGCTTATAAAAATAACTCAAGTTTAATTATGGATGCAAGACCATATAAAAAATTTTTACAAGAAACAGTTCCTGGAGCTATTTCTATTCCAGATACAAAACTTGATAAGTTAAAGGGAAGATTTCCTGTAAGCAAAGATGAGAAGATAATTATTTTTTGCGGTGGATTTAAATGTGTTAAATCACATATAGTTGCAAAAAAATTAATTTCATTAGACTATAAAAATGTATCTGTTTACTCTGCTGGTCTTCCAAGATGGAAAAAATTAGGTTTAGCCACTACAGCTCAAACAAAAAAAGTAAAAGCAACAGCAGAAGTTAAAAAGAAAGAATTCAGTAATAATGGCTTAAAACTAGGAGTAGACGAAGGCTCAGTTGATGGAGAATGGTTTAAGAAACTAGTATTAGAGGATAAAGTTCCATCTTATATCCAAATAGTTGATGTAACAGCTCCAGAAGAGTTTAAATCAGGTCATTTAAAAGGTTCAATCAATATTGAAGCAGAAAAATTTAAAGCACAAGAATTTTTTGCAAAACTTCCAAAAGATAAAACAATTGTATTTAATTGTACTGCTGGAGGGAGGTCAATTGAAGCATGGAGTAAATTAAAAGATGCAAAGATAGATTTATCAGAAATATTCTATTTTGATGCAAATATTGATTGTAAAGGTACAGAGTGTAAAATAGAGGCTAATGAGCCTTTAGAGTAGACATAAAAAAAGGGATTGAAGAAAACTTCAATCCCTTTTTTAGTTTATGCAAATTTAATTATTTTAATGCATCTTTTGCAGAATTAACTAATGATACAAATGATGTATAATCATTCATAGCCATATCAGCTAAGATTTTTCTATCTAAAGTAATTCCAGCTATTTTTAATCCGTTCATGAATCTAGAATAGTTGATATCATTTAATCTACAAGCAGCATTGATTCTTACAATCCAAAGCTTTCTAATATCTCTTTTTTTCTGTCTTCTATCTCTGTATGCATATACCATTGAGTGTTCTAATTGCTCTTTGGCCTTTCTAAAATGCTTACTTCTACCACTAAAAAATCCTCTAGCAGCTTTTAATACTTTCTTATGTCTTCTTCTTCTAACTACACCAGTTTTAACTCTAGGCATGTATATTTCCTTTCTTTACCATTATTTTAAAAAATAATAAGGTGTCAACAAAATTGTTGAACTTTTCCACTTTTGTGGAGGGACTAAATAATCAATTATAAATGATTACGCTTTGTTTAACATTCTTTTAACTCTTGTTGAATCCACTTCTGCAACAGTTTGTGGTCCTCTAAGATTTCTTTTTCTCTTTTGAGACATTTTTGTTAAGATGTGACTTCTAAAAGCTGATCCTCTTTTAATAGAACCATTTTTCTTGATTTTAAATCTCTTTAAAGCGCCACTGTTAGTTTTCATCTTTGGCATTGAAAAATCCTTTTTTAAATTTGCAATTTCATTTATTAATGAAAAAGTCTTGGATTATACTTAAATTTTGTTTAGATTATCTTTAAAGGAGTTTTGAAAGTTAAAAGAAGAGAGAGTAGAGTCTCTTCTTTTTTAATAAATTATTGATTATTTGTGATTTTCATCTTTTTTAGGAAGAGCCATCATATTTACATATCTTCCTTCAAGTTTTGGTTCTTTATCCATTACAGCTAAATCTTCAACCATTGGCCATACTCTTTTAAGTACATCAATACCTGCTTGTGGATTTGCCATTTCTCTACCTCTTAGGAAAACTCTAAACTTAACGTGGTGTCCAGCTTCTAAGAATTCTCTTGAGTGTTTTACTTTATATCCAATATCATTATCAGCAATTTTTACAGAAAGTTTAATTTCTTTAACAACAATTACTTTTTGATTTTTTCTAGCTTCTTTTTTCTTTTTTTCTTGTTGGTATTTAAATTTACCATAATCCATGATTTTAGCAACTGGTGGTTTTGCATCAGGTGCAATTAAAACTAAATCTAATCCTAAATCATCTGCTGTTTGTTGTGCATCTCTTGTTGAAATAATTCCATAATTAGTTCCATCATCAGCTGTACATCTAACTTCTGTAGCTCTAATATCTTCATTCATTATTACATTGTTTTTTTTGTTGTCTCTACTCAAATTCTGCTTCCTTTTTTAATTTCATTTAACATTGAGATAAATTCATCTTTACTCATGTTAGACTGTTCTCTTGTTCTTCTATTTCTTAATGCAATTGTTTGATTTTGAACTTCTTCATCACCAACAACAACAATCATAGGAACTCTTTGTTTTTCTGCCATTCTAATTCTTTTATTTAAACTTTCGTTCATATCAAAGATTTTAGAATCCATTTCATCTTCTAATAACTCTTTTTGTAACTGTTTTGCATATTCAACATGTGTATCTGCAATTGGAACAAAAATAACTTGAGTTGGTGCAATAACAAATGGAAATTCACCAGCACAGTGTTCAGTTAAAATTCCAATAAATCTTTCAAATGAACCTAAAATAGCTCTATGAATCATTACTGGTTGTTCTTTATGCCCTTCATCATTGATATACTCAACATTAAATCTTGAAGGTAAGTTCATATCTACTTGTATTGTACCACATTGCCATTTTCTTCCAATAGCATCTGTAATTTTTATATCAATTTTAGGTCCATAGAATGCTCCACCACCTTCATCAATTCCATAAGGTAGGTTTTCTTCATCTAAAGCTTCCATAATACCTTTAGTTGTAGTTTCCCAGAATTCATCATCACCTATTGCTTTTTTAGGTTTTGTTGAAACTTCCATTTCATATTCAAAATCAAAAGTTTTCATTAATGAATCAACAAATTCTAATACATCAATGATTACTTCTTTCACTTGTGCAGGTGTACAGAAAATATGTGCATCATCTTGAGTAAATTCTCTAACTCTAAATAATCCGTGCATTGCTCCAGACATTTCATGTCTATGTACAACACCATATTCAAATAATTTTTTTGGTAAGTCTTTATATGAAACTAAATCATTTTTAAAAATTTGAATATGACCAACACAGTTCATAGGTTTCATTCCATATTGTTGACCATCAATCTCTGTGTAATACATGTTTTGACCATAATTTGCATTATGTCCAGATATATCCCACATATCAGATTTTAAAATTTCTGGACCACGAACTGGTTCGTAACCTCTAACTCTGTGCGCTTTATATAAAAGATGCTCTAACTTTGATCTAAGTCTAGAACCATTTGGTAACCATAATGGTAACCCAGCACCTACATCTTCATTGAATGTAAATAGTTCTAATTCTGTTCCTAGTTTTCTATGATCTCTTTTCTTTGCTTCTTCAAGCATTCTTACGTAATCATTTAATTCTTTTTTATCAAAGAATGCGATTCCATAAATTCTTGTAATCATTTCGTTTTCTTCATCACCACCAAGATAAGCACCAGCAACACGTGTAAGTTTAAATGCTCTAATCATTCCTGTTGTTGGTAAATGTGGGCCACGACAAAGGTCTTCAAAATCACCTTGTTTATACATAGTTAAAGTATTATCTGTGATTTTTGAAAGTACAGCTTGTTTTAATTCATCATCAGCGAATTTTGTAACAATTTCTTCTCTTGTAGCCTCATATCTTTCTATTTTTAATTTTCTGTTTGCAATTTCTTTCATTTTCTTTTCAATAGTTACTAAATCATCATCAGTGATTTTAGCATCTACTTTAAAGTCATAGTAGAAACCTTCTGTAACAACTGGTCCTACGAAAAATTTTGCATCAGGATAAAGCTCTTTAATAGCTTGAGCCATCATATGAGCACATGAGTGTCTAAGAATCTCTAAAGATTCAGCGGAGTTATCTTGCTTTATAATATCACCTTCGATATTTAAAGCTTCAGCAGTTTGAAGATCATAAATTTGACCGTCTTTTAATACACCTATTGGTTCCAATAGTTTCCTTTGTTTATAAGTTTCATTAATTAAATTTAGCTTATTTTATCGCAAAGAGACTTAAACTTAATTACTTATAAGTTAATTTATAAAATTTTGGTTACAATAAAGTATGATTTTAAACTTATCCAAAATAAAAACAGAAAGCTTACTATTGTTTTGTAAAGATTTAATTCTTTCATATAAAGATAAAGAAGAAATTAACATCACTGGTACTGATAAAGAATTGATAGAAAAATTTAATAAAATTAGTGATGTAATGCTAAAAGAAATTAATAAAGCAACTTTATCTAGTGATTATTATATGAAAAATAGAAAACATTATCGTGTAAAAGCTGTCTTAGATGGATATAACTATATAAATAAACAAATATCAAAATCTTTAGAAAAGAAAAGGACATTCAACCCTTCAATGCTATATTTTTCTCTTCTAGCTCTTTGGTTTAAAGAACTAAACAAAGAATCTCGCTCGAAAGAATATATTTTCTTCTCTTTATATACTTATGGAAATGTTTATGATGAATTATTAGTAAAAGTTAAGAATAGTGATTTCAAAAGATTAAATATTTCTATGATTGAAGTTGCTGAAGAGCTTATCTACAAGTTGGACTCTTATTCATTTAAATAAGTAATACTTATAATATTAATATGAATTAATTTTATAATAATTAAGCTATAATTATCTCAATATCAAAATAAGGGAAATTATGAAATCTTTAATTAGCAAAATTCTTGCGGTGTGTATTTTAGTTTCATTTGTAAAAGCAAATGATTTACAAGTGATTGATTTTACGAAAGCAAAAGAATTATTTGAAACAAAGAAAGCATTATTCATTGATGCAAGAGCGGAAAAACTTTTTAAAAGAGGTACAATTTTAGGTTCGTTAAACGTTACTGTAAAAGAATTTAAAGCAAAGCAAGGTTTCTTACCACAAGATAAGAATGCAAAGATAGTTTCATATTGTAATGGAATTAAATGTGAAATGTCAGATGAATTAGCAGTTCTTTTACAAAATGCTGGATATACAAATGTTGTAGTATTTAAAGGTGGATATCCAAAGTGGAAAGAGATGCAAATGCCAAGTATGGTATTAAAAGTTGAAAAAGCTGTAGAAGTAGAAGACGTAAAAGCTAAAGGTGAAAAATATCAAGCTAAGGGTGCAACTATTTATCTAGGACAAGATAAAGGAATGGTTGATCAATATTGGTTTGAAAAAGTTGTATTAAACGATTTACCAAAAAATGTTCAATTAGTAGATGTTAGAAAAGCTGAAAGTTTTAAAGAAGGACATATAAAAGGTGCAATAAACGTAGCAGTAAATGATAAAAAAGAGATTATAGATATGAGTCAAATCTCTGATGATAAATTATATGTACTTTATTGTAATACTGGAATGCAATCTGCAGAAGTTGCCTTGGGGTTAAAAGATAGAGTAGGTAAAGACGTATTCTATTTTGATGCAAATATAGATTGCAAAGTAAATGATTGTAAAGTAGAAGCTAACGAAGACTTATAAAATAAGTAAAACTTATAATACTTAGATATAAAAAAAGCTAATATCAAAAGATATTAGCTTTTTTTTTGATTTAGTTATGAATTAACAAGCAGGAACATTTCCTGAGTCATTTGCGAATTTATAAGAAAAATCATATAAGTGTTGAATCCATTTGTCTTTTACTTCAGCTTCTTTTACATTTGGACAAATTTTAAGAAGTTCTTCTTTAAACTTACCACTCTCCATAATAGTTTCCCATTCGTCTTGAGAGTGTTTAGCTGCGAATTTATCACCACTGAAACCACAAGAACCCTTATATTTTTTAACAAATAGTTTTTGACCTTTTGTTGCATCTGCGAATAAAGATGTTGAACAAACTCCTAAAATTAATGACCCAGCTATTGCGATTTTTAATAACTTCATATTTATCTCCTAATGAAAATTTAGCTATAATTATATCTAATACATATAAAAATAAATCTTAGTTGATAATATTAGTTAAAAGTGGAGTAATAGTGAAGTATTTTTTATTAAAACAGTTAGTTGAGTATTTAGTAGAGAATACGCAAAATATAAAGCTTATAAAGCGAATTGACAATAATACTATTATAATAGAATTTAATAATAGGAATATAATATATTTTGATATGTCAAAAGGCTCTAGTACAGTGTTTAAATCACAAAAAGTACTAAATTCTAAAAAGGATTTCAATGCTCCTTTTGATGTTGCTTTACAAAAAAGGTTGTATAACTCAAAAATAGAAAAAATTGAGTTATACAACGATGATAAGATTATAAATATACATGTAAATTCATCTTCTTCATATAAAAAACTAACAACTATCTTACAGTTAGAATTTACAGGTAAACATACTAATATTGTAATTTTAGATGAAAATAGAATTATAATTGAAGCTTTGAGACATGTAGATGAATTTTCATCAAGTAGAGTTGTTAAAGTTGGAATAAAGCTTGATGAAATTCCAAAACAGAGTTATATTCCAAAAATGGAAGTTGTTGAGAATATTGAAAAGTATTTATATCAAATTTATGAAGAAAAAGAATCTAAAAATTTAGAAAATTTGAAGAAACAAAAAATCTCACAAATAAAGAAAAAGATCAAGAAACTTGAAAAAACAATAAGTTCATTAGCTAAAAAAGAAGAGTTAGAAGAAGAATCAAACTCTTTATATGAAAAAGCTAATTTGATTTTAGCAAATTTACATAATATAAAAGCCTACCAGAAGTCTTTTACAACATTTGATTACAAAGGAGAAGAAGTAGAAATATCTCTAGAAGAGAGTGCTTCACCTTCAAGATACTCAAATGATTTATTCAAAAAAGCAAAGAAAGCTAAACAAAAAGCTCAGTACATTTCACTAGAAAAAGATAACTTAGATGAAAAGTTAGAGTTTCTTTATCGAATGGTAAATAGTTTAGAAAATGCAAAAGATATAGAAGAGTGTGAATTTTTATATCCTAAAAAAGAAAAGAATCAAAAAAGAACTAAAAAAGCACAACCTTATGAAAGCTTCTTTTTTGAAGGTTATAAAATTATGTTAGGAACTAGTGAGAGAGAAAATATATTTTTATTAAAAAATTCAAAAGCAAGTGATTTTTGGTTTCACTTAAAAGATAGACCATCTTCTCATGTATTTGTACAAAACACTAAAAAAACTATACCTGATAGTGTAATAGAACAAGCAGCTGTAATTTGTGCAAAATTTTCTGTAGATTTTCCAGGAGATTATGAAGTAGATTTCACGCAAAGAAGAAATGTAAAAATTCAATCAGGTGCAAATGTTTTATATAATCCTTATACTACTATAGGAATAAAGATTTAAAAGATGTTTTTCTAGCAAAATTATATTTTTATTTATTCAAAATATAAGCAAAAGCCAAATTTTTGTATAATCAATGTAATTTAAACAACACAAGGTTTACTTAATGGCTAACATTATAAAAGAGAGTTCAACTCGTATAAAAACAGGTTTAGTTTTGATTATTGCTATGATAATCATAGGATATATTGATTCATATTTCATTATGTGGGCACTTTTTGGAACACTTCTTATGATTTCTATTTCTGAAGCAAAAAAACTTTTCCAATTAGAAAGTGATAGTATTTATGTTTATTCTGCACTTTTATGGTTCGCTGCGTATTTTTATCCAACACCTGAAGATTTGATTTTTATTGTTGCTATTGGTTATGCTTCACAACTTGCATACAAAAAAACACTTGATAAAAAAATGTTTCTACCTCTTTTTTATCCAACTGCATCTTTTCTTTTTCTTTTATCACTTTACAGTGAATACGGAGTTATGACTTTATTATGGTTACTTGTAGTTGTAGCTAGTGCTGATACGGGTGCTTATTTTGTTGGTAAAAGTTTTGGTAAAACTAAATTTTGTGAAACTAGTCCTAATAAAACTATTGAAGGTGTTGTAGGTGGTGTTGTTGTAGCTGCAATTTTAGGAACATATTTTGCAAATGATAATCTTCATATTGTTTCAGCTTTCGTAATATCAATTATCGTAGCTTTTGCTTCTGTGTTTGGTGATTTATTTGAATCATATTTAAAAAGAGAAGCTAATATAAAAGATAGTGGAAATATTTTACCAGGTCATGGTGGAATATTAGATAGAACAGATGGTTATCTTTTTGGTGCAATTGTAATGTTAGTATTACTTAGGGTTCTTGGATGATAATACTAGGTTCTACTGGCTCAATTGGCGTTAATACCTTAAATATCGCACGTAAATTTAACTTAAATGTTGAAGTATTAGTAGCTGGAAGTAATATTGAAGTATTAAATAAACAAATTGAAGAGTTTAAACCTAGTAAAGTAGTTATCGCAAACAAAGTTGATATTGTAAAAGTAAATCATTCTCATGTAACTTTTGGCGAAGATGAAATACTTAATGCAATTGAAAATTCTAAGAGTGAAACTGTTGTAAATGCACTTGTTGGATTTTTAGGATTAAAACCAACACTAAAAGCTATTGAGTGTGGTAAAAAATTAGCTCTGGCAAATAAAGAATCACTTGTCGTTGCTGGTAAATTTATTGATTATACAAATCTTAGTCCTATTGATTCAGAGCATTTTGGCTTATGGTATTTAATTCAAGAAAAAGCTATTGATTCAATGACAATAACTGCAAGTGGTGGTTCTTTTAGAGATTATCCACTTGATGAGCTTAAAAATGTTTCAATCAAAGAAGCTTTAAATCATCCAAATTGGTCAATGGGAAATAAAATTACTATTGATTCTGCAACTATGACAAATAAAATATTTGAACTTATGGAAGCTGCTTGGTTATTTGATATACGAAAATTAGATGCGATTATTGAAACAAAATCACTAATTCATGCAATGGTAAACTTCAAAGATGGAAGTACCACAGCACATATTGCAAACGCTTCAATGCAACTTCCAATTGCTTATGCAATTTTAGGAAAATGTGATACTCCTGTTTTAGAACCAGTTGATTTAGTGAAAGTGGGTTCTTTAGAATTTAAGAAAATAGAAACTTCAAGATATCCAATTTGGGAAGCTAAAGATGAGATTATAAATAACCTTGATTTAGGTGTAGTTTTAAATGCAGCAAATGAAGTAGGAGTTTCTAAGTTTTTAAACTCAGAAATTGGCTTTTTAGATGTATCAAGAATTTCACTTGAGGCATTAAATAAATTTAACAATGTAAAAATAGATAGTTTAGATGATATTTTTACAATTGATAAAGAAGTGAGAGCATACTGTGAGTCTTGATTTATTAATTCCTTTTGGAATACTTTTAATTTTAGTTGTTTATTTAATTTATTCAAGAAGTAAGTTTGAAAAAGAAATAGTTGAAGTTTATGAAGAAAAACTTCAAGAGTGGAAAAAACATGCAACAACTTCAAAAGAAAAAGAAGAAAAACCAGTAAAAAAACTTGCAGGATTAGTATTTAAAACTGGTTATAAAGTTAGTGTAGAATTGACAGATGAAAGTGCAAGAGGAATGTTGGAAAAAGGTAAGTTTGAAATAAGTGAGATAAAAAAGGATAAGTAATGAAGTACTTAATTTTATTTCTTATTTTTGTATCTTTATTAGATGCACAAATATACAGAAAAAGCTCGAAAGTTGTTGTTGATACAAATGCAAAACTTATGTGGGTTGATGATATTTCAGTTGTAAAAGTTTTAAAAACTCATGATGAGGCTATTGATTATTGCGAGCAGTTAAGTTTTGCAGGATATTCAAACTGGAGAATTCCAAAGATTGAAGAGTTTGAATTAATAGTTGATAAAAAGAATTTCAAAAATTACATAAAAAAAGCTTTTAAATACAATGTACCCGATGGTTATTGGGCGCAAAAATCACACTGGAGAACTTTATGGTTCTATGCTGATTATATGCATTTTGTAAGTGGAACACCTTATTTTGATAGTAGACATAAAAATAAATATGTTAGATGTATTAGAAATATATAAAGAGAGATTTGATTTTGAATAAAAAAGTTTTAATATTACACGGTCTTGGTGGAAGTGATTACCCTCATTGGCAAGCAAAATTAGCAGGTGAACTAATTTCGCAACACTTTACAGTATCTTTTCCTTCTTTTCCAAACAGAGATAACCCAAAATTAGAAGAGTGGAGAGAGTGCTTAAGAAAAGAAATAAAGCATTTTAATCCTGACATTGTAATTTGTCACTCCCTTGCAAATGTTTTATGGTTTCACACTTGTGATGATTTAGATATATGCTTAGATAAATTAATGCTTGTTGCCCCTGTAAGTAGAAACAGAGTTGTAGATGCTGCTAGTACTTTTTACCCTTATCCTATTGCAAAAGATTTAAAAGCAAAAGAAGTGATTATGGTAGCTTCTACTAATGATCCATATATGAGTGAAGAGGAAGCTTTAGATTTAAAAGAAATTTTAAATGTAGAAATTAATGTATTAAGAAATGCAGGACACATAAACGCAGACTCAGGTTTTGGCTCAATTGGTTTTGCATTAGACTGGCTAAATAAATGATTTTAAGTATAGAAAGTTCATGCGATGATAGCTCAATTGCAATAACAGACATTGAAACTTTAGAGCTTGTTTATCACAAAAAAATATCTCAAGAATTACAACATAGTGTTTATGGCGGAGTAGTTCCTGAATTAGCTGCAAGACTTCATATTGAAGCCTTACCAAAAATACTTGAAGAGTGCGTGGAATATTTTCCAAAACTAAAAGCAATAGCCGTTACATCTGCACCTGGATTATCAGTTACACTAATGGAAGGTGTGACTATGGCAAAGGCTTTGAGTCTTTCACTGGATATTCCTCTTATCTCAGTTAATCACTTAAAAGGTCATATATATTCTCTTTTTATAGAAAAAGAAGAAGTATTGCCAATGACTATTTTATTAGTTTCAGGTGGACATACTCAAATAATAGAAGCAAATTCATTAAATGATATGAATCTAATAGCAAGTACAATGGATGATAGTTTTGGTGAGAGTTTTGATAAGGTATCAAAAATGCTAGGACTTGGATATCCAGGTGGTCCAGTTGTTCAAGAATATGCATTAAAGGGTGATGAGAATAGATTTGAATTGCCAGTTCCTTTAAGACAAAGTCCAAATATTGAGTTTTCATACTCAGGACTTAAAAATGCTGTTCGAATGAGAATTGAAAAATGTGTCTGTGAAGATGGAAATATTCAGATCCAAGATAAATATGATATTTGTGCATCATTTCAAAAAACAGCAGTTGCACATATAATGCAAAAAACAAAAAAACTGTTTAAGCAAAAAGCACCTAAGAACTTTGCAATTGTTGGAGGTGCAAGTGCAAATATTCACTTACGAACACAAATTGAAGAGTTATGCCAAAAAAATGGTACAGCTTTATATCTAAGCCAACTTAAGTACTGTAGTGATAATGCAGCTATGATTGGTCGAGTAGCAGTTGAGCAATATAAGATGAATGATTTTATAAACGTAGATGAAATTGATATTCAATCAAGATTAAAAGGATTTTAAATGATATTTGAAATGGGTGCAAAACTTGATGGCGATAATCACGATACATCAAAGTATGATGAGAAAGCAAAAAAGCCAAAAGCAAATAAAAAGAATAATAAAATTAATAAACCTACAGCTCCAAGTACTTTCAATAAAAATGAAATTTTACCAAAGAACCAACATCAATTAGTATTTACTTATGAAAAAAGAAAAGGGAAGCCTGTTACTTTAGTAGGTAGATTTTCATTAAGTGATGCAGATAAAAAAGAAGTATTAAAACTTTTAAAGAAAAAACTAGCTTGTGGTGGTGCTATTAGAGATGAATGGATTGAACTACAAGGCGATGTGAAAGAAAAAATTATCACTATATTACAAAGTGATGGTTGGAAGTTTAGAAATTAAAGAATAACAATGATTAAAGAATCTTTTAAAAAAGCAATAATAGGTTTAGTTTCAATGCTTCCTATGCTTTTTGCAATTATATTAGTACTTGGTCTTTTTGATACATATATTACAAAAGAAATGTTGGCTTCTATGTTTGTTTCTAATAATTTTATTGATAGTGCAATTGGAACTTCAATGGGGGCAGTTTTAACTGGCAATCCTATGATTTCTTATATCTTAGGTGGGGAATTAAGAGATTCTGGTGTTTCCTTATATGCTGTTACTGCTTTTGTATTATCATGGGTAACTCTTGGAGTTGTTCAGTTACCAGCTGAGGTTGAAGTTTTTGGAGCAAGATTTACACTTTATAGAACTTTATTAGCTTTTATAACAACACTTACTATCTCTATTTTAACAGTTATAACGGTAACTTGGATTCAATCATGAATAAAAACAAAAGTAATAAACAAAATAAGGAAATAGAATTTAAAGGACTTAAATTTTTATTTATTGTAATAATTGTTTATTTCGCACTTTTTATTTTCGATAAAGAAAATTCTTTTTTATCTTTAATAAAAAGCTATGATGTATTAGTAAAACTTTTACCAGTTTTTGTTATGATTATTCTTATAACAACAATACTAAACTATTTTCTAAAGCCAAAATCTATTATGAAACATTTTGGAAAAGATAGTGGAGTTAAAGCATGGATTTATTCCATTTTAGGTGGAATTATAAGTGCTGGTCCAATGTATGTTTGGTATCCAATGCTTTCTCAATTAAAAGAAAATGGCTTAAAAAATGGCTTACTAGCTACTTTTATGTATACAAGGGCAATTAAAATACCTTTTATTCCAATTATGATAGATTATTTTGGAGCACTTTTTACTGGAATACTTTTTATTTATATAATTATTGGTGCGGTTATTCAAGGTATTTTAATAGAGGTTTTAAAGAAAAAATAGATTAGGATTATATATGCAAAAAATATTTGATGAAGTAAACTCGCTAGATAAAAGATGTTACGAAGAGTTTGGATTAAGTGAAGATATACTTATGGAACATGCTGCTTTAAGTATGCAATTATATATTCAAGAAAATCATAGTGATAAAAAAACTATTTTAATAGCTTGTGGTTGTGGAAATAATGGAGCTGATGGAATTGCACTTGCAAGACTGTTACATAAAAAGTTTGATGTTTCTTTATATTTTTATTCAAAAGCAAAATCACAAATGGCAATACTTCAAGAAAAAAGAGCGAAAGCACTAGATATTCCAATTATTGAAGAAGTGATTGATAGTGATATTATTGTTGATTGTATTTTTGGAACAGGTTTAAATAAAGCTTTAGACGATGATGCAGTTTTATTGATAAATGAATTAAATTCTTTAGATGCAATAAAAATAGCTTGCGATATACCTAGTGGTATTTCTTTTGATGGACAAGTTAAAAGTGTTGCTTTTGATGCTGATGTAACTATTACAATGGGAGCTTTAAAAACTTCATTGTTTTCAGATATTGCAAAAGATTTTGTAGGTGAGATAAAAGTAGCTAATCTTGGAGTTCAAAGAGAAATATATGAAACCTCTACAAATAAATACCTTCTAGAAAAAAAAGATTTAAAACTACCAAATAGAAAGAAACACAATTCACACAAAGGCTCTTACGGACATTTAAATGTAGTTGCAGGTTGTAAAAAAGGTGCAGGAATAATTGCAGCAAAAGCGGCCTTTGGTTTTGGTACAGGGATTGTAAGTGTTGTTTGTCATGAAAATTTAGATTTGCCTTATCATATTATGCAAACACATTTTATAAGTAAAAATTGTACAGCAATTGCAATTGGTATGGGACTTGGAAATTATGAAATAGCTGAGGTTCAGAAAATATTAGCAAATGATGTGAAAAAAATAGTTGATGCAGATTTGTTTTATGATGAATTATTACTTGATGTTTTAGATGAAGATATTGTTCTTACTCCTCATCCAAAAGAGTTTTGTTCCCTTCTAAAATTAAGTAATATTGCAGATATCTCTGTAGAACAATTACAAAATAATAGAATAAAATATGTTGAAGAATTTACTAGCAAGTATCCAAAAGTAGTTTTACTATTAAAAGGAACAAATGTAATAATTTCTCAAGGTAAGAACTTGTATATTAATACCTTTGGGAGTGCCGTTTTAAGTAAAGGTGGAAGTGGCGATGTTTTAAGTGGGTTAGTTGGTTCCCTTCTTGCTCAAGGCTATGAGCCTTTAGATGCTGCGATTAGTGCTTCTTTAGCACATGCATTAGCTGGGGCTAATTATAAGAAAAATGATTTTTCACTTATTCCATCAGATTTAATAGAAGAGGTTAGAAGATTATGAATATTACTTTAGTCCAAACAACGTGTGTTTCAAAAGCTGAAGCAAAGAATATTGCAAAAGTTTTAATTGATTCAAAGCTTGCAGCTTGTGTTCAATTAAGTGAAATTGAGTCTTTTTATAATTGGCACGATGAGTTTTGTTGTGATAATGAAATCTTAGTTAGTATAAAAACTAAAAAAGAAGACTTTGATAAAGTTAAAAGTAAAATAAAAGAACATCACAGTTATGATGTTCCTGAAATTATTGAAATAGATATTAGTAATTCAAGTAAGAAGTACTTGAAATTTATAGAAGAAAATACAAAATAAAGTAATGTTTTTATAAAATTTAACAAAATTTCTGATTTTGTTAAATTAACTCTTGACAAAAGATCAAAAACATAATATAATTCCGTCCACTTTTCGTAAGAATAGTGACTGTCGGAGTGTAGCGCAGCCTGGTAGCGCACCTGGTTTGGGACCAGGGGGTCGAAGGTTCGAGTCCTTTCACTCCGACCATTTAAATTGTGGTAGGTATAGCTCAGTTGGTTAGAGCATCTGGTTGTGGTTCAGAGGGTCGCCGGTTCGATTCCGGTTACTTACCCCATTTTTAAATATTTTGATGCTTCCATAGCTCAGCTGGATAGAGCAACGCCCTTCTAAGGCGTAGGTCGCACGTTCGAATCGTGCTGGGAGTACCACTTTTTTTAATCTTTTTTGTAAAAAAGATATTTATGCGGATGTGGTGAAATTGGTATACACGCTAGACTTAGGATCTAGTGCTTTACGGCGTGAAGGTTCAAGTCCTTTCATCCGCACCATTTATACTTAAAGTATCTTCAGTTTACTGAATTTATACTTTTGCGGGAATAGCTCAGTTGGCTAGAGCCTCTGCCTTCCAAGCAGATTGTCGCGAGTTCGAGTCTCGTTTCCCGCTCCATTAAAAAGCCATAAATAAAAAGTTTTTGACTTTTTGTTTATGGCTTTTTTACTTTTAAATAAATGCTTCCATAGCTCAGCTGGATAGAGCAACGCCCTTCTAAGGCGTAGGTCGCACGTTCGAATCGTGCTGGGAGTACCACTAAAACACACTAACTTAATAATTTATCCCTCGCTAAATCATTATTTTTATGTAAACAAAATAATAAAGGATAATCATGTCAATAATTGATGTAAAACTAACAGAAAAAGAAGAAATTTGTATAAGACTTGTTCAAAACAATGAAAACATATTTGATGCTTGTAGTAAAGCAGGAATAATACTTTCATCTGAATTACTTACAGTACTTAAAAACACTTCTAAATAATTGTTAAATTCTATAGGCTCATTACCTATAGGGATTTTAATATCTCATATAATTAATACACTCATAATAAAATTTTAATTTTCAATAACCATTGTCATTTTAATTCCAAATATTTTATTATAGTTGTTTTTATTAATAAACTTGTTCACTTTTACCTTTTAAATTTAACACTTAATTAGAATTTTGTTATAATATAATTATTTTATATATAAATTGAGACAAAAGGCAAATTATTGAAAAAAGCATTCTCTTTAATGGAATTAATGGTTGTAATTATAATTCTTGGATTATTAGCAGCGTTCGTGCTACCAAACTTAACAGGAAAAAGTGAAGAAGCAAAAAGTAAAATTGTTTGTATTCAAATGAAAAGTATTGCTCAAACATTAAAAATGTTTAAACTTGATACTTCATCATATCCAAAAACTGAAGAAGGTCTTTCTCTTCTTGTAGAAAAAAAATATTTTGAAGATGGAAAAGCACCAAGGGATTCTTGGGGTAATGAATTTATTTATATTCAAGGTGAAGAAGACTTTGATTTAATATCACTTGGTTCTGATAAAAAAGAAAGTACAGCTGATGATATTTATTATTCAAAGTGTAATCAATAATTGAAATTGAATAGAGTGAAAAAAGCTTTTACTCTATTGGAGTTAGTAGTTGTAATCATTTTAATTACAACTACATATTACTTAGTTTTTTCAAACACTAATTTTTCTGTAAAAAATGAAAGTAGTAACTTTTCATTAAAATCTTTGAAGCAATATTTATTATCAAATTTCAAATTTGAGAAAAAACTTGATTTTTTATGTATTCAAAAAGAGTTGAAGTGTTATATTAGAATTGATGATGAAATAAAAGAAGACTTTATAATTGAAAATGTATTTGAAGAAAAACCAGAAGTCTATGAATACAATAAAGATATGAATGTAATTGACTATCGAGATGTTAATATTAACAATATAAGTGAAAATATTGTTTTTTTATTTTCAATTAATAGTGATTATAAAGGAAGCGAAATTATTTTAGATACATTAGATGAAAAAGTTTATTTGTTTAATTCAATATTTAATGAAGCTAAAATATTTACTTCAACAAATGAAGTATTAAATACATTTGATGAGAAACAAATAGAGGTTCAAGATGCTTTTTAAATATCAAGGTTTTGACTCTACTGGAAAAAAAGTTAAATCTAAAATTGAAGCTTTAAATTTAAATGAAGCAAAGGGAAAGTTAAAAGTAAAAGGTATTTTATACACTTCTTTAAGTCAAGAAGATTTTAATTTATCAAAGTTTTCACTAAAAAGAAAAAAAACTCTTAGCTTATCTTCTTTATCTTATCTCTCTAGAGATTTAAGTATTTATTTAAACTCAGGAATATCGCTAATCTCAGCTATTAACTTACTTAACCAAAGATACAAAAATGATAAAGTACTTAACTCATTTTTTGAATCAATTTCAACATATTTAGATGAAGGAAAGAATTTTTATGTTTCTTTAGAGTCTCAAAATGTAGTTAATCTTCCAGAATTTTTTAAACAATCTGTAAAAATTAGTGAAAATGGTGGATTATTAGAATCTGTTTTGTTAGAGTTGGCTCATTTTTTAAAAGAGCAAGATAGAATAAGAAAACAAGTTTCTTCAGCCTTGGCTTATCCTTTATTTATTCTGTTTATTTCTTTTTTTATGGTTGGTTTTATGTTAAGCTTTATTGTTCCAAAAATCACAAGTATTTTTACTCAGATTGATCAAGAATTACCCCAGAGTACTAAAATTGTAATTGCTTTAGGAGATTTTTTCTCAACTAATTATATGTATATATTAGCAATTTTATTTGTGATTATAACTTCGTTTATAATATTAATGAAAAAATCAAAAGTATTCAAATATGCCTTTGATAAATTTACTTTAAAACTTCCTTTTTTCTCAACAATGATTGAACAAGGCGAGTTAGCAAGATTCTCATACATGAATTCTATTTTAATAAAATCTGGAGTTCCTATTGTACAAAGTATAAATTTAAGTGCTAATATTTTAAAAAACTCTGTGATTAAAAGGGTATTTGTAGAAGCTTCTAAAAGTGTAGTTGAAGGGAAAAAGTTATCAGTATTATTAAGTACAAATAATATTTATAAAATTGATGAGGCTTTTATTCATTCGATTGCAATTGGTGAAGATACTAGTAAAATGTATGAAATTCTTAATAATCTTGCAACTTTATATAATGAAGCAAATAAAGATAAAACAGATATTTTTCTTGCTTTATTGGAACCTGTATTTATGTTAATAGTTGGTGTTACAATTGGATTTATTGTGATTTCAATGTTATTACCAATATTTTCAATGAACTTGGGTTAATATGAAAAAATCAATTGTTTTATTAATTTCACTTCTATTTATTTCTGCATTATCAATTCTGATTTTAAAGAATTTGGAAGATACTAATTCTTATATAAAAGAGCAAAGTAGCAGATTAAATAAAACGCAAATGATTACGTTAACTAGCAATGCTCAAGTTGAAGTAAGTAAAGTTATTAAAGATAATAAAGAATCAATAGATGAACTTCTTTTGGAAAATGATAACTTATCAATTCCCACAAAAGTAGGGAATAGTGAACTTTTATTCACTCTTGTAAAATATGATAAGGTTGATGTAAATTCTTTAAGTTCAAAAGATAGTAAAGAAAATAGTATTGAAAAGCTTTTTAATGAATATAATATCTCAAGTTTTTATAGTTTTAAAGATATTTATAGAGTACAAGAGAATCAATATAAAGAAAAAGATAATAGGTTTATAAAAAATAGTAAACAACTTGATTTTATTATTGATAAATTTATAAAAGATACCTATAGTGATGAAATTTTAGATATAAAAAATAAAATAGGTTTTATAAATAAAAGTGCTAATAGCGATTTATACGAACTTTTTATAAAGATTAATCATTTAAACGAGCTTTTTAAAGCTTATTATATACTTGATAAGGAAGGTAAGGTGGCATATTTTGAGTCTAGTTTCAAATAAAAATAAAAAAGTGTTCTTATGTACTAATACTAAGATTGCAACAATAGAAAAAGTAGACATTATACTTTCTCCAGAATTTTACTGGGTTAGGATATTTGATATTCCTGTAAAAAATATAATGCAAGCAAGGCATGTTTTACCAACATTATTTGAAGATATTTTAGAAAATATAACAAATTTATCATATCAGGTTATAAAACTTGAAGAGAATAAATATTTATGCTTTGCTTATATCAATAAAAAAATATATGATGTAATCAAACAATCAGGCATCTCTTTATCTTTAGTTAATGGAGTATATTTTGCACAAAATGAATGTAAAAAATTTACGCAGTTTAATAGTGATGGAAAATCTTTTATGTACTCAGAGGATGGAATTTTAATAAAAGTTCCTAAATTAATTACAAGTAATTCCATTGATTTATCAGAAAAAATAGACTCTATTGAATTGTCTTCAAATAAAGTTAATATCAAATTGTATAATAATTTATTAACTTCAAAACAAATCTATTCAATTCTTTTTGTTTTAATTAGTATTTCAATATTGAATATATATAAAATTATTGATTATAAAAAAGAAGTAGAAATCATAGATAAAAAAATAGAAAAAATTAAAATAGAATCTAATCTTCCAAAAAGTTTGCTACAAACTAAAGCTATTTTAAAAAGTAATAGTAAAAAATTAGAAAATGAAATTAGTAAAAGAGATTTCTTAGAATATATATTAGTTAAAAATAAAATCAAAATTAAAACAATAAATTTAAAAGCTGAAAATTTGAGTTTAATTTTAGAAAATTCTAATAAAAAAGATATAGAAGATTATATCTCAAAAAAATATAAAATATTATCTAGTAATATTAATGGAAAAGATTTAAATATAAGGATTAAATTATGAGTAGATTAAATCCTTTATATATCATCGCTCTTTTTATTACTATCTTATTGATATCTTTTTATCTTTTAAATATTGAAAAAGAGAACTTTTTTAGTAAAAACAGTGAATATAAGTCTATTAGTAAAAATGCAAAAGATTATCAGGCATATCAAAGAACTTGGAATAATAAAAAAAATATAAATAAAACAATTGATCAGATTCTAAGGAATAAAATATATGTAAACTCAAAAATATCAAGATTTGAAACAAAAAACAGTATAAAAGTAAGTATTACTTCAAGCGATGAAAAAGCTTTAAACAATTTTTTAAATAGGGTTTTAAATAAGCAAATGATTATAAAGAAACTATTGATAGAAAAAACTAATATCAATTTAGAAATAGGACTTAATTAATGAAAAAAATATTTAAATTCTTTTTCTATTTAGTATTATTGCTCTTTTTCATAATTACACTTTTACCTAAAGAGTCTTTATATAATTTACTTGAACATAAATTATCAAATGAAGAAGTAATAATTTCAAATGAGAAAAGAGACGAAAAATTATTTGTATTAAATGTTAGTGATGCAAAAATTTATTATGAAGGAATTAATGTAGCAGTTATAGATAAAATGTCTTTTTCTACTTTTCTGTTTTTTAATAATATTAATATTTCTAATGTAAAAGTTGGTGAGAGTTTATCTAGAATGATTCCTTCATTAATTGAAAATATTGATATAAAGTATTCAGTTTTGGATTTTAAAAATGTTAAAATACAAAGTTATGGAAGTTTTGGAGAGATAAATGGAAAATTAGATATCTTTGCAAAAAAGATAATCTTAGAATTAAAAGCATCTCCTATTATGAAAAGAAAATATAGCAAATTATTAAAACAAATGAAATTAATTGATGGTAAATATATATGGGAAAAGAATTTATGAATACAAGATTTAATAAATTGATACAAAAATCAATTCCTTACTTATTTATATTTCTAATTGCATATATTATTGCAACAGTTGTTTTTATCATTCTTCCAAAAAATGGAGTTGATTATATTGAAAAATCAACATCTTTTTTAGAGTATAAAAAATTTGATGGCTTTTATTCTAAAAATAGTATCAAAGTTAAAGCAAAAGTAAAAAAAGAGAATAAAGATAATCAAAAAACCTTAGTAAATTATAATTTAAAAGCTATATATTCAACAGTATCAAATTCAGGTTGGATAACAATTGTTAATAAAAGAACACAAAAAAGTTATATTTTATCCCAATTTGAAGATATTGATGGCTATGTTCTTACGCGATTATATAAAGACTATGTAATTATGGAAAAAGTAGCAAAAGAGTATAGATTAGATATCAAACAAGCAAATAATAAATTAAAAGAGTTAGTTTCTGAAATAGAAAAAAATACAAATATAAATATTATTGAAGATGCTTCAAATGTTAAGATTAAAAGAAGTTATTTAAATTCATATATAAATGATATTGATAAAATTTGGGAAAATATTCAAATTCAAGAAATTAGAAAAAATAGTAAAATCGAAGGATTTGAAGTAAAAAGAATTCAAAAAAATTCAGCTTTTACAAAGTTAGGATTAAAGAAGAATGATGTAATTAAATCTATAAACAATAATACTTTAGAATCGTATGAAGATGCATTCAAAGTTTATAACAATATTAATAATATTAAATATTTAAATATAGAAGTTTTAAGAAATAATGAAATAGTGGAGTTAAATTATGAAATTGATTAGGGTTGTTTTATTAGTATTAGTATTAATATTTAGTTTTTCATCTTTTGCAGATGAGAAGTTAAATATTAATTTTAAAGATTTAAAAATCATGGATTTGGTTAAAATCACATCTAAGATAATAGATAAAAATATTTTAGTAACCGAGAATATAAAAGGTAATGTAGATTTTATTTCAACAAAACCAGTTGACAGAAAAGATTTAGTGAAAATATTGATTTATTCATTAGAAGCAAAAGGCTACACACTTATTCAAAGTAAAAATATAATGCGAATTGTAAAGCTAAATGATAGTGCAAAGAATAATGTACCTGTTGTTAACGGTAATAATAGTAAATTGTACTATCAAATGCTTACAGAAGTTTTTCCTGTTCATAATGCAAATGCAGATTATATTGCTTCAAAAATCAGACATTTAATTTCAAAAAATGCAAAACTTGTTACTAATAAAGAATCAAATAGTTTAATACTTACAGATTTTAAAGACAATATTAATACAGTTAAAAAGGTTGTTAATGTAATGACATATGGTGCTAAGAAAAGTATTGAAATCATTAGATTAGACAATATCAAAGCAGATGATGCAAAGAAAAATTTAATCAATGTAGCAAAATCAATTTTTAATGAAAAAATAGAAACTGAAAAAGTTTCAATTATCTCAAATGCAGATGATAATTCTCTTGTAATAGTTGGTAAAAACCAAAATATAAAATATTTAAAAAAATATATTCAAAATATAGATAGTAATGATTCATTAGTTAAAAGAGTTGTAAAAGTAATTTCATTAAAAAATGTTGAAGCTTCAAATGTAATAAAAATCATTGATGGAATTATTGGAAAAAAGAAATACCTAGATCCAAATGCAAAGCCATTAGCATCTGTTGATGAAGAATCAAATTCAATTGTTTTAATGGGACCTTCTGATGAAATTGATTATATAAAAGCATTACTTAGCGAATTAGATAAAGAGAAAGCTCAAGTTTATGTACAAGCTAGAATTATTGAAGTTACAAATACTTTAGTTGATGAAATTGGAATCAAATATGGAATTTTAGGAGGAAGAACAGGGAGTAAAGGCTTAGGAACATTTTCTTCAAGTTTAAATGGAGGAAGTTCAATCGCATTTACTCCTGGAGATATTGGTTTATCTATTCCTACTCTTACATCTGGTTTAGCACTTGGAGCTTCAATTAGTTTGTTAGACCAAGATGGAGCTTTAGATATTGTCTCTGAACCATCAATTTTAGCTATTAATAATAAAGAAAGTTCAATTTATGTTGGTGAAACTATTTCTGTTAAAACTTCATCTACTGTATCAGATGCAGGAACTACTAATGATAATTATTCAAGAGAAGATGTTGGTTTAACTCTAAAAGTAAAACCACGTATTTCCAATGATAATAAAGTTACTTTAGAAATTACAACTGTTTTAGAAGATGTAAAAACTACAGAAACAACAAGTGGAAATGCAGATACAACAAAAAAAGAAGTTTTAACTACAGCAATTGTAAAAAATGGAGAATCTGTAATCTTAGGTGGATTAATAGAAGATAAAGTAGAATCAACAGAAAGTAAAGTTCCTGTTTTAGGCTCTATTCCTCTTTTAGGTAAATTATTTACACATGATAAAACTGATTCAAGAAAGAAAAGCTTAGTTATTATTGTTACGCCTTATATTATTCCAAAATCAAAAGATTTAACTTATGTTAGAGATAAATTATCTGAATTAAAATTATTAGAAGATAAGTATTTAAAAGAGTCATTAATTAGGTTAAAACAAAAACAAATTGATAATTTAAAAAAAGAAGATTTATATAAAGCTAAAATGCAAGAGCTAGATAAAGAGTATAAAGATATAAAAAATCAAAGTAATAAAGCTTTAAATATCCAAAATGAGGATATAGATAGCAGAACCGAGCATGAAAAAAGAGTTGCTGAGATATTAGGAAACTAGATGAATATTCAAGAAATACACAATACCAATCTATTACCTTATGAAATTGAGAATTATACTTTTGCTTTAAAAAATTATGTTTTATTTTCTAAAGTTGATGATGAAATTGTAATTATATTATCAAAAGAATATATGAGTACTTCTTTTGATTATTTATCAAAATGTGAATATGAATATGAAGTAATGTTTTTAGATGAAATCTCTTATGAAAAACTTTACAATAAGTTTTTGGAAATTAGAACAGATAAAGAAATGAACGCAATTCAACAAGAACAAGAAGATGCAACAATTGAAGATGAAGATTTTTCAGTTAGTGAGTTTTTGAAAGTTGGAAGTGATATTTTAACATCAGAAGAATCTGCTCCAATTATCAAATTTGTAAATTCACTTTTTTATCAAGCAATAAAAAAACAAGCTTCAGATATTCATATTGAAATGCATGAATTTAAAGCAGAAGTAAGGTACCGTGTTGATGGGGTACTTTCAAAGCATATAGAGCTTGATAAGAATATTATGTCTTTAGTAATTTCAAGAATTAAAGTTGTTTCAAATTTAGATATTTCTGAAAAAAGAATACCTCAAGATGGTAGAACACAAATTAAAATTGCTGGAAAAACTTTAGATATTAGGGTTTCAATTCTTCCTACTTTTTATGGTGAACGAGTTGTAATGAGAATTCTGATGCAAAGTGAAGATATTTTATCTTTAAAAGAGTTAGGTTTTCCTTCTTATATTACAAATGAATTAGAAAAAATACTTAAAAACTCATATGGAATGGTTTTAGTTACAGGACCTACAGGAAGTGGAAAATCAACTACATTACACTCATTATTACACCAAGTTGTAAGTGTTGAAAAAAACATTATAACAGTTGAAGATCCGGTTGAATATAAATCAAATAAATTTTCACAAATCCAAGTAAATGATAAAGTAGGGCTTTCTTTTGCTTCTGGTTTAAGATCAATTTTAAGACAAGATCCTGATATCATTATGCTTGGAGAAATTAGAGATAAAGAAACAGCTTCCATAGCAGTTCAAGCTGCACTTACAGGGCATTTACTTTTCTCAACTTTACATACAAATAGAGCACCTGCAGCAATTACAAGACTTATGGATATGGGAATTGAAAACTTTTTAATTTCTTCATCTCTTTTAGCAGTTTTAGCACAAAGGTTAGTTCGAAAATTATGTGAAGCGTGTAAAGAAGAGGATGATTCTGAGGCATCACATGCTTTATTTAATTTAAATAAAGACATAAAGCTTTATAAACCTTGCGGTTGTAATGAATGTAAATTTACAGGTTACACAGGAAGAATTGCAATAGGTGAGCTTTTTGTTCTAACAGAAGAAGTAAAAGAGTATCTAAAAACAGATGTTGATGATAATACTTTGATGAAATTAGCTGCTAAAAATAAAATGATATCATTAGACCAACAATTAAGATTAATGCTAGAAAATGGTGAAACTTCAGTCGCTGAAGCTGTAAGAATTGGTATTAAATAAATGAAAAAATCTTTTTCATTAATGGAAGTAATTATCGCAATAATAATGTTAAGTGTTGTAATGCTTACATTGTTACAAGTTAAAAGTGATAATATCTTTTTAGTGACTAAGAGTAAAGAAAAATCTGTGTTCCAAGATTATATTCAAACAGCAATTAATATCAATGAAAAAGATAATATCAATGAAAATAGATATTTAGGAAAATTATATACATTTAAAAATGATGATATAAGAAGAGAATTAAAAGATATTAAAATAAAAGTAAAAAAAGAAGAAGTAGATACTGCAAGTTTTAAAAATGATGTTGTAAATTTTAGTATCACTACATATGAAACAAGTTATAGCATAGAAGATGATATAAAAAAAAATATGTATTCTTTTAAAATTAAGTTGTGATTATGAAAAGAGCTTTTACACTACTTGAGGTAGTAATATCTATTACAATTTTTATGATTCTATTATTGTTCTTATATAAAGTTCTTGATCAAACGAAGCTTTCAAATACACAATTTAAAACAAAAGAAATTGACATTAAATCAACAAATCAATTAAGTAATATCTTTCTTGAAGATATTCTTGAAAAAACAACTAAGATTACATTTAAAATAGATAATGATAAGAATACACAAATTACTTTTAAAACTTCAAATACATATCATAATCCTTTTTATACTTATGTAACATATCTTATTTCTTCAAATGATAAACTAATTAGAATGGAAAGTAAAGATAAGTTTTTATTTCAAGATACTCCAATTGAATTTTATGATAATGCTTTTATAGATATTCTCTTGGAAGATATAGAGTATTTTGAAGTAGTATCTAATGATACAAACTATACGATTGTAATTAAGCAGAAAAATAGAGATAGGTTGATTTTTAGTGCTTATGAATTCTTGTAAAATCAAGTAAAAAAAAGCCAACAAAAGAATTGTTGGCTTTTTTTATTAAGGAGAGGGGTTTCTTGTTAAATTATTAACAAGAAGTATGAAGTCTAGTATCAGTATCTTCTTCTGGATAGAATGAAGCTAGTGTACAATGACTAATAGCAGATGCTGCTAAAATATTAGTACTTGCTGCTGATGTTTGCGTATTGTTAAAACTTAAATAATCTGGTGTATCACTATTTTCTAGTGGATAAAAAGATGCAAATACTTTGTTATCACTAGTTGCTACTGCTAAAGTTTGATAAGCTTTTGAATCATCTTGAACTGAAGAAAGATAACTTGGAGTGTCATCGTTCTCAACTGGGTAAAAACTTGCAAATGTATCTTGTGCTGATAATGCACTTCCGGCTAATAAACTTAATCCTATAATAGTTGTTGATAATTTTTTCATTTTAAAATCCTTTTAAATATTAATTTTTTATTTTCGTTTGTTTGATAAGTGTATTATAGATTTTTTATGTGTATCTTGCGTAAAGAGTTCGTTTATTGTTTGTGTAGTGTTGAATCATGAACTAATAGTTCTATGATTCAAATTATAAGAATTAGTTTAAAAAGATTTATAGTAACATCATGGCATCACTAACGATACATTTCCCACCGTATCTTTTAGTAAAGGCTCTTATTTCTTCTTTTATCTCTTCAAATTTTGAGCTATCACATACTGTAAAAATATAGTTATTACTTTGTATATCACTAAACTGATCAGCCATTTTTATTCCATGACCACCTGATCCTTCTATATCTTTGATGATTGTATATCCCGTAATATCTTTTTCTTTAAATAAATCTAGTACTTTATTTAAATAAATTGATTCTATTATCATTTCGATTTTTTTCATGCTTTTCATAGTTTACCCCCAAAGTAAATTTATTAAATAGTAATATAATGGTATCCCTAATGATATATTAAAAGGGAAAGTGATTGCTAAGCTAAGTGGTAAATAAATACCTGGATTAGCTTCTGGAACTGATAATCTCATAGCTGCAGGAACTGCAATATAAGAGGCACTACCGCTTAGAAGTGCAAGTAAAAATGCATCACCTTTTGATAATTCAAAAAAGTAAGCTAATGCCATTGAAAGTGAGGCATTAAAAATTGGCATTGCTATTGCAAATATAATTAAGAATAGTCCTAATTTTTTTAGTTCATAAATTCTTTTAGCAGCTACTATTCCCATATCTAATAAAAAGAATGCAAGCATTCCTTTAAATAATGTACCAAATAATGGTTCCATTGAATCCCAACCTTTTTGACCAGTTAAAATTCCAATAATTAAAGCACCTACAAGTAAATAAACAGAAGGGTTTAAAAATGCTTCTCTTAAAATTTCACCCCAATTTGTACCTGTTTTTTCTTTATTATCTTTGTCATTTTTGTCTTTTGCAAATAATGTTGCAAAAACTAAACCAATGATAATTGCAGGTGATTCCATAAGCGTCATAGCTGCAACCATATATCCCCCATACTCAACTCCAATTGTTTGAAGATAAGTAATTCCAGTAATAAATGTAACTGCACTAATAGAACCAAATGTGGCAGCAACTGCAACTGCATTATAGGTATCGAGTTTTATACGCAAGATAAAATAACTATAAATTGGTACAAGTGTTGCCATAAATACAGCTAAGCCAAGTGATTTAAAAATATAAATATCTATACCACTTTTTGAAAGTTCATATCCACCATGAAGTCCAATTGCTATTAATAAATAAAGAGAAAATAGCTTTGGTAAAGGCTGCGGAATCGATAGTTCTGATTTGAAAAATACTGCTAGCATTCCAAGAAAAAAGAATAAAATAGGAGGGTTTAAAATATTTTGTAATATTAAGTCTAAGTTCATAATTTGTTTCCTAATTGAAATATTAAAAGCGATTATACTTTTTTTTTATTTTTATTAGCTTATAAATTTGTGATTTTATTTTTCTTACATTTTTTTCCTTTATACTGCTTTTATATAAAAAATAAAAGGCTAAATTATGAAAAATTCGATTACAAAAGTTTACAAGAATCTTGCATTTGCAGGATGTTTAGTTGCAGGACTTGCTACATCTTCTGTTGCATCAAGTGTTGATAAAGTTCACTTCCTAATTCCTGGAGGAGCTGGTGGTGGTTGGGATGGAACTGCTAGAGGTGTTGGTGAAGCTTTAAAGAAATCAAATCTTGTTCAAGAAACATCATTTGAAAATATGTCAGGTGGAGGTGGTGGTAAAGCCATTGCATACTTAATTGAAACTGCTAAAAAACAACAAAACACATTAATGGTAAATTCAACTCCAATTGTAATTAGATCGCTTCAAGGTGTTTTTCCTCAGTCTTTTAGAGACTTAACTTTAGTTTCTTCAGTTGTTGCTGATTATGGAGTTTTAGTTGTTAAAAATGATTCTAAATACCAATCATGGGCTGATGTAAAAGCTGCTTTTGATAAAAGTCCTAGAAATGTAAAAGTTGCAGGTGGAAGTTCAAGAGGTTCTATGGATCATTTAGTTGCTGCTCAAATTTTTAAAGCTGCTGGTGGAAATCCAACATCTGTAAGATATGTACCTTATGATGCAGGTGGAAAAGCACTTGCTGGTTTATTAACTGGTGAAGTAGATGTTTTATCAACAGGTTTTGGTGAAGTATTAGAAAAGCATAAAAAAGGTGAATTAAGAATCATTGGTGTAACTTCAAATGAAAATATTGAAGGAATTCCAAGTTTCAAAAGCATGGGTGCAGATGCATTTTTTGCAAACTGGAGAGGTTTCTTTGGAGCTCCAAACCTTTCTGAAGAAAAAACACAAGCATTTGCTGATGTGATTGGAAAAATGTATGACACACCTCAGTGGGAAGTTGTTAGAAAAAGAAATGGTTGGGCAAACTTATATCAACCAACAACAGAATTTAAATCTTTCCTAGAAAAACAAGAAGAAGTAATTGGTTCTTTAATGAAAGAAATGGGATTCTTATAGGATAAAGAGAAGAGGGTTTTCCTCTTCTTATTATTAAAGGTTAATAATATGACAAAAAATACAATAGGTTCAATATTTTTTTTAGTTTTTTCAAGCTTTTATTTTTTTAATGTATTTAGTATTAAGAAAATGCCAGGTAGTCAGTTTGAAGTAATGACAGCTTCTACTTTTCCTTTTTATATAGGATTAGCTGGAATAATAGTTTCACTTATGATTCTTATATTTTCTCTTATAAAAAAAGATGATAATGATTTTTTAACATTGAAGTATTTAAAAACATTAGATTTTAAAACTACATTATATTTCGTTATTGCGATGATTTTTTATGGGTTTACAATTAGAACATTAGGATTCATTATCTCGACTATAATTTTTTTACTAATAGGTTTTTTACTATTAAAAGAGAAAAATATAAAAAGAATATTACTAATTTCATGCGGTGTTTCAATAGGATTTTACCTATTGCTAAATAATGTTTTAGGTGTTTATATAGACCCTGGAATGTTATATGAATATTTCTTAGGAGAACAATCATGATGGATGGTATATTAGCAGGTGTTGTTACTGCATTTTCTATGTATAATATTTTAATGGTTGCAGTAGGTTGTTTTGCTGGAACTTTTATTGGAATGCTTCCTGGACTTGGACCAATTTCTGCAATTGCATTAATGATTCCAATTACATATGGAATGGAGCCTTCTTCTGGTTTAATTCTAATTGCAGGTGTTTATTATGGTGCAATTTTTGGAGGTTCTACATCTTCAATTTTAATTAATGCTCCTGGAGTTGCAGGAACTGTTGCTAGTTCTTTTGATGGTTATCCAATGGCGAAAAATGGTCAGGCTGGAAAAGCTTTAGCAATTGCTGCATATTCATCATTTACAGGTGGAACAATTGCAGCAGTATTTTTACTTTTTGCAGCACCAGCACTTGCAAATGTAAGTTTGAGTTTTCAGTCATCTGATTATTTTGCTTTAATGGTTCTAGGGTTAACAGCAGTTGCAGCTTTTGCTGGAAAAGGAAAGTTTTTAAAAGCAGCTATTATGACTATTTTTGGACTAATGTTAGCAACTGTTGGAACAGATTCTGATTCAGGAATTGCAAGATTTACTTTTGGAAGATTAGATTTAATTGATGGAATTTCATTTTTACTTCTAGCAATGGCAGCTTTTGCTTTATCTGAAGCTATGATGAATATTTTAGAAAATCATAAGCAAACAAAAGAAGAAGTAGATGCTCTTAAAAAAGATATTGGTTCATTAAAAATTACAAAAGAAGAAGTAAAAGAGATGGCTCCAACTGTTGGAAGGTCATCTGTTCTTGGTTTCTTTGTTGGAGTACTTCCAGGTGCAGGGGCAACTATTGCTTCATTTTTAGCATATGGAATGGAGAGAAGTATTGCAAATGTAAAAGATAAGCTTACTTTTGGAAAAGGAAATGTAAAAGGTTTAGCAGCTCCTGAAAGTGCAAATAATGCAGCTTGTTCAGGTTCATTTGTACCTTTATTAACACTTGGAATCCCAGGTTCTGGTACTACTGCTATTATTTTAGGTGCATTAATTTCTTATGGAATTCAACCAGGACCAACTATGTATGTAGATAATCCAGCACTATTTTGGTCTGTAATTATTTCAATGTATATTGGTAACCTTGTATTATTAGTTTTAAATTTACCATTAATTCCCTATATTGCAAAACTATTAACAATTCCAAAACAATTGTTATTACCATTGATTATCTTTTTCTCATTAATTGGAGTTTACTTAGTTACATTTAACAACTTTGATATTTATATGATGACAGGTTTTGCAGTTGTTGCATTGTTTTTAAGAATAGTTGATTTCCCAATGGCTCCTATGATTTTAGGATTTATTTTAGGTGGAATGATGGAAAGTAATCTTAGACGAGCACTTACAATTAGTGATGGTTCTTTAGCTTTTCTTTGGGAAAGACCAATTACATTAAGTATTTTAATATTAACAATTGTATTATTATTCTTACCACTAGTTAGTGAATATTTTGCTAGAATTAAAAAAGGTAAAAAGGCGTAAGCTTTCTTTTTACCTTAAAAGAGGTATTCATGGAAAAATTTAAAAAATATACAATTTTATATCTTGAAGATGATGAAGCTGTAAGAACAATCAACTCAAGGTTTTTAAAACGTATGTTTAATGAACTTTATGAAGCAGCAGATGGTCTTGAAGGACTATCTTTATATAAAAAACACAATCCTGATATCATTCTAACAGATATACAAATGCCTGAGATGGATGGTATCACACTTGCAAAACAAATCAGGCAAAATGATAATACAACTAAAATAATTATTTCAACAGCTTTTAGTGATAAAGAATATTTATTAGAAGCAATTGAATTACATTTAGAAAAATACATAATTAAACCACTTACAAGTAGAAACTTAATCCCAGCACTTACAAAAGCAGTTGATGATTTAGAAAAAAACAAAAATTCTAAAATAGAAATTACAGAAGATTTCTATTTTAATACTCAAACGTCTGTTTTTTATTTTGAAGAAAAGGTTATAGAATTAAATAAAAAAGAGCTACTATTTTTAAAGCTATTATGCTTAAATAAAAACAGAGTTGTAAGCTATGAAGAAATAGAACAATATGTCTGGGAAGAAGAGTATATGAGTTTAAACTCATTAAGAACTACGATTGGATTTTTGAGAAAAAAGATACCAGTAAATTGTATTAAAAACATTTCAAATATGGGATATAAATTAAAACTTGAAAGTTAATTACCAAAGAAAAATTGAACAAGGTGTAAAGAAAACTACACTACTTAGCTCCACAATTATTATCATTATTGTTGCAACTGTAATTGGTGCAACACTTATTAAAACAGAATACAATAACTTTAAAACTCATATAGAAAATTTTAAAACCACTTTAATTGAAAGAGAAAAATTTTATATTAAAACAGCTGTAGAAAACTTAGTTAGTGATATGAAGTTTGAAGAAGAAGCAATTTTAAATTCTAAAAAAGAAAGAATAGAGAAACAATCTATAATTGCTTATAATTTAGCTTACTCTTTATATGAGAAAACTAAAAACTTATCAAAAGATGAACAAATAAATTTTATAAAAAATTCGATAAAGCAAATCTCAAAAAAACAAAGTGATATTAACTATTTTATTTTAAATACAAGTGGTAGATTGATTTTGAATAGTGAAAATAATAGTGATGAAAATGAAGTTTTTTTAGATTTTGAGGATATAAATGGTTTAAAGTTTATAAATAAAATGATTGATTCAAATAAAGATAAACAAAACTTTATTGAATATTTTTGGTATAAACCAAATAGTAATATCACAGCAAAAAAGATTACATATACAAGACATTTAAAAGAGTTAGGAATTATAATTGGTTCAGGTAGTTTCCTTGAAGTAGAAAAAAATAAATTAAAAAAGAGAATATCAAAAAAGATATTTAATCAAAACTATAATACTGAAGAGTTTGTTTTAATATATAAAATAAATAGTTTAAATAACATTGCTAGTAAAAGTGATTTATTAACACAAAAACATATTATTTCAAGTAAAGTTGAGCTTAAAGCTATGGAAGATTTACTAATAGAAACAAACTATAAAGGAAATGATTATATTTATTTTGATAATAAAAGGAAACTCCTTTATGGAACTTTTGTTACAAACTTACGTTATTTTATAGGAATTGGAGTTGATTTAACTCAAATCAATAATATTATAAAAAAAGAAAGAGCTACTTCAATTGATAACCTATCTAGTAAAATATTAAAATTAGCAATCATTATTTTAATAATGACTGTAATATTTTTTATGTTCTCACTTGGGTTTACAAGAAAAATAGAGAAACTTTTCATACAATATAGACAAACAGTAAAACAAAACGAAGAAAAATATGCACTTCTTTTTAATTATAGTAATGATGGTTTTATAATTTCACAAATGAAAGAAGATAAAACACTTATTTTAAGTCTTAATAAAACTGCACTAAAAATAACAGGGTATGAATCTAGTGAAATTTTAGAACAAGAGTTTTTTGACCTTTTTAATAATCTAGATTTAGAAGAAACTAAAAAATCTAAGTCTTTATCCAAAACAGTTAAACTAGTAAGAAAAAACAAAGAAATTAGAACTATTGAATTAAATATAATTGTATATTCATACGAAAATCAAAATCTACTTTTTGCATCTTTACGAGATATAACAGAAAGAACTCTTTTAAAAGAAGAAAAACTAAAACAGCAAAATATATTAATTCAAAAATCAAAAATGGCAGCAATGGGTGAAATGATAGGAAATATTGCACATCAATGGAGACAGCCTTTATCACAAATTTCAGGTTTGTTTTTTGACATAGAATCAGCTTATGATTATAAAGAATTAGATAAAAAATACTTATCTCAAAGAGTTGATGATGCAAATGATCTACTTGAATATATGTCTAAAACTATTGATGATTTTAGAAACTTCTTTAATCCAACTTCCAAAAAAGAAGAGTTTCTAATCCAAGATGCAGTTTTTAGAGCAATAAAGATTTTAAAATCAACTTTAGAACATCATAAAATCGATATTCAAATTCAATGTGATAAAAAATACAAGATTTATGGATATAAAAATGAATATTTACAAGCAATAGTTAATATTATTTCAAATGCAAAAGATATTTTAGTTGATCAAAAAATAAAAAATGCAAAAATAAAAGTATATGTAAAAGAAATTGATGATGAAATTATATTATTTATTGAAGATAATGCAGGTGGAATTGATGCTTCAATTATGGATAAAATATTTGATCCATATTTTACAACTAAATATGAATATGGAACAGGAATTGGGCTTTATATGACAAAATTAATTATTGAAGAGAAAATGAATGGAGTTATAAAAGTTGAAAACTTAAATGATGGAGCGGTATTTTCTATTAAAGTATAGATAAACTAACATTTAAATACTACTAAAAATATCTAATTAGATTATTATATAACAAAAAAGGCTTTATCATGAAAGCTAAAAAGCGAATCTGGATTGTAGGTGGAAGTAGTGGTATTGGCTTAAAACTAGTAAACTTGTGTTTAAATGCTAATTATCAAGTAGTTGTATCCTCTAGAAGTGCTAGTACAAACGAGTCATTATTAGCACTAAAAGATGTTTTCTCGCAAGATTTAGCACTAGTAGACCTTGATGTATCTAATAAGCAAAATATTGTAAGTAGTGTTAAACAAGCTTGGAATGCTTTTGATGGTTTAGATATCTGGTTTTATAATGCAGGTGCCTATGAAGTTATGACTATTGATACTTGGGATAGTGAAAAATTTGAGCAAATGAATGAAGTTAACTATCTTGGAATTATAAGATTAATGAACGAATTACTTCCATATTTTAAAGAGAGTAAAAAAGGTCATTGGGTTTGGAACTCTAGTATCTCTTCTTATTTTGGTTTACCTCAAGGGGGTGGATATTCAGCTCCAAAAGCAGCTTTAGTAAATCTTGCACAATCTTTACAACCAGAATTAGACCCTTTAAATATAAAACTTCAAATCATAAATCATGGTTTTGTAAAAACAAGACTTACAGATAAAAATAAATTTGAAATGCCACAATTAATGCAGCCAAAATATGCAGCACAAAAGATTTTAGAAGGAATTGAAAATCCAGACTCTTTTGAGATTAGGTTTCCTTATATTCTTTCTTTATTTTTAAGAATATTAAGAATATTACCATATAAAGTCTCACTATATTTAACAAAAAAGATGCTTCCATGAAAACACAAGATTACGCTTTATTCTTTGAAAACATTACAAAAGAAACACCAATAAAAGAGTATGAAAATGTATTTGATATTAATGCAAAGTTCAAGGACCCTTTTAATGAGGTTAAGGGCTTAGATAAAATATACGATATTTTTCAAGATATGTATATAAAGCTTGATAACCCAAGATTTAAAGTAATTGAAATAGTAGAACAAGGTGATATCTCATACTTAAGATGGATTTTTGAGTTTAATTTTAAAAACGATTCTTTACTTAATTCTTTTGAAGGAGTTTCAAGGGTTGAGTTTAATGAAAATCAAAAGGTTATCTCTCATGTTGATTATTGGGATAGTTCAGAAAACTTATATGAAAAAATTCCCATTCTTTCTTTTTTCATCAAATTAGTAAAAAGAAAAATCAAAAGCTAAGATGAAAACTCTTGATAAAAAGACTGTAATCTATTATAGTTTAATAGCTATACCTTTAGCAATTGTAGGCTTACCTTTATATATTTATTTACCAACTTTTTACGTAAGTGATGTAGGTATAAATGTAAGTATTGTAGGTTTGATTCTTTTTATTGCAAGACTTACAGATGTTTTTACAGATCCTTTTTTTGGACTTTTAAGTGATGAGAGTGTAAAGAAATTCTCTAGCAGAAAACCTGTTATGATTTTAGGTTCTTTTATTTTGATACTGAGTTTTTACGCACTTATTAATCCAAATTTACAATATCCTGAACTTTGGCTTTTTTGTTTTTCTGTTTTGATTTATATAGGATGGAGTATGATAAATATTCCCTATCTTACATGGAGTAGTGAGATAAGCCAAATATATGAAGAAAAAACTATTTTAAATAGCTCTCGCGAACTTTTTACTATTATTGGAGTATTAATTGCTTTGCTTGTTCCTTACGTTTACAAGGTAGCTCAAAACCCAAATGAAACTCTAAATTTACTATATTTTACTTTTTTGTTTTTATTCTTGCCTTTATTTTTAATTACAATGAATAAAATAAAAATTAATGCAGATATACAAAGTAGTGATTTTTCTTTTAAAAATATTAAAAGTGTTTACAAAAAAATACCAGATATAAAGCTTTTACAAGTAGGTTACTTTCTTAATAATCTTGCAAATGCTTTACCTGCAACACTTTTTTTACTTTTTATAGAACTTGTTATAAAGGAAAAAGACTCAAGTGGAATGGTTTTGATTTTATATTTCTTTGCAGGTATTGTAGCCTTACCTTTTTGGTATAAACTTTCAAGTAAAATTGGCAAGAAAAAAACATGGATATCTTCTATTTTATTAGCTTCAAGTGCTTTTATTTTTGTGCCTTTTTTACAAGAGGGTGATTTGACTGCTTTTATAATCATTAGTATAATTACAGGACTTTGTTTAGGTGCTGATATGGCAATGCCTACATCTATACAAAGTGATTTAGTTCAAAAAACAAAAATGTTATCTTTTAATATCTCAGGTTTACTTTTTGGTATTTGGACAATGATTACAAAGTTAACTCTTGCTCTTGCAGTTGCTTTAGGTTTTGTAATACTTGGTATTTTTGACTTTGAAGCAAGTAGTCCTAGTAGTACTTCATTACTGATATTGTCTTTACTTTATGGTTTAGTTCCAGTTTTCTTTAAACTTGCAGCCATTTACTTTATTAATAAATACAAAGATATTCAACAATAAAAAGCAGGTTTCTTTATAAAGAAACATTTTTTTACTACAAAAAAACCTTATAAAAATATAGAATGTCATTATAAGGAGTTTGAGATGAAATTAAATATTATATCTTTTTTTATTACCATGGTTATAACTCAAACTCCTTATGTTCTTGCAAAAGCACCTGCGCCTGTAAACTATTTAAATGCTAAACAATTCAGTGGCTTATGGTACGAAATTGCAAGAACATATAATGATTTTGAAAAAGACTGTGTAGGTTCAACAGTTGAGTATAAACATGTAGAACCTTTAAAATATGAAATAATTAATAAATGCTTTAAAAATACCTTTGATGGGAAAATCATAGAATATAATGGTACTGCAAAACCTAGCAATGGAAAAGATATGTCAGAAATTGATATGACATATTTTTGGGTTTTTACAAAAGAATATAGAATAATAAATTTAGATGAAAACTACGAATGGGCAGTTGTATCTGATATAGATATGAAAACTCTATGGATAATAAATAGAAAACCTTTTATGAAAAAAGAAAAACTTGACAATATTGTGGCTTCTTTAGATAAACACATGGATACCTCAAAATTAATTTACACTCCACATAAAAAGAAAGAAGACTAAAATGAAAAATGAAAAAAGATTAAAAATTGCAGTACTAGGTGCTGGTATTAGTGGTTTAGGAAGCGCATATTTATTAAGTAGAAAACATGATGTAGATTTATATGAAAAAGAGAATAGACTTGGAGGTCATGCAAGAACTACACAAGTTAGTGAAAATGGTAAGACTTTTGGAGTTGATACAGGTTTTTTAGTTTTTAATCATGAAACATATCCATTACTTACAAAACTTTTTAAAGAGCTTGATGTAAAAATTGAAAACAGCGATATGAGTTTTGCCTTTTGGAATAAAAAAACTAACCTAGCTTATAATGGTGAATCATTAAGAGGAATGTTTTTTCAAAAGAAAAACCTTTTTTCATACTCACACTTGAAAATGATAAGTGATATTTTAAAATTCAATAAAAAAGCTAATAATGATTTAGATACAGATCATGCTGATTTAGATTTAACTTTAGGAGAGTATTTAAAAGATTACTCTTACTTTTTTAAACAAAGATATATTATTCCAATGGGTGCTTCTATTTGGTCAACTCCTAGTGAAAAAATGAATGAATTTCCTGCAAGAACTTTTTTACATTTTTTTAAAAACCATGGACTTTTAGGTGTTGATACACAACATCAGTGGTTAACAGTAAGTGGTGGTTCAATCAACTATGTAAATAAAATTTCAGAATTTATCTCTGGAAAAATTATAAAAAATAGTGATGTAATATCAGTTGAAAGAGAAGATGATGAAGTAGTACTTGTTCACGAAGATAATAGCAGATCAGTTTATGACAAAGTGATTTTCGCAATGCATGCACCTGATGCTTTAAAGTTAATTGATGAACCGACAATTGATGAGTTAAATATTCTTTCATGTTTTGAATATAAAGAAAACAAAGCACTTTTACATAATGATACAAAAGCTTTGTACCCAAATAAAGATGTATATGCAGCTTGGAATTATAAAACAAATGAGAAAGATGATAATAAAACAGATGAAAATGTAACACTATCTTATTGGATAAATAGATTACAAAATTTAAAATCAGAAAAAGAGTATTTTGTATCATTAAATGAGACACAAAAAATTGATAAGGTTATAGAAGAAATATCATACGAACATCCACAATTTGATGTAAAAGCAATTGATGCTCAAAGTAAAAGAAATGTAATAAACGGTAAAAACAATACATATTTTGCAGGAGCATATTGGAGATATGGATTCCATGAAGATGGTTTGTATTCTGCTAATACAATTGCCCAAGAGTTTGGATGTGAGTTATGAGTCACAAGTTTCAAGAAGGAATAATTTATCATAAAAGAGTAAGTCCAAAAAAACATGAGTTTAAATATAAGTTCTTTATGCTTGATATTGATATGAATGCTTACGAAAAACTTGATAATAAATATTTCTCAAAAAATAGCTTTAATCTTTTTTCTTTTAACACAAAAGATCACTTTGGTGCAAGTGATGATTTTAGAGTAAATATAAAAGAGATACTAAATAAATACTCTATTGAAGCTACACAAAAAATGAGATTTATAACACTACCTAGTATTTTAGGATATGTTTTTAATCCTATTAGTGTGCTTATTCTTTTTGAAAAAGATACACCAACACACATGATTGCTGAGGTTCATAATTATAATGGTGGAAGGGTTATTTATCCAGTAAAATTAGAATCAAAAGATAATAAACATTTTAAAGGTGTAGGGCTTAAAGATATGTATGTATCTCCTTTTTTCCAAAGAGATGGAAGATATGAGTTTTCATTAATATATGAAGCAAATCAGTTTTCATTAGGCATAAATCTTTTTGAAAATGATAAAAAAATGTTGAATTCAACATTTGTAGGAAAATCAAGAGTTTTTAATGAAGTAAATGTTCTGTCACTATTTTTCTCTCATACACTTTTAACTGTATGGGTAGTTACTAGAACGTTATGGCAAAGTTTAAAACTTAAATTAAAAGGCTTAAAATTTAATAAGCCAACAGCACAAGACCAAGTAAGGAGGGCATAATAATGAAGACTTTATGGAATAAACTAGGGGATAAGTATTTATCAAAAATCACTCAAGGAACTTTAGAAGTAGTTTACAGTGATGGTAGTACAAAAATATATGGTAATAACCAAGAACCAAAAGCAAAACTTGTTTTAAATAATGCAGATTTGTTTAGACGATTGACATTATTTGGAGATATTGGTTTTGCTGAATCTTATATGGATAAAGATTTTGAATGTGATGATTTAACTGCATTAATCAAAATAGGTATTATTAATTCTGAATCACTTGAAACTAAAAGTGAAGATGCAAAGAAATTCTCACTTCATAATTTATTCCCAGTTATGAATAAAATAAAGCATTCATTAAGAAAGAACTCTAAAACTAGGTCTGCTAAAAATATTCAAGAGCATTATGATTTATCAAATCAATTCTTTGAACTATTTTTAGATGATACAATGATGTACTCATCAGCTGTTTTTGAAAAGCCAGATGAACCACTTTTTGAAGCACAAAAAAGAAAAATTGATATTTTAGCAAAGAAATTAAATCTTAAAAAAGGCTCAAAAGTATTAGAAATTGGTTCAGGTTGGGGTGCTATGGCTATGCATTTAGTAAAAGAGTATGGTTGTGAAGTTACAACTTTAACACTTTCAAAAGAGCAAAAAAAGCTATGTGAAGGTAGATTCAAAGAGCATAATATTGAAGAGTCTGTAGATGTAATATTAAAAGATTATAGAGATATGCAAGGGCAGTTTGATGCAGTAATTGCAGTTGAAATGTTCGAAGCAGTGGGGCGTGAGTATTTTGATGTGTTCTTTAAAAAATGTGAAGAGCTATTAAATCCTCATGGAATTTTAGTGATGCAAATTATTACAATGCCTGATCAAAGATACTCTTCATACTGTAAGGGAACTGATTTTATTCAAAAGTATATTTTCCCAGGTGGTCATCTTCCAAGTGTTGGAAAAATACTAGATGTTACAAGTAAAAATACAAAATTAAACCTTCTTCATATGGAAGAATACACAGAACATTATGCAAAAACTTTAAATGTTTGGCATGAGAACTTTAACCAAAAATTAGAAGAAGTAAAAAACTTAGGTTTTGATGAGTACTTTATTAGAATGTGGAAAATGTATCTTTGTTATTGTGAAGCTGGATTCTTAACAAGAAATATTAATCTTGTTCAAGTTGCTTTTACAAGATATCAAAACGTTGCATTAAATCAAGGTTTAGTTGCATGAAACTAAAATTTCTTTCATTAACTATTATTACAAGTATTATTTTTATAATATTCATAGGATGTTCAAAAATGCAAATAGAAGACTTTACAAATAAAAGCCCTGAATTTATTCCACAAGAATATTTCAAAGGTAAATTACGAGCTTATGGTTTAGTAAAAGACAGAAGTGGAAAAATTATCAGAACTTTCAAAGGTGAACTTGAAGGTTCTTGGGATGAAAATGGCATTGGTACTTTAGATGAAAAATTTGTATATGATGATGGAGAAAAACTAACTAGAGTTTGGAAATTAAAACCAACAGGCAAAAAAACTTTTGATGCAACAGCAGGAGATATAATTGGAACTGCAAAAATGATTGCTAATGGAAATACTGTAATGATTGATTATGTTATGGAAGTACCTTATAATGACAGTACTATTAATATCTCTGTAAAAGATTGGCTTCACTTACAAGATGATGGAGTAATAATAAATCACTCAAAAATGAAAAAGTTTGGCTTTACTGTTGGTGAGCTAGTTATTACCATCATCAAAGATTAAAAATACTAAAGTATCAAATAAGAATAGAAGGGTATTAAAATGAAAGCAATAATATTTATAGCACATGGAAGCAAAAAAGACAAATCAAATAATGAGTTTAAAGCCTTAGTTGAAAATATTTCAAAGAATGTTAAAACTTATGAATTGAAAAAAGCAGCTTTTTTGGAATTAGCAAGCCCAAGTATTGAAGAGACTGCATTAGAGTTTATAAAAAAAGGTGCAAAAGATATATCTTTTTACCCATTCTTTTTAAATTCGGGAAAACATGTATTAATTGATTTACCTGAAATAATCGATGGATTAAAAAAAGAGTACAAAGATATTAACTTTACACTATTAGAACATTTTGGAAAATCAAAAAGAATTGAAGAGATTATACTAAGTGATATTGAATAGATAGTATAAACTGACATTTTTTCACTACTAATGTTTATTTAAAAGTAATAAAATAAAACAAAAAAGTGGAAAAATGAAAATAGCAATTATCGGTGCAGGTTTAAGTGGATGTAATGTTTATAAAAACCTAAAACAACAAAATCATGATATTACAATATTTGAGAAATCAAGAGGTACAGGTGGGAGACTTAGTACTAAATATATTGATGATAAATTCATAGACCATGGAACACCTTTTATAAATACTAGAAATTATAAATCTGCAAACTTTTTAGATTTCTTAGATAAAAAAGTTACACAAAATACTCTAAGAAATATTGATAAAAAATACTACCCTACAAACGGAATCAACAAATTATGTTCATCTTTGATTAATAAAAAAGATTTAATTACAAATACTAGAATAACTAATGCAAAATTAATTAATCAAAAATGGACTTTAACAGATAATACGAATACTATATATGATGATTTCGATTTTGTAGTTTTTACAATTCCTGCTACACAAATTTTAGAAAATGATTTTGATTTAGATGAAGATACAAAAGAACAATTACAAAATATTTCATATGCTCCAATGGCTAGCTTGATTTGCTATACAAATAATACAAACACTAAAAAAATTAAAAATCAAGACCTAAATAAAAGTGAACTTTTTTACAAAGTTATAGATAATTCAACAAAATATGATTATGAAGATTTTGAAAGTTATGTATTTCATCTAAATAAAGATTTTGTTTTAGAAAATATGAATTTAGAAAAGAATGAATTATTTGAATTAATTCATCAAAAAATCTCAAAAGAGTTTGATATTAATTTAAAAGAAGATTTCAATGTTGTTGAACATTTTTGGAAATTTGCTTTTGCAAAAGAGCAACTTGAAAAAGATTTTATTTTAAATAAAGAAAAATCTTACGGGATTTGTGGTGATTATTTCAATGGTATTAATTTAGAAGCTACCTATCAAAGCTCTTTAAAGATATCAGATGAAATAAATTCAATTTATAAAAAAGGATAGAAAATGTTAACAGAATTAATGAATACAGTAATAGGTGCAAAAATAGCAGCAGAAGAAAAAATGAAAACAGATTTAAAAGCTTTAAAAAAAGATGGAAAAATGAAAAAGTGTGATTTTAAAAAGCATATAAAAGAAATAGAAAAAAAAGGTAAAAAAGAACATAAAGAGCTTAAAAAACATGTAAGGTCTATGATGAAAGAGATAATCAATGAACTAGGACTTGCTACTAAAAAAGATTTAAAAAGATTAGAGCAAGAATTAAAAAAGAAATAATTAGACAAAAGGATATGTTATTAAATATTATTCATTATTAAGAATCTATAGGGTTTTTACATTTTTATTAACTGTTTATTTAGTTATAAAAAAGAAAGATAGCTTTTTATTTTTAAAGCCTTTGAAACCTCAAAGATTAAAAAATACTATTGTTAAATTAGGAGCTAGTTTTATAAAACTTGCACAAGTTCTAGCTACTAGATCTGATTTTTTTTCACAAGATTATTTAGATGAGTTAAAGAACTTACACGATCAAATTCCTCCTATGCAAAAAGATGATTTTGAAGAAATTTATAACATAGCTTTTAAAGATAAAGATATTTTTACAAGTTTTGAAAATACACCAATTGCATCTGCATCTATTGGACAAGTACATAAAGCGTACTTAAAAAATGGAAAAAAAGTAGCAGTTAAATTAAGAAGAAAAGGTATAAAAGAGCAAGTATTAGCAGATATTAAAATAATCAGTTTTTTTAATACTTTATTTAAACCATTATTTTCTTCATATACAAAAAATTCTATTGAAGCAGTAATTTCAGAGTTTTCAAAAATGATTGTAGAAGAAGTTAGTCTTAATCAAGAAATGAAAAATCTAAAGACTTTCAAAAAAACTTATAAAGATCAAAATGTAAGATTTCCAAAAGGCTACGCAAAACACTCATGTGACGATGCTTTAGTTATGAGTTTTGAAGAAGGTTTTAGATTTGATGATAAGGAAAATATTCTAGGTAATAATATAGATTTTAAAGCAATTATTGCAAACCTAGTAGATTTCTATACTACTCAAATGCTTATCAATGGATACTTTCATGCAGATCCTCATCCTGGTAATTTACTTGTGAATAAAAAAGGTCAATTAATACTTTTAGATTTTGGAATGGTTAAAACTGTACCAAATGATAAAAGAATAGCTATTATTGAGCTTATAAAAGCTGCTAACGAGCAAGATTATGACACATATATAAGTGCAAGTAAAAAACTAGGAACTATTGCTTATGAAGCTCCTAGTTCAGAGTTAGCGGAATTTACTGCAAAAATGTTTGATATTTTCTCAAATGATAATTTGGATAGTGAATCAATGCAAAAACTAGCTTTTGAAGTATTAGAAAGCACAAGAGATTTACCTTTTAAGTTACCAAGTGATGCTATTTATATTTTAAGAGTTAGTGCAATTGTTGAAGGATTAGGAACTACATATATAGAAAACTTTAATGGTGTAAAAGATATTTTACCAATACTTACAAAAAATCTTCCAAAAGCATTGGGTGCAAAAGAGTCAATATCACAAACAATAACAGAAGAGATCAAGGACTTGCCTTTTATTGTAAAAGATTTGAAAACAGTTATTAAAAAGGCTAGTGAAGGGACTTTAGAAGTTGAAGTATCAAATAACCAAGTAGAGTATATTACAAACACTACAAGAAAACTTATAAAATCTTATGTAATATCTCTAGGACTTATTTTTTCTTCAATGTTCTATTTATTGTATGGTTTTGAACCAAAAGAAGTCGCGATTGGGCTTTTTGCTTTAGGATTTGCAAGGTTATTATACAAATGAAAAAATTAAAATTAGAATTAAATGAAGACGATAAAAATAGATTAATACAAATGGCATGGCAAGATAGAACTACTTTTGATGCAATTAAAAGAGAGTTTGGTCTTAGTGAAAATCAAGTTAAAAATGTAATGAGAACACTTATTTCAAAACCTGCATATAATAGATGGAGAAAAAGAGTTCATAATCGTAAAACAAAACATGAAAAGAAAGTTGAATATAAACCAATTAGATTTCAAGGGCCTTGGTAGAAATTTTTCTTTATTTGTTCCGTAATCCTTTAAGGTTTGTGGAATTTTATAGTTTTTACTTTTTGAACACTTTGTGGAACAGGGAAAGCTCGTAATAGCTGACTATGTTCAAAATATAAGAGAATTTGAAACATTTAAATTGTAAGACGGTAACTTTTTATTACAAAATATCATGTAATATAATTAGAATTAATCTATTCTTAATTGAAAAAAATAGATAATTTATAAACAATAAATCAAAAAATAATAAATATAATCTTGTTAAACTATTAAAAAAAATGGAGTATTAAAATGTTTTCAAATCTAACAATAAAAGGTAAACTTTTTATATCTGCCGGTATATCAATTTTTGGACTTCTAGGACTACTTATACTTTTCTATTTTTCTGCACTAAAAATTGAATCGCTAGAAACTGGTAAACAATATATTGAGACCTTAAAAGCTGATATGTTGATGCTAAGAAGAAATGAGAAAGATTTTATTCTTAGAAAAGATTTGAAATATCTTGATAAATTTAATAAAAATGTAGTAGTACTCCATAAAAATGTTAATAGCCTAATTACTAATTTAGATGAAAATAATATTAATAATGCGAAAGTAAAAGATTTTAGTAAAATCATTAATTCTTATAAAGAAGATTTTAAAACTTTTGTAAAAAAACAAGAGCATATTGGAGTAAATGAAAAATCAGGTTTATATGGTAGCTTAAGAGCAAGTGTTCATAAAGTACAAGAGAGTACAAAAAAATCTGGAAATTATGAACTTTTATCTATCGTTTATGACTTAAGAAAACAAGAAAAAGATTTTATGCTAAGACGAAATCTTAAATATGTAGATAAGTTTAATAAAAAAATAGATGATTTACTTTCAAAAGAATCTTTGATAAATAGCAATACAAAAGATAGTTTATTATCCTATAAAAAAGATTTTCTTAATTTAGTTAAAGAAGAAGAAGCAATAGGTCTAAATAATAAACTAGGTCTTCAAGGAAAAATGCGTGCTACTGTTCATAAAACTGAAACTATTTTAAAAGCTACTGTTATAGAAGTAGCTAAAATTGTTGATGAAAAAGTTTACTTCCTAGAAAAGATGATTGTTTTTTTAGGATTAGCATTTACTATAGTAATTGCACTTATATCTTATTTTACTGCAAATAACATAGTAAAAAGTGTAACTACATTTAGAGATAGTTTATTTAGTTTCTTTGATTATTTAAATAGAAAAGTTGATACAGTAAAACTATTAGAAATAAAAGGAAATGATGAAATAGCTCAAATGGGATCAATTGTAAATGAACAGATTCAATCTATAGAAAATAATCTAGAACAGGATAGATCTCTTATAAACAATACGATATTAACTTTAAAAGAGTATGAACAAGGAGACTTCAGCCTTAAAATTACTTCTAATTCATCAAATCCTGAATTAAATGAACTAGTGACTATTATAAATAATATGAGTGTTAACTTAGAGAAAAATATTGATGATATTTTAGAAGTTATGAAATCATATTATGCTTCAAATTATACTAAACAAATATCAACGGTAGGAAAGAAAGCACATTTAGAAAAGCTGTCATTGGGTGTAAATGATTTAGGAAAAAGTATCTCTGAACTTTTAAAAAAATCTCTTGAGATAGGTTTTACTTTAGATAATTCATCTGATATTTTAATAGAGAATGTACAAATACTAAATGATTCTTCAAATTCTGCAGCTACTTCACTTGAAGAGACTGCAGCTGCACTTGAAGAGATTACAAGTACAATCATAAGTAGTAATGAAAGTATTACTCAAATGAGTATCTATGCAAAAGATTTAAATTCTGCTGCTATACAAGGTCAAGAAGATGCTTCCAATACAAGTACTTCTATGGATACTATTACTAAGCAAGTTACTTTAATTAATGAAGCTATCTCGATTATTGATCAAATTGCCTTCCAAACAAATATCCTATCACTAAATGCAGCAGTTGAAGCTGCTACAGCTGGTGAAGCTGGTAAAGGATTTGCTGTTGTTGCACAAGAAGTAAGAAACCTTGCAAGTAGATCAGCAGAAGCTGCTAAAGAGATTAAAGATTTAGTTGAGAATGCTACAATCAAAGCAGATGAAGGTAAAAAGATTAGTGCTAAAATGATTGAAGGTTATAATTCATTATTAGAGAATATAGAAAAGTCAACTAAAAAAATTGATGAGATTTCACATTCAAGTAAAGAACAACAAAGTGGAATTACACAAATAAATGATGCTATTAATCAGTTAGACCAACAAACACAACAAAATGCATCAATTGCTTCAAAAACAAATGAAATTGCAAAAGACACTGATAGTGTTGCAAAAATGATTGTATCTGATGCTAATAGTAAAGAGTTTATTGGTAAAGATGAAATTAAAATTGTAAAAAAAGAAATAAAAACTACACCAATAAATTTAGCTCCAAAAATTAAAGTGAAAAAAGAAAAGATTATGAGTTCATCATTATCAAATAAAACAATTACACCTCAAGATGACAAAGAAGATGAATGGGAGAGTTTTTGATAAATAGTGATCTAGTAATAGTTAATCAAACATAGAAAATGCTAAATATATTGTGTAATTAGATGTGAAAAAAATTGTTGTAAAAACAAGTTAATAACCTGTATTATATAGCTTTAATTATATTGCTTGGTTGTAAATCTAGAAGTTTAATATCTTCATGACCAACTGGTACAATGCTGTAACTTTTTCTTTTTGCGTTTAATACTAAAAATTCGTGGTCATCTTTTAAAGTTAAATTATAATGTCTTTTTAAATACCCTAGAAGCTTACTTGTTACAGTTACTCTATCAAGCTATCAATCTTTTTTAGTATTGCTTCCGTCGTGATATTTGATAAACCACCACTTCCTATTTTACTTAGTTTTACCACTGACTAGTCCTATTTATGTTTTTTTATGGTTATACTATAATCTCAAATAAATATCAATAGCAATATAAGATAATGATTGTTCACAATACTGTAATTAATAATTCAAATTTGCCCGTAATCACTATTACTTTATTTGTCAGACATAAATAATTTGACACCAAATGCCATCATAATCAAACCTGAGATTAAATCAAGTGTTTTTCTAACGGATTCTTTTGTTATAAATACATTGGCAGAACATATGGTATATATTAAAAAGCCTTGCCAAATCATTGCGATAATAAAATGAAAGGCTGCTAATATCATTGATTGTACAAGTGCTGAACTTTCAGGTGAAATAAACTGTGGTAAGAAAGCCATATAAAACACTATGGTTTTAGGGTTAAGTACATTTGACATAAAACCTTCTCTAAAAGAGCGTATAAAATAATAACTAACAGTTAGCTATTAACTAAAAATATGTAATACGGGTCTGTCAACAAGAAATAGGACACAAAAAGATGCCTTATAGAAGAAGTTCAACAACCTGTACTTTTTGGAACTTTTACAAAACTCTAAATGGTCTTGTTTTCAAGCAAGACCATTGAAATTTGTATTATGAAGTATTATTCTTGAATTGTCCAAATAAATTTATCTACATCAAACCCAAAAGATTCTGCTTTTAAAAGTAGTCTTTGTTTTGTTTTTTCATCAATAGTTTTTTCTCTACTTAAAATCCATAAATACTCACGTGATGGACTTCCTACAAGTGCTACTTTGTAATTTTTATCTACATCGATAATCCAGTAATCTCCATAAAAAGGTCTAAAGAAACTTACCTTTAATTTTGAGTTTGTACTATCAACTGCATATGCAATACCTTTGGCTTCTTTTTTCTTTTCATCTTCAATTTTAGTACATCTATTGATTACATCAATTTTCTCATCATTTCTTAGATTATATGTTGCAGTTACGTTTTTACAACCTTTTTCAAAAAAATGCTCAAATCTAGCAACTTCATACCAAGTACCTTTGTAACTATTTAAATCTACGCTTTTGTTTGTTGGTAAATATGCATGTTTTGTGCTACAACCAACAAAAAAAAGTACTAACGATAAGCCTAGAATGTATTTTAAAGCATGTTTTAAACTAATTTCTTTCATATTAAATCCTTTTTTAATCTATGATTTTAAATATCTCTTCTTTAACTTTTAATGCCATTTTAGCATAATCAAAACTTGGTATTGATTCTTCTTTATTTAAATACTTTTGCACATAAGCTTTTCCTTTATATGCTCGTGATTGCTTCATTGGATCAAACACTCTGTATTGTTTATCATTACCAACTCCAGCTTGATAAGCCCAATTTCCGTAGTTTGAAGCACATGAAAAATCTAATAAATATTCTTGAAAAAAAGCAGCACCATACCTAAAATCAAGCCCAAGATTTTTTACAAAATAGCTAGCTAGTAATTGTCTTAATCTATTAGAAACCCATCCTGTAGTTTTTAGTTCAATTACTCCTGCATCAATAATATCAACACCAGTTTTTGCATCAAAAAACTCTTGTAGTTTTTGCGAATTTATACTAAAGTCATAGCTTCTATTTTCCATTAGACCAGTTTTTAAAAACAGCTTATTAGAACTTTGTTTCATTACTAAGTGAAAATAATCACGCCATAAAAGCTCAAAAAATATCCAATAAGAGGACTTTGACTCATAGCTTTTACTTTCATACTCTTTTAACTTTTGATACACTCTTCTTGCACTAATACATCCTATACTTAAATAAACAGAAAACTTTGTAGAATTATCAAAACCATCAACTAAACTTCTTGTATCAAAGTATTTATGCATATATTTTGATAAGTACTCATCTACTCTTTTAAATGCTACTTTTTCTCCACCCTTTAGTATTAAGTTTTCATTTAATACTTCTAATTTTTCATCTTGAAGGTTTAAGCTTAGTGTTTCTTTTTGATTTGCTATTTCAAACTCTAAAGGTTCTAGTATTTGCATTTTATTTGTTTTTAAAGCTTTTTCAACTTTATTTCTAAAGTTACTAAAACTTTTGCTTATATCTATATCAAAAGCTTCAAGCATTGTTTGCTTAAAATAAGAGTCACAATGAAAGTTTTCAAGTTTTTGTTCAAACTCTAATTCTTGCGTACCTACTTCTTTTTCATAAAATATTTTAATAGAATATTTCGCAGAAAGTGTTTTTAAACTATTACTTATATCTTTTACACAATAAAGAGGAATGTTCTTTTTCCCTAGTGTTTCTTTAAGTTCATTTATTGCTTGAAATATTAGCTTTTTTCTAAAATTGCCACAGCTTTTAAAACCAAAATTTGTACCTTCTAAAATTTCTAAAGGGTAAAGACAAAATACTTTTTCTTTATTTTTTAAAGCATTAAATAAAGCATAATTATCATCAATTCTAAGATTATTTCTAAAAACTACTACATTTAATTTTTCTTTATTCATCATATAACTCTTTTAAATAATCTTCTGCAATTTGTAAATGATTTTGAAGTTTTTCTTCTGGCATTTTTTCTAAAATGGCTAGTTGCATTCTCATTCTAATATTATTTTTAAAAAGCTCTTTGTATTTATTTAAAAATCTCCAATAAAGTCCATCCATAATCTTACACCAGGCTTCACTTTTTTTATAATCATTTGACATTTTTACAATATAATTACTTGAGCTAATATATGGTTTTGTAGTAATACTTCCTCCATCACTAAAGCCACTCATACCATAGACATTTCCAACCATAACCCAATCATAAGCATCTATATATGAACTCATAAAAAACTCATAAACATCATTTGGGTCTATTTCTAAAAGTAAGAATATATTTCCTAAAATCATAAGTCTTTCTATATGATGATTATATGAAGTTTTATCAAGTTTTTTAATCACATCATCAAGTGGAGTTATTAAGCTTTTTGCTTCAAGTATTTTTTTTGGCATTTTATTTTTAAATTCAAAAAAGTTTGTAGTTCTTAATTGGACATGAGAAGATTTATAAATAGAAAGCATAAACTCTCTCCATCCAATAACTTGTCTTATAAAACCTTCTTTTGCATTAAAAGGTACATCAACTTGGCTACTTTTTTCAATAACATGATTTAAATCTAATAGCCCAATATTTAAACTTGATGAGATATTTGAGTGAAATAAAAACTTTCCATCTTTTACAATGGCATCTTGATAAGTTCCATATTTAGAAAACTTATTTTCTAAAAAGTATCCTAAGTTTGCCTTAGCTTCATCAAAAGTTACAGGATATAAAAACTCATCACAGCAGCCAAAACTATCAAATTTTTTACAATAGTTTTTTGCTTCAATTATATATTCATTTTCAAAAACTAGTTTTAATGGTAAAAACTCATCTTTTGGCATCTTTTTTCTGTTTTGTTCATCAAAACTCCACTTTCCGCCTTCTGGTTTTCCATTTGGACAAAACAGTTCTAAATCTTTTCTTCTGTTTATATAGTATTTATGAAAAAATCTATTTTCATCTTTTGGATTTAAAAAATTTGGATTATCTAGTATTGTTAAGTTTTTTAAGTTTTTAGAGATTTTTTTAATAAGCCAATCATCAACTACATCATATATTGTTATGTTTTCATCTGTGTAGTCGTCTAAATAGTTTTCATTTCCGCAATATTGAACTTCTATATCATTTTGCTCTAAGTAGTTTTGATAGAACTTCATAGAAGCTCTATGCATTACTAGTTTTTGAATATGGAATTTGTACTGTGTAAAAAAAAGAGGCTCTTCAATAAGTAAAATTTTGAAACCTCTTAATTTCTCTATATTTTCAAAAAGTTGGTGAGGGTAGAGTAAAAATATATTCATTTCTTACCAAATATTATTGTAGTTTTCTTTGCTTAGTTTTATAACTTTAAGCTCTTCTAAGAAATGTGATAAATCAAGCCATTTATCTTTATTTGAATTAATCTCACTCTTTAATCTAGGAATTGTATCTTCAATGATTTTATCCATTAATTCACTTTTTTCTTCTAAAATCTTAGAACTTGTAATAAATTCTAAGGCAGAAAAATTAGGATAAGGAGAAAGATTCTGATCAATAAAAAGATTTTCAAAGTTTTCATGTTCAGCTTCAATTCCTTCAAAATTATAAAAACATAGCCAAGCTCCATCGAAACTATGGTTATTCTTCATATTTTGGATATGCCAGAAATCTGTTTCTATAAACTCTACATTTTTTCTATCTAGGGCAAAACCTTCTTTTTTTGCATATCTTTTTAGTATTTCAAAGCCAATTTTATTTGTTATTTCATTAGCTGCTGGTGTTGTAATTTTTATTTTCTCATTATTGATTAACTTCATAATACTAGTTTTTCTAATCATAACACCACCTCTTGTTTCAAAGAAACAACCAAGTGATTTAATACCAGTAAAATAGTGTTCAAAAAGATGAATAGGCTCATTACAATGAATATCGATTGAACCTTTGCTTAATTCTTCAAAACCATCATAATGTTCTTTTGGAACAATTATATTTAAGTCTATATTTGCTTTTTTGTATTCACCTTTTTGTAAACCTACAATCATAGGTAAATGGTCTGGATTTAAAAACCATTCTAAAGCTAGATTAATCTTTGTCATTTAAAGCCTTTTAATTTGTTAACTTACTTCTATGTTACATTCATTTTCATATAAATGCTTAACCGTTTTCATAAAATACTCATCATGATTTGGTGCTTTTGCAACTCTATAATCTGCAATTCCTACTTCATCTGCTATTTCTTTATACTCTACAACTAACTCAAACTCAGTTTCAGAGTTATCAACTGTAAATGAAATTGGATAAACAAGTACTTTTTTACCTGCCATTTCATTTAATGTTACATCCATATAAGGCTTAATCCACTCAACAGGTCCAAGTCTTGATTGATATGCTACTTGAATATTTTTGAATTTGATACCTTGTTTTTTTAGCTCTTTTTTTGCACACTCTACATTTTTTAAAACGTGATCTTGGTATGGGTCACCTTTGTCAATAATTCTTTGTGTAAGACCGTGAGCTGAGAATATTAATTCATAATCTTCTGTGTTAACATCACTCATTCTTTCTTTGATTCTTTCTACGATTGCTTTGTTATAATCTTCATTATCATAATATGAATCTAAAGTTTTGATTTTAGCTTTGATTTTAAGCTTCTTAGCCCATTTTTGCAGCTCTTCAATAGAAGATTTTGTAGTAGTTGATGAGTAGTGAGGATACATAGGAATTGCATAAATCTCATCATAATCTCTTAAGTCTTCTAGAACATCTTTTGCAAAAGGAGGTGTATATCTCATTTTATAAAAAACATCAGCGTCAAGAGTTTTGTTTAAACGTCTTACTAATCTTTTTGTATGTCCTACAATTGGTGACATACCTCCAAGTTCGGCATAGTTTTCTTTTGCTTCTTTTTTTCTTAGAGTAGTAATTAATAAACCAATCATTGCTCGAATTGGCTGAGGCGCTCCAATAATATATTTGTCATTAAACATATTTTTTAGAAAAACTTCAACCTCGTCTAAATTATTTGGACCACCCATGTTCATTAATACAACAGCTTTTTTCAAGATATTACCTTTATTCTTATTTTATATGGTATTTTATTGGTTTCTTGAGTTATCTTGTATAGTAAAATTGTTGTTTTATATTTTTCTAGGTTCTAAAAGACCTTTTGTAATTGAATGTCTATATTCAAACATATCTTTTAATTCTTTTTGAATAAAAAAATCAAATAGTTCTCCAAATTTTCCAAAAGGAAGTTTATATTTAACTACATCTTTAAGTTCACAAAGCGAGCCTTTTTTTGTAAAAATATGAGAATGTTCCCAATATTTAAAAGGCGATTTAATCGCAATATCAACTAATAAATTTGGACTTTGTAGTTTATCAATTTTTACTTCCCAAGATGTTGGAATAAAATTTTTTACAGTTCTTATCTTTACAACTCCACCTTCATGTGGAACAAAATCTTTGTTGATTAGTTCAAAATCCATATTTAAAGGTGTAATTGCTTCAAGATTTTTCATATTTGTATGAAAATCAAAAAGTTCTTGTATTTCACAATTTATTAAAGTTGTTTTTTGAAATGTTTTCATTTTAACTCTTTTTGATTAGATGTGTTAATGCTTCATCTATACTTTTATATTTAAATTCAAAACCACTATCTAATAATCTCTTTGGAGTAACACACTGTCCATCTGTTAAAACTTTTGCACCTTCACTAAATATTAAATTAAAAACAAACTCTGGTATTGGCAAAATAGTTGGACGATTTAGAACCTTTCCAAGAGCTTTTGTAAATTTATAATTATTAGTTGGTCTTGGTGCTGTAAGATTGTAAATACCTTCACATGAACTATTTTCACACACATGTTCATAGGCATTTGTTAAATCATCAATATGAATAAATGAAAAATCTTGCTGTCCATTTCCAATCGTTCCACCAAGCCCTAGTTTGAAAGGTGTTAGCATTTTAGCCATTGCCCCACCATCTCCTAAAACTATTCCAAATCTAAAAATTGCAGTTCTTACATCTAGATTTTTTGCTTTTAGAGCAGCTTCTTCCCAATCTTTACAAAGATTTCCTAAAAAGTCATCTTCATATTTATAATTTTGTTCATCATAACAAGCATCATTTTTATAAATACCAACTGCTGATGTAGAAATAAAAACTTCAGGTTTATTTTTTGCTTCACTCATAGCATTTACTAAAGCATTTGTAGTATCTAATCTACTACTTCTTAAAAGTTTTTTATATTTTTGCGTCCATCTATTTATAATATTAGCACCACTTAGATTTATAAGTATATTAGCTTCTTCAATAATAGATATGAGTTTTTTATTATCTTTTAATTCTTCTCTTTTAATTCCAAGAACTTTAAAGCCTTTTGCTTCAAATACTCTTTTTAAATTCGTACCAACAAATCCACTTGAACCTGCTATTGCTACTGTTTTCATGGAATACTCCTTTGAAAATCTTTTATTTGTTAGATTATAATATAATTAAAACTCATTAGTAGTATATTTATGTTGTTTAATAAACTTACAATTTGATTTGTATTGTAAACTTTGCTCCAGTATATTCTTCATTTTCATAAGTATAAGTTTCATTTTCTACTTTTATATTTGCATCAAAAAGTTTGTCTAAGATATCTTTACACATATAAAGACCTAATCCTGTACCTTCATTAGATTCTTTTGTTGTAAAATATGCATCAAAAATTTTGTCTTTAATTTCCTTATCTATTCCCTTTGCATTATCTTTAATTTCTAGAATTAAACTATCATTTTCTTTTTTAGCTTTTATAAAAATCAATCTTCTTTGTTTATACTTTATTAATTCATCTCTTGCATTATTTAGAAGATTAATTAATATTTGGATTACTTCATTTTCTAAAGATTTAATTTGTACATCTTCAATCTCTTTAATAACCTCAATATCTTGAGTTTTAAATTTTGGCATTAAAAGTTTTAATGTTTTTTCAAAAGGAGAAGATAGGTCAAATTCTTTCAAATTATTAGAGTTTGGATTAAAGAAGTTTCTAAAGTCATCTATTGTTTGAGCCATGTATTGTGCTGAATGAGTTATTGTATCTAATTCATCTGTTAATTGTTTAGGATCTAAGCAGTCCATTTCTTGTTGTAGTTTAGCACCTGTTGATGCCATAGTAATTGTCGATAATGGTTGTTTCCATTGATGTGAAATATTTGCAATCATTTCTCCCATTGTTGCCATTTTACTTTGTTGATATAGTAATACTTCTTTTTTCTGGTTATCTTCTTTTAAAGCTTCTTTTTCTGTTACATCTAGAATAAATATTATAATATTTTGAACTTCACCTTCTTTATTGAATATTGGAATTTTAGAAGTTTCTAATACTCTTTTCCCTTTTCTTGTAGAAAGATATTCAATAACTCCAATTTTTTCTTTTTTTGTTTTTATAATTTCTAAATCATCTTCATAATATTTTTCATAATCTTCAGGAAAAATTGTCTTCAATGGAATATTTTTCAACTCTTTTACACTGTGTTTAAGAGAATTCGCTACAGCTTTATTTACAGTAATAATATTGTTTTTTGTATCTTTTAGTACCATCATCATTGGTAAATTATCTATGATTAGATTGAATTCCTCTAGCATTGATTCGAGTTTTAAAGTCTCTTGTTCTATTAGTTTTTGTTTATAATCATAGAATATATTCTCTATAAACTTTGATAAAATTATTGATAGTATTAAAAGTATCAAAGTTACAATTATTGAAATTGTAAAAATAGTTAATATTTCATTATCATATTCTTCTTCTAATTCTTTTTGTTTTTTATTTACTAATAAATTAATACCATCATAATTAAATCCTGTAGCAATAACCCAATCAAATATAGGTATTTTTTTTAAATATGATATTTTTAAATATTTTTCTTCATTAAGTTCTGAAAATTGATATTCTATATACACAGATTTATTATTAGATTTTAAGAAGTTTTTATATTCTTTTAAAAAATCATGCTTTGCATCTTTAATATTTGCTAATTTAGTAGCAGTTGATAGTAAATCTCCTTTCGCGTTTATAACAAAAATAAAACCATGATCACTCTGGTTTAAAACTTCTAAAAGTGTTAATACTTCTTTTTTGATTTGTTTTTTATAATCATCTTTAAATCTTGCTGTTGTAATAATTAGATTATATGGTTCAATTTTTTTTATAATTCCAAGCTTTTCAAATTGTTTAGTTTTATCATCTGGTTTATTAGAATACCAAGACATAAATCCTTCACCTTTAGTCTTAGCAATTTCTATAGCTTTTTTTACAGTGTATTCCCCTCTTAAATCTTTTTTATTTAATACAGAAGTTCCTTGGTACTCTTTATGCACTGGTTGAAGAATATTTATACCTTCTAATGTATGTATAGAAAAATATCCTTGACCATCATTGAATCTTAAAGCTTCAATAGAATTTTTTATATGATAAATTATCTCTTCTTTTGATAGCTTGTTTTTATTCTTTTCATAAATATTTGTAGCTATTTTAGTTGCTAGATTTATTTTATCTTGTAAATCATCTTTTAGTTGTTTATCTTCATTTATAATTTTATTATTTATTAGTCTAGCTAAAGAGTCTATTTCAACTTTTATTCTATTCTTATTTGATTCTAAAAAATCTTTTTTGATTTGTTTTTGTTCTTCTTTTAATGTACTATCATACTTTGATGTAATATAAGTTGTGATGAAAATTGAGCTTAAGAGGATTAAAATAGTAGGAGTATATTTAATTATTTTAAGTAATATGTTTTCTTTTTGTATCGAATCCATAAGATTCCTTAATTAACTGGAATTAAGGAGATTTTACTCTTTTTTATCTGAAAATTTTATAAACTTCTCTCTTCAATATACTCTCTAAAATCTTTAGCTCCATCTTTTGAGCTTGTTACGATATCATCAATATTTATAAAAGATATTTCTAATTTTGATTGTTCAACACTTTTCATAGATTTTATTTTATCTACATTTACAATGTATGAACGATGAACTCTAAAAAAGTTTTTTCCTTTTAGTACCTCTTGCATATCTTGCATTTTTTTTCGCACATATGCATCCGTATCTTTTGTTCTAATTATTACTTCATCAAGGTCTGCTTTTATATAGTAAATATCATCAATATCTATCATATAAATTTTTGAACCTCTTTTAGCTACAATTTTTTTACTAACTTCATTTGTAGAAGTACTTTCATTATTTGAAGTATTCATAAATCTTTTAATTTTTTCAAGAGATTTTTTTATTGATTCATTTGAAATAGGTTTTAATAAATAATCTAAACCCCCTGTTTTATAAGCTTCAAGTGCATATTCATCAAAAGCTGTTTGAAAAACTATAAAAATATTAGGATTCATTTCTAAAATTGTATTTGCAAGTTCAAGCCCACTCATAGTAGGCATTGAAATATCTAAAAATGCAACATCAAACTTTGATTTTGTTGCAATTTTTATAGCATCAATTGGGTTATTGCATTCATGAATATTTGAAATACCTTCTTCATTTAATATTCTTTTTAATCTACTAAGTGCTAGTTTCTCATCATCAACAATAAGTACTTTCATTTATTACCTTTTTATTTTTTAAGTTTAATTATAAAAGCCATTTTATCATTTTGTATCTCTTTATCCAAGTAACCAATTTTTAAAAGCTTTAATCTTGTAGCTAAATTACTTAATCCTGTTCCAAATTTAATATTTTTTGATATTAATCCATCATTACAAACTTCAATAGTTTTATCTTTTGAACTTATATAAACATTTAGCTCTTTTTGTAAATAACCGTGTTTTATCGCATTTTCAACAAGTAATTGAATTGAGAATTTAGGAACCATAATATTTAAATCATCAGAAGGTATATCAAGATGCATTTTTATATTATTTTCAAATCTTATATTTTCAATTTCTAAATATGTTTCAACCATTTTAATTTCAGCATCAAAAGTTATTAAAGTGTCTTTAGTAATTGCATTTCTTAAAAAAACTGATAAATCAAGTGTTGCTTTTTCTGCTTTTTTTTGGTCTTGATAAATTAATTCTGATATTGAATTTAGTGCATTAAATAAAAAATGAGGATTTAATTCATTTTCTAAAGCTTTTATTTTTGATTCTAGAACTTCACTTTTAATAGCTTCATTTTTATATTTCATTGAAATAAATTGATGAAGAATAACTCCAATTAAAACTGTAAAAAAGCCAATAATAATGGCAATATAAAGCCAAATAGGTCTAATAAAATCTATTATTGCAAAATCAGAAAAAGAAAATAGAAAATAAGAACTTGTAAAACCTAAAAATCCAGAAAGAAAAGAAAAAATAAAAGAAATCATGTACCAGAATTTTTCTTGAAGCTTTGGAAGTATAAAATCATTTGAGATAGTAATAAAAATAAATGCACTAAGAGAAACACAAACTGCACTAGCTGTTCCGTAAATAATAGTTGAGAACTCTTTTAAATTACTGTTAATTAAATATAAAAAAAGTGAAATGAAAAACCCAAAAAATGCACCAATTATAATAATATATAACCAATCAAGTTTTGATATTTTTAGTTTTACACTAGTCATTTAGTTCCTTATTTAATATCTCAACACCAAGAGCGATACCTGGCCAACCTTGACCTGCGAAAATAGTATCTCCTACATTATGAAGATTTTCAAAAGGAGTATTACAAGAAGGTGTTTGCAAAATATTTTTGATTGTAATTGCTTTTCCTCCGCAATTATACCTATTTATATATCTTTTAAAGGTTTTAGACGTTGCACTAACGCAGTTTTTTATATCTTCTTTTTTTATTGATGTGAAGTTTTTTAAAAACTCATTTACAATAAACTCTTGAGTAAGTGTTTTTTGTTTTTCATAATCTTCTTGTAAAAGGTTTTTCCAATAAAGTGCTTTTGTATGAGTTGAAATTGTAATACTATATGAATCACTTGACATTTTTTTATCATCTAAACTTGAAATAGAAATAAAAAAAGAGTTTGAAATAGAGTTTGGAATATTCTCATCTAAAATAATTTGATAATGATGTAAAAGTTCTTCTTTAATATTCTCTTTTTTCAAAGACATATAAATAACAAAAGCACTTTGGTCTGAAAATGAGAAACTATTGTAATATTTTTTAATTTGTTCATCATCAAAAAGAATTGAACTATCATATGCTGTACTATTTAAAATCACTTTTTTTGATTTGTATTCATTTTTATTTGAAATAATTCTAAAAAAATCTTTCTCTTTTTTGATATTTAAAATCTCTTCTTTTGAGTGAACATCTATATCTTTTAATAAGCCATCAAAAATTGCTCCCATTCCACCATTTGCATAAAAAACATCATGAAAAGGATAAGATAATCCAAGTGCCAAAGATATCAATGACACTTCATTTGAAGTTGTTTGAAGTGTTATTAAAAGCTGTGAATTAATAAAATCTTTATACTCTTTTGTAATATCATTTAAAGTTTCATCTATAAAGGAATCAGCACTTTTTAATATATCAAAACCAAAAATTGAAAAAAGTTTTAAGTTTGAGCTAATTGTTTTAATATATGAAGATAAAGAATGTTTTGCAAAATATAAATCTTTAAATTGCCAAAATCTAGCATCTAGGTCTCTTATTTTTGTCCAAAATATTCTATTGTTTTTATGTGGATAAATTTCATTTAAATTTTCTAAGAACTCTTCAAAGTCTTTTACTCTGTCAAGTGTTTTTCCATTTTGAATAATTCTAATTGCAATTTCACTTTTTTTGATATCTGGTACGAAAGAAGCTTTATCAAAGATGTTTTTTATTGGATGATTATCTTCATAACCTACAAATGTTGTAGCTCCTGCATTAAAATAGTTTCCTTTCTTTTTAAATGTACTTGCACAACCTCCAAGGTTTATATCTTTTTCAAAAAGTATTAAATCCTTATCTTTATTAAGTGCAGAAATTAAAGCTCCTCCAATACCAGAACCTACAACTGCAATATCTTTAATATCAGTGCTCATTTTTCGCTCTTTTAAATTTTTCAATAGCTTGTTTTCTTGACAATGAAATATCAACCATACTTTTTGGATAATCTACAAATAAATTTGATGATGCGCCATTTTCTATATGAAAAAGTTTAGCGTCTAAGTCTTTTAATTGTGGAAGTACGCTTTTGATAAAAATAGCATCTTTATCAAATTTTTTTGATTGTAAATACGGATTAAATATTCTAAAATATGGACTAGCATCAGCGCCTGTACTAGCACCCCATTGCCAACCTCCAATATTTGAAGAAGCTTCATAATCTAAAAGTTTTGATGCAAAGTATTTTTCACCCTTTTTCCAATCAATAAAAAGGTTTTTTGTTAAAAACGATGCAACAATCATTCTTAAACGATTATGCATTGTTCCTGTTTTATTTAGATGAATCATTGCTGCATCAATTATTGGAATTCCTGTTTTACCTTCGCACCATTTATTAAAATCATCTTCATTTTCATTCCATGAAAGCTCGATATTATTAAAGTTTGAGTGTTCTGAATATGGATAATGAACTAGTATGTAGTTATAAAATTCTCTCCAAAAAATCTCTCGTATAAAGAATTCACTATTTTCATCGTTAAAAGATTTAAAATAATTAAATACTTGTTTAGGAGATATTAAACCAAATCTTAAATGAACAGATATATTTGATGTTGCATTTACGTAAATATAATCTCTTTGAACTTTATAATCATTTATTTTTTCTTTAAATTGCTTTAATAATTCATAAGCCTCAAGTTCTAAAAAATCTGGTAATTCTTGTTCTTCAAAGTTCATTTGTTTTAAACTTGGAATAAAATCATAATCAAAAATAGATTTTTGAAGAGTTTCATTTCTTTTTAGCTCTTCAATATTGTTTGAAGAAGTAATAAGTTTTAAAGAGTTGTAAAAAGGTGTGAATACTTTATATGGTGTTCCATCTTTTTTCAAATGGTCATTTGGATTTAAAATAAACGAATCAAGAAACCTTCTCATTGGAATTATTTCTTCTATTTTTTCATCTCTTGTTTTTGCATAAGAGTCAAAATCAACTGAGCATAAAACTTCATCAAAGCCTTTTTCAACAAGTTTTTTGAATACATTTACAGGTTCATCAAAAAATATTGCTAAATCCAGACCAATGTTTTTAAGTTTTTCTTTTAAGCCTAAAACAGACTTATATATAAAACTAACTCTCATATCATCTTTTGAAAGTGATTTTAAAATATTCTTATCAAAAATAAAAATAGGTAATACTTTCCCTTTTGCGTTAGAAAGTATTGCATTATCTTCTATTCTAAGGTCTCTTCTAAACCATAATACTTGACTCATTTATACGCCAATATTGTTGATCTAAGTGCTAATTCCTTTGGGTATGGATTTAAGAACTTTTGTGTTTTAAGATACTCTATATTAAATCTTTTAGTGTAAAGGTTTAATAATTTTATAACTGCAATAAAAGGAATAATTTCATTTTTAAACTCTTCAAATGCTTCTAATAATTCTTCTTTTTCTTCTTGAGAAATAAGTTTTTTAAAGTATCCATAAATGTGTAAAACTACATTATAAGTATTTGAAATAGTACCTTTTTCATAAATTGCTCTTAAAAATGAATGTTTGTACTCTTCTAAAACAACTTTTATATCTCTTTTATCATGATTTGCTACAATTTTTCCAAGCTCTTTATATGCTTCATGTGATTTTGCATAAATTAAATATTTATAAGAAGTGTGAAACTGTACTAAATCATTTATACTTGGGTTTGAATTTAAAAATTCAAAAATATGCTTGTATGCAAATATTTGCATAAGAAAATTTTCTCTAAGCCAAGCATCATTTAATCGTCCTTCTTCTTCAGCTGGTAAAAGTGGATATTTCTCTTTTACTTTTCCTGCAAATATTCCAACACCAACATTCTCACTTTGACCTGATTTATTTTCAGGATATAGTTTAACTCTCTCCATTCCACATGTTGGAGATTTTGATTTAAAGATAAAACCACATAATTCTTCTTCTTGAATTTCATCTGCTATTTGCTTAGAAATATCATGAACTTCTTTTGTAACATCTAAATTTGTTGTTGATGTTTTAACTTTTATTATGCCATCTTTTCTAGTTAATCTAATGGCTTCTCTAGGAGTTGGGAAAATCATTTTTTCAGGACAATATGGAACAAAATCAAAATACTTACTAAGCTGTTTTACAATAAATCCATCTTTTGAATGTCCACCATCGTATCTACATTGTGTACCTAAAAGGCAAGAAGAAATACCTATTTTCATTTATTATCCTTAATTTTAATATTGTATTATAATAAAGTTATTTGTTTTTTTGTATTACATAAATGTTAATTGATAAGGTTTATTTAAAATATAATTTGTAGTCAAAGAAATAGAAGTTTAAACTCTATTTCTTTGTATCTAATTCTTTTAATTTGTTTTTTAAAGCTTCAACTTCAAATGTCTTTTCTTTTTCATTTGAAATATCAACTAAAGTATGAATAATCTTTTTAACAGATTGTCCTTCGCTTTCTTTTACTGCTTTAGAGAATGATTTAACCCATTTGTACTCATCTGAACTATTTAATACTCTTATTTCTAAATTGTATTCATCTATTTTTCCAAGAAGAAGTTTTTCATATAATCTTGTTCTTTTTTCTAAGTCATCTACATGAATTCTATTTTCATACCAAGCCATTATATCTCTTGTATTACTTTCTATATAATTCTTTTCAAATCCAAAGATTTCTGACCAATGTGTATTTAGATAAACATGTTTTCTTTCAACTACATCATATTCAAATATTCCAACTTTTGCTGAATTTAAAACAATTTGTAGTCTAACATTAGTGTTTTCAACGTCATCTTTTATTACTCACATTCTTTGTGCGTCTGTATCTCTTTCTTCGTACATAGCACGCATTTCTGTGTAAGCTGTTTGAAGTTCTTCATTTGTAGATTGAAGTTCTTCATTTGTAGTTTCTAGTTCTTCGTTTGAACTTTGAAGTTCTTCATTAGAACTTTGAAGTTCTTCATTTAAACTTTGCATTTCTTCATTTGAAGTTTCAAGTTCTTCAATTACTGTTTGTAAATGCTCTCTTGTTCTTGCTAATTCTAAATTTAATCTTTCAACTTCTTCACTATTATTATTTATATTATCAATAATGTCATAGCTTTTTAAATTTTCTTTTTCTTCTTCTTGAAAACAAACTAAAAATAAATCATTTGTAAGGGAATTATCTAGAGGAACAATTACCATTCTTACAAATTTATTTTGTTCTGCAAGTGCTACTTTTGTAAATTGAGTTTTAACAATATTTGGATCTTTTTTACAATCGTGCAGTCCTGCTCTTAATTCAACTGATAAATCACTATGTATATTTTTAAATACATTTTGAGTCATTTCTCCTTCAGGGTGTACTAAATAAGGATTTCTACCTTTTATAAAAATCATATCTGAAACATCATTTACAACTATACACATAGGCATTATATGTCTTTGAATATGATCAACCATCATTTCAGACACAGTTGGAATACTTTTATTGCTTTCTCTTTCAAGTTCATATCTTTTGTATGTAGTTGAAGCTTTGAATGATTTTGGCATTAATGGGGCTACTTTTTGTCCCATATACACGGCTTCATAGAGTTTCCATTTTTTATCGATAATTTTAAATTGATTATTAAAAGAGCCGATTGATTCTGATTTTCCTAAAAATAAAATACCTTTCTCATTTAATGAATAATGGAACATTGGGAAAAGTCTTTGTTGTAGTTCTGCTGTAAAGTAAATTAAAAGGTTTCTACAAACAATTAAATCAAGTCTCATAAATGCTGGATCATTTGTAATATCATGCTTAGAGAAAATACACATATCTCTAATTGGTTTAATTATTTCATATTCATCATTTTTAACTGTAAAATATTTTTTTACAAAGCTTTTATCAATGTCAATTAATGCACTTTCTGGATATCTTCCCATTCTTGCAAAAGATGTAGATATTTCGTCAATATCTGTTGCAAATAATTGGATTTTATAATCTTCAAAGTCTTTATCTAAGATTTCACTTAAAACCATTGCAATTGTATAGGCTTCTTCACCTGTAGAACATCCAGGTGTCCAAATACGAATATGCTTATTATCTTTTCTTTTAATTAGTTTTTCAAGTTGATGATGAAGTTCTAAAAAAGCATCTTTATCCCTAAAAAATGACGTTACACCAATTAAAATATCATTGAAAAGTGCTTCGATTTCTTCTGAGTTGTTTGTTATATGCTCTGAGTAAGTGCTTAAATTTGTAATTTTTAAAGCTGCCATTCTTCTTTGAATTCTTCTGTTTACAGTAGAGGATTTATATAATGTAAAATCAATATTTTTATTTCTATGTAATTTTGCTAAAATATTTTTGTAAACTTGTGTTTCTTCGTTCATTATACTAGCAGGTTTATTTTTGTCAGGATAGTTTACAATTTCAGCTATTTCCTTTGCCATTACTTCAACATCCAAGATTAAATCTACATTTCCTGTATTAATAGCAGAATTAGGCATTCCATCATATTTAGAGCTTTGAGGTTGCTGTGCAATTGTAAAACCACCTTCAGCTTTAATAGCTCTAATTCCACGAGAGCCATCACTTCCTGTTCCACTTAAGATTATACCAATAGATTTGTTTTCTTTACTTGCTGCAATTGATTCAAAAAGAATATTTATAGAAGGTTTTGGACCATATGTTAATTGTTTAGGATCCATTAATACTATGTGATTACCTTCTACTAAGATATTTTTATTAGGAGGACAAATATACATAATATTTGATTCTATTAATTCATTACTAACTGCTTCTTTAATTTTAATAGGAGAGTCTTTAGCTAGTAAATCAACCATCAAACTTTTATATGTTGGAGATAAATGTTGAGCAACAATATAAGCAAAGTTTGTATTGATTTCTACATTTTTTAGAAAAGATTGCAATGCTTCTAAACCTCCAGCACTTGCACCAATTCCAATTACTATTAAATCATCATTTTTTCTTCTATCTTATCCAAAATAATATTCTCCTTTTGTTGAATGTATGATACCATAACTTAGCTATTCAAAGCTTATTTATTCTATAATAATTAAAATAGGAGAGTTCATGAAATCTTTAAGACAAAGAGCACTAGATGTATTAGAAAATAAAGAAGAAATTAATATAGACTCTATTGATATTAAAGAAGTTATAGAAGAACTACACGTAAACCAGATTGAACTTGAGTTACAGAATCAAGAATTAAGAGATCAAGAAACTGTATTATTACAAGCAGAAGAAGAAGAACTTATGCTTCTTTTTATGAATGCCCCAATTGGTTATCTTGTTTTAGATAATGAATATTATATTCATAGGTATAATAAACACGCTTTTGAAATTTTCAATTTTCTAGAAAGTAGAAGAAATATTTATTTTTTCTCTTTTTTTAAGAATATGAATCAGATGAATAGTTTTATTTCTTGGGTAAAAAGTAATAATAGTACTTTTTTTGATATATCAATCAAAAGTATAAAAGGTGAGATTAAATGGATTAGAGTAACTCATGAAATTACAAAACTTAACAATAAAAGTATGTATCTTTTATCTGTTGTTGATATAACAAAAGAAAAAGAAAAAAAAGAGAAACTGCATCTTTATGATACTGCATTAGATAAACTACCTGTTTCTATTATTATCACTGATAAAGATGGTCATATTACATATGTAAATAAAGAATTAATATCAAGTAGTGGGTATTCAAAAGAAGAATTAATAGGGGAGAGACCTTCTGTTTTTAAATCAGGATTTACAAGTCCTAAAGAGTATTCTGAAATATGGAATAGTATTTCAAATGGAGATACATGGACTGGGATATTAAAAAATTTATCAAAATCTAAAAAGATTTCTTGGATGGCAGTAGCAATTAGTCCAATTTTTGATGAAAAAAAGAATATTATAAATTACATAGCCGTTGAAACTAATATTGATGAAAAAATAAAAATGGAAGAAAAACTAAAAAAACAAGAAGATATTATGCTTGTTCAAGCAAGACATGCTGCAATGGGAGAAATGATTTCTATCATTGCTCACCAATGGAGACAGCCTTTATCCGTTATCTCGACAGCTGCAACTGGAATTAAAATGCAAAAAGAATTTTATGCAATAAGTGAAGAAGATGAAATTAAAAGTCTTGATATGATTAATGAATCAGCGCAATATTTATCTGAAACTATTGAAGATTTTAAAAACTTTTTTAAAAATAATAAAATTCTTGCACAAACAAATGGAAATAAGATAATAGAAAAAATAAAGAAACTAAACTCTGAAACACTAAGAAGTAACAATATTAATTTTAATATAAGCACTTCTGATACTTCTGATATTTTAACTTATGAGAATGAATTATTACAAGTTTTAATAAATATAATTAATAATGCAAAAGATGCATTATTAGCAGCTACAGAGTTAATAGCTAATCCTTTTATTACGATAAAAATTTATAATCAAGATACTTCTTTAGTTTTGGAAATAGAAGATAATGCAGGTGGAATAGCAGAAGAAATTATGGATAGAATCTTTGAACCATATTTTACTACAAAAGGACCTGCAAGTGGTACTGGCTTAGGTCTTTATATTACAAAAACTATTATTGATAAACATCTAAAAGGTTTAATCGAAGTTAAAAATACTGATTTAGGTGCATTGTTTATAGTAACTATTCCAAATTTAGAAAATTAAGACTTCTTTTATTTAAATAGGAATTTCAATTTTAAAACATGGACCTTGATATTCTATATCATTGTAAATAAAATTTTCATTTTTAACAGTAAGTGAACCATTCATATGATTTGTAATAATCTCACTACTCATATAAAGACCTATCCCCGTTCCTTGTGATTGATGTTTTGTCGTAAAATAAGGTTCAAAGATTCTATTTATAATCTCTTTGGGAATTATATCTCCATTGTTTTTTATTTCTATAAGTACATTTTTTTTATTAGTTCTTGAGTTTATAAATATATATTTATCCTCTATTTCTAGCTCATCAAGTGCATCTCTTGCATTGTTAATTATATTTATAATAACTTGGATAAGTTCATTTCTTAATCCGTAGATTTTAATATCATCTATATTTTGTATAATTTGTATGTCTCTATTTTTTAGTTTCGAACTTGTAAGTTTTATCGCAGATGTAAAACAAGATTCTAAAGAAAACTCTTTTAATTCTTTGTTATTACTAAGAAAATGTTTAAAATCTTCGATTGTCTCAGACAAATATTGAGCTGCTTCATTAATTGAATCAAGGCTTTTTATTTCATCTTCTTCATTTGATATATTAAACTCTTTTTGCATTTTAATTCCAGTTGCAGCTGTTGAAATTACAGATAAAGGCTGTCTCCATTGATGTGCAATATTTTCAATCATTTCACCCATAGAGGCCATTTTTGATTGTTGATAAATAACAGATTCTTGTTCTTTTAACAAGTACTCTTTTTCTTTTTCTTTACTTATATCACTAAATATTCCTATATAGTTTATCACTTGTAAATTTTTATCTAATATTGAATTAATTGTAAGCCATTCTGTATAAAGGCTCTTGTCTTTTTTTAAATTTGTAATTTCACCTTCCCAATAATTGTAATTATTAAGATTATTCCACATATTTATATAAAAATCTTCATTTCGCACGTCTGATTTTAATATTCTAATACTTTTACCTAATATTTCTTTTTTAGAATGCCCGGTTATACGTTCAAAAGCAGAATTAACATCAACAATATTTGTATATCTATCCGTAATTACAATACCATCTTGTGTATTATCAAAAACAGTGTATGCTTGTAAAAGTTTTTTTTCTCTTTCTTTTCTTTGCGTAATATCTTGGGCAATTGAAATATATTTATAATTTTCTGTATCTTTATTAATTGCAAAAATATTAATTTCAATTATTGCTTCTTTTTTGAGTTTATCTAGTACTTTTATCTCTTTTTTTATATTTATATTTGAATCATTTTTAATAAAGAGTCTTCTAAAAAAACTTTTTTCTTCATATTCCCAACAACTTAAATTCCAAAAAGATTTATCTATTGTATTTTTTAATTGTGCATTTAAAAACTCTAATAAAGAACCATTAATATCTAAGATTCTTCCCTTATTATCAAGAATTGCTGTCATTAGATGTGAATCTTGAAACAAATGTTTGAATTTTTCTTGGTTTTCTAGCTGTAATTTTTGTAATTGTATTTCTTTTTCTTTACTTTTTTTATATACTAAAATCAATATCAAAACAATGATTATACAAATAACAACAATACTAATAGATATAAAAAAGAATTTATAACTTTTTTGATTCCATGAAATTAAACTTTCTTTATAATCTAAGTGTAAACTAATGATAAAAGGATAATCCTGAGTTAATGTATATGTAACTATTTTCTTAGTGTTATTAATTTCTTCAATTCCTGTAGAAATATTTAAATCAAATGCATTTTGAAGTAAAGAACTTATTTTTTGTTGTTTTCCTATAGAGTTAATATTTTTATTAGATAGTAAAAGAATATTATCTGTTCTTGATAAGGTAATTTCAAACATATTATTTGCACTTCTTTCTTTAAACTTACTAAGAATAAAATCAGAATTTAAATTTATAATTACGCTATATTTTTTGTCATTTATATAAGTGTCTTTTAAAATAGGTATAAAAGATAAGTTATCTTCTGGTATATCATCTTCTCCTAATACATTTGTACCTGAAATAAAATCTCTTCCTAACCATGGATAAGAAACTCTAAGTATATTACTTTGAAGTAAGGGCTTGGGATAGAAAAGATAATCATTGATAATCAAACCTAGGTTTAAATCATTTGAGCTATAAATGATTTTATTCTTATCTAAGATATTTATTGAACGAATAATAGGAAATCTTTCTAGAATATTATGTAGTCTAATATTCGTAAGTCTTTGACTCTCTTTTGTATCTATTATACTAGAAATATTTTCTATAAGTATTTCAATATTATGCATATTTTGATTTAAGTTTTCAGCTAAATATTTTCCATTTAAAGAAGAAATCTCTAATTGATTGTCAATAGCTTCTTTTTTCAGGATTTGTGCAGATGATACTATTCCAAGTATTATAATAATTAAAATAGTTAAAGAACCAAATATAATTAAGTTTACATCTTTTGTAGCTAGTTTTCTTAACATATACTTTCTTTTTAGTTCAATTTTATTATAGGCTCTAAGCCATTTTTTATTGCAAGATTTTTTAATCGATTATCTTTTTTTATACTGCTTATAAAACTCTCTACTGCATTATAAAATTCATCATTATTGTAAGCCATAGCCCAAGCATAAGATGTTAAGTGATAAGTTTTGGGAGGTTTGATTAATTTTGCCCATGAAGTTTTATTAAGTACTTTGGTACTGTAAGGATAGTCCGTCATAAAAACATCTGCTCTTGATGCTTGTACTTCCTCATCTCTTTGTTTAAAACCTTTTATTACAAGAAGTTTGGCATTTTTTAATCTATTTTTCATTATTGGTTCATGATAAGTTCCCTTTGCAACAGCTACGACAATATTAGGTTTATCAATATCTTCCCATGTTTTAATATTTTTATTAGTTTTTGTAGTAATTGCATAAATATCACTTTGTAAATGTGCACTTGTAAATCTTAAGTGTTGGGCTCTTTTTTTTGTATTACCTATTGCAAACATTGCAATATCACATTTATCATTTTTTATATCATTGATTAAAGTTGGAAAAGAACTCTCTACAAATTTGAGTTTTACTTTTAACTCTTTTGCTAACTCTTTTGCTAAATCACTATCAATTCCGCTTAACTTTTGAGTTCTTTTATCTATATAGGATATTCCATAATATTGTGGCCAAATGCAAACTTTTAATTCGTTATTTTCTATTATTTTATTTAGTTTATTGTTCTTTGCATTCAAAGTAAAACTAGAGACAAATATTATAAAAACGAAAAATATTATTATATTCATATAGAAGCCTATTTAAGTTATTTAATCAATATATCATAATTAGTATTTGAAACAAATGTTTAAATAAAAACCTTAGGTAACCATCTTTTTAAAAAATCATTTCTTGAGTATTTAACAGCTCCTAAATCAAACTTATATTGCATATATGGATGACCTAAATTCCAAAAGGAAAAGCCTTCTTTTTGCAACTCTTGTGCTAGCAAGACTAATTGTAGTTTTCCATAATTATTATATTTTTTATCTTTTGAGCTAAAGCCTGTCAGCGAAGTATAAGTATCATAGATTTTATAGCCAATTTCTGCAGCTATTAATTGTTTTGTATGTTTATCTATTATTTCATAAGAAACAAGCTTAAAATCATTGTTATCATAAGTTTTATGTAAGTTGATAAGTAAGCTTTTGTATTCACCTATTAACCAATTTGGTTCGTGATATTCATCTATTTTTTCAATTACTTCTTTAAATCTTGTATTTGATGTAAATTCATAATCATCTTGTTTTATTAGTTTTTTTACTTTTTTACTAATATGAAGATTCTCAAAATCTAAAAGGGCATATTCAAATTGCATTTCAGGTAATAAATAAAGCTTATCTTGGTAAATAGTAGAAGTGCAAATAAAACCACAACGTGCTAAATATATATAAAAGTCTTTTGAAAAATCATCACAAAAGTAGTAGTTTGTATCTTCATTTGAATAAATATCATTAAAAAGAATATCTGTATCTTTTATATTTTCAAATGTTAAGTAGTATATTGTATTGTCTTTGCTCATAAAAGGATTTTAGCATAGATTACGTTTCATTTAATTATAATAAACAATAATCATAAGGCTTTTTTTGAATACACTAATTACAAACAATCAAACTACAAACTTTCATAATCATTTAGAAGATTTACTTAAAACTTGTAATAGTTTTATTTTTAATGTTGCATTTATTAATTTCTCAGGATTACAGTTGTTGTTAGATAGCTTAAAAACTTTGGAAGAAAAAGGTGTTAAAGGAAAAGTTTTAACTTCTACATATTTAAATTTTACTCAAGTTGAGGCCTTGAGGAAAATAAAAGAGTTTAAAAATATTGAGCTTAAAATATATGATAGTTCTTTAAGTAATATCGGCTTTCATTCAAAAGCTTATATCTTTGAATTTGATGAGGTTTACGAAATATTATTAGGTTCTTCAAATATAACAGCAAGTGCTTTTAAAACGAATATTGAATGGAATATAAAAACAATATCTAAAAAAGAGGATTTGTTTTTAAATGATGTGTTAAATGAGTTTAAAGCTTTATGGAATAGTTCATATAATGCTAGTGAAGAGTTTTTATTAGAGTATGAAAAATTTAAGAAAAATCAAGAGTTTCAAAAAGTATTTAAAGTAAGTGATATAAACAGTTCAAATACTTTAAATAGCAACTATATGCAAAAACAAGCCTTGCAAAAACTTCAAGATTTAAGAAAGAAAAAACAAATAAAAGCCTTAGCCCTTGCAGCAACAGGTACAGGAAAAACTTATCTTGCAGCTTTTGATGTAAAAACAGTAAGACCAAAAAGGTTGCTTTTTATAGTTCATAGAGAAAATATTTTAATAAAAGCAAAACAAAGCTTTGAAAAAATAATAGATAAAAACTTCACTTGTGGTTTATATACAGGAAACAAAAAAGAGCTAGATAAAAACTATTTATTTGCAACTGTTCAAACTATGAGTTTAAATTATGAGATTTTTAATAAAGATGACTTTGATTATATAATTATTGATGAAGCACATCATGTTGTTTCAAACTCTTATATGAAAGTAATAAACTATTTTAAAACAAAATTCCTTCTAGGTTTAACAGCAACTTCAAATAGAATGGATGGAGAGTCTGTTTATAAAGTATTTGATGAAAACATTGCTTGTGATATTACACTTAATGATGCTTTAGAAAATAGCCTTGTAACACCTTTTCATTATTATGGAATTAGTGATATTAATAGTATTGATTATAGTAATATTGATATTTCAAAAGTTGATGAGATAGCTAGAGTTTTAAATGTAAACAAAAGAGTTGATTATATAGTTGAAAAAATGAATTTCTATTCTCATAGTGGTTCAAAAAGAAAAGTTATTGCTTTTTGTGTTTCAAAAAAACACTGCCTTTACATGAGTGAGCAGTTTAATAAAAAAGGTATAAGCTCAACATATTTATTAAGTGATAATAGTATAAGTAAAAGAGAAGAGGCTATTAAAAACTTAGAAGATGATACAAACTCTTTAGAAGTTATATTTACAGTTGATATTTTCAATGAAGGTATTGATATTCCATCTATAAATACTGTTTTAATGCTTCGACCAACTTCTTCACCTATTATTTTTATACAACAACTTGGTCGTGGTTTACGTAAGTATAAAAATAAAGAGTTTTTAACTGTTTTAGATTTCATTGGAAATCATAATAAAGCATATTTAATAGCTTTAGCATTAGCTGGAAATAAAATAATTGATAAAGAAAGTATCAAAATATCTGTTCAAAATAACTTTGCAAATATGCAAAATGTATTTATAAAAATGGATGAAATATCAAAGCAAAGAATATTAGAACAAATTACAAATCAAAACTTTAATCATATAAAGTATTTAAAAGAGCAGTACTATAAGTTTAAAGAGATTTTAGAAAATAAAAGAGTTTTTTTACTTGATTATTTACATTATGAAAACATGCTATGTCCTTTAGCTTTTATAAGCCATAGCAAGTCGTATATAGAATTTTTATCTTTAGTTGAAGATAATGAGCACTTAAAACAAATATGTAAAGATGAGGTATTTATAAAAGCTATAAGATTTATTGATTATTTACTTCCTATAAAAAGAGTTTATGAGTTTGTGATTTTAAAATACTTACTTTCAAACAAAAGCATAGATGAAAAAATAGCTTTTAAAATACTTGGCAAATATCTAAATAAAATAAATAAAGAAACTATAATACATAGTTTTAATTTCTTAAATCAAAACTACTTTGATAAAGCACAAGTTTCAAGGTATCTTAAACTTGTAAATTATGAGAATAACAAACTTACAAAAACAAAAGAGTTTGAGGCAATGTTGTTAAATAATGAATACAAAAAAATATTTGAAGATAGTATTGATTATGGAATTATGCGTTATGAAAAAGAGTTTGAAGCTAAAGATTATGGTTTGCCATTTTTAAAACTTTTTGCAAAATATAATATGCTAAATATTGCACAGCTTTGTAATTTTAATAAAATACATTCTTCTTTTAGAGGAAGTGGATTTTTAAAATATCAAGACGATTTCTTTTTGTTTATAAATTTAGAAAAAGAAAAGTTTTCAAAATCATCATATTATGATAATGCCTTTTTATCAAAAGATACTTTCACCTATCAAAGTAAACCAAGTACTGCTCAAGATAGTGTAGATGGAAATAAACTAATAAACAATAAAAAACTAAATATAAAACTTCATATTTTTGTGCGAAAATTTGCACAAGTTGATAAAAAAACTCAAGGCTTTATATATTTAGGCTTAGCAAATACTATAAAATATGAAGGGAATAAACCAATATCAACTACTTTAAAACTAGAAACTCCTTTGAGTAATAAACTCTATGAAGAATTTACAAAAGTTGTTGATTAAGATTTAAATCATGGAGTTTATATTTTTATAAAAAAACTCCATTTACTAAATAGTATTTTAGAACATAAAAAGTACAAATAAATACAAATAAAGCATTAAAAATTAGTGAATATTTTAAAGTATAATCAAGTGATCTATTTACTATTAGTTTTAAACTAGAAAATGCAAATGCAAAAAATGTTCCTAAAAATAATGTTCCCCATATAAAATAGCCAATATAAGAATACTCTCTTTGAAGCATACAAAATGGGCATTGGTGTGTTGGAAGTTGATAAATATATGTTCCAAAAAAGTAAGTAACTGCATAATAAGAAATATATAAAAATAGTATATTTATAATTATATTTAAATAGATATTTTTTTGAAGATTAACAAAAATACTCAAAAAATAAAGCAAGTAAAAAATCACTAAAAGCATAGTAGTATTTAAATTAAATGGAATTTGATCACCCGTTGAACTTGCTCCAAAAATCACAGAACAACACAATACTGGCTCTTTTGTAGATATATTTGTCAAATACAAAATATCAAGACTTAACTCAATAATAACAAGTATAAAAATAAAAATAAAAAACCAAAACTTTTTCTTTGTATAAGGATAGGTTTTTTCTTTTAAATCTAAGCTATTTAAAATCATCCAAATACCTATGAAAAATAGCAGAAATACTTTAAAAACTAAAAGAGTTTGACCGTATTCATTTGCATCAATAACCCCAGCTGCACACATGGCTCCAGGAACTATATGAGATAAAAGATCAATACTATAAGCAAAATAGGGCATTAAAAATATTTTAATAAGCATGGTAAAAGTAATGATTAAAATCACTAAATACGAACGTTTTTCTAGCTTATATTGTGTTTGTGTAGTTTTTGAATAATCCCATTTTTTTATAATAAATAAAGCATAAAAGAAAGAGATAGCAAGTAAAATAAAAAGTATTACTTGCGTGAATAAAAATACAATAATTTCATTTGATAAAAGTACATTATTCAAACTATTTCTCCATCTTTTATATTTATTACTTCATCAACAAAATCAAGATTTTCAAAAATTGGATCATGAGTTGCAATAATGATTGTTTTATCTAAAGTTTTTAGCTTTCTCATTGCTTCTATAAACTTTAAAGAATTGTCTTTGTCTAAGTTTGCAGTTGGCTCATCACAAAGAATAATATCAGGATTATTTACTAAAGCTCTTGCAATTGCAACTCTTTGTTTCTCTCCTCCTGAAAGATTTGAAACTGTTTCATTTTTCTTATGTTCAATATTTGCAAGATTTAACGCAATACTTACTTTTTCATTGATTTGTTTTTGTGTAAATCCTAAAGGAACTAAAGGTATTGAAACATTTTGTATCACATCAAGTTCATTAAAAAGGTTATATGATTGAAAAATAAACCCTAAATTTGTCGCTCTAAAAGAAGATGCATGTAAATCAGGTAATTTTGCAATGCTATCACCATTTACAATAATATCACCACTTGAAGGCTTAGAAAGTGTTCCTAAAATTGAAAGTAGAGTTGATTTTCCACTTCCACTAACTCCTTTTAAAATAACACAAGAAGATGTTTGAATTTGAAGATTAATATCTTTTAATGCATGAAACTGCTTTTTTGTATTTTCATTAAATATCTTATTTAGTTTATTTACTTGTATCATTTCATACTCTCTTGTGCATCTATAACTGCAATTTTCCAAACAGGAATTAAAACAGCAGATATAAAAGGAATTATAAAAAATATAAATAGTGTAATAATATTTGAAATAGAAATATTAGGAGTAAAACTTACTTCATTTTGTATATTTTGGAATCCTAAAAATATATTACTTAATATTGGTGCATTTAAAAAATAAACAAAAATATAAGCTAAAATAATTCCAATTATAAATGAAATAAAAGCCACAATAAAAGTCTCAGATATTTTTAATTTTATAATATCTTTTATACTCCAACCAACTGCTTTTAAAATACCTATTTCTTTTTTATCTGATGAACTTATCATTGTATATCTTTGATATAAAATTAATACAAAGGTTATCATTACGATTATAAAAAGTATTAAAAACATTCCACCTTTATAATTATATAAGTTCTCATAAGCTTTTTGGATATCTTCTTTTTGAATAACTCTAATATCTAAATGCTGTAAAATCAACTCAACTTCGACATTTGGTCTTTCTAAATCATTTGGAACATTTAATATAATATCACTTGATTCATCTTCATTTATATTTAATATCTCTTTTGCAAGTGAAATATCCATAATAATCAAATCATTTGCTATTAAATTCGCCTCTTTTGGCAAGTCTTTAAAAATAGCTACTTTTTTTAAAGATCTGTCATAAAGTTTAAAAGAATAGCTATCTGAATAATAAAGTTCATCTAAAGTTTTTCTAACACCATTTCCTATAATCATAGAATCTTTATCTAAAAACTTTGAAACATCAAGTATTGATAGAAGCTTATTAATATTTTTATTAGCAGACTCTTCAAATAAATCAATACCAACAATTGTAAAGTATTTTTGAGAAGGTTCAAAATAGTATTGACCATAAACTCTTTGTTGGATATTTTTAATTCCATTTATAGAAGAGAAATCTTCAATCCAAGAGTTTGGAGTATTAATAACTCTTCCTTGATTCATTCTTTGAACTACAAAATCACTTTGTGAGTCTAGTGTTGAAAACACCTCTTTTTGAATAGATGAAGAGATAAAAAGTACTGATGATATTAAAAATACAATTAAAATTGAGATTAAAGAAATCGCAATATGTTTTGATTTATGTTTATAAATTAATAAAAATAAAAAGTTAAAAAAAGTACTAGTTTTCATATATAAAATCCGAATAATTAATTTTTTTTTGTTCAGGATAAAAAGTGTGTGAATAATCTTTATAAGATTTTATTCTAGGCTCATAAATTGAGTTTGAGTAAGAAATTCCTGGAAGCGAAGTTATTGAAGAAATAGTTTTACTAAAGATAATATTGTCTTTATTTGTTTTTGAGTCTATGAATATAAAAAAAATAAAAATAGATAATAATATAGTAATAATAAAAGTGAAACTTTTAGATAAAGTAGTGATATAAAACTCCTTTTAACAACAAACAGTATTTTATCTTTAATTAATTAAATAAGTGTTAAATACTTTTATTTAGTATTAGTCCTTATTACCATATTCAATTTTATTTCCATTCTCATCTATTAGTGGATATTTTTTTTCATTTAAAAGCATTTTTTCATTTATTGCATCTTCTAAATTTATATCTAGTTTCATACAAATTCTTATTAAATAAATGGCAATATCTGCTATTTCTTGTTTTGCATGTTCATGTTTTTTATCTGTTAAATTTGAGGCTTGCTCTAAACTTAGCCATTGGAATATCTCAAGTAATTCTGATGCTTCAACACTTAATGCCATTGATAGATTTTTTGGATTGTGAAACTCTTCCCATTGTCTGTCATTTGAAAATGCTAATATCTTTTCTTTGATTTTTTCTATATTCATGAACTTATCCTTTTTCTTTGTATGTGCCTATTTTTAGTTATTATAAGGCCTCTTATATTATATATATATTAAAAAGTATATAATTATAATAATACTAAGGAGAACATTAATGCCAAATAGACAGCAAATTAATGAATTAAAAGATACATTAATTTTAAGAAAAGAAACTATCTTAAATAATATAAACGGTAGTAGAGCAAATATTGATCAATTAAAGGATCAAGAAATAAAAGATGATTTGGACTATGCTGAATTAGTAAGTGATTCTTTTACAGAAGGAATGATTGCTAATCATCAATTAGATGAGTTAAAACAAATTGAAGAAGCAATTAAAAAAATTGATGATGGTTCTTACGGAACTTGTGCAATGTGTTCTGTAACTATTCCTATTGGAAGATTAAAAGCTAAGCCTTTTGCAAAGTTTTGTACTGAATGTAGAACTGTTTATGAAAATGAGCAAATGAAGTAAAACTATTAGGAAATCCTAATAGTTTTATGGAAGTGTAATTTCTCTAGAATCTGTATAGATTTTATTTCCAATAACAATCAATCTTTCTTCATTATCAAAATTAAAATCATATACTCTATCATTTGTAAAATCATTACTAACATTTATTATAAAGCTTTGTGATTCAATGGCATATAAAGAATCAGTAAATGCAAGTGCATGAATTTTTGAATATTTATATTTTTTGCTAGCAACTTCTTTTAATGCTAAGTCTAACTTGATTAATCTACCATCAATAGTAGCTAAATAAATATTTTTTCCATTAACAATAATATCTCTTAATTCATAATCTTTTGACAAGATATTTTTTGTAGAAATTGTTACAACTTTATTTGCAGTTGCAGCAATTAAAGTTTGTTCATCTTGAATCACTTGTAAAAATATAATATTGTTAAATTGACTATCTAAATCAACCGAAATGTTTTTTACAGATTCATTTGTTTTAGATGAAATAATTACTACTTTTCCATTTAAAGTTGGAAATAATACTAAGTTACCCATAAAGTGTGGGTTCGCTATTCTTGTATCATTTGCTAAAGAAATTGGTAAATACTCTTTAAACAATGTTTTTTTAGTATCTAAATCGAATAATTCAATTGAATTATTTGCATAAACTAGTGCTAGTTTATTATCTTTAAGTGATGCAGCAACTACAATATTTTCTACATCTAATTCTTCGTTTCCAATTAGTAATTTATCTTTGTAATTTGTAGATAAAACTTTTCCCGTATTACTAACATTTAAAAATTGAAATTTTTCAGGTAATTTAAATTTAGAAACACCATCTCTTGTAATAATAGTTCCATCTTCTAAAGTAGCACCTTCTCTATTCATAGAAATAATTGGTGCTTGAAGAGATGATTCTTCTACTGTTAAAGAACTTTTTACATCTTCAGGTTCAAAATATTTCTTACTTCCACAAGCTGTTAATAAAAATAATGCTGCTACTAAAATAAAAAGATGCTTCATAATTGTTCCTTATTTTGTTAATAAATAGTGTTGTAATAAGCTTGATAGTTCAGAAGCTTTTGATGAATTCTGAATTAAGTTAAGCGCAACTTTTGCTTCTTGATATTTTCCTTCATTAACTAAAATTAGTGCTTTATTAAATATTGCAAACTCTTTTAATAAAAAATCATTCTGCATAGATAAAGTATTTAATAAACTAACATCACTACTTGATAGCGCTTTTTGATATTGAGTTAATTCTTTTAAGTAAGTAATCTCAGTATCAGGATACTTGCCTTCTTTTTTAGCTTGTAAATATAAAGCTACTTCATAAAGTTTTTTATTCGATTCTTTTAAAGTATTAAGAGCTTCTTTATCACTTGGATTGGCTATAACTTTATCAAAAGCTATATTTGCAGCGATTGAATTTTGTTCATCATTATAATTTTTTACACTTATTGCTACAACTGCAATGATTAAAATTGTAACAAGCCCTATAATTAATGCTTTGAATTTTTTGAAAAATCTTTCAACTTTTACAGTACCTTCTAGGAATTTCTCTTCGCTGTTTAATTCTTCTTTTACGAAATCAACATTTTCTTTCATACTCATTTTTATAAACCTTTTTTAAAACTAGATGATATATTACAAAAAAGTTTATAAAACCTTACTTTTATAAATTTTTTTGTATAATTTATCTTTATAAATTTAAAAGGTTATATACATATGAAGAAATTATTATTAGCTTCATCTCTAGCATTATTATTAACTCAATCAGTTTTTGCAAAAGAAGAAGTATCTGAAAAAACAAGATTCGAATCACTATCAAAATTAACAAAAGTAATTGGTACTGTTGAAAAATATTATGTAGATGATATAGAATTAGAAGAAATTGTAAACAAATCTCTAAAAGGTCTTATGCAAGAGCTTGATGCACATTCAAGTTTTTTAGATGCTAAATCTTCAAAAGAGATGAGTATACAAACAAAAGGTGAATTTGGTGGCTTAGGTATTACTGTTGGTATGAGAGATGGTGCTTTAACTGTTATCTCACCAATTGATGATACTCCAGCTTTTGAAGCAGGTATAAAAGCATCTGATATTATTTTAAAAATTGATGATAAATCAACTTTAAATATGACTTTAGATGAAGCTGTATCACTAATGAGAGGAAAACCTAAAACAGATATCTTACTTACAGTTGTTAGAAAAGGTGAAAACAAACCTGTAAAAATAACTATTACAAGAGATATTATTAAAATTCAATCAGTATTTTCTAAAACTTTTGAAAAAGAAGACTTATTATATTTAAGAGTTACAAGTTTTGATAGAAAAGTTGTTGAAGGTTTAGAAAAAGCAATTAAAGATAATCCAAAAGTAAAAGGACTAGTTCTTGATTTAAGAAATAATCCAGGAGGACTTCTTTCTCAAGCAATTGGTGTGGTTGATCTTTTTGTTGATGAAGGTGTTATTGTTTCTCAAAAAGGTCGAAAAGCTGAAGATGAAGAAAAATTTGAAGCATCTGTATCAAATACTATTTCAAGACTTCCAATGGTTGTCTTAGTAAATGGTGGTTCTGCTTCGGCTTCTGAAATTGTAAGTGGAGCTTTACAAGATCATAAAAGAGCAATTGTAATTGGAGAAAAAACATTTGGTAAAGGTTCTGTTCAAGCAATCTTACCAATTACAGAAGATAGAACAGAGACTATTAAACTTACAATTGCAAAATATTATCTTCCAAGTGGAAGAACAATTCAAGCAGTAGGTGTTACTCCAGATATTCTTGCATATGCTGGAAAAGCAACGCAAGATGAAAGTTCTGAGTTTAAAATAAAAGAAGCAGACTTAAAAAAACACTTAGAAAGTGAATTAGAAAAAGTTGATGAAAAAGTAAAAAAAGAAGAAGAAAATAAAAAAGATAAAAAAATCATTACAAGTGAAGATGTTTTAAATGATAATCAATTAAATACATCTGTTGGAATTTTAAAATCTTTAATAATTATAAATAAATAAGTAGGAGAACGAATGAACATAAGTGAGATTATCGAGCTTGGTCTTTGGCCACAGTCAAAGAAAACAACTTCAGAAAAAGGTATTTCTGAATTAGAAGAATTAGGTTATAACTTATTTTATATAGGTAAAAACGCAGACCTTTATACTTGTCCAGGAAAAGATGCAAAAGTATTATTAGTAAGAAGTGATAGATGTTCAGTTTTTGATATTCCATTAAATCTTGAAATTGAAGGAAAAGGCGTTTCTCAAACTGCTATTTCAAATAGTGGAGCAGCTTTTGCAAGAGAAGCAGGAATTGCAACTGCTATTTTAGAAGAGCAAATTGACCAAAGTTTAAGTGTGGCTCCTAGATGTCAATTAATGGAACTATGTAAGCCTTTAGAAGCTGAAATTGATGGTGAAGTAGTACAGTTTGAATTTATTTTTAGAAACTATTTAACAGGTTCTTTATATGAAGCTTGCCAAAATGGAAATGACCCTTATGGTTTAGAATTATCAAGCGATTTAAAACAATGGCATAAATTTGAAACGCCAATTTTTACACCAACAACTAAAGGTGTTAAAGATATTCCTTTAAACACTGCAAAGGTACGAGAAGTATTCCCTGAAATTATTTCTAGTTTAGAAAAACTATTCAAAGATTTTACACAATTTGCATTAGATAATGGAATTGTTATTGTTGATACAAAATTTGAAGCTTTTGTAAACGCAAAAGGTGAGTGGATTTTAGGTGATGAAATTTTAACTCCTGAAAGCTCAAGATTTATCGCTTCTGAAGATTTTGATAAAGGTGAGTTTATTTCAATGGATAAACAAATCTTAAGAGATTTTGGAAAAGAGAATAATTGGAAAGAAAAAGCAAAGGCTTTAAAAGCTGGTGAAAAACTAGAAGTTGAAGTTCCAGATTCAATTAAAAATACTATTTTAGCTGGATACAGTAGAATTCATACAAGTTTAAGTAAGTAATAAAAAACTGCTATAAGACAGTTTTAGATATAATCGCAAAATATAAATTAAAAAGGTAACAAATGAAAGCAATTGTAAACGTAGCATTAAAACAAGGTGTACTTGATGACCAAGGTAAAGCAACTCATCATGCATTAGATACTTTAGGATTTAAAGAAACTGTAAAAGATGTAAGAATTGGTAAGCAAATTATCATTGAACTTAACTCTTCAAATGAAGCAGATGCTAAAGCAGAAGTTGTAAAGATGTGTGAAAAACTTCTTGCAAATACTGTTATTGAAGATTATGACATCGAAATAGTAGGTTAATATGAAAGTTTCAGTATTACAATTTCCAGGGACAAATTGTGAGTATGATACACAATATGCTTTTGAAAAATTAGGTGCACAAGTTGAAATTGTTTGGCATAAAGAAAAAAAGATACCTGAAGATACAGATTTACTAGTAATTCCTGGTGGGTTTTCATATGGAGATTATTTAAGATCTGGTGCAATTGCTAGATTTGCTACTATTATGGATTCTGTTCAAGCTTATGCTGCAAAAGGTGGTAAAATTTTAGGAATTTGTAATGGTTTTCAAATTTTACTAGAAGCTGGATTATTACCTGGAGCTATGAAAAGAAATGATTCTTTACATTTTATTTCGAAATTTCATAATTTAAAAGTTATAAACAATGATAATACATTTCTTTCACTTTTAAAAGATGATCAAGTTTTAAATATTCCTGTAGCTCATCATGATGGAAATTACTTTATTGATGAAGCAGGTTTAAAAGAATTAGAACAAAATAATCAAATTTTATTGAAATATTGTGATGAAAATGGAACAGCTGAAAATATTAATGGTTCTGTTTCAAATATTGCAGGTATTTGTAATAAAGAAAAAAATGTATTTGGTTTAATGCCTCATCCAGAGCGAGCAATGGAAGAATTACTTGGTGGAGATGATGGAATTAGAATGCTTAAAGGTTTTTTACAATAAGAGTATAGCTTCGGCTATATACTTATTGATAAAAAGCAAATTATGAAAAAAATACTATCTCTAATAATTTTAGTAAATATTTTATTATCAGTAAATTTATTTGCTGCAAAGAATCTATATGTTTCTTATAAAGAAATACCTAAAAAAGTATACAAAAATCAAAAATTCCAAATCAAATTAAAAGCTTTAATTACTACTAAAAACTTCGATTATATTACAACATCTTTTTCTAATTCTAAAAATATAAAAGTATTAAATCCAAAAAGTAAGTGGGTAAATACATCAGGTGCAAACTATGAAACAAATTTCTTTTTCAAAGTAGGTACGGGAAGTTTTAAATTACCAAGATTTTCAGTAAAGTTAATTAAAAATGGAAATGTTATAGAAACTACAAATTTAGGTGGTAGAAATATAACTTATTCAGATATTGCCACTGATGATGAAAGGTTTTCTAATATAATTGCAAAAGACTTTAAACTAAAAGCTTATAAAACTAAGCAATATAACAATAAAGAATCTTTAACAATAATAGATGTAGATGCTCTTAATTCAAATCTTGAAGATTTTAAAATTAAAGGAATAGAAGAACAAGGTACTTCTGAATTAAATGATAATTATCCTAATCAAAATTTAATTTATTATCTAGTTCTTCCTATACATAAGAAAAAAATAGAGTTTAATTATTATAATACAGCAACAAAAAGTTTTGTTACTGTTACAGTTCCTTTAATTTTACAAAACGAATTAGTTAGTACTCAAACAGATTTAAATCCTAATGATTCAAGTTTTGAGAAATACAAAAAAATGGCATTAGTTGTTATATTAGTTTTATTCATACTTCTTTATATTTGGAAAAGAAATAAAATATATTTAATAATTTCAATTATTTTACTAATAGTTTCAGTGATTTATTTAATGCCTAATAGAACTGGAATTGTAAAAAAAGATTCATATATTTATATCTTACCTACTGATAAATCAACAATATTCTTTCAATTAAAAAATGAAGAAAAAGTTGAAGTTTTAAATAAAAAAAGAGAATTTATAAAAGTAATGGGAATTAAGAATAAGTTTATTGGATGGATAAAGGAAGAAAATCTTGGCAAGAATTAGAGGAATAATACTTTTAATACAGTTTACAATAACAGTTGCAATAACAGTTTTAGCAATGTACTTATTTAGAAATCATACACATAAAGTTATAAAACTTTGGATGAAAATTCAGATTAAACTTTTAGGTATAAAAATTCAAACTGTAGGAAAAATTGATGAATCATGTGATTTAGTTCTGATGAACCATCAATCTTTATTAGACATTATTGTAATGGAGTATATTCACAACAGAGATTTAGCTTGGGTTGCAAAAAAAGAAATTGCAGATTTATTCTTTTTTGGACATATTATAAAAGCTCCTCGAATGATATCTATTGATAGAGAAAATAAAGCTGGAATTATGCACTTATTTAAAGAAGTAAAAGACAGACTAGAAAAGAAAAGACCAATTGCAATGTTTCCAGAAGGTACAAGATCAGATGGAACAAAAATGCTTAAGTTTAAAGCAGGTGCAAAAATGGTTGGTAATAAATTTAAATTAAAAGTACAACCAGTTGTTATGTTAAATACTAGAAATATAGTAGATTCAAAGAAATTAACGGCCACACCAGGAACTGTAAAAATTATATATTTAGATCCAATTCAAGCAGACAAATCAACTTCGTGGTTTGAAGATACAGAAATAAAAATGAATGAAGTATTTGAGCAAGAGATAAAAAGTTATGTCTCTTAGTTGGCAAACTATCTTAGCAATTGGAGCAGGAGGTTTCCTTGGTGCAATAGCTCGTGCTTATAGTGTTCATTTGTCAAATAAATATATTCCTTTAGATATTCCTCTTGGAATATTAATTGTAAATGTTATTGGTTCTTTTATAATAGGAATACTTTTTGCTTATTTTGCAAATATTGCAGTTTCTGATACTCTAAAAGCCTTTTTAACTACAGGATTTCTTGGAGCTCTTACTACATATTCAACTTTTGCTATTGAATCATACTTACTATTTGGAACATCAATATATTTAGCAATTACAAATATAGTTTTAAATGTTTTTGGAACAATTATTGCTGCTGGTTCTGGTTATAAAATAGTTCAATTCTTCTTTAAATAAATCACAAAAAAATTTTAAGCATTAAAAAGTTATAATAAGTCCAAATTAACATAAGGATTAGTCATGGGAATGCCTGGCGGAATGGAATGGATATTAATAGCTTTAGTAGTACTACTACTATTTGGAGGTAAAAAAATACCTGAATTAGCTAAAGGTCTAGGTTCTGGAATTAAAAACTTCAAAAAAGCTGTAAAAGATGATGAAGAAAATGAAGTTGCTGAAAACAAAAATGATGAAATCGAAAAAAAAGCTGAAGCTAAAGTAGAAGACAAAAACGAAACTAAATCAGTATAAGAGTAGATAATTGCAAAATTTAGTAAAAGAATACATTGAAAGTATATTAGAAACTAGCGTTGTTCTTGAGAAACCAAAAGATGTGTCTTTTGGTCATTATGCAACTCCTGTTGCATTCTCACTTGCCAAAGAATTAAGAAAATCTCCAATGATTATTGCAAATGATTTAGCCTTAAAATTTGAAAACTCAACTATGTTTGAAAAAGTGGAAGCAGTAAAAGGTTTTATAAACTTTAAACTTTCAGCTTCATTTTTACAAGAATTAGTTGATACTTCTTTAAAAAGTGGAAATGAATTTGCAAAAGAAGAAACAAAAAAAGAAAAAATTCTTTTAGAGTATGTTTCAGCAAACCCAACTGGTCCTCTTCACATAGGTCATGCACGTGGTGCAATTCAAGGTGATACAATTGCACGTGTTGGAAGACACTTAGGTTTTGATATTACAACTGAATACTATGTAAATGATGCAGGTTCTCAAATGGATATGCTAGGACTTTCTATTGCTTTAGCTGCTAGAGAATTTATCTTTAAAGAAGAAGTACAATACCCTGAAACTTATTATAGAGGTGAATACTTAGAAGAAATTGCGCCAGCAGTAATTGAAAAATTTGGAGCTGATGCACTAAGAGATGAATCTAGATATAAAGAAATTGCATTTTTCGCAAAAGATTTAGTTATGGATATTATCACAAGTGATTTAAAAGATTTAGGTATTGAGTTTGACACTTTTGTATCTGAAAAATCACTTTATTCTTCTTGGGATGAAACAAGAAAAGTATTAGAAAATAATGATTCACTTTATACTAAAGATGAAAAGGTTTGGATTCGTTCAACTAATATTGGTGATGATGTAGATAGAGTTGTTGTAAGAGATAATGGAGTTCCAACTTATCTTGCTGGTGACATTATTTACCATAAAAATAAATATGATAGAGGTTTTGACGAATATATTAATATTTGGGGAGCTGATCATCATGGTTATATCAAAAGAGTTAAAGCTGCAATTGAGTTTTTAGGAAATGATTCTTCTAAACTTGAGGTACTTTTATCTCAAATGGTTTCACTTTTAAAAGGTGGAGAACCCTACAAAATGTCTAAACGTGCTGGTAATGTCATTTTAATGTCTGATATTACAAAAGAGATTGGTTCAGATGCTTTAAGATTTGTATTTTTAACTAAAAAAAGTGATACGCATTTAGAGTTTGACTTAGATAGATTAACTAATCAAGATAGCTCAAACCCAATTTTTTATATTAATTATGCTCATGCAAGAATTAATCAAGTATTTAAAAAAGCAGAATTAACTTTTGATGATATTAAAGATGAAAGTTTTGAAAACTTAAATCAAGATGGTTTAAATTTAATTTATGAATCTCTATTATTAGGTTCAGTTCTAAATGAAGCCTTTGCAAAAAGAGAAATGCAAAAAGTTACTGAATATTTAACTTCACTAGCAGCATCTGTTCACAAGTTCTATAATGACCATAAGGTTGTAGGAAGTGCTGAACAGAATATGTATCTAAAAGCATTAAGTATGTCAGCTTTAAGTATTAGAGTTGGTTTAGATTTATTAGGAATAAAAGCTAAGGATAAAATGTAATGAAATGGTTTTTAATTATATTAGCAGTTGTTGTAGCAATTGCAATTTATACAGGTAATATGGGTGGCGCAAAAGATGCGGCTGGTAATTATAATAAAATCTTGAGACCTGCAAATTAAATTTTAGTTAAAAAAGAGAGAAGTTACTTCTCTTTTTTTTTAGTATTCTTCTTTATTGTCTAATTTACTTAGGAAATCTTCCATAGTATATTTAGCTCTATATTCTTCACTCATTAAGTGAATAAACATATCACCTAAATCGATAACTGTCCAGTTATCATCTTCATTTACTCTTAAGAATTCTTCACCCATTGGCTTTAATTCTTCTTTTAAGTAATTTAACAATGCAAATGCATGTTTTGAGTTTAATGTAGTTGCAATAACAACATAATCAACAATGTAATCTTTTGATGTTAAATCGATAACATCAATATTTTCTGCTTTTTTTTCATCTAAAAGCGCTTTAATAGTTTCTAGTCTATTCAAGAATTAACCTTTTTTATTTCTTTGAAGATTTATTATATCTTCTTTTATTTGTATAGGTATAAAGTTTAAATCAATTTTATCTCTAAGCTTAGTAGAACTAATATCAATATCAACTTTTAAGTTTTTAAACTTTGTAAAATTATTATCAATAAAACCACTTCTTGAAGCAACAACAAAATCAACTAAAGATTTGAGTTCTTCAATTCCCTGCCATTTATTTAAATCTTTTACATTATCAGCACCAATAATTAAATAAATCTTTGATGGTTTATATAAGTTTTTTAAATATTTGATAGTTTCAATTGAGTAAACAGCTCTTTTTTGTTTTACTTCATAATCACAAATTTCTACTTTAGAAGTCTTAGAAAAAACTTTTCTTAAAAGTTGTTCTCTAATATTTGGTTCGTAATTAAAGCTATTTTTAAAAGGGTTTAAATATGTAGGAACTACAATTAATTTATCAATATTAAGTTCTTTTAATGCCTCATTTACAATCGCTTCATGAGCTATATGTACGGGGTCAAAACTACCACCAAATACTGCAAGTCGCACCTAAATCATACCTTTATTATATACTTAAATAATATTATAGCAACTTTTGGATAAAATATCTACCAATTAAGATTTATAAAGGGAAAATATGGCTGTTAAAGTTGCAATTAATGGATTAGGAAGAATTGGAAGATGTGTAGCAAAGATAGTTGCTTCAAGAAATGATGTTGAATTAGTAGCAGTAAATGCTAGTGGTAGTGAAGATATGATTCAATATAACCTAAGATATGACACAGTTCATGGAAATAACCAAGATATAAAAGTTGAAGATGGTTTTATTACTATTGGAAATGATAAAGCTAAATTATTGGCAGAGCGTGATCCTGCTAAATTAGATTTTGCTTCTTATGGTGCAGACGTTGTTCTAGAATGTACTGGTGCTTTTTTAACTCAAGAAGCATGTCAAGCATATGTTGATAATGGTGTTAAAAAAGTTGTAATGAGCGCACCTGCAAAAGATGATACTCCAACGTTTGTAATGGGTGCAAATGAAGAGAAATATGAAGGTCAATCAATTGTTTCAAATGCTTCTTGTACTACAAATGGTTTAGCTCCAGTTGCTAAGGTTCTTGATGATACTTACGGAATTGAAAAAGGTTTAATGACTACAATTCATTCATACACTTCATCTCAACCAATTTTAGATGCAAAAGATAAAAAAGATCCAAGAAAAGGAAGAGCAGGAGCTACTAACTTAATTCCAGCATCAACAGGTGCAGCAAAAGCAATTGGAAAAGTTATGCCACATTTAAATGGAAAACTTAACGGTCAAGCAATTAGAGTTCCAACTCCAAATGTATCAATGGTTGATTTAACAGTTACACTTAAAAAAGATACAACACTTGAAGAAGTACAAGCTGCATTTACAAATGCATCAACTGGAAACTTAAAAGGAATTTTAGGAATAGATACAGAAGGAAGAGTAAGTTCTGATTTCAATGGTGAAACTTTATCAACTGTAGTTCCACTTGATACAATTCAAGTAATTGAAAATAATATGGTAAAAGTTCTTTCATGGTATGACAATGAGTGGGGTTACTCTACAAGACTTGTAGACATGGGTGTACACGTAGCAACAAACTAATTAGAAATTTTAATAAAGGCAAAAACATATGAAATTACAAGAACTTAAAAATATTGATATCTCCGGTAAAAGAGTATTTATTAGATGTGACTTTAATGTACCAATGGATGAGTACAATAACATCACTGATGACAGAAGAATTAGATCAGCTTTAAATACAATCAGATATTGTATTGATAACGATTGTTCAATTATCTTAGCATCACATTTTGGTAGACCAAAAGAAAAATTTGACCCTGAATTTTCATTAAAACCTGTTGCAAAAAGATTACATACACTTTTAAAACAAGATATTAAAATGGCTGAGCACATAGTAAGACAAGAAACTTTAGATCTTGCAAAAGCTCTTAAACCAGGTGAAATATTATTATTAGAAAACCTTAGATATAACGATGGTGAAAAAGAAAATGACCCTGTTTTTGCCGAAAAATTAGCTTCAATGGCTGATGTATTTATTAATGATGCTTTTGGTGTATCTCATAGAGCACATGCTTCTGTTGAAGGTATTGCTAAGCATTTCGATATTGAACATAAAGCAGCAGGTTTCTTACTTGCAAAAGAGATTAAATTTTTCCATCACATTGTACATGAACCTAAGCGTCCTTTTGTTTCTATTGTTGGTGGTTCAAAAGTATCTGGAAAACTTGAAGCATTATATAATTTAGTTCCAAAAGTTGATAAGATCTTAATTGGTGGAGGAATGGCCTTTACATTCTTAAAAGCACTTGGACATGAAGTTGGTAATTCATTAGTTGAAGAAGATTTAATTCCTGAAGCACTTAGAATTATGGAAGAAGCAAAAAAATTAGGTGTTAAACTTTATTTACCTGTAGATGTAGTTGCAGCTGAAGCTTTTGATTCAGAAGCAATTGCAAAACATGTAACAGTTCAAGAAATACCAAAAAATTGGATGGGACTTGATATTGGACCAGCAACTGCTCAGTTATTCTCTCTTGCCTTAAGAGATGCAAATACTATTTTATGGAATGGACCAATGGGTGTTTATGAAATGGACAAATTTGCAAAAGGTAGTACAAAAGTATCACATGCAGTTGCGTCTTCTTTTGCTACAACTGTTGTTGGTGGTGGTGATACAGCTGACTTAGTTAGAGTAACAGGTGATGAAGATGAAATGACATTTATTTCAACTGGTGGTGGAGCTTCTTTAGAATTAATTGAAGGAAAAATTCTTCCAGGTGTTAAAGCACTTCTAATAGAGGAATAAAAATGGCAATTATTGCTTCGAATTTTAAAACAAACCATACAAGAAAATCAACAGCTGATTTTATAAATAATGTAAATGATTTTTTAAATACAAATAGTATTAGTGAAGATGTATATGTTTTCCCAACAGCAACTTCTCTTGATACATTTGCTACTGTTTCAAATTTAACACTAGGAGCTCAAAATGCTTATGCAACAGCAAATGGCTCATTTACAGGTGAAATAGGAACAGAACAATTAGATGAATTTGGAATTAAAACAATTCTAATAGGTCACAGTGAAAGAAGACATGTTCTTAATGAATCTCAAGAAGAAATTGCAAAAAAATTCAGCTTTTACAGCGAGCTTGGATACAAAGTAATTTATTGTATTGGTGAACCTTTAGAGGTAAAAGAACAAGGTTTAGAGCAAACTTTAGAGTATATTTATGAGCAATTTGTAGGAATTGATACAAATTATGAAAATTTAATCTTAGCTTATGAACCTGTTTGGGCAATAGGAACTGGGGTTACTGCTACAAATGAAGATATAAAATCTGTTCATTCTGCAATTAAAGCAAGAATTGCAAAACCACTTTTATATGGTGGAAGTGTTAAAGTAGCAAATGTTCGTGAAATCTGTTCTTTAGATGGTGTTGATGGAGCATTAATTGGAACTGCTTCTTGGAAAGTTGAAGATTTTAAACAAATTATTGAAAATACAAAGGATTTATAGATGTTTATGAAGGGTAAAAAAGGGGTAATTCTAGGAGTTGCTAATAACAAATCAATTGCTTACGGAATTGCAAAAGCTTGTGCAGATCAAGGTGCCGAAATTGCTTTTACTTATTTAAATGATTCTTTAAAGAAAAGAGTTGAACCAATCGCAGCAGAATTTGGAAGTGAAAATTTAGTATATCCTTGTGATGTATCAAATCCTGATGAAATTAAAGCTTTAAAAGAATCTTTAGAAAAAGATATGGGTCAAATTGATTTTATTGTTCATTCAATTGCTTTTGCTCCAAAAGATGGTTTAACTGGAAGATTTTATGATATTCCAAAAGCGTCTTTTGATATTGCTATGGATGTTTCTGTATATTCATTAATTGAAGTAGTTCGAGAACTTAAACCAATTATGAGTGATAATTGTTCTGTGTTAACTCTGTCTTATTATGGTGGAGTTAAATATATTCCAAACTATAATTTAATGGGAGTTGCAAAAGCAGCTTTAGAAATGACTACAAAATACTTAGCTGAAGATTTAGGAAAAGATGGAATTAGAGTAAATGCTATTTCAGCAGGTCCAATTAAAACTCTAGCAGCAGCTGGAATTGGTGAGTTTAGATTTATGCTTAAATGGAATGAAGCTCACTCACCACTTAAAAAGAATGTAACAACAACTGAAGTTGGAAACTCTGGTATGTACTTACTTTCTGATTTAAGCTCAGCAGTAACGGGTGAAATTCATTATGTTGATTGTGGATTTAATATTATGGGAATGCCTGCAACTTCATTTGATGAAAATGGAAAACAACAAATTGCATGGAATGGTGAAAATTAAATATAAAGTATAAGCTTTAGCACAATACCTGCGTTGTCTAGGAAATTCAAAACAATCACATACTTTAGTATGCTCTTGCTTTGAATTTTCTCTCCGCCTTGGTCTTGTACAAAATCTTACACTTTCTAATATTTATTTCAAACAGAAGAAAAGAAGAAATTTTAATTTAGAATTCTAAAAATTCTAAATTAAAATTTTAATAAATAGAAAATGAATAAAGAAATAGGAAAGTTATAAAAAATGAATATAGATTTTAAAGAATTAGCAAATAAATACCAAACACCATATTATGTATATGATTTTGATCATATAACAACTCAGTATGAATCTTTAAAAGGTGCTTTTAAAGCAAGAAAATCACTAATAGCATACGCAGTTAAAGCAAACTCGAATCTTTCAGTTATTAAACATTTAGCACAACTTGGAGCTGGAGCAGATTGTGTATCAATTGGTGAAGTTAAACGTGCATTAAAAGTAGGTATTGTTCCTTATAAAATTATTTTCTCAGGTGTTGGAAAAATTGATTCTGAAATTAAAGAAGCTTTAGAATTAGATATTTTAATGATAAATGTTGAAAGTGCAGCTGAATTAAACAGAGTTGAAACAATTGCTAAAGAGCTTGACAAGAAAGCTAGAATTTCAATTAGAGTAAATCCAAATATTGACCCACAAACACATCCATATATTTCAACAGGATTACATGAAAACAAATTTGGTGTTGATATTGATACTGCAAAAAGAATGTATATTCAATGTAAAAACTCTGATAACTTAGACCCTGTTGGAATTCACTGTCATATTGGTTCTCAGTTAACTGAGCTTACACCAATTAAAGAATCTGTTAAAATAGTTGCAGATTTAGTAAGAAATTTAAGTGCTTTAAATATTGATTTATCATTTATTGATATTGGTGGTGGTTTAGGTATTGTTTATGATGATGAAGTTTTAATTGATGTAAATGATTATGCTCAAAGTGTATTAGAAACTATGTTTGGCTTAGATATTACAATTGTATGTGAACCAGGTAGGTCATTAGTTGGAAACTCAGGTGCTTTTGTAAGTAAAGTATTATATGAAAAAGTAAATGGTTCTAAAAGATTTATTATTGTTGATGGGGCTATGAATGATTTAATTAGACCAGCACTTTATAACGCAAGCCATAAAGTTGAAGTGTTAAATGACAATAAAGAGTTCACAGATTGTAACTTAGTTGGTCCAATTTGTGAAAGTGGAGATTTCTTCGCTAAAAATATTGAATTACCACAAACAGAACATAATGATTTAGTTGTTTTATATTCTGCTGGTGCATATTGTTTTACAATGGCTAGTAATTATAATACTAGAGGAAAAGTTGCAGAAATTGCAATTGAAGATGGAAAAGATAGATTAATTAGAAAAAGAGAAACTTTTGAAGATATTATTGCTTTAGAAGAAGAGTTTATAAAATAATCATTATCAAAAAGGATTAGAATGAATGAAGTAGGACTAGACGCTTTAAGAGATAAACTTGATAATATTGATAATGAATTATTAAAATTAATCAATGAAAGAATGGAAATTGTTCACCAAGTAGGAGTAGTAAAAGCTCATAGTGGTGGTGCAATTTACAGACCTGAGCGAGAAAAAGCTATTATTGATAGATTAGAAAGTCTTAATAATGGTAAACTAAATAGAGCAGCAATTGAAGCACTATTTTTAGAAATATTTGCAATTTCAAGAAATCTGGAATTACCTGAAAATGTAGCTTATTTAGGACCAGAGGGAAGTTTTACTCATCAAGCAGCTGAAGCTAGATTTGGAGCTATGAGTTCATATGTTTCTATTTCATCAATCAAGGGAATTTTTAGAGAAGTTGATACTAAAAAAGCAAGATTTGGTGTAGTTCCTATTGAAAACTCTTCAAATGGAATAGTAACAGATACAATTAATTGTTTAAATACATATAATCTTAAAATTATTGCAGAAGTTGTACTTGATATTCACCATACTTTAGCATCAACTTGTGATAAAATTGAAGATATAAAAAGAATATATTCAAAAGATATTGCTTTTGAACAATGTAGAAAATTTCTTTCAAATTTTGGACTTGATGAAGTTGAGCATATACCAATTGAATCAACAACTAAAGCTGCAAAAATTGCAGTAAATGAACCAGGTAGTGCTGCTATTTGTCCACATGTTGGTGCAAAACTACATAACCTTCCAATTTTATTTGAAAATATTGAAGATAAAGACAATAATAAAACTAGATTTTTTATAATTAGCGATTTTGAAAATGGACAAAGTGGAAATGATAAAACATCTATCTTGGTTACACTTTCTGATAAACAAGGTGCATTAGTTGAATTTTTAACTGATTTTAATAAAGTAAATATTAATCTAACTAAAATCAAATCACATATTGTAGAAGGAAATTCAATTTTCTTTATTGATTTTGATGGTCATAAAGATGACGAAAATGTAAAAAAAGTATTATCAAAATATGATGGGAATGTTAAGATTTTAGGATCTTATGTAAAAGAAATAAACGATATTTAATAGAATATATAAATATAGGAAAATAAATGAATTTTAATAAAGTATTAGACAATGTTTCAATTTATGAAGCTGGGAAACCAATTGAATTAGTTGTACGTGAATATGGAATAAACCCTAAAGATATTATTAAACTAGCATCAAATGAAAACCCTTATGGAACATCTCCAAAGGTTACAAAAAAGATACAAGAAATTGCAGGAAATATGTTTGTATATCCTGATGATTCTATGTATGAATTAAAAGATGCTCTTAGCAACAAATTTGAAGTAAAACCTTCAAATGTAATTGTTGGATCAGGAAGTGACCAAATTTTAGAGTTTTGTGTTCATGCAAAATGTGATAAAGACTCAAAAGTTTTAATGAGTAAAACTACATTTGCAATGTATGAGATTTATGCAAAGCAAACAGGCTCAAGTGTTATTAAAACAGTAGACGATGAACATAATTTAGAACAATTTTCTGCTATGTATAAAGAGCATGGGGCTGATATTATTTTCCTTTGTTTACCTAATAATCCATTAGGTGAATGTTTAGATAAGGATGATGTTTATACATTTTTAGAAACAATAGATAAAGATACATTAGTAGTAGTTGATGGTGCTTATCAAGAGTATGCATCTTTTAAAGATGAAAAGAAAAGAATTAATCCAAAAGATTTAATTAATACTTTTCCTAATTGTATTTATTTAGGAACATTTTCAAAAGCATATGCACTTGGTGGAATGAGGGTAGGTTATGGAATTGCTCAAGAAGATATTATAAAAACTTTATACAAACTTCGAGCACCTTTTAATATTACTACTTTAACACTAGCAGCTGCTATTGAAGCTCTTAAAGATGAAGAGTTTGTAGATAAATGTATTGCTTTAAATTTTGAAGAGATGAATAGATATGAAGAATATGCAGAACAAAAAGGTTTTGATTACATTGATTCATATACTAACTTTATAACGCTAAAATTTGGAGATTTATTCTCATCTAAAGAAGTTGCACAAAACCTACTAGAACTTGGAGTAATTGTTCGAGATTTAACAGGTTATGGTGTAAATGCAATTAGGATTACTATAGGTTCAAAAGAACAAAATACAAAAGTATTTGAAATCTTAGATGAAGTACTAGAAAAATTAAAATAGTATCTGGAAATAATATGAATATAAAAGATAAATCACTAGAAGAATTAGAACAAGTTTCACAAGATATTAGAGATAGAATTATTGATGTAGTATCAAGAAAAGGTGGACATTTCTCTTCTACTTTAGGAGCAGTTGAATTAACTGTTGGGATGCATAAGGTTTTTGATGCATTTAGTGATCCTTTTATATTTGATGTTTCTCACCAATGTTATCCTCATAAACTGTTAACAAATAGATGGGATGAGTTTGAGACAATAAGACAATTTGGAGGAATGAGCGGTTTTACAAAACCTAATGAATCTGATGCTGATTACTTTATTGCAGGACATAGTTCAACTTCAATTTCTCTTGCTGTTGGAGCTGCAAAATCTATTAAACTTAAAAATGAAGACAGAATCCCCGTTGTAATGATTGGAGATGGTTCAATGACAGCTGGTATGGTTTATGAAGCTTTAAATGAACTAGGAGATATTAAACTACCTGTTGTAATTATTTTAAATGATAATGAAATGTCAATTGCTAAACCAATTGGAGCAATATCAAAACATCTTTCAAAACTTCTTGCAGGTAAAACTTACCAAGGCTTTAAAGGTAGAGTTGATAATTTTATTAAAAATAATATGCCAGAAGGTACTACATATATAGCAAAAAGAATGGAAGAAGCTATGAAGCTTATTACTCCTGGAATTTTGTTTGAAGAAATGGGTATTGATTATATAGGTCCAATTGATGGGCATAATTTAGAAGAAGTAATTGATACTTTAGAGCTTGCAAAAAATATGGGGAAACCTGTAATTGTTCACGCAAGAACTGTAAAAGGTAAGGGTTATGAAATAGCAGAAGGTCAACATGAACATTGGCATGGAGTAGGTCCTTTTAATATAAACGATGGCGCTTTTATTAAAAAACCTGCACCTAAAGCTGCAACTGCTGTTTTTGCAGATGCTTTATCAAGTCTTGCATGTAAACATGAAAATGTTGTAGGAGTTACTGCTGCAATGCCAAGTGGTACAGGTATAAATAAACTTATGGAAAAATTCCCAACAAGATTTTGGGATGTAGCAATTGCTGAGCAACATGCAGTTACATCAATGGCTGCAATGGCAAAAGAAGGTTTTAAACCTTTTATTACTATTTATTCTACTTTTCTTCAAAGAGGTTTTGATCAAATAATTCATGATGTTTGTTTAATGGATTTACCAGTTGTATTTGCAATAGATAGAGCAGGAATTGTAGGGAATGATGGAGAAACACATCAAGGTGCTTTTGATATTTCTTACTTAAGATTTATTCCAAATATGATTGTTTTTGCTCCAAGAGATAATGAAACTCTAGAAGAGGGATTAGCATTTGCTTATACTCTAAAAAGCCCAAGTGCAATAAGATATCCAAGAGGAGCTTTTACTCCTGTTGATTTCCCTGTTATTCCTTTTGAATTAGGAAAAGCCCAAGTTTTAAAAGAAGGTAAAAGTAATAAGCTATTTATTGGTTATGGTGCAGCAGTAGGACGTGCCTGTGAAACTGAGAAACTTCATAGTGAAGATATTACAATTGTAGATTTAAGATTTGTTAAACCACTTGATATTGAGTGTTTAAAACAATTAGCAAGTAAATATGATGATTGGTATGTTTTTTCTGATTCACAAAAACAAGGTGGAGTAGCAAGTGCAATTTTAGAATTTCTAAATGAAGAAAATATTCAAAATATTAAACTTACTTCTTTTGAATATAAAGATGATTTCATAGATCATGGGGATACTAAAATAGTTGAAGAAAGTTTAGGATTATTACCTTCTCAACTAGTTACAAAAATAAAATAAATGAATGATAAATTAAGTGAGTTATTAAATAAAGATACAAATAATGAACTTTTAGAATATATTAAAAATGCATTAGATAAAAGCGATGAATCACCTTTTTGGAAAGAGAAAATTCTTCCTTTTGTTGATGCAATTCTTTCTGTTTTATTCCCTCTTAAAGAACAAAATCTTCTTTTCACACCTGAAGGAAAAATAGAAAAAGAATTAAATCAAGATTTATTTTATAAGTGGACTGACTTAATATCACTAAGAACACTAGCTTTTACTTTAGAAATCAGTAATGAAAAAAATTCACTTTGTAGAACGTCTTATAAAGATGTTAATTATTCAAAAATAGATTTAGAAAAATTAGGAAAGTATCTAAGTTCGTATAAAGTAAATCTTATAGATGAGGATAATTTAGATTTTCCTGTAGGTAATTATAATTTACATACAGGAATGGTAACTATAATCAAGTCTCTTTTTTAAAGCTTTTTATCGTGGTTTAATTCAGAAGTTTAACTTCTGAATTTTATCATATCCATATACGTCATTATAAAATGATAATTTACCATTATTAACTTGTGCTGTTTGATATGTTAGGTGAATAGGTAGTTTTTTATTTAGTCTAATTGTATCTGTTTTTTGGCTATCATAAATACCTCTAACTTTTTTATATGAATACTTTGTATAGTTTGTTGATAAATATTTCATTAAACTAACTGGATGCTCTAATCTAATACAACCATGACTAGTAAATCGTATTTTTTGTTTAGAAGATTTAAATCTCCATGTACCAATTGTATCATGCATATATACAGCGTAGTCATTTGGGAAAATAAACTTCATTCTTCCCATTCCATTTGTTCTTGATGGAAGTTGAATAAATTTATATGGAATATATTTAACATTTTTCTTTAAATATTTTTTCCATTTTACATCACCCCATTTGATTTTTTTAGAATCAAGTCTATAGTTTTTTCTAATAACTATATTTTTCTTTCTAAGATAGTTTCTATCTTTTAAAGCTTTTGGAATAATACTACTTTTAGCAATTGAATCTGGGATATTCCATGTTGGATTCACAATAAAATATGCTAATTTACTAGAAAGCACTGGCGTTTGTGCATCTGGAGCACCAACAACTGTTCCAAAAGTTTTTGTTCTTTTACCCTCTTCATAAAATGCGAAGTTGTATGTAGGTACATTTAGTTGGATAAAGTTATCACTATTTGAATACTTTAAAAGTTTAAGTCTTTCTATATTTAATCTTAATTTATCTTGTTTTGATTGTGATAAAGAAGAATCATTTAGTTTTTTAATTAAAGCAAAAAACTGTGGGTGTTTTGGTGTATAAGTTTCCAAGATTGAACTAACACTTTGAGTATTTGAAGAAAACTTTTCTAATAGTTTTTCTTTATTTATATCAACATTATATACTTCATAATCTTGATTTGCATCTCTATATTTTCTTTTTCTTAACTCTTTTTTAAATGCAGATTGATTGATACAAGAATTACTTAAATTTTTCGTATATTCATAAAAAAGCTCTTCTAATTTTTTTGACTTTTCTGTAGGGTTATCTAATTGTAAAATATTTTGATAATCAGCTTCACTTCCACAAATTGAAGCATATTTATCATTTTTTAATATCTCTAAAAACTCTATTTCATTTGCTTTAAGATTTATAGTAGGAGTTTTTTCTACATTTTTAACTTCTTGAATCTTTACATCTTTAATAACTTGTTTTTGTATTGAGTTATTTACAGCTATATTATTAGATGTTGATACGTCTTGTTCTACAATTTTATTTGTACAACCACTAACTAGTGCAAGAATTGCAATAGTTGATAAGATATTTGATATTTTCATTAATAGTCCACCATTGGTTAGTTATTTTGAGCATTATATCTAAAATAGGTAAACAGTTTATTAATATAACTATTCATATTATTAATAAAAATAAGTGTAAATTGAAATTAATAATTGATTATATATCGGTAAATAGGTGATTTATGAGGATTATGTGTATTTATAATTATTATAGTATAATAAAATAATTTTTATAAAAGTGGTGCTCACATGGTTAAAAACATTTCAACTAAAAAACGTCTAATACTTAATTTAGTATTAACACAAATAGGATTTGCAATTATAAGCATTGTTGCAATATTAAGTCATTCTAAAATTATAGCAATTGTTACAGTAAATATAATTTTTGCCATCATTATTACGTATTTTACTATTTCATCTATGAATAGAATAATAGGTGGAATTGATAGACTTAAAAAATATATAGATGACTTAATGGAATTTGCTTTTTTTAGAACAAATCGTATTAAAAAAGCTGAATATATTAAAAATGATGAAATTGGTGCTATTTTACATGAATTAAATCAATATGTTGATAAATTTGATTCAATGAGAAAAAAAGATATGCATGTTTTAGGTGAAGTTGTAATTGCATTAAATAAAGTTTCTCAAGGAATTTACACTTCAAGAATTCATGCTGATTCACAGAACTTTATGATAAGTACGCTTAAGAGAATTGTAAATACAACTCTTTTAACTACTGATAAGAATATGGAAGAGCTTGTTGCTATTATGGATAAATATGCAAATCAAGATTATCGTGACCAGATGGAAATAAATCCTATCTTAAAAGGTAAAATGCTTATTACAATGCAACAAATAAATAAATTAGGTCAAGAGTTAAATGATAATGCTAAACTTAATTTAAAAAATGGAACAAAGTTAGAAAGTAATTCTATTAGTATGCATAAGTCTGTTGAAAATTTATCTGTTCGAGCAAATGAACAAGCAGCTTCTTTAGAAGAAACAGCAGCAGCTATTGAAGAAATTACATCAATAACAAAAAACAATAATGAAAATGCAATGAAAATGGCAGAACTAAGTAAAACTGTCAAATCTTCAGTTGAACAAGGTGAAAGATTAGCAAAGCAAACAACTTCATCAATGGATGAAATAAATCAAAAAGTACAATCTATAAATGAAGCAATAAGTGTAATTGATCAAATTGCTTTTCAAACTAATATATTATCTTTAAACGCTGCAGTAGAAGCCGCAACTGCAGGAGAAGCTGGTAAAGGGTTTGCTGTAGTTGCAGGTGAGGTTAGAAATTTAGCAACAAGAAGTACTCAAGCAGCAAAAGAGATAAAAGATTTAGTTGAGAATGCTAGTTTCAAAACAAGTGAAGGTAAAAAGATTTCAGATGAAATGAGTGAAGGATATAGCAACTTAAATGAATTAATATCTCAAACAATCACTATTATCGATGATGTAAGTACTGCATCAAATGAGCAATTAACAGGAATTGAGCAAATTAATGATGCAGTATCTGTTTTAGACAAGGTAACTCAAGAAAATGCTAATGAAGCCAATAGTGTTGCAGTATTTGCAGATGAGACACTTTCAATGGCGCAAGTTTTAGTTCAAGATGCTAAAAATAAGAAAGTGAATTAGGAAAAAACTATGGAAAAAGAAATGATTTTAGATGATTTTGCATTTTTAGTAAGTGAAACTGATGAAAAAGGACTTATAAACTTTGCAAATGATGATTTTTGTAATTTAGCAGAATATTCAGTTGATGAACTAATTGGTAAACCTCATAATATAGTACGACATAAAGATATGCCAAAAGCTGCATTTAAAGATTTATGGGAAACTGTGCAAAGAGATGAAGTTTGGAGTGGTTTTGTTAAAAACTCAACTAAGTCAGGTAATTATTATTGGGTATTTGCAACAGTTTTTCCAACAATTACATCTGATGGAAAAAAAGGTTTCTTATCTTGTAGAAGAAAAGCTACAAGAGAAGAAATTGAAGAACATACACAATTATATAAAGATTTAATTTTAAAAGAAAAATAAATCATTTTATAAAAATAAAAGAGACAAAATTTGGATACTAATAAATCAAACTTAAAACGAGAAAAAGCAAAAGCTGCAATAATAAATCTATTTATAGGGGATGCCTTATCAATGCCTGTTCATTGGTTTTATAATCGCTTTGATATTTTAAAAGCTTTTCCTCCTTATGGTATTACAAAAATGCAAGCTGCTCCTTCTTTTCACCCAAGTTCAATAATGAATTTACACTCTACAAAAAATGGTGGAAGAAAAAATAAGAAAAATAATCTAGAAAAAGAAGTAGTAGGCGATATTATCTTAAAAGGCAAGAGTCATTTATGGGGTAAAGCTAATATTCATTATCATCATGAAATGAAAGCAGGTGAGAATACTTTAAATGCTTGGTGCGCTAAATGGCTTATGCAAAGTCTAATAAAACAAGATGAATACAATTATAAAGATTGGGCAGAAGAGTATATTGATTTAATGACTTCTTCTAAACCTAATCATCCAGATACTTATGCTGAGAGTTATCATAGAGAGTTTTTTGCTAATTACTCAAATGGTAAAGAAGCAATAAAATGTGGAGGACTAACACATGATACTCCTTCAATGGGAGCACTTGTTAGTGTAAGTATTTTAGCTTTGAGTTTATTTTCATCTAAATCTTTAGAAGAAGTAATTAAAACTTGTCAAGAATATGTTTTTTTAACGCATCCTGATGAAGGCTTAATGTATGTAGTAAAAAGCTATGTCATTTTATTACATAATTTACTTAATGAAACTTCTAATGTTGAAATTCTTAATGAAATAGATAAAGCAGCAAGCGTAATTCCTAAAACTAAAATATCTAAACTTATTAGTTTAGATAAAGATGACTCTTATGTTCTAGGACAAAAATATTCACTTGCTTGTTATATTACAGACTCTTGGCCTAGTGTTTGTTATTTGGCATCTAAATATTATGAAGATCCTAAAAAAGCTTTACTTATTAATACAAACCTAGGTGGTGAGAATGCTCATAGAGGTTCTGTTTTAGGTTCTATTGTTGGATTAACTTCGAATAAATTTGATGAAGATTTATATAAGAGTTTAGAACAATACGAAAACTTAGATTTATTAATCAATCAGTGGCTTAACAAGTTTTATCCATAAAAACTTTTAGTTTTTCAACACAAAGTCCCATTGCTGTACTTTCGTAGCCTTTTACACTTTTAATATATGGCTTACAAAAACCTTCAACCATAATAGCACCTGCTTTTCCAAAGCATTCACCTGATTTAATATATTCTTCTATATGTTTTTCATCAAACTTTTCAAATAAATATGTAGTAATTGAAATATCTATTAGCTCTTTATGTTTTGATTTATAAATCATACAAGTAATTACAGAGGTTTCATTTCCACTTTGAAGTTCTAGCATTCTTCTAGCATCTTTTTCATCTTTTGCTTTTCTTAAAAGCAGACCATTTGATGTAACTACACTATCTGAAACTAATAAAGGCATATCTTCAATGCCATATTTTTTATATAATTCGTTGAATTTTCCCTTTGTTGCTTCATAGCAAAATGATTTTGGATTTGTAGTTTTTATACTATCTTCATCAAAACTTCCACCATTTTGAATAAAGTTGATATTTGCATTATTTAATATTAAAGCTCTAGTAGGTGAGTTTGAACCTAGTCTTATCACGAGATACCTTTTTTTATTTGAATTATACACAATTTGTATATAATAGCTTTTTAAAAATACGAAAAATTATAGGAATAAATATGAATATAGTAATAATTGGAGCAGGTGGAATTGGAGCTTATTATGGAATGATATTACATGAAGTTGGATGTAATATTACTTTTGTAGCAAGAGGTTTGAATCTAGAATATTTAAAAAAGAATAAAATGAAAATGACTCATCCAAATTATGTAATAGAAGATAAAATAAACACTTTAAGTATAGAAGAATTAACAGCTTTAAATCCAAGTGATTTTGATGCAATAATAATTGCCACAAAAGCTATGAGTACAGAAAATATTTCAATAAAATTAGCAAAATGGATAGAAAATAGCAAAGATATTCCATACTATATATCACTACAAAATGGTGTTGAAAATGAAGATATCATGCAAAAATATTATTCTAAAGATTTTGTAATAGGGGGACTTACTAGACTTATTGTTTCACATACTGTATCTTTAGGTCATGTTCATTGTTCTGGTGAAGTTCAGACATTAATAGGTGCACTAAATCATACAAAAGAGAATGCTATTTTTTTAAATGAATTAAAAATCATTTTAGATAAAACACAAACAAGTACATTTATTTGTGAAGATATTAAACTTGAACTTTGGAATAAACTTATTATAAATAATGGTGTAAATGCAATTTGTGCTTTAATACAAGAAGAATCAGGTCCTTTATTAGAAAATGAAAAAACATCAAAATTAATTTATGGACTAATGAGTGAAGCAGCACTTGCCTCAAATGCAGTTGGCGTTAACCTTACACAAGAAGATGCAAATAAAATGTTTGAACTAATGAAAACTTTTCAGTCTGTAAAACCATCAATGTGGGTTGATACTCAAAACAACAGAGACCTAGAACTAGATGAAATCTGTGGAGTTGTTATCAAGAACTGTGAAAGCCAAGGTTTTGATGCTCCTTATACTAGAAGTATTTCTACTGTATTAGAATTCTTATATGCAAAAAGAAGAGTTAAGGAATAGTTTCTATATTCACTAACTCTATTCTATTACAGTCTTTTTTAAACAGTTTTCTAGCTGCTGCATCTTCTTCTGCTAGTGCTAAAATATCAGGAAAATCATCTTTTTGAACTTCAAGTTTATAAAACTGCTTTACAGTTTCAATTTTAAAAGCTTCATTTGATTCTTCATTTGAAACAAGATGAATATTTCTAAAACCTTTTGCAAACTCATTTTTTATTACTTTTACAATTTTTTCATTCTCTAAAAGCTCTTTTAAACTAATCTCTTTATTTACATCGTTTTTACATAATAATTTATATGTAACTTCAATTTTTCCATTCACAAGTATGTCCTTATTTGTTTTCATGTTTTATTATATTTAAAAATAATAAAAAGAGAAAAATTTATAACAATATGTAAGATTTTATGTATAATGTCAAAAAAATCAAAGCGATTATATGAAATATTTTATTTACTTAACTCTTGCAGTTTTATTTTGGTCTGGAAATTTTGTTTTTGGACGAATGGTTTCTAGTGAAATAGCAGCAATAGAACTATCATTTTTTAGATGGTTCTTTGTATTTCTAATTTTATTACCATATTTAATATATAGATCTAAACATATTATGAAATTCTTTAAAAAAGATTATCTTATTCTTATGATTTTTGGAATTATTGGAGTTGCAGGTTTTAACACTTTTTTATATCTAGGATTAAAGACTACAACTGCTACAAATGCATTATTAATTAATTCTAGTATTCCAATAATGATTATAGTTTTATCTGCGTTTATTTTAAAAACTACTATTACTAAAATACAAGGCTTAGGAATCATTCTTTCAACTCTAGGAGTAATTTTTTTAATACTAAAAGGAAGTATTGAAAATATAATCAATCTACACTTTACTCATGGGGATTTATGGATACTGTTTGCTTGTGTGAATTGGGCTTTATATACGGTACTTTTAAAATATAAACCCAAAGAATTAAATGCCTTAGATTTTTTAAGTATTACTGTTTTTATAGGAATAATAGCATTAAGTATTGTTTATTTTTATGCAGGTTATAGTTTTGATTTAGCTGTATTTGAAAATGGCAAGGTTTTATATTCATTGATTTATATGGTTGTTTTTCCTTCATTATTATCTTTTTATTTTTGGAATACAGCAATTGTTGAGATAGGTGCAAGTAGGGCAGGGCAATTTACACATTTAATGCCAATTTTTGGGGCAATATTAGCTTTTATTTTTCTAGGTGAAAGATTAGAAATGTATCATGTTTTTGGTATCTTATTTATAGCTCTTGGTATTTATTTATCAATTTTCCTAAAAAAAGTATAGTTTATTATGAAAATTCTTACAAGTATTGCGGGTTTATTAATTTTCTTTTCTTTTTTATTTACTATCTTTTCTTATTTTTATAACCCACAATTACTCATATATGCAAGTTTAGCAGCTTGGCTTGCACTTATTATATTGTTTACATCAATAGTAAAGAAAAAGATGCTTTTAATCCTTTTTTTCTTAAGTTTACTTGCCTTTATTATTTCTTTATTAAATGGTTTTGAAATAGATTTTATAAAAGTCTTTACAGTAAATCAGTACTTACTAACATTACTAATTGGTGTTGGGTTTTTAAGGCTTATTGCAATTCCTAAAAAAGATAAGCAAAACAAATTACCAATAGGAAAAGAGTCTTTTTTCAAAACATATTTAGGTGTACATTTATTTGGATCAGTTATTAATCTTTCTTCTTTAGTTTTAGTTGCTGATAAATTCTATAAAAAAGGTCCTTTGACTAATACTCAAATAATTTTGCTAACAAGAGCTTTTTCTTCAGATGCATATTGGTCACCATTTTTTGTAGCTTTTGCTGCAGTTCTAACTTATACACCAAATTTAAATGCTTCTATTATTTTTGTAAATGGTCTTTTTTTAGCATTGATTGCTTTTTTAATTACATATTTAGAAATAATTAAAAATAAAGAGTTTAAGATAGATGAGTTCAAAGGCTATCCTTTATCTTTTGATAGTTTATATCTGCCTTTATGCTTAGCTTTTTTAGTACTTCTTACAAATCATTATTTCCCACAAATTAAAGTAATAGTTTTAGTATCTTCTTTTGCTTTACTTCTTACACTATTTACACTTCCTATTAAGAAAGGTTTTAAAGAAGCTATAAAGCAGTTAAATACTCATATAAGTAAAGAACTTCCAAATATGAAAATGGAAATGTCACTTTTTCTAATAGCAGGAATGTTTGGTATTTCAATTGGTTCAATATTAATAGGTTTAAATCTAAGTTTACCTTTTGAAGTATTTGATTGGATAATTGCTTCTATTCTTTTAGCAATATTTATTATCTTAGCTTTTGTGGGAATTCATCCAATAATTACAATTGCAATTATTGGTGATTTTTTAAGTAGTGTTAATCATACACTATTAGCAGTAACATTTCTAATGGCTTGGTCAACTACGGTTTCTACATCACCATTTAGTGGCTTAAACTTAACAATAGTTGCTAGATATAAAGTTGAAGGTTCTAGAATATTTAAATTAAATATAAAGTATGCACTTAAGATGTATATAATATGTGTTTTATGTTTATTTATTTTATCTTCATATTTACAAATATGATAAAATCATACAATTATCATATCACTATTATATAATTTTTATGTAAAAGAGGTAGATGCAAACTCATTTGTATCCTTTCTGCTTCCTAAATTATAAATCTTTTGTATTTACCTTGCTTTTACTTTTACTTACAAAACTCTTTTTAAATCAATATATAATTCTTCTTGATGTCCAATATGCTTTTTTATAAAATGGTTTATCCACTTTTGAAAACTTAACACCCTTTATTGATGCATGCATAAAGTCACCATTTCCCATATATACTCCAACATGTCTATCTACTTTTCCTGTTTTGAAGAAAATTAAATCACCTAATTCTAGATTAGATTTTTTTACTTCTTTTCCAACTTTTACTTGTGTTCTAGTACTTCTTGGAATTTTAATATCAAATTTTTCTTTATAAATTCTTTGTGTAAAAGCAGAACAATCAATTCCTTTTTTTGAGTTTCCTCCAAATCGGTATTTTACATGTTTCCATTCATTATAAAAATCCATGAACTCTTGGTTCATATCTTTTACATCATTTTCTGTTATAGTTTCATCTGCTTCTATTAATTTTTTATATTCTTCTGGTGTTATAATAGGTTCATATTTTACTTCAGTTTTTTCTGCTTGCTCATTTTTAACTAAAAGATTGGCATTTTGAGCTTTTGAATCTGTATTATTTTTGTATAATGTATTCTCTACGTAAACTTCTGATTTGCTTTGACAGCCAATAAAAAATAAAAATAACGGTAAAGCTAAATGTGATTTTTTAATCATTTTCAATCCTTTTTATACTTGTTCTATAAGTCATTTTATCGTTTTTTTACTTAATCAATAATTCTCTTAGATTTCCAATAGTGTCTGTTAAAGTAGATATTATTAAGCTTTGAGATTGTTACACCCTTACTTGTAGAAGCATGCATAAACTTTCCATTATCAATGTATATGCCAACATGACGGGAGTTTTTACCTGTTTTAAAAAAGACTAAATCCCCATATTGAAGCTGTGATTTTTTTACAGTTTTTCCTATTTTTGATTGATGAAGTGTTGTTCTTGGTATTTTAATATCAAGGCTTTGCTTATATGCTTTTTGAATAAATGCTGAGCAATCTATTCCACTTTTACTATTACCTCCAAATTTATACTTAACACCTTTCCATTCTTTATAAAAGCTACTTAGACTTTTATTTATATAAGTAGTATTAGTTTTGTATTCTTGAATTGTCTTTTCTAATGAAGCACTAGGATAAGTTAAGGTGTTTTTTTTTAAATTTATTTCTTTTTGTGAACATCCTGTAAAAAAAAGAAAAATAGAAAATATAAAAATTTTTAAATACATGATACCCCTACATATTTTGTTTAATAATGATTAATAGTATTATCATATAATAAAATATAAAATTTTCTAATAAAAAGGATAACATAATGAAGTATATTTATCTAATAGGGGTTGTTTTTTTCTTTAATGCTTGTAGTGCTACAAATTATAATAGCATAACAAATTATATTGATTTAAAAAAAGAAAGAAAACAATTTACAAATAGCATGTGTAGTTTTAATTCTTTTATTATTAATAGTCAAACACCTAAATATGGAAAGATTTTTATTGAACATGTAGAATTAAATACTAACTGTGAATGGAATGGATTTAGTAGGTCATATTTTGATAATTTATTTAAAGAAAAAACTCATGTAAAAAGTATGGTAGCTGTTGAAAGAGTAGATTTTGAAAATTTTGAGTTTAGTACTTATTTAATTAATGATAAATATATCCTAAATCTAATATCTGAGTTTTCAGGTTCTAAAAGTGTTTTTACTCTTGATTATAAAGGTCTACTTTTTAACGAGATGATTAAAAAATTTGATAAAAATTATGTAAGTGTCTATTTGGAAAAACCTAGATTCTCTTCAAATTATAATAGTAGTTTAGTAAATCAAAATATAGTTAAAGATTATTTTAATAAAGAGATTGAAGAGTTATAATATTTTTGATATACAATTTTTGCACAATATTTACTAATAATACAAAATAGTTAATTAAGGAGTTTAAATGTTAAAAAGTATATTTTTATTAATTACAACAGTTATATTATTTACAGGTTGTCATAGATTACATCCAATTGTATCAGCAGCAGTTATAGTTCCTGCAGTAATAATTAGTCCTTTTGTACATAAACCTTATCACAGAGGTTATTATAATCATCGGGGTTATCATCACAGAGGATATAGAGGGCATCGTAGATAGCCTTTTCTTCTTTAAAGAAAAAGATTTTAAGAGGACTAAAATCCTCTTAAAGTAATACCAAAATAAATAGCTACAATTCCTAGTACAATATTTAAAGGTATATAATACTTTGCAATAGGCATAAGAGCATTTTTTGCACCTAAAAAATCACCAGATATAAAAGCTTTTTCAGCTTTATTTCTTTTTATATAAATAGTTATAAAAACTATAGTCATAACAGTCCATATAGCTTCTTTAGCAATAACAAATGAGTATAAAGGTGTACCTTTAAATTCTAAAGTTAAAATCAAAATAATAGCAGTTATAAGTAATATTATAATTGCTGGAATAACCATATTAAAAAATCTTTTTAAATTTTCTAGTGTTCTTTCTAATTTTATTTTAGGTTCTACTATATTTTGCATTGAATAATGAACTGCAAATCTAATTGCAATCATTCCTCCAACCCATAATACAGCAGAGATTACATGTAAAAAAACTACAAAAGATAAAAATGTTGTTGATTCAGTCATCTTTATTTCTTATAAATTTGCTTTTGCATATTCTAATGCAGCAAGTTTAGCTTCTTCAATTTTTGATACATCTTTTCCACCAGCCTGTGCAAAATCAGGTCTTCCACCACCTCCACCACCAACGATTGGAGCAATCTCTTTAATCCAGTTACCAGCTTTAATATTTGTATCTTTACTTCCAGCAACAAGCATTACTTTTTCACCCTTTGCTTGAAGTAATAAAACAGCTACTTTATCATTTGCATTTTTTAAATCATCTACAATTTTTTTGATATCACCATTTTGAACTACATCAACAACAACTTTTACATCACCAATCATTTCTTCAATAATTGGTGCTGCTGTTTGGCTTTGTGCAAGTTCAACTTCTTTTTTAAGCTCTTTGATTTGCTCTTTTAATTTTTTTATACCAGTAATTGCATCTTGGTTTTTAACTTCTTCTTGAACTTCTTGATATTTTTTTATAATTGAATTTGTATATTCAATTGCAGCTAAACCACAAACAGCTTCAATTCTTCGAACTCCAGCGCTTACTCCTGATTCTTTTGTAATATAAATTGAACCAATATCAGAAGTATTATTTACGTGAGTTCCTCCACAAAATTCTACTGAAACATCATCAAAGCTTACAACTCTAACACTATCACCATATTTTTCACCAAACATAGCAATTGCACCTTTGTTTTTAGCTTCTTCAATTGGTAATTCTTCAACATTACCTTTAATACCTCTTGCAATCATAGAGTTAACTAAATCTTCAACTTCTTTAATTTGTTCTTGTGTCATTGCCTTAGCATATGTAAAGTCAAATCTTAATCTTGAAGTGTCATTTAAAGAACCAGCTTGTGCAACAGTATCGCCTAAAACCATCTTTAGTGCTGATTGTAAAAGGTGTGTTGCACTATGATGTTTTTCAATTTCATTTCTATTTACTACAACGGCTTGAACATTTTCACCTTTTTTAAGTGTTGACTTTTCAACTATTACTTTTGAAAGATTAATATCATAAAATTTTGAAGTTTCAACTACTATTGCAATATGTTCATTGTCTTCTAAAGCTCCAGTATCTCCACTTTGTCCACCAGAAGTTGCATAAAATGGAGTGTTGTCTAACATAACCCATCCTGTTTGGCCTGCTTCTAAAGTATCAACTTCTTGAAATTTCTCATCAAGTAAAGTTACAATTGTAGAATTTTCAAATGTTTTTTCATATCCTACAAAATTGTTTTTACCATATTTTTCAAGTAAAGATTTAAAGTCACCTTCAGATGCAGTATCTCCACTACCTTTCCAAGCAGCTTTTGCTTTTGCTTTTTGTTCGCTCATTAATTCATCAAATTTAGCATTATCAACTTTTAAGTTTTTATCTCTTAGCATATCTTCTGTTAAGTCTAAAGGAAAACCATAAGTATCGTATAATTTAAATGCTACTTCGCCTGAGAATATTTCTTTAGTTTTTGCTAATTCATCATTAAAGATACTCATACCTAAATCAATAGTTTTAAAGAATCTTTCTTCTTCTAGTGTTAACTGCTCTTTTATATAATCAGCTTGCTCTTTTAATTCACTGTAGTGTGAACCTAAAATATCACATAATGTATCATATGCTTGTGCTAAAAATGGTTTTCTAAACCCTAATAAATATCCGTGTCTAACTGCACGTCTTAGAATTCTTCTAGAAACATAAGGTCTTCCTTCATTTCCAAATAAAATACCTTGAGATAACATAAATGATGTTGCTCTTAAGTGATCTGCAATTACTCTAAATGAACCAATATTTTCATCAGTGATTTGTTTCTTACTTAATTCTTCTATTTTTTTAATTATTGGTTGGAAATTAGATGAATCAAAGTTATTTAAAACACCTTCTTTAATAGCAATAACTCGCTCTAACCCCATACCTGTATCAATCGAAGGTTTTGGTAAAGAAGTTCTTGTGATTTTTCCATCTTTATCTTTTGTTTGCTCATATTGCATAAATACAAGGTTCCAAATTTCTAGGAATCTATCACCTTCTCCACCTAAATAATCTTCATCGCTTGAGAAGTGTTCTTCTCCTTGATCATAGAAAATTTCAGAACATGGACCACATGGACCAGTATCACCCATTGACCAAAAGTTTTCTTTATCATCAAATCTTTTGATTCTATCTTCTCTAATATGTTTTTTCCATATATCATAAGCTTGATCATCATCATCATGAATTGTAACCCACAATTTATCTATTGGTAATTCTAGATTTACAGTTATAAATTCCCATGCATAAGCAATTGCTTCTTCTTTAAAGTAATCAGCAAATGAAAAATTTCCTAACATTTCAAATAGTGTGTGATGACGTGCTGTATATCCAACATTCTCTAAGTCATTATGCTTACCACCAGCTCTTACACATAACTGACATGAAGTTGCAGTTGGGTTTTGTGGTCTTGGTATTGCACCTGTAAATATATCTTTGAATTGAACCATACCAGCATTTGTAAACATAAGTGTCGGGTCATCAGGAACTAATGGCATTGATGAAACAATGTCATGTCCTTTGTTTTTAAAAAATTCTAAGTACTCTTTTCTAATATCCATAAAATCATCCGTTTTAAATTTAAGTCAATTATTTTATCCAAAAATTAATTTAGGCAAGATTAGTAGTAAATATATTAATGCAGTAAAACTTGTTTTAAGTTATTACAAGGTATCATGAGAAAGTTTAATTTAAAAAATTATACTAACTTGAAGAAAAAATAAAACACTTAATAATAAAGGAAATAAAATGGCTAAATATACAGAATTAACTCCAGCAAACTTTGAAGAAATCACTAACAGTGGTGTATCTATGGTTGACTTTTGGGCTCCATGGTGTGGACCTTGTAGAATGATTGCTCCAGTAATTGAAGAATTAGCAGAAGAGTTTGAAGGTAAAGCAAACATTTGTAAAGTAAATACAGATGAAGAGCAAGACTTAGCAGTTAAATATGGAATTAGATCAATCCCTACTATCATTTTTATGAAAGATGGTGAAGTTGTTGATACTATGGTTGGTGCTTCTTCTAAACAAGCATTTACTGATAAAATTAACTCATTAATCTAATAAATACTAACAAATATTAAAAAAGGGAAGAAGTTTTTACTTCTTCCCTTTTTTTATGTCAAAAAATCTTCCAAAGTCACATACATGTCACTTTAATATTTTAATATTTCATTATAAAGAATATTAAGGAGTAGACAATGTTCTCAAGTAGTAAAATTAAAATGATATTGCCACTGTTAGTTATTTTAATAGTAGCAATACTTCCAACACCAGAAGGACTTAGTGTAAACGCACACTATTTCTTTGCAGTATTTTTAGGTGTGATTGTTGGATTAATATTAGAACCAATTCCAGCAGCACTAATAGGTTTAACAGGTGTAGCAGTATCTGCTACTTTTGGTTTAGTAGGTGAGACTGCAAAAGCTAGTCGTGATTGGGCTTTAAGTGGTTTTTCAAATGGTGTAATTTGGCTAATTTTTGCAGCATTTATGTTTGCACTTGGATATAAAAAATCAGGACTTGGAAAAAGAATTGCTCTTTTACTTGTAAAATATTTAGGTAAAACATCTTTAGGTTTAGGATATGCAGTTGCTTTTGCTGATGGAATACTTGCACCTTTTATGCCTTCAAATACAGCAAGAAGTGCGGGAACTATTTTCCCAATTGCAATTAACATTCCACAAATGTTTGAATCAACTCCTCAAAAAGACCCAAGAAAATTAGGTTCATATATTTCATGGGTAGCAATTGCTGCAACTTGTGTTACAAGTTCAATGTTTTTAACAGCACTTGCACCAAATTTACTAGCTGTATCTTTAGTAGAAAAAAGTACAAATATTGTAATTTCATGGGGTCAATGGTTTGGAACTCTTGCTATTATTATGATTCCATTATTTTTACTTGTACCATTTTTAGCATATATAGTTTACCCACCAGAACAAAAACACTCTCCAGAAGCTCCAGCTTGGGCAAAAAAAGAGTTAGATATTATGGGTCCAATTAGTAAAAAAGAGCTTTTAATGTTAGGTCTTGGAATACTAGCTTTAGTAATGTGGATTTTTGGAAGTTCTATTGGAGTAAATGGAACAACAGCTGCTATTTTTGTTTTATGTTTACTTGTTTTAACAGATGTAATTACTTGGGAAGATGTTATTACAAATAAAGCAGCAATAAATGTATTTATTTGGTTTGCAACACTTGTAGCAATGGCATCAGGACTTAAAAAAGTGGGATTCTTAAAATGGGCATCGGGATTAATTTCAGGTGGTTTAGTAGGACTTGATCCTGTAACTATAGTGATAATGCTTTTAGTATTATTCTTTGTATTCCACTATTTCTTTGCAAGCGTAACAGCACATACAGTTGCATTATTACCATTATTTTTAGGAGTGGCAACTAATCTTATACCAGCTTCTATGATGGAGCCTTTAGCTTTATTATTAGTAGGTTCATTAGGTTTAATGGGAATTATAACTCCTTATGCAACAGGACCATCACCTATTTGGTATGGTGCAGGTTATATTTCACAAGCTACATGGTGGAAATTAGGATTTATTTTCGGAGCAGTTTATTTAAGTGCATTAGTTTTACTAGGATTTATGATACTTTAGACAAAAAATATTTATAGCAGTAATTAAATTACTGCTATAATATACTTCATGAAAAAACTTATTTTAATCACAATTCTTTTTACAACTTTTCTTTTTGCAAACTCATCAATTTTAATTATAAACTCTTATCATAAAGGTTATGAATGGAGTGATAGTATAATCAAAGGTATTGAAAAAACTTTATATTCACATCCTAGTATTGATATGAATATTTTATATATGGATTCAAAGAGAATATCCACTTCTGAATATTTTCAAAGCTTAAAAGATTTATATAAAGTTCAATTAGAAAATAGAAAATATGATTTAGTAATAACTGTGGATAGGTTTGCTTATGATTTTGTTGTTAAAAATTATAATGAATTTTTTAAAGATGAACTTATTTTAAGCGTTGGAATAGAGAATTTTAATAAGCAAAGACTTAAAAAATATAATCTTGAAAATAAAGTTTCAGCTTTATTAGAAAAAAGAGATTTAAAAGCAAATGTAAAACTAATAGAAACAATTATACCTTCAATAAAAAAACTCTATGTAATAAATGATAAAAGTGAAAATGCAAAACATACAGAACCTTTGATAAAAAATCTTTTTGATGGCTTTAAAGGCAGATATGAACTTATTTATTTAAGAGAAAATAGCTTAAAAGATTTAGAAAAAAGATTCTCAAAGTTTCAAGAGAATACGGCTTTATTATTTGTAAGGTTTTATAAGAATAGTAATGGAGTTTTAAATAAAAATCAAGAAATAGCAAAGTTTATAAAAGATGCAAAAGTTCCAATTTTTATAACTGATTCAATCTTTAATAAAAAAGGTGCAATTGGTGGAAAAATAGTAGAACTTGAAAAGTTTGGAAAAACATCAGGACAAATGGCTCTAGATATTTTAGAAGATAAAAAACAAATAATCAAAGTTTCAAAGGACTTTTCTTATGTTTTCGATGCTTTAAAATTAGATAGTTTTACTTTATCAATTAACCAAGTTAAAGAAGATTATGAAATTGTAAATAAAAGAGTAACTTTTTTTGATAAAAATAGAGGTTTTATAAACTTTGTTTTCACTATTTCACCTTTTTTAATTTTATTAATTATTGGTTTATTTCACAACATTTATTTAAGAATCCATAGTCAAAAAAAATTAAAGCAAAGAATTGAGTTTGATACAGTTTTATTAAATGCAATTGAAAGCCCTATATTTTGGGAAGATGATAAAGGAATAATTGTTGATTCAAACTTAAAATTTTGTAATTTTATAAATATGAATGCAAAAGAAATATATGGACGAAAATTAAGTGATTTAAGAAATACTAATAGTAGTTTATTAGTAAATATTTTAAAAAGATTTAATATAAATAAAGAAGAAAATAATCAGTTTAAATTTAAAACTGCAAAAAATGAAGTAGGAACATTTTTTATTAAACAAGCCCAGTATTGTGATAATAAAACCAAAAAAAGTGGTGTGGTTACAATTCTTACGGATATTACAAAAGAAAAAGAAATAGAAAAAGAGAAGAAAAAAAATGAAGAGTTTGTAATACAACAATCAAAACTTGCAGAAGTTGGAGAAATTTTTTCATCAATTGCACATCAATGGAAATCTCCATTAGTGGAAATTACAACAATTGCACAAGAAAGTTTTTATAATTCAAATAGCAGTTTAAATGAAGATGAATCATACGTAAAAGATATAATGACGCAAGTAAATTATATGACAAAAACAATAAATGATTTTCAAGAGTTTATAATTCCATTTAATGAAAAAAAAGTATTTAATATTTTGGAAGCTGTAAATTCTATGTTAGAAATTGTAAATCATAATATTAAATACAATTATATTAAAATAAAAATTGATGTAAAAGAGAATACAAACTTAAATGTAAATGGTTTTAGAAATGAGTTTATGCAGTCTTTTTTAAATATTATAAATAATGCAAAAGATGAATTATTAAAAAATGATATTAAAAATAGATATATTAATATTTCTATTTACAATGAAGAAAAGAATATCATTATAAAAATAAATGACAATGCAGGTGGAATAAAAAATGAAGATATTCATAAAGTATTTAAAGCATACTACTCAACAAAGAAAAATGGACATGGAATTGGTTTATATATGGCAAAAATGATAATAAAAGATAAAATGAATGGAAAATTAAGTGTGAAAAATTTAGAAAATGGCGCATCATTTAAAATTATCTTGGAGAATGTTTAGTGAAAGTATTAGTTTTAGAAGATAATGAAAGACTATTAAATGTAATAAAATCTGCACTGGTAAAAGAAAACTATGTAGTTGATACTTTTACAGATGGTGATGATGCTCTTAACGCTTTAGAAAATGGATATAACTGTTTTATTTTAGATATTAATGTCCCAAATATTGATGGAATATCTTTGTTAGAATTATTAAGAATTAATCATAAAGATACACCTGTAATTATTATAAGTTCAAACCATGATTTTGAAAAAATACAAAAATCTTATGATTTAGGTTGTGATGATTATATTAAAAAACCTTTTTTTATTTTAGAATTAGTGCAAAAAGTAAAAAAATTTTGTAAACTTCAAAAAAAGTTTCTAGAATTTAGTAGTGATTATAAATATGATTTTATTAACCATATTTTATATAAAGAGAATAAAGAAATTGAATTAACAAAAAAAGAGATTTTATTTTTAGAGTTATTCTCAAAAAACTTACACCATATAGCTACTTATGAAGAATTAGAAGAGTATGTGTGGGAAGGTGAAAATACAAATCTTGTAAATATAAGAGCAATGATAAAAAGGCTTAGAAAAAAAATTCCTTATGAATCAGTAGTAATTGTAAAAGGTATGGGATATTCACTTTCTAAGGATACAAAATTAGTTTAAGATTAGTTAAACTATAACTTACATATATTTTAGTATTATTACATCTTTAATAAATACTATAGCTTATACATAAAAAAACAAGGACTTGATATGTTAGATTTAGCGATTATTGGTGGAGGACCTGCAGGACTTACTGCTGGTTTATATACAACAAGAGGTGGTTTAAACAACGTTACTATGTTTGAAATGGGAATGCCAGGTGGTCAAATTACTACTTCATCTGAAGTAGAAAATTATCCAGGACAAAAAGAAATTGTAACAGGTATGGCTTTAATGGAAGATTGGCCTGAACAATGTAAAAGATTTGGTTTAAAACATGAAATGAACCAAGTTATGTCTGTTACAAAAAACGATGGTGTTTTTACACTTAAAACAGCTGATGGAAAAACTCAAGAAGCAAAATCTGTATTATTAGCAACGGGTTCTGTTCCTAGACGTGCAGGATTTAAAGGTGAAGACCAATTATTTGGAAAAGGTGTTTCTACTTGTGCAACTTGTGATGGTTTTTTCTATAAAGGTAAAGAGGTTGCTGTAATTGGTGGTGGAGATACTGCCTTAGAAGAAGCAGTTTACCTTTCAAAAATGTGTTCAAAAGTATATGTTATTCACAGACGTGATACATACAGAGCAGCACCTTCAACTATTGAACATATGAAAAATGCAGATAATATAGAAGAAGTAACAAATGTAGATATTGATGAGGTTTATGGTGATAATATGGGTGTAACTGGTATTAAAGTTAAATCTAAAATCACAGGAGAAATCAGAGATATTCCAGTTCCTGGTGTATTTGTTTTTGTTGGACGTGATGTATTAAATGATTCTTTAAAACAAGAAGATGGCTCTTTTTTATGTGAAACAAACGACGCTGGTGAAATTGTTGTTGATTTAAAAATGAGAACTAATGTTGAAGGTTTATATGCAGCTGGTGATGTTAGAATTGATGCTTCAAAACAAGTAGTTTGTGCTGCTGGTGATGGTGCAACAGCAGCAGTTAATATTATTGAGTATTTAGGATAAAAGGAAATTAATTAAATGATTAAAGTTGGAATTTTAGGAAGTACAGGAAGAGTTGGATCTTTATTAATTGATGATTTAGAGAATGACGAATATGCAAGAGTTGGTGCAGTTCATGTTTTTGATAAATTAAAAAAACAATTACCAGAAGATACAGTTGTAACTAATGATATGAAAGTATTATTTGATTCTTCTGATGTAGTTATTGATTTTAGTGCACCAGCTGCAACTGAAGCTTTATTAACTGAAGTTGTTGAAAATGGTGCTAGAAAACCTTTAGTAATTGCAACTACTGGATTTACTAAACACCAACAAAATCTATTATTTGAAGCAAGTAAATTAGTACCTATTTTATATGCTACAAATATGAGTTTAGGAGTTGCTGTTTTAAATAAATTAGTTGCACTTGCTTCTAAAACTTTAAGTGATTTTGATATTGAAATTGTTGAACAACATCATAAACATAAAGTTGATTCACCTTCAGGAACTGCTTTAACACTTGCTGAACATGCAGCTGATGCTAGAGGTTTAGATTTAGATAAAGTTAGAGTTTCAGGAAGAGATGGTCAAATTGGTGCAAGAACTAAAGATGAAATTGCAGTAATGGCTTTAAGAGGTGGAGATATTGTAGGTCGACATACAGTTGGTTTATATAATGATGGTGAATTCTTAGAATTAAATCATACAGCAACAGCTAGAAATACTTTTTCAAAAGGTGCTATAAAAGTTGCAAAATGGATTATTGGAAAAGAACCAAAACTTTACTCAATCAATGACGCTTTAGGTTTATAAAACTTAAACTTTTAAACAAAATTAATAAAATAAAAACTAAAAGAAAAAAGACATTTACACTTTCACTTTTTTCTTTTCAATAAGGTTAAATAAATGTGCGCAATAGTTGGAATTTACGGGAATGATAATGCTGCAAGACTTGCATCTCTTGCATTGTTTGCAATGCAACATAGAGGTCAAGAAGCTACTGGTATTTCTTCTTCGTGTGATGGAAAAATTCATACGATTAAAAATAGAGGTTTAGTATCAGATGTATTTAAAGAGTCTGCACTTAAAATTCTTAAAGGGAATATGGCTATTGGGCATAATAGATACTCAACTGCTGGTGGAGATTCTATTTTAGATGCTCAACCTGTATTTGCTAAGTATAAATTAGGTGAAATATCTATTGTTCATAATGGTAACCTAATCAACAAAGATGAAGTTAGAAAAGATTTAATTGATAAAGGTGCCATTTTTCAAACAGGAATGGATACTGAAAACTTAATTCATTTAATTGCTAAGAACACTAAAGATAGATTAAGAGATAGAATTAAAGAAGCACTACAAAGAACAGTTGGAGCTTATTGTTTTATTGTTCAATCAAGATCAAAACAGTTTGTAATTAGAGATAAATATGGAATTAGACCATTATCTTTAGGAAAATTAAAATCAGGTGGTTATATAGTTGCTTCTGAAACTTGTGCTTTTGATTTAGTTGATGCAACTTTTGTAAGAGATGTTAAGCCTGGAGAGATGTTAATTTTTAGTGAAGATTATGATGAGCCTGAATCAATTCAATTATTTGAACCAGAATTTAGACCTTGTGCTTTTGAATATGTATATTTTGCGCGACCAGATTCAGAAATAGATGGAAAAAATGTATATACAACAAGAGAACATATGGGTAAAGCCTTAGCATTAAATGATAAAGCTTCAACTGTAAAATATGATATGGTTGTACCTGTTCCAGATTCAGGAGTTCCAGCAGCTCTTGGTTATGCAGCACAAAGTGGTGTACCTTTTGAATACGGAATAATTAGAAATCATTATGTTGGAAGAACATTTATTGAACCAACTCAAGAAATGAGAAGCATGAAAGTTAAAATGAAACTTTCACCTATGAAATCATTAATTGCAGGTAAATCTTTACTTGTAATTGATGATTCAATAGTAAGGGGTACTACTTCTAAGAGAATTGTAAGAATGCTTAAAGATGCGGGAGCAAAAGAAGTACACTTTAGAGTTGCTTCTCCTGAGATTAAATTCCCTTGTTATTATGGTATTGATACACCTAATAAAGAAGAATTAATTTCTAATAACATGACTAAAGATGAAGTTTGTAAATATATTGAAGCTGATTCTTTAGAATACTTATCAGTTGATGATTTAGTTAATGCAATTGGTGGTGATAGGAATTATGCCTTAGAGAGTTTTGATGGAGATTACTTCGTTAAATAATAACTCTTATTTTGTAAACTTTAAATATTAGGGTAAACCCTAATATTTATTTTTTTAATTCTATTTCGTATACATCTGTTCTTCTATCTTTTAAGTTAGTCACACTTCCAATACTATGTAACTGTTTTAACAATTCTAAATCTACATCTGCAATTAAAATCATTTCAGTATTTGGAGTAGATTCTGCTTTTATTCCATTTGCAGGAAATGCGAAATCACATGGTGTAAATACAGCTGATTGTGCATATTGAATATCCATATTACTAACTTTTGGTAAATTTCCTACACAACCTGCAATTGCCACATAACATTCGTTTTCAATAGCTCTTGCTTGTGAACAAAATCTTACTCTTGAATAACCATTTTGTGTATCAGTTAAAAATGGAACAAATAATATATCCATTCCATCTTTTGCTAGCATTCTTCCTAGTTCAGGAAACTCGCTATCATAACAAATAAGTACCCCGATTTTCCCACAATCTGTATCAAATGTTTTTACTTCATTTGCACCTTTTAATCCCCAAACTTTTTTCTCATCAGGAGTTACATGCATTTTTGCATACTTTTCAATTGAACCATCACGTCTACATAAAAAACCAACATTATAAAGGTCACCATCAACTAACTGGGGCATACTTCCTGTAATAATATTTATATTATAAGCAATAGCTAATCTTGAGAATTCTTCTTTAAATTTTGGAGTAAATTTAGCTAATTCTCTAATAGCTTCTGCTTCGCCTAAATGATTAAATGCAGCCATTAATGGAGCATTAAAAAATTCAGGGAATAAGGCGAAATCACTTCTATAATTTGATACTGCATCTACGAAATATTCAGCTTGCTCAAAAACTTCTTCAATATTTTTATATAAACGCACTTGCCATTGTATAAGACCTAATCTAATTACAGTTTTTTGTTGCATTGGAGCTTTTGAAGGCTTTGCATAATATATATTATCCCATGCTAATAATGATGCATATTCACAGCTTTCAACATCACCTTCAAGGTAATTCTTTAAAACTCTTTTTACATAAAAATCATTTGAAAGTTGAAAATTTAAAACTGGGTCATAAATTTCTCTTGCTCTAACTTTTGAAATATACTCTTTTGGAGTTAAAGTATCAGAATATTTTTTATAATTTGGTAACCTTCCACCAAAAATTATACCTCTTAAGTTTAGCTCTTCACAAAGCTCTTGTCTAAATTCATAAAGTCTTCTTCCAAGTCTTAATCCTCTATATTTTTTACTAACAAATACATCAACACCATAAAGTGTATCACCTTCATCATCATGAGTATCAAAAGTATAATTTGCTGTAATTTCTTTATATGTATGAGAATCATCATATTTATCATAATCAACAACAATACTAAGTGCAAAACCTGCTAGTTCGCCATCAATTTTAATACCAACTTGACCTTTTGGGAATTTGTTTAATAAAGTAGTAAACTCTTCAAGACTCCATGATGAATCATCTAAATGTTTATACTCATCATTCATTAAAATTTCTATGTTTTTGTGATCTTCAACTTTAAGATAAATCAGTTCTATCTTATCTATATTATCCATTGTATACCTCTGTATTTAAAAATGTAATTTAAGTTAAATTGTTTGGAATATGTGTGTATAAGTTTTTTGAAATAATACCAGAAAAATTCTAGTATTATTTGATTTTTAAAAGATAATCAACTACATTGTCAATAAATGCATCATGCTTTCTATCTTTTCTGTAAGCGATATATAGTTTTCTAACCATCTTTTGATTGTTAATTCTTGATTCATATAATGCACCTGATTTAAGCAGTGATTCAATTGCATTTCTTGAAACAATTGAAACTGTAGGAGTAAGTGATTTATCAGAGTGTAAAACTGTTTGAACAATAGTTGTAGCACTTGTAACTTCACTTGTAACATCAAATGTATCACAATCAGGGAAGTTAGCTTTATCAAGGTTTTCTTTGAAAATAGCTCTTGTATTTGATTCAGGATTTCTACAAACCCATTTATATGATAATAAATCTTCCGCTTTAGCTCGAGCTGGTAATTGTTGGTTAGAGAAAATTACAATTTCATCTTCCATCCATTCTCTATAAATAATATCATCATTTGAAACATAGTTTTCAACTAAAGCCATATCTATTTTTTTATCTAATAAATCTTCAATTGCTTCATGAGAAACTGAAACATTTATTGATACTTCATTATTAATATTTTCTTTTAGATTATTTAAAAATCTAGGTAGAATATAGTTACCAATTATAAATGATGCACCAAATACAAATGTTACATCTTTGTTCATAATTTTTAGTAATTCTTTCTCCCCATTTGCAACACACTTTTCAATTTTAATTGCAATAGAATAAAGCATTTGACCTTCTTTTGTAAGTCTAATACCATTCTTTTTTCTATCAACTACTTGTACATCTAAATAGTCTTCAATAAATTTCATTTGTTGTGTTACAGCAGGTTGTGAAATACCAAGTTTTGCCGAAGCTTTTGAAAAAGATTTTTCTCTCACCACTGTAAGAAAAGTCTCTAATTTTGCAAAATCTGTTAGCATTATAGCCTCCGTGTTATAAATTATATTTATCATAACATTTATTTATATATAAAATAATTAAGAAGAATAATGAATTTATTTAATATATGGTATAATTATATATTAATGGGAGAACAAATGTCTGAAAATTTATTATCATTATTAAATGATTCGCAAAAAAGTGCAGCTGAACATATCGATGGTTCACTACTTATACTTGCAGGTGCTGGCTCAGGAAAAACAAAAACTATCACGACACGATTAGCTTATTTAATTTCAATAGGAATTGATCCTGCTTCAATATTAACACTAACATTTACAAATAAAGCAGCTTCGGAAATGAGAGAACGTGCTTTTTCAATGATAGACCAAGCATCTATAAATACTCCCCCTTTATTATGTACTTTTCATAAATTTGGATTATTATTCTTAAAATTTCATATGAGTGAATTAGGAAGAAAAGGTAACTTTATTATAATTGATACTGATGACAAAAAAAGAATCATTAAATCAATAGATAAAGAGATTACAACTTCACTTTTAGTATCTGAAATTTCAAAATATAAAAATACATTAATGTCACCTGCTGAAGCAATTGCAGGAGCTGAACTTAAACTATATCAACAAATTGCACTTGTGTACCAAAAATACCAAGAATATTTATTAAAAAACAATCTGGTAGATTTTGATGATTTATTATTATTACCTTACGAAATTTTAAAGAAAAATGAAAAATTAGCACAACAAGTTAGCCAAAAATATCAATATATAATGGTAGATGAGTACCAAGATACAAATGAATTACAATACAGATTATTAAGACTTTTGTGTGCAACACATAATAATCTTTGTGTAGTTGGTGATGATGACCAAAGTATTTATGGTTGGAGAGGTGCAACAATTAAAAATATTCTTAATTTCTCAGAACATTTTGAAGGTACAAAAGTAGTAAAACTTGAAGAAAACTATAGATCAACGGATACTATTTTAAATCATGCAAATCAACTGATTGAGCACAATCGTGATAGACTTGGAAAAAAACTTGTTGGAACTCGTGCAAAAGGTGATTCAATTAAAGTATATGAATCACATGATGAAAATGAAGAAACAAGAAAAATAATAGATGATATAAAAGCCTTATTAGATAGTGGTATTAGTGCAAAAGATGTAGCAATACTATTTAGAGTAAATGCCTTATCAAGATCACTTGAGGAAGGTTTTAATAAAGCTGGATTAAACTATAAACTTGTTGGTGGTATGAAGTTCTACGAAAGAGCAGAAATTAAAGATTTAATTGCATTTTTTAGAATACTAACAAACTCAAATGATAACTTTTCATTAAAAAGAGTTATTAATAAACCAAAACGTGGTATTGGAAAAACAACAATTGATAAGCTTGAAGCAAAATCAATTCAAACACAAAAACCAATTTTTGATTTAATTCAAGAGTTTAGTGCAGATGAACTTGCAGCAATTGTAGGGAAGAAAAACTCTAGAACATTAAAAGTTTTTGAAGCTTCAATAATGGATTTAAAAGATATTTTAACAGAATCAAAAATGAAGTTTTTAGATGCTTTTGAAGATACTTTTGATTATAGAGCCTCTTATGATAATGTTCCTGATGGTTTTGAAAGACAAGGAAATATCGACGAGTTTTATGGATACATAAGAGACTACTTTATGCAAAATCCACATTTAGAATTAAAAGACTTTTTAAATGAAATTGCATTAGAGAGTGAAAATGGTGAATATAATAATGAAGCTATTTCTATGATGAGTATTCATGCTTCAAAAGGTTTAGAGTTTAAAAATCTTTTTATAATAGGACTTGAAGAAGGTTTCTTCCCATTAACTGGTGATGGAGCTGATATTGAAGAGGAAAGAAGATTAGGTTATGTAGCAATTACAAGAGCTATGGATAATTTAACACTTTCCTTTGTTCATTCAAGATTTTATAAAGGTAAAAGGGCAATTTTACAAAAGAGTAGATTTTTAAGTGAATCAGGATTAATCAAAGGTTCTTTAACAATTGAAAAACAATCAAACTTCAAAAAAGGTGATTTAGTTCAACACAAAATTTTTGGTATGGGTAGAGTTCAAAAAGCTACTAAAGCTGGTAAAGACTATAAACTTACAATTAATTTTGGTGGAACAAAAAGAGATATTTTATCTTCTTTTGTTGAAAAATCATAAAACTTATTTAGAGAATATATGCAAAAAAGACTTTATAATAAAGAACCACTAAATAAACTTTTAGTGGTTAAAAAACCAATTTTTCTTTCATCAAATACTTATTTAAATAAAATAAAAAGAAAGTATAAAAATAAAAAAGCAGGGTTTAGTGGAACTTTAGACCCTTTTGCTTGTGGCTGTTTAATCGTAGCTTTTGGTCAATATTCAAAACTATTTAAATATTTATCAAAAACACCTAAAACATATAAAGCTGTAATTTGGTTAGGTGTTCAGTCCGAATCTTTAGATATTGAGAATGTAAATTCAATTGAAGATTCAAAACGTCTAGATGCTGTAACAATACAAAATGAGATAAAAAAGCTTATTGGTGAAATAGAGTATATACCACCAAAGTTTTCTGCAAAAAAGATAGATGGAAAAAGAGCTTATGATTTAGCACGTGAAGGCGTAGACTTTGAAATGAAAAAATCAATTATGAATATTGTTGATACAAATTTTATAAACTACAATCATCCTTTTATTACTTTTGAAGCAAGTGTTAGTGAAGGCTCATATATAAGATCTCTTGCTCAAATATTATGTGAAAGATTAGATGTAAAAGGAACTTTATCTTATTTAGAACGAATAAATGAAGGAAAATTTTATTACGAGAATGAAAAAGATTTAAATCCTTTAGACTATTTAGATATTCCACACAATAATTATAAAGGTACAAAAGAGTGGCTTTTTAATGGAAAAAAGATTTCAATAGATTTTTTAGAAAATAAAGAAGAAGGTAAATATTTAATTGTCTTTGATGATTTTTTTAGCATAATCGAAATTGTTGGGAATGATGTAAACTATTTATTAAATAAGGTTACTTTATGAAAAGTTTCAAATCTTATGCAAAAGTGAATATATTTTTAAAGATTGCAGATAAAAGAGATAATTATCATGAGCTCGTATCGAGATTTATACGAGTTCATAATTTGTTTGACATTATGTCATTTGTAAAAACTAATAAGAAGGCTATGTATATTATAGGTGATTTTGGATGTAAATTAGAATCCAATACTGTATATAAAGTATACAATTTGCTAAAACATTATAAAAGTGTTGAGGAATTTTTTAAAATTTATAGCGTTAAAGTAGAAAAAAATATCCCAGAATTTGCAGGTCTTGGTGGTGGAAGCTCAAATGCTGCTACGTTTTTAATAATGGTAAACGAATATTGTAATTTAAATTTATCAAAAGATGAACTTTGTGATATTGCAGTACAAGTTGGTGCTGATGTTCCTTTTTTTGTATATGAGTATGATAGTGCAAATGTAAGAGGTATTGGTGAAATTGTAGAAAAGTTTGATGAAGAAGTATTAGATGTTCAAACAATTACACCAAAAATAAAATGTGACACAGGTAAAATTTTTAATATTTTTAGAGAAAAGTTTTACAAACAAATATCAAAAGAAGAAGAAAATAGATTACTAGCTTTAAGCTCAAAAGAAATATTAAAAGAGTTTAGTATATATGAAGCAAATGATTTATATGAAGCGGCAATAACAGTAGAACCCAAACTTAAAGAATATGAAAAAGAAAATTGGTATTTTAGCGGAAGTGGAAGTTCATTTTTTAAGATAAATGAGTAAGGTTAATTATGGCAAAGAAAAAAGAAGAAAAAAAGAATCTAGTATTTAAAAACAAAAAAGCATTTCATGATTTTACAATTTTAGAAAGTATGGAAGCTGGAATTGTATTAGAAGGTAGTGAAGTAAAAGCAATGAGAGAAGGTCGTGCAAATCTAAAAGACTCTTTTGTTCGTATTATAAAAGGTGAAGTATTTTTATTTAATATGCATATTTCTCATTTAAATACAGCTCATGTAACATATAGACCTGATGAAAGACGAGAGCGTAAACTATTGTTACATAATAAAGAAATAGCTAAGCTTTTTGCTAAAGTTACTAAAGATGGTATTTCAATTGTTCCACTTAAAATGTATTTTAATGCTAGAAATAAAGTAAAAGTACAAATTGCAACAGCTGAAGGTAAAAAACTTCACGATAAAAGAGAAGATTTAAAGAAAAAAACCATGTTAAGAGAGACTCAAATAGCTATTAAAAACTGGAAATAAAGCCTATACATTTGTCTCTTTCTTTTCATAGCATTAAAGAGACAAAATATTATTATTTTTTACAAAAGAATTGTATTTAATGATTATTCCCTAAATTCAATTATTATAAATTCATTTTTTATTATAAATTTCTTCTACTTCTAATTTTTTATAGTTTTGATAATCACTATGAGTATAATATAGCCTAAATATAGCTAAATAAGACAATTATTATCTCATATAAAGAAAAACCACTTTCTTAATACATATAAGTTGAGCTTATAATTGCTTTTGTAAAATTATATTTATACTTATTCTATGATTTTATAATTGCCATTAGTATTAATTTAAACAATTTAATTATTTTTATTAAAATTTTATACTTAATTTATACTAAAATTAAGTGAAATCTTATTCATTTTCAGTTAATATTGACTCATAAGTGACGAATTGTGACTTGTATATAAAATTAGTAGGAGGAGATTGATGCAAAACGGTGCACAAATTGAGTATGATTACTCAGTTGCAAAAGCCTTTACATTTGCAACAATTTTGTTTGGTATCATAGGTATGACGATTGGTGTTGTACTTGCGTTTCAATTGGCGTTTCCTGAGTTAAATAACTTAGCTGGGGAGTATGGTACATTTAGTAGATTAAGACCTTTACACACAAATGGTGTGGCATTTGGTTTTACTTTAAGTGGTGTTTTTGCTTCATGGTATTACATTGGGCAAAGAGTATTAAAAGTTTCTTTAAAAGAATCTCCATTTTTAATGGGTGTAGCAAAATTACATTTTGCACTTTACTTTATTACAATTTTATTAGCTGTTGTTACTTTATTTATGGGTTTCACAACTTCTAAAGAGTATGCTGAATTAGAGTGGCCATTAGATATTTTAGTAGTAGTATGGTGGGTTTTATGGGGTGTTTCAATCTTTGGTCTTATTGGGATTAGAAGAGAGCGAACATTATATATCTCATTATGGTATTTCATTGCTACATTTATTGCAATTGCAATGTTATATTTATTTAACAATATGGAAGTTCCAACTGCATTAGTATCTGGTTATGGTTCATGGATGCATTCAGTTTCTATGTATGCTGGTACAAATGATGCCTTAGTACAATGGTGGTATGGACACAATGCTGTTGCATTCGTTTTCACAACTCCTATTATTGCTATGATTTATTACTTTCTTCCAAAAGAATCTGGTCAAAATGTTTATTCTTATAAACTTTCGATTTTAGCTTTCTGGGGATTAATGTTTGTTTATTTATGGGCTGGTGGACACCACTTATTATATTCAACTGTTCCTGATTGGATGCAAACAATGGGTTCTGTTATGTCTGTTGTATTAATTTTACCATCATGGGGATCTGCTATTAATATGCTTTTAACTATGAAAGGTGAGTGGCAACAGTTACAAACTAATACACTAATTAAGTTTATGGTATTAGCTTCAACATTCTATATGTTATCAACTATTGAAGGTCCTATTCAAGCGATCAAATCAGTAAATGCAATTGCGCACTTTACAGATTGGATTCCAGGTCACGTTCATGATGGTGTTTTAGGATGGGTTGTATTTATGGTAATGGCAGCATTATTCCATATGGTTCCAAGAATGTACAAAAGAGAAATTTACTCTAAGTCATTAATGGATACACAATTCTGGTTACAAACTACAGGTATCGTTTTATACTTTACTTCTATGTGGATTGCAGGTATTACTCAAGGTATGATGTGGAGAGCATATGATGAATATGGTTCTTTAGTTTATTCATTCATTGATACAGTAACTGTATTACAACCATATTATACAATTAGAGCAGTTGGTGGGTTATTGTACCTTATTGGATTCTTTATGTTCGCATTTAATATTTATAAAACTGTTAAATGTGGAAGAGTACTTGATAAAGAACCAACAAACGCTACACCTGTAGCTGCGTAAGAAAAGGAGAAAATATGTTTCATTGGTTTGAACAAAGACCGTTTTTCTTTGCGGTTCTAGTATTCGTGTTTGTTGCATTCGCAGGTATTATTGAAATAATTCCAGACTTTGCAAAACAAAGTAGACCAACTGTTGGTACAAAGCCATATTCAGTTCTTGAATTAGCAGGTAGACAAGTTTATATTAAAGATTCTTGTAATGCTTGTCACTCACAGTTAATTAGACCATTTAAATCAGAGACTGATAGATATGGTATGTATTCATTATCTGGTGAGTATGCTTATGATAGACCATTTTTATGGGGATCAAAAAGAACTGGTCCAGATTTAATGAGAGTTGGTAATTATAGAACTACTGACTGGCATGAAAATCACATGATGGATCCGGCTTCTGTAGTTCCTGGAACTGTTATGCCAGCATATCCTCACCAGTTTGAGAATATTGTTGATTTAGATACAGCATATGCAGAAGCTTATACAGTTAAAACTGTTTTTGCTACTCCATATGATCAAGATTTAGATGGTGATGGAAAAGTTGATGTTGAGTTAGGTGAATACGCTACTGCAGTTGCAAAAGCAAAAGCAGATGCAGCGTTAATCGCAGCTGATATGAAAAATAAAGCTGTAAAAGATGCTGTTGCAAATGGTCAGATTCCTGAAATAGTTGCATTAATTGCATATTTAAATTCTTTAAAATAAGAGGTTAATAATGGAATATGAAGAGTTATTGAACATACAAGGTTATGTAAAATTTTTCTTAATACTTGTAGTATTTGTAGTTTTTTACTCTTATGCTTACTCTATTTATAGTAGAGATAAGAAAGGTGAACGAGATTTTGAGAAATATTCAAACTTGGTTCATGATGATTCATCTTCCTCTACTCCTCTTGAAAAAAGAGAAGACAATATAGATAACAAGGAGAAATAGTATGAAATCTATGGTTATAGGTGGAATTATTCTTGTCATCGCATTAATGGCAGGAACTTACTTTGCAGCAGGTGATGCTTTTATCGGTGACGATTATATTAATAGTTTAACAATGTTAGGTGCTATTGCAATTATTGTAATTACAGTATTTACAGCGCTTAAATATATTAATCAAATGAAAAATGATACAGCTAGTGGTGAATTAAAAGATGAGAATTGGGATGGTATTGGTGAATATCAAAACAATGTTCCTACTGGATGGGCTTTAGCATTCATAGGTACAATTATCTGGATGTTTTGGTACTTTACAATGGGTTATCCAATTAATGGATTCTCACAAATTGGTCAATGGAATGAAGAGACATTAGAATATAATGCAAAATTTGAAAAGAAATGGGAAAACCCTTCTCTTGAAACTTTAGAAGCTATGGGTCAATCTACATACTTAGTGCAATGTGCACCTTGTCATGGTATTGATGCTGAAGGTATTGAAGGTAAAGCACATAACTTTACAAAAAGAATTTCTAAAGAGCAAGTTATTCATGTAATTAATAATGGGGCTAACAACTTAAAAACTGCATATCCTGGTGGAATGCCAGCTGGTATGGCTTTTGGACCTGATGTAGATGCAATTGCAGAATACGTAGCAGGTGGATTCAAAGGTGAACAACCAGCAGCATATGGTGTTTGTGCTGGATGTCACGGTATGGATGGTAAAGGTATGGCTTACGTTGGTCCAAACATTAGAGAATATGATGATGCATTAGTAATGGCAGTGTTAAAAGATGGTAAAAAAGGAAACATTGGTATGATGCCAAGTTTTGATGGAAGACTAAATGAAACACAAGAAAAAGCTCTTGCTGCATATTTAAGAAGTTTAGGAGAGTAAGATGGCTGGAAATACACAAATGAACGAAAACGAAAGAGGAATCTTTAAGTTAAGTGGTATTACTGGTATGTTAATAGCAACAGTTTTACTATTAGCTATTTTAGTTGGTTTAACTATTAGTGGTATTAAAGTACAACAAAATGAATCAACTAACTTTTATAAGATTAATCAAGACCTTAATGGTTTAACATCTGGAAGTTTTTCTTCTGATATGAAGCAAAACACTGCAGAAGAACAAAATAAAAATTATCAATTAATTGGTAATGGTAAGTAAGGAGTAGGATATGGATAAGATTATAGGTATTTTACTTGTTGCCTCAGCTGCATTTACTTTATATTTTAGTTTCTTTAATGATGCAAAAATATTTATTGGTTAAATGAAAAGTTTTAATAGTATAAAAATAGGAGTGATTTTTTCACTTCTATTTTTTTTATCACAAAATATATTAGCAAGCAATTTTATCTTAAGTGAAGATGGATTAATAGATCCTCGAGCGCAAGAGAAAATAAATGTTATGGGTTTAGAATCTAAAGAAAAATTAGGTGTTAATATTTACGTTTATGTAAAAAATACTTATGGTTTAGGTGATAAAGTTAAAGGTAAAGATAAAATTATCTATCTAAAAAATCATGAATCTCAAATTTTGTCAGTGTTAAAAAAACCTTATGTTTTAATGACAATGTCAATTACAGAACAACATGTAAATTTATTAGTAAGTGATTCTTTAAAAAAGATTATCGATAAAAATGATATTTTAGATGGATATGTAGTACCACTATTAGCTTCAAAAGATAAAAACACACTATATGCAAAAGTAAGTGCTGCAACTTTAAATGGTTACGCAGCAATTGCTGATACAATTGCAGATAGTAAAAACATAAAACTAGAAAGTAGTATAGGAAGTCAAGGTAAAATAGCAAGTACAATATGGAGAGTTATGATGTATACTCTTGTTGTAATTGGTTTACTTGTTTATACTTTTGTAGTTTTAAGAGAAAAGAAGAGAAAAAAATAAATGAAAAGAAACTATTGGCCACTGTTTTTTATTGGAATTTTTTTATTTACTTTCAGTTTAATTGTATGGACAGTTATGAGTGCAGTTAAAAATCCTGTTAATGAAGATGAAAGTTTTTTAAGAACATATCAAGATGTTGATACTAACTATAATGATATTATGAACTCAAATCAAATTTTTTTAAATAAATATGATTTTACACTTGTTATAAATGATGAAAAATTTGGTTTAACAACTGAAGATATTAAGTTTTCTCAAAGAGTTTTAGAAAAGCATTCAAAACATAAAAACTTACTAAAATATGATAAGCAAAATGATATTAAACTATTTGTAATAGACAAGATTACAAAAGAAAAGAAAGCTATTGATATAGTATTAAAAATTACTATGAGTTCTTCAAATAAATTTGATATTTTATTAAAAAATGAAAACTTTACTAATACTCAAAATGAATACAATACAAACTTCAAAATAATAGAAGAAAACAATTGGAACATTACAGGAACATTCAAAGTTGATGGTCTGACAGGTTCTATTTATATAAAGACTAATGCAATTTAAACAAAAGTTATTAGTCTTTCCTACTTCAAGATCAATACGATCTTATATATCATTACAAAAAGATACAAATACCTTACTTCCTTCTATTCTTACAATTGATGAATTTTTTAAAAAATGTATAGTTTTTAAAGACAAAAAATATATTGATGAAGAACAAAGATTCTTATTTTTAAAGAATTCAATTGCTAATACTAATATACAAAAGCTTGGAATTTCAGATAATTTTACTAAGTTTTTAAAACAAAGTGATTATATTTATCGGTTTTTTTTAGAACTTTCAAGTGAAAAAGTACAGATTCAAAGTATAAAAGATGCAGATACTTATGAATACTTTGCTGAACATTTATCAATTTTAGAACAAATTAGAAACAACTATTTAAGTATTTTGGATGAAAATTCATCTGTTGATAGAGTTAATATGTCGATGCATTATAAAATCAATGAAGAGTTTTTAAAACGATTTGATTGCATTGATTTAGTATTTGAAGGGTATTTTACAAAAGTTGAATTTGATATTATTAAAAGTGTTAGCTCACATGTAGATTTAAATATTAAGTTTTACTCAAATGAATATAATCAAAAATCATTAGAAGTTTTAGATATATTAGACGAAAAAATACAGTTAAATTATGAATATAATATTTCATTAAATCAAAAGAAAATACTTTTAAAATCAAAAATCAAAAGCAAAATAAACTCTTTAGAAATTAAAGGTTTTAATTCAAGAATAAATCAAATAGCTTACATAAAATCAAGTATTACAAAAGCTATCAAAAAAGGAGTTAATCCTTCTTCCATAGCATTAGTATTACCTGATGAGAGTTTTGCCTCTTGGTTACAGTTATTTGATAATGAGCAGTATTTTAACTACGCAATGGGTAGAAGCATAAAAAATTATAGACTTTATCAAGTTGGCTATGCTATTAATTCATATTTAAATGAAGATGAGATTAAACATACAAGTAATTTAGAGTATTTAAAAATTGACAAAAGTGCAATAGATAAAACAATAAAACTTCTATGGAATAAAGTTTCAACAAAAGAAAACTTTGAATTAATCACAAATTATATAAAACAAAATGAAGACAATGAAGAAATATTAGAAAAATATGATGAAATACTTTATAAACTAAATATACTTTTATTTTCAAATGAAAACAATATTTTAGTAAAAGATTTATATAAAATATTTTTACAAAAAATATCAAAAATCACACTTGATGATGTTAACTCAGGGAAAATTACAGTTTTAGGATTACTTGAAACTAGGGCAGTTTCTTTTGATACTATTATTATTTGTGATTTTAATGAAAACTTTATTCCAAAACGTTCAATAAAAGATAAGTTTTTATCAACAAAAATAAAAAGCATGGCAAATCTTCCAACTGCATTTGATAGAGAATCTTTACAAAAATACTACTACAAAAGATTAATTGACTCATCTTCAAATGTATATATTTCTTATGTGAATTCTGATACAAATCAGATTTCAAGATTTGCAAATGAATTATTTCCAAATGATATTTCGCATGATAGAAGTGATAACTTATACAAGCATATTTTATACAATAATCATAATATTACTCACTTTGAAGAACAGATTATTCAAAAAATTGATTTAAGTAAATTTGAATGGTCTGCAACTTCACTTAAAAACTTTTTAGAGTGTAAAAGAAGATTTTATTTACAATATATTCTAAAAATACATGAACATACAATTTCTCTAAAACCAAAGGCTTTTGAGTTAGGAAATATTGTGCATTCTATTTTAGAAAAGTATTATAAAGAGCACACTTTTGATTCATCTTATAAAATGATTGAAAATCTATTTTTTGAATATAGATCTTCAAATCCATTTTTAGCTTTAGACTTAGAAATATGGAAAAAGAAACTTCATGATTTTTATTTATATGATAAACAAAGATTAGAAAATAGAAAAGTCATAGTACTTGAAAAGAATTTTAATATCACTTTTGATGATATAAAAATAAAAGGTGTAATAGATAGAGTTGATTTATACGAAGACAAATATGAAGTAATAGATTATAAAACTTCAAGTTCATTAAAAGTAGATACTTTAAAAAACTATGAAAAATCAAATGATTTTCAATTAGAGTTTTATTATCTTGCAATGAGTGAATTATATAAAACTGATAAAATAGAAGCTTATTATTATGATTTAGCAAATACAAAATTAGTTGAAGAAGTAGCTTTAGATAAAAAATTAGAAGTATTAACTAAAAAATTTGAAGAGATAAAAACATTATCAAAAGCTGATATTGATTTTGCTAAATGTGAAGAAAAAACTACTTGTACTTATTGTCCATACAAGATTATATGTAATAGATAAAACTTTAGTTTTATCTATTTAGCTGTTGCTATTAAAACGTCTTCTATTACTTTTGTAATATCTCCATCTAAAATAGCGTCTACATTTGAGTATCCGATATTTGAACGTGTATCTTTTACTTGTTGGTATGGTTGCATTACATATGACCTAATTTGATGTCCCCAACCAATTTCTGATTTTTCAACGCCATCTTTTGCTGCTTGTTGTTTTTCTAATTCGTATTCATAAAGACGTGATTTTAACATTTTTAAAGCACTTGCTTTATTTTTATGTTGCGATCTATCATTTTGACATTGAACTACTATATTTGTTTCTATATGAGTTATTCGTATTGCTGATTCTGTTTTATTAACATGTTGACCACCAGCTCCACTTGCTCTGTATGTATCAATTCTAATATCTTTATCTTCTATTTCAATATCAATATTATCATCAACTTCAGGACTTACCAATACTGATGCAAAAGAGGTATGTCTTTTTGCATTTGAATCAAAAGGAGAAATACGTACAAGTCTGTGAATACCATTTTCAGCTTTTAAATATCCATAAGCATTTTCACCTTTTATAATAAATGACACATCTTTAATACCAGCTTCTTCACCTGGTTGGTAATCAAGAGGTTCTATTTTAAAGTTTTGACGCTCAGCCCATCTTAAATACATTCTATAAAGCATTGCAGCCCAGTCTTGTGATTCTGTTCCACCTGCTCCTGGATGTATTGTAACAATTGCATTTGAAACATCATCAGGATTGCTAAGCATTACAGATATTTCTGTTGATTTGATTAACTCATCTAATTCATTTGCTTCATCATAAAGCATTGCAAATGTATCTTCATCATTTTCTTCTTGTGCTAATTCATAAAGCTCATTTGTTCCAGTTAGGGCTTCATTTGCTTTATTAAACTTACTTAGTTTTGATAAAAGTCTATTCTTTTCAATACCAATTTTTGTAGCATTTTCTACATCATTCCAAAAGTCTTGGTCTGCTTCTAGCTTTATAATTTCTTCAACTCTTGCATTTAAAGTATCTGGTTTTAAGATACTTTTGATGTTATCTAGCTTCGTATTAAGAAGTTTTAAAATTTGCGAATATTCGTATGCGTCCACTTATGTTATTCCTGATATTTTATTTGATTACTATTTATTAACTGAATCTAAATAATCTTTGATTTTTGCTAATTGTGCATTAGTTGTATTTGATGCTATTGGTCTCATAAGTATACTATAACCATATCCATAATCACTACGATTTGTATATTGGCTAATTGCATGTTCCATATCTCCTAAAGCCATATCTTTTAAAGCCATTCCAACATTATATGCAACTTTCTCACCTTTTTCTCCATGACATGATTGACATTTATTAGTATAAATTTCTTTTCCTGCAATTTTATTTTCTAAAACTCTTTTTATTTCTTTTTCTTTTGCTTCTTGAACTTTTTTGGCTTCCATTCTTTTTAGAATTCTTTCTTCAAGTTGCGCATCGCTTACGTTTGTATTTGTGTTTACTTGAGCAAAATTTGATTGTGATTGATTTTTTTTGAAGATATATATAAAATCATATCCTCCATCTTTTGTAGTGATTTTAATATCGTCTACTTTCCAGCCATTTGCTTTCATGTTATTTACTGTTTGTGAGCTTTTACACTCTCCACCATCAAGTGCTGTGTTTTCGATAGTTGTCATTGAGTTGTGATTTTCTTTAAAACACATAGTTGTTTGTGAGTAAGCTAGTGTGCTTGCTAGTAGTGTAAATGTAATTGAGCTAAGAATTTTCATTTTTATCCTTTTAAATTAAAGGATTAGTCTACCATAAAGTCTCTTGAGATATTTTTAAGATAAAAAAAAAGCTAGAAGAGAAATCTTCTAGCTTTTTGTAAGTTTAGTAAAAAACAGTCTAAGAATTAGAATGAATATTTAACTTCAACTCTACCTCTTTGACCATCAGCAGAATTATTTACACCATTTGAATCAAATTCAGCATATCTAACATAAGTATTTAAGTTTTTAGATACTTTGTAAGAAATTTGTCCTAATGCTTCGTAAACTTCTTTACCAGCTAATGAACCAACTTCACCTTCTACATAAGCTGCTCTTAAAGATAATTTTGGAGTTACTGCAACAGAAGCATCAACACCATATATTTCCATGTCAGATTTGAAAGATGTTCCTAAATTCCATAATAAATACTCAGCAGGTGCTTCTAAACCAGCAGTACTTACTTGAGAATCAATAGAACCAGAACCATTATCACCAGTTTTAGCATAAATTAATTTACCAGAAACAATTCCAACATTTCCAGCAACATATGCTTTTAATGTAGATCTGTCATCTCTAAATGCTGCTCCAATACCTGTAGCTGCATCTAATTCAGATTCAGTATATTCAACTCCAACTTTTACCATATCAAAGTTAGCATCAGCTTTTAAGTTGTAAGTATCAACAGTATCTGCTACAGTTGCATATTGACCTAATAATGAAACAGGACCTACGTTACCCATAGCAATTGCAGATAAAACTGAATTAGAATTGTCTAATCTAGTTGAATCTACATTATGGTCAGCAAATGCTGCAGCACCAATAGTTGCAGAACCTAAGTTATATAATGCAACGATACCGTCACCTTGGTTACCATCAGTAATTCTTCCTGGAATATTTTGTTGACCAGCGTTAACTGTTAATGCTCCAGCGTTGTAAGAGAAGTAGTAATCTTCAATTTCAACATCAGCTTTAGTATTTGCATCATCAGCATCATCATTAGCATTATCAATCTTGAATACAGCAGTTACATTTTCAGTAACAGGTACTTTAACACCAACTTCAATTTCAACATCTGAACCAGTTTCATTGTTATCTGCTGTTGGAAGTGTAGCAGTGCTTTCTCCATCAACTTTTTTCTCTTGGAATCTAAATCTAAATTGTCCAGAAACATCAACACCTTTGATTGCTTCTTCTAATGATGCAGCGTTAACATTTGTTAATCCTGCAACTGCTACTGCAGCTACTAAACTTAATTTTGCGATTTTTTTCATGTATTCTCCTAAATTTTCGAAATATATATTTCAGTCTGTCGGAGCGCGCGAACTCATTCAAAATGATTTATTTGAACCTTTTCCGACATCCCGTTATGTGCATTCTACACCACTAAATTTTAAAGTTTTCTTAAAATGCATGATTTTTATGTTAATTAAGGGTTAATTTAAGCTAGGGTTTAGTTAATAGTTTATTAATAGGATATAGGATAAAAATTGTATTATTTTAGTTTGATACTGAAACAATACAGTTTTTTAGGATGTTTGGTTTAGATATGCTAATAATTAGATTATTTATTTTATACAGTTTGTATAGTTTGGCTTCTAGGAAGATTATTGCATCTTCTATTAGTAAAAATTTTCTTTTTTTCATTTGTTTTTCAACAAAAGCTGAGATTTCACTGTAATCTATAAAAAAATCTTCTTTAAATTCATATTCAAATGATAGGTTTACTATAACTTTTTGCTTTTTTACTCGCTCGAAATCTAGTATTCCTATTATACATTTAAAAGATAAGTCGTTGATTTCTACTTTCATACGACTTTTTTCTCCTCCCCTTTAATTACTCTAATAATATTAGGAATATGTTTGTAGTATATAATGAATGCAATAATATACATAGGAATATTAGAACCTACATTTAATCCATCATTTAAAAAACTAGCAACTACAATTACAGCAGTAAGTCCTAGAAGTGAAGATAATGAAGATATTTTAAGTACTTTTGCACAAATAATCCAAACAACAGCACCTATTATTGTAGGAATAGGAATAAGTGCAATATAAACACCAAGTCCCGTAGCAACTCCTTTTCCACCTTCAAGTCCTAAGTATATTGAGTAACAATGTCCTAGAACTGATAAAACAGCAATACCCCAAAGTGTAGAATCACTAGCACCCATACTCATAGCTAGAAGTAAAACAAGTGTACCTTTTAAAGCATCTAGTATAACAGTAGCAGCTCCTAGTTTTTTTGCTAAGCTTGGATTTGTCTCTTTTACAACTCTTAAAACATTTGTTGCTCCAATTGAACCACTTCCAGCAGCTTTAACATCAACACCTGCAAAAAACTTTGCTAGTATTAGCCCAAAAGGAATAGAACCTATTAAATAAGCACTTATGTAAAATAAAATATTTTGGTTTGTAAAGAAATCCATTTATTACCTTTTTATATTAATTAAATGGATTATAACAAACATTTTGTTATATTATCATTTATAAAAACATTTGTAATAAGGTTTATTTTGAATTTAAAAGAAGAGATTATAAAATTAAAAAATGAATTAGATGTAACATTAGTAGCTCACTTTTATCAAAGAGATGAAGTTTTTGAGTTAGCTGATATTACGGGTGATTCATTAGAACTTGCTAAAAAAGCAAAAGCTACTACTTCAAAGTATATTGTATTTTGTGGTGTTGGGTTTATGGGTGAAAGTGTTAAAGTAATGAGTCCTGAAAAAACTGTTCTTATGCCAAAAATTGCATGTTGTGCAATGGCTAGAATGATTGATGAGGGTTATTATGAAGAAAATTTGGTAAAAATAAATGAAGCAGGAATTGCTAATGAAGATATTTTACCAATTACTTATATAAACTCAAGTGCAGCAGTTAAAGCTAGAGTAGGAAAAATGGGTGGAATGGTTTGTACTTCATCAAATGCTTATAAAATTATAGAAAAAGGCTTAGAATCTGGGAAGAAAATCTTTTTTGTTCCTGATAGATGTTTAGGTCAAAACTTTGCTAAATCATTAAATCTAAAATCTGCAATAGTTGGAGATGGAAGTGATTTAAAAGAAGCTGATATTATATGTTATAACGGTTTTTGTTCTGTTCATCAACAATTTACTGTAGAAGATATTGAATTTTACAGAGAAAAATATCCTGATATTTTAATAGCAGTTCATCCTGAATGTGATCCAAAAGTTTGTGATGCTTCTGATTTTGTAGGTTCTACTTCACAATTAATAAAATATATTAAAGAGTTACCTGTTGAACAAAAAGTTGCAGTTGGAACTGAGTTTAATATGGTAAATAGATTAAGAAGTAAAAATACTTATATTTTAAGCTCAACTAAACCTGAGTGTCCAACGATGAATGAAACAACACTTCAAGATGTTTACAATACTTTAAAATCAATCAAAGATGAGAACATTATGAAAGAAACAGAAATTTCTGTATCAGAAGAAAATATAAAATACGCAAGACTTGCACTTGAAAGGATGTTTGAAATATGATTAATATAAAGAAGTTTGTAAAAAATGCCATTATTGAAGATAATGGAAGAGGAGATTTATTCTTCGATGTTGCTCCAAAAGGTAGATTTACAGCACGAGCTATTTCAAAATCTGATGGAATTATTGCAGGAATTCAATATGCAAAAGTATTAGCAAGAACAGAAAAGTTTGATTGTAAGTTTTTGAAAAAAGATGGTGATACAATTAAAGCTGGTGAAACAATAGCTGAACTTGAAGGTAAAGCTTCTATTCTTTTATCATCTGAAAGAACTTTTTTAAATATGCTTCAACATGCATCAGGAATTGCTACTATGGCAAACCAATATGCAAAACTAATGGAAGGTACTGGTGTTGTTTTACTTGATACTAGAAAAACAAGACCACAACTTAGAGATTTTGAGAAATATGCATCAAGAGTTGGTGGTGCAATTAACCACAGACTTGGACTTGATGATTGTTTAATGTTAAAAGATACTCACTTAAGAACAATTGATAACTTAAAAGAGTTTGTAAAAAAAGCAAGAAAAAGAATCTCTTGGGTTACAAAAATAGAGATTGAGTGTGAAACTTTTGAGCAAGTTCAAGAAGCTATGGATGCAGGTGCTGATATTATTATGTGTGATAATATGACACCTGAGCAAATAAAAGATGTTGTTAAATTCAGAGATGAAACTTATCCACATATTTTACTTGAAGCTAGTGGAAATATTGACCTTAATACAATAAGAGGATATGCACTTTCAGGTGTTGATGCTATTAGTAGTGGTAGTATAATTCATCAAGCTACATGGCTTGATTTTTCAATGAAGTTTGACTAATCATTAACTTTTGGTTAGTTTTAATTTCATATAATTACAGTCAAAATTAAAGGATAGGTATTGAAAAAAGATTTCATAGTAAGTAATAAAATTGATATGTCAGCATATACTCAAGCTTTAAAGCTAATTGAGGAAAGCAGATATATTCTTATAATTACTCACGTAAATCCAGATCCTGATACTATCTCTTCAGCTCTTGCACTTTCAAATTTATTTCATGAAAATAAGATAAAACACAAAGTGTTTAATATAAGTTCTGATTTACCAAATAATTTAAATTTCTTACATAGGTTTGATAAAATTACAGACCAATTGCCAAAGTTTTTTGATTTGGCAATTTCTGTAGATTGTGGAACATATCCAAGGCTTGGATTTAAATTAGATGAGAATATTCCACTTATTAATTTTGATCATCACAAGTCAAACAATAATTTTGGAACTATAAATATTGTAGACCCAATGAAAAGCTCAACAGCAGAAATTGTATATGACTTTTTTAAGCATAATGGTTTATATATTACAAAAGAATCAGCAACTGCACTTTATGTAGGAATTTATGATGATTCACTAGCTTTTTCACTTAGTAGATGTGATGAATTAACATTTGATAAGGTGAACTTTTTAGTTCAATGTGGAGCAAGTCCTTCTACAATTGCAAATAAACTTTTAAGAAGAGACTCACTTGCAAAATATAGAATAATACCCAAAGTACTCGATAGCCTAGAATTATTTAAAGAAGGTGAAGTTGCAAGTATTATTGCAAAAAAAGAGTGGTTTGAAGAAACTGGAGCACACACAAGAGATTGTGAAGATGCCTTAGATATGATAATGAGTATAGCAGTTGTAAGAGTAGCTGCTTATGTAAGAATTGTTAATAATAGAGCAAGATTATCTTTAAGATCAAAAGGTAATATTGATGTATCAAAAATAGCAGGACATTTTGGTGGTGGTGGACACTTTAATGCAGCTGGTTGTAGTATTGATACAGATGATGTAAATGAAGCAAAACAATTAGTTTTAAAGGAAATTTTTGAGTTATACAAATAGAAGAAAAAATAATAAAGCGAAGATGGCATTAGTATATATTATTATTGCAATAATTATAGGATTAGGTGCATTTGTATTTCTATCACCTACTTTTGAAAAAAATAGTCCTAAAATCTCATTAGAAAATGAAATATTTTGGAATTTAAAATCACCTTTAAAAGTTAATTTTACAGATGACAATGAAATTGCTTCTTATGTTATTACATATTTTGATGATAATAATGAAATCAAATTAGATACTAAGAAACTAAATGTTTCAAAAGGTTCAATTGATTTAGATATTATTGCTCCAAAAATTGATTTATCAACTAAAACACAAAATGCAATGTTAAAAATTGAAGTTTCAGATACAAGTAAATGGAATTTCTTTATGGGAAATAAAGCTACTAAAGATATTAAAATCAAAGTAGATAAAAAAAGACCAATTGCAAATGTATTAAGTAACTCATACTTAATCAATCAAGGTGGAAGTGCTGCTGTTGTTGTTGAAGTTAAAGATGAAAATTTAGAAGATTTTTATATCTCTTTTAATAATGAAGAGAGATTTGAATTATTTCCTTTTTATAAAGATAATTTTTATATAGCAATTATTGCATGGCCAATTGAAATAAAAGAATTTAAAAGAGTTAATTTAGTTGCTATAGATAAAGCTAGAAATAAAACAGTAACAAAAATACCTTTATATATTAAAGAGTTAAAAGTAAAAATTGATAATTTAAAGATTTCTGATAGATTTATTGATAAAGTTAGTAAAAATGTACTTACAAAAAGTGGTTTTGATATTCCAAGTAGTCAAGCAGAAACATTTGTTAAAGCTAACAAAGATTTAAGAAAAAGAAACGTAGATACAATAAAAAGTGTATCTAGAAATAATATGAATAAAGACAAAGTTACAAAATTTGATATTAAAGCTTTTAAACAATTACCATCATCAATGACTTTTGCAGGTTATGGTGAAAGACGACACTATACATATGAAGGTAAAAAAATTGATGAAGCTTGGCATTTAGGTATGGATTGGGCTAGTGTTAAAAAAGCAAAAATATTTACTACAAATGCTGGAAAAGTTATCTTTAAAGATTATTTAGGAATTTATGGTGATTCAATTATTATTGACCATAAATTTGGATTAGGTACTTTATATGCACATACAAGTAGATCAGTTGTAGAAGTAAATGATGAAGTAAAAGCAGGTGCTTATATTGCAAATACAGGATCAAGTGGGGCTGTATTTGGTGATCATTTACATTTTGGTGTATTGGTTCAAGGAATAGAAGTTAATCCTACAGAATGGCTTAGTAGATATTGGGTTAGAGAAAATATTACTAAAGTTATTGATAATGCAAAGAAAGCGATTGAAAGCAAATGAAACAAAGAACAATAGCAAAATCAGTTGAAATAGTAGGAATCGGTCTTCACAAAGGCGTTCCTGTAAAAATGAAACTTGAACCTTTAGAAGAAGATGCTGGAATAATTTTTTATAGAGTTGATGCAGGAATTACAATACCTTTATGTATTGAAAATGTTGTAGATACAAAAATGGCAACTGTAATTGGAAAAGATGGAATTGTAATTTCTACAATTGAGCATTTATTATCAGCTGTTTATGCTTATGGAATTGATAACTTACGAGTAGTAATTGACAATGATGAAGTTCCTGTTTTAGATGGAAGTTCTTCTGGTTATTGTATGCTAATTGAAGAAGCTGGTATTAAAGAATTAAATAAAAGTAAAAAAGCTATAAAAGTAAAAAAAGAAGTTGAAATTACAACTGAAGATGGGAAAAGAGTTACATTAAAACCATCAAATAGAATTATTTATGATTTCCAAATAGCTTTTGATCATCCTTCTATTGGTGAACAAAATTTCCATTTTGATTACTCTATTAATGAATATAAAGAGAATATTTCAAGAGCTAGAACTTTTGGTTTTTTACATGAAGTTCAATATTTAAGATCTATTGGCTTAGCTCAAGGTGGATCTATGGAAAATGCTATTGTTTTAGACCAATCAAAAGTTTTAAATCCTGAAGGTTTAAGATTTGATGATGAGTTTGTAAGACATAAAATACTTGATGCAATTGGTGATATGGCACTATTAGGTTATACAATGGTTGGAGAGTATGATGCAGTTGCAGGAAGTCATCACTTAAATCATTTATTAACTAAAGAGCTTTATAAAGATGCTTCAAATTATGAAATTATTGATCTAGAAGAAGCAAGCGAAGAAGCTGAAGTATTTGAATTAGCATATTCAAAAGTAGAAGTATAGGAATATTATTTGATAGAAGTTTTAGTTATTAGTATTTCAAATCCTATATTAATTGGTCTTTATGAGAATAAACAATTAATAAAAGAGTATAAATTAGAAGGTAAAACTTCTGATTTACTTCCTTCTTTATTTGAAAATATTTTAAAAGAGTTTGATATAAAAAGAATAAACTATGTTAATTCACCTGGCTCTTATATGGCAATTAAAGTTGCTTATATATTTTTAAAAACTATTAGTATTACAAAAAATATAGAGTTTCAAGCTTGTAATGGTTTTGAATTTAATGAGAATTCTCCAATAAAAGCTTTAGGAAAAAAATACTTTAAACAAGATGAAAATGGTATTAAAGTTGACTTTTTAGAAAAAGACGATATAATTCGCGACTTTAAATTACCTAATAATATAGATAAAATAAATTTTAATAAACAAACACTGCCAATTTATAATTTACCAGCTGTTTAAGAAGGAAATAGATGAAAATAAGCGTTCCAGCAACTAGTGCTAACTTGGGACCTGGTTTTGATTCACTAGGACTTGCAATTGCAATGAAAAACCAAGTAATAATCAGACCATCAAAATTTCATAGTGTGTCATTAAAAGGTGAGGGTGCTAATAACCCAGCTTTAAAAGATAATAATATGTTTATCTCAATTTTTAATGATTTCTATCATAATCTAGCTGTAAAAAAAAGACATTATAGATTTGAATTCTATAATGAGATTCCATTATCACGTGGTTTAGGAAGTTCATCTGCAGTAATCGTATCTGCAATTGCATCTGCATATGCTATTGAAGGAATAAAGTTAGAGAAAAGTAAACTATTAAATTTAGCACTTGCTTATGAAAATCATCCTGACAATATAACACCTGCTGTTATGGGTGGATTTAACGTAGCAACTGTGCAAGAAAATGAAGTAAAATTCATAAATAAATCTATACCAAATATATTAAGAGCTGTTGTTGTTATTCCAAATAGACCAATTTCAACACAGTTATCTAGAAAATCACTTCCTTTTAAATATTCAAAAGAGGATGCTGTGTTTAATATTTCTCATTCATCACTATTAACAGCTGCTTTTATGAGTGAAGATTGGAGAATGCTTAGAACTGCTTCATTAGATAAAGTTCATCAAAAGTACAGAATGAAACAAATGCCAGAATTATTTGATGTTCAAAAAACATCATTAAGATCAGGTTCATTAATGAGTACACTTTCAGGTTCAGGTTCTACACTTTTTTCTATTTGTTTTTCAGAAGATGCAAAGAAAATAGAAAAAGCACTTAAGACTAAATTCCCACATTTCAAAGTTTTCACATGTGACTTTGATAACAGTGGTGTTCGTATAGAAATTTAAGTTTTTTTGATATTAAGTATATTTTAGGTATAATCATTGGCTAAATTGAAAACGACACTTCGAACATGTATTGTTTGTAGAAATAAAAACGAACAAAAAGAGCTTTTTAGATTAAAATGTGAAGATAAAAAACTTGTATCATATAACAACTATGGTAGAAGTTTTTATATCTGTAGGGATTGTATTAATTTATTACAATCAGATATTAATCAAAAAACCTATAAAAAGATAGAAAAATCACTTTTTAGAGAGTGTAAAAATAAAGATAAGTATGTTGAACAACTTAAGGAGATGCTAACAGATGTCAGATAAAGTAAGAGTTTATGAAATTGCAGAAGAGGCGGGAGCTAGTAGCTCAGATGTAATTGCAAAAGCTAAAGATTTAAATATAGAACTTAAATCACCACAAAGCGCGGTATCATTCGAGGATGCTGAGGAAATTGCAAATTATATAATGACTGGAAAAAGTTCTAAACTTCCAGCTAAAGCACCAGTTAAAGCTAAAAAAGCTGCAGTTAAAAAAGTAGAAGAAAAGAAAGAAGAACCAGCTGCTGTAAAAGTAGAAGAGAAAGTAAAAGTCGAAGAAAAAAAAGAAGTTGTTAAAAAACCTGCAATCTCTAAACCTAAGTCTGTAGATACTCCAGCATCTAAAACAGAAAAAATCGAAGAAGTTAAAAAAGCACCTGAAGCAAAAGAAGAAGTTGCTAAAAAAACAGAAGATAAAGATTCTGAAGCACCAGTTATTAAAAAAATAATCCCTAAAAGAAGAGGGCTTAAAATTGTTAAAAAGAAAAAGCCAAAAGTTGAAGAAGCTCCAAAAGTAGAATTTAATACTCCAGCTGCTGGAACTCCTAAAAAACAAATGAAATCTCTTAGTGAAATTTTAGGTAATAACTCTGAAGATAAAAAAGATCCTACAGAACAAAAAGTTAAATCTAAAAAAGATAAAAAGAAAACTAATGTAAGAGCACAAGACCACGGTAGAAAACTTGAAGTTCAAAGAGAATCATCTAATGATTTCAATTCAACTTCAACAGATTCTTTACTTGGTGAAGAAGTATTCTTACTTGATTTAGGTTTAGCAGATAAATCAAAATTATTAGAAGAGACAAAACCTCAAAACCAAAATAAGCAATCTAGATCATCTAGACCAGCTGCATTTGGAAATAGACCTCAAGGTTTAAAAAGAGGTAAGAGAAAGAAAAGATTTAAAAGAACAGAAGAAGAAATTGAGATAACTGAAGTTACAATTCCTGAAGAGTGTAGAGTATATGAATTTGCAGAAGCTTGTGGAAAATCTGCATCTGATGTAATTTCTGTATTATTTGGTTTAGGAATGCTTGTTACTAAAAATGACTTCTTAAAACAAGACGAATTAGAAATTCTTGGTGAAGAGTTCGGAATTGAAGTAACTGTTAAAGATGCTTTAGAAGATGTTAATTATGTTGATGATTATCATGAAGAAGATATTGATGATTCAAATTTTGTAACAAGACCTCCTGTTGTTACAATTATGGGACACGTTGATCATGGTAAGACTTCTTTATTAGACAAAATTAGATCTGCAAAAGTAGCTAAAGGTGAAGCTGGTGGAATTACTCAACATATTTCTGCATATACAGTTGATCAAAATGGTCAAAAAATTACATTCGTAGATACTCCAGGACATGCAGCGTTTTCTGAAATGAGATCAAGAGGTACTGAAATTACTGATGTTATTATTATTGTTGTTGCTGGAGATGATGGTGTTAAACCACAAACTGAAGAAGTAATTTCACATGCAAAAGCATCTGGATGTCCAATTATTGTTGCTGTTAACAAAATGGATAAAGAATCTGCAAATATGGATATGGTAAAAGCACAAATGGCTGAGAGAGAAATGACTCCAGTTGATTGGGGTGGAGATGTTGAATTTATTGGAGTATCTGCTCATACAGGTATGGGAATAGATGACTTATTAGAAAATATCTTACTTCAATCAGAAGTTCTTGAACTTAAAGCAGATCCAAGTGCAAAAGCAAAAGGTGCAGTTGTTGAGTCTTTACTTGAAAAAGGTAGAGGACCAGTTGCAACTATTATTGTTCAAAATGGTACATTAAAAGTTGGTGATAATATTGTTTGTGATACTACTTATGGTAGAGTAAAAGCAATTACAAATGACCAAGGAAAACCAGTAAAACAATTAGGACTTTCTGAAACAGGTAATGTTTTAGGATTAAATGAAGTTCCTGTTTCTGGTGCTGTTATGGTTGCTCAAGATTCTGATAAAGAAGCTAGAGAAATTGCAACAACAAGAGCTGAACATGCACGTGCTAAAGAGTTATCAAAATCTACTAAAGTATCTTTAGAAGAAATGAGTGGATTAATTGCTGAAGGTAAAATCAAACAACTTCCAGTAATTATTAAAACTGATGTTGGTGGTTCATTAGAAGCTATTAAAGGTTCATTAGAAAAAATTGCAAATGAAGAAGTAAAAGTTAAAGTTCTTCATGCAGGTGTTGGTGGAATTACTGAATCTGATTTAGTATTAGCAAATGCATCTGAGGGTTGTATTATTTTAGGATTTAACGTAAGACCTACAGGTTCTGTTAAACAAAAAGCTAAAGCTGATGGTGTAACTATTAATACATATACAATTATTTATGATTTAATTGATGATGTTAAAGATGCCTTATCTGGTATGATGAGTGCTGTAATTAGAGAAGAAAATACAGGTCAAGCAGAAGTAAGAGATACATTCGTTGTTCCAAAAATTGGAACAGTTGCAGGATGTTTAGTAACTGATGGTAAAGTAATCAGAGGTGGTCATGCTAGAATCATTAGAGATGGTGTTGTTACTTATACAGGTAAAATTTCATCATTAAAAAGATTTAAAGATGATGCTAAAGAAGTTGCTAATGGTTATGAGTGTGGTATTATGTTCGATAAATTCAATGATATTAAAGTTGGAGATTTCATCGAAACATTTATTCAAATTGAAGAAAAAGTATCGATTGACGACTAATTATGAAAAGTGTTAATTTACAAAGAACTGAATCATTATTAATGGAATTAATTCCAGAAGCATTATCTACTTTAGGTGATGCTCGAATTAATACACTTGCTATTACACATGTAAACTGTAAAAATGGAAAATATGATGCCTTAGTTTATTTTGATGGTTCTGATTATGAAAAAAAAGAAATAACTCAAATGATTTCATTATTAAATAAAGCAAATGGAAGATTGAAATCACATATATTAGCTAGTACTGGTTGGTATAAATGTCCAGATTTTAAATTTTTAAATGATACTGCTTTAGAACAATCAAGAAATATTGAGTCATTATTTGCTCAAATAAATAAATCAAAAAGTGATAAAGAATGAATTTAGAAGAATCTATAAAATTAGCAGTTGAAAGTTTAGGTGTTGAACTTTATGATATTACAACTGCAAGAGAACATGATGATAATATTTATAGAGTTTCTATCACAGCTGTTGGTGGTGTAAACTTAGATAAATGTGCTGAAGTTTCAAGAATGATATCTCCTATTTTAGATTTAGATGAGCCTTTAGGCGGTAAATACAAGTTAGAAGTAAGCTCTCCTGGAATTGAAAGAAGACTTAAATCTAAGCAACATTTTGCTGCTTCTGTTGGTGAAAATGTAAAAGTAAAAGATATTTCAACTGAAACTTTTAAAGGGAAACTTTTAAGTAGCGATGATGAAAAAATTACTATTGAAACAGAATTTGGTGTTGAAGAAATAGAACATGCTTCTGTTTTATCTGCATCTACTTATTTTGAATGGTAAATTAAAATATAAATAATATCAAAAAAAGGGAGTTGATTTTCAACTTCCTTTTTTTTTAATAAAAATTTAATATAAGAGAATAAAATATGAAAATAAATAATGATTTTTTTATGAATCTAGCTATTAATGAAGCTTGGAAATATCAATTTTTAACATATCCAAATCCAGCTGTTGGATGTGTGGTTGTTAAAGGTGATAGTGAAATATTAGCTATTGAAGCACATAAAGAAGCTGGAATGCCACATGCAGAAGTTAATGCACTTAAAGCAGCTTTTTTAAAATACCATCCTAATGATGTATTAAAAACTCTTAATGATTCTTTTAAAATACATGAGTATCTAATCAAAAACCATAAGGGTTTTTTTAATGATTGTAAAGTATATGTTACCTTGGAACCCTGCAATCATATAGGAAAAACACCATCATGTGCAAACCTAATTAAAGAGTTAAAACCAAACAAAGTAATTATTGGACATGAAGATAGTAATAATGATGCAAAAGGTGGTATAGAAACGCTTAAACTTGCAGATATAGATATAGAACTTGATTGCTTAAAGAAAGAAGCCTATGAGCTTTTATATCCTTTTTTAAAGTGGAATAGTGGGACTTTTATTTTTTACAAAATGGCTCAAACATTAAACGGTAGTGTAGATGGAGCGATTTCTGCTAATCAAGCAAAAGCATATGTACATAGTTTAAGAGATAAGATTGATTTATTACTTATTGGCGGAAACACAGTAAGAACTGATAAACCGACTTTGGATGCAAGATATATAGCAGGTCGAGCACCTAATGTAATGATTTATAGTAAAAATAAAATCTTTGATAGAAAAATACCTTTATTTCATATTCCTAATAGAGAAGTTGTTATTAGTGATGATTTATTTAAATTACTTGATCATAAATTTATTATGGTTGAGGGTACTTATACTTTATTAGATACTTTAAAAGAAAAACTAGATTATATTTTATTAATAGTTAATCCTAAAATTAGAAAAGGCAGTAATGCTTTAAATGATTTAGATATTGATTTTGAAATAGTTCATGAGAATTATATTGGTGAAGAAAAGCTGGTTTTTTTAAAGAGAAAAAGCTAGGCATAAAAAAAGGCTATATCATATTGATATAGCCTTTTTAGCAGAAGGAAAGTTAATTACTTAACTTTTTCTACATACTCACCAGTTTTTGTGTCACATTTAATAATGTCACCTTCAACTAAGTGGAAAGGAATTTGTACAACTGCACCACATTCTAAAGTAGCAGGTTTTCTACCACCTTGAGAATCACCTTTAAAGTTTGGTGGAGTTTCTACAATTTTCATTTCAACAGTAGCAGGTGGTTCAACTGTAATTGCCTCACCTTTGAAAAACATCATATCAACATTCATTCCGTCAATAATCCATTTTTCAGTATCACCTACTTGCTCATAAGTTAAACCTATTTGCTCATAAGTATTTGTATCCATAAATTGTAACATTTCACCATCGTCATATAAAAACTGCATAGTTTTTTGTTCTAAATCAGGGATTTCAAATTTATCACCTGCATGAAATGTTTTTTCAATAGTTTTAGCATTTAAAAAGTTTTTGATTTTACATCTTACGAATGCTGCACCTTTACCTGGTTTAACATGTGCGTAATCTGTAATTCTATATGGAATTCCATCCACTTCAATCTTCATACCTTTTTTTAAATCACTCATTCCTAAAGCCATAGTCTCTCCTTAAATTTGCGCATAAGAAACAGATCTTGCTGCTTCTAAGCTGTTTAATTCTTTTAATGTATTTGCACAAACTTTTTCATCAACAAGAATAACAGCTAATGCACCGTCTTTTCCTCTTGATAATCTAAAGTCAGCAATATTAATATTATTATCACCAAGAAGTCTTCCAACTTCTCCAATAACACCAGGGATGTCATTGTTTCTCATAATAATCATTTTACCCTTAGGTTCAATATCAAATACAAAATCATTAATTTCAACTATTCTTTGAACATTTTCATCAAAAACAGTACCTGAAATAGATGTAGTACCTTTTTCAGTAGTGATTTTTACAGTAACTTTATTACTATAACCACTTGTATTATTAGCCATTACATTAGAATCAATTGTGATTCCTTTTTCTTCAGCCCAGAATTTAGCATTTACATAATTTACTTCATCACCTGAAGAAACAGTTAATGCTCCAACAGTTGCAAAAGTATTTAATGAGTCTAAGTATTCTGCAATTTCACCACGTGCGCATACAGAAATAGATCTGATTGCTGATTTATCAATTTGAGCAGAAAGGAAAGCCATTTTTTGAGTTAACTCAATATATGGTTTTACAAATGAAGGAATTTTACTTTCGTCAATTGGTAAATTTAAAGCATTTGGATATGCAATTCCACGTGCTGATTCAATTGCATTCTCAGCAGCTTGAATAGCAATTTGCTTTTGTGATTCTTTTGTATTTGCACCTAAGTGTGCAGTTACTGTTACATTTGGTAAATCTAATAAAGGATGATCAATTGCAGGTTCTTTGATAAATACATCAATTCCACCCATTGCAATTTTTCCAGATTTAAGATTGTTATATAATGCATCTTCGTTATATAAACCACCTCTAGCACAGTTAATTAAAACTACACCATCTTTCATTTTAGCAATTTCTTCTTCACCAATCATGTCTAATGTTTCTTGATTTTTAGGAGTGTGAATTGTAATAATATCACAATCTAAAATATCTTGAAAATTATTTGTATAGTTAATACCTAAATCAGTCGCTTTTGTTGAAGGAATATAAGGGTCGTATGTTACTACTTCCATTTCAAATGATTTAGCTCTTAATGCAACTCTATGTCCTATGTTACCGAAACCAATAACACCTAATTTTTTACCGAATAATTCATTACCATACCAATCTTCTCTTTTCCAGATTCTATCTTGTTTAAGTTGATTGTGTGCATATGGAAATTTTCTCATACACGATAGCATATGAGCCATTGTTAATTCTACTGCTGCAATTGTATTTGCTGTTGGAACGTTCATAGCAATGATTCCTCTTTTGCTACAACCTTCCATATCAACATTATCATATCCAACACCAGCTCTAATAATAGCTTTTAGATTAACAGCTGCAGTTAAAAACTTTTCATCAACATCAGTTGATGATCTAGTAATTGCTACGTCTGCATCTTTAATTACATTTAAAAGTTCAGTTTTATCAATATCTGCTGCATATACATAATTTACGTCTTCAGTATTTTGTAAAATATTTAATCCGTCTTCATGTATATGGTCACAAACTACGATTGTGTGTTTACTCATTTTAAATTAATCCTATTATATTATTTAATTTGATCTTTTAATAAATCACCTAAAGTCATAGATGAAGTATCATTTACAGATTTTAAAACTTCTCTTTCTTGTTGTTGCTCTAATCTTTTAACTGATAATCTAACTCTATTTCTTTTAGTATCAATATTTACAACAACCGCTTCAATCTCGTCACCAGCTTTGATTTCTTCAATTACTAATGGCTCAACATCTTCATTTCTAATAAGACCATCTAAGTTATCTTCTAATTTAATGAATACACCGAAGTCTTTTGCATCTTTAACAGTTCCTTTAACGATATCACCAATTTTATGAGTTTCTTGGAATCTTTTTGCAGGAGAGTCAGCAATTTCTTTAACTGATAATGAAATATTTTCTTTTTCTCTATCAATTTTGATAATTTTAACTTCAACTTCGTCACCTTTTTTATATAAGGCTTTACATTTTGCATTAGTTTCCCATGAAGATTCTTCATTGTGTAATAAACCATCAACATCACCAATAGTAACAAATGCACCAAAGTCAGTTAATGTAGCAATTTTACCAGTGATTACATCACCAACATTATGCTCTTTTGTAAATTTAGCAAAAGGTTTTTCTTGTAGGTTCTTTAAAGATACTCTTAATCTTTTTGCATCTACATTTAATTCGATAACTTCAACGTTAACTTCTTCACCTAAAGTTAATAATTCTTTTGGGTTTTTAACGTTTTTATTCCATGAAATTTCAGAAATATGTAATAAACCTTCAATATCATTTCCTAAATCAACAAATGCACCATAAGATTCAAAGTTAGAAATTGTAACAGTAATTGTATCACCAACTTCTAATTCGTCTTTAATTTCTTCCCAAGGGTTAGAAAGTGCAGCTTTAATTGATAATGATAAATGTTGTTTTGCTTTATCATAAGATAATACAACTACAGTAACTTCGTCACCTTCATTGTAGTAATTAGCAGGATTTACAGGACCTTTGTATGAGATTTCATTGTAATTAACTAAACCGTCAATTCCATCTAAATCTACAAACATTCCGTAAGAAGTAATTTTTTTAATTGTACCATTTACTGGTTCATTTTTTTCTAAGATATCAGCAACTCTAGAATCTTTAATTGCTTTACCTTCTTCAATTAATTTCTTTCTAGAAACAATAATTGAATTTTGAGCTTCGTTTACTTTTAAAACTTTAGCTTTAACTTTTTTACCAACTGCTCCAATTGCTTTTAAGTAAGACTGAGCCATAGGCATGAAGTATTCACAACCTTCTTCGTCTTCAATAATAAATCCACCTCTTTGTTTAACAGAAATGATTTTACCTTCAATTGTTACATTTTCAACATCTTCACCATGTAATTTAACAAAAGCGTCAAATTTTTCTTTTTGAAGAACTTTTTTATGTGAAATATTAGGTCTTTCCCCTCTACTTCCCATTAACATTACAGGGATTGTATCACCCTCTTTGAATTTTACTTCACCATTAATTGTTATTTCAGATACATAAATCTGACCTTCAACTTTTTGACCTACATCAACAAGAACTCTGTCACCAGAGATTTCAACAATTACACCATCAACTACAGAGTTATTCTCAGCATTCTCAAAAGACTCGTTAAGCATTTGCTCAAAATCAAAATCTTCACCTAAATCAATATCTTCGATACCCATTTTATTCCTTCATATTTACCGTTTTTATTTAATGCACGATTATACAAAAAGAATACTTAAACTATTTAATGGCAAGCTTCTATAGTATTTACTACTTGTTGTATAATCCAATCAGGAGTCGATGCACCCGCTGTTATACCACAAAGAGTTTTATTTTTAAACCACTCTTTATCTATTTCTTTTTCATTTTCAATAAGGTAAGAATCTTGACAATTCTCTTTACAAATAGAATGAAGTTGTTTTGTATTTGAAGAGTTTTTCCCTCCAATTACAACCATAACATCAACTTCATTTGATAGCTCTCTTGCTGCATCTTGATTCTCAAAAGTAGCATCACAAATGGTATTAAAAACTCTTACTTCTTTGTTTTTTAAAATCAAAGTGTTTACAATTTCAAGATATTTTTCTTTCTTTTTTGTTGTTTGTGCTACTGTTGCAATTTTGTTATATTTGAAATTTACTTTTTCTAAATCAGATGGTTCTAATACAATATGTACATCTTCTTGGTCTTCACCATAAGATTGCACACCTTTTACTTCTGGGTGATCTGAATCTCCAAAAATAAGTATTGAGTACTCTTCTTTTGACATTTTTTTTACAATTTGTTGTGGAGTTGTTACAAAAGGGCAGGTTGCATTTATTACTTTTGCATTTTGTGCTTTTAGATTTTTTAAGTCATTTTTTGGAATACCATGTGTTCTGATTATTACAGTATCATCATCTTTAACTTCTTTTAAATCTTTATAAAGTCCTACATTAAAATCATTTTGTAATCTATTTATTTCATCTTGATTATGTATTAATGGACCCATTGTTGATGAGTTTTTATACTCTTCTGCTATTTTTATAGCTCTTTTAACGCCAAAACAAAATCCATAATTTGAAGCTAATTTTACTTTCATCTTTTCATCCTTAAAAATTGTCCCAATTTCTAAGGGACCTGTTATTTAATGACTTCTTTTAACAATGGAAATAAATTCCATTTAAAGAAGCAAACCCTAAAGAGAACAACGAGTTGTTCTTAATATAAAGAGTCTAAAATCTCTTTAAAATTTGGAAATGATGTATCAATACATTGTGTATCTTCAATTTCCATATCGCTATTCAATCCAGCTATTGCAAAACTCATTGCAATTCTGTGATCGCCACAAGATGTAATAGTAGCTTTAGTAATTCTTCCACCATTAATTTCATAACCATCTTCATGCTCAATATAATCAACACCACAAAGTTTTAAGTTACCTACTACAGCGGAAATTCTATCAGATTCTTTAACTCTTAACTCTTTAGCATTAGAAACTGTTGATTTGCCTTTTGCTAAACTCATTGCTATTGAAAGTGCTGGAAGTTCATCTATTAGCCATGAAATATTTTCATTAACATCAACTGCATTTAATTCATTATTAATTACTTCAATATCACCAATTGGTTCATAAACATTTTCTTTTTCAATAAAATTAACAGTAACACCCATTCTTTTTAAAACATGGTATGCTTCAATTCTTGTTGGGTTTAGTGTAACATTTTTAATTAATACACGAGAGTTTTTTGTAATAGCAGCTGCTAGGGCAAAAAAGAAAGCAGATGAAGGGTCCGTTGGAACTGTTATATTTAAAGGCTTTAAATTTCCTTCTAATGGATGAATATTAATAAACCCATCTTCATCTGTGTGAAGTTTTGCACTCATACCTTTTAGCATTCTTTCTGTATGGTCACGTGTTAATTCATTTTCTTTATATTTACAAACTCCACTTGCTCTTAAAGCAGCAAGAATCATTGCCGATTTTACTTGTGCTGAATCAACTGGTGAATGGTATGTAAAAGGAGTTAATTCTTTTACTCCTCGTATAAATAAAGGAGCTTTATTTCCTTCTTCTCTTCCATCTATTTGTGCACCAATAGATCTTAAAGGATTAGCAACTCTTTTCATAGGTCTATTCATTAGATATTTATCACCAACTAATGTAAAAGCTCCATCAACAGAAGCTAATAAACCACAAAAAAGTCTCATTGCTGTTCCTGAGTTTCCACAATCTAAAACATCATTTGGTTCACTTAATTTTGAAGTTGGTGTAATTTCTACACTTGAACCATCTCTTTTAATCGTGGCACCTAACTGCTCAACAATACTTAATGTATTCAATGTATCTTCTGCAGTTAAAAAGTTTTTGATATATGATGTTTCATTAGAAAAAAGTGAAAACATTGCACATCTATGAGATATTGATTTGTCACTTGCAATTGAATCTATTTCAATATTAAATGCTTTGTCTAATTTCTTTATACTAAATTTTTCCACTTTTTTGCCTTTAATTTTTAATCTTTTTTTATTGTCTTAAACCAATTGATAATTTTGCTTCTAATGCTTCTAAAATATTGTTCATTGAAGTTGTAATATCTTCTTCTTCCATTGTTTTTTCATCGTTTTGTAAAACAAATCTGATTGTTAAACTCTCATCTTCACCTAAACTTTCATCACTATATACATCAATTAAATTATATTGTTTTATATTAGTATCGTTTAAAGAATTAATTACATTTTTAATTTCTCTATATTCTAAAGTTTTCGGAGCAATAATACTTAAATCTTTTTTAGATGCTTGGAATTTAGAATATCCTACAGTTTTAACTAAATCGTTTTTAATTAAATCAAAATTGATTTCTGAAATAAATGTATCTGATAAATCATAATCTTCACACACACTTGGATGAACTTTTGAAATAAAACCTATAATTTCACCATCAACAATTACATTTGCATTTTGGTATGGATGAATGAAGTCATTTTCAATTTTAGTCATAGGTTCTAAATCGAATTTTCCAATTGTATTTAAAATCTTTTTTGCAAATGAGAATAAACTTGCATTTTCAGGTTTTCCTGCATTTGTTACATCTTCAAGTTCGCAAGCTCCTGTTTGAATAAATGAAATTCTTTTTGATTCATTTCTTTCTATATCAAAAACTGTTCCAATTTCAAAAAATGAAGTTGATTTTGCGCCAATTTTATAATTGTTTGCACAAGCTTCTAATAAATTTAAAACAATTGTTGTTCTATATGTATTTAACTCTTTTACAATTGGATTTAAAACATCTAATTCTTCTTTTACAAGAGGAAATGAATATTTTTCTAAACTTTCTCTTGAAGAGAAAACATAAGTTAATGTTTCATTAAAACCATTTTCACAAGCTTTTGCTCTTAATTTATTTTTTTTGATTAAATCACTTGTAGTATGATTAATTCTATTTACTTCATCAATTGCTAAAGGTTTTGCTTGAATGTTATCAATTCCAACAATTCTTACAATCTCTTCAGTAACATCCGCAATATTTTTAATATCATGTCTAAAGAACGGTATTTTTACACTTATAATGTCATTTAATGCATTTTTAACTTCAAACCCTAATGAGCTTAAAATTCTTTCAACTTCTAAAGCAGGAATATCCTGACCTATAATTGAATTAACTTTATCCATTGTAAAATCAAGTGTTGCTTTTTGAGAATCTTCAATAAATGATTCATTCCCTTTATAGATTTTTGCACCATTTTGTGAAAGAAAAGTTGTTAAGAAATCAATTCCATAATTAATATCAGGTTCAGATCCTCTTGATGATTTGTAGTAAATCTCACCTGTTGTTACTTTTGTTTCAAACACTTGCATACAAAGCTTTTCAGGATTTAAATACGATGCTTCAATAATTAGTGTATTATCATCTGTATTAATTTTTTTATGCTCAACACAAATAGTACTTAAAGCTTCTTTCCCATAAACACAATCAAAAGCATTTTCATCTTTATTTATCTCTAATAAACTTAAAGCATTTTCATCTTTTGCTTGATTTTTTGCGTATGCATTTAATAGTACTCCCGTACAATGTGTTGCATATGTTATTGCATTTTTAATATCATTTTCTTCTTCATATTTACCAATAATTGATGTTCTTAATTTTGACATTAAATCTAGTTTATACTTTTCTAAATCTACAGCTTTGAATATTAAAGATGAATCAATATTATTTGCTTTTACACCTAATATTTGTCCAATTCCTAAGTCACTTTCATTAAGGTTTTTTTCAAAAGCATTCATTGGTATATTATAATAAGCGCTTAACTCACGAGCAACACCGTTTATACTTAAACAATCTCCTCTATTTGCAGTTAATTCAATTTCAATAATATCATCATTTAAAAGTGGATATTCATTTAGTTCTTTACCAATTACTAATTCACCAATAGAATTATCTAATTCTAAAATTCCATCATTTAATTTTGCAAGTCCTAATTCAGTTGAAGAACAAATCATTCCAATTGATTCAACACCTCTTAGTTTTGCTTTTTTGATTTTAAAGTCAGGTGATAATTTACATCCAACTGTTGCAACTGGTACAAATTGTCCAGCGTCTACATTTTTTGCTCCACATACTATTTGAACAGTTTCCGACCCAATATCAACTTGACAAATATTTAATTTATCAGCATCTGGATGCTTGATTTTTTCTAAAACTTTTCCAACTACTACTTTTGGTGCAATTGAAACTCTTTCTAGACTATCAACTTCTAATCCAATTGAGTTAAGTGTTTTACAAATATCATCTGTTGAGATATCTTTTATATCTATAAATTCTTGTATCCAAGTTCTTGTAATAATCATCTAAACTGTCCTAATAATCTTGTATCACTTTCAAATAGAGATCTTAAATCTCCAATATTATGAATTAACATAGCAAATCTTTCAACACCTAAACCAAATGCATATCCCGATTTATTCTCATAACCAACTGCTTTAAATACGTTTTGATCTACTACACCACAACCTAAAACTTCTAGCCATCCTGTATGTGAACAAACTCTACATCCATCACCTTTACAGAAGACACATGAAATATCAACTTCAGCAGAAGGTTCTGTAAATGGGAAAAATGATGGTCTAAATCTAACATCTACATCTCCAAACATATGTTGTAAAAATTCAACTAATACATGCTTTAAATTTGCGAATGAAACTTTTCCCGCATCATCTACAACTAAAGCTTCAATTTGGTGGAACATTGGAGTATGAGTGATATCAAAATCACGTCTAAATACAGTTCCAGGTGCTATCATTCTAATTGGAGTATTTTGATCTTGTTTTAACATTGTTCTAATTTGAACAGGAGATGTATGAGTTCTTAAAAGAGTATAATCTTTATTATAAAAAGTATCTTGCATATCCCTTGCAGGGTGATATTTAGGTAGATTTAATGCTTCAAAGTTATGAAAATCATCTTCTACTAAAGGTCCTTCTTCGACTGCAAAATTAAGATTTTGGAAGTAAGTGATAATTCTATTCATTGTTTCAACAACAGGGTGTGTTGCTCCACAAGATAGTTCATTATTAAATCTTGTTACATCGATTTTTTCACTTTGTAGTTTTATATTTAAAGCTTCTTTTTCTAAAATTACTTTTCTATCTTCAATAGCTGTAGTAACTTTTACTTTTTGTTCATTTAAGTTTTGAGCAAATGCTTTTTTCTCTTCATTTGGAATACTCTTCATTTTTGCAAACTCTAAAGTTAAAATACCTTTTTTACCTAGTGTTTCAATTCTAAGATTTTCTAACTCTTCAAGTGATGCTGCATTGCTAATATTTTGAATCAATTCTGTCACTTTATCTCCTGTTTTTTATGAATAATATTGGATTGTTTTAATTATTCTATTTCTATATTCTTGCGATTATACTTAAAGATTTATTAGAGTTTGGTTATAATTATTTACGATTCAAATTCAAGGAAAAGCAATGTGTATATTTTGTAAAATTGTAAAAGGTGAAATTCCAAATCAAACTATATTAGAAGATGATAACTTTTTAGCATTTAATGATATTAATCCAGCTAAAAAGATTCATGTTTTAATTATTCCAAAAGAACATTATGATTCTTTTGACGTAGTACCACCAAAAATTATGGCAAGTATGACAGAGTTTATTCATAAAGTAGCTGCAAAACTTGAAATTAGAAAGAGTGGTTATCGATTAATTACAAATATTGGAAGTGATGGTGGACAAGAAGTTTCTCATTTACATTTTCATTTATTAGGTGGAGAAAGTGTTGGTCGTTTAGTTAGAGATTAAATTTAAGTAGTTTTAACTACTTAAATTTATGATTTAAAGAAGTTTTATTTTCCTTCTTTAAAAGATCCTAAAGCCATAATTTTTTCATATTTCTTTTGGTATCTTTGAGCAGGTGTTAATTGTTTTAATTCATTAACTGAAGTTATAAAGTATTCACCTAAAGCTCTTATTGCTTCTTCTTTTTGTCTATGTGCACCAATTAATGGTTCATTAATTACATCATCAACTAAATTTAAATCTTTTAAATTATCAGACGTAATTCTAAGAGCATTTGCTGCTGTTTCAACTTTTGAAGGGTCATTCCATAAAATGGCTGAACAACCTTCTGGTGAGATTACAGCGTAAACTGAATATCTCATCATTGCAAGTTTATCTGCAACTGAAATAGCTAAAGCACCACCTGAACCACCTTCACCAATTACAACTGAAACAGTTGGAGTTGTTAAATCAGCAAATTCATATAAGTTTCTAGCAATTGCTTCAGATTGATTTCTCTCTTCAGCCCCTAATCCTGGATATGCACCCGGAGTGTCAACTAACATAAGAATTGGTATTTGGAATTTTTCTGCCATTTTTGCAGCTCTTAACGCTTTTCTATAACCTTCAGGTTGTGGCATACCAAAGTTTCTATGTAGCTTATCCTTTGTACCTCGTCCTTTTTGTTCACCTATAACCATAACTTTTTGTTCATCAATATATCCAAGATAACAAACAATTGCTTTATCATCAACAAAATGTCTATCTCCATGTATTTCATAAGCATCTGTTAATAATCCACTTATATAATCCATTGCATAAGGACGATCTGGATGTCTTGCTAATTGAAGTTTTTGGTAATCACTTAAGTTTTTAAAAGTTTTTTCAACTTCTTTTTCAAGTTTTTTTTCTAAGATTTCAACAGCTGGTTCATCTGCTTTAGTTCTTGCAACTATGATATCTTCTTCTATTTTTTTTATCTTATCTTCAAATTCTAAGTAAGTTGCCATTTTTTTCCTTTTAGTAAAAAAAAAGAGCTAGAAAATCTAGCTCTTTTTTAATTCAATAATGTGTAGTTATTAATCTTGGTATTTTTTAAAGATTACAGTACCGTTAGTTCCACCAAATCCAAAGTTATTACTCATAACTGTTGTTAATTCTACTTTTCTAGCAGTATTTGGAACATAATCTAAAGGACATTCAGGGTCTTGGTTTTGAATATTAATTGTTGGAGGAATAATTCCTTCATTCAATGATTTAATTGCAAAAATTGCTTCAATAGCACCTGCTGCTCCTAAACAATGACCAATTTGACCTTTTGTAGATGTAACAGGTGGACAGTTTTCAACACCATTAAATAGTTCAACAATCGCTTTTGATTCATTACCATCTCCAACTGGTGTTGATGTACCATGAGAATTAATGTAATCAATTTTAACATCTTCACCAAGATTAGCACTTGCCATAGATATAGCAGCTTTCATTGATCTTAATGGACCTTCCATAACAGGTGCTGTAATATGGTTGGCATCTGCAGATTCACCAAAACCAATAATTTCACAATAGATTTTTGCACCACGTGCTTTTGCTGATTCAAGTGTTTCAACTACAAGAGCACCTGCACCTTCACCCATTACAAACCCATCTCTATCTTTATCAAATGGTCTTGATGCAGTTTTAGGATCATCATTTCTTGATGATAATGCTTTCATAGATGCAAAACCACCCATTCCTGCACCACAAATAGCACTTTCAGCACCTACTACTAAAATTCTATCTGCACCATTAAGTGCAATAGTTTTTACTGCATCATTTAATGCATGTGTAGAAGCTGCACAAGCAGTTACATGTGATAATGAAGGACCTTTTAATCCATGTGCAATTGAAATAAAACCACTTAGCATATTTACTAATGATGAAGGAATAAAGAATGGTGATATTCTTTTAGGACCTCTATTAGCACATACTACTGAGTTCTTTTCAATAGTAGATAATCCACCAATTCCAGAAGCTGAAATAACACCAAATCTTTCAGAATCTTCGATTGCTACTTTACCATCTTCACCAGCTAAGCCACAATCCATCATAGCTTCATGTGCTGCTTTTATACCTAATTGAATAAATCTATCTGCTTTTTTAACTTCTTTTTTATCCATTACAGTTGTTGGATCGAAATCTTTTACTTCTCCTGCAATTTTTACAGGGAATTGTTCAATATCAAATAGTGTGATTGTATCAATTCCACAAACACCGTCAACTACAGCTTTGAATGAATCTTCAACATTATGTCCTATTGAATTGATAGTTCCTAATCCAGTTATAACTACTCTTTTCATCAAATTTACTCCGTCTAATTAATTATTAATTTTTATTTAAATTATTCAATCTTGTATTAAAAAATTCAAGAATTTAAATTAAAAAAATAGAAGACCAGTTTCCTAGTTTTCTATTTTATTGCGTTAAAATTACGCGTTATTTTCGATGTATTTAATAGCATCTGATACTGTTAAAATACCTTCTGCATCTTCATCAGGGATTTCAATATCAAATTTTTCTTCTAAAGCCATAACTAATTCAACAACGTCAAGTGAATCTGCACCTAAATCTTCAATAAACTTTGAATCTTCTTTTACTTCTGCCGCATCACAATCTAATTGCTCAACTACAACTTCTATTACATCTTCTAATAATGCCATATTTAATTCCTTTTATAAAATTGTTCAGTATTATAACAAAAAAGATTTTAAAAAGTCTTTTAAATTATAAAATTTTACTAATACGTATTTTTGATTATACGTATAATCCACCATTAACTTTTAATATTTCACCTGTAATATAAGATGAATGATCACTTAATAAAAATGCAACTGCATCAGCAATTTCACTTGGATTTCCAAATCTTGATAATGGAATATTTTTTTCATATTCTGCTTTAACTTCAGCTTTTAATTCATGAGTCATATCAGTTTGAATGAATCCTGGAGTAACTGCATTATATCTAATACCTCGAGCTGCTGCTTCTTTTGCAAAAGCTTTAGTCATAGCATTTACTCCACCTTTTGATGCAGCATAATTTGTTTGACCTGGATTTCCCATTTCTCCAACAATTGAAGAGATGTTTACAATAGATCCAAATCTTTTTTTACCCATAGCTTTTAATGAAGCTTTACATCCAATAAATGTAGATGTTAAGTTTGCAGAAATTACATCATTAAAATCATCAACACTCATTCTTAATGCTAATTTATCTTTTGTAATTCCAGCATTATTAACTAAGTATGAAATTTCACCATCTGCATCAATAATAGTTTTAATTGCAGCATTAAACTCTTCTTCATTTGTTACATCAGCTTTAATTATTGCAGCTTTTCCACCTGCAGCTTCTATTTCTTCTTGAATCTTTTGTGCAGCTTCTGCTCCACTTCTATAGTTAATCCATACTTTTAATCCATAGCCAGCTAAAGTTTTTGCAATTTGAGCACCAATACCACGACTAGCACCAGTTACTAATACATTTGAACCTGTAAAATTCATTTTTATCCTTTATTAAAATTTAATAGTTGTAAGATAGCTCTTACATAATTCCGTATTATAGCTATACGCCCCTTTTATTATCCCATACTCTAATATGTAATCTATCACAATATAAATAGCCATAATCAATTGCCATTTGAATAACTTCTTCACAATTTTCATTTATGCTAGCTGCTGTATCACCTAAGGGCATTAAATAAACTTGTGTTTTTGGAATATTATCTAATATTGTTTCAATCTCTTTTTTTGCATTTTCTATGATTTTTGTATCAATTACAAACTTTAAATAAGAGTCATTGGTCTTTGTTAATATCTTATTTAAAGTCTCATAATTAACTCTTTTTTTTAATGATTCAAGCGAATTACTTAATTTAACACTCATTGAAAATATGATTTTTTCTTGGTAATCATATGTGAAATTAAGATTTAAAGAGGCATTAGTTTCAATTGTTACTTGATGACCTTCTTCAATATAGTGTTTTAATAGTTTTTGAAATTCATCTTTATTCCAATAAAGTAAAGGCTCTCCACCTGTAATTACAATATCCATTTTATATAGGGATGCTGATTGTTTTGTTAAGATATCTACTTCTTTTACAATCTCTTCGTAAGATTTGTAGTTTGTCCAAGAGTCTTTGAATTCTTTATCAACTGCATAAAATGAATCACAGCCACATTTTTTAATTCCACTTGGTGTTTCATACTCTACATCAAAACCAACACAATTAAAATTGCATTTTCCAAAACGAATAAAAACTGAAGGTGTTCCTACTAGTTTTCCTTCACCTTGAATAGTAGGACCAAAAATTTCATTTATTTCAAGCATAAAATGTGCTTTTACTCTTTGGTGTTTCTAAAAATTCTATATGCGAAACTTTTACATTTAATTTATTCATTTTCTTTTGTACAATTCTTAAAAACCAAGCTGATAAATTTTCACTTGTTGGTACAAAATCAACAATAATATAACCTTCGTAAAGTTCTTTTAAATGTATGGCTTCATTTGAAAACTTATTTAAATCTATTATTGAATAGCCTTCTTCAAAAAATATTAATTCTTTTTTTGAAACATTTGGTATTAAGGTTTCAAATAAAGGATCATTAATATCTAAAATAAATTTATGATCAAGTACATCATCAATAAAAACTTTAAACCAATTTAAATGCTTAAAATCAGTTACCATTCCATCTTTTAATTCTTCTGCTTCAAGGTAAACTAGAATTTTCCCTTGATGACCATGTAAGTGTCTACATTTCAAACACCCATCTAGTGAAAATTCTGTGTTTAAAGTTTGTGACCAAACTCTATGTCCATAACAAAAATCAAACTCTTTTGATATTTTCCAATGCATCTTTATACTTTGTAAGGAATTGGGTCTTTTGCATTTGCAAGTTTAAACCCATTTAATCTAAGTCTACAAGAATCACATACACCACAGGCTTTTTCACTTTCTTTATAACATGACCATGTGTGCTCTAAAGGAACATTTAATTCTTTTGCATGTTGAACAATCTGTTTTTTGCTTAAATGCACTAGAGGTGTTTTTATTTCAATTTTTGTAGTCTCTTTTGTTCCTTGATTAATAGCTTTTGTAATATCAGCAATAAACTCATCAGTACAATCAGGATAACCTGAACTATCTTCTTGAACAACACCTATATACATAGCACTTGCTTCTTCTTTTTCAGCAATTGCAGCTGTAATTGAAAGAAAAATTCCATTTCTAAAAGGCACATAAGTAATTGGAACTCCACTTTCAACTCCATTTACTGGAACATCAATTGTTTCATCCGTTAATGCACTTGCTCCAATTTGTGTGAAAAATGGAATATCTATTTCATATTTATTTAAAATTTCTAAATCATTGCAAATATCTCTAAATGCTTTTAATTCTCTTTTTTCTGTTCTTTGTCCATAATTAAAATGAACAGCAATTATTTCATTACCATCTTTTTTTGCAATATATGATGCAAGTGTAGAGTCCATTCCCCCACTTAAAATACATATAGCTTTTTTGCTTTTAGATGTTGTTTGTTTACTCATATGTTAAAAAGTCCTTTTTATCTTTGCTAAAGAATTTCCAATTTATTGGTAGTATTTTCACTTTTGAGTTTTTTCCTAAAAACTCAACTTTTTCATCTAATACTATTATTGAATTACATGAAGATAGAATTGAAACCATACCTGGTGATCTTTTTCTTGCAAGTGTAAATTCTTGTCCATTAAAATATCCTGGAATAATTGTAATTCTTCCTTTTCGTGTTTTAAAATCTTCACTTATGTTTGTTTCTATATAATTTGGATTTATTTCGCTTGAACCTAATAGTTTTTGAATTAATATTTTCCCAAACAGTTCAAAAATTAATGCAGATGCAAGTGGGTTCCCTGGCAGGTTTAAAATATATGTGTTATTTATTTTACCAAATATTGTAGGTTTCCCTGGTTTTATCTTAATACCATCAATTAAGGTTTCAAAATCTAATTCATTAAAAGCATCTTTTGTAAAATCAGCATCACCAACAGATACCCCACCTGAGGTTACTATTAAATCGGCATCAAGTGAATTTAATACTAATTCTTTAATTGCTTCAATACTATCTTTTGCCTGTCCTATAAATGTAACATCACAACCAAGCTCTTTGGCACGCGCTATAAATGTAGGTGTATTTGAATTATATATTTGATGATCTTGTATTTTTTGGTAGTGCAATTTTAATTCTTCACCACTTGAAAATACTACGATTTTTGGTTTTTTATAAACTTTTATGTGAGAAATTCCTTGACTTGCAAGAAGTGTAATTTTTGCAAAATTTATTTCGTCTGCAATATCAATTAACTTCTCACCAGTTTTTATATCTTCACCAATAAATCTAACATGTTGAAATTCTTTAACATTTTCTAATATTTTTATTTTGTTATCTATAGTTTTTACATCTTCTTTTGGAATAATAGCTGTTGTATTTAAAGGAACTCTAGCTCCTGTCATTATTTTAATACATGTATTTTCTTTTAGAGCAGTTTTATTATCATCACCTGCAAAAATTGTGTCTATTATTTCAAGTTCATTTTCTTTATTATTGTATATTATTGCATAGCCATCCATTGCAGAATTGTCAAATTTAGGTAAAGAAGAACTTGCTATTACCTCTTGCGCACAAATTCTATTAACAGCATCTTCAATTGGTATGATTTCATATTTTAAAGTTGTTTTGATATTTGAAATAATATTTATTGCATCATTAACACTAATAGCCATTTTATTCCTTTTTTTAATTAAGATAAAAACTTATGACAAGTTAGCTATAATAGCGAAAAATTTTAAAAGTGAGATAAACAATAATGGAATTAATGCAAAGTGCAATCGATACACACGTCTATGTAATATACTTTTTTTTAGCAGTTATGCTATTTAATTTGTATTCAGTACTAACACAAACAGAGTTTATAAAATTAGCTAAAAGATTAAAAGCAATGACGCCTTTATATCATTTAACAAATGCTATTGTAATTTATACTGGAACAATTGTTGCTTTTTATGCTCAAGTTATGAGTATTACAATATTTTTAATGATACCAGCTTCTATTTTTTTACTAGTAATTGAAATTAAAAGATATAAGAAAATGAGAGTTATTAAGTTTGCTGATGTAGAAGCTCAACAAGAGTTTTATAAATATGCAAAAAAAATCTATATTATAGAGATTTCTGTAATAGTCTCTATTTACCTTATAAGTAAAGTATTTTAATGCAATTCACTTATGATATTAATTGCGGAAATGAATTCTTAGAAATAAGTGATGATACATATAAATATTTAATAAAAGCAAGAAGGCACAAAATTAATGATGAAATATATTTTAGAAATTTAAAGAATGATTTGCTTTATTTATATAAGCTAAGTTCAATAAATAGAAGAAGTGCTAGTTTTAATTTAATTTCAAGTGAAGAAAAAATAGTAAGAAATGAAAATAGTTTACATTTAATTTGGTGTTTAGTTGATCCTAAAACAATTGAGAAGTATTTAGCTTCTTTAAATGAATTAGGAGTTGAAAAAATTACTTTTGTTTATTGTGAATATTCACAAAAGAATTTTAAATTAAATTTTGAGAAGTTAGAAAAAATATTAATTAATTCTTCTTCTCAATGTGGAAGATCAGATATTATAAAATTAGATTTTTGTAATTCATTAGAAGAAGTTATGAAAGAAAATGAGAATGTTTATTTCTTGGATTTTTCAGATATTTCAATTGATGATAAAAAAGAAGATATTAAAACTTTAGTTATTGGTTGTGAAGGTGGCTTCTCAAAAGATGAAAGATTGACTTTTAACAAAGAGAAGATAGTTGGTTTTAAATCAAATATAATATTAAGAAGTGAAACAGCAATATTAAGTGCAGCATCTAAAATATTAATATAAATATTTATAGTTTTTAAAGTAAAAAAAAGGCCTAGAAGTAAAACTTCTAGGCCTTTTTTATTTCCTTATAAAAAGAAGTTCTAGTGAACTTCTCTCCATTTAGAGTTTTTCCATAAGAATGCAAATATAGCAAAGATTACCATATAAATTAAGAATTTAGGTCCTAATTCAGATCTAGCTTCTTTACTTGGATCTCCAATTTCTTCAAGATAAGTTACAACTTGTTCTTGAGATTCTTCAGTTAATCCAACTCTAGGCATTGCAGTACCTTCAAGATGTTTTTGAGGTAAATTAATGAATGTTTCTAAATATTCATGTCCTCTTGATTTAATGTATTGAGATAAATCAGGTGGTAGTTTACCCATATATGCTTTGATATTTTCATCAGGTGTAAATGCTGCCATTGTACCTTTTTGCATATCAGCGTATTTGATTGAGTGACATCTTTGACAAGCATCTGTAAATACTTCTTTATTACTCATTTCTTCTGGAGCAATAGATTTTAAGTATGCTACCATATCAGCAATTTCTTGTGGTTGCATCCAATCATAACCAGGCATTGGATGAGCACGTCCATCAACAAATTTATGAGAAACATCAGAAGCTTTTGCAGGGTTTTTAATAAATGCAGCTAAATAAGCAGCATCATATAATTTTCCTGCACTTCCTAAATCAGGAGGTGTAACACCGTAAGCTGCTGCTGAACTTGCATTATCCATAATCTCAGGGAAACCTTTAGATTTAATAGAGTGACAAGCAGTACAGTTTGCAGTAACTAATGCTTCACCTGCTGTTGCATTACCTTCTAATGAAGTAACATCAGCAACGTCTTTTTGTACATCTTCAAATTTAAAATCTGCAGGTGCAACATGTGGGTGCATTTGAGAGTGAGCAAATGGCTCAACTCCCCAGTATGTAATAAGCGTTAAAGCTACTACTACTGCTAGTATTTTTAATTCTCTCATTATAATGCTCCCCTTTTCTTAGCGTCTATTTTTGTAACAATTGGTAGTACTAAGAACATAATAATAAATAATGTTGCTGCAAAGAAACCAACCCATGCATTTACACCTGTTGGTGGTAATTTACCATAAACAGTAAGTACAATTAAATCTGCCATTAATATCCAGAACCAAATAAAGAACACAGGTCTTTTGTGTGCTGGTAAAATTGCAGGATCTCTATCTAACCATGGTAATACTAAGAAAATAACGTTTGCAAATGCAAATGCAATTAATCCAATATCAAAGGCTTTAAATCCAGCAATATCAAAGAAGAAACCTCTTAATACTTCATACGACCATAAGAAATACCACTCAGGATAAATGTGAGCAGGTGTTACCATATTATCAGCAGGATCAAAGTTAACTGGATCCATTGCAAAGTTATAATGGAAGAATACTAAATAGAAGTAGAATATTAAGAAAATACCTAATACAGCTAAATCTTTAGAAATAAATACAGGCCAGAAAGGAATAACTTTTGACTCTTTTTTATTTCCAGCTAAATATTTTTCAGCTTCTTCATCAAAATCAAATTCATCAGAAGTTTGGTTGTTAACGTGAGGAATTCTTAATGTATAGAAGTGTAATCCAATAATACCCATAATAGTAATAGGTAATAAGAATACGTGTAACATGAAGAATCTAGTTAATGTAGCATCGGCCACATTAAAATCACCTCTAATCCAAATAACTAAAGCATCACCAATTACAGGAACTCCACCAAATAAGTTTGTAATAACCATAGCAGCCCAGTAAGACATTTGTCCCCATGGTAACATATATCCAGAGAATCCAGCAGCAGAGAATGTCATAAATAATAACATACCTGAAATCCAAATCATTTCTCTACCTTGCTTATAAGAACCGTAGTAGATACCTGTAAACATGTGAATATAAATAATTAAGAATACAACCGAAGCTGCAACACCATGCATATGTCTAAATAACCAACCAAATGCAACTTCTTGCATAATTGTGTAGTTAACAGAATCAAATGCTAAACCAATATCTGGTTTGTAATACATCATTAAGAAAATACCAGAAATGATTAAAATACCAAATGTAGTAGCTAATAATACACCCATTGCCCATAAGAAGTTAATATCTTTTGGAATCCAATATTCAGTCATCATAACTTTATTGAATGTTGTAGTATTTAACCTTTGGTCTAACCATTCACCAACAGAGTTAGCTTTTTCAAATTTTGCCATTGCTTACTCCTTATGCCATCATCGCAGCAGCGATTTTTTTGTATTCAGGACCTTCTTCACCTAAAACGATAGATGTTCCTTTTACACTAAACGGTGGTAAATCAAGAGGTCTTGGAGGAGGTCCAAATGTTTGTGTTCCACTAGCATTAAACTCTCCACCATGACATGCACATTTCCACATATCTTTCTTCCATGCTGGAATACACCCTAAGTGAGTACATAACCCAATTGCAACAGTAAATCTGTCAGAACCGATTATTAAGTCTCTAGGAGCTTCTTCCATTTCAGCAGTTTTCTTTAGTAAGAAAATTGGCTTTCCTCTCCATGATACAGTTACAGGATTTCCAGCTTTTAAACTACCAAGTTCTACATTTGTAAAACCTCCAGCTAAAACGCTTGGAAGTGGATCCCATGCTTGTTTCATTCCAACAAGTGACGCAGCACCACCTACTGCAGCAACTGCAGCAAATGAGTAACCAAGAAAATCTCGTCTATTAGTTTGATTAGACATATTTGGCTTCCTTTTTTTTAAATTAAAATCCTACAATTATATTGTCTTTTGTCTTAAAATGAATTGACTTATGTCACGAAATGTTATGTTAATGCTATTATTTGTGAAATTTATACACAAAAGTAAGATAATGTGTAGTATTGTTTATTATTAGAGAGACTTATGACTCTCTAATAAATTTAACAATTTGCGATTCAATATCTTTTTTATCAATAATTGAATCATGATTTATTTTTGAGTTAAATAAATCTTTTATACTTTGAGGTAAGTTAGCATTATATTTAGAAGATATCTCATCTAATGCCTCTTTGTCCGTATATTTTACATCATTTTGATTTAAAGAGTTAAGAACTGTTGGAGAAAATTTAGTCCATTCTGCTGTAGAATAAATCACAGTTTTTAAATCTTTTTGTTTTAAATCTTCATATGCTTTTAAACAAGTTGCTGTATGTGGATCCATTAAATATCCATCGTCCAGAAACTCTTTTATAATTTTTTGACCATAAGCATCATCAGAATTTACAGCTGCAAACTCTTCTTGAAGTTTAAGTGTTTCATTTTTACTCATTTTAAAGATGTTGTTTTCTTTTAAATCATCTAATAATTCTTTTGTTCTTTGTGCTCCATAAAGTGAATACATAACTCTTTCAATATTTGAAGATTTTAAAATATCCATTGCAGGTGATTTTGTAAGTTTTAACTCTTTTCCACGAATATCATAAATACCAGTGTTAATCCATTGTGTTAAAATATTGTTTTCATTTGAAGCAACTAAAAATTTCTCAACTGGAACTCCCATTGCTTTTGCATAAAAAGCTCCTAATACATTTCCAAAGTTTCCTGAAGGTACTACTAGGTATATTTTTTCACCCATTTTGATTTCTTGTTGTTTAAGAAGTTGAATATATGACCAGAAATGATAAATAATTTGGAAAATAATTCTTCCAAAGTTTACAGAGTTTGCTGCACTTAATTTAATTCCATCATTTTGTAATTCATCTTTAAAACTTTGTGATGCTAGAAGATTTTTCAAAGCTGTTTGTGCATCATCAAAGTTTCCTTTGATTCCAATTACTTTTAAGTTTTTTCCATCTTCACAAACCATTTGTAATCTTTGAACATCAGAAGTTCCTCCATCTGGATAAAGACAAGCTACTTGTATATTTTCTTTATTTTTAAAAGTATTAAGTGCAGCTGGTCCAGTGTCACCTGAAGTTGCCGCAAGAATTAAATAGTTTTCATTTCTTTTTTTAGCAATTGAGCTTAAAATTGAACCAAAAGGTTGAAGTGCCATATCTTTAAAAGCCCTTGTTGGACCATGATATTGTTCATGAACAAATAAATCATCTTTTACACGTACAACTGGACATGGGTTTGAAGCATCATCAAAATTATCATACAAATCAAGTGCTTTATTTATCTCATTTTCATCAATATCAATTTGGAAAGCTTTTAAAATATCATAAGCTAATTCTTTATAACTTTTATCTACATGATTTTGTAAAAAGTTTTCTTCTAAAGTTGGTAACTCTTTTGGAACATACAATCCTCCAAAAGAAGCACTTGGATTTAAAATAGCTTCACTAAATGGAACTTCTGTAGGTTTAATTCCATCATTTCCTCTTGTTTCAATAAAATTCATAATAATTCCTTAGTCATTTTCATTTAATAATTTTTCAATATCAATCCCATTATTAGGGTTATCTCTTCTTAAGAACTGTGTACCAATTCCATCTTTTGTAAATAGTTCAAGTAAAATCGAATGCTCAACTCTACCATCAATTATATGTGCTTTATTTACACCATCATGAATAGTTTCAATACATGAATCAACTTTAGGAATCATTCCACCTGCAATTGTTCCATCAGCTTTATAAGCTTCAACTTGTTCTTTATCTAAAGTTGTTAAATGAACACCAGCTTTATCTAACACTCCAATAATATCTGTAAGAAATAGTACTTTTTGAGCTCCAAGTGCAACAGCAACTTTTGATGCTGCAAAATCCGCATTAATATTAAATCCTGGATGATTTGGTTCTGCACTATCTGCAATTGGTGCAATTACAGGAATAAAACCTTCTTTAATTAAATTATTGATTAAATCTCCATTTATTTCAGTGATTTCACCTGTGTAACCAAATTTTCCACCATCTTTTGGACGTGCTTTGATAATTGCAGAATCTTTTCCTGAGATACCAATAGCTTTTGCACCATGATGATTAAGAAGTGAGGTAATGTTTTTATTGATTTCACCAGAAAGTACCATTTCAACAACTCTCATTGTCTCTTTTGAAGTAACTCTATGACCATCTATAAATTCAGATTTTATTTCAAGTTTTTCTAATAACTCAGAAATTCTTGCTCCTCCACCATGAACAATAACTGGATTAATACCAAGTAATGAAAGAAGAACAATATCTTGAGCAAATTTTTCTTGTAATTCAGGACTTGTTTGTGCTGAACCACCATATTTAATTACAATAGTCTTGCTATTGAATTTTTTTATATAAGGAATGGCATCAAGTAGGGTTTGTACTTTTTGATGTTTATCTTGCATAATATTTCCTATGATTATTTTTAAAGGTAATGATTATATCTAAATCTATCTTAATGAGAAAAAGTAGCTTTTTAATAATACACTTATAATTTTTACTGTTGTATTATTCACTATGAAAAAATTTTTAGCATTAAAAGCCAGCGCTGGTTCTGGTAAAACATTCGCACTTACAGTTAGGTATATTACACTACTACTATTAGATGCAAAACCAAATGAAATATTAACACTTACATTTACAAATAAAGCTGCAAATGAGATGAGTGAAAGAATATATAATACACTTTTAACTCTAGGTGATGATGAAGCATATTTAAATGCAATTATAAAAGAATCATCACTTTCAAAAGAACAAATTTTAGGTAAGAAAAACTTTTTAGTAAAGTCCTTTACAAATGCAAATTTAAGTATTTTTACAATTGATAAATTTATAAATAGTATATTAAGAGAATTCTGTGGTTATATTGGAATATCAGATGACTTTGAAATAAAAGAAGATGATATTGAAGCTTTATCTATGAAGTTTTTACAATCTCTTGATGTAAAGCAGTTTGACTCATTGATTGATTTTTCAATTTATGAAAAAAAGAAGTTTAATTCTATTTTTGATTTATTTAAAAACCTACTTGAAAAAAATGAAAATATTGAAATTGTTGATATTGATGCAAAGTTAATAAATATTCAAAAAGATCAAGTTTTATTAAGTGCATATAAAATAAAAGAAGCCATTTTGAATTGTGAAGTTGCAAGTAATTCAGCTAAAAAAGCAGTTGATTTTGAAAACTTTGATGAGTTGTTTACAAAAACATGGATAGGAAAAGAGACTTTAAGTGATTATTCATATTTTAAAAAATGTTCAAATGATACATTGGAGAGCTTTTTTGCAAATGTAAAAGAAGAAATAGGACTTTATTATAAGCTAAGAGCTGGATATAGTCTTAGTAAACTTTTTGAATTATATATGATGTTTAAAAATTTTAAATTAACATTTAATAAAAATAAAAACTATTTAGAATTTAATGATATTTCAAATTTAGTATATGAGTTATTATCAACAAAAATAGATAAAGAGTTTTTGTATTTTAGATTAGATTCTCAATTTTCCCATATTTTAATGGATGAGTTTCAAGATACTTCTCTTTTACAATATAAAATTTTAGAACCACTTATAAAAGAGTCATTGTCTGGTGAACAAAATAAATTCAAATCCTTCTTTTATGTGGGGGATACAAAACAATCTATTTATAGATTTAGAGGTGGAAAAAGAGAATTATTTGATTATGTAGCAAATACAAATAAATCCTTAGAGGTTGAAGTTTTAAATACAAACTATAGGTCTTGTGAAAATGTAATAAATTTTGTAAATTCATTATTTGTAAATTTACCTTCTTATGAATATTATGATCAGTTATCAATCAGGAAAGGTGGATATGTTGAAGTTCTTGTTGATAAACAATTAGTTGAAGAAGAAAAGTTTGCAACAGTTGCTTCAAAGATTGCACAACTTATTAAACAAGGTGTAAACTCAAATGATATTGCAATATTAACATATACTAACTCTGATGTTTTAGATATGTATAATTATTTAAAGAATAAATTTCCAAGTTTAAAAATATCTACTGAAATGACATCAAAATTAATAAATCAAGAAAATGTACAAGCTGTAATAAATGCAATTAAATATATTTATTTTAAAGAAGAGATTTATAAAGAAAATTTAAATGCACTAATTGGAAATAAAGTATTAACAAAGCTTGCAATTAATTTTGAAGTAGATAAAAAATCTGTTCAGGAAATTATAAAAGAAATAGCAACATCATTAAAAATAATAGATGAAAATGTTGTTAAGTTTATAGAGTGTAGTACTATTTATAATAATATTGTAGATTTTGTTTACGAAATAGATAAACTTGATGCTGTTATGGAAAATAGCGAATCTTCAGGATTACAAATACTTACAATTTTTAAATCAAAAGGTTTAGAGTTTAATACTGTAATTTTACTTGATAGAATAAAAAGAAAAAATTCTGATAAGTCATCATTACTTTTTGAATATGATAGTGTTGAGTTAAAAAATATCTTTTACAAAATAAAAGGTTATGAAAATTATAATAAACAATACTCAAATGCTATTGCAAAAGAAAAAGCATTAAGCTTAGAAGATGAAATAAATATTTTATATGTTGCTCTTACTCGTGCTAAAAATAATATGATAATCTTCAAAAAAGAGAAGTCATCAGTTTTTGATATCCTAAGTATGAAAGCTTCAATATTTGGTCAAATAATTGAAAGTACAAATGTATCAAAAAATTATGAAAAAAGCGAAAAAATTCTTTATACTCCAATGGATTTAGGTCAACAAGAAAAACAAATTGCAAAAGAAAAAGATTTAGATGATAATAGACTTCATTCTAAATACTTTGGTATTGCAACTCACTTTTGTCTTGAAATGATGAATGACTTTGATAAAGCTGATTTAGATTATTGTTTGAATCTTGTAAGAACTAGGTATTCAAACTATTTAGATGAGAGTGATTTTATTAATATTAAAAATAGAATAACAAAACTACTTGAACATAAGTTATTTGCCAATTTAATTAAAGATTCAAAGTTTATATCTGAGCAAGCTTTAGTTTATAATGGAGAAATTAAAATTATTGATTTACTTTTATTTAAAGGTGACAAATATTATATTTTAGATTATAAAACTACAAAAGAAAAATCACATGATCATATCTTACAAGTAACTTACTATAAAAAAGCAATTAAAGAGATATTCAAAAGTGAAGAAGTATTTTCATATTTAGTGTATTTAAAAGAGAATGAAGTTTTAATTGATGAGGTTTAAAATATAGGCATAAAAAAAGGGATGAATTTCTTCATCCCTTTTTTAAATATTAAGAAAACTTAAAGTTCTAGTGATCTTCTTCTGACATCATAATTGATCCAGCTATATAAACGTAAGTTAAAATAGCGAATACGAATGCTTGTAAAACTCCAAATGCTGTTAACATAAAGAATCCAGATAAAGGTACAATCCATGGTGTTAACATTAATAATACCATTAAGAACATATCATCACCTCTAATTGCACCAAAAAGTCTGAATGACAGAGATACGATTCTAGAAATGTGAGAAATAATTTCAATAGGGAACATTAATGGAGCTAAAATTGGCATTGGACCCATAAAATGTTTAAAATAGTTTATAAAACCATTTTCTTTAATACCTAAGTAATTATAGTAAACAAATACTATAAGAGCTAAAGATAAAGTAAAGTTTATATTAGCTGTTGGTGATTCAAAACCTGGAATAACACCAATTAAGTTAGAACAAACAATTACTAACGCTAAAGATGCAATTAAAGGCATGTATCTTCTAGCATTTTTTTCACCCATTGTATCAGCACCTACAGATATAACACCACCAATGAATGTTTCCATAACATTTTGGCTACCAGTTGGAACTAATTGTAATCTTTTTGTAGCTGATCGTGCTATTAAAAATATTATACCTACCACTAGGACAAAGTGTGATAAGATAATCCATTCTTGACCGTGACCACCAATAGATCCCAAGAATGTAAATAGTCTTCCTTCCATTTTCTTCCTTTTTTTTGTTTCTCAATACTAAATTATCTCTGCATTATATGATTTGTTTTCTAAAAACTATATAAAGATTATAAATTAATTTAAATTTGTTTGAATCTGTATGCGTTTTGTTTCAAATTTTCTCTAATTAGTTTTTGATGTTCTTCGCCTTTTGTTTCAACTGCAATTGTTACATGTGCTTCTCCAAACTCTAATTTAACGGAGTTTCTATCATAATCTATTTGTACAATATTTGCATCACTTTGTTTAAGTACTTCAGTTAATCTCATAAGAGCACCTGCTTTGTCCATTAAAGTAACAATTAGATTCATTTTTCTATATGATTTTACTAAACCTTTGTCAATAATTAAAGAAAGCATTGTAACATCAATATTTCCACCACAAACAATTGAACAAACTTTTTGATTTTCTATTTCTACTTTTTTATGCATAATAGCAGCAGTTGCTACAGCACCTGCTCCTTCAACTACTAATTTGTGTTTTTCTAGTAAAAATAAAATGGCATTTGCTATTTCATTATCAGATACTTCAACAACTTCATCAACATGTTCTAAAATAATTTCTAAAAGTTTTGGAGTTACATCTCTTACAGCAATTCCATCTGCAATTGTTTTAACTGATGCTGAATCAATTGGCATTTTTGATTCAAAAGATTCTTTCATTCCTCTAGCACCACTTGCAACTACACCTGTGATTTTTATATTTGGATTTATTTCTTTTGCTGCGATTGCAATTCCTGAAATTAATCCTCCCCCACCAATTGGTACAACAATATGTTCAATATCATCAATTTTTTCTAGAATTTCTAAAGCAATTGTTCCTTGCCCAGCAATAACAGCATCATCTGCAAAAGGATGAATAAACTCTTTATTGTTTTCTTCAGAAAATTTTATTGCAGTTGCATAGGCTTCATCAAAATTTTCACCAACTAAAACAACATTTGCACCATAAGATTTTACACCACTTACTTTTGTAAGAGGAGTTGATTCTGGCATAAAAATTGTAGCTTCACAATCAAAATGTTTTGCAGCATATGCTAAACCTTGAGCATGATTACCAGCACTTGCAGCTACTACACCGTTTTTTCTTACCTTATCTTCCATACATGCAAGTTTATTAAAAGCACCTCTTATTTTAAAACTACCTGTAAGTTGTAAATTGTCTTCTTTTAAATAAATTTGTGCATTTAAGTCACTACTTAAAATTGGAGCTTTAACTAATGGAGTATTTAAAACAGTGCCTGCTAATCTTTTTTTCGCTTCTTTAATATTGTTTAATGTAATCATTTCTTCTTTTCTCATTTTATATAATTCCTTGATATTATCTAAAAATATGTTTTATCATAATTAATTATGATAAAACATATTTTTACTAGAGTCTAAAGACTCTAGTAAGTTTTTTCTTTTATTATTTGTACGGCTTTAACCATATTTCTTAAACTTTGTTTTACTTCAGGCCAATTTCTTGTTTTTAATCCACAATCTGGATTTATCCATAATTGCTCTTTTGGTAAAACTTCAACTAAAGCTTCAATTTGTTTAACCATTTCTTCAATACTTGGAACTCTTGGAGAATGAATATCATAAATTCCTGGTCCTATTTCTTGCTTGTAAGCTACTTCTTTAAATATCTTTAAAAGTTTATTTCCACTTCTTGCTGTTTCTATTGAAATCACATCAGCATCCATAGCTTCAATTGTTTTAATAATGTCATTAAATTGACTATAACACATATGTGTATGAATTTGAGTATTACTTTTTGCGCAAGAAATACTTAGTTTAAAGTTATCAACAGCCCACTTTTCATATTCAGCAATATTTTCTTTTCTTAAAGGATAACCTTCTTTAAAAGCTGCTTCATCAACTTGAATCATTTTTATTTCTGCATTTTGTAAGTCATCAACTTCTTTACAAATTCCTAAGGCTATTTGTTTTGCTACTTCACTTCTTGGCATATCATCTCTTACAAAAGACCAGTTTAAAATAGTAACTGGACCTGTTAACATTCCTTTTACTGTTTTTGATGTTTTACTTTGAGCATATTTAGTCCAATTTACAGTCATTGGATTTTCTCTGTTTACATCTCCATAAATTAATGGTGGTTTCACACATCTACTTCCATATGATTGAACCCAAGCATTTTTAGTAAAAGCAAAACCATCTAACATCTCACCAAAATATTCAACCATATCATTTCTTTCAGGTTCTCCATGAACTAGTACATCAAGTCCAATTTCTTCTTGAAATGAAATACAATCATCAATATATTTTTTTATCTCTTTTTCATATTCTTCTTTGCTAATTAAAGAGGCTTTATAATTCTTTCTATTTTCTCTAATTTCTTTTGTTTGAGGAAAAGATCCAATTGTAGTAGTTGCTAGATAATCGTACTTGAAATAATCTCTTTGCGCTTTAATTCTATCTTCAAATTTATCTGCTCTTTGTAATACTTTCAGATTTTTTAACTCTTCTTGAATTTTGTTATTATGAATTTTTGTAGATGTTTTTCTTTTATTATTATCTTCAATATTTTTTTGTATTGCAGACTTTTCTTCTAAACTTAAATCTAAATTGAAAAATTGCTTTGAAAGAAGTGATAATTCATTTAATTTTTCGCAAGCAAAAGCTAACCAAGATTTAATCTGCTCATCCAATTTTTCTTCATAATTTAAAGTAAAAGGTACATGTAATAGTGATGAAGATGTAGAAATTATAATATTTTCTTTTTTTATTACTTTTGCTATTTCTTCTAAAAGTGATTTTTTCTCTTCAAAGTTACTTTTCCAAATATTTCGTCCATCAATTACACCTGCTATTAATACTTTATTTGAATCTTTGATTAAATTTAAGCAATTAAGATTTTTTCTTCCATAAATAAAATCTAAACCAAGAGCCCAAATAGGAGTGTTAACAAAATTTTTTGTTGCTTCATTAGAGTGTTCAAAATAAGTAGAAACAACAAGTTTAATATTTTTTGCAATACTTGTTAATTGATCATAAGTAGGTTTTATTAGAGAAAGTATTTTTGAGTCTAAATCTTTTACAAATAAAGGCTCATCAAATTGAACAACAATTTCTTCATCTAAATTTGATATTTCTAATAATAGTTCTTTATAAATTTCTACAACTTTATTTATATGAGAAAATGTATCACTATTATCAATACTTTTACTAAGACCTAAATATGTAATAGGTCCAATTAAATTGATTTTAGTTTTAATACCTAATTCTTTAGCTTCTTTGTATTCATTTATAACTTTTTTACTATTTAATTTAAATGTAGTTTCTTTTGAAATTTCTGGAACTATATAATGGTAATTTGTATTAAACCATTTTGTCATTTCCATTGCAAGAGCTTTGTCATTTCCTCTAGCCATTGAAAAGTATTGTTCTTCGTCTTTTAGCTTCTCAAATCTTTTTGGAATTGCTCCTAATAAAATTGTAGTATCAAGCATATTGTCATAATATGAAAAATCATTTGATGAAATAAAATCTATTTTTGCTTTTTTCTGATAATTCCAGTGTCTTTTTTTTAATTGTTCTGCTACATATTTAACTTCTTCAAAGCCTATTTGCTTTGACCAATATTTTTCTAAAACTTTTTTAAGTTCTCTTTTTTCTCCAATACGAGGAAATCCTAATACGTAATTCTTTTGCATAACTAATCCTTTTGTTATTAATAATTTATTTTTATATGATTTTGTTTTAATTTTTGAATAAATTATGCAAAAGGAGGGTGTACTCCTGTTCTTCTAAAGGCAAAAAAAGCATTGTAAAATGGACATCGAGGAATAAATTTAAATAGAGTTATAGCTAAAGCAGTTCTTTTTTTAAAGATACATTCACAATGACATGGCTTCTTATTTTGAATAAGACATAAAGTTAAGTTTTCAATGAGATTTGGAGGTGCATCTTCATCTTCATCGTTTTCGTTAGAAATTAAAAGTTTATTATTGATATGGTTTTTTGTAGACGTTAGGACACTATGTAATTGTGTAGCTAATGAATATGCTTGTATAGAACTTAGTGTAAAATACTTTTTGCCAAAACCTCTTAGTAGTTTCAAATAATAACCTTAATAAATTTTTCGTGCAGTTTAAATTAATAATGCTTAATTACAAATAAAAATAAATATGGTATTATTCCAATAAAAAAGGTAGAGTATTAGTTTGAAATTTACATTTGTGACACTTTTCCCAAACTTAATTGAACCATATTTTCAAGATTCTATTTTAAAACGAGCAGTTGATTCAAATTTTATATCTTATGAGTTTTATAATCCAAGAGATTTCACAAATAATAAGCATTTGAAAGTTGATAAACAAATGGTAGGTGGAGGAGCAGGAATGCTTATGACTTGCCAACCTTTGTTTGATTGCTTAGATAAAATAAAAGAAGAAAATGAAGATGCTTATATTATTTTTCCTTTAGCTGCTGCAAAAACATTTAAACAAAATGATGCAAAGCGTTTGGCAAAGAAAAAAAACATAGTATTTGTAAGTGGAAGATATGAAGGAATTGATGAAAGAGTAATAGAAAAATATGCAAATGAGGTATTTTCTATAGGAGAATTTGTTTTAACAGGTGGAGAATTACCATCTTTAACAATGAGTGATGCAATTTCTAGAAATGTTGATGGTGTTCTTGGGAATGCCCAATCTTTAGATGTTGAGAGTTATGAAAATCAACTTTTAGAAGCTCCATCTTTTGCTAAACCTGAAATTTTCCAAAATTTAAGTGTCGTTAAAGAATTCTTAAAGGGAAATCATAGTAAAATTTCCGACTTAAAAAACCAGATGTCAATTTGTAAGACAAAATACTATAGACCTAATAAGGAAAAACGATGAAAAACAGATATATTGCTAGTTTCGAAACTGCACAAATAGAGTCAAAAGAAATCCCTCAATTTAGAGCAGGAGATACTGTAAGACTTGGTATTGAGATTAAAGAAGGTGAAAAAAAGAGAGTTCAGACTTACGAAGGTATCGTAATTGCTAGACATGGTGAAGGTGTTTCTGCAACATTTAACGTAAGAAAAATTGGTGCTAACTCTGTTGGTGTTGAAAGAATTTTCCCATTATACTCTGATTCAATCAAATCTTTTGAAGTATTAAGAAGAGGTAGAGTAAGAAGAGCTAAGTTACATTACTTAAGAGGATTAAGAGGAAAAGCTGCAAGAATTAAAGAACTTAAAAGATAGTAAAACTTTAGAGTTTAGGCTCTATTGTTAATTAATATGTCAAAAATATTAATTCACACTACTTCTTTAATAGAAGCACAACCTATAGTTGATTTCTTTAATTTAGAGAAATTAACTAATCCAATTGAAAATACAATTTATTCTAATGATGATTTAATACTTATAGTTTCTGGTGTAAGTAAAGAAGAAATATTAGACTCTTTAAATTATATTTTCAAAAACTTCCAAATCTCTAAAGCTTTTGATTTAAGTATTGCCTCGTGCAGTGATGGATCAATTGCTCTAGGAACACTTTTTTGTACTAATCGATTTATCAATGGACTTAATTTTGCAAATGTTACTACAGTAGAGAAAGCTTTAGAAACAGATAAAGATTTAGAAACATTACTTGTTGATAAGCAAGCAGAGTTCTTTAGACAAACATGTAAAGAAAATATTCAAGACTTTTATATATTAAAAATTGTTTCTGATTATTTTGATGAAACAACTCCTAGTGAAAAAGAGATATTCCAACTTATAAATGATTCTATTTTAAAATGGAAGAACTTAATTTAATAAAGGTACTTAATGCTTCATGATATTGTAAACTTTGTTGTAGATACTGTTGGTAGTTTAGGCTATACAGGTATATTTATCATGATGTTTTTAGAAAGCTCGTTCTTTCCATTTCCTTCAGAAGTTGTAATGGTTCCAGCTGGTTACTTAGCATATAAGGGTGAAATGAATATATATTTTGCTATTTTTGCAGGAGTTGCTGGCTCACTAACTGGCGCACTTTTTAACTACTTTTTAGCAGTTAAATTCGGAAGAGCTTTTTTAGTTAAATATGGGAAATACTTTTTTATTAAAGAAGAAACAATTTCAAAAATGGAAGAGTTTTTTAAATCACATGGACATATTTCAACTTTCTCAGGGCGTTTAATTCCAGCAGTAAGACAATATATATCTTTTCCAGCAGGCCTTGCTAGAATGAATTTATTAACATTTTCTATTTATACTACATTAGGTGCAGCGATTTGGGTAGTGATTTTAACACTTCTAGGATACTACTTAGGAGATAATGAAGCTTTAATAAAAGAATATCTAAGGTATATAATCGTTGGAATTTTAATTTGCTTAGCAATTATTGGTTTTTGGTATTATAAAAAGATTAAAAAATAGAGTTAAAATAACTCTATTTTATTAATTTGACATAAATATTGGGATATTTGTATGTTCTAATATGTATTTAGTAGTTCCTCCAAACATAAGCTCTTTAAAACCCTTATGTCCAAAAGCACCTGCAACTATTAATTCATAATTCCCATCTTTAGCATTTTTAAGTAAAGCTTCACCTGGAGTATTTGTTGTTTTTACTATTTCATATGTTGCTATTATATTATGTATTTTTAAATAATCTTGCAATTTGATTACTTCATTCTCATTTTTCATATATTCATTTGCTGTAATAATATGTACTTTCTTTGCTTTTTTCATTATAGGTATTGCTTGTGATATTGCTCTTGATACCTCTGGTGAATTATTCCATCCAATTAGTATTCGGTCTGTATTAAAACTTGTCATTTCTCTAGGAAACATTAATGCAGGTTTTCCACTTTTTGTAACTGTGGTTTCAAACGTAGCCGTTAATCGTGCATTATGAGGAGCAGAAACAACAACTAAATCACAGTACTTTGACTCTTGTTCAATTAACTTACTTCTATATCCTTCTCCTGATAATATCTGTGCACTAGCAGTATTAGTGATTATTGTACTTGAAATTGTAGTATCAAGTTTATTTGCTTCTTCTTTAAATATTTTTTCATGTATATGAAGATCTTTTTCTAGTTTATCTTTAGCAATTGCATTTAATTCTTTTAAAATAGACTCTGGTATATTGTCTGCAAATTGCATAATCTGACTAGGTTTTGCAAGTGATTTAAAAATATCTAAATGAGCATTAAAGTGTTTTCCAATAAGTAATGCACCATGAATTCTTTGAGCAAGCTCTTCTCCTCCACCAATTGGGAAGAATAATTTTTTATATTCCATTATATTCCTTTAATATATTATTAATATATTAATTTTATCATAAAAATAGTAAAATATGATATATTAATAATATATATAAGGATAAAGATGAATATAATAGAATTTGAAAATATAAATATTGGCTATGACTATAGGTTTTTAGTTTTAAAAAATATTAATTTAAATATTAAAGAGGGAGAACATTGGGTTATATTAGGTGCAAATGGTTCTGGTAAATCAACTTTATTAAAACTAATATCAAATGATTTATATCCTAATACTCATTATGAATTTAAGAAAAAAATATTTGGAATAGAAAAATGGGATATTTTTGATTTAAAGAAAAAACTTGGAATAGTTACAAATGAACTACAAAACGAGTTTGTATATCAAGCTAGATTTGCCAGTGGTTATGAAATTGTACGTTCTGGTTTTTTTGCAAGTATTGGTAAAAAAGAACATCATATTTTTACTAAAGAACAAAATGAAAAAACAGATGAAATTTTTGACTACTTAGATATAAAAGTTTTAAAAGATAAAAAGGCTTCTTTAATGTCAACGGGAGAACTTCGTAAATGTCTAATAGCAAGAGCTTTAATTTATAGACCAAAAGCTTTATTACTTGATGAGCCTACAACAGGACTTGATATAAAAGCACAAAAGAATTTTTTATCATTAATTAAAAGATTAACTTCAACATTAAGTATTATTATAATTACTCACCATGTTAAAGAAATTATTGAAGATATAAGTCATGTCGCTCTTATTGCTGACAATTGTATTTATAAACAAGGTTTAAAAAAAGATATTTTAACAAGTGCTAATATCTCAAAAGTTTTTGATTTAGATATTGAACTCTTGTCAAAAAATAATAAATATTATATAAAAGAAGATTAATTTATTTTTTAATCTTCTGTGTTAATGATTTACCTTGTTGCACTAATAAACCAATTACAATTAATACTAAACCAATAATAGTAGAAAATAAAATTGCTTCTCCCACTAAAAAGTAAATAAATATTAATGATAAAAATGGTGCTATAAATATTAAATTAGCAATTTTTGATGTAGAAGTAGTTAATTTCATTGCACTTAACCAAAACATAAAAGTTATACTCATTTCAAATAACCCTATATAAGTCGCTCCTAATAACCCCTTTATATCCGGTATAGAAAAATCTTCCATATATAAGTAATAAATTAAAACTAAGGGTAAACCAACTATAAAACTAGAAAAGAGACCAACAACTGGTTCTACTTTTACTTTTGTATTATATATCCAATATAAAGACCATACTACTGTAGTTAATAGTGCTAAGATAACACCATATGTATTTGAGAAGTCTAATGATAAAGGATTTCCCTTTGTTGCAATAATCAAAACTCCAAAATAACATATAAATCCTGCAATAAAATCACTAAGCTTTGGTTTGTGACCTAATAAAGGTATTGAAAGATATGTCAACATTAATGCCCAAGTAAAATTTATAGTTTGTGCTTCTTGAACTGGTAAAAGATCATATGCCTTAAACAATAATATATATTGTAAGAATGGATTTAGTATTCCTAATAGAATAATAAGTTTATAATTTTGTTTAAAATGTATAAGTACTTGTTTTAACTGTTTTTTTATTAATACAATAATTAATAAAACTATAGTTGAAGTAAGAACAGCATAGAAAACTAGCTGTGCTACACTTAAGGTTTGAAGGCTTATTTTAAATACACTTGCAACAGTTGACCATAAAAACACTGCAATTAGTGCGTGAATATAAGCTATCTTCTGATTTTTAATGTCATTTTTCATATTACTACTTTTTTTAAAATTTCAGTTTGTTTTAATATAAAAACAAATACTGCTATGATATACTTCTAATATATCAATTGATATATCAAGAATATATTAATAAACATGATACAACAAAAAAATTAAATTAAGTTAAAAGGATTATGTCAAATAATTTATTTGACAAAAAGGTAATATAATGAAAACAACTAGTACAGATTGGCTTTATACAGTTATGCCGGCCGTGTTTACATGGCTAAAAGAATCAGAATCTGGTGCCCTTGAAATTGACTTTGAAGAAACACAAAGACAGGCTGAATATGTTTTAAAAGCTCAAGGAAAGGGAGGAAGTAGAATGGGAGGACTTGTGGCTTCTGGTACTTTAGGTGAGAATAGTTACCTAAGTAACGAACAGCGTCTCTCACTACTTAAATCCCTTTCTGAAGTTGCTAAAAAATATAGTGTTCCCTTGATCAGTGGAGCTGTGGCAGAAACTAAAGAAGAGATTGCTAAAATCATTGCAGGACTAGCAACTGTTGGTGTGGATACGGTTATGGTTATGCCTCCAAAAACTTTAGCAGTTCCTTCTGATGAAGATATGTATGCGTACTATGCTCTTGCTGCAACAGCTGCAAAAGAGGCAGGCATAACAATTATGCCTTATAACAACCCTGATGCAGCAGGATATCATGCAATCTCAACAGATACTCTTATTAAACTTGCTGATCTACCTGAAGTAGTTGCTCTTAAAATATCGTCTATAGATGTTTCAATTATTGAAACACTGTTGTTAGAGAACAAAGATTTAAAAATTTTGGCAGGTGTTGATACTGTAACTGTATATGCTGGACTTGCTGGAGCATGCGGTGGGATTACAGGTGTAGGTACTGTCTTCCCAAAAGCTAGTGTTACTATGCAGGAGTATGTTTTAAAAGGAGAATGGGCCCAGGCTCTAAAAGTTTCTCAGGCTATGAACTCTATTTCATATCTTGATGGTCAGCCGCTGCTTATGGAATACCTTAAGTTTGCAATGGGAATTCACCATAATGATTCTGTTGGAGGACTTCGTACTCTTGGTAAGAAATTAACTCGTGATCAAATTGAAGATGTTCGAGCAAGGTATATTCTAGCAAAAGAAAGAGTTGAAGCATTGGGTTTATTAGATTAATCCTTATTGATAGTATGATAGAAAAAAAAATTAATTAAACTAAAATGGTTAGTATGAAATGTAAATTTATTGGAGTTTATCCAGCAGTTACAACTAGCCTCATTATAAAAAAGGATATAAATTGAGTATACACGGTAAAAACTTTATTGGAAATGAATTATCAGCTAAGGGTGATAAGACGAGTAAGTTATATGATATTAATAGTAATGAAGCACTAGATGGTGAATTCTTTCATGCAACGACTGTAGAGGTTGATGAAGCTTTAGTTAAAGCTAATAAAGCTTTTATTGAGTATAAACAAACTTCTCAATTACATCGAGCAGAATTCTTAGAAACAATTGCATCAGAAATTATGAATTTAGGTGATGAATTAATCCTAAGAACAATGACTGAGTCAAATCTTCCAAGACCTAGAATCGAAGGAGAGAGAGGACGAACTATAGGGCAAATTAAAATGTTTGCTAACTTACTAAAAGATGGTTCATGGGTTGAAGCATCAATTGATGAAGCACTGCCAGAACGAACACCACTTCCAAGAAATGATTTAAGAAAGATGTTAAGACCTCTTGGTGTTGTATCTGTATTTGAAGCAAGTAACTTTCCTTTAGCTTTTGCTTGTGCAGGAGGAGATACCGCTTCAGCTTTAGCAGCAGGTTGTCCAGTTATTGTAAAGGCACACTCTTCTCATAGTGGCACATCTGAATTAATTGCAGGTGCAATTATAAAAGCAGTTGAAAAATGTAATATGCCAAATGGTACATTCTCAATGGTTCATGGATCAGGAAGAACGGTGGGGCAACAAATTGTTTTAAATGAAGCAGTACAAGCAGTTGGTTTTACAGGTTCAACATATGCTGGAATGGAATTATTCAAATTAGCGAACTCAAGAAAACAGCCAATTCCAGTATTTGCAGAGATGGGGAGTGTTAATCCTTGTTTATTTCTACCATCATCTTTAAATGATACTAAAAAACTTGCAGCTACATACGCTTTTTCTATTACATTAGGTGCTGGACAGTTTTGTACAAATCCTGGATTAATTATTGCCTTAAAAGATGAAAAATTAGAAGCATTTAAAAAAGATTTAAAAGATGAAATTTCAAAAGTAAAACCTGCAACAATGTTATCAAAAGGTATTCAAGAAGCTTATGAAAAAAATAAAGATGAAGCTATTTCTCAAGATGGTATGACAGTAATTGCAGAAGCCTTTGAAGATAATTTAGCTTCAGAAGGTAAACCTGTAGTTGCAAGTGTTGAAGCTTCAACATTTATTTCAAATCCTAAGCTTCAAGAAGAAGTTTTTGGTCCTTATTCTTTATTAGTAGAATGTAATGATATTAATGAATTAGATCAGGTAATTGCATCTTTAGAAGGGCAATTAACAGCAACGGTAATGGGTGAAGAAAGCGAAATGTCTTCATATGAAAATCAGATTTTAAATTTAGAAAATAAGTGTGGAAGAATTTTATTTAATGGCGTTCCAACGGGTGTTGAGGTTTGTGCTTCAATGCAACATGGTGGTCCATTCCCAGCTGCAACTGATGCTAGATTTACATCAGTAGGAACTGGAGCTATTAAAAGATTTGTACGACCTGTTTGTTTTCAAGATTGTCCAAGTTTTTTGCTTCCTTTAGAACTTCAAGATGGAAATCCATTAGGAATTTTAAGAATTGTAAATGATAAGTACACAAAGAGTTCATTATGAGATTTATAGATAAAGAAGAAATTGCAAAAGCACTTGATTATCCATCATTAATAGAAGCATTAAGAAATGCTTTTATTTCTGATATTAAAGTGCCACCAAGACATCATCATGATTTTAAAAACCCAAAAGAGGGTATGGATTCAACACTACTTCTAATGCCTGCATGGGAAGAGAGTGAATCTATTGGTGTAAAAATTGTAACAGTTAGTCCTAATAATACTAAATATAATTTACCTGCTATTCAAGGTTTATACTTATTAATGGATGCACAAAAAGGAACAATTGAAGCTTTACTAGAAGGTAAAACTTTAACAGTTAAAAGAACAGCAGCATCATCTGCATTAGCTAGTTCGTATCTTTCAAGAAAAGATTCAAGTTCTATATTAATAATTGGAACTGGAGCATTAAGTTCTGAGTTAATTAAAGCACACGCAAGTGTAAGAGATATAAAAGATGTTTATATTTGGGGTAGAGATAAATCTAAAGCCTTAAAGATTGTAGATGAATTAAAAGATGATTTTAATATTAAAGCAGTTGATAATATTGAAGATGAAATTTCCAATGTAGATATCATTTCTTGTGCAACACTTAGTGTGGAACCTTTAGTTTTTGGTAAATTTTTAAAAGCAGGACAACATGTAGATTTAGTTGGTGCATATAAGCCTAATATGAGAGAAGCTGATGATGAGCTAATTAAAACTGTTGATATTTATATTGATACTAATATGGCTAAAAAAGAAACGGGAGATATTAAAATACCACTGGATACAAATGTAATTAGTGAAGATGATATTAAAGCTGATTTATTTGAATTAACAAGAGAGATAAAAGAAGGAAGAACATCTGATTCTTCGATTACTTTATTTAAATCTGTTGGTCATGGACTAGAAGATTTGGCAGCTGCTAAATTAGTAAAAGAAAAATTGAGTTAAGGAGTAATTATGTCTTGTAAAACATTTTTTTGTGTTGATGCACACACTTGTGGTAATCCTGTAAGAGTTATTTGTGGGGGAGCACCTCTGTTAAAAGGTGCAAATATGAGCGAAAAAAGACAACATTTCTTAAGAGAGTTTGATTGGATTAGAAAAGGTTTAATGTTTGAACCTCGTGGTCATGACATGATGAGTGGAACAATAATTTTTGAACCATCAAGTGATGAATTTGATGTATCTATTTTATTTATAGAAACAAGTGGATGCTTACCTATGTGTGGACATGGAACGATAGGAACAGTTACTGTTTTAATTGAAAAAGAGATAGTAACTCCTAAAGTTGAAGGTACTTTAAGAATTGAAACTCCCGCTGGTTTAGTGGTCGCTACTTATACAAGAGATGATAAAAATAGAGTTAAATCTGTAAAAATTGTAAATATTGCCTCTTTTTTACACTCAGAGAAACTTGAAATAGAATCATCAACATTAGGAAAACTTACTGTTGATGTAGCTTATGGTGGAAACTTTTATGCAATTGTGGATCCTCAAGAAAACTTCACTGGAATTGAAGATTTTAAAGCTGCTGAATTAATTGCAATGAGTGCAGAATTAAGGGAAAGATTAAATGAAAAATATTCATTTGTTCATCCTTTAAATGAAACGATAAATGGTTTATCTCATATTGAATGGACAGGTAAAACTATTGATGAAAGTTCAAGTGCAAGAAATGCAGTTTTTTATGGTGAAAAAGCAATAGATAGATCTCCTTGTGGAACTGGTACAAGTGCTAGAATGGCACAGTGGTATTCAAAAGGTAAATTAAACAAGAATGAAGATTTTATTCATGAAAGTTTTATTGGTTCAAAATTTATTGGAAGAATAGAAGAAGAAGTTACTTTAGGCTCATATAAAGCAATAATACCTTCAATTGAAGGTTGGGCAAAAATCACTGGTTTAAATACCATAACTATTGATGATGATGATCCATATGCCCATGGGTTCGTGGTGATTTAAGGTGAAAAATGAAATTGCAATAATAGGTGGAGGAATAAGTGGAATTTGTTCTGCTTATTACTTACATAAGAGTGGACATAAGGTTACAGTTTTTGATGCTAATGAAATAGGAACACAGTGTTCTTCTGGAAATGCAGGATTAATTGTTCCTAGTCATTTTGAAACTTTATCAAATCCTGGAATTTTAAAAAAAGGTTTTAAATGGATGTTAAATCCAAATTCACCATTTTTTTTAAAACCAAGTTTGGACTTAGAGTTAATTACGTGGTTATTTAAATTCAATACTTTTTGTACAAAAAAACATGTTGAAAATAATAAACATTTTTTAAGAGATATAAATTTATATAGTTTATCTTTATACAAAGATTTACTAGAAGACAATAATATAGATTTTGATTTGAAGCAAAGTGGTTTATTAATGCTTTGTAAAGAAGAAAAAACTTTAAAAGAAGAAGAACTTATTGTAAATGAAGCTATTAGTTTAGGTTTAGATGCAAAAGTTTTAAATAAAGATGAGTTAAAAATACTAGAACCAAATGCTTCTTTTGATGTACTTGGTGCTACTTATTTTAAAGATGATTCTAAGATACAGCCGTATGATTTTATTATGGCGATGAAAAAATATTTAGAAAAAAATGGTGTAAAGTTTTTTGAAAACTGCTTAATAGATGATATTAAAACAAATAAAAATAATATTACTTCAATAATTGATCAATCATCTGTTGCTCATAGTTTTGATCAGTATGTGTTTACATCAGGAATATTTACATCAAAACTTGCTAAAAAAATTGATTTAAATCTACCTATGGAAGGTGGAAAAGGTTTCTCTTTTATTAGTTATAAAAATGAAGCCTTAAACTTTTCTACACCTATGATTTTAGCGGAAGAAAAAGTTGCAATAACTCCTTATGATGATTATGTACGTTTTGGTGGAACTATGATGTTAGGTGTTAATGATTTAAAAATTAATGATAGAAGAATCAATAATATTAGAAAGTCTGCAAACAAATATATAAATGGTTTAGATTTAAAACAAAATGATATGAAAGATCAGTGGGCAGGACTTAGACCTTGTTCTCCAGATGGTATTCCATATATAGGAAGAAGCGAAAAATTTTCTAATGTAATTATTGCAACAGGGCATGCAATGATGGGTGTGTCTTTAGGTCCAGCAACGGGTTGTATTATCAGAGATTTGATAAATGAAGAAAAAACTAAAATTAATATTTCTAAAATGAATATTAATAGGTTTAATTAAATTTTAAAGGAGGGAAAAATAAGTTTTTACATAAATAAAATTAGTTTGATTACAAAAAAAAATAAAATAAAAAAAGGAATTAAAATGAAATTTATAAATAAATTAACAATAATAGCAGCATCAGTTTTAGCTTTAGGAGCTACAAGTGTAAGTGCAGACAAATTAGATAAGGTTATCTCAAAAGGTAAAATCAAATGTGGTGTTGTTTTAGATTTTCCTCCAATGGGATATCGAGATGCAAAAAATAAACCAGCAGGTTTTGATGTTGAATATTGTAAAGATTTAGCAAAGTCTTTAGGTGTTAAGTTAGAGCTTAAATCTATGTCTTTTGCTCAAAGAATACCTGCTTTAAATTCTGGAAAAGTTGATGTTGTTATTGGTTCAACTTCTGATACTTTAGAAAGAGCGAAATCAGCTGGTTTTACAATGCCATATTTTGTTTTCAAACTTCAAGCATTAGTTAAAAAAGATTCTGGAATTAAAGAGTTTAAAGATTTAAAAGGTAAAAAAGTTACAGCAGCACTTAGTACTACTCCTGAAACAGAATTTATGAAAAATGTAAAAGCTTTAGGTTGGGATGAAGATAATTATTTCTCATCTAAATCAGAAAATGATACTCATTTAGCACTATCTCAAGGTAAAGCAGATGCAATTATTACAACAGATACTACTATTGCAGAGTTATTAAAACTTCCTAAATATAAAGATTATGTTGCTGGTCCTTTTATTCCAGGATTTGATGATTTTGTATCAATTATTGTTAAAAGAACTGAATTTGGAATGATTAATTATTTAAATTTATTTATTCACCAACAAGTAAGATCTGGTAGATATGCAGAATTAAATAAACAATTCTATGGAAATTCTCCAGTTAGAAAATTAACAGTAGATGGAATTTATTATTAATAGGTTATTCAAGGCTTAAGCCTTGAATAAATACATCAATATAAGGATTATATATGTTTGAATTTGATTACACTTTCCACTGGATTACGGTATGGAATGTACTACCTGAAATGCTTAGCGCTGCTGTAGTGACTTTAGAAGTTGCTATTTTATCTATTGTTCTTGGTCTTATCATTGCTATCTTTTTATCACTAGGAAAAGAATCAGAAAATGAGTTCGCAAGAACTACATCAATTATATGGATTGAAATTGCAAGAAATACGCCTGCGTTATTTCAAATTTATATGGCTTACTTTGGCTTAGGAGCATTTGGTATTCATTTAAGTCCTTATGTTGCTGTATTATTAGCATTAACATTTAATAATGCTGGATATTTAGCTGAAACATTAAGAGGTGGTTTTGCATCAATTCCAAATACTCAAATGTCAGCTTCAAGATCTCTAGGAATGAGTAAATTACAAACTTATTGGTATATTATATTACCTCAAGTTTTAAGAAAAGTTTATCATCCTATGACAAATCAAATAATTTGGGCAATCTTAATGACATCTCTTGGAACACTAGTTGGAATGTTAGAGTTAACAGGTAAAACTGATCAGTTACAATCTTTATCTTTCAGAACTTTTGAGTTTTATCTTGTAGCTGCGGTAATGTACTTTGTTATGGCCAAAGGAATTTTACTAGCATCAAAATTACTTTCATATAAATTATTTAGAGGAGATGCATAATGAGTAATAAACAAATTAAATATTCTATATATACACTTCTTATAATATATGTTATTTATCAAACAGTTTCGACAATTCAAGCCTCGTCATTAACTTATTATGATTTAGAGTTTTTACTTGAAGGTTTAATGAGAACAATTTATATTTCAATTGTTTCAATTTTAATCGGAACATTTTTTGGAATTATATTTGGATACTTTAAAAGTAATTCAGGTCCAATATCAAATATATTTTTAAGTGGTTTTCTTGATATTTTAAGATCAGTTCCTTTAATTATTCAATTTATCTTATTTTATTCATTTATGGGAATTTTAGAGATTGATATTTCGGTATTTTGGGTAGGTGCAATTGTTTTATCTGCATACACTTCTGCTTTCGTAACAGAAGTAGTTCGTGCAGGAATTGATTCTGTACCTCAAACTACAAGAAGAGCATCAAGATCTTTAGGTTTATCTTATTGGCAAGATTATAGATATATAGTTTTTCCTTTAGGTGTTAGAACTGTGTTTCCAGCTTGGATAAGTATTGTTTTATCAGTTATTAAAGATTCGGCACTTGTTTCTGTTATTGGTTATTTGGAGTTATTAAAAACTACAGAAGAATTGATTTCGAAAACACAAGAAGCTTTATTATTACTATTAGGTGTTGGGTTCTTTTATTTTATTATTTCGTATCCAATTTCATTATATGCAGCACATTTAGAAAGGAAGTTAAAAATATGATTGAGTTAAAAAAAGTACATAAATCGTTTGGAGATTTAGAAGTATTAAAAGGTATAGATTTAACAGTACAAAAAGGTGAGGTTTTATCAGTAATTGGTGGTTCTGGTTCTGGTAAATCTACTATGCTTTATTGCATTAATGCAATTGAAAATATCCAAAAAGGTCAAATAGAAGTTGATGGAGTATCTGTACATGATAAGAAAACAAATATTAATAAATTAAGACAAAAAATTGGAATGGTTTTTCAACAATGGAATTCTTTTCCTCATTTAACCGTTCTTGAAAACGTTGCCCTAGCACCACAAAAAGTTTTAGGAAAAACAAAAGAAGATGCAGAAAAAATTGCAAAAGAGCAATTAATACATGTTGGACTTGGTGATAAGTTTGATGAGTTTCCTACAAGAATGTCTGGTGGACAACAGCAAAGACTTGCAATTGCAAGAGCATTAGCTATGGAACCTGAGTATATGCTTTTTGATGAAATCACATCAGCACTTGATCCCGAATTAGTAGGAGAGGTACTTGATACCTTAAGACTACTTAGAAAAGAAGGAATGACAATGATTTGTGTTACTCATGAAATTGCATTTGCAAGAGAAGTATCAGATAGAATTGCTTTCTTTCATAAAGGTGTTATTGAAGAAATCGGAACACCCGAACAAGTAATCGAAAACCCACAAAAAGAGAGAACACAACAGTTTTTATCAAAGGTTTTACATTAAACCTTTAGATATAAAATGATTAAATATAACTAATTAACAAAAGGAAATATACTTAGTGATAAAACTCTTTTTGTTATAAATTTAAGGTAAAAAATGAATATGCAAGTTTCAGATATTTGTGATGATAATCAGAATAAAAAAATTCAAGTATTATCTGCAAAATTTAATAACTATGGAAAATTGAAGAAATTCTCTGGTCAAATAGAAACATTAAAAATAAGTAAAAGTAATTTTCATTTATTAGAAATTCTAAGAGATGAAGATGGTAAAGGTAGAATTATGGTTGTGGATAACAATCAGGATTTCTTTGGTGTAGTAGGGGATAAACTAATGGCATTTGCATTAAAAAATAACTGGACTGCAATTATTATCAATGGTTATGTTAGAGATACCTTTGAGACTAAAAATATTGATGTAGGATTATACGCAATTGGCGCTTGTCCTTTAAGAAATTTTGAAAAAACAAAATCTTTTAGAGGTATTGATTTGAAATTTGAAGGTGTAAGTTTTAGTAAAGGTGATTATATTTATGCAGATGAAGACGGTATTATTCTTACTAAAAATAAACTAATTTAAAATATTACAAAAAGGATTAATTTGATTTCTAATAATAAAACAACTATCTTAGCATTAATCCTTTTTGTAATACTACTATGGGCAGGTAACTTTATATCAATTGCTTATTTAGTAAAAGAGATGGATGTTTTTACAGCTTTAACGTTAAGACTTGCTTTTGTTTCTTTGTTATTATCACCTTTTTTGAAAAACCTACCATCTTTTAGAGATCTTTCTTTTTTATTTCTAGCAGCAATTGCGATTGTGCCTGGACACTTTGGACTTCTTTTTTTATCAATATTAAATACTTCTAGTGTAGGAGGAGTGTCTGTATTAATTCAATTGGCAATACCTTTTTCTATAATATTTGCATGGATAATTTTTAAAGATAAACCAAGTCCTTTAAGAATTACTGGTTTAACAATATCTTTTTTTGGAATAGTTTTCTTATTATATGATCCAAGTTTATTAGATAGTAGAGATGCTTTTATTATGGCAATTGCATCTGCATTGTGTTTAGGTATTTATTTTAATATTGTAAAGAAAATAAAAAATGTGAAAAGTATTAGTGTTATAGCTTGGACATCTTTATTAGGAGTACCTATGATGTATATAATTATGCTTTTTAATAATAATACTTTTTCTTCTGTTTTAGAAATTAAAGATAGTTTAACTATATGGGCATTTTTTTACACAGTTATTGCAAGTAGTATTATAGGACATGGCATTTGGGCTTACTTAGTTAAGACACAAGATATAAGTTTTATTTCTCCTTTTTTATTATTAGTTCCAATAGTTGCAGTTATTTTAAGTACTTTTACTTTAGGTGAAGAAATTACATTTCGTTTTATAATTGTTTCAAGTGTGATTATTTTTGGAATTTTTCTTGTTTTTATATCTAGAAATTCTCAAAATAATTTAAAGGATTAAAATGGAAATTTTACAAAAAATTAAAGATTCGAAAATCCAAAAAGATTTTCTAAAGATAAAGACAATTGATATGCATACAGGTGGTGAGCCTTTACGTGTTATTCTTGATGGTTACCCGAGAATAGAAGGTAAAACAATCTTAGAAAAAAGAAGTTATGTTAAAAATAATTTAGATCATTTAAGAACCACTTTGATGTTTGAACCTCGTGGGCATGCTGATATGTATGGAGTATTACTTGTTGAACCTGAAAATAAAGATTCAGATTTTGGTGTAATATTTATGCATAATGAAGGTTATAGCACAATGTGTGGACATGCAACAATTGCTATTACAAAATTAGCAGTTGAGTTAGGTTGGGTTGAGGTTAGAAAACCAATTACTAATATAAAAATAGATGCTCCTTGTGGGCAGTTAGATTCTTTTGCTAGTATAGATGAAAATGGAGATGTTACAAGTGTTAGTTTTAAATGTGTTCCATCTTTTGTTATTGCTTTAAATGAAGAAATATATGTGGAAAGTATTGGTACTGTAAGGTATGATTTAGCATATGGTGGAGCATTTTATGCTTATATAAATGCTGATTCAATTGGTCTTAGTTTGAATAAGGATAATTATGATAAAATTATTCATTACGGAAAGAAAATCAAACATGCAATAAGTGAAAATAAAGATAATATCAAACATCCTTTTGAAGAGGATTTAAGTTTTCTTTATGGAACAATTTTTATTACAAAATCAGATAAATTTCATAGTAAAAATGTATGCGTCTTTGCAGATGGAGAAGTTGATAGAAGTCCAACTGGCTCAGGTGTATCTGGTAGAGCTGCAATTCATTTTAAAAGAAATGAACTTTTAATAAATGAGAGTATTAAAATTGAGAGTATTTTAGGTACAAGCTTTGATGTCGAAGTAGACTCAACATTAAAGTACTCGGATTTTGATGCTATTATCCCTAAAGTTAGCGGGAATGCAAATATTACAGGTGAACATACATTTTTAATTGATGAAAATGATGAGTTGAAACATGGATTTTTTTTAAGATAACAAGGAAATAAGATGCAAGAGAATAATTTATCAGTAAAAGCATATAAAATATTAGAAGAGTTAATTGTAACTTTAAAATTAGAACCTGGTAAAACCTATTCTGAAAAAGAATTAATGGCTCTATCTGATATTAGTAGAACACCTCTTCGAGAAGCCTTATTAAAATTATCAAATGAATCTCTACTTAATATTATTCCTAGACGTGGAATTGAAATATCTGATATTAATATGGCTAATCAATTATCTATTTTAGAAACAAGAAGAGTATTAGATAATCTTCTTATTTCAAAAGCTACTAAGTATGCTACTACATTAGAAAAAAATAAAATACTTGATTTTAAAAAACATATGATTGAAGCTGTTGAAAAAAAAGATGTAATTGAGTATTTACGAAATGATAAACAATTAGATCAAACAATATTTGAAACGGCAAGAAACGAATATGCAGCAAATGCTACGGCTCCTTTACATATCAGAAGTAGAAGGTTTTGGTATTATTTTAAAGGAAGTGATGATTTAGAAGCTTCTGCAAAGGTTCATATGGATTTAATAGATGCCATTGTTGCATCTAATGAAGAAAAAGCAATTGAACTTTCTGATAAGATAATAAACAATCTAGTTGAAGTAGTTAAAAAATATATGAATATCTAAGAACTATTTAACTTAAACTTATAGAATTCTTTTTATATTTATTAATAAGAATTCAACTACTATATCATTCCCTCAATATTTCATTTATTTTCACTTTAATTTATAACTATTCTACTCTTAACATAGCATTAAAATAGCATTTGCAATTTATTTGTAAAATTGCGTAATTTTTAGACAATTTAAGCTAATATATTAAGTTTTAATTAAGTTTCACTGTGAAATAATGATTAAAGAAAAAAAGGTACTACTTTAAGTAGTACTAAAAAATACACATAAAAAGTTATAAAAATGGCAAAGCAAAAATATAAAAGAACAGTTATTCAAAAAGTTATAAATAATCATTTAAAAAGTAATAAAAGAGAAGTTTCTCAACTTACTGTAAAGATTGATAAAAGACTGGATAACGCACTTTTAGTTTTATCTACATCTTTAAATATTTCTAAAAATAAACTAATAGAAGATATTTTATTTGAAAGTGGTATTTTAGATGAAGTAGATGAAAATTTTGTTGGAGATAACAATGAATAGTTTCCCATCACAAGATGAAGTAGTAGAAGCAGTTTTAACAGGTATTAAAACTGCTAAGTCAAATTATAGTTTTTGGACTGCTGATGATATTTATTTATCATATGCACCTCCAAAATTCTTGACTATACATGTATCTCAAGAAATAGCAAAACTAAGTCCTGCTCCAGAAATTTTTATTGATGCAACAATTGCTGATATATTAAGATGTTCTCTTCCTAAAAGAGATGCATTTAAGTGGTTTATGGCAGAGAATAATATTGCTCAAGATGTAATTTGTTTAACACTAGATGAAAGATTTGAACATAAAAGTGATAATGATTCTATTTCAAAAGTTATTATGAGTATAAGAAATGGTGTAAGAAACGCACAAGCTGAATATAAAGATGATATAGAGTTAATGTGTAAATTACTTCAAAGAGAACAAAGGGATGAATCTACATTAGACTATGGAGTTTTTGCTTTTTACTTAGATATTTCAAATACTGCAAGAAAAAAAAGCGAAAAAAGATTAGAAGAAATTATTGAAGCATTTAATAAGATTGTAGCTTCACATAAAAATTTAAAATCAAGTTTTAAAGGAGGCGATATTAACAAGATTGATAATGTTGGCGAATGGTGTGTTGGGTGTTATATTATTGAACCAACGGTTTAAATAATATAAGAAATTTAATTCAAACTAAGGAGAAAATATGAATTTTAAAAAATTAACAGGTGCTTTAGCACTAAGTGCGGTAGTTGCTAGTTCACTAGTTGCTGCAGATACTGTAAAGATAGGTGTTCAAGCGCCAATTACTGGTAAGTATGCAAATGAAGGTCAAAGTATTGAAAACTTTGTTAAGTTAATTGTAGATGAAAAAAATGCAGCTGGTGGACTTTTAGGTAAACAAATTGAAGTTGTTACTTGTGATGATGAAGCTAAAGCTCAAAAAGCTGCTGTTTGTGCTAAGAAATTAGTAAATGAGGGTGTATTTGCTGTAATTGGTTCTTATACTTCAGGAGCAACAGAAGCTGCTCAAACTACATACTATAGAAACAAAGTTTTACAAACTTCTGATGGTACAAGTGATTCTTTAATTTCTAAAAAATACTGGACTTTCTTTAGAAATTCATTTCCAAACTCATCACAAAGTGATTTTACAGCTGATTACTTTGTAAATGTAAAAAAATATCAAAGAATTGTTGTTTTATCTGATTACTCTTCTTATTCTGCTGGACTAGGTGATTCAACTGAAGCATCTACAAAAGCACTTGGCGGGAATGTAATCTTTAGAGGAAAAGTTAAATCAGGAACTCAAAACTTTACAGCAGTTTTAACAAAAATTAAAGCAATGAAACCAGATGTTATTTATTACTCAGGTTACTATACTGATGGTGGACTTATCCGTGCACAACAAGAGCAATTAGAAATTGATGCTGACTTTGTTGGTGGAGATTCAAATGATAACCCTGATTTTGTTAAATTAGCAGGAAAATCAGCTGAAGGTACAGTTTTAATTAACTTTCCAACTCCAGAAATTTTACCATATCCTGAAGCTAAAAAATATTTAGCGGCATATAAAGCTAGATTTAAAATGGACCCTCCATCAATTTGGCCTGTTACAAATGCTGATGGATTAAGAGCTGTTATTGAAGGTGTTGAAAAAACTAACTCTTTTGATACTAAAAAAATCTCTGATTATATTAGATCTACAATGAAAGATTTCCCAGGAATTACAGGACCATTTAACATTAGAGAAGATGGTGAAAGAGTAGGTGCTAAATTTGTTGTATATAATATGAAAAATGATGGTACTAAAGAAGTAGTAAAATAAGTAAGGGATAGACAAATATGGATACTTTTCTTCAACAGTTAATCAATGGTTTAACAGTAGGAAGTTTGTATGCATTAGTAGCCTTAGGTTATACAATGGTTTACGGTGTGATGAAGTTAATCAACTTCGCACACGGTGACCTTGTTGCCTTTTCTGCTTATGTAGGACTTACTATTTTTACTCAATTTTATGGTTCAAATGCATTGTCTTTAGTGAATATTGTAATAGTATTTTCATTAACAGCAATTGTGGTGGCTTTTGTGGGTGTTCTTCTTGAGCGTCTTGCATACAGACCTTTAAGAACGGCACCAAGATTAAGTGCTGTTGTTTCAGCACTTGGAGCTTCACTTGTTATTCAAAATGGAATTATGTTAATTTGGGGACCAAATATGGAGATTTTCCCTGCTGATGTATTCCCCTCAACATCTTGGAACTTTGGTGGAGTAATTATTTCATTTACACAATTAGTGATTTTAGCACTATCTGCTGTTTTAATGGTTTCATTATATATTTTTATTAATAAAACAAAAATGGGTACAGCAATTAGAGCAACTGCAATTGATCAAGATGCTGCAAAATTAATGGGAATTAATGTTAATAGAATTATTATGATTATATTTATTGTAGGTTCTATGTTAGGTGCAATTGGTGGTCTGTTTATTGGTATGTATTACCGAGGTCTAACATTTGATATGGGATGGCTTTATGGTTTAAATGCTTTTATTGCAGCAATTATAGGTGGTATTGGTTCAATTCCAGGAGCAATGCTAGGTGGGCTTTTACTTGGATTATTTAATGCAATGATTTCAGGTTATATTTCAACAGAATGGGCAGAAACATTTACCTTTATTTTACTAATTGTAATTTTAATTGTAAAACCAACTGGACTTCTTGGTGAAAAAACAGCGGAGAAAGTATAATGAATAAAACTACAGGAATTGCTACTTTATTTATAGTAGTTATGGCAGTTTTTCCATTTATAGTTGATTCTGCTTGGTTAAGTATTGGTATTACATTTTTAGTATTTGCAGTAGTTGCTTTTTCTCAAGATATTATTTTAGGTCGTGCTGGTATTTTTAATATGGGTCATGCAATCTTCTTTGGAATGGGAGCATATACAACTGCTATTTTAAATGTACATTTTGGTTTAGAAATTATTGCAACTATTCCTTTTGCAATCATAATTCCAGCTATATTTTCAATTTTACTAGCTGGTCCAATTATTCATTTAAGAGGTGATTATTTATTAGTTGCAACTATTGGATTTAATATCATATTTGAACAAGTTTTATCAAATGATGTATTTGGTTTAACAGGTGGTCCAAATGGTATTTTTGGTATTGATGTAGTTAGAATCTTCGGTTATGAATTATTTTCAGATACAGCAATTTATTATTTAGCATTTGGTTTATTAGTTCTTACATTACTAATTATAAGAAACCTAGATACTTCAGCTTATGGAAGAGCTTTATACTATATTCATAAAGATGAAATAGCTGCTAAATCTATGGGAATAAATGTTTCATATTATAAACTATTTGCTTTTGCTTTAGGAGCTGCGATTGCTGGAGCTGCTGGAAGTGTGTTTGCTATTCAGTATTCAGCTGTAAGTCCTGAGTCATTTAACTTTATGCAATCAGTTATGTTCTTTGCTATTGTACTTGTAGGTGGATCAGCTTCACTTCCTGGAATTATTATAGGAACATTTGTAATGTTTGTATTGCCTGAGTTATTTACAGAGTTTAAAGAATCAAGATATTTAATTTTTGGTGCAGCAATGGTATTAACAATGATTTTAAGACCTAATGGTGTATGGCCAGCTAAGTTTGGAAATATTCCAAAGTTCTTAAAGAAAAAAGTAACTAAAGAAGAAGGGGCAAAATAATGGAATATGTATTAGAGATTGAAAATGTTTCAAAGTTTTTCCACGGTTTGGTTGCAATTGATGATTTAACTATTAAAGTAAAACCTGGTCAAATTTATGGAATTATTGGTCCCAATGGTGCTGGTAAAACGACACTTTTTAACTGTGTTACAGGTATTTATACTCCTGAAAAAGGAAGTATTAAATATAAAGGTGAAAATATTACAGGGATGGAACCTCATAAAATTGCTCAAAGAGGAGTTTTAAGAACATTCCAAAATATTAGACTATTTAAAGAGATGAGTGTTGCTGAAAATATTATTGCAGGAACACATACAAAATCAACTCAAAAATGGTACCACTCAATTGTTCATACTCCAGCATATAAAAAAGATGAATTAAAATCTTGGAAAAAAGTTGAAGAACTAATGGAGTTTTTTGGTTTAAGTACTTTTGCAGATACTCCCGCTGGAGATTTGTCTTATGGAAATCAAAGAAAAATTGAAATGGCAAGAGCACTTGCAGCTGATCCTGAAATTTTAATTTTAGATGAACCAGCAGCTGGACTTAATGAAAATGAAACAATTGAGTTAACAAATATTATCTTAAAGATTAAAGAAATGGGTCTTGGGATTATGATGATTGAACATGATATGGAAATGGTAATGAAATTAACAGATTACATCACTGTTATTAACTTTGGAAAAGAGATTTCTCAAGGTGAACCTTCATTTGTTCAAGATGATCCAAGAGTTATTGAAGCATATATTGGAACTGATGATGAAGATGAAGAGGAGGAATCATAATGGTTAATAATGAAGTATTATTAGATATAAAAGACCTTCACGTATCTTATGGAGCAATTACTGCTATTAAAGGTATTAATATTCAAGTTAAACGTGGTGAAGTTGTAACAATTCTTGGTGCTAATGGTGCTGGTAAAACGACAACTTTACAAACTATATCTGGACTTTTAAAAGCAAAATCTGGATCTATTGTTTTTGATAAAAATGATATAACAAAATGTGAAGCACATGATATCGTATCTTTAGGAATGTCTCATTCTCCAGAAGGAAGAAGAGTTTTTGGAATCTTAACAGTAGAAGAAAATCTTATGATGGGTGCATATACATTAAAAGATCATGATAAAGAGACATTAGAATGGATTTATGACATTCTTCCAAGACTTAAAGAGCGACGAAAGCAACTTGCAGGAACGCTTTCAGGTGGAGAGCAACAAATGTTAGCAATTGGTAGGGCAATTATGTCTAAACCAAAACTATTAATCCTTGATGAACCATCACTTGGATTAGCACCAATTTTAATTAAAGGTATTTTCAAAGCAGTTAAAGAAATCGCGCAAAGCGGTGTAACTGTTTTATTAGTAGAACAAAATGCAAAGGCTGCTTTAAAATTAGCAGATAGAGCGTATGTACTTGAAGTAGGTAAAATTACTCATGAAGGTACAGCAGAAGAATTGTTAAATTCTAAGACAATTCAAGAAGCATATTTAGGAAAAAAACATTAGATAACAAAACCATTGAAGAAAAGTAGCATAAGGGGATTTACTTGGCGGCATATCCCCTTAGTTTCTAGACAAAAAAGCCTGTCTGTAAGCTACTTGAAATTTATTTAAAAACAAATTAATTTTAAGGATTAAAAATGAAAAAAGAACAAGAACTTGTAAATTCTGCTGTAACTCTTGCTTGTAAATGGCAAAATAGAGCAACTGAACTTGTGAGTGATTTTGATAGAGAATTTTATGTAAAGATGAATAAGATGCTTGAACAACCAAAAGATAAAGCACTTTTAATTGAGCTTATGGATCAGTGTTTTAGAGCTGAATCAAATGCAAGAATAGCAGATCAGATTTGTTTTTTATTAGAAAAACATGGAATGGCACATTTTTTTACAACAAAAGATAAAACGCTTTTATACCTATTCCAAAATATAGGTAAATATTTACCTAATATTTCTGTTCCATTATTTGTAAATCAAATTAGAGAAGATACTAAAACTGTAGTAATTAAGGGTGAAGAAGAGATCTTTAATGCACATCTTAAGAAAAGAAAATCTGAAGGAACTAGAGTAAATATCAACCTTATTGGGGAAGTAGTCTTAGGAGAGCAAGAAGCGGGTGAGCGAATGGAAAAATATATAAAGGCATTAGAGAATCCAAATGTTGATTATATTTCTATTAAAATATCTACTATTTTTTCACAAATTAATCCTTTAAATTTTGAAAATGTTGTTGATGTATTAGTTGCTAAGCTTACTTTAATTTATGAAGCCGCACAAAAGAATCAATATGTAACAAACTCTGGTGAAAAGAGAGATAAGTTCATTAATCTTGATATGGAAGAGTACCGAGATTTAGCTATTACTGTTGAAGTATTTAAAAGAACTTTAGAAAAGCCACAATTTCAAAGCCTTTATGCTGGTATTGTATTACAAGCTTATTTACCTGATTCCTTTCTTTGGCAAAAAGATTTATGTGATTGGGCAAGAAATAGAGTACAAAATGGTGGATCTCCTATTAAGTTTAGACTTGTTAAGGGTGCTAATATGGAGATGGAAGAAACAGAAGCCTCTCAAAAACATTGGGAAATGGTTACTTATGTAGATAAAGCTGACACTGATTCAAATTATAAAAGAATGGTTAGATATGCACTGGATAAAGACAATGCTCCATTTATGCATATAGGAACAGCATCTCACAATTTATTTGAATTAGCATTTGCTACTGTAATGGCAGATGAGAATGGAACAAGTGAATATCATACATTAGAAATGTTAGAAGGTATGAGTGAATCTGCAAGATTAGCAATTAAAGAAATTTCTAAAGAAGTGATTTTATATGCACCTACTGCATCAAAAGAACAATTTACAAATGCAATTGCATATTTAGTGCGAAGACTTGATGAAAATACTGGTCCAAATAACTTTATTAGATATTCATTTGGATTAAAAGTTGCTTCAAAAGACTGGAAAATGCAAGAAAATCTTTTTAGAGAATCTTTTGAAGTTGAAAAAACATCTTTTGTAGGTTCTAAAAGAGTTCAAAATAGATTAGACGAAAAATGGGACAATTATTCAAACTCTTCTTTTGATACAAACTCTTACCATGCAGAAGCTGATACTGATTTTATTTTAGAAAAAAATCATGAATGGGCTGCTAATATTGTTAAAAAATGGAAAAACACTAAAGATACTGTTCATACAATTGCCCCTGTTGTTGTAGGTGGAGAAGATTTAGTAGGTGATCGTAAAATTTTTGATGCTATTGATAAATGTCAAGTTGAAGATGGTGTATTAGCAGGTAGATTTGCCTTAGCAAATAAAGAAGATATTAATAAAGCTGTTGCAGTTGCAAAGGCTGATGTTGATGGTTGGAGAGATTTAACTCATGCACAAAGACATGAAATATTAAAAGCAGTTGCAATTAAAATGCGTGAAAGAAGAGATAATTTAATTGGAGTAGCTTCAGCTGAAGTTGGTAAAGTATTTACTGAAACTGATGTAGAAGTATCTGAAGCAATTGATTTTGTTGAATTCTATACTCATGCAATTAGACACTTTGATGATTATGAAAATCTTGAAGTTAGTGCAAAAGGTGTTGGTGTAGTTGTTCCTCCTTGGAATTTCCCTATTGCAATTCCCGTTGGTGGAGTAGCATCAGCATTAGCAGCTGGTAATACTGTTATTATTAAACCTGCTTCTGTTGCTGCTTTATGTTCTTATGAAATGTGTAAATGTTTCTGGGATGCTGGGATTTCAAAAAATGTTTTACAATTTCTTCCTTGTCCAGGAGCACTTGCAGGAGAGCATTTAATTCCAAATAAAGATATTGACTTCTTAATCTTAACAGGTGGTGAAGATACAGCTGCAACAATGTTAGAAACTAGAAATGATTTATTCTTATCGGCTGAAACTGGTGGAAAAGATGCCACAATTGTTACAAATATGGCAGATAGAGAACAAGCTGTTAAAAATGTATGTCAAAGTGCATTTGGAAACTCTGGTCAAAAATGTTCAGCAACTTCTTTACTTGTATTAGAAGATGAAGTTTATAACGACGCAGGGTTTAAAAAGGCATTAATTGATACGGCAAGCTCAATGAATGTAGGTTCTATTTGGGACATGAAAAATAGAATCGGAACATTAGCTAATAAAGTAAGTGGTAACCTAGAACGGGCACTTAATGAGCTTGAAGGTAATGAAACTTGGGCTTTAAAACCAGAATATGTTGATGGTAACCCTTATATGTTAAAACCATCAATTAAATGGGGAGTTGAGGAAGGTAACTTTATTCACATGAATGAATTATTTGGACCTGTATTAGCAGTTATTAAAGCAAGTGATTTAGAACATGCAGTTAAAATAGTAAATGCAACTGGATATGGATTAACTTCCGGAATTGAATCTTTAGATGAAAGAGAAATAGAATATTGGAAAGAAAATCTTGAAGCTGGTAACCTTTATATAAATAGAGGAACTACAGGTGCAATAGTTTTACGACAACCATTTGGTGGAATGGGTAAATCTGCAATTGGAGCAGGGAGAAAAGCTGGTTTCTATAACTATGTTACTCAATTTGTTGATATAAAAGAAACTCAAAATCCAAAAAGTTTAAAAGTATATAATACTGAATTAACTAAATTTATTGATAACTGTGTTAGTACTCATAATAATCAAGAAGATTTCAAGAAATTAAGTATTGCACTACAATCATATTATTCTAACTTTGAAACAGAGTTCTCACAAGAGAAAGATTATGCAAAGGTAAGAGGTGAAGATAACCACTTTAGATATTTACCTTTAGATAATGTACTTATTAGAGTATCAAGTGAGGATACATTATTTGAATCAATCTCAAGAATCTTAGCTGCAAAAGTATCAGGAGTTAGATTTAAAGTTTCTATTGAAGATAATAAATTAATTCAATCATTCCTAGAGAATTCAAAAGAATTATTTGGTGCACGTGACGGTTTAGTTTCTCAAACAGATGATGAAATGATTAAGTCAATGGATAAATTTGATAGAGTAATTTATTCGGATATTTCAAAAGTATCAGATGTAGTGTTTAAGAAATCTGCCCAAACATTAACTTTTATAGTAAGACAAAAACCAATGATGGAAGGAAGACTAGAGCTTCTTAATTACTTCATTGAACAATCAATCTCACACTCTTTCCATAGATATGGAAATATTGGTGCTAGGGATTTAGCTTAATATCATAAAGAGAGAGTCTTTCTCTCTCTAATTATTTAAATCTTGCAGTCTAGGTGTATGCTTCCTAAATTTATGATTAGACTGCAAGCTTTGAATAATAAAACCAAAACCAAAATCAAAAAATAAATCAATAAAATTAATTAGGATATTAAATGGGAACAGGAATAACACTATTCTTAAGTCTAGTAATTATAATAATAGCATGGTATATACACGATAAATATGTACAAAGAACACATCAAATTTTAGTTAATTATCCAATAATTGGAAGATTAAGATTTGTATTTCAGGAATTTAGAGAACCTTTTAGACAATACTTTGGAGATGAGAAGTTTTATGAATCTATGGACAAATTGGACTGGGTTTATAATGCATCAAGAGATAAAATAAGCTTCTCATCTTTTTCCCCTGCACAACCTTTAGAAAAACCAAAGTTTATGTTAAGACATACCAATATTGTTTTAAATGATGATGAAGTTGATAATGAATTTAATGTAACACTTGGAGAAAATAGAGAACAACCTTTCTTTGCAAAATCTGTAATTGCACGTGCACCAATGAGCGACGGATCTATTTCTCCAGAAGGTACACGAGCCTTTGTATATGGTGCAAAAATGGGAGGTTTCCCTATTAACTCAGGGGAAGGTGGGCTTACTTCTAACTTTTTTGTAACGCATTATGATTATGATGAAAGATACATGAAAGAAGTAAGAGGTAGTATTTTAGAATATAAAATATTTAAGTTAGCAAAAATATTTTTTAATGAACCAGTTGCAGTAGACTTATACAGGAAAAGAGTTTTTAAAAATGATTTAGAAGCTGACACTTATATGTTTAATAAAGATAAAGAGTGTTTTTATAGACCAAATTGGGAAGCTCCTCTTGAGAGTTTTCCAAGTGTTGTTCCTGAAGATATGGCTGATATTATATTACAAATAAGTTCAGGCTTTTATGGAGTAAGAACAAAAGAGGGAGAATTTGATATTGAACGTTATAAAAAGCAAATGAGTTTTTGTAAAATGACGGAGATAAAAATTGCTCAAGGAGCTAAACAAACAGGTGGAAAATTAGTAGCTAAAAAAGTTACTCCTTCTATTGCATATTATAGAAATATAGAAGCTAATAAAGATGCCTTCTCCCCGAATAGATTTCCATATGCAAATACAATAGAGGAATTGTTCAATTTTATTGGGACATTGCAAGTTGCTTCAAAAAAACCAGTTGGAATTAAAATTGTAATTTCAGATCATGATAATATTGTTCCCCTTGCCCAAGAGATAAAAAGAAGAATAGATTTAAATCTTCCTTATCCTGATTATATTTCGATTGATGGAGGAAGTGGTGGAAGTGCAACAGCACCTTTGGACATGATGGAAAGAATTGGTATGGATATTAGGGATGCTTTATATTTAGTAGATAAAGTTCTTAAAGATTATGGAGTAAGAGATAAAGTGAAAATATCTGCAAGTGGTAAGATTCTTACTCCTGATGATATTGTAATTATTCTTTGTCTAGGTGCAGACTTTGTACAAATAGCACGTGGGTTTATGATGAGTGCTGGATGTATACGAGCTAGATTTTGCTCAGGAGCTACAAAACACCAATGTCCAGTAGGACTTGCAACTCAAGATATTAAAAAAAGAAAGCATTATTTTGTTAAAAAACATTCGCAAAATGTGAAAAACTATCATAATAATATTTTAAAAAGTATGAAAAGTCTATTAGCGGTAATGGGTCTTAAAAATGTAAAAGATTTAAGTAAAGAGAAGTTGATATTCTTAGATAAAGATTCAATTATTCATGATGATATGGATGCTTTATTTGAAAGAAGAGTTTTAAAGAAGAAAGGGAAATCAGATGAAAGTTAATGATTTAAAAGATTACTTAGGATTTGCAGTAGCTGGAAACTTTGCTGGACATTTAGGCGAAATGAATTTTTTTATAAAAAACTAGCTTAAATAGCATCAAAATAGCATTCTTAGTTTATTTTCAAAACTTTACCAAATTACATCTCTATATATATAATTAAACCTATTTCTTAAGTTTATTTTAATTTTAACTGTGCAAGAATAATCAATCAAAGTTTAGTAATACTTTTGGTATTACTAAAAAATATTAGGAAAAAAATGGCATTAAGAAATAATGATAGACTTGTTATTCAACGAGTTATAGATAAAAATTCTGGAACTAAAAAAAAGAAAAAAGTTGTTCAATTAAGTATTAAAATAGATGAGAATATTGATGATGCTTTATATACTTTAAGTAAGTCATTAAATATTTCTAAAAATAAATTAATTGAAGATATTTTTCTTGAAAGTGGTATTGTTCAAGAAGTTGATGAAAACTACACAAAGGTTAGATAATGAATCCTTTTCCTGAAAAAAAAGAAGTTTTAGAAAAAGTACAAAAAGGTATTTTAAATGCTAGAGAAAACTTTTCTCTATGGACAGGGGAAGAATTATATCTTTCTTATGCTCCAGCAAATTTTTTGTCAATTCACATTTCACAAGAAATATCAAAATTAAGTGTTTTACCTGAAATATTTATCGACGCAACAATTGCAGATACTCTAAAGTACGCGCTAAAGAATACAGATGAGTATAAATCTTTTATGAGAAAAAATGAAATTATGGATAGAACTTTTTGCATTACTCTTGATGAAAGGTTTGACCATGAAACAAATAGAGATTCTATAGCCAAAGTTATTATTTCAGTTAGAAATGGTGTACGAAATGTAAAAGAAGAATATTTAAATGATATAGATGTAATGTGCAAAGTTATTTCAGATTCAAGTTTAGATTATGCAGTTTTTGCTTTTTATCTAGATATTTCTAATAAAGCTAGAATTAAAGCCAAGGAAAGAATTAATGAATTAATTTCAGCATTTGATGAAGTTTCTGAGAAGTATAAAGAAATAAGTACAAGATTTATTGGAGGAGATATAAATACAATTGAAAATATAGGTGAATGGAGTGTTGGATGTTATGTAATTGAAAATAAATAATTGAAAATAATATTTTCAAAATATTAAGTATTTATTGGTTAAATTTAGTGGCAAAGGAAAAGGAGTTACTTGGCGGTGCATCCTTTCCCTTCTTAACAGTCAAAGCTGTACTGTTACGCTACCTTAAATTTATTAAAAAACAAATTAATTTTAAGGATTATAGATGAAAAAAAAATATAAAGTTTCTATAAATAACTTTTATAACTCTTTCTCGCATAAATTTATGCAAGACAATGATAATTCTTATTATTTAAAATTAAAAATAAGGATAAAAAATAATGTCATTAATACAATCCCCCAATACTATAGTCATGGTAAGGCCGTGGAAGTTTTGTTCTAATCCTGAAACTTCTGATGATAATGCTTTTCAAAAAATCAGCTCATTAACTAAGTCAAATACAGCTTTTAATGCAAAAGAAGAATTTAATGAAGTAGTTAGAGTATTAGAATCAAAAACAATTAAAGTTCATATATTTGATGATTTTGGGGAAAAAGATACTCCTGATTCTGTATTTCCTAATAATTGGTTTTCAACGCACCCTGGTGGTCATATAGCAATTTATCCAATGTTTTCTTTAAGTAGAAGAAGAGAAAGGAGGCAAGATATTATTGAGATGTTGAAGTCTGAATATAGAGTTCAAGATGTAATTGATTTTTCTGGTTTAGAATGGGATAATTTATTTCTTGAAGGAACTGGGGCAATGGTTCTTGATCATATAAATAGAATTGCATATACAGCTAAATCAAATAGATCAAGTGAAATTATTTTAGAAAGATTTTGCTCTATTTTTCATTATGAACCAATGGCATTTGATACGGAAGATGAAAATGGTAAAACAGTTTATCATACTAATGTAATGATGAGCATAGGTACTAAGTATGCATTAATTTGTTTAAATATGATAAATGATGATAAAAGAAGAGCAGAAGTAAAAAGTAGACTTGAAGAATCAGGAAGGGTTGTTATTGATTTGAGCTTTGCTCAGATTAATAATTTTGCAGGTAATACCTTAGAATTAACTGGCTTAAATGGAAAGAAATACTTAGTAATATCAAAAGTTGCCTATGAATCATTACATAGTTCAGAGATAGAAATATTATCGAAAATGGTTGAAACTATACCTATAAGTATCCCAACAATTGAGTTAGCTGGTGGTTCAGTTAGATGTATGATGGCTGGAATCCATCTTAGTAAAAGAAAATAAAAGGAAAAAATATGAAAGTATTAGAAATAGAAGATATTAAAAGAATTGTAGAAAAGCTAGGATATAAAGATTTTTATTCAATGTTAATAAGAACATTAGAAGAAGATTATTCAAATTGGGAGAGTTTTGATAAAACACCAAGAGTAGCAAATCATGTTGATGGTGGAGTGATTGAATTAATGCCAATTTCAAATGATAAATTATATACATTTAAATATGTAAATGGACATCCTAAAAATCCAGCACAAAATAAAATGACAGTAATGGCAACGGGACAATTATCAGAAGTTTCAACAGGTGAACCTTTGATGTTTACGGAAATGACATTGTTAACAGCATTTAGAACAGCAGCAAACTCAGCAATGGCAGCAAAATATTTAGCAAAAAAAGATTCAAAAATATTAACACTTATTGGAACAGGTGCACAAAGTGAATTTCAATATCTTGCATTTTCACAAATATTTGATCTTGAAGAAATAAGATACTTTGATACAGATCCAAAAGCAATGGATAAATTTGAAAAAAATATGAAACAATTTGATATAAAAATAACAAGATGTAAAGATTCAAGAGAAGCGGCAATGGGTGCAGATATTATTACAACATGTACTGCTGATAAAAGGTATCAAACTGTTTTAACAAGAGATATGATTTTAGGAGATGTATATATTAATGGAATAGGTGGAGATTGTCCAGGTAAAACAGAAATTGAAAAAGAATTAGTTGAGTCATCAACAGTAGTATGTGAATTTTTAGAACAATGTAAAATTGAAGGTGAAATACAACAATTAGATAAAGATTTTACTTGTACGGAATTGTATGAAGTTATTCGAGGTGAGAAGAAAATAAATGTAGAAACTCATGGAACAATAGTATTTGATTCAGTAGGGTTTGCAATCGAAGATTATTCTGTATTAAGGTTAATTTATAAATTAGCGAATGAATTAAACATTGGTAAAGAAATGAATCTTCTTCCTGAATTAGATGATGTTAAAGATTTATTTTCTTTAGTGGAGAAAAAATAATGTTAAAAAGAATAAAGGTTATAGAAGTATACTCTGATATTGCAGGACATAGAAAAGGCGCTTCATATGGTATTGAAGCATTAAGAACATCTTCAATAGAAGAAAATTCTCAATATTATGAAAAATTAGATGTTGATACGATTGGTGAGAATAACCAGCATTATCCTGATTCTATTTTTAAACATGCAAAACATGCTGATCGTATACATACTACTATTTTAAATTTGGCTTCTAAAGTAAAAGAAGCTAGAGATGAAAGAAAGTTTCCAATTGTTATAGCAGGAGATCACTCAAGTTGTGCAGGAACAATGCATGGTTTAAAAATGGCACATCCTGATGCAGAAATTGGTGTAATTTATATTGATGCGCATGCAGATATTCATTCTCCTTATACAAGTAGTTCAGGAAATATGCATGGTATGCCTTTAGCAATGGCTTGTGCACTTGATAATCTTGAATGTCAAATAAATGAATTGACTTTACCCGAAACTGAATATTGGAATAAATTAAAATTTATGGCTTCAAATGAAGCCTCTATAAAACCTGAGAATATAGTTTTTTGTGCAGTAAGAGACTACCAAGAAGAAGAAATGTCTTTAATCAAAAAACATAAAATTCCTTTATACTCTGTTGAAGAAATTACACATAAAGGAATAGGACCAACAGTAGAAGAAATTTTTAAAAAGCTTGAATATTGTGATCATATTTATGTTTCATTTGATGTTGATAGTGTCGACCCTTTATATATTCCTGGGACTGGGACTCCTGCTGAAAATGGTCTTTCATATGAACAAGCAATGCAGTTAAATATAGAACTTATAAAAAATGAAAAAGTATGCTGTTGGGAAATGGCAGAAATTAATCCACTTTATAATAATTCAAAAGACGATTCTACAAGAATTTTCAAAATTTTAGAAAAAGTGACTCATTCTTTATTAAATAACTACTAAAAAAGCAAAGGATTTAAAGTGAAAAATAATAATTTCGTAATAAATAAGGAAGAAGAAGGTTACAATTTAACCTTAACAGGAATTTTAAAGTTCTTTATTCCTTCGGTAATAGGAATAATGATATTTATGTTCCCTATTCCATACCTTGATGGTAAGTTTGTAACTTATTTAGAGGGATTTACTATTCCAATCGCGGTAATAAAAGATTATATTCAAGGTTTTTTTGGTGATTTATTGCCTATGTTTGTTGTAATATCGATTATGATAACTCTTGTTGGTACTTTGTATACAAAGATTATGAAACCATCTTTTATCTTAAAAAATGAGTTTTTAGATAACTTATTTAATGTTTCATTTTTTTGGACAATCACTAGAATAATTGGTGCAATTTTTGTTCTTATTACTTATTTTAAATATGGTTATGAAATGATTCATTCTGGAAATACAGGTGGCTTACTATTAAATGATTTAATGCCTGTACTTCTAATTGTATTTTTTTTAGCAGGAGTATTATTACCTTTGATTCTTGATTTTGGTTTACTAGAATTTGTTGGAGTAATATTAAGTAGAGTTATGAGACCACTATTTGGTTTACCTGGAAGATCATCTGTAGATTGTTTAACTTCATGGCTAGGAGATGGAACAATTGGTGTTTTATTAACAAACAAACAACTTGAAAGTGGATTTTATACAAAAAGAGAAGCTGCTGTAATTGCAACAAGTTTTTCTGCAGTATCTATTACTTTTTGTTTGGTCGTTATCTCACAAGTTAAATTAGAGAGCTACTTTATTCATATGATTGGTGTTGTTGCTGTATGTGGTATTGCTTGTGCTTTTATTGTCCCTCGGTTAATGCCTTTATCTAAAATTGAAAATGCTTATACTAAAGACAATGAAGACAGAGACCATGAGACAGTTCCAAAAGGAAAAACATTATTCACATATGGATTGCAAAAGGCTTCACAAAGAGCGGAAAAAAGTCCGAGTCTATTTTCTTTTTTAAATGATGGCTTAAAGAATGTCTTAGATATGTGGATTGGAGTATTACCTGTAGTAATGGCAATTGGTACTTTTGGACTTATAATTGCAGAAGAAACACCTCTTTTCAGCTATTTAGGTATGCCATTCATTCCCTTTATAGAATTATTAAATATCCCACATGCTGTAGAAATGTCAGAAACAATTATGGTTGGATTTGCAGATATGTTTTTGCCTACGATTATTGGTTCTTCAATAGAATCTGATTTAACTAGATTTGTAATAGCTTGTTTATCTGTTTCTCAATTAATTTATATGTCAGAAGTTGGTGGATTAATTTTAGCTACTAAAATACCTGTTAACTTTATTCAATTGTTAATCATCTTTTTATTAAGAACAATAATTTCCTTACCAATTATTGCGATTTTTGCGCATCTTATATTTTAATTAAGATATAAAATATTAGATAAATTAATTTTCTAAATTAATTTATCTATATTATTAAACTACAGGTCTATTTAATCTCATATAGTATAAAGATGTAAGTGCTAGACCAAAAGTAATAGCACCTAAAATTGATAAAGCTTTTAATGCATTCTCAATAAATATTTTAATTAGTTCAGGGCTTACACCATGAGTATTCATATCAACTAAAGATATCATTGCAGTAAAGGCAAAAGTTCCAGGAATCATAGGAATTATAGAAGCAACGGAATAAACAGGTCTTGGAACTAAAAATTTCTTTGACCATTTTAAAGTAATAATACCAATACAAGTTGCTGCTATAAATGTTGAAAATTCAATAGAAAGTCCTAATTGCATAGATATATTTCTAATTACATAAGTAATAGCACCACCTAGTGCACAAAATTTTAACGTTGCTTTTGGAACATTAAAAAGCATTGCAAACCCAGTTGAAGCAATACTTGCAAAAATAGATTTTAATAAGATATTTAAAATAATTGTTATCATATTACCAGCCTTTTATATTTAATACTGCCATTGCTAAAACAATACCCATTGAAGATGCAACTGTTAAGAGTGTTGCTTGTAGCCATCTTCCCCATCCCATGCTCAAATAACCTTTAAAGGCATCTAAAAAAGAGTTTATAAAAGGAACTCCAGGAACTAGTAATAAAACACTTGAAGCTAAAACAATATTAGGTGTACTTGTAATATCTAAAAGCATAATCAAACTGGCTAATATTGTGGCAATAAAAGAAGTAACTCCAAAAGTAATAATCATCATGAATCTTTTTTTGTTGAGTTCTTGTCTAATAAACATTGCAATACTTGCTACAAAGAAAGTAATAAAAAATGAGTTAATATCTCCATCTTGTAAAATGGCAAATGAGGCACAAGCAAGTCCTACCATAAAAACTATCAGCCATTTGTTATAAAGATTGGGTTGAATATTTCTGATTGTAGTATTTACATATTCTGAGGGATGTTTATATTTTTCTACATCAATAACCATAGTTTGCACATCACATACAATTGACATATTTATAGGTTTATGATGAACACTCCTTGTAGTAGTAACTGATTGATTGTTATGTAAAGTTGTAAGTACAATTGCAGCTGGAATTAGTGACATTTGAACTGAATCAACTCCAAGTGCAGCACCAAGTCTTTGAGCTGTTTGTTCTATTAAAATACTTTCAGCACCAAATTCTAGCATCAATACAGCAGATTTAATAATAGCACGAGTGATTTTTGTTTGTTTTTCATAAGTAATTTTTGACATAATTCTTCATTCATATAGATATTTTTTTAAATTATATCAAAAATGGATAATAGTTATATGATAATTGGACTAATTATTTACCTTTTGATATTTTTTGCTTCTATTATAGCAATAAGATTTAATTAGATATAATCTTTCAATTTAAAAGGGCTATAAGTGAAAGAATTAACAAACTATTTTATGAACAAAGATATTATATTTAAGCAAATTGACTCAATTACTCCAAAAGAGATAGGTTCAAGAAAAAAAATAGATATATATCATGCTACTTCTGTTAAAAAAGAGTTTTATGCTATTTTTATTGTTGATACAAAAAGCAGGTTTTTACGTAAAAATGCAGATGATCTAATGATACTTTGTGAAACTTTATCAACTCATTTAGATCATAACTTTAAAAAAAAGGTATTGTTAATATCAAGCCCTTTATGTTCAAAAGCAAAAGCATATTTAAAAGAAAATAAATGGAGTGTATATATTGATTTTATGTGATATTGGAAATACAACTTTTCATTTCTTACTTGGGAAAAACCATAAAAAGTATTCTATTGAGGAAAAGCTTCCAAAATTTGATGAAAAAATATATTTTGTGTCTGTAAATAAAAAAGCAACAAAAAAACTAATGAAAGCTAATCCCGATGCTGTAAATATGAAAAAATACTTAGATTTTAAAACAGAATATAAGGGACAAGGTATAGATAGAGTACTTGCTTGTATGTTTACAAAAAATGCAGTTATTGTAGATGCAGGAAGTGCAATTACAGTTGATATTATGAAAAAAGGTGTTCATAAAGGTGGATTTATTTTACTTGGATTGAGCTCTTTTATTAAAGCTTATCCAAAAATATCCAAAAAACTAAAATTTGATTTTGAAAAAAAAATAAATTTAGATAAAATACCGCTTCAAACAAAAGATGCCATACAATATGCCATGATGAAATCAATCATTTTACCCATCAAAGACGTGAGCAAAAATAAGAATATTATATTTACAGGTGGAGATGGAAAGTTGTTAAGCACTTACTTTGAAAATAGTGTATATAAAAAAGATTTAATATTTGAAAATATGAAAAGGATTATTGATGCTAACAATTGCATTGCCTAAGGGAAGAATTGCCAAAGAAACGTTAGAAAAATTTGAAGCAGCTTTTGGTGAAAAGTTTATTTTTGAAGATAGGAAACTGATACTTGAAAAAGCTGGGTTTAGATTTTTAAATGTAAGAAATCAAGATGTACCAACGTACGTAATGCATGGAGCTGCTGATTTAGGTGTTGTTGGACTTGATGTATTAGAAGAAAAAGAGTATGACTTAATCAAGTTACTTGATTTAGAACTTGGACGTTGTAAAGTTGCTTTTGGACTTAAGCGTGGGGAAGAGTTAGATTTTAATAAAAGTAAAATTACAATTGCAACAAAACATGAAAAAATAGCAAAAAGATATTTTGAAGAAAAAGCAATGGCTGTTGATATTATAAAACTTTATGGCTCTATTGAACTAGCTCCTCTTGTGGATCTTGCTGATTGTATTGTTGATATTGTAGAAACTGGTGAAACTATGAAGCAAAATGGTCTTGAAGTTGGTCCTACAATTATGGAAAGTAGCGCACATTTAATTGTAAATAAAAACTCATTTTATGCTAAAAAAGATTTAATACTAGATTTAAAAGAAAAGATTGAAGCTCAATTATAATGGGTTTAGAATTATATTCAAAGATTGAACCTTTCTTAGATTTTGAAGATGAGGTTTACTCTTTACATAAACAGTTTATGGAGTTTGTTATGCTTAATGAACTTGACAATATTATTGATATTGGATGTGGTCAAGGATACTTTCTAGATAATCTTAGAATTAATAAAAAAACTGCTTTTGGTATTGATTTAAGCCTTGAGCAAATAAAAGTTTGTGAGGCAAAAAACTTAAATGCTAAAGCAATTGCTTTAGATGAAGTAAAAGAAAAATATGATTGCGCAACTGCTATATTTGATGTGTTAAACTATATTCCAAGTCAAAATTTAGAGCAGTTTATAAAAGAGACAAATCTTGTCTTAAATCAAGGCGGATATTTTGTATTTGATGTAAACTCGCACTTTGGATTTGAATATATTGCACAAGGGTGTATTACAATAGATTTAGAAGATAGATTTATTGGAATTGATGCAGTTTTTGAAAATGAAAAACTTCAAACAGATTTAACACTTTTTGAGAAAAATCAAGAAAACTTATATACAAAAATAAGTGACTCAATAATACAGCAATACCATTCAAAAGAGTTTTTAACTAAACTATTGAAGAAATGTAATTTTGAAATTCAAGAAATAAAAGAATTTAATTTACATAGCGATGAAGATGCTGATAAATTAATTTTTATTTGTAAAAAGACTAACTAACACAAAATATTTATACTTTGTGTTAAATTTAATACAAGGTACAAAATATGACTTACCCAGAATTTTATAATAAAATAGAAACAATTAAAGTACAAGATGAATTATCATCATTTTTAGGTGCATTTGAAGATGGAATATATGAAATCTCATATTTAGATGTTGTAAAAGGTGCAGGGCATTCTTGTCCTACAGTTTTAGGCGCTTATCTTATGACTTTAGAATCTTTAAAAGCTTTATATCCAAATGAGCCTGCAAAAAGAGGTGAAATAGAAGTTTCATTTTCTCAAAGACAAAGTGAAGCGGTTGCTGGTGTTATTGGAAATGTTGCTATGAATATTACAGGTGCTTGTACAACAAATGGCTTTAAAGGAATCGGTGGTAAATTCGACCGTAATTATCTTTTAAAATTTGAACAAGATATAAATGAAGCAAGTGCAAGATTTACAAGAGTAGATACAAAACAAAGTGTTGATGTTATTTATGACCCAAGTTCAATACAGTTTAATCCATCAATGCAAGCTTTGATGCAAAAATGTGTTCAAGGAAATGCAAATGAAACTGAGAAACTAGAGTTTGGAAGACTTTGGCAAGAAAGAGTCGAAAAAATTTCTAAAAATATTTCAAATGTTATAACAATTTCTTAATTAAGTTTCTAAATTTAAAAATACTTTACTGCTATTGTACTATAGTACAATAAAATAATTTTATTATTTCGGTACTATATAGATATAAAATTTACTCAGGAGTAAAGTATGGCTACAGTAATAGGACAAATAATAGAAGTAAATGGTGAATTCGAAATTGTAAATGAGAATGGAGAAATAGTTCAACTTCAAGAAGGTCAAGAACTTCAAGTTGGAGACCAAATACAAGGTATAGTTCAAGAAATTAATGGAGAACTTCAACTTGTAAATGAAGGAGGAGAATTAATTGAATTATCTAATGGCTTAGTTTTGGAAACAATTGATTCTTTACCTAATAATACACAACAAGAAACTTCTAATACCACTGCATTATTAAATAATGGAGAACAAGTTACAGTTAGTACTCAAAATCCTTTAGTATTAGATCCTACAGTAACTAATAATCAAGCAAATACTTTTGAAGAAACTCAGATTGATAATGAAACTTTAGATAATTTAGAAAGTGATTTAATAGATGAAACAAATTTAGTAGTTGAAAATAACAATGATAATGACACTGATACAGAAGAAGAGGATGAAGTTCAATCTGATGACTCAAAAGCAAGAGAATTAGATAGAAATGGTGATATTGCAGATGTTGTTGCTGATTTAAGAGAACCAGTTATTGACTATAGAGAACCAGAAGAGAATGTTCTTGGAGAAGAAGAAACTAGGTTTAACGAAGCAAAACTTTCAATAAATGGTGTAAGTAGTGTAATTGAAGGTAATAAAGCTCTGTATACGTTAAATGTAAGTGAAGTACCTTCTTCTAATGTACATGTTACAATTAGTTATTCTGGTGTTGCTATAGATGGGTTAGACTATACTGGAATTAAAAATATTGTTATTCCTTCAGGATCAAAAGAAGTATCTTTTTTAATTGATACTATTGATGATTATTATGCAGAGGGTACAGAACCGTATACATTAGAAATTATCTCTGCTTTAGGTGGAGGATATGATCAATTAAAAATAAACCCAACAGAAAATAGTGTAACTACAAAAATATTAGATTCAAATAGTCCTGATCCAGATAAAGAAAATCCTTCAGATGAAGATATTGTATATGTAAAAATATCTAATGATGATGAAACAACTGAAGCTGATGGAAGTACATTAACTCATAAAGTTTCATTAATTGATAATAATGGTAATCCTGTAATTGTACCATCAGGATCAAGTATAAAAATTAAGCTTATTTATTCAAATGATACTACAGAAAATGAAGATTATATTACGAAAGTTTTTGAAGTTGATATCCCTTCAGGAAGTAGTAGTACAGATATTATTAATATAATTGCGAATGATGATATTTATGAAATAGAAGAAGGGTATACTTTAAGTATTGATAAAGTAATAGATATAAATAATACTTTTGAAAAGATGGAGATTGATTCTTCGAATAACTCAACTACTGGAAAAATAGATGATGAAGATAAAGATGGAGATACACCACCAGATGATAAAGAAGGTGATAAACCAACATTAAATTTAACAGCAACAGATGCACTAGCAATAGAAGGTGTAGCAAATGATGTAGTAATCTTCCAAGTAGCACAAACAAATGAAAGTAATAGTGATACTGTTGCTAACTTTAAACTAACTCTTAATGAATTAGAAGTAGCAGATATTACATCTGTAAAAATAACAGATGGAGATGGAACAGTAACTACTCTTACAACAGCTGCAGAAATACAAGCTTTAGTAGATACAGGAGTAAGTTTAACAATAGATGCAAATAGTTCACAAACACCAACAGTAGAAATTACACCAGTTGATGATTCAATATATGAAATCAGTGAAGCCTTTGGATCAGTAATAACAACTTCTTCAGATGTAAACTTAGGAACAGATACAGCAGTAGCAGCAATAGATGATGAAGATAAAGATGGAGATACACCACCAGATGATAAAGAAGGTGATAAACCAACATTAAATTTAACAGCAACAGATGCACTAGCAATAGAAGGTGTAGCAAATGATGTAGTAATCTTCCAAGTAGCACAAACAAATGAAAGTAATAGTGATACTGTTGCTAACTTTAAACTAACTCTTAATGAATTAGAAGTAGCAGATATTACATCTGTAAAAATAACAGATGGAGATGGAACAGTAACTACTCTTACAACAGCTGCAGAAATACAAGCTTTAGTAGATACAGGAGTAAGTTTAACAATAGATGCAAATAGTTCACAAACACCAACAGTAGAAATTACACCAGTTGATGATTCAATATATGAAATCAGTGAAGCCTTTGGATCAGTAATAACAACTTCTTCAGATGTAAACTTAGGAACAGATACAGCAGTAGCAGCAATAGATGATGAAGATAAAGATGGAGATACACCACCAGATGATAAAGAAGGTGATAAACCAACATTAAATTTAACAGCAACAGATGCACTAGCAATAGAAGGTGTAGCAAATGATGTAGTAATCTTCCAAGTAGCACAAACAAATGAAAGTAATAGTGATACTGTTGCTAACTTTAAACTAACTCTTAATGAATTAGAAGTAGCAGATATTACATCTGTAAAAATAACAGATGGAGATGGAACAGTAACTACTCTTACAACAGCTGCAGAAATACAAGCTTTAGTAGATACAGGAGTAAGTTTAACAATAGATGCAAATAGTTCACAAACACCAACAGTAGAAATTACACCAGTTGATGATTCAATATATGAAATCAGTGAAGCCTTTGGATCAGTAATAACAACTTCTTCAGATGTAAACTTAGGAACAGATACAGCAGTAGCAGCAATAGATGATGAAGATAAAGATGGAGATACACCACCAGATGATAAAGAAGGTGATAAACCAACATTAAATTTAACAGCAACAGATGCACTAGCAATAGAAGGTGTAGCAAATGATGTAGTAATCTTCCAAGTAGCACAAACAAATGAAAGTAATAGTGATACTGTTGCTAACTTTAAACTAACTCTTAATGAATTAGAAGTAGCAGATATTACATCTGTAAAAATAACAGATGGAGATGGAACAGTAACTACTCTTACAACAGCTGCAGAAATACAAGCTTTAGTAGATACAGGAGTAAGTTTAACAATAGATGCAAATAGTTCACAAACACCAACAGTAGAAATTACACCAGTTGATGATTCAATATATGAAATCAGTGAAGCCTTTGGATCAGTAATAACAACTTCTTCAGATGTAAACTTAGGAACAGATACAGCAGTAGCAGCAATAGATGATGAAGATAAAGATGGAGATACACCACCAGATGATAAAGAAGGTGATAAACCAACATTAAATTTAACAGCAACAGATGCACTAGCAATAGAAGGTGTAGCAAATGATGTAGTAATCTTCCAAGTAGCACAAACAAATGAAAGTAATAGTGATACTGTTGCTAACTTTAAACTAACTCTTAATGAATTAGAAGTAGCAGATATTACATCTGTAAAAATAACAGATGGAGATGGAACAGTAACTACTCTTACAACAGCTGCAGAAATACAAGCTTTAGTAGATACAGGAGTAAGTTTAACAATAGATGCAAATAGTTCACAAACACCAACAGTAGAAATTACACCAGTTGATGATTCAATATATGAAATCAGTGAAGCCTTTGGATCAGTAATAACAACTTCTTCAGATGTAAACTTAGGAACAGATACAGCAGTAGCAGCAATAGATGATGAAGATAAAGATGGAGATACACCACCAGATGATAAAGAAGGTGATAAACCAACATTAAATTTAACAGCAACAGATGCACTAGCAATAGAAGGTGTAGCAAATGATGTAGTAATCTTCCAAGTAGCACAAACAAATGAAAGTAATAGTGATACTGTTGCTAACTTTAAACTAACTCTTAATGAATTAGAAGTAGCAGATATTACATCTGTAAAAATAACAGATGGAGATGGAACAGTAACTACTCTTACAACAGCTGCAGAAATACAAGCTTTAGTAGATACAGGAGTAAGTTTAACAATAGATGCAAATAGTTCACAAACACCAACAGTAGAAATTACACCAGTTGATGATTCAATATATGAAATCAGTGAAGCCTTTGGATCAGTAATAACAACTTCTTCAGATGTAAACTTAGGAACAGATACAGCAGTAGCAGCAATAGATGATGAAGATAAAGATGGAGATACACCACCAGATGATAAAGAAGGTGATAAACCAACATTAAATTTAACAGCAACAGATGCACTAGCAATAGAAGGTGTAGCAAATGATGTAGTAATCTTCCAAGTAGCACAAACAAATGAAAGTAATAGTGATACTGTTGCTAACTTTAAACTAACTCTTAATGAATTAGAAGTAGCAGATATTACATCTGTAAAAATAACAGATGGAGATGGAACAGTAACTACTCTTACAACAGCTGCAGAAATACAAGCTTTAGTAGATACAGGAGTAAGTTTAACAATAGATGCAAATAGTTCACAAACACCAACAGTAGAAATTACACCAGTTGATGATTCAATATATGAAATCAGTGAAGCCTTTGGATCAGTAATAACAACTTCTTCAGATGTAAACTTAGGAACAGATACAGCAGTAGCAGCAATAGATGATGAAGATAAAGATGGAGATACACCACCAGATGATAAAGAAGGTGATAAACCAACATTAAATTTAACAGCAACAGATGCACTAGCAATAGAAGGTGTAGCAAATGATGTAGTAATCTTCCAAGTAGCACAAACAAATGAAAGTAATAGTGATACTGTTGCTAACTTTAAACTAACTCTTAATGAATTAGAAGTAGCAGATATTACATCTGTAAAAATAACAGATGGAGATGGAACAGTAACTACTCTTACAACAGCTGCAGAAATACAAGCTTTAGTAGATACAGGAGTAAGTTTAACAATAGATGCAAATAGTTCACAAACACCAACAGTAGAAATTACACCAGTTGATGATTCAATATATGAAATCAGTGAAGCCTTTGGATCAGTAATAACAACTTCTTCAGATGTAAACTTAGGAACAGATACAGCAGTAGCAGCAATAGATGATGAAGATAAAGATGGAGATACACCACCAGATGATAAAGAAGGTGATAAACCAACATTAAATTTAACAGCAACAGATGCACTAGCAATAGAAGGTGTAGCAAATGATGTAGTAATCTTCCAAGTAGCACAAACAAATGAAAGTAATAGTGATACTGTTGCTAACTTTAAACTAACTCTTAATGAATTAGAAGTAGCAGATATTACATCTGTAAAAATAACAGATGGAGATGGAACAGTAACTACTCTTACAACAGCTGCAGAAATACAAGCTTTAGTAGATACAGGAGTAAGTTTAACAATAGATGCAAATAGTTCACAAACACCAACAGTAGAAATTACACCAGTTGATGATTCAATATATGAAATCAGTGAAGCCTTTGGATCAGTAATAACAACTTCTTCAGATGTAAACTTAGGAACAGATACAGCAGTAGCAGCAATAGATGATGAAGATAAAGATGGAGATACACCACCAGATGATAAAGAAGGTGATAAACCAACATTAAATTTAACAGCAACAGATGCACTAGCAATAGAAGGTGTAGCAAATGATGTAGTAATCTTCCAAGTAGCACAAACAAATGAAAGTAATAGTGATACTGTTGCTAACTTTAAACTAACTCTTAATGAATTAGAAGTAGCAGATATTACATCTGTAAAAATAACAGATGGAGATGGAACAGTAACTACTCTTACAACAGCTGCAGAAATACAAGCTTTAGTAGATACAGGAGTAAGTTTAACAATAGATGCAAATAGTTCACAAACACCAACAGTAGAAATTACACCAGTTGATGATTCAATATATGAAATCAGTGAAGCCTTTGGATCAGTAATAACAACTTCTTCAGATGTAAACTTAGGAACAGATACAGCAGTAGCAGCAATAGATGATGAAGATAAAGATGGAGATACACCACCAGATGATAAAGAAGGTGATAAACCAACATTAAATTTAACAGCAACAGATGCACTAGCAATAGAAGGTGTAGCAAATGATGTAGTAATCTTCCAAGTAGCACAAACAAATGAAAGTAATAGTGATACTGTTGCTAACTTTAAACTAACTCTTAATGAATTAGAAGTAGCAGATATTACATCTGTAAAAATAACAGATGGAGATGGAACAGTAACTACTCTTACAACAGCTGCAGAAATACAAGCTTTAGTAGATACAGGAGTAAGTTTAACAATAGATGCAAATAGTTCACAAACACCAACAGTAGAAATTACACCAGTTGATGATTCAATATATGAAATCAGTGAAGCCTTTGGATCAGTAATAACAACTTCTTCAGATGTAAACTTAGGAACAGATACAGCAGTAGCAGCAATAGATGATGAAGATAAAGATGGAGATACACCACCAGATGATAAAGAAGGTGATAAACCAACATTAAATTTAACAGCAACAGATGCACTAGCAATAGAAGGTGTAGCAAATGATGTAGTAATCTTCCAAGTAGCACAAACAAATGAAAGTAATAGTGATACTGTTGCTAACTTTAAACTAACTCTTAATGAATTAGAAGTAGCAGATATTACATCTGTAAAAATAACAGATGGAGATGGAACAGTAACTACTCTTACAACAGCTGCAGAAATACAAGCTTTAGTAGATACAGGAGTAAGTTTAACAATAGATGCAAATAGTTCACAAACACCAACAGTAGAAATTACACCAGTTGATGATTCAATATATGAAATCAGTGAAGCCTTTGGATCAGTAATAACAACTTCTTCAGATGTAAACTTAGGAACAGATACAGCAGTAGCAGCAATAGATGATGAAGATAAAGATGGAGATACACCACCAGATGATAAAGAAGGTGATAAACCAACATTAAATTTAACAGCAACAGATGCACTAGCAATAGAAGGTGTAGCAAATGATGTAGTAATCTTCCAAGTAGCACAAACAAATGAAAGTAATAGTGATACTGTTGCTAACTTTAAACTAACTCTTAATGAATTAGAAGTAGCAGATATTACATCTGTAAAAATAACAGATGGAGATGGAACAGTAACTACTCTTACAACAGCTGCAGAAATACAAGCTTTAGTAGATACAGGAGTAAGTTTAACAATAGATGCAAATAGTTCACAAACACCAACAGTAGAAATTACACCAGTTGATGATTCAATATATGAAATCAGTGAAGCCTTTGGATCAGTAATAACAACTTCTTCAGATGTAAACTTAGGAACAGATACAGCAGTAGCAGCAATAGATGATGAAGATAAAGATGGAGATACACCACCAGATGATAAAGAAGGTGATAAACCAACATTAAATTTAACAGCAACAGATGCACTAGCAATAGAAGGTGTAGCAAATGATGTAGTAATCTTCCAAGTAGCACAAACAAATGAAAGTAATAGTGATACTGTTGCTAACTTTAAACTAACTCTTAATGAATTAGAAGTAGCAGATATTACATCTGTAAAAATAACAGATGGAGATGGAACAGTAACTACTCTTACAACAGCTGCAGAAATACAAGCTTTAGTAGATACAGGAGTAAGTTTAACAATAGATGCAAATAGTTCACAAACACCAACAGTAGAAATTACACCAGTTGATGATTCAATATATGAAATCAGTGAAGCCTTTGGATCAGTAATAACAACTTCTTCAGATGTAAACTTAGGAACAGATACAGCAGTAGCAGCAATAGATGATGAAGATAAAGATGGAGATACACCACCAGATGATAAAGAAGGTGATAAACCAACATTAAATTTAACAGCAACAGATGCACTAGCAATAGAAGGTGTAGCAAATGATGTAGTAATCTTCCAAGTAGCACAAACAAATGAAAGTAATAGTGATACTGTTGCTAACTTTAAACTAACTCTTAATGAATTAGAAGTAGCAGATATTACATCTGTAAAAATAACAGATGGAGATGGAACAGTAACTACTCTTACAACAGCTGCAGAAATACAAGCTTTAGTAGATACAGGAGTAAGTTTAACAATAGATGCAAATAGTTCACAAACACCAACAGTAGAAATTACACCAGTTGATGATTCAATATATGAAATCAGTGAAGCCTTTGGATCAGTAATAACAACTTCTTCAGATGTAAACTTAGGAACAGATACAGCAGTAGCAGCAATAGATGATGAAGATAAAGATGGAGATACACCACCAGATGATAAAGAAGGTGATAAACCAACATTAAATTTAACAGCAACAGATGCACTAGCAATAGAAGGTGTAGCAAATGATGTAGTAATCTTCCAAGTAGCACAAACAAATGAAAGTAATAGTGATACTGTTGCTAACTTTAAACTAACTCTTAATGAATTAGAAGTAGCAGATATTACATCTGTAAAAATAACAGATGGAGATGGAACAGTAACTACTCTTACAACAGCTGCAGAAATACAAGCTTTAGTAGATACAGGAGTAAGTTTAACAATAGATGCAAATAGTTCACAAACACCAACAGTAGAAATTACACCAGTTGATGATTCAATATATGAAATCAGTGAAGCCTTTGGATCAGTAATAACAACTTCTTCAGATGTAAACTTAGGAACAGATACAGCAGTAGCAGCAATAGATGATGAAGATAAAGATGGAGATACACCACCAGATGATAAAGAAGGTGATAAACCAACATTAAATTTAACAGCAACAGATGCACTAGCAATAGAAGGTGTAGCAAATGATGTAGTAATCTTCCAAGTAGCACAAACAAATGAAAGTAATAGTGATACTGTTGCTAACTTTAAACTAACTCTTAATGAATTAGAAGTAGCAGATATTACATCTGTAAAAATAACAGATGGAGATGGAACAGTAACTACTCTTACAACAGCTGCAGAAATACAAGCTTTAGTAGATACAGGAGTAAGTTTAACAATAGATGCAAATAGTTCACAAACACCAACAGTAGAAATTACACCAGTTGATGATTCAATATATGAAATCAGTGAAGCCTTTGGATCAGTAATAACAACTTCTTCAGATGTAAACTTAGGAACAGATACAGCAGTAGCAGCAATAGATGATGAAGATAAAGATGGAGATACACCACCAGATGATAAAGAAGGTGATAAACCAACATTAAGCGTTAGCAGTATAACTGTAACAGAAGGCACAGATGCATTTGCTCAATTTACAGTTAGTTTATCTAATAAATCAACACAAGATGTTGGATTTAATTTGTCATTATCTAATATTCAAGCTTTAGGTTTAGGGGTAGATTATGGGAATAATAGTGCAAGTAATTTACAAGTGTCTACTGATAATGGTGGAACTTGGATAAATGCGACAAGTGCAATTATTCCTTCTGGATCTTCTTCCGTATTGGTTAGAACACCAATTACAAATGATCTTACGACAGAATCTGATGAAACATTTAAATTAACTGCTACTGTTACTTCAGGTTCTGTTACAAATACAACTGATGCTTTTGGAATAGGTACTATTTTAGATAATGATACTAATGTAGTAATAGGAACACCACTTGATGCAGCTGTTGATGAAGATGATTTAAGTGATGGTAATGATACTGGAAAAGAGCCATTGCTTATTACTAAGTCTTTAGATATTACAGCTGGTACTGATTCTTTTGATATAACATTTAATGGAATTACTGATGGACAAGATAGTGGATTAACGCAAAATGGTAATACTATTTATTACTATTTAGACAATAATAGTCATATTTTAACTGCATCCACTTCAAATAGTGAAGGTGGAATAAGTTCATCAAATACAATTTTTACTAATACTATTAATAATCCAACAAGTGCTAATTCTAGTTATACTTTTGAGTTAAAAGATTCAATTGATCATGCGAGCGCAAATGGAGAAAATATAAAAGCTTTAGATTTCAATATAGTTGCTACTGAGGATAATGGATATACAACTACAGATAGTTTTACAGTAAGTGTAACAGATGATGTACCAACTATTTTTGACGTAGAAGACTCTGTATTTATTGGACCAAAGACGACAAATTTAATATTAGTTTTAGATGCTTCTGGAAGTATGCAATGGGATTTCTCACAAAATAGTGGTTCTTCAAATGTGAGAATGAATGCTATGAAAGATGCTGCAAAAGCAATGATTGATGGTTATGAAGAATTAGGTAAGGTAAATGTAATGATCACTTCTTTTGGTGGGGCTAATATTATAACATATACAGCAAATGGTTCAATGACAAATACTCAAAATTCATGGGATGGAACAGGGGAAAGTATTTGGTTAGATTCGGATACAGCAAAAAACAAAATTGGTGATAATTCAAATGGTATTCAAGCAGGTGGAGGAACACAGTATAAAGAAGCTATGGATAATACATCTGATGCATATATTAGTTCTGCAAATGCAGGGAATAATCCTGATTCAGATTTTACATATGTTTATTTTATGTCAGATGGTGAACCTAATGAAGGACATGAACCACAGTTATCAACTAAATGGGATGATTTAATAAATAGAGCTGAAATAGATGCTGTTGATGGTGTAGCAATTTCTCAAGCAGTTAATGTTGATAATTTAGAAATAGTTGCAGGAACTGACGATTCTAATGTATTAGGAATAAATTCAGGTAAAGGGGAAGCTTATTCTGTTACAACTGCAGCTGAAATGCAAGTAAAACTTCTTTCTGAGACAACTATTACTATAACAGGAAGTGTTTTCTCTGATGGGACGCTACCTGGAATTGGAGCAGGGGCTGATGAAGCATATGTAACATCAATAGTTATAGGAAATAAAACTTATAGCTATGATGGAAATTTAATAATTGATGAGTCAAATAATACTATTGGATCAGGTTCAATTATGACTGATATTAATACTACTTTAACAGATGGTACTAATGGAATTGGTTCAAAAATAACTTTAGATTTTAAAACAGGAGAATATTCGTATACAGTTAATTCTAGTCTTTCTGGTAAAGAGTATAGTGAATCATTGTCAACATCGGTAATCGATAGAGATGGAGATAGCATAACTAAGGATATTATTTTAAAGGTAAATACATCTAAAACAGGAACAGGTGGTAATGACACTATGTTATTTGATGATACTCAAGCTCTAGATTTCTTAGCTGGAAATGATTCTTTGGTATTAGATAATGGAATAAATTTAGATTTTGATACAAAAAATGCAACAATTAATAATGTAGAAAAAATAGATTTAAATTCAAATGGTAATCATAATATTACTAATCTAGGAATTCAAGATGTTATTGATATGACAGATTCAAATAATATTTTACAAATATTAGGTAATTCACAAGATAGTGTAAATCTAAAAAATGGAGATGGTGGTAATTGGGTTGATACAGGAAATAATGATACAATAGATGGACAAGATTACGATATTTATAGTAAATCAGGTGATAACACAGCAGTAACATTAAAAATAGACCAAGATATAACAATAATATAAAAATAGGGAAGAAAAATGCAAATTAAAAAAGTAGTAGGATTAGTATTATTAAGTGCAACATTAAGTTTTGGAAGTATGGCATCAATATTCACTGGTGAAAATGTAACAAAGAGTGAATATAAAAATGGGGAAAGAGGAATAATAGTAAAACAAGATATTGATGCTGATGGAATAATAGATAGTAAAGATGATTGTTTAGAAACAATTCCATGTAAAGAAGAGGGATGTAAAGAACCTGAACCAAAACCAGTAGTAATAGGTGATGATGATAAAGATGGAGTTTTAAATAATATTGATGAATGTCCAAATACACCAAAAGGTTTTGAAGTTGATGAAGTAGGGTGTAGTAAATTAGTAAATTTAGAAGTTCTTTTTGATAGAAATAAATATAACATAAAAGAAAACTTTACTCAAAAATTAGATATTTTTGTAGATTTTATGAAAAAACACATAGAATATAAAGCAGAAATACAAGGACATACAGATAGTAGAGCTACAGAGAAATATAATGAAGTATTATCTGAAAATAGAGCAAGTACTATAAAAACATATTTAATCGAAAGTGGAATTGAAGAAGAAAGATTAACTTCAATAGGTTATGGGGAATTAAGTCCCATTGATACTAATAAAACAAAAGAGGGAAGAGCAAATAATAGACGAGTTATTGCAGTTCTTAAAAAATAGTTATTTATAATATTTTACTTTTTTTGTTATAGAATTAAAATATAGAATTAATTAGACAAAATTCATTCTTTTACTCACATTTATAGGGTATAATGATGCTAGAAAGTTAAAATAAGGAAAAATGAGTGGAAAATAATTTTTTTATAAAAAAAGTAATATTATTATGTTTACTTTTAAGCCAAATGAACGCTGCAGAGTATTATAAAAAAGTAGTATTAGCAAGTTTTGTAAATGAAACAAGAGCAGAAGCTAAATTTTCAAAGCTTCAAAATATAATTGAGTCAAAAATTCAAAAACAAAAAGAAGAATATCCCTTTAGTGTAGTTGTAAGACCTTCTGGAAATAAATATATAATTGCAGTAGAACCTTTTAAGAGTTATGAAGAAGCAAAAAAAGTTTTATCAGCATTAAAATCTTCTTTTCCTACAGCATTTATAAATAATAATGCTCAAGTAGTTGATAATAATATAGAAGTTATTCAAGATATGACTATACTGAAAGTTAAAGAAGAGGTTAAAGAAGTTGATAAAACAGTAGTTGTTAAAGAAAAACCTGAACTTAAAAGTGAAGTAAATAAGGTATCTAACCCTTATTCATTAGAACGAATGCTAAATGAACTTATTTATACTGACCCTGAAATTAAAGAGAGACTATTTCAATATAACTCAATAGTAGAAGAAATTGATATTTCAGATGCTGGATATTATCCAACAGTTGATTTTATAGGAAAACTTGGTGAAAAACGAAGTGAAAAAGAGCAACCAGATGACTCGATTACAAAAGATACTTATGGTACATCAGAATTAACACTTAGAGTAGTTCAAAATTTATTTAATGGCTTTGGAACACAAGCTGCTGTTAATAGAGATGAAGCCAGAGCAAAAGCTGCATTTAATAAATATATTGAAGTTGCACAAGATAAAATGTATAGAGCAATTGAAGCATATATAAAAGTAATAAGATATAAAGAAGTTTTAGAAATTGCAAAGAGTAATGTAAAAATACATGAAGAGACACTTGTAAAAATTGAAGATAGATATGAAAAAGGTTTTAGTACATTAAGTGAAGTAGAAAGAGTAAAAGGTAGACTAGCCTTATCTAAATCAAACTATGTATCAGAAACAAATAATCTAATTGATGCAAAGTTTAATTTCCATAAAGCACTAGGAAGAAATGTAGATGAAACAAGATTAGTAATGCCTGAGTTTAATGGTAATATACCAAAATCATTAGAACATGCAACAGATATTGCTATACATAAAAACCCATCAATTTTAGTAGCAAATCATGATATTAAAGTACTACAAGAATCATTACAATATTCAAGAAAAAATGATTATCCTACTTTAGATTTGGAACTTGAGGGTTCAAGATATAATAACCTTAATGGTTCATCAGATGCTAATGAAGATGATTTAAGTGCAATGTTAGTTTTAAACTATAATTTATATAGTGGCGGAGCACATAGAGCAGAGAAACAAAAGTATATAAGTTTGCTAAATTATGAATATGCACATAAAAATAAATTAAAAAGAGATGTAATAGAAGCTTTAGGTTTATCTTGGAGTGCTAATAAAATGATTGAAGAGCAATATAAATATCAATTAGAATACCGAGATTTAACAGCAAAAACAAAAGCAGCTTATGATGAAGAGTTCCAATTAGGAAGAAGAACTTTAATTGACTTACTAGATGTTCAAGATGAAGTTAATAATATAAAAATAAAAGTTATTCATAATAGTTATGATTTATTATTCTCAAAATATAGAATTATTGATGCAATGGGTGAACTATATCAATCATTTGGTCATGAATTTAAAGAAGATTATAAAAAAGATGCAGTTCTTGCTTATGTAGATCAAGATGGAGATAAGATTTTAAATACTGAAGATCAATGTGATAACTCAGCAACTCCAGAAACAAATATTTATGGTTGTGAAGGAATTAACTGTATACAAGTTAATGAAATCAAATTTAATACAGAACTTAAAGATCAAGAAAATCAATTAGATACCACAGGGATTCAAAACTTATGGGGTGTTAAAAACTAAAAGAATTTAAATGAAAAAATATTTAGCTTTTATCTTTTTATCCTTACTCACAGCTCTTTTTTCAAAAGAGCTGTATACTAATAATCTATTAAAGAAAATAAATCAGAAATATGGTAAATATACTGAAAATAGATTTATTTTATTGAAAAAGAAAATAAATAGTGTAAGAAATAAAAGTGATATTGAGAAAATAGAAACAATAAATAATTTTTTTAATAAAGTAAAATATTCATCTGACTTAAAAGTATGGAATAAAAAAGATTACTGGGCGACTCCTTACGAATTTTTAGCAAAAGACAAAGGTGATAGTGAAGATTTTGTTTTTGCTAAGTATTTTACTTTAGTAAATGATTTAAAAATGGATAGTAATAAGTTATCATTCACTTATGTTAAATCAAAGAAAAAAAAAGTTTCATACATGGTGTTAACATATTATAAAAGTAAAAAATCCATACCTATAATCTTAGACTCAATAAATTATAAGGCATTGCCTGCTTCCAAAAGGCAGGATATTGTGCCAATTTATAGTTTTAGTGCAAAAAGTGCAGGATTAAATAGAAAAAGTAATAGTAAATTTAAAGCTTCACAGAGTTTAAAATTTAGAAGACTTTTAGAGAATATCAGACAGGAAAAAATATGAGTTTATTTAAACAATTAACAATTTTAATTACAACTTTTTTAGTATTTATGCTTACTATTTTACTTTGGTTCATATTAAGTTATGATAAGAGTCTAATAGAAAATCAATTAAATTCTAATGCAAAAAATAGTGCTTCTTTTTTAGGTTTATCTATAAGTAAAGCAGTAGATTTTGAAGATATAGCAACTATTGAGGGTATGCTAAGTGCTACTGTTGATAATGGTTTTTATGAATATATTGCTATTTATGATATAGATGAAAATGTAAAAGTGAAACTTTCAAGTCCAAGAGAAGTAGTAAATACACCAAAATGGTTTGCTAAGATATTTGAAATAAATGCACCAAGTTCAACTGCAAATATTATGAAAGGTTGGATAAATGTAGGAACAATAGAAGTAAAAATTCATCAAGATTATGCAAATAATCAGATGTGGGATACTTTTAAATCTATTTCTAATATATTTTTAATTTTAACAATTGTTTTACTTGTGCTATTTTACTTCTTTATTGATAAATTGTTAAAACCTTTAAAAAGGTTAAGCCTTCAAGCTAAAGCAATTGATAATAATGAATTTATAGTTGAAAAAACTCTACCTAATACTATAGAATTTAAAAATGTTGTACATGCTATGAATAAAACAATTTCTAAAATGGAAACAATATTTAATAAAGAAGTTGAAACATTAAATAAATATAATAATTTATTGTATAAAGATAGTGATACAAATTTAGGGAATAAGAACTATTTAATTGTAAAACTAAACTCTTATTTAAAAAATTCTCATGGATTATTAACTTTTATTGAAATAAAAGATGAAATTTCATTTAAGAAAAAAGTAGGCTTTAAAAACTATTTTGCTTTTAAATCTTTTATCATTGATGAAATTAATAACAACTTTTCTTCTAATAAAAATATAGTCTTTTCGGTATTAACTGAAGGTAGTTTTGGAATACTTCTTCCTAATACCTTATATGAAGATGTAAATGAAAAATGGAATGAAATATACTCTAAAGTTCAAAAGTATATAAAAGATACAAAGTTAAATGAGTTATTTGATGTAAAAATTGCATTTGGTATTTCAAATTATGTACAAAATACTTCAGTTGAAGCTATTTTGTCAAAAACAGATCAATCTTTATCTATTGCTATGCAAAATAAAACTTTAAAATTAAACTACCTAGAGGAAGATGTAAAGTTTACAAAACAAGAATGGATTGAACTTTTACAATGGGCCTTTAAAAATGATGGTTTAGTATTTGATACTCAAAATGTTGTAGATATTTTATCTAATAAAACATATATGAAAGAGTATTATACTAGATTAAAAGATGATACAGGAGCAGTATATTTCCCAGGTGATTTTTTATCTATTATTCATTCAATGGGTTGGACTTGTCAGCTAGAAAAACAAATTATTGAAAAAATATTTAAAGATAAAATAGAAAATAAGAATAAAGATAATGCAGTTCTGAACTTAACATCTGATTTTATATCAAATAAAGAAAGTGTTGATTGGTTAATTAATGAGTTAAAATCAAAATTTACTAACTCTAACACAATATTTTACTTCGAATGTTTAAATTCTGAGATTTTAGAATACCTAGAAGATTATAAATATTTTACAAAAGAGATATCTAAAACTAAACATAAGTTTGCAATTGAAAGTTTTACGTTTGATAATGATAATTTAGATTATTTAAAGATTCTTAAGCCTGAATATCTAAAAATCTCTAAATCATATTTAGTAGATAAGAATAGAATCACTGATAGTATTTTATTAAATATTACTTCTACGATTGGTGCTTACTTGATTGTGAAACATGTAGAAAGTAAAGAAGAATTTGAATTTTTAAAAGATATTGGTATTAAATATTTACAAGGTAGATATATTGATAAATTAGAGGTTCGTTAATGTTTAAGAATCTAGAACATAATAAACTATCTTCTTCTTTATTTGATAACTTAATTTACTTTTTAAAGTATTATCATAAGTCAATAAGTGCAAATACACTTATTGAAGGCTTCCCTTTAAAACAAGAAGAGAAAATTCCTGATATGTTAAGCTCTTATGATGGGAAACCTTTATTTGTATCTCTTGCAAGAAAGGCAGGTTTTAAGTCAAAGTATGCAAAAAAAGAGTTTAAAGATATCTCTGCATTAATACTACCCGCAATTATTATTCTAAAAGATAGCTCTTCTTGTATCTTAGAAAAAATTGATAGAAAAAAGCAAACTGCAATCGTTCATGTAAACGATTTTGCAGAAGTCCAAGAAGAAATTGATTTAAATAAACTTGAAGAATTATATTCAGGAGAGATGTTTTTACTAAAAAAAGATCATTTCGAAAGTGAAGTAAAACCATCCCTATTAGAAAAAAATGATAGTCATTGGTTCTGGGGTACAATAAAAAAGAATTTTTCTATATATAAAGATGTGATAATAGCATCAATACTAATTAATATATTTGTATTAACTACACCATTTTTTGTGATGAATGTATATGATAGAGTTGTTCCTAACTTTGCATTAGAAACATTGTGGGCCTTGGCTATAGGTATTTGTATTATATATATATTTGATTTAGTTACAAAATTTATTAGGGCTTATTATATAGATATTAGTTCAAAAAAAGTTGATATTATAGTATCTTCCAAATTATTTGATAAAATACTAAATATTAAACTAGAACATAAACCTAAATCAATCGGATCTTTTGCAAATAATATTAAAGACTTTGAACTTATTAAAAACTTCTTTTCTAGTTCAACAATGGCTGTTTTAGTCGATTTGCCTTTTGCTATTTTATTCTTAGTTGCTATTTTTTATATTTCAGGCTCTATTGTGATAATTCCTTTAATTTTTATTACACTTATTCTAATATATTCCTTACTTATTAGAAATCCATTACAAAAAAGTATAGAAGCATCAAATGAAGCAGTATCTTATAAAAATGGTATTCTTATTGAAAGTTTAAGTGGACTTGAAACAATTAAAAGCTTAGGTGCTTCAGGGCATCTTAGATGGAAGTGGGAAGAGAGTACTGCTGATATTTCAACTAAGTCATTATTTACTAAAATGATAACAACATCAATTACAAATGTAAATGCTTTCTTTGTACAACTTACAACAATTTTCATAGTAATTTATGGAGTATATGCAATTTCTGAAAATGAATTAACACTAGGAGGCTTAATAGCAGCTGTAATTTTAGGCTCACGTGCAATTGGTCCTATGGGACAGTTTGCCTCACTTATAAGTAATTATGAACAAGCAAAAACTTCATATAATATGATTGATAATATTATGAATCTTCCAGAAGAAAGATCTAAAAATAAAGCAGCAATTCATAAAGAATATATTTCAGGTTCTTTTGAATTTAAAGATGTTTCATTCTTTTATAATGAAAATAAAAAAGTATTAGACTCTTTAAATTTTACGGTTAAACATGGAGAAAAGATAGGAATAATAGGAAAAATAGGTTCAGGTAAATCTACAATTATGAAACTTTTAATGAAACTTTATGATGCAAATGAAGGTGAAATAATTGTTGATGGTATTGAAATAAAACAAATAGAACCCTCTGATGTTAGAAAAAATATTGCTTATGTTTCCCAAGATACCTTACTATTTAATGGAACATTAAAAGAGAATATTTTATATAAATACCCTTATGAAAGTGATAAAACCTTAATTACAGCTACAAAAACAGCACAATTATTAGATTTTGTTAATGCACATCCTGAAGGCTTTGACTTGCGTGTAGGGGAGAGAGGTGATACTTTATCTGGTGGACAGAAAAAAGCTATTTCATTAGCTCGAGCATTAGTTGGTAATTATTCTACTTTACTATTAGATGAACCAACAGATAGTATGGATATTTCTACTGAAAAAAATCTAATAAGTGCTTTAAAAAATGAGATTAAAGATAAAACAGTAATTCTTACTACTCATAAAAATTCAATGCTAGAATTAGTTGATAGATTAATTGTTGTTGATAATGGAAAAATAGTTTTAGATGGTGAAAAATCGTATGTATTAAATGCACTATCAAATAAGGTTAAATAATGAAAGAACAAGATAAAACAAATGATTACGAATATATAAATTCCGTATCTAAAGCCTTAGTTGAAAAAGTACCAAATAGTACAAAAGTTCTTTTATATCTAATTTTTTTATTAATAACGTGCTTCTTTATCTGGGCATATTTTGCAAATATTGATCAGTTAGTAAGAGGTGAAAGTAAAGTTATACCTTATGGTCAAAATCAAGTTGTTCAAAATTTTGAGGGTGGTATTATTACTAAGATTCTAGTAGAAGAGGGTGACTTAGTAAATAAAGGTGATATCTTATTAAAACTAAAAAATAAACAATCTTCATCTACTTATGAAAAAAATATATTAGAAATAGATGTCTTGAAAGCACAAAAAAATAGATTATACGCAGAAGCAAATGATAAAGAATTTGTATTTGATGAGAAAAATGATATTTATCAAGAAGAGTATGATTTATATAAAAGTAATATTTCTCAACTTGATTCAAAACTTAGAGTATTAAAAGATCAAATTTCTCAAAAAGAGAAAGAAAAAAATGAAATAAGATCTAGAGTAAGACATTTAAATCAAAATTTCAAACTTATTAGAGAAGAACAAAAAGTTATGGATCCTTTAGTAAAAAGAGGAATCGTTTCTAAAGTTGAATACTTAAAACTACTAAGAGAAGCAAATAGTATTAAAGATGAATTAGAATCTTCTAGATTATCATTAAAAAGAGTTTCATCTTCTGTAAATGAAGCTAAAAATAGATATAAAGAAGCGAAGATAGAATTTAAAAATAATGCGCAAAAAGAATATAATGAAGTTATAGGAAAGATAAATCAGTTTTCAAAACAAAATCAGGGGTTAGCAGATCAAGTTGATAGAACATCAGTCCTTTCTCCTGTAACAGGTTATATAAAGAAAATGCATGTAAATACAATAGGTGGAAGTGTACAACCTGGTATGGATTTAATAGAAATAGTTCCTAAAAATAAAAAGCTTTTAATTGAAGCAAAAATAAAACCAGAAGATATTGCTTTTTTACATCACAAGCAAAATGTAACATTGAAATTTACAGCTTATGATTTTACAATCTATGGATCATTAGATGGAACAATTGAAAAGATATCTCCTGATTCAACAACAGATCAAGAAAATCATACATATTATTTAGTCTATATTCGTGCTGATAAAGATCACTTAGGTACTGATAAAAAACCTTTAATGATTATGCCTGGGATGAGAGGAAGTGCTGATATCTTAACAGGAAAAAAGACGGTTCTAACATATCTTTTAAAACCACTTATTAAAACAAAACAATATGCATTTACGGAAAATTAGAATGCGAATAATTTTTATTTCCCCTAATAGATTATTGCATGAACAATGGAGCAAAGCTATTGAACATCAGATAAAGGTTTCTAATTTATACTTTGAAAAAGAGATAAAAGATTTTGTTTTTTTTAAAGAAGATATAGTCTTGTTTGATTATGATAATTTAAAAGAATATTTATCTTTTACTTTAATAAGTAAAGTTTTATGTTTAAGTTCAAAGTTAGATAATATAAAGGGGTTTAAGCTTTTAAAACAAGGGGTAAAAGGTTATGGTAATAATTATATGACTCCAATGAATTTAAAAGAAGCTATTAAAGTTATCAAAAGTGATAAGGTTTGGGTAAATCCAGATTTAATGAGTTTTATTATTGAGAATTCTACACTATCAAACTTAGTAAAATATGATGATAAAATAGATGAATTAAGTCAAAGAGAATTAGATGTTTCAAAGTTTGTTTCAAAGGGGTTTACAAATAAAGAAATAGCACATGAGCTTAATATTACCGAGAGAACTATTAAAGCTCATATCTCAACTGTATTCCAAAAGTTACAAATAAAAGATAGAGTAACTTTAGGAATTATGATGAAAGAGTATTTAAATTCTTAAGTAAAAAATACTCTTACTCAAAAGTATTAAGAATTTATATTAAACCTACAACATCTCTTAATACTCTCATTTTTTCTACAGCTACTTTAGAAGCTTTTGAAGCCCCGTAAGCTAATATCTCATGTACTTCTTTTGGATTTGCTAAAAGATGTTCTCTTCTTTCTTGATATGGTGCAAAGTATTCAGTCATTTTATCTAATAAAGTTAATTTAAAATGTCCATAACCTTCACCTGGTGTTTCATATCTAGTTTGTAATTCTTTTAACTCTTCATCATTCATAAATAATTCACATAATTTGTAAATATTACAGTTTTCCCACTCTTTAGCTTCCTCAAGTTCTCTTGAATCAGTTACAATTCCCATAACTTGTTTTTTGATTTTCTTTTTTGTATTAAACATATCAATCGTATTTCCATAAGATTTAGACATTTTAGCTCCATCAGTTCCTGGAACTGTAGCTAGTACTTCATCAACTTTTGATTGAGGTAATACAAATAAATCTTGTTTATATGTATGGTTAATTGAAGTTGCAATATCTCTTGCTATTTCAACGTGTTGTATTTGGTCTTTTCCTACTGGAACTATTTGAGAATCAAATAATAAAATATCTGCAGCCATTAATACAGGATATGAGAATAAACCATGGTTTGCTTGAATTCCTCTGGCAGTTTTATCTTTGTAAGAGTGAGCACGCTCAAGTAATCCCATAGATGTATGGTTTGAAAGTAACCAATACAACTCTAAAACCTCTTTTACATGATGCTGTACCCAAAAAGTTGCTTTCTGGGGATCCATTCCTAATGCTAAAAAGTTTACTGTTGCTTCAAAGGTATTTTGCTCTAAAACTTCTTTGTCTTTTACTGATGTTAATGCATGATAAGATGCAATAAAAGCAAATAGTTCTCCCTGATTTTGTGATTCAATAATTCTTTTAATTGCACCAAAGTAATTTCCTATGTGCAGTGTTCCAGAAGGTTGAATACCTGATAAAATTCTCAAAATATATTTCCTTGTAATTTTTTTGTAATTATAGCAAAAGTAGCTAAAATTAATTATTGTTTATTTTACTTTGTATTTTTGAAATTATAAGTTCTAAATGCATTATTAAATCATAATATTCACCCATATAGGATAAAGGTACTTTTGTTTCTGCTTTTATCTCTTTTTTTAATTCTTCAACTTCTAAAAGTTTACTTCTTAATTCCTCAATTTTGAGGCCTTCTAAAGCTAGATCAAGTGCTTGAAGTTCATCATACCATCTATATATTTTTGAACGAACACTCCATTTATAAAGTGGAAAACCACCTTTTATTAAGGGTATTAAAAGTGTTAGTAAAGGTATGATAAGAATTTTTAATCTATCAAGATTTGAAGCAATCCAATAAGGAAAAATTTTCTCAAGCCATGTGTCCCCATAAACAAAATATCTTTGAGCTTCTTCACTTGCAGGAATTGTTATATTTTCAATACTTGGAAATTGATTTTCTACTTCAAATAGACTTTTTTTATTGTGAATAGTTTTAATACTTTTTAAAACTAATCTTGTTAACTCTTCAGAGAAATCATCTCTTACTACAATTGTTGCAGTTGTAGAAAGTAGATTTACATCATGAAAAGGAAGATTTTTATATAAATTTATTGTTCCTTCATAGAGTTCAATTGATTCAAGAAAGTTATATTGTCTACTATATGCCTTTGCTCTTTTAAAACTAAAAAGATTTATATCAGGATTTTCTAGTAACTCTTTAATGGCAGGAGAATGAGGAGAACCTACAAGAAATATTGCATCAAGCTTTCCACTTAAAAGTTTTTCTTTTCCTTCTTTACTTGAGTCGTTAAAGATATTAGAGTTTGTATTATTTATTTTGTTATCACTTAATATCTTTGATGCTAAATCAAATGTACCACTACCTTTTTTACCAATTGATATCTTTTTTGATGTTAATTCAACAATATAATTCATTGTATATTTTTCATTTTTATAAAATATCCATAAGGGCTCATAGTATATAGAAGCAAGTGATTTTATTTGAACATCTTTTTTGTCATAATCGATACCATTTTGAACAAAAGCCATATCAACTTTTTTATTTTTTAATAAATTAAGATTATCAACAGAACCATTTGAAGTAATAATATTAACTTTAACTTTTTGCTTTTCTAAAACTTCTTTATATAATAAAGCAGTTTTATAATATTGACCATTTTTTGAACCAGTTGCAATTACAAACTCTTTTTTAGAAGCAGGTTGTATAAATTGAGAAGTTATGTAAAATGAAGTAACTACTAGTATTAAAGTTAGAAAAGAGACAGTTAAAAATTTATTTTTCATATAAAATCTTTTTTATACATATCTTATACAAAACTTTATAAAAATATATATAAGAAAGTAATAAAAGCTAATTAAAATATGTTTATGATACAATTCGCAAAAATTTAAAGGAAATATGATGGCAATTGTAAGAGTTGAAAGAGCATGTGGTTGTTTTAGAAATTCAGACTTTGAACAAGTTACTGAATGTGAAACAATTGATGCTGCATTAGAAAAAGCAAATGAAATGTGTACAATTATGAACGAAGATTTTTGTGAAAAACATAGATTTAAAACTCAATATGTTGAGGGTGAAGTTCTAATTAAAATGGAAATGAACGGATAATACTTATTTCATCTAATCTCTTTGTAGCAATTTTTAGATATAATCTCAAAAAAATATTAAATACAAAGAGAAAAGATGATTGATATAAAACTACTACAAAAAGATTTTGACAATGTTGCAAGTGCCTTAAAAAGAAAAGGTGTAGCACAAGAAATTTTAGACAACTTAAACTCTATCTCACAGAATGCAAAGCAAAAAAGACAAGACATGGAAAATGTTACAGCTGAGCAAAATAAACTATCAAAAGAATTCGGAAGATATAAAAAAGAAGGGCTAGATATTGCTCCTTTGCAAGCTAATATTAATGAATTAAAAGCAAAAAAACAAGTATTAGAAGATGAAGTTAGAGTAATTGAAGAAGAACTTACTTCTATTATTTTAGGTGTTCCAAATATGCCAGATGATTGTGTGCCAGATGGAGCAGATGAAAATGAAAATGTAGTTTTAGAAACAATTGGTGAAAAACCAGAGTTTTCATTTGAGCCAAAAGAACATTGGGATTTAGGTGAAAAAGATGGTTCATTAGATTTTCCAAGAGGTGTTAAATTAGCAAAATCTAGATTTGTAGCTATGCGAGGGCAAGCTGCTAAAATGGAGAGAGCACTTATAAATTATATGCTTGATTTTAATGCTAAAAGAGGTTTTGAAGAGTGGTATGTTCCTTTTATGGCAAATACTAATACACTTCAAGGAACAGGTCAACTTCCAAAATTTGAAGATGATTTATTTAAAATTGAGGACGAGGATTTATACTTAATTCCTACAGCAGAAGTTGTTTTAACAAACCTTTATAATGATGAAATTATTCCAAGTGAAGAATTACCAATGTTAATGACTTCTTATACTCCTTGTTTTAGAAAAGAAGCAGGAAGTGCAGGACGTGATACAAGAGGTTTAATTAGACAACATCAATTTGATAAAGTTGAAATGGTTGCTATTACTACACCAGAACAAAGTGAAAAAGTATTTGAAGATATGGTTTCTTGTGCAAGTGATTTATTAACTTCTTTAGGTTTATCTCATCAAAAAGTGCAGCTTTGTACTGGTGATTTAGGTTTTTCTGCAGCCACAACAATTGACTTAGAAGTTTGGTTACCAGGTCAGAATAAATATAGAGAAATTTCATCTATTTCTAATACAAAAGAATTCCAAAGTAGACGTGCAAAAATCAGATATAAAGATGGAAAGAAAAACATTTTAACTCATACTTTAAATGGTTCAAGTTTAGCAGTTGGTAGAACACTTGTTGCTATTATGGAAAACTATCAAAATGAAGATGGAAGTATCACTATCCCAGACGTTCTTAAAAAATATATGTAAAAGAATTAAGCTTAAGCTTAGTTCTTTTATCTCTCTTCTAAACTCCTAAAAATTATTACTAAATTGATTAATCGTTAAAATAAAGATATACTATTGTTATAAGGGTATAAAATGAAAATAATAATATTATTTATGATGTTTTTCTCAAGTGTAATAGCACAAATAAATATAGAAAAAAATGAATCTTTCTCAGATATTGAAAAAGAGTATATAAAAACAAATACAGTAACAATTGGAATGATAGAAGATTACTATCCTTTTGCATTTAAAAATAATGGAAAACCAAATGGATATTCATATGATTATTTAAATTTGATTATTAAAAAAAGTGGTTTAAAAATAGATATCAAAATGGATACATGGAGTAATATATTAAAAAAATTCAAAAATAAAGAACTTAATTTAATTGATACTATTTCATATAAAAAAGACAGAGAAAGTTTTACAAACTTTACAGAGCCTTATTTTCAAATTGCAAATGTAATTTTTGCCCGTAAAGGTGAGTTCCTTGATTATGAAAACTTTGAATCTTTAAAAGGAATGAAAATTGGTATAACAAAAGATATCTATTATTACGATACGGTAAAAGATTTAAATCTTTTTGAGCTAGTAACTTATAAGAATTCTAAGGAAAATATGAAAGCATTAGCATTTGGAGATGTTGATGCTGCATTTAATAATCATATGAGTGGACAAAGATATGTTAGTGAAGCTGGATATACAAATATAAAAATTCTTGATGAGTTAAATAGTAATACAATAAAAAAAGAAGATTTGAGAATTGGAGTAGAAAAAGAGAATGATATTTTATATTCAATTATAAATAAGTCTATAAAATTAATCTCAAGAAAAGAACTGGAGAAACTAAATAATAAATGGTTTAGTACACGTATAATACCTGATAATCAAGTTAATGATATTGGTTTAACCAAAGAAGAAAAAAAATATTTAGATGAAAAAGAGTTTATAAATATGTGTATTGATCCTCATTGGATGCCTTTTGAAAAACTTGATGAAAAGGGTAATCATATAGGAATTACGGCAGATTATTATAAAGTTTTAAGTAAGATGATAAATCAAAATATAAGAGTAATAAAAACAACTAGTTGGAATCAATCTATAGAATATGCAAAGAGTAGAAAATGTGATATTTTATCTTTAGCAATGCAAACACCAGAACGAAAACAATATATGGATTTTACAACTCCGTATTTAAAAATACCAATAGTTATTGCTACAAAACTAGATGTTCCTTTTATTGATAATATTGCAAGTTTAAAAAATAAAAGTGTTGGAATTCCTAAAGGATATGCTTTTGTTGAATTATTAAAGAAAAAATATAAAAATATAAATATTATTGAAGTTGATGATATTAAAGATGGATTAAAAAAAGTTAATCAAGGTGAATTATATGGCTATATAGGAACACTAGCTAGTATTAGTTATCAATTCCAAAATGGTTTAGGCACAGCTCTTAAGATAACTGGAAAGTTTGATGAGAAATGGGAACTTGCAATTGCTGTTAGGAATGATGATAAGATATTATTTAATATTTTAGAAAAACTAGTTGAAAAGATGGATGTTTTAGAACATCAAAGGATATTAAGTAATTGGATATCTATAAAATATGAAAAAGAAATTAATTATACAATTATAATATATTTATTAGTTGCAGTATTTGTAATAGCTTTATTATTTTTATATAGACAATATAGCTTAAAAAAATCTAATAGAGATTTAAAAATTGCTGTGGAAAAGAAAACAAAAGATTTACAAGCATTAAATGAAAGTTTAGAATCAAGAATTAAAGAAGAGGTAGAAAAGAACTTAGATATACAAGAAAAGCTTTTTAAATCAGAGAAAATGGCATCTATGGGAGAAATGATAGGAAATATTGCCCATCAATGGAGACAGCCTTTATCTATGATATCTATGGGAGCAACAGGTATGCAATTACAGAAGAGTCATGGCTTACTTAGTGATGAATTCTTTGAGCAAACTTGTATTGATATAAATGAAAATGCTCAATATCTTTCTAAAACAATTGATGATTTTAGAAACTTTATTCTAGGTGATAGAACTAAAGTTGTATTCACTTTAAGTAATGAAATCAATAGGTTCCTAAGTTTAGTAAAAGGTTCTATTACTAATAATAATATTAACATGATTGTTAATATAGAAAAAGAACTTGAATTATTTGGCTATCCTAATGAACTTCTTCAATGTGTGATTAATATTTTTAATAACTCTAGAGATATATTATTAGAAAGAGAAATTAAAAACAAATATATTTTCATTACATCGTATACTGAAAACAACAATATAATCATAAAAATAAAAGATAATGCAAGAGGAATAAATAAGGATATTCTTCCTAAAGTTTTTGATTTATATTTTACTACAAAACATCAATCTAAAGGGACAGGTATTGGACTTCATATGACATATAACTTAATTGTAAAAGGTATGAATGGAAGTATTGAAGTTCATAATGCAAAATATACTTATGAAAATAATGAGTATAGTGGGGCTGAATTTGTGATTAAAATTCCTAAGGAAACTTAGGAAATATTAGATTTAGCCCAAGTCCCAAAAGCTTGTTTTTCAAACTTCATTTTTCCTTTTTTGCTTTTATAAATATTTATCCATGCTTGCCAGTTTTTATTATCAAGATTAGGATAATCTAACCTAAAATGACTACAACGACTCTCTTTTCTCATTAATGATGCTTTTAATTTCATTTTTGCACTTATTATCATATTGATAGTTTCATGTGCAAGTCTTAATTCATGAAAATCTTCTGCTTTTAAATATGGAAGATGAGATTGTTCAAGCTCTTCTACATAAGCTAAAGCACCTTTTAGCATATTTTCTTTTTTTATATATAAAACAAAATTTGGAATCATTATTCCTTGCAGTGTTTGAGTTACCCAAGCAGGAGAATATCCAGCTTTTTTATTTAAAGGTTCTAAGATTTCTTTTTTTATTGTTGCTATTCTTTTATCTGAAATCTTTGTCATTTTTATATTTTTTGCATACTCAGCACTTGCTTTTCCTGCTATATCTCCTTGAACAGCTGATCCTGCCAAAGATGAACCAATTTGAGTATATATACCACCTGACATATAAGAGCCAAGAGCATCTCCAGCAGCATATAAGCCTTTAATTGTAGACTCACAAAATTCATTTATAGGAACTAGTCCCTCTGATTTATGTATTGCTAATCCAGCACTAGAACCTCCAACAGGAGTTCCATTCATACCTGGAGGTAAACCTTCTTTTTTGCCATTTCTTGGAGGAGGAGGTCCTTTTCTGTGTTTATGATCACCTCTTGGGTCTTCAGTCATTTTAAATTCACTAGGAGTATAAGGCCCACCTTTTATATCACTTGTAATCATCCCTGGAGGTCCCATTTTCACATCATTACCACTTGTATATGCCATATAATTAATATCTACTCCTAAATGATGATTTACTTGAACTTGTGTAGTTTCAGGTTTTTTCTCAAACATTCCATGCCAATTACCAAAAGCATCTGCAGGGTTTTTTGAATTCCCAACATGACCATCATTCCACTCTTTCCCTGTAACTTTTGCACCTATATTATAAGCCATAATTGTTCCATCATGAGTTAAATCTCTTAATGGAAAACCGTTAGGTTTAAAGCCTCCTGCTCCTGTACATAAAATCACACTTTTTGCAGTAAAAGTATATATCTTTTCATCATCTAAACTAAATCCTGCTGCACCAGCAATCTTACCATCTTGTTTAATCAAGTGAGTTATCATTACACGTTCTAAAAGTGGAATATTTCTTTCTTCAATAGGTTTAGAAAAAGATTTATTATATAAAGCTGATTCAAAAAAACCCCAATCTTTTAATTCTTTAACTCTTTGTTTTGAATTTTGTGCCATTTGTTTTGTATAAGTTTTATTATTTGTACCTAAAGCTGATCTTGAAACTTTTTCAACAAATTCATCAATAGATAGTTTTTCTTTTTCTTCATCATAAGAGAATATTCCTTTTGCAAATGGAGTTTGACCAGAAGTTCCAAGTCCTCCTTTTGATACCATCATGACTTTTGCACCTGCATCATGAGCTTTTACACTTGCAAAGAGTCCAGCCATTCCACTACCAATTACTAGAACATCAACTTCATAGTTACTCTCTTCTAGGTTTTCTAGATTAATCTTTACTTCATTATTAGCCCATCCAAGTGTAGAACTTAAGCTTGTTAACCAAAGCATACTAATTGCATTACTTGTAATATTTAAAAATTCTCTTCTTGAAGTATTATTTTCTTTCATGATTCTATCCTTTGTTTTTATTTGTTGTAAAATACGATTTAAATAGAAGTATAGAAGCTGCTAAGCTAATTAAAATTACTAAGATACTCATGCTGAGATTCATATGTCTACCTGTTTCAATTGAATGCCAAGAAGCAAAAATTATAAAGACTAAAGCTAAACTTCCATGGAATATTTTCCATGCTTTATAACTCATTTTTAATTTATCTTTTAATATTGAAGTAAGTCCAAGAAGTAATATTAAACACCAGCCAATAATACCTATTATAATTGCTAAGCTATCAAAAGTTGTAATCATTTTTATAAATGAATCTAGAGGTCTTGGTCCAACTTCAAAGAATCTAGGAACAACAATTAAAAAAGGATGAAATAATAGTATAGGTATAGCTGTATATCCAAGAATTTTATGTATTTTTATAATTTTTGAAGATTGAAAAATGCTCTTTAATCCAATATTTAAATTTGATAAAAAGAATTGTAAGAGTACTACAAAAAAAGCAAGGATTGTAATAATTGAAATAGTATCTTTTAAAATGCTTCTTTGTGGTATTTGTGTTAATATAAAAAAAACCATAGGTAAAAAGACAAAAAATATTAATAGCAATACCATATATAAGGATTTAAGATTTAAGTTCATTTCTAACCCCAAGACACTATTACTGGAATTGATTTTTCTGATGTTATTGTTATTGCATCTACAGGACAATAGAGTCTGCATAAATGACAAATCTGGCAATCTTCAACATATTTTATTTCTGCTTTATTTGATTTTCTGTTCATTCTAATTACATCAGTTGGACATACTTTAACACATGTTTCACACCCAATACAACCGCTAATATCTGATATAGCCATAATAATCACTCCATATTTTTATAAAGTAATTATAGGCTTGTTGTTTAAACAAGTTATAAATATTAAGTAAATAAAGGTAAATGAGTAATTATTAAAAATTTTGGATTGTAATTATTTTGATTTTTATATTGAAAGTTTAAAAGAGAAGTCTTATCCTGAAAAAAATTTTACAGCTACGTAATTTCTTTACTAAGGAGAGATAATAGATAAAACTTCTATTTCAAAAATTATATCATAAAAAATGCTATTTTAATGCTACGTTAGTATTTTTTTTTGAAATTTGTATATTAGAATATAAATTTAAGTAAATTTTAATTTTTGTAAAAAGAAAATGAACATAAGTAATGGATGATTTTTTAAGAAAGGTATAAAAGAAGTTTTATCATGAAAAATCTTATATTGACTTTTTATTTTAAAAGGAGGGGAGAGATAAAACTTCTTATTATGGTGTAATTGTATCAGTATCAAAATCTTAAGTTAATGACATAAATCAATAAAATGCTATTTTACAAAAACTTTTGAATCATATAGTTTTTTATTAATTCTTACTTCAAGATAACCTTTTGTCACCTTTTTATGTATAAAGGTTTGTTCTTGCGCTATTTTTATTTTTTGCTTGTTATAAATTGAAATTGACTTAGTTAAAACTCCAGTAGAATTTCCTATTCTTACATCTGCTTTATCTTTATTCATATTTCCAAAAATTACAATTTTTGAATAACAAGTTCCATTGTAATTATCTTTTGTTTCTTTTAGATGTTGAACATTTTCACCTTTGCCATTTTCATGAAAAATTCCAATAGCATGTACTTTTTTAATTTTTGAAGAGTAAGCATTTAAACCGCTTATTGAAAGTAATAGTAAAGTTAAAATTATAAATATTTTTTTCATAAGATAACTTTACTATATTTTTGTGAAATATTTGTAAATTATTTTTTATAAGGTGAATAACTTACATGACGAATTAATTCACCAGAAGTTAATTTTAGTTGGTCATATTTAACTTGATATTCAACTTTTTTTTCAAAACTCATTGGTGTTCTAATAGATTTATATTCAATTAATTTATCATCTTTATATACACCAGAAATTTCAGCATATACCCAGTAATAACCTTGGTCTTTTCGTAAATTTTTTACATAACCTGACCACTTACCTTTTGTTTGTAATTCATTCCATAAGTCTTGAAATACAGCTTTTGGCATATCAGGGTGTCTTACAACATTATGAGATTGACCCAATAACTCATTTGCTTCATATCCTGAAATTTGTGCAAATGTATCATTTACATAAGTAATAACACCTTTTAAATCTGTTCTTGATACGATTAACTCTTCACTTGGTACAATTGTTTCTAATAAAAAATTACTTGAATTATATTCCATGATTATTTTCCTGTATTATCAAATGTTCTTGCAAAACCTTCTAAATCTTTCTTTTTTAAATCCCCATTATAAACTATATCTTTAGGATCTATATCTTCGTCATTTAAAACTTTTGGTACAACTTCCGCATTATCTAAAACTTCCATATGTGCACTTAACTCATCTTCACTATATGCCATTTGCATATCAGCTGATGCTACATGTGGAATTGCTTCTATTACTCTTAATTTCTTTAGCTCTTCTTCAACTCCAGCACCTTCAATAGTAATAATAATTCTTCCTAATTCATCATGCATATGATAATCACATACATCACATTTTTTTAAAGACTCTACTACTTCATCTAGATACTTTGGTAATGTTTGCACTACAATACTTGAAACGTTCATTTTATAATCCTTTTGTTTTAATCAATTAATCTTAATCAATTTTATAGTAATTTATTCTTTCATCATCACTTGTGACAAAAACTTCTTTCTCATTTATAAATACAATATTTGTAAGAGTTGTATTATTACCTTTTAGCATAGATAAATCTCTTTGTGTTTTAGTATTAAAAACTTTTACTTCATTTTGTTCATTACTTGCAATTCCTGCAATTTTTCCACTTGGACTTAATCCTGCACTATAAATTAAAAAAGATGTGTTTTTATGATAAGCACTATTAGCTTTTATATCATAAACAGCAGCACGTCTATCTTGACCTGCTGTTAAAATGATATTGTTTTTTATATCTACTTGAAAAACATTATCTAAGTTTTGTTTTGCAAATGTTTTTATTAAATCAGAACTAGCAACATCTACAAGTTTTAAAATACCACTTTCATCAGCTACTACAACTTGTTTTCTATCTTCGTTTAAAGAAAAGTTAGAAAACTTTGATTGTGATAATTGTATATCATATATTTTTTTATTTGTTTTTAAATCATATAAATATAATTCATTTGATAAAAGTGCAAATAATATTTTATCTTCTGATACAAATTTTGCACGTGCAATATACATTTTTTCTTTTGCTGAAATTATTTCTTTTAGCTTTGAATCTTTATAAATATTTATAGCTCTTCCACCTTTGTTTCCTTGTGAAAGTATTAGTATTGAGTCTTTTAAAACATCAACACTATATATTTTAGAATTAATTTCATCACCCATAAAATCTTTTATTTTAGGTAATGTAATTGAAGATATCTTTTCTTTTGTGTTTATATCAAAAATATCTACTTTTGATGCTTTTGTTGCTACATATAACTTACCATTTTTTATTACAAGATCTGTAATACCACCACTTGCTAAATATGTGTAGCTTGGATTTATATCTTTTGCATTTAATGTAAAAAGAAATAAAACTAGAAAAATAGCTGCTTTGATAAAAGTCATAGTTTTCCTTTATTAGATTATTTTTATAGCTTGTGTTGGACATACTTTTATGCAAAATCCACATGATGTACAGTTATCATTTATTTCAGGTCTAAACATACCTAAAAAATCGATAGCTTCATCAAAACAAGGATCTTTACAAGAAAAACACATAGTATCATTCCATGCTAAACAAGTACTTATATCTATTTGTATTTTAGCATTTATATTCTTTTTATCTTCAATAGATAAAACTTCATTTGGACAAGCAATTGCACATTCATCACAATATGTACATCCATTTAAGGAAAAGTCAATTATTGGAGTTTTATCATCTTTTATAACGATAATATTTTCTTCACAAACAGTACTACAAATTCCATCACACTCTATACAGTTTGTTAAAAAAACTTCTTCATCTTTATAATAAGGTGGTCTTAAAATAATCTCTTGCTTTTCTTTTGTTTTAAAAGAAGAAGCAAGAGAGCTAAATAGCTCTCTTCTTTCCATAACTAATACTTATTTTTTTAATGTATCTAAGTCATCAAGGATTACTTCATCCCAGCTTGATTTAAATTCACCATCTTTTTTAGTAAAAGCTGCTTCAAAATTATTTTTAACTGCTAATTTACCAGTTGTTTGAGGTGCATGACATTGAGTACAATTAAATCTTGCTCCTGCTAATTGCTCAATTGGTTTTACTGAAACTTCATTTTTCATATTATCAATTGATTTTGTAAATTGTTTCCCATCAAATTTATGTTTTGGTCTAAAATCCATAAAGTGTGATTTAGGAATTGGTGTTGCGCCCATTGATTCTGCAACTGCAGGTTCATGACACATTGTACATTGGTTATTATTAATAGTAATTGGTAACATACCATCTACATCATGAGGAATCATTGGTGGAGCATCTTGAAATGCTCTTTTGATTTTCTTAGATGTACCTGCTGCATCTGTTCCATACATTACTTTATCAGCAGTAGTATCTTTTTCACTATAAATAGTTGTTTTTCTTAATCCTAAAGATTCTTCACTAACAGTCTTTTCTGCAGCACTCATTGTTGTAGCGTATAAAGTTGCTACTGCAGCAATTGCTAAAGTTAATTTACCTAACTTCATTATCTTTTCCTTTTTTTAAATTCTTAATTGAAAAATTAAGAGCATCATCATCACACACTTCAATACATCTTCCACAATTTGTACATTCTCCGCTTAATACGGGAATTGATTCTTTTGTAACCATATGAAGAACTTGTACTTCAGGACAAACTTCTTTACATTTCATACAAGCTGTACAATTTGGTGCATTATGATGAACTCTAATTAGACTAGTTTTCCCTATTAGTGAATAAGCTCCACCAAGAGGACAAACATGTCCACACCAGCCATTTTTTAAAACAAATAAATCAAAAAGAAATATTACTAGTATTGCAGCCCAACCAAAACCTAAACCGAATATAATTCCTCTATGAACCATAGAGATTGGTGAAATAAACTCAAATGCAGCTAATCCCATAAAAAATGAAATAACTAAACTAATAGCAAGTACCCAATATCTTATATTTCGTGAAGCTGGTTGCTTTTTTTGGATTTGATTAAATCCAAGTTTTCTTCTTAAATAGTTTGCTAAATCTGTAATCATATTTACAGGACAAACCCAAGAACAAAAAGCACGACCACCAACAGTCATATAAAAAATTGTAATGATTAAAGCTCCAACAATAATATCAATTGATATTACTGCACCTGCAACAAACATTTGTAATACTGCATATGGATCACTAAGAGGAATAATTCCTGCTAATAATGATGAAGATAAATTTCCTGTTAGAAAATTTATTCCATATACATTCGCAATTACATATAAAACCATAATTAAAACTTGTGAGATTCTTCTTGCTATTAAAAATCTATATTTATCTAATAGTGTTTTCATTAGTATAAGTCTCCTGAGTCATTTAAAGAATCTAATGCAGAATCTTTACTAATTTCAGTTCTTGTTTCTTTACTTGTTGCATTTTCAAGTCTTTTTTCATCTGTTTTATCCCAGCCTTTGATATAATAATCACCTGCTTTTCCTTCTGCAACTTCTCTAGGAAGTACAAAAATCGCTGCTTTATCAGTTACACAAGCTTTTTCACACATTCCACAACCAGTACATACGTCCGCGTGAACGATTGGTTTCATAAATGCGTGTTTACCTGTTCTTTCATTCTTTGTGTATTCAATGCTAATAGCTTCTCCTAAAAGAGGACAAGCTCTATAACATGCATCACATTGAATTCCCCAAAAAGCAATACAAGAATTATCATCAATAACTGCAACACCCATATCTGCTTTAGCTATATCTAGTTCTTTTTTGTCATTTTGCACCGAGAAAATATCAAGTGCATCTGTAGGACATACAGGAACACAAGGAATATCAGGACACATATAACAAGGAACATCTCTTGGCTCAAAAAATGGAGTACCAAGAGGTTTATTATCACCTGGTTTTGCTAATTTTAATGTATCAAATGGACATGCTTCAACACACATACCACATTTAATACATGTTGCTAAAAAGTCCTCTTCTTCAAGAGCACCAGGAGGTCTTAATATTAGTCTATTTGCTGTAACTTCACTAACATATGCACTCCATGTAAGACCTCCTAAAACTGCAAGACCAATAGCTCTTGCAATTGTTAGGAAAAATCTTCTTCTATCATTAATAGGACTTTTTTTACCAGTATTCATTTTTGACTCTTTTTTAATTGAAGGATTAATATTGCTCAAAACAATACACCCTCCTTATTTACGCTTTATAAATTTTAACTGCACACTTTTTAAAGTCTGTTTGTTTTGACTGAGGACAAGTATAATCAGCACATACTTTGTTAATGAAAACTTTCTCATCAAACCAAGGTACAAATACTAAACCTTTTGAAGGTCTATTTCTTCCTCTTGTCTCAACTCTAGCTTTAACTTTTCCACGTCTAGATTCAACCCATGCTAAACCACCTTGTTTAACACCATATTTCTTAGCATCTTCAGGGTGCATGTAACATAATGCTTCTGGTACTGCTCTATATAATTCAGGTACTCTCATAGTCATAGTTCCTGAATGCCAGTGTTCTAAAACTCTACCTGTACTTAACCATACTGGGTAAGTTTCATCTGGAACTTCTGGAGGATCCATATATGGTCTTGCAAATATTTTAGCTTTATTTTTTAATGATTTTTTAGCTTTTTCTTTAACACCTAATAAATCACCTTGAGATAATGCTTTTGCTAATGTACCATAGAATGCAAAATCAGTTCCATCTTTACCATATTTTTTAGCGTATGGATCGTATTTAGTATTAAATCTCCATTGAGTTTCTTTACCATCAACAACTGGCCATTTAAGTCCTCTTACTTTGTGGTAAGTATCAAAATCAGCTAAATCGTGAGCATGTCCACGTCCGAAATCTGCGTATTCTTCAAATAAGTATTTTTGAATAAAGAATCCGTATCCTTTAAATACTTTACCATCTGAACCAATCACATTTCTTGAATCACCTAGTGCTTCAGAGTTATCATAACCAGCTTGAATTGGATCTTCTAAATCAACTTTATAAGATTTTGCTTTTTCATTTGCAAAAAGAATTTCATACATAGTTGTATCTTCTGTATATCCCATTGCTTTTGCTGCTGCTATTACGTCTGGTAATTTTTTTCCACCTCTTAGTGGTTGTTCACCCCATACGTCTTTTACAGTAAATCTTTTTGAAAGTTCAACCCATTGCCATGTATCAGACATTGAATCACCTACTGGTAATACTTGTTGTCTCCAATGTTGTGTTCTTCTTTCAGCATTTCCGTAAGCTCCCCATTTTTCATAAATCATAGCAGATGGTAAGATAAGGTCAGAAACTTTTGCTGAAATACCAGGGTATCCATCAGAAGTTACAATAAAGTTATCCATTTCTCTTGCTGCTTTAATCCAGTGAGTAGCAGATGCTGTATCTTGGTAAGGATTACAAACATTAACCCATGCAAATTTAACAACACCATCTTCAATATCTCTGTGGATTTTCATAATATGTTGGTTTCCAACAGGATTTAAAGTTCCAGCAGGTACTTGCCATGCTTTTTCTGTAATTGCTCTGTGTTTAGGATTTGCTACCATCATATCAGCAGGTAATCTGTGACAGAAAGTTCCAACTTCTCTTGCAGTTCCACAAGCAGATGGTTGACCTGTTAATGAGAATGCTCCAGAACCTGGCTTAGCTTGTTTATTTAATAAGAAGTGAACATTGTATGCTAAAGTATTAACCCAAGTTCCTCTTGTATGTTGATTCATTCCCATAGTCCAGAAAGATACAACTTTTCTATTTTTTTCAATATAAAGGTTTGCTAATTCTTGTAATTTAGCTTTAAATTTATTGATATCTTCATCAGGATTACCTTTAGAAATTTTTGCAACATAATCTAAAGTATATGGCTCTAAGAATTTTTTGTACTCTTCAAAAGAAATTTCCCAGTGTTTAAGACCAGCTGGTTTATTTTCCATTTTATCGCCAGCTTTATATCCATAAGGAGCTAATGCAGGTGCTTCAGTTTCAGAAACAACTTTAACCATTTCTTTATCAATAGTTTCCATTTCTAATTTAGAATATTTACCATCAACAATAGATTTTTCACCAGCTCTTCTCATACCATAACCCATATTAACAGGAGATGCTGCAAATACGATATGTTCTTTAACGAAATCCCAATCAATTGATTCAGGTGCGTTATATACGATTTCTCTTGCAATATAATTCCATAAAGCAAGGTCTGTATTTGGAGTGAAAATGATTTCACTATCAGCTAAGTCAGAAGTTCTATGTCTATAAGTTGAAATATTAATTACTTTAACTTTATCAGGAGCAGATAATTTTCTATCAGTAACTCTTGACCATAAAATAGGGTGCATTTCTGCCATATTAGAACCCCAAGATACAATAGTATCAGTAAGCTCAATATCATCATAACAACCAGATGGTTCATCAATTCCAAAAGTTTGGTAGAAACCAACAACAGCAGATGCCATACAGTGTCTAGCATTTGGATCAATTGCATTTGATCTAAATCCACCTTTCATCATCTTTTGAGCTGCGTATCCTTCCATAACAGTGTATTGCCCAGAAGCAAATACACCAACACCTTCAGGTCCACTTTCTTTTAAAGCTTTTTTGATATTAAGTTCCATCTCATCAAAAGCTCTTTCCCAAGAAACTGGTGCGAAGTTACCTTTTTTATCAAAGTTACCTTTTGCATTTACTCTTAATAATGGTTGTTTTAATCTGTCAGCTCCATACATAATCTTAGCATTAAAGTAACCTTTAATACAGTTAAGACCTCTGTTTACTGGTGCTGCTGGATCACCTTTAACTGCAACAATCTTACCACCTTTAGTAGCAAGCATAATTCCACATCCAGTTCCACAGAAACGACAAGCTGCTTTATCCCATCTCCAACCACCTTCGGCTGCAGTTGCTTTTGCTGCTAATTCTGTTGGTACATTCATACCAATTGCTGCTGCTGCTGAAGCTGCTGCTGAGCTTTTAAGAAAATCTCTTCTTGATAGCGACATACTTTCTCCTTTAATCAAGTTAATTTTTTACTTAAGAATTATAGCAATTAATTACTATCTATCAATTGACTAATGTCAAGCAAATTAAGTTTAAATTAAGATAGAATTTGTCCTATATTAAGTAACAGGGGAAACTATGGCCTTTCATGAATATATTAGAGCAGTTGGAACTGGTCCAAAATCTAACAGAGAATTAAAAAAAGAAGAAATGATAGATGCAATGGAGTCGATTTTAAATCAAAATGTACATTCTGAACAAATTGCTGCGTTTTTATTAGGATGGAGAGTTCGTCTTGAAACAATAGAAGAACTAAAAATAACTTTTAATGTATGTGATAAATATATAAAAAGAAAAACTGTTGAAAACTCAATCGAGTTAGGTTATCCATTTGATGGAAAAGCAGATAATCCATATATATTACCTTTAGTTTCAAAACATTTAAAGAAGTTTGATTTGAATTTGGTTATTAGTGGTGACGAATTACAACCTGCTAAAAAAGGTCTAACCTTAAAAGAATTAAATGCAAACATTAAATTAGATAATAATATCCATTATTTCGATAGAGCAGACTATTTTAAAGAGTTAAGTGATTTAACTAAAATTAGAAATATCTTAGGATTAAGAACTGCTTTTAATACAGTAGAGAAGTTGCTAAATCCAGGAAATTCTAAATATGCAATCAATGCAGCTTTTCATAAACCTTATGTTGTAAAGTATAATGAACTATTTGGAAAAAATTATGAACATTTGGTAATTATTAAAGGAAATGAAGGAACACCAGAGATTTTTTCTAAGTGTAAATATTGGTTAAATAATGATGGAGATATAAGTGAACATTTAATAGACCCTGAATACTTTGGTATTAATTATAAAAAATCTACTACTATAATAAGTAAAGAAGAATCTTTAAATATGACAAGAAATCCAAGTGATGAATTAGAAAAACTAGCTAAGTTAAATGCGGCAATGTTTTTAATAGCTGCAAAAAAAACTAAAGATATAAAAAAAGCATACGAAATGATTAATTAGTATCTTATTTTTTTGTGTATAATCCTTTTTTAATTAAGGATTATTATGGATTTTATAAACTTAGCTTTACTTGCTGTATTCATTCCTACATTTTTTGTAGTATCAATTACTCCAGGAATGTGTATGACATTATCTTTAAGTATGGGAATGAGCATTGGCTTAAAGAAAACATTTTATATGATGTATGGAGAATTACTTGGAGTTGCTTTAGTTGCAACTTCCTCTGTTATTGGTGTTGCTACAATTATGCTTAAATATCCTACAATTTTTTTAGTTTTAAAATATGGTGGTGGAGCTTATTTGATTTATCTGGGAGTTCAAATGTGGCTTTCACGCGGGAAGATGGCAATTAACCTTGATGAGTGTAATTACAATATTTCAAAGAAAAGTTTAGCTATTCAAGGTTTTATAACAGCAATTGCAAATCCAAAAGGTTGGGCATTTTTTATAGCACTTTTACCACCTTTTATTGATGATTCTTTGCCTATGACTTCACAACTAGTTGTACTAATAATTATGATTTTACTTTTAGAATTTTTATGTTTAATTATTTATGCAAGTGGAGGTAAAACTTTACGAAAACTACTTCAAGATAGCTCAAACGTTAGATTAGTAAATAAAGTTGCAGGTACCTTAATGATGATTATTGGAGTTTGGTTAGCTAGTAGTTGATGATATTAAAAAGTAGAAATATTGCTACTTTTTAATATGGTTAAGATTTATATTTTAAAAGCTTTCCCATTCGTCTGTATCAACTTTTTCAGTGATTTCTTTTTTAATTGGACTTGTTTTCTTAGTAACTTTTTCTTTTGTAACTTCTCTTATTACTTCTTTTTGTACAAAATCTTGTTTTTCTTCTATTTTACGTTTAGTATCTTTCCCTTCAAAACTGTTTTTATCAACATTTTGAACAACTCTTGATGCTATTGTATTTGTCTCAATTGCAATCTCTTTTGTTTTGTCTGCAATAGCAGCATTTTGTTGTGTAAAGCTATCTAGTTGATTAATTGCATCAGATATTTGTGTCATACCAATACTTTGCTCTTTCGCAGCATTTGTTACATCATCTATTAATGCATTTGTATTAGAAATTTTTGCTTCTAAGTGAGTAAAGCCATCAATCATTTTAGTACTTATTTGTTTACCATTATTGGCTTTAGCTGTTGCATTTTCTACTAAATTCTTAATTTCTTTTGCTGCTTCAGCTGATCTTGTAGCAAGATTTCTTACTTCTTGTGCAACAACTGCAAAACCTTTTCCAGCTTCACCTGCTGTTGCTGCTTCTACTGCGGCATTTAAAGAAAGAATATTAGTTTGGAATGCAATTTGATCAATTACTGAAATTGATTCATTAATATTTATAACAGTATCATTAATTTCATCCATAGCCTTTGCTGTATCATCAGCTAGTTTTTGACCTTCATTTGCAGATGATTTTGTGTCATTAGAAATTGTTGACATCTCTTGTGCTTTTTGATTAGTTTGTTGGATATTACTTGTAATTTCATCAATTGAAGCAGCTGTTTCTTCTAATGATGCTGCTTGACTTGTTGCATTGTTAGAAAGTGTACTTACATTTTCAGTAAGTTGGATTGAACTATTTTGTAAAGTGATACCATCTTCTTGATTTGTTTGTAGTATTTCTGTAATCATATCATGCATTTCAATAATTTTATTTCCAACTTCACCTGAAGTTTTAGAATCAAGTTTAGCAAGAAAATCTCGTTGTGAATACTTACTTAATACATCACTTAATTTATTTAAATCTTCACCTAAAAGTTTTTCTAGATTTTCAAGCATTTCATTTAGAAGATTTTTTAATGAATTAACGCTTTCATTTGAAGTTGAACCTTCAATTCTTCTTGTCATAATCCCAGCTTTTACTTCAGTAACAACACTTAGTGTTGAATTAATAATTACTTCATTTTCTTTTTGTTCTTGAGTGATTTTATTTAAAGTTTCATCAGATTGAATTTTTAATCTTTCAGCAAGAATAAATTGTGCAATTGAAGAGTAAATAATAAATGTTAGTAAAATTGCTTCAAGTGCAAACATTACAATATGAAGTAGTGTAATTTCCCATGAACAACCATAAGAAAAATACATTATAACTTCACCATTCATTTGAACATTGCTTAACTGTAAATATGTAAATAATACGTGATTTATAACAGCTGCTAAAGTTGCAGATAATAATGCTGTTAAGTCTTTGTATCTAGCAAGTGTAGCAGCAAGAATAAAGTAAGCAAAGTGCATTTCAATCATTCCAGAATTTTGAATAATCATAATTGAAGGATAACTCATAAGAACAATACCAAAAATTATTCTTGATATCATTGTTCCTTTAAAAAACTTATAAGCAATAAAACTAAGTGCAAATAGTATTCCCCCAGTAATTAAGCCAAATAAATACATACTATTTGGTATAGAAGAAATACCAACTGTAATTAATAATAACACTGATGAAATAATCATCATATACTTATCACTATCTTCATAATCTTTTGTTAAGATTACTTTAATTTTATCTTCTAAATTACTAAATATTGGAAATAACATATGTAATTTTTCTTTCATTATTTATCCTTTAAGATTTTATTTATATCTTTTTTTATTAAATCTATATCATAAGGTGTATTTGTATAAACATATTTTTGTTTATATCCCTTATCATTCTTTTGAAATAGATATAAAAATCCAGTATGATTTATCTCTTCTTTATTTAACAATGAGGGTGCAAAATTTACTTTTAATTTTGTTGTAATTTTAAAAAGTTCTTGCTTTGAAAAATTTAAAGCAGTAAAATCTTTATTAAAAGACTTAACATAATCGTTAGTTAAATTTTTATCTGCATTTGTTAAAAGATTTATAAAATAGACTGAGACTCTTTTTTTATCTATTGTTTTATATAAATTGTTAAGTTGATTCAAGGCAATTATACAAATGTTTGAACATCCTGTATATCCAAAATATAAAATTGCTATATCTTTTTTTTCTTCTTTTAAGAATTTAAAATTAACATTAAGTTCTTTTTGGATTTTTCCAGAATCACTAAATAAATATATAAAATTAATAAATGCTATCATAGTAAAAGAAATTATAATTAATAATATTCCAAGAAATAATTTCTTTTTTGACACAACCTATCCTTTTTACAGATAAATTCTAACATATTTAAAATTAAAGTATAAGTTTTTTTTATTTTAATAATTTTTAGGTCTTGTAGATTTGTTTAAAGAAAAGAACGAATACTAATCATTAGTATTCGTTTTATTTTTAAGTTTTAGTGGTCTAATATTTGTTCTAAGAACATTTTTAACCTATCAGATTGTGGATTATCAAAGAATTCATTTGGCTCATTTTCTTCAACTATTTGACCTGCATCCATAAAAATTACTCTATCAGCAACTTTTTTTGCAAATCCCATTTCATGTGTTACACAAACCATTGTAATTCCATCATCTGCTAATTCTGTCATTACATCTAAAACTTCACCAATCATTTCAGGATCAAGTGCTGCTGTTGGTTCATCAAATAGCATAATATCTGGATTTGAACATAAACATCTTGCAATTGCCACACGTTGTTGTTGTCCACCAGATAATTGATTTGGATATTTATCAGCTTGGTCTGCAATCTTTACTCGCTCTAAATAATGCATTGCAGTTTCAATTGCTTCTTTTCTAGGCTTTTTACCAACCCATGTTGGTGCTAAAATTAAATTTTCTAAAATTGAAAGATGAGGGAAAAGATTAAAATGTTGGAATACCATTCCAACATGAGTTCTAACTTCTCTAATTCTTTTAACATCTTCAGTTAATTCTAAACCATTAATCATAATTTGACCTTCTTGAAAAGGTTCTAATCTATTCATACATCTAATAGTAGTTGATTTTCCAGATCCTGATGGTCCACAAATTACAACTCTTTCACCTTTTTTTACTTTTAAATTAACATCTTTAAGTACATGAAAATCTCCATACCATTTGTTAACTTCATTCATTTCTATCATATTTTCTAATTTGCTCATAATTCTTCCTATTCTTTACTATTTATGATCTGTATTAAATTTATCTTCAATTGATTTAGCATATTTAGACATACTAAAACAAATAACCCAATATATCATTGTTACAAAAACGTAACCTTCTGTTTCGAATCCTAACCAATTTGTATCACTATTTGTTAATGTAACCATTGCTAAAATATCAAATAACCCAATAATTAAAATTAGAGTAGTATCTTTAAAAAGTGAAATAAATGATCCTACAAGATTTGGTATTGATATCTTAAGTGCTTGCGGAAGAATAATTAATCCCATTGATTGCCAATAAGAAAGTCCCATTGCATCAGCAGCTTCATATTGACCTTTTGGAATTGCTTGTAATCCACCTCTTATAACCTCTGCAATATAAGCAGCTTGGAATAATGTAATACCAATTAAAGCTCGCAGTAACTTATCAAAATCCATTCCTTCAGGAAAAAATAAAGGTAAAATTACAGATGACATAAATAGTAATGTAATTAAAGGAACACCTCTAATAAACTCAATATATAAAACAGATATAGTTTTAATAATTGGCATATTCGATTGACGACCAAGTGCAAATAAAATCCCAATTGGAAAAGATGCAACAATACCAACAGAAGCCACAATAATAGTTAGAAGTAATCCTCCCCATTTTTCTGTTTCAACGTGTTCTAAACCAAAACCACCAGCTACTAAAGTATAAGTGATAATTGGAAAAGAAATAATAATAAATGCTTTTAATTTAACATTAACTCTTTTGAAAGCAATTATATATGCAACAAAAATTACTAAGGCTAAATTAGGTCTCCAATATAATTCTTCTGGATAAAAACCATAAATAAACTGATTGAATTTTTCAAAAATAAAAATCCATCTAGCACCATCTTTTGTAATTTCTTCTTTTGTTCCACTCCAAGTTGCATCAAAGATCATCCAATCTAATAATGGAGGAATAGTAATATAAAGAATATAAAAAGAGATAATTGTTAATATCGAACTTAAAACAGAAGGAAAAAGGTTTTCTTTAACCCAATGTACTATTCCTTTTGTTCCTTGGGGAGCTGGTTTAGCTTCTAATTTTTCATAAATTGCCATCTTATCTCTCCTTTATTTGCATTCTTGAATTTAAGTAATTCATTAAAATAGAGATGATAATACTTAAAGTTAAATATACTGCCATTGTCATAAGAATAATTTCAATTGCTTGACCAACTTGATTTAGCGAAGTACCTGAGAAAACTGTAACTAACTCAGGATATCCAATTGCAGTTGCAAGTGAGGAGTTTTTAACTAAGTTAAGATATTGATTAATCACTGGTGGAATAATTACTCTAAGCGCTTGTGGTAATACAACTTTTTTCAAAATAGTACTATCTTTTAATCCTAAAGCAGCAGCTGCTTCTTTTTGCCCTTTTGGAACAGCTTCAATACCAGCACGAACAGCTTCGGCAATATAAGTAGCTGTATAGATACTAAGTGCAAAAGCAAGTGCTAATAATTCAGGAATTAAAGTCCAACCACCTGTAAAGTTAAACCCTTTAAGTGCTGCAAACTCTAAAGTTGCAGGACTTCCACTTAAAAAGAATACTAAGGTAGGTGCTGCTATTAAAATACCAATAGAAACCCAAAATAAAGGAAAATCCTCTCCGGTTTCATCATGTCTTTTAGTTGCCCATTTTTTTAGATAAATTACAGATGCAATTGCAATAATAAATGCAATAATTACTGCTGTAAATCCACTTTCTAAAATAGGTCTTGGAATATATAAACCCCTATTATTAAAGAAAATTGAATCAAAGAAAGATATACTTTGTCTTGGACTCGGAAGTGAAGCTAATACAACATTATACCAAAATAGAATTTGTAGTAATATAGGAATATTTCTGAATGTTTCAACATAAATCATAGATAATTTTGAAACCATAAAGTTTTTTGATAATCTTCCAATTCCAACTAAAAGTCCAATTATTGTTGCAAATATAATACCAATTACAGAAACTAAAATAGTATTTAATAATCCAACAAGAAATACTTTTCCATGTGAATCTGATTCGTCATATGCAACTAGTGATTGTAAGATTCCAAAGCCAGCTTCGCTGCTTAAGAAATCGAATCCTGTATTAATCCCACGTTTTTCAATATTTTCAAACATATTGTTTAAAATGAAATAGGTAAAGATAAAGATACCTGCAAGTGCAAGTACTTGATATATTATGGCTCTATTTTCGGGGTTATTATAAAAAGCAACCTCTTTTTGTCGAGCTTTTTTGTGTGTTTTCATTTGTTTGCCTTGTCATTAAAAAAGGGGAAATTAAATTTCCCCTTTTTTTTAATTAGATGTGTATATATTAAATTTATATTTGACTATCTAATTGGTGCTCCGTATTGTAATCCACCTTTAGTCCAAAGATTATTTAAACCTCTAGAAATTTTAAGTGGAGAATCTTTACCAACATTACTTTCAAATGACTCACCGTAGTTTCCAACATTTTTGATAATATTGTACGCCCATTTAGCATCTAAACCTAAGTTTTTACCAGCTTCACCAGATTCACCTAAGATTCTTTTAATTCCAGGGTTTTTACTACCTTTCATTGAATCAACATTTGCTTTAGTAATACCAAATTCTTCAGCATTTAACATTGCAATATGAGACCATTTAACGATATTAAACCATTTGTCATCACCTTGTCTAACTACTGGTCCTAAAGGTTCTTTTGAAATAATTTCAGGAAGTACTTTAACTGAAGATGGATCTTTTACTTTTAATACTAGACCATATAATTGAGAAGCATCAGAAGTTACAACATCACATCTTCCTGATTTAAATCCTTCAATTGTTTGACCAGATGTATCATAAGTAATAGGTTTATAAGTCATTTTATTAGCTTTGAAGTAATCAGTTAAGTTTAACTCAGTTGTAGTTCCCGCTTGAATACAAACAGTTGCACCATCTAATTCTTTAGCTGAATTAACACCAATTTTAGTAGAAACTAAAAAACCTTGACCATCATAATAATTTACACCAGCGAAGTTAAGACCTAAAGAAGTATCTCTAGTATTTGTCCATGTAGTTGATCTTGATAACATATCAATTTCACCACTTTGTAAAGCTGTAAATCTTTCTTTTGCAGTTAAAGGAACATATTTAACTTTTGAAGCATCACCAAAAACAGCAGATGCAACAGCTTTACACATATCAACATCTAAACCTTTCCATTGACCACTTGAATCTGTAGCAGAGAAACCAGCAATACCAGTAGAAACACCACAAGATAGTGTACCTTTTGCCTTAACATTATCTAGAGTATCAGCAGATACTACACTTGAAGCTAAAGCTAATGCAGCAACTGATAATGAAGCAGTTTTTAAAAATTTCATTTTTTTAATCCTTTTTATTTTAATCTGAAATAATTGTATATTTTAAATGTAGCAATTACATAGCAAAATTGTATATTATATAAACAATTTCAATATTTGTGTAATTAATAGATAATTTATATGAAATTTAGTGAATAAGAAGTATTTATTAAAAGAAGTAAAATTTGATTTATTTTACTTCTTGTGTAATTATTTAGATAGAGTTATTGGCACATATTTAATACATCTAGCTGAAAAAAATTCTCTTGAATAATTAGGTGAACTAAACATGTGATCTTTTAAAGACCATTCATTTGATTTCTCAATACTAACACTTTGGGCAACTTTTCTAACTGCACGACTTTCACAAAGTACTTTTTCACCACTATTAAAAGCAGTTTCAACTTCTGAAATTCTGCTTGAAGTTACATAATAATGTAATGCTATAAATGTAAAAGAAAGTGAAAACATTAAAAGAAAGCCTTTTTTTAGAGCACCTTTTGGCATAAAAGGTCTTGTCGTTACAATTAATGTTATGACTAATGCAAAGGCTGCAATTCCTAGATAACCAGCTTCTAATTTTAAAAATAGTTCCATTTTTATTCCTTATTTAATATATTTTTCTTCCCAGATTTTAAATTCATCACTAAAGTATTTGATTCTAATTTTTTTAAATTCTCTTGATGAATAAAGTGGCATATTTGATTTATATGGTATTTCTTTTTGAATACTTTCAATCACTGCTTGTGTATCTTCTTTTGTTTTTCCATGAATCATAGTAAATAAATTATAATTCCAAGTAGGATATTTAGGTCTTAAATAACAGTGAGAAACTGCTGAAAACGAAGCTGCTATTTCTCCTATTCTTTCACCTTCTTTTCCTTCTTCTATATCCCAAGCTACCATTGCATTTGCACCAAAGCCTGCTTTTCTATGATTTAATATACAAGCAAATCTTCTCATAACCCCTGCATCTTGCAAGTCTTGGAGTGTTTTGAAAAAATCTTCATAAGTAATATTGAGTTTTTCTATTATTTCTTTAAAGGGTTCAGATACAATTTTGATATCATTTTGTGCTTCTTTTATTACACTATAATGAAATTCATTTAATTCTAAATCTTTAAAGTTCTTTTTTTCTACTTTCTCTTTTTTGTCTTGTTTATTTGTTGTATCAAGTTTAACAGATATTTTAAATAGTTTTAGAGTTGGTAGAAGAATATAATCGTTTGCTTTTGTAAGTTTTGATAGTAATTCAACTGTATCTTCAAGATTAGATTTTGATTGAGGTGAAATAGCAATTGTAAACCAAATATTGTATTTGTGGTTTCTTTCATAATTATGTGATATTCCAGGATTAGAGTTTAGAATAACAACTGCATCATCAATTTTATCTTCATCAATTTCAAAAGCTACAAGTGAAGATTTGTATCCTAATTTTTTAGTATCAAAAATTGCAGATGTTTGTCTTATTATATTATTGGCTTTTTCTTCTTGTAGAATTTTTATTACTTCGTCTTCTGTTGTATTTAACTCTTTTGCTATTTGTTCAAAAGGTTTTTTTACTAGTGGAAAATTCTTTTGTACTCTATATAAAATTTCATCTTTCATACTTATTCCTATTATCAATTTGAGCAAAGTATATCAACAATTTTTTTTCACTGCATTGATTTAAAACAATTATTTTCCTTGATATAAATTAAGGGTTTAACTTATTTTTTTAATTATAATTCTAAGCATAAAACTCAAGGATAAAAAATGAAAACAAAGAATTTATTAATAATTGCATTTTTTGCAATATTTATGTTTTTAGGAATTAGTGCATTAAAACAAGGAATGCCTTCACCTAAGAATGAAAGAGTTTATTCAATATTACAAAAGCACATGCCTTATGTGGTTGAAAAAAGAGCAGGTGGATTTTCTATTAAAAGTAAAATCACAGGAATAAAAGAAAAGCCACCAGCAAAAGATATTTTTCTAAGATTAGAGCAATTAGAAAAACAATGGGGAATGGAGTTTTTAAAACTAGAAGGAAATAATCTATTTATTCTTGATAAAAATAAAAAAGAGATTACAAAAATCATACTAAAAAATCAAGAAGAACTTTCATGGGTAAAAGATTACTTTGAATTTAAATAAAAATATTTAACACTTAACATAAGTCAAGTGTTAAGGTTTAATTTTTAACTATACTTTCATTAAAATAACACCGAAATATAAGGAGTTTACATGAAGGTTAAGTTAAAAGATATTTTCCTATTTCAAGATTTAAGTGATGATACACTATCTCAGATTGAAGAATTTACTACACTTATCAAATTATCAAAAGACAATATACTATTTTATGAAGGTGATGAATCTAAATATCTTTATTTATTAGGTTCTGGAATAATAAAGTTGTATAAAACTGCATCAAATGACAAAGAAATTGTTATGAAATATTTTCATTCAAATGAATTAATAGCCGAAGTTGCAAATTTTGAAGGTATTCCTTATCCTGCAACTGCTCAAGCTTTTAGTCCTTGTGAAGTATTAAGAATTGATTTTATTAAATTAAAAGACATTATGTATAAAGATCCAAAATTATCATTTATGATTCAAACTTCACTTATTAAAAAAATTAGAAACTTAGAAAAACTTGTTTCTTTACATGTAGTACTTGATTCAAAAGAAAGAATTGCAAAGTATTTATGTGAACATACAGAAGATTTTTTCAATACAAAAAACATTATGGTTGCTGAAATATTAAATATTTCTCCTGAGACTTTATCAAGAATGTTAAGAGTATTTAAAAATGATGGTTTAATTGATAGTAAAGCAAAAACAGTAGATAAAGAAAAGTTGAGACTTTTCTTTTCTTAGATTAAAAGGTGAGAAAATTAAAGGACTAATAAGTCCATTTAATTTTTTCTCTTAATTTTACAACTTCTCCTACAACTATAATAGCTGGTGTTGGCATACCTTTTGAATCTTCAACAATGTTTTCTAAAGTTGAAACGGTAACTTCTTGATCAGGTGTTGAACCTTTTGAGATTACTGCACATGGATAGTCTTTACTTTTACCATATTTCATTAGTTTTCTTGTAATTAATCCAATATTATGGAATCCCATTAAAAATACAAGTGTTTCATCATTTAAGAAACTTTCCCATTCTATTTGAGAAATTCTTTTTGTTGATTCATGTCCAGTTACTACTCTAAATGAAGTTGTAATACCTCTGTGAGTTACTGGAATTCCTGCATATGCAGGTACAGAAATAGATGAGGTAATACCAGGAATTATTTCAAATTTAATTTCTCGTTCGAATAAATAAATTGCTTCTTCTCCACCTCGACCAAATACAAAAGGATCTCCACCTTTAAGTCTTACAACTTTTTCATGCTTTAATGCTGCTTGATAAATGATCTCATTTATTTCATCTTGTGGCACTGAGTGTTTTCCATCTTGTTTTCCAACGTAGATTAATTCACATTCCTTTTTTGCCGTTTCTAAAATTTTTGGATTAGCTAATCTATCATAGATAATAATGTCAGCTTCTGTAACAATTCTAGCAGCTTTCACTGTCATTAATTCAATATCACCAGGACCTGCGCCTGTTAAGTATACTTTTCCCATTTTATTTTCCATCCTCATATATAAATATTCCCGAAGGTTTTTTAACATTAAATATTTCTCTATTTAAAAACCACTCTTTTGTATGTATTACTGCTATTTTATTCGTGTCATTTACTGATACATATAATTGTGGTGATTTATTTGACCATCTTATATGTAATACTTTTCCATCAAAATTAAATGTATGTATAATTTTTAATGTTTTTGTGTCTATTATTTGTATTGTAGGAAAATCTTTTCCTGAATAAGTTACTGCTAAATGTTTTTTATCAGGACTTAAACTTGTAAATACAGGTAACCCTTGAGTCTCAATATTTTTGATAAAGTTGAAATCTTTATCATAAACTAAAACTTTATTATCTCCAACAGCAGGAACGAATACTTTATCTCCACCTATACTCCAAAATCCGAAGTGAGGTACTTTTAATACCATTTTTCGCTCATCATTTAAATAGATTTTGATTTTTTTGAAAGTCATTGTATCTAAATCAACAACTCCATAGTGTGCTGAGGTAAAAAATCCTGCAATATAGTTATTATCTTTTATCATTGCATCAAAAGGTAACTCTCCTACATCTTTAAACTCTTTAAAAACTTTAAAATCAGCTTTACTTTTTCCTTCACTCATGTCTTTATAAACAGAAATAGTGTCATTATCCATTTGAGAGAAAATTAAATAGTCTTTATATATTTTAATACCAACATTTTTAGAATTGGTTTTAATCTTTTTAATTGGATTTAAATCTCTATCTAAAATATCAACACTTTTGTCATCATAGTTCGCAACTGCAACATAAGTTTTCCCAATTACAAAGCCAATTGCTGATTTTGATGTTTTGTATTCTGCTAATATTTTTTCAGCTTCTGGGTCAAATTTAATTACATAACCATCTCTTGAAATTACATAACCATCTTTACCTTCAAATTTTACAACCCCATGGTTCATATTTCGCATACCTTCTATATTAGTTCTTTTTAAACCATTATAGATTGTTGCAAGTGAAGAACTTTCTCTTTCAACTACAAAGAATTTTTCTTTTGCATAACTTGAACTTAGTGCAATTACTGCAACTAAAAGTATTTTTATAAGTTTCATTTTATCTCCTAATCTCATCATCTGTTAAATAACATGATGGGTCTTCTTGCCACAAATCACCTGTCATTGCATAAGCTCTGCTTCTTGAACCACCATTACAAATATCTATATATTTACAGTTTGAACATTTTCCTCTTATTTCACGAGGGCTTTGTCTTAATTTATTTAAAATTTCATTTTCATTTGAAGTCCAAATTTCATCAAAAGGAGTTTCTAAATAGTTTCCAACTGTAAAAGGGAAAAATGGGTCTGGTTTTACATTTCCTGCCCAATCCATATTTCCAAGTCTATTTCCAGCAGAGTTTCCACCCCAAGCTTTTAGTTTTTTCTCTAAAATCTCAGCTTTTTGTGGATATTGTTTTTTAAATCTATTTAATAACAGTATTGAATCCATTTCCATGTTTCCAGTTACTAGGTCAATTTTACTATTATCTTTATAATATTCAAAGGCTTTATCGATTATAAACTCAACATATTCTCTTCTTTGCTCTTTTGAAATGTCAATTTCTAGATTCTCTTCTCCCCGTCCTGAATAAACAAGATGAGAGATATAAAGTTTATCTACATTTAATTCTTCACATAAATCAAACATTGCATAAAAACTATCTTGTGTTTCTTTTGTAATTGTAAATCTAATACCTGCATTTCCACCGTGAGCTTGAACTAATTTAATTGCTTCAATAGATTTCTTATAAGAACCTTTTTGACCTCTAAATTGGTCATGGATTTCTTCAATACCATCAATTGAAATACCAATATAATTAAATGTGTCAATAATTTGGTCAACATTCTTTTCATTTATATATAAACCATTTGTAGATAGATAAGTCATAATTCCATTATCTTTCATACACTGTGCAATATCAAAAATATCTTTCCTTAAAAGAGGTTCTCCACCTGAGAAGATGACAAAGTTAACTCCTCCTTTTTTAAGTCTTGAAATAGTTTGTTCTATTTCTTCATAAGTTAAAGTGTCTTTTTCATTTGCATCAGCTTTACTGTAACAATGATGACATGATAAGTTACAACGATTTGTAAAGTTCCATATCATAATAGAACCATTTAGAGTTCTAGATTTTGTATCTTCTAAAGTAGTTTTGATTAAGTTTGACAATCTAAACATTTTATTTATCCTTTGATGATTTAAATGTGTATATAAAATCAGTTATTGCATTTAATTCTTCAATAGAAAGCTTGTCTTGGAAACTTGGCATTACTGATCTTTTGTGACCTAATTGCTTATATGTAGATTTAGGTGCAATTATATGACCTTGAATTTCACCTCTTGTTCTTTTATCTGCCATTTCTTGAAATGAGGGTCCAAAAGCAACTGAGGTTTGGTGATGACAACCCCAACAATACGTTTTAAATACTTTTTCGCCACTTATATCTTGTGCAAAGCTAAATGAACAAAAAAATATTAGTACAAGTGGTATTTTTTTTATTATACTCATTTTGTACTCCTTATTTTTTTTATGTTAAATGTTAACATAAATGCAAATATGAAGACTTGATAGCTATCAATATATTATGAATATAATTAGATAAAATTATAGATATATTTATAAAGGAGATAATAATGAAAAAAGTATTATTAGCTTTATCTTGTGCTTCCTTACTTTTTGCAAGTAATTATGATGATGGATTAGAATCATATAAAAATAAAGAGTTTAAAAAAGCTTATGACTTATTTTTACAAAGTGCAAACAATGGCAATTCGAAATCTGCTCATAATCTATCTATTATGTACAATAATGGGGATGGAGTTAAAAAAGATTTAAAAGAGTCTATTGAATGGTTAGAAATTGCAAGTAATGCAAAAAACTCTTATGCAATGACTCAATTAGCAAGTAATTATATGCAAGGTTATGGAGTTTTAAAAGATTATAAAAAAGCAGTAGCACTGTTTACAGAAGCTGCACTTTTAGATAATTCACAAGCTTCATTTAATTTAGCATATATGTATACAGTAGGACTTGCTGTAAAAGAAAATCCAAAAGAAGCAGTTTACTGGTATGAAAAATCTGCAAACTTAGGTAATACAAACGCACAAGTAAATTTAGGATTTATGTATATATCAGCTCAAGGTGTAAAAAAAGATTTGAGTAAAGCTGCTATGTATATAAAAAAAGCAAAAGATTCTGGAAACCCAAAGGCTTTAGAGCTTTGGAATGAATTTGAATTATCAAAATATTAAGGAATAAAAAATGGAAATAGTATTAACTTTAGTTTTCTCATCGGTACTTTTAGTTTTTATGATTTATCCTGCTATGAAAATAGTAGAATTTGTAGAAACAAAAATAGAAATTAGTGATAGAATTTATGATATTTCAACAGTTGTTTTAACAATTGTACTTTCATTAATTACTGGTGCACTTTTATATTATCTATAATCTTGTTTCATAAAATACTTATTAAGAATACCATGATATATTATATGAAAAACATGAACTAATAAAAATTAATAATAGTAGAATAGTTTTTATCATTTAATTTTTAATTGAACTGTTTGACCTAAGATTTGTTTGGTTAATTCTTTATCTGTAATATCAAGTTTTTTAGCAATTTTTGGAGCTATGATATATGAAACCCACGTGGATTTTATAATATCACCTTTTTTTAACTCTTTAAGTTTATAGATAACTCTTTTTTCTTCTTTTGATTTTAAGTTATTATTATAAATATATCCTTTTGCAAAAGCTGGAAAAGTTGGTTTATTATTTATATCTTTAAATATTATAGAAAAAGTAGTATCTTTATCTTTATAAGGATTTTTATCAAAATTTTGCCATATGATTTTTTTATCTCTTAAAATTTCTGTTTTAGCATATTTAAGTCTCATAGGCTGTGTAATTATGGAATGACCCATTTTATTTTTTATATATAATTCAAATGAATTGTTTGATAGTTGTTTTAATTTTAACTCAATAGCTTGTTTAACCATTTGTTCAGAGTGTATTCCTAAAAACTCATGTGAAGTATATTCTACTCTCGCTTTTGCATTTAATTTTGTAGGTGTTCCTTTTTTCTTTGGCATATGACATGAAATACAATCACTTGTTTGTCCAACTTCATCTAAAGTACTACAAATTTGAATATCATTTTTATTGATTTTATGTGAATGACAACCCATACAGACTTTACTGTTTACATAGTTTGAATTATTACTAGAACTATTATGTTTACTTGAACTCTCTGGACTTTCTAGATTTCCAAAAAATGTTGGTTTTAATTTATCATTCATAGTTGAAAAATTAACACCTTTTTGTTTAGTAAAAATCACTTTTGAAATTTGGTGACAATATGAACAGGAAACTCCATCTTTTAATCTATGATCAAATTCACTTGGCTGAGATTTTCCTTGCATTAAAGGTCTTAAATTTTTTACAGCAGGTGTATGACATATAGCACATGCATATTTTCTTGGACTTATTGCTTCTTTCATTTTAGTATGAATTTCATCAGTATAAATAGAAGATTTGTGATGCATACTTGAAGCGTGCTCTTTATAGATGGTTGGATGACATTCGTTACATGATTTTGAATCTAAGTATTTTGAAAATAAGAGTTGAGAGTTAAAAAGAAGGATTAAAATTAAAAGTTTTATTAAAATATCTTTTTTCATTTTAATCCTTTTGATAAATATTCATCTCAAAAGAGATGAATATTTACATATTCCTAATTATGCACCAGGGATATGTTGTCTGTGTTCAACAGAGTATGTAAATGTAGGAGTAGTTAAGTTATTAATATATTTAATAAATTTTCCACTTTCAGATTCATAAATACCAATTCTACCAGTTGTCCATTCAGAAATCATAGTCCATTTACCATGGTTTGCAGGTTCTGCATGAAGTAATCTTGGTTGTACAGGTTCTTTAACTTTATCACCTAATTTAGAAGTATATTCAATAACTTTATCTTTACCAATTTTTGGATTAGATTCAGGGAATGTTATAGTTTTATACTGTGTTGCATCCCAAGTTTGTAATACTTTTTTAGTTTTAGCATCAATTAATTGACCTTCTTTTTTACCAACTTTTACAATTTTATCAGTTTCTAAAGTTTCTTTGTTAATTAAGTAAACTTCATTATATGTTGCTGGTTTACCAAGAACTGTATCTGCCCATAAATATGGAGTATGTGGTGCAGTTCCGATGAATAATCCACCACCTGAAGTTTCTACTTTTTTAACAATTTCCCAGTTAGAATCCCAAATAACTACAGAACCTTGATTCATAGTTACAGTTGCATGTAATTGTTTACCCATTTTTTTATTAAACCAAGAAGATCCTTGACCTGGATGTGGTTTAGATTTTTTACCTGTGTAAACTTTTGCAGCTAAATTTTTCTCTTTGTAATCAACAATACCCATTACATCTGAACCTTGAGATGCAATCATGTAATATCTACCAAAATCTTCACCTTCATCTTCATTTAAGAATGCATCATGAAGTACTTCACCGATATTTGGAACATCTCCAACGATTGGGAAATCAGGTTTAGAATAATCAATAATATATACTCTACCAGCATCTTTTAACGCCATTGCAAAGTAAGGACCATAAGGAGTATCAGCTAAAGATGCAACTCTTGACGCTTCAATTTGACCTTTCATATTAATTACTGCAGATGTATCATATGCTTTTAATGGCTCTAAAGTCATTGCATCACATAAAACTGCTCCACCTGGAGTATAGTTTCCAGCAATTACATATTTACCATCTGGAGATACTGCTAATCCTCTTGATTCAAAACCAACTTGAACAGAAGCAAGCGCTGGTTGACCAGGTGCTGCAATATCAAACATAGTTAATCTTCCAGATCTTGAAATTGAGTAAGCATATCTTGGGTTTTTCTTATTTGTTACTGTTACGTGAACTGCGAATCCAGCTTTATGTCTAGATAATACTTTTCCATTAGTTGAATCAATAAAGTCAACTAAAGAGGCATCTCTTTCAGTTGCAAATGTAATATCAAGAACTGATTTAGTATCTGCTGATTTAGTATATTTTTTAGCTAATGCTTCTCTATCAGCTAATTTTGTCCAAGTTGAGTGAATTTGATCGAAATCTAATTTATAATTTGTATTATCTTTCCAATCCATTAACCAATCAACCATACCATCTGCATCATCTTTAGAGAATGAATGATCCCATTGAGGCATTGCTGTATTTTCAACACCTGCTAAAATTGCATCTCTTAATACGTGTCTTTCTTTTTTCTTTAAAGCACCTGGTCTTAAATCTGATCCAACCCCACCTTGGTGAATTGGTCCATGACATCCTTGACACTCTTTTTCATACACTTCTGCAAAATTCATATCTGATGTACCTGCAAACAAAGAACCTGCTGTTACAACTGTACACGCTGCTAAACTTAAAACTTTACCTAATTTCATAATTTCTCCCTTTATATTTAATATAAAATAATCATTGAAGGCCAAGATATTAGTTATTTACCCTCTTTAGATAAATAAGTAACATCTCGGCGAAGTTTTCTCTTAAAATCATTTAAACGAGAGGAACACGACTTCCTCTCATTTTTTTAATCTTCTTCTTCCTCTAGTTTTCTCTTCTCTTGTTTATAAATCCAAAACATTGGAATTATAATAAATGTGTGAAGAAAAAGTGTTAGTGTTAAAGGACCTTGGTTTAACGTAGCAAAAAAGCTAGGTACTAGGTCAGTCATTGGTTCAAACATAATATCTCCTTATCTTTCGTGTCTTGCATTTTTTGATGTAGTTAATAAATCTTTTATTAAGTACACAAAACCTATGAAAGTCATTACACCTGTTGCTAATCTCCATCCTAGACCTTGTACAAACCATACCATGTCTTGAGATACAAAGAATGCTTCCCATGTTGCTCCCATTTGAGCACGTTCAACTAATACTTGACCATATCCAGCTACTGTTAAAGAAACAGTCATTCCTAAAACACCAAATGTGATTAAGAAAATCGCCATTTTAGATTCAAATGTAGCTTTCATAACTTTAATTCCATTTTTACCTTGAACACCAAGATAGAACATACCAATTAAAATAGTTGCATAAGCTCCAAAGAACGCTAAGTGACCGTGAGCTGATGTAAACTGTGTACCGTGTGTATAAATATTAACTTGTGGTAATGTATGGAAGAATCCCCAAACACCAGCTCCTAAGAAGTTACCAAAAGCATTTGTAACAAACCATGCAAAAGCAGGTGAGTTATTCATTGTTTTTTCACCAGATTGTGCGCCTTCTTTAATTCCAGTCTCTTTACCCCAGTCATAAACAACGTGTACAAACATAGCTACTAAAGGAACAGGTTCAAGTGCAGAGAATAATGCTCCAATTTCCCACCAGTACTCAGGAGTACCAATCCAGAAATAGTGATGACCCATACCTAAGATACCAGATCCAAATAACATAGCTACTTCAATCCATAACCACATTTCAACTACTTCTCTTCTTGCACCAATGATTTTGATTAATCCATAAGATAATAAACAACCAACAAATACTTCCCAAGTTGCTTCAACCCATAAGTGAATTACCCACCACCACCAGTACTGATCCATAGAAATGTTATCAGTAAAGAACATACCAGCTAGATATAAACCAGCAAGTGCTAAAACATCTGCCATTAATACAGTAACAATACCTGTTTGTTTACCTTTCATTGCAGTTGCAAAAAGGTTAAAAACAAATACTAAAACAACAACAACAATACCGATATCAGCCCATCTTGGAGCTTCAATGTATTCTCTACCTTCGTTAATAAACCAAATAGTAGATTCAGTTGCAGGTCCAATTTGAACTAGAATATATACTAAAACAACTACAGTAACAGCTGCTGTTAAAATATAAAAAGCTAATTTACCAATTGCAATACCAACAGTTTCAATACCAGTTTCTTCAGGTAAAAGGTAATAAACAGAACCAATCATTGCATATAACATCCAAACAACAAGTGCATTAATATGTACCATTCTAGCTACTGAAAAATCAAAGATTTCAAAAAGAAAACTTGGATATAAGAATTGAGTGGCTGCAATAAGCCCCATTAATAATTGTGCACCAAATAAAATAGCTGCAACTACAAAATAGTTAATCGCTAATTTTTGAGATTCAAATTTTAAATTATTTTCCATGAATCGCTCCTGTTACTCCATCAGTTGACATTCTCGCAAAGTTTCTTGGGAAACCGTTTGTATCAATAGATGACATATGTTTTAAGAATGCTACAAGTCCCATAGCTTCTCTTTCAGTAATATCTAAATCCGGCATCATTCTTTCATGAGTTGGATATTGTGAAGGGTCTTGTAAAAATTTAGACATAGCTTCTTCTTTTGTAGTAGAATTAGTCATTCCTAAATATGGCCCATTTGGTCCCCATGCTGGATCTAACCACGCTTTTGTTAAATCAGGAGCATAATAAGCACCATTTCCAAGTAAAGTATGACAGTTCATACAGTTTTTAGCTTGTGAACCTAATTTACCTAAGTGAAGTAACTCACGAGCTTCTTCTTCGCTCCAGTCATCTCTACCAAAGAATTTTTCTTTCTCACCAATAACTGGCACCTCATGACCTCTTTTTGTATCCATTTCGTAAGTAATTTTGTAATTAATTACTGTTGGTCCTGGTACTCTTTTTGTAATACCAGCTTTAAGATCTTCATCTGTCCCCATACTAATTTGACCTAACGAATCAAATGTTAACCAAATTAATAATATTGAAGCAAAACCAGTTACCCACGCTGCTGATCTTCTCCAAAAAGGAATACTCGTCCATACTGAAACAACTTTTTTTGACACTTGTTCCTCCTAATTTTTTTACTGTTCGTATCTTTGTTCACTTCTAATATTCAAATAGTAGTAAAGGTGTGGAAGGATCAAATAACACACCATTGTTACCATTAATGCTTTTATAGTAAAAGCATTACTTTGAATAGTAGTAGCAACGTAATACATACAATATGTTTGTAAAGCCCAAAACATATATGCGAATGGCATATATACTGTTCTTATCTTCTCCATTTTCACTAGCGTATATATTGCTATGTAAAACAGTCCAAATAACAATACAAATGAAGATGATAAAAATATAGGTAAGAAATCATCTAATGCAATTTCCGGTCTAATAATTAAAACAGGTTCCATACTTCTTCTCCTCTTTTGTTAATACAAGAACTATGGAAAAATTTTAGTCTAAAGAGAGTATAAAAAAAATGATATATGTCAATTTTGAGTGAAATTTATAAGGAATTTAAATAAAAAAGTAAATAGTTTTTAAAACTATTTACTATTGGTCTTTTTTAGGTTTACAAGCTTGTAAAAGCGTATTTAATTGGTCTTTTAAATTATTAAGTTTTTCTGTAGATTTTATTAAGTCTTCATGTGATTGAATAACCATATCTTCGCTTTTATCTAGATAAGTTGAAAGATCTCCTGAATGCTTTAGTTCATCAATTATCTTATCAAACTCATCTGTAATTTCTTCAAGCTGTACTGAAGCATTTTGTGATTGTTCAATTGCTTCTTGTGAATAATTAACAGCTGAATTTATCTTATTAATAAAACAGTTAATAGTATCAGAAGCTTCTACAATCTCTTTTTCTGCTTCAATTTTCATTGGTTTTAATTCAGAAACATCAGATGTTTGAACTAATTCTTTAGAATATTGTAAAAACTTTTTTGCATTACTTTCCATTTTTCTTAATTGAATAAAACTATATATTATTAGAAGAATACTAAACAAGAAAAATAAGTATTGAATATATCTAATAAAATCAGTTTTTTCCTCTGCGTGCAATGTATACAAAGTAACTAAGCTATCTACTTCATTTAAAAGTATATTATTTGTATTATGAATAGTGTTTATAATATCTTTTATTTTTTGTTCATTATTTGTTTGTTTATCCATTGTATATTTTTTAAAATTATTTATCTCTAAATAAAAATCATCCCAAAGTTTTTGTATTTTAGAAATTTGATTTGAAATTACTTCTGTAGGAGATTTTTCAATACCAATTAAAGTATTTCCATCTTTTAAAGAGTTTAGATTATATATAAATTCAATAGTTGCCATATCAAGTTCATTAAAAGAATAGTGCTTATTATGATAAGTATAAAAAATATTTTTAGAAATCTTTTGAGTAAGCATTCTTTCTTTTCCTGCAAGATTTATAATCAAGGCATCTTTTTTATTTTTTTCACTAAGATAAATAGTTGTATTAATTATACTTAGCATTAATAGTATGAATAAAATTCCTAGTAGTTTAATTTTTCTGCTTATTGTATTTGTTTTCATATTCCAACTCCTGTGAAGATATTCTCTAAAGAAGTTTTATTTGTAATTATTACTTCACCATTATCAATTTGTATTGTTCCATTTCTTGATAGCTTTTTTAATACTCTAGATAGAGTTTCAGGTTGTATATGTAGCATAAAAGAGACTTCTTGACGTTTAAGTTTATTAAACATTTCAAGATCTTGATTTAACATAAAAGCTACTTTTGAAGTAGCATCAAATACAAGCTCTCTATTTAAAATACATTGTAATTGATGAGTTTTATCTAGTAATATTTCCATAAGCTCTGTTGTTAAAATATTTTTAGATAAAAAATTCTCTTGGAACTGTTTAAAGTCAATTGATAAGACAAGTGAATCTTTTACAAACTCAGCATTTGAAAAACAATATATATCATGATTCTTAATCGATGATAACTCAGATATCATAGAGTTTTTATATATATGATAAAGAAAAATTTCATTATCGAACTTATCTAATTTGAATATTTTTAGTAATCCAGAAACTAAAAAAAGTATATTTTGTTTAGTTTCACTTTCATAGTATAAAATAGAGTCTTTTTCATATTTTGAAATACTTGATATTGAAGCAATCTGTTCTTTTTGCATTTCATCTAAAGTATGGAAAAAACTTATCTCATTTATAGTTTCTTGTATGGTCAAGGTATTCCTAACTTATTGTTTTATTTAAGCAATTCTATATTATCCTTTTGTAAAAGTATATTAAACAATAAAATAAGGTTATTTAAAATGAATTTTAAAAAGTATATTAAAGCAGTTGGAACTGGTCCTAAAGGTAATAGAGAATTAGAAGAAGATGAAGTAATTAATGCAGTAGAAGCAATCTTAGAAAACAAAGTTACACAAAGCCAAATAGGAGCTTTTTTAATTGGATGGCGAACAAAACTTGAGACAAATGAAGAACTAACAGCTGCTGTAAAAGCTTTAAAAAGATACATGAAGTTTAGCAAAGTTGAGAATTCATTAGAATTAGGATATTCGTTTGATGGTAGAACTAATAATCCATTTTTATTTCCTTTATATGAAAATATATTAAAAGAATTTCATGAAAAAAATAAAGATATAAGGGAATTAAATCTAATTATTTCAGGGGATTTACTACAACCTGCAAAAAATGGAATTACAACAAAAGAAATATTTGAATCTCTTGACCTAAAGCAACACGTATACTTTTTCAATAGGATAGAATACTTAAAAGAGTTAAGTGATATAACGCCTTTAAGACATGAATTAGGATTAAGAACTGTATTTAATACAGTTGAGAAGTTATTAAATCCTGCTCAAAGTGAATATGGAGTTACAACAGCTTTTCATAAACCCTATGTAAAAAAATATTTAGCAATGTTTAAAGAATATTATAAAGAAGTTCTAGTTGTAAAAGCTAGTGAAGGAAGTCCTGAGGTATTTAAAGATGGAAAATACTGGAAAGAAGTAAATGGAGAAATCCAAGAATTTCCTTTTTCATTAAAAGATTTTGGAATTTCATATGATAAAACGTATGATAAAATTTCTTTAGAAGAAGCCTTAGAGATAGTTAAAAATCCAGATGAAGAGATTATAAAACTTGCAAAGTTTAATATTGCTCTTTATTTAGTATTTGCCAAAAGAGTTGATAGTTTAGAAGAAGCTTGGGAAAGGTTAAATTAATTTGACCTTTTTAAGTTAAATTATATTAATCTTGCAAGTTAAGAATAGAAGGAAAAAATATGTTAATAGATGGATATGGTAGAAAACACGACTACTTAAGAGTATCAGTTACAGAAAGATGTAATTTTAGATGCCAGTATTGTATGCCTGAGAAACCTTTTTCGTGGGTTCCTAAAGAGAATTTACTTTCATATGAAGATTTATTTAAATTTATAAGTGCATCAATAGATGAGGGTATAAAAAAAGTAAGAATTACAGGTGGTGAACCACTTTTAAGAGAAGGTTTAGATACTTTTATAAAAATGGTTTTTGATTATAAAAATGATATAGATTTAGCATTAACAACTAATGCTTTTTTACTTCCAAATGCAGCTCAAAAATTAAAAGATGCAGGATTAAAAAGAATTAATATTTCATTAGATACCTTAAGACCTGATGTAGCAGCAAAAATTGCACAAAAAGATGTTTTAAAAACAGTTTTAAAAGGTATTCAAGCAGCAGATGATGCAGGATTAAAAATCAAAATAAATTGTGTTCCAATTAAAGGAATTAATGATCAAGAGATTGTTGAGGTATTGGATTTTTGTAAAGAACGTGGTTATGTTATCAGATTCATTGAATTTATGGAAAACAACCATGCAAAAGATGGAGCTAAAGGTTTAACTTCTGATGAAATGAAAGAGATTATTTCAAGAAAATATAAAAACTTCAAAGAAGTTCCAAGAGATACAAGCTCACCTGCACAATATTATGAATTAGAAGATGGATATCAATTTGGTATTATCGAACCTCATAAAGATGATTTTTGTTCAGCATGTAATAGAATTAGACTTACTTCGGAAGGTTACTTAATTCCATGTTTATATTTTGAAGATGCAATGAGTATCAAAGAAGCAGTTCAAAATGATAGAATTGATGAAGCTGTTGAAATCTTGAAAAAAGTATTAGCTGGTAAACCTGAAAAAAATAAATGGTCAGTTGATGATGGTAATGAAGTATCAACTAGAGCCTTCTATGAAACAGGTGGATGATATTAGATAAGTATTAAACATACTTATCTAAAAGAGATGTTGTTCTATCTTTGTCTTTTTTATTAAAAGCATCGATTCCTGCTCTTAGAAGCATTTCTTGATGTGTTTGTGGTATAAGATTTAAATCATTATATCTATCTTCTTCTCTACGTTTAAAATTATTCTCTGTATTTATTTCATTTACTCTTTGATCAATTTTAAAATCTTTTAAAAATAAATTTTTTTCTAGTAAATAAACAATTGCATAAATTTCAAAAGGGTCAATTTTTTGATTCTCTTTTTCTTCATTTATTGATTTCATCCAATATAATGTTGTAATTATGTCATGTGTAATATGATTAATTATATTTAAATTTTTTGCATAATCAATTATTTTGTATTCATTTACATTTAACCATCTATCTTTTAAATTTGTGCCTTTATCATTAAAGTTTTTTTTGTCATCAATTACATTATATAAATTTTTAATTCCGAAATCTTCGATTCTTCTTTGGATATTTATTACAACAGCATTCCAAATAGCAAATAGGGAATAAGTGTATTTTTCTATTTTAATTAAATCATAAGCTTCTTTAAAAGAATAGTTTTCAGATTCACTTAAATTAAAACTTTTATCATTAGGATTTCTTAATATTTCTGGTGTATTAATCATAGTAACCCTTTATTTTTTTGTATAAAAAATATTATAACATATTATTTAATAATATATTATAGTCTTATTTTAACTATTTTATAGTTCTATTTAACTTTTATTAAAGGAACTTTTACTATAATACGCGTCCACTTACAAAAATTGAAGTGAAATACATATACCTATTAGGAGGTCATGATGGCTTTAGATCAGGATTTAAAAGCAGAGATTGTTGCAAAATACGCAAAAAAAGACGGTGATACAGGTTCAGCACAAGTACAAATTGCTATATTAACTAAGCAAATTTCAGTATTAACTGAGCACTTAAAAACATTTAAAAAAGACCACTCTTCAAGATTAGGACTTTTAAAAATGGTTGGAAAAAGAAAAAGACTTTTAAAATATTTAAGAAGAACTGACTTTGCAGGATTTACTGAATTAGTTGCTTCATTAGGAATTAGAGCTAAATAATTTTAGTTTTCTAACTTCTTTAAAAAAGGTTTACAGTTTTACTGTAAGCCTTTTTTTTTACTCAAAAAATTAAATTTTACAATTAATTCTTTAGAATAACGAATATTAATGATGTTTTATGTAAAATATAAACAATAAAATATGTCAGGATATAAATGTTATTAACAAAAAAAAGTGAATATGCACTACTTTCTTTGATTTCAATTGCTAGAAGCGATGAACCAATTAACGTAGATGTATTATCAAAAGAATTAAATATATCAAAATCATTTTTAGCAAAAATTATGCAAAATTTAGCGAAGCACGAAATTGTAGTCTCTCATAGAGGGGTTAATGGTGGATTTGCTTTAAAAAAATCTTATGATCAAATTACTATATTAGAAATTACAACAGCAGCAGAAGAAAAAGTACCTTCTGTTTTTGAATGTTCACCGTCAGTGAATTCTTGTCCAAGTCAAGTAGGAATGTTATGTACTATTTGGCCTTTATTAAATAATTTACAAGCAAAAATTGATGGATTTTTAGGGGATTTAACTTTAAAAGATATTGCTTCATGACTCTATTTCATATTTCACATACAGATTTAGATGGATATGGATGTCAATTAATTACTAAAGAGATGCTTCGTTTAGAACATTTTAAAGAAGCTTTCTTTTACAATGCAAATTATGGTCAAGAAGTTAAGTTAACTATTAAAAAAGTTTTAAAACAAATAGAAGATTATAAAGAAGAAGAGATTTTTCTATTAATTTCAGATTTAAATTTAACTACTCAAGAATCAAAAGATTTAGATAAAAATATAAATGAATTAAATGAAAATGGTTTTAATATAAAGTTACAGGTTCTAGACCATCATGCAACTGGACAAAAAAGTGCAGACATGTATCATTGGTACTATTTAGATATAAATAGATGTGCTACAAAAATTGTATATGATTATATGTGTGAAGAGTATAATGCTTTTAATTGCGATGAAAGAGCATGGCTTTCTCCTTTAGTAGATGCAATTAATGCTGTTGATATTTGGCTGGATCATGAAATTAAAAACTTTGAGTTTGGTAAAGTTTTATTAATGATGGTTTCAAAAGCAAGAGAGGTAAATAATATACTTTTTGCTGATCTAAATAGAGAATATAGAATTTACTTATTAAAAGAAGCTTGTAAATATTTAGAGAAAAGAGATGGAAATATCTTACTTGATAATGCTCTTCATTCTATGAAGAAAGAGTTTTTAAAGCTAGATAAAAAAGATGATACACTAGATAACTTATCGGCTAAGTTTTTAGTAAAATCACTTGCTGATATTAAAGATAAATTAACAATTACATACAAAGGTCATAAAGGACTTTTAACATATTGTTTAGGTTCTATTTCTATTCCAGCAAATGCATTTTTAAAAGCAAATACAGATTTTGATTTTTTTATTGATGTTGGAAGAAAAGGTAATTCTAGCTTTAGAGCTGATGGAAAAGTTGATGTTGCACAAATGGCAGCTAAGCTTGCAAAAGGTGGAGGTCATGTAAATGCTTCTGGTGCAAAATTCCTTGATTTTAAAGAAACTATCAATTATGAAGATGTAAAAACTTATGTACAAGGAAAATTAGACAAAATCTAATTTTCCTTTTCCCCCTTTAAACCCCTATTTTAAACCCTTCCTTCTATACTAAAACTTTTTATATTTTTTAGGATGTAAAAATTAAATACTGTGATATAATTCAAAAAGTTTAATACACTAATCAACTAAAGAGAAAAAATGAAAGAAAAAAAGATAATAGGTAAAAGAGAAATTATCTCAATTTTAGATTTAGATTTATATGATTTAGATGCAAAAGTTGACACAGGTGCAGATTCAAATGCCTTACATTGTGATAATATCGTTATTGAAAATGATATGGTACATTTTTGTTTATTAGATGAAGTACATGAGTCTTATCATGGAAAAAGAATGTCACTTCCTTTATATAAAGTAAAAAAGGTAAAAAGCTCAAATGGTGAGATTCAATTAAGACCTTCTATTAAAGTATCTGTTGAGTTTATGGGAAAGAAATATAAGAGCATTATATCTTTAACCAATAGAGCTGATATGAAATTTCCTATGTTAATAGGGAGAAGATTTATGCAAGAAAGATTTTTAGTTGATGTATCAAAAGAATACATGAGTAAAGAAATAAAAAAGGAAACAAAATGATTGTTTACATATTATCAAGAAATGCAAAGTTATACTCAACTGCAAGATTAGTTGAAGCTGCACAAGAAAGAAACTGGGACGTTCGAGTTATTGATTATTTAAAATGTACAATTGAAATAATGAAAGGTGAATTAGTAATTAATTATTTAGGAAAAGTTCTACCTACACCTGATGCTATTATACCAAGAATTGGTGCGAGTAGAACATTTTATGGAACTGCAATGGTTAGACACTTTGAGATGATGGATGTTTTCTCAACTTCTGGAAATTTAGCAATTGCAAGAAGCCGAGATAAATTAAGAAGTTTACAAGTACTTTCAAAAAATGATGTAGATATGCCTAAAACAGTTTTTGCTTCAAATAAATCAAGTGCAAAAGATGTTATTGCTTTAAGTGGTGGAGCTCCTTTAGTACTTAAAATTCTTGAAGGAACTCAAGGTGTTGGTGTTGTTTTAGTTGATAGTGAAAAAGCGGCTAAATCAGTTCTTGATGCATTTTATGGAATGGATGTAAACTTACTTGTTCAAGAGTTTATAGAAGAAGCAGGTGGAGCTGATATTAGAGCTTTAGTTGTTGGCGGTGAAGTAGTTGGTGCTATGAAAAGACAAGGTGCAGAGGGTGATTTTAGATCAAATTTACATCAGGGTGGAAGTGCAACTGCCTATAAGTTAAATAGAAAAGAAAAATCAACTGCACAAGCTGCTGCTAAAGCTATGGGTCTTGGTTTTTGCGGGGTTGATATGATTCCATCAAGTCGTGGTCCTTTGGTTATGGAAGTTAATTCGTCTCCTGGATTAGAAGGTATTGAAAAATCTACTAAATTAGATATTGCAGGAAAGCTTATGGATTATATTGAGAAAAACGTTACTCCAACAACTCCTAATAAAAAAAGAAAAATAAAAAGAGACAACATTGGAGCATAAGAATTCAAAGGTAGAGTTTGCAGGTACAGAAATATTAAAAGGTACAAACGTAACTTTAAATTTAGAACTACCTAAACTTTATCACTCTCCTATGGATTTACCAATTAGAGTAATTAGAGGGAAGAAAGATGGCCCTACTATTTTTATTAGTGCTGCAATTCATGGTGATGAATTAAACGGTATTGAGATAATTAGAAGATTTAGAAAGCTAAGTGAATTAAAAAGACTTAAAGGAACTGTTGTTTTAATTCCTATTGTTAATATCTATGGAGTGATGACATTATCTCGATATATGCCAGATAGAAGAGATTTAAATAGATCTTTTCCTGGAACAAAAAAAGGTTCACTTGCAAGTAGGGTTGCAAAAGTATTTTTTGATGAAATTGTATCAAAGTGTGATTTTGGAATAGATTTACATACAGCTGCAATTCATAAATCAAATTTACCACAAGTAAGAACAAATCTTAATAATGAGTTTACAAATAACTTAGCTAAGAAGTTTGAAGCACCAATTGTATTACACTCAGAATTAAGAGATAATTCACTTCGTGCAGAAGCACAAGAAAAAGGAATACCTGTACTTTTATATGAAGCAGGAGAGGCTTTACGATTTGATGAAACTTCTATTAGAATTGGGGTAAAAGGCATTGTAAATGTTCTAAGAGAACTTGATATGCTTCCTGCTGTTAGTAAAAAAAGAAAATACAAAATGCCTATTGTTACAAGAAGTAGCCAATGGATTAGATCAACTGAAAGTGGAGTTATTAGAACTATTAAAGCACTTGGTGATATTGTAAAAGAAAATGAAGTAATTGCTTATGTAGATGAGCCTTTAGATGATGAAAGTTTTGAAATAAAAGCATCTTTTGATGGCGTGATTATTGGAAAATCTGAAATACCTTTAATACAAGAAGGTGATGCAATTTTTCATATTGCAAAGCTAAAAGATTTAGAAATTGCAGAGAATAAAATTGAATACTTTAATGAAGACGCAATTTTTGAAAGTGAATTTCGAGAATTAAAAGAAGAAGAAACAATAGAATAGGGTGATGCAACTATAATAAAATTATAGTTGCAAGACCTAAGAAGCTAAAGAATCCTACAATATCAGTTACTGTTGTTAATATTACAGTTGAACCAATAGCAGGGTCAATATCTAATTTTTCTAAAACTAATGGAATTACTGCTCCAAAAAAACCAGCACTTACTAAATTTATAATCATAGATATTGCAATTACAATTCCAAGAAGTGGAATATTAAACCAAAAATATGCAATTACTCCAATAACAAAAGCAAATAATAAACCATTTACAAGTGAGATTATCACTTCTTTTATAATAGTCTTTTTTGCATCATCATATTCAATTGAACCCAATGCCATTTGTCTTACTGTTACTGTAAGTGTTTGTGTTCCTGCATTTCCACCCATTGAAGCAACTATTGGCATTAAAACTGCAAGAGCAACTAGTGATTGGATTGTTGCATCAAATAATCCAATTACAATTGAAGCTAAAATGGCAGTAATTAAGTTTATACTTAACCAAAAAGCACGATTTTTACCAATTTTAAAAATACTTTCTTCTTCTTCGGCTTTATCACTAACCCCTGCAAGTGAGTAAAGTTGTTTTGTATCTTGTTCTTGCATAAGATTTCTTACATCATCATGCGTTACTCGACCAAGAAGTTTATTATCAGAGTTTATGATTGCTAAAGCATTTAAGTTATAGTTTGTAAACATACTAACTACTTCATCTATTTCTTCTTTATCATTAAAGCTATAGTGTTCAATGATATCCTTAGGTAGTTCTTTAAAAGTTTGAGTTCTCTCAAATAAAATCAACTCTTCTAAACCAATTGAACCTAAGTAGTTATTCTCATCATCTGTTAAAAAAGCATGGAAAATATCATGTAAGATATTTAAATCTTTTTCTTTTTTTAATCTTTTTAAAGCAGTATCAATTGTTTCATTTATATTTACAGAAAATAGCTCTTTTTGCATAAATGCACCAGCTTGCTCTTCTTCATAAGCATTAAGCTCTTCAATAATTTGTTTATCTTCATCATTTAGCTTAGATAAAACTGTTTGTGCTGCATCTTCATCTTTTTGAGATATATTATAAATAAGCATAGATGCATCATCACTATCCATACTTGACGTTACTTTTGCAACTTTCTTTTCACTTATTATATTAGTAATCTCTTCTTGAATATATGTTGGCATATTCACTAATATTTGTGCAAATAAATCACTTGGGATTTTTTTACAGATATTTTTGTATTCATTAATTTCAATATCTCTTAAATCTTGTAAATCTTTTGCAATATCAAAAGGATGAATATCACTAATACCTTTTTTATAATCTTCAATAATTGATATTAACTTTGTATTTAATTCTAATACTATTTGTGTTTGATCCATTTCTTCCCTAGTTAAATTTATTATTCTTCACTATCTTTTTTTATAACTTTTTTTGCTGCTTTTAGTTTTATATTCTCATTTTTTTCATACTCTTTTAGTAAAGATATCGATATTTCGCCTCTTTTACTAGATACTGTTTTATAGTTTATTTGATATGAAATTATCGCTATTATAGCTGTTTTTGTAGAGTTTAGTGAATATGAAAGTGTATGTATTAAATCAAACTTTTCAAATACTTTAGCTGTTACTTCTTCAATAAAATCAAAATTATTGTCTATATCAAATTCAAACTCAATTAAATCATTTATAATTCCATTCTTTTTTAAAGAGTAGTTATAAAAAACTTTTGTAAAAATATAGCTATTTGGAATATAAATAGTTCTACCTACATTTTTAATTTCTTTGATATTTGTATAATCACTCACTTCATTTAGTTTGATTTTGATTAGTGAAATATTAGTAATGTCTCCAATAGTATGTTTAGTTTCAAATTGAACCATAACTCTATCTCCCACTCTTATTACATTTGAGAAAAAGATATAAATTGCACCTGCTATATTTAGTATTATCTCACGTGTTGCAATTGTTAAAGCAGCAGCAATAATTCCTAAAAATGTAATAATATACATGATATCGTTGATATATCTTATAATGATAAAAATTAAAATAGAAAGTACAAAAAGTAAGGCCATAAGTTTTCTATAATTCTTTTCAAGTTCTTCACTTTCTTTATTTCTTACAAGATAAAAGAAAATAAATAATGAAATTTTATATATAAAATAAGAAACTATAATTATGCTAAATGTTGTTATATGTTTAATAAAAACTTCGTTTTTATACTCTTCATATTTTCTTTTTAAATCATCTTTTGTTTCTAAAAGTGTTTCATACATTTTTTCTATATTTTCAGTATATTCACTAAAATAGTCAATTTGTTCTTTTAATTGAATTACTCTTTTACCTTTAGAATCAACTTTTAATTGCTCTTCATAAGAGTCTTGAAGATAAACAAAAGCTGAGTAAAACTCTTTTTTTAAAGAGTCATATTTTCTTATTTTATTTCTTAATTCTTCTTCTGAGATATTAAACAAATAATCATAAATATTAATATTAGGAATCTCATATTTTTTGTTTTTAAGTAATTCATCAAAACTACTTTTCTTTTCATATAAAAATAGTTTTGATTTATAAATATTTAATTTATTCATATATTCTTGTAGTTTTGATTGATTGTTTCTTATTTTAGGTTTTAGAATTTCTAATTCAATTTTATTTATATTATTTAAAACTGTATTATAATTTTTATAGTTCGAATATGTTTTTAACCAAATATTTGTATTTGAAATTTTTTTTGTACTAGCTTCATTAAGTTCATTTGTAAAAGCTACTGAAGTAAATAAAAGTAAAAAAAGAATAATAAATTTTATTTTCATTTTTTATTCTTTTGTATAAAAGATAAATTCTTTTTTCTTACATCAACGATAAAATCTTTTTCCAAAAATTCTCTTCCTAATAAAATTGGATAACTCATTTTTTTCCTATCTCTTAATGTAAACTCAACTTCATAACTTTTATTAAAAATTATAACTTCTGTTGAAATCACATATCTTTTTTCAACTATGCCATTTGAACTTCTAACTTTTGCTATTCTTTTAATTGGCATAATATACTTTTGGTCTTTATATTTTTTATGTGATTTATCTAATACATCAAATTCTACTTTTCCATCTTCTATTTGCTTAATAAGCATACAATGTAAAGATGAAGTTTTAGCACCTGTATCAACTTTTGCTCTTAAGTTTTTTAACTTTAATAAAGGTAAATCAACTCTATCATATTTTCCAATTACTGTACTATTTGCGATTAAAAACTGAATAGATATAAATAAAAAAAAGATAAACTTAAACATTCTTTTCTTCTAAATAAAGCTTTTGTAAAACTAATAAAATACTATCAATTGATTGTATTAATGCAGTTTCTTCAACTGTATGATACCCAATAGTAGGAACTTGTAATGTTGTTCCTTGAATACTACCTTTACTTGCACTAATTATTCTTCCAAGCTCTGTAATACCAAGTGATGATTTTGTATTTGTTTGTTTCATAATAGTTTTTAAGTATTCATCTTTATAATGATATTTGATTCTATTTTTTAAAGCTATTTTTTTTATTTTTGCTTTAAGTGGTGATCTAAAATATGCATTCTCATCTCTATTTCTTAATACAATATCTAATAATTTAATATCTTCAATTGTTTTATAAGGACTAGTATCTAAAACTAAAAGTTCATTTGTAGTAATATCAAATCTTCTGAAGTACTCAAGTAAAAATCTCCAGCTCTTTCCAGCTTCCTCACTTGCTGTAAAAAATGCAGTTCCTTGGTATCCTAACTCATACATATAAACTAAAATGGCAACGCTTAAAACATTATCAAGCTGTGCTGCAATTGTTTCATTTCCTATTTGAAGTTTATCCATAAAGGCAATTGGAGTTCCGGGAAATAAATGATCAAACTCGTTTATTTTAAATATGATATTGTTTCTTCTTTCACAAAGAAAAGCATTTTCAATTGTCCCCATTCCTAAATATGAACCAGACCATGGCTCATAAGCTTGAACTTTTTGATTTACAAATCTCTTTTCAAAGTTTTTTAGCATTTGATTTCTATTTGAAACATTATCTAAATCTGATTGATTTTTTGCTACATATGCTGCATATTGAAACTCATTGTGTCCTGTACAAATTAATCCATGTCTATCAGAATGCGCTGAAATATAACCACTTGTAGGATTATTTCCTTTTGCAACAAGTACACCATCATAGTACTCAACAGTAACATTTAAATCTTCTAATTCTCTTTTTAGGTACATAAAAAAAGAGTGTTCATATCCAACTACTGTTGGTATTTTTATAAGTTGTTTTAAAATATCGTAAAAATTGTTCATTAAAGCCATTTCTTCTTTCTAAAAATATATAGTTGTACTACAACTATAAATATTAACGATATTGTAAATATAGAGAAAGAAAAACTATTTTCAGCCCCTGGTATTCCACCTACATTTACACCTAAAAGCCCTGTTAAAAAACCAAGTGGTAAAAAAATCGCTGAAATTATTGAAAGTACATACATTCTTTGATTTAATTGCTCACTTAAGTTATTGGATATTTCTTCTTGAACTAAAGATATTTTGTCTTTTATTGAATCAAGATCTTCAATATACTTAATTAATCTATGATTGATTTCTCTTAATTGTATTTTTTCATACTCATTAATCCAAGTAATTTTTTGCTCATATAGTTTAAATATTGCTTCTTTTTGAGGACTTAAATATCTTTTTAAAGAAATTGATTCTCTTTTTATTTGTGAGATACTTGTTCTTAAGGCGGCATTACTTGATTCAATACTTTGCTCTTCTAAACTTGAAGCTCTATCTTCTAAGTCTAAAATATAATCTTCCATTCTATCTGTTAATCTATCGGTTAGTTCTATTAAAAATTCAGATGAATTCTTAGGTCCCTTACCTTGTTCAAAATATTCTAATATATCATTTACTGAAAAAAGATCTCTTTTTTTAGTACTAATTATTATGTTTTTACTAAGATATAATCTAATAGAAATCATATCTTCAGGATCACTATTAGGATTTAGATTTATTCCTCTTAAAGCTAATAAAACTGAGTCATTTAAAATAGTTGTTCTAGGTCTTGTTATTTGCGATAGTAAAGCTTCTGCTGCGATTGGATCAATACCACTTTTATTTGTAATCCAATCTATACTTTGCTCTTTTGTATAATCAAAATGCACCCACAAAACACCCATTGAAGAATCGTAACTATCAAGTTCTTCAAAACTTATATCTTTTGCTCCACCTTTACCATCGAAAATAATTCCATGGCAAAAGCCATTTTCATTAATAGAGTTTTCCATTATTAATTAGCATTTTTTAAATTATATTTTTCAATAAAAGTAGGAAGGAATGAATAAAAATCTTCAATGATTTCTTCATCTTCTATATCTTCATTTACAATATCTTTTATCTCTTCAGTATTAATAGTTAAAAGTAAAAGTACAATAGCTTTTTTAATACTTATTTTTTCATTTATACAATAATCTATAACTTCATTTCCACATGTTTTTAAACTATTAAGATTAGTATATGGTTTATTTGAATTGATATTATGTTCATATTGAATATTTATCTTATGTATTGATGTTTCAATTATTTCACTTAACTCATTTTTATAATCTGATTTAATAGCAAGTTTATTTTTCAAATCTTTTAAATCTTTGTTTTGAAAAAAGTTTTTAGCACCAAAGTATTTTTTTAGAATAGAAATAGATTCTATTGAATATTCAGTCTCAATATCTTCTATCAAATTTCTTTTTTTATTTACTAAATATTTAACTACAAAAAAGATAATCAAAAGTATAAGTATAATTAAAAGTATTTTCAATGTTTTCTCCATATTAATTTGTGCAATTTTATTCTTTATATACTTAAAATAAGTACTTTTTTGTAAATTAATATAATATAATCATTTATAATATTCAAGGACAGAAAAAAATGAAATATATAATATCTCTTATGCTAGTTGTTTTTACACTTTTTAGTGCACAAATAGATACAAAATTATATGATTTAACACAAAATAAAACATATTTTCAAGAGATTGATGAACAAATTAATCAAAGTGCCAAATTAAAATCAAAAAGTGGAGATATTATAAGTGCAGAAAAAGGCAATTTAAAAAGATTAGAAGAAACATCTTCTATTAAAATAAAGCTTGATGCATTTGATTTAACTTTATTAGAAAAAGAAAAAGATTTAAAAAATTCAATTTTAAAAGCATTATTTTATATATCTGAAATTGAAGTAAAGCAAAACAAACAAAATGAAATTTCTAATGATATTCAAAATAAGTTATCACTTCTTAAAAAAAGAATAGAAAATATTATTGAAAAAGATAAAGATTTTTTATTATCATATCAATTGCAATATGCGTATTATAAAATACAAAAAAATAACCTTGAAAGCAGTCTAAAATTATTTGATATTAATAAAAATATTGTATTAAATGCAATTGTTGAACTATTGGAAAAAAGAGACTCTTTTTCAAACAACAAAGATATAAAAGAGTTAGAGAAAATTAATGAGAATATTAAAAAGATTGAACAGCAAAAAGTTGGATATGAAATTGAGTTAGAAAAAGAAACTATTATTGGAAATGAAAAAAATAAAGAACAACTTCAAAAAGAGATATTAAAAGTAGAAAAATTACTACAAACAGAGTATTTTACAAAAGTTAATTTTTTAACTGAAAAGGTTTTGGATTCCATAGTTTCTAAAGACAATCAAACTTTTCTAAAATTGCATGAAGAAATTAATATTCTAATACCAAATTTAAACACAGAAATTGTAAATATATATCTTGTTCAAAATATAATATTAAAAAATATTTCAAAAAAAATATTTGGAAATACTAAAGCCCTTTTAGGTAAGTCATTATTTGAAAGTAAAAACTATATAGGTGACTTGAAGAGTTATTTTACTACTACTCTTTTTGTGTTTAATGAACAAGCAATAAGTTTTTTAAGTATTTTAAAAGCATTATTTTTGATAATAATAGGATTCTTATTTGGATTCTTCTATAAAAGATGGATTTTCAAAATTTCTGCAAGATGGCCAAATATGAGTCAAATGTCATTAAGATTAATTGCAAATATTGGGTATTACCTAATTATATTAATTACAATAATGGTTTCTATGAGCAGTGTTGGAATTGATATGTCTTCTATCTCACTAATTGCTGGTGCTTTATCTATTGGTATTGGTTTTGGGCTTCAAACTGTTGTTTCAAATTTTATAGCAGGTATTATTCTAATGTTTGAACGAACTATTAGAATAGGAGATATTATTGAAATAAATGACTTATTAAAAGGAACTGTAACTGATATTAGAATTAGATCTACTACTATTAAAACTTTTGATAATATAGATATAGTAATTCCAAATTCATCGTTTATTCAAAATAATGTAATAAATTGGACACTAGATGATGCAACAAGAAGACTTCATATTCCTTTTGGTGTTGCTTATGGTACTAAAATTGAAAGAGTAAAAGAGATAATTTTACATGAACTTCAAAATAGTGAATTAACATATTTAAAAAATATAAAAGATAAGCAACCAGATATAAGACTTGAAAATATGAATACAAGTAGTGTAGATTTTGAACTTTTAGTTTGGGTAAAAGCAAATGATAAATTTAGACCAAACTCATTAAAATCAGACTTTTTAACACTTATTTATAATTCATTATATAAATATGAAATTGAAATACCATTTCCTCAACTGGATTTACATTTAAAGAAAAAGTAGTTTTTTGATATAATCTGTATTTACAAAAATAACAAAAACTAATAAAAGGACATAAATATGGAGTGCGAATTCCCAAGTGTTAATTCAAATAATGAAGAAATAAAAGAGATTTTTAAAAATACAAAAACAATAGCAATTGCAGGTCTTTCTCCAAATGAAGAAAAAGCTTCGAATATGGTTGCACGTTATTTACAAAGAGCTGGTTTTAAAATAGTTCCTATTTATCCAAAAGAAGAGACTATTTTAGGCGAAAAAGTTTATAGAAGTTTAGAAGAAATTCCATTTAAAATTGATATGGTAGATGTATTTAGAAAACCCAATGCAATTGCTGCAGTTGTAGATGCTTGTATTGCAAGAGGAGATATTGATTGTGTATGGACTCAATTAGGTTTAGTAAACAATGAAGCTGCACAAAAGGCTGAAAAAGCTGGAATGAAAGTAGTTCAAAATAAGTGCACTAAAATAGAACACGCTAATTTATTTTAGAATTTAAATATCCATAATATTTGATGTATTGTTAATAACAAGTTTAGCAATACATCCTTCTTTTTGATCTTTTCTATTTTTTATAGATATTTTTGCTCTTAATGCATCTGCTGCATTTTTTGCTAGAAATAGACCAAGTCCAACTCCACTTTGGTTTCCATATCTTTTAAATGGAGCAAATAAATCCATTTTTTCATCAATTCCTGCTCCTTCATCGGTTACAGTAATTACAACTTTTGTTTTAGTTTTTTTCAATCTAATAGCAATTGATTTATTTTCAGGTGTAAACTTGATAGCATTTTGTACGAAGTTTTGTAATATTTGATTTAATAAAGTTACTTGAATAGATGTTTTTAAAGTGTTTACATTTGAGAAAAATGTGATAATGATATTCTTTTGAGCACTTAGCATTCGGTAATCGTTTGATTTTTTCTTTAAGTATTCTACTAAATCTAAATCAATTGTTTGTTCAAACTGAGCACCTTCTGCACGACCTATATCTAAAATAGAAGAAATCATTACATTCATATCATCTATTTGTTTTACAGTTAGCTTTAATGTTTCTTCATAATCTTCTACTTCTCTTGTTTTACGTAATGTTACTTCATTTTTTAGCTTCATTACTGCAAGTGGAGTTTTAAGCTCATGCGCAGCACCAATAAATAACTCTTTTTTAAATTTTACATAGGTTTCAATTCTATTTGTTAATGAGTTAATAGAGTTTGATAAGGAGTGAAATTCAATTGGTAAATCTTTTTTATCAATCTGTGTTAGTGAGTTTTCATCCATATTCGATAGTTTTTTATTTATTTGAATAATAGGTTTAAGTAATGATTTTGAAACAGCAAGTGAATATAAAAGCATTAAAATAAAACCTGGAATTGCTAAAATAAAAAGATTCTTAAATATTATTGAATATACTAAATCTCTTTCAAAATTAATATTTCTGTTAATTTGAACAAAAAGTTTATTATTTAAATCAAGAGGATAAATCAATTTTATATAGTAAGTTTCATTTTTTTTGTATCTGTAGAATTTGTATTTTTTTATACTTATATTACTAACTAGTTCAATTGTAACATCATCATGTTCAATTGCTTCAAAGTTTTCTTTTGTAAGTTTTTTCTTTAGAGATATTAAATAAATTTCTTTTGCACTCTTTAACATCTTTTCTTGGATGTTTTCATAAACAGTACTTCTTGTGTATTCGTAGAATATAAATGAAAGTGTAATAATGAAAAGCGAAGTTGCAATTATTAGTTTTGTATAAAACTGTTTATATATACTCTTCGCTTCCATCTTTGCCTAATTAGCTATTGTTTTTTGCTGCTTTTTCATCTTCAGTTAAGTTAGGGTAACAGAATCTGTAACCTCTTCTTCTGATAGTTTCAATAGTAGAAATTTGTAATGGTTTATCCATTTTTTGTCTAATTTGATTAATTGCAACTTCAATAACATTTGGAGTTACTAATTCTGGCTCTTCCCAGATTGCGTCTAATAATTGTTCTTTAGAAACAATTTGATCTCTATGTCTTGCTAAATGAGTTAAAACTTCAAAAGGTTTACCTTTTAATTCTATTTCATTTCCTGCATATTCGATTTTTTCTTCATCTGGATTGATAATTAAGTCATCAATTTCAATTACATTAGTTCCACCAAATCTTAATCTAGCTTCAATTCTTGCTAATAAAATGTCAAAATCAAAAGGTTTTTTGATGTAGTCATCAGCACCTGATTTTAATGCTTCAATTTCAGATTCTTTATCATCTCTTGCAGAAATGATAACAACAGCAGTTCTTGAACTTCTATTTTTAACCATTTTACATAATTCAAGCCCATCACCATCTGGTAACATCCAATCTGTTAAAACTAAATCATAGTTTCTAATGTCAATAAAGTATTCAGCATCTTTATAGTTTTCTGCAGCATCAACTTGATAACCAAAATCAGTCAAGCCTTCTTGAAGTGTTCTATTTAAAGTTATTTCATCTTCAATTATTAATATTCTCATAAGTTGTATCCCTTAAATTAAGTTAAGTTTAATATTTGTCGGAATTGTATCATAAATAAATCAAAAATTAAAGGTATTTTAAGCTAAATTTTAAAATTCTTTTAAGTTAACCTACTATTAACTTAAAATTGATAAAATAATCAAAAATAAAACTTACAAGGAAAAAAATGAAAAAAATAATTTCAAGTTTAGTAGCAACTTTAGCAATTACTACTGTATCGTTAAACGCAGCTGATTATTATGCGTCAGTAGATGGAGATAAAATTACAAAAGCTGATGTAGCTTTAGTTTTACAAGATCCAAGAATTGATTTTTCAAAATTACCAAAAAATGCGCAAAAGCAAGTATTAGAACAAATTATTAATAAAAAGCTTTTAGCAAAACAAGCTATTAAAGATGGAATTGAAAATGATAAAGCATATAAAGACGCTTTGAGTAAAATGAAACAAGATTTAGCATTTCAAGTTTGGCAAAAAAATGAACTAGCAAAGCATAAACCAAGTGATTCTGAAATTAAATCATTTTATGATAAAAATAAAGCAAACTTTGTAGTTCCAACAACATTAGAAGCTAGTCATATTTTAGTTAAAACTGAAAATGAAGCTAAAAGTATTATTAAGCAAATTAATAGTGCTTCAAATAAATCTGCAAAATTTACATCTTTAGCAAAAACTAAATCAATTGGACCAACTGGTGTTAAAGGTGGTTATTTAGGTAAATTCCCATCAAATCAAATGGTACCAGAATTCTCAGCAGCAGCAAATAAGTTAAATAAAAACTCTTATTCAAAAACACCTGTAAAGACACAATTTGGTTACCATGTTATTTATTTAAAAGATAAAACAGCTGGTAAGTCATTATCTTTTAATGAAGTAAAAGGTAATATTGCACAAATGTTAGTAGGAAATGCTTACAATAAAAGTGTAAAAGAGATTTCTGACAAATTAAGAAAAACAGCAAAAATTGTAATTAAATAAATTTTAAGGGGATTAGTTTTGGGTGTATTAGAAATAGTAAAAGCAGGAGTTTTAACTGGAAGTGAAGCAAAGAAATTATTTGCTTACGCAAAAGAAAATAAGTTTGCCATTCCAGCAGTAAATGTTGTAGGAACAGATTCAGTTAACGCAGTTTTAGAAGCTGCTGCAAAAGTTAACTCTCCTGTAATAATTCAGTTTTCAAATGGTGGAGCAGGGTATTATGCAGGTAAGGGTTTAAAGACTTCTGACGCTGCTGTTTTAGGTGGAGTTTCTGGTGCAAACCATGTTCACACTATGGCAAAAGCTTATGGTATTCCTGTTATTTTACATACAGATCACGCAGCTAGAAAGCTTTTACCTTGGATTGATGGTTTATTAGAAGCTGGAAAAGAACACTTTGAAAAAACAGGTCGTCCTTTATATACATCTCACATGTTAGATTTAAGTGAAGAACCTTTAGAAGAAAATATTGGAACATGTGTTGAATATTTTAAAACAATGAACGAACTTGATATGATGATTGAAATTGAACTTGGAATCACAGGTGGAGAAGAAGATGGTGTTGATAACTCTGATGTTGACAACGCACTTTTATATACTCAACCAGAAGAAGTTTCATATGCTTATGAAGAGTTAAGTAAAGTAAGTCCTAACTTTACAATAGCAGCTTCATTTGGAAATGTGCATGGTGTATATAAGCCAGGAAATGTTCAACTTTCTCCAAAAATCTTAGATAATTCTCAAAAATTTATCCAAGAAAAACATGGAACGCAAATTGAACCTGTTGATTTTGTATTCCACGGTGGTTCTGGTTCTGAACTATCTGAAATTAGAGAAGCAATTGATTATGGTGTTATCAAAATGAATATTGATACAGATACTCAATGGGCAACTTGGGATGGTGTGCGATCTTATGTTGAGAAAAATCATGCTTATTTACAAGGTCAAATTGGAAATCCAGAATGTCCAGATAAGCCAAATAAATCTTATTATGATCCAAGAAAATGGTTAAGAGCTTCACAAGAATCAATGATTGCAAGACTTGAAATAGCATTTTCTGATTTAAATGGTTTAAACAAAAACTAAAAAAACTAGATAAAAATTAAAACATATAAAAGGAATATATCTATGATAAAATACTTTTTTTTAATCATATTTATATTCCTTTCTTCTTCACAAGCTTATCAAAATAGTTCAAAAAAAAATTGTCCAGTACCCTTTAAAGATTTAAAACTTCTTTCTATTAAACATCTAGGATATGATGGAAAAGATAAAATAGGGGAACTTTTAGTTCATAAAGATATCTCTTCAAATGTAGAAAAAATATTTAAAGAGTTATATGAAATAAAATACCCAATTTATCAAATGAAATTAGTAAGTAATTACAATAATGATGATTGGAAATCAATTGAAGCAAATAACACATCAGCTTATAACTGTCGTGTAGTTGCAGGTACAAAAAAATGGTCAAATCATTCTTATGGAAAAGCAATAGATATTAATCCTATTGAAAATCCTTATATTTCAAGAAAGGGCTATATTTCTCATAAAGAGTCCTTAAAATATAGAAAAAGAGTGTATAAAGAGAATACTTTAAAAGATAGAGCTATTTTATTAAAAGATGATGAAGCTGTTAAGATATTTAAAAAATATGGATGGAGTTGGGGTGGAGATTGGATTACAATCAAAGATTACCAACACTTTGAATACAAAAGAAAAGGAAAATAAATGAATATTAAATTATCAAAAAAAGAACTAAGTAATATTGATTGCGATATTGAATTAGTAGTAGTAAAAGATTTAAAAAAATTAGAAAAAAAAGAGCAAAAACTTCTTAAAAAAGTATCATTTGATTTAAAATCATTTGATACATTCTTTGATGCAAATAAAAACAAGTTTTATGTTTCAACATTAAAATTAAAAAAAGAAGATTTAAAACTATGTTTCAGTTCTGCAATTAGATCAATTAAAAAATTAAATATCAAAAGTGTAAAGTTTGATTTAATTCAAGATGAAAAAGAGTTAAAAATAGACGAAATTGTAGAAGGTTTAATTTTAGGTGCATATGAATTTACTAAATATAAATCAGCTAAGAAAAAAGAAAAAAAACTTGAAATTACTATTTCTACAACAAATTCAAAAAAAGATAAAGATGAACTTCAAAAACAATTAGATGAAAGCTTAGCAGTTACAGCAAGTGTAAATATGGTTAGAAATATTATCAATACTCCTCCTGAAGATTATTTCCCAGATACAATGGCAAACGATGCAAAAAATATTGCAAGTGAAAATGGCTTACAATGTATTATTCAAGGAGAAGAATATCTTCTTAAAAATGGTATGAATGCAATGTATAATGTTGGACGAGCTTCAAGACACGAATCAAAGCTTATACACCTATCATATAAGCCAAAAGAACCAAAAGGTAAGATTGTACTAGTTGGAAAAGGTTTAACGTATGATAGCGGTGGTTTAAGCTTAAAAGTTGGTGGAAGTATGGTTTCTATGAAATGTGATAAAGGTGGGGGAAGTGCCGTATTAGGAATTATGAATACTTTAAAAGCTTTAAATTTTGATTATGAAGTTCATGGAATCATTGGAGCAGTTGAAAATATGATAGGTGGAGATGCTTATAAACCTGATGATGTGTTAGTTGCAAAGAATGGTAAAACAATTGAAGTTAGAAATACTGATGCAGAAGGTAGACTGGTTCTTGCTGATTGTTTATGTTATGCACAAGATGAAATAAAAGATATTGATTATATTTTTGATTATGCAACATTAACAGGTGCTGTTGTAGTTGCACTTGGAAATCAAATGATTGGAACTATGGGACATAATGATAAGCTAAAAGATAAAATGCAAAAAGCAGCAAACACTTCAGGTGAATTAATTGGAGTACTTCCATTTAATAGATATTTACCAAAAGAATTAAAAAGTTCAATTGCAGATCTTGTTAATTCTACAAATACAAGAGCAGCAGGATCTATTACAGCTGGATTATTTTTAGATAACTTTATCAAAAAAGAGAATAAAAAGAAATGGTTGCATTTAGATATTGCAGGTGCTGCATATACTGAATCACCATGGGGATATAACTCATTTGGAGCAACTGGAGCTGGAGTTAGATTAACATTAGATTTTATAAGAAATTTAGATAAATAGTAGGATTCCTACTATTTATCTTTATTGTAAGGCAAGAGGAATTTCATAATTAACATCATACTTATTAAATATCTTTTCTAAAGTACCACTTCTTATATATTCTTCAATATACCCCTCAATTTCATATCCTAGGGGTCTAAAATCAGTTCTTACAGCAATACCTATATCCCATTTAGATTTTACATAATCTATTTTTTTTGTCATAAAATATTTGTCTTTGTTTTGATTAAATTTTAGTTGTTGTTCTAGTTGTGACTTCAAGCCCGCTACTGCTTGGATTTTGCCACTTTTTAAATCTTCTATTGCTGTAAGTATTGAAGGATAATGAACTACATTATTACGAAGTTTTCCCATAAATGATGATGTTAAATGAGCGTCAGGCAAAGTATCTAATTCAACACCTATTTTGTTGTACATAAAAACACCAAGTGTATTTATTTCAGGAATTTTTTCTTTATTTGTTGCTATTACCCATCTTTCTGTATGATAAGGTGCTTTCATAACTACAAGATCATTGTTTAATTCACCTGTACTTTTGTCTTTTTCTCTAATAAATTCATAATCATAAGGAATACGAAGCATCACATCAGCTTTTGTTTTGTGAATTAAATGCCCCTTCCAAATTACATTTCTTAAATCATCATCTAAAGTCTCATCTGAACCTGTCCAATACCAAGTTGGTTTTACACCTATTGATTTTGCAATTTGCTTACCAAGGTCTATATCTATACCTTTTGGTTCATCGTTTTCAATATATGAATAAGGAGGGAAATTCTCATATACAGCTATTATAATATCGCCAGATTCTTGGATTTCTTCAAGAGATCTAGCACTTAGGTTTGATATTAGTAAAATGATTAGAAATGTAATTTTATATAACATGATTAAATCTTATAAATCATCTGTTGGTAAAGTTTCAACCCATGATCTAATTGACCAAATTGCAGCTGGTGATAATACTTCTCCAAATGGAGGCATATATACATTACCATTTCTAACAGCACCTTCTATAACTTTAGTAACAAAATATTCATCAATATCATCATCCCCTGCATCTAATGCTCTTAAATCAGGAGCAACACCACCTGAAACTGCACCTAAACCATGACATCTTGCACAGTTAGTATTATAAGCACCTTTCCCAATTTCTATTGCTTTTTCATTTCCTCTAAATGGATTAACTATTACATCATCTGCAACATTTGCTAAACCTTTAGTTTCTACTGAATGTGGTACAACGTCTCCATGACCAAATGCTAATGTAGAAGTAGCTAATGCAACTAATACAACTTTTTTTAAACTTTTCATACTTATCCTTTTTATTTGATATTTTTTTAAGATGTTGAAAGTATATATTTATTTTATAGCTTGATTATAGCGATTATATAGAAAAAAATAGCGCTATAATCAGGCTATTTTCTTGCATTACAATATTGAAAATAAAGAAGGAATAATTATGAAATTAAAACTAATAATTATATTATTTGCTACACTTATAAATCTTTTTGCAAATGAAAAAATCAAAATAGGTGTTTTAGCTTTTGGAACTGTAAATTGGGAATTAGAAGTTTTAAAACATAATAACTTTGATAAAAAATATGGAATTGAAGTAGAAGTAGTAAAACTAGCTTCAAAAAATGCAGTGTCAATTGCTTTACAATCTAATAGTGTTGATGTTATTGTAAATGATTGGATTTGGGTAAATAGACAAAAAGCTTCTAATAAAGATATCTCTTTTTATCCTTATTCTAAAGCAGTTGGAGCTTTATATGTAAATGATAAGAAAATAAATTCTATTTTAGATTTAAAAGATAAAAAACTAGGAATTGCAGGTGGAAGTGTAGATAAAACATGGTTGTTATTTAGAGCTTATTCAAAAAAGATGTATGATAAAGATTTAAAAAATATGCTAGAACCTGTATTTGCGGCACCTCCTATTTTATATAAAAAGATGCTTGATAAATCTTTGAGTGCTGCAATTAATTTCTGGCATTTCAATGCCAAACTAGATTCAAAAAAAATGAAAAGACTGTTAGGTGTAAAAGAAATACTTAATGAGTTTAATATTAATAGTGATATTCCTTTAATTGGTTGGACATTTAATAGTGATTATGGAAGAAAAAACATGAAAACTATTAATAGTTTTTTACAAGCCTCATATGAAACAAAAAAGCTATTAAGCACTTCAAGTGAAGAATGGATTAGAATAAAACCTTTAATGAAAGTAAAAAATGAGAAAATGTTTGAAGCTTTAAAAAATGGATATATAAATGGTACTGTAAAGAATTTTAATAAAGAACATATTGAAAGTTCAAAAAAAGTATTTGATATTTTATATAAGGAAGGTGGAGAAAAACTTGTAGGAAAAAGTAAGTTTTTAGATGAAAAAATATTTTGGGATTTTACTCCAAATATTAAGTGGTAAAATAAAAAATGCCAAGTCAAACTAGATTCCTTTCAATTTTAACTATATTTATCCTTTGGCAAACATTGGCATTACTTATATCTTCCGATACATTTCCAACAGCTGTTTCTGTATTTAAAAGCCTTTTTTATCATATAAGTGAAGGTGAGCTTTTTTATCATTTAGGTATTACTTTATCAAGAGTTGCAATTACATTTTTCATTGCAATGAGTATTGGAGTTTTCTTTGGTATTTTAATGGGGGAATATAAAAGAATTGATAATTCTTTAGATACATTACTAGTAATTGGGTTGAATATTCCAGCACTTGTAACAATAATTATTTGCTATATTTGGTTTGGTTTAACAGATTTTGCAGCTTTATTAGCTGTTGTTTTAAACAAAGTTCCAACTGTAATAGTTACAATTAGAGAAGGTGCGAGAACAATTGATTTAAAATATATGCAAATAGCTCAAGTTTATAAAGTTTCAAAGTATGATACTTTTACAAAAATATATTTACCTCAAATTTACCCATATATAATGGCTAGTGCTAGAACTGGGCTTTCACTTATTTGGAAGATAGTTTTAGTAGTTGAATTATTAGGAAGAAGTTCAGGTATTGGATTTCAGTTGTCTATGTTTTTTCAGTTTTTTGATATTGAAAGTATTATGGCTTATTCTATGGCTTTTATTATTGTAATACTTTTAATTGAAACATATATTTTAAGACCCTTAGAGAAAAAAGCAAACAAGTGGAGATAAGATGTTAAGTATAAATATAAATTCAAAAAAATATCAAGAAAATAAAATAATTGATAACTTTAAATTAAAAATTAACAAAAGCGAATTTATATCTATCATAGGACCATCAGGATGTGGGAAAACATCACTTTTAAATATAGTTTCAAATATTGATGATGACTATTTAGGTTCTATATTATTTGATAATGAAAATATCTCTAAGAGTAATATTGGTGTAATGTTTCAAGACTCAAGAATCATTCCATGGCTTAGTGTTTTTGAAAATATCATGTTAGTTTCTATATCAAAAAATGAAGAAGAGATTAAAAATGCATTAATTGAAGTAGGTTTAAAAGATTATATAAACTCATATGCAAAAGAGCTCTCAGGAGGAATGCAAAGACGTGTTGCACTTGTACGTGCTTTTATAAATAAACCAGAAGTATTATTACTTGATGAACCTTTTATCTCTCTTGATCATCCAACAGCTCAGAGTTTACGAAATGACTTTATGAGGTTTTACGAGAAGTATAAACCTACAGTTATATTAGTGACTCATGATTTAAAAGAAGCAATTACTTTATCAAAAAGAATTGTTTTTTTAGATTCAAAACCTATGAAGGTTATTTTAGATTTTGAAAATAAAAAAGATTTCTCTTCTAATTTAGACTCTTTAGAAATTGAGCAAATAAAAGAGAATATCTTGTCAAAATATCCAAAAATATTAAGTGGAGATATAAGTTAGTATTTTTACTTCTTACACGCAACTTGATAAGATGCAATACCTAAAGTATCCAAATCATTTGTAGGATGTAAAAAGCCATCTTGAGGTGATGTTGATACTAGTGCATTTGGCTGTACTAGAGCAACTGGCATTCTAATTTGTCCATTGAAATCTCTATATGTTAATTTTCTTCCTTTATAAGCTCCTAATTCAAAATCTTTTGAATAAATAAAATTTAAAGCAGTTTTCATATCATTACTTTTTGTCTTAGTAATACTTGTAACAATTGTTCTAATAGCAATCCAAGCGGCAAAATCTTCATCTTCCATCCATCTTGAAGCAAACTTTTCAAACCTTTTTTGCATTTGAGCTGCACCCCATTGTTCAATTACTTTATGCCAGGTTTTAGGCGTTAGTCCTTGTGTTCCAGCAAGTGGTCTTGGAAGCCAAGAATTAAAATAAATAAACTCTCCAAAATCTCCATAATTATCTGCTGTTACTATTACATCATAATCCTTAGCTTGTGTAAATACAGGAATCTCATCAGCAGCTTTTCTTCTAATATCTGCATCATAAGTCCATTGCTTTTCTTCTACAATTTTTGCATTGAACTTTTTTACGGCTCTTTTAATATCTTTTGTAATTTGTAAATCTTTTTGCTTTGTTCCTGAAATTAAAAAGATATCTTTAAAATCTCTTTTTACCAAAAATTGAACTAATCCATCATATAACATTGCATTTGATGCAATTGTATGTAAAAGATTTGTTTGACATAAGTTCTGTCTAAAATCAGAGTTCTTATTTGCAATATTAAAAAATACTGCTTTTTTAAATAAAGGATTATTTATAAGCTCTTGTAAAAAATCATCTTCAACTTTTAATAAAACAAAAGAGTTTTTCTCATTTATAAATTTTTCAAGTGAAGATAATAAATCTTTTTTATCAAATGAAATCTTTTCAATTAAATTATATTTCTGATTTAAAAACCTTGCTGTTTTATTTGAATCTTTTACAGCAATTTTAGCTCCTTGTATTCCTAAATCATCCGGAATTTTAATTACATTTGATAAAACAGGAGGTCTTTTTATCTTTTGTTCTAAGTATAAGATATTTGTTTCTAGAATATCTGCTTTTATAAATGAAAATAAAAGTGTCAAAAATAGTACTATTTTCATAGAGTTCCCTTCTTTTTTCTTTTAGTATATATTATTTTTATAGCTTCAGTTTAGCAAAATATATATTGCTAAACTCAGGCTATAATTATTTACTACACTTTCATAATCAAAAAATTAAGGATAGAAAATGAAAAAAATTGCAATGTTAGTAATGATGGTATTTATAACAGCAGAGTTTGCAAGTGCAAAGAATTTAAAGGGTTTATTACACTCAAGAACTACATTAGCACCTATTAATATTAGTGCAGGTGAACCATTAGCTACAGAACCTTATAAATTAGAAGCAGGTAAGTACTACAAGTTAGTTTTAAAAAGTGATGGTTCAAGAGAAGTTCCAATTGTTGGAGCTGAATTTTTTAGAAATATCTGGGTAAATCAAGTATCTATTAATGATATTGAAGTAAGACCATTAGGAATTGATAGTTTTGAATTTGATGATGAAGGTGAGATTGAACTTACATTTATTCCAATTAAACCTGGAACTTTTACTTTAGGTTTACCAACTGCTAAAAGTGATAGAGAAAGAGCTATTATTATAGTTGAATAAAAATTGTTAATAAAATATTTAAGGAGATAAAAAATGCTAAAGAAAATTGGATTAGTCACTATTTTAAGCTCAGCTCTATTTGCAGATACAATATTTGTATCAAATGAAAAAGACAATACTATTTCTGTAATTGATTCAGTTACAAATGAAGTTGTTAAAACTTATGAAGTAGGTCAACGACCTAGAGGAATAACTCTTACAAAAGATTATTCAAAACTATATATTTGTGCAAGTGATGATGATACTGTTCAAGCAATGGATACTAAAACTGGGAAGATTTTATATAATCTTCCTTCAGGAGAAGATCCAGAACAGTTTTCATTACACCCAGATGGAACTGAACTTTATATTTCAAATGAAGATGATGGTATTGTAACAGTTGTAGATACTGTAAATAAAACTGTTATAAAACAAATTGAAGTTGGAATTGAGCCTGAAGGTATGGCTGTAAGTCCTGATGGATCTGTAGCTATTAATTCATCTGAAACATCTAACTTTTTGCATTGGATTGATACAAAAACTAAAGAAATTGTACATAATACTTTAGTAGATGAAAGACCTAGACATATTGAGTTTTCAAAAACTGGAGATAAAGTTTGGGCATCAAGTGAAATTGGTGGAACTGTAATCATTCTTGATACAAAAACAAAAGAATCACTTGGTAAAATTTCTTTTAAAATTCCAGGTATTTATAAAGACAAAATTCAGCCAGTTGGTATTAAACTAACAAGCGATGGGAAATATGCTTTTGTAGCCCTTGGGCCTGCAAATCATGTAGCTGTAGTTGATGCTAAAACTTATGAAGTTATTAAGTATTTGTTAGTTGGTAAAAGAGTTTGGCAATTAGACTTGGCAAACAATGAAACAAAACTGTATACTACTAATGGTGTTAGTTCAGATGTATCAATTATTGATGTAGAATCTTTAAAAGTTGAAAAAACAGTAAAAGTAGGAAGATTCCCATGGGGAATTGCAGTTAAACCAACAAAGTAGGTCAAATGACAAATCAACTTGAAATAAAAAATGTTTCTTATAAATATGATAAAGATTTAGTTTTAAAAAATGTAAATCTAAATATAAAACAAGCATCATTCTTAGTCCTTCTTGGACTAAATGGTGCTGGAAAATCTACTCTTTTTGCACTAATTACTAGATTGCTTAAACTTCAAGATGGTGATATCTTGATTGACTCTTTTCCTCTTTCAAATTATAAAAAAGCCTTAGAAAATATCGGTATTGTTTTTCAAGAACCAACACTTGATTTAGATTTGACTGTAAAACAAAATCTAATATTTTATGGTTCTTTAAAAGGAATATCTTTTAAAGAAACAATGAATTCAATAAAAGATGAACTAAAAACATTAGAATTAGAAGAAAAATTAGATGTAAAAGTTCGTGCTTTAAATGGTGGTCATAGAAGAAGAGTTGAGATTTTAAGAGCTTTAATAAATAATCCTAAACTACTTTTATTAGATGAAGCAACTTCAGGTCTTGATATAAAAAGTAGATACTCAATAATCTCTTATGTAAAAGATATTGTAAAAAAAAGAGGAATTTCTGTTTTATGGATTACACATTTATTTGATGAAATAAATGAAAATGATGATGTTGCTATTATCAAAAAAGGTGAAATAATTGCAAGTGGAATTGTAAAAGATGTAATTGAACAAAACAACAAAGATTCATTAACTGAAGTTTTTGAATACTTAACTAAGTAAAAGCAAAAGTGAAAGTAGAGAAATGAGAAATGAGAAAATTATATTACTGTGCCTTAGGAATTATTTACAAAGAATTATTAAGATTTATCAAACAAAAAAGTAGGTTTTTTTCAGCACTTGTAAGACCTTTACTTTGGCTATTTATTTTTTCAGTTGGATTTAAATCAGCACTAGGCCTTGCAATTATTCCACCATATGAAACATATATAACTTATGAAACATACATTGTGCCTGGTCTTGTTGGAATGATTTTACTTTTTAATGGAATGCAAAGCTCCTTAGCTATGATTTTTGATAGAGAAATGGGTTCTATGAAAATACTTTTAACTTCAAATATTTCAAGGTCATATCTTCTATTTTGTAAAATGTTTGCAACTGGTATAGTTTCAACAATTCAAGCTACAGTATTTTTATTTATTGCTTTTTTATATGGAATTGATATTCCAACTTTAGGATATTTTCTAGTAATTCCTGTGATTTTATTTACTTCAATTATATTGAATGCTTTTGCTTTATTTATCTCTTCTGTTATAAAACAACTTGAAAATTTTGCTTCAGTTATGAACTTTGTAATCTTTCCAATGTTCTTTTTATCTTCAGCTTTATATCCATTATGGAAGATAAAGGATTCTAGCTTGTTTTTATATGAAGTTTGTGTATTAAATCCATTTACTTATATAGTTGAATTTGTAAGATTTACACTTTATTTAAAATTTGATTTAAATACTTTTTTAATTATTTTAGGAATCTTTATAATTACACTAACACTCGCTTTTATAGGATATAACACTAAGAATGTACTAAAAAGATAGGACTCTTATTTAGTAAAAAACACTACTTTTTTTCTTGCCTATATTCAGGCTATATTTCTCATGTATACTTCTTTCAAGACAACTTAAAGTTGCCAGATTAATCTTAAGGAGAGAGGTATGGGGAAGAGTAAATTTCTTAATAATGTAGCAAAAGTTACATTATCAACATTACTAAGTGCAAGTGCAATAACTGCATTATCAGCTAATGCAGGTTTTGCACCTGTAACTGATGCAGATATTGCAAATGATGCAAAAACTGTTGAAGATGTAGTAACATATGGTTTAGGTCAAAAAGGTCAAAGATATTCACCTTTAGATCAAATTAATAAAAAGTCAATCAAAGATTTAGTTCCAGTATGGAATTTTTCATTTGGTGGTGAAAAGCAAAGAGGTCAAGAAGCGCAACCTTTAGTTAAAGATGGTGTTATGTATGTAACTGCATCTTATTCTAGAATGTATGCTATTGATTTAGCAAGTGGTGAAGAACTATGGCAATATGATGCTAGACTTCCTGGTGCTATTTTACCTTGTTGTGATGTTATCAATAGAGGTCCAGCACTATATGAAAACTTAGTAATTTTTGGAACATTAGATGCAAAACTTGTTGCACTTGATAGAAAAACTGGAAAAGTTAAATGGAAGAAGAAAATAGCTAACTATAAAGATGGTTATTCTTATACAGCAGCTCCTTTAATTGTAAAAGGTTTATTAATTACAGGAAATTCTGGTGGTGAGTTTGGTGTTGTTGGACAATTAGATGCAAGAAACCCATTAACAGGTGAACTTGTATGGACTAGACCAATGGTTGAAGGACATATGGGAACATTAAATGGTAAAGATAATGGAATCACAGGTCAAACAAATGCAACATGGCCAGCTGATTTATGGAAACATGGTGGTGCTGCTCCTTGGAATGGTGTAACTTATGATCCTGATGCTGATTTAATTTATGTTCCAACAGGAAATCCATCTCCATGGAATTCACATGATAGACCGGGTGATAACCTTTATTCTGCTTCAAGAGTAGCAATTAATCCAGATACAGGAAAAATTGTTTGGCATTTCCAAACAACTCCAAATGATGGTTGGGATTATGATGGTATTTCTGAACTAGTTGCTTTTGAATATAAAGATAAAGCAGGTAAAACAATTAAAGCAGGAGCAACAGCTGATAAAAATGGTTTCTTCTATGTATTAGATAGAGTTACAGGTAAATATATCAGATCAGTACCTTTTGTAGAAAATATAACATGGGCAAAAGGAATGGATAAAGACGGTCGTCCAATAGTAAATGAAGATAATAGACCTGGAAAACCAAGTGCTGATAAAAAAGGTAAAACTGTTTACTCAACACCTTCATTCTTAGGTGGTAAAAACTGGAATCCAATGGCTTATTCACAAGATACTGGATTATTCTATGTTCCTGCAAATGAGTGGGGAATGGATATTTGGAATAAACCTGTTGCATATAAAAAAGGTGCTGCTTATTTAGGTGCTGGATTTACAATTAAACCAACATTTGAAGATCACATTGGTGCTTTAAAAGCAGTTGATCCTAAAACTGGTGAGATTAAATGGACTTATAAAAATAAAGCTCCATTATGGGGTGGTGTTTTAACTACTGCTGGTGGACTTGTATTTACAGGAAATCCTGAAGGTAAGTTAATGGCATTTGATGACCAAACTGGTGAAATTGTTTGGCAATTTAATGTTGGTACTGGTATTGTAGGTTCTCCAATTACTTGGAGTACAGATGGTGTTCAATATATCGCTGTAGTTGCAGGTTGGGGTGGAGCTGTTCCTTTATGGGGTGGTGAAGTTGCAAAAACTGTTAAGTATTTAAACCAAGGTGGATCAGTTCACGTGTTTAAATTACACAAATAAAAAGTAAAAATAAAATCTTAATGAAAGGAGATTATCATGGAATGGAAAAAACCAACTTATGTAGATAATAGATTTGGCTTTGAAGTTACAATGTACATTTGTACAATATAATTTCATTAATGATTTGAAAAGATTAGAAGCCTTGGTTTCTAATCTTTTTTTATTTAAATGGGCTTTTTTTAAAGCTTATTTAAATGAAAATGTAAAGGATTTATTTTGAAAATTCAAGTTTTAGGCTCTGGTGCAGGAGGAGGTCTTCCTCAATTTAATTGTAACTGTGATAATTGTAAAGCATATAGAGCAGGTTCAAAAACAGTAAAAAGAAGAACTCAAAGTTCTATTACAGTTAGTGAAGATGGTGTTAATTGGGTTTTATTTAATACTTCACCAGATATTTTAGAGCAAATACATAATTCTCCTTTTTTACATCCTTCAGAATTAAGAGAAACAAAAATAAAAGCTATTATTTTTAATGATGGACAAATTGACCATACAACTGGGCTTTTAATGTTACGTGAAGGCTGTCCTCATGAGGTATACTGTACAAAAGAAGTAAATGAAGAACTATCAACATCTTTCCCATTGTTTAAAATGCTTGAGCATTGGGGTGGAGGTGGTACAAAATGGAATGAAATTCTTCCAGATAGCACAACAAAGTTTGAAATACCTGTGATGCCTTCTTATGAATTTTATGCACATGCATTAATTTCAAATGCACCACCATATTCAAAATATCGAGATATACCTAGAAAAGGTGATAATATTGGAATTACTGTAGTAAATAAAAATACTGGAAAAAGATTATTTTATCTTCCTGGACTTGGAGTTTTAGAAGACCATGTTTTCGAAGAAATGAAAAAAGCAGATGTCTTACTAATAGAAGGAACTCTTTGGACAAATGATGAAATGATTAAAGGTAAGTTCTCAAACAAACTTGGAACAGATATGGGACATATTCCTTTAAATGGAGAGCATGGTTTGATTAAAGTTTTAGATACTTTAGAAAAACCAAGAAAAATATTAATTCATATTAATAATACAAATCCTATTTTAGATGAAGCAAATGATGAATATAAAGAGCTTATCTCACATGGAATTGAAGTTTCATATGATGGTATGAGTATTGAAATTTAAAGATAAAGGAAATAAATATGAGTGAATTATTAAGTAAAGAAGATTTTGAAAAAAAACTAAAAGATATGGGATCAATGTATCATATTCATCATCCTTTTCATGTAAGAATGTATGAGGGGTCTTGTACTAAAGAAGAGATACAAGGTTGGGTTGCTAATAGATTTTATTACCAATGTGCAATTCCAATAAAAGATGCTGCTATTATGTCAAATAATCCTCCTATTGAAGATAGAAGAAAATGGGTTGATAGAATACTAGATCATGATAGTGTTGGTGGTGGAATTGAAGCTTGGCTTGATTTAGGAGTTGCAGTTGGTTTAAAAAAAGAAGATTTAGAATCTCATAAATTTGTATTACCAGCTGTTAAATTTGCAGTTGATGCTTATGTTAATTTTGCAAGAAGAAGTCCATGGAAAGAAGCTGCAATGTCATCTTTAACTGAAATGTTTGCACCTCAAATTCATCAACAAAGATTAGACACTTGGCCTAAAAATTATCCTTGGATAGAACAAAATGGTTTAAGATATTTTCAAAAAAGATTAAGTGAAGCTAGACGTGATGTTCAACATGGTCTTTCAATGACTTTAGTTGAATTTGACACAGTAGAGTTACAAAATAGAGCTTGTGAAATACTACAGTTTAAATTAGATATTCTATGGACAATGTGTGATGCTTTATATTTAGCATATGAATTAAAAAGACCACCATATTTTAATATTAAGGATTGTAATGCAACTAGAAAAATCACTTGCAATTAATGCGCACTTTCAATTACAATGGGAAGAAAAACAAAATTGTTTCGTATTATTATATCCAGAAGGAATGGTTCAATTAAGCCAAAGTGCTGGTGAGATTATGAATTTATGTAATGGAGAAAATACAACTTTAAATATTACAGATTTACTAGAAAAAAAATTTAATTTAGTTGGTTTACAAAGTGATATTATAGAGTTTTTAGAAGACGCAATGAATAGAAAGTGGGTAATTTATAATGACTAATGAAATAAAACCTCCGTTATGGATACTTTTGGAATTAACACATAAATGTCCTTTAGAATGTTCATACTGTTATAACCAATTAGATTTTACAAATACAAAAGATGCTATGAGTAAAGCTGATTGGTTTAGAGTTATGGATGAAGCAAGAGATATGGGTGCTGTTCAGCTTGGAATTTCTGGTGGAGAGCCACTTTTAAATAAAGACTTAGTTGAAATTGTAGAGTATGCAAATAATAAAAAGTTTTATACAAACCTTATTACTTCTGGTGTTGGTGCTCCAAAAGGAATTGTAAAAAAGCTAAAAGAAGCAGGACTTAAAACTGTGCAATTAGGTATTCAATCTCATGATAGAAATACTATGACATTGATTACTAATAATAAAAATTCATATGATGAAAAAATTGCCTTTGCCAAAGAAGTTAAAGAAGCAGGGCTTCAACTTATAATTAATACTTGTATAACAAGACAAAATATTCATCAAGTAGGTGAAATTATTGAGTTTGCAGATGAACTTGAAGGAAACTATTTAGAAATTGCAAATATTCAATATTATGGATGGGCATTAAAAAATATAAATGCACTTCTTCCAACACAAGAGCAGTTAGATGAAGCAAAAAGAGTAACAGATTCTTACAGAAGTAAAGAAAAAGCTATGAAAGTATTTTTTGTAGTTCCTGATTATTTTGCAGATCGTCCAAAAGCATGTATGAATGGATGGGGAACAACTTTCTTAACTATTAATCCAGACGGTGTTGCACTTCCATGTAATACAGCAAATACTTTACCATTAGAGTTTCCAAATGTAAAAGAGTTTTCAATTGAACAAATTTGGAATGAATCTCATGCTTTCAATTATTTCAGAGGTGATAGCTGGATGAATCCAACATGTGCCTCATGTGATGAAAAAGAGAAAGATTTTGGAGGGTGTCGATGTCAAGCCTTTGCACTTACAGGCGATATGAATGAAGCTGATCCTGTTTGTTCAAAATCTGATTTTCATCATGTAGTTACTGATAAAGTTGCTGAAAGTTTGGGTACTACAGATGCAAAGATATGGTACAGAAATAGAAAAAATTCACTATTACTTTCTTAGAAGTTTAGATTATGAAATTTAATTTCATAATCTAGAGTTTTTATCAGTTTATCTTCTTTTTTTACTTCTAGTTTTAGAAACTCTCTTTGGATTAATTTTAAAATTATAATTAAGATATTTTTTTATCATTAATTCAGAAATATCATACATTTCATCAATATCTGTTTTAACTTTCCATGTAGTTTTATTGTCTTTATTTGCTATATTTTTTTTAAGTTCTAAATTATTTTTATTATATATTTGTAATATTTTTTCAATTGGAAAATTATCTATTAATGGATATAAATTTAAAGATTTTCCATGCTCTTTTTTATAATTATAAAGTAGTGAGAAGGCTAATAATTCGGGAATCCACATTGAACCTTTTTGTATCTTTGTAGAAAAAATAGCACTTAGATACTTATAATAGTCTCGCATAGGCTCTAAACTTCTTTTTATTTTACTATTTAGTGCTGATGGATTTGGGTTTTTATATAAATTTACTAAAGTATCTTTGCTTATAATATTTGAATCAAGATAATTTGTAAGACTTTCTACACTTTTATTTATAAGTGTTATATCACTTTTACTAGCACTTATAAGCATTGGATTTGAATCATCAGAGAAATCTAACTTATCAAAATCATTTAGTAAGGAGTGTACAACTAAAAGTAGAGTATCAACTTTTAGTTTTTGTAAATTAATACCTTCACATTGTTTTAATACTAATTTAATTTGACTTTCATTATTCATAATAATCCTACTTGTAAAACTTAAGCACCATTGTATTGATTTTTTTAAATTAGTTCTTCTTATTTATTGCTATAATAATGTTCTATTTGTGCTAATTTATTGGTTTGTTTGTGTTAAAATATATTATGAAAAAAGAAACTCTAGAAAAAAGAACAAAAATTGCTAATGATATTTTGTACTATATTTATACTCACATTGAAATACATATTGATTTAGAAGAGCTTAGTATTGATTTAAAGGTAAGCAAATTTCATATGCACCGTATTTTTAAAGAGGTATTTGGACGAAATATTTATGAAAGTATTAAATCAATTAGATTACAAAAAGCATCAAATCTACTTTTAACAAATAAATACTCAACAATTTCTAATGTAGCAAATATGTGTGGCTATTCATCTCAATCCTCTTTTATAAAAATTTTTAAAGATAGATTTGAACAAACTCCTAAACAGTGGAGAAAAGGTGGATATAAAGAATACTCAAATAAAATTTTAGAACAACTTGAAATTGCCAAAAATTCAACAGCAGACTTTTCAAATGTAAAGCCTGATATTGTAAAAATGCCAGCGATGAAAAGCTACTATATAAGAAACAAAGGTTATACATCCAATATCAAAGAAACTTGGCAAAAACTTAAAACTTGGGTTTTAATAAATGAAATTAAAGATTATAAACAAATCGCACTTTTTCATGATAATCCTACTATCACACCTCTAGATGATTGTCAATATATAGCTTGTATAGTTCCAAGCAATGATGAGAAAATAAATAGTGATAGACTTCCTTCTTTTAATATAGCTTCAGGTGTTTATGCAAAATTTGATTTGCAAGGTAAGCAAGGAGATGTTTTAAAATTCATTCATTGGGTTTATCATGAATGGCTTCCAAAAAGTGAGTATGAAACAACAACAAAACCATCTTATACTGTTTATAGAAAGAATAATCATTTAAATAATTCAAATGAATTTGACATTAGTTTTTATGTTTCTATTAATTTTTAGGATTTGAAATTTGAAATAAAGATAAAAAGACCTAATTAGGTCTTTCTACCATATAGCCACTTCCTCTAATATTTTTAATAAAATCTTCTTTTAAAACTTTTTTTACTCTATTTACTTCTGCTCTTATTGTTGCATTATCTATAAAGTCATCATTCCATACATAGTTTCTAAACATATCATATTGAACAACTAAAGATCTATTATGTGCTAGTAACTCAATAATTTGTATTTGTCTTTTTGGTAGAATATGAGGTTCATTATTAAACAATAAAGTCATAGTTTCTGAATCATAAGAATAATTCTTTGATAGTCTTTTATGTCGTTGAGGAACAATAGTTGTTTTTAAAATCTTGTTTATTCTAATAGTTAACTCTTTTAAATGAAATGGTTTTTTCAAATAATCATGACAGCCAATATCAAAGGCTCTTGAAATATCTTCAATTTCAATAAGTGCTGATATATAAATTGTTGGAATCATTCTTTTTTGTTCATGTAAACTTTCTAATATTGTAAAACCATTAATATCAGGTAAGTTAATATCTAAGATTAACAAGTCAAATTTTTCTTCACTTAAAGTTTGTATACACTCTTTTCCTGTAGTTGCACTTTTTACAACATGTCCTGTTGAGCCTAAGTATTCACTTATCATCTCATTTAACATTACGTCATCTTCTAATAGTAATATTTTCATTTTATTTCCTTAAATATATATGTAAATGATGCCCAGTTTTCACCTGACTCTAGTTGTATACCAACATTTTCTTCACTACAAATTCTTTTTACTAGATTTAACCCAAGTCCAAAACCTTCTTGGTCACTTATTTGTTCTCTATAATACTCTTCAAATATTTTTTGTTGATCTAGTATTTGCTTTGAACGACTTTCAATTACTAAATAACAATCTTGGTTTAAAACATTCATTTTTACTTTTATTGTTTCATTTGGTAGTGAATATTTAATTGCATTTGTAAGGTTATTATCTACAATTCTTTGAAGTTTAATTTCATTAAAGTTTAATAGTATTATTTTTCTTTGCGATGAGAAGTCAAAATTACATTTAAATTTTATTGCAGATTGTGAGAAGAAATCAATTCTTGATCTTACAAAATCAACAAGGTTTATTTCATGTGTTGCTTCATTGACTTGATTTTTTTTAATTAAATAGCTTAAGTCATCATATATACTTGAAATATTTTTCATAGCAACTTCAATATTCGTCATATGTTTATTTTTACCACTTTCCATTTCATACATTTCAATATTCCCCATAATAATTGATAAAGGAGTATTTGTTTCATGAACTGCATGTTTTAGAAATTGTTTTTGAGAATCTACTAGATTTTGCGCATAAATCTTTCCTTCTTCTAGTTCTTTTGATTGTTCATTATAATCTTTTGATGATTGTTGTATTAAATGAGTCAAGGCTTGTAAACTTCTCGCATGTTCACTTATTGGCTGATTTGATGTTTGAATATCACATGATATTTTTTTATTTGTATCATTAATTTTCTCACTTAAAGCAACAATAGTAAATGTTTGATTTAGTAATTCATTATGTCCATTATCATGATAAAACTCTCCATAAGTAAAGAAACCTGAAGTAGGGGCGATTTGTGAAAAAGGCTTTATTTCAATTTCAACCATACTTGGCATATATCTTCTTCTTGCCATACATGAGTAAATGAAAAAAGATTGAGTGTCTTTTATATTACATGTATCAAATAATGACTCTAAGGGATTACTCATGATAAGTTCTACATTACCAAAACCTAATTTTACATTATCTCCTTCATATAAATTACCTGCAAAACTAAGACTTCCATCTTTGTGTTTATTTATAACAGCACGTGCTACTGGTAAACCATTTCTATGTGCAATTAATGGAAATTCAATTCCAGTAGCTGGAAGTGCTTTTGCTACATACTCTCCTAAATACTTTTCATAAAAGTCTAAAGGTTTCATTCCTGATATTTGATACACTCTATTATCTTTAACTTTATCAATAGTATGTTCTATTCCAATTGGTGACCAATTAAAATTGTAAGCATTACAAACTTTTAATGTTTTGGAGTTTAAAGCAACTCCTACTGCACCATTTATAATAACTTCACCTTGTGAAGAAACAAAGGTTTGTGTAAAGTTTGCATTATCACCTGCCATTCCTCCTGAAACTATTACCTTATTATTTACAGATTGAATACCTTTTATAAAAGCTTCACCATTTGTCTTTGCACCATCAGAAAATGTAATAAGAAGTTTAGTATCTTCTTTGCATAACTTTTGAGCTAATTCAACACCATTTGTAAAAGAGTCTTTTTTTCTTACAAAAGTTGTTTCTAATGTAGTGTTTTCAAATATTGAAATAGAAATAATTGTATGGCAAGTTGTTACTTTACTATTATTAATTTCTCCATCAGTAGATGAACCTATACAAATAGCTTGTGGAAGTTTTTCTAATAATTGTGTTGCAATTACTTTTAATACATTTTTATTGTGTCCGCAAAAAATTTGTATTAGAATGTTTTTTTCTTTTTTTAATAATGAAAAGTCTATTAATATATCTAAGTCTTCTTCATTATATGTATAGTTAAATGTTTTCATAAAATATTGTATCATATATATTGAAAAATTAGAAGAAAAAAATCGTGTTAAAAGTACCTAAAATTGGGAAATTGTAACAAAAAAACGCAGCGCTATATTCAAGCTATACAATAGCTATAATTAGGCTATAAATCTCATGTAGAATTTCACTAAGCGAAAAACATAAACTCTTTTAAAGAGATGTTTTTTCATAAAATAAAAACTAAAAGGATATAAAATGGCATACGCTAAACCTCAATATAAAGAACAATTTGAAAATTTCATCGGTGGAGAATGGGTTGCACCATTAAGTGGAGAATATTTTGATAATATCTCACCTGTAGATGGAGAAGTTCTTACAAGAATTCCAAGATCAAATGAAGCTGATGTAGATGCAGCAGTTGCAGCTGGTATGGTTGCTTTTGAATCATTCAAGCATTCTACAGTAATTGAAAGATCAACTATGTTAAATAAAATTGCAGATGCAATTGAAGAAAACTTAGAAGCTTTAGCAATTGCTGAAACTTTAGATAATGGTAAAGCAGTAAGAGAAACACTTGCAGCTGATGTACCTTTAGTTGTTGATCACTTTAGATATTTTGCATCTGTTATTAGAGGTGAATCTGGTGATGTTTCTGACTTAGACGAAAATACAATTTCTCAAGAAATTCATGAGCCTTTAGGTGTTGTTGCTCAAATTATTCCATGGAACTTCCCATTATTAATGGCAGCTTGGAAAATTGCACCAGCATTAGCAGCAGGAAATGCAGTTGTATTAAAGCCAGCATCAGCGACTCCAATGTCAATTTTAATGTTAATGGAAACAATTCAAGAAGTTCTTCCAAAAGGTCTTGTTAATATTATTAATGGTGCTGGTGGAAAAATTGGTAAGCATTTATCAACTCATCCAGATATCAAAAAAGTTGGATTTACAGGAGAAACTACAACTGGTCAATTAATTATGCAGTATGCAACTGAGAATATTATTCCTTCTACATTAGAACTTGGTGGTAAATCGCCAAATATTTTCTTAGAATCAATTATGGATAAAGATGATGAATTCTTCGATAAAGCAATCGAAGGTTTAGTATTATTCGCATTTAACTCAGGTGAAGTTTGTACAGCACCAACTAGAGCATTAATTCAAGAATCAATTTATGAGCCATTTATGAAAAGATGTTTAGAAAGAATTGAAGCAATTACACAAGAAAACCCATTAGATCCAACTACTAAAATGGGTGCACAGTGTTCAGTTTCACAAAAAGAGAAAATTCTTTCTTATATTAAAATTGGTAAAGATGAAGGTGCTGAGTGTTTAATTGGTGGTGAAGCTTATGATAATAAAACTTTCCCTAATGGAAACTATATCAAGCCTACAATCTTTAAAGGTCATAACAAAATGAGAATCTTCCAAGAAGAAATTTTTGGACCAGTTTTAGCAGTAACTACTTTTAAAACAGAAGAAGAAGCACTTGAAATTGCAAATGACACTATCTACGGATTAGGTTCAGGAGTATGGTCAAGAGATGCTCACCAATTACATAAATTCTCAAGAGGAATTGAAGCTGGTAGAGTTTGGGTAAATTGTTACCACATGTACCCATCTCATGCATCATTTGGTGGATATAAAAAATCAGGAATCGGAAGAGAAACTCACATGATGATGTTAAACTCTTACAGACACACAAAAAATATCTTAACATCTTACTCAAAAGATGCTATGGGATTCTTCTAGGCCAAAAGCCTTAAATCTAAACAGTTAAGATAAATGCATAGAAGATTTCTTCTATGCATTTTTTTTTGCATCTTACATAATATAAAGGATTTATTATGAGTATAGAAAGAGTAGCTATAACTCCTGCAGCAGCAGATGTAGTTGAAAGATTAAAAAAAGAAAATGGCGAGTTAGTATTTAACCAAAGTGGCGGTTGCTGTGATGGAACAGCTCCTATGTGTTATGCTAAAAGTGATTTTTATGTTCCAAGTAGAAATGTTAAGTTAGGTGAAGTATGTGGAGTTGAGTTTTTTATTGATAAAGACCAGTTTGAATACTTTAGACATTCTCATATTACTATTGATGTTAAAGAAGAAAAGGGTGCTTTTGGTAATTCTTTTTCTCTAGAGATTGATTTAGGTTATCAGTTTATTACCGTTTCACGGATTTTTACTGATGAAGAATATAATCAGTTAAGCCCTGAAGAGAAAAAATAGAAAAATAAAAAGTAGAATTTATTTTCTACTTTGTTTTATTTTTCTTCCTCATTTGTAACAAGTGCTAAGTTAGATAAATTATACTTTTGAAGCAAATCTAAAACTTTTATTACTCTTTGATATTCAACTTTTTTATCTATTCTAACTATTACAGATTTACTTTTGTTTTCAATTGCTTTCAAGTTTTCTTCAAGTGATTCAAACGATACTTCAATACCTTTAATAGCTAGTTTTTGTGAGCTTAACTCAATAAATACTTGATCTTTATCTACTTGCATTTCTTTTGCATTTGAACTTGGTAAATCAAGTATTAAAGCTAGTTCATCTTTTTTAAAAACAGAAGAAACAATAAAAAATATTAAAAGAATAAAAACAACATCAATAATTGGAGTTAAGTCTAAGCCTAATGCTTCTCTTCTTTTCATTTATTTATGAACCAACTATTTCTTTTTTAGCTTTTAATTCAATTGCATCAAGCATTGAAATAAAATGATTATATGCAATATGATGAGGAATGGCTACTATTAAACCTGCAATTGTAGTAATTAATGCAATTGCAATACCATTTGAAAAAATAGTAGGATCACCTAATCCACTTTTAGTAATTGCTTCAAAAGATTTATATACACCAAATACTGTTCCTAAAAGACCAAGTAAAGGTGCAATAGTTGCAATATTCTTAATAAGTGTTAGTCCAGATTCAAGTTTTTTAACTTCATATTCTATTTGTGAAAATATTGTAGATTTACTATTTAAATCAGTTTTACTTTTTATTCTTTCTATCATTGCATTTTTTCGAGGAAGTGTAAAAAACTTCCAAAGAATTATTGTAAATCCAATTGCATTAAGTGCAATTAAAATATAAACTATTATTCCACCTTTATCAATATAATCCATTAAAACCATAAATACCTCATAAATTTTTCTTTTATTGTACAAAACTTTTGTTAATAGATGGTACAATTTTTTATGAACTATACAAATTCCCCAATACAACAAATTACATTTAACAATCAAGAGATTTTTGTAAAAAGAGATGATTTATTGCATAAAGACTTTTCAGGAAATAAAGCTAGAAAGTTTTACTATTTTTTAAAAAATGACTTTAAAGATATTAAAAAAGTAGTATCTTATGGTTCTTGTCAATCTAATGCTATGTACTCCCTTTCTTGTCTTTGCAAAATTAGAAATTGGGATTTTGAGTATTATGTTGACCATATTCCAAGCTATTTAAAAGATAAGCCAATTGGTAATTATAAGGGTGCTTTAGATAATGGTATGTGTATTATTGAAAAAGAATTAGAAAAAGAAATCCCATCAAAATTTGAAGAGGACACAATTTTTATTCCTGAAGGTGGAGCTTTGCAAGAAGCTCAATATGGAATAAAAATACTAGCAGATGAAATAATATCATGGTCAAAAGAAACAAAACAAAAAGACTTAAAAGTTTTTTTACCCTCAGGTACGGGAACAACTGCTTTATATTTACAAAAGTATTTACCTTTTGAAGTATTAACATGCGCTTGTGTAGGTGATAGTGAATATTTGAAAAAACAATTTAATCTTTTAGAAAGAAATAATCATCCAACAATTTTAGAAATGGAAAAAAAATACCATTTTGGGAAATTATATAAAGAGTTTTATGAAATTCATAAACAGTTAAATAAACAAACAAATATTGAATTTGATTTGCTTTATGATTCTTTAGGGTGGTTATGTGTAAATAAGCATTTATATACTAAGAAATATAATATTTTATACATACATCAAGGCGGATTACTAGGTAATATATCAATGAGAGAAAGATATAACTATAAATATGATAAAATCCAATAAAAATTTGGAAAACTATGCTATCAAAAAATGAAAAAAAGATATTAAAACTAATTAAATATACCCCAGTTTTAATAGTAGGTTTCTTTTCAATCCTTATAACTTATCTAATTTTTTTAGATAAAAACATACAATACAAAAAAGATGTAGATTCTTTAAAAAGTAGATTTCTTGAAGATAATAAAAATAGAATAAACTTAGAAGTAAATCGAGTTTATAATTATATACTTCATGAAAAAACTAACAGTGAAAAAAGACTTAAAATTTTACTTAAAGAAAAAGTAAATGAAGCTCATAAAAATATGACATTTATATATGAAAAATATAAAGACAAAGAGTCAAAAGAACAAATAATAAATAGAATAAAAGATTCATTACGTAATTATAGATTTAATCACAATAGGGGATATTTTTATATTTATGAAAAAAGTGGTAAAAATATTCTATTACCAACTAAAAAACATCTAGAAGGGAAAGATTTTTGGGAATATAAAGATTCAAAAGGTTCTTTTATAATTCAAGATATGGTTAAATTACTTAAAAATAATAGTGAATCTTTTTATGAATGGTATTGGTACAAACCAAATGATAATACGAAACAAAAAAGAAAATTAGGAATTATAAAAGAATTTGAAGCATATGATTTATTTGTTGGGACTGGTGAATATATTGAAGATTTTGAAAATGAATTAAAAGAAAAAGTATTATCTTATATTCAAGATTTAAAATACTCAAAAAATGGCTATGTATTTATTTTGGATTTTGAAGGTAAATATTTAGCCCATGTCAAAAAAGAGTATATAGGTTTAAATAGAATATCTTTAAAAGATAAGAATAATTTTATGATTACAAAAGAGATTATAAAACATGCTAAAAATGGCTCTGGATTCTTAAAATATATTGGAACAGTAAAACCAAATACAAATTTGCCTGCTGAAAAAACTACTTATGTTAAAGGTTTTGCACCATGGGAATGGGCAATTGCAACTGGCTTTTATACAGAAGAATTAGAAGAACAATTAAAAAAGAAAGAAAAAGAAATAGAAAAAAATAATGCTGATGATATTTTTAATTTTCTTTTAATTAGCGCAATACTAATTTTTATTTTTATTTTATTGTCTTTTTACATATCAAAAATCCTAGAAAAGCAATTTTTAAAATATAAAAAAGAAGTTTCTTCACATATTGAAGAAAATAGAAAAAAAGATACTGTTTTAGCACAACAATCAAAAATGGCAGCAATGGGAGAAATGCTTCAAAATATTGCACATCAATGGAGACAGCCATTAAATACGATTAGTACTATTTCTAGTGGAATTAAATTTAAAAAAGAGTTTGGATTATTAGAAGATGATGAACTTATAAAATCAATGGATAGTGTTAATGGTTCTGTTATGTATTTATCCCAAACTATTGAAGATTTTAGAGAGTTTTTTAACCCAGATAAAAAAATAAGTACTTTTGATTTAAAAAAGACAATCAATAAAGCAATAAAACTTCTTGAAATACAATTTGAAAATAAAAATATATTAATAATAAAAAATGTTGAAGAAGTTCAAATTCATGGCTATGAAAATGAACTAATACAAGTAATAATAAATATTTGTAATAATTCAAGAGATGAATTAATAAAAAAAGACCAAAACGAAAAAATTATAATCATTGATATGTATAAAAAAGATAATGAAATAAAACTTATCATAAAAGACAATGCAGGTGGAATTAAAGAAAATATACTAAGTAGAGTATTTGAACCTTATTTTACTACAAAACATAAAAGTCAAGGTACTGGAATAGGGCTTTATATGTCTCAAGAAATCATAGTAAAACATATGAAAGGTTCAATTATTGTGTATAATGAAGAGTTTAGCCATAATGGAATAAAATATAAAGGTGCAACTTTTGAAATAACTCTTCATTAGATTAAGTAAATTAATATAGGGATTGAAAATGCTTTCAGGAAATGAAAAGAAAATTATTAACTTTATTAATTATTTACCTTTCTTAGTATTCATCTGTTTATTACTTCTTATATTCCTTATTTATTTACATAATATTTCTACATATCAAAAAGATGTAAATAATTTAAAAAAAACTTTTATAAAACAAAACAAAGAAATTATTAACTCAGAAGTAAATAGAGTATATAAATATATAGTACATGAAAAATCAAATAGTGAAGAAAGATTAAAAGAATCTGTAAAAAATAGGGTTAATGAAGTACATTCTATAATAACTGCCAATTACAATAAATATAAAGATATAGAAACAAAAGAACAAATTACACAGAGAATAAAAGATATTTTAAGAAATTATAGATATAACAATAAACAAGGCTACTTCTTTATAAATAATTTTGATGGTTTAAATGTTTTACACTCCTTGAATCCTTCACTTGAAGGTACCAATATAAGTAATTTAAAAGACAAAAGAGGGAATTTTACTTTTCTTGATTCTATAAAAACTTTAAAAAATAAGAATAGTTCTTTTACTACAGTATATTGGGGTAAAGAAAATGATTTAGATAATGATTATAAAAAGATTAATTACAATAAAGTATTTAAGCCATATAATTGGTTTATAGGTACTGGAGAATATGTTGTTGATTTTGAAAAAAAGCTTAAAAATAAGATACTTTCTTATATTAGCTCTCTTCGGTATTCTGAATATGGTTATGTTTTTATTATTGATTATGAGGGAAATTATTTAGCTCATATTAAAAAGAATTATTTAGGTCTTAACCGAATTAATTTAGTAGATAAAAATGGTGTTGAGATTACAAAAGAGACTATTAAAACTGCTAAAAATGGAGATGGTTATATCCAATATATGGGTACAATTAAACCAGAACCTAATATTGCTTCACCTAAAACTACTTATACCAAAGGTTTTCAAGATTGGAACTGGGCCGTTTCAAGTGGTTTCTATCATTATGAATTAACTAAAAAACTAAAATTAAAAGAATTAGAACTTTATAATAAAAATAAAAAAGAGCTAATAAGTTTATTAAGTATAAGTATAATTTTTTTAATAGTATTTACATTATTATCTTTATATATTTCAAGGTTATTAAAAAAAGAATTTTCAAGATATAAGAGTGAAGTTTTTAAGTACATAGAAAATAATAGAGAAAAAGATAATCTTCTAGCACAGCAATCAAAAATGGCTGCAATGGGAGAAATGCTTCAAAATATTTCACATCAATGGAGGCAGCCTTTAAGTTTAATAAGTACTATTTCTACAGGAATAAAAGTAAATAAAGAATTAGGACTTTTTGATGAAAAGACATTAATAGAATCGATGACAAGGATTAATGATTCTACAAAGTATTTATCTCAAACAATTGAGGATTTTAGAGATTTCTCAAACCCAAATAAAAAACAAATTGAATTTGATTTAAAAAAAACAATTAAAAAAGCAATAAGTTTACAAGAAGTACAGTTTAAAGAAGAAGATATTAATCTAATTTCTTATCTTGATAAAATAAAAGTATTTGGATACGAAAACGAGTTGATTCAAGTTCTTCTTAATATAATTAATAACTGTAAAGATGAATTTAAAAGATCAAATCTTGAAGAAAGAATAATTATTATTGAACTTATAAAGAAAAACAAAAAAGCAAATATACTTATAAAAGATAATGCAGGTGGAATTGATGAAAGTATCATAAATAGAGTCTTTGAACCATATTTCACAACAAAAGACAAAAGTCAAGGTACAGGAATAGGACTTTATATGTCAAGGGAAATAATTGTAAAACATTTGGAAGGTTCTATAAGTGTTAAGAATGAAGAATTTACTTTTAATAAAAAAGAGTATAAAGGTGCAAGGTTTAAAATATCTCTTGATTTAAAAAATTAAGTTAAATCTTTTTTATACTCTTTTATTTAAGTTTAGATATAATCGCTAACTATGAAAAAGAACAATATAATATTAATAGGTTTTATGGGTGTTGGCAAGGGTACAATTGCAAGAGGATTAGTGAATAATTCTACTATGTTTGCTATTGATACTGATGATTTAATTGAAAGTATGGAAAACCGAAAAATAAAAAAGATTTTCGAAATTGAAGGTGAACCTTACTTTAGAAATTTAGAAAAGAAAACTGCACTATGGTTGGAAGATAATGTATCAAACACGATTATTTCAACTGGTGGAGGTTTTTATAAGCAAGAAAATATTAACAATATTGGAAGAGTAGTTTATTTGAAATCATCTTTTCAAGGGATTTTAGACAGAATAAACGCTTGTCCAAATGCAGATAAAAAACTTAAAAAAAGACCACTTTTACAAAATCTAGAAGAAGCTACAAAGCTTTATGATTCAAGAGTAAGTGATTATGAGAGAGTAGCTGATATTGTTATTGATGTTGAGAAAAAAGAATTAGAAATTATTGTTGAAGAGATTTTAGGACAGATATAAATGAAAATAATAAATACGCAAGATAAAAATTTTAAAGAAGAGTTTGATGGAATTTTAGCACGTGCTAAAAGTGACATAAAAGGTGTTTCATCAATTGTTACAGGAATTATTGACGAAATCGTTGAAGAAGGTAATACAGCTTTAAAAAGACATATTTCAAAGTTTGATAAATGGGAAGTTAAAGATGATAATGAGCTTTTAATTTCAACTGTTGATATGGAAAATGCTTATAATAATATTGATGAAAAATTAAGACAAGCACTTCATACGACATACGATAGAATTAAAAAATACCACGAAAAACAACTTCCTAAATCATGGTTAGATTTTGAATCAAATGGAACTATTCTAGGTCAAAAAGTATCAGCAGTTGATAGAGCTGGACTTTATATTCCTGGTGGAAAAGCAGCATATCCAAGTTCTCTTTTAATGAACGCAATTCCTGCAATTGTAGCTGGAGTTGAAGAGATAGTTGTTTGTACTCCTACACCTGATAATGAAATAAATGAATTGCTTTTAGCAGCTTGCCACCTTTGTGGAATTAAAAAAGCTTATAAAGTAGGTGGTGCATCAGCAGTTGCAGCAATGGCTTATGGAACGGAAACTATTCCAAAAGTTGATGTAATAACAGGTCCTGGTAATATTTTTGTAGCAACTGCTAAAAAGTTAGTATTTGGGGAAGTAAATATTGATATGATTGCAGGACCATCTGAGATTGGAATTCTTGCAGATTCAAGCGCAAAGCCTAAATACTTGGCGATTGATTTATTATCACAAGCAGAGCATGATGAAATGGCTAGTTCTATTTTGATTACAACAGATGAAAATATTGCAAAGCAAACAAGTGATGAGGTAGAAAATTACCTTAAAACTTTAGAACGTGAAACAATTGCACGAACTTCTATTGATAATAGAGGTGCTATTATTGTTGCAAGTTGCATGGATGAAGCAATTGAGCTTATGAATGAAATAGCTCCTGAGCACTTAGAAGTTATGACTGTAAATGCTTTTGAATTATTACCATATATCAAACATGCTGGAGCTATTTTCTTAGGTGAAAATACACCTGAACCTATTGGTGATTATGTAGCAGGTCCAAATCATACCCTTCCAACAGGAAGTACAGCTAAGTTTTATAGTCCCTTAAATGTGGAAAATTTTATGAAAAAAAGTTCAATAATAAACTTTTCAAAAAATGCTATAAATGAACTTGGTGAAGCTTGTGCACTTCTTGCTGATACAGAAGGTTTAACAGCACATGCAAAATCAGTTAGAGTTAGATTAGAAGATAAATAGAATTATAAAATAAAAGAAAATAAAAGGAAAAATAATGTCAGTTTTTAATGAATGGTTAAGTGAAGATGAAGATGATATATTTATGGGAAGCCCAAAATCAAAGTTTTTTGATGTAAGTAGAGAGGCATCTGTTGATGTTGTTGAAGATGAATGGGATAAAGTAATTGAAAAATTAGCAGTATTAGAAATGATGCTTTCAGAAGGAAAAGGCGAAGACTTTGATATCAATCAAGTTATTAAGCAATACACTTTTGATAATATAGAAAAAGTAAATGCAGTAAAAAAAGGTTTATACGTTGAATTTACTGGTGAGATTATTTGTAGATTAGATTCATAAGGTAAAAAGTGGAAGAGTTAGAAGCTGTAAAAAGTAAAATAAAGACATTTGTAGAAGATTGTAATGATGAAAAAAGTTTAGAATTATTAGAAAAATTAGCAACTGGAAAGATGCTAAGATCTAAACTTATTTTAAAAATTGCAGGTGAAAGTATTGAGAGTATAAAATTATGTGCAGTTGTTGAGATGATTCATGCTGCATCACTATTGCATGATGATGTTATTGATGAAGCAGATACTAGAAGAGGAAAACCTTCTGTAAATGCTTTATATGATAATAAAACATCTATTATGTTTGGAGATATTCTTTATTCAAAAGCCTTCACGCAACTTACTTTAATGGATAAAAAAATTGCATATACAGTTTCTAATGCAGTTACACTACTTAGTATTGGTGAAATGTTAGATGTAGATTTAACAAATAGTTTTAATACTTCTTATGAAAAATATAATGATATGATTTATAAAAAAACTGCCTCATTAATTGAAGCAGCAGCAAAAGCAGCAGCTATACTAGCAGGTTTAGATGAAGAGAAATATGCCCTTTATGGTAGAAACCTTGGTCTTGCTTTTCAAATGATAGATGATATTTTAGATATCACACAAGATAGTGCTACTTTAGGAAAACCTGCAATGTTGGATTTTGTAGAAGGTAAAGTAACTATTCCTTATCTTTTATTACATGAAAGATTAGAAGATAAATCAAAGCTAGAAAAATTATATAAAAAAGATTTATCACAAGAAGAATCTTCTTGGATTAAAGAGCAAATGAGTGAAACAAAAGCTTTAGAAGATTCAATTAAAATGGCAAAAGACATTGGTAATGAAGCAATACAAGCTGTTAAAGATGAAGAGAATAGTCAAACTTTAATTTTTATAATGAAAGCAATGATTGAAAGAGAGTTTTAATGAGTTATTTAATAATTAGTTTTTCTCATAAAAATACAGATATTGAAATGAGAGAAAAACTAGCTTTTGGATCTGATGAAGAAAAAGATAGATTTTTAAAATTAATTTTAGAAGATGGTATTACAAAAGAAGCAGTTTTATTATCAACATGTAATAGAGTTGAAATAATCACAAGATCTTTAAATCCCAACAATAGTGCAAAATTAATTTTAAAACAACTAGCAATTTATTCTAGCGTTGAATATGATGTTTTATATAAACGTGCAGATATTTATGATAATGATGGAGCTGTTCACCATCTTTTCACTGTTGCTTCTGCACTTGATTCACTTGTAATTGGTGAAACACAAATTGTAGGACAGTTAAAAGATGCTTTTAGATTTTCTCAATCAAAAGGGCACTGTGACCAAAAGATTATTAGAATAATGCACTATGCTTTTAAGTGTGCAGCAACAGTAAGAAATGCAACATCATTAGGAACTGGTTCTGTTTCAGTGGCTTCCACAGCAGTTGCAAAAGCAAAAGATATTATCAAAAATACATGTGGTGTAAAAGCTCTTGTAATTGGTGCTGGAGAAATGAGTGAATTAACAATTAAGCATTTACTTTCAAGTGGTTTTGATGTAATTTTAACGAGTAGAGATATTAAAAAAGCTCAAAATTTAGCAAATAGTTTTGAAGAAAATATTGATGTAGCACCTTATGAGAGTTTATCTACACTTTTAGGTCAAGTTCCTGTAATGATAACAGCAACTTCAGCTCCCTATCCAATTATTACAGAAGATAATACTCCTGATGTAGATTTTCAAAGATATTGGTTTGATATTGCAGTTCCAAGAGATATAGATGATATTAATAAATTTGGTTTAGAGATTTATTCAGTTGACGATTTACAAGATATAGTAAATGAAAATATGAGTTTAAGAGCAGAACAAGCTAAAACTGCATATTCAATTGTAAGTAAAATGTCTTTAGAATTTTACGATTGGTTAAAATCTTTAGATATAGAACCAGTTGTAAAAAACCTTTATACAAAAGCTGATTCTGTGATAGATAAAAAAGTAGAACATGCAATAAAAAAAGGTTTTATAAGAGCTGAAGATGAAGAGAATATTAGAAAACTTTGTCAAACAGTTATTACGGAATATTTACACACTCCATCAAAGAAATTAAAGAATATTTCTAAAAATATGGAATGTGATATTGTAGTAGGAACAATACAAAATATGTTCGCACAAAATAGTGATGAAAATCATGAACAATATAAATGTGAACATTTATCAAAAAATTAAAATAGGATAACAATTAATGAAATTTAGCAGATTATTTATGCCAACAACTAAAGAAGCTCCAAAAGATGCAACTTTACCATCTCATCAATATTTAGTAAGAGGTGGGTTTATTAATCAAACTGGTGCTGGAATTTATGATTTTTTACCATTAGGTAAAATTGTTCTTGAAAAAATCAAAACAATTGTAAAAGAAGAAATGGATAACGCAGGTTGTAATGAAATTCAAATGGGATTTATTACGCCAATGTCTTATTGGGATGAATCAGGTCGTTCAACTGCAATGGGTCCTGAGTTACTTAAATTTAAAGATAGAAAAGGTGCTGATTATGTATTATCACCTACAAATGAAGAAGCAGTTGTAAATATTGTAAAAAATAGAGTAACTTCATATAAAGATTTACCATTAAATCTTTATCATATTAACTTAAAATTTAGAGATGAAGCAAGACCTAGATTTGGTCTTATGAGAGGTAGAGAATTCTTAATGAAAGATGCTTATTCTTTCCACTCAACGCAAGAAGATTTAGTAAGAGAATTTAATCTAATGGAAGAGACTTATAAAAAGATCTATAATAGATTAGGTTTAGAGTTTAGAGTTGTAGAAGCTGATAGTGGTGCTATTGGTGGAAGTGGTTCAAAAGAATTTCACGTATTAGCAAATTCTGGTGAAGATACTATTGTAGTTTGTCCTGATTGTGAATATGGTGCAAATATTGAAGCTGCTGTTAGAAAAAAAAGACATTTTGATGCATGGTTTGAAAATACAAATACTCCTGCAACTATGGAAAAAGTTTTAACACAAGATTTAAAAACAATAGAAGACGTTTCAAATTTTTTAAGTGTTGCAAAAGCACAGAATATTAAAGCTGTAATGAAAAAAGCTATTTATGAAGAAAATAGTGAAGCTGTTATTTTCTTTGTAAGAGGTGATGATGAATTAGAAGAAACAAAAGCTTGTAATTCTATTGCTGCTTTAGAATTAGAAGATATTTCAGAAGAAGAGCTTAAAGCTGCTGGTCTAACTCCAGGTTATTGTGGACCTTTTAATTTACCTGAGGGAATTAATTTTGTAATTGATAGTGAATTAGAAAATGAAGTAGGTCTTGCTTGTGGAGCAAATGAAGAGCACTATCATTTTGTAAATACTGATTTATCTGCATTAAAAGATGCTAAATATGCTGATTTAATTACAGTTCAAGAAGGTGATATTTGTTCTTGTTGTGGTGGAAAATTAGAATATACAAAAGGAATTGAAGCTGGACATATTTTCCAATTAGGAAATAAATACTCTGAAGCAATGGATGCAAAATTCTTAGATCAAAATGGAAAATCACAATCATTTATTATGGGTTGCTATGGTGTTGGTATTTCTAGATTAGTTGCAGCTGTAATTGAGCAACATCATGACGATAAAGGATGTATTTGGACTAAAACAACTGCTCCTTTTATGGTTGATGTAATTGTTTCAAATGGAAAAAAAGAAGATGAGTTAAACGCAGGACTTAAAATCTATGAAGATTTAAAAAGTGCAGGTATTTCAACTATTATTGATGATAGAGTAAAAGAAAGATTTGGATTTAAAATGGGTGATTTTGAATTAATTGGATTCCCTTACGCTGTTGTTGTTGGTAAAAAATTACAAGATGGTTTAGTTGAAATCGTAGATAGAAAAAATACAGCAGATAAAATTGAAGTTTCAATTGAAAACGTGGTATCAAAATTACAAGAATTAATATAAAAAATTAGGAAAAAAATTGGAAGAATATTTAAACGCAGAAAGAATAAATGCATTAGTTGATATGGCTATTCCTATTGGAATTAATATTTTAGTAGCAATTGCAGTATTTGTTATTGGTAAATGGATAGCTAGAAAAATTACAGATATTATAGTTGTTTTACTTAATAAAGTAAAAGGTATGGATGAAACATTAGTAAGGTTTTTAGAAAATATTATTTACTATATTTTAATGATGGTTGTTGTTTTAACAGCACTTTCAAAATTAGGAGTTGAAACTACATCATTTTTTGCAATCTTAGGAGCTGCTGGTTTAGCTATTGGTCTTGCACTTAAAGATTCACTTGGAAACTTTGCTTCTGGTGTTATGCTAATTATGTTTAAACCTTTTAAATTAGGTGATTTTGTAACAGTTGCTGGAGTATCAGGAACTGTAAAAGAGATTTCAATTTTCAGTTCTGTAATTATTACAGGTGATAATCAAAAAATGATTGTACCAAATGGTGCAATTACATCTGGAACTATTGTAAATGTAAATGCTAATCCAACTAGAAGAGTAGATTTACTTGTAGGTATTGGTTATGATGATGATATTAAAAAAACAAAAGATGTTTTAACAAATATTTTAGAAAGCGATGACAGAATTATTCATAATAAAGGTTTAACAGTAGCTGTTTCAGAACTAGCTGATTCTTCTGTAAACTTTGTAGTTAGAGCTTGGGTTAATACGCCTGATTATTGGGCTGTAAAGTTTGATTTAACTGAACAAGTTAAATTAAGATTTGATAAAGAAGGAATTTCAATTCCTTATCCTCAACAAGATGTGCATCACCATAATCAAGCCTAATATTCCTTCAATATTAGAAGAGATTCTAAATGACCTACAAAAAATAGGAGCAAAACCTATTTTAGTAGGTGGTTGTGTGCGAGACAGTCTTTTACAAATTCCTTGCAAAGATTATGATGTTGAAATCTTTGAAATAAACTGCTTAGAAACTATAGAAAAATCCTTAAAAAAATTTGGTAATGTTAAACTTGTAGGAAAATCTTTTGGAGTTTTAACTCTAAAAATAGATGAATATGACTTTGATTTTGCACTTGCAAGAACAGAAAAAAAAATTGGTCTTGGTCATAATGACTTTGAGGTAAGTACAAATGCTTTTTTAAGCTATGAAGAAGCTGCTTTAAGGCGTGATTTTACAATCAATTCAATTGGCTATGATTTTATAAATGATGAGTTTTTAGACCCCTTTAATGGAATAAAAGATTTAGAAAATAAAAAGCTAAAACATATAAATGATGATACTTTTATTGAAGATGCTTTAAGAGTTTATCGAGTTATTCAATTTGCTTCAAGATTTGAATTTGATGTGGATGAAAAGACAAAAGAACTTTGCGAAAAAATGGTTTTAAATGATGATTTAAAACACTTAGCAATTGAGCGAATTTATGAAGAGTTCAAAAAACTTTTTTTAAAATCACAAAAACCATCAATAGGGTTTAAACTATTAAAAGACTTAGGTGCGTTAAGGTACTTTCCTGAACTTCAAGCCTTAGTAAATTGTAAACAAGATAAAGAGTATCATCCTGAAGGTGATGTTTGGGTTCATACTTTAATGACTTTAGATGAAATGGCAAAAATAATAAGAGAAAAAGAAATAAAAGATGAATATAGAATTTTATATTTATTTTACGCAGAACTTTGTCATGATTTAGGAAAGCCTTTTTGTACTGAAGAAATAAATGGAAGAATAACTTCGCATAAACATGAAAGTTTAGGAATTGAACCTACAAAAACTTTTTTAGCAAGACTTACAAATGAAAAAAAATTTGTAGATTTGATACTTCCTTTAGTAAAAAATCACTTAGCACCTTTTCAATTATATTTAGCAGATTCTTCATTAAAGGCAGTAAAAAGATTATCCTTAAAAGTTAATATTGAAGATTTATGTTTAGTTTGTCTAGCAGATTGTTTAGGTCGAGATATAAAAGATAAAGAAAAATGCCCAAAAGCTACATCTTGGCTTTTAGAGCAAGCAAAAGAATTAAATATTGAAAAATCAGCACTTAAACCACTTGTTCTTGGACGAGATTTAATAGCTCTTGGTATGAAACCATCAAAACAATTTAAAGAAGTTTTAGATTTTGCATTAGATTTACAAATTGAAGAAAATTTAGAAAAGAATAAAATAATAAAGAGAGTAATTAAAAGATATAAAAAGTAATATAGGATAAAATAGAAGAAATTAGGATTTATAATGATATTAATTAAAAATAAGTTTTTAGAAATTATTAATATTTTAAGAGCTTCTTTTATTTCATTAGTGCCTTATTATGTTTTATATTCAACAGTTTTATTATTAATTGAAATATTAAAGCATTTTAATTTATTCTCATCTTTTTTTACATTAGAAGAATCACATAATTTAGTAAAATTAGTAGTTGGTTTGTTGCCTTTATTAGTCAATATTAGTATTTCATTTCATTTGACAAACTCCCATTTCACAAGTGCTAATAGATTTTTGACAATTATTTTATCTTTAATTATTTATTTATGCGTAGAATTAATTGTATTTGGTATTAACATAGAAAAATATATCTTACCTCAATCTATGATATTTGCAATTTTAATACCACTTGTAGTAAATTTTTTACTTTCAAATTATTTAAAAATATCAAAATCTTATCAAGAAAAATTAAATAATAGTATTTCAAATAATATTGCAACTATGTTAATTTATATTATACCTTTTATCTTAATTTTTTTCTTCTAACATTTCTTTTTTCAAGCGTTAGTATTGCATTAGATTTAACCAGTAATATAACTATTTTTGAAGAAGGGCAAGAGACTTTGCTTCTTTTTTTCCGAACAATAATATCTAATTTCTTATGGTTACTAGGAATCCATGGTATTAACTTTTTTGATACATTAATTAATATTCAAATTCTTGATAATTTCATTTCAGAGAACTTAACTTACAAAGAGTTTTTTAATTTATTTGTGCTTCTTGGTGGTTCAGGTGCAGGATTATCTTTACTTTTGTCAATATTTCTATTTTCAAAAGATAAACATACCACATTAATTGGAAAAATGTCTTTGCCTTTTGTTATTTTTAATATCAATGAAATATTAATCTTCGGAATACCTATTTTTATGAATTTTTCTTTAATAATTCCTTTTATATTAGTTCCTATTTTTAATTTTACACTATCGTATATTTTTATTTCTTATACAGATATTATTCTTTTTAATGATACATTTCTTCCTTGGACAACTCCTGCTTTAATGAATATTTATTTAAGTACAGATGGAAATATAATTGCTATACTTTTTCAACTTTTTCTTATTATTATTGGATCTTTTATTTATATGCCATTTATTAAAAGTTATACAAGAACTCAAAGTTCTACTGTTTCGCTAGAAAAAACTGCAAGAAAATTTGATATTTCTTTAGAAGTTGAATCAAGAAGAGACATTAAATTTCAAGAAGCTCAATCTTCTCTTATTAAATCTCATCATAAAATCAATAAAATTATTGATGAGATAAATCAAGATAATCTTACTCTTTATTATCAACCTAAAATAAATATTCAGAATAAAACTTGTAATGAATTTGAAGCACTTATAAGAATAAAAGACAAAAATGGGATTATGAGAGGACCTGATTTTATTATTGATATTGAAGATTCAGGTTTAGCTTCAATTATTGATATTTGGGTATGCAAAGAAGTTAAAAAAGATTTAGAGTTATGGGCTGAAAAAGATTTTTATCCAGAAATTTCAATTAATATTTTTCCTCATACTTTAGAGGACAAAAATTATATCAATGATATTATTAGTATTCTAAAAGGTTATAATATTTGTTTTGAAATTATTGAAAGACGGTCTTCGTTAAATAAAAATGTTTTTGAAAATATTAAATTGATGAAACAAGAAGGTTTTAAAATCTCATTAGATGATTTAGGAGTTGGTTTTACCAATTTCTCTATTCTTTATGAAATACCACTTAGTAGTGTAAAAATAGATAGAAAAATAATCGAGTATACAAAAGATAAAAAAGGGTTTATTTTATACAAAAACATTTGTGAATTATGTTCAGACTTAAATTATCAAATAATTTTAGAAGGAATTGAAACACAAGATGAATATGATAAACTAGTTAATCCCAAAATTAATATAATTCAAGGCTGGTATTATTCAAAAGCTATTTATTTTGATGAAGTTTATCAATATTCAAAATCTTTTTAGAGTAAATTTAGGGTCTAAATATAAAGTTTTCACTTCCATTTACAACATGAAAAATCGTAATATCATATTTTTTTGAATAATACTTAAGTAATAACTTCTGTAGTGTTGGTTCAATTGAAGGTGTAAACCATGCATTATTAGAAGTTGCAATCATATATTTAACATCATTTAAATTTTCAAATATTTTATCCGTTGTTGCTTCATAACATATTGCATTTCTGAACTTTTGTCCTTTTATTTCAAAATCAGTTGCTTCAGAAGCTTTTGCATAATCTTGTGCACCATTGTAAAAAATATCATTAATTATATTAACAAGAAATTTTGGAAAAGGTATTTCTTCACCAAAGGGAACCAAAACAACTTTTTTTGCAATTTTAACAATACCATTTGATATGTGATAAGTTGCATTATAGTATTGATTATCTTCTAAAAATAAAGAACCCGTAATAATATCAATTTTGTATGATTTATCTTTTAATTGTTTTAATAAAACTTCATCTTTATTTAAAAGTGTTGGATATGCAGTTTCCGGTAAAATTACTAAATCTTTTTTATTTTCAATTGCTTTGTTTATTTCAAACAAATTCTTTTCAAATATTGTATTTCTGTAATCTTTTTCCCATTTAAGATTTTGTTTTATATTCATTTGTGGCATAGCTATTTTCGCATTTGGATTGTCTATATATAAACCATTTTGAATATTTATTGCAAAAAGTAGTGGAAGAATTGATAATATTTTCATTCTATGAAGTTTTATCATCAAAAATAATGAAAGTAAAATTAATGCAAAATCTTCTTTCGACGTACCTAAATATGAATCAATAAATATAAGTTCAAACTTCATCCAATTAAAACCAAAAGGAGCTATAAATGTAAATGTAAATATTAAAATTAGTCTTATTGATGTTTTATCAAATATAGCAAATATTAAAAAAATCAAGCCATAAACAAGGCCAATTAAAATTAACAAAATTGGAGTTAAATAAACTAAATCATAATATTCTAAACTTACAGTCATCCAATAACACCATAAAACACCAGTTGTGAAACCTGCAAAAAATACAGATGGTCTTGGAATAGTAAGTAAAAAATATAGTCCTAAAAGCCCTAAAACTGTATTGATAAATCTATATTCGATGTTAAAATAACTTAAGTAAATAAAAGCACTTAATAAAATGCCAGTAATCAAGCCCTTTATTATAAATTTTTTGTTAAAATTAGCGCGTTTTACTAAAAACAAAATAAACTACTTATAAAAAGGAAATTTAATGGACAGTTCAAGTACTGATTTAATAAGCTCATTATTACCTCTTGTTGCATTATTTGCAATATTTTACTTCTTAATCATTAGACCACAACAAAAACAAGCTAAAGCTCATAAAGAGATGATTGCTAACTTAAAAAAAGGTGATAAGATTGTAACAAATGGAGGCTTAATCGTAGAAGTTTCTAATGTAGGTGAAGAAAGCCTTACTGTTAAAAATAGTGACGGTGCAGAAATGAAGCTTGTTAAAGAGTTTGTTTCTAAACTTTTAGAAGACTAAACTTCATTATATAAAACATGTAAATTATTTACATGTTTTACACTTCAAAATACAAAACCCTTACTAAGGACCAAGATTGAAAATCTTTAATTATAGACTTGTTATCTTTGCATTAAGTATTATATTTGGTGTTGTTTTTGCAATTCCATCTTTTTTACAAACAGATAGCGGAAAAAAAATATCTCTAGGACTTGATTTACAAGGTGGACTTCACATGCGACTTGGTGTGAATACTCATGAAGCCGTAATTTCTAAAATCAAAACAATTGCAACAACAGTAAAATATTATGCTGATGATGAAGACTTACTTATTGATGGTTTATCTATTGATGATGAAAGTGTTAACTTTACTGTATTAGATAAAGACGAAATTCCAAAAATGGATGAAATGTTAAAGCAAATAAAAGGGCTTGAAGTTTCAAAAAACGACTTATCTTATACTCTTATTTTGACAGCAGATGATATAGAAAAAACAAAAGATTCAGCAGTATCACAAGCTGTTGAAACAATTAGAAATAGACTTGACCAATTTGGACTTGCTGAGCCTTCTGTTGTAAGACAAGGTGCTACTGATATTGTAGTAGAATTGCCAGGAATTAAAACTCAAGCTGAAGAAAAAGCAGCAAGAGAACTTATTTCAAAACCTGCAAAACTAGAACTTATGGAAGTTGATGAAGAAAGAGCTGATCAAGTATATACACTTACAAGATCACAAGCTTCTGAATATGGTGACATAATTTTAGAAGATACAAATGATGTTAATAGAAAATATCTAGTAAAAGAAATTCCAATTTTAAATGGTTCTCAAGTAATTGATGCACAAGTTGCATTTGATCAAGGGAATCAACCTATAATTAACTTTACACTTAACTCTACAGGTGCTAGAATTTTTGGAGACTTTACAGGAAGAAGTGTAGGAAAAAGATTAGCAGTTGTTTTAGATGGGAAAGTATATTCAGCACCTAATATTAGAGAAAGAATCGGTGGTGGTTCTGGACAAATATCTGGAGGATTTTCAACTTTAGAAGCGGGAAACGTTGCAATTGCTTTAAGATCAGGAGCATTACCTGCTTCTGTTAATTTACTTGAAAAAAGATCTGTTGGACCATCACTTGGTGCTGATTCAATTAAAGCTTCTACAATTGCTTTAGTTTCAGGTTTTTTAATAGTATTTGTATTTATGATAGTTTATTACAGACGTGCTGGAGTTATTGCAAATATTGCATTAATTACAAATATTTTCATAATCATCTCGGTTATGGCAATGTTTGGAGCAACACTTACTTTACCTGGTATGGCAGGAATTGTATTAACAGTTGGTATGGCTGTTGATGCTAATGTTATTATTAGTGAAAGAATTAGAGAATTATTAAAAGCTGGAAACTCAGTTGCAAAATCTATCGAAGATGGATACTCAAATGCAATGAGAGCAATTTTAGATGCAAATGTTACAACACTTTTAGTTGCTGTAATTTTATATGCATATGGAACAGGACCTATTAAAGGTTTCGCTGTTACTATTTCTATTGGTATTTTAGCTTCTATGTTAACTGCAATTTTAGGTACTCATGGTATCTATGAAGCATTGCAAGGAAAAATATCAAAAGATAAAGACTTAAAAAAATGGTTTGGAGTTAGCTAATGGAAATTTTTAAATCAAATAAAATTTATAATTTTATGGGAAGTAGATTACCTTTCTTAGGTTTATCTTCTTTATTAGTTATTGCTTCAATTGTTTTATTGTTTACAAAAGGTCTTAATTTTGGTATTGATTTTGAAGGAGGAACTATTGTTCAAGCTAAATATGAACAAAAAGCTCCAATAAATGATATTAGAAATATTTTAAAAGATACAAAATACAATAATGCTTCAATTACTGAATTTGGAAGCCCTGATGAAGTTGTAATTAGAATTACAGGTTCATCTTCAAATATTGCAAATGATATTGGTGATGAAATGCACCAAATATTAAAACCAACTGGTGATTTTGAAATCAGAAGAGTTGATATTGTAGGACCAAAAGTAGGTGGTGAATTAAGAGAAAAAGGTATCATGGCTTTAGCTTTATCTTTAATTGTAATTTTAGCTTATGTATCATTCAGATTTGAATGGCGTTTTGCAGTTGCTTCTATTTTAGCACTTGCTCATGATATTATAATTGCAATGGGTGCTATTAGTTTATTTAGCATTGAAGTTAATCTTGATATTTTAGCTGCGATCTTAACAATTTTAGGATACTCTCTTAATGATACTATTATTGTATTTGATAGAATTAGAGAAGGTGTTCAAACTTCAAAAGAGTCTATTTTAGAAAAAGTTGTAAATGAATCTGTAAGTAAAACTTTATCAAGAACTACTCTTACTTCATTAACAACATTCTTTGTTGTTGTAACGCTTTATTTATTCGGTGGTGAGATTATTAATGGATTTGCCTTTACAATGCTTGTAGGAGTTATTGTAGGTACTTATTCATCTATATTTATTGCAGCATCTTTTTTAGTTCAATTAAAATTCTCAATTGATGATTTTAGAACTAAAGAAGCAAATAAATTAAAAAGACAAAAAGAAAAGGATAAAATGAGAGCTATGTACGAACAAGGTACTATGTAATTATTTTATAATTTAAAAGTTTGTTTAAAAAGGCTAAGAAGTTTCTTCTTAGCCTTTTTTTATTTAAGACTATTTAATTATATTTGATAAAGTTACATCAAATAATGGAAAAGATTGGGTATTGGCATTTATTTGGATAGTTATTTTAGAACTTTTTTCTAGTATTCTAGAGTATATTTATCTTGATGTTGGAAAAGCTTATGTTTTTCATATGGAAGAGAGTATTTTCAAAGAACTTTTAATCTCTGCAATTTTTGTATCTTTTGTTTGGTATCTTGTAAGTAGTATTATATTTATGTATAGAAAACAGTTTGTAATATTAAGCTTGTATGGTTCAGTTTGTATTTATCTTGCAATTACACATGACTTGACTTTTAATTTATTACTTCATAACCTAAATCCTTTTGAGTTAGGAATTGATGGTTTTGGCTTTTATATGATTTTTCAAGTGCTGTTAAAAATAGTTATTATCTACTTATTAATTAAAATGTTTTTAGCTATCAAAACTAAAAAGCAAAGTTAGTAGAAGCAATTTATTATTAAAAATTAGCTATTATCTCCTATTAATTTAAAAGTAAAACTATAAAAGGATAAAAATGGATTGGGGTAAAGTAACATATATATTTTTCTCACTAATGTCTCTTACAACTACAGCTGGGTTTTTATATGAACAAAATGAAATAGCATTATTCATAGCAGCAGGTGTAAATGTAATATCAACAGTTTTAAAACTTGGTGTTAAAAACTTATTAGCAGCAGAATTACTAGCAAGTTCATTAGTAGCAGATTTACATCTAATTCCAGCATTTATGGTATTAACTTTTATGAATGATATATCTTTAGCAATTTCATTAGCTATTGGTGCAGTTGTTGCAAATATTTTCTCAATAGCCTTAGCATTAATAGAAAGCGCAAAAAGTCAAGACAAGGAAGAATTTTAATGGAATACAGTGCAAAAGCAATTGAAGATAAATGGCAAAAATTTTGGAGCGAAAATAAATCTTTCGAACCAGAAGATGATAAAAGTAAAGAAAAAAAATATATCTTAAGTATGTTTCCCTACCCAAGTGGACGGATTCACATGGGGCATGTTAGAAACTACTGTTTAGGTGATGCTTTTGCTAGACACTTTAGAAAATCTGATTTTAACGTTTTACATCCAATTGGTTGGGATAGTTTTGGAATGCCAGCTGAAAATGCAGCAATAAAACATAAGTCACATCCTAAAAAATGGACTTATGAAAATATTGATTATATGAAAGATGAGTTAAAAGGTTTAGGTTTATCTTTCTCTGAAACTAGAGAGTTTGCTACTTCTGATGAGTTATATACAAAATGGGAACAAGAATTCATCATAAAAATGTATGAAGAAGAGTTATTATATAGAAAATCTACAACAGTTAATTGGTGTGAACCTTGTCATACAGTTTTAGCAAATGAACAAGTAGAAGAAGGATGTTGTTGGAGATGTGACACACCTGTTGAGCAAAAAGAAATGCCAGGATATTATATTGGTATTACAAAATATGCACAAGAATTACTTGATGATTTAGATGGACTAAAAGACACATGGCCTTCACAAGTTTTAACAATGCAAGAAAATTGGATTGGGAGAAGTGAAGGTTTAGAGTTTAAATTTGAATTATCTATTGATGCAAAAAATAAATTAAATAGATCTTTTTCTAAATATTTAGTATTTACAACTAGACCTGATACAATTTATGGAATTTCATATTCAGCACTTGCACCAGAACATCCAATTGTTAAGTATATTTTAGAACATAAGTTGTTACCTGAGAAAAAACTTCAAGCAATTAAAGATATGCAAAAAGTAAGTGAAAGAGATAGAGCAACACAAAATAAAGCTGGAGTATCATTAGAAATTGATGTAATGCATCCTTTAACTGGTGAAACAATTCCTGTATGGGTTGCAAACTTTGTTTTAGCTTCTTATGGTGGAGGTGCAGTAATGGCTGTTCCTGCTCATGATCAAAGAGACTTTGAATTTGCAAAACAATATGATTTACCAATAAAACAAGTAATTGTAGGAAGTGATGGTTTAATCGAAAATCAAACAGAAGCTTATGTCTTTGAAGGTGAATTAATTAATTCTGAAAGTTTTACAGGATTAAAAAATACAAAAGCTAAAAAAGCTATAACTTACCATTTTGAGCAAAATTCATTAGGTATAAAAAAAGTTAATTTCAAATTAAGAGATTGGGGAATTTCAAGACAAAGATATTGGGGAGCTCCTATTCCATTTGTTCATTGTGATTCTTGTGGATTAGTTCCTGAAAAAAGTGAGAACTTACCAATTGCATTACCTGAAGATGTAGAAATTACAGGTGAGGGTAATCCTTTAGATACTCATCCTACATGGAAATATACATCTTGTCCTAAATGTGGAAAAGATGCTACAAGAGAAACTGATACTTTAGATACCTTTGTACAATCATCATGGTATTTCTTAAGATATGCAACAAATCCTAAAAAATGGAATGAAGAAGGTATTTCAAAAGAAGATAGTGATTACTGGATGGATGTAGATCAATATATTGGTGGAATTGAACATGCAATTTTACACCTTTTATATGCAAGATTCTTTACAAAAGCACTTAATTCTTTAGGATATACAAACTCAAAAGAACCCTTTAAAAAACTTCTTACACAAGGTATGGTTTTAAAAGATGGTGCTAAGATGTCAAAATCTAAAGGAAATGTAGTTGATCCTGATTTAATTGTTAAAAACTATGGTGCTGATACTGCAAGATTATTTATGATGTTCGCTGCACCTCCAACTAAAGAATTAGAGTGGAATGATTCAGCAGTTGAAGGAGCATTTAGATTTATTAAAAAGTTCTTTGAACGTGCTTCAAATGTTACTCAAGTTGGAGTAGATGGTTTTAAAAATATTAATCATAATGATTTAAGTAAAGATGAAAAAAATGCTAGAAAAAAAGTATATGAAGCTTTACAAAAATCTAATGAAGTATTTAATAAAACATACACATTTAATACTTTAATAGCTTCATCAATGGAAGCTTTAAATGCCTTATCATCACAAAAAAATGAGCTTGTTTGGACAGAAGGGTATTATATATTATCTAATATTTTAGAGCCTATTATTCCTCATGCTTGTTGGGAAATATCTAATTCATTATTTAAAAAAGAGAATTTCAATAATACTTTAGAAGTAAAAGAAGAAGTTTTCCAAATGGATTCAATAAATTTAGCTGTTACTATTAATGGTAAGAAAAGATGTGAAATTGAAGTTGAACCAAATGCCTCAAAAGAAGATATTTTAGCTCTTGCAAAAGAAAATTCACAAAAATGGATTGAAGGTAAAGAAATTATAAAAGAAATCGTAGTACCTAATAAATTAGTAAACTTAGTAATCAAAGGATAATTAAAGTATGAAAAGTATAAATAATATTAAAAAAGTGCTATTTGTACTTTTAACTTTAAGCCTTTGTTTTTTTACTCTTAATGGCTGCGGATATAAGCCTACAGTTTCTTATGCGAAAAAAGAATTAGCAGGAAAAGTATTTGTGAATTTATTTGTTAATATAAAAGACCCAAGAAATTCTGTTTTAATAAAAGATTCAATGAACCAATTATTAGTACAAAAATTAGGGGCTAAATTAGTTTATGATGAAGCACAAGCTGATACTGTTATGAACTTAAAAATAAATTCAGTTGATATGTCTGTTTTACAATATGATAGTGAAGGATATAATCAACTTTACAGAGCTAGTGTAAATATTTTAGTAAGTTATACTAAAAAAGAGAAAAATATCCCAACAACATTTACTGTTAGTGGAGAAAATGATTTCTCAGTTGGTGATGACGACGATGATACTATTACTGATACAATTAGATTTGAAGCGATTAAAGAAGCTTCAGATGATGCTTTAGATGAAGTATTATCAAAAATTGCAGTAGCTTCATTTAGAAAATAATTAATGAATCTTGATTTAAAAAAAGCTTCATTATCACAATTTTTAGAGTTTAAAACTCTTTATTATGACAAGATTGATTTTACAACAGTAAAATCTTCTTGGGAAATGCTATCTAAAAAAATTAATCTACCTTTTGTAATTCATCTTGTTGGAACAAATGGAAAAGGAAGTACAGGAAGGTTTTTAGCTCACTATTTGAATAAAAGTAATTACAAGGTTTTACATTATAGCTCTCCACATATTATTAAATTAAATGAACGAATTTGGATTAATGGTAGCGATGTAAATGATTTTGATTTAGAAGAAGCACATCAATTTTTACAAGAGTTATATCCTTTAGATTTATTAGAAAAACTTACTTATTTTGAGTATCTTACACTTTTATCGTTTTATTTATCAAAAAATTGTGATTATCTTGTACTTGAAGCTGGTTTAGGTGGTGAGTTTGATGCTACAAATGTAGTTAAAAATGATTTATCTTTAATAACTACAATTGATTTAGACCATCAAAGCTTTTTAGGAAATACTGTAGAAGAAATAGCTGAAACTAAAATGCGTTCAGTTGATAAAAAAATGCTAATTGGGTACCAACTTCATGATAGTGTAAAACAAAGTGCACAAAAAGTAAAAGAACAAATATTAAAAGAAAGAAATATAAATATTGAAATCGACTATGTAGAAAACTTTGAAAAATATTCTTTAGATAAAAAGTTTGCAACTTATTTAAAACGTAATTTACATCTAGTAATCAAATGTTTAGAAGAGCTAAAGATTCCTCTTAATTTAGATTTTTTTGATGATGTTGAACTTTTTGGAAGATGTCAGAAAATTAGAAAAAATATAACTATTGATGTAGGGCATAATCCTCTTGCTGCAAAAGTTTTAAAAGAAGAATTTAAAGATAAAAAAATTACATTGATATATAATTCATATGCAGATAAAGATTATGAAGAAGTTTTAAGAATATTAAAACCAATAATAAATAAAATAATTATAATTGAACTTGATGATAAAAGGATTGTTCCTAAAAATAATTTATTAAAAATTATAGATAAATTGAATATAATAAATGAAGAAATAATTGAAATTAATGATAATGAAGAGTATTTAGTCTTTGGTTCATTTTTAGTTGTTGAAAAATTCTTATATTTGATTGGGATAAATGAAAAATAGATTAATAATTACTGTTTCAGATATAAAAGGAACAAAGTCTTATAATATACATCAGCTATTGAAAAAAGTTCTGGTTTCTGTAATATTAATTGTTTTATTAGTATTAGCTTGTAGTTTTTGGTTTATATCGTATTTAGATAATGAAGTCACAAGTGTTAAAAAAAATAAAGAAATAGAATTTAAAATATTAAATGAAAAAGAAGAAAAACTTCTTGCTCAAAATAAACTTTATTCAATACAAATAAAAAGTAAAATTAATGATATTGATGAATTAAATCAAAAACTTGATGAAATTCACACAATTATTGGAGTTGGCAAAAATGCAACTAAAGATGAAATTAGTAAAAAAACTTTGTCTGCAATTAATCTTAAAAAGAAAAAATATACTTTAAGAGTAATTCCAAATGGTAAACCACTTGATAAAATTAAGGTTTCTTCAAACTTTGGTTATAGAATAAATCCAATAACAAAAAGAAAACAATTTCATCGCGGTATTGATTTAGCAGCTCCTAGAAAAACGCCAATCCGTGCTACTGCTGATGGAATAGTAGAACATGTGCAAAGTAAAAATGTAGGAGATTATGGTAGAGTTATAAAAGTAAGCCATAATTATGGATTTAAGACTACTTTTGCTCATATGCATAAAACTTATGTTAAAGTTGGTGAAATAGTAAAGAAAGGCCAAATTATAGGTCTAGTAGGTAGTTCAGGTAGGAGCTCAGGTCCACATTTACATTATGAAATTAGATATGCAAGTACATTACTTAGTCCAAAAAATTTTATAAATTGGAATCTTAATACGTATGAGAGTATTTTCAAAAAAGAAAGGAAAGTTGAATGGGAGTCTTTAATAAATCTGATAAAGGATCAACACCCAATGGAGCTACTGTAATAGCTCAAGGAACATGTATTATTGGTGGTATTAATACAAAAGGTACAGTTCATATTGATGGAAAGTTTGAAGGTGTTATTTTAGAAGCTGATGTAATTTCAATAGGTCTTACAGGTGAAGTTATTGGAGATATAAAAGCAAATAATTTAGTAGTAAATGGTCTGTTTGATGGAAAAATTGATTGCAATATTGTTCAAATTTTAGCAGAAGGAAAAGTAATTGGTGATATGCAATATAATGAACTAATTATAGAATCTAATGGAAAGTTTGAAGGAAGAGGAATTAGAAAGAATTCTGATTTAAAAAGTCGATACAATGAAGTTGAGCAAAAGATTAATAATATTATTGTTTCACCTTCTGCAATAGCTCATGACAAGTCTTGAAAAAAAACTAGAAGATCTTTATTTACAAAAAGAAAATATTGACGTACAGATTAAAGAACTTGAAGATAAAATAAAAAGTGAAAAAACTAAAAAATCATCAAAAACTACATTTTCAAAACTTGAAAAAATAGATATATTTAAATCACTATTTATTGCACGTTTTGATATTTATGCAAAAAAATGGATTTCTAAGGATGGAAATAAACAAGGGTTTTATCCTGTTACACAAACCTTTCAAGGTGAAGATTTTATACCTATTACAAATAAAGAAATAGAAGCACATTTAAGAGGTTTACTACATCTTGCAACTTATTGTATTGATTCAAATAATTTATCAAAATTTATTGCTTTTGAAATTTTAGATGAAGATAAATTTAAACTTCAAATTGCTTTGAACTCTCTAAATATTAGAGCTTATTATGAATTAAATACTTATAATTCTTTAGTAGCATGGATATTTTTAGAAGAAGCAATAGATAGTAAAATTGTTTATAATTTTGCTTCATATATTTTAAAAAAAGCAAATATAAATGCAAAAACATACCCAAATCAAGAATTCTCAAATAAATCAAATTTAGGTAATTGCATTGAAATTCCTTTGCATTTAAAAAATAGAGAAAAGAATAAAACTATTTTTATTGATGCAAACACAAATAAAATATATGAAGACCAATGGGTAGTTTTAAATAATGTTCAAAAAGTTTCAAAACAAATTATTTATAATAACACACAAACAAGTTCAAGTTTAAATGAAGAAAAAGATTTTGGGAATATTGATTTTCCACTTGATTGTATAGATATGGTTTCATATGATTATTTATATATTCCAACTGCAAAGTTGTCAAAAAGTTTAATTAATAAATTGAAATCTTTTGCATCTTTTGAAAATCCTCAAATAAAAGTATTATTGGCTTTACGAAAGCCTTTGTACAATACTCCACGACTTATACAAAGCTTTGAAGAAGATAACACTCACTTAATGCTTCCAAGAGGTTTACAATCGAAAGTTTGTGATTTTTTTACTTCAAATGCAGTGTCTTTTAATGTTGAAAATAAAAGATATTTTAACTCATGTGAAACTAAAAAAGTGCAATTTACTTTAAGACCAGAACAAAATGATGCTATAAACCAGATTTTGAAAAATGATTTTTGTATTTGTGTTGCACCTCCAGGTTTTGGTAAAACTTTACTTGGTGCGAAAATGTTTGAAAAAAGAGCTTGTTCAACTTTAATAGTAGTTAATAAAAATATGCTCTTAAATCAATGGATAGAAAGATTTGTTGATTATTTTGGATATGACAAAAAAGATATAGGATACCTTGGAAAAAGCCAAAATAAATTAAATGGAATTATTGATGTTGCAACAATGCAAAGTTTAAAAAATAATCCAGATTATATACATAATTATTCTTTTGTAATTGTTGATGAATGTCATCATATACCAGCTCTTACTTTTGAGCAAATAATCAAAAAATTTAGAGGGAAATATATTTTAGGTTTAAGTGCAACTCCTAATAGAAAAGATGGGTTACAGCCAATTTTATATCAACAATTAGGAAATGTTGCCTATGAATATAAAAAGAAAAGAACACATACAAATAAACTTGAAGTTGTAAGAACAGATTTTATTTGTCAAGCTGATAATTATGCAAGTATAATAAATGAACTTTGTATTGATGAAAATAGAAATAATTTAATAATTGATGCAATAAAGAACAATATTAATAGAAAAATTTTACTTTTAACTGATAGAATAGAGCATATAAATATTCTAGAGCATTTATTGATGTGTGAGAATATTGATTATGTAAGTATACATGGAAGTCAAAATAAAAAAGAACAAGTTAAAAATATGAATTTAGTAAAACAAAAATCTTTGATTCTTGCTACTACTTCTTATTTTGGTGAAGGAATTGATTTCCCTCATTTAAATACTATTCTTTTTGCAACGCCAATTTCATATTATGGAAGGTTAGTTCAATATCTAGGACGAATAGGAAGAGGAAATCAAGAGTGTTTAGCTATTGATTTTTTAGATTCAAATAATGCAATGCTTAATTCAGCTTTCAAAAAAAGAGCTGAAGGTTATAAGCAAATGCATTACAAATAAAAAAAGGAGTATATAAAATGTTAGGAATAATTGTTGCGACAATATTTATTGCATTAGTAATAAATTTAATTTTAAAAAAATTTCAATTACCCACTATTATAGGTTATATTATCACAGGGACTATCATTGCTTACTCTTTTAATTTACACGATGCTGTAAATAATCATGATTTAAAAGAAATAGCAGAGTTTGGGGTAGTATTTTTAATGTTTACAATTGGATTAGAATTCTCAATTGAACATTTAAAAAAGATGAAAAAAGAGGTTTTCTTCACAGGTTCTTTGCAGATTATTCTTACAACAATTTTTGTTTTTTTAGTGTCTCATTACGCAATTGGTTTAGATGTTAAATCTTCAATGGTAATAGGTGCTGCACTTTCTTTATCTTCAACTGCAATTGTTTTAAAAACCTTTAATGAAACAAAAGAGATTAAAAAACCTTATGGAAAAAGAGTTCTTGGTATTTTAATTATGCAAGACATTGCTGTAATTCCTATTTTATTAATGATATCATTTTTCACAATGGGTGAAGAAAGTAGTGTTGCATATATGATTTTTGAAACACTTATTGCTGCTGTTGTATTATTAGGCTTATTGTTTTTATCAGGTAAATATTTGCTTGAGCCTTTTTTAACACATGTATCAAAAACAAAGTCTGATGAATTATTCGTGGCTTCTGTTTTACTTCTAGCAATTGGATCATCATACTTAGCTTACTATTTCGGTTTTTCATACTCACTTGGTGCATTTATCGCAGGTATGATGATTGCAGAAACAAAATTTAAACATCAAGTGGAAGCTGACCTTATTCCTTTTAGAAATATTTTATTAGGTGTGTTTTTTATAACAGTTGGAATGCAAATTAATTTTACAGTAATTTCAGATTATATTTTAATTATTCTTGTTTTACTTCCGGTTTTAATGGGTCTTAAATATCTAATTATTTATTCATTAGTTAGGCTTGATGATACAAGAAGAGTTGCTTTTAAAACAGCATTCTCACTAATTCAAATAGGAGAGTTTTCTTTAGCAATTTTAGAATTAGGAAGAAGCCAAGGTTTAGTTGATCCAACATATTCACAAATTTTAATTGTAACTATAGTAATTTCTATGATATTAACACCTATAATTCTAAAAAACCTATCAAAAGCAGCAGGATTATTAATAAGCGAAGATCCTTTAGTTGTAAATACTACATACAATATTGATAAAGATACAGAAAACCATGTTGTTGTTTTAGGATATGGAAGATATGGACAAGCAATTGTTGAAGAGCTTAAATCTTTAGGTCAAAAATATATTATTATTGAGCATAATGTACAGTTTTTCCAACTTGGACAAGATAGGAAAGAACCAATTGTATTTGGAAATGCAGCGCAAAGACATATTTTAACATCTGTAAATGTTACTAGTTCATCAGCTGTAATTGTTGCAGTTAATAATCCTGAAGCCTTACATTTAATTTGTGAAGCAGTTGATTCTTTAACACATAATACAAAAACAATCGTTACAGTTACAACAGAGAGTGAAAAAGAGACTTTAGAAAGTTTACATTTACAACATATTGTAGTTGAAACTAAGCATTTATCAAAAGCAGTTGTTGATGAAGTTATGTATTGTAGACTTGATTAGATAGAGAGTTATTCTCTATCTATATATCTTTTTCTTGGAGCATTTTTAATTTTATTTACATTTACTAAAATAAAACCATCAACACAATCTGCAAAATCTTGATCTACATTAAAACCTAAAAATTTTACACCACCTTCTTCAGTGATTTCACTGTATTGTTTGTATAAAGTTGGAACAGAAACTCCCATCCCTAAAAGAGTAGATTTTAAAAATTTAAAATCTTTTTTCTTATCATCTAAGCAAAATAGCCCTTTAATCTCATTTATATTATTTGAATATTGATAAGGAAGTTTAGGACTTACTAATTGTTTTGGCTCTTTGAAATAATGTGAATAATAGAATATCATCATATCTTTTGCAATACTTGGAAAACTTGCACTAATACTTACAGGACCAAACATATACTTAATATTTGGATTCTTTTTTAAATAAGCTCCAATTCCATACCATAAATAATCAAGTGCTCTCGTACCCCAGTATTTTGGTTGAACAAAACTACGTCCAAGTTCAATAGAGTTTTTTAAATATGGAGTTAACCCTTCATTATATTTAAATAAAGTATTTGAATAAAAACCTTTTACTCCAATATTCTTAAAGATAAAATTAGCATTACCAATTCGATATGAACCTACAATTTCTAAGTCATTCTCATCCCAAAGAATAATATGTTGATAATATATATCATATTTATCAGTATCTCTTTTTTTATTTATACCTTCGCCAACTTTCCTAAAAGATAGCTCTCTTAATCGTCCTAGTTCTTTTAATACAATTGAATCATCTGAGTAATCATATAGATATATTTTTTTCCCATCATTTGTCTCTCCAATTAATTGAGAAGATTTTAATTCATTAATTAGATCTTGTCTTTTTTGAGGATGTGCAATTGCACTTTGTGTTTGGAAAAAACTCTTTTTTCTTTTTTTTAGTGAGTATAAATGTTTTTTATAAAGATTAATTAAATATTTTTTATCTAAGCCTTTTGGTTTAATATTTTCATTTGGAATAATTTCTCCAATTTTAATATTTATTCTTTTTGACTTTTTATTAAACATCTCATTTGAAAGTAAGAGTGTTGAAAAAGTTTTATTTATTAGAGAAATAGTATAAAATGTTTTAGAGTTTTTTGCATCTAAAAATATTGGTAGAATTGGAGAGTTTGAATTTTGTGCGAAATTTAAAAAGCCTTTACTCCATGAAGGATCTTTTATTCCTTTTCCACTAGCACGACTTACTTCACCTGCTGGAAAAATAATGATTGCTTCTTCATTTTTTAGAGCTTCATATATCTTTTTTATGTCTTTTTTTGATTGTCTAATTTTATAATTATCAATTGGAATTAAAAGATTATTTAAAGCATCAAAACCTACAAGAAAATCATTGGCTACTATTTTTACATCTGATCTTACTTGAGAAATCAATCTTAGTAAACAAAGGGCATCTAAACCTCCTAAAGGATGGTTTGCAATAATCACTACTTTTCCTGAACTTGGAATATTTTGTAAATCTGTACTTGAAACATTATAATCAAAATCGAAATAATCTAATACGCAATCAACAAACTCAAGCCCTTTTAAATGTGAGTTTTCTTTTAAAAATTTGTTTATAGAGTCTTCATGGACTATTCTTTTAGCAATTTTAAATAGAGATTTTTTTAAGAAGTCTTGTTTCTTGTTTATATTTGGAAACTTCTTTTCTATTTCTTTTTGTACATCTATCATATGTAATCCTTTTTTTTATTGTAATAATCTTTGATTACAAAGTGGTAACAGCCCTAAGAAAAGAAATAAGTTTTTAAAAATATTTTTTATGTTAAAATCACTTTTTAAAAAAGGATTTTTTACATGAATAAATCAGATATCACTAATATACTTACAATTTTAATAATGGCTTATGGTTACTCAAATGGCTATGATATAATTTTTACTGTTGGGCTATTTGCTCTAAGTGGAGCAATTACAAATACTCTTGCGATTCACATGCTTTTTGAAAAAGTCCCTTATCTTTATGGAAGTGGAGTAATTGAAAAGAATTTTGGAAAGTTTAAAAATTCAATCCATAATTTATTAATGAATCAATTTTTTACAAAAGAGAATTTATCAAGATTTTTTCAAGATGAGATGAATAGTGCAAAAAATACAATAGATTTTGAAAAGATATTAAATAAAACAGATTTTACACCTGCTTATAATTCTTTAAAAGAATCAGTAATGGAATCATCTTTTGGAGGAATGTTAGGAATGTTTGGTGGAGAGGCTGCACTTGAACCTTTAAAAGAGCCTTTTACAAATAAACTTCAATCTTCAATTGTAGATATCACAAAATCAAAAGCTTTCCAAGATGTACTAGAAGAAGCTTTAAAATCAGATAGTTTATCAGATGATATATATGAAAAATTAAGTTCAATTGTAAATAAAAGATTAGATGAATTAACACCTTCAATGGTAAAAGTTATGGTTCAAAATATTATAAAAGAACATTTAGGTTGGTTAGTTGTTTGGGGTGCAGTATTTGGTGGACTAATTGGATTTGTTTCTACTTTTCTTTAAATAGTTTATAAGTAGGCTTTTAAAGCCTACTTAGTAATTCATTTTTCTTTGTATTAAATTCATTATCAGAAAGAATACCTGCTTGATGTAAACGACCAAGTTGTTCAATCATTTCTATAATTTCATTAGATGATTCATTTTTAGTAGAATTAGGTATAGGTGCTTCTTCAATAACAGCAGAAGGTTCTATAAAGTTTGTTTGAGGTGTTTGCGAAAAATCATTGTTTTGCATAGATGGAATATTTCCTCCTGAGATTATTGGAAGAGAAGAAACACTAATTGTTCCATATTGACTAGAAAAAGTAAGAGAGTTATCTCCTCCTTGTTGTTGTGAAACTCCACCTATATTATTATCTAGTGTATCATATACAGTTACTTCAGAGTTTACTTCAACAGCAAGTCTATTTGGGAAAACTGCATATCTTGTATTATTTTGTGAACCGCTTGAAAAAGGAACTCCTAATTCCTTTGGCCACCATTGATTACTTCCTGGTGTTCCTGCTTCAATAACAGGAAAAACTTGCACACTTAATAATGCATTTGAGATTTCAGAACACAAATTATCGACAGTATTTTTAAGGCCATTATTAAACATGTCACCTACCATAGTCATCCCACCTTGCATCCATTGACCTGAACCACCTAGTTCTGGAGAATTAAACTGTGCCATTGTTCCTCCCCCAGTATTTACAGCTCCAATCATATGAATGATGGCATCTGCACTTAAGTTGTATTTATTTGATAGATTATTTACTAGGTTTTGACCTTCTTGTGTAAGTGTTTGCAAAATTTTTCCTTTTAATTTGTTTAAAGTTTTTATGTGACATTCTATCATAGTTTAACATTGTAGATGTTTTTAAATTTATTCAGATTGCTATTTATTTCGCATGTTCTTTGTTTATAATAAATAATTGTTGAATAAATCATATTTAATTGTCTAAATGATATATAATATACAAATAGTAATGCAATTTAATTTTATTTCAGATAGAATTATTGTATCAATATTATACAAATGTAAAATATACTCCATTTACTATAAAAAATAGTTTTTTAGTAATTTGAAGCAGAAAAAATTTTTGACTAAGGGTGTTCAATGTTAGAAAAACCAACGGAAATTAATACAAAATTTTGGGAAATATTTTCAAAACAAGATAGACAAAAGATAGAAGAGTTTAAAGTTTATATGGATAAGTTTGCAGTCAATTTTAATCTTTATAAAGATGGAAATTTTGTAGAACAATCTTTACCTTTTGATGTAATACCACGTATTATTTCTAAACAAGAATTTAGTAAGATTGAAAAAGGATTAGTTCAAAGAGTAACAGCTCTAAACCTTTTTTTAGAAGATTTGTATACAGATGCTAAAATTGTGAAAGATGGTATTGTTCCTAAAGAATTTATTGAAAATGCAGAAGGTTACTTAAAAGAGTTTGTTGGTTTTTCACCATCAAAAAAAATAAGAGCACATATAAATGGTATTGATCTTGTAAAAGATTCTAAAGATGATGAATGGGTTATTTTAGAAGATAACTTAAGAGTACCAAGTGGTTCAAGTTATCCATTATCAGTACGTAATACTTATAGAAAAATATATCCAGAGTTTTTTGAAAACTTTAAAATAGAACCAATTCAATCTTATCCAAAATTTATTACTGATGCGATGAATTATGTAAACACTGGAGGAATTAATGTTTTATTAACTCCTGGACGATTCAACTCTGCTTATTATGAGCATAGTTATCTTGCTGAAAAAATTGGTGCACAACTTGTACGTGCTCATGAATTAGTAGTAATAGATAAAAAAGTATATTTTAAAAATTATAATGGACAAAAAATACTTGTAGGTTCAATATATAGAAGACTTGATGATGATTTTATTGATCCGAAGTTTTTCAATCCTGAAAGTCTTATTGGAGTTCCAGGTCTTGTAGAAGCATATTTAAGTGGTAATGTTGCTTTAATGAATGCAATTGGAAATGGTGTTGCTGATGATAAAGGGATTTATTACTTTGTACCTAAGATGATTAAATATTATCTTAATGAAGAACCTATTTTAAAAAATGCTCCAACTTATCTTCCTTATTTTAAAGATGATATGGATTATGTAATGAAAAATATGGAAAAACTAGTAATAAAAGATGTTGCAGAGGCTGGTGGTTATGGTGTTTTATTCGGACATTCTATGAGTGCATTACAAATTGAAGATCTTAAAGTTACTATTAAAGCAAATCCACGAAGATTTATAGCACAAGAACTTATTCAATTCTATGATGAAAAGTGTTATTTAAATAATGAATTAAAAGATAGAAAAGCAGATTTTAGGGCATATGTTGTTGCAGGAGAAGATGTAAAAGTTTGGAATTGTGGACTTACACGATATGCATTAGAAGAAGGAAACTTCCTTGTAAATTCTTCACAAGGTGGCGGATTTAAAGATACTTGGGTAATGGAGTTATAAAATGGATCAATTATTAACAGCAAATGTTGCTACAAATATGTATTGGCTTGGCCGATATTTAGAGCGTGTTGAAACAGCACTTTATAAAATAGAAAAAGCATTTAATATGACGATTGATGTTGATAAAAATGCTGGTGTAGATCTTTACAAAAAATTTGGTGTAGAATTAGAATATACTGATTCATCAGACTTTTTAAAAGAAGCTATATATGGTGATCATGAAGCTAATGTTATGAATATTACAAGTAATGCTAGAGAAAGTGCAATTATTAGTCGTATTTATATAAATAATTCTGCATTTGGTGAGATTATTGAATTAGATGCACTATTTAAAAGAAAATTTAATGATACTATTCCTATAGATTATAAAGATTTAGATCATGCACTTTCTTTAATAAAAGAAATTTGGGGTGAAACTGCTAGTAGAAAAAAACAAAAAAGTAGTGATTACTTTTTTAAACTTGGCAGACTTATTGAAGAATTAGATATTTGCATAAGATTCTCTAGAGATTTTGAAATACTAAAGCAAATTATCGAAGAGATTAATTCAATATTTGAAATTCTCAATCCAGAATTAGACTTAAAAATTGATTCTCCAAAAGATGAATCAGATATTGATATTAATAAAATTCATAGCTTAGTTAATGAATTAATAGTTGAAGATTAATAGCAATTAGCACTTAGATTTTTCTTTGTGCTAATTACCTTTTCATTTATTGTTGATTTTGTTGTTGAGTTTGTATATTAATTAGTTCTTTTTCTTCTTTTCTTACATCAACCATAACTGTTAATTTACTATTTCCACTACTGTATACTACACCTTTTAAAGGTGAAATATCATTGTAATCTCTTCCTGAACCTAAAAGTATATGTTGATCTGTCGGAATAAGATTATTTGTAGGATCAAACTCTACCCATCCTGCATTTGGTATATATATACTAAACCATGCATGAGAAGCATCAGCTCCAAAAAGTTTTTTCTCACCCTTTGCTGGTAATGTTTCTATGTAACCACTCATATATTTAGCAGGCAAGCCTATTGTTCTTAGTGCAGATATTGCAAATTGTGCAAAATCTTGGCATACCCCTTTTTTTGCTTCAAAGATTTTTTCAATGGGTGTAGTTATATCACTAAAGCCTGAAACAAATTTAAAATCTGTAAAAATACGTTGCATAAATTCTTGAGTAGCTTCGAAAACATCTCTATTTTTTTGAAAAGATACTAAAGCATATTCTTTTATTTTTAAAGATGCTCTTGGAATTAAATCAGATTCAAATAGATATTGCTTTGCATGTAAATCATCAATATTAAACTTTGATAAACGATCAATTGAAGCTCCATATGTTAGGCTATTTTTTTTAATATTTTCAATATATTCTCTTCTTTGTTCAGGATATAATTCTATTTTAGATTTTCCAATAACACTAAGTGATGTATGAGGTTCTCTTATTAACATGTAAGTATTTGTATTTCCAAACATATCAATAAACTCTTTTGAATCGTAAACTTCAGGTGATATCTGCATTGTAAAGTCGATTACCCTTTGATAGTTTGTACTTTTAGGTTTAAGTCTGGCAATATTATGACTAAAAGAAACACTATCTTGATATCTAAATTCTGTCTTATGATAAATATTATAAACCATTGTTACTCGTCATTATGTGAAAAATAAGTATTTGAAAACTCATTCGAGCACTCTAAAAATAAATCTGATAACGAAGATAATTTCTTATCTAATTGCACATATATTCCTTCTTCTTCTTTAATTTCCATTAAAGTTTGTAAATTCATTGATTTTAATAGTTCTTGTGCTTTTAACATAGCTTTTTCGTATGAAGTAAAATCTTTTTTGGCCTTTGGTAATTCCTTAAACTCTTTTAGAAGATTTTCAGTCATATAGGTTAAAGATTTTGGAAATTGTGGATTTAGTATTAAAAAATCTACAACATTTTCTAATGTTAATGAGCTTTTATAATGTGCTCTATAAGCATTAAAGCTACCTAATGAAGTTAATATTCCTTCTAAAACATCATATCCAATTGATTTATCAAGTTTTAAACATAAAATAGACCTAGCTTTTGAAATCAGATGTAATGAATCTTCAATTTTATAACCAATATCGTATAGTATTAAACCTTGTTCTTTAAAGATACTTTCTTTTACTAGTTCTTTATACGCCATCATATAAATAAGAAACTTATCAAGTTCACTTGCCATTGACATAGATGAATCATTTTTTTTGTTTATAAATTTATTCCAACTTTTTTGCATTTCTTCAAAAAGTTTCCAAGATTCTAATGTTAAAAGATCTTTAATATTAACATTAGTATTTGCAAGCATCATTACCGTTGATGCTAAAGAACCAGCTCTATACATATCCTTAATTACAGATGTAATTTCTTTAATTGGATTAATATTTTGAACTTTTTCATTATCAGCGTTAATAAAACCTGGATAAGTCATTGTCATATGTGTTAATGCATTTTGTAATATTATTTGAGATTCATTTGAAGTTAATACTTCATTTCTATAGAAATTTGTAATCTTCTTGATTATATGTAAAATTAATCTAGAAGTAGAAATAGACCTAGAAAGATATCTTCCTAACCAAAAAAGATTTTCAGCTTTTAATGTAGAAATTTCATCAATTGAAGTTTCAATATATGGCGTGTGAGTTAGTGAATTGATTTGACTTAAAGGAATATCATCTTTTCCTAATATCCATAAATCTTTACTAATTCCACCTTTTCTTTTTGATGAAGTAAGTAAGTTTTCTTTATTTTCTGAAATTCTTACAAGTCCACCATTCATTACAGAATAATCTTCATCTTTTTTTAAACAAAAAGTTCTAATCACGGCATTTCGTGGTTCAATTTTTCCTTCTGTATAGTAAGGTACCGTTGAGAATTCTATTTCTTCTTGAGCAACATATTGATGTGGGTTTTGAATAAGAAGATTAATAAGATTTTTTTTCTCATCTTTAGATAATTTTCTTCCAAAATATACTTTTATATTATTTGGTATATCAATTTTTTTGATAATTAGTTTGTCAAAATGTTCTAAAACAAAATCAAGTTCTTTTTTTTGTCCACACCACCAAGTTGCAATTTGAGGAAGTATTAAATCTTCTTTTAAAAAGTATTGACAAATTTTTTTCATAAAAGGATTAAGTCCAATATTTTCAGCAACTGCACTTCCTATTGGATTTATCATATTAAGATTATCTTCTCTTAATGCTTCTACAAGTCCAGCAACACCAAGTCTAGAATCATTTCTTAACTCAAGTGGATCTGAGTATCTATCATCAACTCTTCTTAAAAGTGTATTGATTTTTTTAAGGCCACTTAAACTTTTTAGCCATACTGTGTTATTTTTTACAAGTAAATCTTGGCCTTGAACCATATTTAATTCTAAAAAATTACTAAGGTATGCATGTTCAAAATATGTTTCATTGTAAGGTCCAGGAGTTAACAACGCAGCAGATGAAATATCACCTTTTGTTAGTTTTTTTAATAAGTCTTTAAACTCTTGTATAAATGATGCTAATTTTTTTGTTTCAATACTAGGATATAAATCTTGAGCAACAACATTCATTGTTAATCTATTTTCAATAGCATAGCCTAATCCAGATGGTGCTTGTGTTTTATCACTAACAACCCACATTTTACCATTTGGACCTCTTGCAATATCAGCAGCATAAAAGTAAAGATTAAAATCTTCTTTACTTCCAAAATCAAAAACTTCAGTTGTAAAACCTTTGTACCCATAGATAACTTCTGCAGGTACAATGTTGTTTTTTATAAGTTTTTGTTCTGAATATAGGTCTTTAATAATTAAATTAAAAAGCTTTGCTCTTTGTTGAAGACCTTTTTTAACTATTTTCCATTCTTCTTCTTCAATAACAAAAGGAATTGGATCTAAGCTCCAAGAACGGTTCTTAGGTCCATCATGGTCATCATAGATATTATATGTTACACCATTATCTTGAAGATGCCAATCAATTTCACTTTGTTTATCTTCTAAAGTATGTAATCCAGCATTTTCAATATCAGATACAACTTCTTTCCAACAATCCCTTATGTTATCCTTGTCATCATGCATTTCATCAAATAATGACTCAGAAACATAAGTATCAAATATGCTCATTTATTGCTTTGCCCACTTTCTTCTTAAATCTAATGTATTTGGATATTCTAAACTTACAGGAATTTCTTGGAAAAGGAATTTCTCATTATTAAGTTTATCTTTTAAAACTACTGCTCTTTTAGCGCCATTTATTTCTACTAAGTTTTTTTGTACACTTGAAGAAGAAATATGTTCTATTTCTCCTTGTGTATGATTAAATGGTTGGAATCTATTAATTCTTCTTGATTCTGCTTCACCTGCATTAATTGGGAAAGTTTCATAAGTTCTTCCACCTGGATGTGATACATGATATGTCATTCCACCAATTGATCTTTCATTCCATTTATCAACAATATCGAATGTAAGTGGCGTATCAACACCAATTGTAGGATGTAATGCTGACCAAGGTTGCCATGCTTTATATTTAACACCTGCAACAAATTCACCTTCAACTCCAGTAGGGCTTAAAGGAATTACAACTGAATTACAAGTAAGAATATATCTTTCAGGAACAAAATTATTTACTTTAATTTGAACTCTTTCTAATGATGAATCAACATATCTAGATGTTCCTTGAGAACCACTTTCTTCTCCAAGTACATGCCAAGGCTCAATTGCAGCCCTAAGCTCTAGATGTACATTTTCAACTGTAGCCATTCCATATAGAGGGAATCTAAATTCAAAGAAAGGATCAAACCAATCAAGATTAAAGTCATAACCTTCATTATTTAAAAACTCAACAATATCTTTCATATCTTCTTTTACATAATGCTCTAATAAAAACTTATCATGAAGCTGTGTATTCCATCTTACTAGCTTATGAGTATATGGTTTTTTCCAGAACAATGAAACTAATGTTCTAATTAGTAAATTCTGCATTAGTGCCATTTTAGGATGTGGAGGCATATCAAAACCACGTAGTTCTAAAATACCAAGTCTTCCTGTACTTGAATCTGGTGAATAAAGCTTATCTATACAAAATTCAGAACGATGAGTATTTCCTGTAATATCAGTTAACATATGACGGAATAGTCTATCAGTTAACCAGAAAGGTACGTCTTCACCTACTGGAATTTGAGAAAATGCAATTTCTAATTCATAAAGATTTTCTAATCTTCCTTCATCAACACGAGGTGCTTGAGATGTTGGACCTATAAAAGCTCCTGAGAAAAGGTAAGATAAACCAGGGTGATGTTGCCAAAATGTAATAAAGCTTCTAAGAACTTCAGGACGTCTAAGTAATGGACTGTCTTCTGGTCTCATTGCTCCAATTGTAACGTGATTTCCACCACCTGTTCCTGTATGTTTTCCATCAAGCATAAACTTCTCTGTTCCAAGTCTAGATTCTCTTGCATCATTATAAAGTGTAAATAAATTTGATGTTAAATCTTTCCATGTATTTACAGGTTGAATATTTACTTCAATTACACCTGGATCTGGAGTAACTTTTATAGTTTCTAAACGTAAATCATGAGCTGGTTCATACCCTTCTAGAACTATTTTTATTTTAAGTTTTCTAGCAACTGCTTCAATTGAAGCAATTAAATCTAAAAATGCTTCTGTATGATTTAAAGGTGGTAAGAATATATAAAGCTTACCATCTCTTACTTCAACATTTAATCCTGTTCTAATAAATGTATCTTCTGGATTATTTTTATTTTTTTTATTTCCTGCATCTTGAGCACGTTTTTCTGCTTTTTTCAAAAACTTCTTAAGTTTTGGTGCTTTTGCAAAAAGATCTGGCTCAAAATGTAAAGGTAATTCATTTTCAGGATTTTCAATAAGAGAATCCATAGGTAATCTAAGTCCTAAAGGTGAATCACCAGGAATTAAGAAAATCTTATCCCGTCTAAATGTCCAATAAGAAGTCATCCATTCACTTTCAGCATAGTTTAAAGGTAAGATATAACCAACAGGTTTACTTAAACCTTGACTAAGAACTCTTGCAATAGTTTTTCTTTCAATTGAATTATCAATATCATATTCAGCTGAATCAATATCAATTGGTAATTCAGCTTCTTTCATAATATAATGAATAGGATCTTCGTAAGCTGGAAGTATAGTTTTATCAGATACTTTTAAAGTAAGTGCTAAATATTCAATAAATTTTTTAGCATCATCATTTGTGTATTCATATGTTTCATTCATATTTGCAAATAAATCTGGGTTTTTCCAAATTTTCTTACCATCTTTTCTCCAAATAATTGAAGTTTGCCATCTAGGAACTGGTTCACCTGGATACCATTTCCCTTGTGCGTAATGAAGCATTCCACCTTTACCAAAAGAGCTTAAAAGTCTTCTTGACAATTTATCTGCTAATTCTCTTTTTAAAGGACCATCAGCAGCTGTGTTCCACTGCTCAGATTCCATATCATCAATAGATACAAAAGTAGGTTCTCCACCCATTGATAATCTTACATCATTTTTTTGAAGTTCATCATCAACTTTATAACCTAAAGAATTTATTGCATCCCATTGGTCATCTCTGTATGGTTTTGTAACTCTTGGAGATTCAAAGACTCTTGTTACAGTATTTGAAAAATCAAACTCTGTTTCACATTTATCACTTAAACCTTCAATTGCATGAGCACTTTCATAATGTGCAGTACATGCAAGTGGTATATGACCTTCACCTGCAAATAATCCACTAGTAGAATCAAGTCCTACCCATCCAGCACCTGGAAGATAAACTTCTGTCCAAGCATGTAAGTCTGTAAAGTCTTCTTCAGGACCACTAGGACCATCAAGAGATTTTTCATCTTGTTTTAATTGAACTAAGTAACCTGATACAAATCTTGCTGCAAGACCTAAACTTCTTAATACTTGAACAAATAACCAGGCATAATCTCTACAGCTTCCAAGTTTTTTATCAAGAGTAGTCTCACAATCTTGTACACCAGCTTCTAAACGAACTGTATAATCTAAATATTTATATATTTCTGTATTTAAATAAACAAGGTAGTCATTAATTTTACATTCTTTTAAATCAAGTGATTTAACGAATTTCTTAAGCTCTTTCCCACTTTCCGTAACTTCAAAATATGGTTTTAGTTCTGCTTTCAATTCAGGTTTATATTCAAAAGGAAATTGCTCAGCATATTCTTCAACAAAAAAGTCAAAAGGATTAATTGAGATTAAGTCTGCAATAACTTCTACATCAATTCCAAACTCTTTTACTTTTTCAGGGAAAACAACTCTTGCTAAATAATTCCCATAAGCATCTTGTTGCCAATTAATAAAATGATTCTCAGGAGTTATCTTCATTGAGTAAGCATCAATTGGTGTTCTACTATGAGGTGCTGGTCTCAACCTAATTGTGTGTGGTGAAAGAGAGATATACTTATCGTATTTATAATGTGTTTTATGAGATAGGACTACTTTTAATGACATTTTTTTTCCTTAATAGATTAATTAATAAATATAAAATTATAACATTTAATTTTATGTCAGTTTTGTCTATACTTAAATATTCAATATAGACAAAAAACTTGTAAACTTGTTTACTATTTTAACTTTAATTATAACATTGTAACACTTATAGGAGACTACAAGTTTCTAAAAATCAAATTTACTTCTTGATAGATATCTAACATTGTGTAACCCATACTCCAACATCAAGATTAGATTTTGCATCACCTGCAAATGAGCCAGATATTGGAGGAACAGCATGTGCAAGCCTAGATACTGCAACTGGAATATGATCTTTCCCAACTAAATCTCCAATTGTAGGATCAAAACCTTTCCATCCAACCCCTGGCAAATAAACCTCTGCCCAAGCATGTGTAGAGCCTATTTGTTCAGACATAAGTGGTGCATAAAGATAACCACTTACAAATCGTGTTGCTAATCCTAGACATCTAACAGCTTCCATAAACAAAAATGCAAAATCACGACAAGAACCTGAATTTAAACTTAATGTTTCTTTAATACTTTGAACACCAGTTTCTTCTCTGATGTTATATACTAATGAGCTATAGATATATTTTGTTATTTTTTGAAGAAGTGTATATGTTTGAATTTCTTCATCATATTTCCAGATATTGAAAATCCAATTATTTAATAATTGTCTAGTTTCTTCATCTGGTAAAACTCTATAAGGTGATAATAGAAACTTGTCATCTTCTTTATAGTCAAATGGGTAAGTAATAGCATAGTCTGAAACTATAAAATCCAATGGTGATATATTATATTGTTGAAGTATTACTTCACTTTCAATAAGAAGTTGTTGTGTAATATGATTAAAGTTTGCTACTGCAACTGAGTTGTTTTCAATATCTCTGTGCCACAATATCTTAGTTTCGGGTGTACATTTTAATGTAAAGGATTCTATTCTTAGTTCATAATCTTCTCTTGGACGTAAAAGTAAATGATGAGTTCCTAAGTCTACTCTTTCTGTATAATTATAGTAAGTACGATGAACTATTTTATATCGTTGCATATTAATATCCTAATACAGAGTTATTATAAAGTTAAAGTGCTAGTTATATATAAAAAGCTGTACATATCTTAGCAAATTTTTTGAAGTAATTAATTAACATCTGTTTATTTTATAGTATATATGTAGAATAATTTAGTTTTAAAGAAGTATAAATAAGAGTTTATTTAAAAGACTCTTATTCATAAATTAAACCTATTTTTAATACAATACGATTTAATGAGATAAATATATAGGAATTATAAATTATGGAAAATATTGAAGTATTAGTGTTATTAGATGTAAGTGGTTTAGAAGATGAAGAAAAATTAAATAAATTTTTAAAAAGAAAAAGTTTTAAAGTAGTAGAGGGTGAAAAGAATGTTTATACATCAACATCAACTACAACTTTAGTTACAACAAAAGCATTCATCTTACAAATGTTCAAAGAAGGTTTAGAAAAAGCAGGGTTTAGTGATGCAAATTTAATCTTTTTATTAAATGAAACACCTTATCCAGCATATTACTATGATAAAATAACAAAAGAATTCGAACTTTCAAAAGAAGAAAATCAGTAGTGAATAATATTTATGAATTTTTAAAAAATTTAAAGGATGATAAAAAACTAAAAGAGTGTGAACTTTTAATTGTAAATGACGATAAGCAAGCTCAAATTGCTAGTGATATTGTCTCTTTTTTAGGTTTTACTCCTTTTGTATTATCAGATTTTAGAGCAAACTTTGGTGATGATTTATTATCTTTTTCAACTGAATTACAAGAAATCACTAAAGTATTAAATGAGTTTTACTCTCACAAAAAACAAAATAAGATTTTAATTTCTCCTGTACGTACAATCTCTTTTTCTCTTCCTAAAGAAAAATGCTTTGACTCCTATGAAATAAATTTTGCAGATACTATAAAAATAGAAGAATTCAAGTCAAAACTTTACAATTGGGGATACTATTTTGTAGATATTGTAACAAGTGAAGCAGAAGCTTCAATTAGGGGAGATATTATTGATATTTGTCCACTAGGGAGCGAATTTGGATATAGAATCTCACTTTTTGATGATGAAGTTGAAAGTATTAGAAAATTTGATATTGAAGATCAAAAATCAACTAAAGATGAGATAGAAACTATACAAATTAGTCCTGCTTTTTTAGCTTTAGATGAAGAAACATATGAAGGTATAACAGAAGAAATTCTAAAAGTTTCAAGTGATGCCTTTATTAAGGATATTCATTCTTTAGGTTTTTGGTATTTAAATGACTTAGGTGAATTTTTACCAAATTCTATGAATTGTTTTATAACTCAAGAATCACTTGAAGAACTCGATGAAGTTTATGTTTTTGAAGAAAAAAGAATAAATAAAGATAAGTTTTTAACAACTCCACAAATTTTTAAAAGTAAAACTCATAAAGAAATAGCTCCTGCAAATATTAAAGAGTTCATCTCTTTTCATGAAGGTAAAAAAGTTACTATTATTTCTAGTACAGAAGCTAAAGTAAAAGCTCATGATTTAGATTTAAGTGATAGCAAAATCAAGTATTTAATCGAACCTTATATTATTAATCTTGTAAGTAATGATGAGGTAATAATCTCACTAAATCAAGAGATTAAAAAAAGAAGAAAGAAAAAAATAAAACTAGTAATTGATGAATTACAAGTAAATGATTTTGTTGTTCATGAAAAACATGGAATTGGACAATATAAAGGAATAGAACCTGTTACTGTAATGGGAGCAAAAAGAGATTTTGTAATTGTTACATATGCAGGAGATGATAAGCTTTTAATTCCTGTTGAAAATATTGATTTAGTAGATAGATATGTAGCAGATGGAAGTTCATATGCTGTAGTTGACAAACTTGGAAAAGGCTCTTTTGCTAAATTAAAAGAAAAAGTAAAAGATAGATTATTTGCTATTGCAAATGATATTATAAAATTAGCAGCAGCACGTGAGCTTGTAAATGGTATAAAAATAGATACTAATAAACACACACTACAAGAGTTTAGAAAAAGTTCAGGTTTTGATTATACAAAAGATCAAAGTCGTTCTGTTAGTGAAATTTTTAAGGATTTAAGCTCAGGTCGAGTTATGGATAGATTGCTTTCAGGAGATGTTGGTTTTGGTAAAACAGAAGTTGCTATGAATGCACTTTTAGCAACAATTCTAGATGGACATCAAGCAATTTTTGTCTGTCCTACGACACTACTTGCAACTCAGCATTTCCATGGAATGCAAAAAAGATTTGAACCTTATGGAATTTCAATGGCTAAACTTGATGGAAAATCAACAGCAAAAGAAAAAAGTGAAATCAAAAAAGGTTTAAGTTCTGGAGAAATACAGTTTGTAATTGGAACTCATTCATTATTAGGAATTACTGCTAAAGATTTAGCTTTAGTAATAATCGATGAAGAACATAAATTTGGTGTAAAACAAAAAGAAAAACTTAAAAACTTACGAGAAGATGTTCATATTTTCTCAATGAGTGCAACCCCAATACCAAGAACACTAAATCTTGCCCTTTCAAAATTAAAAGGAATGAGTTCACTACTAACACCTCCTAGTGAAAGATTAGGTGTTAGAACTTATGTAAAAGAGTATAGTGACAAATTAATTAAAGAGATTGTTTTAAGAGAAAAAAGAAGAGGTGGACAGCTTTTTTATGTTCATAATAATATTGCTTCAATTGAAGCAAAAAAAGCAGATATAGAAGAGATTATCCCAAATATTAAAGTTGAGATTATCCATTCAAAAATCAAACCAGCAGATGCTGAAAAAATTCTTGATGCCTTTGAAGAAAAGAAATTTGATATTTTACTTGCAACTTCAATTGTTGAATCAGGACTTCACCTTCCAAATGCAAACTCAATTATAATTGATGGTGCAGATAGATTTGGAATTGCAGATTTACATCAATTACGTGGACGAGTTGGACGAAGTAATAAAGAAGGATTCTGTTATTACGTAGTTGAAGATAAAAAGCAAATTACATCAGATGCAGTTAAAAGATTAGTAGCTTTAGAATCAAACTCATATTTAGGAAGTGGAACAGCATTAGCTCATCAAGATTTAGAAATAAGAGGTGGTGGAAATATTATTGGTGAAGCTCAAAGTGGTCATATCAAACAAATTGGCTATGGTTTATATCTAAAAATGTTAGAAGATGCACTTTCAACTCTTAGTGGAGATTCAAAAGAAGAGAAAAAAAGTGTAGATATTAAGTTAGCTATTTCTGCATTTATCTCAGATGATTACATTGTTGAAGATAGAGTACGACTTGAATTATACAGAAGGCTTTCAAAATCAATAGATAAAGAAGAAGTTTATAAAATAGAAGAAGAAATGGAAGATAGATTTGGAAAACCAGATCTTCCTACAAAACAATTCTTAGAATTAATTATGATTAAGATTTTATGTTTACAAAAAGGTATTCAAACAGTAAGTTCATATGAAATGAATATTACTTTTACAAAAGCAGATGATACAAAAGAAACAATTAAAAGCCCAAGTAAAGATGACGATGATATTATTATTACAACTTTAAAATACTTAAGAAAATAAATTAGCATAAAAAAAGGCCAAATATCTTTTGATATCTGGCCTTTTTTCTTAAGGAGAAAAGTAAAAATCGCAAAAAAATTACTTTTATTTGAGTAAGAAAGATTCGCGGTCTTTCTTAAACGATAAAAGTATTATATACTTCAATTGTTAAGCTTTTGTAAATACTTAATTAATGAAAGGTTAATTCGCACAAAACTTGTGCATGATCACTTGAAAGTAGTGAACCATCATGATTAGTTTTAATAGCTTCATCAAAAACTTCAAAAGAAGAAACAGAAGCTATGTTTTTTTTATTTTTTTTATTAAACTCTTTTGATAAAAAAATATAATCTAAAACGTTTCCTTTTCCAGCAAAGTAACTAGTAGGAACTCTCTTCGCTTCTTTTTGTTCAGGGTGAGGATTATATACTTTATTCTCAATTTGAAAATATGAATCATGTAATATAAATGATTCTCTTCTTTTTTCATCATGATATTTATTGTTACTTAAAGCATCTATTGTAATTGAAAACTCTTTATCATTTAAATCTGTCATTAAAACACATGGTTTCTTAGATTTCTTAATATCAAAGAATAGTGAAGAAGCTTCACAAAGTCTAGTTTTCAATGCTTCGGAATATTTATCTTTAAGTGCTTTATTGATTAATTCTTTTTTGTGTTCTAAAGTATCTTTTTCATTAAATACATATTCAAATTCATTTAATCTATTTGATTTTAGATGACAAACATAAACTAAAAAGTCTTCTTCATTAGGAAGAGTAATTGTAGCTTTAATTGGAATTCTAGAAAATTTAAAAAATCCTTCATATTTATGTTTTTTAATACTTGGAATATGAACTTTTACTTCTTGCATATTAGAAATTGGATATTTAGAAGCAATTGCAACAGTCGTAGACATATAAATTAAAGGATTAGTTTTACTAACTTTTGGAACATCTACTGTTTCAAAATAATTGTATCCAAGTTCATTAACTAAAGTCTTAAGTGCATCTCTAGAGAATACTTCTTGAAAACCAATAATATCTGCGTTCATTTTAAGTATTTGCTTTTTAATCCATGAAGTTTTTATAAGCCATTGCTTTTCTGTAAATCTTTCTTTTTTCGTGTACCAAGAGTATGGAGGTTTTGTAAATTGAAATAGGTTAAATGTGGCAAGTCTTATTTTCATGCCCAAATTGTATCTAATTTTAGACAATATATTCAAGCATCTTTGGTTATTATTAGCAAATGAAAACAAATATATATGATCTAATAGTAATAGGTTCTGGCGGTGCTGGAATGATTGCTGCAATAACTGCAAGAAAATTAGGAAAAAGTGTACTTCTTTTAGAAAAACTTCCAACACTTGGTGCAAAATTAAAAGCAACAGGCGGAGGTAAATGTAATTTAACTAACACATTAAGTAATGAAGACTTTATGAACTCATTTGGGAAAAATGGTCGGTTTATGAGTACTGCAATACAAATGTTAGATAAAAACTCATTGAGAGAATTTTTTGAAAGTATTGGAGTTCAAACTGATACAAAAGATGGTTTTAGAATTTTTCCAGTAACTCACAACTCATCTACAATAATTAAAGCTTTAGAAAAAGAGTTAAATAACTTAGCAGTTGAAATACAATGTGATGTAAAAGTTGAGAATTTACTTTGTAATGAAAACAGTATCTCAGGAGTTAAAACAAACAAAGGAAACTTTAATTGTAGGAATGTAATTGTTGCAACAGGTGGTTTGGGCTTTCCAATGTTGGGTGCTAATGGTGATGGTTATTCTTTTGCAAAAGAGTTAGGACATAAAATTACAGATTTATATCCTGCAATGCTTCCTGTTTATACAAAAGAAACATGGGTGGCAAATTGTACAGCGGATACTATTGCAAAAGCAATTATAAAAATTGATTTAAAAAAAGCAAAGAAACTAAAAGCAGTTGGAGATTTGATATTTACATCAAAAGGTTTAAGAGGTCCAGTTGTTTTAGATTTTTCAAGAGAAATTACACCATTATTAGAAAAATATGATGAAGTGCCTTTACTTATAAACATGGTAAAAGGAAAAACTGAAGATGATATTTTTTCACACTTTAAAAAACAAGCAAAAGAAAAACCAGATGCAAATGTTTTAGAAGTTTTATCTTTACTTCTTCCTCAATCAGTTTCAAAAGAGTTATGCAATATTGTAAATGCAGATACTTCTTTAAAATTTAAAGACCAAATAGGAGAAGTTAGAAATAATCTTGTGAAAATTGTAGCTTTAACTCCATTAACAGTAATAGATTCAGTTGGCTACAAAAAAGCAATGATTACAAGAGGTGGAGTAACATTAAAAGAAATAAATCCAAAAACAATGCAAAGTAAATTAATAAATGGTTTATATTTTTGTGGTGAAGTAATGGATTTAGATGGACCTTGTGGCGGTTATAATTTACAATGGTCATTTTCAAGTGGTAATCTTGCAGGACATCTATTAAAAGAGTAAAAACTTAAATTTTAAAATTTAAGCTTATTTAAAGAAAAACCTCTTGACAAAGCATAAAAAATTCTCTATAATTCCCGTCCAATTTAAGTAGAGCGCAAGCGACACATAAACGGATGATCTTTAACAATGTAATGAAGTTTGTAAAGTAATCTTTATAAACTGAATATAATACTCTAATATATAATCTAAAATAAATAGATTTAAAAAAAATAAAAAAATTATAACAAGAATTAATTCTTGTCTATAAATTTGAGTGATAATTTTGTATAACAATACAAATTTGTCAGTATCAAACTAAACGCGTTTATAAAACTTGACATTAAGTCAACTTTGTATCGCACTTCTTTATGGAGAGTTTGATCCTGGCTCAGAGTGAACGCTGGCGGCGTGCTTAACACATGCAAGTCGAACGAGAACGGATTAAAGCTTGCTTTAATTGTCAGCTAAGTGGCGCACGGGTGAGTAATATATAGGTAACGTGCCTTCAAGAAGGGGATAACAATTGGAAACGATTGCTAATACCCTATATGCCTTTAAGTCTTAAGACTGCAAGGGAAATATTTATAGCTTGAAGATCGGCCTGTACAGTATCAGTTAGTTGGTGAGGTAATGGCTCACCAAGACAATGACGCTTAACTGGTTTGAGAGGATGATCAGTCACACTGGAACTGAGACACGGTCCAGACTCCTACGGGAGGCAGCAGTGGGGAATATTGCACAATGGACGAAAGTCTGATGCAGCAACGCCGCGTGGAGGATGACACATTTCGGTGCGTAAACTCCTTTTATATAGGAAGATAATGACGGTACTATATGAATAAGCACCGGCTAACTCCGTGCCAGCAGCCGCGGTAATACGGAGGGTGCAAGCGTTACTCGGAATCACTGGGCGTAAAGAGAATGTAGGCGGATAGAAAAGTCAGAAGTGAAATCCAATAGCTCAACTATTGAACTGCTTTTGAAACTTTCTATCTAGAATATGGGAGAGGTAGATGGAATTTCTGGTGTAGGGGTAAAATCCGTAGAGATCAGAAGGAATACCGATTGCGAAGGCGATCTACTGGAACATTATTGACGCTGAGATTCGAAAGCGTGGGGAGCAAACAGGATTAGATACCCTGGTAGTCCACGCCCTAAACGATGCACACTAGTTGTTGTGAGGCTAGACCTTGCAGTAATGCAGTTAACACATTAAGTGTGCCGCCTGGGGAGTACGGTCGCAAGATTAAAACTCAAAGGAATAGACGGGGACCCGCACAAGCGGTGGAGCATGTGGTTTAATTCGACGATACGCGAAGAACCTTACCTGGACTTGACATAGATAGAATATAACAGAGATGTAATAGTGCTAGCTTGCTAGAACTATCATACAGGTGCTGCACGGCTGTCGTCAGCTCGTGTCGTGAGATGTTGGGTTAAGTCCCGCAACGAGCGCAACCCTCGTCATTAGTTGCTAACAGTTCGGCTGAGAACTCTAATGAGACTGCCTGGGTAACCAGGAGGAAGGTGAGGACGACGTCAAGTCATCATGGCCCTTACGTCCAGGGCTACACACGTGCTACAATGGGGTATACAAAGAGCAGCAATACCGTGAGGTGGAGCAAATCTCAAAAATATCTCCCAGTTCGGATAGCAGTCTGCAACTCGACTGCTTGAAGTTGGAATCGCTAGTAATCGTAGATCAGCAATGCTACGGTGAATACGTTCCCGGGTCTTGTACTCACCGCCCGTCACACCATGGGAATTGAACTCATTCGAAGCGGGAATGCTAAAGTAGCTACCCTCCACAGTGGATTCAGTAACTGGGGTGAAGTCGTAACAAGGTAACCGTAGGAGAACCTGCGGTTGGATCACCTCCTTTCAGAGAAAGAGACTTAATTCGTTTTAAGTCTCATCAAGAAAAACAATAAAGAGTATTATGTTCGGTTTATAAAGATTATTAAAAACCTTACATATTAGAGTTTAGTTATTCAAACTAAATATAAGTACTTAATATAAAGTATTTATATTTGGTTTAATTACCAAAACGCGTTACCTTGAAAAAACTTGTTTTTTTAAGCTAGCAAGATATTTAAAAATATAATGTTAAAGTCTTTTAATTTTTTCATTAATTAATACTAATTTATTAGTAAAGATTAATAAACAATTTTAAAAACTATCTAAGAGATTAGATAGAACACAATTTATTATTTTATGTAATGTACAGAAATGTATGTTTAATAAGATAGTAGCCAAAGAATAATTATCAAATGCGACAGATTAAATTCTGTTTATTATAAGCTATTAAGGGCTAATGGTGGATGCCTAGACTGTAAGAGGCGATGAAGGACGTACTAGACTGCGAAAAGCTACGGGGAACTGTCAAGAAGTTTTGATCCGTAGATCTCCGAATGGGACAACCCAGCTAATAGAGATATTAGTTACACGAAAGTGGGCAAACCTGGTGAAGTGAAACATCTCAGTAACCAGAGGAAGAGAAATCAAAAGAGATTCCCAAAGTAGCGGCGAGCGAAATGGGATTAGGACAAACCCTATGCTTGCATAGGGGGTTGTAGGACCAAGATGTGAGACTAGAGAATATAGATGAATAACCTGGAAAGGTTAAGCGTAGAAGGTGATACTCCTGTAATCGAAATGTTCAATAGCTCTATTGGTATCCTGAGTAGGACGGAACACGTGATATTTTGTCTGAATCTAGGGGGACCACCCTCTAATCCTAAATACTACTTACAGATCGATAGTGAACAAGTACCGTGAGGGAAAGGTGAAAAGTACTCCAGCGAGGAGAGTGAAATAGAACCTGAAACCATTAGCTTACAATCATTCGGAGCCCTATGATTTATCAGGGTGACGGACTGCCTTTTGCATAATGAGCCTGCGAGTTGTGGTGTCTGGCAAGGTTAAGCCAAGTGCGAAGCCGTAGCGAAAGCGAGTCTTAATAGGGCGACTTAGTCAGATGCTGCAGACCCGAAACGAAGTGATCTATCCATGAGCAGGTTGAAGCTGGTGTAAGAGCCAGTGGAGGACCGAACCGGTGTGCGTTGAAAAGTGCTCGGATGACTTGTGGATAGGGGTGAAAGGCCAATCAAACTTCGTGATAGCTGGTTCTCTCCGAAATATATTTAGGTATAGCCTTGCGTAGTAGCATATAGGGGTAGAGCACTGAATGGGCTAGGGCTGCTTACCGCGGTACCAAACCCTATCAAACTATGAATACTATATGTGTAATCGCAGGAGTCAGGCGTAGGGTGATAAAATCCTATGTCGAGAGGGGAACAACCCAGACTAACAGCTAAGGTCCCAAAGTCATATCTAAGTGGAAAACGATGTGGAGTTACTGTGACAACCAGGAGGTTGGCTTAGAAGCAGCCATCCTTTAAAGAAAGCGTAACAGCTCACTGGTCTAGTGATTCTGCGCGGAAAATATAACGGGGCTAAGATATGCACCGAAGCTTTAGATTCAATATTTATATTGAGTGGTAGGAGAGCGTTCTATTCAGCGTTGAAGATGTACCGGTAAGGAGCGTTGGAGCGGATAGAAGTGAGCATGCAGGCATGAGTAGCGATAATTGAGGTGAGAATCCTCAACGCCGAAAACCCAAGGTTTCCTACGCGATGCTCGTCATCGTAGGGTTAGTCGGGTCCTAAGTCGAGTCCGAAAGGGGTAGACGATGGCAAATTGATTAATATTTCAATACCAACAAACAAGCGTGATGTGGGGACGCATAGAGTTAATCGAGCTCACTGATGGAATAGTGGGTCGAAGGACGTAGGTCGTAATTTAGGCAAATCCGGATTACATGAGACCGAGATCTTACAGGCTCCTGACACTCTTCGGAGGAGATGGAGAATCGATGATACTGTCGTGCCAAGAAAAGCCACTAAGCATATTGTTTGTTGCCCGTACCGTAAACCGACACAGGTGGGTGGGATGAGTATTCTAAGGCGCGTGGAAGAACCCTGGTTAAGGAACTCTGCAAACTAGCACCGTATCTTCGGTATAAGGTGTGCCTACTTTGGTATAGGAATTTACTTCCGAAAGCTAGAGAGGTTGCAACAAAGAGTCCCTCCCGACTGTTTACCAAAAACACAGCACTTTGCTAACTCGTAAGAGGATGTATAAGGTGTGACGCCTGCCCGGTGCTCGAAGGTTAACTGATGATGTTAGATTTATCGAAGCATTTGATTGAAGCCCGAGTAAACGGCGGCCGTAACTATAACGGTCCTAAGGTAGCGAAATTCCTTGTCGGTTAAATACCGACCTGCATGAATGGCGTAACGAGATGGGAGCTGTCTCAACCAGGGATCCAGTGAAATTGTAGTGGAGGTGAAAATTCCTCCTACCCGCGGAAAGACGGAAAGACCCCGTGCACCTTTACTACAGCTTGACACTGTAGCTTGGATATTCATGTGCAGGATAGGTGGGAGGCTATGAAACTAGGATGCCAATTCTAGTGGAGCCATCCTTGAGATACCACCCTTGAATATTTGAGTTACTAACTGGGAAGAGTTATCCTCTTTCAGGACAATGTCTGGTGGGTAGTTTGACTGGGGCGGTCGCCTCCTAAAAAGTAACGGAGGCTTACAAAGGTTAGTTCATGGCGGATGGAAATCGCCAGTTGAGTATAATGGCATAAACTAGCTTGACTGTGAGACATACAAGTCGAACAGAGACGAAAGTCGGTCATAGTGATCCGGTGGTTCTGTGTGGAAGGGCCATCGCTCAAAGGATAAAAGGTACGCCGGGGATAACAGGCTGATCTCCCCCAAGAGCTCACATCGACGGGGAGGTTTGGCACCTCGATGTCGGCTCATCGCATCCTGGGGCTGAAGCAGGTCCCAAGGGTATGGCTGTTCGCCATTTAAAGCGGTACGCGAGCTGGGTTCAGAACGTCGTGAGACAGTTCGGTCCCTATCTTCCGTGGGCGTAGGAAAGTTGAGGAGATTTGTCCCTAGTACGAGAGGACCGGGATGAACGTACCACTAGTGTACCAATTGTTCTGCCAAGAGCATCGTTGGGTAGCTACGTACGGATGAGATAAGCGCTGAAAGCATCTAAGCACGAAGCCAACTCCAAGATTAACTTTCCCTGAAGATCCCAGCAAGACTAGCTGGTTGATAGGCTAGATGTGTAAGCGTTGTAAGACGTTTAGCTGACTAGTACTAATAGATCGTTTGGCTTATTTATAATTCAAATTTAGTATTCTTTGGTTTACTATCTTATTAAGTGTACAGTATGTATGAATAAAAAATAAAATGTGTTGACTTTAACATTATTAATATCTTTACTCACAGATTAAGTTGAGTAATGAGTATACTAGCATTTTTGCAATGGTATATTGATTACTCAGTTTTGCTGGTGGTTATAGAGAAGAGGAAATACCCAGCTCCATTTCGAACCTGGAAGTCAAGCTCTTCATCGCTGATAATACTGCAGGGTCCCCTTGTGGAAACGTAGGCCACTGCCAGCTCTTGAGTATTTATTCAATTAGCTTATCAACTAACAATCTTTATTGTTATTTGGTAAGCTTTTTTTTAGCCTTTTTTTTAGCTTTTTTACCTTCATTTTCCTTTTAAATTAATCATTTTTATTCTTGTTATAATCCGTTAAAATTCTTATGTCATAATTATTCAAATAAAGTAATGAATGAAAAAGAGATAATATGATAAAATCATTTAAACAGTTTAAAACACTTAAGGAAATATTTTGATAGAAATAGCAATGATTGAAGATGATACAGAGCTTGCTGAAATTTTAACAGAATATTTAAAACAATTTAATATTAAAGTAACTAATTATGAAGATCCTTTTTTAGCTTTATCTTCTTTAAAATTAAATACCTATGATTTAATTATCCTAGATCTTACACTTCCTGGTATGGATGGTTTGGATGTTTGTAAAGCAATTGTAAAAGATTTTGATATCCCTATTATAATTTCTAGTGCAAGAAGTGATATTACAGATAAAGTTACTGCTTTACAATTAGGTGCGGATGATTATTTACCTAAGCCTTATGATCCTAGAGAACTTGAGGTAAGAGTAAAAACAATTTTACGAAGATTTAATCATACAAATGTTCAAGAAGAAAAGAGTAAGACTTTTAAATTAGATTTAGACAAAAAAGAAATTACAAAAAATGATAAATATATTAAATTAACAGCAGCAGAATTTGAAGTATTGTCTTTACTTATAAAAAGAGAAGGCTTTGTTATTTCACGTGAAGATATTTTTGATAATTCAGATTTATTAAATCAAGATTATGAAGGTTCTGGTTCTTTAGCAGTTATTATAAATAGAATTAGACAAAAAATTGAAGATAATCCAAAAGAGCCAAAATATCTTCATACAATTAGAGGAATGGGGTATAAATTTCATAATGAATAGACAATCAATATTTTTTACTATTACAGTTAGTTTTATAATTTCAATTATTTTAGTAATTGCAAGTTTTGGTATTTTGATGACTGAAAACTATAAAGTTAAAGAAGCTGAGTTATTAAAAAAATATATGCCAATTATTAAAGTAGTTATTCGTAAACATCACAAAGGTGGATTAAACCTTAGTTTTGCAAAAAGTTTGGAAGATTCAAATTTTACATTATTTAGTAACAATGGTAAAATCAATGCAATTACATATAATCCACAAACGAAAGTTTTGATTGAAAGAAAAGACCCAAGAGCAAAAATTATATTTAGAATATTGCAATTAAAAGATAATAATTACTTGTATATGAAAAGAAAAAATAAAACAATCTTAATTAAAGATAATTCTAATACTGAAGGTAATAGTCAGATTTATATTATTTTAGTTTTTGCTATTGTAATTATTACTATTATCTTAATGTATCTTATTACAATACGAAAATTAATGCCTTTAAAAATATTAAAAGATAAAGTAAAGACTTTAGGGGATGAGAATTTTGATTTTGAATGCTGTAATAGTGATTCAAAAGATGAAGTTTCCCTTTTAGGAATGGAGTTTAAACAAACTGCATTAAAATTAAAAAGTTTGAAAGAATCTAGAAATATTTTTATTAGAAATATTATGCATGAGTTAAAAACACCAATTACAAAAGGAAACTTTTTAACTCAATTAGAACAAAATGAAGAAAACAATGAAAAACTAAAATCTGTTTTTTCAAGACTAGAGCAGCTTATAAATGAATTTGCATCTATAGAAGAGTTAATTTCTTCTACAAAAAATATTGAAAAGAAATTTTATTTTTTAGATGATGTAATTGATAATGCTAAAGATATCTTAATGCTTGAAGATGAATCTGTAATTAGTAAATATGAAAATAAAAAAATAAATGTAAATTACAAACTATTTTCAATTGCTAGTAAAAATTTAATAGATAATGCTCTTAAGTATTCATTAGATAAAAAAGTTACAATTTCTACTGAAAATGAGAATATAATATTCGAGAACTCAGGAAAAGAATTAGAATATGAATTAGAAAAATACTTTGAACCATTTTTTGCAAATGAAGATAAATCAAAAGATTCTTTTGGTTTAGGATTATATATTGTTCATAACATTTTAAAAGCGAATAACTATACATTAGAGTATGAATATAAAGATGGACTAAATAGGTTTATTTGTAAAAAGGAAGAAGAATCTACGATATAGCAATAATAGGTGCGGGAGCCAGTTCTTTAATGCTTGCTTCTAATCTTGATAAAAGAAAATATAAAAACATTTGTGTAATAGATACAAATAAAAAAGTTGGGCCAAAAATAAAAGTTTCAGGTGGAGCTAAATGTAATATAACAAATGAATTAGTTACAAATAAAAACTATTTAGGTGATAGAAATTTTGTTAAAGAAATATTATCTAAATACACTAAAGATGATTTACTGAATTTTTTAAATAAAAATGGTGTAAATCCAAAAATAAATCCTAAAATTGTAAAAGGTACATATTTTTGTAACTCATCTCAAGATGTTATTGATATGTTTTTAAAGCTTATTACTCATGTTAAGAAATATTTAGACACAAAAGTTTTAGATCTTGATTTTATTGAAAAGAACAAATACTATAAAATTAAAACAAATAAGCAAATTATTGAAGCAAAAAAAATAGTTGTTGCCAGTGGTGCTTTATCTTATCCAGTTTTAGGAGCTAGTTCAATTGCTTTTGATATAGCTTCAAAATTTGGTCATAGTGTTGAAAAACTTGAACCTTCACTTGTTGGTTTTACAGTTCAAAAAGATCAATTTTGGTTTAAAAACTTATCAGGAATTTCTACATATGTAAATACTTTTGTTGAAGGAAAAAGATTTGAAGGTTCATTTCTTTTTGCACACAAAGGATGCTCAGGTCCTGTTATTTTAACTTCATCACTGTATTGGAAAAAGGGACAATTAGCTATTGATTTTTTACCAAATAAAAAAATGGAAAGTTTTTTTAAAAGTAATAAAAAAATATCTTCAAGTTTACCACTTCCTAAAAGATTTATAGAAGAGTTTTTAAAATCAATTGATTTAGAAGATAAAGCTATTTCATCACTGAAAAATGATGAAAAAGAAAAATTATCATTATTAAAATATTATGAGTTCTCACCTGCTGGAAACTTTGGATATACTAAAGCAGAAGTCACACGTGGTGGAATAAATACGGATGAAATTGATCATAATACTTTTGAAAGCTTGAAACAAAATGACTTATATTTTATAGGTGAGTGTTTAAATATTACAGGAGAACTAGGTGGTTTTAATTTTCAAATAGCATTTTCACAAGCAAATATTTGTGCAAAGCATTTAAATCAACTCTAAAGAAAGTTATACCTAAACATACACTTGCTACAATCACAAAATATAATGAAAATAGTTTTGAAGGATTCAATTGAGAATTGCATTTATAGGTGACATCGTAGGCCGGCCTGGACGTAAGATTATTAAAGATAATTTATCTAAAATAAAAGAAGAATATAATATTGATTTTGTCATTGCAAATGGTGAAAATGCGAGTCATGGTTTTGGTTTAACTATTAAAAACTGTGACGAATTACTAAAAATGGGAATTGATTTAATTACAGGTGGTAACCACTCTTTTGATAAAAAAAGAGAGATGATGGTTTTACTTGAAACTAAACCAGTTTTACGACCTGATAATTATCCTCCAGGTTTAATAGGAAGTGGCCTAAAAGTATGTGATGTACTCACTCCTAATGGAATTGAAAAATTAGCTGTTATAAACTTAATGGGTCAATATACAATGCCAACAGTTGAAAACCCTTTTAATTGGGCTATAAAATTAGTAAATCAACTTCATGAAGATGGTATAAAAAGTATTTTTATAGATTTTCACGCAGAAGTTACAAGTGAAAAAAGAATTATGCTAATGATGCTTCAAAATGAAGTTAGTATGATTTGTGGAACGCATACTCATGTTGGAACTGATGATTTACAAATATTTAATAATACTGCTTACTTAACTGATATAGGATTAACAGGCTGTAGAGATAATGTAATTGGTATGGATAAAAAGATACCTATACAAAAAGTTACAACTGGTTTAGGTGGTCACTTTGAAGTTCCAAATTCTTGCAAAACAATTCTTCAAATGATGGTTACTGATATAAATGAAGAAGGGAAAGCTACAAATAGTTTTAAAATAAAAAAATTTTGCAATAATCACGAATATATTATTACAAAGGCTATGATTGATTAGTATATCAAACTCTTATGATCTTTTTTTGTTTTTAAAAGAACAAAATTTAATAGATGATAAATATGAATACTGGTGGCCTAATAATGATGCATTTGAAATATTATTAGGGGCAATATTAACTCAAAATACTAAATGGACTAATGTTGAAATGTCCTTAGAAAACTTAAGAGTATTAAATATCAATTCCCTTGAAAAAATAGCAAATATTGATTTAGAAACTTTTATAATAGCAATTACTCCAAGTGGTTTTAAAAATCAAAAATCACGTAGATTAATTGCACTTGCTAAAAATATTATTAAAGATTTTGAAACCTTTGAAAACTTTTGTTTAAAGGTTGACAGAACTTGGCTTCTAGAGCAAAAAGGAATTGGACCTGAAACTGCAGATGCAATACTTTGTTATGCATGTAGGCAAGATTATATGGTAGTTGATTCTTACACAAACAAACTTCTTAAAAGATTCGGATATGAGTTTGAAGATTATGAACAATTACAAGCTTGGTGTGAATTTGGTATTAATGAAAATTACGATAAAATTGCCAAATTATATAATTATGACATCTCATTAAACAAATTATATGCTCGATTTCATGGAAAAATTATTGAGTATATGAAATGTAATCCAAAAGGTTAATTTAAATGATTATTATTCCTCAAACAAAAGGTGGCGTAGGTAAATCTACTGTTGCTATGCAAGTTATTGCTCCTTATCTTTATAAAAAACATGGTAAAAAAATTACATATATCGAAATTGATGATGAAAATAACGATTCTAAATCTTTTACAAGAACTGAAATTGTAAATAAAAGAATGTTAGGGACTAATAAATTAACTGAACTTGATGAATTAATTTTAATGGATGACAATCATGAAGTTATTGTTGATGTTGGTGGTAATAAAACTTCAACACTAGTTTTAGATGAGATTAAAAAAGTTGGTACATTTGGAAATATCAAGTGGATTATTCCTTTAGGGGATGGTGAACTTGATGGTAAAAATGCAATTGCTACGATGAAAAAAATAAAGAAAATTGAAGATAATCCATCTGAAAATGTAATTTTTGCCTTAAATAGAGCTATTTCCATGCAACCTGATTATATAGAAGAACAATTTATTAATTTTTTTGGTCACAAGTATATTGATTCGAACTCAGTTATTTGCGATTTTGTAAAAAATCCAAAATATTTCCCTGTTAAAAATGATAAAGTTATTACTATGAGTAGATATTTAGGCTCAACTGTATGGGAAATGGCTTATAATAATACGGATTTTGCACAAAAAGCAATTAAAGCAAAAGAGTTAGGTGATATTGAAAGTGCAAGAAAATATCTATTTTTTAGAAGAATACAAACAGATGCAAAAGATTATGTAATTACAGTATTAAACAAAATATTCTGTGATTTAGATACTTGGATAGATATTAAGAAATGAGTGAAATGAGTTTTAAACAAGCTAAAGAGCTTGTTGAAAGAATGGAATTTTCAGAGTTAGCACTTAAAAATGCAACTAAAGTTTTAGATGATTCATATAAAACTTTAGGAAAAGCTAGTGAGAATTTTGATAAAACTCTTAATAAACAAGAAAAAATACTAGAACAAATCCCACAAAACAATAAAAAAATGTCTATGATGTTTTTAGCTGTTGCTGTTAATATAGGTTTTATATTAGGACTTATAATTGGGAAATATATACTATAAAATTTTAAACTAGGAAGATATAATTATGGGTAAACAAGAAAAAATTGTCTCAATGTTTAATGACATTGCAGGAACTTATGATGTAGCAAATAGAGTTTTATCAATGGGAATTGATAAGTCTTGGAGAAATAAAGCATGTAATAAAACTTTTGATTTTTATGGAAAAGATAAAATAGAAAAGATTGTTGATGTTGCTTGTGGAACAGGAGATATGATTCAACATTGGAAAAAGATAGCAAAAGAAAATAGTATCGATATTCAAAATATTGTAGGTATTGATCCAAGTGTTGGAATGATGGCTGAAGGTAAAAAGAAACTTCCTGAAGTTGAATTTATTGAAGCAGGAGCAGCTTCTATGCCACTTGAAAATGATAGTACTGATATTATTTCAATTTCTTATGGAATTAGAAATGTAGTTCAAAGACAAGAAGCTTTTCATGAGTTTGCAAGAGTTCTAAAAAAAGATGGATTAGTTGCAATTTCAGAATTTACTAAAAATGAGAAAACAAATCCTTTAGATTATTTAACTGATTTTTATATGAATAAAATTTTGCCAGTTTTAGGTGGATTAATTTCAAGAAATAAAGAAGCTTATACTTATTTACCAGATTCAATTGATGAGTTTTTAACAACAGAAAATTTATGTAAAGAATTAAAACTTGCAGGTCTTGAACCAATTCATGTGAAAGCATTTTCAATGAATATTTCAACATTAATCATTGCAAAAAAAATATAAATAAGAAAGAGATTTTATGAATACACCAATTAATGTGTCAACTTTAAATACACAAATAAAATCTCTTTTAGAAACTACCTTTATTCAAGTTTATGTTGAAGGTGAAGTTTCTAATTTAACTTATCATAACTCAGGTCATATTTACTTTTCAATAAAAGACCAAAGCTCAACAATCTCTTGTGTGATGTTTAGAGGTAATACTAAATATTTAAAATTTCAACTTGAAGTTGGACAAAAAATAACAATCACTGGAAATATCACAGTTTATGCTCCTCGTGGTAATTATCAACTTCTCTGTAATAAGATTGAACCTTCAGGTCAAGGTGCGCTAGCTTTAGCTTATGAACAATTAAAGACTAAACTTGAAAATAAAGGATATTTTGAACAAACAAGAAAAAGAATTCTTCCTAAGTATCCTAAAAAAATTGTACTTGTTACATCAGCAACTGGTGCAGCTATTGAAGATATGAAAAAAGTTGCACTTCATCGTTGGCCTTTAGTAGAGTTCATTTTAATACCAACTTTAGTTCAAGGTGAAGGAGCTGCTTATGATATTTCAAACTCAATTAAATATGCAGATACTTTAAATGCAGATGTTATTATTGCAGGCCGTGGGGGAGGAAGTATTGAAGACTTATGGGCTTTCAATGAAGAAATAGTTGCAAATGCAATTTATGAAGCTAAAACTCCTATTATCTCAGCAGTTGGACATGAAGTTGATTATTTAATTTCAGATTTCGTAGCTGATGTTAGAGCTGCAACTCCATCTAATGCAATTGAAATAGCACTTCCTGATATAAATGAACATAGAATGTATTTAGATACATTAGTAAATGATTATGATAATTTATTAAAAAGAATATTGTTTAACAAAGAACAAGATGTTATTAATTTAAAGCGTTTATTTGAGCAAAACTCTATGGAAAATAAATTCAAATTTATTGAATCAGAAATAAAACTATTAAAATCTTCTTTTCAATCAAATTTATCTCAGAAAATGACAAATTCTAGAAATGAGATAGAGATACTTAGAAAAACTTTTGATAATAGTTATTCTCAAATCATCTTAAAACTTCAAAATAATGTTGATTTATTAAAAAATAATTATGAACTAAACCATCCTGATAAAAAAGATAAAAATGGCTTTGTTCAAATATCAAAAGATAATAAATTAATTTCATTAGATAATATTCAAATTGGAGATATAGTATCTTTACAAAGTCCCAAATATATTGCTACATGTGTAATAAATAATTTAAAAAAACAATAAGCTTTAAGTTTAGAATTGATAAAATAAATTAAATTGTAGAAAAAGAAGTATACTAAAAGGAATTAATATGGATAATAACGAAGATAAAGTAATTGATTATGCAAACACTAGTGAATTTATGACATTTGAACTTGGTGCTATGAAATATGCAATTGAATTACCGAAAATTAGAGAAATTCTAACTTATCCAGATAATATTACAACGCTACCTAATACTTCAAAATGGGTAAAAGGGCTTATCAATTTAAGAGGAGAAGTTGTTCCTATTTTAGATATTAGACTTAAATTTAATACAAGTGTTGGTACATACGATGAAAATACTTCCGTAATTGCTGTAATTACTGAAGATAAAAGAATGGTAGGTATTATTGTTGATTTAGTTGATGATGTTCAAAGATTGGATACTACTGCTCTTGCACCTGTATCAGAAATGGGTTCAGCTATTCCTTCAAAATATTTAAAAGGTTATGTGCGATTAGATAATAATGAAATGTTAGTTATAATGGATATTGAAAGAGTAGTAGATAAAGAAGAATTACAAGACTAACTAAATTGGAAAAAAAATGCATGAAAAAATAGAAAAATTAAGAGGTTTAAAACTTCTTTTTGTTGAAGATGAAGAAGACTTACTTTCTATAATTAGTGATGCATTAACTAAACTACAAGCTAATTTCCTTACTGCAAATAACGGTATTGAAGCCTTAGCTATCTTAAAAGAAAATCCTGATATCGATGCTATTATTACAGATATAAATATGCCTTTAATGAATGGTTTAGACATGATAAAAAATATAATTGATCAAGGATTTGATATCCCAATAATTATTATGTCAGCTCATACAGAAATAGAATATATTACTAAAGCTGAAGAATATGGTGTTAATGAATATTTATTAAAGCCTTTTGATTTTATAAAATTTATTGAATTAATTACAAGTATGGAAATAAAAAAATATGTCAATAGATAAAAAGTTATTAAAAAGACTACGAATATTATATGTAGAAGATGATGCTGTTATTAGAACAGAATTATCTCAGTTATTATCAAACTTTTTTGAAACTGTTTATACTGCAGAAGATGGAAAAGAAGGTCTAGAATTATACTTAAAAAATCAAGATGATATTGATATTATCTTGTCTGATATTAATATGCCAAAACTAAGTGGTATTGACATGGTTAAAACAATTAGAAGGGTTGATACAAAAGTTCCAATATTTTTTGCAACTGCCCATTCTGATAATGAATTTCTTTCTGAAGCAATTAAATTGAAAATTTATGAGTATATAATTAAGCCAATTGATATAAGACATCTTTTATCATTGATGAATGAATTAGCTGGCATTTTATATCAAGATTTTTTAATTGATCAAAAAAATAGAGAATTAGAAAAATATAAAGAAGTAACAGATTTAAATAATATTGTTATTGAAACTGATATTCATATGAAAATTGTAAAAGTAAATGACTTGTGTTGTAAGGTATCTGGATACACAAAAGAAGAATTACTTGGTCAAGATTTTAAGTTTTTAAAACATAGTGAAGCTTCAAATGATTTATATGTAAAACTGTATGCAGATGTTCTTAATAATCAATCTTGGCAAGGTCAATTAAAAAATAGAACAAAAGATAACACAAGTTTTACAACCGATTGCTATATGATTACACTTTTAAATGATGCAGAAGAAGTTGAAGGTGCAATTTCTATTCAAAGAGATATAACTGAAGAACTTACAAAAAAAAGAGAAATGCAACGTGCTTTAATGAAAGATAAAAGTGAAATTTTTATTAGAAGTAAAGAAGGAAATGCAGAACAGTACACAATTATCAATGATTTAAAAATGAAACTAGAAGATGCTCAAGAAGAACTCTTTAAAGTACAAAGAAGTACTGATAAGTATATATATACAGCGGAAAAGTATTCTCTTGAAAATAGAAATCTAAAAACTGAACTAAATACATATAAAAGAAACTCAGATAAATTAAGTAATTCTTTAAAATTAACAAAAGAAAACTCAGATTTAAGACTTGATATAAAAAGATTAAAAATAAAGATTGAAGATAATCAAATAAAGTTTGAAAAAGATAAAAAACAAGCAGAAGTTAATTTCCAAATTGAAATAGATGAAATCACAGAAAAATTAACAAAACTAAAAGAAAAATATGAAGCAATACAAACAGATGATGTACTTGTTCAAAAGTTAGCGTATTGGAAAGAAAAAGCTAATAATGAATCAAAAAGATTTGAAAACTTAGAAAAACAAATTATGACTCATGCTAATAAAGACATTTTAAATAAAGTTTTTAGTTAAATAAATCAAGTTTTACTTGATTTATTTAATTGTAATATTAATTATTTTTTGTTCACTTAATGGTTTATCCCCACCACTTCTTCCTGATGTTGGAACACTTTCGATTTTTCTTACTATATCCATACCTTTAGTTACATAACCAAAAATTGTATGTTTACCATTCAACCAATATGTAGGAACTGTAGTTATAAAAAATTGACTGCCATTTGTATTTCTTCCTCTATTAGCCATAGCTAAAATTCCTGGTTTATCAAATAATGCTTTTGATGAGAATTCATCTTCAAAATTTTTCTTCCAAATAGATTCACCACCTCTTCCTGTACCTGTTGGATCTCCTGTTTGTAACATAAATCCTTTAATAACTCTATGGAAAATTAATCCATTGTAATAACCATTTTTTGAATGTGTTACAAAGTTTTCTACTGCTTTTGGAGCAAGATCTTCTCTTAATTCTATTTCTATATTACCTTGATTTGTTTCTATTATAGCTATTGGATTTGCAGCTTGCAAAGCTAAGATAAATGAACAAAGAATAAAAAGTATTTTTTTCATATGTAGCCTTTTATAATTAAAAATTTGAGTAAATAGTATATTATTTTAGATTTAAAAAAAAATTAAATAGCATTTTTTATTAAGTTTTAATAAAAAAGTGTTAGAATTCACTAAAATTATACAAATTTTATCTATAAAAGGACAAGATATGTCACTGCCTTCAGTTCCGCAACCAACATTTTATATTTTCAAGTGTGAACAAGCATCACCTCCAGGTATGCCAAAACCTTCATGTGTAAATGAAAATACAAGAGATTTATTTAATCATACTGCACAATCATTAATGCAAAAAGGATTAATGGGACCCGTACAGGCAATTAGAACTTCATGTCTTGGTAGATGTCAAATGGGACCAGTTATGTTAATTGAGCCTGGACATCATATGTACTGTCAGTTATCTAAGGAAAAAATAGATAAAATCATAGAAGAACACATATTAGGTGGGAACCCTGTTGTTGAGTATTTAATGCCTGAACAATATTGGGGTGAGCCTGCAAAACTATAAATTTAAAGAGGACTAAATTATATGACATTTGAGATGCTATATAGTAAAATTCATAGAGCAACTGTTACTGATGCAAATTTGAATTATGTTGGATCAATCACTATTGATGAAGATTTAATGAAAGCTTCAAGTTTAAGAGTAGGACAAAAAGTCGAAATTGTTAATGTTAACAATGGCGAAAGATTTGCTACTTATGTTATTAAGGGTAAAGCTGGAAGTAAGGACATGTGTCTAAATGGAGCAGCTGCGAGAAAAGTAGAAATAGGTGATAAAATCATTGTAATTTCTTATGCTTCTTATTCTGAAGAAGAATTAGAAAATTATAAACCTATTGTTGTGATTGTTGATGATGAGAATAATATTGATATGATTACAAATGAATTAGTAGGAAGTGACCATGTTTGATGGAATTGATTTAAAAAATTTAAACTTAAATGATATGATGGGACAGTTTCAAGATATGGCTGCAAATGCAAAAGAAGAAAATGCTTCAAAAGTATTTACTTCTAAAGCAGGTGGAGGAATGATTGAGATGTCAATAAATGGGAACTCAGAAGTTATTGATTTAAAAATTGATGATTCTTTACTTGAAGATAAAGATTCTTTACAAATTTTATTAATATCATGTATGAATGATGTTATCAAACAAGCTGAAGAAAATCAAAAAATGATGGCAATGAATATGATGGGTGGATTAGGTTCAATTGGACAAAAATAGTCAAATGAAGGATTTACTTAATGAATTTGAGAATTATTTATTAGTTAATCTTCCATCTTCAAAAACATTTCATCCTAATTTTGAACAAGCTTTAGCAGACATGTTACAAGCTGGCGGGAAAAGATTCCGTCCTATGCTTTTACTTTCAGTTATAAAATCAAATAAAAGTTTACTTATTAAAAACTCTTTACCTGTTGCTTTAGGTATTGAGATGCTACATACTTATTCACTTATTCATGATGATTTACCTTCAATGGACAATGCAGATTTAAGACGTGGATTTGAAACATTACATAAAAAATATGATGAAGTAACAGCTATTTTAGTTGGAGATGCTTTAAATACAGAAGCATTTAACAAAATAGCTAATGCACCTTTGCATAATGATGTGAAAATTAATCTTATTAAATGTTTAGCAAGCAATGGTGGAATTGATGGTATGATAATTGGTCAAGCAATCGATTGTTATTTTGAAAATGTAAAACTTGAACTTTCTCAATTAGAATATTTACATATCCACAAAACTGCAAAATTAATTGCAGCATCACTAAAAATGGGTGCGATTATTTCTGAATATGATTCAGAAGTGCAAGAAAAATTATATGATTTTGGAATTGATTTAGGATTATTATTTCAAATACAAGATGATATTATAGATGAAACTTGTAGTTCTGAAGAAGCTGGTAAAACAACACAAAATGATGAAGCAAAAAATTCATTTGTAAACTTATTAAGCCTAGATGGTGCGATAAAAGCAGCAGATAAATTAGCAGTAAAATGTGAAGAAACTTTAGCAAGTTTAGATGATAATTTAAAGCAATCATTAGAAGAATTACTACTAAAATATATAAATAGACATAACTCTTAGTCAATTTAACTCAAACTACTTGACAATTAAACAAAAATTATATAAAATTTAGCACTCAAAAAAATAGAGTGCTAAACTATTAATTATAAATAAATATTATAAAACTTAATAAAAGGATTAACATGAATTTCAAACCATTAGGAAAAAGAGTTCTAGTACAAAGAACAGAAGTAGAAAGTAAAACAGCAAGTGGGATTATTTTAGTTGATTCAGCTAAAGAAAAACCAAATACTGCAGAAGTAAAAGCAATCGGTGGAGAAATTACTGAAATTAAAGTAGGTGATACAATCGTTTTTGAACAGTTCAGAGGAACTGAGTTTACACTTGATGGTGTAGATTATTTAGTGTTAGAACAAGAAAATATTATAGGAGTTATGTAAGATGGCAAAAGAAGTATTATTTAGCGATTCAGCAAGAAACAGATTATATTCAGGTGTTGAAAAATTATCAGATGCAGTAAAAGTTACAATGGGTCCTAGAGGACGAAATGTATTATTACAAAAAGCATTTGGAGCACCAACAATTACTAAAGATGGTGTATCTGTTGCAAGAGAAATTGAACTTGAAGATACATTAGAGAATATGGGTGCACAATTAGTTAAAGAAGTTGCTTCTAAAACTGCTGATGAAGCAGGGGATGGAACTACAACTGCAACTGTATTAGCACATAGTGTTTTCAAAGAAGGTTTAAGAAACGTTACTGCTGGTGCAAATCCAATTATTCTTAAAAGAGGTATGGATAAAGCTACTGAAGCTATTTTAGCTGAACTTAAAAAAGCTTCTAGAGTTGTTGCTGATAAAAAAGAAATTGAGCAAGTTGCTACAATTTCTGCAAACTCTGATACTGCGATTGGTGCTATGATTGCTGAAGCTATGGATAAAGTTGGAAAAGATGGTGTTATTACTGTTGAAGAAGCAAAGGGTATCTCTGATGAATTAGATGTTGTTGAAGGTATGCAATTTGATAGAGGTTACTTATCTCCTTACTTTATTACAAATACTGAAAAAATGACTACTGAAATGGAAAATCCATATATTTTATTATGTGAGAAAAAGATTTCTAATTTAAAAGAAATGTTACCTATTTTAGAAGCTGTAAATCAAACTGGACGTCCTTTATTAATTATCTCTGAAGATGTTGAAGGTGAAGCTTTATCTACTTTAGTTGTAAATAGATTAAGAGGTTCATTAAATATTGCAGCGGTTAAAGCTCCAGGTTTTGGTGATAGAAGAAAAGCAATGTTAGAAGATATTGCTGTTTTAACTGCTGGAACTGTTATTTCTGAAGAAATGGGAATGAAACTTGAATCATCTGGAATGGAAGTATTAGGAACTGCAGCTAGAGTTGTAATTGATAAAGATAATACTACTATTGTAAATGGTGCTGGTGAAGCTGATAATGTTCAAGCTAGAGTAAACCAAATCAAAGCTGAGATGGAAGGAACTTCATCTGAGTATGATAAAGAAAAATTACAAGAAAGATTAGCAAAACTTTCAGGTGGTGTTGCAGTTATTAAAGTTGGAGCTGCTTCTGAAACTGAAATGAAAGAGAAAAAAGATAGAGTTGATGATGCATTAAGTGCAACAAGAGCTGCTGTTGAAGAAGGTATTGTAATTGGTGGAGGAGCTGCATTAATTAGAGCTGCTGCAAAAGTTTCATTATCATTAGAAGGTGATGAGCAAATTGGTGCAGATATTGTACTAAGAGCTATTAAAGCACCTTTAAAGCAAATTGCATTAAATGCTGGTTTTGATGCTGGTGTTGTTGCAAATGAAGTTGAAAAATCTGATAATGAAAATTTAGGATTTAATGCTGCGAGTGGACAATATGTAGATATGTTTGAAGCTGGTATTGTAGATCCTGCAAAAGTTGAAAGAGTTGCAATGCAAAATGCAGTTTCTGTTGCATCATTATTATTAACAACTGAAGCTACAGTTACAGATATTAAAGCTGATACTCCAGCTGCACCTTCTATGCCTGATATGGGTGGAATGGGTGGTATGCCTGGTATGGGAATGTAATTTACATTCTCTCTTAGACGTCCTATTCTTAAGGACGTCTACTCTCTTCCTCAAAATTTCGTAACCTATTCTTAACCATAATGTAGATTTTAATATTATTTATTATACTAATTTAACTAATTAATAGATAGAATGTATACTTAAATAAAGGAACTATATTGCATATAAGAAATACAATTTATAAACTTCAAATATTATTTTCATTAATTATCTTAGTAATCTTTTCTTTATTTTACACAACATATAAAAATTCATATCAAACAGATTTAGATACATATATACAAAAAGAAATAGAATTCAATAAAAATCGAATTATAGATTCATTAAAAATAGTATCATCTAAATATGAAGATAAACGTAATTCTTTTTTGAATATTCATAATTATTCATTGAAATTATTAAAAGAAGACTCTTCTCTTACTCTTAAAGAATTAAAAAAAGATATTAAAAATAAATACAATTTAACTGATATTGAAATTGAACTTTATTTAATTGATAAAAACTATGTTATCTATGAAACAACTTTTACAAAAGATTTAGGTTTTGATTTGTCTGTTATAACAGAAGCAAAAGACTTTTTAGATAAAACAAAAATAGATGAAAAAGTTTATTTAGCAGATAATATATCAGAGGATGCTATTGATGGAAAATATAAACTTTATTCATATTCTAAACTAAAAAATGATACTTACTTAGAATTAGGATTTACAGATACCAAACTTTTCAATAGTATTTCAAATGATTTAAACAACCATAAAAATTTATCTTTATATAGAGTAAATACAAATGGAGAATATCAATACTATTATAAGATGGAAAAAAGAAATAAAAATATTTCAAAAGAGGATCATTTTAAAGAATTAAAAAAGTTTTCTGTAAATGAAAAGTCTGATGATATCATTTTGAATACAATTAGAAATAATAAGTCAGTAATAGTAGAAAAAGACAATGAAGTAATTTCATATACCCCTTTATTGGAATATAAAGAATTCTCTCTTTTAAAATATACAGATATAGTTATGCAAATAAAAATTGATATTACTCAAAAAATAAAAGCATTAGAAGATTTTAAAAAAATATTTATTTTTGCTTTTGTTATTACAATATTATTTTTATATTTTATGTTTAATTGGATAAAAAAGAATTTTACAAAACCAATTGAAATTATTGCAAATTCAATTAGAAAAGAGGAAACAATAGATTACTTCAATGAATCTAAAAATGATTGCGAATTAACTTATATTTCAAATGAATATAATAAACTCTATGACAAACTAAAAAATGAAATTCAAATAAATAAAGATTTAACATATATAGATGTACTTACAAATATAAAGAATAGAAAAGCTTATAATGAAAAATTAAAAGAGGATTTATCTTTAAAAAAGCGTTACAACACACCTTTTTGTATGCTTATATTGGATATAGATAATTTTAAGAAAATTAATGATTTTTATGGACATAAAATGGGAGATAAGGTACTTATTGAGTTATCTAAATTAATACAAAACAATATTAGAGTAAATGATAATTTATTTAGAATAGGAGGGGAAGAGTTTGTGATAATCTTTTCTCAAACTATTTTAGAAAATGCAAAAATAGTTAGTGAAAAAGTAAGAGATATTATTCAAAGAGATTTAAATACAATTGAAAATCAAAAAATTACTGTAAGTATCGGCTTATCTGAAGTTACACTTGAAGATAATGAAGATATGATTTTTAAAAGAGTGGATACATTAATGTATAAATCTAAAAATAATGCTAAGAATAAAGTTTCTATAGGATAAATATAAATCAAAAAGAGAACCTATTTTCATAGGTTTTCTCTATGTTCTTTTATTTTTTTATAAGAATTAAGTATATTTCTAATCTACAAGTATTAATAAATCTTAGAACCCACCATATAAATATATATAAAGTGGTATTGTAATAACTGAAACTACGGTACTTAAAAATACTGCTAAGCTAGCTTTCTCTGGTTTTGCATTTAGTAATACAGCTAGAGTTACTGTGTTTCCTGCAAGTGGTACTATTGAAAATAAAAACATTACATCATATAGCTCTTGATTTAAGATAAATAAATATTCTTTATCTATAAAGATAACTCCTAATATTGCTAAGGGCCAAAAAATAAATTTTAGAAAGAATGTAATAGAAATAAACTTCACATCAAAATTATCAGGTTCACTTTTTAATCCAATTAGCCCCATACCCAACATCATCATTCCTAAGATCCCATATGCACCTTTAAATTGTGCAGTATATGAACTAATTGTTTCAGGAATTTCAAAACCAGCTATGTTTAAAACAATACCTAATATAAAAGCATAAAGAATTGGAAGTTTTGACATTTTTTTCAAAGCTTGCGAAACTGTAAAATTTCCTTTTGCAGTTACATAAAAACCTGTTGTACTTTCATATAAAAGAGATGTTAATACTGTAAAAATATAAATATCAGCAAGATGTGGTGGAAATAAAATTATTGCTAAAGGGATACCAAAAAAACCTGTATTTCCAGTTCCTGCAGAAAAAGATAAAATATTACCTGTTGGGTCCTTCCATGAGTTTTTGAATATCGCAAGAGATGCAAAAGCAATAATTGAACAAAAAATAAATAAAAATATTGGAAGCATTGCAACTGCAAAATCTATTTTAACACTTATAGTTGCAGAGAATACTACAATTGGACCAAGTATATAAATTAGTAAAGTAGCAATTGATTCTCTTTGTACATTTAAAACCCTAGAAGATAAATATCCAAGTACAACATTAATATAAATTGGAAACACTTTTAAAAGAATAACAAAAAATAAGCTCATTTTTTTCCTTGCATGACAGTTTAATTTTGAATAATATTAATTGTATTTAAAAATTAATTTATATAGACTGAATAGTCAAGAAGAATGAAACTTAATAATTATTTATTTTTTAATTAAAAGAAACAAAATCCTCAATAATTTCAGCAATTTCATCTTTTTTAATATCTAATTGATCTACTGATAATATTTCTCTAATTTTTTCACTCTTAATATCATTTAAGCTTTTTAAATTTTTATAACCCATATCCCAATTTGGAAATAATCTAGTTGCATCATTTTCATCAACTAAATCTATTATATTTTCATGTCTATCATCTTTTAATATTTTATTATAAACTTCTAGAACATTATGTTTTTCTCCTTCAAGACATTGAAGGAATGTTCTCCCTTTTACAATAAGTAAGCCTGTTAATTCTTTTTCATGATTATTTATTCTAGCTTTTTCTAAGATTTCTTCTAACTCATCATCTAAAATATTGCGAGTTGCAGTACTCATATACATTATTCTATACATAATAATTTCTCCTATATACTTTAAAAACTAATTATAACAAAATAATGTATCAAAAAAGTATCATGTTATGGCTAATATATAAGTTTTATATCATCATTATCAACTATATAATTAATTTTATGAATATTTAATAACTCAATAATTGAGATTAATTCTTTTATATTGCTCTTTTCTTGAATTAAAGTTATTTTTGACAGGTCTTTTATATATGCATAGTAAGTAAATTGTTTCATCACATCTTCAAGTATTTCAATTATGTTAGTTGAAGCTACTGAATATTTACAAGGTAGAGTATGATAATTTTCAATATAATTTACTAAATCATTTGCACTAAGTGGTTTTAGTAAAAGTTTTCTTTTATATTCAAAAGAGCACTCTTTGCATGATAACTCACTATTATATGTTAATGTAGTACTTATTACTAAAAAATTATAATTTTTATTTAATTTAGTAGCTTCTTTAAAAATATTATCTCCAAGGCTTGTTGTTACATCAATTACTAGTAGGTCATAATTTATTTGCTTTATTTTTTCTAAAAAAATATCAGTTCTATTTGTTTTGTGAATAACTGTATTCCTTATGTATTTCTCAACAATATCATAAATATCATTTTCATTAATTTCTAAGTCAAATACTAATATTTTCATCATTTAAGTACCTTGAAACATTTTTCTAATTTTAAAAATCTCTTCTATATTTTCAAGAATAAATAAAGTAAAAAGTAACTTTCAATATCCTTTAAAATTTTTATTTGTTTTTATTTTATCACTTGTTTCTTAATTATATTATAAATAATGGATAATAAATAACATTTTAATGATATTAGAGTTAATCATTTTATAATTCTTCTTTGCTAAAATAAAGCAAATAAAATAAATTAACAAAATGGAATTTTTAATGAAAGATAAATTAATAGAAATTATAAAAGAAGCTGGAGTTATATTAAAAGATGGATATTATTCAAAAAAAGATGTAAGTTTTAAAGCTAAAAAAGATTTAGTTACGAAATATGATGTTGCAGTTGAAAATTTTTTAAAAGAAAAATTTGAAAAAGAATTTAGTGATTTTAATGTCATAGCAGAAGAATCAGATAATACAAATAAGGTTTTCTCAAACTCTATAATAGTTGACCCAATTGATGGAACAACAAATTTTGTAAATAAACTACCACATACTGCAATTTCAGTTGGTGTTTATAAAAATAAAAAGCCATTTATAGGAATTGTTTATAATCCTATTTTAGATGAACTTTACACAGCAGTTGTAGGTGAGGGTGCTTTTTGTAATGGAGAAAAAATTGAAGTTTCAGATGAGAATGATTTCCAAAAGTCACTTCTTTCAACAGGTTTTCCCTATACATCAGGAACGTGTGAGGATGATTTAAATGATGTGATAGAAAAAATTAAGAAGATTTTACCAAAATGTCAAGATATAAGAAGACTTGGTTCTGCTGCACTTGATTTATGTTATGTCGCACGTGGAGTTTATGAAGGCTATTATGAAATGAATCTTAAAGCTTGGGATGTTAGTGCTGGTTTAATCATTTTACAAGAAGCTGGTGGAAAAGTTTCTAATATTGATGGAAATGAATATGTATTATTTGAAAATAAGTATATTGTTGCTTCGAATAATAAAATTCATAATGAATTAATTAAGAATTTAAACCAATAGAAAATAATGTTTTTAGTAAGAAAGCAATTTTTTAGTAACTTTTAAGTACAATCTTTGATTAAATTTAATTTCAAAGGTGTGTCTTTATGTGTGGAATAGTTGGATATATAGGTAAAAACAATACTACTAAAATATTATTAGATGGTTTAAAAGAGCTTGAATACAGAGGCTATGACTCTGCAGGTATTGCTGTTTTAAATAAAGATAAAATTGATGTATTCAAAGCTTTAGGAAAACTTCATAATTTAGAAGAAAGAATTAATAACACAACGACTCAAGATAGCTATGAACTTGGAATTGGTCACACAAGATGGGCAACACATGGGCAACCAACAGAACTTAATGCACACCCACATTTAGGTGAGTATTCTTATGTAGTACACAATGGAATCATTGAAAATTACAAAGAATTAAAAGAAGAATTAACAGCACTTGGACATAAATTCGTATCACAAACTGATACAGAAGTTATTGTTCATTTATTTGAAAATTATAATAATAAATTAAATGATACAACAAAAGCATTTCATAGTACAATTGATAGATTAGAAGGTGCTTTTTCAATTCTACTAATTACAAAAGCAGATCCTACAAAAATATTTTTCTTTAAACATGGTTCACCTTTAATTGTTGCAAATGGAAATGAAAAAGAAGAAGTATTATTTTCATCTTCAGATGCACCATTAATTGGTTTAGCTTCTGATGTTGTTTATTTAGAAGATGGAGTTGGTGGAATTGCAACTGCAAAAGGTATTGAATTTTTTAATGATAATTATTCATGGTCAACACTTCCAACTTCAAAACAATTTGCACAAAAAGATGGTTTTAGATTCTTTATGGAAAAAGAAATTTATGAGCAAAGTGATGTTGTAGGCGATTGTATGTTAGGTCGACTTAATGATGAAGAAATTTTATTTGATGAAATAGATAAATCATTAATTGAAGGAATAAACGAAATTAAAATTTGTGCTTGTGGTACTTCGTACCACTCAGGATTAACTGCATCATATCTTTTTGAAAGACTTTCAAAAGTTAAATGTAATGTTGAAATCGCAAGTGAATTTAGATATAAAGATCCTTTATTAACAAAAGATACACTGTTTATAGTAATATCACAAAGTGGTGAAACAGCTGATACTTTAGAAGCTTTAAAAATGGCAAAAGCTGCAGGACTTAAATCTCTTGTAGTTTGTAATGTTGATAATTCTTCAATGACAAGAACTGCAGATGCAACGATTTTAACACGTGCTGGAATTGAAAAAGGTGTTGCATCAACAAAAGCATTTACTACACAAACAGTTGTATTATGGATGTTAGCACTTTATTTTGGAAAAGCAAAAAATGTTTTACAAAGTGATAAATTACAAAATGAACTTAAAGCATTAAGAGAAGTTCCAAAGTCTTTAATAATTGATGATAAAATTCATGAAAAAACTAAAAGACTTTCAAAAAGGTACCTACATGGTCATGGCTTCTTCTTTATTGGTCGGGATGTATTTTTCCCACTAGCATTAGAAGGAGCTTTAAAGCTTAAAGAAATTTCATATTTACATGCAGAAGGTTATCCTGCAGGTGAAATGAAGCACGGCCCAATTGCATTAGCTGATCCTGAGTTGTTCACTATTGCACTTATGCCTGAAAATTTACTTTATGATAAAATAAAATCGAATGTTGAAGAATTAAGTGCTAGAGATAGTACTATTTGTTCTATATCACCACTTAAATTTGATTTAAGTGATGACTTTATTAAAACTAAAAAAACTGATCATTATATGTTAGAATTTTTTGAAATGTTAATAGCATTACAGTTATTATCAATGGAAATATCAGTTAGATTAGGAAATGATGTTGATATGCCAAGAAACTTGGCAAAATCAGTAACAGTAGAATAGACTCGACTTGCTGTTGTATTTGTTATTTTTTTAGCAGCAAAATTGGAATTAAAAATAATGGAAAACAAAAATGGAAAACCACAAAGGAAAACAAAAATGGAAAACAAAAAAGAGTATTTATTTACTTCAGAAGTAGTAAGCCCAGGTCACCCTGATAAATGTGCAGATATTATTGCGGATACTATTGTTGATAAATTAATTATTGAAGATAAAAACAGCAGAGTTGCATCTGAAGTTTTTGTAGCAGGAAAAAATGTTGTAATTGGTGGAGAAGTTAAATCAACTTGCCAATTATCTAATGAAGATTATGAGAAATTAGTTAAAGATGCTTTAGCAAAAATTGGTTATGACGGAAAGTCAAGCTTTACAAAAGAGCAGTGTTTACATCCTGATGATGTAAATGTTCAAGTTTTATTAAACCAACAAAGCCCAGATATTTCTCAAGGTGTTGATCAAACAACTGGTGATATTGGTGCTGGTGATCAAGGTATTATGTTTGGTTTTGCATCAACTGAAACTGCTGATTATATGCCAGCTGCTATTTCATATGCGAGAATGTTAAGTGATAAAGTTTATAATTATGCATTAGCGCATAATCATAAATTAGGTGTTGATATTAAAACACAAGTTACTGTTGATTATGGAACAAAAGAAAATTTTGAAAATTGTAAACCACAAAAAATTCATACTATTGTAGTATCTGCTCCTTCTGTTGAAGGTATGGATATTAAAGAAGTTAGAGAATTAATTCAAGGTTTAATTGATGATTCTGGACTTCCAACAAATATGTATGATAAAGAAAGTACAATTATTCATATTAACCCAACGGGAAGATATGTATCTCACTCATCGTTACATGATAGTGGATTAACAGGAAGAAAACTTATTGTAGATTCATTTGGAGGTTACTCTCCAATTGGTGGAGGAGCTCAAAGTTCAAAAGATTATACAAAAGTTGATAGATCTGGTTTATATGCAGCAAGATGGCTAGCTAAGCACATTGTTGCAGCTGGACTTGCAAGTAAAGCTGTTGTTCAGATATCTTATGCGATTGGAGTTGCACGTCCTACTTCAGTTTCAGTTGATACAATGGGTACATATACAAGTGCTAATGATGATGATTTATCTGCTTTTGTTATGGAAAACTTTGCATTAACTCCAAAATGGATTACAGATAAATTTGCCTTAGATAAACCAAGTGCAGAGACTTTCCTTTATGCAGATGTAGCTGCACGTGGGCAAGTAGGTCAAAGTGATTACCCTTGGGAAAAACTTGACGAATTAGAAAAATTTAAAAATTTATAAGATTTAAAAAGGATTTAGTATGGATTTAAAAAACTTATTTAGCAAAATATCATTTGACAGTGACTCAAAAGAACAAGCAACAAAAAAAGATGCTCCATCTCACTGGATAAAGTGTCCAGAATGTAATGCTTTGATGTTCTTCAAAGAGGTTGAAAATCAAGATAATATATGTCCTAAATGTAATTTTCATATGAGAATTGGTGCTAAAAGAAGAATTGAAATTTTAGCAGACGAAGGTACATTTGTTGAGTATGATGAAGATTTAAGACCAAACGATCCTTTAAAATTTGTAGATAAAACTTCATACAAAAAAAGAGTTGAAGTTGCAGAGAAAAAAACTGGAAGAACTTCTTCTGTTCTAAGTGGAGAATGTGAAATAAACGGTAATGCTGTTCAAATTGTTGTATTTGATTTCTCTTTTATGGGAGGTTCATTAGGTTCTGTTGAGGGTGAAAAAATTGTTCGTGCTGTAAACAGATCTTTAGAAAAACATCAAGGTTTAATAATTGTTTCTGCATCAGGAGGTGCAAGAATGCAAGAGTCTACTTTTGCATTAATGCAAATGGCAAAAACTTCTGCTGCGTTAAAAAGATTAGATCATGCAAAACTACCTTATATTTCTATTTTAACTGATCCTACAATGGGTGGTGTTTCTGCATCATTTGCATTTTTAGGTGACATTATTATGGCCGAACCTGGTGCTTTAATTGGGTTTGCAGGTCAGCGAGTTATTAAACAAACTATTGGAGCTGATTTACCTGAAGGATTCCAAAGAGCTGAATTCTTACTTGAAAAAGGTTCAATTGATATGGTTGTAAATAGAGCAGATATGAAGCAAACTTTATCTGATTTATTAACAATGTTTAAAAAAGAGAAAATAGCTAACTAGCAAACTAATAAAACTTTGGAAACTTTAGGGTTTATACCTAAAGTTTCTATTTTCTGACTTATATAATCTAACTTTTTATAAAGGCAAAAACTTCTTATGAAAATCAATATTTATTCAATTGTAAAACCTTCAAAAGATCAATTTGACGATTTAATTAAAGAATTTATTAAAATGTCTTCTAAATATGCAAAAGTTGAAGTACATTACATATTTAATAAAACTATAGCAAAAGCACAAACTATCGGTGAAAAAGAAGCACAGCAATCATATAGTGATACTTATGACCCTTTATTAAAAGGTTACAACGTTGCCTTAGATGTTTTAGGAAAGAAAATAGACTCTTATGCTTTTTCTAAGCTATTAGATGGGAAGAATGAAGTAAATTTTTTCATTGGTGGCGCTTTTGGCTTTCAGCGAGATTTTTTAAAGAAATGTGATAGTATAATATCTTTAAGTGATTTAACAATGGCTCATAAAATAGCCAATGTTGTTTTGGCTGAACAGATTTTTCGTGGACTTTGTATTAAAAATAACCACCCATATCATAAATAATTTAAGAAATTTTTTGTATAATGGCAAAATTTTAAATTTAAGGGTATAATGTGGCTAACGCAAAACAAGTTGAAGAGTTAAAACTAACTTTATTAGAAAGAAAAGAATTAATCATTAAAAATATCCAAGGTAGTCGTGATAGTATTGATTCTTTGAAGAATTCTGAATGTAAAGATGAATTTGATTATGCAGAAATATCAAGTGATAGTTTTAAAGAAGGAATTATTGCAAATCAACAAGTTAAAGAATTAGGTGAAATTGAGGACGCATTAAAAAGAGTTCAAGATGGAAGCTATGGTATTTGTGATATGTGTGATGAATCAATTGCAATTGGTAGATTAAGAGCAAAACCATTTGCAAAGTTTTGTACACCATGTAGAGAAATTTATGAAGTAGAAAAATAGTAAAAAGGATTTAATTATGGGTTTTAAAAAATATATTGTTTTTTCAGTATTGTTTATTGGTGTTATTTATGGATATACATTTAGTTTAGAGTTAGGAGATTATAAAGTTACAATACTTGATATCTCATTGCTTTTACCAATAGCAGTTTGGATTATTCTTCCGCTAGCAATTTTATTTATAGCAACAATTGGACATATTTTATTTTATGGTTTAATAAATGCATTTAAACAAAGAGCTATTAATAAAGATAAAGAAACAATGATTACTCTAATTAAATCAAATTTATTAGAAAAAAATCCTCCAAAGAGATTTAAAACAAAAGCTTTTAAAGAACTTTCTTCAGTGATTTCACAATTTAAGTTAAATGTAAAAGAAAGTACATTTTCTTCTTCAGATCCTGAGTTAAATAATTTAATAGCTAATATTCAAGATATTAAAGCTGGAAAATATATTGTTGATAAGTCAATAAAACTAAATGAAATTTCAGATTTAGCAAATCAAAATTTACTTAATAAAGTAAATGAGCAACCAGATTTTGCAGTAGACGTTCTTAAAAAAGTAGAAAATTATGCTCCAAATATTGTAAGACAATCTTTTATTAATGTTATTAATGAAAAAACTATGACGACAATAAAAAAACTTTATAAAAATGTTAAATTAGATAAAGAACTTGCAAGAATGTTATTTGAAAAAGATGCTGCAAATAATGAATTTGGTTTTTCTTCAGAAGAAATTTCTAAAATTGTTAAAGATTTAGATTACACTACAGAAGATTATTTAGCTCTTGCTAGAAATTATGAATCAATTTTACAGCCAGATCAAATTATCGCATTATTTGAGAAACTAAGTTCTGAAATTGATGCTTCAACACCTGCATACTTACATGTTTTATTTGAATATGAAATGATTGATAAAGTTAGAGAAATTGTTGATACTACACCTGAAGGTGAGTATACATCATTTAAAGCACTTTTAGATTTAAAAGATGCTGGAAAACACTACGATTTAGAATCGATTTCATATAAATAATGACAAAAAAAATTGATTTTAGCCAACCCTTAATGGTGTTGGCGCCACTTGCTGGTTATACTGATTTACCCTTTAGATCTGTAGTTAAAAAATTTGGTGCAGATATTACTATTTCTGAAATGATTTCATCAAATGCTTTAGTTTACAAATCAGAAAAAACATTAAAAATGATTGAAAAATCTCCTAGTGAAGATCCTTATATTGTACAAATTGCTGGAAATAGTCCTGAATTAGTTCGAGATGCAGTTTTAATTTTGAATGATATTGATGGAATTGATGGTATTGATTTAAACTGTGGGTGTCCTGCTCCAAAAGTATTCTCTCATGGTTCAGGTTCAAACCTTTTAGGTGATTTAGATAAACTTGAAAGTATTTTATCAACTGTTAAAAAATATTCAACAAAACAATATACAAGTGCAAAAGTAAGAATTGGGGTAAATGATAAAATACCAGTTGAAATTGCAAAAGCAGTTGAAGCTTGTGGTGTTGATTTTGTTTCAGTTCATGGACGAACAAGAGCTGGAAAATATAAAGCACCTGTTGATTATGATGCAATTAAAGCAATGAAAGAAGCTGTTTCAATTCCTGTTATTGCAAATGGTGACATAAAAGATTATGCAAAAGCTAAAGAAGTATTAGAATACACAAAAGCTGATGGCGTAATGATAGGTCGTGGTGCAATTGGACGTCCTTGGATATTTCATCAATTAAAAGAACAAATTGAAGATAAAGATATATCGGAAGCTTTAAAAAAACAAATTGTATTAGAACATTTTGATGCAACACTGAAATTTCATGGTGAACATGGAACGGTAATGTTTAGAAAACTATTACATTCATACTCAAAAGGTTACACTGGAGCTCATGAATTTAGAGATATTATAAATGGTATTTCTGATGCATCTGTAATGAGAGACATGATAGAAAGCTTTTTCAACCCTTCTTAATATTACTTACATAGTAGTTTAGATAAAATATCTCACTTTTTATAAAATAATTTAATTTTATATAGTTAAATAAAAAGGAAATATTTGTCTGAATACTATTTTGAATTAACAATTAATCCAAATAAAAATTATGAACTTTTCTTAGACTTACTTACGTCTTTAACAAACAACGCTATTGAAGAACTTGATGGTACACTAATTGCAAGAAGTGAAGAAGATTTAAGTGATGTAAAAGAAGGTATTGTACAATTTGCAAATGCTTTAAATATTGAGTGTAAAATTACTCATGAAAAAAAAGAGAATATTGACTGGATCAAACAATATCAACAATCTGTAAAGTCAGTTGAAATTGGTAACTTTTATATTCGTCCTTCATGGGAAGAAAAAAAAGATGATAAAATTGATATTATAATTGATCCTGCACTTTCTTTTGGTTCAGGTCATCATGAAACTACTTCATCTTGTATTGAAGCTATTGATAAATATGTGAATGAAAATTCTAATGTTTTAGATGTAGGAACAGGAAGTGGTATTTTAGCAATTGCTGCTGCTAAGAAAAATTGTATAGTTGATATTTGTGATACTGATGATGTTTGTATAAAAGATACTGCAAGTAATTTTGAATTAAATGAAGTTAACTTTAAAAACTCATGGATTGGTTCAGCTAATAAAGCAGTAAAAAAATATGATGTTGTGATTGCAAATATTGTTGCAGATGTATTAGCCATGATTTCAAAAGATTTAAAAAATAGTTTAAATGATAATGGTATATTGATAATTTCAGGTATTTTAGATAAACACATTGATAGAGTGTTAAACAAATTTAAAGATTTAGAACAATTGGAACTTATTCATAAAAATGAATGGGTAACAGTTGTATTTAAAAATAATTAGGAGTTTTAATTTATGAACGATAGACAAGATAATAACAATAATGGTGGAAATAATAATAACTTTTTTAATAATAATCCATTATTAGTATTTGTAATTTTTTCGATAGTTACTATTTTTGCTTTTAAAGCATTATTCCCAGAAAATCAAATGGGTGGTAACTCAAACAATGGTGTAACACCATTTAATTCACAAGCTAAGAATCAAACAATCCCTTATTCAGACTTAAAGAAATTAATAAGTTCTGGAAAAATTGAATATGTTGGAATTGGAAATACTCAAATTAGAGCTGTTTCTAAAAATGGTACTGGTCAAGTTACAACTTATACAGCAAGAAGAGTTATTCCTGATGAAACATTAGTTCCTTCACTAGAAAAATACGGAATTAATTATGGTGGAATTAACGAAGAGAATGTATTAGCAGATATTTTATTTGGTTGGGTTTTACCTATTTTTATTTTCTTTGCTATTTGGATGTTTATTGCAAAAAGAATGTCAAAATCAATGGGTGGAGGAGGCGGTGGCCTTCTTGGAATTGGTTCATCTAAAAAGATGATTAATTCTGAAAAACCAAACGTTAAATTTGAAGATATGGCTGGAAATAAAGAAGCTAAAGAAGAAGTTCAAGAAGTAGTTGAATTTTTAAGAAACCCAGAAAGATATGTAAAACTAGGAGCACAAATTCCTAAAGGTGTATTACTTGTAGGACCTCCAGGAACTGGTAAAACATTATTAGCTAAAGCAGTTGCTGGTGAAGCAGATGTAGAGTTTTTAAGTGTTTCAGGTTCTGCATTTATTGAAATGTTTGTAGGAGTTGGAGCTTCAAGAGTTAGAGATTTATTTGAGCAAGCTAAAAAAGTTGCACCTGCTATTATTTTTATTGATGAAATTGATGCAATTGGTAAATCTAGAGCTAGCGGTGGTCCAATGGGTGGTAATGATGAAAGAGAACAAACTTTAAATCAATTACTAGCTGAAATGGATGGATTTGCTACTGAAGAAGCACCTGTTATTGTATTAGCAGCAACAAATAGACCAGAAGTTTTAGATCCAGCACTTTTAAGACCAGGAAGATTTGACAGACAAGTTTTAGTTGATAAACCTGATTTTGAAGGTAGAAAAGAAATCTTAAATGTACATATTAAAAATGTAGCCGTTGGAAAAGATGTTGATTTAGAAGAAGTAGCTCGAATGACAGCAGGTCTTGCTGGGGCTGATTTAGCTAATATTATTAATGAAGCAGCATTATTAGCAGGTCGAGCAAATAAAGAAGAAGTTACTTATGAAGATTTCAAAGAATCAGTAGAGCGACAAATTGCTGGTTTAGAGAAAAAATCAAGAAGAATATCTCCTAAAGAGAGAAAAATTGTAGCTTACCATGAATCAGGACATGCTGTAATTGCTGAAATTACAAAAGGGGCTAAGAAAGTTAATAAAGTTTCAATTGTTCCTAGAGGAATGGCAGCTTTAGGTTATACTTTAAATACACCAGAAGAGAATAAATATTTAATGCAAAAGCATGAATTAATTGCTGAAGTTGACACACTTTTAGGTGGACGAGCAGCTGAAGAAGTATTTATAGGTGAAATATCAACAGGTGCAGGTAATGACTTAGAGCGAGCTACTGATATTATCAAATCAATGGCTACTATTTATGGAATGAGTGATGTTGCTGGACTTATGGTTTTAGAAAAAAGACAAAATCAATTCTTAGGTGGACAAACACAAAAAGACTTCTCAGATGATATGGCTAAAAATTTAGATGAGCATGTTAAGACTATCTTAAATGAAAGATATGCCATTGTTCTTGATGCATTAAGAGATAATAATGATGCAATTGAGCAAATGACAGCTGAGTTATTAGATATTGAAGTAATTACTGGACAAAGAGTTCGAGATATTATAAAAGAAAACGGTGGAACTGTTTTTGAAGAAGAAGATTTACATAGTGATGCACTTGTAAAAGATGAAGAAGAAAAAGATACTAAATCATCAGAAAATAATAATGATGAAACTACTGAAGAAGAAAATCCAAAAAACGATTAATCAAAATATATAAAAGGTAAAAATAATTATTACCTTTTATATCTATTCTGCTATACTATTTAAAAATAATATTTAGGCTAATGATGAATAATTTACTTAAATTATTACTTATACTTATATTCTCTCTTACTTTATATGCAAAAGAAGATTTCGTAAATCGCTTTGGTTTTTTATCCGAAGGTACAATTTTATCTTCATTTAAAGACGCACGTGTTGCACTTAAAGTTTGGCTGGAAGATACAGCCCATGATAATGATACTAAAGTAGAAATAGAATTTCACAAAACTTCAAATTCTTTATATAAAGCTTTAAAGAATAGAGAACTGGATATGGTTGTCCTAGACCTACCTTTTTTTATTAAGAATCAAAAAGATATTTTTAAAACAAGTGATAACTTCTGGTCTTTGAATATAGTTGATGATAAATTTACACAATATTATTTAATAGCAAAAAAATCTTTAAACGCTAAAGGTTTTAAAGATATAAAAAATAAAACAGTATCTTTAAAAAAAGGTACTTTAGGAAGTTTTGTTTGGGCTGATAAAAACTCTTATATTATTAATAAATCTTCTTTGAAAAAAGTGACAAAAGAAATTCAAGAAAAGAAAAAAGAATCTTTCGCAGTTTTAAATGTTTTTTTTAATAAATCGGATTTTGCAGTCATTAGAAAAAAAACATGGGATATAATGACAGAACTAAATCCTTCTATTAGTAATAAATTAGAAGTTATCAAAAAATCTCAAAAGAATCATATTCCTTTCATAGGAATCTTTCATAAAAACACAAATAAAAAAGTTATTGATATATTTTTTAAATTAAGCAAAGAATTAAAAAATGTTGATGGTATTGAGAAAATGGTTGAGTTATTAAAAGTAAATTCCATATTTAAAATAGATAATGAATTTTTAAAAGTTTTAGATAAATATTATAGTGAATATTTTAGTTTAATAAAGAAGTACAAATGAGTATAAAGAACTTTAAAAATACTATCTTTTTAAAAGTGTTTTTATTAATTTTTATGGCAATCTTCTTAGTTTTAAGTATCTTTTCTTATGAAGTAACACGATTGCAAAAAGAATCAATTCTTGAGACAATTCAATCTCAAGCAAAAAGTATGGCAGATTCTATTATTTTTAGTAATTCAGAATTTATGATTATTGATGATGAAATAAAAATACTTGAATTTGTTTATGATTTTGTACAAGTGAATAAAGTAATAGAACAGCTTATAGTTTCTAGAAGAAATGGTAATGATTTACTTATTCAAGTAAATAAATGGGAACTTAAAGAAAATACTATTAAAGTTGATGATAAAGATCAAGTTAAAGAAGAAAAAGAACGATATAGCATAGGCTTTTCTAAGTCTTTAAATAAAAATGTATTCAAGTATTCTTATCCTGTATACTTGACAGCAATTCATTGGGGATGGCTACATTTTGAATTATCATTAGATGAGTATAATAAAAAACTAAATAGTATGTATAATCAATTTTTATTGTTAGCAATAATTATATTTTTTTCAACATTAATTGTTTCTTTTTTAATTGCAAAAATGGTATCTAGGCCTATTGTAAAATTAGAAGAAATTTCAGAAAAAATCTATAGTGGAGATTTATCAAAAAGAGTAAATGTAAAAAGTACAGATGAAATAGGAAAATTATCGATAACTTTTAATAAAATGATTGATAGATTAGAAAAGTCACAATTAGAATTAAGAAAGTCTCATTTTCAATTAGAATCAAGAGTACAAGAAAGAACAGATGAATTAGAAAATAAATCAAAACAACTTAAAGAACTAAATGATAATCTAGAATCAAGAGTACAAGATGAAATTTCAAAAAGACAAAAACAAGAACAATTACTTATTCAGCAATCTAAACTAGCAGCTATGGGAGAAATGATTGGTAATATTGCTCACCAATGGAGACAGCCATTAAATGCACTAGGTTTAGTTATCCAAAATATTCAATTATCTTATATGATGGATGAAATGAATGAAGAATTTCTTGATAAATCAGTAGAAAAAGCAAATTTATTAACAAAATCAATGTCTAAAACAATTGATGATTTTAGAAACTTTTTTAAACCGAATAAAGAGATTACAGAATTTAAACTTGATGTTGCAATTAATAACTCATTTGAATTAATAGGTTCGACTCTTAATCATAATAATATAGAATTAGAATATGATTTTAATGAAGAAATTGTTGTTATTGGTTTTCCAAATGAATTTTCACAAGTTATTTTGAATATATTAACAAATTCAAAAGATGCAATACTTGAAAATAAAATCAAAAATGGAAAAATCACATTAGAAATTAAAAAGTGTAGTGATTATGGTTATGTAACTATAAAAGATAATGCAGGTGGAATAGCATTAAATATTATTAATAAAATATTTGATCCTTACTTTACAACTAAAGAAGAAGGTAAGGGTACAGGAATAGGGTTATATATGTCTAAAATTATTATTGAAAAAAATATGAATGGACAATTAAGTGTGGATAATACAAATTTAGGTGCAATGTTTACAGTTAAGGTCCCTTTATGTATAATTTAAATAATAATTTTAATACCATTAAGGGAAAGTATAATTGAAAAGAATAAATAAAACATTATTAAGTAATATCACTATCCTTTATGTTGAAGATGAAAAAATGATTAGTGAAGAAGTCTCTTTCTATTTTAAAAAATATGTAAAAGATTTTTTTATTGCAAATAATGGAGAAGAGGGTTTAAAACTTTTTAAAGAAATACAGCCTGATATTTTAATAACTGATATTCAAATGCCAAAAATGAATGGGCTTGATATGATAAAAGAAATAGGTGTAACATCTGTACCTATTATAATTACTACAGCGTATTCTGATATTGAGTATTTTTTAAAAGCAATTGAGCTTAAAATCTGTAAGTTTGTAATAAAACCAATTAATTTAATAGAATTAATCTTAGATGTCCAATCTTGTGTTTCAAATAATTATCTTCAAGATAAATTATTTGAAAAAGAAAACCTCTTAAAAATAGTTGATGAAAATGTTCTTATTTCAATTACAGATAAAGAAGGTACTATTATTGATGTTAGTAGTGCATTTTGTGAATTTACTCAGTATAAGAAAGATGAACTAATTGGAGAAAATCACAGACTTTTAAGGCATGAGGAAACTCCTGATAGTTTTTATGAAAATATGTGGAACATTATTAGTGTAGGAAAAACATTTAATACTGAAATAAGAAATAAGAAAAAAGACGGAACAGTTTATTGGGCAAATTTAACAATAACACCTGTTTTTAAAAATGAAGAAATAATCAATTATACAGCTGTTAGAAGTGATATTACAAATAAAAAGAAATTAGAACAATTAATAATTGAAGATGATTTAACTAAACTTTATAATAGAAGGCATTTTAATAATATACTAAACCAAGAAATTAGAAGAGCAAAAAGAGAAAACTCTACAATTACATTAGTTAGTATTGATATTGATCACTTTAAGAAATATAATGATACTTATGGCCATCCAATGGGTGATAAAGTCTTATATACTATTGGAAAAGTATTAAAAGAAAATACTTTAAGATCTAGTGATTATGCTTTTAGAATTGGAGGAGAAGAGTTTTGTTTAATCTTCTCTAATTCAACAATTACTGATTCTTGTTTGCATGTTGAAGATATTATTAAAGAAATTGAAGATCTAAAAATTGAACATAAAAATAGTAAAAATAGTGACTTTGTAACTGTTTCTGCTGGAATAATTGTGCAAAATGCAAGTGATATAGTTAATGAAGAAACATTATATAAACATTCCGATATCGCTTTGTATCAAGCAAAAGTTAAAGGTAGAAATCAAGCAGTTCTTTCTGAATATTCTAAATAAGTCTTGACAAAATAGATTAAATTAATTATACTACTGCATATTTAAAATTTAAGGAGAGTTCTATGAAAATATTTAATTTTGCTAACAACCATTTCATCAAAAGTGTTAACTCTTCATTGCTACTTACAAAATCTCTCTAATTTCTACAATTAGATTTTCTCAAACAAATAAATTACATTACAGTTTTTCTTTTTTTATATAAAAAAAGATATAATAATATACATTTTAAAGGGTACAACAATGGACAAAAATAGGATTATAGTATTTGATACAACATTAAGAGATGGAGAACAATCACCTGGTTGTTCAATGAATACAGAAGAAAAAATTAAAATTGCATTACAGTTAGAAAAACTAGGTGTTGATGTTATTGAAGCAGGTTTTGCAGCAGCAAGTCCTGGAGATTTTGATGCAGTTTCAAGAATTGCTGAAAGAGTTTCTAATTCTTCTATTTGTTCACTAAGTCGAGCAATTGATAATGATATCAAACAATCAGGTTTAGCAGTACAAAAAGCAGCTAAACATAGAATTCATACATTTATTGCAACTTCACCAATTCATATGAAATATAAATTAAAAATGAGTGAAGAAGAAGTTATCAAAAGAGCAGTTCATGCAGTAGAATACGCAAGAACTTTTGTTGATGATGTTGAGTTTTCATTAGAAGATGCAGGTAGATCTGAAATTCCTTTTATGAAAGAAGTAATGGACGCAGTAATTGCTGCAGGTGCTTCTACTATTAACTTACCAGATACAGTAGGTTATAGATTACCTCATGAATTAGGTGCAATGGTTAAAGAATTATCTGATTTTGCAGGTGATCGTGCGATTATTTCTGTTCATAATCATAATGACTTAGGATTAGCAACTGCTAATACTTTAGATGCTGTAATGAACGGTGCTAGACAAATTGAAGTTACAATTAATGGATTAGGAGAAAGAGCTGGAAATTCTGCTTTAGAAGAAGCGGTAATGGCTATTAAAACAAGACGTGATGCTTTTGGTGATTTATACACGGGGATTAATACAGCTGAAATTTATCCTACATCGAGATTAGTTGCAACAATTACAGGTGTCGAACCACAACAAAATAAAGCAATTGTTGGAAAAAATGCATTTTCACATGAAAGTGGAATTCATCAAGATGGTGTTTTAAAACATCAAGAAACTTATGAAATCATGAAACCTGAAGATGTTGGAGTATTTAAAGATTCTACATTAATTTTAGGAAAACACTCAGGTCGTGCTGCATTTAGAGATAAAATTGAGCACTTAGGTTTTGATAAAGTTACAGATGAAGAGTTAAATGCTGCTTTTGAAAGATTTAAAATTTTAGCTGATAAGAAAAAAGATGTAAGTGATGATGATATCAGAATGTTAATTACTGATGAAGCATTAAATCAAGATAAAACTTATGAGTTAGTTGGTTTACAAATTTCTGATTGCTCAAACGGTGTTCCAACAGCGGCTGTTTCTATTAAATTCCAAGACCAAATTATGCAAGATGCTGCAATTGGTGATGGAACAATGGATGCAATTTTTAAAACTATTGATAGATTAACAGGATACAACGGTGAACTTAAAGATTATAAAGTTACATCTGTATCTGAAGGTAAAGATGCTTTAGCAAAAGTTACAACTAGAGTTGCTTTTGATGAAAGTTCACCTGCATTTGTTGGTCATGGTTTAAGTATTGATACAATGCTTGCAACTGCAAAAGCATATTTAAGTGCATTAAATTCTTATCTTTCTCAAAAAGAAAGATTATCTAAACAAACTTCTCACCAAGTTTAATAATATAAAGTAGAGTTTCTCTACTTTATAAATAACTTGATATAAATCAATTTCTTATCAAAAAAAGGCTATAATATCTATATTAGCTAGATTAAATAATAATCTAGAATAACATGGAGGACATATAGTTATATGATGCAGTTTAACTTCTTTTTAAAACTTTTAAGAGAATCTTTTAGGGATTTAATTCCAATTATTGTTGTGATTTTATTTTTCCAGTTAGCAATTATTCAAGCTGTACCAGAAGGTTGGGTAAATACTGCAATTGGTTTAGGTATTGTAGGTGTGGGACTTGCAATATTTTTACAAGGTCTTGAAATTGGTGTTTTCCCTGTTGGTGAAGGATTAGCAAGGGATTTTGCAAAATCTGGATGGACAACTTGGATTTTAATATTTGGTTTTTTAATTGGTTTTGGTACCACTATAGCAGAGCCTGCACTTGCTGTAATTGCAGATAAGGCAGCTTCAATTTCAAGTGGAAGAATTGATGCAAGTGTCCTTAGATTTGTAGTTGCTGGTTCTGTTGGTTTTGCAATTTTATTAGGTGTATTTAGGATTATTAAAGGTCATCCTATCCATTACTATATCATTGCTGGATATATTTTAGTAGTTACAGTTACATTTTTTGCACCTCCTGAAATTATTGGATTATCTTATGATTTAGGTGGAGTTACAACTTCAACTGTAACAGTACCTTTAGTAGCAGCTCTAGGTATTGGTTTAGCCTCAAATATTAAAGGAAGAAATCCTGTAATTGATGGTTTTGGTCTTATTGCTTTTGCTTCATTAACACCAATGATATTTGTTCAAATTTACGGAATTGCAGTATATAATCTAGTAGATGCACAAGATGTTGCAAATGTTGTGGTTAAAGCTGCTATTTCTTCACCTACAGATATTACATTTGAATCTATTCTTTATGGAATAGCATCAGTAATTAAAGATGTAATTCCTATTTTAGCAATTATCCTTTTCTTTCAATATGGTGTATTAAAAAAACCTATTCAAAATCTTAAAACAGTATTTTTAGGTTTTGCACTTGTAATTATCGGATTATATGCCTTTATTTTAGGTCTTGAAATGGGTCTATTCTCACTTGGTGAGACAATGGCTTATCAATTAACAAAAAGAGATTCTGTATTTGTAATTTATGCTTTTGCATTTGCTATTGGTTTTTCTACAACTATGGCAGAACCAGCTCTTATGGCTATTGCAAAAAAAGCAAAAGACATTTCAGATGGTAAAATCAATGATTTTGCACTAAGATTATTCGTAGCACTTGGTGTTGCTATTGGTATTGCTTTAGGAGCATTTAGAATTGTTGATGGTGGTCATATTCACTACTATATTATTGTTGGATACTTAATTGTTATTCTTCTTACTTTTATAGCTCCTAAATATATTATTCCAATTGCTTATGATTCAGGAGGAGTTACAACTTCAACAGTAACAGTTCCTCTTGTAGCTGCTCTTGGTATTGGACTAGCAACTAATATTGAAGGAAGAAGCCCTTTAATTGATGGTTTTGGTCTTATTGCTTTTGCTTCATTATTTCCAATGATTACTGTTATGGTATATGGAATTTTAACTGAAAAATTTGGTGTTAAATCAGATACTCAAATTGAGCAAGAAGATTTACTTCATGATAATTTAGCTGATGCTGAAAATATGGACTTAGCAACTGTTAATATTGATGGTTCAACTACAAGACACTCTTTATCTTTAGAGTTTTCAGCTGTTGTTGTAATAGTTCCTGTTGATAAAAAACTTGATGCAATTCAAGCTGCACATAAAGCAGGAGCATCTGGTGTTACGGTTTTAAGAGCAGATGGAATTGGACTTGAAGAAATGGCAAACTTCTATCGAACATCTTTTGAAGCAAATGATACTTTACTATTGTTCTTACTTCCAAAATATTTAGTAAATGAAGTTGTAAAACAAATTATTCATTCATTGCATATTACAACAAGTGGAAAAGGTATTGCTTTTGCCTTTCCATTAACACATATGAAAGGTATTTCTTTATCAAAAGAAGATATATTTAAAGAACAAGCTTATCAAGTAAACCTAAATAAAGATGAACCAATCTCTTGTTTAGATGAAGAACATGAGGATAATAATGAAACAAGTACAAAACCTTCAACAATTACAAAATAGTATTAATACAGGTGCTCCTGTATTAGTATATTTTTCAGGAGAAAACTGTTCTGTTTGTAAGGTTTTAAAACCAAAAATAGAAGAAGAGATAAAAAAGAATTTCCCATTATTTGAAACTTATGAAGTTAAAACAGATATACATAAAGAAATTACAAGTCATTTTACGGTATTTTCTATACCTACAATGTTGGTATTTTTTGATAAAAAAGAGTTTTTTAGAAAAGGTCGTAATATGTCAGTTTCTATGTTTATTGAAGAATTAAAAAGACCATATGATTTAATGACAAAATAGAGTATATAAATGAAAAGAACACTTCTTATTTTTTTAATTGTATTTATAGTAATGCAGTTTATTCAAACAGAACAATCAAATGAAGCTATTGTTAAAGATAATGAAATAAAAGCTCCTTTAGAGGTTTTTACTATCTTAAAACAGTCTTGTTATGATTGTCATTCAGATAATGTAAAATGGCCTTGGTACTCAAAAATTGCACCTGCGTCTTGGATTATAAGTTCACATGTAAATAGTGGAAGAGATGCATTAAATTTCTCACAATGGGAAACATATACAAAAGAAGAAAAAGAAAAAGAACTAAAAGATATATATAGAACGGTTTACGCAGTAATGCCATTACCAAGTTATATTTGGCTTCATCCTGAAGCAGATTTAACAAAAGAACAAAGAAGTTTAATTAGAAAATGGACTGGGGTTAGAAAGTAAAGTGAGAGAAGAAGTAGCTGAAATATTAAGTGATAGGAAAACACTTTTAACAATCACATATTTTAAATTACAAAGATTGTTTGAAAAGAAATATGGTAAAAATACTGTAGTTCTTATGGAAATAGGAACATTCTTTGAAGTTTATGAAGTAAATAATGATGAAGAGCAAATTGGTAAAGCAAAAGAGATTGCAGAACTATTAAATATACAACTTACAAGAAAAAATAAAACTATTTTAGAAAACTCTCCAACAAACCCTATAATGGCAGGTGTTCCAGCAATTTCACTTGAAAAACACCTTGCAAGAATAATTTCAGAACAAAAATACACAGTAGTTCTAATAAAACAAAAAGGAATTCCACCTAATGTTACTAGATATTTAGACACAGTAGTAAGTCCTGGAACAAATTTTGATTTTGTATTAGATCAAGATGAAAACAATATCACTTCAATTTTAATTGACCAAATTAGAGGAATATATTTACTTGGATATTCTGCAATTGATGTAACAACTGGAAAGTGTTATTACAATGAAGTTCATGGAACTAGTGAAGATAAATTTTTTGCCTTAGATGAGGTATTTAATTATATGAATATGCATAAAACCAATGAAGTTGTAATTACTTTTGCAGATAAAAATATAAATCAAAAAGAGGTAATCGATTATCTTGAATTATCTTTAAAAACTTTTCATATTGCATCTTTTAGACCTAAGATTTCTTATCAAAATGAGTTGTTTAAGAATGTATTCAATATACAATCACTTCTAACTGCAATTGAGCATTTAGATATGGAAAGAGTTCCTTTAAGTACAGAATCACTTTGTGTTTTAATTGATTTTGTAATAGGGCATGATTCTAATATTATTCAAAAACTCTCACTTCCTTCTAAACTTGATATTAGTAAGTATATTTATTTAGGAAATAATGCAATTGAGCAATTAAATATAATTGAAACATCACATAATCCTAGTTTGATAAAACTAATAAACAACACTTCAACAGCAATGGGAAAAAGACTTTTAAAAGAAAGACTAACTCATCCTGTAAAAGATTCAAAAGAGCTTTTGAGAAGATTTGCTCTATCAAAAGAGTTGTTTGATTATCACGCTCCTATTGAAAATGAATTAGCAAATATTTATGATATTGAGAGATTAACAAGAAGAATTAAATTAAATCGTTTACATCCTTTTGAGTTAAACTATTTATATGATTCACTTCTTAGTATAAAAGAAGTTGTTTCTTTTATGGAAAACTATAAGTTTATTAAACCACCTTGTACAAGTGCACAATTAGAACAATTTATTCAATCAATTGATTCTACATTTGATTTATCAATTTGTGGAAAGTATATGCTAAAAGATGTTGAAGGCAATATGGTAAATGGTGGAATTAATACACAAATTGATGAGCTAAATACACAAAATGATATTTTATATTCAAAACTAGAACTTTTAAAAAAACATATATTAGGCTTTTTAAATAGCAGTGAAGACTCAAATTTTGTAGGAATAAATAGATTAGATAAAGAAGGATTCTTCTTAACTTTAACAAAAAATAGATTTAATTTAATCAAAGAAGATTTATTAAATTCTCATATTATTATTGATGATGATTTACTTTTATTTAAAGACTTTAGTATAAAAATTCAAACAAACTCTGTAAAAATATTTTGTAAGTTAACAGAAGAAGTTTCTGATAAATATGTACATAATTTAAGAAAAATTATTGAATTAAATAAGCTTGTATTTAAAGAAAAGATTACAGAATTTGAAAAAAAGTTTGCAATACTTCTAGAAGAGTTAGTGCAGTTTATAGCAGAAGTTGATTTAACTGTATCAAATATTAAAACAGCAAAAAAATATAATTATGTTTGTCCAAAAATCGTAAAAACAAAAGATAATGAAAATTTTATTGAAGCAATTGATTTAAGACATCCAATAATTGAAGCAAATGAAGAACAAGGTATTTATGTACCAAATGATATTATTTTAGGTGAACTTAGTCTTGCATCAAAAGAGTATAAAAACAATGTAATCATTAAAAACTCAAACCCTGTTAATATGAATAACAATAAAATGCATGGTGTTTTATTATATGGAATTAATTCATCAGGAAAATCTTCACTTATGAAAGCAATAGGAATAGCTGTAATTCTTGCACAAGCTGGTTTTTATGTTCCTGCAAAATCTATGAGGTTTTCAATTTTTGATGCTGTTTATACTAGAATTTCTGGAGCTGATAATATTGCAAAAGGATTATCTTCTTTTGCAGTTGAAATGCTTGAGTTAAAAAACATTTTCAATCGTGCTACAAAAAAATCACTTATCTTAGGTGATGAAATATCTCACAGTACTGAAACCATGAGTGGTTTATCAATAGTTGCAAGCTCAATTTTAAAGCTTTCAAAACTTGAGTCAATTTTTGTTTTTGCAACACATTTACATCAATTACCTGAAATTGAAGATATTGAAAAACTAAAAAATATAATTGCGCTTCATTTATCTGTTATGTACAATAACGATGAAGATAAGCTAATCTTTGATAGAAAGCTAGCTTATGGAAGTGGTTCTTCTATGTATGGTTTAGAGTATGCTAAATCTTTACATATGGATAAAGAGTTTTTATCTGTAGCAAATGATATTAGAAAAAAACTAACAGATGATTATGATTCAATTGAAAGATTAAGCATGCGTAAAACTTCTAAATACAATAAGAACGTATATGCAAGCTCATGTGTAATTTGTGGAAAAGCTTGTGATGATGTTCATCATATAAAAGAGCAAGCAAGAGCAAATAAAGAAGGTTTTATTGAACACATCAATGCAAATCATAAATATAATCTTATTCCTTTATGTAAAGAGCATCACAAGCAAGTACATGATGGAACAATTAATGTAAATGGCTTTGTAGCAACTTCAAATGGTTTAGAACTTCATTATACTGATGCTGGTAAATCATAAGTATATGAAGTTTTAAATAGTTTAATAGTTATTCTTTTATTTCTACTTTAAAGTATTTATCTAAAACCTCATTCATTTCATTATAGACAATTGGTTTTGCAATATGCATATTCATTCCAGCTTTTAATGACTTATCAATATCCTTAGGCATAACACCTGCACTTAAAGCAATAATAGGAATATCTTTATTGTTCTTTCGTATTATTTCTGTTGCTTCATAGCCATCCATAATTGGCATTTGTATATCCATAAAAATAATGTCATATTCATTTTCCATTACTTTATCTACTGCTTGTTTCCCATTTATTGCATAATCAGTATTAAAACCAATTTTCTTTAATGTTTCAGATATCACAATTTGATTAATCTCATCATCTTCTACAAATAGTGCTTTTTTACTTTTTATTAAAGAATAATAAGTACTAGTAGGTATTTCTTTTACCTCATTTTTGATACCAGTACTCTTTAATGAAAGCTCTACAAAGAATGTACTTCCTTGACCTATAGTTGATTGAGTAGATACTTTACCTTCCATAAGTTTAACTAATTGGTAGACAATTGAAAGCCCTAATCCTGTTCCTTTATGCTCTCTTGTATTTGATTGATCAGATTGATTAAAAGAATTAAATAAAGATTTTTGAACTTCTTTATTCATTCCAATTCCTGTATCAACAATAGTGAATTTTAAAATACTATCACCATTCTTTTTAATTTTTTTTCTAATTTTTAGTTTTATATAACCTTTATTTGTAAATTTAGTAGCATTACTTATTATATTCATTAAAATTTGTGAAATTCTAAACTCATCTCCAATTACATTTTCTTGTATTTCCTCATCTATATCAATGATATACTTTAATCCTTTTTCTTTTATATTTATCTCAGTTATTGATTTAATATGAGCAATCATTGACCTAAGTGAAAATTCTTCTTCAAATAGTTTTATATTTCCCGTTGATAGGGCTGAGTAATCTAATATATCATTAACAATATTAGTTAATATCTCTGATGATTTTTGAATGATTTTTAGTTGTTCTTTATGCTTTTGTTTAATATCCTCACTGTCATCTAACATAAGTCTGGTAACACCTACTATTCCATTTAAAGGTGTTCTAATTTCGTGAGACATATTTGCTAAAAACTGAGCTTTTATTTTAGACAGCTCAAGAATTTTTTCATGCTGACTAATTAATTCAACTTGTCTAATACGTAAATCTTCTTCTGTAATTAAAAGCTCTTCATTTGAATTTTGAAGTTCTTGATTTGTAGTTTGTAATTGTTCATTAGATATTGATAATTTTAAGTTAAGGTTTTTTAAATCTTTTGTTTGCTCATTTACTTTCTCTTCTAAATTTTCATTAAATTTTAGTAGTTTAATATTTATCTTTTTTAATTCTTTTCTACTTTTAAAGTCTTTATAAAAATAATAAAAAGCTAAAACTAAAAGTACAATTGAAATCATAATATAAAAGATATTATTCTTCTTTACTTCTTTTATTTCAATTTCCATCCATTTATTTTGGATATCTTTATGCTCTTTTTCAGTAATCTTAGAGAGTGCTTTTTCTAAAATATTATGAAGGATAATTTTATCTTTTCTACTTGCGATACTTAAATTCATTTCGATATCTGTATATCCTGCTATTTGAATATGTTTTGTATTAAAGTGACTTGAATTATATGAAAGTGTAGGTAAAATAGCTAAAGCAGCATAGGCCTCTTCCTTTGATACTTTTCTTAAAGAATCAAGGAAATTCTCTGTCTCAATGATTTTAGTATTTGGATATTGTTCTAAGATTTGCGTAATTGTTGCTGAACCTTCTTTTCTTGCGATTGATTTATTAACTATATCTTCTAATCCTTTTGTAAAAGGTTTATCATCTTTTGTAATAATTGCGTATTTATAGTTAAGATAAGGCTTTGTAAAAAGAGCATATTTAGATCTTTCTTCATTTTTAACTAATATTGGTATGATATCACACTTTTTATCTTTCAAAAACTCTTGTGTTTGCTTCCATGTAGTCGTATGAATGTATTCAAACTGAATATTATTATCAAGTTTTTGTTTAATAAGATTCATAGTATCAATAGAAATACCTTCAGGTTGTTTAGAAGTTTTATTATAAAAACCAATTGGTTCCCAAATTGGATTTGAACACATTTTTATAATTCTATTATTTTTAAGCCAGTTTTGTTCTTCTTGTGATAAAAATGATTTAATAGGAGTTTCAATGAACCATTTATCTTTAAGATTATTTATTTGTGCAACTGATAATGATTGAATAGTTTTATCAAATATAGATTTTAGTATTTCATTAGATTTATTAAATATCATATGAATTGGTTTTCTATAAAAATGTTCATTGTTTAAAAGTTCATTTGAAAGTTCATCGTATAATTGGTTATCTTTTCTTAGGTAATTTAGTATAGAATAATTTGAAATGGCAAAATCACTAGTTTCATTAATAACCGATTGAATTAAATCAAAATTATTATTCAAAAGCTTTATTTTTACTTTTGGATAATATCTCTTTAATAGCTTTACAAGGTGATATCCTTTTATTACACTTATAGTTTTACCATTAATATCTTTAAATGTATAATTTTTACTTTTTTTTGATAATAATCCTGTATTTGCATCAAGAAGTGATTCTTTTGAAAATAAAAACTCTTTTTCTCTTTGAGGAGTTTTCAAATGATGACTTACAAAATCTAGCTTATTATCTTGAAGCATTGAGCTTGCTTCTTTTTTATTTTTTATTACAATATAGTCTATTTTCTTATCAAGTTTTTCACTTATTATCTTCATTAAATCAATAACAAAGCCTCTTTTTTCACCATCTTTTATAAATGAGTATGGGAAATATTGGTCTTCTAATTGTGTTCTAAGAAAAGGTTTAGAATCAAGGTATTCTAATTCTTGATTTGTTAAATTTAGGTTTGATAACTTGACATCATTCCCTAAATATTTCTCAAATATTTTTACTTTTTCATCTGCTGTTATAGAAGATATTGCTTTATCCATAATTGATTGTAATATAATATTATTTTGTTTAATCGCAGTAGTGGTCATAAAATTTAATTCACTTATAGTATATACAGCTTTTATATTAGTAAACCCGTATTTTATACGAACATATTTATCTCTATTAAAAGATATGATAGCATCTAAAGAACCTTCATTTAATTTATAAAAAGAATCAAGTGTATTTTTCATTGGAATAAAATCAATATCATTTTTATATTTATCTAAGGCTTTGTATAAAAATATTATATTTCCATCGAATCCGACTTTTTTTCCTTTTAAATCCTTTAAAGAATTTATTTTATCTGTGTTGTCAGTTCTCATATATATATTTAAAGAACCATTTATAAAGGCACTACTATGCAAAAAACCTTTTTTTTGGCAATATCATAATTCATAATAGGTATTAAATCTATTTTCCCAAGTTCTAAGTTTTCTAATGTTGTTTTCCAATCCTGTATATCATAGTCAAAATTTAAATTATATTTTTCGTTTAAAAGTTTATATATATCAGGTATAACTCCCTTAAGATTCCCCGTAGGTGATTTAATTATATAAGGTTCAAATACATCAGTAAAACCTACTTTAATAATTGGATTGTTTTTTAAATATTCTATTTCTTTTGAATTAAAATTTATTTCTTTATTATTATTTGCAAATGCTGAAAATAAAAAAATGAATAATATTAATAAATACTTCATTCTAACTCCTTATTTTAATATATTATAATATCATAGAGTTACTATAATTAAGCTAGAAGATAAAATTATTTATTTGTTTTTAAGAAATAATTAAGAGGAATTATTCTTTTGTAACATCAGGAAGTTTTAAAGCCATAAATATTCCAAGTATACCAATTAAAGAAAGTAGTAAAATAATTCCATTTAGACCAATTAAAGAACTTAAAAATCCAATGAAGCCTGTAAATAGTAAAACAAAACCAATTATTGTATTACTAACAGCTACATAATCCGTTCTTTTATTACCACCTGCTAAATCTACAAGATAAGTTTTTCTTCCAATTCTTATACCTTGATACCCAACAGTTAAAACAAAATAGATTAAAGGCATTATCCAAATAATAGAGAAAATATTCTCAAAAAATGTAGCTAGAATAAATACTAAAAACCCTAGAGATGTTGCAATACTGGCTCCTAATATCATAGATTTTTTACTAGATACATCAGAAAGTTTTCCCCAAAAAATTGATGAAGAAAAATCTGCAAGTCCAGAAGCTAGAATAAATAAACCTAATAAATAATTATTTGAATCTGCTTGTTGTTGAGCTAAGATTACAAAAAATGGAGCAGATAAAACTGAACATAAAAATAAAGCTCTTGAAATTACAAATAATCTAAAATTTTCATCTGTTTTTAATAAGCCAATTTTTTTTAAAGCAACACTAATTGCATTTCCTCCACCATCAGTTTCACCTTGAAATTCATTAATTTGTAAATAAACAAAACCTGCAATTATCCAAAAGAATCCTGCACAAAATAGTAGTATTCCAAAGTTTTGAGGTGAAAAAGGTTTCTCTCCCACAAATAAAAAATAAACTCCAAGTCCTATAATTAGAACTCCTGCTAAACTCCCTGAGTAACCATTTAAAGCTCCCCGTCTAGTTTTTGGTATGGTTTTTCCTAGTACATCTTTGGCTGCAACTGAGCTTAAACCTCTTGCTAAACTAAAAAGTATAATCAGAAAAATAATAGCAATTCCTGCACTAAGTCCTTGCATATTCCAAGCAACTATTCCAATTCCAATCATTGTCAAAGCTTGTAAAAAAGCTCCAATACTCCAAATATATTTTCTTATAGGAAGTTTTCTTACATAAGCAGCTATTAAAAGTTGAGGTAAAAGTGAACCAGATTCTCTAATTGGAACTAAAAAACTTATTAAAAATAGTGGAACTGCAAGGGACTCCATAATCCAAGGAATGATTACTTTTGTATTAGCAACTGAATCTGCAAGTTTATTAAAAAAATAGCTAATAATAGTTAAAAAGAAATTTCCAGGAACTACTTTACAAGCTTTTTCATCAATAGCTTTACAAACTCTTGCATCTTCTTCATTCATCATTTTTTCATAAATTGATTCTGATTTTAATCTAAGTTTTTCTTTCATTTTGAGTTTCTATCTTTTTTTGTTTTGAGTATATTTCTAAGCATTAATAAAATAAAAAATAAAGCAATAGAAATATTTATATAAAAGCCTTGCATATTTCCATCTTCAAAAAATGTATATGCAAGAAATGAGAATATTATAGAGATAATAAGGCAGATTAAAGAGCCTTAAAACCTTCTTCTAAATCAAGTGTACCTTCATAAAAAGCCTTTCCTACAATTACACCTGCAATGTTTCCATTTTTTTTACAGTTTGTGATATCGTTGATATCTTTTACTCCACCAGAAGCAATTGTATCAACACCAGATGCTAATGCAATTGATTCTGTAAACTCAACATTTACACCACAAAGCATTCCATCTTTTGAAATATCAGTACAAATAATAGCTTCAACACCTGCATTTGCAAACTCTTTAGCTAAAGTAGTAGCTTCCATAGTAGAAACTTCTGCCCAGCCTTCAACTGCAACCATTCCGTTCATTGCATCGATTCCTACAGCAATTGGATATTTAGCTGCCATACTTTTAACAAATTCTGGGTCTTTTACTGCAATTGAACCTAAAATAAGTCTATCAACTCCAAGTTCAATATACATCTTAATAGTTTCTTCATCTCTAATTCCACCACCAAGTTCAATTTTTAAATTACAGTTTTCTCTAATTTTTTTAATTTGTTCTAAGTTTGCTGGTTCTCCTGCAAAAGCTCCATTTAAATCAACAATATGAAGCCATTTAGAACCTAACTCTTCAAATCTTTTAGCAACCATCCATGGCTCATCTGAGTATATTTTTGCACTTTCCATCAAACCTTTGCTAAGTCTTACTGCTTTCCCGTCTTTTAAATCAATCGCTGGTAAAATATCCATAATTTATTATTCCTCTTTTTATATCTTCATAAAGTTTTGTAAAATTTTTAGTCCATTATCATGCGACTTTTCAGGGTGTGGTTGGAAACCGTAAATATTATCTTTATTAACAGCACTTACAAAATCATAACCATAAGTTGTTTTTCCAATAATATTTTCTTCTTTTGTTACTGCATGATATGAGTGAACAAAGTAAAGATAAGGGTCTTTTAAACCTTCAAAAAGTGCATGTTCTTTATTAGTAATTGTATTCCAACCCATGTGAGGTATTTTAAAATCTTCATGCATTTTAGTTTTATCAAATTTAATTACTTCACCTTCAATTAATCCAAGACCATCAGTATGTCCAAACTCTTGTGAACTTTGAAATAAAAGTTGCATTCCAAGACAAATACCAATCATTGGTTTTCCACTTTTTGAAAACTCATGAATCGCACTATACATACCAGTATCGTTTAAGTGTTGCATTGCATCTTTATATGCTCCAACCCCTGGTAGTATGATTCTATCATAGTTTTTTAAGTCGTTTGGATCTTTAATAATTGTAGCTTTTGCATCTAATAAATGACAAGCATTGTAAACACTTGCTAAGTTTCCCATATTATAATCAATAATTCCTATCACATTAATCCCTTTATTAAAACGCAATTATACTAAAGTTTAGCATCTGCTAAGGTTAAAGAAAAGAGGATTTTATTGTTTTTCTTTTCTAAAGTTGCTTTTGCTTCAAGTATTGTGCTACCTGTTGTAATTAAATCATCACAAAGTATAACGTTTTGATTAGAGATATCATTTATTTCAAAATTTCTAGGATTGTTTTTTCTAAACTCTTGGTCTTTTCCTGCATATTTTACAATATTTCTAGCTTTACATATATTATATTTGGGTTTTATAATTTTTGATTTAAGATGTTTTGCAAGTATCGCAGTATGAGAAAACTCATGTCTTGTATGATCATCAATAGCAATTGCAATAATATTTTCATCATAATTGAAATTTTTAGAAAATTTTGCAAAAGAGAGTTTGGCTAATAGATTAAAAACTCTATCCCCATGAAAATAGTATTTTGATAGTATTAAATCTTCAATATCACTAAAAGCATAAAATGAATAATTATAAAAGTCTTTTGATATTTCTCTTTTATGAAAAGAGGGACAGAGGAAGTTTTTTTGACATGTTTTACAAATTATTGAAAAACATAAAGTATCACAAGTTAAACATTTCATATATAATAATACTATTTATTATTATAAATGTAAAGCTTTGGTATTAAAGAATTAAATCTTTAATACCGCCATAAATGCTTCTTGAGGAACATTAACTTTTCCAATAGATTTCATTCTTTTTTTACCAGCTTTTTGTTTGTCAAGTAGTTTTCTTTTTCTTGTAATATCACCACCATAACATTTTGCTGTTACATTTTTACCTGTTGATTTAACAGTTTCTCTTGCAATAATATTAGCTCCAATACTAGCTTGAACTGCTACTTCAAATAGTTGTCTTGGAATTAATTCTTTTAAGGCTTTAATAAACTCTCTACCTTTTGATAAGGCTTTATTTTCTGGAACAATAATAGATAATGCATCTACAACTTCACCTGCAACTTTAATATCAAGTTTTTGTAAAACACCTTCTCTAAAACCAATTGGTTCATAATCAAAAGATGCATAGCCTTTTGTAGTTGACTTTAATCTATCATAAAAATCCATTACAATTTCATTCATTGGAATATCATAATCTAGTAAAACTCTTTTACCTATGTAATCCATTTTATTTTGTACACCTCTTTTATCATTAAGAAGTTTAATTACATTTCCTAAAAACTCATCAGGAACTAAAATAGTTGCTTTTACATAAGGTTCAAAAATTGTATCAATATGATTTGGCATAGGAAGTTCACTAGGGTTTTGAATTGAGATTTTTTCTCCATCAACTTTTAAAACTTCATATACAACAGTTGGAGCAGTTGCTATTAAATCAAGATTAAATTCTCTCTCTAATCTTTCTTTGATTACTTCCATATGAAGCATCCCTAAAAATCCAGTTCTAAATCCACTTCCTAATGCTGCTGAGCTTTCTGGTTCATAAGAGATTGAAGAATCATTAAGTCTTAATTTGTCTAATGCATCTCTTAAATCTTCAAACTTATCTGTATCAATTGGATAAATTCCAGCAAATACGAAAGGTTTAGCAGGTTCAAAACCATCAATAGCTTGAGGAGTTCTGTTTTTTGCATCTGTAATTGTATCACCAACTGCAATAATATCTACAGTTTTAATTCCAAGAACTACAATACCAATTTCACCTGTTTTGATTTCATCAGTTTGTTGCTTTTTTAAAGGATGAGGATACATTAAAGATAATACTTGTTGTTCATGTTCTGTATTCATCATACGAACAACTTGACCTTTTTTAATACTTCCTTCATATACTCTAACAAGTGCTAAGGCACCTAAGTAACTATCAAACCATGAATCATAGATTAATGCTTTTGTAGGTGCATTTGTATCACCTTTTGGAGCTGGAACTCTATCGACAATTGAATCAATTAAATCTCTTACACCTAATCCTGTTTTTGCAGATATTAAGTTGTGCTCTGTACAATCAAGTCCAATAGCTTCTTCAACTTCTTCTAACACTCTATCAGGATCAGCAGAAGGTAAATCAATTTTATTAACAACTGGTAATAACTCTAAATCATTATCCATTGCAATATATACATTTGCAATAGTTTGAGCTTCTACACCTTGAGTTGAATCTACAATTAAAAGTGCACCATCAGATGAAGCTAAAGACCTACTTACTTCATAAGAAAAGTCAACATGTCCTGGAGTGTCAATTAAGTTTAAAACATAGTTTTGACCATCTTTTACATAATCAAGTCTTACACTTTGTGCTTTAATTGTAATACCACGTTCTTTTTCAATATCCATAGTATCCATTACTTGTGCTGACATATCTCTATCGGCTACTGAACCACATTCTTGAATTATTCTATCAGCTAGTGTTGATTTTCCGTGATCAATATGAGCAATGATACTAAAGTTTCTAATATTTTCTTGCAAGGTTATTATCCTTAATGTCTATTATTTATCGCGATTATATCTAAAGTTTTGTAAGTTTATTGTTAAATTTTAAAAGTAGTAGTTTTACTGTGTAGATAAAGACTTAGATAATTTATCTAAGTCTTATATATTTTAGAAGATTATTGTTTGTTATTGGTTAATTAAACCTGTAACTCTTCTGTTTTCTGCTCTTCCTTCAGCTGTATCATTTGTAGCAATTGGTTGAGTTTCTCCATATCCAATTGATTGAAGTCTTGAAGGTAAAATATTTAATTTTTCTAAAGATCTTACTGTTGAAGCAGCTCTTTTTTCAGATAGTCTTTGGTTGTAGCTTTCAGAACCTCTTGAATCTGTATGTGCTTCAATTGTAGCTTTTAAGTTTGTATTTTCATTTAATAAATTTGCAAACTCTTGAAGTTTAGAATTGTATCTAGATTTGATTTTATCAGACATAGTATCAAATTTAATATTTAAGTTGATTGTTGCCACACAACCATCTTCATTAACTTGAACATCAGGAGATGTATTTGGACATTTATCAAGTCTGTTTACAATTCCATCATTATCATCATCAATTTCACAACCATTTTCATTAACAACTGCACCTGGAAGTGAATCTGGACATAAATCTTTTGAATTTAATACTCCATCATTATCGTCATCACCATCAACAACTGGTACAACAGCAACAGGTTCTTCAATAACTGGAACTTTAGCAGCAATATTTTCTGAGTATTTTTTACCTAAAGGCATTGCAAGTCCAAGTGTATACATTACATCATTTGATTTGTCATTAAATCCAAATAAGTGTCTTACATCACCTTTTACAGCAACTCCATAATATGGAAGATCATATCTTAATCCAACACCATAGTTTACTAATGCCGAATCATCATGATCTTTTATTTCTTGAGTTACATCTTGGTATCCCGCACCAACTAAACCATAAGCAGCTAATTTTTCAGTTAATGGTAATTTTTTCACAGCATTTAAAAATACTCTATTAATATTAGTATTTCCATTTGTTGTACCTTTATAATTAAGGCTATCACTTCTCATAATTGCAAGTTCAACTTGGTCTAAAAAAGATTCTTTTAAATTTTTAGCTAATGAAATACCAGCATTTGCATAATTGTCATTTGCAAGATTTGATTGACTATCAGATAAAATTCCTGCAGCAAAAGGAGTTACTTCATAGCTATAGTTACTACTTGGTGCACTTTGAGCGAACATAATAGATGCACATAATGCAGATGTTAATAAAATTTTTTTCATTTAACTTCCTTGTATTTAAATAATTTAATTCATTATAGCAAAATTTATTGATTTTTTTATTAAAAGTTTTTTTTTATGTTATAAAATTTAATTTTGAAGATGTTTTGAGGAGAAAAAGTAATAAGATTAGGATTTAATCCTAATCTTATTTATAAGAAGAAACTAATTATTTAGTAATAACAGCATGAACTCTTCTATTTTGAGCTCTTCCTTCTTTTGTCATATTAGATACAGCTGGTTTAGTTTCACCATAACCAACAGCAGTTAATCTAGATGCATCAATATTTAATGATTTTAAAACTTCAACTGTAGAAGCTGCTCTTTTTTCTGATAATTTTTGGTTGTATTTAGCAGAACCAACTGAATCAGTATGTGCTTCAATTGTAGCTTTTAATTTTGTGTTGTTTTTCATTGCATTTGCAAAGTTAGCAATTCTTTTATTGTATTGATCTTTTACAACTGCAGAGTTAGTATCAAAGTTAATATTTAAATTAACTAATGTCATACATCCAACAGTATCAACTTTTGCACCAGAAATAGTATTTGGACATTGATCTAATCTATTTACAACACCATCTTTATCATCATCCATTTCACAACCCATTGCATTTACAGTAGCACCTGCAACAGTATTTGGACATTTGTCTTTTGCGTCAATTACACCATCGTTATCTGAATCCATTGGAGCTACAACAACAGGAGCTGCAACAACAGGAGCTGCTTTAGCTACTTGTCCAAATGGAATAGAGAAACCTAAGTTATATAATAAAGTGTTATCTCCATGATCAGCTTCAATTAAGTGTCTTACATCTGCTTTTAATGCAAATTGTTCAGCAATTTTATACTTCCAACCAAAACCATAGTTTCCTACAATTCCATTTTCATTATTGTCATTAGCTTCATCATCAAAGAATTCAACACCAGCACCAGCTAATGCATATAATGAAAAGTTTGAAGATAATGGGTAATCTTTAACTAAGTTAACAAAAACTCTAGTAATTCCAGTATCTCTTCCACCTAAGTTATAATACTTTGCATCTTCAACTGTTCTGAATGCTGCAATCTCAACTTGATCTATCATAGAATCAGTTTGATTAAATCCTAAAGCTAAACCACCGTTTACGTAGTTTTGTTGCATACCTAAGTTACCTTCTGTATACGCTCCACCAATCATAGGTGTAATTTCATATTTGTACTCATTTGCTGCTAACATCATTGTTGCACAAGCAACTGTAGATAAAATAATTTTTTTCATTGTTTTTCCTTTAATTTTAATAATTTTTCGTATTATAGCTAAAAAATTGTAATTTGTATATTAAGCGATAAAAATCGAGTTTACAGACTCATTATTTTGAATTCTTCTTATTGTCTCACCAATTATAACAGATGCAGTTAATACTGTAATCTTTTTAGCATCTTTTCGTGTAGGAATTGTGTCAGATACAATTAATTCATCTAAAACACCATTTGCAATTCTATCATATGCTGGTCCTGATAAAACAGCATGAGTACAACAAGCCATTACAGAAGTTGCACCTCTTTTCTTTAATACTTCTGCAGCTTTAACAAGTGTTCCAGCTGTATCAACCATATCATCAACTAAAATTACATCTTTACCTTCAACATCACCAATAATATTCATAACCTCAGATTCATTAGCTTTTTCTCTTTTTTTATCAACGATTACTAAATCGTATCCTAATTTATCAGCATAAGATCTAGCTCGTGCAACTCCACCAATATCTGGACTTGCAATAATAGGATTTGCTAATTTTTTGTCTTTGATATAATCAACAAATAAAATAGAACCAAATAAGTTATCAGCTGGAATATTAAAGAAACCTTGAATTTGAGCTGCATGTAAATCAATAGTTACAACTCTTGTAATCCCAGCAGCTTCTAGTAAATCTGCAACTAATTTTGCTGTAATAGGAACTCTTGGAGCTGCTTTTCTATCTTGTCTTGCATATCCATAGTATGGAATTACTGCTGATATTGATTTTGCACTAGATCTTTTTAATGCATCTACCATAATTAATAGTTCCATTAAATTGTCATTTGTTGGAGCACATGTAGGTTGAATTATAAATACATCTTGACCTCTTACACTTTCTGTAATTTGAACAGACATTTCTCCATCACTAAATGAGTTACATTTAGCATTAGATACTGGTACTCCTAAATACTTTCCAACCTTTGCAGCAAACTCAGGATTTGCAGTTCCACTAAAAATTTTATATCTTGACATGAAAATTCCCTTAATTAATATGTTTATATTTGCGATTTTATCTAAATAGTACTTAATGAATAGAAAAAATAAAATGTATATTTAGTATACAAAATTTATGTATACTAAATTTAAAAATATTGATAAAATTTTAATGTTCTTCTAAAAAAAATAATATGTAGCGCGTACATATTTATAAATAATTAAAATAAAAGGAAATTATATGAATAAAAAAATTAGTTTAGTAACATGTGGTTTATTATTAAGTACAAGTATGGCATTTGGAGCAGATTCAATAGATGAAGCATTCAAAACAGGTAGTGTATCAGGAGATATAACATTATATGGTTCTACAGCAGATAATAAAGATGGAAATCCTGATAGTGATTTTGCAGCAGCAACAACAGGATTAGCATATGAAACAGCATCTTTCAAAGGATTAAAAGCAAAAGCTGGATTTAGAGCAGGACATGTATTTGGTAATTCAGCTCCATTAGGAGCAAAAGCGGTAATGACAGAAGCAAATGTAAGCTATGCAACTGATGCATTTTCTTTAACTGTTGGTAGACAAGCAATTGATTTAGAATGGTTAGGTGATTATAATGAAGCAGTAGTTGCAGGAATTACAGCAATACCAAATACATCAATTGTTGTAGGTTATGTAAACCAACAAGCAGTAGCAGATGAAGATGAAATAGAAGAATTTGCAGAAGTAACAGAAGATGGTGTATATGTAGTTGATGTGAAATATACTGGATTAAAAAATGTTGAATTAAATCCTTATTTCTATAGTGCACCAGATGCCGTTAACTTCTATGGATTAAAAGCAAGTTTCTCTACAGATATGTTTGGTTTAGTTGCACAATATGCAGCAAGTGATGTAGATACAGTATATGGAACTGCAAATAGTATTTCAGATGGATCAATAGGACATGTAGAAGCAAGTACTTCAATTGCAGGAATCTCAGCAGCTTTAGGATATATCAAAACAGATAAAACAGGTGGAACAGGTGGAATTGATTCATATGGTGATAATATTTCTCCATTCGATAAAGGTGAAAATACTTATTCAGCAGATGCAAAAACAGTATATGGTTCTTTAGGATACTCAATTGCAGGAGTTGATTTAGGATTATTATATGGTGAAACAGACTATGCAGTAAATGGTGAGGAAAAAGAGTTAAATTTAATGTCTTCTTATAACATTACTGATAGCTTAGGATTATCTTTATTATATGTAAAATATGATGAAGAAGCTTCTCCTGGTAACGATAGTGATTATGCTACTGCTACTTTAGCTTACTCATTTTAATATAAGAATAATTTAGGAGTTTAACTCCTAAATTATTTAGTACTTTCAATCCACGCACTTCCTAAAACTTTTTCATTATCATAAAAAACTGCAAGTTGACCAGATGCAACTCCAAATGCGGGTTCTTTTAACTTTATATATGCTTTATTATTTTCTATTTTAACTTCGCAAGGATTTGCGTTTGATCTATATCTTAATTTTACATTTGCAGTAAAAGTTTTATCATCAATAAACATATTAAGTCCATTTGCTATAACTTCATTTACTTCTAAGACTTCTTTTTTACCTACAACAATGGTATTTGTTTTAGGATTTAATTCTTTTACAAAGTGTGGATGTTGTGCACCTTTTACTGTAAAACCTCTTCTTTTTCCAATTGTATAGTGCATATAACCTTTATGCTCTCCTACAATATTGCCTTTTTCATCTAAAACATCTCCCGGCATATCTATATTTGCGTGTTTTTTAATCACATCTGTATAAACAGTTTCAACAAAACAAATCTCTTGAGATTCATTTTTTTGTGTAATTTTTTCAAAAACATTATCTAAATCTTTTGCAAATTTAAGAATATCTTCTTTTTTATAAGTACTTAATGGAAACTTCATGAAAGCAATTGCCTTTTTATCAACCTGTGATAAAAAATAGCTCTGGTCTTTTGATTTATCATCAGCTTCATAAACAAAAGTTCCATCACTTTTAGCATAATGTCCTGTTGCTAAAAAATCACAGCCTTTATCTTGTGCAAATTTTAACATTGAACCAAATTTAATTTGTTTATTACATTTTACACATGGATTTGGTGTTGTACCTTCTAGATAAGACTCTACAAAATAATCATAAATCTCACGTGTAAATTTATCACTTAAATCTAAAATATGGTATTTAATATTTAAAAACTTTGTTATATCTTCAATATGCTCTAAGTTTTTTTCATGATAACCATCATTTCTATTATGAAGTTTTAAATAAACTCCTTCAATTTCATAGCCATCTTTTTGAAGCATATAAGCAGTCACAGAAGAATCAATTCCTCCACTCATGCCTACCATTACTTTTTTTTTCATTACAGACACTTAAGAATAATCACTTATAAATCCGCCACCTAAGCAATAATCGCCATCATATAAAACAAGACTTTGTCCTAAAGTTACAGCTCTTTGTGGTTTATCGAATTTTACTATTACTTTATCATCTTTAGTTTCAACAACAGTACATGCTTGTTTTTGTTGACGATATCGAACTTGTGCCATTAATTTATCCCCAACTTTTGCAGGTGTTTCTAAAACCCAATGCATATGACTAGCTTCAACATTTTCATTCATTAGTAGTGGATGAACTGTGTCTTGAACAACTGTTAAGGTATTATTTTCAAGATCTTTTTTAGCAGCATACCATGGTTTATGAATATGACCATCACTTTCTGTTTCTTTAATACCACCAAGACCAATACCTTTTCTTTGACCTAATGTATAACAAATAAGACCTTTGTGTTTTCCTATTATTTTTCCATGTTCATCAATAATATCACCAGGTACTGCTTTTAAATGTTGTGTGATAAATTCATCAAATCTTTGATTACCAATAAAACAAATTCCCGTGCTATCTTTTTTATCACTAACACTTAAATTATGCTCTCTTGCTATTTCTCGAACTTCCATCTTTGTTAAATCTCCAAGTGGAAACATTGCATGTGAAAGTTGTTCGCTTGATAGTGCATGTAAAAAATATGTTTGATCTTTTGAAGAATCTTTTGGAGTATCTAATACAAAATGCTCACCATTTTTTGCTATTTTTGCATAATGTCCAGTTGCTATCATATCAGCACCCATTTTTTTTGCTTCATTTAAAAATACATTAAATTTAATCTCACGGTTACATAAAATATCAGGATTAGGAGTAAGACCTTTTTTTAGACCTTCTAAGAATACATCAAATACTTTTGTTCTATATTCTTCAACAAAGTCAATTCCTTTTACATCAATTCCTAAAAGTTTTCCTACTTTTTTTGCATCTTCAAACTCGATTCTATTAGGACATTGGCTACCTTTAATTCCATATTCCCAATTTCGCATGAATAAGCCTTGTACTTCATAGCCTTGTTGCTTTAATAATAAAGCAGTAACTGAAGAATCAACGCCACCTGACATTCCTACAACTACTTTTTTCTTCATTTATATATCCTTTTCATTTCTTCTAAAGGAATAATCACTGATTCTCTATTTGCCCGATCTTTATGAGGAATAATAAGTTTTTCTGTATTGATTTTTTTATTATCAAAAAAGATTATATCTATATCCAAGGTTCTAGGCGCATCTTGAAAGGATCGCTTTCTTCCGAATTTGTTTTCATATCTTTGCATTGCTTTTAATACAGCATTTGCACTAAGATTAGTTTTAAACGTGATTATACCATTTAAAAAATCATTTTGTTCTAAGAATCCAAAGGGAGGATTAAGTAGAAGTGGTGATGTTCTAAGTACAGTAAATCTCGTATCTTGTTTTAAACATAAGATTAATTTATCAAATGTTTTTTTCATATTTCCAATATTTCCCCCAATACCAATGGTTACATGATATTTTTTTCTTGTATCTTTTTTATAAGATTTAGGAAAATTTGGAGTATAAAAAAGTGTTAAATCTTTGCTAATTTTTTTTTTCAAATTTTTCTTCTTTTATCTTTATTAGCTTTAACTTATAATATTACAGCTTTACCATTTTTCATAACAACAGTATCTTCAATTCTAACACCAAACTCTTTTGGTAAATAAATCCCAGGTTCAATTGTAAAAACCATATTATCTTCAATTATCACATCTGATTTAGCATTTATATTTGGAAATTCGTGAATATCAAGGCCTACACCATGACCAGTACTATGAATAAACTTATCTGCGTATCCTGCTTTTTCAATTACAGTACGTGTTAGTGCATCAATTTGAGAGGCTTTCATTCCTACACGTGCTTTTTCAATTGCATTTAATTGTGCTTTGTAAACTAAATCATAAATTTTTTGATGTTTTTTGTTCTTAAACTTTTGCTCTCTTTTAAAAGTAAGTTTTTCAAAATTAGCAGATGTAACACAAGTTCTATCTGAACAATACCTTTTATATTTTACTCCTGCATCAACTAGTATTAAATCATCTTTTCTTAGTTTTTTTGAAGTAGGTAAGGCATGTGGTTTTGCTGCATTTTCATTTATGGCAATAATTGGATCAAAGCTTAAGTCTAGTTTTCCACTTTGACTCATTTTTTCAATACCTTTGAAAAATAAATATTGCTCACTTTGTTTAAAGCCATTTTTTCTAATAAATTTAGCTAAATCTTTAAACCCTTCACGACCAAGTTTTGCTGCTTTTTTTAATATTTTAACTTCTTCATCTGTTTTTATTATTCTTTTTAATTTTGAAAAGTTCTCTTTTGGAATAAGAGTTGTTTTAATATTTTCTGACAATTTTACATAAGTAGAATATTTAAAATCATTTGGATCAAATACTATTTTTTTAATTTTGTTTTTGATTAATATTTCTTGTGCTGTTTTTATTAAGTTTGATGACTCAATTACTTCACAGTTTTTTGTAAACTCTTTTGCTTCTGTTGTATATCTTGCATCTGTAATAAAATAATTATCTCCACTTAGTGATAAAAAAAGTACATTATCACAAGAAAAAGAAGCTTCAAAATATACAGCATTCTCATTTAATAAAATAAAATTTTTCATAAAATCTCTTTCCTTTGGTATGGTTTAACGTTAATTTAAATATAATCTTACCTAAATTTTATAAAAGGAATATAATATGAAAATAGCCGTAATTCAAGGACCAAACTTAAATATGTTAGGTATTAGAGAGCAACACATCTATGGTCCAATGAACTTAGAACAAATTCACGATCAATTAAAAAACGCAGCTTCACAAAATGGAGTTGAATTAGAGTTTTTCCAATCAAACTTAGAAGGTGAATTAGTTGATAGAATTCAAGAATGTTTAGGAACTGTAGATGGAATTATGATTAATCCAGCTGCTTATTCTCACTCATCTATTGCTATTAAAGATGCATTAAGTGCAGTTGAACTTCCAACAGTAGAAGTACATATTTCAAATATTTACAAAAGAGAAGAGTTTAGACAAAAATCTGTAACTGCAAGCGCAACTACTGGTGTTATTTCAGGATTTGGACCATTTGGTTACCACATGGGATTAATTGCATTAATGCAAATTATTTCTGAAATTAAAGCTGTTGAAGAAGCTCAACAACAAGAAGTAACTGAATAATTCAATATAAATGAATATATTAAGTGCTAAGTGGGTTATTACCTGCGATGAAAACTTTAGCATCATTGAAAATGGTGCTATTGTTTTTTCTGACAAAATTATTGATATTGATACAATTTCAAATATCCAAAAAAAATATCCAAATGAAGAAATACAAGAAGCAGAAGCAAACTCTGTTTTAATGCCTGGACTTATTAATTCTCATGTTCATTTAGAATTTTGCGCAAATACAACAACATTAAAATATGGTAACTTTTTAGATTGGTTAAACTCTGTTATTAAAAATAGAGATACTTTAATAGAAAAAGCTACTCAAAAATTAATTTCTACAAAACTTGATAGAATGAAAAAAACAGGTACTACAACAATTGGTGCAATTTCATCTTATTCATTTGATTTAGAACCATGTGTAAAATCACCTATTAATACTGTATTTTTTTGTGAAATAATTGGAAGTAAGGCAGATATGGCTGATACATTGTTTGCTGATTTTAAAAGTAGACTTGAAAGTGCTAAACAGTGCTCTTCAAAAAGTTTTATTCCAGCTGTTGCTATTCATTCTCCTTATTCAGTGCATCCGTTTTTAGTAAGAGAGAGTTTAGCATTAGCAAAAAAAGAGAATCTTGCTGTTTCAAGTCATTTTTTAGAATCAAGTGAAGAGTTTGAATGGTTACATAAAAATGAAGGTTTATTTATAGATTTTTTTAAAAACTTTTTAAATCAAAGTACAGCGGTTACAAAACCTATGGAGTTTTTAACACAATTCTCAAATGTTAAAAAACTCTCTTTCACACATTGTGTGGAAGCAAGTAATGCTGACTTTGAAAAGATAAAATCTTTGAATGCAGTTATTAATCACTGTCCCACATCAAATAGGGTGCTTAACAATAGTAAATTAGATTTATCAAAATTAAAAGATATAAAGTTTTCTATTGGAACTGATGGTTTGAGTTCAAATAACTCTTTATCTATGTTTGATGAGTTAAGAACTGCTTTAATGATTCATGTAGATGAAAATATAATCGAATTTTCTAAAACTCTTTTAAAAGCTGCTACTTTAAATGGTAATATTGCTTTAGGATTGAATAAAGGAAGTTTAGAAAAACAAAAAGACGCAGATATAATATCTTTTAAATTACCAGATGAAATTGAAGATAAAGAAGATTTAGCGATGCAAATTATTTTACATACTAAATCTGTAAATAAAACTATAATAGGAGGAGAGTTTGTTTAATTTTTTTAAAATATTGTTTTCACCAATTATTGCAATATTAGACTTTATTACAAAATATTTTAAAACAATAGTATTTTTAACAATAATGTATTTTGTTGTTTACTCACCAAATGATAAAATGAACCAAAATGGCACTTTTGAAGTTGCTAATTTACAAAAAATTGAACTTTTTGGTCCAATTCTAGATGTTAGTAAAACCATGGGTGAAATTCAAAAAGCAAAACAAAATGTAAATATTAAAGGTGTGCTACTAGAAGTTAATTCTCCAGGTGGTGCAGTTGCTCCTTCTGTTGAATTAGCATATGCCATCAAAGAATTAAGTGCAATTAAACCTGTTGTTGTATATGCAAGTGGAATAATTGCAAGTGGTTCTTACTATGCTTCTATTTGGAGTGATAAAATTATTGCAAATCCTGGTGCAATGGTAGGTTCTATTGGAGTTATTATGCAAGGTGTTAACACTGAAGAGTTAATGGCAAAAATTGGAATTTCTACACAAACTGTAAAAGCTGGAAAATATAAAGAATCAGGGACTCCTACACGAAAATGGTTTGATTATGAAAAAGAACAATTACAAAGTATAATTGATGATACTTATAATATGTTTATCACAGATGTTGCAAATGCTAGAAAACTTGATGTTAAAAATCACACGCAATTTGCTGATGCAAAAGTATTTACTGCATCTCAAGCAAAAGAAGTTGGTTTAGTTGATGAGGTAGCTACTGTTTCAAGTGCAGAGAAAGCAATTGTTGAGTTAGCAGAAGTTGATATTGCTATTTGGCAAAAACAAGATAAATTTGATAAGTTTATTGATAAATTTATTAGTGAAACTGTTTCATCTATTTCAATGAATTTTGTAAGTGGATTAAAAGCTTATTAGAAAGTTTCTTTTGATTTAAAGAAGACAAAAGCAGATAGTTTTAAACTATCTGCTTTTTTTATGTTTGAATTACTTTTCAAGTCCTGTAACGATTTTATATGTATCATTTGCAATAACATACTCTTCATTTGTAGGAATAACAAAGATTCTAGCAGTAGAACTATTTGTAGCAATATCTCTAGGCTCTTGTGATCTTTTATTATTTTTAGTTGGATCTATATTTAATCCCATTCCATCAAGACCAGCACAAACAATTTCTCTGATTAATGCTGAGTTTTCACCAATACCACCTGTGAAACATAATGCATCAACACCATCAAGTGCAGCAACATAAGCTCCAACATATTTTTTGATATTATATGCTACCATTTCAACTGCTAATTTACATCTTTCATCACCAGCTTGCATACCTTCAAGAACTTCTCTTAAATCTGAAGATTTTCCAGAGATTCCTAAAATTCCTGATTTTTTGTTCATTACATCTAAAGCACCATCAATAGTTAAATTCTCTTGACTCATCATATATGAAAGTGCACCAGCACCAACATCACCAGCACGAGTTCCCATCATTAAACCTTGAACAGGAGTAAGACCCATTGATGTATCAATACATTTACCATTTAAAACAGCAGATACAGATGAACCGTTTCCTAAATGACAAACAATTACTCTTGTATTGTGTTTTTTGTCTAACATACCTTGCGCTTCATTTGATACAAAGTAATGTGAAGTACCATGGAAACCATATTTTCTAATACCATGTTTAGTATATTGGTCATAAGGTAATGCATACATGTAAGCATAATCAGGCATTGTTTGATGGAATGCAGTATCAAATACAGCAACATTAGGTTTACCTGGAATTAATTCTTGACAAATTTCCATTCCCATAATGTTTGCTGGATTATGTAAAGGAGCTAAAGGAATTAACTTTTTCATTGTTTCAATTACTTTTGGAGATACCATTACAGATGAAGCAAATTCTTCTCCACCATGAACAGCTCTATGTCCAATTGCATCAATATCATTAATTGAATCAATAACTTTACCTTCACCCTCACATAATGTTTTTAATACTAATTCAATAGCTTCTTTGTGTGTAGGCATTGCAACTTCTAATTTAAGTTTTGCATCATCACCAAATTCATGTTTTAAAACACCATCAATTCCTATTCTTTCACATAGCCCTACTGCTAAAACTTCTTTGCTTACTGGGTTCATTAACTGATACTTTAATGACGAACTTCCTGCGTTTAAAATAAATACTAACATATTTGCTTCCTTTTTTTTAGTTTAATTTAATTGTTATGCTTGAGTTGCTGTAATTGCAACTAAATTTGAGATATCTTCTACTGAACAACCTCTTGAAAGATCATTTACAGGTTTTGCTAAACCTTGAACAATTGGTCCATGAGCATCCGCTCCTGCAAATCTTTGAACTAATTTATATCCAATGTTTCCTGCTTGTAAATCTGGGAATACTAATACATTTGCATGACCAGCAACTTTTGAACCTGGTGCTTTTTTTGCTCCAATAGCTTCAACAATTGCAGCATCTGCTTGCATTTCACCATCAAAAGCGAAATCAACGTTTCTATCCTTTAAGATTTGTACAGCATTTTGTACTTTATCAACTAATGGATGCTTAGCACTTCCCATTGTTGAGAATGATAACATTGCAACTCTTGGATCTAAACCAACTACAGAACTAGCAGTTGCAGCAGTTGAAGATGCAATATCAGCTAATTGCTCAGCATTTGGATCTGGTAATACAGCACAATCTGCAAAAAGAATTAAACCATTATCTCCAAATTTACCATCAGCTGTTTCCATAACAAAAGCAGATGATACTGTTTTAATACCAGGAGCTGTTTTAATAACTTGAATTGCAGCTTTTAAAACATCAGCAGTCGGTGAGTTTGAACCAGCAACTAAACCATCAGCATCGCCAAGTCTTACCATCATACAACCAAAAAATCTTGGTTCTGTAGTCATGATTTCTGTAGCTTCTTCTCTAGTTAAACCTTTTTTTGCTCTAAGTTCAACTAACTCATCAATATATTTTTCAATACCATCAAATGACTTAGGATCAATAATTGTAGCTCCACCAATAAAAGCTCCACAAGATGCAGCTTGAGTTTTAATAGTCTCTTCATTACCAATTAAAACAACATTTGCTGTTTTTTCATCTAATACTTGTTGAGCAGCTTTAAGTACTCTTTCATCTTCTGTCTCTGGAAGAACAATAGTCTTTAAATTTGATTTTGCTTTCTCTTTAATACTTTCGATTAAACCCATTTTACGTTATCCTTTCTACTTTATAAAGTTGTGAAAGATTATAATTAAAAATCATAGCAAATAGATAGCATAATTTTATAACCTTCTTCGATATATATTGTATATTATATTTTTCTAAAAGTACATAAAATATACATAAAAATTTTAAAAATATAAAATTGTGACTTTTGGTAATAAAATATGATATAAATACCCTTTAAAGAGATTTCTTTAAAGTAAAATGTATAAAAGTTGTACGTTATGTGTAATAATTAAACGATATTAACTATCTGATTTTAACTTTTGGAAAATTTGTTAGTTTTACAAATATTAAAGCAGTCATAACTGCATCATTATATGCATCATGTTTTCCCATAGTAGGAATTTGCAAATCTCTCATTATCGTGTCAAATCTTAAATCAATATTTGCTTGAGGAATTTTTTCAATTTTATAATCATAATAAATTGCAGATACTTCATAATTTTTATTTGGTAGGTATATTCCAAGTTTTGGTTTTATGTATTTATTTATCATTGCAATATCAAACTCTAAGTAATAACCAACAAGTTTTCTATTGCCAATAAAGTCAAGAAATTCTTCAATAACATTATCAATATCTTCTGCTTCTTCTAAATCCATCTCTCTTATATGATGAACTTTTATTGCTTCTATTTGTAGTTTTGTCTTTGGCTTTACAAATCTTACAAACTTTTTACTTGAAATTATTGTATTGTTTTTTATAATTACAGCACCTATAGATATAATATCATCAACTTTTGGATCTAAACCTGTAGTTTCACAATCAAAGCAGACAAATTCATCATCATTAGCTTTATCAAAAAGATAAGAGTACTTTTCATCTTTTAGATTTTTTTTATTAAAGTAGTTTTTTATTTGATTAAACATAATTCAACTTATAATGATGCTCTAGTTTTTTCTTTAATCTATTAACAATTTTAAAACTGTCTTTTAATAAATCTTTTTCCATTGTATTTAAATTATCGGGATTTATATAATTATCAATAACTTCACCACTATCCATTTTTTCAAGATTAGATTTTAATTTTATTGTTAATAAGAATTTAAATGCTTCAATTAATTCTGAAGCAAACTCTTCATCAAGTTCTCCTTTTTCTTGAAGTTCCTTGATTCTTTTTATTGTATTTAATCTCATTGATTTATATTCTAAAGATAATGTTCTTATACTTTGTACAATTATAAAAATACCACCTTTTTTAATATCAATTTCATTATTATGTTCTTTATTTTTTGAATCAAAAACAAAACCATCAAAGAAACCTAAAGGAACATCAAAATCCATAATGATTTTTGCAAAATGCATATAAAATGTTTTTGAAGTTGAGCCTATTTTAAAAATATATTCTTTTAGTTCTGTAAGCATTGCTCTATTTTCATTTACAGCCATTGCATCATAAAAAATTGCAAGATTCATAAAGTTATCACCACTTGGTTGTGTTATCCATTCATAAATTAGATCTTTATAATCTTTTTGTCTTCTACACCAATATGGATTTGAAACCATAATATTACCTTCACATCTAGGAAATCCAAAATCAACAAGATATTCAGTATATTCATGTGTGAATTTTAATATTTCTTCATCGCTTAAAGAACAATTATCATCTATTATTAAAGCATTATCTTGGTCCGTTTTTAGTATTTGCTCACCTCTCCCTTCACTACCCATAACAACAAGACAGGCATTTGTTAATAATTCTTTTGGTGCAGTCATTTTAAATAGTTTATCCATTACATTTCTATTTAATTGATTAATTAATTTAGAAATAAAATCTACTTTTACACCTTTTGCATTAAGAGATTTTATAATTTTTGTAAAAGATTGACTTGCTTTTTTTAATTCTTCAATTGTTTCGGCTTTTGCAATTGTATTTGATACAGAGAATGTATGTGTTGCAAAGAAAGAAGATAAAGATATTTGGTCAATAATTCCACAAATTTCATCATTATCATTTTTTACTACGACTCTTTTTAATCCATGTTTAGCCATGATTAATTGTGCATTAAACAAAAAATCATTTTCATTAACGTATACTAGACCTTCATTTGATATTTTTCCAACAATATCATCAAAATCCATTCTATTTAAAATTACTTTTTCTCTAAAATCTGAATCTGTAACAATATACATTTTATTCTCATCATCTTTTAAAAGTAAAGTTGGAACTTTCTCTTTTTTGATTGTAGTAACTGCATCAAAAATAGATGTTTCATAAGGCAAAACTATAGCCCGATGGACATTTGCTTCTTTTACCTTTGCTACCATTAAATTTGAAAGTTCTTTGTTTTTTTCATTATTAATATTTGCATTTAGTTTTTGAGATATTGATTGAAAGAAAAAACTCTCTAATAAGCTATTTTCTCGTAAAGTTTTAATAAAAACTTCTTTTGCTAAGACATAACAAATAGTCTCTTGAGCAGTTACAAAAGTATGTTTAGAATAATTTTCAATTAGAGAAATTGGATCAAAAAACTCATTATTTGAATAGATTGATAAAACTTCATCTTCATGTTTTTCTTGAACTAAACCTTTTAAAATAAAGTAAATATTTTCTGGTTCGTCTCCTTGCTTTTGTATAATTTCATCTTTTTTCAAGTAGACAATATCTAAGGCTTCAGCAAATTTCTCTAACTGAGCTTTTGTAAGATTTTCAAAAGGGTGAATTGATTTTAGAAAAGTTGTTTGTTCTAGTATACTCATTTTAAAGTCTTTATTATTAATTTTTGATTCTTATAGTTAAAGATTATCATAGGCAAAATGATATAAAACTGAAATCAATAATAAAAATTTACAAAATATTTATTTTTTATTTAACAAAGAGGTTTTATCCTCTTTGTTTTAAACTACTAATGATCAACAGCTCCAGCTGACCCAATACCAGTATTTGCTCTAACATTTTGAGCTCTAAACATCTCTTTTTCATCTTTTCCTCTTTGAGAATTATCTGTTTTAGAGAAGAACCAAATTGAAACAAATGCTAAAGTTACTGAGAATAAAGCAGGGTGTTTATAAGGGAATAAAGCTTCTTCATTTCCTAAAATAGAAACCCATACAATTGGCCCAATAATTACAAGAGTAACAGCAGTGATAAGACCGATAAATCCACCAATAAATGCACCTCTCGTTGTTAATCCTCTCCAGTAAATAGATAAGAATAAAATTGGGAAGTTAGCAGATGCAGCAATACCAAACGCTAATCCAACCATATAAGCAATATTTTGTTGCTCAAATGCAATACCAAGTGTAACACCAACAATTCCAACGATTATAACTGTAATTTTAGAAATTTTTACAACTTTTTCGTCAGTTGCATTTGGGTTAATAACATTTGCATAAATATCATGAGATATTGCAGAAGCACCTGCAAGTGTAAGACCAGAAACAACTGCTAAAATAGTAGCAAATGCAACAGCTGAAATAAATCCTAAGAATGCATTTCCACCTAACATATGTGATAAGTGAATAGAAGCCATATTATTTCCACCAAATAACTTACCATCTACGAAGTATTGAGCTCCATCTGCAGAGTTTAAGAATGCAATTGCACCAAAACCAACGATTGTAATAATAATCCAGAAATAACCAACAAAACCAGTTGCATAAACAACAGATTTTCTTGCTTCCTTAGCATTACCAACAGTAAAAAATCTCATAAGAACGTGAGGTAAACCAGCAGTTCCTAACATAAGAGCCATACCTAAAGAAATAGCAGAAATAGGGTCAGAAATAAATCCACCAGGAGCAAGAATTGATTCACCTGCTGAATGATTTTCAACAGCTTGAACTGCTAAAGATTCAAAAGAGAAATCAAAGTGATATAAAACCATAATTGCCATGAATGATACACCTGAAAGTAATAAACAAGCTTTGATAATTTGTACCCAAGTAGTTGCTAGCATTCCACCAAATGTAACATATACAATCATTAATGCACCAACCATGAATACAGCATATTCATATTCCATACCAAATAATACTTGAATTAATTTACCAGCTCCAACCATTTGAGCAATTAAATATAAAATTACAACGGCAATAGAACCAAACGCAGCAAGAGTTCTAATTTCTTTTTGGCCTAATCTATAAGCAGCAATATCAGCAAAAGTAAATTTACCTAAGTTTCTTAACTTTTCTGCCATAAAGAATAAAATAACTGGCCAACCAACTAGGAATGAAACTGCATAGATAACACCATCATAACCTTTTAAGTAAATAAGACCTGAAACTCCTAAGAATGCAGCAGCAGACATGTAATCTCCAGCAATTGCTAAACCATTTTGAAAACCTGTAATTCCACCACCAGCAGTATAAAAATCACTTGCAGATTTAGTTTTACTAGCAGCCCAGTAAGTAATACCAAGTGTACCAGCAATAAAAATTAAGAACATAATAATCGCAGGAATATTAAGATCTCTTTGAACCGCTTCAAATTCAGCATCACCAGCAGCAAACGCTGTTAGTGCAAAAATTGTAATTAGTGTTAATATTTTAAGCATTAAATTAAATCCTTTACATCTTTTTTAATTTCATTTGTTAAGTCTTCAAACTCACCATTTGCTCTTTTTACATAAATAAGAGTTGTAATAAAACTAATAACTAAGATTGCTAAAGCAATTGGAAAAGCTATTGTAGTAACTCCATCACCAATTTTTGTTGCTAATACTTCTTTGTTAAATGCAATTACCATGATAAATGTATAAAACATTACTAATACAAAAACACCTAATTTTATACCGAAACTAGTTCTTTTAGATACTAATTCTTGATACTTTGGATTAGATTCAATTCGTTCAACTAAGTCCTTGTTCATTCTGCTTCCTTGTCATATAATATAACTAAATATTATACTTATATTTAAATTTTGATAATCAATGCTAATGATTGTAGTAGCATTAAAATAGCAAATCTTAATTTATTATACATAGATAAGATCATAAAAAGTTCAAAAATCATAAAAAGTTATGTAGAAATAATGTACATTTTGTAAAAAAGTAACAAAAATAAGCATAATAAATTATTAAATTTAATAGTAAAATTTAATATCAATTTAAGGTATGTTAAAAAGCTATATTATAATATTAAAAATTATATATTTTGAGTAGTATAGTAATATAAAGAGATAAATTGTTACTAAAGAGATAAACTCTTTAGTAACATTATTTTTCTAATCTAGTGATCAACAGCACCATCAGCGCCGAAACCAGTTTCCGCTCTAACTTTTTGTGCTTCGAAAGCATGAATTTCATCTTTTGCTCTTTGCGATTTATCAGTAATTGAGAAGAACCAAATACTTATAAATGCAACAGCAACAGAGAATAGTGCAGGGTGTTTATAAGGGAAGATAGCTTCTTCATTTCCTAATACAGAGACCCAAACAACAGGACCTAATATCACAAGTACAACAGCAGTGATAAGACCCATAAGTCCACCAATAAATGCACCTCTTGTAGTTAATTTAGACCAATAAATTGATAAGAAAAGAATTGGGAAATTTGCAGATGCTGCAATAGCAAATGCAAGTCCTACCATAAATGCAATATTTTGATGTTCAAAAGCAATACCTAATGCAACACCAACAACACCAATAATAATAACAGATCTTTTTGAAACTGCCATTTCTTTTGCTTCATCAGCTTTACCTTTACAAATTACATTAGCATAAATATCATGAGATATTGCAGATGCACCAGCTAGTGTAAGTCCTGAAACAACAGCTAAAATAGTAGCAAATGCAACAGCTGAAATAAATCCTAAGAATATATCTCCACCAACAAAATGTGATAAGTGAATTGCAGCCATATTATTTCCACCAAATAGTTTTCCATCAACAAAATACTGTGCACCTGCATCAGAATTTAAGAAAACAATTGCTCCTAATCCGATAATTGCAATTACTAAATAGAAGTAACCAATAAAACCAGTTGCATAAACAACAGATTTTCTTGCTTCCTTTGCATTACCAACTGTAAAGAATCTCATTAAAACATGAGGTAAACCAGCAGTTCCTAACATTAATGCAAGACCAAGTGAAATAGCAGAAATAGGATCAGAAATAAAACCACCTGGTGCCATAATATCTTGACCTAAGGTATGTGTTTCAACAGCTTTTGTAGCTAATAATGTAAAATCAAAATCAAATTGTTGTAAAATCAAGAATGCCATAAATGTTACACCTGATAATAATAAAACTGCTTTAATAATTTGTACCCAAGTAGTTGCAAGCATACCACCAAAAGTAACATAAATAATCATCATAACACCAACAAGCATTACAGCATATTCATATTCTAAACCAAATAATACTTGAATTAATTTTCCAGAACCAACCATTTGTGCGATTAAATATAATGTAACAACTGATAAAGAACCAAATGCTGCTAATACTCTAATTTCTTTTTGACCAAGTCTAAAAGCTGCAATATCGGCAAAAGTAAATTTACCTAAGTTTCTTAATTTTTCAGCCATTAAGAATAAAATTACAGGCCATCCAACTAAGAATCCAACTGCATAAACTAAACCATCATAACCTTTTAAGTAAACTAAACCAGAAAGTCCAAGGAATGATGCAGCTGACATATAATCACCAGCAATTGCCATACCATTTTGGAATCCAGTTATTCCTCCACCTGCTGTATAAAAGTCACTTGCAGATTTTGTTTTGCTAGCTGCCCAATAAGTAACACCTAAAGTTGCTCCAATAAATACAAAGAACATTACAATCGCAGGAATATTAATATCTCTTTGAACCGCTTCAAATTCTGCATCACCAGCTGCGAATGCAGCAATTGCAAAAATAGAAATTAGTGCTAAAATTCTAAACATTATAATGCATCCTTTATATCTTCTCTTATTTCATTTGTTAAATCTTCAAATTCACCATTTGCTCTTTTTACATAAATTAATGTAGTAATAAAACTAATAACAATAATAGCTGCTGCAATTGGAAATGCTACTGTCATTACACCATCACCTAATTTTGTACCTAATAAAGTTGGTTCAAATGCTATAGTTAAAATGTATGCATAAAACATAACTAATACAAAAATTGCAAGTTTGATTGAAAAACTTGACCTTTTTTTAATTAGTTCTTGATACTTTGGGTTGTTTTTGATTCGTTGTACTAACTCATCATTCATTTCTGCCTCCTACGGTTTATTAAATGAAGAAAATTAATATATTCTAATTGAAAAATTAAAACATAGCAATAGTCTAGCATTTTAAAAATGAGCCTAATTATAGTAGTATAAAATTATGTTAAAGAGGTGTTTAGGGTATTTAAGTTTAATTTAAATTTAAATAATAATAAGTGTAACTTTTAGAAGCGCCAAGGAGTAAAAGAATAATTTATTCTTTTACTCCTTGATATTTTAGCTTGTGTAAAATGTTGTTTTTGCTGGAGTTAAGTTTCTAAGTTTTAAAAACATCATTGATGTCATAATTGCATCATTTAAAGCATCATGTTTTCCTAAAGATGGAATATCTAGTTCTTTCATAATAGTATCAAATTTTAAATCAATAAATTCATATTCACTAGTTTTTTTCTTTGATTTAAAAAACATTGATGATACTTCAATACTTTCATTTGGTAAGTTTATTCCAATATATTGTTTAGTGTATTTTGAGATCATTGCTATATCAAATTTTATGTAATAGCCAACTATTGGACGAGAGCCAATAAAATCTAATAATTTTAGTATTGCTTTTTTAGGACTTACTGCATTTTCTAAATCTATAGGACGTATATGATGAATTTTAATAGATTCAGCACTAATATTTTTTGAAGGCTTAACAAAAATATTAAACGTTTCTCTCATAATTACCTTATTATCTTTTATATGAACTGCACCAATAGAAAGTATTTCGTCTTTTCTTGGGCTTAACCCTGTTGTCTCACAATCTAGACATACATATTCATTATTTAAAGGTTCATCAAATAAGAAGTCATATTTCTTATCTTTTAATTTTTTTCTATTCCAATTTTTTAAAAACTTGTTAAACATTATGAAATCTTATCTGTTTTAAAAGAGTAGGCTATAAACTTTTTAAAATCAATTACAATTTTGAAAGAATCTTTTAATAAATCTCGTTCAATTTTACCAAGGTTATGAGTATCTATTTCATTGTTTATTTCTTTATTTTCAAGTATTTTAACTAGTTGAGACTTTAATCTTAAAGTATTTACAACATCAAAAGCTTCAAGTAATTCGGCAGCTTTTTCTTTTTCTAAAACTTTTCTTTGCTCTAATATTTTGATTCTTTTTACTGTTGTAGTTTCTCTAATTTTTTCTCTTAATGCTAATGATCTAATACCTTGAACAATTGGGAAAACTGCAGTTTTTTTAATATCTATATAATGTACTTTTGTCATAAAATTTGCAACCGTACTAGGTGTGTCAAAAGCTAAAGTAGCTTTTGCAAAATATGCCATAAAAACATCTTTGTCATGTAGTTTATCAAATAAATCATCTTTTAAATTAATTAAAAGTTGCTTGTCTCCTGCAACTGCAAAAGAATCAAAGAAAATAGCTAAATCCATATAATTTTGCATATCAGGAGCATCGATCCATCTTTTTGTCTCTTCTTTATATTCACTAACAGTTTTACACCAAAATGGATTAGAAACCATAATATTACCTTCACAAGGAGGATAACCAAAATCTATAAGATGTGCTGTCAGTTTTTCCATATAAGGTCGATATAAATTTACGTCAACGCCATCTTTAATAACTAATGCATTGTCTTGGTCAGTTTTTATGATTTGCTCATTTCTTCCTTCACTTCCCATAACAATCAAACATGCATCTTTTTTAAGTTCAGTTGGAACAACTAAGTTATATAGTTTTTGGTAAACTTTTGTATTTAGTTGTCCAATCAAATTTGAGATATGGTTTACTTTCACACCTTTTGCTTGTAAACTTTTAATAATATTAATTAAATCATTACTTGAATTTTTTAATTCTTCAATTGTTTTAGCTTTCTTGATTTTTGTATCAACAACATATGTATTATTAGCAAAATGTGATAGAACATCAATTTGTTCTAAAACACCAATCATTTTACCTTCATTATTTGTTACACCAATTCTTTTGATATTTCTTTTGATTAAAACTGTAAGTGCTTCAAATAAGTAGTCATCATTACAAATAGTCATTAATGGGAATACCGCAATATCAGATACTGGTATATCAAGAGTTCTTTTCTCTAATAATACTTTAACTTTTAGAAGTGAATCTGTAATTATCCCATAAGTTTCATCTTCTTTTTTTACAATAATTGTTGATGTTTTAAAGTTCATTGATTTTTCAATAGCATCTATTAATTTTGTATTCTCATCAACTATACAAGCTTCATGTATAATTGTATCTTCAACTTTTGCAATCATAAAAGATGATAATTCAGATGTATACTCTTTGTCTTTTAATGTTTGAATTTTATTTACAAGGTTTTTTAAAAAAAAATCTTTAAATTTTTGATTTTCTTCAATTAGCTTTAAAAATGTTTTCTTTTCTAATTCGTAACAAATTAAATCTTCATGAACTTTAAAAGTATGTTTTGTTTCATTATATATTAAAGAGTTAGCATCAAAGGAATCTTCTTGATGATAATCCATAACAACTTCATCATCACTATATTCATAAACTGAACCTTTTATAATAATAAAGAAATGATTAGATATTTTACTTGGACAAATTAATGTTGAATCTTTTGGATAATAAGCTATATCCATATGTTTAATACAATCGTTGATTTGATTTTGATTTAAAACTTCGAAAGGATGTATATTTGAAAGAAAGTCTTCTTGATCTCTTAAGCTCATTAAGTTTCCTTGAATTAGTATTTTTTTATATTAATTAATTTTAACATAAAAAAATACTAAAAGTATGCCCAAGGGCATACTTTATAGTAAGTCTAACTAGTGATCAACAGCCTCACCAGCTCCAGAAGGAATTCTGATTGACTCTACAAGATCTTGAATCTCTTGTGGAGGCTCAGGAGTCATTCTAGAAATAACTAACGCCACTACTAAGTGAAGTATTGTTCCAATCGTACCGAAGCTCGCTGGAGAAATTCCTAAGAAGTAATCTTCAGGTTTTCCGCCACCCCAGATGAAATAGAACGCATAACCAACAGTTGCAACAAGACCAGTAATAATACCAGCAATCGCACCCTCTTTGTTCATTCTCTTATCAAATACACCAAGGATAATTGTTGGGAAGAATGCAGCTGCAGCAATACCAAATGCTAAAGCAACAACTTGTGCAACAAATCCTGGAGGGTTAATCCCTAAGTACCCCGCAACACAAATAGCAGCTACTGCTGATATTCTTGCATAAGTTAACTCTGTTTTTTCATTTAATGTTGATTTACCAGTTTCTTTGTCTTTGTAAACAACTTGTCCCATAAGGTCATGAGAAATTGCTGATGCAATTACAAGTAATAACCCTGCTGCTGTTGATAATGCTGCTGCTAAACCACCAGCTGCAATAAATGCAATTACCCAGTTAGGTAAGTTTGCAATTTCAGGATTCGCAAGTACCATGATATCTCTATCAACGTATAACTCATTTGCAATTCCGTTACCTTTAGCAAGTTCTGCAGCATCTGCAGCACCTTTACCATTAGTTACAAGTCTATGTCCATCTTCGCCTCTTTTATCACCATCAAATGCTGGTTTACCTTTAGCTCCATCGAATGCTTTACCTGTAGCATATTGAATTTTACCATCGCCATTTCTATCATGCCATGCAATTAATCCACCATTTTCCCAAGTTTTAAACCAGTTCCCATTGTTACCTTCAATCTCACCATTTACAAACGCTTTATATTCAGTGTTTTGTAAGTTTTTGATTAAGTTAACTCTTGAGAATGCAGCAACAGAAGAAATAGTTGTATACATAATCGCAATAAAGATTAACGCCCATCCAGCAGATATTCTAGCATCTTTAACAGTTGGTACTGTAAAGAATCTAACAATAACGTGAGGAAGTCCAGCAGTACCAAGCATTAACGCTGTAGTTAACATAAATGTATTCCATAAGTTACCTGGTTGTGTATATTCAGTAAATCCTAAATCAGAAATAGACTGATCAAGTGCATGTAACAGATATGTTCCTTCAGGAATTACAGAAACTCCAGAATCAAATGCAAATGTAGTTTGACCAAACACACCTAATTGAGGAATGAATGTATCAGTAACTTGTAATGATAAGAAAATTGCAGGAATCATGTATGCAAAAATCATAACAACATATTGAGCAACTTGTGTATATGTAATACCTTTCATTCCACCTAAAACAGAATAGAAGAATACAACACCCATACCGATTAATACACCAGTATTTACATCAACTTGTAAGAATCTAGAGAATACAATTCCAACACCTCTCATTTGTCCAGCAACATATGTGAACGAAACGAAGATAACTGAAATAACTGCAACTAATCTAGCTGTGTCAGAGTAGTATCTGTCACCAACAAAATCAGGAACTGTAAACTTACCAAATTTTCTTAAGTAAGGAGCAAGTAACATTGCAAGTAGAACGTATCCACCAGTCCAACCCATTAAGAAAGCACCACCATCAGAACCTTTAAAAGAAATAAGACCTGCTAGTGAAATAAATGAAGCTGCTGACATCCAGTCTGCTGCTGTCGCCATACCATTTGCAATTGGATGAACACCACCACCTGCAACATAGAAATCTTTAGTTGAACCAGCTTTTGCCCATAAAGCAATACCAATATAAACTGCGAATGAAATACCTACAAATAGGTAAATTAATGATTGTAATTCCATTTTTTGAATCTCCTATTCGTGAACGCCGTATTTCTCGTCAATTCCTGTCATTACTTTAACGTAAACAAAAATTAATACTACGAATACATAAATTGCACCTTGTTGTGCAAACCAAAATCCTAATTTAACACCACTAATCTCAATAGCGTTAAGTTCGTTAATAAATAAAATACCACAACCGAAAGAAACAATAAACCAAACTACAAGTAGTTTAAGAATCATTGAAATGTTTTCTTTCCAGTATGCTTGTGCCTTTTCTGGACTCATCCTGCTCTCCTTATTTTTTATCATTAAATAAATGAATCATTTAATAATTTAACATTGAAAGTATAATAAGTGTAGATAGCAAAAAGATAGCAATTAAAATTTTTTTTGAAAAGTTTTTTTTGAAGGTAGCGTTAAGGTAGCAAATAACGCTAGTAAAGCCCAAATAATGGGCTTAGTTAAACAGAGTAATATCTGTCAATTTTGTAACCTAAACCTCTAATATTCTTTATGAAATCTTCTTTTAGTGCTTTTTTTAGCCTTGAGATTTCTGCTCTTATAGTAGGATTATCAATATTCTCTCCATCCCAGATGTCAATTCTAAATCGCTCGAAGTCTACTATCATATTTATATTAAGTGCTAGAATATGAATTATCTCTAATTGCTTCTTTGTTAGGTTCTGTGGTTCTCCATTAAAATATAAGGTTTGAGTATCTTTTGCATAAGAGTAATTTTCTGAGAATCTTATGTGAGAAGTATTGCTTTGATCTTTTTTTAATAATTGGTTTATTTTTATACCTAGTTCTTCTAGATGAAAAGGTTTTTTTATATATTCTCTACAACCTAAGTCATATGCTTTAGAAATATCTTCAATATCAATTTGCGCAGATATATAAATTGTCGGAATATATATCTTTTTTTCATTAAGTTCAGACAAAATTGTAAAGCCATCTTTAGTAGGAACGTTTATATCCATAATTAGAAGGTCAAAAGAGGTATCAACACTGTCAATAACATCTTGTCCATCAGTAAAACTTTCAACCATATGCCCAATATTTCTTAAATACTCACATATTGAGTTATTTAACATTAATTCATCTTCAAGTAATAGTATTTTCATTTATTTTAAACCTATAAGTAAATTTTGTTTCTTTATCGTTTGAATCTAATCTTATTATAACTAAATTCTTGTCACAGATTTCTTTTACAATTTTTAAGCCCAGACCAAATCCACCACGGGCAGAATTTTCTCTATAAAAATCATCAAAAATTTTATTTTGATATTCAATTTTTTTAGAATGTGTTGTAATTGAAAATTCAACTTCATTATCATTTATATAATCAAGTCTTACAAAAATAGGTGATTTTGCATATGAATATTTTATGGCATTTGATATATTATTATCTATAACTCTTTGAAATTCTGTAATATTAAATTTTATATAAATATCTTCTTGTATATTACTAACAAAATATAAAGAGTTTGATTTTGCAATTTCTCCAAAAAAATCTAATCTATGCATAACGATATTTGAAAGATTTAAATACTCTTTTTCATATATAACTCTATCTTTTTTTATTAAATATGATAGGTCATCATAAATATATTGAATTATTTTTGCTCCTGATTCTATATGGGTAATATATTTGTTTTCAGGAACTTTCATTTTTAGTAAATCAATATTTGTTTGAATTATTGATAAAGGAGTGTTGATTTCATGTACGGAGTTTTTTATAAAAGTTTTTTGTGATTCAATAAGCTTTGTAAGCTCTTTTGTCTTTTCATCTACTTTATATTCTAGATTTTTATTTAAGTCTTCTAGCATATGAGTTTTTAATTTTATATTATTCATTGCATCTGTTGCATAATTTGCAATAACTTTAAACTCTCCAAAAATAATTCTATTTTGATTTATTGGTTCATCATTTTTTTGTGATTCTTTAAAATATTTACCAATTTCTTTTACATCATTTAAAATAAGTATAGTTGCATTTTTATAAATGAATATAGAATAAAGTACTAACATTATTGTTAGTGATGTTATTTGTAAAGTATAATCAGATATTTTTTGATTGTACTCATAGTTTTTTGCAAGTACAAGTTTATTTATCTTATCTAAATATACACCTTTGCCAATAGTCCAGTTCCATTCTTTATATGAGTTTGCATACGATATTTTTTTTGCATTATCTTCTATATCTGGTTTATACCAAACATAATCAATATAACCTCCCTCATTTTTTTTTGAAATATTAATTAATTCTTCTATAACTTTTTTTCCATTTACATCGGTAAGTTTAATTAAATTTTCTCCAATTTTAGTATTTTCAATTGGATGATATAAAGAGGTTCCATCAAATTCATATATAAATAAATAGTCATTTATATTATCACTTACTCTTAGTTTTGTTAATGCTTCTAATACTTCTTTTTGTATTTGTTTAGTACTTTTATTTTTTTTATGTTTAGTATGGTAATAATCTATAAAATTAATTACAGAGTTAACATCATTTTTTATTAAAGCTTGTTGATTAGTTGAATAATCAGTTTTTAATGTAAGAATTTTTTCTTGTAACTCTTCATGAGCATTGTTAATTATTATAAAAGTAAAAAAAGAAATTAATATAATAATAAAAAGTATACTGTAAAGAATTAGATGATATAGACTTTTGGCTTTGAACATTGAGTTTATCCTAGGTAAATTTAATGAAGTTGTATATTAAGGATATCTTTTTTTTGATAAAGAGTTACTTTGAAAATATGATTTGTAGATTAGTTTATTGTAAGATTTTATGGTGACCCGTGATGGATTCGAACCATCGGCCACCTCCTTAAAAGGGAGATGCTCTACCAGCTGAGCTAACGGGTCACATAAATAAAAAGTGGCGCGGTAGAAGGGACTCGAACCCTCGACCTCCTACGTGACAGGCAGGCGTTCTAACCAACTAAACTACTACCGCGCTTAAAAATACTAAATACAAAAATTGTAAATAGATGTCACAATTAAAATAAGATTTGAAAATCAATGCCACTGCATTTTGTGATTCTTAAAAATGGTGGTCGATGCAAGACTCGAACTTGCGACGTCTACCTTGTAAGGGTAGCGCTCTACCAACTGAGCTAATCGACCATATAAATGTTAGTGGTGATCCCTAGGGGATTCGAACCCCTATGGTTGGAATGAAAATCCAAAATCCTAACCATTAGATGAAGGGACCATAATCAAATAACATTTATAAATGGTGACCCGTGATGGATTCGAACCATCGGCCACCTCCTTAAAAGGGAGATGCTCTACCAGCTGAGCTAACGGGTCACATAAATAAAAAGTGGCGCGGTAGAAGGGACTCGAACCCTCGACCTCCTACGTGACAGGCAGGCGTTCTAACCAACTAAACTACTACCGCGCTTAAAAATACTAAATACAAAAATTGTAAATAGATGTCACAATTAAAATAAGATTTAAAAATCAATGCCACTGCATTTTGTGATTCTTAAAAATGGTGGTCGATGCAAGACTCGAACTTGCGACGTCTACCTTGTAAGGGTAGCGCTCTACCAACTGAGCTAATCGACCATATAAATGTTAGTGGTGATCCCTAGGGGATTCGAACCCCTATGGTTGGAATGAAAATCCAAAATCCTAACCATTAGATGAAGGGACCATAATCAAATAACATTTATAAATGGTGACCCGTGATGGATTCGAACCATCGGCCACCTCCTTAAAAGGGAGATGCTCTACCAGCTGAGCTAACGGGTCACATAAATAAAAAGTGGCGCGGTAGAAGGGACTCGAACCCTCGACCTCCTACGTGACAGGCAGGCGTTCTAACCAACTAAACTACTACCGCGCTTAAAAATACTAAATACAAAAATTGTAAATAGATGTCACAATTAAAATAAGATTTGAAAATCAATGCCACTGCATTTTGTGATTCTTAAAAATGGTGGTCGATGCAAGACTCGAACTTGCGACGTCTACCTTGTAAGGGTAGCGCTCTACCAACTGAGCTAATCGACCATATAAATGTTAGTGGTGATCCCTAGGGGATTCGAACCCCTATGGTTGGAATGAAAATCCAAAATCCTAACCATTAGATGAAGGGACCATAATCAAATAACATTTATAAATGGTGACCCGTGATGGATTCGAACCATCGGCCACCTCCTTAAAAGGGAGATGCTCTACCAGCTGAGCTAACGGGTCACATAAATAAAAAGTGGCGCGGTAGAAGGGACTCGAACCCTCGACCTCCTACGTGACAGGCAGGCGTTCTAACCAACTAAACTACTACCGCGCTTAAAAATACTAAATACAAAAATTGTAAATAGATGTCACAATTAAAATAAGATTTAAAAATCAATGCCACTGCATTTTGTGATTCTTAAAAATGGTGGTCGATGCAAGACTCGAACTTGCGACGTCTACCTTGTAAGGGTAGCGCTCTACCAACTGAGCTAATCGACCATATAAATGTTAGTGGTGATCCCTAGGGGATTCGAACCCCTATGGTTGGAATGAAAATCCAAAATCCTAACCATTAGATGAAGGGACCATAATCAAATAACATTTATAAATGGTGACCCGTGATGGATTCGAACCATCGGCCACCTCCTTAAAAGGGAGATGCTCTACCAGCTGAGCTAACGGGTCACTATTATCTTAAGAATATTTTCTTAAAATGGAGTGGAATTATAATAGATTTCTTTTTATTTGTCAATAGTTTTTTTAATAAATTCATAAATTTTTGCAAGGGCTGTTTTTGCTGCTTGAATTTGTACTTCTTCTCTATTGCCATTAAAGTGATAAATATCAATTATTTTTTCTTCTTTAAAGCCCATTATACCGATAACAACAGTACCTATTGGTTTATTAATTGAGCCTCCACCTGGACCTGCAATTCCTGATACTGCAATAGCATAATTTGAATCAAGTTTTTTTGTAATTCCATCAAGCATTTGACTTACAACTTCTTCACTTACAGCTCCATATTTTTCAAGTGTAGAATTCTTTACATTTAATTGTTTATTTTTTATATTATTTGAATAGCTTACAATTGCCCCATTAAAAATATCTGATGAATTTGGCACTTTTGTAATCATATATGAAATAAGACCACCTGTACAAGATTCTGCTGTTGTAATTGATTGTTTATTAATTCTAAGTATATCTTGAAGTTCTTGCATTTGTATGTCATTGAAAATTTCATCATACATAAGTATTACCTTTATATATTATTAATATATTATGATATACAAAATTAAATTAAAAAAGATTTATTTATGGAAGTTTTGGATTAAAAATTAAGTTAATAAAATAAGAGATAAAACTCTTATTTTATTTTTTAGAAATTAAACAGGTTCTGGATCTGTTAAGTCTGCTAAGAATTGTTCTTCATCAAATTCTAAATTTAAGTAGTCACATACTTCTTTAATATCTCTTTGTGCATTTCCTAAACAAGAAGTTGCACCTGGAGATGGAGTCATATTAAAGATAATACCATTACCTTCACTTAATGATGCTTCTCCTAACATTAGTTTTTGTTCATCTTTATTAAGAACTTGAGGTCTAACACCACCAAATCCTTTTGCATATTCAATATCATCTTTTGTTAATGATGGAACAATTTTTTGTGCATCTTTAACAAATAAACCTTTATTAATTCCTGGAACTTCAAATAAGAAGTTTTTAAATACATAGTTTCTAATTTCTGAATCTTTTAATAAGTCCCAGAATATTTTTAAGATATTTCCATCAATATTCATAGTTTTTAAACATTGACCAACAGAACTTAATCCTTTATATCTTTCTAATACACCAAGTGCTAATGCAGTTGGTCCGAATCTTGTTTTACCATCTTCTAAAATATCTGGATCACCATGTAATGCAGCAAATGGTAATTTATCATTTTGTACCATGTAAACTTTTCCATTTAAAAATTCACCACTAGTAATATAAAACGATCCAGCCATTGATAAAGAACCCATATGTTTACCATAACCCATTTTATGAGCTAAGTATAATGAGTGAGCACCAGCGTTTACAACAACAAAATCAGCTGTATATACAGTACCATTTACAGTTGTTAATTTGTATTTATCTCCAACTTTTTCTATATCTTCAACTTCAGAGTTATAGAAAATATCTGTTGTTTTTGATTCATCAGCTTCTTGACCAGCTTTTGCTAATTCTTCAGTCATAGCACCATAATCAACAGTAGTGTACTCATCTCTAGCACCCATTGCTACGATTTCTTCTGGTCTGTCTTTAGTTTGCTCTTTGTCGGCATAAACTAATTTAGGTTCTAATTCTCTTAATTGTTCTTTATCCCATAATTCTAAGTAAGGGAATAATTCTTTGAATTCATTGTATCTATTTGTAATAAATTCAACTTCTTCTTTTCCAACACCTAAAGCCATTTTTTGATGTTTAAACATGATTTTTTCTTCTAGTCCATATTGTAAACAGAACTTTTCAATCATTTTTGCAGTTCTTTTTGTGATTTTCGCTTTGTCTAAAGTATAGTTCGTTTCGATATCACCAACGTGAATTGTTTGAGAGTTACTACTACCTTTTGAATTTAAAGTAGCTAAAGCTTCATACTTTTCTAACATACAAATATTTTTTGCAGTAGAATATTTTGCTAGTTCGTAAAATAATGCTGCTCCTGAGATTCCCCCACCAACTATTACAACTTCATAATGTTTTTCGTTCATGTACACTTCCTATGTATTGTTTAATTATCTCAAAAATATTAACACATAAATGTTTTGGACTAGCTAAATGAAATTAGAAAACACTTTATAAATCAATAAAATATAGAGATTGGTAACACCTTGTAAAATTTATACACAGTGTAATGATTTTATTTCAAACTATATATAGATTATATAAAATTTAATTTATTTTAGTTATAATCTACGATTTAATGAAAAACAACAAATATGATAATTGAAGGTATTTTGAAAATGGATTATAAAGAGAGTTTACTACTACCAAAAACTGCGTTTCCAATGAGGGGAAATCTTCCTCAAAACGAACCAAAAAAGTATAAACAATGGGATGACCAAAAAGTTTATGACAAGATGAAGAAAAATAGAGAAAGTGCTCCTTCTTTTACACTTCATGATGGACCACCTTATGCAAATGGTCATATTCATATTGGTCATGCTTTAAACAAAGTTTTAAAAGATATTATAAATAAATTTCACTATTTTGATGGAAAATCAATTAGATATGTTCCAGGTTGGGATTGTCATGGTTTACCAATTGAACAAAAAGTTGAAGAAAAAATTGGAAGTACAAAAAAGAAAGAACTGCCAAAATCAAAATTAAGACAATTATGTAGAGACCATGCAACTAGATTTGTTGATATTCAAAAAGATGAATTCAAAAAATTAGGTGTTATTGCTGATTGGGAAAACCCATATTTAACAATGGACTTTAAGTTTGAAGCAAATATTTTTAGAGAACTTTGTGCTATTGCAAAACAAGGTTTATTAATTCAAAGATCTAAGCCAGTTTACTGGTCATGGGCCGCACAAACTGCTCTTGCTGAAGCTGAAGTTGAACATGAAGATAAAGTCTCTCCATCAATTTATGTTGCATTTAAACATGAAACTTTAGATGCAAGTGTAATTATTTGGACTACAACTCCTTGGACACTTCCTGCAAATACTGGTATTTCACTAAATGGTGAAGAAGAATATGTATTAACTGATGATAAATTTATTGTTGCTAAAAAATTATATAACTCATTAATTGAAAATGAAGTAATTTCTGGAAAAGTTGTTAAAGATATTAATCCAAATGATTTAGAAAATACTTATGCGATTAATCCGTTAAATGATAGAAAATCTAAAATTATTTTAGGTGAACACGTAATGATGGATTCAGGTTCAGGTGCTGTTCACACTGCGCCAGGTCATGGTGAGGATGATTATAAAGTAGGTTTAAAATACGATTTAGATGTAATTATGCCTGTTGATGCTTTTGGAAAGTATGACCAAACAATCGTAAGAGAAAAACTTTTTAGAGATACTGATAAATACTTAGGTATTAATGTATTCAAAGCAAATGAACCAATTTTAGAAGAATTGGGTGATGCTTTATTAAAAAGAATTGATATTACTCACTCGTATCCACATTGTTGGAGAACTCATACACCAATTATTTTTAGAGCAACTAAACAATGGTTTATCTCTATTGATGATGAGTATGGAAAAGAGAAAAAAACATTAAGAGAAAATGCTTTAAAAGTTGTTGAAGATTTAACTTTCTATCCTGAATGGGGAAGAAATAGATTAAAAGCTATGCTTGACGGACGTCCTGATTGGTGTATCTCAAGACAAAGAGATTGGGGTGTTCCAATTGCATTCTTTAGAAATAAATTAACTGATGAAATTATTTTTGATGAAGAAGTTATGACTCATACTGCTAAAATTTTTGAAGAAAAAGGTTGTGATGCTTGGTATGATTTAGAAATTCACGAGTTATTACCTGAAAATTCAAAATATAATGCAAGTGAATTAGAAAAAACTACTGATATTTTAGACGTATGGTTTGATTCAGGTTCTACTCAAAATGCAGTTTTAAGATCAGGGAATTATGATGCAGGAACTTTCCCTGCTGATATGTATTTAGAAGGAAGTGATCAACATAGAGGTTGGTTCCAATCTTCACTTTTAACTACTTTAGCTTCATCTGAGATTGCACCTTATAAGTCAATTTTAACTCATGGCTTTACTGTTGATGAAAAGGGTGAAAAAATGTCTAAGTCAAAAGGAAATGTTGTTGCACCTGATAAGGTAATGAAACAGTATGGTTCTGAGATTTTAAGACTATGGGTTGCTATGAGTGATTATCAAAGTGATTTAAAAATTTCTGATAATATTTTAAAACAAAATGCTGAGCTTTATAGAAAAATTAGAAATACAGCTAGGTTTTTACTTGCAAATGTTTCTGATTTAGAAGAAATTATTTCTGTTGATAAAATGGGTCCTTTAGATAAATGGGTTTTATCTCGAGCGAAATCAGTATTTAATGAAATTGAAGAAGCATTTAAAGTTTATGAATTCTCAAAAGGTTTAAATAAATTAAACAATTTCTTAGTTGTTGATTTATCTGGAATTTATTTAGATGTATGTAAAGATAGATTATATTGTGATGATAAAAATGATATTCATAGACTTGCATCTCAAAGTGCGATGGCATTAATTGCTAAAAAGTTAATCTCTACACTTGCTTGTATTTTAACTTATACAATGGATGAATTACTTTCTTTTGCACCAGCATTTTTAAAAGAAGATTGTAATGATATTTTTGATTATAAAAAAGTTGAATTACCAGAAGTTGAAGTTAATATTAATGCAGAAGTGTTATTATTAGCTAAAGAGAAGTTCTCTGAAATCAAAGATTCTTTAAGTAAAGAAAAAGTGATTAAATCAACACTAGAATTAGATTTATATACTAATAATTCTGATATTTTAGTTTTAGATAATACTGAAGCCTCAGATTGGTTCTTAGTTTCTTCTGTTTCAAATGAAAAACTTCAATCAGAAGTTCTAGGTTCTTTTGAGATTGATGGAACAAACTTTGAAGTTTATAAAGCTTCAATGCATAAGTGTCCAAGATGTTGGAAATTTACATCAACAAAAGAAGATTCTCTTTGTTCAAGATGTGAAGAAGTGATGAATTAGGAAATAATATTATGTTTCAAGATGAAGTAACATTAACATTTATATTTCAAACAATAGGAGCTATTTTAGCTCTTACTGCACTTGGAATATTTTTAGTGAAAAAAAAAGCAAAAGAGGAAAAATAAAATGATGCCATTTTCAGATGAAGACTTACAAGCTCCAGTAAGTTCAATTATAAAAACAAAAATTGCTCCAATGTTAGCACGAGATGGTGGTGCTATTGAATTACTAACAATTAAAGATGCAAGAGTATTTATCCAATTACAAGGTTCTTGTGTTGGTTGTAGTGCAAGTAGTAGTACTTTAAAGTATATTGTAGAAAAAGAATTAAAAACTGCAATTCATCCAGACTTAGATATTGTAAATGTACCTCAAGGAATGGAAGATAAATTAGAGGAGCTTTAATGATAAATGAAAGTAGATTATTAAATGAAGCTAATAGCTTTTTCTTACAAAGAAATTTTGAAAAAGCATTATTTATTTATGCTCAATTATCATCAACTTTTAAAGACAATAAAGAATACCCAATTTATGCATTATTTTGTGATATTGCAAGTGAAGATGAAGAAAAAGCCTTGTCTTTATATGACTATTTTTCTGTAGTAAAAGAAGATAGTTTGGAAGAAGCTATAACTTATGTTGAAGACATTGTGGATGCTTATGATGGTGATATTGACAAAATGATGGAAATGCTTAAAGATTTAAGTCTTTCTACTGTTGATGCTTTAGATGCTATAAAATATGAAGATTTTAAGAAACTAATAAGCGCAAGAGGTTCTTTTCGAATTGCTTTTGAAGATATAATGTTTTCTACAAAAGTAGCAATTGAAAATAAAGATGATTTTTTTGATTTTGTTACTAAATTAATTGATAATGATTTTAATAGTACGGCTTATACTTACTTAGATGGGTTTAATGAGTATTTTGCTTATGATGATGAAATTGAAAAACTATATAAAAGATTAGAAGAGAAGAACTTTGCAGCTAACAATCAATAATAAAATATTTACAGATAATTCAAATGAAGCGAATGAAAATGTTGCTTTTGTACTTTCATCTTTTAATGAAAGATTTAAACAAAGTGCTATAGATAATGGTTGTAAGGAAATTATTGCTTCAAGTGATTTAAAAAACTATCTTGATATGTCAAGTATCAAAATAATTGGAATTACTGGAACTAATGGTAAGACTACAACAGCAGCTGCTATTTATTCTATTCTTTTAGATTTAGGATACAAAGTTGCGCTTCAAGGTACTCGTGGTTTTTTTATCAATGATGAAAGAGTTGAAGATTACTCACTAACTACTCCAATGCAACTTGGAAATTTTGCACATATACAAAAAGCTATGCAGAATAAATGTGACTTTTTTATTATGGAAGTAAGTTCTCATGCAATAGTTCAAAAAAGAATTGAAGGTTTGAGTTTTGAGCTTAAAATTCATACTAATATTACAAGAGATCATTTAGATTATCACAAAACTATTGAAGAGTATATCAATATTAAAAATTCATTTTTTTCTGATGAGTGTAAAAAACTTATTAATAAAGATGACAAAATTGTAAAATATAATGTAAAAAATGGTTTTGCATATTCACTTGATGACCCATCAACTTATAAAGTCGGAGCATATTCTTTTAAAAATGGTATGCATGTGATGTTTTCATATTTTAATGAAATGCACTCTTTTTCATCATCAATGATGGGAATATTTAACGTTTATAATTTAATGGCTGCTTTAAGTGCTGTTCATATTACAACTCAAAAGCCTTTAGACGAGATTTGTGAAGCTGTTGAAAACTTTGCAGGGGTAAGTGGACGAATGGAAGTTATTAGTGATAATCCTTTAGTAATTGTTGATTTTGCTCATACTCCTGATGGGATGAAAGAAGTTTTACAAAGTTTTGCTCATAAAGATATTATTTGTGTATTTGGTGCAGGTGGAGATAGAGATCAAGATAAGCGTCCTTTAATGGGGCAAATTGCAGCAAATTATGCAAAACATATTATTGTAACTAGCGATAACCCAAGATTTGAAGACCCTGATTTAATTATTGAAGATATTTTAAAGGGCATTAAAAATCATCAAAGTGTAAATATTGATGTTAATAGAAAAGCAGCTATTAAAAAAGCTATTGAAATGGCTGATGAAAACTCAGTTGTTCTAGTTTTAGGAAAAGGCGATGAAATGAGTCAAATTATTTATGATAAGAAACTTCCTTTTTCTGATAAAGAAGAGATTTTAAAACAATTAAATCACTAGATTTTAAATATACAATTCCTAGTGAACTTCGCGATTTTACTTCATGGCACAAAGGAATTAAGCATTTTGGATTTTGGGCTATTGAAGTTTCAAATTCAAGATGTGCAGAAAAAATTCTACAATTTCAAAATCACTTAAGTAATAAATTACATGCAAATTATTTAAGACAAGCTCATATTACACTAAGTGCAGCAGGTTTACTTCATGATGAACATTTTAATCAAGACTTACTTTTGAAACAAATTCAAAAAATAAAAGAAAGTAAAATAAACTCTTTTCCTTTAAAATTATCAAATTTTGACAGTTTTGCTACTTGTCCTTATTTACAAATAAAAGATGATTCAAAAATATTAGATGAGATAAGAAATTCTTTAAATTCAATATCAAAGGAGAATAGTGCAAGTACTTATACTCCTCATGTAACTTTAGGCTTATATAATAAAATTTATGAAATATCTGATGTATTCAAGGATATATCATTGGCTAGTTTTAATGATATTGAATTTGATGTTAATGAAATTGTTTTTGCTCAATATGAAACAAAAGATGTTCAAGGTCCTTATAAAGTCTTACATCGAATTTGCTTAGAATAATAGGTTATTACTCTTTATTTTTTAAATAAATATATAAGATTAAAAATAAAACAGCAAAAAATAGTGGATAAAAGAATAAGTAGTCTTTTAAAATAATTTTATTTTGGTCAATTTTAGATTTTTCAAGTTTATTAATATCATCATAAATATCAATTAAATCTTCTTTTGAATATGCTGTATAAGATTTTGCATTTGAGTTTGTTGATATTTGATTTAATACATATTTATTAGAGTTTCCAATTCCTATTGTATAAGCTTTGATATTATATTTTTTAAGAAGTTTTATAACTACTTTTAATGGAATTTTGCTTGCAGTATCTTCTCCATCACTTAATACTATTATTACATTTGATTTTGCTTTTTTATCTTTTAATATATTTACACTTCTCGCAATTGAATCAATTAATGCTGTTTGTTTTCCTGCCATTCCTACTTCTAAATAATCTATGATTTCTCTTTGTGCATTTTTATCAAAACTTAATGGACTTGCCATCATTACAGAATCTCCAAAAATTAATAAACCAATATTATCAGAGGGCCTTTTTTTTATAAAATCTTTTACAATATCTTTTACTACATCAAATCTATTTTTACTAGTATCTTCTTTATCTAAATCATTATAATTCATCGAACCACTTGCATCTAAGTCTAATAATATATTTATTCCATCATTTTTTATTAGTTGGGTGTCTTGATTTTTTACAGGAGAAGCTAGTGCTATTATAGAAAGTGTGATAATAGAAAACTTTAATAAATTCATGATTAAAGAAGATTTTTCATTTGATTTTTGAAATATATTTAAATGAGGAATTAAATATGATGGAGTTTTTGCTTTACAATAAATAGAGCAAAAAATAAATACTAAAATCAATAATAAAAGATACGGAAATTCAAAAGAAAGATTATTAAACATCAATTATCCCTAAAATTGTATTTAGTTTATTTTTAATGCTATTACTTATTTGAGGTACTTCTTTTTTGTATTTATACTCTTCTAACTCATTTATTAACTCATTTGCTAATATCTTTTCTCTATCATTCTTGATTAAAAGTCGTAAATATTTTGTAATAGTGTAAGCATCTTCTTTTGAGTTTTTAAACTCTATATTTTGTAAAATATCAAAATAAATCTTTCTTTGATTTACTTTTTTATTTTTAAAATATTTTATAATGGCTAAAACTATTATCAAAGAAAGTAAAAAGCCTAAAAATATTAATCCATAATAAATAAATATAGAGTTATCAGGAATTTCTACAATATCTTTTATATCATGTATTTTTGAAGTAATATCTTCATTCATTACTTTAATAGTCCTATTAGTTTTTTTGTTGCATCTTCATGTGTATAAATTTTTACAAATCTTATTGCATTATCTTGTAAATGAGAAAAAAGTTTATGGTCATTTTCTTTTACTTTGTTTACATAGTTTTTAATTGTATTTGAATTTAAAACACCTTCAAAGTTTTGATTTGTAGATGGGTCATTGAAGTTTACATTTCCAAGTTCACTTGGGTTCTCTTCAAATTTATCTCTTACAATAATTGCAAATATTTCATGTTTTTTTGATAATAGTTTTAAATCCAATTTTTCAATATCAAAAAAATCTCCAATTAAAAAAATTATTGATTTATGATGGATTTTCTTAAATAAATCATTTGTAATAAATTCATAATCAATGTTTTTTCCAATTACATCATAGTTAAAAAGCTGTTCTGCCATAAAATTTACATTAAATATTTTTTTAGATTTTTTAGTACAAAGTTCACAGGTTTCATTTGCAATATATGAAGCAAAAGGGTCACCTTGTTTTACACAAATAAATCCTAACATTGAAGCAATTTGAGTTATTACTTCTTGCTTAAATTTTTTTGTTCCAAAATAAGTAGAACCGTTTAAAAAAGATACAATTTTTATATTTAATTCTTTTTGTGCATGAAAAACTTTTACATAAGGTTTTTGCATTTTTGCAGAAATAACCCAATCAATATTTTTTACATCTTCTCCATACTCATACTCTTTTAGTTCACAAAAATCATATCCTTCTCCTTTTAAAAAAGAAATATTGTTTCCTATGATTTCTGAAAAAACTTGTTTTTTAGTTTTTATGAGTATTTTTTTTAAAGCTTGATTCATAGCTTATGGAATACTAACTTTTTCAATAATTTTTTGAATAATTGAATCAACTGTTATTTCTTTTGCTTGTGCTTCATAAGTTAAAATTATTCTATGTCTTAAAACATTTTTTATAACCATTGTAATATCTAAAGGGGATACAAAATCATTTCCACGAATAAAAGCATTTGCTTTTACAGCTTTAAACATATCAATTGTAGCTCTTGGGCTTGCTCCAAAATGTATTAAATCGCTTAATTCTTCTAAGTCATACTCTTTTGGATTTCTAGATGCATCAATGATATCAACTATATATTCTTCAAGTTCTTTATCTATATGAATATTTAAAACTTCATCTTTTAATGTTTGTAAGGTTTGTTTATCAATTATTTTTGAAATTTCTTCAAAAGAGTTCATAGTAACTTTTTTTGCTATTTCATACTCTTCTTCTTTGTTATTATAATCTACAACAATTTTAAACATAAATCTATCAAGTTGGGCTTCTGGTAGTGTATAAGCACCTTCTTGTTCAATTGGGTTTTGAGTAGCAAGAACTAAAAAAGGAGTATCAACTTTAAAAGTATCATCAGCAATTGTAACTTGGCGCTCTTGCATAACTTCAAGAAGTGCTGATTGAACCTTTGCAGGTGCTCTATTAATTTCGTCTGCTAATAAAAGGTTCGTAAAAATAGGGCCTCTTTTTATTTTAAACTCTGCTGTTTTCATATCATAAATTTGAGCACCAATAATATCACTTGGCAATAAATCAGGTGTAAACTGAACTCTCTTAAAATCTAAATCAATAGAATCAGCTACTGCTTTTACTGCTGTTGTTTTAGCAAGTCCTGGTACACCTTCTAATAATATATGTCCAGAAGTAAGTAATCCTATAAGAATAGAATTTATCATTTCTTCTTGGCCTATTACACCTTTGTGAATCTCTTTTTTTAAGTTTGATAGTTTGTCATGAAGACTCAAATTTCTTCCTTGATTTTTTATAATTTTCTATTTTAGCTAATTACATATAAATAAAATTTAAATCACTTAACCTAAAGCTTTATATTGTAAAATTATTAAAACCTAAAAAGGATTTATAGTGTCTGAAAAGAAAAGTGATAAATTAGCTGTATTAATTGATGCTGATAATGCTCAAGCTTCAGTAATTGCAGAATTATTAGCAGAAGTTTCAAAATTTGGAACAGCAAGTATTAAAAGAGCATATGGAGATTGGACAACACCAAACTTAAAAAAATGGAAAGATTATTTGCATAAACATGCGATTCAACCTATTCAGCAGTTTTCTTATACAACTGGAAAAAATGCAACAGATGCATCTTTGATTATTGACGCAATGGATATTTTACATGAAAGTGATTTAGATGGCTTTTGTTTAATTTCTTCAGATAGTGACTTTACAAGACTTGCAACAAGAATAAGAGAAGCTGGATTAGTTGTATATGGTTTTGGAGAGAAAAAAACTCCTGAAGCTTTTATTGCTGCATGTGATAAATTTGTATTTACAGAGATTTTAAGAGAAAAAGATGTTCCTACTCAAAAATCTGAATCAAATACTTCAAGTTTAAGACCTATTATTGTTTCAGCAATTAATGCAGTTTCAAAAGATGATGGATGGGCAAGGTTATCAAATGTAGGTAATTATATAAATAAAAATAATCCATCTTTTGATTCACGAAATTATGGATATGAAAAACTTGGAAAATTAATATTTGATTTAAACTATATATTAGTTGATGAGCGTGAGTTTAATGATGATTCTTCAAATGTACATATATATGTAAAACTTCGGTAAATTGATTGCTTAAACTAACTTTAAAATTTCTTTGGATAAAATCACGGTTCTAATTTCGTATTAGAAACCTCACATGTATCAATCCTGGTATGGGTTGTGACTAGTTTATCTAGGCATTAAGGGATACAGAGGCTAAACCCAAATTAAAAATATACAAGGAAATTGTCATGGTTACAATGAAAGACTTATTAGAATGTGGTGTACACTTCGGACACCAAACAAGAAGATGGAATCCAAAAATGAAAAAATTCATTTTCGGTGTAAGAAAAAATATTTATATTATTGACTTACAAAAAACACTTAGATACTTTAGATACACTTATAATGTAGTAAGAGATAGAGCTGCTGAAGGTCAAACAATGATCTTTGTTGGTACTAAAAAACAAGCTTCTGAAGCTGTTAAAAGAGCTGCAGAAAATTGTAATATGCCATACGTTAACCACAGATGGTTAGGTGGAATGTTAACTAACTACGGAACAATTAAAAAATCAATTAGAAAATTAGAAATCATCAAAAAGATGAGAGAAGAAGGTCAATTAGACTTACTTACTAAAAAAGAAGCATTAATGCTTACTAGAAAAGAAACTAAGTTAGAATTATACCTTGGTGGAATTAAAGAAATGCACACTATTCCAGACATGATGTTTGTTCTTGATGCAGTTAAAGAAAAAATTGCTATTCAAGAAGCTAGAAGATTAGGAATTACTGTTGTTGCTCCTTTAGATACAAACTGTGATCCAGATGTTGTTGATTTACCAATTCCAGGTAATGATGATGCAATTAGATCAATTCAATTATTCTGTAACGAAATGGCTGCAGCAATGAATGAAGGTAAAGCATCTAGAGAAGAAGAAGTTGAAGAAGAAGCTCCTGTTTCTACTGAAGAAGCTGCAGAAGTTGTTGCTGAAGCAGTTGCAGAAGGTGAAACTGAAGCAAAGACTGAGGAAGCATAATTATGGCAGGTGCTACTCCAAAATTAATTAAAGAATTAAGAGAAAAATCTGGTGCAGGAATGCTTGATTGTAAAACAGCTCTTAACGAATGTGAAGGTAATATTGACGACGCAATCAAATATTTAAGAGAAGCAGGTTTATCTAAAGCTGCTAAAAAATCTTCAAATGTTGCAGCTGAAGGTATCATTACTATTTTAGTAAATGATACTAATACAAAAGCAACAATGACTGAAGTTAACTCTCAAACAGATTTCGTTGCTAAAAATGAGCAATTCCTTAACTTAACTAATGGAATTACTGCACATGCACAAGCAAATGATATCAACGATGCTGAAGCTTTAGCTGCTTCAACAATCGAAGGTCAAGATTTCCCAACTTTCTTAAATGAGAAAATCGCTGTAATTGGTGAAAATCTTGTTGCAAGAAAAGTTACTAATGTTGAAGGTACTGTTGTTAATGGTTACGTTCACTTAGGTAAAGTTGGTGTTATTTTAGCTGCAACTTGTGATGACGCTGCTAAAGAAAAAACTGTTGATTTATTAAAAAAAGTTGCAATGCATGCAGCTTCAATGAAACCAACTGTAATTTCTTATAAAGATTTAGATGCTGAGTTTATTGCTTCTGAAAATAAAGCAATTATTGCAGATATTGAAAAATTAAATATTGAGTTACATAGACTTGGTAAACCAGAGAAAAATATTCCTGAATATGTTTCAAGAGTTCAATTAACTGATGAAGCAATTGCAACTGCAGAAGCTGCTATGAAAGAAGAATTATTAGCTCAAGGTAAACCAGAGAAAATTATTGGAAACATCGTTAAAGGTAAAATTGCTAGATGGATTGAAGATAACTCTCAATTAGATACTGCTCACGCATTATTATCTCAAAAATACGTTATGGATGATTCAATGACTGTTGAAGAAGCTATTAAAGCTGTTGATGCATCAATTGAATTAACTTCATATGTAAGATATGAATTAGGTGATGGTATTGAGAAAAAAGAAGAAGATTTTGCTGCAGAAGTTGCTGCACAAATGGGAAAATAGTAAATATCAATAAAATTGATAAATAAGGATATCATGACATGAGTGAATTAAAACAAAATGAGTCACTCATGACTGGTAACCTTTTACTACAAGCAAACAATATATCTCACAAGTTCGATTATGAACTTTTTAATAACATAACATTATCTTTACAAAAAAAACAATCAATTGCAATAATAGGAATGAGTGGAAGTGGTAAATCAACACTTTTAAATATTCTTTCATCACTATTAAAACCTGTAGAAGGTGAAGTATTATTCAATGATAAAGAAATATATTCTTTAAAACAAAAAGAACTTTTAAATATTAGAAGGAACGATTTTGGTATAATTTTTCAAGCTCATTATCTTTTTAGAGGATTTTCTGCTAGTGAAAACTTAGATATATCTACACTTTTAAGCGGTGAAGAATTAGATATGCAATTATTAAGTGACTTAAAAATTAATCATGTTTTATCTCAAGGTGTTGGAGAGTTAAGTGGTGGACAACAACAAAGACTTTCAATTGCTAGAATAATGACAAAAAAACCAAAAATTATATTTGCAGATGAACCAACTGGTAACTTGGATAAAGATACTGCTAATATTGTAATGGGTACACTATTTAATTATATTAAAAACAATGATGCTGGTTTAATACTTGTAACACATGAAAGTGATTTAGCTTATCAATGTGACAAGGTTTATAAACTAGAAGATTTAGTATTACAGGAGTTGAAATGAATTTATTATTGATATGTGAAACGCTAATAATAGAGCAAATTTTTTCACTTGTATGTAAAAAGTTAAACATTGAGTTAACAATACAAAAATCAAATGATGTTAATGAAAAATTTGATTTAATCGTAATAGATCAAAACTTTATTGACGATAAGTTTAATATAATTAAGCAGTTTTCAAAAAGGCTTGGTGCAATATCAAGTGAGGAATTACCTTTTGATAAATCAAGAGATTTTATAATTCCTAGACCTTTTTTACCTACAAAATTACAAGAAATATTAAAAGAACAAATAGAGTTTATTTCAAAAGAAGAAATTACAACTACATCAAACAATAATAGCACTTATGTTCAAGATTTAGATGAATATGAAGAAGATGAAGAAGTAACAGTTCCTATTATTACTGATTATGTTGAATCTTTAGCTGAAGATGTTTATTTAGATATTGAAGATGAGAATGATGAAAGTATTGTAAATTTAGCTTCATTAAATAATGGTGGTATTCTAGATAATAATGAATTATCAAAAATTAACGATATTTTAAAAGAAGAAGTTATTCATAATGAAGTTGTTATGAACAAAAAAGATTGGAAAGATATTTCAGATATTATAGATGATGCTCTTGATGAAGTAAAAGAGTATGAGTTTGATTTAAAAGATGAGTCAGTTTCTTCTGCTAATCTTTTAAAATTAATACTTACAGATTATAATATTAATGAATTAAAACCCTTACTTGAAAAACTAAACCAAGAAACTATTGATAAGCTTTCACAAGGTGAGAGTATTGATATTAGGCTTATGTTAAAGGATGAGAATTGATTAATGAAAAAAAAGGTGCAATATTAATTTTATCGGGACCTAGTGGCTGTGGTAAGTCTACTTTATTAAAAGAAGTATATAAAGATATAAATGATTATTATTTTTCTATTTCAACAACTACAAGAGCTCCTAGAGTAGGTGAGGTTGATGGAGTTGATTACTTTTTTGTTACTAAAAAAGAGTTTGAAGAAGATATAAAAGATGATAATTTTTTAGAATATGCACTTGTTCATGGAAACTATTATGGAACATCTTTAAAACCTATTAATAAAGCTTTAGATGAAAAGAAGTTAGTTATCTTTGATATTGATGTTCAAGGTCATGAATTAGTTAGAAATAAACTTGATAGTATTGTAACATCTGTATTTATTACAACACCTTCTTTAAAAGTTTTAGAAGATAGATTAAACAGTAGAAACACTGATGATAAAGAAGTAATTGAAAATAGAGTTAAAAATGCTAAAGCTGAAGTAGAATATTTTAGAGATTATGATTACTTAATTATAAATGATAATTTAGAAGAAGCTTCAAAACAGCTAGTTTCAATTGCAAATATTGCTAGAATTAAAACTAAGCTTTTTTCAAAAGAATCAATAGTATCATCTTGGCTATAAAAGCTATTTGATACTTTCGTATCCAACTGGTTTCTCAAAGTAATAACCTTGACAGTAATCTATACCTAACTCTTTAATCTTCTTGTAAATTTCTTCACTTGATACATATTCAGCAACTGTTTTTACTTTAAACTCTTTTGAGAAGTTAGCAATAGTACTTACAATAATTTCTAAATCTTTTGAAGTAGTAATATTTTCAATTAATGAGCCATCAATCTTTACAAAATCAATATCAAGTAGAGTTAATAAGTTAAAGTTAGAGTATCCAGCTCCAAAATCATCAACTCCAACAGTACAATTAAACTTTCTTACATTTGAAATAAATTTTGTTACTTGATTAAAATCAGAGATTTCTTCTGATTCTAAAATTTCAAACTCTAATAAATCAGTATATTCTTTGTTTTTTTCTAAAATTTCATAAATAAATGCTGTTGTTTCATCATTAGCTATATCATCAAAAGAGATATTTACAGAAACTCTTTTCTTTTTATTTTTAATTAATTCAAAAGAATCATTGATAATTATCTTAATAATATTAGGATAAAGTTTTGTTCTTTTTGCAACATCTAAAAAGTTTATTGGTGCAATTTCTTTACCTTCTTTAGTTATATATCTAATTAATGCTTCATATTTATATACTTCTTCTGTCCTTGTATCAACAATACATTGAAAGTATGCTTTAAATAGATTATCTCTAAATCCTACTTTAACTTGTTTAACCCATTTTATATTTTCTTCGAAGGATTGTTGTATATTAAAAGATTCATTATAAATCATAATTCTTTGAAGCTTAGCTCTTGCATAATTTATAACTCTTTGTGAGTATTTATATGCTCTTTCACCATCACCTTTTGCAATACCTATTGTAATATTGATATCAATTTCATCATCATTTATAAATAAAGAATCTTTTTCAATTTTATCCGCAAATGCTACACATAAATTATAAAAAACACTTGTATCTAATTCTTCATCTAAAGATAAAATAGCAAATTTATCTGCATCCATTCTATAAATAGAAAATTTACTATCTTTAAAAAAGTTCTTAAGTGTATTTGCAAGTTCATATAAAATGATATCACCATTCTTTTCACCAAAAAGATCGTTAATTGTAGAAAACTCATCAATATCTAATAATGCCATTAATTGAATGTTTTTATTTTCAAGATCTTTTTTTAGTTTATTTCTATTTGGTAAATGTGTTAGGTTATCTATATATAAATCTTTTAGTTCATGATATAGCAAAGACTGAGACATTACTTGTAAAAGTTTTGATATATCAATAGGTTTTAAAACATATTTATCAATACCTATATCAATAGCTTCAAGTAAGTATTCTTTATTTGAAAAAGCAGTGGCAACAATAATTGGAATATTTAAATTTATTTTTTTAATCTCTTTTACCATTTCTAAACCATTTAGAAGTGGCATATTTACATCTGTAATAATTAAATCAATTTCATTTTCATGTTCTTTAAATAGCTCTAAACCTTCTTGGCCATTTTTTGCTACATATTGTTTTTTAGTAAAGCCTTTTAAGATTTGATGAGTTACTTCTCTTAAATCTTTTTCATCTTCTGCGTATAATATGGTAATATTTTTTAGTATAGATATATTATTTATCATTAAGAATCACTCCAATGTTATTAAGGTATAATATCATAAATAAACATAATAAGTAAGTAAAAATTGATTAAATAATAAAATCTACATTAGGAATTTATACGTGTCCCAAGTAAAGTGTAATCATTGTCACTTAAGTTTTGATGATGAAATAATGATAAAAGAAAATGATTTAAATTTCTGTTGTAAAGGCTGCCAAGGAGTTTATCATTTACTCAAAAGTGATGGCTTAGACTCTTTTTATGATAAATTAGGAAATAAGACAATCACTCCTCCTTTAAATTTAAAAAATGATGACCTTTCAAAATTTGATACTCCTAGTTTTATGAACACATATGTACAAATAACAAAAGATGGGTTTAATGAAGTTGATTTAATTATTGAAGGTATTCATTGTGCTGCTTGTGTTTGGCTAAATGAAAAAATACTTCATGATACAAAAGGCTTACTTGAAGCAAATATAAATTTTACAACTAATAAAGCAAAAATCACCTGGGATAGTGATGAATTAAAACTATCAGATATAATTTTGCGTATTAGGTCTATTGGCTACAATGCTTACGCTTATGATTCTTCAATAGCAGATGAAAATGCTATAAAAGCAAAACGAGAATATTTTATTAAAATGATGGTTGCTGTAATTGCAAGTATGAATATTATGATGCTTAGTGTTGCAAAATATACTGGATTTTTTACTGGAATTACACCTGAAGTAATGCATATGATTCATATTGGCGAGTTTTTATTATCTACACCAGTGCTTTTTTATTCTGGTTGGGTATTTTTTAAAGGTGCTTATTTTGGATTAAAAAACAAAATATTAAATATGGATTTCTTAGTTAGTTCAGGGGCAACTTTAACTTATATTTATTCATTATTTATTCTTTTTGGAGCTAAGGGTGAAAGCTACTTTGATTCGGTTGCTATGATTATCACCTTTGTTTTAGTTGGTAAATACCTTGAAGTAATTGGTAAAAAATCTGCAGTTGATACTCTTGATAAAATCAAATCATCTCTACCTTTAGAAGCTACTATTATAGAAGGCGATAATAAAAAACTTGTAGCATTAAATAGTATTAATATTGGTGATATTGTTGAAATCAAAACAGGAGAAAAAGTTCCTGTTGATGGAGTGATTGTAAAAGGTGAGGGGTCTTTTGATGAGGCTAGTTTAACAGGAGAGTCTATACCTATTTATAAAAAAATAGGTGATAGTGTTTATAGTGGAACAATAAATACAAATAATCTTATTCATTTTGAAGTAACAAAAGATTTTAAAAATTCTACTTTTTCTTCAATTGTAACACTACTTGAAGACTCATTAAATTCAAAACCACAAATACAAGACAAGGCAAATGAAGTATCACGTGGTTTTACAGTTACTATTTTAACTTTATCAATTTTGACTTTTTTAGTTTGGTATTTCTTTGGACTTGATTTAGGTTTTGATTATGAAGGAACTAATCATTTTGAAAAATCATTTATTGTTGCAATTTCTGTAATTGTAATAGCTTGTCCTTGTGCTCTTGCACTTGCTACACCAATTGCTAGTTTAATAGGAATCTCTGAGTTAGCAAAAAAAGGTTTGCTGTTCAAAGAAGCTAAGTTCATTGAATCTTTAGCAAAAGCAAATACTGTAGTATTTGATAAAACTGGAACTCTAACAAAAGGAGAACTTTCCGTTTCTAAAGCTACAATATTTAATGATAGTAAAGAAAATATGGATTTACTCTATTCATTACTTGATTCTTCAACTCATCCAATTAGTAAATCTTTAAAAAAATATTTAGAAGATAAATATGATTTAAATAGTAAAAAATTAAATGATATTAGAAATATTGATGCACGAGGAATGAGTGCTATTTATGAAGATAAAAATGGTAATAACACTACTTTACTTGGTGGAAATTTACAATTAATAAAAGATGAAAATATAAACTTTGATTTAGAAGTTGAAAATAGTGTATATATTTTTGCAATAAATAATCAAGTTATTGCTAGTTTTGAACTAATTGATGAGGTTAAAGATTATGCAAGTGATTTAATCTCTTATTTAAGTTCAAATAATATTGATGTAATAATGCTAACAGGTGATAATGAAAAAGTTGCATTAAGTGTTGCTAAACAATTAGATATTAAAGATTATCATGCTTTTCAAACACCAGTTTCAAAAGCTAACTTTATAAAAAAATTAAAAGAAGAAGATAAAATAGTTATTATGGTGGGTGATGGAGTAAATGATAGTATTGCTTTATCAAATGCTGATGTTGCAATTGCAATGGGAACATCTGCTGATATATCTATGGAAGTTTCTGATATTGTTTTATTAAACTCATCTTTAACTTCACTAAAAGATGCTTTTGAAATATCAAGTAGAACATATAAATTTATAAAGCAAAATCTAGGTATTTCTTTATTATATAATTTAGTTACAATACCATTTGCAATGTTTGGATATGTAATACCTTTAGTTGCAGCTTTATCTATGAGTTTAAGCTCACTAATTGTTGTATTAAATTCACTTAGAATTAAAATAAAATAGGAATATAAATGATAAATGACACACTTTTTTTTATGCTAATTGTAGGAATAATAATTTCAGCAGCACTTTTACTTATCTTCGTTTGGGCAGCAAAAACTGGACAATTTGATGATTCAAATAAATTAATAGATGGAATGTTGTTTGATAGTACAGAAGATTTAAATGATGCTATTGAAAAAGAAAAAAAGATCAAAGAAGCTAAAGAGAATAAGTTAAATAAAGAAAAAGCTAAAGAAGCAGAATAAAGAGATAAATCTCTTTATTCTATTGGTAATTACTTACCGATATACTCTGCTAATTCAGCGATGTCAGCATCAGTAAGTTTCATAACATTACCTTTCATAACACCTTTCATTTTTCCACCATAAGAACCATCTTTATAACCTTTTAAAGCTGTTGCTACTTCTGCTTTAGTTAAGTTTGCTGGAATTTGTGTTGGAGTTGCTGCGAATGCTTTTTCACCTTTTGCACCATGACATGCAACACAAGAACTATAAGACGCTGGAGCCGCTGCGAATGCAACTGCTGCTGCTAAAATTGAACCTAATACGATTTTTTTCATTTTTTCTCCTTAAATTTTAAAGCTACATTTTAGCTTTTTATTTATTTTCCTTAGCTTAATAATTAAAACTACAAGTTAAGTATTAGTATAAGTGTTACCTATAATTGTATATTAATTGTGTATAAATAAAAAATATTTTTGCAAATATAAAGGCATATTTTTATATAGTATATTTTTAATATAAAGGTATTTTATTGAACAAAGAATTGATTTTAAATATAAAGAATCTAAACTTCTCATACAAAGAAAATAATCCAATATACAAAGATTTTTCTTTGTCTTTAAAACAAGGTGAACTTGTTACTATTTTTGGAAAAAGTGGAAGTGGTAAAACAACTCTTTTCGAACTTATAATTGGAACATTAAAAGCAAAAAGTGGAACTATTGAAAAAGAAAATCTAAGTTTGATATTTCAAGATCCATATAATTCTTTTCACCCAAGTTATCCAATTATAGAACAAATTAAAGATGTTGTACAAAGAGATTTTAAAGATGAATTAAAAAGTTTTTTAAAAGAATTAAATTTAGATTATGAGTTACTTTTAAAAAAGCCACATGAGTTAAGTGGTGGTCAATTACAAAGATGTTCAATTTTAAGAGCTCTTTTAATGAAACCAAAATTATTACTTGTAGATGAGCCAACATCTGCATTAGATAATATCATTGCATATGATGTGATGAAACTTCTTATAAAATATTTAGATACGTGTGCAATATTACTTATTACACATGATGAACAAATGGCAAAATGGTGTAGTGATAAAATAATAAGGTTAGATGAAAATGAAAACAAATAAAGCATTAGTTTTACTTAATATGGGTGGAGCTAGAAGTAAAGATGAATTAAAAACTTTTTTAACAAATATGTTTAATGATAGAAATATATTAACTATTAAATGTGGTTTTTTTAGAGGTTTAGTTGCTTCAATGATTGTAAAAAGTAGATTAAATTCTGCATGGAAGAATTATGAAGAAATAGGAAGTGAAACTCCTTTACATAAGTTAACTGAAAAATTAGTAGATAAATTAAATGCTAATCTTGAAGGATACAAAACTTATCAAGTTATGAGATATACTGCTCCTTTTGCAAGTGATGTAATAAAACAAATGGAAGAAGATGGTATTGATGATATTACAATACTACCTTTATATCCTCAATTTTCAACTACAACAACAAAATCATCTCTTGAAGATTTTGAATTATATTCAGATGATAAATTTACTACAAAAATAATTAAAACTTTTTATAAAAATGAAAAGTTTAATAATTGTATAGTAAATGAAATTATGAGTCAAACTGATACTCCAAAAGAGTATAACTTAATTTTTTCAGCTCATGGTTTACCTCAAAAAATAGTTGATGCAGGTGATCCTTATGAAAAACAAATGAATGAACATGTCGAGATTCTAAGTAATATGTTAAAAGAAAAAGGTTATGAGTTTAATTCTGTATCTTTAGCGTATCAATCAAAAGTAGGTCCTTTAAAATGGCTAGAACCAAGTTTGGATGATGCTTTAGTTGATTTCAAAGATAAGAATGTGATTATTTATCCTTTAGCTTTTATTGTTGATAATTCAGAAACAGATTTTGAACTTGATTTAGAGTATAGAGAAATAGCAGAAGAAATAGGTGTTGGTGATTATAAAGTTTGTAAGTGCGTTAATGATAGTGATGAATTTATAGAAGCAATAAAAGATATTATTAAATAAGGGTTTTTATGAATAAAGATATATTACTAAAAATTGCAAATGATGCAATTGCATGTAAGTTTGACGAAAGTTTTAAAATTGATAAAGAGCAACTTATAAAAGAATATCCTTTTTTAGATGAACCTGCAGCTTGTTTTGTGACACTTAATTTAAATGGAGAATTAAGAGGATGTATTGGAAGCTTAGAAGCTTATGACATGTTAATTGATGATTTAATTTCAAATGCATATAATGCAGCTTTTTTAGATCCTAGATTTTTAGAATTATCAGAAGAAGAGTTTGCAAAAATAGACTTAGAAATATCTATTTTAACTCCTGCGATTAAATTAGAATACAAAGACAAAGCTGATTTAAAATCAAAAATAAAAGTAGGGCTTCATGGTGTTGTATTAATGGATGAAGAAGAGCGTTCTACTTTTTTACCACAAGTTTGGGAACAATATCAAAATTTTGAAGAATTTTTTGAAAAACTAATTATCAAAGGAAATTTTGATAAAGATTGTTTAGACAAAAATATTAATGTTTTAGTTTATGAAGTTATAAAAGTAAAATAAATGAGTATTAGAAAAACAGTAGTTTCTGGTAGTTTTTATCCAAATGATAAAGATGAACTAGAAAAGTTAATAAAAAGTTTTTCTAATAATATTAATAAAAATGAAGATAATGGATTTAAACATATAAATGCAATTGTAAATCCACATGCAGGGTATATATACAGTGGAAAGCTTTGTAATCTATCTTTTAATACTGCTTCAAAACAAAACCCTAAAAGAATAATAGTAATAGGACCTTCTCATAATACTTACTTTGAAGGTTCAAGTATTTGTCTTGATAATTTTTATGAAACGCCTTTGGGAAATATTGAAATTGATTTAGAATATTCAAAAGCTTTAATGCAAAGATATGATTTTTTAACTACAAATGAAGAGTGTGCTTTTGAACACTCAAGTGAAACACAAGCTCCATTTATTAAATACTATTTTCCAAATGCAAAAATTATTGAAATAGTTTATGGAAATCAAGACTCTAATACTCTTAGTTTATTACTTGATGAGCTAATAAAAGATGAAAATAACTTACTTGTAATCAGTACAGATTTAAGCCATTTTCACCCATTGCAAATTGCAAAAAAAATTGATGAAAATTGTATAAGTGCAATAAATGAAAAAGATTTAAGTAAATTGGAAAATTGTGAAGCTTGTGGAAAAACAGGAATAAAAGCCTTACTTGAATCATCTAGTAAAAATAGTTTAAATACTAAAGTTTTAGATTATTCTACAAGTTGTGATGTTAATAATGATAAAACAAGAGTTGTAGGTTATTTATCAGCTATTGTAGGAAGTTAAATGTTTTTACTTAAAAAGATTATTTCTGCTTTTTTATTACCTATTCCTATTGGTCTTTTTTTACTATTTATTGCTTTTTATTTTTTAATTACTAATTCATACAAGAAAGCAAAAGTATTTTCTTTTTTTGCACTTCTTTGGTTTACACTTTTATCTTCACAAATAGTTTCAAATGCAATTATAAATCCTTTAGAAAACTCGCACAAAGCACTTTTAGAAATTCCAAAAGTTCAATATGTTTTAGTTTTAGGTTCCGGTCATATTACAAATGAAAACCTAAGTATTACTTCACAATTAAATCAAGTTGCAGTTGTTAGATTAAATGAAGGAATAAGAATTTTTAAAAAACTTGATAATGCTAAATTAATTGTATCAGGATACAAAGGCTTTGATAAAAATTATCATTCAACTATGAGTAAATCTCTTGCTGTTGATTTAGGAATAAAAGATAAAAATATCATAAAGATGGATAAACCAAAAGATACAAGAGAAGAAGCAATACAAGCTAAAAAAATAATAGGGAGTAAACCTTTTATTTTAGTTACAAGTGCATCACATATGAAAAGGTCAATGCTATTATTTAAAAAGCTTGGATTAAATCCCATTGCCGCTGCTACATATCATTTAGGAGAGGATAAAAAAGATTATAGTTCTATCTTTGCTAGTGAGAATTTATATAAGGTAAAAGTAGCTTTTCATGAATATCTAGGATTAGCATGGGCTTATATTAAAGGATATATTTGATACAATTGCGACTTTGTTGCAAATAAAGGTAAATATTGGAAATTTTAAATATAAAAGACTTATCATACGCGTATAAAGAGAATTATAAAGTACTAGAAGATATAAATCTAACAATTAATAATGATGATTTTCTAGCAATTATTGGACCAAATGGTGGCGGAAAATCAACACTTCTTAAACTAATTTTGGGTTTATTAAAACCTCAAAATGGAAAAATATCAAAAAATATCAAAAATGAATTAATCGGTTATGTTCCTCAAAATACAAACTTAAATATTGATTTTCCTATAACTGCACTTGAAGTAGTTTTAATGGGACATATCGGAAATAAAAAGAAGCTTTTTGGATATAGCAAAGAAGATATTTCTTGTGCTATGCACTCATTAGAAAAAGTAGGAATGAGTGATTTTTCAAATAGACGAATTGGTGATTTAAGTGGAGGTCAAAGGCAAAGAGTTTTTATTGCACGTGCATTATGTGCAAATCCAAAAGTAATGCTTTTAGATGAACCAACGGCTAGTATTGATGTAAAAGGTCAAAAAGAAGTTTATGAATTACTAAAAGAGTTAAATAAATCAATTTGTATAGTAGTAGTAAGTCATGATATTTCTGTTTTATTAAACTATGCAAATAATGTTGCTCATGTAAATAAAAATCTTGTTTATCATAATTTAGAAAGTATACAAAAAGATATACATACTGTTGATGACCACTTGTGTGAAGTTGAGCTTTTAAAAGCTTTAGGAAAAACACAAGTTTGTTGTGATCATAAACTTCAGTAGGAAATGAAATGTTAGAAATATTAGAATACGATTTTATTCAAAATGCATTATTAGCTGGTTTATTAATTTCTATAGCAGCTGGAATAATTGGTTCACTTGTTGTTGTAAACAAAATCACTTTTTTAACAGGTGGAATTGCACATAGCTCTTATGGTGGAATTGGGATTGCAATTTATCTAGGTTTACCTGTGTTATTTGGTGCAACTGTTTTTGCTTTAATTACTGCTGTTATAATTGCGATATTGACTTTAAACAATAGAAATAGAGCAGATGCAATTATAGGAATGATGTGGGCTTTTGGTATGGCTATTGGTATTATTTTTGTAGATTTAACACCTGGTTATAATGTGGATTTGATGTCCTATTTATTTGGTTCAATAATCGCAGTTTCAAGCGATGATATCATTTATATGACAGTTTTAGATGTATTTATTGTTCTTATTGTAATGTTTTTTTATAAAGAAATATTAGCTGTATCTTATGATAGTGAGTTTGCAAAATTAAGAGGAATTAATACAAAATTCTTTTATACACTAATTTTAGTATTAGCTTCATTATGTGTTGTTGCAGCTATTAAAGCTGTTGGGCTTATTTTAGTGATTGCTTTACTTACTATTCCTACCTATTTAGCAGAAGCATTTTCAAATAAACTATCTCAAATGATGATAATAAGTTCAATTTTTGCAAGTATTTTTACACTTAGTGGTTTAGTGATTTCATATCTTTATGATATATCCTCAGGTGCAAGTATTATCATCTCAGCTGTAGTAATACTTACACTTGTAAAACTTATAAAAAGAAAATAAGTAGCTTTAATAGCTACTTATTTTCTACTAACTAATTTTTCTTTGGCATCTTTTCTAAAGTAATTTCTCTTTGTATTTTTTTATCTCCAACAGTTTTTGCAAACCATTTATAAACTCTTGCAGACCATTTATTTTTTGAATTACCCTCTGTTATATAAATACTTTGTAAATGCCAACCTGGTTTTGATTTACTATTATCATGTCTAATCATAACTTTTTTAATTTCGCCAAAATATTTATCTACAGGAATATTTTGAATTGTACGAGAACCTCTTTCAAAATCATCACTTATTGTATCAATATGATACTCGGGACTTTCCCAATTATCACCTTTTAAAGTAATAAATACTTTTGCACTTGTACCTGCATTTTTTTCATTACTTGTATTTATTTCAATATTGTAATACTTTAACTCTTTGCTAGGTACTAAATCATTTTCAAAAGCTCCATTATTTTTCATATTAATAACTCTTACTCTACCACTGTATTTATCTAATAAGAATAGTTTTAATTTTGTATTTCTTGCTTTAAAGTATTGAATATTACTCCATTGTTCCATTGGTACTAATCCCATAACAAATTTGTTTCTAAAATAATTGTCATCAATTAGTTTTCCAATTTTTGCATCATTTTTAAGGTTGTTGATTTTATGAATATGCATAATTCCATTTCTACTTACACCTTTACTTATAATTAAGTAAGATTTTTTCTCAGAAGCTTTAAATATATTCATTCTAACCCATCCTGTAGACCAATCTTGCGTATCTATCTGTTCAAAATTAAATTTTTTATTTTTTAAGTAAAATTTACATTGAGAATATATTGTTCTTTTACCTGTATTATTAATTCCATAAATATAAACAGCATTTTCAGTTTCAATTACTTGAATATCTGTACCTACAATAGATTTAGAATTCTTTAAAAAATTTGCTTCTTCAATTACTTTCTCTCCAAGTGTTCCATTGCTATTCATAACTCTAATATGTACTGTCCCATCATCTCTGTTTAAGATTACATAAGTTTTATTTTTAAAATAAAAAAACTCTATTTTATTCCAACCCGAACGCCAGTCATGTTTTTCTATGACTTTATCAATTGTTCCATTATCATTAACTTTGTTTATATGAACAAGTCCATTTGTATAACCATCACCTTTTCCTGCTTTCATTAAAAAAAGATAAGTTTTCCCTTTAACTGTATAGAAATTTATATTACTCCAACCCTTAGTCCAATCATATGTTTGTATGTTTCTTCCAATACTTCCATCTGCTTTTATATTATGAATATGAACAAGTCCATTACTTGGTTTTAATAAAAATAAGTATTGTTTACCTTTTACTTCATATATCTTACTATTCCAACCTTTTGACCACTTATCAGCATATAAAACAGAATCACTTTTTAAACTAATTACTGTTCCTGAAACATAACTTGATGCATATTGTCTTCCCCAAAAACTACTCCATCCTAATATTTTTAAATCAATAAATTTAGCGTAACAATCTTCTCCTGAAGTTAAGTCTAAATACCAAACACATGTCTTTTCAACATCAATATCACCATTAGTTTTATATTTACAATCCATTCCTACAATTGTTACCCAATGATTACCTTTACTAATTAGTGCAACTACAGGAATAGCTCTTCTTAAGTGATGTCTAACTTTTTGTATAATAGAACTATTTGTGCCTTTATTATGTCTTATAGTGTCGTTTTCAATATCTTTTCTAGAAGTTAAATTTTTTTTAGTAAGTTTATCAAGCCCCACTGCTAATTGTGCAGGAGTTGTAAAATAATCATCTCCTGGATTAAAAATTATACCTCCTAAAAGAAGTTTGTTTGCATACTTTCTAAAATCACTTGGTCCTGATGTAACTTTGACATATTTTTTAATTCTACTTCTTGGTATTGCATTAACAAAATAACCCATAAAACTATGTGCAGCATCAATTCCACATCCTACATATGAGCCTGCTTTTGCATTTACTGAATAAGGTGCGCCATTTACGTAAAGTCTTAGTCTTTCATAGTTGTTTTCTTCATCGTTTGTAATTTTGACTTGTCTTGTTTTGTTATATTTTAGGGCATAGAATTCTGTTGACATGATATTTCCTTATGATTTGGACTGTTGTTTAAAACACCTATAGTATAAGCTAAACTAATAGTTTAGCTATACTGTTTCCTTATTCTAATTTTACTCTTATATATCTTAATATGTTATATAATTATTAAATAGCTTAAGAAAGTTTTATTTAGCTATAATGGACAAAATTAAACAAAACGGAATTACTAAAAATGACAGAAAATCAAGAACAGTTAATAAATGAACATATATATGTTGGTGAAATAAATAAACTAGCAGTATATAGAAAAAGCGAACCGGGAATTTACTTAATTAGTGAAGACAAAGAAGAAGTACTTCTTCCAAATGCTTATGTAACAAATGAAATGGAACTAGGTTCTTTTTTAGATGTATTTATCTATACAGATAGTGAAGATAGATTAGTTGCAACTACACTTGACCCATACCTATATGTAAATGAATTTGCATATTTAGAAATTGTAGATACTGCTGCTTTTGGAGCTTTTGTTGATATAGGGCTACCAAAAGATATTCTAGTTCCTAAAAATAAACAAAGAAGTATTTTTCATAAAGGTCATAAAAAAGTTTTAAAAATGATTCTTGATGAAAAAACTGATAGACTTATTGCTACAGAAAAATATACTTTAGAGCAAAATATAAAAGACTTAAGTGAAAAAGATGAGGTGGAAATCCTTGTTTATTCAAAAACTCCACTTGGATATAAAGTAATTGTAAATGACTTATACGATGGAATGATTTTCCATACTGAAATATTTGAAAATATTTATTTTGGTGATAGAAAAAGAGCTTATATTAAAAAAATAAGAGATGATAATAAATTAGATATTTCACTTCAAGAAATTGGTAAAAAAGTAAAAGACGATAAAGTTTTTGAGATTTTAAAGAAAAATGGTGGAAAACTTGATTTTACTTATAAAAGTGATGCAGAAGATATCAAAAAAGTTTTTGGTATTAGTAAAAAAGCTTTTAAAGCAACGCTTACAAAACTGTTAAATGAAGAGAAAATTGTCCTAGAAAGTAATTGTATTAGAGTTAAATAGTAATAGTTACAACTTGATTGCGCACAATTAAGACAAAATTTATCCGAATTTATTATAATGTCAAGAAATATTAAAAATAAAAGGAAATTATATGGCAACAACAAAATTAAAAGGTAATGAAGTAGAGTTAAGTGGAGCAGAAGTAAATGTTGGTGATAAAGCACCTGTAGTTACTGTTGTAGCAAAAGATTTATCTGATGTTCAAGTTGGTGGAGAAAATGGTAAATCACAAGTAGTTGTAGTTGTTCCATCTTTAGATACACCTGTTTGTGCAGCTGAAACTAGAAAATTCAATGAAGAAGCTGCAAAAATGGAAAATGCAGAAGTAATTGTAGTTTCTATGGACTTACCATTTGCAATGGGAAGATTTTGTACAACTGAAGGAATTGAAAACTTAACTGTTGGTTCTGATTTTAGAGCAAAAGCATTTGCTAAATCTTATGGTGTATTAGTTGCATCTGGAGCATTAGCTGGAGTTACTTGTAGAGCAATTTTTGTTATCAATGCATCTGGAGTAATTACATACAAAGAAATTTGTCCAGAAATTACTGAAGAGCCAAATTATGATGCAGCATTAGCAGCATTAAGTGATGCTACTTCAACTTCTTGTTGTGGAACTTGTCAATAATCAAGGTTTAAAAAATCACGATTTGATATACTTCTAAAAATCACAAAAGGTCACTTTCCTGTGACCTTTTTATTTTAGGAGACAATATGTTAGCAACTTGGTATAAGAAGTTTTCTTCTCAACCTCACCAGCCATTTTTTACAAATGGTATTATATTTTTTATTCTTTTTATGATGCTTTTTATAGCAACATTCTCAAATGTTTTAATCTTAGATGATGCAATTTTAACTTATCATGCTTATACAATGATTTTTGTTGTATTTATTCAATTTTTCTTAGGTTTTCTTTTTGTTGTATTCCCAAGATTTTTATCGCAAGCAGAAATCTTACCTAAAGTTTATATGCAACAATTTTTATTATATTTTGCTAGTAGTGTAGGAATACTTTTATCTCTTATTTTTGTTCCTAGTATTACTTTTATTTTTCAAATTTTAATGCTTATTGCTCAAATACTTAGTTTTAATTTACTATATTCTATTCATAAAAAAAGTATAGTACCAATTAAAGAAGATACAAAATGGATTTTAATAGCTTTTTTAACAGGAGTTGTAATGCATGCACTTTTTATAATAAGTACTATTGATTTTAAATATTCATTAACAGTTTCTACTTTTGCTATAAATTGTGGTTTTTATTTGTTTTTATTTATGATTATATTTACTGTTTCTCAAAGAATGATTCCTTTTTTTACAAAAACAAAAGTACCTACTTATGTAATTAATAAATCTAAAAACTTATTACCTATAGTTTATGGTTTATTAATTTTAAAAATCTTTTTTCTATCACTTGGAAATCCTGCTTTTAATCTTTTAGCTGATGTGCCATTATTAGTTGTATTTGTAAGAGAGCTTATAAAATGGAATTTACCAACATTTAAAGTTACTGCAATAATGTGGGTTTTATTTATATCTCTTTATTGGATTCCTTTTGCACTTTTAATATCAGTTATTGAATCTTTAGCTTACTTATATGATCCTAGTATTATTTTTGAAAAAGCTGTAATTCATACACTAGCACTTGGTTACTTTGTGACGGTATTAGTTGGTTTTGGAACAAGAGTTGTTTTAGGGCATTCTGGAACTACTCCTTATGCTGGAAAGTTTGCCATAACAATATTTATAGCAATTCAAATAATTGCATTTTTAAGAATATTCACTTCTTTTTCTTTAAATTTTGATTTAAATTATATATTTTTACTAAATTTAACGGCTCTTTTATTGGTTGCTGGATTGATTATTTGGTCAAGCAAATACCTTACTATTCTTTTAAAAGGTAAATAATCTAAGAAAAGTTCTTTCTAAACATACCCTTTACACTAATGATATATAATAAATAATATAAAAAAGTTAAAGGGTAAATTATGAATATAATAAAAAAACCAAGCTGGGATATTCCTTCAAGTGAAGTTACACCAGAAGAACTATTTAATAAAAGAAGAACTTTCCTAAAATTAGGAGCTGCTTCTCTAGTTGCTTCTGGAGCTTTAATCGAAGCTTTAGCAAAAGACAATATTCCTGTACCTAATTTAAAATATCTAAAAGATAAAAATATCAATAATTTAAAACTAAATACCTATGAACAAATTACAACATACAATAACTTTTATGAATTTACAACTTCAAAAAAAGGTGTAAAAGATTTAGCACATACTTTAAAAACTGATGATTGGGAAATTGAAATTGATGGTTTAGTTGAAAAACCATTTAAAATACAATTAGCTGATTTAAGTAAAAACTTTACACTTGAAGAGAGAATCTATAGATTTAGATGTGTTGAAGGTTGGTCAATGGTTGTTCCTTGGAATGGCTTTTCACTAGCTTCATTTATTAAGTTTGCAAAACCACTATCAAGTGCAAAGTATATTAGATTTGAGACAAAATATGATGATGAAATGTTTCCAGACCAAGCTCGTGGTGTATTTGCAAGTATTGATTATCCTTATGTTGAAGCTTTAAGAATGGATGAGGCTATGAATGAATTATCATTTTTAGCAACAGGACTTTATGGTTCAACTTTGCCTAATCAAAATGGTGCACCACTGCGTTTAGTTGTACCTTGGAAATATGGTTTTAAATCAATTAAATCAATTTCTAAAATATCTTTTGTAGATAAAGAACCTTTAAATACTTGGCAAAGATCAAATAAAAGAGAATACGGATTTTATGCAAATGTAAATCCAAATGTTGATCATCCAAGATGGTCACAAAAGAAAGAGAGAGTTTTAGGAAAATTCTTAAAACAAAAAACCCTAATGTATAATGGTTATGAAAAAGAAGTTGCTCATATGTATAAGGGAATGGATTTAAGAAAGTTTATCTAATGAAACGATTTTTAATATACTTAATAATGCTTTCTCCTTTAGTATTATTAAGTGCACAAATTCTAATTTTTGAAAATGTAGTTGATCCTATTAAATATATTTATACTTTTACAGGAGTAACTTCAACGATTATACTTTTTGTGTCTATTCTTATTTCACTATTTAAAAAGCAAATAAATTTTATGAAATATAGAAAACTAATAGGACTTTTTGGATTCTTTTATGCTTTTTTACATTTAATTAATTTTGTAGTTTTTGATGCAGATTTAGATATATTTTTTATAATTGATGAAACACTTGATAAGCCATTTATTTATCTTGGAATGATTGCATTTTTTATACTTCTATTTATGGCAATTACTTCTACAAAAAATTTGTTTAAAAAGTATAGTAAGTACCATCAATTAGTTTATTTAGCCTTGATTTTAATTACAATACATTTTGTAATGGCACAAAAGTCTATAACTATACTTCAACTAATTTATATCGTAATGATTTTTATAATTGCTTACTGTAAACTTTTACAAAAAATAGTAGAAAAGAATAAAAAATTAACAAGTTAACTATTCATTAATTTTTTATTATATTTTAGTTAATAGTGACTGTGTATAATTTTCTCATAGATAAGTTGACGCAGCGACTTATTTATTCAAATAAATTTTTAAGATAGATTTCTTAAATAAAAATAATTTTTTATGTTTCCTTGTGTAAAAGGTGTCATGACTCATGGCACCTTTTCTTTTTTATAAATACTTCAATAATTAAATCAACAATAAGTCTTTTATGCTACTATTTCAAATATAAATACTACTATAAAGAATCAACTAATAAATGCCATTATCTAACCTAAATAAAGAACAATTAAGTGCTGCAACTTGTCCAAAGGGATATAACCTGATTATTGCAAGTGCTGGTACAGGAAAAACTTCTACAATTGTAGGAAGAATCGCAAACTTAATTAATAATGGAACAAAACCTGAAGAAATATTACTTTTAACTTTTACTAATAAAGCAGCAGCTGAAATGGTACAAAGAGTTGCAAAGTTTTTTGGAAAAGATATTGCAAAGCAAATTATGGCAGGAACCTTTCACTCGGTTTCTTATAAATTATTAAAACAACTAGAAATTAATATCAGTTTAAAACAACCAAATGAATTAAAAACACTATTTAAATCAGTTTATGAGAAAAGAGTATTTTACGATAGAGATGATGAAGCTAATCCATATGACGGTGGATATTTATATGATATGTATTCACTTTATCTTAACTCAAATACAGGTGAAGATTTTGGAACATGGATAAAAGACAAAAATCCATCACATGAAATATATACTTTAATTTATGAAGATGTTGTTGATGAGTTTAATGCTTTAAAGATCAAATATGGCTATGCAAACTTTGATGACTTATTAACAATTATGTTAGAAACTTTAAAAACACAAGACTTTGATTTTAAAGAAGTTTTAGTAGATGAATATCAAGATACAAATCCACTACAAGGTAGATTACTTGATGGTTTTAAACCAAACTCACTGTTTTGTGTTGGTGATTATGACCAAAGTATTTATGCTTTTAATGGCTCTGATATTGGAATTATTTCAACTTTTTCAGATAGATATGATAATGCTACAGTTTTTACATTAAGAAAAAATTACCGCTCTACTAAACCTATTTTGGATTTAGCAACAAAAGTAATTGAACATAATGAAAGAATTTATGATAAAAACTTAGAAGTTATTAGAACAGATGAAACTATAAAACCAAAACTTTTAGCTTTTAATGAATTATTCGCACAATATCAATATATCTCTGAACTTATTTCAAAAAGCCAAACACCTCATAATGATATTGCGATAATTTATAGAAATAACTCAAGTGCAGACGGAATAGAAGCAAACCTACGTGAATATGAAATTCCAGCAAAAAGAAAAGGTGGAATGTCATTCTTTGATTCTGTTGAAGTGAAGTTTATTTTAGATGTTTTAGTTATGCAAATGTCACACAATGATATGATGGCATTTATCCACGTTTTAGAACATGGTAAAGGAATTGGAAAAGCAATTGCAAAAGATGTTTTTGATGCACTTATAAAATTAGGTGATGGAGATATTTTAAGAGGTTTATTTCATCCAAATCCTGATATCAATAATCCATATGATACTAATAAAGTTAAAAACAGACAACTTGGTTTATTTGATGATTTTTTAGAGTTAGGTTCTGTTTCAAAGTTTAAAGATTGTGGTTTTGAAGAAGCATTTTTATCAAATCCAATCTTAAAACATCCCAAATTAAGTGTTGATGGTGGTAAATATATTTATGACTTTTATTTATTAATGAAGCATTTAAGAAGAACAAAAAACCCTGAATCATTAGTTTCTAGTATCAATTCTTCAATGATGTATTCAAAATTAAAAGATTTTTTATCAACTAAAAGAGCAACTGCAAAAGATGGAACAGTAAATCCTATGCAAAAAACAAAATCACTTGCTAAGATAAATCGTAAATGTATGCTTTTAAAAAACTTATCAAGAAACTTTTCAGAGTTATCAAAGTTTATTAATTCAATGATTTTAGGTGGTTCTGAGATGAGTGAGGGCGATGGAGTTAATTTATTATCAGTTCATGCAAGTAAAGGCTTAGAGTTTAAAGAAGTTTATGTAATTGATTTAATGGATGGTAGATTTCCAAATAGAAAACTTATGAGTAAAGGCGGAAGCTTAGAAGAAGAAAGACGTCTTTTTTATGTTGCTGTTACACGTGCTAAAGATGTACTTTATTTATCTTATGCAAAGTTTGATAAAATAAAAAAGATGTCTTTTATTGCATCTCCTTTTTTAAGAGAAGCTGGGTTAATTAAAGAGGATGAAAAAACTTCTATTTAAATATCACTTAACAAAAGTTAAGTCTAGATCTTACGACATTTTTTCCAGATTCTTTCGCATTATATAAATGAGTGTCTGCTTGTTGTAGCATTTCATCTATATTGTTACAATTACTATTATCACTAACTCCAAAACTAGCTGTGATCTTAACTCTTTCTTGATCTATAACTAATTTTATTTCTTCAATACTCTTTTTTAGTTTTTCAGCTTTTATTATTGTATCTTCAAGATTTGTATTTTTAACGATTAAAGCAAACTCTTCACCACCTAATCTACCAAAAATAGTTTTTTCTGTTATAAGATTTCTAATTTTATCTGCAAAAAGAATTAGTACTTTATCACCCACACTATGACCATATTTATCATTAAATTTTTTAAAGTTATCAATATCAATCATAATTACTGATAATATTTCATCATTCTTTTTTGCAAAATTGAAATGATTCTGTGCATGAGTAAAAAAACTTCTTCTATTCATTGTTTTTGTTAAAAAATCTGTATGTGCTATTTTATATAGTTTTTTATTTGCTTTTTCAAGTTCTTGAACTTTTGTCTTTAATTCTTTAGCTTCTTCTTGTATTTTTAAAGCTATTGATTCTTGTTGTAATTTTAATTCTCTTCTATATGAAGTACTAATATATAGTAAAATAAAAATTGCGATACTTGCTAAACCTAAAAATATTATTAATGATATTTCTTTTGTATGATTAATATTTTTTATTATACTTTTTACTCTAATGGTAAATATTAAATCTTTATGATTATTGTAAAAAGATATCTCATTGTAATTTAAATTATTTTTTATTTCTTTATGAATTATAGTTTTGAATGAAGAAGTTTCTTTATTGTTTAACTTACTAGTTTGAGGTTTTATTTTTGAATTTGATATGAATTTAATATTATTAAAACTATGAGAAAGATTGGTTAACTTTTTTATATCTATTTTTGAACCTGTATACAAAAATCCATTTGAAATATTTTCATAATCTGTTTTATAAACAGGTGTTTTAGATAAATAATATGCTTCACTTTTATAAATAATAACTTTATTAATTGTATTTAATTCTTTTGAATCATTTGTAATAAATACTTCAAAGTTTTTTATATCATCTATTTGTGTTCCTCTCTTATATGTAGAAAATTTTATTTTATTTTCTTTATTCGTTAAAATATAATAAGATAAACCTACATCTTCTAAGGTATAAGAACCTTTTCTAAAATTTTTAAAAATGTAATTTTGGTTTTTATTTTCAAGAAAGTTATAGACTTCATCTGAAGTGGAAAATGATAAGGCTAATTTATGATTAAATTCAAGCTGAGATTGAATTTTATATATAAGATTAGAAATATCTTTAGTATTGATTTCTTTTTCAATATCTTGATATTTATTTGTTATTAATATAAAAGAAGAAAATGTGAAAAGAATAAATAAACTTAATAAGATAGTTGTAATTGTTTTATTTTTGTCTATAAAGTTTATATTCATATATATCATCCTATATAATTTAAATATTATTTATTTCTATTTAGTTGATTATTATATCTTATTATTGCTTTATGTAAATAGATAATTTGTATTATTAAATATACTTTAGATATAATCGCGAATAATAAAGCAATATAGGATTTTTAATGAGTGAAAAATACGAACCATCAAAAGTAGAAGATAATTACTATAAAATCTGGGAAGATAGAGGTTATTTTGAAATTGAAGGAAATAAAGATATCCAAGAAGAGGGTAAGAACTTCTCTATCATGATGCCACCACCAAATGTAACAGGAAGTTTACATATTGGTCACGCACTTACATTTACATTACAAGATATCATTACTAGATATAAAAGAATGGATGGTTTTAAAACACTTTGGCAACCAGGAACAGACCATGCAGGAATTGCAACACAAAATGTTGTTGAAAAACAATTACTTGCTGAAGGTACTACAAAAGAAGAATTGGGACGTGAAAAGTTTTTAGAGCGTGCATGGCTTCAAAAAGAAACATCTGGTGGGAATATTGTTCATCAAATGAGAAAATTAGGAGTTACTCCTGCTTGGAAACGTGAGCGATTTACTATGGATGAAGGTTTAAAAGAAGCTGTAAAAGAAGCTTTTGTATCTTTATACAATGATGGTCATATCTCTCAAAATAACTATATGGTTAACTGGTGTACACACGATGGTGCATTATCTGATATTGAAGTTGAACATGAAGAAGTAAATGGTAAGTTTTATACTATGATTTATAAGTTTGCTGATGGTAGTGGAGAGCTTGAAGTTGCTACTACTAGACCTGAAACATATTTTGGAGATACTGCTATTATGGTTCATCCTGATGATTCTAGATATTCTTCAATTGTAGGGAAAGAAGTATTATTACCTTTAACAGATAGAACAATCAAAGTTATTACTGATTCTCATGTTGATATGGAATTTGGAACTGGTGTTGTAAAAGTTACTCCTGCTCATGATCAAAATGATTATGAAGTAGGAAAAAGACACGACTTAGAATTTATTAAAGTATTTGATGAAAAAGGAATTTTAAATGATTACTGTGGAGAGTTTGCTGGACTAGAAAGATTAGAAGCAAGACCTGTTATTGTAAAAGCACTTGAAAATGCAGGATATATTGTAAAAATTGAAGACCATGTTCATCAAGTAGGGCATTGTTATAGATGTAAAAATATTGTTGAACCATTTATTTCTCAACAATGGTTCTTGTCTGAAAAAATGGCAAAATCTTCAATTGATAAAACAAAAGCTCATAATAACTTCCATCCACAACATTGGATTAATTCATATACAGCTTGGATGGATGAGTTAAGACCATGGTGTATTTCTAGACAATTATGGTGGGGACATAGAATTCCTGTGTTTACTTGTGACTCTTGTAATCATCAATGGGCTGATAAATCTGATGAGCCAGAAAAGTGTCCAAAGTGTGGAGAAAAACACTATACTCAAGACCCAGATGTTTTAGATACTTGGTTCTCATCTGCTTTATGGGCAATGAGTCCTTTAGGTTGGGGAAATAATGGAAAATTAGAAGAGTTATATAATGAAGTTCAAGATATGAAAGACTTCTATCCAAATTCACTTTTAATTACTGGTTTTGATATTATGTTCTTCTGGGTTGCTAGAATGATGATGATGGGTGATCATTTCCAAGGTGAATTACCATTTAAAGATATTTATATGCATGCTTTAGTTAGAGATGAAACAGGTGCAAAAATGTCTAAATCAAAAGGAAATGTAATTGATCCACTTGATATGGTTGAAGAGCATTCTGCTGATATTATTAGATTTACACTTGCATATTTAGCTATTCAAGGTAGAGATATTAAACTTGGAGAAAAGAATTTAGAGCAATTTAGAAACTTTACAAATAAACTTTATAATGCAACTAATTTCTTACAATTAAATATAGATACTTTCCCTGATTTAAAAGATATTGAAATTAAAACTGCACTTGGTTTATATATGCAAAGTAGACTAAGTAAGTCTGTTGATGAATTAAGAGATAACTTAGAAACTTTCAAATTCAATGAAGCTGCAAGTACTCTTTATAAATTTGTATGGAATGAGTTTTGTAACTGGGGTATTGAATATTCAAAAGGTTCAAAAGATTCTATTTTAGAACTTGGTGCAATTTTCAAAGAAACACTAAAAATGATATCACCATTTATGCCATTTATTGCAGATTATTTGTATCATAAATTATCAGGAACTACTCTTGAAGAGGGTGACTCTTTAATGATTAATAATTTCCCTAAAGATATTGCAAAAAATCAAGATATGGAAGATATGTTTGCAGTAATTGAAGAAGCTATTATCTCTGTAAGACGTGCTAAAGTTGTAATTGATATGGGTAACTCAAAGATTGCAAAAGCTTATATCAAACTAGATAAGCAAATTGATATTGAAGTTGCACGTCCATTTATTGAAAAACTTGGAAAAGTTGAAAATATAGAGTTTGTAGATGCAAAAGTTGAAAACTCAATTACAGATGTATCAAATAATTTAGAAGTATACTTACCAACTTCAGAAATTGATATGAGTCCAATTATTGATAAATTAACTAAGCAACAAGCAAAAACTCAAAAAGAGTTTGATAAGCTAAATGGAATGTTATCAAATGAAAGATTTGTAGCAAATGCACCTGAAGCTGTTATTGCTGAAAATAGAAAAGCATTAGAAGATGCAAAAAATAAATTAGAAAAAATAGAAAATGAATTAAAGACTATTTCATAAAATAGTCTTTTAAAGGAGTACAAAATGGCAAGAAATCTAATAAAATATTCTTTTTCCCTTATCTTTGTACTTCTTTTTTATGGATGTAGTTTTAGCCAAGATAGTATAAAAAGTGTTGCTCAAAGTAATGCAGCTTCTGAAATTACAAACTATAAAAATGAAACAATCACTTCTTTACTAAAATATAAAAAGAAACTAGATTTAAGAAATCCAAGCTCATATAATAAGTCTTTATCAAAAAATATTCTTCATCAAATTCAAACAAATCAAGACTACATAAATATATTGCAAGATGGAAAAGAGTTACAAACATATAATGAATATTTACATTATGCTTTTTTGAATGAGCAAGTAGAAAATAGAAATGATTTCTTAATTTTAGGACTTTATAAATTAATACACAAAGCTTACAACTTAGGCGGAAATCATAAATTCACAGCTTTTCAATATAATAAAATTGAATTGTCAAAATTATATAAATATTTACAAGTTATAAGATGGAAAATTAGAACTAACAAAGATAATAAAGGTAGATATCTTTTTAATACCTGGCAAAATAATTGGCAATTAGAACTTCTAAAAAAAGATGATAGTGATTTAAATATTATAAAAAATTTAGAGTATATTAAAGCTAATAAAGAGAGTATTTATAAGCATTCAAACTTTTCTTTTGAAATCTTATTTTCAAGAATACTTTTAAATGTAGAATATACTTTAAGAAAAATAAATATTGAACCTTATGCTATGAGTACTTCTGCTATTAAAAGCTTTATTTTTATCTTATAAAGTAAAGTATTTCTACTTTACTTTTTTATGATTTTCTTAGTTTATGAGAGATTGTATATAAAACTGGTAAATAAACTAAGTTTAGAATAGTTCCCCAAGCAAGTCCAAATCCTAAAGCAATTGCAATTGGTTGGAAGATAACTGCTTGTCCTGTTGGGAAGAAGATTAATGAACTCATACCAATTAAAGTTGTAATTGTTGTAATAATAATAGGTCTAAATCTTTTCGTAGCTTTTTGGAATATTTCTTCTAGCGTTTTCGCTTTTTTAAGATAAGTCATCATAATAATACCATCATTAATAACAACTCCAGCAAGTCCAAGTGCTCCAATCATTGAAGGCATTGATAAGTTAAGTCCCATTACTTTATGTCCTATTAATACTCCTAAAATAGAGAAGGGAATAATACTCATAACTATAAATGTTTCTCTAAATGAATTAAATAAATAAAGCATAGAAAGCATGATTAAAATAATAGCAAGAGCAGAAGCTAGAAGCATATCTCTTTTTAATTCTTCTTTCTTTTGAGCTTCCCCTTTAAATACAAGTTTTATCCCATCTTCTTTTATTTGATTTAATAATGGTTGTAGTTTTTCAATTACTTCTGTTGAAGTTATAATATCAGGGTCAACATTTGCAAAGAAATAAAAGTTTTTCTCACCTTGGTCTTTTAAAAGCTGCTCAAAAGCTCTTATTGTATTCAGTTCAACAACTTGCTCTAAGGCTACAAAAGAACCATCATTTAGAGGAATTTGTGTATTTTTAAAAGCTTCAAAATCATCTTTATTTTTAGATTTGATTTTAATATCAAGCATTTCTTTATCATCAAATGAAACACCTTTTTTCTTTAATAAGTAAAGATTTGAAAGATATGAACCTATAAAGGATTCAGTAACTCCATGAGATTCACCATATTGATTCACTTTTAATTTAATCTCATCAATACCAAATTTTAAAGAGTTTGATGCAGATTTTATACCATCTAATTTATTAATCTCATCAGTTAAATCTGCTATGGCTTTGATTACTTTTTGATTATCATGTGAAACCAAACCAATTTTTACATCTGCTTTAATAGGTCCAACTTTACGCTCTAATACACCTATTTCTTCAAGTTGATATTTTTCTTTATAATTTTGTTTATCTAAGAACTTTTTTAATTTTGTAGCAATCTGTCTTGATTTTAAAGTTCTTGTTCTTCCTTCATCATCATAGTAAAAACTTAAATATGGAGTAACATATCTATCTAAGAGATTTGAAGCTTTTAGCTTTTGTAGTTCCACTGTCATATACATAGTATAAGGAAATCTTTCTGTATTATTTCCTGTATCTTTTCTATATCCTGCAACTGAATCAATACTTCTTATAAAGAATTCATCTTTTTGTAGCATTAAATCTTTTTCAATTTCTTGCACTATTTTAAACGATTGTTCAAGTGTTGTATTTGCGTCTGCTTTCATTGATATTTTTACATCTGTTGCATCAAACTTTGGAAACATTTGGAATTTAGATGTTTTAATAGCTGTATATGTTGCAAAAGGCACAAGTATAACAAAAATGATAAGGAATGTTTTTTTCCAATTCATAAAGAAATGAATAATTGCATTATAAACTTTATTAGCTTTTTCCCATGAGGTAACTTTTGCACCATTTTTTAAAGCATGTGCTGCATGAATTGGAAGGAAAATAAATGATTCAATAAGAGAAGCTACAACTAATGCACTAAGTGCAATTGGTATAAGCTTCATAACTTCACCCATTGTTCCACTAATCATTAATACAGGAAGAAAGGAAAATAGTGTTGTAAGTGATGCTACAGTTACAGGCTTAACCATTTCACTAGCACCTTTTACTGCTGCATCTTTTGGAGCCATTCCTTCTTCGATATGTTGTTGGATATTTTCACTTACAACAATAGCATCATCAACAACAATACCAATTGCAATTAAAACTCCAACAAGTGAAATCATATTTATAGAATAGCCACTAAGGTACATATAAATAGCTGCAATTACAAAAGATGTTGGAATACCAAGTGCGATAATTGCAGACATTCTAAAGTTGATTAAAATCATTACTAAAATAGTAATTAAGATTATTCCTAATAAGATATTTGATACAACAATATTTAACCTATCAGTAATTCTTTCACTATTATCATCAGCAATTGTAGTCGTTATATCTGGGTTCTTTTTGTTTATTGAAGGAAGCAAATCTTTTATCTTCTGAGCAAGTACTATTGCATCAGCAGTATCTGACTGTTCAACTGCAAGAGAGATTGCATTTTGTCCATTAAAAGAGTAAAGAGTTGAAGAGTCTTCATACTTTTTAGAGATTTGTGCAATATCTTTTACATAAATATTTGTATTTGAAACCTTGATTAAAGTATTTCCAAAATCTACTGCATTTTTAGCACCATTGTATGTGGAAATATAGTAATGCTTTTTAGGGTCTTCAATTTTTCCAACTGGAAAGATATATGATAAAGTAGAAATTGCAGAGAATACTTCACTTTTATTAAGCCCTAATGCATCAATTTTTTTATCATCAATTAAGACTTCAAAGTACTTATCTGAATCTCCAAATATCGTAACATCATTAATCCCAGTAATTCCTAGAATTTGGCTTTTAATAGAATCTGCAAAGGGTTTTAAATCATCTGTCGAATATTTTTCTGATGTAAGTGTAATATCTATAAGTGCTCTTGAACGATCTAAAACATTTACAGTAGGCTCATCCATATCAGAAGGAAGGTTAGATTGAACAAGTGCAATAGCATCTTTTACTTTATCTGCTTCATTATATTTATTTTTACCTTTTTTAAGTTCTAAAACAATAGTAAATGAACCTGGGCTTATGATTGTTGACATTGTATCAACACTATCAATATTTTTTACATTATCTTCAATTTCAACAACAGCCATTTTATCTAGTATATCAACTGAAGCTCCACTATAAGAGCCTTTAATTGAAATCATATCAAGTTCAAAACTTGGAAAAATTTCTTTTGGTGTTTTTGTATAAGACCAAAGTCCAATAGCAAATACTAATATAAATAGAGTATAATTAACTCTTGAATTTTCTACAAAAAATCTTAAAATTTTATCAAACATTATAATCCTTATTTAATACAAAGAATTATAATATATCTTTATTAACGTAGTATTAATATTATTGGTGGAAGTTATTAACTTGCAATAAATAATATCAATAAGTTAAATTAAATTTTTTTTGATAGAATAAAATAAAAAAATTAAAGAAGTACATAATATGATTGAAGAATCTTTAGAAGATAAAAAAAGAAAGCTAAAGTATCTAAAACAAATAGAAAATGATATTTTAATCAAATCAAATAAAAAATATAGTTTATATAAATCAACATTACTCTGTACTTTAATTGGTTTAGAAACTTTATTTATTGTTCTTGTTTGGACAATAGGATGGGATTTAGTACAACCTATAAGTTGGGTTATAACTTTTTTAATGCTTAATGGTAGTATTATTTGTTACTTAATAATAAGTGAAAAAAGCTGTAATTTATTTAAAATTCTTGATAATAAAAAAGAATCTATTTTAAATAATATTGAACATCAAGAAAATTTTAATAAAATAAAATCACAGAGTTAGAATATACGATAAAAAGCTTTGAAGAAAAAATTAGTTAAATCGATAGTCTAGAAGCTATCGATTTAATTTAGTATTAATATTATTGTTCATTTTTTAATTGTTTTACAAGAGTATTTAAATCACCTAATACCCAAACACTTTTTATTTTCCCTTCTTCGAATTTAAAAAATGTTGCACCATTATAAATAAGTCTATTATTCGTTGCTTCATAATCTAATAATTTTCCAGAATGTTTTCCTGTGTATAAAGCTCTTACTGCAATAGTATCCTCACCTACAACAATATCAACAATACTATGAAATAAGTTAGGAATTGCAGTATGAATCATATCCATGTATACTTCAAACTCTTTTTTTCCATTAGCCGATAAACCCAATGATCCATGAAACGAAATATTATCATCAAAAAGAGTGTTAATAAAGTCTTTGTTTTTTTTATTCCATAATTCTTCATAGTATAAATTCACTAAATCTTTATTTGTTAATTTTTTCATTCTTCAATCCTTTTAATTCTTATAACTTCACTTTTATTTTTAATAAACTGTATATCTAGAAATGCATATTCATCACACTCATTATAATCAGATGTAAAATACTTTTCATAGCCTAGTTTTTGCAATTCATAATCAATATTTTCTTCAGTTAATCTATTTTTAACTCTATCCATAATGTACAGGACATCATTTTCATCAATATTTGCACTTAATAATTCATATTTGATAGATAAATCTAATTGAGCTAACATTTTTTGGTTCTTTCCTTTTTATATTATATAGAATAAGAAAGTTTTACGGCTAAAAGTTAAATAAACTAAATTTACTTAAAGTTATTATTATCTTCTTGTGAATTTTCTTCAAGGTCTTGTTCTTGATTTGTTTCTTTTTCAAATAGACATTTGTCTAATTCTTGTTCACATTTTTCTATACAATCATCATTATTTGTATTGTCACACTTTATAATACAAGATTCGAATTGTTCATCACAATCAATATTGTCGATATTTTTAGTATTTGCACTTAATAATATTGCGAAAGCAAATAGTGCAAGTGAGATTTTTTTTAACATTTAAACTCCTATATTTACTAAATTTAACTTATGTATAAGTTTCATTTGTTAGTATAAAAGTACTCAAGTTTAACAGAGTACAACAAAAATTTCAGATACTTGAATTTTAACGCACGGCCAAATGCAAAATAGAGTGTCTGAAAATACAGAAAACTTTCTTCTTATTCTAATGCGATATTATAAACTATAAAAAAAAGAAAAAACCTGAAAAAAATCTTAAGTTATTTGAAAATTATTTTAAGCCCAATTTAAAGGCATCTTTAGATATCTTTTTATAATAATAAATTTTAAGATATATCTATTTTATTTCTAAAAATATTAAAAAAAAATGTTTTTTTATAAAACATAAAAAGGTGAGTTAATGAAAGAAAAAACTACAATACTAAATTTTGAAAATATTTATGTAAGCTATGAAGTAACACCAATACTTGAAAAAATAAATCTACAAATAAAAGAGGGTGAGCATTGGACAATTTTAGGCTCAAACGGAAGTGGTAAATCAACTTTAATAAAATTAATATCAAATGATTTATACCCTAATACTAAATACCCTTTTAAAAAAGAAGTCTTTGGAAAAGACAGATGGAGTATATTTGATTTAAAAAAGAATCTAGGAATCATTTCAAATGATTTACATAATTACTTTGAAAAGCATGGAAGTTTTCTTAGTGCTTATGAGGTAATATTAAGTGGTTATTTTAGTACTATTGGGGTTTTTAAGCATCAGGATTTCACTATTGAACAACATAAAAAAGCTTTAGAAGTTTTAGATTTTTTAGAAATTCCTCAAATTAAAGATAAAAAAGTTCATCAAATGAGTACTGGACAATTAAGAAGATGTATTATTGGACGAGCTTTAATTCACGAACCAAAAGCATTTATTTTAGATGAGCCAACTGTAGGACTTGATATTAAAGCTCAAAATAGCTTTATTAAGTTTATCAGAAAGTTATCTTCAACTGCATCAATTATTTTAGTTACTCACCATATTGAAGAAATTTTTCCTGAAGTTTCACATATTGCTCTAATGTATAATAGAACGATTTTTAAACAAGGTGAAAAGAAGGATATTTTAACTTCAAAAAACCTTTCAGAGATTTTTGAAGTTGATATTAAACTTGAAGAAGAGAATCAAAAATATTATATAAAAAACAAGTAGTTATCTACTTGCTGCATAAAGGCTAAAACTTTTAATAATGTCTAAGTCTTCTTCATCTTTTACATTTTCTGCAAAAACTTTTATATTCAATAAAGTTGATAACTCTTGAATTGCTTCAACAAAATTTTGCTTAGAATTGTCATTGCAGATATTACAAGTATAATCTCTTGCTAATCTTATATAATCAAGGTTAAAATCTTTAATATTATCAAGTGGTATAAATTTACTCTCAAATCTTTTTATAATTATCTTTGCACCATATTTATGTATTTCATCTGCAAAAAATTTGAATTTATCCATATCTTTAGCAACTGCATATGCAGTAATAGAAAATACTAATTGCTTTGCAATTTTATTATTATTTTGAATTGTACGAGCTATCCAAGCAATAAAAGCAGTATTGTTAATAGATTCTAATGAAAGGTTTATAGAAATATTATGATTTATTTTATTTTCTAAAATATGATTAATTACATTAGACACAATTTTTTTATCTAAGTCTATAATCTTTTCATATTTTTCTGCAATAGATACAAATGTTCCTATTGGGATATCCATTCCATCTTTATCACAAGCACTTGTAAATGCTTCTTGCATAACAAGTTCATTTGAATGATTTAATAATGTAGCATCCCCTATATATTTAACATTAAATTTAGAGTTATCAATAATATCAAAAATTAAATCTCTCCATGATTCCATATCTCTTGATAAATCATTTGAATCTCTAATATAAGCTTCATTTGCTCCAATTAGTGTTGCTTTTTGATAAGCTTCATTTGCAGCTTGTAGCATTTCAGGTGTTGTTCCTATTGGATTAAAAGGTGTTGCTCCTATATGAGCAATTTCTTTTTTCCCGAATTCAAGAGCTAATTTTCCTAAACTTTCTTGTAAAGATTTAGCGAATTTAATACTATCTTCATAAGAAAAACCTTCTCCAATCACTGCAAATTCTGAACCAAAAAATCTATAAGCAATAGTTTTTTTATCTTTAATTGAAGTATTCTTTAAAATACTTCCAAACTCTTTTATAAAAGCATTTACTTCTTTATTTGTATGTGATTTTGCGTAAGTTGCTAAGTCAAATATTTTAATTACAAAAACATAACCTGTTTTTTTGTGAATAAACATATTCTTCATATCAGTTTCAAAACTTTGTTTTAAACTTAGTCCACATAACTCATCCACTGAAAGTTTTTCTGAACTATTTTTTAAATTATTGTTTAGTTTATTTATAATAGCTTCAATTTTTGAAGACATATCATTCATAGCAATTGCAACATTTTTAATTTCTGTTGTCCATGGAAGTTTTTCTATTATTCCAAATTTACCAACAGCAATACTATTTGCAAGTTTTTCTATTCTTTTTAAAGGTTTTAGTAAGTATTGAACAAAAATAAATAAAATTAACATTGAAAATAAAAAAGCAAGAATTGAATATATTATTCCACTTTTAGCTTGTTGATATAATTTTGCATAAGCATCACCTGGATTTGCACTTACATAAATAATTGCTGTTGTTTTCCATCCATCACTAATTTCACTACTTTTTTCCTCAAGTTTAATTGGAATCATATCAATAAACCAATTAGGTACATAATAAAATTTTACAGCTCTTGTAGCTTTTGCTATAACTTTTTGAATTGTTAATTTTGAACTTGTATTAACTTTCATACCGTTTTCATTAATTGCAGTAAAATTAAATGTAATTTTTCCTCCATTTGTATATTCAGCACTTGGAATATAAGAATATGTATCTTCTTCTATATCAATTTGCGATTCATCTATCTCTTCATTCTCTAGTTCAGACAACTCTTTAGAAAGTTCACTATCTGATGTTATTTTCTCTATTTTTCCAAAAGAATTATCAATAGTTAAATCTGAAATCTTCCATAAAGAATCATCTAAATCTACGCTATTTCTAATTAGTTGTGTTTCACTTATTGTAAAAGATGCATCAACTAATCTTATTTCTTTATAAAAACCTCTATTTGAAATTGCAGTAATTATTGATTCAATCTCAGGGTCTTGTTTATCTTTTAATAATGATTTTAAACCCATTCCTAAAGATGTTGCAGTATCCTGTGCTTTAGTTATAGATTCTATTTCTAAGTACTCTTTTGTATTTTTAACACTAATAATAAAATTACCAGTAAAAATCATAAAAAATATGAAAGCAATTATTATATAAAGTTGTTTTGATAAAGACATTTTATTTCCTTTTAAATTCTACTCATTAAATCTTTCCAAGATCTAAGGTTATTTGTTCCTACTCTTACAGAACCTTTGTTTTTGGCTTGCCATAAACCACTTGCATTAAAACTATATACGGGTTTTAAATCTTTTCTTTTTGTTGCAAGTTTTAATTTTTTATTAATATTATCTAAAACAATTGGAGTTGAACCTGGTTTGTGTGTATATGTTAAAACCATATGTGCTTGTTCAAATTTACTTCTTACTCTTTTATATTTTACATATGTGATTCTAAGTTTATTATCAGGAACTCCGATTTTTCTAAGACTAAAATATTTAGCGATTGCATAATCCTCACAATCTCCAGCAGCTGTACCCATAAACTCAAACGGAGTTGCCCAATAATCTTTTCTTTTCCAATGTCTTTGATCTGTTTTATATCTAATCTTATTAAAAAAATCATTAACATTTTTTAATTTGTTTAGTATTTTTTCATTTTTTGAAGATTGAAGCATTGTATCCCATAACTCTACACGAGATTTAGCTTTTGTACCGTATTTATTAGATATAGAATTTAGTTTAGAGTTTGAAATAAAAAAAGTTTTTGAAGCAATTGTAGAAATTGTAATAGCAGAGAGAATCAAAAAAGATATAAATAATATTTTTTTCAATTTCTCTCCTCTTGTAGTTTTATTCTTATTTTATAATAGTAAAGATTAAAACTAGGTATTTAAAAAGTTATATTAATGAACCTTTGATTTTATGTTCACTAATTTTATCATCATTATATTTGATTGCAATAATGTTTTCAGTGTTGTTTATGTACCACTCATCAATAGCATCATTATTTTCTAATACTGAAGTTTTTTCTAAGTCATACTTATCTAAAGGTAAATATAAAAACTTTTTCTTTGTAGGATTTGGCATAGTAATAATTAAAATAGCCCATAAAATACAAATAATAGTTATTGCAATAACTATAGAAGACATTCCCGCACTTTCAAAGAATATTCCACCTACAAGTCCACCTAGGAATGTACCTAAGTAACCAAATGAATTAAAGATTCCTAGTACTAATCCTCTTTGGTGAACTTTTGCAAATTTTGTTGCAAGTGATTGCATGATTGGTTCGTGCATATTGAAACCAATAAAAAATACAACTACACCAATAATAAATACTAAAGTAGATGAAGAAAACCCTATAATTAAGTAAGAAATAGCAAATAATGCAATACCAATTACTAAAATCTCTTTGAACTTACCTTTCTTTTCTGCAATAATTGCAGCAGGTGCCATAGCGATAAATCCAAAAATCATTGCAGGAAGATAAACTTTCCAAAGGTCAGATAAAACCCACTCGTAGTTTTTCATTAAAACCATTGGAATGATCATAAAAGCAAATGTCATTAAACCTTTTTGTAAAAAGTTTGTAATATTCATTTTGATTAAATTTTTATTTCCTAAAACAGAAGAAAGCTTTGCTTTTCCATTGTATGTATGAGTAATTTGTGGAGGATTTGGTACTAATTTAACAATTACAAAAATTGAAGCAAGTGCTAAAATCATTGTAATATAAAATAATACTTCAATCCCAAAAGCAGCACCAAGAGTCGGACCTGCTAACATAGAAACAGCAAATGAAATACCAATAAACATACCCATAGTAGCCATTGCTTTTGGTCTTTGTTCTTCTTTTACTAAATCAGAAATCATTGCAGTAATTACAGCTGCAATTGCTCCTGCACCTTGCAAGAATCTTCCAAGCAATAATGTATAAATATCTGTTGATATTGCACAAATAAGTGAACCAATCGCAAAGAGTAAAAGACCAGTTATAATAGTTCCTTTTCTTCCTAATTTATCACTCATTACTCCAAATGGAATTTGAAAAATCATTTGAGTTAATGCATATCCTCCAACAACAATACCTACAAGAGTAGTTGTAGAGCCTTCTAAATTTATAGCGTATACTGAAATAACTGGTAGTACTAAAAATAGACCTAAAAATCTTAGAGCAATAATTGCACTAAGTGGTAAAACTGATTTAATCATCTGTAATCCTAAATATAATATAATTTAGAGCGATTATATATAATTAATTATAATAATAGGTTGAAAGGATAAGAGTGAAAATAGTTTTAGCTTCTGGAAACAAAGGAAAAATAAAAGAATTTGAGAAATTAATGCCAAATGATGAAGTTGTAGCATTTAAAGAAATTCTAGGTGATATTGAAATTATTGAAGATCAGAACAGTTTCAAAGGTAATGCAATTAAAAAAGCTCAAACTATATATGACAAACTACTTGAAAAAGGATTTAGTGATATCATAGTAATTTCTGATGATTCAGGAATTACAGTTCCTGCTTTAAATAATGAGCCAGGAATTTACTCAGCAAGATATGCAGGAGTTAATGCAAGTGATAAAGAAAATAATGCAAAATTAATCAAAAATTTGAATTTAAAAACTTTAGAAAAAACGCCTGCTTTTTATACTGCTTGTATTGCAATTGTATATCAAGGTGAAGTTTATACAGTTCATGGATGGATGCATGGAAATGTTATAAATGAACAAAAAGGTGAGGGTGGTTTTGGTTATGATCCTATGTTTATAGCTAATGGATTTGATAAAACATTAGGAGAACTTGGTTATGAAGCAAAAAAAGATTTCTCACACAGAACAAAAGCTTTAAATCTTGCAAAAAAAGTATTAGATGTAATTATCTAAATATCTTTTCATGTAAAGATATATCAAACTCTTTTGATTTTACAAATAAATCTATTTCATAAGAGTTTGATTCTTTTTTAATGATTGAATAAATTCCAAAATTAGTATCTTCAATTTCTAAATGTGTTAAGTTTTTTAACTCATCTAATTGCAAAGTATAAATATACTGTTTTAAAAATTCTTTATGATTACTTGCTTGTAAATATAAATATTGACTTTGTAAATTTGTATTTCTTAAAGACTTTGTTTCTAAAATAGAAATAGCTAAATATGAAAATATTGATAAAAGAAATATAGTAATAAGTAAAGTAAAAGATTTTTTCATAATCTTATTTTCCAATTCTCTTTTATTTTTTCTTCTAACTCAAGTGTGATTTCATAATAATTTTCTTTTTTTGAAATAGTAAAATCACTAACATCTTTTAATAAAATATTAGTTTTAAAATAAATAGTATCATTTGAATAAGAAAGAGTATTTTCTAAATTTTGATTGTTTTTTTGTAGAAATATCTTAGTTGAGAGTAAATCTAATTTTAATTCTTCGACTTTTTGCATATTCTTGTTTGTTTGAAATAACTCATTTGAAAAATAACTTGTATTAATAATTACAAGAGATGAAATTAAAATACTTAGAATAATTTCTAATATTGTAAAACTATTTTTCATATTTAAAAATCTTTATATCTTCATTTTCAAAACTATATTTGCTTATTGTTATTTTCTCTTTTTGTGAAAGGTTTTTGATAATTGTAATTTCTTCATTATCTTTTGAAAAGCTTGAATAGTCATTTGTATTAAATTTATTTTCAAGAGTGTTAAGTTTGATCGAATTTTCTAAAGCTTTTTCATCATAATAAGATGAGTTTAAAAACCCACTTATTATGATAAAAAGTATAGTAATACTTAAAAGTGTTTCAAATAGTGTGAAGCTATTTTTTACCAAGTTCAACTGCTTTTGAATAAGCAGCATTAATAGCTTTTATCATTGAATCTCTAACTGCTCCTTCTTCAAGTTTAGTATACCCAGCAGCTGTAGTTCCTCCTGGACTCATAACAGAATCTTTAATAATTGCAGGGTGAGAATTTTCTAATAACGATGCAGTTCCTGAAAACAGACCTTGAACTAACTCTTTACTTAAATGTCTTTCAAGGCCTGCATTTACAGCACCATCTGTAAGTGCTTCTGCCACAAGAGCTAAATATGCAGGACCAGAGCCAGCAATTGCAGTAGCGATATCAAGTTGATTTTCTGTATTTACCCATAATGTTTTACCAATTGATGAAAAAATATCAAGTGCGATATTTTTAGCTTCATTATCACCTGTTATTGTTGTCATTGAGTTTTGAACTGATGCTGCGATATTTGGCATAGTTCTTACATAATATTTTGATTTTATTTGGTTTTTTAATGATGATAGTTTAGTTCCAGCTAAAATTGAAAATAGAATATCACACTCACCTACTAGCCTTGTAGAAACACTTCCTAAAGCATAAGGTTTTACACAAAATATTATATTTTTACCTTCAATATTTTCTTGATCATCAAGTGTTTTTATTGTGATTTGTGGTATTTGTTCTTGTATTGTTTTAAGTGTATTCTCATTTCTACCTATCATTTCTACTTCATGATTTTTAACTAATCCTCTAGCTAAAGATTGAGCCATAATCCCATTACCTATTAAAGTAAGTTTCATTAAATCGCCTTTTAAATTATTTTTAATAATTATAGCAGATATTTCCTAAGCAAGTATTCGATAAAATATTGGCTTTAATAATAAAGGATATTTATATGATTAATAATTCAAAAATTAAAAGTTTATTTTTAGTGCTTGCATCAGTTTTTGTTTTTACAGCTTGTTCTAGCAAAAATGAAGTTACAGAGTACAATAAACCAGCACTTTATTGGTACAATAAAATGCTAACACAAATAGCAAATGGAAATCTTGATGAAGCAGATGATACATACACGTCTTTAGAGAGTGAACATAGAAACTCACCTTTAATTGCTACTTCTTTACTAATTTTAGTAAATGGTCATATTGATGAGGAAGAATATTCACTTGCAAACTTTTATTTAGACGAATACATCAAAAGATTCGCACTTAGTAAAAATATTGATTATGCAAGATATTTAAAAATTAAAGCAAACTTTTTAGGATTTACTTATCAATTAAGAAATCAAGAATTGATTGAAAATACAATTACAGAAATTGCAGATTTTAAAGCAAAATACACTCGTTCACCATATATGCCTTTAGTTGATACAATGAATGCAAGATTATATATGGCAAAAGCTTCACTTGATTTATCAATTGCAAAACTTTATGAGAAAAAAGATAAAAAATTAGCAGCAGAATTTTATAATAAAAAAGTAAAAGAATCATGGGTTAACCCAAAAGAAATTGAAGCTGTAGATGTTCCATATTACAGAGCAATTTTTGAATAAATATAATAAATTTTAGGAGCCAAGATACATGGAATTAGAAAATTACGATAATTTCCCACAAGATATACCCTTAATAATAGAAGATGAAATATTTTTATATCCATTTATGATTGCACCATTGTTTTTAAGCAATGAACAAAATATAAAAGCAGTTGAAAGTGCAATGGAAGAGAACAAATTAGTTATTGTTGCAGTTTCTAAACAAGGACATGAAGACAAAAGAGAAAAAGACTCTTTTTATGATGTTGGTGTTGTTGGAAATATAATGAGAAAAGTATCTCTACCTGATGGTAAAATAAAAGTACTTTTCCAAGGATTAGCAAAAGGAAGTATCAAAGAGTTTAACGAAGAGAATCCTCTTTTTGTAAATGTTGATATTCTAGAAAATAAAGAATTCAATGAAGAAAGTACAAAATCTGTAATTTCTGTGTTAATTGAACAAATCAAAAAACTTTCAAGATTAAATGCAAAATTTCCAGCAGATTTAATAAAAACTATTGAAGAAAATGATGATGCAATTAGAATTGCTGATTTAATCTCTTCTGTTTTAAAAGTTAAAAAAGATGAAGCTTACGCTTTATTTGCGCAAACAGATATTGAACAAAGATTATTAGATATTATAGAAGTTGTTAAAAAAGAGATTGAATCTTATAAAATACAAAAAGAGATTACTCAAAAAGTAAACTCAAAAATTGAAAAAACTCATAAAGACTACTTCTTAAAAGAGCAAATCAAAGCTATAAATAAAGAGCTTGGTACGGATAATAAAAAAGATGAAGAAATAAAACTTTATTCTAAGAAATTAAAAAAACTAAAAAAACATATGCCAAAAGATGGCTATAAAGAAGTAAAAAAACAAATTGAAAAATTAGGAAGAATGCACCAAGATTCTCCTGATGCTTCACTTTTACAAACATATATTGAGCAAGTATTAGATATTCCATTTGGTAAATATTCAGATGAAGAAATTTCTGTTACAAATGTAGAAGAACAGTTAAATAAAGATCATTATTCATTATTTAAAGCAAAAGAGAGAATCTCTGAATTTTTTGCAGTAAAAGAATTACTTGAAAAAAGAAAAGTTGAAAACTTAAAAACGAGAGGAACAGTTTTATGTTTTGTTGGACCTCCAGGTGTTGGTAAAACATCTTTAGCAAACTCAATTTCAAAAGCACTTAAAAGACCACTTGTAAGAATTGCACTTGGTGGAATGGAAGATGTAAATGAGTTAAGAGGACATAGAAGAACTTATGTAGGAGCAATGCCAGGACGACTTGTAAAAGGTTTAGTTGATGCAAAATCAATGAACCCTGTTATGGTTTTAGATGAAATTGATAAACTAGGAGCTAATCATAGAGGTGACCCAACAGCTGTAATGTTAGAAATCTTAGATCCAGAACAAAATAATGAGTTTAGAGATTTATATTTAAATTTCCCAATTGACTTATCTCAAACTATTTTTGTATCAACTGCAAATGATGCAAGAAGAATTCCAGCACCTCTTAGAGATAGAATGGAATTTATTGAGATTTCTTCATATACACCAAATGAAAAATATCATATTGCAAAAGATTATCTAATTCCTCAAGAATTAGAAAAACATGGATTAAAGAAAACTGAAGTATCTTTAAGTAAAGCAACTATTGAAATGATTATCTCTAAATATACAAGAGAAGCAGGGGTTAGAAACCTAAGACGAGTTTTTTCTAAACTATTTAGAAAAGCCGTTAAAAAGATAGTTGAAGATGAAAAGGTTACAAAAGTTACAATTTCTACTAAGAATTTAAAAGATTACTTAGAACATCCAATTTTTGAAATTGACCCTGCTGATAAGAAAAACTCAATTGGAATTGCAAATGGACTTGCATGGACAGCTGTTGGTGGAGATGTTTTAAAATGTGAAGCGATTAAGTTAAAAGGAAAAGGTATTCTTTCTGTAACTGGTAACTTAGGTGATGTTATGAAAGAATCATCTAGAATTTCTTATTCTGTTGTGAAAGTTTTAATAGATACTGGAGCATTAAAAATTGATGACTCAATTATTCCAAAAACTGTAAAAGAAAAAGAAGATAAAACTAAAGTAGATGCTAGTGAAGTTTATAAAAGATTTGATATCCATTTACATATTCCAGCAGGTGCTACTCCTAAAGATGGACCAAGTGCGGGTATTACAATGGCATTAACAATTGCATCAATTTTATCACAACGTGAAATCCAATCTGATATTGCAATGACAGGAGAGCTTTCTCTTTCTGGTAAAGTATTACCAATTGGTGGATTAAAAGAAAAACTAATTGCTGCATTTAAAGCTAAGATGACAAAAGCTTTAATTCCTAGAAAAAACTATGAAAGAGATTTAGAAGATATTCCTGAAGAAGTTAAAAAAGCTATGGAAATTAAGCCAGTCGATGTAATAGATGATGTTCTTAAAGAAGCTTTACTTTAAGAGAGTTTTATGAAAAAAAATAGAAGACAAAGTACAATAATAAACAACTTTTTTACTTTGGCTTCTATTATTATGATTACAATCACTTTAGTTGTTTATATGAAATTCATACGAGATGACAAAAGTAATTCTGCCGAAAATAAAATGCACTTAGAAAAAATAAATGTAAGTGCTTTAGAGTGTGAAGATGAAACTTCAAGCTCAAAACTATTTAATCAAAAACTTTTAAACAATTCCTTATTAGCTTTATCAAAAGGCTATTATAAACTTGATGGTGGCTATATTAAATCTTTAAACTCAAAATCTATTATAGAAGAGTTTATCCAAATAGAAGAGCTTGACTCCTTTTTCACACAAGCTATAAATATCAAAGCTAAAAAAGATATAAAAAAGTTTTTAAAGATAAATTATGAAATAATAGAAAATGATAAAGAAAAAAAGATTGATTTAAAAAAACAAATCAAGTTTAAAGCTGGAACTATAAAAACATCATTTAGAGCTAATTCTATTGAGATTTTTACATTTTCAAAAGACTTCAAGTTTTATGACAAAAAAGAGATACAATCGATTATTGATTGCACAATAAAGGTATATAAAAATCATGCTAAAAAGTATAAGTAAAAAAGATTTCACAGCTACAAATATATTAATTATTATTACAATTTTAATGTATATAGTTCAAATTAATATAGAAAAAGGTGGTTTATATTTAGGTTTAAATATGTACTTTACTGTTTATGATTTTTGGTGGCAACCTTTATCATCTATGTTCTCTCATGGAGGAATAGCTCACTTGGGAATGAATATGTTTGTTTTATATCAATTTGGTAATTTAATTGAAAGAGGACGAGGAGCTAAAGAGTTAGTAACACTTTATTTAGTTACGGGAATACTAACATCAATTTTATCTTTCGCTTATATTTATTATTTAGATAATTATGTAAATCTTGTAGGTGCTTCAGGTGCTATTTGTGCACTTTTAGGTTATGTGGCTTTTTATGATAAAGCTCAACGAAGTGGAATAATTACTTGGGTTTTACTTATCTCTGTGGCACCACTACTTATTGGACTTCCAATTGCTTGGTATGCACACTTTATTGGTCTAGCTCTTGGTTTTATTTATGCAGTAATTAGAAAGTAAGCTTTCTTTTATTGCATAAAATATGTCACAGTTCCCATAACAACTAAAACAATAGCTAAAGCAATAAAAATATCTTTTAATGTTACTGTTGGGTTTAATATCCCACAATAAGGACATTGTCTTTTTTTAGTTTCGATTTCTCTTTTACAATTTTTACAAGGTGCTATTTTATATCCTTTTTCTTGAATACTATCTTTTCTGTGCTATATAATCACTTAATTATACTAAAGTTAGTTATAATAAGTAATAATAAAGTTAGGTGTTCATTATGGAAAATCAAGTTAAAAGTTTATTATTGATTATTAAAATATTTCCTGCTTTTACAGTATTGCTAATGAGTTTTATTATAATTGTAGTACTTATTAATGAAGAAAAAATAGAAATACAAGAACAAAAAAATAATATTGAAAAACAATTTATGTTTTCAGAAAAAAAAAGAATAAAATCTAATATTGATATTATTTATACTTATGCCAAATTACTACAAAGTACATCTGAAAAAGAATTACAAAAAGATCTAAAATATAGAATTAATAACATACATAATTTAATGCTAAATATATATATTAAGAATAAAGATAAAAAATCAAAAGCTGAAATAATCAAGCAAATAAAAGATGCAGTTGATCCTTTAAGATTTGATAATGGAAATGGCTACTTTTCTATTCATACAATTGAAGGAATTAATATTCTTCATCCAATTATTAAAAAATATGAAGGTACAAGTGTTCTTAATAGAAAAGATGCAAAGGGCTCTTATTCTGTACAAAAAGCAATTAATATTGCTAAAACAAAAGGTGAAGGCTTCTTTAATTGGTACTCTCTTAAACCAAATATTGATTCAAGAGAATTTGAAAAGATTGGTATAGTAAAAAGCTTTGAACCTTATGATTTGATTATTACTACTGGTACATTTAAGGATAGTTTCCAAAATTCTTTAAAAAAGAAGATGTTAAATTATATTTCAAATTTAAAATATAAAAATGATGCTTATCCTTTTGTTATTAACTTTAAAGGTGATATTCTTTATCATCCATCTAAAAAAGTACTTAATGCTAATATTTTTGATGAAAAACGATTTTCTCATATAAGTAATATGTTTAAAAAATTAATTACAGAAAGAGGTGATGATATTGAAGATTATCTTTATATAAAGCCAAAAGTACTAGAAAATAAAGAAACAAAAGAAACAAAAATCACGTATTCAAAAAGAATAGATGATTGGCAATGGATTATATTGACGAGTTTTAAACTTTCTAATGCAAATAATTTTATAAGAAATATGAAAAATATAGAAGAAGAAAGATATTCTAAATATAAAAAAGAGGTTATTTTTTATGGGTTAATTGCAATATTCTTCTTTCTTTTTTTCTCATATTTTGTGACTAAACTGCTAGAAAAAAAGTTTTTAAAGTATAAAAAAGATTCAGAAACTCAAAATGAAAAATTAATTACGTTAAAAGCACAATTAGATAATGCAATAAATATTGCTCATCTTGGTATTTGGGAATGGGATGCTATTAAGAATATCACAATTTGGTCAGATATTAACTATGAGATATATGGAATAAAAAAAGGCACTCCTTTAAATATAGAGTTTATTGAATCTTTAGTTCTAGAAGAAGATTTGGATTTTCATAGAAAAGTTGTTGGTAAATGTCTTGAAGATAAAAAAGCAGTTACATTTGAATATAGAATCAAAAAAGATAATGAAATTAGAATATTATTAGTTATATGTGATACGATTGTTGAAAATGATACAGTAGTCAAGCTATTTGGAGTTGTACAAGATATTACAGAAATAAGAAAACAAGAAAATGATTTATTAAATGCCCAAAAAATTTCAAAAATTGGACACTATGATTTTGATATAGAAAAAAATGTTTTTACTTCTTCTTTTGTACTTGATGATATTTGGGGTATAAATAAAGAGTTTAAAAGAAGTTTTGATACTTGGCTTGAACTTGTTTTTGAAGATGATAAAGAAATGATGTTAAATTATTTTAAAACTATTGTAGCAAATAAAACTGATTTTGATAAAGAATATAGAGTTATTAATCAAAAAACAAAAGAAATAAAATGGGTTCATGGATTAGGAGTTATGATATTTGATGATAAGAACATTCCTTTAAGAATGTTTGGAACTATTCAAGATATTACTAAAATAAAAGAATTAGAACTTGATAAAATACAAAAAGATAAATTACTATCACAGCAAAGTAAAATGGCTGCAATGGGTGAGATGCTTGGAAATATAGCACATCAGTGGAGACAACCATTATCAACAATTTCTACTGCATCAACTGGTGCTAAATTACAAAAAGAAATGGATATTTTAAGTGATGAACAACTAATTGAATCTTTAACAATGATTAACGATTCTGCTCAATATCTTTCTCAAACAATTGAAGACTTTAGAGGCTTTTTCAATCCTAATAATAATAAAATAAATGAATTTGATATTCTAGATACCTTTAATAAAACATTAAAATTATTAAACGCACAATTAATATCAAAAGATATAGAAATTATTCAAGATATAAAATCTTTAAAGCTTTCCTCAATAGAAAATGAACTAATACAAGTTTTAATCAATGTTATAAATAATGCAAGAGATGCGCTTCTAATAAATCAAGAAGAAAAAAGATTAGTTTTTATTAGTACTTATAGAAAAAATAAAACAATATATATTGAAATATTAGATAATGCAAAAGGAATCAAAGAAGATATTATAGATAGAATTTTTGAACCTTACTTTACTACAAAATATAAATCACAAGGTACAGGAATAGGTTTATATATGAGTCAAGATATTGTAAAGAATCATTTAAATGGTGAAATCAGTGTTTGTAATAAGAATTTTACATATAAAGATATTGATTGTGTGGGCGCAAAATTTACGATTGAAATGCCTATTTCTTAGACTCTTTTAAACAGTTTTTATAATTTATTGCATTTTGTAATAAAAAAACTAAAAACAAAAAATCTTGAATATAATACAAGCTATAAAGTAGGAGAGTGTATTGTTTATTCATTTAGATTTAGATTGTTTTTTTGTATCTGCACATAGAACTATCGATGATAGTTTATTTCATATTCCAGTTGCTGTTGGAGGACGAAGTAATTTAAATATTTTTTCAACAAAAAAAGAAATAAGAAAAATCTCATCAAATGATGGTGCTTTTGTATCTTCAATTTTAACAAATGAAGGACAAAAAACTTTTAAAGAATACTTTGTGGATGAAAATGGAAAAATAAGAGGAATAATAACTACTTCTTCTTACGAAGCAAGAGCCTATGGTGTTAAAACTGCAATGAGTGTAAATGAAGCCTTAAAATTATGTCCAAATTTAAAGATGCTTTCACCAAATTATCCTTTGTATCATGACTTATCCCAAAAATTAAAAGAGCTTTTAATAAAAGAAATTCCACTGGTTGAGCAGTTTTCAATAGATGAATTTTTTGGAGATTTAAGTGGTTATATTGATGAAAATGAAGTAGTTCAATTTGCATATAATTTAAAAGATAAAATACAAAAAGAGTTAGGACTTCCTATTTCAATAGGGATTGCAAATACAAAATTTTTATCAAAATTAATCACAGAATATGCAAAACCAGATGGTGTTAAATACGTAAGCAAAGATAATATTGGTAACTTTATACGAAATATTCCAATATCAGAGTTTCCAGGAATTGGAAAAGGTTTTCAAGAAAGACTAAAAGGTTATGGAATTAAAACTCTTGGAGATATTAAAAGTAATCAAAAGCTTTTTTATTCATGGAAGAAACCAGGAATAGAACTTTACAATAGAGTTTGTGGAATAAGAGATAATAAACTTACAACCTTTAGAGAAAAGAAATCAATAGGAATAGGTCGAACATTTGATTGTATATATGATAGGGTTGAGCTAAAAAGAAGAGTTGTCATACTTGCTCGTTATTTATGTTTTTTGGTTAAAAAATCTAAAAAAAACCCCTTAACTTATGCAATTAAAATCAAATATGAATCAAATATAAAATCAAAAGATTATATAAATGTAAATACGATATTTAATGAGTTGGATTTTAAAAATCATATGCAAGAACTTTTTATAAAAAATGATAATCATCCAAGCCATGGAGTTGTACAGCTTAATATTACAGTATCAAATTTTGCAAGAGCAAATGAATATACATACAATCTTTTTGAGCATGAAAGTGATGCAAAAAAAAGTGCTTTAACAAATCAAATGCAAAAACTAAGAGATAAGTATGGAATTGATATTATAAAAAGTGCTAATGAAATAAAAAAGGAATGATTAGAAAAACCATTTTAGATTGACATTTGATTTAGAATATGAACTGTTTTCATGTGAGATGGCAATTGAAAAATCATCTAATACTTTATATTGTGCTGAAACTTTTAAGTATTCATTTGTATTTTTATTATAAGGATTTACTTCATATCCAAATTCCAAACTATTTTTTAATTTATTAAAATCAAAATCAAAATTTATATTTGGTTTAACTGTAATATATGGAAATTTTGAGTGTACACTTGCATCAAGCATATAATAAGAAGTTATATTTTCTGATATTTCAAATGTTTTTCCTATTCCTGCAGTTATAAAAATATCATTTGTTGTTTTAGAATTCTTTTCAATTAGTTCACTTCCTATATTAAGTCTCCACGATGGATTAAAACTTTCTTCCCAATCTAAAGCTGTTCTATTTAGTTTTTTAATTTTTATTAAAGAGAATTCATTTATAAATAAATTCTCTTTAGAATTAGGTTTATAAGCAATTGATGTATTACCTACTATTAATTCATTGAAATTAAGACTATTTTGACCTAATGATTCAATTGCAAATATTGAAAAATCTAAAGTAGGATAAGAACCTATTTTTGATAAGCTTGTAAAAGACGAACCTAAAATCATAGGTTTATTTCCCATAGCTGGTGATTTTTTTTCTTTAATTTTTATCTTTTTATTTTCTTTTATTGGAAGTAATAATCTTAAATATAAAAGTTTATTTTTTAATATTTTTTTATCTTTTACTTCTGGATTTTTTATTAAAAGATATTTTTCATATGATAATAGAAAATCTAGAATATTTATTTGCTCATCTTTTTCTAACTTTTGCAGGTGAATCTCTAAATCTTTATAATTTGTTTTAATTGCTTTTATAATAAATTTTTTCTCAATTTTTTCAAGCATTGAATATTTAGTATAAATTACTTTTTGTGAAGAAGGAATATATTTAACTTTTTTTAAAATAGGTGTCTTTTTATTTATTTCTTCTAATTTATGAAATGTTTCAACAGGAGCATACCAATATTTAGCATTTTGGATTATTGGTTCTTCTTTTATTAATTCTATTATTTCACTTACTCTATAGGCACAGTTTTTATCTAAGAAATAGTACTTAAATTTCTTACCTACAATTTCCCACAAATGAAATACTATTAATTGTTTTTCAAAAGTATTTAAATTTAATTCATAATCCCAAATATCTCTAAATTCATTATGCGAATATATTAAATCTTGAGTATAAAAGTACTTATCTGAGAAACCTGCTTCATAACCACCAAAAATTCCTTTGAATATATATTTTATTATTGCTTCATTATCAGGAACTAAAGCACCAAAATTTAGAGATAAATCAAACAAATTATTTGTATTTTGTGCTTCTTTTGAATTTAGTTTTATAAAAGAATGCCCAAATGTTGAAGCAGGGTTTCCTAAATATCCACTAACCAGCATTAATGATATTGATTGAGTATTTTTATATACAGACCATTTCTTAAGATGAGTACAATAATTTGGAACTTCATAATTAATAAAATCAAGTTTTTTTGATAACCAATGGTACCTTGCAGGGTATTTACATAAAGGATGTGTATTGTCTTTTTTTAGATTATTTGAAGTATAGGCATTGATTGTTTCTATTAATTCTTTTTTATATAAATGATTTTTTTCTTTACTTATAAAAAAGTCATTAGATATTATTTCACTTTTTTTATTTTTAATATGAAGTAATTTTTGCCACATTTTATCATTTGAAATTAAATTTAGTTCATTTTGATTAATTGTAATATTATTTGCAAAACAGTAATAATAAAAAAAAGGAAATAAGAATAAGAGTTTGATTTTTGTCATAAAATAATTCTAGCTAATATCTAGTAAAACCTAGATATTAACTAATTAAAAGCTACTAATAAATAGTATTATATAACTTTTGTGATTTTTGGTATGTAGTCATTTCACTATAATCATTGCTAGCAACAATTGATGAAAAGTTTGCTCTTAATGTAGAAATAAACTCTTCATTTGATTGAGTGTCTTTTTTTGCTAGTGAAGCAAGTGTATTTAAATACTCACCATTTCCACTTGCTAAATCTTTTTCAATATTTTCATAACTATCGTTAATAAACGATGCAACTTTTGCTTGACCACCTTTACAAGTATCTTCAGAAGAGATATTTGAAGAAATTGCAGTTGTTCCTAAATCCCAAGTAACATTAGTAACAGCAGCTACAGCTTCATTTTTTGGTGCAATCATTGCACCTAATCCACATTCAGTATATATATCAGCAAATTCTCTAGCTTGAGAGTCTTGCGCAGTTGATAACATTAATGCAGTAATTGCAGCTAATGATAATTTTATTGTTTTTGTAAACATTTGTATCCTTAGTGATGATTTATTAAAAATTATTTTTAACACAAATATTATAGTTGTAAGTTCCTTAATCAATTATTATAAAATAATAAAATACATTTTAATTATTATAATAAGAGTTATCCTTTCATTAATACTGAAATGATATAATGACGAAAACAAATTAATTGGAAAAATAAATGAGTTTGAAACAAATTATAAAAGAAAATGCTAATAAAGCATTTGATTATCCAAAACTAAAAAGTCAAAAACTAAAAGATGCTGTAAATTCTAAAATACGAGAAAAAGCAGTTCTTGCTACTAAAGCTAGATTAATGGAAAACCATAAGACATTTGATGATTATAATGATGAGCAGTTAGAAGTTATTATTGCTGATGAAGAGCGAAAAATAATTGATGATTTAAAGACTAAATCTTTAGTAGTTGCACTTGCTGCTTTAGGTTTAAACTTTTTTGTATAGTAGGCTATTATGTTTAAACAAGTAAAATCTGCACTTTTTTGGTACTACTTAATCAAGTTTAGAAAAAGAATAGTTTTAATAGTATTGCTTCTTATTATTGCGCTGTTTGCAAACTCAATATATGCTGATGTTGTTCAATATTTAACACTAAAAAAGAAGCTAGAGTTTTTAGAAATAGTATTGATTTCTAAATGGGTTATTATAATATTTAATATAGTTTTTTCTATTTATTTACTTTTAACGATGTTCAATAAAGAAGATGAAAAAGAAAAAGTATCTAAAAAGAAAGAAGTAAAAACAAAAGAAAAAGAGAAAGAGAAAAAAGATATTTTCTCTTCAAATGAAAAATTCACAGAACGTGAAAAACAGTTTTTACATAAAAAAAAGTTAAAAACTAAAGCAGATATTTTATTAGATAAATAGAAATTAACTTCTATTTATCTGTATTCATATTTAACTCGTCATCATCATTTTTTAACATAATAGTTTGTGTAGGATATGCAAAATCACAATTATTCTTTTTAACAAGTTCATCTAATTTAATCAATACATCTTCTTTAGTTGCTAACCAATCTTCCCAATCAGGACTTCTTGAAAAGCAGTAAATCATAATATCAATAGAAGAAGGACCATAAGCATCTATGTAGACTAAAAGAGTTCTTTTCACACCATCTAAGTCTTCCTTTTTAATTGCTTCAAATCTTCTTGAGTGACTAATTTGAGAGTTTTTAACTGATGCAATATGAGGATGATTATCCAGCATTTCAAAAATATCATTTTTCAATTGCACAACATCTTCCATTTTACTTTGATAAGTAACACCTAGATTCATTTTAATTCTTCTACCAATTTTTCTTTTTGACCAGTTCATAATAGAAGTATTGGCAAGTTCTGTATTTGGAACGGTAATCATTGCATTATCAAATGTTCTAATTCTTGTTGTTCTCATTCTAATATCAACTACAGTTCCCTCAACAGAACTAGTTCTAATCCAATCTCCTTGTGAAAATGAATTATCAGTCATGATATTTAAAGAACCAAAAAAGTTTGCAAGTGTATCTTTAGATGCAAGAGCAATGGCGATACCACCAACTCCAAGTGATGCAGCAATAGCTTTTATATCAATACCTAATTGTGTAAATAAAAATAGAATAACTAATAAAATAAGAATAATTTTAATAATTCTTAAAATAAATACAATCATCTCTTTTCTAACATTAGGATATTTTTCTAAAAGTGTATGTGCATAAATATTTATACTATTATTTAAAATTGCATATAATCCCCATGTAAGAAGTGCCATATATGTTGTGTAAATCCATGGCATAATTTTTGCAATAAGTTCTTGATCATTTATTAAGATATAAACTGAAATTTGAATTCCTAATAAATATAAACCATATTTTAAAGGAGCGTCAATTGACATTCTTAAATATTGTCTAATTACTTCACTATCAGCATCTTCAATTTTTACAAAAAATCTAGCTATTAAGGATGCAATTAAACTAATTATTTTAAGATTTAATAATCTTAGAACTAACATAATTAGTATTACAACAGCTATTTCACCAATAGAAAACTTTAAATAGTATGATGTAAGACCAGAAACAAATGATATTCCATAAAATGAGTCGATTTGATTCACTAGATATTGTAAGTTAAATTCATCAATAAAAAAGTTTGTAGTTCTATATAAAGACATATTTTCAAGCAGGTAAGTTAAAACATAAGTTTGTAAATGAGTCTGATTATAAAGCTCAATATAGTTTTGTGTAAATGCAATTGAAATAGTGTTTTTATTCTTAGATTCTGTTTCATAAACAGTAGTATACTTTTCATAAAATAAAGTATTTAAATACTTTATATTTTCTTTTAAAATATTTTCAAAATACTTTTTATCTTTGTATTCTTGTTTTGCAATTATTATATTTTTTAAAGTATTTTCATATTTATATTCTTGCTTTAGCGTTTCTCTTCTTAGTTCATCTCTTTTAACTGCAAGTGTGTTTTTCTCGATTTTGTTTATATTTATTTTCTTTGTTAAGAAATCTATTTGCTCTTTGTACTCTTTTTCATCTATTGCATCATTTAAATATGTTTCATTTTTGATATTTTCTACAACAGAATTTAAAAGTTTATTTTGTTCTTCTATTTGCTTTTCTATTGAACTTTTTGCAACTGAGGCAATTGCTTCAACTGTTGTTGTTTCTTTTGTATCATTTTTTATTTCTTCTTTTTTAACTTCTACTTTGGTATCAGGTGTGATTAGCTTTATAGGTTCTTTTTGAATATCTTCTGAATACATTAAAATAGGTAGTATTAATGTAAAAAATATTTTGTAAAATTTGCTTAAATTCATTTCTTCTCCATAATAAATAATTTAAATTATTTATTATTATACGATTTTTAGGCTTACTTTCTGTATGATATATAATGTAAAGACTAGGAAATAAAATGATTAAGAATAATTATGAAAATTTTAAAGTAGAAATCATACTTGTTTTATTTACTTTTGCTGTAATTCTTTCTTTTATATTAACAAATAAAGTTTTATTTGGTGAAAAGATAAAAGGTATTGCAGTATCTAATTCTATTAATATATATTATGAAAAACAAAAAATTTTTGAAGAGTTCTTAGATTTATCAAGAAATAAACTTAACTCAATAAATAACTCAAATTCTTTTAACGACTTTTTAAAATCAAATGATGAAGAAAAAATAAAAGATTTATTTTTAGCTCTTGCTAGAACTTCTGTAGACATAATGCAATTAAGATATATTGATAAGAATGGTAATGAAATAATAAGACTAGATAGAGATAAAATAGCTTCAGAAGTACATTTTGTAGAAAAAGAACAGTTACAAAATAAAAAAGATAGGGACTATTTTTATAACTCAATTAATAAAGCACAAAAAGTATGGTTTTCAAATTTAGATTTAAATATTGAAAACAAAAAAGTTCAAATACCTTTCAATCCTACACTAAGAGCAATTTTACCTTTGAAAAAAGATTCCTCTTTTAATGGAATAGTAATAATAAACTATTTCATGGAAGATTTTTTAAAAATATTTGAAGAAAGTGCGATTTATAATACTATTTTATTTGATAAAAATGGGAATACTTTAAGTCATTACGAAAAAGAAAAAAGTTGGGGATTCTATTTAGATAAAAAGTATAATTTAAATAGTGAATATAAAGAAGAAATCCAAAAAGCTTTAATTTATAATAAATATGAAGATGAAAATACTTTTATAAAAAAGTTTGATTTTGATATATCAAATGAACTTTATATTTTAATTGAATTAAAAGAAGAGTATTTAAAGCAGCTTGATAATCAAGAATTAAAAGAGAACGTAATTGTTTCATTTATTGTATTTATATTTGCATTAATCTCTTCAATGTTCTTATCAAAACTTTTTAGAGGTTTAACTAAAACAATTGTTACAACAAGTGATAGATTAAATGATGCTTCACTTTTAGTAAAACTAGCTTATTACAAGTATAGTTTTAAAACTAATATGATTACTTTTGATGATAATATTTTTAATCTTTTAAACTATAAGGATATTAAAAAGAAATCTTATTATTTAGAAGAATTAGATGACTTTTTTGATGATGAATTTTTAGATAAAATTAAATTCAAAATAAAAAACATTCAAAATGAAGACTTCTTTGAATTTCATAATTTAGATAAGAATAATAAAAAGCTCACTTTTTTTACTAAGTTCAGAGCTATTTCTAAAAATGACAAGATTATCGAATTAGAAGGAATACTTCAAGATATTACAGAAGAAAAAATACTTTTAAAATCTTTTGAAAAAGCAAAAAATGATGCAGAAAATGCAAATGAAGCAAAAAGCAAGTTCTTAGCTACGATGAGTCATGAGATTAGAACTCCTTTAAATGGTATTATTGGTTTAACTAAATTAGCACTAGAATCTAATCCAAATGATAAGATAAAAGATTTTTTAACAAAATCAGATATCTCATCAAGTGCACTTTTAAATGTAATAAATGATATTTTAGATTATTCAAAAATAGAAGCAAATAAATTAACTTTTGAGAAAAAAAGCTTTGAATTTGATAAGTTACTTTTAAATGTAACGAATCTTTTTGATTATCAAGCATATCAAAAACAAATAAGTTTACATATCAATCATGATCATCGTATCCCAAAGATATTATTAGGAGATCATCATAGAATAACTCAGATACTAAATAATCTTGTTGGTAACGCAGTTAAGTTCACTCAAAGAGGTCAAATAGAAATTAAAACATCTTTAATAAAAAAAGATGAAAAACTTTTAGTTTTAAAATGTAGTGTTGAAGATAGTGGTATAGGAATATCTAAAGAAGATCAAGACAAACTATTTAAATCATTTTCTCAAGTTGATGACTCTACTACTAGAGTATATGGAGGAACAGGTTTAGGATTAAGTATAACAAAAGAGCTTGTTGAATTAATGAATGGGAAAATTGAAGTAAGTAGTGTAAAAGGATTAGGAACTACATTTAGCTTTACTTTTGAACTTGAATATGAAAATAACTTTAATTTTGATAATAAACATTTAAAAAATAAAAAGTTTATGATTGTAGATGATAATGAAATTGATATTAGGCTTCTTGAAAATATTTTAAACTCATGGAAAGTTAAATCCTATAGTTTTCTTAATTCAAATGATGCATTAAAAAAACTTAATGAAGAAAATGATTTTGATTATATTTTAGTAGATTGGATTATGGATGATATTGATGGTGTTAATTTTGTAAAACAATTAAAAGAGAAAAACTCTGAAACTTCTCCTAAAATTATAATGGTTACGGCTTTTGAAGAAGATAATTTAAAAGCTAAATTAAAAGAAGAAAAGGTAAAAATAAATAATATTTTACGAAAACCTTTTACACCTTCTACAATTTATAATACGATAATCAATTTTGAAGAAACAAAGAAAACAAATTATTTAAACAATCAAAAACTAGAAGAAAAAATCATAATTAATGCTAAAGTATTATTAGTAGAAGATAATGAGATAAATCAAATGATTTGTCAAGAAATGCTTAAAAGAATGGGACTTAAAGTAATTGTTGCAAATGATGGTATAGAAGCTATAAAGATGTGCAAAGAGAATAATCCTGATATTGTATTAATGGATTTACATATGCCACGAATGAATGGTTTTAATTCTAGTAAAGCTATTAGAGAGTTTAATAAAGATGTTCCAATAATTGCATTAACATCAGCTGTTATGGATGAAGATAAAATTGCTGCAAGAAAAGCTGGTATGCAAGAGCATTTATCAAAACCAATTGATTTTGATGAGTTATTAAACACAATTAGTTCATACTTACCTAATTTAATCACTAAAGAAAAAAAACAAAGCAATGAAATTCATAATCTTGATAAGTATGTAGATAGAAATGAACTTTTAAATAGAGTAGGGAGTGAAGAGTTAGCAAATCAACTTCTAGAAAAGTTTGCTTTAACATATAAGGATTATGGAAAGGAATTAACAAATGATTTTAAAAACCAAGATAAGTTATCAAAAGAAATTCATAAATTAAAAGGTGTGAGTGGTAATCTTGCATTAAAAGTTTTATATAAACAATGTATAAAAATAGAAGAAGAACTTAATTTAGAAAAAAAAGAAAAACTTTTAAATGAGTTAATAGTAGAATTAGAAAATATAACTAAACTAATTTATAAGAAAAATAAAATTTAAAAAAAGAAAAAAAATGAATGAAACAAAATATAAAATATTAGTAGTTGATGATGAAGAGATAAATCTTCAAATAATTGAAGCGAATCTTCAATCTGATTATATTGTAGATTCAAGAACAAGTATAAAAGAAGCATTATCATTAATTGAAGAAAACCTTTATGATGCATTTATTTTTGATATTAATATGGATGAGATGGATGGTTTAGATCTTTGTAAAATTGTAAAAAACTATAGGAAGTATATTTATACTCCTGTAATATTTGTTACAGTTGTTGATGAGGTAGAAAAGATAGAAAAAGGCTTTAGTTATGGAGCTTATGATTATATTACAAAACCTGTAAATCCAAAAGAATTAAAAATTAGATTAAAAGCTCATATAAAAATATCAAAAAATCAAATAGAATTAAATGAAAATCAACTCCATCTAAATGAAGAAATACAAAAATTAACAAAAGAACTTGTAGAAGCTAATAAAAATGTACGTATAAGTGAAGAAATCTTTCAAGGAAGAGAAACTAAATTTAAATATAATGATGAAAGAATAAAAGAAAACCTAAACTTCTCAAAAGTATTTGACCAAAGAGTTTTAGACATGCAAGAGAAATTAGAAAAACAAAAAATACTTTTATCAGAAGTAAAAAAATCTTTAGGTTAAAACTATCATATGGTGCAGCTGGAGGGATTTGAACCCTCACGCCGCGAAGCACGAGCCCCTCAAGCCCGCGTGTCTACCGTTCCACCACAGCTGCATAGATAATTAAAGAGGTGAATTCTACAACGTAATATCATAAAATATGCTTAATCTTTATCTTTCTTGCTTTCTAAAATGTTATAATTGTTTAAGCAAATTTAATTGGATTAATTATGAAAAATTTTGAAGAAAATAAATTTATTGATTTAATTGGAAAAATACCTAATGTAGCAGTGCAAGGTTACGATAAAGAACGTAAAGTTATTTATTGGAATAAAGCAAGTGAACTTATGTATGGTTATACAAAAAAAGAAGCATATGGCAAAAGCTTAGAAGATTTAATAATCCCAGATTTTATGAAAGAAAAAGTTATTGCTTTACATAAAGAATGGTGTAATAAAGGTATATCAATTCCTTCTTCGGAACTTCCATTAATAAATAAAAATGGTGATACAGTTTATGTATATTCTTCACATGTAATGTTAAATGAAAAAAGTAAAAACCCTGAAATGTTTTGTGTTGATATTGATTTAACAGAGCAAAAAAAACAAAAAGATGAACTTGAAGAAAAAAACAAAGTTTTAGAGTATCAGTCAAAAATGGCTACTATGGGTGAAATGTTGGATAATATTGCACATCAGTGGCGTCAACCACTTTCTCTTATTTCTACTACTGCAAGCGGTATAAAACTACAAAATGACTGTGGAATATTAGATAATAATACAATAAGTGATTCCTTAGGCTCTATTGTAGATACTACTAAATACCTTTCTCAAACAATTGAAGATTTTAGAAACTTTGTTAATGGAACTCACGTAAAAACTATTTTTAACCTCTTTAACACTTTAAAGTATTCACTAAAACTTTTAGATGGTATTTTAAAAAAGAATGATATAAAAGTTTATTTATCAACTAGTTTAGATGATATTGAAATACTTGGTTATCCAAATGAATTAATACAAGTTATTATTAATATTGTTAGTAATTCTGTTGATGCCTTTGATAATGATGTTGAAAATAAATTCATTATAATAGATATTAGAAAAGAAAATTCAAATGTATTTATAAAAATAAAAGATAATGCTAAAGGAATTGATGAAAATATTATTGATAAAATATTTGAATTTAGATTTTCAACAAAAGAAAAGAACAAAAAATCAGGAATAGGTTTATATATGTCAAATCAACTTATAAAAGAGGGTATGAAAGGTTCTTTAAAAGTGAAAAATAGTGAATATTTACATGAGGATATAAAATATAAAGGTGCAGAGTTTACAATAGAATTAGCTTCTAATATAGAATAATTATTACAGGTAAAAAAAAAGGCCAGAAGTAAAACTTCTGACCTTTTTTAATTTATAAGCTGTGTAGCTGTTGACTACCCTAAAAATGGGTTTGCATATAATGCAATCATAGCAACAACAAGTGCATAAATAACTTGTGCTTCGATCATCGCTAAAGCAATGAACATAGTAGTCATTAATTTTCCACCTAAACCTGGGTTTCTAGCAGTACCAGCAATAGTAGCAGCAGCAGTATTACCCATACCAACAGCACCACCTAAAGCAGCAAGACCAAGTCCAACACCAGCAGCTAACACAGAGTAAGCTTTTAAAGTTTCGTTTGCAACAGCACCATCAGCAGCAAAAGCAGCTCCAGCAATAGCAAGCATTAATAAAACGATTTTTTTCATTTGTAAATCCTTAAGAATATTTTGACTAAGTTTGTTCGGATAGCGTAACCCTATCAATAAAGACAAAGCAATACTTACATAAATGCAAATATTTCCCTACTAAATACTTAAATCGGAAAAATTATATATAAAAAAACATTATATATAGATAAAACTATAGAGATTTCATTTTTTATTTAAAAATAGCTATAATAATTCTAATTATTAAATTAAGGATTTTTATGAACAAGTTTTTTATAAGTCTAACAATATTGATTATATTCATAATTGGTACAGTTTACGGTGTGTTATTTACAAAAACTGGAAACGGTTTTATCTCATCATACATAGAAAATACAGTAAATGATGAACAAAGTGATGTTAAGTTAAAAGTTAAGGATTTTACATTAACTTTCAATACTATAAATTTTGATGCAAGTATTAATGATGATTCAAATATTAACATTTCAGGTGATTTACAAATATTCAAAAAGAAGGTTGATCTTAAATACGATATTAAAATAAATGAGCTTTCAAATTTAGAAAATTTGACAAAACAAAAACTTAATGGACCTTTTTCTACTTCGGGTATTTTTAAAGGTGATGCAAACTTTTCTGAGATAAGTGGTATTTCTGATATTGCACAAAGTGAGACTTCATATGCTTTAAAGCTTGTTGATTTTGAACCTAAGAATATTGACTTTCTTATAAAAAATGCACGAATCGAAAAGTTGTTACATCTTTTAAATCAAAAAAATCTTGCTATTGGTAACTTGACTTTAAAAGGTGATATTAAAGATGCAAATATTCCAAGTCTTGATGGAGATTTAACTGTAAATATTTCTAAAGGTAAACTAAACAATAAAGTAATAAATGAAGAGTTTAAACAAAATATTGCCTCAGCAATTTACTTTAAAAGTGATATAAAAGCCAAACTTACACCAAATAAAGCAACAATTAAATCTGATTTAATCACATCGTTAGCTGATGCTTTTACAAATCAAACAGAAGTATTTTTAGATTCTGGGAAAATATTAACAGATTATAAATTAGACGTAAAAAATTTAGCTAAACTTGAAGGTATAATTGGAAAAAAACTTTATGGTAATTTCATTACTAATGGAAAAGTAAAAGTTGAGAATAATACAATCAATATTGATGGAAGTTCAGATATTTTTGAAAGTCTTACTAAGTATTCAGCAAAATTAGTAGATTCAAATCCAGAATTTATTAACTTAAATATTGCAAATGCAAAAATTGATAAACTTTTACGTCTTTTAAATGAGCCTGTTTATGCTGATGGTATTTTAAATATTGATGCAAATATTGTAAATGCAAATGTTGGAACTTTAGATGGAACAATAAAAACAAATATCTTAAATGGAAAAATCATTAATCCAGTTGCAAATACAGTATTCAAACAAAATCTTAAAAAAGAAATTGTATTTAGTGCTAATGCAACAACTTCTTTAGTTCCAAGTCAAGCTATTACTGAAGCAAAAATTGCTACATCATTAGCAAATATTGATGTTAAAAAAGCAGTATTTGATTTTAAAGGTGCATCTTTAAATAGTGATTATTTATTACAAATACCAAGTCTTGCAAATTTATATGATATTACTTCTACTAAATTAAGAGGTGCTATTAATGTAGCTGGTAATTTAGAAAGCAAAAACAAATCACTTCTTTTAGCAGGTAATTCAAAACTTCTTGATGGTACATTAGATTTTAATCTAAAAAATGATGATTTCCATGCTGATATCAAAGATGTACAAATCAAAAAATTAACTCATATGTTATATTACCCTGAAGTATTTGATTCAACAACAGCTTTAACATTAGATTACAATCTTCTTATGAAAAAAGGTAAATTAAATGGAAAACTAATTAAAGGTCATTTTTTACCAAACAACTTCTCAAGCTTATTAAACCAGTTTGCAAAGTTTGATATCACAAGAGAAGTATATGAAAGTGTTGATATTGAAACTAATATAAATAAATTAGTTTTAACATCTACAATTAATATGAAAAGTGAAAATACAACAATAGATATAAACAAATCAGTTTTAGATTTAGAAAAAAGTACAATCGATGCCAAAATAAATACTAAAATTAAAAGTACGCAATTTGCTTTAAATGTAAAAGGTAATACTTCAAAACCTAAGATTTCATTGGATTCAAAAGATTTAATCAATAATCAAATAAATAAACAAATAGAAAAAAATGAAGAAAAGATAAAAGAAAAACTAAATAAAGTTTTAAAAGGAAAATTAGGTGAAGATGGTGCAAAAGAAGTATTAAAAAACTTTAAATCACTTTTTTAAAATAAGGGTTAAACCTTATTTTAAATTCTTAGTTACACTCAAAGATAAACTTTCCCACGAAGCCATTCCTCCTCTATACCAAATCATTTTATTTGTTGGATATCCAATTGATGTAAGATATTTAATACTTTTTGATGATATTGGGCACCATGGACCATTACAGAAAAACACTGCTGTTTTTGCATTTGAAAAATCTAATTTATTATTTTCATTTACTTTAATTCCTAAATTTTTATATGCTTCATTAAAATCTTCTTCAAAATCTTCATCATATTTTAAATCTTCATAAGGAACATTAACGGCACTTGGAATTGTCTTAAAATCAAACCAAGATTTTTTTCTACTATCAACTAATACATATGATTCTGGATTTTTTAATGTTTTTGTAAAAATAAAATTCATCACTTCAATTTCTGAGTATGTTTTTATTTTGTCATTTATATACAATCCTTGAATAACACCTTTTGTACTGATTATAGTTTTCTTACATTCATTTGGAATATTTGTAGCTATGTTTTGATCAGTAAAACTCTCTTTTGAAACTGAAATATTAAGACATTTAGAATTAATCACTCTTTCAATAAGATATTTTTCTTTTGTTCCATTTGAATATGTATGTTCAACTTTTATACCTGTAAATTGTAAAGCATAGGGTTTTACTGCATGTGAGTATATAAATAAACACACAATTAGAAGAGCTGTTTTCATTTTTGATCCTTTATTAATTTATAGTATAAATAATAAATACTTAAAACAACACTTTAATATGCTCGAATATAGTTATGATAATAATTATCAGTTTAATATTAATTTAAGTCAAATTTCGATTTAATTTCATTAATGATAATTGATATTAAAATTAAAAGGAACATAATGTTAAATAAAACAAAACTTTTTGCAGCTTCTTTATCTGTAGTAACTGCAATCGCACTAACTGGTTGTGTAACAACAACTGCAAATGATGCAATGACAAAAATGGAAACTGTTAAGTCAAAAGGAATTTTAGGTTCATATGCAAATTTAGCATTAGCAAACTATACTGATGCTTTAAACGATGCAATCGTTTTAGAAAAAGCAATTGATATTTTTGCTTCAAATCCAAGTGCTACAAACTTTACTAATGCAAAAAAAGCTTGGTTAGTTTCAAGAGAATCTTACGGTCAAACTGAAATCTTTAGACTTGCAAATGGTCCAATTGATGCAGAAGAAGGTTGGGTTGCTGATGCTTATGGTGCTTTAGAAGGACAACTTAATGCTTGGCCTTTAGATGAAAATATGATTGATTATACAATTGATGCAAATGGAGCTAAAACTTCAGGAAATATTATTGATACTATGGGTACTTTTAATCCAGGTGGAGAAGATGCACAAGCTGTAAATGTTAAAACTATTACAGAAGATGCTTTATCTGCATTAAATGAAAATGGTGGAGACGCAAATGTTTCAACTGGTTACCATGCTATTGAGTTCTTATTATGGGGACAAGATCAAGATTACTCTAACTTCTTAAAAGATTCAGTAACAAAAGGTGCATTAACAGCAGGACAGCGACCATTAAGTGATTTTACTACTGCTAAAAATGCAGACAGAAGATTAGCTTATTTAAAAGCAGCTGCATCTAAAGTCGTAAATGATTTAACAACTGTTAAAAGTGCTTGGGTAAAAGATGTAAATGGTTCTAATGGTTTATATCAAGCTGCATTACAAGGTAATTTAAGTGATTCAAATTCTTCAAAAAATATTGAATCAAGTGAAGCTTTAAAACAAATTATTGCTGGTATGGGTGTATTTATGAAATCTGAATTAGCAAATGAAAGAATTGCAGTAGCAGTTTTAACTCCTAGTGAAGAAGATGAACATTCTTGTTTCTCTGATAATACACATAGAGATATTTTAAATAACTATCTTGGATTTAGAAATGTTTTAACTTCTACATATAAAGGTCAAAAATTTGGAAACTCTTTATTAGATACTCTTGATGCTGATTCAAAAACTAGAGTTATTTCTTTAATGAAATCAATTGAAGAAAAAATTAATAGTGTTGATAATGCTGCAAAAACTAGTGAGCACTTTGATTATCAAATCAAATCAACAAGTTCTCAATCAAAAGTGATTGTAAAACTTAAAAATGAAATGAGAAAATTAGGTGATGAAATGGTTAATGTTGCTAAAGCAAATGGTATTGATTTAACTAGTGATGATGTAACTGATGCTGAAGAAACAAAAATTTAATTTTTCTTTCTTTCGTTTAGTTCTAACTAAAAGCCTAGTAGCAATTTTTGCTACTGGGCTTTTTGCGGTTAATAATACTGGCGACTTTTTCTCCACAAAGAAAGATAAGTCTTTAATGTTAAAACCAATAAGTGGTATGAATAATGAACAGTATGATAAATTTATTTTAGGGAGAAGCTTTTTTGTAATACCTTGGGTTGAAGCACCAAGTGCTACAACTGCAAGAGATGGTTTAGGACCATTATTTAATGCAAATACATGTGTTTCATGTCATGCAGGAAATGGTAGAGGAACTTTATACAATAAAAAAGGTAAACCCTCTCGTTCATTAGTAGCAAGATTATCTATTGCTTCTAATGGTTCTTTTGAACATAAAGAACTATTAAATAAAAATGGTTTTATTCCGCATCCTGTTTACGGTGCTCAAATATCAATTAATGGTATTCATGGTGTGGATTTTGAAGCAAGAGTAAAAATAGATTTTGAAAAAATTAAAGTAAAGTTTCCTGATGGTGAAATTGATGAACTTTTAAAACCAAAATATGAACTTATAAATAAAAACTATGGAAAAATATCAGAAGATACAGCGATAACTTATCGTATTGCACCTTCTTTACATGGTTTAGGTTTAATTGAAAAAATATCAAATGAAGATATTTTAAAAAATGTTGATGAAAATGATAGCAATAATGATGGTATATCAGGTAAAGCTAATATGGTATATTCACCTAAAACAAAAAAATATGAGTTAGGTAAATATACATGGAAAGCTAGTTCAGCAAGTGTGATTGAGCAATCCGCAGCAGCAGCTTCTAGTGATATGGGATTAACAAGTATGTATTTTATGAATGAAAATTGTACTAGTTCTCAAAAAGAGTGTAATGATGCACCAAAAGCTGTACACAAAGAAGATATAACACCACAGCGATTAGAAGCAATTAGTTTTTATTTAAAAAATACAAAAGCCTATAAACCAAAACAAACACAAGAGTTTAAAGAAGGTTTAGAAATATTTGAATCAATTGGGTGTGTTAAATGTCACGCTAATAATTTTAAAACTTCTGATAACTTAACTATATCACCTTATTCGGATTTTTTACTTCATAATATGGGTGAGCAATTAAGTGATAATAGAAATGAATTTAATGCAAGTTCAAAAGAGTGGAGAACTTCTCCTTTATGGGGACTTTCATTACATGAAAAAATAAACAAAAAAAGACCTAGGTTATTACATGATGGAAGAGCTAGAGATTTCCAAGAAGCGATTCTTTGGCATGGTGGGGAAGCAAATAGTGTAAAAGAAAACTATATGAATTTACCAAAACAAACAAGAAAAAAATTACTTAAATTTTTAGGAAGTATATAATGAAAAAAATTTTATTTACATTGATGTTCTTAGTATCAACTATTTTTGCACAAGAGACAGCATTAATTTCGATATTAAAAAATATATCAATACCAAATGTACAAAACACAATAAACAATGCTGATGCTTTAAAAAAAGATTTAAACGAGCAGAATTTCAAGAAATTTTTAAAGTCATGGAAAAAAGTAGAAGCAATATATTTTGCAGGTGAAATAGACAATGATTATTTAGATTCGCCTAGATATATTGATGTATTTCATAATCTAAAAGAAGATTTAAATGAACAAATGAAAAGAGTAATTGCTTCAAAAGATGATGTGAATATTGCATTATTTAAAAATTCATTTAAAACTATAAATGCTTTAGAGTACGTTTTATTTAATGATAAAGAAATCACAACTAGAGAAAAACTTTTAAGTATTGAAATAATTAAATCAATTCAATCTCATTTAAATGATATAAAAGAAGTTTATACAAACTATTTAAAGCAAAAACCAAAAGAAGAAAAATGGGAAAATGCAATGATTATCAATACATTAGTTGCAAGTACATATAGATTGAAAGAGTGGAGAATAGGTGATCCAAGTGGTAATTCTTCAAAATATAAAGATGATATTGATAATAAAAGAGCAGAATATTTTTTAAGTAAGAATTCATTTGAAGCTATTACTTCAATTTTAGATGCTCATGATGAAATAATGAATACTTCAAACTCTTATAATTTTGGAAAAATGGCTATAGAGTCTGGTGCAAAAGCTGAGGTTATGGAAGTACAAAATGCAATAAAAAATGCAAAAATAGAAGTATCAAAATTGAAAAATGATGATTTTTCAAATGCAAAAGAGTTATATAATAGTGCAAAGAACTTACATAATGCATATTATTTATCACTAATTGAGCAGTTATCTGTAACTGCAAAAATCCTTGATGCAGATGGTGACTAAAATTGAATGATCTTTTTGCATTAGAATATATTATAAACCCAAATAAAAGAATATTTTGGGTTTATATCTTTACTGCAATTGCAATAAGCATAATTTATTACTATTATAATTCAAGAGGTAAAAGAGTGATTTTAAGTTCAAAACTATGGCTTCATCCTAGTGCTAAACTTGATTATTATTACTTTTTTATTTCATATTTTATAAAAGTATTTATGCTAATTCCTATTGTTATTTCTGCAAAAAGTATCGCTTTTTTAGTAAATAAACAACTATATTTACAATTTGATTATTATGAAAATACATACTTCTCATATGAAGTTGTAATTTTAATGTATACAATTTCACTTTTTATAGTAAGTGATTTTTCAAGATATTGGTTACATAGATTTTTACATACAATTCCTTTTTTATGGGAATTTCACAAAGTTCATCATAGTGCAAAAGTTTTAACACCTATTACTTTTTATAGAGTTCATCCAATTGAAAATCTTCTTTTTGGACTGCGATATTCATTAAGTATTGGTCTTGTAACTGGTGTATTTGTCTATTTCTTTGGTGCTATGATTGATATATATTCGGTTTTAGGTGTAAATATTATTGTATTTGTTTTTTCAATTTTAGGATCAAATTTAAGGCATTCCCATGTGCCTTTTTCTTTTGGACAAAGAATTGAGAAATGGTTTATTTCACCAAAGCAACACCAAATTCATCATAGTAGAAATTTTTTTAATAAAAACTATGGAGGAACATTAGCACTTTGGGACAGAGTATTTGGCACTTTAAAACTATCAAAAGAAGTAAAAGTATTAAAATTTGGTTTACGAAGAAATCAAATGAATGAGTATAAAAGTATTTTTGATTTAGTATTTAAACCATTTAAACTTTTAGCAGTAAAAAACATAAAAAATATAAAAAAAGGGAATTAAAATGATTTATTTAAAACTTATAGTATTAGGATTTTTTGCTCTAATATTTACTGGGTGTTTAAGTGATAATACCTTATCAAAAGCAGAAATTTTAAAACAAAAACAAGATAAAGAAATTTTAGGAAAAGTTTTATATTTTGATAAAAACTTATCAAAAAATAGAACTCAGTCGTGTGCAACTTGTCATAATCCTGAAGCTGGGTTTGTTGATGATAGAAATAATGGTGTAAATTCAATGGCTTCATTAGGTGATAATAATACTTCAATAGGGGATAGAAGTGCACCAACAGCATCATATGCAATGTTTTCTCCAAAGTTTCATTATGATATTAAAAAGAAAAAGTATATTGGTGGACAGTTTTGGGATGGAAGAGAAGATGACTTAGAAGGTCAAGCTGGAGGACCACCATTGAATCCTGATGAAATGGGTATGAAAGATAAAAAAGAAGTTAGTCTTAGATTACAAGAAAACTCATATTATGTTGAAAGTTTTAAAAGTATTTATGGAGATGATATTTGGGAAAATGATGATTTGGTATATAAAGCTATGACAGAAGTAATAGCAGCTTTTGAAAGAACAAAAGAGTTTGCTCCTTTTGATTCAAAATATGATAGATTTTTAAAAGGTGAATATAATTTGTCAGCTTTAGAAGATTTAGGAAAAGCAATATTTTTCTCAAATAATAATAACTCTTGTGCAACTTGTCATGTATTAAAAGGTGAAGATAAATTAGGTGAAACATTTACTAATTATGAATATCATAATATTGGTACACCTGCAAATACAAGATTGAGAGCTAAAAATGGTGTTTCAACTATTGATGGTGGTTTATTAAATAATCCAAAAGTTACAGATAAAAAAGAAAAAGGTAAATATAAAGTTCCAACTTTAAGAAATGTAGCAGTAACTGCACCTTACATGCATAATGGTGTATTTAAAGATTTAAGAACTGTAGTAGAGTTTTATGATAAATACAATAATAAAGATAGAAAAATTAACCCTGAAACAAATAAGCCTTGGGAAGATCCAGAAGTTAAAGAAACGATTTCATTAGAAGAGTTAAAATCTAAAAGACAAAGTGATAGAAAAATAGAAGCCTTAGTTGCATTTATGAAAATTTTAACCGATAAAAAATATGAACATCTTTTAATAGATAGTAAATAACAACAAAAATAATTTTGTTGTTATTTATTTATACTTAAGTATAATTTGATAATATGTATTAAATAAAGGATTTATTATCAAAACATTGCTTTTTATACTTATAAGTACTTCACTATTTGCTAGTAGTTCTAATACTTACAAATTTAAAAAATTAGAAGAGGTAAAAACAGAACTAATTAATAAATATGAAATTAGAGTTGAAGTTGCAAGACTTGATAAATTTTATAAACGAGTAAAAGTTTTAAATAGAACTCTTCACTGCTTTAAAAATTCTAGAAGTAAAAGAGAAATAACTGCTTGTAAAATCGATGAAAACAAAAGAATAATGCAACTTATAAAAAAAGGATAACTTGACTATTCTAGATTAAAAACAATTTTAGTCTGAAGTCCTAAATAGTTATCTTTATTAAGAATATATTTTTTATTTTCTATACTCATAGAAGCTTTAAAATGTTTCTTAATAATTTCGTCTGTCATATAAAGACCAATTCCTGTACCTTGTGATTGATGTTTGGTTGTAAAGTAAGGTTCAAGTACTTTATCTAGTATTTTTTTGTCAATACCTCCTCCATTATCACTTATTTCTAAAATACCTTTATTATTGTTTTTATAAGTCTTTATTGATATTTCTCTTGAGTGGTCTTTTGTTATTAGAGCGTCTTTTGAATTATTTATAATATTTATTAATGCTTGAATTAACTCATTTTCAACACCATAAACTTCATATTCTATAAGCTCTTTTTTCAAATTTATATCATTGATTTTCAGTTGTGCATTTGTTAATTTTAAAGTTTTTTCAATTACAGTTAAGATACTTGAATGTTTACTAATTTTATCTGTTTTGAAAAAATTTCTAAAATCATCAATAGTTTTTGATAAATATTGTGCTGAATTTGTAATATTATGAATTGAATCATTAAATGTATCATCATCAAGAGTGTCATAATCTTTTTGTAGCTTCATACCACTAGCAGCTGTTGTAATTAAAGATAAAGGCTGTCTCCACTGATGTGCAATATTCCCAAGCATTTCTCCCATTGCAGCCATTTTAGCTTGCTGTGATAATAAATGATTTTGCTTAGTATTCTCTTTTATATGATTTTGAATATCTTTTCTATATTTATTAAATTTTATATTCAAAATTCTCGATATATAAAAAGATACAGCAAGAAGTATCGATGTTAAAATAATAGCAACAGTAAATATATATAAAATATTTTTATTGAATTTCTTGTTTAATTCTTTTTCTTTTTGAATAAAAAGATTGCTAATATCATTTTCATAAAAAATCTTAGTAATTACCCAATTCCAATTTTCTAAACCTTTTGAATAACTTGTTTTGATTGTATTGTTAGCAGTATTATCATCATTTTTATATGAAAGATAACCACTACCTGTTTTTGCAATATGGATTAGTTCTTTTTTTGTAGAAGTAGTCATTTCTGATAATGTATCCATTTTATTATTATTTGCTAATACTTCGCCATTATAATCTAAAATCATATAATAATTATTTTTATCAGATGATAGTTTTTGAGTATAATTTAATACTTCTTTTTTTACAAGCTTTTCAAAATCTACAAAATATTCTCCTGTCCCTATAAACCAATTATATGGTTCAAAATATTTATTGAAACCTATTTTTTTATATTGCTTAGTCATATCATCTGGTTTATGATAAGACCAAGTTAAAAATCCTTCTTGTTCTTCTTTTACTTGTTTTACAATTTTTCTTGTAAGATATTCACCTTTGCCATCTTTAAAATTATAAAAACTTGTACCTTCAAGTTTTTTTGCAAGTGGTAACAAAATACATTCATAGTTTTCCATTGAATAGATGAAATAATAACCTCTATTTTGATTAAATCTTATATGTCTAAGTGCATTTTTAATCATTTGTTTTATTTCTTGTTCAGATTTAATATCTTTATTTTCATTATATATACTACTTGCAACTCTATGTGCTTCATAAACTCTATTTTTAATATTTTCTTTTAAAAACTTTTCTGTATCTTTTTTTGTTTCTACAATAAAATCATGTAATCTATGAGTATCATTTTTAATTTTTAATTTATTACTTCGTATAAAATTTGTTTTTATTTGTTTTTTTTCTTTTTCTAGTGTTGATTGTTTGTCTATATATAAAAAAACAGAAATAATTATAGAAATTGTTAATACAAATACAGGTGGCGTATATTTAATTATATTTAATATTTGTTTTTCATTTTTATACATTTAATACCACCTTTTATTATTATTTATACTTAAATGCTGTATTGTAAACATAATACATATTATTAAATTAAACCAATATAAATAAAAATTAAACTATTATAATAATATAAAAGATAAACAAGGAAAAATATGTCTAAAAGAGTATTAGTAACAGGTGGAAATAAAGGAATAGGTTTAGCAGTTTCACAAGCTATGTTAGCACTTGATTATGAAGTAATAGTAGTAGCTAGAGATTTCAAAGATTTTGCTTTAGGAGGTCTTCCTAATGTTACAGAAATAGAGTATGACTTATCAAATATTGAAAATTTAGAGCAATTAGCAAAAGAAGTTGGAAATATAGATATTTTGATTAATAATGCTGGTTTTATGCAACCAAAATATACTTATGATAATTATCCTAATGAGGCAAAAGAGAAAATCATGAATGTGGATTTACACGCTCCAGTTGAACTTATGAATTTATTATGCGAAAATATGAAAAAACAAAAAAATGGAAGAATTGTAAACGTTGCATCAATTGCAGGACAAATCGGACATCCTGATGTTTGGTATGGTATTGCAAAAGCAGGGCTTATAAATGCTACTAAAATATACGGAAAACTATTAGGTGCACATGGGGTTTCTGTAAATTGTATCGCTCCAAGTCCAACTGAAACTGATATGCAAAAAGATAACTCAGAGCAGAGAAAAAAAGAGTTTAAAAAGACTGTTTCATCAGGAAGATTTGCTCAACCTGAAGAAGTTGCAAAAGCAATTGTTTGGCTAGCAACTGAATGTCCTGTTTATATTAATGGAATTACTTTAGATATAAACGATTGTTCTTACGCAAGATAAAATTAAATAAAAATAGGATGTTAAATGTTTAAAAATAGTTCATTAAAAACAATATTACTAATGGGTGGTTTTATAATTAGTTTAATTGCAGTTGTAAATATTGTAGTTAATAGTATTCAATTAAAAGATATAGAAAATAAAGTAATTGAAAAAGAAAGAGAAATTCTTCCTCATGTCTTTAGTTTCTTAAATTTGCAAAGAGATGTTATTCAAGTTCAGCAGTGGTTTACTGATGTTTCTGCAACTAGAGCAGCAGAAGGTTTTGATGATGGATTTGGAATTGCAAAAGAATATTTTGTTAGTGGAAATAAAATTCTAGATCATGTAATTACAGAACACGAGAGATATAATGAACCAGAAATGGTACAAGAATTAGAAGAATTTAAAAAAGATTTCGCAAGTTTTTATAATATTGGTTTAAAAATGGCAAATACTTATGTTAAAGATGGCCCAACTGAAGGTAATAAGATGATGCTTGAACTTGATCCTTTTGCAGAAAAATTAACTATTAAACTTGATAAATGGATTAAAGAACATATAGAAGAAAATAATTTAAGAGCTAATGAAATTGATAAGCAAATTGCTTCTGCTGAAACTAGTCAAATTGTATTAGGTTTGATTTTAATAGTTATGGCATGTATTATATTTTTTATTATAATTAAAAGAATAGTTTCTTCTTTAGATAATTTTCAAGAAGGTTTATTAAACTTTTTCTCTTATTTAAACAAAGAAGTTGCTACAGTTGAAAAATTAGATGATAGTAGAAATGATGAGTTTGGTAAAATGTCAAATGTTATAAACAAAAATATTGAACATACTAAAAACTTAATTGAACAAGATATAGCTTTAATTGAAGATGTAAAAAATATTGTAAATAAAGTTAATCAAGGTCAAATTGAAAATACTGTGAATGCAAAAACAGAAAATGAAAACTTAGAAGAGTTAAAAAATCTTTTTAATGAAATGTTAAAAACTATGTCAAATAAAATTTGTTCTGACATGACAAAACTTGATGATGCATTGAAATCTTATCAATCTTTAAATTTTAATCATAGAATTGAAAATGACAATGGGGATATTTCTTTAGGTATAAATTCATTAGCTAATATTATTAATGAAATTTTAGTTGAAAATAAATCTAATGGATTAACTCTTCAAAATAGTTCAAATACTCTTATGTCAAATGTAGAAACTTTAAGTACATCTTCAACTCAAGCCGCAGCTTCTTTAGAAGAAACAGCCGCAGCTTTAGAAGAAGTAACAAGTCAAATGGAAGGTAATACAAATAGTATTATTAAAATGTCAGGTTATGCAAATGACTTAAATTTATCTGCTTCTCAAGGTCAAGAATTAGCAAATAAAACAACTTTATCTATGGATGAAATTAATACACAAGTAAATTCAATTAGTGATGCTATTTCAGTAATTGATCAGATCGCTTTCCAAACTAATATTCTTTCTTTAAATGCAGCAGTTGAAGCAGCAACTGCAGGTGAGGCAGGAAAAGGTTTTGCTGTTGTTGCAGCAGAAGTGCGAAATCTTGCAAGTAGGAGTGCAGAAGCAGCAAAAGAGATTAAAAATTTAGTAGAAAGTGCAACATCAAAAGCTAATGATGGTAAAAATATTGCAGATGAAATGATTAAAGGGTATAGTGAATTAAGTAATAATATATCGAATACATCAGATTTAATAAGTGATATTGAAAAGTCTTCTAAAGAACAACAGCTTGGAATTGAACAAATTAATAGTTCGATATCTGCATTAGATACACAAACACAAAAAAATGCAGAAGTAGCTTCTCAAACTAGAAGTATTGCACAATCAACATTGACAATTGCAAATAAAGTTGTTCAAAATGCAAATGATAAAGAATTTATTGGAAAAGATAAAGTAGAAGCAAAGATTGTAGAACTAGTAAAATTAGAAGAACCTTTAGTTACTAATAAACAAGAAAAAACAAGTAATACAAAATTAAATGATGTAAAAAATAAAGTAGTTCAATCAAATGACTCTTCAGATGATTGGGAAAGTTTTTAAAATAGGTAATTTAAAATATTATGATTAATAAGAAGAAAAAAACAGTATCATTAGTTCTTGGAAGTGGAGGAGCTAGAGGTTATGCTCATATTGGAGTTATTAAAGAGCTTATTTCAAATGATTATGAAATAAAATCTATTTCAGGCTCATCAATTGGTGCATTAATTGGTGGACTATATGCTGCAGGAAAACTTGAAGAGTATGAAGAATGGGTACTTAACTTTGATGTTTTTGATATTTTAAAATTAGTTGATTTTTCATTTAATAGAAGTGGAATGATTAATGGTGAAAAAGTATTTAATAAGATAGAAGAAATGATAGGTGATGTTAATATAGAAGACTTGCCTATTTCTTTTACAGCAACTGCAACTGATATTACAAATAGGAAGCAAATATGGCTTCAAAAAGGCTCTTTAAAAGACGCAATTAGAGCCTCAATTGCAATTCCAACTGTTTTTACTCCAAAGAAGTTAAATGATAAAGAACTGTTTGATGGAGGAATTTTAAATCCTTTACCAATTATTCCAACAATTTCAGAGTTTACTGATTTACTAATAGCAGTTGATTTAAATAGTAGTACTAATGTTCTAAGTAAACATAAACATATATTTGAAAAAGAGAAAAAAGGTATTAAAGAAAATATAAGTAATTTCTTTAAATTAAATATATCAAAAAAAGAAGAGCTTAGTTATTTTGAGATAATAAATAAATCTATTGAAACAATGCAAGAAGTTATTTCAAGATATCAACTAGCATCTCACCAACCTGATATTATGATAAATATACCTAATAAATGTTGTGAATTTTATGACTTTCAAAAAGCAAAAGAATTAATTACTTATGGAAGTACAATAACAAAAGAAATTTTAGAAGATACAGATAAATAGCCTATTTTATTTTTTAAAATAAGTAAATAAAAATAAAGAAAATATTACTAATAAAATAAATATATTTGAAAATAGCAAAATAATAAAAAATAGTATAGCTAGTATTATTGCACTATTTTTAAAAAAACCTTTTTCAAAAATTATAACTGCTGTTATTAAACCAATCAAAGCATTTGCAATAAAAAAGCCATCAGCATAAGCGACTAAATTATCTAAACTTAATATTTTAAAATATACTAAAAGTAATGTAATTATATAGATTAAGGATAAAAAGTTTAAAGCTCCTATTGGTGTATTATTTGATAGATGTTTTGAAGTATATGAACTAAGCTTTAGTGATGATATAAGACGTGCTACACCACCTACAAAAAGTATTAACGTACCAACACAAAGTATCATAGAAACACTTGCTAATATCGCATTTGAGTATTCTTGGAAAATTGGTTCTATTATCCATACTAATTTAAAATCTTCTTCTTTAGGAAACTCTCCAAAACAAATAGCAAGTGTTGTCAAAATATAAACAAGTGATATTATAATAGCTGATAATTTAACTGCATTTGTAAGTGTTTTTTTCTTTTCAACTTCATTTGAATAGTTTCCAATTACTTCCCAGCCTACAATGGACCAGAATACAATAATCAAAGAATGACCAAACTCATCAATTGAAATCTTTACTAAAGAGAAGTTAAACTCATTTGTATTTACTAAAATATTTATACTTGAAATTAAAAAAATTAATGTAATTGCTGAACTTACTATTAACATTAATTTCCCAAGAAAATTAATCTTTATTAATAGAAGTAAATATGTAAGTATATAAATAAAAAAGCCTAATAATTCAAGAGAGGTATTTTGAAAGTAGGGTTTTATAAACTCTGCAGCAATTATTAAAACAGCAACTGGACCAAAGAAAACAGCACAAATAAGATAAAAAGAGGTAAGTAATTGATACTTCTTTCCCATAGCCTCTTTTGTTGCAAGACTAACTCCACCTTCTCCTGGAAATAAAACAGCTAGTTTTCCGAAGATTAATGCAAAGACAAAACCTAATGATAAAATAATAGCCCAAATAATAAGTGAAAAATCACCAACCATATTATAAAGTAGTGGAGGAAGAAGTATTAACCCTGAACCTAAGATTGGACCAATAATTAAACCTGATAGGGTAAAAGTATTTAAATTATTTTTCAATCTTCTTCTTAAATATTACAATATTATTCAAAATTTTTACTGCAATTACTGTTAAAATTACACCAATTATTGTTGTGATATGTACTTCTTCTTTTAAAAATATTATACTAAAAATAATAGCAAAAAATGGAACTAAAAATATAAAAGAACTTACTTCATTTGTCCCAAGTTTTTCAATTCCAATAAAATAAACAGTAGTTGCAAATGTAGTTGCAATTACTGCAAGTACTAATATATTTAGCCAAAAGATTGAATCAAAAGCTTTATAGTTTATGCTAGAAAAATCTACAAAGAATAAACTTACAATAACAGTTGAAATCAAATACATATACATACCAAAAACCATTGGAGAAGTATTTGTTATTTTAGAACTTGTAATTGTTAAAGCGGGCCATAAAATTGAAGCACCTAGAAAATACATATTTTGTATTGAGAATATTTGTTCATGCGAAAATGACCAAACATTTAACATTGTAAGTACTCCGACTGCTCCAAGTCCTAAAGCAAATATATCTTTTTTAAGTATCTTTTTACCCCAAAATAGTGCCATAATAATAAATGTATTAATAGGAATAAGAGTAGTTACAAGTGCACCACCAAGAGATGCTGTTCCATATTTTGTTCCTAAAAAATAACACTTTAAATATACAATCATAATAACAGAAGCTAAAATAGCAAGCAAAAAACTTCTTTTATTAATATAAAAATATTTTCTTGTAATTATTAGTACAGGTGCTAAAGTAATTATTGTAAAAAGGTTTCTAAAAAATATTAATTCATACTCATTTATATAAGAGCTTAGTACTTTTGCATTTACCCACGATGCTCCCCATCCTGCCATTGCAAGAATCATTAAGATATAAAATATGTTTTTGTTTTGTTGTGTCATTGTGATTTCTTTCTACTTTTAAAGATTTTTATATCATTGAGAATTTTAACTGAGATTATAGTTAAAATAGTCCCAATAACAATTGAAATAGTTATTTCTTCTTTCAAAAAGATAGCACTTAAAGTAATAGAAGAAAAAGGAACAAGAAAAATAAAAGAGCTAACTTCTGCTCCTAATTTTTCAACTCCTAAAAAATAAATGGTATTACCAAATACTGTTGCTACAAGTGTAATCATTACAAGATTTATATAAAAAGATGAATCAAAACTTACATAGTTTATTTCTTGCAAATCAACAAAGAAAAACAAACTTATAAGTGAAGCTACAAGATAAATATAAAAAGTAAATACTAAAGGAGAAACCTTAGTAACTTTTGAACTTATAATTGTAACTATTGGCCAAATTAATGAAGCTAATAAAAAATATAAGTTCTGTTCTTTGAATATTTCTTCTGCTTTAAATGACCATATATTTAACATTGTTAATACACCTATTGCTCCAAGTATTAAAGCAAAAGCAGATTTCACTGTAATCTTTTTTACTTTTAAGAATGCTAAAAAAATAAAAGTATTAATTGGAACTAAAGTAGTTACTAAAGCACCACCTAAACTAGCAGTTCCTAATTTTACTCCAACATAAAAATATTTCGTATAAGCAATAAATAAAATAGCTGAAATTATAATTAGAAAAAAAACCTTTAAATCAACACGAAAAGATTTCTTTAAAAACATAATTATTGGAATCATAAAAAGTGCGGTAAAAAAATACCTAAAGAACATCATTTCATATTCATTTATGTAGTTACTTAATACTTTCATATTTACAGATGATGCACCCCATGCAATCATTGCAATAAGAAGTAAAATGTAAAATATATTTTTATTTGTATGTGTCATAATAGTCTTTCTGTAATTTATTACAGAAGTATATATTAAAAAGGAAAATACTTATAGAATAATATTGCTATTTTTTTGTAAGTTTGATGGTGTGTATCCAAAATATTTTTTGAAATTTCTTGAAAAATGTGATTGATCATTAAATCCTACTTGAACACTTGCTTGACTAATTGAATAACCTTTTTGTATTAATCCATTTGCTCGATTTAATCGTTCATTTATAATAAAGGCATGAGGTGTTAATCCAAACTCTTTTTTAAAAAGTCTTAGAAAATGGTATTTACTAAGATTAACATTTGAAGCTAAATTATCTAGTGTAAAATTTGTATCAATTGAATCATTTATATATTCATAGGTATTTTTGATGATTTTTTTATCTTCAAAAATATCTTTATATGATTTTGTATAAATAATTGAAGTTAGGATTAGCGTTGATAAAGCATCAATTAGATTAGTTTCTACTAATATCTCATCTTCATTTTTAAAATAAGAATCAAAAAAATTATGAAGTTTCATAAATAGTATTTTATTATCAACTATATGTCTTTTAAAAAATGGTATTTTTTTATCATAAAATATTTGTTCATATAAATTTGTCATAACATCAACTGTTGGATAAAAGTTCACATGAGACCAATCTTTTGATTTACCTGCATGCACTTCTCCTGGATTGTTTATACGTACTGAGTATTTATACGAATCATAACTTTCATGAGAATTATAAGATTTTAAAACACCTTTATATGTTAATCCAATAGTATAAGTACTATGGTAATGTTTTGTAAAATCTTCAGTTGAGTGTGTAATATTTTCAAAAAGTATATTATTTAATAGTTTTGACATGTAAGAATTATAGCTGAATAAAGAAATAAGAATAGAATAGAATTGCTATTTTAATAGTGTTATTAGTAAAAAAGCATAGAATTAACTATGCTTTTTTTGCTCTTAATATTAATAAAACCCCAATAATAGCTGCAACAAATGAAGCTGCAAAAACTCCAAGTTTTACTGCTGCAATTATATCTTCATCTAAGAAGGCTAAGTGAGTAATAAATATAGACATTGTAAATCCAATTCCACCAAGGAATCCAACCGCAACTACTTCAGCCCATGAAATATTATCAGGTTTTTTAATGATATTTAATTTTGTAGCTAAATATGTAAAACCAAAAATTCCTACAGGCTTACCAATAACCAAACCAAAAACAACACCTAAAACTATCATCAAGTTTGCATTTACCGTTGAAAAGTCTATTAAAACACCAGCATTTGAAAATGCAAATAAAGGCATAATAAAGAAAGCTGAAAGACCATGAAGTTGATGTTCTAATCTAACTAATGGATTTTGAACTTTATCATATTTATAAGCCATGTCTTCTAATGCATCAATTTGATTATGGTTTAACATAGGTATTTCATCTATATTTTTTTCAAAGTCATCAATAGATTTTTTTGAATCTTTTATAAAGCTTTTTTCATCGATTTTCGATTTAATTGGAATAGCAAAAGCTAATAAAACTCCAGCAATTGTTGCATGAATTCCAATTGCATGAATATAAATCCAAAGTGCAATTCCTAAAATCAAGTATGGCAAGATTTTAGTAACACCCTTAAAGTTTAAAGCCCAAATTAATCCATAAATTATTGCTGCATGTAAGAAATACTCACTATGAATCTCACTTGTATAAACAGTCGCAACTACTAAAACTGCTCCTAAGTCATCAACAACTGCAAGCGCAACTAAAAATAGTTTTAATGCTGGATTAACCTTTGTTCCTAAAAGCATTAAAATACCAAGTGCAAAGGCAATATCTGTAGCCATTGGAATACCAAATCCAAATGGATTATCTGGATTAAATGCTACATAAACAAGTGCAGGTATTAGCATACCACCAATTGCTGCTACTATTGGAAAAGATGCTTTACTTATAGAGGATAATTCACCTACAACCATTTCTCTTTTTATTTCAAGTCCAACCATAAGAAAAAATAGAGCCATTAGTCCATCATCAATCCAATATGTAAGCGTCATTGAAATTGATAACTCACCAATATTTATACCAAGAGGCATATGCCATAAATCATAATATTCTTGGCCTAAACTAGAGTTTGCAACTATAACAGCTGCAACAGTTGCAACAAAAAGTAAAATACCACTAAGGGCTTCTTTATTTATAAATTGATTTATTGAAACCAAACTTTTAATCATTGATTTTATCCTTTATTTTTTAAACAATTAGGGCAAATACCCTTTATAACTATATTATTAACTTGATAGTCTGTTAGATTTAAATCAAGCTTTTTATGAATACACTCAATCTTTGAACATATTGTACAAATAAAATGAGAATGTTTCGTTTTTTGAATTTCAAAATACCTTTTTTTATCATTTGATTCAAAAGAGTCTATTAAGTCTTCTTCTTCAAATTTTGTAATATTTCTATAAAAAGTTGCTTTATCCATTGAAAGCTCATTTTTAATATCTTCATAAGACAAAGGCTTATCTGAATTAACAAGTATCTCAAGAATTACTTTTCGAGCAGTTGTTAATTTTATATTTTTATCAGTTGTTAATTTTTCTATATTCATATTTTATTATATCAATTTATGTTTAAAGTTTTTTTACAACTAAGTTGCGTTAAAGAGTTTTTTTATTAAAATTCCAAATGCGCAACCAGGTTGCATAAATATAATAGATTAATTAGGATTATAATGAATAAAATAATATTAGTAGCTTTAATGATGATTTCATCTTTATATGCGACAAAAAAAGATGTAACTGTTAGTATTGTACCTCAAAAATATTTCGTAGAAAAAATTGCAGGAGATAAAATAAACGTTAATGTAATGGTTAAGCAAGGTTTTTCTCCAGCTACATATGAACCACGTACTTCTCAAATGAAGAAATTATCGCATTCAAGTGTGTATTTTGCAATTGGTGTTCCTTTTGAAAAATCATGGCTTGAAAAGTTTGAAAATGCAAATAAAAAAATGTTAATTGTTCATACGGATAAAGGTATTAAAAAGCTAGAAATGGAAGAACATTCACATCATGAGGAAAAAGGTCATGATGATCATGAAGAACATGGACATGAAAAGCACGATGACCATGAAGAACATGGACATGAAGGTTTAGACCCACATGTATGGTTAGATCCAGTTGCTGTTAAAATACAAGCTTTAAATATTTATGAAACATTAGTTAAAATTGATGAAGTTAATAGCTCTTTTTATAAAACTAACTATGAAAATTTCTTAAAAGAACTTGATACTTTAAATGAAAAACTTACTAATATTTTAAAACCTTTTGAGCATAAAGCTTTTATGGTATTTCATCCATCATGGGGATATTTTGCAAATAGATATTCATTAGAACAAGTTGCTATTGAAGTAGAAGGGAAAGAACCAAAACCAAAAGAGTTAATTGAATTAATAAAAGATGCACAAGAACATAAAATCAAAATAGTTTTTGTAGCTCCTCAATTTTCACAAAAAAGTGCAAAAATTATTGCTAAAAGTATAAATGGAAATGTTCATACTATTGATCCTTTATCAATAAATTGGGAAACAAACCTAATTGACTCAGCAAAAAAAATAGCTGATACATATAAATGATAAGATTTCTCACCTTACTTCTTTTTATTCAAAGCATCCTTTTAGGATGCTCGATATGTTCAATAACAACTCCACGAACAGATATTTCTATAAATATAACTGCTGATAAAACACTAATAAAAGATGCCCACTTTAAATGGACTTTTTCAAAAGAATTTACAGAAGAACTTTTACGTTTATATGACACAAATCTTGATTTAACTTTTAGTAAGCAAGAACTTGAACCTATCGAAGAATCTCTTTTAACTTATATTGAACCCTTGAATTATCTTACTTTTTTATCATATTCAAACAAAATTGAAGAACACAGTAGAATTATAAATATTAAAAGTCATAAAATATCATTTGTAAATAATATTCTAAGCTTTGAATATGTTGCTAAATTAAACTACAAAATTATTGATAAAAATAAATTGTATATTCGTCTTTATGATGATTATGGATATTTTTCTATTTTCTTTGATGAGTTAAAGCAATCTTTCACAATTCCTTATAATGTGAGAAAAGATTTTAAAGAAGATAATATTACTTATACTATTGATGCTCCTTCATTGGTAAATGAAAAAAGACCTGCTATCACAAATGAAGATGAAATAGAAATTAAAAAACAAAGTGATGAAATAGTTGAAGAAAAAGAATTAACAATCACACAAAGCTTCAAAGAAGAAAATCTTATAAAAGTAAAAGATACTAACAAAGAAGAAAAAACACTAGATAAATTTGTTCAAAAAATAAAAGAGTATTTATTAGCTGTTGAAAAAGGTGAAGATAAATATGCAATGGTATTTTTACTTTTTGCTTCATTTGTTTATGGGATGATTCATGCTTTAGGACCAGGACATGGAAAAGCATTGGCTTTCTCATATTTTAGTTCAAGAAAAAGCTCTTATACACAAGCTTTTACAATATCATTTTTTACTGCATTTATTCATATCGTTGGTGCGTTAATTCTTGTTAGTATTTCTATTTTTATTATTGAAGGGATTTTTTCAAGTTTTTTAGATGATTCAATTTCATATATAACAAAGACATCAGCTGTGTTGATTATGCTTTTATCTTTATTTATTTTATATAGAAAATTAAAAAATAAATCTTGTGCTTGTTGTGCTTGTAATATTCCTGAAAGTAAAAATCAGATGTTTACAGTGCCAAAAGAAAAATCAAATTTTGTACTAAAAAACCCACAAGCAGTTCACACTAGTGCTAATAACAAGAAAGAAAATCTATTTTTTGTATTAACAGCAGGGCTTATTCCTTGTCCTGGAACTGTTGTATTATTTGTTTATGCATTTATTTTAGAAACTTACCTATCTGTATTTCTAGCTAGTATTTTTATTAGTTTAGGAATGGGAATAGTGATTTTTGCATCTTCATTTTTAGGTGTTTCTTTACATAAAGTATCTGCAAAATCATCGAAGTTTACAAACTTTTTAGAAATTGCATCACCTATATTTATGTTTTTCTTAGGTTTGTTTTTATTACTTAGTTGGGAAACAATTTAGAGTTTAATAAAACAAATTAAAAGACTAGAATCAATTTAGATTATTCTAATTTTCTAGTCTTTTAAACTCATTTATAATTTCATTTATATTTTCAACTCCAACAGAAATACGAAGTAAATCAATTGGCAATCCAATCTCTTCTAAAAACTCATTTCCTTCTTTACTTTGAATCAAATCCCAATGAGCTAAATAAGTATAAGGCATAAGAAGTGTAAATTCTGTACCTAAACTTGGACCTTTTGCAAAATTTAGATTGTCATATATATCTTTAAATGGTTTATTAAATGTTACAGAGATAATTCCTGTTAGGCTATTATCATCTTTTATTGTTTGAGAATAATTCTCTTTATTTTCTTCATTTAAACAATAATAAATATCTTTAATATATGAGCATTTTTTGAAATACTCAACTAATAGTTTTGTATTAGAAGAAATCTCTTTTACTCTTTTTTCATAGCCTTTTATTTGTAGTGCTAATCTTTGTATATCTTTTATATATACAGGTTCACAGTGAGTGAAAAACTCTACATTCATATGTGAGAGATTATGTTTTTTATTTAAGATAATTGCACCCATTAAAATATCTGCATTTCCACAGGCAAACTTCGTAAGTGATTCTACAAATATATCTGCATAAGCTTCTAAATTTAAATTAAAAGGTGTTGCAAAAGTTGTATCAATTACCAAAGGAATATTATATTCATCACAAAGGCTTCTTAATCTTTTAATATCAACAGTTTTTAAAAGTGGATTTGTAGGCATTTCTGTAACTATTGCTGATACTTTTTTCCCATCAATTTTTAAAAACTCTTCAAGTAAGTCAAGATTTAAAATATCTGGGAATATTTTTGATTGATTATAGTGATGATTTACAATATTCATAGTATCTAAATACAACCAACCAAATTGAACTAAAATAGTTCTTCCATTATGTGATTGAATACTATTTAACCCTCGTACAATTGAATATATTGCATTCATTCCTGAAGGTGCTAGGCATACATTTTTTGAAGGTTGATTATAAGCATTTGCTAAAGTATTTATTATAATATCTTTTGCTTTTTTCTCATCTTCTAGTTTTTCTTCATGGACTGTATTAATCAATTCTACATCAAAAAGGTATTTTTCTGCTAATCTTGAAGATAAATTACAGCCAACATGTTGGATATATGTTAATACTTTTTGAAGTTGAGTTGTTCCTCTTTGAACTAATATTACTCCAAAAGGCTCATCTACTTCAATTTTATTATGAATAAAATACTTATCACTTATTAACTCAACTGCTTTTTTAGAAGATAGTAATACTACTTCAAAATTATCAGATACTTTATATTTATCTTTTATATAAAGTCCTAGCTTTTTTAAGTATGGATGTAGTTTAAATCGTGGATAACCACTTTTTATTTTTTCAAAAATTTGAGGTGTTTGTTTCTCATAATCAATAACATCTTGCATTGTTGGCATCGATACAGATACTGCATGCACATTGTTAATAGGTAGTGTTTGACCACATTCAATAGCTTTAAAAAATTCTTTACTCATTTGTCTTTCTTAATTTACAGCTTGTTCTATATCTTTGATTAAGTCTTCAACATTTTCTAATCCAATTGAAAATCTTACTGTAGAATCACTTATTCCAATTGCTGCAAGCTCTTCTTTGGAAAATGTTGCATGAGAAATTTTTGCAGGAATTTCAACTCTTGAATCAGGACTTCCAAATGAACACTTTTCACCAAAGATTTTTGTTTTTTCTATAAATTGCTCAGCTAATTCAACACTTTTAAAATCTACACAAAATAAACCTGGAATAAAATCCATTTGCTCATTTGCAAGGGCATGTTGTGGGTGTGATTTTAAACTTGGATGTGTAACTTTATCTATATAGTTTTGCTCTTCTAAATACTGTGCAATAATAATTGAGTTTTTTTCATGTTCAGCCATTCTTACTTTAAGTGTAGGAATTCCAAGTGTGATTAAATACACATCCATTGGATTCTGAGATCTTCCTCCTGCATTTGCATAGTAGTGTATTTCTTTTGCAAGTTCTTCTGTTTTTGCAACAATTGCACCTGCAACTACTGCTCCATGTCCTGAGATATACTTTGTAGTTGAAAATAATGAGAAATCAGCTCCAAGTTTTAATGGTCTTTGAGAAATAAAAGTAGCAAGTGAGTTATCAACTGCAAAAAGGGCATTATTTTCTTTTGCTAAGGCTCCTACTTTTTTTAAATCAATGATTTTTAATCCTGGGTTTGTAGGACTTTCACATAAAACTAAATCAATCGGATTATTTTTTAAAATATCTTCAATTTTATCAAATTCTAAAAAGTCTGCAAAATGAACTGTAACATTATATTTTTCTTTAAAGATCTTAAGTAATCTAAATGTTCCACCATAACAATCAGCTTCAACTAAAATATGTGAATTTGCTTTTAAAACTGTTTCAAAAAGTAGCGCAACAGAAGCAATTCCTGTGTGCGTACAAACACAACCAGCTCCGCCTTCAACTTCTGTGAAAAGATTTTCTAGCATTTCTCTTGTAGGATTATCACTTCTTGTATAGTCATATATCTTATCGCCATCTTGTTTTTTTAAATCAAATGTTCCTGTATTGTATATTGGAAAATGAGAAGCTCCTGTTTGTTCAGCAAAAGGTGCAAACTTTGCAATGTGGCTTAGTGATGTTTCTACATGTTTTTTCATAAAGTGTCCTAATAGTTATTATAATTTGACGTGATTATATCTAAGTTTTTCTTTGAGTTTAAGTGAATAAATGTGTAGTAATTTGATTGTGATTATATTTATCTTAGGATGTAATCATTTAATAAACAATTACTTTTCTTTTATGACATTTTAAATATGAAACTTTAATAAAAACTTTTATATACTGATAATAAATAATAGCAAGAAAGATTTAATATTAGGAAAATAATATGAAAATAACAAATGATGAAAGAATAATTCTAAATATAATTAAATTCTCTCCCATAATCCTTGTTATTATTGTATCTCTTTTTATATCTAATATATATTTAAATAAAATGGAAGAAGATTTTACAAAAGAAGTAGAATTAACAAAAGAAAAATATCTAATTCAAAATAAAGAAAGAATAAAAAATAAGATAGTAAACATACATAATTTAATTGTATATGAAAAAGAAAAATCAGAACAAATATTAAAACAACAGATAAAAGATAGAGTTTATGAAGCCCATACTATAGCAACAAATATATATATGGAAGCAAAAAACTATGCTAGTAAAGAAGAGATATTTTTAACTATAAAAAATGTCTTAGGTAATATCTCTTATAACAATGGAAGAGGATACTTTTTTATTGATGATGTAAAAGGAACAAGCCTTTTACAACCTCTAAATAAAAAGTTAGAGAATCAAAATAAACTAGAATTTAAAGATGCAAATGGCTACCAATTTGTAAAAACTATTGTTCAAACTATCAAAGAAAAAAGTGAAAAATATGATACTTATCATTGGTATAAACCTAATGATAATAAAAACACTTATAAAAAAATCAGTTTTTATAAATATTTTGAACCGCTAAATGTTGCTATTGGAACAGGTGAGTATATTGATGATTTTGAAAGTGATTTACAAAAAGAGTTATTATTAAAAATTAAAAAAACTAAAAGTGAAGATAGCTCTTATATATTTATATTTGATGATAAAGGAATGGTCCTTTCTCATTATAAAGATTCCTTAGTTGGAACTAATCGATATAATATAAAAAATCCTCTAGGTAAATATGTAATAAAAGATATAATTAACTTTGCCAAGGAAAACAAAAAAGGTTTTATGTCTTATAGTACAGGAGTAAATCCAGAAAATTTAAAGAATAGAGATAAAATCTCGTATATAAAGCTTGTCGATAATTGGGAGTGGATTATTGGGACAGGATTCTTTTTAGAAAAGTTTGAGAAAGAAATTGAGCAAAAAACACAAGATCTACTAGAATCTAAGCAAAAATCAATTAATAAAATAATTATACTTACTACATTTATAACATTAGTATTCATCTTGTTGTCTTTTTATATATCTAATAAAATTTCAAAAAAATTTATAACATATAAAAATAGAATTGAAGATGAAATTAAGAAAACCATAGAAAAAGAAAGATTATTAATACAACAATCTAAAATGGCAGCAATGGGAGAAATGTTAGGAAACATTGCTCATCAATGGAGACAGCCCTTATCAACTATTACAACAGCAGCAACAGGTTCTAAGTTTCAAAAAGAGATGGGCCTTTTTAATGATAATGATTTTATTCATACAATGGATACTATTAATAACTCAGCACAATATCTTTCTCAAACAATTGAAGATTTTAGGAGCTTCCTTGACCCAAGAAATAGTAAAGAAGAAGATTTCTTTATCTCTCATACAATTAATAAAACATTGAATCTTATAAATGCTCAGTTTTCAGCAAAAGAGATTGAAATAATTCAGAATATCAAGGATGTTACTATTTTATCTTTTGAAAATGAAATTATTCAAGTATTAGCGAATATTTTAAATAATTCAAAAGATGTTTTAGTAGAAACTAATTCTCAAAAAAGATTTATTTTTATAAATACATACAAGAAGGAAAATACTTTAATTATTGAAATACTTGATAATGGTGGTGGAATTGCAGATAATATTATAGATAGAATATTTGAACCATATTTTACAACAAAACATCAGTCACAAGGTACAGGTATTGGATTATACATGAGTGATGAGATTATCCGAACACATTTAAATGGAACACTAATTGCAAGTAATGAAAAATATGAGTATAAAGGTGTTCAATATAAAGGTGCAAAATTCACAGTTTCATTACCAACTGATAATATTTGAAAAGGGTTTGATTAAATAATATATTCTACTCCCTATTAAAATCTCACTACACAAACAATAAACGAACTCTTTACGCAAGATACACATAAAAAATCTATAATACACTTATCAAACAAACGAAAATAAAAAATTAATATTTAAAAGGATTTACAATGAAAAAATTATCAACAACTATTATAGGATTAAGTTTATTAGCAGGAAGTGCATTATCAGCACAAGATACATTTGCAAGTTTTTACCCAGTTGAGAACGATGACACTCCAAGTTATCTTTCTTCAGTTCAAGATGATTCAAAAGCTTATCAAACTTTAGGAGTAGCAACTAGTGATAACAAAGTATTTGCATCATTTTATCCACTAGAAAATAGTGATACACCAGATTATTTAAGTTTTAACAATACACAAACATCAGCAGCAAGTACTAATATTTTAGCAGCATCTGCTATTAGTCATTGTACACTAGCTTCTTTTTATCCAGAAGAAGATACTGATACTAGACTTCATACTTCTTGTTAATATTTTAACAAGAAACCCCTCTCCTTAATTTAAGAAGCTAGCAATTTATTTTGCTAGCTTTTTTTCTTTTTTTCAAGAGTATCAAAAGTATATTTTATATCCATATCAAGTTCTATATTATTTTTTAACCAATTTATATATTCTATATCATTGTTATAAATATCACTTATTTTTTTGCCCTTATATTTACCATATTTGAAATTCTTTTGTAATATTGGTGTTTTAGTAAACTCTAGCATTTTCTCTATAGCATTCTCATTTGGGAATTTTTCTTTTGTTAGTATTTGAAGCTTTGAAAATAATAGTTTTGTAACTAATACATCACCAATTGCTGTATGCTCTTTCATAACAACACCATATTTTAATGCTTCTTTTTCTTCCTCTTCATATAATTTAAGTGAATATCTAAGATATGGAAGTGCTATAGATTTACCCTCTACTAAAAGATGCTTAGCAACTCTTAACGTATCAATAATTCTAAACTTATTTACAAAACCTTCTTTTTCTAACATTCCTAAATCAAATGGCATATTATGAGCTATTAAATAGTTTTGTTCATTATTTAATTCAAGTAATCTTTTATAAAATTTTGTTTGAGTAAATTTGCATTTGTCTTTTATCATCTCTTGTGAGATTTTATGGATTAAAGTAGCTTCCATTTTTATAGGAACATCAGTACTACAAAGTTCATCTAAGATTTGGACATCATTATCATCAATAATCATTGCTCCAACTTCTATGATTCTATCTTCTTCATAAAAGCCAGTAGTTTCAGTATCAAATATTATAAATTTCGACATATTACTACTCCTTAAATATTAACTTTGTGTAAGTCCTTTTATATTATACATCTAAATCTCTTCTAAAAGTAAATAGTCTTTCATTTTATAAACTTTTGAAGCGATTCTCTCACAGTCATGTTTATCATGTGTAACCATTATTGTATGAAGTTTATGCTCTTGTGTGATATTTTTTACTAAATCTAGCATTATGATTTTTGTTTGCTCATCTAAACCTGAAAAAGGCTCATCAAGTAATAGTATGGGTTTATTTCTAAGAAGAACTCGTGCAAGTGCAACACGTTGTTGTTGACCTCCTGAAAGTTGTGATGATAAAGTATTTTCAAACTCTTCAAGTCCTACATCTTTTAAAATATTTCTTACTCTTTTTTCATCATTTAAATTTGTTTTTCCTAAACCTAATAAGATATTTTTCTTTACATTCAAATGCTCAAAAAGATTATGATTTTGAAATAAAATACTAATAGGTCTTTTCTCAACACCTAAAGCTAATAACTCTTTTTGATTTAGTGTTATACTTCCATCAAGTGCTTCAATAAATCCAGCAATTAAATCTAAAAGCGTTGATTTACCACTTCCACTTTCCCCTAAAATTGCTACAATTTCTTGCTCTTTAACTTCTAAATTATAAGTATAGTTTTCTTTTGAGTTTGAATTTTCGTAACTATATTGCAAGTTTTTAATTTTAAGCATTTTTACTCCTAAATATTCTTGGTATAAAAATAAATACAAAAAGTACAAGTACTAAAAGTATTAGCGCAACTCCTGCTGCGTCATTTGTATTGTATGAGCCCATAAGTTGATAAAGATACCAAGGTAAGGTTATAAATTCATCAGAGCCAAATAGCGCAATAATCCCTAAATCTCCTAGAGAAAAGCAAAAAGACAAGGTAAAAACATAAGCAAGTGATGATTTTAAATAAGGCAATTCTACTTCTTTGTATCTTCTTAATGAACTAAGATTTAAAGAAAAAGAGAGTCTATCATATCTCTTTGCTATTTTTTGCATTGCTGGTGTTATTACTGCAAGTGCAAAGGGTAGGGACATCAAAACATTTGCTGTTAAAAGAGCCATACTTGACCAAAGAGTAAAAGAACCATCATATTTTTGATACATCATAAAAAAGCCTAAACCAAGAACTAAAGAAGGAATAGCTAGATAAATATTACCAGAAAAGGCAACAAATAAATTTAATACTTTTGAAAAAGGATACTTTGCTAATCTTGTATCAAGACTAAAGTTTCTTCTTGTATTACTTAAAAATATTGCTGCTATTAATGTTATGATTGCTGATAGAGTTGCAATTATTATAGAAGTTACAAATGCTTGAATAAAAACTTTATCACTTAGTATTTTAGCAAAGTTTGCACTAAGACCATCTATAAAAATCACTATTAAAGGTGAGATAAAAAATAGTGTAAATAATGATATGATAAACCATTGTAATATCTGAATTGTTTTAGAGTTTTTTGTAATACTTGATAAGCTATTTGTCTTAATATTTGTAGTATTTATTTTAAATGAAGATGATAATATTACTAAAACAAAAGAAATACCAAGTTGAATAAGAGCTAGTTTTAAAGCAGTTTGAATATCAAAGTCTAACTTTACGGCTTCATAAATAGCAACTTCTAAAGTATTATAACTAGGATTACCACCAAGTAAAAGTACAACTGCAAAAGAAGTAAAACAAAGTAAAAATATTGTAGAAGCAATACTTAATAAACTTGGCCTTAAAGCAGGATACTCTACATAATAAAAGCATTTTAAAACTGAAAAATTAAGACTTTTTGCTAGTTTATATTTCTCTTTTGGAATGGCTTCAAAACTATGAAGTAATGAACGCAGTGCAAAAGAAGCATTAAGATAAACATGAGCTAATAAAATACCACCTAAGCCATAAAGATATGTCCCAAAGTTAGTATCAAATAAATAAAGACTAATTTGGTTTATGTAACCCTGTCTTCCAAAAATTCCAATAATTCCAAAAACAACTATAAGCGTTGGTAAAACTAGTGATGAAGAAAAAAGTGCGATTAAAATACTTCGCCCTTTAAACTTTACTTGATGTGCTAATGCCCAAGCTAAAAGTAGTCCTACAAAAAGTGAAAGAACTGTTGATAAAAAAGCTTGAAAAATTGTAAATTTTAATAAGCCATATATTTTGCTATCAACTGAGGTAAAAAGATTTGTTTCTTGAGCTGTGTATAAAGTATAAAAGATTAGAAAGCAAAAGCTTAATAAGGCTAAAGATAAAGTTCCACCTAAAAGTGTAGAGCTTTTAAATCTTTTTAAATCTTTTAAGCCTTTACTCATTGTTATTTTTTAACAGCTTCAAGCCATTCATTTATAATAGCTTTTCTTTTTTCTTGTACAGTTTTCCCATCCATTAAAATAAACTCTTTTGGAAGGTGTAATTTAGAAAAAGATTCGTGTAGTTTTACATCTTTTATAACAGGATAAGCCCAGTTTGATGTAGGAATTAGTTGTGCAAACTCTTTGCTATATAAAAACTCTAAAAACTTTTTACCTAATTCTTTTTGTTTTGAAGATTTAACAATAGCAGCAACTTCAATTTGTGCATAATGACCCTCTTTAAATGGTGCAGCTTTGATATTGAATTTATTCTCTTCAACCATATGATAAGCAGATGATGTAGTATAACTAAGAGCCATATTTGCTTCACCTTTTAAAAATAAACCGTAAGCTTCTGACCAACCTTTTGTAATAGTTAAAATATGTGGAGCTAAACGCTTCCAATAATCAGATGCTTTATCACCATAAACTGATTTAACCCATAATAACAAACCAAGTCCAGGAGTTGAAGATCTTGGGTCTTGAATTACTATTTTAAAATCATCAGGCATTGATGCTAGCTCTTCAAAAGATTTAGGTACCTTTTTTGTTTTTTCTTCATCATAAACAAAAGCAAAGTAACTATAATCAAAAGGTACAAAAGTGTCATCTTTATATGAATTTGGTAAATCAATAATAGACGTATCTAAGTCATGAGTAGAAAAAAGCTTAGTATCTTTTGCAACTTGTGCAACTGCTGTATCTAAACCTAAAAGTACATCAGCTTTTGTTTTTTTACCTTCAAGTTGTATCTTACGTAGTGTTGCAATTGAACTTGATACTCCTATAAAATTAATATTACAATTACAAGTTTTTTCAAATGCTTTCTTAACCTTAGGAGCTGGTCCCCATGATGCAGCAAAGGCATCATAGGTATATACATTTAGTGTTGGTTTTTCATTCGCATATGCAAAAAAAGTTGTTAAAAGTAATAGATATACTAGTTTTTTCATTTAGTCTCTTTTCTCTTTATATATTCCATCTTTTTTAAGTCTATTGTTTCCAACAAATTTTAATACAAAGATAGAATCAGGAATTTGTGCAAAAACAGAAAACATCTCTTTTTCTAAAAGTTTCATGATTATATTATAATCCCCATGAATTTGAGTACTAAGGTCATTTTTTACTACATCAATACTAGTTTCATTTTCAATAGCATTAATAAATGCTAAAATTGGTTTTCTAAACTCCTCTTGTAGAGGGTACATACTTATATCTACTGAAATTTCCATTAGAAGTCATACCTCGCTGTAAATCCAAATGTTCTTGGATTTCCTTGTTGTGTATAAAGTTCATCACCATTACCTTGTCCATCAAAATAAAATCCTCTAGTTTGATAAGATTTATTTGTAAGATTTTTACCCCATAAAGTAACTGTCCAATCACTTACAAAATATGAAAGACTTGCATTTAAAAGTGCATAAGATTTTGATTTTTGATTATGACTATTTGAGAAATAATATGAATCTTTACCCTCTATATCTGATTTAATTTGAATATCATCAGTAATCATGTAGTCGAAACCTACATTATATTGATAAAGTGGAGATTGTGCAGGTGTTCTTCCATCATTAACATCAGTACTTTCATATTCATCAAGTTTTGATTTAAGTAATCCTAGTGAAGCAAATAAGTGTAAAGTATTATCTGCATAATAGTTTGTTTGAGCTTCTACTCCATAATAACTACCTGATTTACTATTTGATATCCATTCTATCCATTTAGTTCCATAATATGAATTATCAACTTGTTGGTCTTTTCTTAAGCCATAAAAAAAGTTTACTCTAGTTTTTAATTTATTTTCAAAATTAGAAAAACTTTTACCTATGTCTAAGTTCCATAAATGCTCAGTATTAAATGTTTTTCGTTCTTGACTTAATGTATATTCTGAATTTGCTCCTCCAGGTTTATAACCTTTTGAAAGTGTTGCATAATATAAATTATTTTCATTCTCTTGGTAACTTAATCCAATCTTTCCACCTATTAGTACTTCATCTGTCTCTTTATTTAACGAATCTGAATCTTTAAGTTCAGCTTTCCAGTTTTCAACTCTTAACCCTGTTGTTAATGTAAGTTTATTTGTAATATCAGAATCTAACTGTCCATAAATAGCTAAGTTTTCTGAATCAAAATTATTCGTATAATCTGAAGCAAAATAAGTATAGTTTTGTCTTAAGTCTTCACTTTGTTTTTTATAATATGTTCCAAAAGTCCAATCTGTACTATTATTGAAAATTCGACCTTCTTCGTCAGATACTAATCTTAAATCAACATCTGTTTTTTCTCTTTTTCTAAAATATTTATCTTCTGCGATATAAGAAGATACAGCATCATAAGACCAATCTTCATCATAAGAATATTCACTATTAGATTTTGAAAAAGAAGCTTTGCTAATTAAATGCATTTTTCTGTTAATTTTATATGTAGATTTAAGTCCAATCGCATTTGTTTCTTGAGAATCTGTTCCTGGATTACCTGAATAAGTATTATAAGAGTTATCATAAGTAAAAGCATCATATCCATTATCTACATTAACATGAGCAAAATTTATATCTACTTTGTGATCATCATTTGCTAAATAAGTTAATTGTGATTTAAGTGCAACTTCATCAATATTTTGAGTGTCTTTTCTACCTAAGTACTTATTTTCCATAAAGCCATCGCTAGTATTCTTATAAACTGAAAGTCTACCTAATAATTTATTTTCTATTAAACTTCCACCTAGTGCAATACCTGCAGCTTTTGTGTTATAGTTTCCAATTGTAGTTTCAATATGGCCTTCAAAATCTTCTGTTGGTTTATTACTTTGTAAACTAACAATTCCAGCCATACCATTTGAACCAAATGTTGTACCTTGAGGTCCTTTTAACACTTCTATTTGATTAACATCAAACATAGTAAGTGCAAGTGCAGATTCAGATACATCAATACCATCTAAAACTAAACCAACTGAAGGGTTTTTAGGAGATTTGAATTGACTTCTTTGTCCAATCCCACGGATTTGTACATAGTGAGCTCTTGAAGCACCTGAAGTAAAGTTTACATTTGGTACTTGACCTATAACACTTTCTAGAGATTCATGAGCTTTGTCAGCTATTTTATCTTCTGATAATACGCTAATTGCTTTACTAGTTTTATCTAGATTTGCATCTCTAAAATCAGATGTAACAGTAATTGAATCTAGCGTGATGTCTTCTGCATATGCAAAAGGAGTTAGTAATGTTAATGAAGCTATCGCAGATAGCGTTAAATTTTTAATTTTCAATATGTTTCCTTAAATAAATTTTTATTTATGTAGGAAAAAGTTGTATATAAAGTATGATAAGAATATTATTATAAGATTATTTACAATTCTCTTCCTTACGCTGGAATTACCCAGTTCAAGTTCAACGGGACAAGCAATATGCTATCTCAGCTTTTAATCTTTAAAATCAAAGCGCCCCCAGAGGTTGATTCGCGATTTTACTTTAACTTTTATTTGTTGAAGCTTAATGATATTTGATATTTAATTAAGTAGAAAGGAATTTATAAGTTTGAGTATTAATAAATAGTCAAAAGACTATTTATTAAAGAATTTTTCTTCTAAAGTATCAGTAAGTTCTCTTACAGATAAAATTGATTTAGCAAACTCATTTTCTTGGTCTGCATCTAATTTTAGTTCAATAATTTCTTCACAACCTTCTTTCCCAATTTTTACAGGAACACCAGCTGTTATATTTTTGTAACCATATTCACCTTCTAGTAAAACAGCACAAGGATAAACTTCTTTTGAATCATTTAAAATAGCTTCTACCATTAATGATGCTGAATATCCAGGAGCATAATAAGCTGAACCATTTCCTAGAAGTTTAACAATTTGAGCTCCACCATTTCTAGTTAATGTTACAATTTCTTCAATATCTTCTTTTGATAAAAGATCAGTTAAGTTTTTACCATCAACTGTACAATAATTAACTAAAGGAACCATAGCATCACCATGTCCACCCATTACAGATGTTTTGATTTTTCCTTGTGAAGTTCCCAGTTTTTTTGCAATAAAGTGTGCCATTCTTGATGAGTCTAAAATTCCAGCCATTCCTAAAACTCTATTTTTTGGAAGTCCAGAAGCTTTAAGTGCTGTATAAACCATTGCATCAAGTGGATTTGAAACAATAATGTAAATAGCATCTTTGTTTGCATCTTTAACTTCATCAATAACTGAAGTCATGATTTTAGCATTTGTAAGAAGTAAATCATCTCTACTCATTCCTGGCTTTCTTGGAATTCCTGCTGTAATTACAATTACATCACAATTTACAAAATCAGAAGTTTCAGATGATACTTTTGTACTTGCATTTGCTGCATTTGCTGCTTGTGAAATATCAATTGCCATTGCTTGAAGATAATCTTCTCTTAAATCTTTTAAAACAACTTCATCACAAATGTTTTTTGTTGCTAAATTAAAAGCAAGAGTTGCTCCAACATTTCCTACACCAATTACACCAACTTTTTTATTTTCCACTAATAATCCTTTTTTATTTAATTTTCTATTTTCTATTTTTTTTGATTTGATAAATACTCATGAGCCATATATGAACTTCTAGCATATGGAGTACTATGAACAAATTCAAAGCCTAAATCCATTGCAAGAGTTTTATATCTTTCAAATTGCTCTGGCTTAACGTACTCTTTTACTGTTGCATAATCTCCTGAAGGAGCTAAATACTGACCAATACTTAAAAACTTACAACCAACATTTATAAGGTCTTTAAAAACTTGAACCATTTCTTCTTCAGTTTCACCAAGTCCAACCATTAAAGCACTTTTTGTTTTAACTTTTTCGCCACCAAGTTCTTTTATTCTTCGTAAGACTTCTAGTGATCTTTCGTATGTTGCACCTTTTCTTACTTTATATAAGCTTGGAACTGTTTCAACATTATGTCCAATGATAACAGCACCTGAATCAACAACTTTTTGTAGTGATTCATCTTTTGCTTGAAAATCAGGTATTAAAATTTCAACTTGTGTATCTTCTGTATTATTTAAAATACTTTTTGTAACTTCATAAAAATGATTTGCTCCACCATCTTTTAAATCATCTCTAGCAGGACTTGTAATTACAACAAATTTAAGACCAAGTTTTTGAACAGAAATAGTAATTTGTTCTACTTCTTTTTCATTAACATAGCCATTTGGATTTCCTGTTTTTACATTACAATATTGACATCTTCTTGTACATAAATCTCCTAAAATCATAAATGTTGCATTTTTCTTTGCGAAACATTCACTTATATTTGGACATTTTGCTTCTTGACAAATTGTATGTAATCCTGCATTATCAAGTAACTTTTCCATATCTGCTTGCGCTTTATTTGATAGCTTTTTTCTAAGCCATTGAGGTTTTTTAAAGCCAACTTTACTAGGTACTGACATTTAATTCCTTTCTAATAGTTTATTTAATTTTTCTTTTTCTATAGTATTTAATTCATCTAAAACTAATTTTGCATCAAAACATTTTTCAAAAGCACTAATTAGCTTTTCTTCAAGTTGTTTAAATGTTAAATTAATTTTAAAATCTTCTAATGATGAACCAAACTTATCATCATCTTGTGTTTTTATAAGTGGAATAGAACCGTGTTGAAAAATCATTTTTTTTGATCTTTTTTGTGCATTTCCACCAATTTTTTTATTATTTACAATAATGTCATAAGCTTCAAAGCCTACTTGACAAAATTCATTTTTACTTAAATTTATTTGTTCTAAATCTTTTGCAAAACAAGTATTAAATCCTAACTCTTTATAAAAATGTAAAAGAAACTGACATATTTGTTCATATGATTGCTTAACACTTAAGTTCTTAAACCAAGAGCTAGGTATTGTTAAACTATATGAAAGGTCATGTCCATGAAATAATACTCCTCCACCTGTGATTCTTTTTGCACAGTTGTTATTGTATTGTTCTTTTAATTGTGTATAATCTTCAAAATTTTGAGATAATCCTAATGTAAAAGAGTTTTCCCATGTATAAAATCTTAAAATTGGAGTATCATTTTCCTTATAAGATGATGCTATTGCATTATCAATTGCCATATTTATTTTAGCATTATTTCTAGGAGTTAAAATTAATCTAAATTGTTTATTTTTCATTAATATTTTTTTGATACCTTTTAATATGTGTTTCAAACAAGAGTATAATATTAAATTAAACTTAAATTTGAATAAAAGAATTTAAATTTCAGCATAATTTAATATTAAAACCATAAAATTCTAATTAACTTATTTAAAACTTAAAAAAATATAATACTTTTTTAATTAATTTTTTATTAAAATAAGTAAATAAATTGATAAAAAATAAAAGTATATAAATATATAAACAAAATTTAACTACATAAAAGGAGAATAGATGTCAAACGGACATTTAAATGATATTAATGAAGAAGAAACAGGCGAATGGTTAGAAGCCTTTGAAAATGTTTTAGAAGAAGGTGGTCCAAGAAGAGCTCACTTTTTATTAGAAAAATTAATTGATAAAGCTAGAAGAAAAGGTACATATTTACCATTTAGAGCTACAACTGCATATTTAAATAGTATTGATGTTGATGATGAGCCTAAAATGCCTGGAGATAGAGATATCGAAAGAAAAATAAGATCAGCTATTAGATGGAATGCACAGATGATGGTTCTAAGAGCTTCTAAAAAGAACTTAGAACTTGGTGGTCATATTGCATCTTTTCAATCTAGTGCTACTTTATATGATGTTGGATTTAACCACTTCTTTAGAGCACCAAATGAAAAAGATGGCGGAGATTTAGTTTTCTTCCAAGGACATATTGCTCCTGGTATTTATGCAAGATCATTTCTTGAAGGAAGAATTACTGAAGAACAAATGGACAACTTTAGACAAGAAGTAGATGGAAAAGGTCTTTCTTCTTATCCTCATCCAAAATTAATGCCTAGCTACTGGCAATTCCCAACTGTATCAATGGGACTTGGACCAATTCAAGCAATTTATCAAGCAAGATTTTTAAAATACTTAACTAATAGAGGTATTAAAGATTGTAGTGAGCAAAAAGTATATTGTTACATGGGTGATGGTGAATGTGATGAGCCAGAATCTTTAGGAGCAATTGGTCTTGCAGGACGTGAAGGTTTAGATAACTTAGTATTTGTAATCAATTGTAACTTACAAAGACTAGATGGACCAGTTCGTGGAAATGGTAAAATCATTCAAGAACTTGAAGGAAACTTTAGAGGAAATGGATGGAGAGTTGTTAAAGTTATTTGGGGTAAACATTGGGATGCTTTATTAGAAAAAGACAAATCAGGAAAGCTTTTACAATTAATGGAAGAAACTGTTGATGGTGAGTACCAAAACTTTAAACAAAAAGGTGGAGCTTACACAAGAGAACACTTCTTTAATAAATATCCTGAAACTGCAAAATTAGTTGAAAACATGAGTGATGATGAGATTTTTAACTTAAACAGAGGTGGACATGATCCATTAAAAGTTTATGCAGCATACGATGTAGCAGGTAAAACTAAAGATAGACCAACTGTAATTTTAGCTAAAACTATTAAAGGTTATGGAATGGGTGAAGCTGCTGAGGGTAAAAATATTGCTCACGGTGTTAAGAAAGTTGATTTTGCTTCATTAAGACAATTTAGAGATAGATTTAGAATTCCTTTCTCAGATGAAGAAATAGAAAACTTACCATATTATACTTTTGCTGAAGATTCTGCTGAGTTAAAATATATGAAAGAAAGAAGAGAAGAACTTCATGGATTTGTTCCTCAAAGATTAGAAAAATTCACTCAAAAATTAGAAATTCCAAGCTTAGGTGCATTTGATGCAATTACAGCAGGAAGTAAAGATAGAGAAATTTCTACTACTATGGCATTTGTAAGAATTTTAAACACTTTAGTAAAAGATAAAAATATTGGTAAACAAATTGTTCCAATTGTTCCTGATGAAGCAAGAACATTTGGTATGGAAGGTATGTTTAGACAAATTGGTATTTATTCTAATGAAGGACAAAAATATGTTCCTCAAGATAGAGATCAAGTTGCGTACTATAAAGAAGATAAAAAAGGTCAAGTACTTCAAGAAGGTATCAATGAGTTAGGAGCTATGGGTTCTTGGGCTGCAGCTGCAACTTCTTATTCTGTAAATGATGTTCCTATGATTCCATTCTATATTTATTACTCAATGTTTGGATTCCAAAGAACAGGTGATATGGCATGGGCTGCTGGAGATTTAAGAGCTAGAGGATTCTTAGTTGGAGGAACATCTGGTAGAACTACACTTAATGGTGAAGGTTTACAACATGAAGATGGACATTCACATATTTTAGCTAATACTATTCCAAATTGTATTTCATATGATCCTACTTATGGTTATGAATTAGCTGTAATTGTTCAAGATGGTATTAATAGAATGTATGGTGAAAATCAAGAAGATGTATTCTATTACTTAACTACTTTAAATGAAAACTACAAACAACCAGCAATGCCTACAGGTGTTGAAGAGGGAATTAAAAAAGGTATTTATAAATTAGATACAGTGGAAGCTTCAAATGATTACAAAGTTAAATTATTAGGTTCAGGTTCAATCTTAGAACAAGTTAGAACTGCTGCTGATATTTTAGCAAAAGAGTTTGATATTAAATCAGAGATTTACTCTGTTACTTCATACAATGAATTAACAAGAGAAGCACAAGATGTGGAAAGATATAACTTATTACATCCAAATGAAGAAAATAAAACAGCATTTATTACTAGTACTTTAGGTGAAGATGAAGATAATATTATTATTTCTGCAACTGATTATATGAAAATTTATTCAGACCAATTAAGAGGATATGTTAAAGGTAACTTTAAAGTTCTTGGTACTGATGGTTTTGGTAGATCAGATTCAAGAGCAAACTTAAGAGCTCACTTTGAAGTTGATGCTAACTTTATTGCTTATACTACTTTAGCTTCACTTGTAGATGAAGGAAAATTAGATAAAGCTGTATTAGTTGAAGCAATTGCTAAGTTTGATATAAATCCAGATAAAATAAATCCATTATATGCATAAGGTGTGAAAATGAGTATTGAAGAAATTAAACTACCAGATGTTGGTGGAGAAGAAGTAGAAATTATTGAAATTAGTGTTAGTGTTGGAGATAAGTTAGAAGAAGATGAAGCAATAATTGTTGTTGAAACTGAAAAAGCTTCTATGGATATTCCTGCACCTTATAATTGTACAATTGAATCACTAAATGTAAAAGCTGGTGATAAAATATCTGAAGGTATGGTTATTGCTAGTGTTAAAAAAGAAGGTGCAGAAGAAGCTACACCTGAAGTAAAAGAAGAAGCAGCACCTGTTGTTGAAGTCGAAGTTACAAAAGTAGAAGAAAAGTCAATTATTGAAACAAATACAAGTTCAGCAGAAATTACTTCGGTTGTTGAAGATGTTTTTGTTCCTGATATCGGTGGTGAAGAAGCTGTTGATGTTATTGAAATTCTTGCAAGTATTGGTGATTCTATTCTTGAAGAAGATGGAATTATTACTCTTGAAACTGAAAAAGCAACAATGGACGTTCCTGCACCTTTTACTGGTATATTAAAAGAAATTTTAGTACAGCCAGGAGCAAAAGTTAAAACTGGTGATTTAATTGCAAGAATGCAAAAAGATATTGTTGTTGAAACTCCAAAAGAAACTGTTAAAAAAGAAGAACCTAAAGCTGAAGTTATTGTTGAAAAAACTGTAGCAGTTGCAACTTCAAGTGAACCTGTTAAAACAACTGAAAAAGTATATGCTAGTCCAAGTGTTAGAAAATTAGCAAGAGAATTTGGTGTTGATTTAGGAAAGGTTTCAGGAACTGGAAATAAGAACAGAATTTTAAAAGAAGATGTTAGATTATATATTAAAGCTGAATTAACAAAAGTTAACTCTGGGGCTAGTAAAAATTCTGGCTCAGGTTTAGGTTTTGATTTCCCTGAATTAAAAGAGATTGATTACTCTAAATTTGGTGAGGTAGAAACTGTTGAATTATCTAGAATTCAAAAAATATCAGGACCATCATTACATAGAAACTGGGTTAGTATGCCTCATGTTACTCAATTTGATGAAGCAGATATCACTGAACTTGAAAGTTTTAGAAAAGAGCAAAATGCAGTTTATGTAAAAACAGGTGCTGATATTAAAATTTCGCCATTAGTATTTGCTGTTAAAGCTGTTGCAAAAGCATTAGAATTACATCCTAATTTCAATTCATCATTAAGCTCAGATGGTCAAAGTATTATTTTCAAAAAATATGTAAATATTGCAGTTGCAATTGATACTCCAAATGGTTTAGTTGTACCTGTTATTAAAGATGCAAATAAAAAAGGTTTTGAAGATATTGCTAAAGAATTAAAAGAACTTTCAATTAAAGCAAGAGATGGTAAATTAAAAGCTGCTGATATGCAAGGAGGTTGTTTTACAATTTCTTCATTAGGTGGAATTGGTGGAACTTACTTTACTCCAATTATTAATGCACCTGAAGTTGCAATCTTAGGACTTTCTAAATCAGAGATTAAACCTGTTTACAACGGAAGTGAGTTTGAACCTAAATTAATCTTACCATTATCTTTATCATACGACCACAGAGTTATTGATGGAGCAGATGGAGCTAGATTTACAACAACATTATCTAAATTACTAAGTAATATTAGATTATTACTTTTATAAAAAGAAGGTAAAATATGAGTACAGAAATAAAAGCACAAGTATTAGTAATAGGAGCAGGACCTGCTGGGTATTCTGCTGCTTTTAGAAGTGCAGATTTAGGTTTAGATGTTGTTTTAGTTGAAAAGCATGATACTTTAGGTGGAGTTTGTTTAAATGTTGGATGTATTCCTTCAAAAGCCTTACTTCATGTTGCTAAAGTTATTGAAGAAGCAGAAGATATTGCACCTCATGGTGTAAGTTTTGCGAAACCTGAAATTGATATTACAAAAATTGCTGCATATAAAAGTGGTGTTGTAAAAAAACTAACTGATGGTTTAAGTGCAATGTCAAAAATGAGAAAAGTAAAAGTTGTTCAAGGACTTGCAAACTTTGTAGATAAAAACACTGTAAGCGTTTCAAAAGATGGTGTTGATACTATTGTTAAATTTGATAATGCAATTATTGCTGCTGGTTCAAGACCAATTGAATTAGGTTTTATTCCTCATGAAGATCCAAGAGTTTGGGATTCTACTGATGCACTTGATTTAGATAATATTCCTTCTAAACTACTTATTATGGGTGGTGGAATTATTGGTTTAGAAATGGGTACAGTTTATGGTAAATTAGGTTCTACAGTTGATGTTGTTGAAATGCAAGATCAATTAGTTCCAGTTGCTGATAAAGATGTGATAAAAGCCTATACTAAAGCAAATGAAAAAAGATTTAATATTATGTTAAATACAAAAGTTGCTAAAGTTGAAGCAAAAGAAGATGGTATTCATGTTTCAATGGAAGGTGAGGGTGTATCTTCTGAACCTATTGTTTATGATGCTGTTTTAGTTGCAATCGGACGAGCTGCAAATGGTAAACTTTTAAGTTTAGAAAATGCAGGTGTTAATGTAAATGATTGGGGAATTATTGAAGTTGATAAACAAATGAGAACAAATGTAGATAATATTTTTGCAATTGGAGATATTGTTGGTCAACCAATGCTTGCTCATAAAGGTGTACATGAAGGACATGTAGCAGCTGAGGTAATAGCTGGTAAAAAGCATTATTTTGAGCCAAAAATGATTCCTTCTATTGCATATACTTTCCCTGAAATTGCATGGGCAGGTATGACTGAGAAAGAAGCTAAAGAAGCTGGTATTGATTACGAAGTTTCTACTTTCCCTTGGTCTGCATCTGGACGAGCGATTGCAAGTGATGTTAGTGAAAATGCATTTACTAAACTTATTTATGACAAGAAAGACCATACTTTAATAGGTGGTGCAATTGTTGGAGATAATGCTGGTGAATTACTTGGTGAAATTGGTCTTGCAATTGAAATGGATTGTGATGCTGAAGATATTGCACTTACAATTCACGCTCACCCAACACTTCATGAATCAGTTGGATTATCAGCTGAAATTTATGAAGGAAGTATTACAGACTTACCAAATGCTAAGGCTGTTAAGAAAAAGTAAATAAGTTTCCTTATTTACTTTTGAACTTTGGGAATTAACCCAAAGTTCAATACAAATCTTACTTAAACAGATTTCTTATTATCTAAACTATACTTTCCTGCTCCAATAAAAAATATCACAATAGATAGTACTAAATATAATAAAGGAAGCTCAATAACAGGAGCCCCATTTTTAGTTAACATAAATAGCTTTTCTGAATAAACTAAAAATATTGCAAAACACATAGTAATACCCATTCCTAAAGCAGCAAGTCTTGTAAATAATCCTAATATAATTAATATAGGTAAAATAATTTCACCTACATATACTCCATAAGCTAAAAACTCTGGAAAACCTGATTTAACTAAACCTGCAGCAATTTTATCAACACCACTAGATAATTTTGAAAAACCATGAAATAGCATTAATACAGATATAGAAACTCTTAATATTAATTTTCCTACATCTTCACTCAAAACTGATGCTAACTTTTGATCTATTTTTTTATACATTTTTATAACCTTTATTCTTTAAAAAAAGAATTTTACCTAAGCAATATTAATGAAATTTAAACAATAAGAAATATATAAAATTATTAGCTTTTTTTAGCAGCTAATACCCAAAGTTCTACTTTTTCATTTGCTCTTTGGTCTGTACGTTTTGTTTTTCTTGATGAAGCTCTAACTTCTCTTGTCAGATGTAAATCTTTTCTAAATCTTTTATGATTTCTTAATTCATCAATTATAGGATGAGAACTGTTTTCATCAACTACTTGTGCTAAATTTGAGAATATTAATACAATTTTTCCATCAGGATTTAAATGTTTTAATGCTTGTTCGAAAAAGTTATTAAAAAGCTCATCTTCATAATACATAGCTTTATCAATACCTTCTTCAAGTTTGTGTTTTGCTTTTATCCATGGAGGATTAAATACTATTACATCAGCTTTAACATCACAATTTTCAAATAAGTTGGCATGATTTAAAGTAAGTTTATCTTCATATCCTAAACGTTTAGCTTCTTCATGTACCCCAATTATTGCATTTTTATTTGTATCACTTGCATAAATATCATTAAAGCCATTTTGTATTAATTGAAAAGATAAAATACCACTACCAACTCCAATTTCTATTGCTTTTTGTTTTGAACCTTCATATTTTTTTAGCCATTTATCAAATAGTTTTAAATGATCGAATCTTGTAGGGAAGTATGTTCCATAATAAGGATGCAATGTAATATCTAAGGTTTTAATCTCTATTCCTTTTTTATTCCACTGCCAAGAGCTATTCATACCTTGAACTTCAGGAAATGAAATATAAAAATCACTAAGCTCTGGGTATAAAATATCTAACCATCCAATTTTTGGTGCTTTTTTTACAGTGATTTTATTATCAACTATTTTTAATAATAATCTATGAGAAGCTAAACGAAAAGCACTTCTATAATCACGTTGTGTTTGAAAATCTTTATTAGGAAACTTTTTTAATAATTGTTTTTTAAGCTCTTCTAGAACTTGTAAACCATTGCTAAAATATTCTTCAACAATTACATATCTTCCTTCAATCATCTCTTTTACTGTTTGGTTTGTATCCATTTTACGGTAAAAACCAATTGCATTATCAATATTAGTTGTGATTATATTTGGTCTTGTTGGTTTTAAATCTTGTATATCTTGTGTCATTTATTTTCTTTCTATAGTTTTAGTTTTTTGTAATATTTATTTGTGAAAAGCGTAAATAGGGCTATTTGTAATTTTTATATCTTTTGTTAATTCATTTCCATATTTGTCTAAAACTTTATTAAATTCTGTTAACTCAATTTCATCTTGGCTTGACCATACAATATCAAAAGTTTTTCTATCTTTTTTGCAAGTTAATACATATAAACTTTTTGCATTTGAAAAGTTTACAATAGTAGCTTTATCAAGATATGAAATCATAGTTTCATATGCTTGTAAACTTTTTTCATCTTTTAATAACTCTTTATTGAAAAAAAGCTTATCAACTTTTCTTGAAGCAAAGGCTAAAAGTACAGTTCTTAAAAGATTATTGATTTGAGATTCATTTAACTTATTCTTTTTAATTGATAGCTCTACTTGAATATTATCATTTGGGATTTTAGCTCCTAGCATTGACATTGCATGATAAACATTTACAACTTTGAAAAAATCAAAAATATAAGTTTTTACTTCCGGTGCTTTTGAAATATCAACTTGAAACAAAACTTTTGTTTTGTCATAAATTATTGAATCTTTATCAAAAAAGTATTTTATATTTTCATAAAACTCATTATTGTTTGATGTAACTTCTAGTTTTTTTTCTTTGTTGTTTTCATTTTCTTTATCATGAAAAAAATTTGAATAGTCAGTTTTTTTACCTTTTAAAAAATGAGAGAATATTAAAATTAGAGGATATATTAAAGTTGTGTGCAGTTTGTTTTTCATTTAGCTTCTTTATTGTTTTATTTATTATAACATCTTCTTAATCTATTTTCTTAACTTAAGCCCTTTAAATAATAACTAGACTATAATTACAAAAATAAATACAAAGATATATAGATGATAAAAAGAGAGTTTTTACAAGATCACAAAAGTTTAGATTTTAAGTTTTACCAAAATGTTGATGATTTTATTGTTGAAGAAGTTCCTATTAAATTTGCTGGTCGTGGTAACTTTATAATTGCAAAAATAAAAAAGCAAAAGCTTGGAACTTGGGATTTAATAGAAAGTTTAGCAAAGGGTTTACGAATATATGACAATGAATTAGGATATGCAGGACTTAAAGATAAAAATGCGACTACAACTCAATATATTTCAATTCCTAAAAAATATTCAAAAGATTTAAAGCAATTTAGACACAATAAAATTAAAATATTAGAAACAACACTTCATGGATCTAAACTAAATATTGGTGATTTAATTGGAAATAAGTTTGAAATAAATTTACATGAAGTTCAAGCTCAAGATGTTGGAAAAATTGAAAAACTTTTAAAGCAAATTTCAAAAGTCGGAATGCCAAATTATTTTGGTTTCCAGAGATTTGGTTATGATGGCTTAGAAAACTTAGAAAAAGCTAGAAAGTATATTTATGAAGACTACCAAATAAAAGATAGAAAAATATCAAAAATGCTTGTAGCTGCTTATCAAAGTGATTTTTTTAATAAATGGTTAGTAGAAAGACTTAAACAATCAGATGATAGTTTTAAAGCCATGGATGGTGATGTATTTAGAGATTATAGAGAAGATAAATTCTTTACTCCTAAAAACTTCACAGAGATAATGCAAAAAGATTTTGAAGATAAAAAAATAGTACCAACAGGATTATTGCCTGGTCAAAAAGCATTTAGAAGTATTAAGGATGCTAGAAAAATTGAAGAAATGTTTGATGATACTTATATCAAAGAAAAAGGTTACAGACGTGATGCAATAGTATATCCAAGTGATATTTCTGTAAGTTTCGATAAAAATACTAATAAATGTAAAGTTAAATTTACATTACCAAAAGCTTCTTATGCAACTGTTTTAATTGAAAACATTGCAAACAGAAACTTAAAAGCTTAATATTAATAGGTGATATTTTAGTAAGTATGATTACTTACTAAAATAGACTTTCTCATAATTTTCTAATTGCTCAACACTTTTAACACCAAGTTTTTTAGCAACAATTTTTCCATTTTCCATATAAACTAAAGTTGGAATACCTTTAATTTCAAATTGTGCTGTAAGAAGTTTTTGATCTTCTATGTTTAACTTATAAATTTCTACGTTATCTTGTTTTCTTGTATTATATTTTGTCAAGTTTTTACCTAAAACCTTACAAGATGGTCACCAAGTTGCATAAAAATCAATAATTACATTTTTGTTTTCAAGTTTACTTTCTATATTTGCAAGAGTTAAATGCTCAAATGCAAAAAGTGAGTTAAAACCTAAAAATAAAATAGCTATTAACTTTTTCATTTTATGTATCCTTTTTTAAATTTTTCTATTATAGTTTTTGAATGTGTAGTTTTTGTTTAGAAAATTAAAATAAGACATTTTTTATCTTGTTTTATATGTGTTTTTGATATCTTATTTTAAAATTAATATATTATTAAAATAAAGAGAAAAAATGAAATTAAATGACTTAAAAGTTAATATGGAATATTTCCATATGGATGATAATTTATACCAAAAATTAGATGCAACACCTTTAAAAAATCCAAAGCTTATTTCCTACAATAAGCAAGCATGTGATTTAATAAATTTAGATTATAAAGAGTGTGAAACAAAAGATTTTTTAGACTTTATGAATGGTAGTAAAGTCCTAAAAAATTCTCAACCCTTTTCAATGGTTTATGCAGGTCATCAATTTGGATACTTTGTACCACAATTAGGTGATGGAAGAGCAATAAATCTAGGAGCTATAAATAAGTGGCAACTACAAACAAAAGGTTCAGGGCTTACTAAATATTCAAGAAGAGGTGATGGCCGTGCAGTTTTAAGATCATCTATTAGAGAATATATAATCAGTGAAGCAATGCATGCTTTAAAGATACCAACTACCAGAGCTTTAGCAATAATTGATTCAGAGACTTTTGCACATAGAGAATGGGAAAAAGAATCCTGCTCAATAGTTTTAAGAATGTCTCCTTCTTGGATTAGAATAGGTACATTTGAGTTTTTTGCAAATACAAAAAACTCTAAAGAAAATCTTAGAAAGCTTGCAGATTTAGTTATTGAAGAATCATATGTTCACTTAAAAGATGAGAAAAATAAATATGAAAAGATGTTTTATTCACTTGTTGATAAAACAGCTTTAATGATAGCTTACTGGCAAAGCTATGGTTTTATGCATGGAGTTATGAATACAGATAATTTTTCAATGGCAGGTCTTACTATTGATTATGGTCCCTTTGCTTTTATGGATTATTTTGATAAAAATTGTATTTGTAATCACACAGATGCTGAAGGACGATATTCTTACAATAATCAACCATATGTTGCAAGATGGAACTTAATTGTATTAGCAAATGCATTAAAAGAAATTTGTGATGAAGAAAAACTTTTAGAGTATATAAATACTTTTATTCCTCAACATGAAAACGTTTATTTAGAGCAAATGAATAAAAGAATAGGGCTTGATGCAGTAAAAAGTGGCGATAATAATTTAGATTTAATACTTGAATTATTAGGTGCATTAGAGAGTTCAAAAATGGATTATAATGTATTCTTTTATGAACTTACAAAAATCAAATCTTTTGATGAAATTAGTTTAATTACAAATTTATGTGTATTTAGACAGCCTTTAGAAGATTGGTTTAAATCATATGAAAAAGTTTGTCAAAACCAAAATAGTAGTTTTACTAAAAGAGTTGAAATTATGAAAAAAGTAAATCCAAAATATATAATCAAAAACTATATGCTTCAAGAAGCAATAGAATTAGCTCACGAAGGTGATTATTCTCTTGTAAACGATTTACTTAATATTGCACAAAACTCATTTGATGAGCATGAAAAGTTTGAAAACTATTCAAAACCAACTCCAATGGAATATGCAAATGTGAAGCTTTCTTGTTCTTCATAAGATAAGTATTAATTTTATTTCATTTTGTAATATAATTAAAAGAGTTTCATTTTTTAATATAAAATTACAAAATGAAAAAAGATATATATGAAAAAATGGACATTTTAGCAAATAGTGCAAAATATGATGTTTCATGCTCTTCTAGTGGTAGTGATAACAATTACAAAACGGGAGAACTTGGAGCTACTCATAATAGTGGGATTTGTCATACTTTTACAGCCGATGGAAGATGTGTTTCTTTATTAAAGGTTTTACTAACAAATTATTGTATCTATGATTGTTCTTATTGTGTAAATAGAACTTCAAATAGTGATATTCCAAGAGCTGCTTTTAGTCCTAGAGAATTAGCTGACATTACAATTAATTTTTATAAAAGAAACTATATTGAAGGACTTTTTTTAAGTTCAGGAATTATAAGTAGTGAAGACCATACTATGGTTATGATTCTTCGGACTTTAAAAATTCTTCGACATGAGTATAAATTTAATGGTTATATTCATGTTAAACTAATTCCAGGTTCTTCAAATGAATTAACAGAACAAATAGTAAATCTTGCAAATAGAGTAAGCTCAAATATAGAGCTTCCTAGTGATAAATCTTTAAAACTATTAGCTCCAAATAAAACTAAAAAAAGTGTATTACAACCTTTAAAATTTGCAAGAGATGTAAGTATGGAAAAGGGTAAAAAACCAATTGGAATGAGTACACAATTAATTGTAGGCGCAACACCAGAAAGTGATAAAGATATACTAAAACTAAGCTCAGCTTTATATGATAAAGCCTTACTAAAAAGAGTATATTATAGTGCTTATATTCCTGTAAATGATAATAATAAAAACCTTCCTTCAACAATTACAAAACCACCACTTGTAAGAGAACATAGACTTTATCAAGCCGATTGGTTACTTAGGTTTTATGATTTTTCTTACGATGAAATTGTAAATGATGATAATCCAAATTTAGATGAAGAACTAGACCCTAAAACTTTTTGGGCTTTAAATAATATGTCTTATTTTCCAATGGAAATAAATGCAGTCTCAAAAGAAGAGCTTTTAAGAATTCCAGGTATTGGAGCAAGAGGTGTACAAAAAATAATAAATGCTAGAAGATTTAAAAGTCTTGATTTCGAGGATTTAAAAAAGTTAAAAATATCTTTAAAAAGAGCCAAGTATTTTATAACTTGCAAAGGAAAATATCAAAAAGAAGTACCTTTTTATAAAGATGTAATAAAAACAGCAATAATTGAACCCAAAAAGAAAAAGATAATAACTCCTAACTTGTTTGACTTAGCTTATAGTAATATTACTGGTGAGTTATGATATTAGTTTATGATAAAAGTTTTGAAGGCTTTTTAACTCTAGTTTTTAAAGTTTATTATGAAAAGTTAAAACCAATTAGAATATTAAAAGAAATGCCAAATGAGCTTTTTTTAGATGATTTTATAGTTATTGAAAACAATGAAGAACACTCACAAAAAGTTTTAGATGCCTTAAAGAAAAAGTTTTCAAAAGATAATTTTCAAAGGATCTTAAATATTTTTATGTGTGATTCAAAAGATTTTGAACTTGATTTATTAAACTATATAATTATAGGTTTTAAAAACCAAAAAGAGCTTGCAAATATTAATAATTCTTCACTTTTTAATATTTTAAATATTGAAAAGGAGCTATTTAGACATATACATAAAATGGAAGGGTTTTTAAGATTTGAAGAGCTTGACGATGGAACTTTATATGCAAAAATGCAAACAAAATTTAATGTTGCATATTTTTTAGGAAAGCACTTTTTTAAAAGATTAAATAATCAAAAATATATAATTCATGATATAAATAGAAAAATAGCATTTATAAAAAACGATGATTTTTTAGGAATTCAAAATATTGCAAGTTATGAAGAACCAAAACTTTCAGAAGATGAAGAAAAGTTCAAAAAACTTTGGAGTCAGTTTTTTAAATCTGTATCAATTGAAAGTAAAAAAAATGATAGATGCCAAAAAAATCAAGTGCCACTACTTTATAGAACTTATATGAGTGAGTTTTATAAAAGATAAAGCTTTCGCTTTATCTTTTATTTAAAGGGAATTGTAAATTTTATATCTACATCTGAATATGATTTATTTTCATGTAATGCTGCACATTTTTTAGCAAAAGCTAAATATGGAGCTTTCATAGCAAAATCTAAAATTTCAATTGTTCCACTTGCTATAATATTTCCATCTTTAATATCAAATGACATAGGAACTTCTTTTGATACTTCATTCATATTTACATTTAAAACTAATGTTTTATTAGCTTCATCAACACTTTTAATCTTACCTTTAATTACTTTAGACGTTGCAAGTGAAAATAATGTACTTGTAATACTTGCATCTCTTCCTTCATTTTTTGAATCAAAAGATGCTGTTTTGATTTCAACATTTGAACTAGTTAGGAATTTTGACAAATCATCATTTTCTTTGATACTAATTTTTATATCTTTAAAAGTACCAGAAACAGGAATTTTTTTTGCTGTTTTAAAGCCTGTCCATTTTACACCTAAATCACCGTTTATCTCGTATGCACTTAAATTTATACTCAAACCTAAAGCAAGAATTGAACTTAATATAACTTTTTTCATTTTAAATCCTTTCTTTGATTATTAAATAATCACTTTTCTAATTATAACTAAAAAAAGTAAATAACTGTTAATGACCAGTGGTCAGTTTAAAATACTATTAAGAAAAAAAGCACTATACTTTTAAATGACCGACGGTCAGTCAAAAAAGATATTTATAATTAAAGGAAGTTATTTGCCTAAAATTGTTGATAAAGAACAAAAAAGAAAAGATATAGCAATTTCATGTAGTGATTTAATTCACGAAGTCGGAATTAAAAAACTTACTGTTGCCCAATGTGCTAAAACAGCAGGTGTAGGTAAGGGAACTATATATGAATATTTTGAAAGTAAAGAAGACATTATTTTTGAAATAATCAATTTACATATTGAAGAATATCATGCAGAATTTTTAAAAAGTATAAAAGATGTAAAGACTACAAAAGAAAAAATATTTCATTTTTTTAAATTTGTTTTAGATGATAGTATTGAAAATATGAAACATTTTAATGGATATAAAGAATACTTATCAATTGTATTATCTGAAGATAATGAAAATATGAAAGGTTTTAATAAAAGTTGTGATGTTTTTTTTAAAGCACAAATTGAATTAATCATTCAGGAAGGAATAAAAAATAAAGAGTTAATTCCAGAATCAATGAATTTTAGTGAAGGTTTATTGGTTTTTGAAAAAGGATTAGCTTTAATTAAAATGACAAATGATGAATATGATGTACAAAAAAAATGTGAAGTATTTATTAATAATCTCTTTAAATTAATTGAGGTAAAAAAATGATTCCTAAAAAATATGAAAGAGTAGTATTTTCATTTTTTATGTCACTGTTTATGAGTTTTATGATGAGTTTTATAATCACATATATAAATCTTGAATTTGTAGATGGTTTTATATTAATTTGGTTAGAAGCTTTTGTAAAGGCATTTTGCTTTGCCTTCCCAATAATATTTATAGTTGGACCCTTAGTTCAAAAAATAGTAAAAAAAATAGTAATACAAGGAAATTAATAATGTATAAGAAAATAGGTTTTATACTAGCTTTATTTATAGCTAGTTTTACAAGTTTAAATGCAAAAGGACCTGCACTTGTTAATACTGATATTATCAAAAAATCAGAAGTTAACCCACTACAAGAATTTGTAGGTTCAGTTGGTTTTGATAAAAAATCAAAGATTGCAAGTCAAAGTTCAGGTATTGCAAAAAAAATAAATTTTGAAGTTGGTAAAAAAGTTAAAAAAGGTGATGTTTTAGTATCAATTGATTCTGATATTTTAAATGCACAAATTAAAGCTTCTTCTTCATCTGTTGAAATGTATAAAGTTCAATTAGTAAATGCTAAGAAAAACTATATAAGATATAAGTCTCTATTTGCAAAAAAATCAATTGCTCAAAAAGCTTATGATGATTCAAAGTTAGCTTACGATGTTGCAAATTCAAGTTTAATTACTGCAAAAGCTCAATTAAATGAATTAAAAATTCAAAAATCAAAAAAACTTATTAAAGCACCATTTTCAGGTGTAATAGTTGAAAAAAATGTAAATTTAAATGAATGGTTAAATACAGGTTCACAAGTTGCAACAATTGTAAATACAGAAGAGATTGAAGTTGTATTTAATTTGCCATTATCTTTTGTTAATGGTTTAAAGCAAGGTGATATTTATGATATTAATATTGCAGGTAATATTGTAAAAGCAAAACTATATGCTGCAATTCCAAGTGGTGATAAATTAACTAGAACTTTTCCTGTAAGATTTAAAGCAAATGTAGGAAATATGTTTATTTATGATGGTGCACAAGCAAAAGTACAATTTGCAAAAAATGCAAAAACTAGTGCTTTAGTAATAAATAGAGATGCAGTTATTAAAAGATTTGATATGGATGTAGTTTTTGCTGTTGTTGATAATAAAGCTATTATGCTTCCTGTTAAAATTGTTGGTTTTATGGGTATAAATGCAGCAATAGAAGGTAAAGGTTTACTTGAAGGAATGAATATTGTTGTAAAAGGAAACGAGAGAGTTTTTCCTAATATGGACGTAAAAGTTTTAAATGAAATGAAAGAAAAGTAGGAAGTAATGGATTTAATTAAGTTTTCAATTAAAAATCCTGTAACTATTATCGTTTCAGTTTTAATTGTGGTTTTATTTGGGCTTATTTCTTTAGATAAGTTACCATATCAATTAACACCAAGTGTTACAAAACCAGAAATTAAAATTACAACTGTATGGCCAGGTGCAACGCCTTATGAAGTTGAGCGTGAAATTATAGAAGACCAAGAAGATGCCTTAAAAAGTTTAAATAATTTAATAGAGTATGAATCATCTTCAAAAGATAATATGGGTGAAATTACATTAACTTTTTCACTAGGAACTGATATTAGAGCAGCACTTCAAGATGTTTCGAATAAATTAAATGAAGTAAGTTCATATCCTGTAAATGTTGAAGAACCAATAATTGAAACTGCAAATGCAAGTCCAATTATTTGGATGATGATGCAAACTAAAGAAAACAATAGCCGACATATTGATGAATACAAAACATTCTTTGATGATGAAGTTATTCCTGCTATTGAAAGAGTTTCTGGTGTTGCTGGAACTATGACAGCTGGTGGTAGAAAACAGCAAATGCAAATTAATCTTGATTTGTCAAAACTAGCTTCATATAATTTAACAATTGCAAATGTAATGAATGTTTTACAAAGTGAAAATGTTGATGTATCAGCAGGTGTTCAAAATATGGGAAGACGTTCTTATAGAATTAGAACAGTTCATAAGTTTGCAAATATAGAAGATATCAAAGACATTATTCTTGTATCAAATAGAGAGCAAAGGGTATCTTTAAGTGATGTTGCTGATGTTAACTTTGGATACGCAACAGCTTCTTCTGTTGCAATGTTCTTAGGTAAAGATGGAATGTTCCTAGGAGTACAACCAACAGCAAATGCAAATGCAGTAGCACTTACAAATGAAGTTGAAAAAGTTGTAAATGAATTAAATGCAACAATTCTTAAAAAAGAAGATTTAAATATCATTTGGATTTATGACCAAAGAGGTTATATTGTAGGTTCCGTTGATTTAGTACAACAAAACATTGTCATTGGTGGTGTATTAGCCATTTTTATGCTAATACTATTTTTAAGAGCAATTTCACCAACTGCTGTTGTTTCTATTGCAATTCCAATATCTGTAATTGGTACATTTATTATTCTTTCAGCAATGGATAGAAGTTTAAATACTATTTCACTTGCAGGGATTTCTTTTGCAGTTGGTATGCTAGTTGATAGTGCTATTGTTGTTTTAGAAAATATTGATAGACATAGAAAAGAAGGTATGAGTATACCTGATGCTGCTTATAAGGGTGCTAGTGAAGTTTGGGGTGCATTAATTGCATCTGCATCTACAACTATGGCAGTATTCTTACCAATTATTTTCTTAGAAGATGAAGCAGGGCAATTATTTAAAGATATTGCAATTGCAGTTGTATCTTCTGTATCATTTTCTTTATTTGTTTCGATTGCGGTTATTCCAATGTTATGGAAAAAATTTGCATCTTTATCAATAAAAGAAGTTAAAACTGAAACTGCCTTAACAAGATTTGGTAATAAGATCGTAAATGTAATGATGAGTTTTGTTCACTGGTCATTAAAATCAGTTCTTACAAAAGTTGTTACAATTTTAGTTTTAGGAATATTATCTATTTCAACAATTTATGCATTGTTCCCAAAATTAGACTATTTACCACAAGGAAATAAGAACTTAATTTTTAATATTTTGATTACTCCTCCAGGACTTTCATATCAAGAAAGATATGATATGGGTACATATTTAATGAAAAAAATTGAACCAAATGTTAATAAAGATGTAGATGGAACACCTGGCTTAAATAGAGCCTTTTTCGTTTCATTTGGAGATTTTAACCTTTTTGGTGGAACATCTATGCATGAAAGTAGAGCCAAAGAATTAATTCCATTCTTTAGACCAATTGTAAACTCGATGCCTTCAATTTTTGGTGTTTCTTTACAATCAGGTGTATTTGAAAATGGTATTGGTGAGGGTAAAACTGTAAATATTGATATAAGTGGTGAAAAAATAGAAGATATTGCAGGTGTTGGTATGCAGTTATTTATGGCTTCTCAAGGTGCTGTAAAAGGTGCACAAGTTAGACCAGTTCCATCTATTGAATTACTTTATCCAGAAGTTAGAATTAAACCAAATCAAGATGCACTTAAAGCTTTAGGAATGAGTTCATTTGATTTAGGAGTTACTGTTGATGTTTTAATGAGTGGTAGAAAAATATCAGATTTTGAACAAGATGGAAAAAAGAAAATTGATTTAGTTTTAAAAGCAAATGAAGAACAAATTCAAACACCAGAAGATATTATGTCTGCACAAATTGCACTTCCTAACGCTTCATTATTACCAATTTCATCATTAGCAACATCACAAAGTGTAACTGGTATTTCAGAGATTAGACACCTTGCAGGAAAAAGAACAATTACTCTGCAAGTGACACCACCTGCTAATATGACAATTCAAGAAACAATGGTTGCTTTAGATGCTACTATAAAAGGAATGAAAGATTCTGGGAAAATTTCTAATAATGTTGAAATAGGAATATCAGGAACAGCAGATAAATTAACACAAACAATTGGTATGTTAGAGTTAAACTTTATATTAGCACTTGTGATTATTTACTTACTAATGTCAGCGTTATTTGGTAATTTCTTATATCCTATTGTTATTATGTTTACAGTTCCACTTGCTACTGCTGGAGGGTTTATTGGGCTTGCTTTAACAAATACATTTATAGCACCACAGCCACTTGATATTCTAACAATGTTAGGATTTATTATTCTAGTTGGTATTGTTGTTAATAATGCTATTTTAATTGTACATCAAAGTCAAAACCTTATTAAAAATGAAGGATATGATCATAAAAAAGCAGTTATTGAAGCAACAAGGTCAAGAATTAGACCTATTTATATGTCTTCATTGACTTCAATATTTGGTATGTTGCCTCTTGTATTACTTCCAGGACCTGGAAGTGAATTCTATAGAGGTTTAGGTTCTGTAATTACAGGTGGACTTGCACTTTCAACTATATTTACTATTTTTGTAACACCTGCACTTTTAATGTTCTTTATAAAATTAGAGCATAGACTTAGTGGTAAAATAAAAGAACCAGTTGATGTTAGTAAAGCATAGGAGAAATGATGAGAAATAAAAAAACAAAATTATTTATTAGTGTATTAACAGCAAGTTTATTTGCTGTTAATTTAAATGCTTTGAGTTTAAATGAAGCTATTGATATTTCATTAAAAAACAACCATGATATAAAAAGTAAGAACTTTGATTACTTAGAATCACTTGATAATATAGATTTATCAAAATCTAGTTTTTTACCAAAAGTGAATTTAGGATTTACATATAATAATAGAGATGAAGCAAACTCTTATGTAGAAGAAGATGGAATATTAACTGCAAGTGCTACATATAACTTATTTAACGGTTTTAAAGATATTGCAAATAAATCAAGTGCAAAGTATTTATCAAAAAGTTCTAAGTACTCACTTGAAGCATTGAAACAAGATATTGTTTTAAATACAAAAACTGCATATATAAACTATCTTGATAAACAAAATGCACTTGAAACTTTTAAAAGTGCATATAACTTATTTCAAGAGCAGTATGAAGATTCAAAAAATAGATTTGATGAAGGTTTAATTGCTAAAAATGATTTACTTCAAGTCCAAGTAAATATGTCAAGTGCAAAACAAAATGTTGTAAAAGCAAAGGGAGCATTAAAAGTTGCAAAATATTCACTTAGTAATATTTTAGGTGGAAAAGATTTAAGCAATGAAAAAATAGAACCTTTAGAAGACAATAATTTAAAAGCAATGAAATATGATGTAAAAGAATTAAAAAATAGAAGTGAAATTCAAGCTTTAAAAATGAGTATAGAAGCTTTAAAACAACAGAAAAAATCTATTAAAAGTACATATTATCCAAAAGTTGATGCAAGTGCATCACATAATAAATATTATGAAGATGCAGCAAAAATATATGAAGACCAAAATATTTTAGGTCTTAGTGCTTCATGGAATTTGTATAATGGTGGATATGATCAAACAAATCAAAATATATACAGAACTAGATATTTAAAAGCAAAATCTCAATTAGCAAAAACTAATTTAGATATAAAACTTCAATATGAAAATGCAGTATCAAATTTAGATGTTGCTATTGATAATTTAAAAACAGCAAACTTATCCTTAGAGCAATCAAACGAAAACTATGAAATAGTTAAAAATAGATTTGATGAAGGAATTGCTACAAGTACAGATTTAACAGATGCAAACTATTTATTAACACAAGCAAAACAAAATTTCTCTCGAGCTTATTTTGATAAATATTTAGCAATTGCTACACTTGATAGAATATTTGAAAAATAAATCTTAATTAAAAAAGTGGTTTTAACTTGAGTTAAAATCTCTTTTTTTATGATATATTACAAAATGATTAATATAAATAAAGAAACATTAAAACTACTTACATTTATTGTTTTAGCTCTAATTTTTCTAGCCCTTAATTCAATTCTTTGTAAAGCAGCTTTAGTAAACAACTATATTGATGCTTATACATTTACTTTTCTTAGACTTTTTTCTGCAAGTATTACACTTATTGCAATTTATCTTTATAAAAATAAAAGATTTAGTATTTCTTTAAAAAGTAATTGGATTACTTCTTTTATGCTTTTTTTATATGCTATTTGTTTTTCCTTTTCATTTTTAAGTATAGATGCAGGACTTGGTACTTTATTATTATTTGGAGTTGTCCAAATTATAATGGCTCTTAGTGCAATTTTTTTAAAAGAAAAGGTAAATTTACAAAAAATACTAGGAATTGCTGTAGCCTTAGGTGGACTTATTTTTCTACTTTATCCAAAACATGATTTTGAGATATCATATTTTCATGCATTTTTAATGGCACTTGCTGGAACTTCTTGGGCTGTTTATACAATTATGGGTAAAAAGTCTATTGATGCTCTTAGCAACACTATGGATAACTTTATAAAGGCTACTTTATTTATCACTCTTACATATTTTTTGTTTTTAAATGAAGATATGTTTTTTACTACAAATGGAATTTTTCTAGCTTTTATTTCTGGAAGTATTACATCAGCTATTGGGTATGTGATTTGGTATGAAGTCTTACCTAAAATGCAGATATTAACAGCAGGTGTTATACAGCTTTTTGTTCCTGTAATTTCAATATTCTTTAGTGTAGTTTTATTAGGTGAATTATTTACTTTAGATTTATTTTTATCAACTATTATTATATCTTTAGGAATTGTTATTACTTTATTCTCAAGAAAAACTAAAAAAGAAAAGTTATACTAAGATTATGAAATATTTAATATTAACTCTTACTTTTTTACTTTCACTTCATGCTCATTTTGATGAAGAAGACTTATATAATTTTGAAAAAAAGTGCTCAATTTGTCATGATACTTATGTTCAAAATGATATGGCTCCACCAATAGTAGCTATAAATCAAAGATATAAAAAATTTTATGGGAAAGACCTTGACTTATCGGTTTCTAAAATAAGAGATTTTTTAATACAGCCAAGTTATGAAAAAGCAATTATGCATCCAGCAATAAAACTTTATGATTTAATGCCAAAACAAAAATTAAGTCAAAAAGAGATTGAGGCATTTTCTGAAATTATTATGTTACTAGATTTTGAAGTACCTGAGTGGTTTGATAAACATTATGAATCTCATAATCTAAATGACGAGAAGAAATAAATCATCATTTAGAAGGAACTTACTTATTCCTTTATATTATCGATTTTTTTAAATGAATCCTGCCATTCTAATTTTGAGGGAATATGTTTTCCATTTTTACCAATATCACCTTTATATAAAGCAGAAGCAAGTCCCCCTTTGAGTTCTTTTTTTTCTTCTTTCTTTGTTAAAAAGAAAAAAATTATACATACTATTGGGATAGTTAAAAAGATTAGTGTGTATTTTAATTTACTATTTTTGGGTTTTTTTATTTGAACAATGTCTTCCATTTTGGGATTATCTCATAATTTGTATTAATTATTAGTTTAAGGAAATAAATAATGTTATTTCTCTGAATTACTTATTCCTTTAAAAGAATCAAACCACTTCAATTTTGAAGGAATTTGTTTTTCATCAGTTTTTACATTACCTGAATATAAAACTGTACTAAATCCTCTATTAGCTTTTTTGTCTGCAGTAAATAAATAAATTAAAGTAACAACAATTATAATAAGTAAATATATTACAGTTTTTTTCATATTTATATAACAGCACCTGATACTGCCATAATTTCTTTTCCTTCTTCACTTACCATTTCATTTGTCCATCTTGGAGAAAATGTAATATGAACTTTTGCAGCTTCAACTTCAGGAACTGCTAGTGTTACTAATCTTACTTGCTCCATTATAGTTCCTGCAACTGGACATGCTGGACTTGTTAGTGTCATCATAATTACACAATCTAAAATATCATCTTTAATACTTAGATTAATTTCATAAATTAATCCTAAATCATAGACATTTACAGGAATTTCTGGATCAAATACTTTTTTTAAATTTTCAATTATTTTTTCTTTTATTTCATCAAAATTATAATCTTCTGCCATTATAAATCCTTCTATGCTTTTTGTGCATACTCTTTAATTTTTTTAATCATTCCAATAACTCCACTTTGTCTATTAGGAGTTACTACTTCACTAAGACCTAATTCATGAACAATATCCATATCAATCTCTTTTAATTCTTCAACACTTGAACCAGAGAATATTTGTAAAATCATATATACTAAACCTTTTACAATAATCGCATCAGATGTTCCACTAAAGAAAAGTTTTCCATCTTTTTGCTCACAAATTAACCAAACTTGTGAAGTACAACCATGTACTAAATTTAAAGGTATTTGATATTTTTCATTTAATGGTTCTAGTTTTTTTCCTAAGTCAATAATATATTCATATTTTTGTAATTCATCCTCAAAAAAATCTAAATCATCTTTAATATCTGCAACTTTTTGTTCAATACTCATTTTTAGTCCTCTAACATTTTTAAAGCTTTTTTTAACGCAATGATTAATTTATCTACATCACTATAATCATTATAAAAGCTTATTGATACTCTTATTGTACCTTTTATTCCTAGTTGTTTCATAATAGGTTGTGCACAATGATGACCAACTCTAAGTGCTATTTTCATTTTATCAACTAAAATTCCAACATCATCATGAATTAAACCCTTGAAGTTAAAACTTCTACTTCCAACACAGTTTTCTAAATCATTATAAAATTGAATATTAGGAAGCTTTGATAACTCTTCATTTAGATAATTAAAAACATCTTTTTCTATTAGTTCAATATTTTCATAACCTACACGATTTATATACTCTAAAGCTTTTGCAAAACCAATTATTCCTGCTATATTTTGTGTTCCTGCTTCAAATTTATAAGGCGAGTCTAAAAGTGTAGATGAATTAAAATCAACTTCATTTATTGTAGCTCCTCCTGTTTGATAAGCATTTACATCTTTTAAATACTCTTCTTTAATATAAATTGCTCCAACTCCAGTTGGTCCAAATGTTTTGTGTGCTGAAATTGCAAAAAAATCAACATCAAGCTCTTGCATATCAACTCTTGTATGAGCTAAACTTTGAGCTCCATCAATCATTACTACAGCATTATACTTGTGAGCTAATTGTGTAATTTCTTGTATGTTATGAATTTTTCCAAAAGCGTTTGAAATATGTGTAATACTCACAAATGCTTTAGGATTTTGTTTTAAAAGTTCTTCAAAATGATGCATATCAAAATCTAAATTATTATCACATTTTACAACTTCTAAGCCATTTCCTAAGCTTCTATTTTGCATGTGCCATGGCACAATATTTGAATGATGCTCTAGTGAAGAAATAATAACAGTTTTAAAATCTTTTGCATAAGCTGAAGCTATAAAATTTATAGATTCAGTCACACCTTTTGTAAAAATAATCTCTTCATTTTTAGATGCATTAATAAACTCTTTTAAAGTTTTTCTTGCATTTTCAAAATTTTGTGTAGCCTTATTAGCATCACCAAAATTACTTCTATGTGTATTAGAACAGTAACTTTCATAATACTCAATTTGAGAACTTACAACATCTACTGGTTTTTGAGTAGTTGCTGCATTATCTAAATATACAATATCTGAGTTCTCAAAGTATTTAAAATCTTTTTTAAACATAACTTTGCCTTTTATAAGAATCAATAAATTCTTTAATTAAAGTATCCTCAATATTATCATAAATTTTTTTCTCAAAAGCTTTTAATAGAATCTCATAAGATAATTCTTTAGAAATTCCACGTGATTGTAAATACAATAGTTGTTCTTTATCTAAAGTTCCAGTTGTTGCTCCATGACTTGCTTCTAGTTCATCTATTAGTATTTCTAAATGTGGTTGCGCATAAATTGCAGCATCATTAGAAAGTAAAATAGTATTAGAATTTTGAAATGCTTTTGTATATAAAGCCTTATCATTTACAATTGATATTGCTTTAAAAACTGCTCTTGAACTGTCTTTTAATGAATGTTTATAGTTTATATTACTTATTGAATTCTCATTATTATGTGTAGTTCTAATTACATTTGCTGTGTTTGATGCATCAAAAGATTTTACAAGCCCATTTAATTCATAATCACAATTTTTTTCATCTAATGTATTTATATAATTGTTTATAACAACACCCGTACCATATTCAAAATTTGTTATTTTGCATTTTGAATCTTTTTTTTGATTAATATCTGCATTAAAAACAAAATAGTTCTTCTCATTTATATCTTGAATTTTTGCATATTCAAAGTTTGCATTTTCTTCAATATCAAAATTTCTATTCACACTATAAGCACTATTTGTTGATGTATTTGTAAATACCTCAATTACAGATGCTTTTACATTTTCTTTTACTTCAATTTTTAATGAATTTACAAAAAATGTTTCATCATCTTTAATCTTGTGAATTAAACAAATAGGCTCAGGAATATTTGAATTTATTGTTAAAACTACTTGATTTGAATCTATTTTTTTAGAAATATTAAATAAACCATTTCCATAATTTTTTTCATCTTTTACAACTTTTAAACCCATAATATCAAGTTCATAAGTTTTAGTATTTTTAAAATCATATGAAAAAAGATCTTCAAAATTTACTTTTATAAATTCTTCGCTTCTTTTTTTAGGAAGTTCTAATCCTTCTAATTCAATTAGTCTCATCTTTAATTCCTATTCCTTCATAACCTTTTTCATCAAGTTCTAAAGCTAAACTATAATCACCTGTTTTTACAATTTTTCCATCATTTAAAATATGTACATAATCTGGTTTAATTAATTCTAATAATCTATCATAATGTGTAATCATTAATACAGATTTTTTTCCATCTAGCATTGAGTTAATTACATTTGCAACTGTCTTAATTGCATCTACATCTAAACCTGAATCAATTTCATCTAACATGATTAAATCTGGATTTAAAAGAAGTAATTGAATTAGTTCATTTCTTTTTTTCTCACCACCTGAGAAACCTTCATTTAAATCTCTTTGCAATAGTTTTTTATCTAAATCATATTTTGCTGTTTGTTCTTTAATTAACTTTAAAAAATCCATTGCATCAATTTCTTCTTCTCCTGCATAGGCTCTTTTTTCATTAATTGCAGTTTTTAGAAAATAACTATTATTTACTCCTGGAACTTCAACTGGATTTTGGAAACTCATAAAAATTCCTTCATTAGCACGATCTGCTACTTCCATTTCTAGTAAGTCTTTTTTCTTATAAGTAATACTTCCTCCAGTTACAACACAGTCATAGTGCGCACTTAAAGTTTTTACTAATGTAGATTTTCCAGCTCCATTAACTCCCATAAGAGCATGAACTTCACCTTCTTTAATATTTAAATTTAAACCTTTTAAAATCTCTTTATCATTTATATTAACTTTTAAATCTTTTACTTCTAACATTTTTTTTCCTTTAAGTTGGACTTATCCAACACTTCCTTCTAATGATATATTTAATAACTCTTTTGCTTCTGCCGCAAACTCCATTGGTAGCTCTTTTAAAACTTCTTTACAAAAACCATTTACAATCATTGATATTGCATTTTCTTCATGAATACCTCTTTGAGAAATGTAAAATAATTGCTCATCAGAAATTTTAGAAGTAGTAGCTTCATGTTCTATAATTGCATTCATATTTTTTACTTCATGATATGGATATGTATGTGCATTTGATTTATTTCCAATTAAAAGTGAATCACACTCAGAAATATTTCTAGCACCATCAGCATTTTTACCAACTCGTACTAGACCTCTATATGCATTAACTCCACTCATTGCAGAAATACCTTTTGAAATAATAGTTGATTTAGTATTTTTACCTAAATGAACCATTTTAGTTCCCGTATCTGCTTGTTGTGATTTTGATGAAATTGCTACTGAGTAAAATTCACCAACACTATTATCACCTTTTAAAATACATGATGGATATTTCCATGTTAAAGAAGAACCAGTTTCAACTTGAGTCCAAGATATTTTTGAACTCTCGCCATTACAGGCTCCTCTTTTTGTAACGAAATTTAAAATTCCACCTTTTCCGTCTTTATCACCTGGATACCAGTTTTGAATTGTAGAATATTTTATATGTGCTTTATCAAGTGCTACAAGTTCAACAACTGCTGCGTGAAGTTGTCTTTCATCTCTTGTTGGAGCTGAACAACCTTCATTATAAGAAACATAAGAGTTCTCATCACAGATAATAATTGTTCTCTCAAACTGTCCAGTATCTAGAGCATTTATTCTAAAGTAAGTAGATAACTCCATTGGACAAACTGTATTTGGTGGAACATAAACAAATGAACCATCTGTAAATACAGCAGAGTTTAAACAGGCAAAATAATTGTCAGTTACTGGTACTACTGATGCTAAATATTTTTTTAGTAAATCTGGGTATTTATTTGCAGCTTCACTTACAGAACAAAATATAATACCAAGTTCTTCTAACTCAGCTTGATATGTTGTTTTTACTGAAACTGAATCAAATACAGCATCTACAGCAACAGTTTTAACACCTGCTAGTTGTTTTTGTTCTTCTAAAGGGATTCCTAGTTTTTCATAAGTTTTTAATATCTCAGGATCAACTTCATCTAAAGAATCTAAAGCTTTTTTAGGAGCTGAAAAGTATGCAATATCTTGATAATCAATTTTTGGATATTTTAAGTTTGCCCAAGAAGGTTCTTCCATTTTTAACCATTTAGCATAGGCTTTAAGTCTAAAATCTAATAGCCAAGAAGGTTCTTCTTTTTTAGCAGATATTGCTTTTATTACGTTTTCATTTAATCCTTTAGGAAAAGTATCACTTTGAACTAACGTTTCAAATCCTAATTTGTATTCACTATTAATAACGTCATGAATGTGTTTATTATCACTCATAATTGACTCCATAATTATTGGTATTTTTTAAATAAGACAATTATTGTCCTAATTGAAATATAACAGTAAAACAATTAAAAAAAACTTAAAGAGGACAAAAAAAGTCCTATTTAATATTTTTCTCTAATCTATTGGTATAATATGACACAGGATAAGTCAAAGCTAAGTATCCAATTGCAAGTGGAATATAACTTTCTAAAGTAGAGTAGGTAATTGCATCAACTTCTTGAGCATTCATTGTAAACTCGCTAATTGCTATTATTGATAAAAGAGAAGAATCTTTGATAATAGAAGCGAATTGACCAGTTAAGGCAGGAAGCATTCTTTTAAAAGCTTGAGGAAAAATTACATATCTATATGTTTGATAGTTACTCATTCCTAAACTAACACTTGTTTCAAATTGGTCTTTTTCAACAGAACCTAATGCTGCTCTAATTATTTCAGATACATAAGCTCCTGAAAATATTGCAAGTATAAATGTTCCTACAATATATCTATTATCAAAACCTAAGTTATTAGCAAAAACATAAAAGAAAATAAGTATTTGTACAAGTAAGGGAGTACCTCTTATTATTTCAATATAAAATCTTGCAAAAAATCGTAGAATTATTAGTTTTGAATTTTGTGCATATGCAAAAAATAGTCCGATTATAAAACTTAAAATAAGTGCAAAAAATGAAATTGTAATGGTCATAAAAAAACCATTGATGAATTTTTGTTTGTATTCATATACATGAGCCCAATTAAAATCATAAGAGATATTTGAGAACATAATATAAACAGGTGTTATTACAATAATAGCTAGAAAGATTAAGTTAAAAAGATAAACTCCCTTTGAAAGGGAGAAATCTTTTTTAAAAGTTGTTTCGTTTATAAATAAATTTTTAATTCTAAAGATAGCTTTTTCCTAGAAGAAAAATGGAATTTTTAACTCATCAAAAGTAGCTTTTGCTTCAGTTAAATGAGTTTTTGCAAAAGTTGCAAACGTACCATCAGCTTTAGCTTTTTTGATAAATTCATCAACTTGTTTCTTTAATTCAACATTCTTTTTATTAATTGCAACTCCCCAATGTTCAGGATCTTTTTGGAAAGGTTTTAAAAGTGCAACTGTTGTATCTTTATGTTGTGCATAGTTTTTAAATATTGTTAATTGGTCATATAAAAAACCATCAACTTTACCTTGAACTACTTCTAAAACACAAGCATTCTCTTTATCAAAAACTAAAATATCTGCATTAGGTAAATTTTTTGTTGCGTAAATATGTCCAGTTGAACCTTTTTTAACAGCAACTTTTTTGCCTTTTACATTTAATTCATCAATATTTGAAACACCTGATTTTTTATTTGCTAAAATTGCTAAAGATGTTTGTGCATAAGGAATTGAAAAGTTAATTGATCTTTTTCTCTCTTCTGTTATTGTCATTGATGAAATAATTAAATCAATTTTTCCAGTTTTTAAAGATGGAATTAATCCACTCCAAGCTGTATTTTCAATTACAACTTCTCTTCCTAAATATTTTCCAAGAGCTTTTGCAAAATCTACAGAAACACCTTGAGGGTTTCCTTCTTTATCACTCATTTCAAATGGAGGGTAAGCTAGTTCCATTCCAACTGTAAGTTTTTCTTTTGCAAATGCTGATATACCTAATGAGATTAATGCAATCATTAATACTGATATGATTTTTTTCATTTACTTTCCTTTAATAATTTTTATTTATTATCTCATATTAATCTTAACATCACTTTAGTATTTAATAACTAAATAGCATACTTTAAGAGTATTTCTTTTTCTATAAATTTTGTTGTAGCAATCGATGTAGCTTCTGCAATAATATTTGGAGCACAGTTAGCCTCATAAGACTCTTTCCATCTTAAAGCACATAAACACCATTTATCTCCTTCTTTTAAACCAGGAAATCCATACTGGGGCATTGGTGTTGTTAAATCATTTCCTTTTGACTTTGAATATTGTAAAAAATCATTTGTTAATATTGCACATATTGTATGTGTTCCTGTGTCCTCTTGGCTAGTTCTACATATTCCGTCTCTATAAAATCCAGTAATTGGGCTTGAACAACATAGTTCTAAATTTGTTCCTAAAATATTTGTTTGCATTTTTATCCTTTTTATATATTCGATAATTTAAAAATAAAAGCTTATCTATTTTTTTATTACAATTGCACTATAATACGTGCAAAATTTATAAAATATCTTAATATAAGTTACTTTTATTTTTGCCTTAGTGTTACGATTTGATATAAGCTTTTTAGAAAGAATTCTAATTAAGACAAAATTTATCCTATTTACACTAAAATACAAAATCAATTTAACAAATATATTAATTTAAAATTAAAAATATCAAACAAATAGGAATATAAAATATGATGGATGTTTATTTAGATAACAACGCAACAACTGTAGTTGATCCAAAAGTATTCGAAGAAATGAAACCATTTTTTTGTGATATTTATGGAAATCCTAACTCATTACACAAATTTGGAGCAGGAACTCACCCTAAAATGGTTGAAGCACTTGACTTCTTATATGAAGGTATTAATGCAGCAGACGAAGATGATATTATTATCACTGGGAATGCAACTGAAAGTAATAATACAGTTATTAAAGGTATCTGGGTTGATAAGATATTAAAAGGTGACAAAAATCACGTGATTACAAGTGAAGTAGAACATCCAGCAATTACAGCAGCCTGTAAATTCTTAGAGACACAAGGTGTTGAAGTTACTTACTTACCTGTAAATGAAGAAGGTGTTTTAGAAGCATCAAAAGTAAAAGAATTTATTAGAGAAGATACTGCTTTAGTTACAATTATGTGGGCAAATAATGAAACTGGTAAAATTTTTCCAATTAAAGAAATTGGTCAAATTTGTAAAGTTGCTGGAGTTGCTTTCCATTCAGATGGAACTCAAGCTATTGGAAAAGTTCCAGTAGATGTTCAAGACTGTAATTTAGATTACCTTTCATTTTCAGCTCATAAATTCCATGGACCAAAAGGTGTTGGTGGATTATATGTTAAAAAAGGTTCTGAATTAACTCCTTTACTTCACGGTGGTGAGCAAATGGGTGGAAAAAGAGCTGGTACTGTTGATGTTGCATCAATGGTTGGTATGGGATGGGCTATGCATTTAGCAACATCTACTATGGCAATTGCTTATGAAAAAAATCATGTAAGTAAATTAAGAGATAAATTAGAAAATGCAATTTTAGAATTACCAGAAACTATTGTAATTGGTGGAAAAGATAATAGAACTCCAAATACAACTTTAATTTCAATTAGAGGTGTTGAAGGTGAATCAATGTTATGGGATTTAAATCAAAAAGGTATTGGAGCTTCTACAGGAAGTGCATGTGCTAGTGAAGATTTAGAAGCAAACCCAGTTATGAATGCTTTTGGAAGCGATAGTGAATTAGCTCACACAGGTGTTAGATTTTCATTAAGTAGATTTAATACAGAAGAGCAAATTGATTATGCAATTGATGTAATTGTAAATGCTGTTAAAAGATTAAGAGGTATTTCAAGCTCTTATGCTTATGCACCACAATCTCACAAATCAGAATTATAAAAAATAAAGAATAAATAAAGGAAAATGATATGGCAAAAAATGATTTAATTAGCGGATCAATTTGGGATGAATACTCAAATCAAGTTGTAAATAGAATGAATAGCCCTCAACATCAAGGTGAAATCACAGAAGAAAGAGCTAAAGAATTAGGAACAAAACTTATTGTTGCTGATTTTGGTGCAGAATCATGTGGTGATGCAGTAAGATTATACTGGGCAGTAAATGAAGAAACTGATGAGATTGTTGAATCAAAATTCAAATCTTTTGGTTGTGGTACTGCAATTGCATCTTCTGATGTTATGGCTGAATTATGTGTTGGTAAAACTGTTGATCAAGCTGTTAAGATTACAAATATTGATGTTGAAAAAGCATTAAGAGATAATCCAGATACTCCAGCTGTTCCACCTCAAAAAATGCACTGTTCTGTTATGGCTTATGATGTTATTAAAAAAGCAGCATCTGAGTATAAAGGTGTTGATATGGAATCTTTTGAAACTGAAATTATTGTATGTGAATGTGCAAGAGTTTCATTAGCAACTTTACAAGAAGTTATCAAAATCAATGACTTAACTACAGTTGAGCAAATTACTGACTTTACAAAAGCTGGTGCATTTTGTAAATCATGTATTAAGCCAGGTGGCCACGAAGAAATGGATTATTACTTAGTTGATATTTTAGCTGATACAAGAGCTGAAATGGCAGAATCTAAAATGAAAGAAGCAGCTGATGCTTCTGAATCTGGAGAATTAACTTTTGATAAAATGACTTTAGTTCAAAGAATTAAAGCAATTGATTCAGTATTAGATGAAGATATTAGACCAATGTTAGTAATGGATGGTGGAAACATGGAAATTATTGATATTAAAGAAAATATTCCTCATTATGATTTATATATCAGATACTTAGGTTCATGTTCAGGATGTTCGTCTGGGTCTACTGGAACTTTATATGCAATCGAATCTGTATTACAACAAAAAATTGATGAAAACTTAAGAGTTTTACCAATTTAATTTTATAAATACTATCAAATATTAAAAAAGGCTTGTGCTATTTGCATAAGCCTTTTTTTATGACCAAAGTTGTAAATGTGGTAAGTTAGAAACAGCTTTTATAATATCTGTTTTTGAAACAATACCTATTACTATATCTTCTTCGTCTACAATTGGAATTGCATGAAGTTTGAAATCAATCATTACTTTTGAAACTCTTCTAATATCAGATATTGGATCAGCTGTAATTAATTCAGGTAAATAAATATCTTCTATTTTTCTATTTAAAATTTCATCAGTATTATCAAGATTTTCAAGTATTAAATTTAAGATAGTCTTATTATCAATTAAACCTTGTATTTTCTTCCCAAAAGTTACTACAGGAACTTGACTAATATTTAATTCTTTTAAAATATCGTATGCTTCTTTTATAGTTTGTTTAGAATCAATTGTTGCACAATCTCTAGTCATTATGTCTTTTACATGATAAACTGGCTCTGTTGTATCTATATTTGCCATTTTTTTATAGATATTTAAAGCTTTTTGATTATTTGAACTTTCATTTTTTTTTGAATCCATATAATCTTGAAATAATGTATCATCATCTGGTTTTAATTGAATATTTGATGGAGCATCAATTTGTTTTAAATCATATAAATTATCAGCTGTACTTCTCATTGAAACACTACCATTGTTATAAATAGCAAACATTTTAACTCCTTAATTTTTATTCTTTTTAAATAATGACATACTAGAATTAATAGTTAATTAACTAATATGTTATTTTCAGTTATACTCGCAGAAAAATAAAGAGAAGAAATGGAATTTTTACAAGATATTACATATACATGGATTATTATTTTTATAATTACTGGATTTATAGCAGGTTATATTGATTCAATTGCAGGAGGTGGAGGAATGGTTCAAGTTCCTGTCTTGCTATTAAGTGGAATTCCTCCTGTTTTTGTGCTTGCAACAAATAAAATGGCTAGTTTATTTGGTGTTACAATGGCAACAATTAAATATTATCTTAGTAAAAAAATATCTATAAAAGTTGTAAGTATTGCAATAATTCCTTGCTTAATAGCTTCATATATTGGAAGTGAACTAGTAATGTTTTTATCAGATGAAATTATTCAGTGGGCTATTTTAATATCAATTCCTATTGCTTTACTTTTTTTATTTAAAAAAAGCAATACAATTGTAGAAGAAAAAACTGAACTTACAAGTAAAAATATTGTAGTTGCAACTGCACCAATTGGTTTTTATGATGGACTTTTAGGACCTGGTACTGGAACTTATATGACAATTTCTATGAAAAAGTTTTTACATTTAGATTATATTGTATCAACAGCTTCAACTAAACCTTTAAACTTAGCTACAAATTTAGGTTCTGCTATTGCTTTTGTAGCTGCAGGAAAGGTTTTATGGATGATTGCTTTGCCAATGGCATTAGCAAATATGGCTGGTTCATGGGTTGGAAGTCACTATGCTATTAAGGGTGGAGAAGAGTTTATAAAAAAAGTTTTAATAGTTGTTCTTGTTTTTATGCTTTTAGCAAATATTATTAAGATTATTGTTTCATAGTACTTTATTGATTGCTATCAATTTAAAGTCTTAGGCTTTTTTATATAATGTTAAAAATTAAAACAAGGCATTATAATGGAAACGATATCATCTTTTTTAACACAAGATCACAGAGCATGTGATGAAGAGTTTGCAAGTATGGAAAATGAAGTTGCAAGCGAAAACTGGGAAGAAGCTAACACAAAGTTAATCAAATTCTCAAATGATTTATTACATCACTTTGATATGGAAGAAAAAGTAATGTTTAGTGCTTTTGAAAGTAAAACAGGAATGACTCAAGGGCCAACGGCAATGATGCGAATGGAACATGAACAGATGAGAGGACTTTTAGAAGATTTAAAAAATGATGTAAACTCTACAGATAAAAATCATTTTTTTGGTGTAAGTGAAAGTTTAATGATGTTAATGCAACAACATAATATGAAAGAAGAACAAATGCTGTATGCAATGGCTGATGCTCATTTAGGTGATGCGGTAAGCGATGTTGTAGAAAATATGAAAGCTATATAAATATTTTGTTCAATCAAGGACTAAGTTTAGATCAAGCCCCTCCTATTAGTGTTCCTTTTAGATTCTTTTTAAGTGCTCCTATTTTTGGAGTACTTTTAGGATTATTATTTCTTTTTTCTTCACCTTTAGAAATTACAAATCAATACTCACCTCTTGCTATTGGAGCTGTTCATTTATTTACTTTGGGTATTTTATCTATGATAATATTTGGAGCAATGCAACAAATGATGCCAGTTCTTGCAGGTGCTGTTATAAAAAAGCCATTACTCTTTGGTAATATTGTACATTCTAGTTTAGTACTTGGAACACTTGGGTTTACTTTATCTTTTATCTTTGATATTAAAATGTTTTTGCATATTGGAGTATTGTTTTTATCAATTTCTTTTTTAGTATTTTTTACTCTATGTATTAAATTACTATTTAAAGTTGAATTTTTAACTTCAACTGTAAAAGCAATGCGATTATTTTCTATATCAGGTTTGATTACATTTATTTTAGGATTAATTCTAGCTTTCTTTCATATAAGCTCTTCTATGCCTGATAATTATTATTCTTTTGTAAATTCACATATATTATTTGCACTTTTTGGTTTTACACTTTTACTTATTATGGGTGTTTCTTTTCAAGTAATACCGATGTTTTATGTATCAAAAGATTTTCCAAAATTTGTACAAAATAAACTACCTTTGATTGTCTTTTCACTTTTATTTATTACAGCTTTTTTCTTCTTCTTTGAGATAAATATTTTTATTTTAAAATTGATTTTTGCAGGAATGTTTTTAAGTTTTTCTTATTTTGGATTAAACTCTTTAAATAATAGAAGAAGACCCGTATTTGATGTTACTTTGTGGTATTGGAAACTATCTTTATTTATGTTAAGTTTTTCTATGGTTTTATGGTTATTTGATATTTTTGAATCAAATTTTATTTTAGCTATTATTTTTGGTTTTGGTTTTGTTTATTCTTTATTACAAGGAATGGTTTATAAGATTATTCCATTTTTAGCTTGGTTTCATTTAAGTTCAAAGGGATATTTTTCACTTCCTACTATTAGAGAGTTTATTGAAGAAAAAAAGATTAAATATCATTTTTTTATTCATTTATCTTCTGTAGTTTTTTTTATTATAGGCTATTTTATAAATATTTTTCTATATTTAGGAGCAATTGCTTTTATTATTTCTAATATTTTATTTTTTATCAACTGTTTAATTGGTATAAAAAAATACGCAAAAATAGCAAAAACTGATCCTATGGATATGACAGCTTTTAAATAATATCACTTATGTTATAATACGAAAAATTAATGCTTTTCATATATAGGAAAATAGATGTCAAATCAAAATAATCAAATATTAAAAAATACAAATGCACAAATTCTTGATGAATTTAACGCTTCAATTATGTTCGATAAAGAACTTTATTCACAAGATATAAAAGGTTCAATTGCACACTCACAAATGTTATGTGAACAGGGTATTTTAACAAAAGAAGAACAAGAAGTAATAGAGTCTGGTTTACTACAAGTAAAAGATGAAATCGAATCTGGAAAGTTTGAATTTTCACTAGCTTATGAAGATATTCATATGGCAGTTGAAAATAGACTAACTGAAATAATAGGAGAACCAGGAAAAAGACTTCATACAGCAAGAAGTAGAAATGACCAAGTAGCAACAGATTTTAGACTTTATGTTCAAGAAAAATCACTTTCAATAAAAGAGCAATTAAAACAACTTGTTGATACTTTTGTAAATGTTGCTTCAAAACACACAGATACTTTAATTCCAGGAATGACACACTTGCAACATGCACAACCACTTAACTTTGGTTATCATATGCTAGCTTATGCAAATATGTTTAAAAGAGATTTTCAAAGATTTGAAAGTTCATATGAAAGAAACAACTATTCACCTTTAGGAAGTGCAGCACTAGCTGGAACTCCACATAATATAAATAGACAAAGTACAAGCGATAAACTAGGATTTACTGCACCAAGTGCACATGCTATGGATACAGTTTCAGATAGAGATTTTGCACTAGAAATTTTATTTAATATCTCAACTTCAATGATGCATGTATCAAGAATTTCTGAAGAGCTTGTAACTTGGTCTTCTTATGAGTTTCAGTTTGTTAGAATGAGTGATGAGTATGCTACAACTTCATCAATTATGCCTCAAAAGAAAAACCCTGATGTACCTGAGCTTTTACGTGGTAAAACGGGAAGAGTTTATGGAAACTTGATTTCATTATTTACTGTTATGAAAGGTTTACCATTAGCTTATAATAAAGATACCCAAGAAGATAAAGAGGGTGTTTTTGATTCTGTAAGAACTATTGAAATTTCTTTAAAGATTTTAAATGAAGTAATAAAAACAATGATTGTAAATGTAGATAAAATGGAAAATGCTTGTAAAATTGGGCACTTAAGTGCAACTGATTTAGCAGACTTTTTAGTTCAAAAACAAAATATGCCTTTTAGAACTGCATATTATATTACAAAAGATGTAGTTGAAAAAGCTAATAGTTTAAATAAAGATATTAGTGAATTAACTGTTGAAGAAATTAGAGAATCAAATGATGAAATTAAAAATATTGATGAAGAAATTGTTATGTATTTAGATTTAAGAAATTCTATGAACGCTAGAACATCAATAGGTGGAACATCAACAAAACAAACAGAAAATCAAATAGAAGATTTTAAAACGTGGTTAGAAAAAAACTAAACTAGAAGATTATCTTCTAGTTTAAAATTAATTTTAATAGTTTATAGTAAGAATTTTTTAGTTAATTCAAATAAGTTAGGAATATCAGTTTTTCCAACAAAACCATCAACACCAATTTGATCCATTTTCCCTCGTACTGCATCTGTCGTCATAGAAGAGTTTACAACTACAGGTATGTGACTAAGTTTAGAATTTGTTTTAATAAATGACGCTACTTGATATCCATCTGTTCCAGGCATTTCAATATCTGTTATAATTAGACCAATTGAATCTGGGTCTAATTCTTCAACTCTTTTTATAAGTTGTGTACCATTAGTATATATCTCATACTTAACACCAGTTTTTTTGAAGAAGCTATTTAATACTTCTCTTGCAACTCCTGAATCTTCAGCTGCTAGTATTACTTTTTCAGAATTAAGTTTACCATCTACATATTTTTGTAAATCATCTTCTCCATCATCAGTCCAACCAATATCTCTTAATAATTGTTCTGCATTAAAAGTAGTACATAGTTCATCTTTATCTTGAACTTTTACATAAGTTGTATAAGTGATTTTTGAATTTGTTTCTTCTGTATGTCTTAATTGATCTGTAGTTTTTTCTACAATATCAAGCATATCTTTTACTAGGAAACCTATTTTTTTATGATTAAATTCACAAAAAATAATTAATTTATAATCATCAACAGGTAAAGCTTTTAATCCTAACCATGCATCTAGGTTTATTAAAGTTACTGGTTCTCCTCTAATTGTTGCAATTCCTGCGATTACATCAGAGTCAGTTGGAGTATCATTAATAGCTACTTCATTAGTGATAATAAAGGCTTTTACCTTTGCTATATTAATTGCGTAAATATTATTGTGACCAGTATAAAACACTGCTAACTGTTGAACATTTCTTAAATGCGCTTGTGTCATTTGTTCAACACTACCACTAATTCCGCTCATATTAATCCTTTTAGTTCTTTAGTAATCTATTATATATGTTTTATTCTTTAAGTAACTTTAAGTTATTTTTTCATTTTACTAAGTATTTTTTGTATAGTCACAGAAGCCATCATTAAACCAAATGAACCCGTAACTCCCTCAAAACTACCTTTTTCAATACATAAAGGGTTTTCAGATGAAAAAATTACTTTAAACTTTTTCTTAAATCCTTTTTGCTTTAATTCTGTTCTTATCTTTCTTATAAATGGATCATTAAAAGTATCCCAAATTGATTTATATTCAATCTTACTTGGATCTATTCTTTTAGCTCCTCCACTTGTTGTAATAATCTTTTTATAGTGTCTTTGGATTAAATGAACCTTTGGTTTTACATCATCGATTGCATCTAAAATATAATCATAAGATGAAAAATCAAACTCATCAATCCATTCAGTTGTTATTCTTTCATTTATTGCTATAACATTTGGATATTTTTCTTTCATAACATCAACTTTAACTCTACCAATATTTCCAACACTTCCTAATTGTCTATTCATATTTGATTCTTCATAAGTGTCAAAGTCAACAATGGTAATATTTGTTATTCCAGTGTTATAAAGGGCATCAAGTGCAAAACTTCCAACACCTCCAACACCTAAAAGTAATAATTTGGTATCTTGAAATTTATTAAATGTCTCATCACCAAAAAGCTTTTTTGTTCTATCATATTTCATCTAAACTACTCTTTTAAAAATTTTCGCTATTATATCATAAATTAAAGATTGGAGATGTTGATGGATAAAGAGCCAATGACAAATGTCGGATACGAAAAAATTACAGGAGAATTAGATTTTCTAAAATCAAAAGAAAGACCTGAAACAGTAATTGAACTTGATGAAGCAAGACAATTAGGAGATTTAAAAGAAAATGCAGAATACCATGCTGCAAAAGAAAAACTTGCTCTTATAGATTCACATGTTGCTGAATTAGGTGCAATTATCTCTAAAGCTGTAATTATTGATCCAGCAACACTTCCACATAATAAAATAAGTTTTGGTTCAACAATGGAATTAGTTGATGTTGAAACGGATGAAGAATTTAAATATGCAATCGTAGGTGGAGTTGAAGCTAATGTTGATAAAGGTTTAATTTCATTTAACTCTCCTTTAGCAAAACAACTATTAGGAAAAGAAGAGGGTGATGAAATTAGAGCATCTCTTCCAGGTGGAATTAAAACTTTTGAAGTTTTAAGTGTAAAATTTGAGGAATTAAAAATATAATGAACGTAGCAATTATTGGAGCTAGTGGTTATACTGGCTTAGAATTAATTAAATTACTTTTAACTCATCCAAAATTTACTATCACTTATATAGCAAACTCAACAGGGGATATAAATGTTCAAGATTTACATCCTTGTTTAAAAGATGTTTTAAATATTGAAGTGTCAAAAGCAAATGCTAATGATGTTGCAGCAAAAGCTGATTTAGCATTTTTAGCACTTCCTCATAAAACTTCAATGTCTTTTGCCAAAGAGTTATTAGCTTTAGATGTAAAAGTTGTTGATTTATCAGCTGATTATAGACTAGAACTTGATACTTACGAAGAGCATTATTGTGCTCATGAGGATAAAGATAATATTCCAAATTCAGTATATGGATTACCTGAATATTATAAAGAAGAAATTTCAAGTGCAAAGCTTGTAGCAAACCCAGGATGTTATCCTACTGCTTCACTTTTAGCTTTATTACCTTTTGTTGATTATATTGAAGAAGGTACACAAGTATTTATTGATGCAAAATCTGGAATAAGTGGAGCTGGTAAAAAACTAACAGAACTTGCGCATTTTGCAAATTTAAATGAAAATATGATGGCTTATAATCCTTTCAAACATAGACATATGCCAGAAATTGAAGAAAAAATAAAATTAGTAAAAAACAAAGAGTTTCAAATCAATTTTGTGCCTCAGTTAATTCCTGTTACAAGAGGAATGCTAATTTCAGTTTATGCAACATTAAAAGATGAAGTTAATGTTGAAGAAATCTTAGAAGAAACATACAAAAACAATGAATTTGTAAGAGTTAGAAAAAGTGCTGTAGATATTAAATCAACAGCTGGAACAAACTTTTGTGATGTTTTTGTAGCTAGAAATAAAAAGGCATTATTCATAAATTCATCTATTGATAACTTATTAAGAGGCGCATCATCACAAGCTGTTGTAAATGCAAACTTAATGTGTGGGTTTGAAGAAAATGAAGGAATCCCTAAATTAGCTTATGTTCCTTAAACTTCAAGACAATGCTATTTTTGTAGCAGATTCTCACTACAACTTAAAGAATAAAGAGTTTTTAGTCTTTTTAGAACAATTAGATTCTAAGAAGATTGAATGCTCACAACTTATTTTAATGGGTGATAACTTCGATTTTTTATCAGGTGAAAGTAAATACTTTATAAAACAAAATGAAATATTAATACAGCTTTTAAATAAACTGTCTTTAAATATAGAAATATTTTATTTAGAAGGTAATCATGATTATAATTTACAAAAACTCTTTCCTCATATTCAAGTTTTAAAAAGAGAAGAGCAACCACTTCTTGGAAAATATAAAGATAAAACACTTGCTTTATCTCATGGTGATAATTTTATTAATTGGCAATATGATTTATATTGTTCAGTAATTAGAAATCCTATATTATTAAAGTTTTTAAATATGATTGATTTTGGAAATTTTATTTCTAAAAAAATTGATTCTTCACTATTAGGTAAAAATATCTGTCATAAAATGAAAGATTTCAATTTATTAGTAAAAAAAAGAATTAATAATTATAAAAGTGATATAATTATTGAAGGTCATTACCACCAAGGCTCAACTTTTGAGTTTAAAGATAAAAAATATGTAAATATTCCTTCTCTTTGTTGTGATAAAAAATATATAAAAATAATCAATTATGAATTCATAGGAGTAAATATATGAATACAATTTTAGTAATAGGAATACTTATATTATTAATTATATGTATTTCTTTACTCGTAATTTTATTAAATATTAATAGTAAGAAAAAAAATAAATCAAATAAGAATAAAATAGATTATGAAAAATCTGATTACAAAAAATTAAATTTTTCAAATATAGAGATTCCTAAAAAAATTGAAAGAATGGATGAATACTCTTTAAATAAAGCCGCAAGAGTTGTATTTGATTCTTTTAAATCTTTAGATTATGTAAGTAAACCAGCCTCAAGCCTTGATAAAATAGAATGGCATACTTGGCAAGTTTCTTTAATAATGGCTTTAATTAAAAAAAACAAAGGTTCTTTTGTTCCCAATAACAATGAATTATTTCATGAGTTAATTACTAATATTAATAATGATTTATTAGTTAATGAAACTCAAAAGATTATAAATAAATTTAATAATAAGGTTGATGTTTTCAAAGGTAGAGAAGAATTATCTCAAGATATTGTATGGTCTAGTAAAGATGTATCAATTTTATTTTATTATATGGCAAGGCATTAAATGGCATCAGGAATATTTGCACTTTTAGATGATATAGCAATATTAGCAGATGATATTGCAGTTAGTACAAAAATAGCAACACAGAAAACAGCAGCAATACTAGGTGATGATTTAGCAGTAAATGCTGAAAAAGCAACTGGCTTTAAACAAGATAGAGAATTAAAAGTAATATGGGAAATAACAAAAGGTTCTTTAAAAAATAAAGCTATAATCTTACCTATTGCTTTTATTTTAAGCTCTGTTGCTCCTTGGTTGATTACTATAATTTTAGTATTAGGTGGTTTATTTCTTTTATATGAAGGTGCTGAAAAAATAGAAGAGTATTTTCATAAAAAATCAAATAATAATGATGAAGAAATTTTAAAGAATTCAACAAATGAAAATATTGTAGAAATAGAAAAAGAAAAAATTAAATCAGCTGTTTTTACAGACTTTATACTTTCTATTGAAATAATTGTATTAGCACTAACTACAGTACTTGATAAACCTTTAACAACTCAAATTATATCTACAACTATAGTTGCGTTAATAGCTACTTTTGGAGTATATGGAATAGTGGCATTAATTGTACGAATTGATAACTTAGGTTTTTGGTTTATTAAAAAAGAAAAAATTAGTCTTGGAAACTTCTTTATTGCATTAATGCCTAAATTAATAATGGTACTATCAATAGTTGGTACAGTTGCTATGATACTTGTTGGTGGCGGGATTTTATCTCATAATATTGATTTAATACATCATTTTTTACCAACATCTATTCCTTCAATTATAAATGATTTGGTATTAGGCCTTATTATTGGCTTTATTGTTTTATTTGTGGTTCATAAGCTAAAAGGATTAAGAAAAACATTTTCATAAAAATCATTTAATTGGGAGTGTAATTATGAATTCTACTCCCTTTTGATTTTTACTTTTATATTTGTAACTTAAATTATTTGTATTGATTGTTCCTTTCATTCCTTCAACAATTAAACTATAAGTCATATGTAGTCCAATTCCTGTACCTTGTAATTGATGCTTTGTTGTAAAATAAGGTTCAAAAATTCTAGGTAAGACCTTATCATCTATTCCCCCTGCATTATCTTTTATTTTTATAATTGCTTTATTATTTTCAATACTTGTTGATATAAAAACAAATTTATTTTTGATATTGTTTTCTACAAAAGCATCTTTAGAGTTATTAAATATATTTATAAAACATTGTATAAGTTCATTTGGATATCCCATTATTTCAATATTAGAACTTGTATCTAAAATAAGATTTATCTTATGGTTTTTTACAACACCTTCAACTAAGTTATTAAAGTTATTAATATTTTCATTTAATAAAAATTTAGTTTTTTGTCTATCTCCTAGAATAAAATTTCTAAAATCATCAATCGTTTTTGAAAGGTATTGTGCATTGATATTTATATTTTCACATGTTTCATAAAAAGATTCGTCATTTAGCACTCCATATTCTTTATTTACTTTCATACCTGTAGCACCTGCTGATATTACAGATAGTGGTTGTCTCCATTGATGAGCGATATTTGATATCATTTCTCCCATAGCTGCCATTTTTGATTGTTGAAGCATAACTTTTACTATATTTTTTTCTTCATTTAATTTAATGTTTTTATTATTTAATAAAATTAAGAAATATAAAACTACTAATATTGGTAGAGCAAGTAAAGCTAAAAATAGTACAAACCATTTAGAAAAAAAACTTCTGTTTGTATTTATTTGATTTATTCCACGTAGAATAAAAGGTGTATTTTTAATATTAATATCAAAATAACTATTTTTATTAAGTGAAGATAAATCATTTTCTAAATAACCTTCCATAGAGTATAAAGCTAAAGTATTATCTAACTGTATTAGTTTTTTAAAGATAGTATTTATATTAATTGAGGCAATTATTTTTGCAGTTGATTGATTTTTAAAATAAATATTCTTGTATAAATATACATCAATTTTATTTTCATTTTTTTTGATTATAAATCTTGCTTCATTATATTCAGCATCTTCTTTTAAGTCCAAGTTTTTTAAATCTATAAGATTGTCTATATTACTTGTAGATAATACTTTATTATCTTTTGTGTATATATTGATTTCTTTAAATGATTTAATTCCGTTTATATTTTTTATATCAATATTGTATTTTAATATTCTATCAATTCTTAATAAAGAAGCTTTAAGTCCATATTGCATCGACATACCTAAGTCTTTATTCTGAAAATATGTATAAATTTCTTTCTTATTACTAATATCATTAAAATCTTTTTTAATAGAATTAAAAAAGTATTCTAGGGTTACAGCTTTAGTTTTTATATGAGATTGTATTTCTTTACTTTGATACTGTTCAATCTTTTTTTGATCTAAATATGTAGTTGATATTAATAATAGTATATAAGCAATTATAAGTAAACCACCAATAATAATATATAAATTTTTTATCCTAAAGGATTTAATCATTTTTAAAGAAATCTCCATAATAATAGAATATATCTGGATAGTATTTTTTTACTAAATCATTATAAGTTCCATCTTTTTTAATTTTTTCTAAGTAGATATTAAATTCTTTAAGTAGTTCTGGTGAATCTTTTCTAAATCCTACTGCCATATTTTGTTTTTTTGATATTGGACCTATTACTTTTATTAATCCTGGCCATTTTTCTAAAGCAACAAGTGCATCTGGAACATCTAATAAAGTCGTTTCTGCTTTCCTACTCATAATTGCTGGTACTAATTCATTTAGTTTTATTTCTTTTGATTGTAATAAGATTTTAGCATTTGTATTTTTTAAATTATATAATCTTGGATCTAAGCAAGTGTCTTCAATAGCTAGTACAGTTTTATCTTTTATGAAACTTTTTACCTGTTTTATGTCTTTTTGTATATCTCCAGAAGGTTTGATTGGATTTAGCTTTGATTCTGCTCTTGCGATTAACCAAACTCCAGAAGGAAATGTTGGTTTAGAAAAATTCACAACTTCTTCTCTCCAATTTAAAATAGTTAATCCACTAGCTATAACATCACCTATAATTGGTGTATTATCTAAAAGTTTAAGACCATTTTCACTATTTTTAGCATGTTGTCCTGTTAAATCTCCAAAGAATTTTTCTAAGTTTGAAGGAACAAATTTATAATTTACATTTAAATGTTTAGCGAAGCCTTTCATAACTTCTACTGATAATCCATCACCTGAACCTGTTACAAAGTTTGCATAAGGCATTCCTAAATGTCTTAATTCACCTTTTTGTTTTATCTCTTTTAAGTCATAAGAAAACAGTGAAGATGAAAAAATTAATATAATAATTATTAATTGGGATGACAATTTTAATATGGTGAACCTTGTATGAGTGTATTAGTTGTATTTTACATCTTATTATATAAAAGATAACTTTTATAAATAATATAAAAATATAAGTAAGTGATATATAAAAGAATTCATAATTAAATCTTAGCTATAATCACAGAAAATAATTCTAAATAAAAGGATTTATTATCACAAAATTTGAAGTAATAAGTGAATATACTCCTTCTGGAGATCAACCACAAGCAATTAAAGCTTTAAGTGATTCTCTTGATGCGGGAAATCAATACAATACTCTTTTAGGAGTAACTGGTTCTGGTAAAACTTATACAATGGCAAAGGTAATTGAAAAAACTCAAAAACCAACGCTTATTATGACACATAATAAAACACTTGCTGCTCAGTTATATTCAGAGTTCAAACAATTTTTTCCAAATAATCATGTTGAATATTTTATTTCATATTATGATTATTATCAGCCGGAAGCGTATATTCCTAGATCTGATTTATTTATTGAAAAAGACTCATCTATAAATGAAGAGTTAGAACGATTAAGACTTAGTACTACAGCATCGCTACTTTCTTTTGATGATGTTATTGTAATTGCATCAGTTTCGGCAAATTACGGTTTAGGGAATCCTGAAGAATACCAAGCAATGGTTCAAAGACTTGAAGTTGGTTTTGAATATTCTCAAAGAGAATTACTGCTAAAACTTGTAGAAATGGGATATAAAAGAAATGATAAATTTTTTGATAGGTCTGATTTTAGAGTAAATGGTGATGTAATTGATATTTATCCTGCATATTATGAAGATGAATTTATTAGAGTTGAATTCTTTGCTGATGAGGTTGAATCTATTACTAAACATGAGTATTTAACAAATAATAAAACTCAAGATTTAAAAGAGATAATTATTTATTCTGTTAATCCTTTTGTTGTATCAAATGATAAGCTTTCTGTTGCTGTAAAGCAAATTGAAGAAGAGTTAGATGAAAGACTTAAAAACTTAAAAGAACATGATAAATTAGTTGAGTACCAAAGGTTAAAACAAAGAGTTGAATTTGATTTAGAAATGATTGAAGGAACTGGAATGTGTAAGGGAATTGAAAATTACGCTCGACATTTAACTGGTCAAAAACCAGGAGAAACACCATACTCTTTAATGAACTATTTTGAACAAATTGATAAAGACTTTTTACTAATTGTTGATGAATCACATGTTTCTCTTCCACAGTTTCGTGGGATGCATGCAGCTGATAGGTCTAGAAAAGAAGTATTAGTTGATTATGGTTTTAGGCTTCCAAGTGCTTTGGATAATAGACCTTTAAAATTTGATGAGTTTATTAAAAAAGCTCCAAGCTTTCTTTTTGTAAGTGCAACACCAAATGAACTAGAACTTGAGTTAAGTTCAGTAGTAGCAGAGCAAGTTATAAGACCAACAGGTTTAGTTGAACCAGTAATTGAAATTATGGATTCAGAATTTCAAGTTGAAAAACTTCATGATGAAATAAAAAGAGTAATTGCAAAAAATGAAAGAGTTTTAGTAACAGTGTTAACTAAAAAAATGGCAGAAGAATTAGCTTCATACTACAGTGATTTAGGTATTAAAGTAAAATATATGCACTCTGACATTGATGCAATTCAAAGAAATCATATTATTAGACAATTAAGACTTGGCGAATTTGATGTATTAATTGGAATTAACTTACTTAGAGAAGGTTTAGATATCCCAGAAGCTTCCCTAATTGCAATACTTGATGCAGATAAAGAAGGATTTTTAAGGTCACGTACTGCACTTATTCAAACAATGGGTAGGGGTGCACGTAATGAAAATGGAAAAGTAATTCTTTTTGCAAAAAGAATTACAGATTCAATGCAGTTCGCAATTGATGAAACAAATAGAAGAAGAAAAATTCAAGAAGCTCATAATAAAGAACATGGAATAACTCCAAAATCTACTAAGAGAAAATTAGATGATAGTTTAAAACTTGAAGAGTATGATGAACTAGCTTGGAAAAAAGAAAAAGTTGAAAAAATGCCAGCTGCTGAGAGAAAGAAAATTTTAATTGAATTAAATAAACAAATGAAAAAAGCCTCTCATGATTTAAACTTTGAAGAAGCAATTAGATTAAGAGATGAAATAGAAAAAATTAAGAAAATTTAAAAGATATAAAGATTTGATATGAAAAAAGCCACAAAAAAAGAAATAGAAATACTTAAAGTTGCCTTTGTAGAAAAGTATGCAGATGCGGTAACAGAGCTAGATTATAAAAATGATTATGAGCTATTAATAGCTATTATACTTTCAGCACAGTGTACGGATAAAAGAGTAAATATAATTACTCCTGCATTATTTGAAAAGTATCCAAGTGTATATGAGTTAGCAGATGCTTCACTTGATGATGTAAAAGAGTTACTAAAATCATGTTCATTTTTTAATAATAAATCAAAAAATATTATAAAAATGGCACAAAGTGTTATTGATAATTATGATGGAGAAATTCCCCATATTCAAAAAGAGCTAATGAAATTAGCAGGTGTTGGGAATAAAACTGCAAATGTATTTATGATTGAGTTTGAGGGTGCAAATTTAATGGCTGTTGATACACATGTATTTAGAGTTGCACATAGACTTGGATTATCTGATGGTAAAACAGTTGAAATTACTGAAGCTGATTTAGTTAAAAAACTAAAAGGTCATGATTTACATATTTTTCATCAAGCAATGGTATTATTTGGAAGATATATTTGTAAGGCTGTTAAACCTGATTGTGATAATTGTTTATTTCCACAAGTTTGTAAAACAAAAAAGAGTTTTAAACCTGGGTGATAATAAGTTAGGATTATATAAAATAAAGTATTATTAATACTTTATTTTAATCTACAATTCTCATTGTATTTTTTGAAAATATATTCATCTTCAATTTTTTGAACTTCAACATTTTTTGCTTCACAAACATATTCTTTATCATTCTTTTTTATGATATATAAAAAATCATATACAAATTTTGTACTTCTTAAAACTTCAAAATTTACTTGTGTATAGGAAAGTTTAGAAATTTCAATATTTTTTTCTTGTAAGTAATTTGCTTTAAATGCATTTGGTAACTTTTGTTCTTGTGAATTATTGTAGTACGTAATTGCTATAATTATAGCTGTTATTATTACAAAAAAGATAATAAAATCTTTTTTAGTAAATGATCTTTTAATCTTATAAATTATGTATATCAACACTGCTAAAATTATTAACGAAAATAGAATTATTTGCATTATTTAACCTTTTGTAATTTATTTTTGTATTCTGTTTTTGACAAGTATTTACCCATACTTGGTCTTTTACTCATAAATTCATCTTCTTCTATATTTTGTTGTTTTAATACTTTTTTTGCTTGCATTCTAGAATTTATATTATTCGAAGTTGTAGATAAATTTTTGATTAAACCTGGTTTTAGATTATTTAAAATTGTTAATACAGTTTCAATATTTTTATCATCAATATCTAATGTTATTTTACTCAAATGATTTCCTTTTTATTTTTGTAATTATATCTCATCTTAGCAAAAAATTAAAATTAATTAGTTAACAAAGATAAATAAAAGTTAACAGAAAATTAACAACTCTTTGAGATAATTACGAATAAATTATTTTAAGGAACTTTAATGAAAAAAATTATTGGTTTATCTTTATGTTGTGCAAGTATTATTTTACATGCAAATGAGACTCAAACTTTAGAAACTATAAATGTAGAAGAAAAAGTAAATACAAAAATAGTAAAAGATGTTAGTAATGAACAAATCAAAAGTGCTGATTTAGCTGAAGCACTTACTAAAAATATTCCTTCAATTTCAATTGTAAGAAGAAGTGGTATTGCAAATGATATTATTCTAAGAGGTCAAAAAAAAGATAATATCAATATCTTAATTGATAATGCAAAAATATATGGAGCATGTCCAAATAGAATGGATCCTCCTACATCTCACATTTTATCAAATAATATTGAAAGTGTAAAAGTTATTGAAGGTCCTTATGATGTAGAGAACTTTGGAACACTTAGTGGAAATGTAATAGTAAAAACAAAAGAACCAAGTAAAGAAGTAAGTGGTGAGATAAATCTTGGTGCTGGAAGTTTTGGATATAAAAAAGCTAGTGCTAGTATTAGTGGTGGAACTGATAAATTTAAAGTTCTAGTTTCAACTTCTATAGAAAAAGGTGATCAATATGAAGATGGAAATGGCAATGACTTCTTAGAACAGCAAATTCAAAATGGGATTACAACTTCTCCTAATCCTTTGGTTAGTGGAAGAGCTTACTCAGAAAGTAATTTAGAAGCTTTCGAAAAAAAAACATTATTAACAAAAGTGGTATATAATATAGATGATAACTCAGAAGTAAAGTTATCATATACAGCAAATAGAAGTGATAACGTTTTGTATCCTAATACTCCAATGGATGCTGCTTACGATGACTCAAATATTTATTCAGTTGCTTATGTTGCTAGAGATTTAGGTGATTTTTCTAAAGATTTAAATATAAATTATTCCTATTCTAATGTTGACCATCCAATGGATACGTCTTTGAGATTAGCAGGACTTACAAATTATACTACTAATCATATGAATTCATCAATTTGGGGAACAAAAATAAAAAATAGTATGGAAGTTGCAGACTCTTTAGTTACTATTGGATTAGATACTAGTGTAAGAAATTGGAAAGGAAATAGTTACTCAACTTCAGTAGCTACTGGAATAAGCACGCCAATAGCTACTACTTTGGCTTCTACAGATACTACAAATAAGGCAATTTTCACAGAAATAGAAAAATCATTTGGTGAATTAGATTTAGAAGCAGGGCTTAGATATGATTATACTGATATAGATTCAATTAATTCTACTAAAACTGATAGAAAATATACTGCTTTAAACGCAAATATTTTTGCTATTTATAATGCAGATGAAAATACTAAATATTTTGCTGGAATTGGAAAATCATCAAGAGTACCTGATGCAAGAGAATTATATTATGGTGGGAATAATAATGATTTAGAAGATACTAAAAACTATGAAGCTGATATTGGTTTTGAAAAAACAATAGGTAGTTTTAACATTAGAACAAAAATATTCTATTCTGTATTAAAAGATTATATTTACAGTAAAAATGGAACAGGAATTTTTGAAAATGTTGATGCAAAAATTTATGGTATTGATGTAAGTGGGTTTTACTATATGAATGATGAATTCTCGATTGATTATGGTCTTGCTTTCCAAAGAGGTAAAAAAGATGAAAGTCTTAGCGGACAAAATGATAAAGATTTAGCTGAAGTTCCACCATTAAAAGCAAATATTGCATTAAATTATGAATTTGATAGTTCAAAAATTACTTCAGAAATTATTGCAGTTGATAGATGGGATAACTACGATAGTGATAATGGAGAACAAGAGTTAGCTGGATATGCTGTAGTTAATTTAAAATATAACAATAAACTAAATAAAAACTTTGGATTTACATTAGGGGTTGATAATGTTTTAGATAAAACTTATGCAAGTACAAACACATATAATGACATTAAATACATAGGTGTTGGAGATACTGAATTACTAAACGATCCAGGAAGATATTTCTACGCAAACTTAAAATATAGCTTTTAAAAGCTATATTTTAATCAAAATCTATTCTAACTTGAGTTTGTCCAGTCGTACCAAACTCTTGGTCAATATTGTTTGCAATCTCTTTAAAATCAATTCCTTGAATTTCTTTTAGACTTTTTAAAATCTCTTTTTTCCCATTTATAAGTTCTTTTGATTTAATACCATGAGAAATAGATAAACTAGCTTCAACAAATGCTGATAATTTATCACACTGTTTTAAAGCAAGTCCATCAATAGGATTGTATTTGTTTTGATTATATTTTGATACATCATCTACAACTTCAATTTTATCTTCATAGATTTTATTTTCAAACTCTTCTTTTTTACCATCATAAAGTCCTAAAATATATGAAAATTCATTATGTAACTCCTCTGGTACATTTGGTAAAATATCATCTTCAATTTTTTCTAATTCATACTCAGCAATAATATCTGATAATTCATCCACGCAATATTTTACTGGTGTTATTATATCTCTTGTTAGTGCTTCTGGTAAATCATGAAACAAAGCGGTAAAGAAGTTATTTTGAATTCTTTTATCACAAGCATTTACATCAATTGAGAAAAAGTATCCAAATATTGCAACTGTTAGCATATGACCTAAAACTGATGTTTCAGGAACTCTTGGAGTTTGTGCCCAACGTTTTTGAAATCGAAGTCTACCACTTAAATCAATAACTTTTGCAAGCTTTTTATTTAAAGCAATTTTTCTAACACCAATTAATTCATAATAATCTTCAATTTCTTCTTCAACACTTTTTTTAACATCTTCAATATCTGTTAAAAATTGACTGGTTTGATAAACAATTGAAAATTCCCATTTAGTAGCTAAGTAAGAAGCTGCTTTTAAGATAAATCTCTCTTTTTTATAAATCTCAGGATTATTTAAATAGTCTTCAAATTTTTGTAAAAATGTTCCATTGTCTATATCTTTTAAAGAAGGTGATAGTTTTGAGATAACCCAAGTGTTTATCTCTTTAGATTTTTTTTGTAAGGCTTTTCTAAATACGTCAGGTCTAATATCAGTTACAACTACACGTCTTAGAAACTCAAAAATACCTGCTTCTATTAAGTGTGTATAGTTTACATCTTTTTCTAGTTTTGCAATAAAATATGCAATGATAAACTTATGAGCTTGTTTATCAAGCTCAACAAGTTCTACCATTCTTGGATAATCATTCCATCTTTGGATTGATGCAGAAGAGAAAATTGAATCAATTATTTTTGAATTAATCAATTTTTATCCTTAGGCTTATTCTTTTTAGTATCTTCTTTATCATTGGAAAAAAACATCATCTTTTTTCCAAGAAGTATTAAGATAACAACTACAAACATCATTAAATATATTTGCCAAGGTTCTCTCATTAATTATCCTTTTTTAATAAATCTAAGCTCTACAACTTCCTATTTTACTAATAGCATTGATTTTTTCAACTCTACCTTCATGTCTCCCACCTGCAAATGATGAATCATTCCATGCATCTACAATAGCTTCAACCATACCAAATCCAGAAACTCGCTCACCTAAACAAATCACATTTGCGTCATTATGTTCTCTTGCCATTTTAGCTGAGTATTCATTATGACAAAGTGCTGCTCTAATTCCATCAAATTTATTAGCAGCCATGCTCATTCCAATTCCCGAACCACAAATTAAAATACCTTTGCTTCCTTCATTTTTAAGAACATTTTCACATACCTTTGCTGCAAAATCTGGATAGTCAACTCTATCTTTTGTATTTGGTCCTAAATCAATAACTTCATGACCTCTTTTTTCAAATAACTCTTTTACATAAGCTTTGATATCAATACCTGCGTGATCTGCACCAATATAATATTTCATTTAGTATATACCTTTTTCATGATTTATTTCTATATTTTTTGTATTCATTTTTTCTTCAATTGTATCAACTTGTTTTAATACTCTATCCCATCTAATTTCTTTTTCATCATTCCATGAAAAATAAATAACCCAAGGAGTTCCAACTACAAACTTATAAGGAACAGTTCCCCAAAATCTAGAATCATTTGAGTGGTCTCTATTATCACCCATCATAAATGTTTCATCTTCAGGAACCATAATTGGCATCATATTAAATAATTCACTTGGATTTAATCCATTATTTACAACACTTGGATCATTGTGAATACCTGGATGTTCTTTTTTATATGGATTTACAACCCATAATTTATCACCAACTTCAATAATACTATCTTTATCATAATTAGCTTTTACATACTCATTACCTTCTTTTGGATGAAGTAACAAGTTCTTGTCTTTTAATGCAACGATGTCTCCACCCGTTGCTACTGCTCTTTTTACATAATGAATAGCTTCATTTTTTGGATATCTAAATACTACAATATCTCCACGTTTTGGTCTAGGACCTTCAATTAAATGGCCATTGTCATTAAAATCAGGAAGCATTTTAACTTCTAACCATGGTATTCTTGGTACTGGAATTCCATATGAAAACTTTTTTACAAAAAGCATATCACCAATTAAAAGAGTGTTTTTCATAGATCCACTAGGAATCACGAAAGCTTGTGCAATAAATGACATAATCACAAGAACTATAACAATAGTTCCTGTCCATGTTGATGACCAATTGTAGATTTTTCTAAACATTTATTTAGCTTCTCTTTTTTCTCTTAAATTTGCAGCTTTAACTGTATTTTTAAGAAGCATTCCAATAGTCATTGGTCCAACTCCACCTGGAACTGGTGTTATAAATGATGCTTTTTCTTTACAATCTTCAAAATCTGCATCACCTGTTAATTTTCCAGTATCTAGTCTATTAATACCAACATCAATTACAACAGCACCTTCTTTTATCATATCAGCTTTTAAAAGATGAGGAACACCAACTGCAATAATTACAATATCAGCAGCTAAAGTCTGAGCTTTTAAATCTTTTGTTTTTGAATTACATACAGTTACAGTTGCTTTTGCATTGATTAAAAGTGATGCCATTGGTTTACCAACAATATCAGAACTTCCAATAACACAAGCATTTTTACCAACTAAGTCAATTCCATACTCTTCAAACATTCTCATAACACCAAATGGAGTTGCTGGTAAAAATGAATCTAAATTTGAAACCATTCTTCCTACATTGTAAGGATGGAAACCATCAACATCTTTTAATGGATCAATTGCTTCAAGAACAACAGTTGTGTCAATATGTTTTGGCAATGGTAATTGAACTAAAATACCATCTAATGATGGGTTTTCATTCATTCTTTTAATTGTCTCTAATAACTCATCTTGAGTAATAGTATCTGGCATTTCATGTACAACAGAATAAATGCCAGCATTTTTACAAGATTTTGCTTTACTAGCTACATATGTAGCACTTGCAGCATCGCTACCAACTAAAATAACTGCTAAACCTGGAGTTATGTGTTTTTCTTTTATAAGTTCTTCAACTTCAACTTTTACTTCATCTTTAATTTTATTCGATAATGCTTTTCCATCTAGTAATGTCATGGGATTGAACCTTCTAATAATATGTTTTATAATGTAGATGATAATAGCTAAAATTCAATTACAAAAAGTTAAATTAAAAGTCATAATATAGATTAATAAAAAATTTAGCAAAATTTAAATATAATTGCGCCCTAAAATAAAAATACAAAAGGATCGTTTATGTTAGAGGGTATCGTAAGAGATAGTATGACAAAACAAGCAACTAAAACTTTAAGAAGAGATGGTTATTTAATAGCTAATATCTATGGAAAAGGTTTAGAAAATGTTTCAACTGCATTCAAAAAGAATGAGTTTATCAAATTTTTAAGAACAAAAGAAACTATCGCATTTGATGTTACAGTTTCAGGAACAGTTTATAAAGTAGTAGTACAAGAGTACCAAAAATGTCCATTAACTTCAGATTTATTACATGTTGATTTAATGGTTGCACAACCAGGTGTTATTGCATCTTATAAAGTTCCAGTAATTGGAACAGGTACTGCAATTGGTATTAAAAACAAAGGTCTTTTAATGACTCACACTAAAAGAGTTCCTGTTAAATGTACAATTGAAAATTTACCAGAAAACATTACTATTGATGTAACTGATTTAGATACAGGTGATAATGTATTAATTAGAGATTTAAACTTACCAGAAACTGTTAAATGTTTCTTAGATCCAAGAGTTCCAGTAATTGGTATAATTAAAGCTAAGTAATTTAACTTTATGCATCTAATAATTGGTCTTGGAAATATAGGTGAAAAATATCAGCTAACAAGACACAATGTAGGATTTATGGTTATCGATGAGATGACCAGAAATCTTGCAACTACAAATATAAATAAATCAAACTTTCAATCTACACTTTTAAAATCAGGTTATAACTTATTTTCAAAACCAACAACATATATGAATAATTCTGGTGTTGCAGTTCATTCGATTATGGAATATTATAAAATTGATATTGAAGATATTATTGTAATTCATGATGATTTAGATTTACCTTTTGGTACAGTTAAGTACAAAATAGGTGGAGGACATGGTGGTCATAATGGATTAAGATCTATTGATGCACATTGTGGAAAAGAATATATTCGTGTAAGAATAGGAATTGGAAAACCTCAAAACAAAAGTGATGTTGCGAATTATGTACTTAGCAACTTTTCAAAAGAAGAATTAAATAAACTACAAGATATAATAACTCATACTATTAAAGCGATTGACGCACTTAAAACTGAAGAAATTGATCAGGTAAAATCCAAATTTACATTGAAATAAAATGAGCATATTAACAAGATATATTTTAAAAAAGTATTTATTAAATTTTATTGTTGTCCTAATCTCGCTTGAACTATTTTTTGTTGGAATTGATTTCTTGCAAAATTTTAAAAAGCTACCAGATTCTGCGAATTTACAACTTTTATACGTATTATATAATGGCTTTTTTACTTTAACATTAGCACTACCTTTATCTATTGTTTTTGGATGGATAGTTACATTAGTGATATTTATTAAAAACAATGAATTAGTAGCTTTTAATGCACTTGGTAGTAGAAGTAAAGATATTTATGCTCCTGTTGTAAAAATATCACTATTTCTAATATCTTTATTGATTTTAATGCAAGCGACTCCTTTAGCTTACTCTTATGATCAGAAAAGAAAAATTTTACATGATGAATATTTTACAAGTACAAAAACTGATATTTTTTTAAAATATAATGATAACTATGTATATTTTAAAAAACTTTTACCATTAGAAAAGAAAGCAGAAGGTATACATATTTATAAGGTAAAAGATAAAGATATTGTACAATCAATTGTTGCAAGAAATGCATATTTTCAAAATAATAAATGGTATGTAGTTGATGCAAAAATTATAAATAAACCTTCACAATTAGATTTAGAAACATCAAGATTAGATATTAAATATGAAAAGTTTTTAAATACTCTAGAAGGTTTTAAACCAAAAATTCTTGATAATGTATATGAGTCAAAATCAAATTTCTCTATACTTGATGCAGTATCTGCATTGGTTTTATTGTCAAACCAAGGTATTAACACTGATAAAATTAGAGCTGCTTTATACAATCAAGTTGTTGTTTCTTTTTTTGTAATACCAATACTTTTATTAGTATTTGCCTACGCTTCATTAAATAGTAGGTTTTTTAATATGGGTAAGTTTACATCTTTATCTATTTTTGGAACATTGATTGTTTGGGGTGTATTTTTTATGCTTTACAAGTTTACAAATGGAGGAATTACAATTCCTGAAGTATCAATTTTATTGCCTTTTATCTTATGGATAATTGGTTCTTTACTATTTTACAAAAAGAAAATGAATTCTTAGAAGGTAATTATGAAATCACATATTAAAGCATACGGTATTGTTCCTTATCTTGTTACAAAAGATGATATAAAAATATTATTATGTAAATCTATCGCTAGTAAGGAAAAATGGGGATGTTTAAAAGGTCTTAAAGAAAAAGATGAAAACGCTTATGAATGTGCTCAAAGAGAATTATTTGAAGAAAGTAGTATAAAAGTTGAAATAGGATTATTTGAAGATTATTTTGAACAAATAAACTTAGAAAAAGATATTGGTATTTGGTTAGTTAATGCTTCAAATATTGAAAACATAAATGAAATGTTTTTTGATGATAAACTAAAAAACAATTTTTTATCTTGGGAGAATTCAAAAGTAAAATTCTTTTCTATTTATGATTTACCAAATATAAGAAAGAAACAAATGACTTTAATAAAAGAGATAAAAAGTTTTTTAAAGAATAAAAAACTTCATCCCTAGTCAAATCTTGATTTCATTTCAAAATAAGCATCAATACCATTAGCCATTCCTTGTGCTAATAACTTTTGATAAGCACTATTATATAGTTTTCTACCTTCTTGTGGATGTGAAATATATCCAAGTTCAACTAGTATCGATGCTTGTGGAGCATCTAATAATACCCAGAATGGTCCTGGTCTAGAACCTTTATCTTTTACTTTATGTTTTGTTCGTACAGATGCTAGCATCTCTCTTTGTACATCAATTGAAAGTAATCTTGAGTATCTAAGTTTAGGACTATTCAATGATGATAAAAAGGCTTGAGTATTAGAGTTACTCATTTTTCTTATATCAGATTTATTCTCTTTTGCTGCAACTCTTTTTGCTCTTTCAGTTTTTGCAGGACTTAAGTAATATGTTTCAATACCACTTACTTTTGCTGCATTTTTTTTAGCAACTGAGTTTGCATGGATTGATACAAATACATCTGCATTTTTTCTTAATGCTAAATCTGTTCTTTTCCCAACTTTAATAAACTCATCTTTACTTCTAGTTAAATAGACTTTGTGTCCACGTTGTTTCAAAATAGTATATAAATATTTGGCTACTTTTAAAGTAACAACTTTTTCATATTTCTTGTTTGATCCAACTGCACCTGGATCATGTCCACCATGTCCTGCATCAATTACTATAGTTTTACTTTGGAAGTTTTTATATGGAGTTGTTTTTACTTTTTTAGTAGTATTAGAACTTTTTGAAATCCCAGAGATTTTAATCGTTAATTTTCTTTTATTTAAAATATAGTAAACTTTTAAATTCTTCTTATCTGAAATTCTAATTCTCGTTTTATCTTTATCTTTTGAGGAAACAATAATTCTTCTTAATCCATCTATTGATAATTTAATTGGTTTTGTATATTTAAACTTACCTTTTAAATCAAAAACATCTTCATAATATCCATTGTTTTTATATGCTACATAAGCTAGATCTTTTTTTGAAAAGTTTTTATTAAATTCTATTACTATAGAGTTGTCTTTTGTATTTATTGATCTTATTTCATTATCATTATCTATAAAATTATTTGAACTTTGATTTTCTTTTATTGGAACGATTTCTTTTTTAATTTCTTTTTTAATTTCTTTTTTTACTTGTTTCTTATTATTTAAATCACGTATATTTATGATTATTTGTTTTTCTTTTACTGTATAAAATGTTTTTAAATTCTTTTCATTTGCTAATACAATCCTAAGTGTTTTAGCCTTAAATTGACCTATTGATATTTTCTTAATATTTTTTATTTTTAAAACTGTAGGCTGTGCATCTTTAAAATTACCATTTATATCAAATACATCTTTGTAAATACTTCCTTGATGTAGTTCAAAAAATCTTATATAATCTTTTGATATCTTATTGTTAAAGTTAATAATAATGGAGTCATTTTGAGTATAAACCGATTTAATCGTATATTTACTATTTGAATTTGTAGAAGTTGATTTTTGAGTAGTTTTTCTATCTCGTTTTCGTAGTATTTCTAATTTCTTAACATCAGGTGTAGTATTTTTATTTAGTTTTTTTCCTAATACAATAAGTTTTTCTAACTCTTGTATTTTTGCAGCATTATCTTTTCTAAGCACTGCTTTTAAGTAAGCCATTTTAGCAGCACGATACTCTTCTTTGTAATCTGCAGCACTAAGTGCTGAGATTGAAAAGATTAAATACGTTAATATTAGAATAAAAAATCTGTTAAAAATTTTTATTCTCCTTGAGTTAATTTTGTAATTAATTCTTTAACTGTAATTATTTTATTTACTTTATAACCATTTGCTCCAGAGAAGAATAATCCTGTATCTAAATCTCCATTATATGCAGCACCTAATCTATCAGCAATACAATATCCTACAGCCTTGGCTTCAACACCTCTATTACAAGGTGCTACACAGTTTGAAATACACTGTACTTTTGGAGCTGTATTATTAGCCATTGAAAATTGTAAATTAGTTCTAACTGATCTTGCTGGTAATCCAACAGGAGATTTTCCTAATTTAATATCTTCAGATTTTGCATTTAATAATACATTTTTTAAATTAGGATGAGCATCACATTCAAAAGTACCAATAAACCTTGTAGCCATTTGTACACCAGTACATCCCATAGCTTGGAATTTATCAATATCATTTTTATCCCATACTCCACCTGCTGCAATAATTGGAATATCTTCACCCCAGTTTTTTGCTTCTTCAATAACTGGACCCACAATATTTTCTAATTGGAATTCTTCTTTGAAACAATCTTCATATTTGAAACCTTGGTGCCCACCACTTAAAGGACCTTCAACAATAATTGCATCAGGAACTCTGTTGTATTTTTTCCATTTTTTACAAATAAGTTTTAATGCTCTTGCACTTGAAACAATTGGAACTAGTGCAACATCTGGAAAGTCTTTTGTAAATTCTGGCATATTTGTAGGTAATCCAGCACCAGTAATAATAATATTAATACCTGCTTCACAAGCATCTTTTACCATTCTTCCATAGTCATTACATGCATGTAAAATATTACAAGCTAATGGAGCATCTCCACAAATTTTTCTAGCATTTGCTACAATTTCAAAAAATGAATCTCTTGAGTAAAAGTTTAAAGCATCTTTTGGCTTATCTTTTCTCATTACAACATTAACATTTTCACTTTTATTTCTGTAGTATCCTGTTCCAACTGAAGAAATAACACCAAGTGCACCTTCTTTAGAAACATTTCCAGCTAATTGATCCCAGCTTATTCCTACACCCATACCACCTTGGATAATAGGGTGTTTTATCTCATATTTTCCTATCTTCAAAATTAGCCCTTTTATTTTATAATTATCTTAGCGAAATTCTTTTTACCTTTTTGTAAAATGTACTCACCAATTTGTAAATTTAGTTTATCATCACTTACTTTTTCTTGATTAAGTGATACAGCGTTCGCTTTTACATCTCTTCTTGCTTGTGAAGTTGAATTTACAAGTTTAGCCTCAACTAAAGCTTGACAAATCCAAATCTCTCCTTCAAAAGTATATTCATTCATATCTGTAGGGATGTCTTTTTTTGCAAAAACTTTTTTAAACTCTTCTTTTGCTTTTTCTCCACTTCCAACTCCGTGAAATCTATCAACAATTTCAATAGCAAGTGAATCTTTTACATCTTTTGGATGTAATGTTTTGTTTTCTACACCTTTTTTTAAAGCAGCTATTTCATTTAACGATTTTGAAGATAATAATTCAAAATATCTCCACATTAATTCATCAGAAATAGATAATACTTTTCCAAACATATCAAAAGCTTCATCAGTAACACCAATATAGTTACCAAGTGATTTTGACATTTTTTGAACGCCATCTAATCCTTCTAAGATTGGCATCATTAAAACAGCTTGTTGTTTCTTACAATTATACGCTTTTTGTAATGTTCTTCCCATTAAAAGATTAAACTTTTGGTCTGTTCCACCAAGTTCTATATCTGTATTCATAGCAACTGAATCATAACCTTGTAATAAAGGATACATAAATTCACTAACAGCAATAGGAGTATTTGACTCATATCTTTTTGAAAAGTCATCTCTTTCAATCATTCTAGCAACTGTTAGATTTGAAGCAAGTGAAATTAAACCACCTGTACCCAATTCTTTTAACCATTTAGAATTAAACATAACTTCTGTTTTTGATTCATCTAAGATTTTAAAAACCTGTGTTTTATAGCTTTGTGCATTATCTAATACATCTTGTTCACTTAAAACTTTTCTAGTTTCACTTTTTCCAGTTGGATCACCAATCGTTGCAGTAAAATCTCCAATTAAAAATTGAACAATTCCTCCAAACTTTTGAAATAGTGCTAATTTTTGGATTAGTACTGTGTGTCCTAAGTGTAAATCAGGTGCAGTTGGATCAAATCCTGCTTTTACATAAAAGTTTTCACCTGTTTCATAATATCTTTTAATTAATTTTTCAATTGACTCAATGTCAATAATTTCAGATGTACCTCTTTTAATCTCTTCTAGTGCTTCTTGAACTTTGTTTTCCATTAATTTTATGCCTTTTTACTACTTGTTATATGCATCTTTTTTTGATGAGAATTCTATAACTTTTACTTTTCTTTCTATAATTTTTCTTACTTCATCAATATTAGATTTATTTATTTCAAATTCAATATCACAATATTGTCTATATAGATGTTGCTGTCTACCATACTCAACAGAAAGGATATATCCTTCATATTGTGACATATAAGTAAGAACTCTCGCTAGTTCGCCTTTTGTATTTGGCATACTAACTACCATTTTATATTGGTACAAAGTATCTTTTGTCCATTTACAAAATAGCATTTGATGTTTATTTTTTATTTTATCATAGGCTTTATCACACATCTTGTGATGAATAACCGCTTCGTTTCCATTTTTAAATGCAACCATATCATCGCCAAATTTAGGATGACAACAGTGGTCAAATGATACAGAATTTATACTAAAATTTGAATATATTAAGATATTATCAAACTTAAATTCTTTAATTTTACTAGTAAGTATTTTAAAACGTGTTAGGATGCCTCTATCTTTAACAATGTTTTTTTCAATTGTCTGCTTTACATGCTTGAAATAATCAAGGATTTCTGATATTTTATGTGGTGTATCTATATCGTATTTTCTTGAGACTTGTACATTATATCTAGAGAAAACAGTATCAATAATATTCTTTCCATACATCTCATCTATTTCTTTTATTTTATGTCCACAAAGAAGCTTGATTTGTTTTTTTGCTCTTGATGTTTTAACCATATCTACCCATGAACACCTAGCTATTACTACATCGCCTGTTTCTATTGTAACAATATCTGTACTTTTAAGTTCAGTTAATAAAGGTTTTCTAATTTTATTAATTAGGCAAGATACTGCACTTTTACCTACATCTGTGTGTACAGCAAATGCGAAATCATAAGCAGTTGAACCTACTGGTAAATTAAATATTTGCCCCTTAGGTGAATAAACAACTATTTCTTCTGTATATAAATCATCTTTTGTTTCTTGATAAAATTCTTCAACGTTTTCATTAGAAAATTCTAGAGATTTTAACCAGTTTAAATTTGTAGTCTGTTTAGCACCTGATTTATATTTCCAGTGTGCAGCAATACCAAATTCAGCTACTTTATTCATTTCAAATGAACGTATTTGAATCTCATAAATTTTTGAATTATAAAAAACAGTTGTATGTATCGTTTGGTAACCATTTTCTTTAGGTGTTGCAATATAATCTTTAAATCTTGAAATTAATGGCTTATACTCAATATGAATACATCCTAAAACCTTGTAACAATCGATATCATCATCGACTAAGATTCTTATTGCAAAAAGATCTAATACTTCATCTATTGAAATACCTTTTCTTTGCATTTTTAAGTAAATAGAATAATGATGTTTAATTCTACTATAGATTTTAATTTTGTCTAAGTCATAACCATTTTTTTCAAGTAATTTTTTTGTTGTTGAAATAAATGTATTAAAAGTTAATTGAATTGCATGTTGTTCTTCTTTTAAAAAATCATCAATTATTTTATATTCTTTTGGATAAATATAATAAAAAGCTAAATCTTCTAATGCATTTTTTAAAGTAGAGATTCCTAATCTATTAGCAATTGGAACATAAACTACAAGTGTTTCTTCAGCAATTCTTTTTTGCTTATTAGATGGTAGTGCATCAAGTGTAAGCATATTATGTAGTCTATCACATAATTTTACAACTAAAACTCTTACATCATCAATAGATGCAATAAGCATTTTTCTAAATGTTAGTGCTGATGAAATTAGTTTTGAATCATTTGTGTTATTTGAGGAAATGAACTCATTTTCTCTTATTTCTACAATTTTCGTAAGACCATCAACCATATGAGCAATATCACTTCCCCACCGTTGTTTTACATAATCAAGTGAAAAGTTTGTATCTTCAACTACATCATGAAGTAGTGCAGTTGCAATAATTGATTCTTCATTAGAAAAATGTGCAGTAATGGAAGCAACTAAAATTGGATGAACACAATAAGGTTCTCCACTTTTTCTATATTGACCTCTATGGGCTTCTATTATAAAATCTATTAAATCTTTTAATTTGGGAGTTATTGTAGTTTGAGCTTCAAGCTCTTTGATAGCGTCTTCGACATTATTAATATGTCGAACTTTGTTAATAAATGGATCCATACTTAAATAGACAAGTTATAAAAGCTAGGCTTTTATAACTATTCTTTGTCTACTAAACCTTCAATTTTTAATAAACCACTTGCAATCTCATCAATTGCAATATCAGTATATTTCATTTTTTGAGTGTTTTGCTCTAATAAAGGCTTTGCACCTTTACTTAATTCATCTGCTCTTTGACCAACAGCAATAGCTAAAATATATCTATCATTATTTACTTGTTTTAAAGCTTGTGACATTCTTTCTTCTAATCTCATGTTTTTTCCTTGATTTAAATTCTTACTTAACGATTGAACATTTACTTGTATCACCATTGATGATTTTAAGTAAATTCCCTTTTTCATTCATATTTGCTACTACTATTGGTAATTTGTTATCTTTTGCTAATGCAATTGCTGTATCATCCATAACTTTGATATGATCTTCTAAAGCTTGATCATAAGAAATAGTATCTAATTTTACTGCATCATCAAATTTCATTGGATCTTTATCATAAATCCCATCAACTTTTGTTGCTTTAATTAATAAAGAAGCTCCAATTTCTGTTGCTCTTAGAGTTGCTGCTGTATCAGTAGTAAAGTAAGGGTTTCCTGTACCTGCACTAAAAATAACAACTCGGTTTTTTTCTAAATGTCTAGCTGCTTTTCTTACAATAAATGGTTCAGCAATTTGTTCCATTTTAATAGCTGTTTGTAATCTTGCATTTAAACCTTTATGCTCTAGTGCTTCTTGCATAGCAATACCATTAATAACAGTTCCAAGCATTCCCATGTAATCACCACTAGTTCTTTTGATAATACCATCAGCTGCTGCGCTTACACCTCTAATAATATTTCCACCACCAATAACAATACCAACCTCCACATCATTGTCTACAAGTTCTTTAATCTCTTCAGCAATATAATCTAGTATTTTTGTATCAATACCATAACCTTCTTCACCTGCTAATGCTTCACCTGAAAATTTTACAAGTACTCTTTTGTTCATGTGTGTGTCCTTTATAGTTTTGCGATTTTATCTTAATTTTGTTTAATTTCTAATTAATAAACTAGCTAAGTGCCCATTCGTAAAATGGAATCACATTGATTTTAAAAGTATCATGAGAAATTTTTTCATCATTTGATACCGTAATAATATTTAGTTCTTTAATCTCATATTCATCCATTATTTTATAGATTTTTCTTAGTGTTGATTTGACTAAAAAGCTATTAAAAAAGGGAATTCCTACAATTGCTAATTTTTTGGATTTTATATAAAAATCGATATTATCAAGATAATAAATATTTTTATATTTATCAATTAGTTCTAAAAAAATCATATTTGTAAACTCATTTTTGAACTTTTTATGATGTGAAATAGAGTTTAAAAAAGAGTGATTATATGAATATATTTTTTTATTTGCCTTTTCTTGATTATATTTTTCAACAAAATATATTGTTTTATTGATTTCTAAAGTTTTGCATGTTTCATAAAACTTATCTTTTGATATTTTTATTTTATTTTTTAAGTTAGTAAAGAGTTGATATAAAGATTTCTTTTCATCAATGTTTTCAAAAAGTAGTTTTAATATTTCAAATTGAGTGTCATTTTGAGCTTGTAACTTTATTATTTCTTGTAGTCTTTGAACTTTTTTATGTTCTTCATTATTTATTATTTCCGGTAGGTTTCCATATTTGAAAAAGTTATTAAAACTTTGTGTAATATTTTGGTGTCTATTATCGTGAAGTAAATATTCTTCAAAATCTAAAGCACTAACAGTAATATTTTTAAATCCTCTTATACTCTTTGGTGTATTTGTAGAAATAATTATATTATCACAATATGGTAGTTCAAACTCAAATGAAAAATTTTCAAGAACTAAAACTGTAATTTGATTTTGTCTTAAATATTTATCTAAATTATCTGTAATTTCTTCTAAATTATTTCTTGAATCTTTTAGGTCTATATAAATATAATCTTTACTTTTGAAATTTGATAAAAAATCATAAATAAGATAACTCTTTCCAGTTTTACTAGCACCTGTTAGAATAGTTTTTGGATGAGTTATTCTTATTTTACGTTCTATGAAATTTATTTTTGAAAAGTTTAATTCATAACAGTTTTCAAGTGTTTTCATAATTTATTTTTTGCTATTTGCTAAAACTATCGCTTCTTTAATTGCATTTATATAACTTTTTAAATTTACTTTTTCATTTTTGTAAGCAATATTAAAAGCAGTTCCATGATCAACTGATGTTCTAATAATTGGTAAGTTTAAACTTACATTTATACTTTGGTCAAAATATAAGGCTTTTAATGGTGCTAATCCTTGGTCATGATACATTGCTACAAAGTATTTGTAGTTTTTTCTTGACATTGGAGAAAATGCAGTATCTGGAACAAGAGGGCCTGTAAAAATCTTTTCATCAAGCATTTTATTTGCATTTTTTATTGCTTTAAATATTTCAACTTCTTCATTACCTAAAACACCATTATCACTTGCATGTGGATTTAATCCTAAAACACCAATCTTTTTTGATTTTACACTTTTTTGAAAATCAATTAAAAATCTTGTTAAATCTTCTACATTTATTTTTTTAGGAACTTTTTTTAAAGGAATATGTTCTGTAAAAAGGCTTACAAACATTTTTTTACAACCTAGCATCATGATTGCATTTTTACCAAAATAATCTCTTAATACTTCTGTATGACCTTTATATGAAATATCTGCTTTACTCCAAGCTTCTTTATTTATAGGAAGTGTACAAATTGCATCTACTTGTTTTTTATCTGCTAATTTAATTGCATCCATAAATGAATCAAAAGAATATTTTCCAGATTTTTTTGTTACATCTCCTGGTTTTATTTCAAAATCACCTTTTGTTTCAAAAGTTTTGAAATCTTTTGGAATTTTTATATTTAATTGTTTTGAGGCAGCTTTCAATAAGTTCTTATTTATACAATAAATAGGTTTACAAATTTTAGCTATTTTTTCATGAGAAAGTAGGGCTATTTCTATTCCTATTCCATTTATATCGCCAATACTAATAGCTATTTTAGGTTTCATATTAATTCTTTCATATCAATAATCGCTTTTTCAAGTCCTGTAAATACAGATCTTGCAATTATAGTTTGCCCAATATTTAATTCACTAATATGTTTAATTGAAGAAATTAGTGTTACATTTTGATAGTTTAAGCCATGTCCTGCTGCAACTTGAAGTTTCTTTTTATTTGCAGTCTTAGAAGCTTTTTTAATCTCTTTTATTGATTGTTTTAGCTTCTTTTTTAACTCTTTTCTTGGAAGTTCTAATTCTTTTATTGTATGATGAGTATTTGAAAGTCCTGAGTTTAACATTGCATATACATTTGCAAAAGTTCCTGTATGTAGTTCAATCCATTCAACATTTAATTTTGAAGAAAGTTCAATTACTTCTTCATTTGGATCAATAAATAATGAAACTTCAATTTCATTATCATGAAGTTTTTTTATTACTTTTTCAAGTTTTTTATAGTTTCCTTTAACATCTAATCCACCTTCTGTTGTCACTTCAGCTCTATTTTCAGGAACTAAGGTAGCACGTGAGGGTTTCATCTTACAAACTATATCAATAATATCTTCATTTATTGAACATTCTAAGTTTACAGGAAGTGCAGATTGTTCACATATAACTTTTGCATCATTATCATGAATATGTCGTCTATCTTCTCTTAAGTGAATTGTGATTTGATCAGCACCTGCAAGTTTACAAATTGATAAAGCATCAATTGGATTTGGGTCGTTTATTTTTCTAGCTTCTCTTAAAACTGCAATATGGTCTATATTTACTCCAAGTAACATGCTACTTCCTTTTAATTATTATATTAAGCTAAATCTTTTAATGTAGCAATATTTGCTGCAAGCTTGTTATGTACTTCTAAATACTCATCTTCAGGTTTAGAATCAGCAACTACTCCTGCTCCTGCTTGAAAAATTACAGTATCTTCTGTAAGCATTGTTGTTCTAATAGTAATTGCTGAGTCCATGTTTCCATCGAAACCAAAATATGCAATACTTCCTGAATAGAAATTTCTTTTTATACCTTCAAATTGTGCTATTAATTCCATAGCTCTAATTTTTGGAGCTCCTGTCATTGTTCCTGCTGTAAATGTTGCTGCAAATAAATCAAACATGTCATACTTTTCATCTATCATTGCTTCAACATCTGAAACAATATGCATTACATGTGAGTATCTTTCAATTCTCATCAAATCAGTCACTTTTACAGTTCCTGGTTTTGCAACACGTCCAACATCATTTCTTCCTAAATCGACAAGCATTAAGTGCTCAGCTCGCTCTTTAGTATCAGAAATTAGCTCTTTTTCCATTTCTAAATCTTTATCAATTGTAGAACCTCTTTTTCTTGTACCAGCAATTGGACGAAGAAGTAAGTGTCCATCTTGAAGTTTTATCATAACTTCAGGTGAAGAACCTGCAATAGAAAAGTCTTCATATTCTAAAAAGAAAAGATATGGACTTGGATTTTTACTTCTTAAAGCTCTATAAAAACTAAAGTGATCTACTTTTGCTTTTTGTATAAATCTATTTGACATTAAAATTTGGAAAACATCACCTGATTTGATCATCTCTTTAGATTTTGCAACCATTTCAAAGAATTTTTCTTTTGAGAAATTGAATTTACCTTCATCTAATAAAACAGCTTTTTTGGGAGCTTGATAATTATATGGAGTATATAAGTTTTTTTCAATTTTATCTAATTCATCTTTTTTAGATTCAACAGAAGTTAACATAACAAGTTTAGAAGTTTTATGTGAAAAACCTAAAATGATATTTGGTCTTATTAAATCTAAATCAGGAATATTTAATTGATCTACTAAATTATTCATTGAATCTTTTAGTTTAGGTTCAAACTCTTTGCCAATATCGTAACCAATATTTCCAATAAAGCCATCAACTAATCCAATACCTAATTCTTGTGCTTTTTGTTTGTAAAATTTTTTATCAAATTTCTTATAGTATTCTTGCAAAAACTTTAATGGGTTTGAAGTAACTTCAAAAATTTTCCCTTCTTCATTTTTGTGATAACAAACACCATTTTCATACCATACTCTTTCTCTTACGCCTATTACTATAAAAGAGTAATTCCCATCACTAGAATTTATTGTACTTTCGAAAAGAAATGTAATTTCTTCTTTATAAGATTCTTTAATTTTTTCATAAATTGAAACTGGAGTAAATTGGTCTAAAAAAAGTTCTTTACTATAAAAATTCATATATCCCTAACTTCTTAAAATTTAAGTATGTAAGCACTTGATAAGTTTAGCTTACTTTTAATATTTTCAATATTATCATTTGCACTTGCTCTTGATGAATATGGACCAATTAGAACTTTATTATAAATCTTACCTTTTACTTCAACTTGATGAACTTTATATTTTAAATTAGCATTTTTAATTTTACTAATATATGAATTTGAAGGTTTTTTAGAAAATGCTCCTATTTGTACAAAGTAACCTTTTGGTGCACTACTTGAAATATTATTTACTAATTCTTTTACAGATTTTTTAGTTTCTTTTTTAACCACTGGTTTTTGCTTAATTACTTTTTTAACCACTGGTTTTTTTGCAATAACTTTCTTCTCTGGAGCAATTTGTGCTTCAATCTTTTTGATTGTTTCATCTAGAATTTCATCTGAAGTTTTTGTTTTAACTTCTTCAGGTATTTCTTCTTTATTTATTGCATTAATTTTTTCTTCTGAACTTATTTCTTTTTCTACATTATCTTTTTTAATTCTTTCATTCATTATCTTTTGAAAGTTTTCTTCTATGTTAGAATCTTCAGTAGTAGTTTTTGTTTCAATTGGATCAGTTTTATTTGAAGTAAAAGTATCTTCTTTTGAAGTATCAGTTAAAAGGCGTATCACTATAATAGTAAGTAAAAATAAAATTACAAGAATAAGACCTAATATTAGGTACTTTTTCTTATTAGTCTCTTCATTAGAACTTGGATTATCAAGCATTATATTACCTAGTTCATTATCTATAGGTTCTTTAATACTTTCATTTTGAATAGTATTATTTTGACCTATTGAAGTTTGTACTTCTTCTAATTCACTTAGTTTTTGCTCTAGTTCATCTCTTTCTTGTTGAAGTTGAACTTTTTTTATAAACTCTTCGCCTTTTATTTCCATAACTGATCCTTATTAAATAAAATTAATATTATAAATACTCACTAGTAAGTAGATTGATTGTAAATCACAAAATTAGATGCAAGTTCTTTTAACTCATTTGCAATTGTTTCTTGTAATTTAGTGTTTTCAATATCATCTAATACATCACACATTTTATTTGCAATGATTTCAAACTCTTTTTCTTTCATTCCACGTGCTGTTAATGCAGGAGATCCTACTCTAATCCCTGATGTTACAAATGGAGATCTTGTTTCACCTGGTACTGTATTTTTATTTACAGTAATTCCAGCATTTCCTAATGCAGCATCTGCATCTTTTCCTGAGAATTCTTTATTAAGAAATGATACTAATACTAAGTGATTATCTGTTCCACCAGATACAATATCATATCCTCTTGAAACTAGTACTTCACCTAGAACTTTTGCATTTGCTTTTACTTGTTTTGCGTAATCTTTCCAAGCAGGACTTAGAATTTCTTTAAATGCTACTGCTTTACCAGCAATTACATGTACTAATGGTCCACCTTGTAATCCTGGGAAAATAGCAGAGTTTAATTTCTTTGCTATATCTTCATCATTACACATTATCATTCCACCTCTAGGTCCTCGAAGTGTTTTATGTGTTGTAGTTGTTACTACATCTGCATAAGGGAATGGACTCATATGCTCACCCGCTGCAACTAATCCCGCAATATGTGCAATATCAGCAAATAAAATAGCTCCAACTGCATCAGCAATTTCTCTAAATTTAACAAAATCAATTTCTCTAGCATATGCAGAAGCACCACAAACAATAATTTTCGGTTGAACAATTTTAGCAATATCCATTACTCTTTCATAATTAATTCTTCCATCTAATTCTACACCATAATAAAAAGGAGTATAGTTCTTACCTGAAAATGATGGTTTTGAACCATGAGTTAAATGTCCACCATGAGATAAATCCATACCAAGAATTTTATCACCAGCTTTTAATAGTGCTGCATATACTGCACCATTAGCTTGAGAACCTGAATGAGGTTGTACATTTGCATAATTACATCCAAAGATTTCACAAGCTCTATTTATTGCAAGTTGCTCAACTTTATCAGCTTGCTCACAACCACCATAATATCTTTTATAAGGGTAACCTTCTGCGTATTTATTAGTAAATACAGAACCCATTGCTTGCATTACTGCTGGAGATGTAAAGTTTTCACTTGCAATCATCTCTAAATGGTCTGTTTGTCTTTCTAATTCATTTTCACATATTTCAAATACTTCTGAATCTGCTTCTTTTAGGTTTGCGTTTGATATATAGTTCATTTTATATTCCTTATTTATCTTCTTCACTATCATCGTGAAGGTTTATTTCATTTTTAATTGGTTTCATTGCAGGGAAAAGTAACACATCTCTAATTGAATGCTCATTTGTAAGCATCATTACTAATCTATCAATACCAATTCCTTGACCTGCTGTTGGAGCCATACCATATGATAGGGCATTTACAAAGTCTTCATCCATTTCATGAGCTTCATCATCTCCACCAGATTCTTTTGCTTCCATTTGACCTTCAAATCTTTGAAGTTGATCAAGAGGATCATTAAGTTCTGAGAATGCATTTGCTATTTCTTTTCCACCAATGAATAATTCAAATCTATCAGTTAAATGAGGTTTCTCATCATTTCTTCGTGCAAGTGGAGAAATTTCAACTGGGTATTCTGTAATAAAAGTAGGGTTGATTAATTTATCTTCAACATATTCATCAAATAATTCACCTTGAAGTTGTCCTAGATTCATTTTTTCATTTACATCAACATTTGCAGCTTTTAAGTGTGCAATAATTTTATCTTTATCTTCTGTAATATCAGCGGGAACTCCACCAATAGTAGTTAAAGATTCAATTAATGGAATTTCAGTAAAGTTTTTAAAATCTATTTCAAGTTCACCATAAGGTAAAACAGAAGGCAATTCTAAATGTTCAAATAAAAATTCAAAGTATTCTTTTGTAAGTTCAATTAAATCTTTATACGTTTTATATGCCCAATAAAATTCGATTGATGTAAACTCAGGATTGTGTGTTGCATCCATTCCTTCATTTCTAAAACATCTATTGATTTCAAATACAGCTTCAAAACCACCTACAATACATCTTTTTAAATATAACTCAGGTGCAATTCTTAGGAATCTATCTACACCAAGTGCATTATGATGAGTTGTAAATGGCTTAGCATTTGCTCCTCCTGCAATTGGATGCATCATTGGAGTTTCAACTTCTAAGAAACCTTTATTTTCAAAAAATCTTCTTGTTAATGAGATAACTCTAGATCTAATATGAAAAGTTTTTCGCACTTCAGAGTTCATAATAAGGTCTAAGTATCTTTGTCTATATCTTAACTCTTTGTCTTGAATACCATGATATTTTTCAGGAAGTGGAGAAATTGATTTAGTTAGAATTTTTAAACCATCTACATGTAAAGATAATTCACCTTTACCTGTAACAAATGGATACCCAGAAACTTCGATAATATCACCAACTTCAACAGTTTTTTTGAAAATATTATTATAAAAACCTTCGGGTAAAAAATCTCTACTTACATAAATTTGTAATAATCCAGATTCATCTTCTATTTTTAAAAAAGAGGCTTTCCCCATAAGTCTGAAGAATTTAATTCTTCCTGCAACTGTATAGTTTCTATGTTCATCTCTTTTATCTTCTTTTTGAAATATATCGCTATTTACATTAATGAATTTTCCAATTGTAGTGTTTCTTGTACTTTCATTTGAATAAGGATTAATACCTGCTTCTCTTAATTTTTCAGCTTTTTCTATTCTTTGTTGTATATATTTATTTTCGAACAATCTAATATTCCTTTATTTGTTTTCTTCTGTTTTATTTACTATGCTTTGTAATTTTTCTTTTACAGTATTAATTTGTTCTTCTGTTACAGTTGTAGTATTTGAAATTGTTTCTTCAACTTTTTTTACTACTTCTTCTTCTACAGATTTCTTAACATCATTAATTGTGCTTTCAACACCTTCTTTGATATCTTTTTTTGTCTCTTCTAAACTTTTTTCAATATCTTCTTTTAATTCTTTTGCTGGTGTTTCCTCAGTTTTTGTAGCATCTTTTGCAGTATCAACAACTGTATCAACTGTTTTTTCAATACTTGAAGTAATTGAAGAAGTGTCAAGTTTTATGATATATGAACCAACACTTATTAAATGTGGCATTACAACAGAACCTACTGTCTTATTATCAATAGCATTTTTGAAAGATTGAACTTGATATAAAGCGTAAGCAATAACTGAAAAAATTAAAAATACTTTCGCAGCTCCAAATACGAATCCAAAAATTCTATCAAATAATCCTAGGCCACTTGCAGAAAATATTTTACTAACAATTACACCTAAAGCATAAACAATAATCCAAAAACCAACTAAGGCAACAATAAAACCAATTAGTTTAATAGTAGTTTGATTTTCCAATGCTAAAACAGGAGCAATTAAATTACCAATATCAGCTGATACTCTTGATGCTACAAAAATTGCACCAATAATTCCAATGATTCCAAATACTTCTTTAATTAGACCTCTAAATAGTCCCTTAAGTCCTAAAACTAACGTAATACCTAGTATTACCATATCAAAAATTGTAAACTCTTGCATAGATTTCCTTTACATAATATGCGCTATTGTATCTAAAAGTTTTAAAATTAAAGTTTAAAAAAACTTTTGACTTTAATTTAAACTTTTTTAGATAAAATCCAATTATGATAAAAAGATACCCAACAAAACAAATATTCGTAGGAAACGTACCAGTTGGTGGCGATGCCCCAATTCCTGTTCAATCGATGTGTTTTACTAAAACTTCTGATATTGAAGCAACTGTAGAACAAATAAGAGCTTTGCACTTTGCAGGTGCAGATATTGTAAGACTTGCTGTACCAAATAAAGAAGCAGCACTTGCTTTAAAAGAGATAAAAAAGCAAGTAGATTTACCAATAGTTGCAGATATTCATTTTCACTATAAATTAGCATTAATAGCAGCAGAATCTGTAGATTGTATTAGAATTAATCCAGGAAATATTGGCGATAGAAAAAGAGTTGCTGAAGTAGTAAAGGCTTGTAAAGAAAGAAAACTTCCAATAAGAATTGGAGTAAACTCAGGCTCACTAGAAAAGCAATTTGAAGATAAATATGGTCAAACTCCTGAAGGTATGGTTGCAAGTGCTGATTATAATATTAAGTATCTAGAAGATTTAGATTTTACTGATTTAAAAGTATCTCTAAAAGCATCAGATGTTCAAAGAACAGTGCAAGCTTACAGAACTTTAAGACCTATGAATAACTATGCTTTTCACCTTGGAGTTACTGAAGCTGGAACGCAGTTTCACTCTACAATTAAATCATCAATTGCTTTAGGTTCATTATTACTTGATGGAATTGGAGATACTTTAAGAGTTTCAATGACAGGTGAACTTGAAAAAGAGATTGAAGTAGGAAAAGCAATTTTAAAAGATGTTGGAATTGCAAAAGAGGGATTAAATATTATTTCTTGTCCAACTTGTGGACGAATTGAAGCTGATTTAGTAAAAGCAGTTGCCGAAGTTGAAAGAAGAACAAAACATATAAAAGCTCCTTTAGATGTATCTGTTATGGGATGTGTTGTAAATGCAATTGGAGAAGCTAAAAGTGCGGATGTTGCAATTGCCTTTGGAAAAGGTTCTGGTTTGGTTATGAAAAAAGGTGAAATTATTGCTAAGTTGTCTGGCGATGAATTAATTAATAAATTTTTAGAAGAAGTAGAATTTGAAGCAGAAAAAAGAACATAATGGATAGCGTTTATAGTATAAATATTGAAAGAGCAGTTCTTAGTTCAATATTATTTAATCCTGAAGAGTTAGAAGATGTTTTAGCTTCCTTAAAACCCAAAGATTTCTATCTTCCTGCACATCAAAAAATATATCAAGTGATGATTCAACTTCATGATGATGATATGCCAATTGATGAAGAGTTTATTAGAAAAAGAATTAGTTCAAAAGACGTAGATGATTCTATATTAATTGAAATTCTTTCAGCAAATCCTATTACAAATACAATAGCTTATGTAAGAGAAATAAAAGATGGTTCTGTAAAAAGAGAACTTGCTACATTAGCTACTACTATTAAAAAAGTAGCACTTGAAGAAGAAGTTAGTGGAAACGAAGCTCTTGATACTGTTCAAGGTGAATTATATAAAATATCTACAGATTCTGCTACTTCTGAACTTAAAGATATGCAAGAAATTACAGGTGATACTCTTTCATATATTGAAAGAATGAAAAAACTTGGAAATAAACACTTAATTGGTGAAACAACAGGTTTTGATGCACTAGATAGAAAAACAACTGGATTTAATGAAGGGGATTTAATTATTATTGCTGCACGTCCTGCAATGGGTAAAACAGCACTTGTTTTAAATATGGCTTTAAAAAATGTTGAAGCAAATAAAGGTGTGATTTTTTTCTCACTTGAAATGCCAGCTGAACAACTAATGTTAAGAATGCTTGCCGCAAAAACTTCAATACCTTTACAAAATCTTAGAAAAGGTGATATGAGTGATAATGAATGGAGTCAATTAAGTGGTGCATTTGATGATATGAATACAAAAAAACTATTTGTTGATGATGGTGGAAGTATTAATATTAATCAACTTCGAGCACGGGTTCGAAAATTAGCTCAAAATGAAGATAATAATATTTCATTAGTAATTATTGATTACCTTCAATTAATGCAAGGAACTGGAAATAAGGATAGACACCAAGAGGTATCAGATATATCAAGAGGTTTAAAAATGCTTGCAAGGGAGATGAAAATCCCAATTATAGCCTTGTCACAGTTAAACAGGGGACTTGAAAATAGACCAGATAAAAGACCAATGCTTTCAGATTTAAGAGAATCGGGAGCTATTGAGCAAGATGCGGATATTATTATGTTTGTATATAGAGATGATGTATACAAAGAAAGAGATGAAGCGCGAAAAGAAAAAGAAGCAAAAGATAAAGGTGAAGAGTATCGATCATCTTTTGTAAATAAGCCTGTTGAAGAAGCAGAAGTAATTATTGGAAAACAAAGAAATGGACCAATTGGAACTGTTAAACTTGATTTCCAAAAAGCACTTACACGATTTGTAGATAAAGAGAATGATATGAGTTCGACTGCACCAATTGAAGTTGTATTTGAAAATGTTGCAGATGTAGAGAGAGAAACTAATATGGATATGCCTGATATCTTGTAAGCTTAAATAAAATAATTAATTTAATATTTTAATTAATTATTTTATTATTTATAGATAATCTTAAATATTATTTTAATATAAAGGATTATTTATGAAAAAAGGTTTTTCTCTTTTAGAGTTAATATTCGCTATTGTTGTTATTGGTATTATTGCATCTTTTGCAATTCCAAAATATTTAGATACACGTGATTCTGCTTTAGTTTCAACTCTTAAGAGAGATATTGGAACAGCTACTACATCTATTCAAAGTTATCATTTAGTTGAAGGAAATATTACTAAAATTTCTGAGGCAGTGACTTTAAATCCAACTAATTGGACTGTTGAAGATTTAAAAATCACTTACAAAGAGGGTGATACAGATTGTGCAGTATTAGAAGTGACAAAAGATGATACAGCTAATTCTTTAAATCTTACTGTAACACCAGGTGCAGGTGATGTTTGTAAAAAGTTAGATGAATCAGGAATAAAAACTACAACTTATGACTTATACTAAGTTATTCATTTTTTCTAATTCTTAAAAAAGATGCAAATTTAGGTTTTCCAAATTTTGTTAGATTATAATATTTAAAAGTAACTATATCTGCAATTTTTGGATGATTTATTCTTTCTTGTTTTGAAAAACCATTCCCTAGATTAAAAATTACTCCGTTTTTTAGTTTTAACTTTAGGCTTTTAAATTTACTTTTTTCTGGAGTATTTTCATTATAATTTATTCCAATTACTTCACCTTCCATATCATTGAATTTTTTAACTTTTAAGACATTAGAACTTCTACCTGTAAAATAATCTAAGTTTGGATTTTTTAGTATTATTCCTTCTACTTGTTTTTTTATCAATTCATTTAGATATTGATCTAAATGCGCTTTATTTTTACATCTTATTTGCTTAATGATTTTTATGTATTCATTCTTATTCTTTTTCTGCCAGTTTTTTATTTTTTCTAATCTTGTTAAAAAATCACCTTTTGCATTTGGTACTTCAAATATATTGTATGTTATTTGCTTCCAATGTTTTGAAGGTGTTTTATCTAAGACTATACTTTGTATATTTTCAAAGTCATTTCTTTTTGTCCATAACTCGCCATCAAGTTCAAAGTTTGGAAAGTCTTTTATAAAGTATTTTGGTGCAAAAATTATATTACCATTTTTACTTATTAGATTTTTGCCATTCCAATATGCTCTAATACCATCTAGTTTTTCACTCATCATCCAGTTTTTTATTTTCTGTGATTTATCATAAGTTTTTGCTTTTTGTAAATCTAATGCAAAACTAATTTTTTGTAAAAATAGTAAGATAAAAATTGCTATTAATAACTTCATATACTCTCTTTTAAATAATTTAATTAATTATATTTAAAATCAGATTAAATATTTGAAATAAATCATAAAGTCATAATGATTATTTAGATAAAATAATTTACTTTTCACTACATTTATAAAAAAATTAAGGATTGTTTTGAGTAAAAAGATATTAACACAAGATGAAAAAAATAGATTATTAAGCTCAATTAGAAGTATTGAGAACTTCCCAAAAGAGGGAATTATATTTAAAGATATTACAACATTATTAAACGACAAAGATGCTTATGCATTAACAATGCAACATTTTGAAGATAGATATAAAGATTATAACTTAGATTATATAGCAGGAATTGATTCAAGAGGTTTTATTTTTGGAGCGGCACTTGCTGATAGATTAGGTATTGGGTTTGTTCCTGTTAGAAAAAAAGGAAAACTTCCAAGTACAACTGCATGTGAAAAATATGAATTAGAATATGGTTTTGACGAAGTAGAAATACATTTAGATGCTTTTAGAGGCCAAAAAAATGCAAGAGTACTTTTAATCGATGATATTATTGTAAGTGGTGGAACAGCTTATGCAGCTGCTAATTTGATAAACAAATTAGATGTAAATTTAGTAGAAATGTGTTTTTTAATGGATATAAAAATTTTAGGTGGTGCGCAAAAATTACAAAAAGTTGCACCTGTTTATTCAGTATTAGAAATATAAGAAAGAGATATTATGAGTGATTATATACCAAAAGCAAGCCCTTTTGACCCAGATTCAAAAGGACAATTCGGAATTTTTGGAGGACAATATGTTCCTGAAACTTTGATGCCAGTTTTAAAAGAATTAGAAATAGAATATAAAAAGTATAGATTTGATAAAGAGTTCTGGGCTGAAGTAAATGATTTATTAAGAGATTATGTAGGAAGAGAGAACCCACTTTATTTAGCAAAAAATGTTTCAGAAGAAATTGGTGCAAAAGTATATTTAAAAAGAGAAGATTTAAACCATACTGGTGCACATAAAGTAAATAATGTTATTGCGCAAGGCTTACTTGCTAAAAAACTTGGAAAAACAAAAGTAATTGCTGAAACTGGTGCAGGGCAACATGGAGTTGCAAGTGCTACAATTGCTGCACTTATGGGTTTAGAGTGTACTGTTTTTATGGGTGCAAAAGATGTTGAAAGACAAGAATTAAATGTATTTAGAATGAAACTTTTAGGTGCAAAAGTTGTTGCAGTTGAAAGTGGAAGTAAAACACTTAAAGATGCTATGAATGACGCAATTAGATACTGGGTTACAAATGCACGTGACACTTTTTATATAATAGGAACTGTTGCAGGTCCTCATCCTTATCCTATGATGGTTAGAGATTTCCAATCAATTATTGGATACGAAGCTAGAAAGCAAATTTTAGAAAAAGAAAATAGACTTCCTGATTATGTTGTAGCTTGTATTGGTGGTGGTTCAAACGCTATTGGTATGTTCTCTCATTTTTTAGAAGATAAAGAAGTTACATGTGTAGGAATTGAAGCTGGTGGTTTAGGGCTTGATACAGATAAACATGGATGTTCGCTAGAAAAAGGAAGCCCAGGTGTTTTACATGGACAATGTTCTTACCTTTTACAAGATGAAGATGGACAAGTTTTAGAAGCACACTCTATTTCAGCAGGTCTTGATTATCCAGGAATTGGACCTGAACATTCATTTCATAAAGATAATAAAAGCGTACAGTATGATTCAATAACTGATAAAGAAGCATTAGATGCTTTTGTATGGTTAAGTAGAGCTGAGGGAATTATTCCAGCTTTTGAAACTGCACATGCAATTGCTTACTTAAAAAAAGCAAAAGATAAATTAAAAGGTAAAACTGTAATTATAAACTTATCAGGTCGTGGGGATAAAGATATGATTCAAGCAAAAAGTTTATTAAACTTTGACTAAAAGGTAAAAAATGAAAGAAATCTTCAAGAAATTACAACCACATGCAGGAAAAATACTAGCATTTATAGTAATTATATTTTTTTCTTTTTTAGCTTACAATCTATTCCAAGCTCCTGTTGAAGGTTTTGAAAATAGTTTTGTTTATTTACTAAAAGAGTATGGATATATAATTCTTTTTGCATGGGGAATGCTTGAAGGTGAAGCCGGTCTTATTATGGCTGGTCTTTTATCACATACAGGTGATATGAATTTATATATCGCAATTTTTGTAGCAGGACTTGGTGGTTTTGCTGGAGATCAAGTTTATTTTTATATTGGAAGATTTAATAAATCTTATGTTCACAGTAAGTTCAAAGGTCAAAGAAGAAAGTTTGCCCTTGCTCATTTATTATTACAAAAGTATGGTTGGCCAATTATTTTTGCACAAAGATATATGTATGGAATGAGAACTATTATTCCAATATCAATAGGTCTTACAAGATATGATGCTAAAACATTTGCTTTTATAAATCTTATATCTGCTTGGTGTTGGGCTGCTATTACAATAGTACCTGTTTGGTATTTTGGTGAAGAGATTTTAAAAGTTTTACATTGGGCTAAAGAGCACTGGTATTTTGCCTTGCCTATTGCTTTAGGATTTGGTGGAAGTATTATTTATTATTTTAATAAAGCTTCAAAGAAAAATACAAAAAAAGAAAAAGAGATATCAAATGAAAATTAATTTAACAAATTCAAAAATTGAAGAGATACAATCAGATTTACAAATTGTATTAACAAATAATATTGAAAATTTAGAAGATAAAGAGTTATTAAAGAGTTTAGATTTTAAAGCTAAAGATGAAGAGTTAGTTTTTTTAGCAGAATCAAAAAAGATCTTTGTTGGTTACGAAGAAGAAACTTACGATTCTTTAGCAATAGCAATAGCTACTGCAATTAAGAAATTTCAAACTACATTATTTAAAACTGCAAAAGTTGATTTAACTTCTTTTGACTCACTTGTATTAAAATCAATTGTAGAAGGTACATTGTTAGGTTCTTATACGTTTAATGATTATAAATCTAAAAAAGAAAAAAAGAAAAAACAAGAATTAATAATTTGTATTCAAGAAGATTCTCCAAGTTTAGATAATATTGAGTTAAACTCAATTTTGGAAGAATCGAAAATTATTTCTAAAGCAGTTAATAAAGCAAGAGACATGGTAAATACAACTCCAGGAGATTTTTATCCTGAAGTAATGGCAAGTTTAGCTAAAAAACTTGCAAAAGATGCAAAAATTGATTGTAAAATAAAAGGTGAAAAATACCTAGCAAAAAATGATATGAATGCAATGCTTAGCGTTGGACGTGCTTCAATTCATGAATCAAAATTAATTCATTTATCATATAAACCAAAAGATGCAAAGAAAAAGATTGTACTTGTTGGAAAAGGTCTTACTTATGATTCAGGAGGATTATCTTTAAAACCTGCTGATTATATGGTAACAATGAAATCTGATAAAGGTGGAGGTTGTGCAGTATTAGCTACTATTTGGGCAATTGCAAAACTTGAATTACCTTATGAAGTTCATGGAATTATAGGTGCAGTTGAGAATATGATTGGTGGAGATGCATATAAACCTGATGATGTATTAGTTGCAAAAAATGGTAAAACAATAGAAGTTCGAAACACAGATGCAGAAGGAAGACTAGTACTTGCTGATTGTTTATGTTATGCACAAGATGAAATCAAAGATATTGATTATATCTTTGATTATGCTACATTAACGGGTGCTTGTGTTGTAGGAGTTGGGCAGTATACAAGTGGAATTATGGGAAATAATGAGAAGTTAAAAGCTAGTGTTGTTAAGAGCTCTTTAAAAGCAGGAGAGTATGCTACAACTTTAGATTTTAATAGATATTTACGAAAAACAATCAAATCTGAAATCGCAGATATTTCTAATATTGCAAGTACAAGATATGGTGGAGCAATTACAGCTGGACTGTTTTTAGATAATTTTATAGAAGAAAAAAATAAAGAAAAATGGGTTCATTTTGATATAGCTGGACCTGCATTTGTAGAAAGTGCATGGGGATATAATCCTCATGGTGCAAGTGGTGCTGGAGTTAGAATGACAATAGAGTTTTTAAAAGATTTAAAAAAATAAAATGATACTTTTCTAATACTCTTTTCTAATATACTAAAAAATAAAAATATTTAAAGGAGTACTTATGAAAAAAATTATATTTTTTACACTTATTGTTACATACTCAATGGCTACGGAAATTACACTAGGTATTGTTCCTCAACAAAGTCCGCTTAAGCTTGCAAAAAAATGGATTAAAGTCACTGATTATTTATTTAAAGAGACAGGTATAAAAGTTAATTTTAGAACTGAAAAATCAATACCTCAATTTGAAAAAGAATTAAAAATGGGAACTTATTGTATTGCATATATGAATCCTTATCATTTTACAGTAGCAAATAAATCTCAAAAATATGAAGCTTTTTTAAGAGCAAAAAAGAATATTGTAGGTATTTTCCTTTCAAAAGACAAAGAAGTTGATTTTAGTAAAGAAAATTTAAAAGGAAAAACTTTTTTATTTCCAGCTCCAAATGCTTTTGCTGCAACTCTTTTAACTAAATTTGAATTTAAAGAAAAATTTGGATTTGATATAGATAAAGAAGCTAAAGTACTATACGTTAATTCCCATGATTCTGTTTACAAGGGAATTTCTAGAGGTATTGGATACCTTGGTGGTGGAATTATAAGAACTTATAATAATTTTAAAAGTAAAAATGATAAAGATAATATAAATATTGTTTATAAAACTAATCCTTATCCTAGTCATCCTTTTGCATATCATCCAAGAGTTAGTAAAGAAGTAGTCTTAAAAATACAAAATGCTTTTTTAAATATGCCTGATGATATAAAAGAAATATTAAGTATAAAAGATTTTAAAATTACAAATACCCAAGAATTTGATATAATTAAAAATATTGGTGTAAAGTAGGTTTTTATGTCTTTTAAATTTAGATTTATACTTTCCTTTGTTTTATTAGAAATATTTTTTATTGTTTTAATTGTAAGTGTTAATTTCTTTACAATTAAAAACTCATCTGATAAATTAATTTCAGAAAAGATTGAATCAAACGTTACTTTTATCGAAGAGCTTATAAAAGTGCCTATGAGTATATTTGATTTAGCTACTTTAGATAACCTTGTTGAGAATTCTGTTAAATATTTAAATTCTATTGTTATTCTAGATACTCAAAATAGAATTTTAGCTAGTTCTTATTCATATAAATATTTACCTATTGAAGACCTTATTAAATTAAAAAGAAATAAAGACGTCTTTATTAATAATAATAGTTATAAAATCATATTTAATGAAATATATGAAGAGAATGTATTATTAGGATCAGTGTATGTTATTTTTGATACCACTAGTAATTCTCAATTTATTGAAAAAAGTAAAAATACTACTTTCTTAATTATTTTATTAGAAATCTTGATTTCTATAATACTTTCTTATTTAATTGGAAATAGAGTAACTAAAAAACTAGATGATTTATCCTCTATTGCTAAAAGAATTGGTAAAGAAGAGAATACCTCTATTCCTTATTTAGATTCAAGTGATGAAATTGGTATCTTGGCTAATTCAATGGATAGAATGCAAACAAATTTACAAAATAGAAATAATACAATAATACAATCAAATAAGCTTCTTGTAAAACAAAAGGAAGAATTAGAAGTTGCAAATAAAGTAAAAGATGATTTTTTAGCAAATATGAGTCATGAATTGAAAACACCTCTAAATTCAATTAATGTTCTTTCTTCAATAATGAAAAAAAATAGTAAAAATACTTTTAGTGAAAAAGAAGTAAAAAATTTAGAAATTATAAATAGTTGTGGTAAAGATTTATTATTTTTAATTAATGATGTTCTCGATATATCAAAACTAGAAGCAGGGAAAGTTTCTATAAATAATAGTGATGTTGATATTTATAATCTTACAACTATTATCAAAGATATGTTTTTCACTCAATTTAAAGATAAAAATGTAGATTTTTATTTTGAATGTGATAAAAATATTAATTCAATTTATAGTGATGAACGAAAAATTAGTCAAATAGTAAAAAACTTTTTATCAAATGCTTTAAAATTTACAAGTGAAGGAAAAGTTTCTTTAATTGTAAAAGAAAAAGATGAAAATATTCTAATTGAAGTAAAAGATAGTGGTATTGGTATTAATAAAGAGCAAATAGATGATCTATTCGATCGTTTTAAACAAGTTGATGCAAGTATCTCTAGAAAACACTTAGGAACAGGTTTAGGATTAGCTATCTCAAAAAATCTTGCTGAATTGTTAAAAGGAAATATTACAGTTGAAAGTGAATTTGGTCATGGCTCAAAATTTACACTATCTATTCCTAAAAATATAAATGAAATAGAAATTAAAAATAATACTATTGTAAGTAAAGATATTATTCCTTCTCATACTAATAATTTATATGAAACAATGCCTGAAAAAAAACCAGTAATAGTTGAAGATATTAAAAGAAAAAAGATTTTAATTTATAATAATGATCATCTTTTGTTTTTTAATATAATAATAAAACTAAAGAAAAATAATGAAATTCTACAAATAAATACAGAAAATGAATTTTTAGATGAACTTAATAATAAAACTATTGATGCTATTATAATTGATATAGATAAATTATCAGAAGATTTTATAAATAAGATTTTGTTAAATAAACATAAGAAGTTAATAATTATTACAAGTAATGAAGTAAATGAAGAAATAAAGATAAAAGCTAAAAGCATAATTTTAAAACCCGTTGACTTAAATAAAATTATATTTTCTTTAGATGATTAAAATGATATTATTTTGATACTTTTACTTAGTATAATAAATAACGTTTTGGAATAGGTATTAATAAATGAATATTAAAAAACATTTGAGCATTCTTTATATTGAAGATGACGAAATAATGGCTTTAAAATTAAAAAGCATATTAGAAAAAATATTTTATGAAGTAATTATCGCAAAAAATGGTCAAGAAGCCTATGCAATCTTTAAAGGTACTCATAAAATTGATCTAATTATTAGTGATATAAATATGCCCAAAATGGATGGTTTAGAATTCCTTGAAAAGGTAAGAGAAATAGATGAGAATATTCCTTTTATTTTTTTAACAGGAAGAAATGAATCAAAAAAAATGTTAAGAGCAATAGAGCTTAGCATTACAAATTATTTATTAAAACCCATTGATTTAGACAAATTACTTCTAGCAATAAATAAAATTCTAGAAAAAAAAATCAAAGATCAAGATTTGTTAGAAAATGATTTAATTATTAATAAAGATTATTCTTGGAATAAAAGTAAAAATATATTATATAAAAATAATATTATTATAAAACTTACTAAAAAAGAGTTACAATTTATTGGTTTTTTATTGTCTTCTCCAAATAGGATCTATTCTGAAAGTGATATTATCGATTATATCTGGAAAGATGAATTTAGTTCTTTAAACTATAGTTCAAATTTAAAGAACTTAATAGTAAGACTAAAAAAGAAAATACCAGATTTAAAGATTATAAATCATTATGGCCTTGGCTATAAAATAGAAATTAACTAAAGAGATTAATATTATGAATGAATTACAAACATATATGAAAAAATTAAATGTTTTATATGTTGAAGATGAAAAACCTGCAAGAGAAATATTTTCAAGAATACTAAATCGACAATTTACAAATGTAACTATTTGTGAGAATGGTTTAGATGGTTATTTAGCATATAAAGAAAGTTTTGATAAAGAAATCAAGTTTGATTTAATTATTAGTGATATTAATATGCCAAAAATGAGTGGTATTGAATTAGTTGAAAAGATCAGAGAAGATGATAATGAAACATTAGTTATATTAGTAACTGCAAGAAGTGAAGCTAATGTAATAATGAAGGCATTAGAATTACAAGTTACAAATTATATAACTAAACCAATTGATATTAATAAAACTAATGAAGTAATAGTTAGTACATGTGAAAAAATATATTTAAAATCTCGTTTACTTGATAAGCAAAAAGAATTGGAAACCTACACTAAAACAATTGAAGATGTTGCTTTAGTAGTAAAAATAGATGTGAATAATAATGTAACATATGTAAATGATGTTTTTTGCTCTAATACAGGCTATTCAAAAGATGAAATTATTAACAAAAGTTCTAATTTTTTATTTAATCAAAGAAATGAAAAACAAATAAATGATATGTGGAATATTATTAAAGAAGGTAATACTTTTAACGATACAATAAAAAGTATTACTAAAAATAATGAAATTTATTACAATAAAGTTACTATTGTTCCAGTAATTGATAATAATAATTCTATGATTGTAGAATATGTATTTATAGGTTTTATAACAACTGATGAAGAAAAGAAAAAACAAGAATTAAATAAAAAGTTATTGCATAGTATTGCAGATAGTAAAAAAGAAAAATTTAATATATTAAAAGAAAAAGAATCATATGAAGAAAATATAAGTTTGTTAAATAGAACTATATTAAATGCAGAAGAAAGATATGCTTCTTTATTAAAAACAAATCAAAGTCTTTTAGTTCAATTAGAAGCATATGAAACAAATAGTTTAGGTACTTCAGATAATCATATAAAAACACTTAAAAGTAAAAATGATGAAATTGCAAAACTACAGAAAAATTTAATTATTATGAAAAACGATAAGTTATCAATGTCTAATAGATTAACTGCATTAGAAGAAACTTTAGCTTCTAAAAATCATAGTATAGAATTTTTAGAACAGAGTCATCAAATAGATAAAAAAAAGATTGAAAGTTTAGAACGTATAATCTTAGATTCGGAAAAAAATCCAGATAAAAAAACAAAGAATTTCTTCTAAATCAGATTTTAGTTGTTAAATTCTAAAATTTATCAATATAGCTGTCTCGTACAAGTAAGAAATCATCTAAATTATCTAGCATTAAATCTACAAGTTTTGGATCAAAATGTTTCCCTGATTCATTTTTTATTAAATCTAAAACTTTTTTTAATGGCCACGCTTCTTTATAACATCTAGCACTTCCAAGTGCATCAAATACATCAGCAATTGCAGTAATCCGTCCATAAATATGAATATTATCACCTTTTAATCTTCTTGGATATCCTGACCCATCCCATTTCTCATGATGTTCATAAGAAACTTTTGCTGCAGCTTTTAATATTTCTCTATTAGAGTTTTTCAACATTTCATAACCAATTTCTGCATGACTTTTCATAATATGAAATTCATCTTGCGTTAATTTCCCTGGCTTGTTTAAAATGCTGTCAGGAATTCCAACTTTCCCAATATCATGCATTGGTGAGGCTATTTTTAATAATTGTGCTTCTTTTTCTTCTAAACCATATTTTTTAGCAAGGATATATGAATATTCTGCAACTCTTTTTACATGATTTGCAGTTTCATTTGATCTACTTTCAGCAATTGATCCTAAAGTAAAAATTACATCTTTTTGAGTATCTTCAATTTCTTGATGTAAATTGATTGTTTCCGTAATATCATTACCTAAGGCTACATATTCTAGAGTATTACCAAATTGATCTTTTATAATAGTAAAGTTAAAATTAATATAACTAATTGCTTCTTCATTTTTAAATGTAACAATTTTTTGAATATTCTTATTTGCTATTAATGATTCTAAAATTAAAGAAATATCTTCTTTTTCTAAGTTGCTTAAAATAAATGAAATATCTTTTTGTATTAAATCTGATGTATCATAATTTGTTACTTCTAAGAATTTTTTGTTTACATAAGTTATTTTAAGATTTGTATCAATTTTAACTAATAAGTTTGAATGATTAACCATATTTTGGTATTCATTAAGAAGATGTCTTTTACTTGTTACATCTCCTTTATAAGTATCTATTTCACTTATTAAAGAATTATTTAAAACTTCACTATCTGTAATATCTTTTGATAATGATATATATTCTATTATATTATTATTAAAATCTAATATAGGAGAAAAAGATGCAGAAACTATATACTCTTGATTGTATTTAGTTCTTTTTTTTAATTTTCCTTCCCAAGTTTTTTTATTTTTTAGAGCTTCCCAAATTTCATAAGTTTTTTCTATGGAAGTATCTTTAATCACATCAAAATCAAATTTACTACCTAATAATTCATCTTTTGTATAATTAGATAATATTTCATATTGTTTATTTATATAGGTATTTTTTCCTTCAAGATCAAACTTTTTTACAATTAGATTTTTATCAACAACGTTTTTGTATTGCTTTAATAAGTTTTTAGTTTCTTCTGCTTGTATCTTTTCACATACTTTATATAATTTATTGACTAATTGATTAAGAATAATTGGTTTTATAAGATAATGATTTATATTAAGTTCTATAGCTTCAAGTAAGGTATCTGTTTCATTTCTTGCTGTTGTAAGAATTATGGGAATATCTTTATTCTCTTCTCTAATATGTTTACACATTATTAAACCATCCATAATAGGCATATTAATATCACTTACAATAATATCAATAGGATTGTCTTTATAAAGCTGCAAACCTATTTTACCATTTGAAGCAGTATAAACATTTGCGAACATTCTTTTTAGTATTTTAGTAAACATTTCAGCTGTTTTTAGACTATCTTCTACGTACAAAATGTTTAATTTCTTTAAAAACTTTTTATTATCCAATATAATGCCTTTCATCTTTTACAGATTAATTTTATAATTATTACCTTAAATATTTTAAGATAGGAATATCTCAAATTTCAATCCTATATTAGAATTGGATATTTTTAGGTCACCATGCATATAGTTTTTTACTATTAAGTTAACCATATATAAACCAACGCCTGTTCCATTTTCTTTTGTTGTGTAATATGGGTCTAATATTTCTTCAATATTATTATTAGATATCCCACCAGCATTATCTTCTAATGTAATTAGAATTATATCAGATTCTTTTTTAACTGAAATATTTATTATTTTATTGACATCTTCATTATTAGGATATTTTTCTATGAAAGCATCAATTGAATTATTAACAATATTAACTACAACTTGTGTAAATTCCATTTCTGTGCCTAATATTTCTATTGTTTCATCAATATCTATATTCAATTTAATATCATTAATATGTATTTTACTTTTTAATAATTCTAAAGCTTTATTTATTGCTTCTGAAATATAATAATTGCTTTTTATTTTATTAGGATTAAAGAAATCTAAGAAGCTATCAATCGTTTCATTCATATATGTTATTTGATTTTTAGTATTTTCTGAATGTTCTTTAATATATTCATCATTTATTTCACCATATTCATGAGAGAGTTTTACATCTGCACAATATAAAGATAAGGTATTTAAAGGTTGTTTTAATTGATGAGATATTAATCCTATTATTTCTCCCATACTTGCCATTTTACTGTTATGTACAAGTAGACTTTCTGTTTTTTCTAGTTTTTCATCTTTTTGTTTTTTTTGATTGTAAATATCAATATATACATTTAATTTTGAATAGAATAATTCATCATTAATAGGTTTTGTAATATAGTCAACAGCTCCTAAGTCATAACCTTTGCTCTTATATTCATCTTTATTATAGATTCCTGTTATAAATACAATTGGTATATCTTTTGTATTTTCAATTTCTTTCAAGTATTGTGCGAATTCAAAACCATCAATATCAGGCATTTGGACATCACATAAAATTAAATCTATTTTATTTTCTATTATGACATTCATTGCATCTTCAGCACTTAGTGATTTGAAAATATTTAATTCAAAGTTTTCTTTTATTAATAGTTCTAATGAGTATAAATTATCTTCAATATCATCAACTAATAAAATATTAAAATCTTTAATATTAGTTTTCATTGTTGTACCTTTGTTTAATTATATTATTTATTATTGATTCAATTTTTGTATTTTCTTCTAATTTTATCGAATCATACTTATTTTTTAATATCGATGACTCTAAATTTTCAAGGTTTTCTATATTTTCATCGAATATTATAAGTGCATTATTTTCTTCTTGATCATTTAAATATTTATCTAATTTGATTGTTGAATCAAAAGGGGTAACTAAAAAATGTTTTTTTAATGCAATTGTAAATGAAAAGAGTTTTAAAGAATTTGAATGTAATAACAATATATTCATCTCTTCTTTTTTATTGTTAATTATATTTTCTTCTAGTTTTTCTTCTTGCTCTTCTTGTTCTTTATTTTCTATTTCATCTAGTATCATATAAAAAGATTCTTTCTTAGGAACCTTAAGAGTAAAAATACTACCTTTATCAAGTTCACTTTCTACACTTAAAGAACAATTAAGCAAAGTAGCTAATTCCTTAGATATAGCAAGCCCAAGACCTGTACCTTTAAATTCTCTATTACATGAAGTTTCTATTTGTTTGAATCTGTCAAAAACATTTTTTAGATTATTCTTATGTATTCCAATTCCAGTATCTTTTACAGTAATATTAAAATAATTTTTGTTATCTCGAAGAGAAATTTTTATTTCCCCTTTCTTTGTAAATTTAATAGCATTACTTAATAGGTTTTTTAATATTTGCTTTAAACGAAGCTTATCTGAGTATACATTGAAATTTACATCTTCAAATTCATATGTAAAGTTAACAAGATCTTTTTTTACTAAGGGTTTTAATATTTCATATTCATCTAAAATAAATTCTTTTATATCAAATGTATCTTTTAAAATATTTATTCTTCCTGCTTCTATTTTTGACATATCTAAGACATCACTTATTAAATCTAAAAGATCATGTGCACTATTGTTTATTATCGATATATTTTTTATTTCTTTAGGAAGAAGAGTATTCTCTTTATTTTTTTTCATTATTGAAGATAAGATGATTATAGAATTTAATGGAGTTTTTAATTCGTGACTCATATTTGCTAAGAAATCATCTTTTATATTATTAGCTTTTATTAACTCTTCTTTTTGTTTCTCAAGTAATTTATTAGACATAAGAAGTTTTTCAACATTTAAACATGCATTAACACTAAGATTCAATTTAGGTAATAAGCTTTCAAACATTGATCTGAAAAATAAACAATCTGCACTTAAGTTTTTAGAAATTAAAAAAATTATTCCATTATCTAATTTTATTGATAGTATTTTTTTATCTTTGTCTTCTATTAAATTTATTGAGTCTGTATACATTAAATGTTTTTTATAATCAAATTCAATAAATCTTCCAAAAGAATCAAATTTTTTACAAGGATTATTTTCATCACATAAGTAAAACTCACCATAAACTGCATAAGTTTCATTTATAAAAGTTCTTAATACTTCATGTATCATTTCTTTTAAGTCATTACTGTTTCCAATAGCACTATGACATTTAAATGCTACTGATAGCTGTTCAACTAACATAACATACCCAACACACAAGTTCTATTATAAAAGCTTAAATACTCATCACTTGTGTTTGCAATTTCACCTACTGAAAGTACACCAAATAATATCGATCCTTGTTTTAATTCTTTTGTAATTTCTTTTAGTTCTTCATCTATAAAAAATGACCTTGAAATACAATCAAATATTAATATATTCTTATGGCTATCTAAATCTTTATTTAATTTTAAAATAGCTTTATTCCCTGAATCAATTAAGTTTTGTTTATTCCCTTTTAAAATATTGATTGTAGAATTTTGTGGAATATCTCCTACTATAACTATGTTATTATCCTTATCTATTGCAATAGGATCTCTTACAATTACTTCTTTATCAAATTTTATTATTCCTAATGGATAAGATTTTGATATAGTAAAAAAGTTGTCTTTAGTAATTTTTTTGCCAGAATCTTTTTCTACAAAATCTTTATATACTTCAAATGAACTAGAAAAATTTAAAGTTTTTAATACATTCTTTTCACTACTAGTAACTACAAAAGGACCTTGAAGTTTTTCCCAAGCATTTTCTATTCCTATATGTAACTTAGCATTAGTAGATAGAACAATTGCAGCATTTTGATGTAAAGTTCCATCATGGAAAATCACAGGGTCTTGTTTAAGCGTCATTTTCCCCGAACCTCCACCAATAATCTTTGTTTGCTCAGAAACACTTTCAAATAAGTTATCTAAAAATAATGATATATCAGAACTTAATGCATCAAATAAAACGATTAAACTTTCTTTGTCTTGAAAGGTTTTCTCATTTGATTCAAAGGTTTTCATATCTTTTATTAGGTCTACATTAAAATTATCATCAATAACTGAAGCTAATAAACCTTCTTTATAATGAGAATTATTTAAAATGATTTCAGGAAAAATTGCTCCTGATATTTTAAAATCTTCTAATTTATCTATATCAAGATTTGTATTTTCAGTAATAAGAATTAAATATCTTGAATCTTTGTTATTTTCAACTATAAAGTCTTCAATATTCTTATAATACTTTGGACTAATCATATCTTTCCTCTCCCTTTAATTTATTATTTAATTATTGTATTTGAAAAAAGTATTATAAAAGTATCATTTGAGATATATTTATATAGATAAGTTAATTTTAGTAAAAAGAAGAACAAATTGATGAGGTTGATATTAGTAAATATTTATACATCTTTTAAAACTATTGTAAAGCAAGCACCTTCTTTCAAGTTCTGAACACTTATATCACCATATAATTTCATAGTTAAAATATTTTTTGCTAAAAATAATCCAAGGCCAGTTGAATTGGAATTTGTTAAATCTTTTTTAAAAATAGAATCTATTGGATATTCTTTTACTCCTCCAGCATTATCAGCTATTTTTATTGTAACTATTTTTTCTGAGTTTGTTATATTAATACCAATTCTAGGTTTTTTTATATTTCTATTTCTAAAAGTTTTTATACTATTTTCTAAAACTATCATTAATACATTAGAAACAAGATATTTGTCTGCTAATATAAAATTATTATAATTTGAATTAATTTCAATTTTCACATTCATTTGTGATATATCTTTTTTCAAAATATCAATAATTAACTCTATAGACTTTGTAATTTCAATATTTTTTATAATCGTTTTGTCTTGATATATAGATAAGAAATCTTTTGCAGTATTTGTCATATATTTAGCTGTATCTTTAATTTGATCTATAGAACTATCAATTATATTTTCTAAATTTGGGTCTTTAAACTCTTTTGCTGCAATTATATTATTAACTGCATAATATATGTGATTAATCGGTTCTTTCCATTGGTGAGAAATATTAACCATCGATTGTCCTATATTTGACAGTTTTGAGTATTCATTTATTAATACTAATGCATCATCTTTTTCTTTTTTAATACGAAGTAATCTTCGAACAATCAACATACCTATAAATAATATATTAAAAATAGAACCAATACCTAAAGAAAAATAAAATAAACTATCAGCTTTTACAAGACCTAAAATTCCAAGTGAAAAATATATTGCAGCAATAGTAAAAGATGTATTTGCAAATAAATAGAAAATAGCTCCATCTATTTTTTTTAAATATAAGTTAATAGAAACATAACCTAATATAAAACTTACAAGAAGAAATATAGAGTTTGCAATTGTTGATAAATAAAGTAAATCATAGTTCAATGGATAAAAAAGAAATAAGATTGCAAAAAATAAAAGAATAAAACTTAAAATATATAATAATAAAGTAGTTTTAGGCATAAGTTTTTTTAAATCAAAAAAATAAATAGGGAAAAAACCAATACATGCAGCTGCAAAATTACCAAAGCTCCAAGATAAAATAGTATTAAGATATATCGGTACTCCTATTTGATACAAAATTCCAGTGATTGAAAACTGCATAGATAAAGAGCCAATCATTACTACAAAATATAATTTATGAGACATTGAGGGAAGAAGTCTATCTATAAATATTATATAACTTGAAATCAAAACCACAAAACCTGCAATAAAACCAAAGATTAGTGATTCCTTTGAGATGTAGGAAACATAGCTGTTTTTATTATAGATTTCCCAGTTTAAATCAATAGGACCATAAGATTTATATCTTATAAATATCTCGTACTCTTTATTTGGTAATAACTCTAAAGCAAAATCAGATTTTCTATAAATAAACCTTGTTTCATTTTGACTTACCATATCTCCAAGAGTTATTTCATCTAATACTTTATTGTTATGAGTAATATAAACATTTATAAAATCAATCCCCGATCTTGGGTTTGAAAAAATGAGATTTTCTATTTTGTTTGTTGTGTTTTTTATCTTGTTATATGTCCAAATAGGGTGTTTTTTAATTCCTATATTATTTTTTTTTACTTCTTTGAAAATACTTTTATCTTCTAATATGGATTCTATTTTTGTAAGATTATTTTTATCTTCATAGATTAAAAAATCTTTCATTAAATGTAAATCTTGATTTTTATTTATAATCAAACTATTTGCAAAAGAAAATATTGTAAAAAAGAAAAAAAGAAAATACTTAAAAATCATTATTTTATACCAACTATTGTATATCCTACATCTTTAATATTTTTAATTATAGGACTTGATAGTTTTTTATTTATCTTATAAACTAGGCTTGTCAAAGATTTTTTATTTGTATCATTACTATCTAAAGCATAAAATATTTCTTCAAAAGTTACTACTCTATTTTTATTTGTTAAAAGATACTCAAATATCCTATATTCATAAGAAGTTAGTGCAATAATATCATCATCTATTGTTCTTATTGTTTTTGTAGAATAGTCATACAAACAATTTTCTGAAATATTAACTTTTAATAATCCATGTTTATTCATCCAGAAAGCACACTCTTCAAGAACATCTTTTAACTCACTAAACTCTAAAGGTTTTACTAAATAAGCTACAAGGTTTAACTTTATAGCTTTTAATAATTTTTCTTTATCATTATAAGAACTAATTATTACTGCTGGAATAGAATTGTTTATTCTTCTTATTTCTTGTAAAAAAGACAAACCATTCATAATAGGCATATCATAATCAACTAATAAAAGATGTACAGATTCTTTTTGATATGTTTTTAAAGCATTTAATCCATTATATTCAATAAATACTTCTTTAAAAAAATAAGATAAGGTTGCTTGCATATGTTTACAAGCTATTTTATCATCATCTATATATAATACATTTAATTCTTTTAGGTTAGTTATCAATAGTTACTACTTTTTAATTATTTTATCAAAAATTATATCATATCAAAATGAATGGAAAATCAATGAATATGTGAAATGACTTTATATTTTAGATTGTATATTTTTTACATAAACTAAAACTTTTACTGTTGTAAATATTGTTTTATTGATTTTGTGTTGATGTTAGTTTGATATATTAATAAAATATGTTTAGTTTTTAAAAGATGAATAGGAAGTCCCAAGTAATCTGATATAAATTCTAAAATTATATTTTACAAAAGCTTTAGCTTTTAAATTTAATGATTTTAAGGAATCTAATGCAAAATTATAATTTTAATCCTGAAAAGAATAAAGAAGAAAAAATTAATCTTGCTTATTCAAAAAATATTATTGAGTTTTTCAAACAAACAAAAATAAGTATACTTATCACTACTTATCAAACAAATAAAATCATTATTTTAGGTCAAGATAATGGGAAGATTGATCTAAGATATAAAGATTATCCAAGACCAATGGGTATGTGTAAAAAAGATGGAAGATTATATGCGGGACTAGGTCATAGTATCTACCAATTTTCTAATTTTTTAGGAGTAACACAAAATCTTGAAGGTGGAAATTTTGATGCATGTTATATTCCCCAAAATATTCACTTTACAGGAGATATAGATATTCATGAAATGGAATATTTAAGAGATGAATTATATTTTATAAATACCAAATTTTCATGTTTATGTATAAAAGAACCTAATAGTAGTTTTAAACCTATTTGGAAACCGCCTTTTATATCATTGCTTCAACCCCTTGATAAATGCCATTTAAATGGGTTTTGTTCAAAAGATGGAGAACCAAGATATGCAACAGCATTAGGAACAAATAATGAACCTTTAGGATGGAGAGAAACAAAAGCAAATGGTGGAGTTCTTATGGATGTTACAACAAATGAAATATTAGCTTCAAATCTTTCAATGCCACATTCTCCTAGGTGGCATCAGGAAAAATTATATTTATTAGAATCAGGAAAAGGAACAATTTCAAGATATGATTTTGATACCAAAGAAGTGGTAGATATTGCAAGAGTTCCAGGATTTACAAGAGGTCTTGATATAGTTGGGGACTTTGCTTTTATTGGAGTATCCAAGGTACGAGAAAGTGCTACATTTAGTGGACTTGAAATCACTAAACTTCCTAAAAGAGTTAGTGGAGTTTGGATTGTAAATATTAAAACAGGTGATATTGTTTCCTTTGTAGAGTTTAAAAGTGGAGTAGATGAAGTATTTGCAATAACTGTGCTCCCTTATCAAAAATTAGAGATTTTAAATCAAGAGAGTAAAGAATCAAAGATAAACTACATGATTGACAATGAAGACATAGAAGAAGTTAAAATGCCAGTATCAATTATTGAACAGGCATCAACATATTTTGAAAAAGGAAACGATTCTATTAATGGAAATAGGAAAGAAGAAGCTATTATTCATTTTAAAAAAGCATTAGAAATTCAAAAAGACCACCTTCCTTCTAAATTTAATTTAGCGATTTGTTTAGGAGATTTAAAAAGATATAACGAAGCAGAAAAGATTCTTTTTGAAGTAATTTCGAGTGATGCTTCTATTTTAGAAAGTTATGATTCACTAGGTTTTATATATTATAAAAAAGGTGATTTTAAAAAAGCAGAAGAAAATTTTAAAAAGATACTTGAATATGACCCAGGAAATGTAAAAGCAAAGAATTCATTAGAAATCCTAAAGAGAGAACAAAATGATAGATCTTAATCTTAAATTTGTTTATCAAAGTTTAACAAAAGAGGAAAAACAAGATATTTTATCATTGTGGATTTCTTCTGGAGTATTATCAAAAGAACAAGCTTATAAAAGGATAGAAGAAGTCTCAACACTTATTTTAAATAATAATAAAATAGTAGGAGTGAGTACGGTTTATCCTCAATACTTTATTAGATCAGATAGTATATTTTTCTTTTTTAGGATGTTTATACAACAAGAATTTCGAGGGAGTAATTCTATTAGAAAAAAGCTAATGCAGCTAAATTATAGTGAATTAAAAAAAAGATTTGAAAATAAAGCTTATGGTCTGGTTGTAGAGTTAGAGAATAAAAAATTAGATAATTTAGGTAAGAATACAAACTACATGACAAAAAGGGGATATACCTATTATGGAAAAAGTCCAAGAGGATTACAACTGTGGTATGTAATGTTTGATGAACCTAAAGGTATTTTTAATATAAAATAAATTTTAACAAAAGAGAATAAAATGATAAAAACAAGAGATACAAATCAAAATATCAAATGGCATAATCAAATTATAACTAAAAAAAGAAGAGAAGTATCTCTAAATCAAAGGCCTTGTATCTTATGGTTTACAGGATTAAGTGGTTCAGGAAAATCAACCATTGCAAATGCAGTTGAGAACAAATTATTTAAAAGAGGAATAAAAACTTATCTTTTAGATGGAGATAATATAAGACATGGACTAAATAAAGATTTAGGATTTAATAAAACTGACAGAATTGAAAATATAAGAAGAATAGGAGAAGTATCAAAACTATTTGTAGATGCAGGTCTTATTGTTCTTACTGCTTTTATTTCTCCTTTTAAATTAGATAGACAAATAGCAAAATCATTAGTAAACTGTGATGAGTTTATTGAAATTTTTGTAAATACACCATTGGAAGTTTGTGAAAATAGAGATTCAAAAGGTTTGTATGAAAAAGCAAGAAATGGTGATATTAAAAACTTTACAGGAATAGATTCACCTTATGAATCTCCAAATGAACCTCAAATAGAGATAAGAACAGATAAGTTTGATATTCAAAATTGTAGTGATCAAATAATAGATTATCTTGAGAAATATAGTTATATTTAAATTTATTTATTTAATGCTTATCTATTTAAAAAATAATTATTTTTCTTGTTTTTATATAAAATTACAGTAGGTGAAATTAGCAATAAATTAATAAAATTGAAAATTCCTTAAAAATAATTACTCTTGTTGATTTTAGATTGATATGGGTTTGATATATTAATTAAATAATTTTAATGTTAGGAAATAGAATGTTGAAAAATAAGTTTAATTACAAGTCACAATTTAGAATTCTAAAAGGTGGAAAGATATCATTGGTAGTATCAGCAATTTTAGGATCAGTTGTAATTGCAAGTGCAGCACCAAGTGGTGGAACAGTAACAAGTGGAACTGCAAGTATTTCACAAAATGGGACTGTTACAAATATCAATCAAGATTCTTCCAAAGCTAGTATAAATTGGGATGACTTTTCTATTAAAGCAACTGAGACTGTAAACTTTAATCAACCTAATTCATCTTCTATTACTTTAAATAGAGTAATAGGAAATGAAAAATCTGTTATTAGTGGAGCACTTAATGCAAATGGTCAAGTTTGGATTCTAAACTCAAATGGAGTTTTATTTAATTCTAGCGCAAGTATTAATACAGCAGGTATTTTAGGAACTACTGCAGAATTATCTGATAGTGATTTTCAAGCTGGAAATTATGACTTCAAAAACACAAGTGACAACTCGGTAATAAACCTAGGAACAATAAATGTTTCAAATGGAGGTTCAGTAGTATTAGCTTCAAATGAAGTAAAAAATTCTGGAACTATAAAAGCTGTAAAAGGAAAAGTACACCTAGTAGGTGCAGATTCTTACTCTTTAAACCTAAATGGAAATTCTTTAGTAAACCTAACAGTAAATAAAGGTGTACTAGATTCTATGGTTGAAAACTCTGGAAGTATTATAGCTGATGGTGGAGAAGTTTACTTAACTACAAATGCAGTTAATGAACTTTTAAAAGGTGTAGTTAATAATACTGGTATTATTGAAGCTAACTCTTTAGATGGTTTAATGGGGAAGGTTGAAGTATTCGCTCATGGTGGCGAAGCTAAAGTTGATGGAACTATTGAAGTTAAAGATGGTTTTGTTGAGACTTCGGGGAAAGAAGTAACAATAAATAATACAACAAAAGTACAAGCTGAAAATTGGTTGATTGATCCTACTGATATTTCAATAGATGATTCAAGTGCTTATGAAACATCCTTAAATGCGGGAACAAATGTGACAATAGAAACACAAGCAGCTGGTAGCGAAGATGGAGATATCAATGTAAATGATGAAATTGAATGGAACACAGCTAATACACTTACTTTAAAAGCTCATAATAATATCAATATAAATAAAGATATCACAGCTACAAATGATAATGGAAAACTAGCACTACATTATGGTCAAGCAAATGTAAATGCAGGTAATGATTCAACATATAATGTAAATGCAGTAGTAAATCTGAAAGCTGGAGATAACTTCGAAACAAAACAAGGAAGTGATGGTGTAGTTACATCATGGAAAGTAATAACAGAACTAGGAAGTGAAGGCTCAACTACTGGAACTGATTTACAAGGTATAAATGGCAATCTAGATGGAAGTTTTGTGTTAGGAGCTGATATTGATGCAACTTCCACTTCTACTTGGAATGATGGAGAAGGTTGGGATGCAATAGGAGAAGATTCTGAAGGTGGAGGATTTAATGGGAATTTCAATGGTCTTGGTCATGTAATAGATAATCTTTTTATAAGTAGAAAAGAAGAAGATTTTCAAGGACTTTTTAGTTCAATAAATTCTTCAACTATTCAAAATATCAGTTTAACAAATATTGATATTGAAGGAGGATATCTTGTTGGTGGACTTGTTGGTATAATGATTAACAGTACAATAACGAACTCACATGCAATAGGAAATGTCTATGGTGATGAATATGCTGGTGGACTTGTTGGATATTCTGAAGATTCTACAATAACGAACTCACATGCGATAGGAAATGTCTATGGTAATTATGTTGTTGGTGGACTTGTTGGTGGACTTGTAAATTCTACTATTACAAACTCATATGCAACAGGAAGTGTCGATGGAGATAAATATGTTGGTGGACTTGTTGGATATTCTGGAGATTCTACAATAACGAACTCACATGCGATAGGAAATGTAACAGCAAAATATACTGATGGTGGGGGACTTATTGGCTATTCCGAAGATTCTACAATAACGGATTCACATGCAACAGGAAGTGTCGATGGCGATGATTATATTGGTGGACTTGTTGGCTATTCTCAAAATTCTACAATAATGAACTCATATGCAACAGGAAGTGTCGATGGCGATGATAATGTTGGTGGACTTGTTGGAAAAAATGATAATTCTAATATTACAAGTTCATATGCAACAGGAAACGTTTTTGGTGATGATGATATTGGTGGACTTGTTGGAGACAATGAAACTAATTATGATGCTGAAATTGTTATGGGTACGATCACTGACTCATATGCAGAAGGTAATGTAATAGGAAGTTCTGACACTGGTGGACTTGTTGGAGATTTACAATCTGGGACAATCACAAATTCATATGCAACAGGAAGTGTTGATGGCAATTATCTTGTTGGTGGACTTGTTGGACATTTAGAATCTGGGACAATCACAAATTCATATGCAACAGGAAGTGTCGATGGCAGTGATAAATATGCTGGTGGACTTGTTGGATATTCTAAAGATTCTACAATAACGAACTCATATGCAACAGGAAGTGTTGATGGCAATTATAATGTTGGTGGACTTATAGGGGATGATGATGAGAGTGATGTTTCTAATAGTTTCTACGATAAAACAATAAATGAAAATATGCCAGATGAATCATCATATGGAAAAACAACAAAAGAGATGCAGACAATAGATACCTTCAGTAATGTATCATGGGACATAGAAATAAATGAAGCACAAAAAAAAATCTATCCATATTTAACGTTTGATACTAATGGTGGTGCAATTTGGAAAATAGGAAAGTACCCAACTGCAATAAACTATATACTAAGTACTGCTAATACAATTTATAATGGAACTTCTCAATCCCTTGATAATTTTTGGACAAACTCTGTTTTTGGAGAAGATGGTAGTTCTTTAGTATATGGAGATGATTATAAATTTATTTATGATGCTTCTATTGTAAACGGTTTAACAAATACAGGTACATATAGTGATATTTCTATAAAGTTATTAAATGATGATTATGAATTTGATGAAACAGGAACAAATACTTTAGGAAGTTTAACAATTACTCCAAAAGCAATAACAGTAAGCGCGGATGATTTAAATAAAGTATATGGATCTACAGATGAAGCTTTAACATATACTGCAAGTGGATTAGTAGGAACTGATACATTAGCTGGAAGCTTAAAAAGAGAAGTAGGTGAAGATGTAGCAGATTATGCAATTTCACAAGGAACATTAACAAACTCAAACTATAAAGTTACATTCACAGATGGAAAATATACAATTACTCCAAAAGCAATAACAGTAAGTGCAGATAATTTAACAAAAGTATATGGACAAGAAGATGAAACTCTAACATATACAGCAACAGGATTATTAGGTGAAGATACATTAGTTGGAAGTTTAAAAAGAGCAGCTGGTGAAAATGCGGGGGATTATACAATCTCTGAAAATACAGCTTTAACAAACTCAAACTATACAGTTACATTCACAGATGGAAAATATACAATTACTCCAAAAGCAATAACAGTAAGCGCAGATGATTTAACAAAAGTATATGGTCAAGAAGATGCAACTTTAACATATAAAGCAACAGGATTATTAGGGGAAGATACTTTAGCTGGAAGCTTAAAAAGAGAAGTAGGTGAAGATGTAGCAGATTATGCAATTTCACAAGGAACATTAGCAAACTCAAACTATACAGTTACATTTACAAATGGAAAATATACAATTACTCCAAAAGCAATAACAGTAAGTGCAGATAATTTAAGTAAAGTATATGGACAAGAAGATGCAGCTTTAACTTACACAGCAAATGGATTAGAAACAGGTGATACATTAGTTGGAAGCTTAAAAAGAGCAGAAGGTGAAGATGCTGGTGAATATACAATTTCACAAGATACAGCTTTAACAAACTCAAACTATACAGTTACATTCACAGATGGGAAATATACAATTACTCCAAAAGCAATTGAAGTTCGTGCAGATGATTTAACAAAAGTATATGGAGATGAAGATGAAGTATTAACATATACTGCAAATGGATTAGTAGGTGAAGATACATTAGTTGGATCTTTAAAAAGAGCAGCTGGTGAAAATGCTGGTGATTATACAATCTCTGAAAATGTAGCTTTAACAAACTCAAACTATACAGTTACATTTGAAAATGGAAAATATACAATCACTCCAAAAGCAATAACAGTAAGTGCAGATGATTTAACAAAAGTGTATGGACAAGAAGATGCAGCTTTAACTTACACAGCAAATGGATTAGAAACAGGTGATACATTAGTTGGAAGCTTAAAAAGAGCAGAAGGTGAAGATGCTGGTGAATATACAATTTCACAAGATACAGCTTTAACAAACTCAAACTATACAGTTACATTCACAGATGGGAAATATACAATTACTCCAAAAGCAATTGAAGTTCGTGCAGATGATTTAACAAAAGTATATGGAGATGAAGATGAAGTATTAACATATACTGCAAATGGATTAGTTGGACAAGATACTTTAGCTGGAATTTTACAAAGAGTAGAAGGTGAAGATGCTGGTGATTATGAAATTTCACAAGGTAATTTGGCAAATTCAAACTATGTAATTTCATTTGAAAATGGAATATATACAATCACTCCTGCTACAAATAGTAATATAGATAATATTATAGCTACTATAATAAAAACAAATGTAAAAGTACCAACTGCACCAGTAAAAGTAGTTGTAAACAACAATCCAAATATTGTTTCACAACCAGAAGCAGAAGAAGTAGCTACACAAATAGTAACATTAAGTGAAATAAAAACAAATCAAGAGAATAGTCAAACAAATGAAGGTTCACAAACACAACAAGATGTAAGAGTTCCAATTTCAAAAAATTCTGTAATAGAATTAGTAAATGGTGGAGTTAACCTTCCAGAAGGTGTTGATCAACAATTTTTTGTAGCAAATACAGATAGTCAAGAAAACTAAAAGAATAAGGAAATAAAAATGAAACAAATGAATAAAATAATAACAATATCAGTACTAAGTTCTTCTATTCTTTTAGGAGCAACTGTACCAAATATAAGTGAAATACAAAAACAAGTAGTACCACCAAAAGATTTAATCAAACAAAAAGAGACTCCACTAGTAGAACTAGGTGGAGTTAAAAAATATGCTCCACCAATGAAAGATGATAAAAGTGGAAGAACAATCTTTGTAAAAAGCTTTAAAATAGATGGTGCTATTCATGTAAATGAAGATAAGTTGCAAAAACTCATCTCTTCTTATACAAATAAAGATTTAACTTTTAACCAATTACAAGAAGTAACAAGTGTAATTACAAAAGAGTATAGAAATCAAGGCTACTTTGTAGCAAGGGCTTATTTACCTGTTCAAAATATCAATAAGAATAATGGTGTAATTACAATTGCAATTATTGAAGGAAACTATGGAGAGTTTAAACTTGAAAATAATTCAAGAGTAAAAGATTCTGTAGTTCAAGGAATGATTGATAATGCAAAACAAAGAGATAATGTAATCTCAACAAATACACTTGAACGAGCTATGCTTATTATAAATGATACGCCAGGTGTAGTTGTAACTGCTGCTGATGTAATGCCAGGAAAACAAGTAGGAACATCAGACTTTGCAATTACAACACAAGAAAGTAATCTAATTGATGGATATATTGTAGCTGATAATACAGGAAGTAAATATACAGGAAAAAATAGAGTAATGGCTGGAGTTAATGTAAACTCACCATTTAAACTAGGAGATAAACTTTCTATTTCAGGACTTGTTTCAAATGGAGCAGATTTAAAAAATGGAAGAATAGCATATAGTTTACCTTTGGCTTCAAATGGTTTAAGAGGTGAAATGTCTTATTCTCAAACGAACTATTCACTTACAAAAGATTATGAATCATTAGATGCTGTAGGTACCTCAAAAACTTTAGATGCAACTATAACTTATCCAATAAAAAGAACAAGATTAGAGAATCTAAACCTATCTTTAAATATTGCTAATAAAGATTTAAAAGATGAAGTAAGAAGTACATCTTCTATCACAAAAAAAGACACAAAATCTTTAAACCTAGGATTAGCATATGATAAAAACTATCTAGCCTATGGAAAAAATACACAATCTCAAATAAATTTAAATCTTACATATGGAAAGTTAAACTTTGATGATATTGCAGATAAAATACTAGATGAAGCAGGAGCCAATACAAATGGTACTTATTCAAAAGTAAATCTAAAACTATCAAATACAATTGCTTTGACAAATAAATTTACATTTGATTCGTCTTTAAAAATGCAATATGCTCTAGGAAATAAAAACCTAGATGGAAGTGAAGATTTTTCTGTAGGAGGAGCTAGTGGAGTTAAACTATATCCATCAGGTGAATTAAGTGCTGAAAATGGATATTTATTAAATCTTGAAGCAAAATATAGATTGCCAAACCTAAATAAACTATCAAATACTGTAGGAGTATTTTATGATAGAGGAAGAGTTTTTATGTCTGATAATAGTCAAGTAACATTTGAAGCTAAGTCATTACAAGATGTAGGAGTAGGGTATTATGCATCTTATGATAATTTCTTTGGAAAACTACAAGTAGCATGGAATGCAAATAGTAAAGATGTTACAAGTGAAGAAAATAGAAACTCTAGGGTTTTATTTCAAGGTGGTTTGAGTTTCTAGGAACTTAAATCTCATAGTTGCGGTCAAAATGCTAGTAACATAAAGGGCTGACCGCAAGTATCAAATTTATATAAAAAGAAGGGTTAGTACTATGACTAACCCTTTATTAGTTTAAACTATTAAGAAAGAATTTCTTCAATAGTAATATAATCACCAACTCTACCAGTCATTTGCTCTACGTCAGTATTTACTGGAAGTGTTTTTTTACCTGGTCTCCAACCTGCTGGACAAACTTCACCTGTAGCAGTTGCATGTTGCCAAGCTCTAACTTGTCTTAAGAATTCATTTACGTTTCTTCCAACCATTGGTGCTTGAACTTCCTGTGCTACACAAATTCCTTCTGGATTGAATAAGAATCTACCTCTTAAAGCCATTCCTTCTTCTTCAATTAATACTCCAAATTTTTCACTAACTTCAGTAGTTGAATCAGCACCAATAGTAAGTTTTAATCCTTCTAAAATTGGTTCAGTTTCTACAAATCTTTTATGTGAAAATTTAGTATCTGTTGATACTGCTAAAATTTCTACACCTAATTCTTGAAATTCATCATAGTGTGCATTCATAGCTGCAATCTCTGTTGGACAAACAAATGTAAAGTCTGCTGGGTAGAAACAAACTACTGCCCATTTACCCATATAATCTTTATCTGAAACTGTTGTGTAGTGACCTGTTTTTGCATCATATGCATCCATTTTAAACTGTGGCATTAATTTTTGAACCATACTTGAACTCATTTTTTTATCCTTTTTTATTTCTGTATTATTTTCTATATGATTATTATTTAAATTATTTTCTTTTCTAGCTTTTACACTTGTATCACAAGCCATATTAAATCCTTTCTCTCAAAGGATAATATTTTTCCTTTGATAAAAGTATTCTAATATAATAAAAATAAAATTTTGCTTAATTTTAATAAGAATAACTTATTTTATTAAATAAGTTATTCTTATAATATTTTTAAAAAAATGATTTTGATTATTAAGTAATACTATTCTAGATAGATTATGTAAGTAGATTTTATAAAATTTCTATTTCAATATTAAATTTAGCACCCATGTATTTAATATCTTCATATATTAACTCTTCGTTTACTGCAGTTATTGTTCCTTTTAAGTGTTTTTCTACAATCTGTTTTGACATATGTAATCCAATACCGTTCCCTTCCTCTTTTTTTGTAGTAAAGTATAGTTGAAAAATATTATTCATATGTTTTTTTTGAATTCCACCTGCATTATCTTGTATTGATATTAGTAGTTTATTATCTATTTTTTTAGTAGTGATTTTTATTACTTTTGCATGATCAACTTTTGATAATTCATCTATTGCATTTTTTTTTATATTTATTAAAACTTGTATTAGCTCATTTTCATAATTGTAAACTTGAGTATCTTCTATATCTTTTATAATAGTTATATCAAAAGTCTTTAATTGTGAGATAATTAATTTATCAATTTTTTCTAAAGTGTTTTTAATATAGAAAGTAGATTCATATTTATTAGGTTTTAAATAAGATTGAAAATCATTAAGTGTTGTATTCATATAATTGAAAGCATCATTCATATTAGAAATCATATTATCTAAACTATCATTTTTATCAATTAGATTACCAAATTCTTTTTCTAATTTGATTCCAGAAGAGCATATAGATATTGTATTTAAAGGCTGTCTCCATTGATGTGCAATATTTGGTAGCATTTCTCCCATTGCAGCCATTTTTAATTGACTAAATATTGCGCTTTCTATTTTCAAACTTTCTTCTTTTTCTAAAAGTTTAGTTTGAAATTTCTCTAATTCTCTAATTATAATATTAAAATCTATTGGTTTTGCTATAAACTTATACACATCAAGTTTAATTGCTTCAATAAAATAATCAGTTTTTTCAAAGGTAGATATAAAAATAATAGGAATATTTAAGTTGTTTTTTAATAACTCATTATATAAATAAACACCACTTAAATTAGGCATATTTAGTTCAGAAATAATAATATCTGGTTTTATGTTATTTATATTATTTAATGCTTCGATTCCATCTGAAAATGGATATAGAGACTGTACTTTAGGAGCTATTATATCGATGAATTGTTTTATTATTGTCTCATCATTTTCAATTATTATTATATTTAAGTTTTGCATTATTTATCTACCTTTTCTGATCTATAATAATCTTATCATATTTTTAAGTGAAATAAGTTAAAATGACAAAAACTACAATAATAGGTATTTAAGATAATGGAATCGAATTTTTTAAAGAGTATTAGTATATTAATCGTAGATGATAATGAATCAGATTTAGAAATAATCGATAAATCAATAAGTCGATACTTTAAAGAAGTACATACTGCTTCAAATGGTGTAGATGCTTTTGAAATTTACAAGAATAACAAAAATATTGATATTATAATATCAGACATTAATATGCCTAAAATCAATGGATTAGAATTACTTGAACTTATAAGACGTTCAGATATGTATCTACCATTTTTAATTGTCTCTGCTACATTTGATCAAGAAATGCTTATTAATGCAATTAATTTAAATGTTAGTTCTTTTCTTCCTAAACCTATTAATTTACAATCATTAATTGAAAAAATTGATATGCTTTGTGAAAGAAAATATTTTAAATATAAAGAAGAGTTAAGAAAAAATGAAATAACGAATTATTTAGATTCAGTAAACAGCGTAGCTTATATCTATAAAATGGATTCTGATGGTAAAATATCATATATGAATAATTTGATGTTTGAAATCACAGGATATAAAGAAAAAGACATAAAAAGTTTATCTTTCACAGATATTATTCATCCTCATATACCTAAAAGTACTATTGTTGATACTTTTAAGACTTTAAAAGAGGGAAAACTTTGGAAAGGTAATACGAAATTTATAAGTAAAACAAAAGAAGAATTTTATTTAAATAATACAATTTTTAAACTAGTTAGTGAAGAAGATAGTTATATTACTATATCTTTTTTAACTACAAAAGAAAATCTTGAAAAAAGAGATTTTCATAAAAAAGTTATACAAAATATGAATGAGTTACACTCTCGTGAGTTTTATTATAAAAAAAAGTTAGAAAAACTTTCTTCTGAAAAAATGGATTTAATAGTAAAGGTTAATGCTACATCTAATTTAGAAGATAAAATACTTTCTTTAAATTCACAAATTGACAAATATGAAAAAGAGTTGACATCAAAAGATGAAAAATATGACTTAATGTTAAAATCGAAAAAAGAAGAAATTGAGAAGTTTATTGAAAAAGCACAAAAAGAAATGATAAAAAATAGTGATTCTCAAAATTTTAAAGATTCAAATAACAGTAAAGTAAAAGCACTGATAATAGAAAATGAAAAATATAAAAAACTTAATAATAAACTAATTAAACGTGTTAAAGACCTAGAAGAAGTTTTTAAAATAGAAAAGAGATAGTTTATTAGATAAGGATGATGAGAAATTATATTTTTTCTTTTTATCAATATTATTTTATTAAGTACACTTTATCTATTTCTTTGGGATTTTTGTTTATAATCTGTTTATAAAAAATACCTTCCTATATTGTAGGAATTCTTTTGATAGTGTTTTTAAATTTGTCATTTTTAGTCCTTATAAAATCCTTGTGATTTGATAAATATTGATATTTGATTTTACTACTATGTATAATAAGAGCTCTCAAAAAAGTACTATATAATGGATGTTGTAGATTAATTATAGAAAATAAATAATGATAAAAGGAAATAAATGGGATTAGGTGTAGGAATCGTAGGATTACCAAATATAGGAAAGTCAACAACGTTTAATGCGTTAACTAAAGCACAGAATGCTGAAGCACAGAATTATCCATTTTGTACTATTGAGCCAAATAAGGCAGTTGTTCCAGTACCTGATAAAAGATTAGATGCATTAGCTAAAATTGTTGATCCAGAGAAAATTCAGCACTCAACAATTGATTTTGTTGATATTGCAGGTTTAGTAAAAGGTGCATCAAAAGGTGAGGGCTTAGGAAATCAATTCTTATCTAATATTAGAGAGGTTGAAGTTATCTTACATATGGTTAGATGTTTTGAAGATGAAAATGTTGTTCATGTTGAAGGTGGAATAGATCCTTTAAGAGATATTGAAATCATTGAAACAGAACTTATTTATGCAGATATCACACAAGTTGAAAAAAAATGTGATAAGCTAAAAAAAGAATCAAAATTTGATAAAATTGCAGCAGCTAAATTACCAATTGCACAAGCTTTATTAGCTCATTTAGAAGATTTAAAATCTGCATCTTCATTTGAAGATAGAGATGATGAAAACTTTATTGATTTAGATAGAGAGTTAAGATTATTATCAAATAAAAGCATAATTTATGGAACAAATGTTGATGAAGATTCGTTAGCAGATGGTGGAAATAAATATGTTGATTTAGTAAAAGAACATGCAAATAGTGTTAATGCTGATGTAATTGTATTATGTGCAAAAATTGAAGAAGAACTTGTTGGACTAGAAGATGATGAAGCACAAGAATTTTTAACAGATTTAGGTGTAGAAGAATCTGGTTTAGAGCAAATTATTCATAAAGCATTTGATAAATTAGGTCTTCAATCATATTTTACAGCTGGTAAAATGGAAGTTAGAGCATGGACTATAAAAAAAGAAACTAAAGCACCTCAAGCTGCTGCCGTAATTCATAATGACTTTGAAAAAGGTTTTATTAAAGCAGAAGTTATAGCTTTTGAAGATTTTGTATCATTAGGTGGAGAAGCAAAAGCAAAAGAAGCTGGAAAGTTAAGACTTGAAGGTAAGGATTATGTTGTTAAAGATGGTGATGTGATGCACTTTAGGTTTAATAACTAATCTAAAGTTAGAAATTTAAATAATTCATTAACAATTGATAATTAATTAGATATAATTAAAAAATAATAAAAACTTAGGAGTTGTTTTGTCTGTTAATATAGTAGAAAAAATTGAGTCTTTACCTCCATTACCAAAGACAATTATAGAAATTGAAGAGTTTAGAAAAAAGTATGAAAAAGAAGCTCCTGAATTATTAGAAATAATAGAAAAAGATGCTTTAATAATCTCGACTTTATTAAAAATTTCTAACTCTGCAATGTTTGGGTTTAGATCAAAAGTCGAGACACCAGGTAGAGCAATTAATTTACTTGGAATTAATTTTACAATTTCTATTGCTATTGGTGGAACAGTACAAAACTTACTTAATACAAATTTAGAACCTTATGGAATTTCAAGTGATGATTTTATGAAAGCTTCAAATCTTTCTTCAACACTTACAAGTTTATGGTTATCAAAAGTTGATTTTGAGTTGAAAGATGAATTATTACTTCCTACTTTATTACAAGAAGCAGGGAAGTTTATATTAGCAGATATAATTACATCTGAAAAAAAGACTGAAGAGTTCAAAGCAATAATTGTTTCAGGTGCACCTTTATCAGAAGCAGAAAGAAAAACCGTTGGACTTACTACATCTGAAATTACAGCTAAAATATTTAGACATTGGAAGTTAAGTGAAAATTTAATTGATTTAATTGAGTTTGTTGATGATATTCCAAAATGTAATGATGCCGTTAAAGAAAAAGCACAAATCCTTGATGTAATCAAAACAGTTTGTGATATTTCTAATCCACTAAGTGATGAAAATGTTGCAAAAGGGATTGAAAAAGCTTCTAGATATGGCTTGAATGTTAAAGCATTAGAACAATCAATAGAAAAACTACAAGATAGATTATTAGACGAATAAAGTCTAATAATTCTACTTTAAATTATAAACCTTGTAAAATTATATTCCATAAATACTCAACTTCTTCATCATTTAAATTAATCAACTTCTTTTCTTCAAATAATTCTTTTATTTTTTTTATTTCGAATATTCTTGAATAAGTACATTTTGCATGTACAGGTAAAAAACCTCTAACTAGTGAAATGTTTTCTGTAATTTTATTTTCACATATTAAACATTCATAATCAGTGTGAAGTCGTCCTTCATATTCTAAAATAGAAAGATATGATTCACAAATTGCTCTAAGTGCATTTTGTTTAATCATTATATGTACTAAATTATCTAAATTATAAAAATAAAATGCATCAATTTCTTCTAAATCTTTTAAATGCGGTTTAAAATTTTTTATAAATCTTTGCCAACAATACATTTTTTCATAATCTAAAATCCAAGGGAATCCAAGCTGAATTACGTCTTTTAATCTTGGTATTGTTGAGCGAGTTTCTTCTAGTTCAAAGTCTATTTTATAGCCTATATTTATATTAGAGTGTCTAGCTCCATAAAATCTATAAGTAGTTAAAATAGATGTTTCTGTTAATATTGTTACTATTAAGTCATCATCTTTTACAGGTTTAATATCTATAATATAACCTTGCATAAAAAGTTTTAGTCCTCTTTTCTCATTTCATTTATTTCTTCCATGATTTCTTTTGCTTCTTCATCATCAATTTCATTTTCTTCTAAATCTTTTAACATTTCATTAAAGTCATCTCTCATTTCTTGCATTGAAGCTAATTCTTCTTTTGTTCTTTCATCTTCTTTTTTTGCTGCAATTATTTCAAATAATTCATCTATATAATCTTCTATTTCAATTAGTACATCATTTTTTATTAAAGAGGCTAATTCTTCTTGAATTGTCATTATTTATCCTTGTTAATTTATTTTTGATTATATCAAAAAAGAACTAGCCTTTTGCTTCAATAAAAGCAAATAAAAAATCTGATATAATCTTGTAAATAATTATGTAAGGAAATTAAATGGCAGAATTTAATAATGTTTCTATAGCAAAAGCTGCAAGTGTTCTTTTTGAAGGTAATATCACTAGTAGAAGTATTGAATTTGAAGACGGTTCAAGAAAAACTTTAGGAATTATGTTACCTGGTGAATATGAATTAAATACGGTTCATACACAAATAATGGATATTCAAAGAGGTAATTTAGAAGTTTTATTACCTGCAAAAGAATGGGTTACATATGAAGGGCCGACAACATTCGAGGTTCCAGCAAATTCAAAATTTAAATTAAGAGTACATTCACTAGTTGATTATTGTTGTCATTTTGTAAAAAATGGAATATAAATAGTACTTATTAAAACAATGCGGACTTAACCGCATTGCACTTTTATTAATATAAAAGTTCTTCTTTAATCTCTTCAAATTTTAATATCTTTTTCCCAAAATGACTTTTTGAAAAACTATTAGCTTCTTTTTTATTTTTAAAAGGAATTAACTCTTCTCCCATTGGTCCATATATATTAGATCCTATTACATAAAAAGCATTCTTAGCATCAATTGCATTTAAAGTATAATAATCTGTTACTAGCATTTTTGATATATCATTTTTTGAATGATTATGTTCAAATTTCTCAGGATTAAAATAAAACTTCATCATATCTTTTACACCATCAAAATAATGAGTATGTTTTTCTTTAACATCTATTTGAGCAACCCATTTTGGATATTTTGAAACAAACATTCCACATACCGGACATTTTGCATCATTAGGTACTTTTATCATCTTATCTTTATTTGCAGCTAATACAGGATCATATAAAAAAATAGCTACAGCTTGTTGCATTTTAGGTTTTAAAGGTTTACATAGATTATTATCTATAATATATTTTTTACTTTCACCAACTGAATTAAATTCAGGATATACATCTTGCTTACACATAGCTGCATATATCTTTTTGCCTTTTTTTGCCATTTTAATTCTATTTTTATCAACTTTTGTATTATCTTTTTTCATAGAGTTTTTCGCAATTTCTAAAGCTTCATCAAATGTATGAATTTTTCCACCGAACTTTTTTTGAAATGTCTTTGCTTCATTTTCATTTAAAAAAGCATATTTACTAATAGCACTCATTGTTCCTTTTTTAGAACTTCCTACTACATAATAAGCATCTTTAGCATTAATAAGTTTTAAAGAGTTTGTATCTACAACCTCTATACTTTTTATTTTATCTTTGTGATGATTATGTATCTTTGCTTGACAATGAATTGAACAATATTGTTCTTTGTTTCCATTTTTAAATGTACTAACATGAGAAGTTTTATAAAACTTTGTAAGATGCATTCCACATACATTACAAAATTCCTTACTTGAATCAGTTTTAACTAAAGTTGCATCTTTAGGATTTACTGTTTGAAACATTTTATTTTCAGCTGCACTTGCCGTTGTAAAAAGTAATCCAATAATAGCAAGTGAAATTAACAATTTTTTTAACATATTTGTCCTTTGTGTATTTGTAAAAGTATATAATGAATAAGTTAAATTAATGTTAATATTTAGTAAGATAAGTTTTTTTAAGGAGAATTATAATGAGAAATTTTTTTATCATAGGAATTGTTGTTATTGCAATGGCTTATATGTTTTCAATTTTAGCTACAAAATATGAAACAATTAAGACTACAAATGAAACAATAAATAAAGTGAATAATAAATAAGCTATTTATAAAACATAAAAAAAGGTAGAAGCTAAAAGCTCCTACCTTTTTAATTTATATTAATTAAAATTACGAAACAGTAACAGTAACTGGAGTTGATTCCCAGATACCATGTTTAGTACAGTAACCATGAGCTACTAAGTTTAATTTTTTTCCAGTTGGAATAATTGTGAAAGTAGTAGTATTATGTGCTTTAACATTTCCTAATGTTCCTGGAACGTAAGTAGCTACTGCTAATTTAGTTTCACCATTAAATAATGTAACTGATTCAATATAGTGATCAAAATCATCTGGATGAGTATATTCGTTACCCATTTTAACTGTTACTTCAAAAGGCTCACCTGCAACTGCAGTTTCAGCACAGTGAATAAATGGACTGTGTCTATCAATTAAATCTTTTTTTGCTTCTCTTTCTACTGTATCAATATCAACGTATTTGTTAATTTTTGGCATATTATCTCCTGTATTTTTTAAATTAGATTTATTATACAATAATTTTATTAAAATAAATAGGATATTTTTTATCCTATATGAATAATTATCCAAAATATGATTATACGTGTATATTTTGCTCATATTTGGTATAATCACGAATGAATAAAGAAGACTATTTTATAAAACAATTTTCAAGTAATAAAATTATTGGTGATGATGGGGCAGTTATTAAAAATACTGTTTACTCAATGGATGCATTTTTCCAAAATGTTCATTTCAAAAAAGAGTGGATGAGTTTAAAACAAATTGCTTATAAGTCTATGATAGTGAATATCTCAGATGCAATTGCTATGAATGCAAAACCAAAGTATGCACTTTTAAGTGTAGCAATTCCAAGTACCTATAAAAAACAAGATTTAAAAGATTTAGCAAAAGGTTTTAAAAAAGCTGCTAAAGAGTTTGGAATACAAATTATTGGTGGCGATACAATATCAAATGAAAAACTTGATATTTCTGTGACAATTGTTTCAAAAACAAAAAATCCAATCTATAGATCTGGTGTTAAAAAAGAGGACTTACTTTGTTATACAGGTGAGTTAGGATCTTGTAAAAAAGATTTAGAAAAACTTTTTTCAAACAAAAAAGTTTCAAAAAAATCAAAATTTATAAAACCAAAATTAAACCCTGAGTTTTTTTATGAAATATCAAAATATGTAAATGCATCTTTAGATATCTCTGATGGTTTATTTTTTGAACTTGAAAGATTATCAAAAGCTTCAAAAGTAGGTTTTGAGTTTTTTAAGAAAATACATGAAGATATTGGAACATCAGGAGAAGAGTATGAAATGCTTTTTTCTTTCTCAAAAAAAGATTTAAAAAGAATTGAAAAAATAGCAAAAAAATATAAAGTGAAATTAAATATATTTGCTAAAGCAGTTGAAGGTAAATATGAAACTAAAAGTAAAAACCACCACTTTTAAAAATAAATAATATAAAAAATAAAAATATACAAGGAAATATATTGAGCCAATTACAAAGATACTTAAACCATTCAAACATTGATGTTTTATTTAAACAAAACAAAGATGATTTTGTTGTTACAGAAATACCGTTATATGAATTTTCAGGTGAAGGCGAGCATTTAGTTTTAAAAATTAGGAAAAAAGATTTAGCAACTTGGGATGCTTTAGAAATAATTGCAAAATTTGTTGGTTGTAGAAGCAGAGATATTGGTTATGCAGGACTTAAAGATAAAAATGCAATGACAGTTCAAAGTATTTCTATTCATAAGCAATACGAAGAAAAGTTAAAAACATTTAATCATCCAAATATCAAGATTTTAGATACGACTTATCATAATAATAAAATCAAAGTAGGGCATTTAAAAGGTAATAGTTTTTTTATTAGACTTAAAAGAGTAAATGTAATTGATTCAAGAAAAATTGAAAGTGCTTTAGGAAGTATTGTATCTTTAGGTATGCCAAATTACTTTGGATTTCAGCGATTTGGAATTGATGGTGATAATTACAAAAAAGGCAAGGCAATTATTGAAGGAACTTTAAAAGAAAAAAGAAGAAACTTAAAGCAAATGTATATAAATGCTTATCAATCTCATTTATTTAATTCTTGGCTTTCTAAAAGAATTGAAATCTCAAAACTTGTAGATGCTTTTGAACCAAAAGAGATTTATCAAAAATTAAACCTACCTCTAGATGTTGTAAAAAGAATGAAAAAACAAAAACATCCATTAAAAATTATGACAGGAGATTTATTATCTCATTATCCGTTTGGAAAGATTTTTACAATTGAAGATTTAGAAACTGAATCTGATAAATTCTTTGAAAGAGATAGAGTTCCAACTGGCTTATTATCAGGGAAAAGAGTTAAAAATTCAGTAGATTTAGCTTATGAAATAGAAAAAGAATTCGAAGCACCAACAGGTGAAGATGGAGCAAGAAGATTTGCTTGGGTTTTTCCTTCTGATGTTGAAAGTAACTATAAAGAGGATAAAAACTGGATGGAATTAAAGTTTACATTACCAAAAGGTTGTTATGCAACTGAATTAATTGCTGAAATAATTCACTAATAATTTAATAATAACTTTTAAATAAGTGTCTTTTACTTAAGTTTAAATTGGTTAAAATTGATAACTTAATGGTTTTAAAGGACATTTATGAAATATGAAGAATTAATAAGTGAATTATGTGATGTAATAAAAGAATCAGAAAATAATGCAGCTTTAATATATGAAGACTTAGAATGGATAAATCAAACTGTTGATAGTTTCTCTCTTTTATCACATGAAAAAGAAAAAGTTCAAAAAAAAGTTTCAAATGCTTTAGGTTTATTACAACACCAAGATTTACATAGACAAAAAATAGAAAGAGTTGTAAATTTTGTATGTGAACACAATAATATAGACAAAACTAAATATGGTTTAGCTCCAAGTGCCAAAAACATTGATTCTTCAGATGAGATTATCAATGAAGATGAATTAGAAGCACTTATTAAACAAATGCAAGCTCAATAAAAGAAGATTAACTTCTTTTATTCTTTAGATAAAATATTACTTTTTACAAGCAATTCTTTTTACATTATTTAAGTTTCCAAATATTCTAAGAGAATTTAACTCTACTTCTTTTGCTTTTTGATTTAAAATTTCATTATTTTCTTTGTTTGCATTTGCATCTACTAGTGATTGTAAATCATTATGAAATTGTTTGTTTAGTTCAGTTATTTTATTCATAGTTTCTATATCTATTTTTTTACCTGAATTTAGATGATTATTTGACCATTGCTCTAAACTTGTATTTTCTTTTACTTTCCATGAGTTAAAAGTGCCTAATTTTGCATAAACTTCATCTTTTGTATTTAATATATCAACTTTTATTTGTGCCGTATCATAAACTAAATCCACATCACAAACTTTATCCATAGTTTCTTCTATAAATGAAGCTCTAGAAGCTGCTGTAACAAGTGCATTTGACATATCAGAAATATTTTTTGCCATATCAGAGATTTCATCTGCCACTTGTGCATTTTTTTGTGTTGCTTGATCTAATGTATTAACAGCATCATTAATTTGTATAATACCTCTTTCTTGCTCTTTAGATGCATTGGCAACTTCTTCGATAATTGTGATTGTGTTAGATATATTTTGATTTAATTCACTGTATCCTTCTATCATATTATCTGAAATTGTTTTTCCATGTTGAGCTTTTGATGTTGCTGCTTCTACAATATTTTTAATCTCTTTAGCAGCTTCTGCACTTCTACTTGCAAGATTTCTTACTTCTTGTGCAACAACAGCAAAACCTTTTCCAGCTTCTCCTGCAGTTGCTGCTTCAACAGCTGCATTTAAAGATAAAATATTTGTTTGGAATGCAATTTGATCAATAACTTCAATTGCATCATTAATAGATGATACTTGTACATTTATTTCATCCATAGATTCTGCTGTTCTATTTGCAAGTTCTTGACCTGTTTTTGCTGAACCTGTAACATTCTGAGCTAACTTTGACATTTTAACAGTCGATTGTGTATTAGCACTTATTATCGCTGTGATTTCTTCTAATGCCGCAGCTGTTTCCTCTAAAGAAGCTGCTTGTTGATTTGAAGAAAGTGATAAATTATTTGAGGCACTTGATAAAACAGCAGTATTTTGATTCAAGGAATCACCTGTATTCATAATCATTGCTAAAATTTCTGATGTATTATTTCCTACTAGTTTAATTCCAGCTGTTAAAGAACCTAAATCTCCATATATTCCTTCATCATCAATCTTATGATCAAATTTTGATTCAGAATATTTTCTAAGAGTATCATTGATTTTATCTAGCGTATCTTTTGTGTTTTTGATCATTTCATTTAATTTATTTTTTAAATCTTCAACATGAGGGTTTGATGCAGTTTCTCCTACTTGATAAACAAAAAAACCATTACTAGCTTTCTCTAAAATATCACTTGCTTCTTCAATTACAATTTCATCTTTCTTAAGACCGGCTCTTACTTTATCCATATAAGAATTAAATAGCTGCGATACTTCACCTATTTCATCTTTTGATTCTACATTTAATGAAATTGATGGATCATTTGATTCAAGTAAGTTTTCAAAACCTTTTTTAAGTTTTTCAATTGGATTTGTAGCTTTTTTAACAATAAGTAATATTAGTATAATTGTTAACAATCCTAAAACAGCCGATATAAATGAAATATATAATACTAATTCTGAGATTTCACTATCTGCTTTGTCAAGGGAAAATGTTAAGTCCATTACACCAATTACATCACCTTCTTTTTGATTTGCATGACACATTAGACATTCTTGTGTTGCAATCATAGGCTTAATCATTCTAATATTATGACCTTGATTATTGTTTGTTTCTAAAAGGGCAGATTTTTTACTTTTAAATGCTTTTATAGTTTCTATATCTTTAGTGAAAATAGATTCAGAAGGATATAATTCCATTAATTCTTTGCTTTTTGCAACTGTGAGATTTTTTACACCCTCAATTTTTCTAGCATCATCTTCTGCTTTTGCAATTTGAGCAGGATCTCCAGTGTTCATTGCATTTTTTAAACTTTGGAACATTGCTGCATTTAGCATCGCAAGATTTTCTTTTTTATTAGTAATCAAGTCTTCTGATACTTTTGAAGTACTTAAAATAACAATTGCAATACTTGAAATTGTCATTAAAATAAAGAGTGCAAAAATAATCTTATTACTAATTTTTTTTGTTATTAAATCAATCATGATACTAACCTTTTAGTTTAAGTACAAATATTATATAATTATATTAATTTATAGAATATTAAATTAGACGATTAGTTGTACAAAGAGAAGAATTAATGATAGTAGGCCTTATAGGTAAAATAATTAAAAAAGAACCAACATTATTAAATGTTAATGTTAATGGGATAATTTATGAAATATTTGTTTCACTAAATTGTAGTTCAAAAATTATTAGTGATGATGTGACATTAGATATTACACACATAATTAGAGAAGATTCTCAAACTTTATATGGTTTTTTAGACTCAAGTGAAAAAAAGCTTTTTGATACAGTTATCAAAATAAATGGTGTTGGACCAAAAGTTGCACTTGCAATTTGTTCAACATTTACTCCTTCATCTTTTGCGCAAATAGTAAATGAAAACGATGTTTCAATGCTAAAAAGAGTACCTGGTATTGGTCCTAAAGGTGCTAGTCGTATTTTAGTAGAACTTTCAGGAATAGTTATTGACTTAAATGCAGAAGATGATAGTAGCAGTAATTCTGCTTCTTTAGAAGCATCATTAGCTTTAGAATCATTAGGATTTAAAAAAGATGTTTTAGCAAAAGTTTTAAAAACTTGTACTTCTACAAATACAAGCGATTTAGTAAAAGAAGCATTAAAAAAATTACAAAAATAGAAATCAAGGGAATTTAATGAAAATAGCAGTAGTTTTTGGTGGGGTTAGTTTTGAACATGAAATTTCAATTGTAAGTTCAATTGCAATGAAAGATGTGTTAAGTGATGAATTAGTTTATATATTTTTAGATGAAAATAGAGACTTTTATCATATTCCAACTAACACTATTAAATCAAAATTATTTAGCTCAGGTGAGTATAAAAAATGTGATAAAGTTACTATTTCAAAAAATGGTTTCTTTAAAAAAGCAGGACTTTTAGGAAAAGATAAACCTATAGATTTTGATGTTGTTTTAAACCTTTCTCATGGTGGAGATGGTGAAGATGGTATTTTATCTTCAGTATTAGAATTTTTTAATATCCCTTTTATTGCACCAAGAACAGAAGCATGTGTTGTTAGTTCAAATAAATTTTTAACAAAAGGTTATGCTTCTTCTGTTGATGTTAAAACTATTGATTATAAATATTACACAAAAGGTGATAGTGTTACAGTTGATACTTTTCCTGTAATTGTAAAGCCAGTTAGACTTGGTTCTTCAATTGGTGTAGCAATTGTTAAAACACAAGAAGAATTAGATTATTCTTTAGATGTTGCATATGAGTTTGATAATGCAATAATTATTGAACCTTTTATTTCAGGTGTTAAAGAATACAACTTAGCAGGTACTAAAGTAAATGGTGAATTTAAATTCTCAATTATAGAAGAGCCTCAAAAAACAGAATTTTTAGATTTTGATAAAAAATATTTAGATTTTTCAAGAACTTCAAAAGCTGTAGAAGTTGATTTAGGTGAAGAATTAAATGCAAAAGTAAAAGATGCTTTTGAAAAGATTTACAATAATTTATTTGAAGGTTCAATAATTAGATGTGATTTCTTTATAGTTGATAATGAAGTTTATTTAAATGAAATAAATTCAATCCCAGGTTCTATGGCAAACTATTTATTCTCTAATTTTGATACTTTATTTAAAAGTGTTGCAACTTCATTACCAAGAAAAAAACATATTCCAGTTACTTATGAATATGTAAATAAAATTCATGCAAGCAAAGGCAAATAACTTTGGCATTAAAAAGTGTAAGTATTGATAATAAAACTTATGATATTTCTTATGAAATTGTAAATCCTTCTTGTAAAAAAGATATAGTTTTTTTACATGGTTGGGGCTCAAATAAAGATATTATGAAAAATGTATTCTCACCTTATTTAAATGATTTTAGACATATTTATATTGATATGCCAGGTTTTGGGAAAAGCTCAAATGAATACGAACTAAAAACTCAAGATTACACTAAAATTATAGATGAATTTTTAAAACTTTTAAACTCTACAAAAGATGTAATTACAGGTCACTCTTATGGTGGAAAAGTTGCTACTTCTTTAAATCCTAAAAATCTAGTTCTTTTAAGTACAGCAGGTATTTTAGAAGAAAAATCTTTTGAAGTAAAAGCTAAAATTGCAATTGCAAAATTCTTTAATGCACTTGGTTTAAAAAATATTACAAAAGTGTTCAGAAGTTCAGATGTTAATACTATGAATGAAGGAATGTATTCAACATTTAAAAATGTTGTAAATGAAGATTTCTCACAAAACTTTAAAGATTATAAAAATAATGCCTTAATTTTTTGGGGAGAAAAAGATACAGCTACATCTTTAGAATCTGGTAAAAAAATTGCATCTTTAATTGATTCATCAACTTTTATATCTTATGATGGAGATCATTACTTCTTTGTAAAAAATGCAAAAGATATAAGCGAGAGAATAGAAAATGGAATACTTTAATTTATTTACACAAATTTTATTAATTATGTGTTTAGGTTATTACCTAATCACAAACTTACAGTGGTACAACTATAAACTAGAACGAGTTGTTTTAAAACATCATAAATGGCAATGGCATATAACTTACTTTTTTACTCCTATTGTACTTTTTTATTTAATACCAACTATTTACTATTCAATATATTTTTATGTATTGTATTTAACAAGTTTTATTATATGGAATAGAAAACTTGACCGTCCTGTTGTTTTAACATCTAGAGTGAAAAGATTTCTAGCAATACTTTTATTCGCAACATTTGCAATTTCTGGTTTATGTTTAGCAAGTCCTGAATGTAATAATACCTTTGTATTTATTCCTTTAATAATCGCTTATGTAGTATCACTAGTATTAGAAAAAATATTCTTTATATCTTTTAAACATAAAGGAAAGCAAAGAGTTCATAGTATTACTGGTTTAAAAATTATTGCAATTACTGCATCTTACGGAAAAACATCAATTAAAAACTACTTACATCATGTTTTAAAGAAAAAATATAAAACATACAAAACTCCAAGATCTGTAAATACAATTGGTGGAATTGTATTAGATGTAAATAGAGATATTCCTCTTGATACACAAATATACATTGCAGAAGCAGGTGCTAGAGAAAAAGGTGACATTGAAGAAATATCAATGTTTCTTGAACCTCAAATTTGTGTGATTGGTAGTGTTGGAGAGCAACACATTGAATATTTTAAGACCTTAGATAATATTATTCATACAAAAATGGAACTTTTAAAATCTCCTCGAATGCAAAAAGGTTTTGTTCACGAAAGTGTACCTATTAAAGATTATGAAACTATTACAAAATTTCCAAATAACTTACATATTACAAAAAGCTCACTAGATGGCATTTGGTTTGATGTGGAAGTAAATGGTAATTTAGAACATTTCCATGCACCAATTCTTGGAAGTTTTAATGCAATTAATTTAACAGCAGTAATATTAGTTGCTCATGAATTAGGTATGAGTATTGATGAGATTAAACTTGCACTAAAATCTTTACCTCAAGTTGAACATAGATTACAACTTATAAAAGCAGGTGGAAAAGTAATTGTTGATGATTCTTTTAATGGAAATTTAGAAGGAATGCTTGAAGCTGTAAATATCTGTTCTACTTATGAAGGTAGAAAGGTAATTATAACGCCAGGTTTAGTTGAATCAACAGATGAAGCAAATATCTTACTTGCAAAAGAAATAAACGAAAAATTTGATTATGTAATTTTAACAGGAAGTTTAAATACTCAATTATTAAGTGCACACATAGATTCACAAAAAATATTTATTTTAAAAGATAAAGCTTTAATGGAAAATACCTTGGCTGAGCAAACACGAGTAGGGGATCTAATACTTTTTGCAAATGATGCACCAAACTTTATATAGGATATAAAATGGAACACTTATATGCACCATGGCGATATGAATATGTTAGTGAAGAAAAAATTGAAGGATGTATTTTTTGTCATATATCTAAAAATATAGATGATGAAAAACTTCAAGTTCTTTTTAGTGATGAATTTTGTTATGTTGTTATGAATAAGTTTCCATACTCACCAGGTCATATGATGGTTATTCCACACTTTCACACAGATAAAATTGAAGAACTAGATGATAATACTTGGAACGCTATGAGTGTAAGAGTAAGACAAGGGGTAAAGCTTTTAAAAGATGTTATGTCTTGTGAAGGTGTAAATATTGGTATGAATCTTGGAAAAGCAGCAGGAGCTGGAATTGAACAGCATGTTCACTATCATATGCTTCCTAGATGGCTTGGCGATACAAATTTTATTACTTCAATTGCAACAGCTAGAGTTTATCCTGCAAATTTTGACGAAATTTATACAAAGTTAAAATCTAAATCAAATAAATATTTTATTTAATCAATTATGTAGTAAAATTCTAAATTATTAATTTAGGATTTATATCTATGAAAAACTCACTTAAAAACTTTTATAAGAACAACTTTACTTATTCAGGAAAAGAAAAACTATCAAAACTAACAATATTATTTATAATACTTCTTAATATATTTGTTTTTATAACAATTGGATTAGGAATTGATTTTCAAATAAAAGTTTTAAATAATCCAAATACATCTTTTTCTTCACAGTGTAGAAATATTCTAAACTCTAAAAGTCTAAACGATTACAATAATTATATTTTTATGTCAGGAACATACAATAGTAAATATCAAAGTATTAAAAATTTAGAAATTGATGAGAGGTGTACTACTATTATTGATACTAAATTAGATGCAGTTAAAAAAGAGCATAATATTAAAGTATTAAGACAAAATGAAAGAATACTAAATAACAAGCAAAATAAGATAAATAATGAATTATCGTATTTAAGAGAAAATTATAATACAGTATTATTTGAAAAAATGTCGGCACAAAAATCTGATAAATCAATTATAAAAGATGATATCTCATCTGAGAATATAAAAGAAAAATACAACTCGTACTTAGAAGAAAATGAAAAGTTAAAAAAAGAAAAGCAAAATATCAGAAAGGAATTTACTGATTCTAAAAGTGTAAAAGAATTAAATGCCTTTGTTAACATTAATAAAAAACAAATATTAGATGATTATAAAACTCAAAGTAAATCTTACGCACTTAAAAAAGAGTTAATTACATTAATATTTTTATTACCACTTTTTTTATTGTCATTTTATATAATGAAAAGGTATTTAAAGAATGAAAAATACACATTATATGTAATGTTCAAAAACATTGTAGTAGTTATATTAATTCCAATAGTTATTTCTGTATTAACTCTAATTTATATGTTACTACCAAAAGTCTTTCTTGAAAAAGTATTAAAATTCTTTTATGAAATAGAAGTACCTTTTGTAGTGTATTATTTTGCAATTGCTTTTTTTGTATTTGTTTTTGGATATTTAATAGTAAAAATTCAAAAAAGATTTAGAGAAAATCAGAAAAAACTAGAAGAAAATTCTATTTCAAATACTGAAAGTTATAACAAAAGTATTTGTTTTAAATGTTCTAATAAAGTAGACTACTTAAATATGAGCTTTTGTCCATGTTGTAAAAATGAATTAAAAGTTAAATGTCCTAATTGTAATAAGGAAACGATAAAGAATTTGAAGCATTGTTATAATTGCGGTAATGATCTAAAATAAATAGTTGAACTTAAGTTTTAAACTTATTACTAACTTAAAAACATATTCAAAATACAATAGTTATCCTTTTTAAAAGGAAATAAATTAGTGCTTTTTCAATACAAAACCCCATTATACTTGACATTTAATCCCATTTAAGTTATAATCCGCGTCCATAAAAAGGGTTAGAGTGCGATTTATCGTGTATCTAACGAGTTCTTTAAAGGAAAAAAATGGAAAAAATTAGATTAAAGTTAAAAGCTTACGATCACAGAGTTTTAGACAGAAGTGTTGCTTCAATAGTTGAAGCTGTTAAGAGAACTGGTGCTGAGTTGAGAGGTCCTATACCTTTACCAACAAAGATTAGAAGATATACAGTTCTAAAAGGTCCTCACGTTAATAAGGATTCTAGAGAGCAATTTGAAATCAGAGTTCATTCAAGAATGATTGATATTATAGCTGCAACTCCAGATACAGTAGATTCATTAATGAAACTTGACTTAGCTCCAGAAGTTGATGTTGAAGTTAGATCTATGGGTCAAGAATAAGAAAGGGTAATAAATGGAATTTATCGTAGAAAAAATTGGTATGAGTAGAACTGTTTCAGTTCCTGCTGTTCCTGTTACACTTTTAAGAGTTCTTGATACTAAGGTATGTGAAGTGACTGACGGTGTAGCATTTGTTTCTTATGCATCTGGTAAAAAGATGAATAAAACAATTGAAGGGCAACAAAAGAAATTCGACTTATCTAAAGAGTTTAACAGATTTGCAACTTTAGAAGTAGCAAACACTGAAGCTGGTGATTTAGATGTAAGTGGTTTATCAGAAGCAAAAGTATTAAAAACAACTTTTAACACTAAAGGTAGAGGTTTCTCTGGTGTAGTTAAAAGATGGAACTTTGCAGGTGGTAGAGCATCTCACGGTCATAGAATGGGTAAAAGAACTGGTTCAATTGGTAATGCTGAATGGCCAGGTAGAGTTCAACCAGGTAAGAAAATGCCAGGACAATACGGAAATACAACTGTTAGCGTTAAAAATGATGTAGTATCATTTGATGCAGAAACTGGAATTTTAGTAGTAAAAGGTTCAGTATCTGGTGCAAACGGTAGATTAGGAAAAGTAAAGGTTGCTAAATGAGTAATGCAATAGTATTAAATGACAAATTTGAAGCTAATGGTGATGTAGCATTACCAGCTAAGTTTGCTGAGATTAACTCTCACAACTTATATTTATATGCTAAATCATACTTAGCAGCTCAAAGAGCAAATACTGCTAGAGTTAAAAATAGATCAGAAGTTAGAGGTGGTGGTAAAAAACCTAAAGCTCAAAAAGGTTCTGGTGGTGCTAGATGGGGTTCTAAAAGATCTCCTTTATTCGTTGGTGGGGGTCAAGTTTTTGGTCCTACTAAGAGAAACTATGTACAAAAAGTAAATAAAAAACAAAAAGCTTTAGCATTAAGTTTTGCCTTAAATGCACAAGCTGAAAATGGTTCTTTATTTATAACTGATTCAATTACAGTTGAATCTGGTAAAACAAAAGACGCACTAGCGATTTTAAACAAATTAAACCAAAGAGATACTCTAGTTGTAGTTGATACAATTGATGAGAAAACATACTTAGCGTTTAGAAATGTTAAAAATTGTTACATGATTGAAAAGCAAGAAGTTAACGCTTATTTAATTGCAGCATACCATTCAGTACTAATTGAAAAATCAGTATTTGAATCATTAACAAAAGAGGCTTAAGATGGCAGATATAACAGATATTAAAGCAATATTATATACAGAAAAAACGATTGAGCTTCAAGAAAATGGTGTAATCGTTGTTCAAACTAGTCCAAGAATGACTAAGAATGGACTAAAAGAAGTATTTAAAGAATATTTTGGTGTTACTCCATCAAAAGTTAATTCTTTAAGACAAAATGGAAAAGTTAAAAGATTTAAAGGGAAATTAGGTGCTAGACCAGATTTCAAAAAATTCTATGTAACATTACCAGAGGGCGCTGAAATAGCGAACCTTTCAGCTTAAGGAGATATGAATGGCAATTAAAAAATTTAGACCAATAACTCCTGCAAGAAGATTTATGTCTGTAATGGATACTTCTGATATTACTTCTAAACCAACAGTTAGATCTTTACTTGTAAGAGTAAAAGCTGCAGCTGGTAGAAATAATAACGGTAGAATCACTTCTAGACACAAAGAAGCAGGTGCTAAGAAATTATATAGAATTATTGATTTCAAAAGAAATAAATTCGGTGTAGAGGGTACTGTTTCAACTATTGAGTACGACCCATACAGAAACTGTAGAATTTGTTTAGTAACTTATGCTGATGGTGATAAAAGATATATCTTACAACCTTCTGGTTTAAAAGTTGGTGCTAAAATTCAAGCTGCTGAGTCAGGACTTGATATTTTACCAGGTAACGCAATGAGATTAATCAATATTCCAGTTGGTACTATGGTTCATAACATTGAAATGAAACCAGGTAAAGGTGGACAAATCGCTAGATCTGCTGGTGGATATGCTCAAATCATGGGTAGAGAAGATAAGTATGTTATTCTTAGACTTCCTTCAGGTGAAATGAGAAAAATTCTTTCTGTTTGTATTGCAACAATTGGTATTGTTGGAAATGAAGACTTCTCTAATATGGTTATCGGTAAAGCTGGTAGACAAAGACATTTAGGTAAGAGACCACAAACAAGAGGTTCTGCAATGAACCCAATTGATCACCCGCATGGTGGTGGTGAAGGTAAAACTAACTCTGGAAGACATCCTGTTACTCCATGGGGTATGCCAACTAAAGGTTATAAAACTAGAAAGAAAAAAGCTAGTGATAAACTAATCATTTCAAGAAAAAAGAAGTAAGGGTTTAAGATGTCAAGATCAATAAAAAAAGGTCCATTTATAGACGCACACTTATTAAAGAAAGTTCAAAAAGCTGTTGAAGCTAATGATAAAAAACCAATCAAAACTTGGTCAAGAAGATCTATGATCTTACCAGATATGATTGGACTTACTTTTAATGTGCACAATGGAAGAAACTTCGTTCCTGTAAATGTTACAGAGAACCATGTTGGATATAAATTAGGTGAATTTGCACCTACTAGAACGTTTAAGGGCCATAAAGGTTCTGTTCAAAGAAAGGCGTAATTGATGGCAAGAGCAATATTAAAATTTATTAGACTTTCTCCTACAAAAGCAAGATTAATTGCTAGAGAAGTTCAAGGTATGAATGCTGAATATGCAATCGCATCATTAGAATTTACTCCTAACAAGGCTGCTGGAATTATTTCTAAAGTAATTGCATCTGCTGTAGCAAATGCAGGTTTAGAACCAGAAAATGCTGTTATTACTTCTGCAAGAGTTGATAACGGTCCAGTTCTTAAGAGATTTACTCCAAGAGCAAGAGGAAGTGCTTCTCCAAAGCATAAACCAACTGCACATATTATGATTGAAGTAGCTGCTGCTGAAAAAGGAGACAAGTAATGGGTCAAAAAGTTAATCCAATAGGTTTAAGATTAGGTATCAATAGAAACTGGGAATCAAGATGGTTTCCAAAATTTTCTACAATGCCAGCAAACGTTTCTGAAGACGATAAAATTAGAAAATTCATTAAAAAAGAATTATACTATGCAGGTGTTGCATCTACTATCGTTGAAAGAACTGCTAAAAAAATTAGAGTAACAATCGTTGCTGCTAGACCTGGTATCGTTATCGGTAAAAAAGGTGCAGACGTTGAGAAATTAAAAGCTAATCTTTCTAAATTAGTTGGAAAAGAAATTGCTGTTAATATTAAAGAAGAGAGAAAACCACAATTATCTGGTCAACTTTCAGCTGAAAATGTTGCACAACAATTAGAAAGAAGAGTTGCATTCAGAAGAGCTATGAAAAGAGTTATGCAAAATGCACTTAAAGGCGGAGCTAAAGGTATTAAAGTTTCTGTTTCTGGTAGACTTGGTGGAGCTGAAATGGCTAGAACTGAGTGGTATTTAGAAGGTAGAGTTCCTTTACATACATTAAGAGCTAGAATTGATTACGGTTTTGCTGAAGCTCATACAACTTACGGTTGTATTGGTATTAAAGTTTGGATCTTCAAAGGTGAAGTACTTGCTAAAGGTATTCCAGCTGAAAAAACTGAAGAAGAAAAACCAAAAAGAAGACCACAAAAGAGAAGAGGTAAATAATTATGTTAATGCCTAAAAGAACTAAATATAGAAAAATGATGAAGGGTCGAAATAGAGGTAAAGCTTCTAGAGGAACTTCATTAGCATACGGTGATATCGGTCTTAAAGCTGTTGAGCACGGAAGAATTGATTCTAGACAAATCGAAGCTTCAAGAGTTGCAATGACAAGAAAAGTTAAAAGACAAGCTAAAGTTTGGATTATGGTATTCCCTGACAAGCCTCTTACTGCTAAACCATTAGAAACAAGAATGGGTAAAGGTAAAGGTGCAGTTGATAAATGGGTAATGAATATCAAGCCAGGTAGAATTTGTTTTGAAATGGCTGGTGTTAGTGATGAGTTAGCAAGAGAAGCTTTAACTTTAGCAATGCACAAATTACCATTTAAAACAAAAATTGTAACAAAAGATAGCGAAAATGAACTATACTGATTTAAAAGACAAAAGCTTACAAGAGCTTACGGAATTATTAAAAGAAAAAAAGGTGCTTCTTTTTGAATTAAAAGCTAAGCTAAAAACTATGCAGTTAACAAACACTTCTGAATTAAGAGTGGCTAAAAAAGATATCGCTAAGATTCAAACAGCAATTACTGCAGCAAAAGCTAACTAAGGATCTATAGATGACACATAAAAGAGAGATTCAAGGTGTAGTGGTAAAAATTTCTGGAGACAAAACAGCTTCTGTTTTAGTTACTAGACAAGTTATTCACCCAAGATACCACAAAATGGTAAAAAGATTTAAAAAATATTTAGTTCATGACGAAAGAAATGAATTAAAACTTGGAGATAAAGTTGTAGCTGTTGAGTGTAGACCTTTATCTAAAACTAAATCTTTTAGATTAAAGACGATTGTATCTACAGGAGCTAACTAATGATTCAAAGTTTTACTAGATTAAATGTAGCTGATAATACAGGTGCAAAACAGATCATGTGTATTAAAGTTCTTGGTGGATCTAAGAGAAGATACGCAACTGTTGGTGACGTTATCGTTGCTTCAGTTAAGAAAGCTTTACCAACTGGTAAAGTTAAAAAAGGTCAAGTTGTTAAAGCAGTAGTTGTTAGAACACATAAAGAAGTTCAAAGAGAAAATGGTTCTTTAATTAGATTTGATGATAACGCAGCAGTTATCTTAGATGCTAAAAAAGATCCTATTGGAACAAGAATTTTCGGACCAGTTGCTAGAGAAGTTAGATATTCAGGTTTCATGAAAATCGTTTCACTTGCACCGGAGGTATTATAATATGGCAATTAAATTAAAAATCAAAAAAGGTGATACTGTAAAAATTATCGCTGGAGATGATAAAGGTAAAACTGGAGAAGTTATTCAAGTATTACCTTCTAAGAGACAAGTAATCGTTAAAGATTGCAAAGTAGCTAAGAAAACTGTTAAACCTGATCAAGAAAAAAACCCAGATGGTGGTTTTGTTAATAAAGAGATGCCAATGGATATCTCTAATGTAACTAAAGTAGAAGGTGAGTAAGATGGCAGCAAGATTATTAGAAAGATATAAAGCAGAAATTAAACCAGTTTTAGAAACAGAGTTCCCAAAGAACAAAATGTTAACTCCTAAGTTAGACAAAGTAGTTATCTCTGTTGGTGCTGGTGAAGCAATGAAAGATAGTAAATTAATGCAAAACATTCAAGATACTATCTCTTTAATAGCTGGTCAACAAGCTGTTAAAGTTATTGCAAAAAAATCTGTTGCTGGATTTAAAGTAAGAGAAGGTTACCCTGTAGGAGTAAAAGTTACTTTAAGAGGTGAACAAATGTACACATTCTTAGATAAACTTTGTTCAATCGCATTACCAAGAGTTAAGGATTTTAGAGGACTTAACAGAAATGGTTTTGACGGTAGAGGAAACTTTAACTTTGGTTTAGACGAACAATTAATGTTCCCAGAAGTTGTATATGATAACATCATCACAACTCACGGTATGAATATTTCAGTTTCTACAACTGCAACTAATGATGCTGAAGCTTTCAGATTATTAGAGTTAGTAGGAATTCCATTTACTAAAGGAAGAGCGTAATGGCAAAGAAATCTATGATTGCAAAACAACAGAGAACTCCTAAGTTCTCTTCAAGAGCATATACAAGATGTTCTGTTTGTGGTAGACCTCACTCTGTTTACAGAGATTTTGGTTTATGTAGAGTTTGTTTAAGAAAAATGGCTAACGAAGGTTTATTACCTGGTGTTAGAAAAGCTAGTTGGTAGGAGAATTTAAGCTATGATGAATGATATAATCGCAGATGCTTTAACAAGAATTAGAAATGCAGCTCTAAGAAAATTAGATGTTGCAACATTATTACACTCAAACACTGTAGTTGGCGTTTTAAACGTTTTATTACAAAAAGAGTATATTACTGGATTCAAAGTTATTGACGGTAAAAACAACAAAAAGACAATTCAAGTTGAATTGAAGTATGATGACAATGAAAAATCAGTAATTAATGAAATTACTAGAGTTTCTAAGCCTGGAAGAAGAGTTTACAAAAACGCTTCAGAAATTAAAAGCTTTAAAAATGGATACGGTACAATCATCGTTTCTACTAACAAAGGTGTAATTGCTAACGATGAAGCATTTGCAGCTAAAGTTGGTGGCGAAGTTCTTTGTACTGTATGGTAGGGAGTAATAATGTCTAGAATTGGTAAAAAACCTATCGCAATTCCAGCTGGAATTGAAGTATCAGTTAATGGTACTGTTATTGATGTAAAAAAAGGGAACAAAGTTTCTTCAGTTGAAACTCATGGTAGAGTTGGAATTGAAGTTGCTGAAGGTAACGTAGTACTTTCTAGAGTTGGAGAAACAAAAGAATCTTCAGCTTTCTGGGGAACTTATAGAGCTTTATTAAGCAATGCAATTGATGGATTAGCTACAGGTTTTCAAAAATCTTTAGAAATCAATGGTGTTGGTTATAGAGCTGCTGTTAAAGGTAAAGTTTTAGAACTACAATTAGGTTATTCACACCCAATTAATTTCGAAATCGAAGAAGGTTTAGAAATTACTGTTGAGAAAAACTTAATTCACGTAAAAGGTGCTGACAAACAACAAGTTGGTCAAGCTGCTGCAATTATTAGAGGCTACAGAAAACCAGAACCGTACAAAGGTAAAGGTGTGAAGTATACTGACGAGCATATCGTTAGAAAAGCCGGAAAAACAGCTAAGTAAGGTATGACACTATGAGTAGAGCAAAAGATTTAGCAAAAAAGAATTCATTAAGAATTAAAAGAAAAAAAAGAGTTAGAGGAAATATTTTTGGAACAGCAGAGTTACCAAGAGTTTCTTTCTTTAAATCTAATAAGTACATTAGTGCGCAAGCAATTAATGATGTTGAAGGTAAAACTTTAGCAGCAGTTAGTTCTCAAACAATGAATTTAAACGTGAATAAAGAAAATGCAGGAAAAGTAGCAGCAGAATTTGCTGGAACTTTAAAAACTGCAGGAATTGATACAGTAGTATTTGACAGAAATGGTTACCTTTATCATGGTGTTGTTGCAGCATTCGCTGACGCACTTAGAGATAACGGTATCAAATTATAAGGGTTAATGATGGCAATTAATAGAGAAGACTTTGAAGAAGCAATCGTTAAAATTGGTAGAGTTACAAAAGTTGTAAAAGGTGGTAGAAGATTTAGATTTACTGCTTTAGTTGTTGTAGGTGACAAAAAAGGTACTATTGGTTTTGGAACTGGTAAAGCTAAAGAGGTTCCTGATGCTATTAAAAAAGCATTAGATGACGCTTTTAAATCTTTAATCAAAGTTAATATTCATGGTACTACAATTGCTCATGATATTGAACATAAATATAATGCAAGTAAAATCTTACTTAAGCCTGCATCTGAAGGTACAGGACTGATTGCTGGGGGAGCTGCTAGACCAGTTCTTGAGCTTTCAGGAGTAACAGATATTATTGCGAAATCTTTAGGTTCAAATAATCCAAATAACTTAGTACAAGCTACTGTTGAAGCATTAGCTAGAATTAAAGGATAGATTTATGGCATTAAATAATTTACAACCAGCACCAGGTAGTACTAAAAATACTAAAAGAGTTGGTAGAGGTCAAGGTTCAGGAATGGGTAAGACTTCTACTAGAGGTCAAAAAGGTCAAAAATCTAGATCTGGATATAAAATCAAGAGACATTTTGAAGGTGGGCAAATGCCTATCCAAAAAAGAATGCCAAAAATTGGATTCTTTTCAAGAGTTGCAAAACCTTATTCTATCAATGTTGATAAAATCAAGCAAGTTGCAGCTTTAGAAGAAATTACAGTTGAGTCAATCAAGTCTGTATATAAATTATCTAAATCAGTTGTGAAAGTTAAATTAGTTGGATCAACTGCTAAAGATTTAGCATCAAAGATTAAAGACGAAAACGTTACAACTACTGGTAACTAACCATGAGTAAAGATCTAATAAATAAGATTCTTATCACATTAGGTTTTATATTTCTTTACAGGTTATTGGCATACGTGCCAGTACCTGGGGTTAATATAGACGTAGTAAAAGAATTCTTCGATTCAAATGCAAACAATGCATTAGGTCTTGTTAATATGTTCAGTGGTAATGCAGTTGAAAGACTGTCTATCATATCACTTGGAATTATGCCTTACATTACAGCTTCAATTATTATGGAATTACTTGCAGCTACTTTCCCCGCACTTGGTAAAATGAAAAAAGAACGAGATGGTATGCAAAAATATATGCAAATCATTAGATACGCAACTATTGTTATTACATTAATTCAATCAATTGGTGTTTCAATGGGTCTTAATTCACTAACAGGTCAAAGTGGTCAAAGTGCTATTTCTATAGATATGGATACATTTGTTGCTGTTTCATCAATTTCGATGTTAACTGGTACTATGCTTCTTATGTGGATTGGTGAACAAATCACACAAAAAGGTATAGGAAATGGTATTTCATTAATTATCTTCGCTGGTATTGTATCTGCAATTCCTAGTGCAATTGGTGGTACTATTGATTTAGTTAATAATGGACAAATGAACTTCTTAACAGTTATTGCTATTGTTGTTATTATTTTAGCAACAGTTGGTGCAATTATTTATGTTGAGTTAGGTGAAAGAAGAGTTCCAGTTTCATATTCAAGAAAAGTAATGATGCAAAACCAAAATAAAAGAGTTATGAATTATATTCCTATTAAGGTTAACCTTGCAGGTGTTATTCCAGCTATTTTTGCTTCGGCGATTTTAATGTTCCCAGCTACTATTTTACAAGGTTCTCAAAATGAGTATCTTTTAATCGTTGCTGATTACTTAAGTCCTGCATCATATACGTTTAATGTATTTATGTTTTTATTTGTTGTTTTCTTTGCATTCTTCTATGCATCGATTACCTTTAATGCAAAAGATATTTCAGAGAATTTAAAAAAGCAAGGTGGATTTATTCCTGGTATTAGACCAGGAGCAGGTACAGCAGAATTTTTAAATGAAACTGCAAGTAGATTAACATTCTGGGGTGCAATTTATTTAGGATTAATTTCAACTGCTCCATGGCTTATTGTTAAAGCTATGGGTGTACCTTTCTACTTTGGAGGGGTTGCTGTACTAATCGTTGTACAAGTTGCTATTGATACTATGAGAAAAATTGAAGCACAACAATATTCAAATAAATATGAAACGCTTAGTGCGGTTGGTCTATAAATATTATGGCAATCCCATTAAGAAAAGCAAATGAAATTGAAAAACTTCGCACTGCAAATATTGCAGTTGCGAAGACTTTAAACCATTTAGCGCAAAACGTTAAAGCTGGTATGACTTTGAAAGAAGTTGATGCCATGGGTGAAGCATTTTTAGATAATTTAAATGCTAGACCATCTTTTAAGGGCTTATACGGTTTTCCTGCTGCTATTTGTACTTCATTAAATGAAGTAATCATTCATGGTATTCCATCAGATGTAGTTTTAAAAGAAGGAGATATCTTAGGTATCGACATTGGAACTGAAATTGATGGTTGGTATGGTGATGCTGCTATTACAATGCCTATTGGTAAAATATCAAAAGAAGATGAAGATTTAATTGCTTGTGCAAAAGATTCTTTATATCACGCTATTGATTCTATTCATGAAGGTATGAGATTCAAAGAACTTTCAAAATTGATAGAAGATTTTATTGTAAGCAGAGGTTATCAACCGCTTGTTAGATTCTGTGGACACGGAATTGGAAAAAAACCTCATGATGAACCTGAAATACCTAATTATATTGGGAATGGAAGTACTAAATCTGGTCCAAAAATAAAAAACGGAATGGTTTTTTGTTTAGAACCAATGATTTGTCAAAAGGAAAGAGAACCAGTTATTTTAGATAATAAATGGGATGTTGTTTCTGAAGATGGATTAAGAGGTAGTCATTATGAGCATACAGTTGCCGTTGTAAACGGAAAAGCAGTAATATTAAGTACAGTAGACTAGGGAGATAGTAAATTGGCAAAAGATGATGTAATTGTAATTGATGGTAAAGTAACAGACGCACTACCAAATGCAATGTTTAAAGTAGAATTAGATAACGGTCATAATGTATTATGTCATATCTCAGGAAAAATGAGAATGCATTATATTAAAATATTACCAAATGATAAAGTAAAAGTAGAAATTACTCCTTACTCTTTAGATAAGGGTAGAATCACTCACAGATATAAGTAATTATATCTTTTTAAATAAGGAATTCGTTCCTTATTTAATTTCTTCAAAAATAAATAATCTACAATATAAAAATTCAAATTAAATATACATAATTATGAAGCAGTAGTTTCAGATATTTCGCGTGCTTTTAAAAAAGTCATACCAAAGCTATTGCTCCATAAGTTTATATATTTAAATCACTCTATTTTTTGTAATATCTATTTCTTCTTCAATTAATTTTTTTTGTTTAATCATTGATTCTAAATGCATTTTTAAAATCTCTCTATCTTTATATGATTCTACGATAAACTCATATAGTTTTGGTCTATTCTTTTTCCAATTATGTAGAGTAGTTTTATTAACATCTAAATCAACTTCTAATTTACGTAAACTAGGTGTTGTCATTACGATTCCTGATTTGATTTGAAAGATTGTACAAAATATAAGGACAAATGTCAATAAAAATATCACATTTGTACAAATTATTGGAACAAATAATCATAAAAGAAAATTTTTTGTACAATTTGTAATGACAAATACAGTTAAACAAAAACTTTTATATAATTTACATTCACTAAAATCCATGGGATATGATTATCACAAAACTATCGATTTACTTCCAAATGATATTAAGAATATAAAACTACCTGATAATATTTTTACATTAAAATCTAATGTTGAAAACTGTTATTTATGTGAACTTTCAAAAAGTAGAAAAAACGTTCTTTTTGGAACGGGTAGTCTTCATGCTAATGTTATGTTTATTTCTGATGAACCATCTAATAGTGAAGATGAGTTAGGTTCTTTTTATACAGGAAAAACTGGTGAGTTATTATCAAAAATGATAGAGAATGTATTAAATATAAAAAAAGAAGAAGTGTACATTACAAACTTAGTTAAATGTAAGAGTTCAAATTCATTAAATAAATTACATGTTGACTCATGTAATGATTATTTACAAAAGCAAATAGAATTAATAAAACCAAAACTAATAGTTAGTTTAGGTGAGAATACATATTCTTATTTATTTAATGAAAAAGATAATTTTAGTCAAAATAGAGGAAAAGAACTTGTGTTTAATAATATTAAGCTAGTTCCTACTTTTTCAGCTAATTATTTATTGAGAAACCCTTCTTCAAAAAAAGACGCATATTATGATATGCTTAGAATCAAAAATATATTGGAGCTTTCAACTTGAAACATTTATTATCACTTATACTAATTACTGCTTTTTTTGTAGGTTGTTCTATAAAACAACAAGAAGTCGAAATCAAACTTCCTCCTAAAGAAAATATTGGTACTCCTGTAAATCCTACTGAAGAGAGAATTGAGGAGAATATTGATCCTTTAGAAGAAATAGAAATTATTGAAGATGAACTACCTAATATTGATAATAGTGAAGTAATGAAACTTGCATTTATTTATCCTTCTAAAATCGTAGCAAAATATGCGAAATCATCAATGAATACTGTTTTAGGATATTTTGATTATAAAAATATTAAATATGAAATAAAAGTATTTGATACAATATCTGAAGATCAACAAAGTATAGAAAAAGCTTTTTTAAGTGCAAGGGAGCAAGGTTTCTCAAATGTATTAGCTTTATTTACACCAAGAGTTACTGAACTTTTACATACTATTGATACTAATGATTTAAAAGTTTATTTACCACTTACAAATGAAGATTATATAACAAATGCTAAAAGCAATTTCTTTTATGGAGGAATCTCTTATAAAGACCAAATTTCTAAGTTATTAGAATATTCAAACACTAATAATACAATGTTTTATCAAAGTTCTTTTTTAGGAGATAAGCTAAAATCACTTTATGAAAATTTAACACCTGATGTTAAGGTCGTAAAAGAGATTAAAAAGAAAAGAAACTACTTTAAAGGTATTGTTAAAGATTATAGAATTAGAAATTCAACTTTATTTTTAAATACTCCAATTGTAAAAACATCTATTATTTTGTCACAATTAAGAGCTTATAGTATTTATCCAAAGGTTATACTTTCAACTCAAATAAATTATAATCCAAAGATTTTAACTTTAACACAAGTAAAAGACAGAAGTAATTTTGTACTTGCTAGTTCTATTGATAATGTTGATGATAATTTAAGAGATACTCTTAACTCTTATGGTGCTGATATTATTTATAACTGGGTTGATTATTCTACTTTAGTTGGAGTTAATTATTTGTATGATGGGAATCAATCAGGATTAATTGAAACTCAGATTGAGAATAATCATGTTGTTTATAAACCAAAATTATTAAAAACTACATCGTTTGGCTTTTTAGAAATTAAGTAAGATTTAGATAAAATCGCGGATATTTATATTTATGGAGTTTTGAATTGAGAACACATTATTGTACAGAAGTTACAGAAAAAAACATCGGTGAAGAAGTTACTGTTGCAGGTTGGGTAAACAGCAGACGTGATCACGGTGGGATTATTTTTATTGATTTAAGAGATAAAGGTGGATTAGTTCAGCTAGTTGCAGATCCTGCTATTCTTCCTATTTCAGAAACAGTTAGAGATGAGTTTGTATTAGTTGCTAAGGGATCAGTAAGAGCTAGAGGTGAAGGATTAGAAAATCCTAACTTAGTTACAGGTAAGATTGAAATTGTTTTAAGTGAATTAACTATTGAAAATAAATCAAAGCCTATGCCTTTTGATTTAAATGATGATAAAGTTAATGATGAAATTAAACTTAGAAATAGATTCTTAGAATTAAGATCAAAAAAATCATTTGAGATTTTCCAATTAAGATCTAAAGCTGCTATTCAAGTTAGAAATACTTTAGATGAATTAGGTTTCTTAGATGTTGAAACTCCAATTTTAACAAAATCTACTCCAGAAGGTGCAAGAGATTATTTAGTACCATCAAGAGTTCATGGTGGAGAGTTTTATGCACTTCCACAATCACCTCAGTTATTTAAACAATTATTAATGGTATCTGGATTTGACAAATATTTCCAAATTGCTAAATGTTTTAGAGATGAAGATTTAAGAGCTGATAGACAACCTGAATTTACTCAAATAGATGTTGAAATGTCTTTTTGTGATCAAGAAGATGTAATTAAAGTTGCTGAAAAAGTAATTACTGATGTATTTACAAAATGTGGTAAACCAGTACCTTCAGAATTTCCAAGAATGAGATACTGGGATGCAATGGAAACTTATGGTTCAGATAAACCTGATATTAGATTTGATATGCCATTAGTAGAAGTTATTGATATTTTTGCAAACTCTACAAATGAAATCTTTGCAGATATTGCAAAAGATAAAAAGAATAACAGAATTAAAGCACTTAAATGTCCAAATGGAGATAACTTATTCTCTAAGAGACAGATGAAAGGTTTTGAAGACTACGTTAGAAAATTTGGAGCAAAAGGTCTTGGTTACTTCCAAATGAAAGAAGATGGATTAAAAGGTCCATTAACTAAATTCTTCTCAGAAGCTGATTTAGAAGAAATTGTTAAAACTACAGAACTTGAAGTTGGTGATGTTGTATTCTTTGGAGCAGGTGATAAAAAAACTGTATGGGATTACATGGGTAGATTTAGACTTTACTTAGCTGAGCAAATGGATATTATTCCTGAAGATGCTTATGAGTTCTTATGGGTTGTTGATTTCCCAATGTTTGAAGTTGAAGATGGAAAAATGAAAGCACTTCACCATCCATTTACAATGCCTAAATCATTAGAAGATACAAGTGATTTAGAATCAATTGAATCTATTGCTTATGATATTGTATTAAATGGTATGGAATTAGGTGGTGGATCTATTAGAATTCATAAAGAAGAAATTCAATCAAAAGTATTTGAACTTATGGGAATTTCAGAAGAAGAACAAAGAGAAAAATTTGGATTCTTACTTGATGCACTTCAATATGGAGCTCCATCTCATGGTGGTTTTGCAATGGGGCTTGATAGACTTATTATGCTTCTTGCTGGAACTGATTCAATTAGAGATGTTATTGCATTCCCTAAAACTCAAAAAGCACAATGTCTATTAACAGGTGCTCCATCACCAGTTGATGCTGAGCAGTTAAAAGATTTAAGTTTAAGAATAAGAAAAACTGAACAACAATCATAAACTAAAAGGAAGTAGTGGTGTATAAACTTTTATTATTACTACTTCCAACACTACTATTTTCAAAATTTCAAGTTACAACTAGCTTACCCTTTGAAGCTCATATAATTAAGCAAATCGGTCAAAATCATATTAGAATAAAAACAATTTCAAATAACTTTTCAAATAAAATTCTAGATTTAAGTCCAACAGAAATTTCTAGTCTTGCAGGAACTAGAGTATATTTTAATTTTGGTCTTGATATTGAGAAAGAATATGAAAAGATTTTTCTTAAATCTAGAAAAGAATTAAATGCTGTTAATATGTCTAAAGATATAAAAAAACTAAAATATGAAGGAGAAGATAATCCCTTTGTATGGCTTGATCCAATTTTGTTAAGAGAAGTTGCAAAAAATATTTATGAGACTTTATCTAAAATTGACCCTTACAATAAAAATGACTATGAAGCTAATTATTATAATTTTTTAAATAAATTAGATGCTTCTTTTTTAGAGATAAAGAAAAAACTAGCAGATAGTGAAATTTACAATATTTTTGTTTTTGATGAAAAATTTGACTATTTTGCAAAAAGATTTAAAATAAATAAATACATAAGAAAAAAAAGAATATTAAGCGCTTCAGAAATAAAACCATTAGTAAGATTTGTAAAAAAAAATCAAATAAAAGTTGTTTTTATAGAAGAGAATAAAAATATTAATTTTGCTAAGTCTTTATCTGGACATTCAAATATTTTAATAAAAACTTTTAACCCTTATGAAGAACTTCTTTTTTATAACTTATCAAAAATTGCACAAGAGTTTATTGAATAAAAACAGATAACTTTTTAACACTATTAAATTATTTTTTCTAATTGTATATTAATTTTACATATGTATATAATTATTATCTTCGCTATCCTATATAATTGATTAATAGATTATGGGAGAAATTATGGATAATTCATTAATTAATTACAAAGGGATAAATATAAAAAAAGATTTATACCCAATAATAAAATATATAGAAGATGTAGATAAATATAGAGAAGAGTTGGGACGATTAAGCTCATCATGGGATGTTTTAGCATTACTTGGACAATTAGGTGATATAAACATTGATATAGAAAAAATAAAAGGTAACTTTTTAAACTTAACTTCAACACTACTAAATCATTTAAGTGAACAACAAATTGATAAAGTTAGACATGAAATGAGATTTAAAGCACAAGTGGCTATTGATATAGTTATTAGAAACTTATTTGAAAGAACTGCGGATATTGGTTTTTTAGCTACAGATGATGATATTAGATATTTTCTAAAAAATTATGTTTCAAAATATGATGATAAAAGTAATGAATTAAGTCTTAATATGATTGAAAGATTCAAAGAGTATGTTGAAAAATACTCTGTTTATTTTGATATTGTATTAGCAGATACAAAAGGTAATATTCTAGTTAGACTTGATGACTCAACTGATGTTAAAAAGATTTCTTCAAAACAAGTTGAAAAAATTTTAAATACTTCTGAAGATTATGTTGAAACTTATAAATTTCACCATTTTTTACCTCAATATAAAAAATCTCTTGTTTACTCATATAAAGTTACAGAAAATAATAGTCCAAATTCAAAGAATATTGGTATCTTATCTTTATGTTTTAAGTTCACAGGTGAGATGAATGATATTTTTAATAATTTAATTGATGAATCTAACAAAGAGTGTTTAACAATACTTGATGAAGAAGGTTTTGTAATTGCATCAAGTGACAAAAATCATATTCCTTTAAATGCACAGTTACCAATAATTATAAATGAAGAATATAAGTTAATTAGCTTTGCAGGACGTGATTATATAGCAAAAAGTTGTGATACAAATGGCTACCAAGGTTTTATGGGATTAAAATGGTATGGACATATTATGATACCTTTAGAACATGCATTCTTAAGTGATGTTTTAAATGATATTAAATATGAACCAAGTGTAATTGACGCAATGATATCAAATAAAGATCATTTTTCTAAAGATTTAAAAGATGTTTTTAATAAAAGTAATTCTATTCAAGACAACTTGAAAAGGATTATTTGGAATGGTAATATTGCACAGAGCAAATATAACTCTGTTAATAGAGACTTCTCAAAATCTTTATTAACTGAAATTGGATTAACAGGAACAAAAGCGAATGCATCGCTTTCAAATTTAAATCAAACAATAATAAGCTCAATTTTAAAAAATAGTGAATTTTTATCATCTTTAGCAATTGATATAATGGATAGAAACCTTTATGAAAGAGCTAACGATTGTAGGTGGTGGGCTTTAACTTCATATTTTAGGGAAGCTTTAGAAAATATTGAAAATATAAATACAAAAAAAGATGAATTATCATCCATTTTAAAATATATTAATGATTTATATACTGTATATACAAATATATTTATTTTTGATAAAAATGGAAAAGTTATTGCAGTTTCAAATAAAGAAGAAGAGTATTTACTAGGAAAAATAATTAATACAAAATGGGTGGAAGATACATTCACATTAAAAGATACTTCTAAGTATTGTGTATCAAATTTTGAAAAAACAAATCTTTATAATAATGAATCAACTTATATTTATTCTTCTGCAATAAGATCTATAAAAAACTCATCAAATATAATTGGCGGTATTGCTCTTGTTTTTGATTCTACCCCTGAGTTATATACAATGTTAGCTGACACCTTACCAAAACATTCTGATGGAAAAAAAGTTAATGGTATCTTTGCTGTTTTTACAAATAGAAATAAAGAAATAATTTCAACAACTAATAAAAGTTTAGAAATTGGAAGTCTTTTAAATTTAGAAGATGACTTTTTTAGTATTAATAATGGGACACAAAAAAGTAAAATTGTAAAAATTGCAGATACTTATTTTGCAATTGGAGTTAAATGTTCTTCTGGATATAGAGAATATAAAAGTGAAGCTGATGATTATAAAAATGATATTTTATCTTTTACTTTTATTAAAATAGGAGAGGATAAGAATAATAATACATCTACTACTATAAATAAATATATTAATAATATAAATAAGAAAAAAACAGGAAATAGTGTTGAATTAGCAACATTTAATATCGGAAGTAAATTTTTAGCAGTTAAGGCCAAATGTGTGATTGAGTCAATAGGAATTGATGATTTACAATCTTCAATTGAAATGGATAAAACAAATCATTTTAAAGGTATGGTTATTTATAAAGAAAAGTTAATTGCAGTTTTAGATATTAGAGATTTTATAAATGAAGAAATAACTGATGATGAATTAAAGGATATAATATTATTAGAATATGATAAAGATAATATTGACCATTGTGTAGGAATTTTAGTATCTTCTTTAGAACATAGCTCTCTTGTAGAAGAAAAATCAATTCAACATATTCAAAACCATTTCTTAGGATCAGGAACACTAATTGAAAGTTTAGTTGATATTGATGAATATGAAAAGTCTAAAGTTGCAATGCTTTTAAATATTCAAAAACTAGATGAAAATTTAACTAAAAAGATTTAATATCTATCTTTTATAGTAGAGGTTAAAAGATATTAAGGCACAATACGAAAAACATATTATAGATTTTAAAAATTATTAAAAAAGAAGAATTATGAGTAATATTAATAAGCCAAATAAATTTTTACCTACTACTAAAGAAGAGATGAGTGAGCGTGGATGGGATGAGCTTGATGTTGTTTTAATAACAGGTGATGCTTATATTGATTCACCATTTATGGGAATTGCTGTAGTTGGAAGAATTCTTGAAGATATTGGTCTTCGAGTTGGAATTATTGGACAACCTGATGTAAATAGTGATGTTGATGTTAAAAGATTAGGTGAGCCAAAACTATTCTGGGGAGTAAGTGGTGGAAGTATTGATTCAATGGTTTCAAATTATACTGCTACAAAAAAGTTTAGAAACTCAGATGATTATACTGCTGGTGGAAAAAACGAAAGAAGACCAGATAGAGCAACTTTAGTTTATACAAACTTAATTAGAAGATATTTTAAAGGCACAGTGCCAATTGTACTTGGTGGAATTGAAGCTAGTCTTCGAAGATTAACTCACTATGATTATTGGTCTAATAAACTTAGAAAACCAATTTTATTTGATACAAAAGCTGATTACATGATTTATGGAATGGGTGAGCAAGCTATTATAGATTTAGGAAACACTTTAAGAAATGGTGGTGATCCTAGAAATATTAGAGGACTTTGTTATATTTCAAAAGAACCAGTAGAAGATTATATTCAAATACCAAGTCATCAAGAGTGTTTAGACGATAAAGGTAATTATATAGATTTATTCAAAACATTTTATGACAATAATGACCCTGTATACTCAAAAGGCTTATGTCAAGGTGTTGATTCAAGATATTTAATACAAAACCCACCAAGTGATCATATGGATGAAAAAGAAATGGATAAAATTGCATCTTATCCATATCAAAGAGATGTACATCCTTATGATGGAAAACATGGAAAAGTTAAATGTTTAGAAACAATTAAGTTTTCAATTATGACACACCACGGATGTTGGGGAGAGTGTAACTTCTGTGCAATTGCTGCTCACCAAGGTAGAACTATTCGTACTAGAAGTGAAGAGAATATTTTAAAAGAAGCAAAACACTTTACAACTATTAAAGATTTTAAAGGAATTATTTCTGATGTTGGAGGACCAACAGCAAATATGTATGGTTATGAGTGTAAGAAAAAAGAAAAACTTGGAACTTGTGTTGATAACAAAAGATGTGTAGATGCACATAGATTATGTAGAACAATGAAAGTTGATCATAGTAGAAATATAAAATTATTAAAAGATATTAGACAAATACCTGGGATTAAAAAAGCTTTTGTAGCTTCTGGTGTTCGATATGATTTAATTACAGCTGATAAAAAACATGGAGAAAGCTATTTAAAAGAGATGGTTGACCATCACATTTCAGGACAAATGAAAGTTGCACCTGAGCATACAAATGATGAGGTTTTACATCACATGGGGAAACCAGGAAAACAAACACTTATTGATTTTAAAAAAATGTATGATGATTTAAATAAAAAATCAGGTAAAAAACAGTTCTTAACATATTACTTAATAGCAGCGCATCCAGGTTGTGAAGAGAAACATATGCATGATTTAAAACAGTTTACTACACATGAATTAAAAATGAATCCAGAACAAGCCCAAGTATTTATTCCAACTCCTGGAACTTATTCTGCTGTAATGTATTATACAGAAATGGACCCTTTTACAAAGAAAAAAATATTTGTAGAAAAAGACCCAAGAAGAAAAGAAAAACAAAAAGAAATTGTAGTACCAAGAACAAACCATAATGTTGCACGTGCTAAAAAAATGGCAAATGCAGGAATGCAAGGATAAAAGGAAAATATATATGAAGAAACTTTTTTTAATTATTGGAGCTCCTGGCTCTGGAAAAACAACTGATGCAGAATTAATTGCTTTAAAACATGATTCAATCACTCATTATTCAACAGGTGATATGCTAAGAGCAGAAATTGCAAGTGGAAGTGAGCGTGGAGCTATTATTGATGCAAGTGTTTCAAAAGGAAATATTGTGCCTTTAGAGATTGTTATTGAAACAATTTTAAGTGCAATTAAAAATTCTCCTACAAATACAGTTGTAATTGATGGATATCCAAGATCAATTGAGCAAATGACTGAACTTGATAAGTATTTAGAAAATGAAAATGAAGTATCATTGCAAAGTGTTATTGAAGTTGCTGTATCAAAAGAGACTGCATTTCAAAGAGTACTTGGTCGTGCAGCAGATGCTGAGATTGTAAGAGATGATGATAATGAAGAAGTATTTTTAAATAGAATGAAATTATATACAGATCCTTTAAAAGAAATCCAAGAGTTTTATAATAAAAAAAACCTTTTAAAACAAATTTCAGGTGAAGGTACTATTGAAGCAATTGTTAATGAAATGAATGCCTTTATACAAACAAAAATCTAATGACAAGTAATAAAAAAGTTAATTTTTATAGTGTTATTATAGGAACAGAACTTTTAAATGGGCGTAGAAAAGATGCCCATTTCCCTTTTTTAAATCAAGAACTTCTTAAACGAGGATGGGAACACAAAGCTTCTTTTGTAATAGAAGATGACCCAACATTAATGAATAATGTTTTTAATCTTATTAAAGCTGATGAAAACTCAGTGATGTTTTGTTTTGGAGGAATTGGCTCTACACCTGATGATTATACAAGAGTAGCTGCTGCTAAAGCTTTTACAAACTATAAAATGGAGTTTCATGAAGAGGCTAAACAATTAATAGAAAATCAATTTAAAGAAGAAGCTTATCCTCATAGAATTCATATGTCTTATCTTCCAATAAATGCAAAACTTTTAAAAAATGTAGTAAATAATGTGCCTGGATTTTATCTAAAGAAAAGATTTTTCTTTACTCCTGGATTTCCATCTATGAGTCAAGCTATGGTAGTAGAAGCTTTAGAAAAATACTACCCAACTTCAATACCAAAATATAGAGTGGTATTAACTGCATCATGTAGTGAAAATGACTTAATAGATGTTATGCTAAAAGTATCAAAAGACTTAGACTTATCAGTATTACCTAAATTCAAAGATGAAAAAAGAAAAGCAGTTATTTCATTAGCTGGTTTTGACAAAAATCATGTCGATGAAAATTTTGAATTATTCACAAACTTTCTAGAAAATAATAAAATTGAATATATATTAAAAGATATTAGTTTATAAAAGAGTAATTGTTCTAATTAGATAAATTTTATTCAATTTTTTATTTTAAAAATATTATTTTATAATATAATATAATTATATATTGAACAAAATAAGGATAAACATGAATTTTATTAATAATTTAGCTATAAAGAAAAAGTTATTATTACTTGTTTCTTTACCGTTATTAGGATTATTATACTTCTCTTTTTCACAAAATATTACTATTTATAAAGAAATAAGTAAGATTGAGAAAATAGAAGTGGGTATTGAGTTTGCACAAGCTATTTCTTTACTCTTACATGAAACACAAAAAGAAAGAGGTATGACTGCTGGTTTTATTGGTAGTAAGGGTGAAAAGTTTGCAGAATCATTACTTAAGCAAAGAAATTTAACTAATGAAAAAATGGAACTTTTTTTAATTGCAAAAGATAAAATACATAATTCTTCTCACTCTGAACGATTAGCTCAAAAGATTAATATTGTTATTGAAAGAATGCAAAACATTGAAAAAATTAGAAAAAGTGTAGATAATCAAACTATCTCTCTTGTAAATGCAATCTCATATTATACAAATACAAATAAATTACTTCTAGATTCAGTTGTTGTCCTTTCCAAACTAACTGATAATGCTGATATATCACAAAGAATTACTGCTTTTGCATCTTTTTTATTATCAAAAGAAAGAGCAGGAATTGAAAGAGCAATTGGAACTAATACACTAAGTAGAGATTCTTTTGCTCCAGGTATGAGAGAAAAACTTAATAAACTTGTATCTGAACAAGATTCTTATATAGCTACTTTTAAACATTATGCAACTAAAGACGCAATTGATTTTTACACTCAAACTGTTAAGGGAAAAGAAGTTGATGAGGTAAATAGAATTAGACAAGTTTTAGTTTCTTCTGTTGAAAAGCATAAAATAATAGCTTCTATTGGAGAATATGTTGGGTATGGTGGTATTATTCACAACTTTAAAAACTTTGTAATTAGAGGAGATGAAGAATACAAAATTAATGTTGATAATCAATATAAAGAGTTCCTAAAACTAATTAATAAATATAGAGAATTTCCAAATCTAAAGAGTGAAGAAATAGGTTTTTTAGATGTTGTTGAGAAAACTTTTAAAAAATACCATAATGGCTTATCAAAAATTGAGTATGCGTATAAAAATAATATCGATATTAAAACTTTAGATAAAGATGTAAAAGTTCATGATACTGAATCGATGATTGCTTTATATAAATTAGGAATAAATCTATTTAGTGAAGAACCTACATATTGGTTCTCTACAATTACGAAAAAAATTAATCTTTTAAAAGAAGTAGATGATTATTTATCTTCAAAAATGGTAAGTAATATTCATGCATTAAAAGATTCTTTTTATACAACATTTATTACAACTTTAATTTTTACAATTTTAGCATTAATTGTTGTTCTTATTATGGCTTCATACATTACTAGAAATATTAATGTTTCATTAGAAACATTTAAAAATGGATTATCTGACTTCTTTAAATACACACTTAGAGAAAAAGATACAATTACAGTTTTAGAAGTAAAAAGTAAAGATGAATTTGGACAAATGTCTGAAGATATTAATGAACAAATAGAAAGAACTTCACAATTAATGGAACAAGATAAAGCAGTTGTTTCAGAGATTGATGATGTTATGAAAAAAGTAAAAAGTGGATTCTTCTGTTACACTATAAAATCTCATGGAGCTACATCTGAAGTTGAAGCTTTAAGAACAAATATAAATGAAATGCTTATTGATACTAAAGAAAAATTTGATTTAATCAATAAATTATTAGATGGTTATGCAAGTGGAGATTATCAATACTCTATAAATGAAAATCAATTGAATAAAATGGGTGGAGATATGGGATCTTTAGTTACTTCAGCACTTCTTTTAGGATCAAATATTTCTCAATTAGTTGCTATGATAACAAACTCTGGAACAGAATTGTCAAACTCTACAAATATTCTTTCTGAGGGTGCTCAAAAATTATCTTCTTCATCTACAAGCCAAGCAGCATCTTTAGAAGAGACTGCCGCGTCAATTGAAGAAATAACTTCAACTATTAGATCTAATAATGAAAATATTATTCAAATGGCTTCTTTATCTGATGAATTAAACAAGTCTTCAAGTACTGGAAAAGATTTAGCATCATTAACTTCATCATCAATGGATGAAATTAATGATAAAGTAACTGCTATTAATGAAGCAATTACAATTATTGATCAAATAGCATTCCAAACGAATATTCTTTCACTTAATGCAGCTGTAGAAGCAGCAACTGCAGGAGAAGCTGGTAAAGGTTTTGCCGTTGTTGCACAAGAAGTACGAAATCTAGCAAGTAGAAGTGCAGATGCTGCAAAAGATATTAAAACTTTAGTTGAAGATGCAAGTAATAAATCTAAGCATGGTAAAGAGATATCTTCTAAAATGATTGATGGATATAATGAACTTAATGAAAAAGTTATTCAAACAAAAAATATTATAGATGATGTATCTGTTTCAAGTAAAGAACAAGAATCTGGAATGATTCAAATTAATTCTGCTATTAATAATTTAGATAAAGTTACTCAAGAAAATGCACAAACTGCATCATCAATTGATACTTTATCTATTGAAGCAAAAGAGTTATCAAGAAGATTATTAGAAATTACAAAAAGTGCTAAATTTGAAGAAAAGACTTTAAATCAAGTTTGTGATGTTGAACTTATTGCAGATATTGCAAAATATAAAAATGATCATATTAACTTTAAAGATAATAACTTCAAAAAATTAGATACTTTTGAATCTTGGAAAGTTGTTGATTGTCACTCTTGTAACTTAGGAAAATGGATTGATTCTTGTGAAAGTAACTCTAGAATATTTGTAAATACATCAGCATGGAATCAATTAAAAATTGCACATGAAAATGTTCATCAAGGTGTTCAAAAATACATTGATGCAAATGCTAGTAGAGAAGACAATACTAAGTTAGCAAACTTATCAATAGGTATTGAAGCAGCTACTAAAGAAGTATTTAATGGCTTAGATAATGTTCTTATAGAAAATTGTAAGTTAACAACAAAATAGATAAAAGATATAATAAGCCTTATTTAACAGGCTTATTATAATCTCCTATATTCCAACCTTTATCTTTTGGATATTTTCCTAAATTATAATCTTTCCAAACTTTTTTACATACTTTATTTCCACGTGCATATTCACTTTTTGCAAATACATTAGCTCTTCCAAAATTTGGAAAAACTCCTTTGCCACTTGCATACATATATGCTATATAACAGTTTGCATTGTATTCTTTTTGTTTAGAAGCTTCTTTAAAATAATACAATGCTTTTTCATAGTCTTTTTCAACTGCAGCACCTATTAAGAAAAACCTTCCAATTAAAAGTTGTGATTTTGCATGATTTTTATTTACATTATCTACTAAAATATTATAGGCTTTTTTTATATCATAATTTTTTGATTTTTTTGATGAGTATTTTTTTGCAAGTTTATACTTTTCTTCTAAGATATCAAAACTTGTAGAATTTACAAGATTTGAAAAAATTAATAAAGATATGATTGTTTTTTTCATTATATTATTCTTTTATATTAATATTAAATTTATTACAAATACAAGCATAAATGGTACTTTAACCTTATTCATTTAATTGCTAAAGTTATTATATCTAGAAAGAGCATATAATCAATAAAATTAAAGACTATAAATATATAGTGAAGTTTTTCACATATACTTTTCACATATTCTTTTAAGACCCTTTAAATAGAGCTTCTGAAAATAAAGTTTTTATATAAATTATTTGTATTTAATATGATAATAAAAAATTGATTTTTTAAATCATATAGCTATAGAGACTTAAAAAAGGGGTTTTTGCTTTATTTATAAAGATTCTAAACTTATTTAGATTGGTATCCACTTTAGTATAATCTTTGATACCATCTGGTAAATTATCAATATATTTAAAAGAATTTAAATATATGTGAAAAGCATGTGAATAAGTATAGGTTTTCTTTTATTCTTCTTTAAAATAAGTTGAAATTACAATCGCATCTTTTTCGTTTAGAACTTCTTTTAACTCTTCTATTGAAGCATTTCTAATTTTCTCAAATTCTCCAAAATATAAAAGAAGTTTTTTTACCTTTGCTTCTCCTATTCCTTTTATTTGAAGTAATGAAATTTGCTTATCTTCTTTTCTTTTTTGTTTTTTATGAAAGCTGATTACAAATCTATGAGCTTCATCTCTTTGTCTTTGAACAAATTGTAATCTTTGATCACTTGTTTCTAGTTTTAAAGACCTGTATTCACCTTTTTCATCTTTATAGTGAACAATATCTTTTGCAGCACCTTTTGCTCTATGAGCTTTTGCATCAACTTTTTCTTTTGCAATTGCAATAATATCTAAATTCACACCAGTTGAATTAATAATATCATAGGCTAATTTTAGCAGTGCTGACCCACCATCTAATATCCAAAGATCAGGTGCTGGATTTTTCTCAAAACTATCAACCCTTCTCATTAATATTTCTCTCATTTGAGAATATTCATCTTTTGATTCAAGATTATAGTGTCTGAAATCTTTTTTATCAAAGGCATTTAGTTCTTCATTCCAAACAACCATAGCTCCAACAGTTGCTTGTCCCATCATATGTGAGTTATCATAGGTTTCAACTCTATGTGGAAGTATTTGAAGATTAAATAGCTTCTGAAGTTCTTCATATATAGTACTTTGATTTCTAGAGGAATCAATTCTAAGGAGTTCATCACAATTGTTAAGTGCAATTTGAATTAAATCTTTTTTCTTATCTTTCTTAGGATTAACTAGTTTTATTCTTTTTTCAAATCTATTGTATAAAAACTCTTCTAAGTCATTTTTTTCTTCAATATCAATTGCTGTTAAAATCTCTTTTGGTAATAATGGAATTTCATTGTCATAATAATTTACAATAGCTCTTTTATATGCTTCATCTAAATCAATATTAGTTTCATCTTCTAAAAAATTTACTTTTATAAAATCATAAGAAGAAGAGGTTAGTTTTCCATCTCTTATAAACATTCTTACTATTACAGCTTTTTGTTTTGATGCTTTTATTGCAAATACATCAAGATTTTCATTTGTTGCTAGGTCCATACCTGATTTTATTTGTGATTTTTCAATTGTTTTAATTCTATCTCGAAGTTTCATTGCTTCTTCAAATCTAAAATCTTCAGAGTATTCAAGCATTTTTTCTTGAAGTTTTACAATTAATTTTGATTTATTATAAATATAATCAATAGCTTCTTCAACTATTTTATAATACTCACCTGTTGTTATTTTACCTTCACAAGGTGCATGACACCTTTTAATCTGATGAAATAAACATGCTTCTTTTCCTTTTATACATGATTTTTTTTGAACTAAAGGAACTATTTCATAAATACTATCAAGCATATCACGAGAGCCAGTAGAATAGGGTCCAAAATATTTAATATTTTTATTTTTATAAACTTTTCTTGTAATTTCAAGTCTAGGGTAAAGTTCTGAGTAATCTATGTAAATGTATGGATAGGTTTTATCATCACGAAGTAAAATATTGTACTTTGGTTTTAGTTGTTTAATTAAAGAATTTTCTAAAATTAATGCATCATGTTCATTTGGTACTACAATCCACTCAATACTAAAAGCTTCACTTATCATTTTATAAATTCTAGGACCTAATCTATCAGAAGGAAGTAGTTTTGGTGTAAATTTAAAGTAAGATTTAACTCTATTTTTTAGTACTTTTGCTTTTCCTATATATAGTAGTCTTCCATCTTTATCGAAGTATTGATAAACGCCAGCATCATTTGGTAATTGTTTTAGTTTTTCTTCTAATTGCATTGTCGAATTTTACCAAAATAAACCTTTTTCTAAATGAAGATATTTAAATTTTATTATTATATACTTCAAAAAAAGATACAAGAAGATTGATATGCCTGGACGATTAAGTATTTATGATGATAAAGTATTTAAAATAGATGCTTCAACTATAATTGAAAATGATATGGTAGGGAAGTTAAACCCTAGATATAATATTCCTCCTACCACTCCAATTCCTGCTTTATTAAACAATGGTAACTATTTATATACACACTTTGGTTATTTGCCTTCTTGGGCATCTTCAAAGACTTCTATGAATATGAATGCACGTAGTGAAAGTATTTTTGAAAAGAAAACTTTTCGTGATTCTTTTAAATATAGACGCTGTATTATCCCAATTAATGGCTTTTTTGAATGGGCTAAAGAAGATAAAGAAAAAACTCCATATTTTGTAAGTGATATTAAAAATGATTATTTAGCACTTGCAGGAATTTGGGATGAGTATTTTGATGTTGATTTAAATATGAAAATAGTTACAGTTGCACTTATAACTTGTGATGCAAATGAAAAACTTGGGAAAATTCATCACAGAATGCCAGTAGTTTTAGAAAAGAAAGATTTTAATACTTGGCTAAATAATGATGATTTAAAAGAAGTAAATAAGCTATTTAATATTTATCCTAATGATAAAATACAAATTCATGAAGTAAGTGCTGAGGTTAACAAAGTTTTATTTGATATGCCTTCTTGTATTAAAAAGATAAAAAAGGTTGAAGAAAATACTAAAGAAAAACAAGAAATAGGGCAGTTATCTTTATTTTAGTATTTTTCTTTTTTAAACCATAAAATCCAAAGGTTTTCATATATTATTTTATATGAAGCCAATTTTTTAATATCTCTTTTTCTGATTTTTTTGAAGTATCTTTTTAAAACTTTCTTTTCTTGTTTTTTATTTAATTTAAATTCAAAACAAATATTTGCTAAATCAAAGAATAAATCATTTACACATGCAAATTCCCAATCAATTAATTTTAAACTATTTTTATGAAATAAGACATTATTTATATTTATATCATGATGAGAAGTAACAGCCTCAAATTTGTATTTTTGTATTTTCTTTAACTCTTTTAGAGAATTTTTAACTGTTTTTTGTGATTTTTTATCTTTTAATATTTCTTTATAGTATTTAAAATCATCTTTTAAACTATATACTTTTTTATTCACTTTTATAGAATGAAGTTTTTTAATAGTATTTACTAAGTTATTTAAATCTTTATTTTTTAATTTGCTTTTATGTTTACCTTGTAAGAAGTCACAAATCATTAAAGAGTTTGCTTTATCTAAAAGATAAGGCTTTGCAGCAATACCTTTTAAATAAGCTTTTTTTTGAATAAGAAACTCAAATTCTCTACTATTTGCATCTTGGTGAGTATGTTTAAAAACTCTTATTAAATACTCTTTTTTATTACTTGTTAGTTTATATATTGTATTACAAGTACCTTGATTTTTTAATTTTTTTAATTTTTTTAATTTTTCTTTTTTAAATAAACTATATTTTTCTAAATCATTAATCTTCATTTATTATACTAGTTCAAAAGCTTTTTAATATCATCTTCAATACTAGCTGGCGTTGTAGTTGAACCAAATCTATCAACAACTTTTCCTTCTTTATTTACTAAGAATTTTGTAAAATTCCATTTTATAGCTTCTGTTCCTAGTATTCCTGAAGCTTCTTTTTTAAGATATGAATATAATGGAATTTCATTATCACCATTTACATCTATTTTTGCGAACATATCAAAATCAACACCATATGTTAATGTACAAAATTCTTTTATTTCTTCATTAGATCCAGGCTCTTGATTTGAGAATTGATTTGAAGGAAATCCTAAAATCATAAAGTCTTCATTTTTATATTTCTTATATAAGTTTTCTAAACCTTCATACTGTCCTGTAAATCCACATTTACTTGCTACATTTACTATTAGTAGAACCTTACCTTTATACTTTGACATTGATACTTCATTTGAATTTATATCTTTTACTTTAAAATCATAAATTGACATTTTATTTTCCTTTGCTATTAAAATTGAAAGAGAAAGAATAAACATTAATATAATTCTTTGAATCATAATATATTCCTTTTTTATTGGTATTTTAGCCTAAATTATTGTTAATTGGTATAGTTTTTATATAGGTTTAGTTAAATAATTTTGTGTGAATTTAATAAGTTTTGTAATTTAGAAATTGTTAGTATAAATGGTCGGAGTGAAAGGACTCGAACCTTCGACCCCCTGGTCCCAAACCAGGTGCGCTACCAGGCTGCGCTACACTCCGACTGGTATTAGGTCGGAATTTTAGTATTTTTTTGAAGATTTGTCAAGGCTTATTTTACTTTTTTTGATAAAATTAGTTGTTTTTTACTATTTTTATTGAATTAACGTCTTCAACTAAGACTTCTAATACTCCATTTTTCATTTCAAAATAACCATCGCTTTTGATTCTATTTTTAGAATTGTAAATAAATTTATAGTTTTTATCAAATTTTACATCAATGAACTTATTCTTTTTTACTTCAATTCTTTCATTTTTGATATCATTTGCAGCAGCTTTTTGTAAAATATAAACAATTGCATATTTATCTTTTTTATATTTTGTATTCGAATCATCTTTCTTACCAGTATAATCTTCATTATAAAAGACAAACTTGTCTTTTCCTAGTAAAAAACGTGCAATACTGTTTGTAACATCTGCTTCTAAATAATTGTCTTTTAGTGTATCAAAGTTTTTTATCGTACCAAGTGTTAAGCCTTGATATTTGATTGTATAACTTGCGAATGCAAGGTTTGTAAATAATAATATTGTTAATATGAATTTCATTAGTTTCCTTTAAAAAAGCAATATTATATCTAAAATGTGAAGTTATTGTGGAAGAATAAATTTATTTATTAATTCCAATCTTATTAGCAATATATGTATCACAGCAGACATCATTATCTTCACTTGTTACCTCACCATGTTCACTTGCGTATGAAATACCCCAGTTGTACATCTCTTTAAATACACCTTTTAGTCTCGCCCCTGCAGGAGTTAATGAATATACTACCTTAGGTGGAACTTGAGGATATACTTCTCTATTGATAATATTTTTTGCTTCTAACTCTTTTAATTTTACAGTTAGAGTTTTTTGAGTTATATCTGACATTATTTCATGTAATTCTTTAAATCTTTTTTCTTCACTTAATAAGTGCCATATAATTGAAAGCTTCCATTTGTCATTAAAAATATCAGAGGTAAGAGCAACTGAACATTTATACTCTTTATCATTAACTTTATACATTTAAAATCCTTTATATTGAAAGTATACAATATAAAACATTAATATTCCTTACTTACAAAAATTACTATAAGGCTAAATTAAGTATTAAATATGTAAACTTTCATTACTAACAAAAATTACAGTAAAGATAATTACTTTACAAAATGGAGATTAAAATGGAAAATAAGTTTTTAGAAGCAATGAAATTCAGACATGCAACAAAAGAATTTGATGCTACAAAAAAGATTAGTGATGAAGATTTCAATCAAATTTTAGAATATGGTGTTTTAAGTCCAAGTTCTTTTGGTTTTGAACCATGGAAATTTATTGTAGTTCAAAATGAAGACTTAAGAGTAAAGTTAAAAGAATTTTCATGGGGAGCACAAGGAACACTTCCCACTGCAAGTCATTTTGTAATTATTTTAGCTAGAAAAGTTTCTGGAATGAAATATGATAGTAATTATATAAAATATATGTTAAATGATATAAAAGAGTTTCCTAAAGATGTTCAAGAAATATATAGTGGATTTTATGAAAAATTCCAAAAAGAAGATTTTTCTTTATTAGAAAATGATAGATATGTATTTGATTGGGCTTCAAAACAAACATATATAGCTTTAGCTAATATGATGACAGGTGCTGCTTATATGGGTATAGATTCTTGTCCAACAGAAGGTTTTGATTTAAAATTAACAGATAAGTTTTTAGAAGAAGATTTAGGTATTGATACTAATGAATATGGTGCTTCAGTTATGGTTCCATTTGGATACAGAAAAGAAGCTCCTAAACATGAAAAATCAAGACAAGACGTGGAAACTGTAAGCACATGGTATAACTAATAGTTAAATATTATATTAAAGGAGTCCACTATGGAAACTAAATACAAAGAAAGTTTTGAATCTATCAATAATGGATTTAATTCAGTTTTTCGTAATAATAAGCTAAGTATTGGACTTGTAATTCCTTTAGAGAATTACCCAAGATCACCAATTCCAACTATGGTTAATCAAATGGAAAAAATTCTTTTAGCTGAAGAATTAAATTTTAAAGCCATTTGGTTAAGAGATATTCCTTTTAATGACCCTTCCTTTGGTGATGTTGGGCAAATGTATGATCCTTTTTCATATTTAGGATACTTAAGTGCTAAAACTTCAAAAATAGCATTAGGTGTTGGGAGTTTGATTTTACCACTTAAACATCCTGCAAATGTTGCAAAAGCAGCAGCTAGTATTGATACTTTATCAAATGGACGCCTTATTTTAGGAGTTGCTTCCGGAGATAGAGCAAAAGAATACCCTGCTATGAATATTGACTATGATAACAGAGGCAATAACTTTAGAGAAAGTTTTAAATATATAAATCAAATTTGGGAAGATTTTCCAATATTTGATAATGAATTTGGAAATCCAAATGCCAATTTAGATATGCTTCCCAAACCCACTAATCAAAAAGTACCAATGCTTATTACTGGGGCATCACAACAAAGTCCTTCGTGGTTAGCTTCAAATGGTGATGGTTGGATAACTTATCCAAGACCTGTGCATACTCAAAAAATAATAGTAAATCGAATTAGAGATAATGCAAAAGAAAACTATACTCAAAATAGACCAATCTCTCAATCTTTATATATAGATTTAGTAGAAGGTTTAAATTTTAGTCCACAACCAATTCATTTAGGATATAGACTTAATGTTAAGCATTTAATTGAACATTTAAAATCGTTAGAAGCAATTGGTATTAATCATGTTGCTTTAAATCTACGTTTTAATCAAGCGGATATTGAAAAAACATTAAAAATTATTGGTGATGAAATATTGCCAGAATTCTCATAAGGAAAAACTATGCAAAAAACTATTTTAATTACAGGGTCAACAGATGGTATTGGATATTTAAGTGCTAAAACTTTTATAGAACAAGGACATAATGTAATTGTCCATGGTAGAAATTTTGATAAGTTAGAAAAAGTTAAAAAAAATTAGAAGCTTTTAAAACTTCAGGAAATATCTACAGTGTTTTAGGTGATTTATCAGTATTAAAAAATGTTGAGGTATTAGCTAATAGTATTTTAAAGAAGTTTACAAATATTGATGTTTTAATAAACAATGCTGGAATTTACAAAACACAAGATGAAAGAACTGTAGATAGTTTTGATATTAGGTTTGCTGTTAGTACAATTGCACCTTATCTTTTAATGAAAAAATTACTTCCAATTTTAAGTAAAAATGCAAGAGTCATAAACTTATCTTCAGCAGCTCAAGCTCCTGTTGATCTAAATGCTTTAAAAGGAGATGTCCTTTTATCTTCTAGTAGTGAAGCTTATGCTCAAAGTAAATTAGCAATCACAATGTGGACAAATCATATGGCAAGTTTATTCAAAGATAATAACCCAATAATTGTAAGTATTAATCCAAAATCACTGCTTGCTAGTAAAATGGTAAAAGAAGCTTATGGAATACAAGGAAGTGACTTAAGTGTTGGTTCTGATATTTTAGTTCGTGCAGCACTTAGTGATGACTTTAAAGATGCTTCTGGAAAATATTATGATAATGATATTGCTTCTTTTTCAAATCCTCATCCTGATGCTTTAAATACTCAAAAATGTCAAGATTTAGTTGTTGAAATGGAAGCGATTATTCATAATAATAAATAAAATTTAAATGACTGATTTAATTATCAGACTATTACATTATACTTTATTAGAAAATGAAGAAGAATCTATCATAGATTTTTATGTATCTATTAGAGTTATTTATATTTACTTAAATAGATTTGTTTTTTCAATCAAAATATCTTGATGATTAACAAACCTATCACATCTTAAGCCCTCTAACTTTTTACAAATTTCTTGCCATTTTTTTGTATGACCCTGATTTTCATTAGAAAAGTTTCCTAATGCAAACATAATTGCATGAGCATATTCATGTGGCATTACATCATTTATCATATAATTTTCATTTTCTTTAAATCTTTTTTTATTCAAATATAAATTTATCTGTCCATTTTTTGAATAAACTGCCATTCCATATCTACTAGAATCTAATTCATCAGTAATTGTAATAGGAAAAACTCTTTTAATATTAAAATATTTATTTGTTAAATATTTTAACTTCTGATGTTTTTCATATACTTTTATTTGAATTTCTTTAGATAAAGGATTTGAGTTAAATGAGTAATCTTTATACCAAAGATAAGTAAGTAAGAAAGATGAAAGAATAACAACTACTAAGAAAAACTTTTTAAGTTGTTGAATAAACATATAATTATTTATTCAACTGTTTTCATTAAAACATCACGATAATTATTTAAATCTTTCATCATGCTATCGTCGTTATCATTAATATCTGGATGATATTTTCTTGCTAATTCTTTATATTTCTTTTTTATCTCTTCTTTTGTAGGAGAATGTGTAAAACCAAAGAAATCTTTTGCTTTTTGAACTTCATCAAATCTTGGGGCATTATTAAAACCATTAAAGTTTGAGTTATTAAAGCCTGAGTTATTGAAGTTTTGGAAATCATTTGGATTAAAACCTGCACCTTGTTTAAATTGAAAATTAAAACCACTTGTTTTCATCTTCTTTTTTAAATTATAAATAAAGAAAAATCCAAGTATTAGAATAACCCCTATAATCATTAGAAATGTTCCAAAATTAGTAAAAATTAAGTATAAAATAAAAAATAAAATTGATAGTCGAACTATTCTATTAAAAATATATATAACTGTATTGTTTGGCATAAAATATTAATCCTTTTTATAGTAGGCAGTATTATAGTATTGTTTGCACTATAATAAAATTAAACAAGTAAACTTATTTTAAACTTAAACTTAATAATTAGATGTGTTACAAAAGTAAGCATTAAAAGTGTAAATAATTGCTATTTTAATGCTATGTAATTTTTATCATAAAAATATCATATTTAAGGATTATTCTTTTTTTTGAAATAAAATCAAGGAGAATCTAATGGAAATAGGTTTACAAGCATTTTTTGCTGCACTACCAATTTTTTTAGCAGGTATATTATTAGTAGGACTTCGAGTTTCTGCAAAAAAGGCAATGCCTTTAGTTTATATTGCAACAGTAGCTGTTGCATTCGTAGTTTGGGAAGTTTCATTCAATAGAGTTTTAGCTTCAACAATACAAGGTCTACTTATTACAGTTGCAGTTTTATGGATTATATTTGGAGCTATACTGCTTTTAAATACATTAAAACATTCAGGTGCAATTGCAGTAATTAGACAAGGATTTAACAATGTTAGTTCTGATAGAAGAGTTCAAGTAATTATTATTGCATGGTTATTTGGTTCATTTATAGAAGGAGCTTCAGGATTTGGAACGCCAGCAGCAATTGCAGCACCATTACTTGTAGCAATTGGTTTCCCTGCAATGGCAGCTGTTATGGTTGGGATGATGATTCAAAGTACTCCTGTATCTTTTGGTGCAGTTGGAACTCCAATTTTAATTGGTGTAAATAAAGGCTTAGATTCGGATGGTATTGGCTTAACATTACAAACTATGGGTTCTTCTTGGGATCAATATTTACAAATCATTACATCACAAGTTGCAATTACACACGCTCTTGTAGGTACTTTTATTCCTTTATTTATGGTTGTAATGCTAACAAGATTCTTTGGTGAAAATAAATCATGGAGTGAAGGATTATCTATTTTGCCTTTTGCAATTTTTGCAGGTATTGCTTTTACAATTCCTTATGCTTTAACAGGAGTTTATTTAGGTGCTGAGTTCCCATCATTAATTGGTGCACTTGTTGGGCTTCCAATTGTTGTATTAGCAGCAAAAAAAGGTTTTTTAATTCCAAAAAACACTTGGGATTTTGCTCCAAAAGAAAAATGGCCAGTATCATGGGTTTCAAAATTTGAAGTTAAACTAGATGATTTAAGTTCAAAGGTTCCAATGTCTTTAACTAAAGCATGGATTCCTTATGTTTTAGTTGCTGTTATTTTAGTATTAACTAGAGTTTCTGATGAGGTAAAAGCTTTTGTAAAATTTTGGGTAATTCCATTTAAAGATATTTTAGGTGAGGGTTTAGGTTATTCTATTACTCCTTTATATCTTCCTGGTGGAATTCTAGTTTTTGTTGTTTTAATTACTTACTTTTTACATGGTATGAAATTTAAAGATATAAGTGCAGCTGTAGGTGAATCTTCTAAAGTAATGCTAGGAGCTGGGTTTGTTTTAATTTTTACAATTCCATTAGTTCGAATTTTAATTAATTCTGGAATTAATGAATCAGGTTTTGATTCAATGCCTGTTGCTATGGCTAACTTTGTTGCAAGTTCTGTTGGGGATATTTACCCTGTGTTTGCTCCAATGGTTGGTGCTCTTGGTGCATTTATTGCAGGAAGTAATACTGTATCAAATATGATGCTAGCTCAATATCAATTTGGTGTTGCAGATGCACTTGGGGTTTCAACTGCATTTATGGTAGCACTTCAAGCAGTTGGAGCAGCAGCTGGTAATATGATTGCAATTCATAATGTTGTAGCCGCATCTGCTACTGTTGGATTATTAGATCAAGAAGGTGAAACTTTAAGAAGAACAATAATTCCTACAATTTATTATTGTTTACTTGCTGGAATTATAGGTTTAATAGGAATGTATGTTTTAGGAATTACTGATCCTTTAATGAAATAGTATATTTTACTTAAAACTAAAAAAGAAAAGGTAAAAACCTTTTCTTTTTAAAAATATGTATTTTCTCTCATGTTCTCAATTTGAGCAAGCATTGCTTTATAATCGCCAAATTGAATATTTATAGGATATATCTCTTTTTTATATTTTAAAACTAAAGATGGAAAACTGTTCACATAAAGCGAACGCCTAAAATTTAGTTCATTATTTAAATCTTCTTCAATTTTTTGTGATTTTAAATCTTCTTCAAATTTCTTTTCATCCATTCCAATTTGTTTTGCAAGTTCAATCAAAGTTGAAGCATCACTTGGATTTTTAGCTTTTAAATAATAAGCTTCTTGAATTGCTGTAATCATTTCATCTTCTAAGCCCTCGTATCTTGCAAGCATTGTTGCTTGACATGAAAGATAAGTTGAACGTCTAGGTGTATTTTCTCTCCAAAAGTTATAATTAAACTTTGTTCCTACTTTTTGTTCAATCTCATGCCAAATATTTTCAATCATTTCTCTTTGATGTTGGGGCATTGGTTCAGTTGAGTGTGGAGCAAGGCCTCCAACTACATGAACTAGTTTAGTATCTTTACTTAAATTTTTTCGTAATTCATCAAGTGTTGGCTTAAAGGCATAACACCAAGAACACATTGGGTCATGCACATGATAAAGTGTGTAAACCATATAAATCCTTTTTTATTTTTAAAATTTTTACTTTACAATAATTGCACAATAATAGCATAGAATTTTGCTTTAAAAAAAATATTGTAGAATGTTATTCATATTTAAAGGAAAATTTATGGATTACGAAGAATTTGAAAAAGCTGTTGATACATTAGGAATATTATCAAGATTATCAAAAAAAGATTTAAAACAAAAATATTTAAAACTTTCGAAAAGATACCATCCTGATATGCCAGAAGGAAGTGAAGAAAAGTTTTTAGAGATTAAAAAATCTTATGATTTGTTATCTGCTTATATGGATTCTTATTGTTTTACTTTTGATAAAGAAGAATTTTTACAACAGTTTCCCTCATTTACAAATTATAAAAATTGGAATAGGTAAAATTATGAAAAAAATAAATATAGTAGTATCGTCTATAGTTTTAAGTACAGTTGCATATGCGAATATAAATATTCAAAGTTTAGATATTTATAAAAACAAAACTTTTGTAAATCAAGAATTAAACACAACACAAAATAGTGTTGATTTAATAGGAAAAGTTAGATTTGAAGATATAAGATTCTTAAATAATGGAAATTGTAAAGTATCAAATGTATCTGTTGTAAGTGAAAACTATTCAAGTGATAGTTTATCTTCACAAATTGCAGAATATCAACAGAAAGTTGCTTTTAAAAGCAATGAGATAACAAGTGTAAAAAATAGTTTAGAGCATTTAAATTCAATTAGATTTGAAAAAGGTGCAGTGAATTTAAAAAATATTAAAGAAGTTTCTACTTACACAAAAAATGAAATAGAAGCAAATTATAATTTAATATATAAACTACAATTAGAATTAAAAAAATATGATCAAGAACTAGCAAAATTAAAAAATAAGAAAAACACTAGTGTTTATTCAAAATTAAATTATGATGCAAGTTGTTCAAGTAATTCAAAGATTTTAGTTTCATATCCAAGTTATAATATATCAAAAAATAGTTTTTATGAAATAGATGTAAACTCAAAAGAAAAAAACTTAGAAATTAAAAACAAATCTTTTATTACTCAAAGTTCAGGTTTTGATTTTGAAAATATTGATATAAATATGTATACATACAATTATTCAAATGCAGTTAATCCTCAAATATTTAGAGCAAATTACTTAGATATAAAACCAGTTCTTTTAAGAAAAAATGTACAAGCTGATGTAGCTATGATGGAAATGGCAGCACCAATGATGAAAAGTAAAAGTGTTAGAGCAATGCCTAGTTTTTCATATAATGAAACTACAACTAAAGCTTTTTTCAAAGCTTCTCATATTGATTTAAAAAGTGGAATTAAAAATGCAGTAACTTTTTCTAATGATAAATTTAAAATAAAAAATAAAATTGAAATAGATGGATATTCAAGTTCAAATGCATTTTATAAAGTAGATTTTAAAAGTGATAAATTATATAGTACTCAAAATACAAAACTTTACTTAGATGGTACGTATATAGGTCAATCTTATATTAGAGAAATAAAGAAAGATAAAGAGACATCACTTTATTTAGGAATAAATAGTTTTATTGATGTGAAAAAAGATTTAATAAAAGATATGAAAGAAAAACCATTTTTTTCACAGTCAAAAATTAAAACTGAAAAGTCATGGAAATATGTAATTACTAATAATTCAAATGAAGAAAAAACTATTACCTTAATTGAAAGAATTCCTGTTAGTAAACATGAAGATATAAAAGTTTCTTTAATTTCTAACACTAACTACACAAAAAAAGAAGATAATGGTAAAATAAGCTATGATATAACTTTAAAACCAAGTGAAGAAAAAACAATTGATTTTGGATATATTGTAGAAAAACCTTATAAAAAATAAAAGGAAAATTTAATATGTTTGATAGAAAAAAAATAGAAGAATTAATTTTAACATCTTTAGTTGCAGATGCTTATTCATTAGGTGCACATTGGGTATATGATGAAAAGCAATTAAAAGAAAATAATCTAAACTGGGAAGAATTAAACAATCCCTTATCTGTATGGCATAAAGATAAAAAGGCAGGAGAGTTTACTCATTACGGAGACCAAACGTATTGGTTATATGAATTTTTAAAAGATAAAGATACATTTGATGAAAATGAATATTTAAAATATTGGGAAAGCAAAATTGCTTCTTATAATGGTTATATTGATGGTTCAAGTAGAGAAACATTAGAAAATATTAAAAATGATGTAGTTCCAAGTGGTTCATCATCAACTGATTTATCTATAGTTGGAAGAATTACTCCTTTACTTTTAGTTTCAAAAACAAAAGAAGAATTTATTTCAAATGTAGAAAAACTTGTAAAACTTACGCATAATTCACAAAAGTCAATTAATGCTTCAAAGTTTTTTGCTAAAGTTTTATTAGAAAGTCTTGAAAGCAAAGAAATAGAAACAATTTTACTTGAATTAAAAGAGCAAAGTGATTCACATATTCAAGGGTTGATTTCAAGAGGTATTGCCTCAAAAGCAGAAGATACGTTTGATACAATTAGAACTTTTGGTCCAGCTTGTGATGTTGATGAAGGCTTCTCTGGAATAATTCACTTGTTAAGTAAATATTCAAATTTAAAAGATATGTTAATTTGTAATGCAAAAGCAGGTGGAGATTCAAGTGCAAGAGGAATGATTGCATCAGTTATATTAATGGCTAATAAATCTATCAAACAAATTCCACAAAATTGGTTAGCAATTAAAGTAGTAATTTAATAATAAGAATAGGAATAAAATGAAACGTACAATACTTAACTTTTTTAAAGACAAATTATATATTGAAATATCAATTGCAAGTGTGTTATTTATTATTGCACTTTCTATGGATATGCTTATGGATTTTATTATCTATATGTTATATTTTATAATCTTCTTGGAAATTGTAAGAGCAGTTGTTAATTATGTCAGAGAAGAAAGAGTAGTTTTATCTTTATTAGTTGATGCGTTTATCATATTAGCTTTAAGAGAGTTTATTGTAAATGTTGTGAAAGTTAATAAAGAAGATTTACCCACTTTTGAAGCACTTTTTACAAGTTCGGTTAATTTAAACTTAATGGTTTTATCTGGTGTAATTATATTTTTATTGGTAGTTAGATTTTTATCTGTTAAAACTTCACAAAGATATTTATTTGGAAAAAAAGAAGTAGAAACAAATATAGAAGAAGTTGAACACTCTAGTAAATGATAGAGTATAACCAACCTCTTTATAGACCTCCTGCAGAAGCTAATTCAGTTATCATACAAGTTACATTAGGATGCAGTTTTAATAAATGCACCTTTTGTACTATGTATGAATCTAAAGATTACAAAGTAAGAAAACTAGAAGATGTTTTTAAAGATATTGATACCATGGCTTCATTTTATCAAGATAGTGTAAAAATGTTTTTAGCTGATGGTGATGCTCTTAATATGGAAACAAATCATTTAATAAAAATACTAGATTACGCATATTTGAAATTTCCTAAATTAAGACGAGTTTCTGTTTATGCTTCGGCTTTTAATTTAAATGATAAATCACTTGAAGAGTTAAAACTATTAAAGGAAAAGGGTTTAAACTTAATTTATTATGGAATTGAAAGTGGATCTTATGAAGTATTAAAAAAAATACAAAAACCAATTTCACAAATAAAAATGATTGATAGTTTAAATAAAGCCTATCAAGCAGGATTAAAAACCTCTGTTACTGTAATATTAGGATTAGCAGGTAAAAAATACTCCTTTGAGCATATTAAAGAAACTGCAAATATTATAAACCAGGTTAAAGTTACATATCTTTCTACTTTACAATTAATGTTAGAAGAGGGCAGATATCAAAAGTTTATAAAAAATTTTGATGGAGGTTTTAAAATGTTAAATGAAAAAGAAATGCTAGAAGAACAAAAAAGCTTTTTAGAGCAGTTAAATCCTTCTAATAAAGTGATTTTTAGATCAAACCATGTTTCAAATTCTTTAGCCCTTGCAGGAACAATACCAAAAGATAAAACAAGATTAATAGAAGAACTTAGTTTTATTTTAAAAAGTCTTTGATAAACATATATTAAATTGTCAAGAAATTGTCAAGAACTATTGCCTTTTTTTCTTTACAAAAAAGTTTTATAATTATTTATATAAAACAAATAAAAGGAAAAATCATGGAAGAAGTAAAAAAAGTAGCTATATTTGTAATATTATCATTCTTAACTATTGGAGTAATCTCTTCAACTTTTGCAGGTTAGAAAGTTATAGCAAATATATTATATGAGTCTTTATATTTATAATTTAAGGTAAAATTATGAAGTTCAAGTATTTTATATACAATATTTAAGCCTAACCCATGTCCTTGCTGTTGGTTAGGCTCTCTTGTAAATGGTTGAATATAATATATTAAATCATTTGAAAGCTCACTTGCAATATTTTTTATATAAATTTGATTATTTTCTGTTTGTATAATAATTGGAAATTCATCTGCATATTTTATTGCATTATCAATTAAATTTTTAAGTACAATAGTTAGATAATAAAAATCTCCCTCAATAAAAAAATCATTATTAATTATTACTGTTACTTGAGATTCATCTTCAATAGCTAGTTTAGATAAAGATTCTAATATTAAGCTACTTACTTTAAATTTCTTCATTTTTAAGACTGCAAAATTTAACTTTTCTCTTTCTAATAATTTACTTGTAAGTTTTTCAATATCATAAAAAATTGTGCTTATATCTTTAATAACTTCATTGTTATTAGTACTTTCAATTTTTTGAAGCATGAACTTACCTTTTGCTATAGGAGTTTTTAGTTCATGACTTATATTTCTTAATAATTCTTCTCTTGAAGATATAATATCAGATTGTTTTTTTAAATAAGTATTTAAATTTTTTGTTATTTCACTAAGCTCATTATTTTCTCCAATATCAACATTTATTGTTTTATCACCATTTTTAAATAATTGCAAAACACTTTGATTAAGTTTTTCAAGTTTATCTTTTATTCTATTAATGATTTTTGAAGAAAATATAAAACTAAGCAAAAATAAAAGAATGAATAATATAACTAGTTCTAGTTTTATAATATCTAGAAAATCATCTCTTTTATTTTGTGTCTGTTCAAGTTTATCTTGTAAGAATCTTTCTTCTAGTTCAAGTAATTTTTGAGTATTAATATTTACTTGCTCAAACTCTTTATTAAAATTGTCAAAATTACTATGTTTATTTGAAACTAGAGTATATAAATCTTCTTTTATCTGTTTTTTCATTAGATTAAAATATGAAAAAATTAAATCTAAATTTTTCTTCTCTTCTCTTGATTCAGAATTATCTATTACATTATTTTTCTGAATATCTAAATCTTCAAAAAGTTTATCTGCTTTTTTTATTCTTTCATTTACAATTTGTATCTTGTCGTAATCAGTAGTAATATCAAGAACAATCCATGAAAAAGAATTATTAAACTCTTTTAATTTTTCTACTCTTATTAATTGTTCATACCTATGATTTTGTTGGTAGTTACTACTATTTAAATTATAAATTGTATAGAAAAAAACACCAATAATAAATGCCACTATTAATAAAATAAATGAAAATGTAAGAAGTAAACGTTTTCTAATTGTCATAAAAAAATTTATACCCAATACCCCAAATAGATTTTATATATTTAGGTTCCTTTGAATCGTCATCAATTTTATATCTGATATTACTTACATGCATATCTACAGTTCGATTTTTTGTATCATCTTTAAGTGAACTTTGATTTACTATATCTTCTCTTGATATAGTTTTATTTAAATTATCTATAAATAATAAGAAGATTTCTTTTTCAATTTTAGTAAATTCTATTTCTTTATTATTTAAAAAAACTGTATCTTTATTTGTATCTATTTTTAATTCATGAATTTGAATATAGTTTGATTTATTATGTTTTTTTAATATAGCTTCTATTCTTAAAACTAATTCTCTAGGTTCATAAGGTTTTGAAAGATAATCATCAGTTCCAAGCTCAAAACCATAGATTTTATTTCCTATATCATCTCTAGCAGTTGAAATTATAATTGGGATATCTTTTATTTCTTTTAATTTCTTAAATAAATCAAAACCATCCATATTAGGAAGTCCTAAATCAAGAATAGCAATAATAAAATCATTTGAATTTTCTTTGAAGGTTTTTATAGCATCTAAGGGATTTGAAAAAGCACTACATGAATAATTATATTCTTCCAAATATTCATTTATCAATTTTTGTAAAACTAGGTCGTCTTCAACAAGTAGTACTTTTTTCATTGTTTTATTTGTTATGATTCTTTTTTAATTTAGCTTTTTTCTTAGCTTTTTTCTTTTTAGCTTCTTTTCTTTTTTCAAAAGCTTTTTTATCTTCTTTTTTTGCTTTTCTTTTCTTGTTAAGTTTAGTGATTTTTGGCTTTCTTTGTTTTTTTACAACTTCATAGCTTTTTTTCGTAACTTCTTCAGATTGAATTATTTCAGTAGATTCTTCTTGAATCTCATCTAACTGTAGTTCATCTTCGTGTGACATTATGTCTCCTCTTATAATAATAATGTGATTATATCTCTTTTTTGTAATATTTTTAATAAAACATGAATTTGTAGTAGTTTAGGTGAGTGATATTTACTAGGCATGAAAGAATTCATGCCTTTAAATTATTTATTTTTTTTAGCTGTTTTTTTCTTTTTTAAAGCTTTCTTTTTCTTATTTTGCTTTTTAGCTTCTTTTTTAGCTAACTTTTTTTTGTTAGTTTTTTTAGCTTCTTTTTTTGTTTTAGTCTTTTTAGAACTAGCTTTCTTTTCTTTTTTTATTTTTTTAGCTTTCTTCTCTTTTTTCTTTTTATCTTCTTTTTTAGTAGCTTTCTTTTTTTCAACTTTTTTCTTAGCTTTTTTTGTTTTTAATTCTTTTTCTTCTTTTGACATTTGTCTTTCCTTATTTTAATTTTGAGAATAATATCATTTTTTATTAATAAAGTCAATAAATTATAGAGTTATTCTTTAAATTATAGATTTATTGCTTTAAAAGATTACTCTTATCATTAGTTATATTTTGATATACTCCATTAAATTTTAATTTAAAGAAGTAAAAATGATAAAAAAAATCACATTATTAGCACTATTAACTACATATGTTTTTTCTGCACAGAATGATTATAGTAAAGAGCAATTAGAAAAGATGATTGCTAAAATGGTTGTTTTAGGTTTTAAAGGTGAAAGTATTGATAAAAAATCTAAAATATATCAAGATATTAAAAAATATGATTTAGGTGGAGTTATTCTTTTTGATAAAGATCCTAATAATAAGAAAAAAATCAAAAATGTAAAAAATCCTAAACAATTGCAAAATTTGACAAAACAACTACAAAGTATAAATAAAACTAAACTTTTTATAGCAATTGACCAAGAAGGTGGAATTGTTCAAAGATTAAATAGTAAAAATGGTTTTATGTCAATCCCAAAAGCAAAAGATGTTTCTACAAAAGGTCTTTCATTCGCCAAAGATATATATAAAGATTTAGGAAAAATGTTAAATACTAATGGTGTAAATGTAAATTTTGCACCTGTTGTTGATTTGAATATTAATCCAAATAATACTGTTATTGTAAAACTAGGGCGTTCTTTTGGAAAAGATCCTAGAAAAGTTATTGAGTATTCTTCTGTTTTTATTGATGAATTAAAAAAGCAAAATGTAGTTTCTGTTTTAAAACACTTTCCAGGGCATGGTTCATCATTAGGTGATTCACACAAAGGCTTTGTAGATATTTCAAATACTTGGGATGCAAAAGAATTAGAACCATATAAATATTTTATTAAAAATAATCAAGCTGATATGATTATGACAGCTCATGTTTTTAATAAATTTCTAGACCCAAAATATCCAGCAACATTATCCAAAAATATTAATACTAAACTATTAAGAAATAAGCTTAAATTTAAAGGTGTATTAGTTACTGATGATTTACAAATGAGAGCAATTTCAAAGCATTATAGCTTAAAACAAACTGTAACTTTAGCTATAAATTCAGGTGTTGATATGCTTTTATTTGCTAATCAATTAGCAAAACCATTAAGTTTAGAAGAGATAATAAATACTATTTATTTACAAGTACAAAACAAACAAATATCAATAAAAAGAATTGAAGTTGCAAACAAAAGAATCAATGCTCTAGTAAATAAATACTAGTGCATTGATAAAAAAGACTTAATTAAAGTCAGGTTTTGGTGTATCTAAAGTTGATTCTGGTAATTGTGGATAAGTAATTACCGGTTTTTTACCTTTTAATGAAGCTAAGAAATCTTTAATTTCATCTGCTTCTTGATCTGTAATAGTTATTCCTAATTGAACTGAACCCATTTCTTTAATAGCTTCATTTAACGACCAGATTTGTCCATTATGGTAATATGGTGCTGTTTCTGTAATATTTCTTAAAGTTGGTGTTTTTACCATCCCTTGCTCATTTCCTGCAAAATCACCTACTGAAGCAAATTTGTATTTTGCTGCTAATTCAAAAGGTTGCATAGTTCCACCAATTGCAATACCATTGTGACATGAAGCACAACCTTTATCAATAAATGTATTTAAACCTTTTTTCTGTGCATCATTTAAAGCATTTTCATTACCATGTAAATAATCATCAAAAGGTGCAGGAGTAACAAGTGTTTTTTCAAATAAAGATATTGTTGATGAAATTAAATCAAAATCAATTTTTGCATCTTTACCATAAGCAACATTGAATTCTTTTACATACTCTGGAATTGACGTAATTCTTTTTTCAACTAATGATGCAGGCGCAGCCATTTCAGGTCCTGCTTCAATTGGTCCTTTTGCTTGGTCAGCTAAGTGAGGACTTCTTCCATCCCAAAACTGTGATTTAAAGAATACTGAATTATAAACTGTTGGAGAGTTTAAGTGATGAGGATTTGCAGTCCATTTATGTCCCACAGCAGCTGGAACACCATCGACACCACCAAGTCCTAGGTTATGACATGTATTACATGAAATAATTCCACTTTTTGATACACGAGGATCAAAATAAAGTTTTTTACCTAGTTCAATTTTTTCTGCAGTTAATGGATTTTCTTTATCATCAATTAACTTTAAAAGTTCAGCATTGTTTGTTGGAATTGCTTTAAAGCCACTTTCTTTTGCTTTTGTAAGTAAAGAACTACTTGCAAACATAACACTAGCACTAAGTGCACAAATTGAGAGAGTTTTAATTATTTTCATAATGTTTCCTTATTTTTTGTATAAGGTAATTATATGACTTAAATTCTTAAATTGAAATAAAACATATAAGCTAAATAAATAATTATAATATAAGTCTTGGTTATAATAATTGATCTTGATAGAGAGTATTGTTTTAGTAGAAATTTATAATAAGTTATAAGAGAAAATCCCTTATAACTCTATTTCTAAAGCAATAGGGCAGTGGTCACTTCCCATAACATCATTTAGAATATATGCATCTTTAATATTGTCTTTTAAATCATCACTTACATAAAAGTAATCAATTCTCCAGCCAACGTTATTAGCTCGTGCATTTGCTCTATAAGACCACCACGAATAATGTTCAGGTTCATCACCAATTACATGTCTTAATGTATCAATATAACCTGCGGCTAATAGTTTATCCATCCATTCTCTCTCCATTGGTAAGAAACCTGATGTCTTTTCATTTGCTTTTGGTCGTGCTAAATCAATTGCCGTATGCGCTGTATTTACATCTCCACAAACAATGATTGATTTTCCTTGTTTTTTTAATTCCTCGCAATGGTTTAAAAACCTATCGTAGAATTCCATTTTATAGACAAGTCTTTCTTCTTTGCTTTGTCCATTTGGAAAATATACATTAAAAAATGCAATATCTTTATCTCCTAATGTAAAATGAACTTCGTTTATTCTTCCTTCATCTAATACATCAACACTTGGACAAGTACAAGTAAAAGTTGTTTCAATATCAGTAAAAAGTGCTGTTCCACTTCGACCTTTTATTGCTGATTGTGAACCAAAAAGAGTTTTATACTCTTTTTCAAAAATTGTTGTAGGAATTTGATCAACTTGAGATTTTGTTTCTTGAACTCCAAGTAAATCAACATTTGCTTCATCAATCCATTTTAATGCTTCTTTTTTATCAACTGCTCTAATTCCGTTTACATTCCATGATATAAATTTGTATGTTTTCATCTTAAACCTTATAGTATTTAAATTCAGTATTTTGAATTTTTTGTATTATATCTAAGATGTTTTTATATTAAAGTTTTTTGCTATTTCTTTTCATTAAAAATAACTACTTTATTTCGACCACTATCTTTTGCCTCATATAATGCAATGTCAGCTCTTTTTAATAAACTATGTACATCTTTATCTTTATTTTCATCAAAAAGTGTAATTCCAATACTTACAGTAAAATTAATTAAAATATCTTTTTTTACTTCAATTTTAAGATTCTCAATTACTTTTCTTATTTTATCAGCAGTTTGATATCCTGCTTCAATTGGTGTATTAGGAAAAACAATAGCAAATTCTTCTCCTCCAATTCTTGTAATAACATCACTGTTTCTTAATAACTCTAATAAGTTGTCTGCAAGTTTTTTTAATACTTCATCTCCAATATCATGACCATAAGTATCATTAATATTTTTAAACTTATCTATATCCAACATAAGAAGACAAAGTTTTTCTTTTCTCCTAATTGCTAAGGAGATTAATTTTTCTATAGTATGTTCAAAATAACGTCTATTATAAAGATTTGTCAGAGGATCTCTTAATGCCATTTCTTTTAATTTATTTTTTGAATTTTCAAGTTCTTTTGTTCTATTCTTTACTTTTATTTCCAATGTATTATTTATTTCTTTTAAGTCATTTTTATAGATATTAATTATATTTCCGACTTTTCTCGAAATTAGAGTCATTATGATCATACTAAAAATTGTAATTAAAAATGAATATTCAATAACTTTTGAAATAGTGTAATCTAAGTTTTCCTTCATTAATAATTGTTTCTTTTTTATATTATTAAGCATAATACTATTGTACATACCAGTACCAATAGCCCAGTTAGTTTTTTTAAACAATTTAATATAAGAAATTTTTTCAGAAGGTTGTTTTGTAAGAGGATTAATCGTAGCTAAATAACTGATATATGAACCTTTTGTATTAAATGCAGTATTAATAATTTCTTGTATTAATAACCTACCTTCAACAGATAAATTAAATCTATTTTTACCAATTAACTCTTTTTTAATATGAGAAATAGTGTTTCCTAATTTATCATAAGCAAAAATATAATTATTTTTGTCATAAGTAATAGTATTTAATAATTCTTGTAATTTGTTTTTTACATGTTCTTCTACATCTTCATTGTATTTTGCACTACCTACAAAAATATTTAAAGGTTTAAATTTTTTCAAATATCCAATCTTTTGTTTTATAGTTGTTTCTTGTGGTTTATACCATTCCCAAGTTATATAACCATAATCATTTTTATCTAAAAAATTTATAAACTTATTTATTGTATTTTTTGCTTTATAATCTTTATAATCTTTATAGTTTATACCTTCTAAGTGAGGTAAGGGTGGATGTAAAACGGTAGTGCCTTCATCTGAGAAAATAAAATAATAACCAGATAAATTTTCATAAAATCTAAGATCTCTTAATTGATTATTGATTTCTGAGAGAATAAGGTCTTTGCTTTTATCTTTATTTTTATTATAGGTATTTTTGATTATATTATAAGCAATGTCAACAATATTTTTAACATCTTCTTTTTCTGCTTCTATTTGTTGATTGTAATCTTTTTCTAAAAGACTTATAATATTATCTATTCTATTTTTAACTATTTCTTTTACTTTTATTTCTTCGTCAATTAATAATTGTTGAACTTCTGTTTTATATTGAGACTTTACTTCAGATATAAAAAGCTTTGTAAGAATAAATGATGTTAATATAACACCAAGTAGAGGAGTTAAAACAATAAAGTTTTTTATATTTCGTTCATTTAACATTATAAGCCCTTCTATAGAATATAAATATAAAAAATATGTATTCTTTTAATTATGCCTTATTTTCTAAAAAAAGAACTAAAACAGTGTTATTTACTTATCTAAGAGTATTTATATAGTTAATAAGTTGAATCATACAGTCTTCAAAATCTTGATTGTCTTGAGATTTTTTTGAAAGTAAAATTGCTCCTTCTATTGAAGCAATTAAAAATGTAGCACATTGTTGAGTGTTTGTATTTTGATTGATTTGATTTTTTTGTTTTGCTTTATTTAAAATAGAAATAAAAATCTCTTTCCATTTATTTAGAATTGAATTTAAAATATTTGTAAAATCTTCATCTTGATTTAAGTGCTCTTGTAAAAGGTTGCCAAGAGGACAACCTTCTATTAGATTAAAACTTTTTGTATCTTGTAGTATTGAGATTAAAATATCAATAAGATTTCCATCTTCATTTAAAATTGTTTCCCATTTATTTTTTGTTCTTTGTTCTAGTTTTTCATCAATCATAGCAAGTACCATATCTTTTTTTGAGGGGAAATAATGATACATTGCCCCTTTTTTGACTTCAGCTCGTTTTAAAATATTTGCTAAAGATGCAGCAGAATATCCTGTACTAAATACTTCATGAAAGGTTGCGTCAATTAGTTTTTCTCTTACTGTACTCATAGAACTCTTTTAAATTTTTTTGTATTATATCTTATATTAATTTAATGATTTAATTGTTTTGCTAATTGTGTTAAAGAATCAACTGTAATAGTAGGCTGTATTTCCCATGGATCAAAAATAGCTTTGCTAGAACGTTGTATCCAAGCTGCTTTCATTCCTGCTGATATTGCTCCTGTTACATCAAAAGGATTTGAAGAAATTAGCCATGCTTCATTGCTTTTTACATTTGCACTTCTTAGAAAATGTCCATAAACAGCAGGTGAAGGTTTAAAAGTTTTTATATCATCTACACTAACAACGTCTAGGAATAATTCACTTATTCCTGCATTTATTAGTAGTTTTTCAACAGCTGCTTTTTTGCCATTTGAAAAAGCAAAAAGTCTAAAGCCTTTTTGCTTTAGTCTTTCAAGTGCAGGTTTTACATCATCAAAACTTGGTAAAATTGCATAAATTGCCATTAGTTCTTCTTTTTGTTTTGAAGATAATTCTACATCGTGGAATTTACAAGAATACTCTAAAGCCTGAGCTGTACATACTTCAAACCCTACATAATTTTGCATATGACCTCTTCTAAAAGAGTATTCAAGTTGTTTATCTCTCCAAGTTTGAGAAAAAATATTTGCTTTATTTGGAATGAACTTTTCAAGTAAAACTTGCACGCCATTTGTATTTATTAGTGTTCCATATACATCAAAAGCTAAAGTAGTATTCATTGTAAACTCCTATATTTATTAATTATTTTTTACTATTTTGCTGCTTTTATTGCATCAACAACATCTTGTGGCTCACATCTTTTTGTATAATCTTCATTAACAAATGAGAAAATAATCTCTTTATTTTTGTTGATTACATAAGTTGCAGGCATTGGTAATTCGTATGAATCTTCATCATTATTTGCTGGAATGTCAATATTAAAACTTAAGTAAATAGGTCTTAATTCTTCTGCTAAAGAAAATACTAAACCATACTCTTTTGCAATTACGTTTTCATTATCACTTAATACTTCAAAAGCTAATTCATTTTTTTCTTTTGTGCTTAGACTTGCATCTGGAGATTGTGGAGATACTGCTAATAGTTTTGCACCTAAACTAATTAGTTCCTCATTTTTTTCTTGTAATGCTTTTAATTCTAAATTACAATACGAACACCAAACACCTCTATAAAAACTTACAACTGCAAAGTCATTTTCTTCTAAAGTTTCATATAAAGAAACTTCTTTCCCTACAGCATTTGGTAATTTCATATCAGGAGCTTTGTCTCCAACTTTTAAAGCATTTTTACTAATTGACTGTTCTTCTAGTTTTTTTGTAGCTTTTAACATGATTTCTTGTATTTCTAGTGGAGCTTTTTTCTTGAAAGCTTCTTGATAATTTTTAATTTCTTCTATTAATCTTGACATTTTATTTCCTTTAATTTTTGTACATATTTTTAAAACCAACCAGTTGGTCTGTTGGAATAATAACAAGAATCAAAACTTTTGTCAAGGTCTTTTTTGATTCTTATTTTATTTAGTTTATTTAAATATTTATTTTGTAGGTTTTAAATCAGTTTTATCTTCAGTGATTTTCTTTTTCTTTTCTATAAGTTCTACTGGTTTATTAGGTGCTGTAGGCTTTTTTATACCAATATTACTTAAAGGATTAATCCTTATATTTGAAAACTTGTTCTTATTTGTTAATAGATTATCGCCTTTTCCTCCATGCATATCAATTTTCCCTGAGTTCTCACCTGTATAAGCATAGTTTGCAAAAAGTGATGTTGATAAAAGTAGGATAGTCATTAGTATTTGTTTCATTGTATTGTCTCTTTTTTTATAATTTTAAGAAATTATATCTTTTTTTGATAAATAAGGCATTATTGGGTATTTTAAATTTATATTAATATTTAGGAAATTTTATGAATGAACTACTTTTAGGTTTACTTACATTTTTCACTTCAACAATAGCAGGTGTTGTAGGAATTGGTGGGGGAATGATGCTAATTGCAATACTTCCAGCTTTTTTACCTTTAAATGCTTTAATACCTGTGCATGGATTAACTCAAATGTCAAGTAATTTTTCACGTGCAGTTTTTGGATACAAAGATGTACAATATGAAACAATACCAAAGTTTTTGATAGGTTCTATTGCAGGAATTGCTCTTTTTGCTTCGATTTTATCTATGATTTCTTTAGAGTATGTTCCTTTATTTATTGGGGTTTATATTCTTTTATCTCTTTGGTCACAAAAGTTTAATGATAAGATTAAAAAATATGAAAACTACTATTTAGTTGGGTTTTTACAAACAGGTTTATCTATAGTTGTAGGAGCAACGGGTCCTTTAACTATGACTTTACTTTTAAAAGATTATAAAGATAAAGACAAAGTTGTAGCAACAGGAGCAGCACTTATGAGTATTACTCATATTTTAAAAGTGTTCGTTTTTATGTATTTTGGTTTTGTATTTTTTGATTATATCGGAATTATTGTTGCAATGATAATTGGAGCAGTTGCAGGCTCTTATGCAGGAACAAAGCTAAGAGATAAAATAGATGGTAAAAAGTTTTTAATGCTTTTAAAAGTACTTCTTACAATTCTTGCTATTAAAGTTATTATTGGTGTATTTCTTTGAGAAAAACTTTTTTTACTAAAATAACTACATCAAAAGTTGCACTGCTTTATGTAATGTCTATTTCTATGGTTATTTCATTTTCAGCTTGGATGAGTTTACTTAATAACTTTACAATTGAAGTAGCTTCATTTAATGGAAGCCAAATTGGAATACTTCAAAGTTTAAGAGAAATTCCTGGCTTTCTTGCCTTTACAGTTATTTTGGTATTAGCTTTTATTGCACAACAAAGACTAGTTTATATTTCAATGCTTTTATTAGGACTTGGAACGGCAGTAACTGGCTTTTTCCCTAGTGCTTTTGGTTTGTATATGACAACAATTATTATGTCATTAGGGTTTCATTATTTAGAGACTTTAAATCAATCTTTGAGCCTTCAATGGCTTGATAAGAAAAAAGCTCCAATAATTTTGGGAAAAATATCTGCTGTTAAATCTTTTACAGGTCTTAGTGTATTTATTTTGATTTATATTTTGATGAATTATTTGGCACTTGAATATAAATATGTCTATTTAATTTTTGGAGGGATTACAGCAATACTTTCTATTGTTTGTTGGATTGCTTTTACACATTTTAAAGAGACAGTTATTCAAGAGCGTAAAATAAGACTTAAAAAAGAGTATTGGCTGTTTTACACATTAACTTTTTTGGCAGGTGCAAGAAGACAGATATTTGTAGTCTTTGCAGGATTTTTATTAGTTGAAAAATTTGGTGTAGATGTTCATAATATGGTTTTATTACTTTTTATAAATTCAGTTTTAAATATGTATCTAGCTCCTAAAATTGGAAAATTTATCTCAATTTTTGGTGAAAGAATAGCTTTACGATATGAATATATTGGACTTGTGATAGTTTTTATATCTTATGCTTTTGTTGATAATTTATATATAGCTTTTGCACTTTATGTAATTGACCACCTTTTATTTGCAATGGCAATTGCACTTAAAACATATTTTCAAAAAATTGCAGACCCAAAAGATATTGCAAGTGCAAGTGCTGTTTCTTTTACTATAAATCATATAGCAGCTGTTTTCTTGCCAGTTTTATTAGGATTGGTTTGGTTATATTCTCACTCACTAGTATTTATAATTGGCGGATTAATTGCTGTTATTTCTGTAGTTTTATCTTTTTTAATTCCTCGTAATCCCAAAAGAGGATTTGAGACTACTTTAGTTAAAGAAGTTTAAAACTGCTATTATAAACAGTGCTGATATTAGTGTCTGCACTGTTATAATTGAAGACATTAAACCAATATTCCCACCAAGTTGACGAGCAAGTATAAAAGAACTAGGCGCGGTTGGTAAAACTGAAAATATCAATAAAACTAAAATCATAGTATCATCTAAACCAAAGTATTTAGCTACACAAAACATAATTAGTGGTGTGATTAAATGCTTTGCAAAAGAAGATGTGAAAATATCTTTTTTTGAAGCTTTAATCTCTTTTAAAACTAAACCAAAACCAACAGATAAAAGTCCTAAAGGAAGTGCTGCTTGTCCTAATATTTGTATTGTATTTTCTAAGATAATAGGTATATCAATTGATAGAAAATTAATACTTCCTCCAATAAAACATCCGATTATTAAGGGATTTGTAATAATAGATTTTACTAAATAAAGAAAAGTCAATTTACTTTGACTTATATATAAAGCAAAAATACTAATACATAAAACATTTATAAAAGGAATTACAAATGTAAGTAAAATTGCAGCTAAAACAATTCCATTGTCTCCTAATACAGCATCTGCAAGAGCTAAAAAAACATAAGTATTAAATCTTATTCCACCTTGCACTATTGAAGTAAATGAATCTTCTTGAAAGTTTAAAAATTTATTTAAAAACATCAATATTAGTAAAACTATAAATATTGTAATTAAAGCAGTTAATACATAATTTACACTATTACTTGAATCAAGTGATGCAGTTGAAAGTTTATATATAAGTAATGAAGGCATTAAAACATAGTAAGTCAGTTTGTCAGCTTGTGGCCAAAAATCATATGATGGAAACTTTATTCTTTTAAAAAAATAACCAATCATAATAAGTGAAAAAATAGGAATAAGTGCTGTAAATATATGGATCATGAATACTCTATAATGTGCTGATTTATTAAGGTGTTAGAAAATTAATTAAAAAATTGTACTAGGATATTAAAAGTATCCTAATACTTTGTGATGTTTATATAAAAAGCTTTTTGATACATCAAAAAATTCTATAAAAATAGAATTTATTTCATCAATCATGCTTCTTTTTACACTAGAATTTGAAAATGTAGTCATAATAAATCCTTTCTCTTTTGATAATTATAATTAGTTTTAATTTAAATGTAAAGTATTTTTTATAAATTACTTTAAATTTCTTAACTTTATGTTAAAATTAAGAAAAACAAAGGATTAGAATGTTTGTACAATTAAATGAAAGAGTTTTTTTAAACTTAAATAAAATCACAAGAACAAAAATTGACCATGTTGAAGATGGAATTAGAGTAAGATTCTATGAAGGTCAAGATCAAGTTGCAAAGTCACAAAGATTTGATGATGTAAAAAAAGCTGAAAAATGGTTGAAAAAACTTCTTAAGAGTGCATAGCTAAAAGGATTATTAAATGAACTTAAAAAATGAAAGCAAATTACTTTTTATAATTAGATATGCTCTACCATTTTTTATTTTAATAATCTCAATATTTGCAACTTTATTTTTACATTCTCAAAGTAAATCTGATTTTGAGAATGTAAAAAAAGAAATCGAAGAAAAATTTATTCAAAATAATAAATTAATCATAAAAGAACAAATTGAAACAATTTATTCTCAAATTATTTCAAAGCAAGAATCTACAGAAAAAAATCTAAAAGAATCCCTTCAATCAAGAATTTATGAAGTTCATTTGATAGTCTCAAATATTTATAAAAAATATAAAGATACTCACTCTAAAAAAGAAATAAGAGATATTATAAATGTGATTATAAAATCAATTAAATTTAATGATAATAGAGGCTACTTTTTTATTTATGATAAAAATGCAACTGGTGTTATTCATCCTTTATTACCTGATTTTGAAGGAAAGAATTTAGTAAATCTTCAAGATAGTAAAGGTGAGTTTATATTAAAAGAATCCTTAGATTTATTAGAAAATAATGATGAATCATTTCAAGAGTGGTATTTTAGAAAAGATAAAAATGATTTGAACGATTATAAAAAAATTGGTTTTATAAAAAATATTTATGAATTAGATTGGTTTATAGGAACTGGCGAATATATTCAAGATTTTACAAAAGAAGTAAAAAAAAGCATTTTAGATGAGTTTAATTTAATAGATTTTGATAATGCTAATAAATATCTCATAATTATAGATGAAAATAATAAATATATAAAACATACAAACAGTGAACTTCTTGGTAAAAGTATTAGTGCTGCTGCAAAAAAATATAAAGTTAATATTAATACACAAGAAGTACGAAATATTTCAAAAGCTGGTGGATATATAACTATTAAGTTTCCAAAACCTAATAATATTACACCAAGATTAAAAATAATATATAGTAAACTAATACCAAAATGGAACTGGATGATTTCAACTGGTTTTTATGTTGATGAAGTGCAAGTTTTAATTGATAAAGAAAAAGAAAAATTCGCTAAAAAACATGATAATGAATTAAAGAATATTTATTTACTCTCTTTGCTAGTTACTTTTGCACTTTTACTAATATCTTTTCTTATTTCTAAGCTTATTGAAAAAAGATTTAATGAATATAAATTAAATATAAATAAACAAATAAAAGAAAATCAAAAACAATATGAATTACTTTCTCAAAAATCTAAACTTGCAGCAATGGGAGAGATGATAGGAAATATTGCTCATCAATGGCGACAGCCTTTATCTGTAATTACAACAGCTTCTTCTGGAATAAAAATACAAAAAGAAACAGATTTATTGACTGATAAAATTTTATTTGATTCTTTGGATATTATTATCTTAACATCTGAGCATTTATCAAATACAATTGAAGATTTTAAAGATTATTTTAAGCCAGATAAAGAGAAAAGTATTTTTCTTATTGAAAAACCTATTAAGAAAACTTTTAGGCTTTTATTATCACAATCAAATATTAAAAAAGTAACTTTTATAAAAGATATAAATACTTTAAAAATTGAAGGATATGAAAGAGAACTTTTACAAGTTTTATTAAATATTTTAAATAATGCAATAGATGCTTTTGCTGAGGATACGAAGAATAAATACATATTTGTTAGTGCATATGAGAAAAATCAAAATGCAATTATTGAAATAAAAGATAATGCAGGAGGAATAGAAAAAGATTTATTAAAAAGAATTTTTGAACCTTATTTTACTACAAAACATAAATCACAAGGTACAGGTCTTGGACTGTATATTTCTCAAGAGATAATATCTAGGCATATGAATGGAAAAATTGAAGCTAAAAATACAAGTTTTACTTATAATGATGAAAAATATACTGGAGTTAAATTTTGTATTATTCTGCCTCTTCTTAAAGATTAAAGCACACTTTTTATATACTTTTGTTTTATATGATTTTAACACAAAAACAAAAGGCAAATAATGCAAGAAGAACACAGAATTGAAAAAGATTTTTTAGGCGAAAAAGAGATAGAAAAAAATGCTTATTACGGAATACAAACATTAAGAGCAAAAGAAAATTTTGATATAACAAATACAGATATATCTTTATTTCCAACTTTTATTAAGTCACTTGCAAAAGTTAAAAAAGCTTGTGCTTTGACTAACTTCGAATTAGGTGATTTAAATGATAGACAAAGAGATGCTATTATTCAAGCTTGTAATGAAATAATAGATGGAAAGTTTCATGACCAGTTTATAGTTGACCCTATTCAAGGAGGAGCTGGAACTTCAACTAATATGAATGCAAATGAAGTTATTGCAAATAGAGCCTTAGAAATTCTTGGTGAAAAAAGAAGTGCTTATCATATTATTCATCCTAATAATCATATCAATATGAGTCAATCAACAAATGATGTATATCCTACAGCCATTAAAATCACACTTTATGAATTAATTTATAGATTGAAAGATTCACTTCGATATTTAAGAGATTGTTTTCATGAAAAAGCACATGAATTTAAAGATGTTTTAAAAATGGGAAGAACTCAACTTCAAGATGCCGTTCCTATGACACTTGGACAAGAGTTTAAAACTTATGAAGTTATGATTGATGAAGATATTTTTAGATTAAGAGATGCCCAAGCAATGCTTAAAGAAGTTAACTTAGGTGCAACTGCAATTGGTACGGGAATTAATACAAAAGACTCATACCAAAGAAAAGCAATAAGTAATTTAAGAGAAGTAACAGGTATTGATTATGTAAGTGCTGGAGATTTAATAGAAGCTACACAAGATACAGGCGCTTTTGTTCATATTTCTGGAATCTTAAAAAGAGTTGCTATTAAAATTTCTAAAATTTGTAATGATTTACGTCTTTTAAGCTCAGGACCACGTGCTGGATTTAATGAAATAAATCTTCCAAAAGTACAACCAGGTTCTTCAATAATGCCAGGAAAAGTAAATCCTGTTATTCCTGAAGTTGTAAACCAAGTTGCTTTTGAAGTAATTGGTGCTGATGTTACGATTTCAATGGCTAGTGAAGGGGGACAATTACAATTAAATGTTTTTGAACCAATTATTGCTTATAAACTTTTTACTTCAATTAATATGATGAGACGTTCATTTTATACTCTTGCTGATAAGTGTGTAAAAGGAATAACTGCAAATGAAGATATTTGTATGGAATATATTTTAAACTCAGTTACAATTGTAACTTCATTAAATCCAATTTTAGGTTATGAAACATGCTCAGCAATCGCTAAAGAAGCCTTAGCAACAAACAGAAGAGTTTATGATATTGTCTTAGAAAAAGAACTATTTACAAAAGAAGAATTAGATAAACTTCTTCATCCAAAAAATATGGTTCATAATTATTCGAGTGTACTATAATGAATGTAACTATCATAAACACAGGTGGAACTTTTAATAAAAGATATAACCCTTTAAAAGGAATTCTAGAAGTTCCAAGCGATAATATTGCTTTAAATAAAATCATTGAATCTTGTCATAATGTAAACTTTGAAATTAAGAATATAGTTTCAAAAGATAGTTTGGATATGGATGATAATGATAGACAAGTTATTACAAAAGCTGTAAATGAAACAGCAAATGATAATATTATTATAATTCATGGAACAGATACTGTTGATTTAACATCAGCATTTTTAAGACAGCAAGTAAAAAATAAAAAGATTGTGTTTACAGGTGCAATGGTTCCTATGAGTATTGATGAAGTTGAAGCGACAATGAATTTCTCGCAAGCTTTAGGCTTTTTAAGTGCAAATGTTGAAAATGGAATATATCTTGCTATGCATGGTGTTGTAGTTGATGCTTCTAAGTTGGTTAAAAATAGAAAAGAAGGAAAATTTTTAATTCAAGAGTAAAGCCTAGGCTTTTACTCTTGAGTTGGATCTACAAAACTTCTAGAAGCTAGTTCTTTATCAATTGTATACAATCCATAACCATTATCTCCAACAAGCTTAATATGGTCAATAATCTCTCCAACAGTTGCTTCTTCTTCAACTTGTTCTGTTACATACCATTGCAATAAATTATATGTAGCATGATCTTTATCTTTCATTGCTAAATCAGATAAGTTATTTAAATTTTTTGTCATAGTTTGTTCATGTGCTAATGACTTTTTAAATACATCAAGTAATGATTTATATTCTACTTTAACAGCGTCAATTGTAGGAAGTGAGAGTTCTACATTTTGATCTTCAAGATATTTAAATAATTTCATACCATGAGATACTTCTTCTTGATATTGAATTAAAAACCAAGATGCTGCACCATTAAACCCCTCTTTAGATGAATATGCACTCATACCTAAATAAATATATGCTGAGTGAAATTCTTTATTTAATTGTATAATTAATTCTTTTTGTAATGCTTTACTAATCATTGTTACTCCTTAAAGGTTTATTATACATTAATTTTAGTAATTGTTCTTTAAAATACTCCTAACAAAAGTTTAGATAAAATGGGCAAAAATATATAATATAGGAAAATACAATATGGCAATTTATACATGTGGACATACAACTCCTGATTCAGACTCAATCTGTTCAGCGATTTCATTAGGATATTTATTAAATAAAATTGGACGTGAAGCAATTCCAGCACGTCAAGGTCCTGTTTCTCCTGAAACTCAATTTATTTTAGATAAGTTTGGTTTTGAAGCACCATTATTAAAAACTGAATTTGCAGGTGAAGAATTATTTATCACTGATTATTCAGACAAAGGTCAAGCACCTGCTGATATTGATCAAGCGACTGTAGTTGGTATCGTAGATCATCATAAATTAGGTGATATTACAACTTCAACTCCATTAGAGTGTTGGATTAGACCTGTTGGTTGTACTAATACAATTGTAAAAGAAATGTATGATTATCATGGTGTTGAAATTCCAGTAAATATTGCAGGTATTATGTTATGTGCAATTTTATCTGATACTGTAATTTTTAAATCACCAACTTGTACTCCAATTGATATGAAAATTGTAAAAGAATTAGCGGAGATTGCTGGTATTAATGATTTTGCTGCACTTGGAATGGAAATGTTTAAAGTTAAATCAGCAGTTGAAGGTGTTCCTGTTAGAGATTTAATCTTAAGAGATTATAAACCTTTTGATATGCACGGAAATGCTGTTGGAATTGGACAACTTGAAGTAATTGATTTGGCTATTTTTGATTCAATAAAAGATGATTTAGAAGCAGATTTAGAAGACTTAAGAGCAGAAAAGAATCTTCATACAGCATGTTTAATCTTAACTGATATTATGAAAGAAGGTTCAGAAATTTTAGTAGCTTCTGTTGATAATTCAATTTTTGAAACAGCATTTAATAAAGAATTAGTTGATGGAAAAGTTTGGTTAGATGGGTGTTTATCTAGAAAAAAACAAATTATTCCTTTCTTAGAACCAGCATTTGCTTAAATGCTTTAAATAATCCCTTCTTGGGATTATTTGTCTTTTTTTAACTCAAAAGTTTATTATAGTTAATAAGTCTTTTTTACTATTTATTTGTTTCTCATAAGCTTGTATCCCTTTTGAAAGTAGTGAGTTTTTCAATCCTTCTCCTATCTTACTTGATACAAATACATTTACATTAAAATCTAAAAATATTTTAGGTAAAACAATTGCAGGTTTTGAGTTATTTATAAAAACTTCATTTTCAAATACTTTTATTAAAGTTACATCATTTTCTTGCATTTTATAAATATGTATAAATTCATCAGTTGCTAGCATAGATTCAAAATCATTTTTATTAGAACTACAAATAGCAACAATATAACTTGTACTTTCGTCTTCAATTGATATCTTATTTCCATATACTATTGCTCTTGTCAATTTTTGTCTTGCATTTTTTAATATTCTAGTAAATGTAGGTCTTGAAACTTGCATACTAATAGCAGCTTCTTCTTGATATAAATCTAAAATATCCATTAAATATATAGCTTCCATCTCTTCATTTAATAAAGTACTAACTGCATTATATTTTTTATTTTCAGGAACAAACTCTTTAAATGATGGTTTAAAAGTTAAGTTTCTCTTTGTTTTTTCTCTTCCCATTATTATCCTTGTTTAAAATAATATCTAAATTCTCTTGAAATATTCTTGACATATGTTCAATAAAGTGTTATCATTTTGAACATATGTCAACAAAAGGAGATTTTATGTTGAATATCAAAAATATTTACTCTTTTTATATTAATGGTTTTAAAAACATGACTATTGGAAAAACATTATGGAAACTCATATTAATAAAACTATTGGTTATATTTCTTTTTCTTAACTATTTTGTACATGATAAATCTTTAAAAAGTGAATATAAGACATATGAGGAAAAAGTTGATTTTGTATATAAAAATTTAACTAAAGAAAATTGAGGATAATAAAATGGAAGAACATTTAGTTGATTGGTCAAGAGCACAGTTTGCACTTACTGCAATGTATCATTGGATATTCGTTCCATTGACATTGGGGCTTGGTTTTATTGTAGCTATTATGGAAAGTATTTATGTAAAAACAAATGATGAATTTTGGAAAAAAACAACAAAATTTTGGATGGGTTTATTTGCAATAAATTTTGCTATTGGAGTTGCAACAGGAATTATAATGGAGTTTGAGTTTGGTACAAACTGGGCAAATTACTCTTGGTTTGTAGGTGATATTTTTGGTGCACCTTTAGCGGTTGAAGGTATTTTAGCATTTTTTATGGAAAGTACTTTTTTTGCTGTTATGTTTTTTGGATGGGATAAAGTAAGTAAAGGTTTTCATCTTCTATCAACTTGGCTAGTAGCTGTTGGTTCAAACTTATCAGCACTTTGGATTTTAGTTGCAAATGGATGGATGCAATATCCTGTTGGAATGACTTTTAATCCAGATACTGTAAGAAATGAAATGAATAACTTTTGGGATGTTTTATTCTCACCTGTTGCAGTTAGTAAGTTTTTGCATACAATTGCTAGTGGTTATGTATTAGCTTCTTTATTTGTAATTGGTATTAGTTCATGGTATTTATTAAAGAAGAGAGATATTTTATTTGCTAAAAGATCTATTATTATAGGTTCTACTTTTGGACTTATTACTTCGCTTTTTTTAATTTTAAGTGGAGATGAGTCAGCTCATCAAGTTGCACTTAAACAACCTATGAAACTTGCAGCAATGGAAGGATTATATGAAGGAACAACAGATGCAGGAATTGTGGCTATGGGAATATTAAATCCTAAAAAAACAATTTCAAATGATGAAGAACCTTTTCTTTTAGAAGTAACAGCTCCTTATGCACTTTCACTTCTAGGGTATCACGATATACATGCTTTTGTCCCTGGAATTAAAGATTTAGTTTATGGAAATGTAGAACAAGGAATTATCAGTACACAAGAGAAAATGCAAAAAGGAAAACTTGCAGTTCAAGCTTTAGAAAATTATAAAGAAGCTAAGAAAGCAAAAAATGAAGATCAATTACTTCAATCAAAAGCAGTTCTTGATGAAAATATGAAGTATTTTGGTTATGGACATATTAAAAAAGTAGAAGATGTAGTTCCTCCTGTTGCTATTAGTTTTTATTCTTTTCATATTATGGTTGCACTTGGTTCTTGGTTTACACTACTTTTTACAATGGTATTATTTTTTGCAACAAAAAGAGATATTTTGAAATACCCATTACTTTTAAAAGCAGCTTTATGGAGCATTCCTTTAGGTTATATCGCAAGTGAAGCTGGATGGGTTGTTGCAGAAGTTGGAAGACAACCTTGGGCTATTCAAGATTTAATGCCAGTTGGAATTGCTGCTACTAAAATAGCTACAACAAATGTAATGATAAGTTTCTTTATTTTTGCAACTTTATTTACAGTATTACTAATTGCAGAAGTGAAAATAATGACTAAACAAATAGGTCTTGGATCTGAAAGTAAGGAGCATTAAATGGGTTTTGGAACATTAGAACTTTTAACACTTCAACAATATTGGTGGATGATAATATCTTTATTAGGTGGTCTTTTTGTGTTTATTATGTTTGTACAAGGTGGACAAACTTTAATGGATAAATTAAGTGATAGTGAAATAGAAAAAACTATGTTAATTAATAGTATTGGAAGAAAATGGGAATTAGGTTTTACAACTTTAGTTCTGTTTGGTGGTGCTTTATTTGCAGCTTTTCCACTATTTTATGCAACTAGTTTTGGTGGAGCTTATTGGGTATGGTTAGCTATTTTATTTTGTTTTATTATTCAAGCTGTAAGTTATGAATTTAGAACAAAACCTAATAATTTTCTAGGACAAAAAACATATGAAATGTTTTTAAAAATCAATGGAAATATTGGAACTTTTTTATTAGGAGTTGCTATTAGTACATTTTTTAGTGGGAGTGAGTTTATAGTTGATTCAAACAATTTTGTAGATTGGCAAAACCCACTAAGAGGTTTAGAATCACTACTTAATCCATATAATTATTTACTAGGCTTTGCGCTTGTATATTTAGCAAAAATAAGTGGAGCTTTATATTTTATTAATAATATTGATCACCATGAAATAAGACAAAGAGCTGTTTTATCTATTAAAACAAATATGATTTTCTTTTTACTCTCGTTTTTAAGTTTTATGACTTGGATTCTTATAAAAGATGGATATGCAGTTGATAGTGAAGGTTTTGTGTCTATAGAAAGATTTAAATATTTTCAAAATTTTATTGATATGCCAATTGTTTTAGTTATGTTTTTAATAGGTGTAGCAATGGTAATTATTGCTGTATTTGTTACAGTTATTTTTAGAAAAACTTGTTGTATTAAGACAGGTGGAATTGGAATAGTTCTTACTGTAATGGCTGTTTTATTAAATGTTGGATTAAACAACACAGCTTATTATCCTTCAACAGTTGACTTACAAAGTAGTCTTACAATAGTAAATAGTTCAGGAAGTCATTATACTTTGATAACAATGTCTTATGTATCATTGATGGTACCTTTTGTATTAGCTTATATTACTTACGCTTGGTATAGCATGGATAAAGTAAAAATTACAAAAGAAGAAATTCAATCTCCTGATTCTCATAATTATTAAAAAGGTTAAAAATATGGAATATTTAAGTGAATTAATTTGGTTAAGTCTTTGGCCCGTGGTTATATATCTAGGATATAAAATCTCAATAATAAACGCAACAAAGGAAATAAAATGATTGCAATACCAGTAAAAACAAATAAAGAAAATACAGCAGTGTCAACAATGTTCGGGAAAGCTAAATATTTTGCTTTAATCTCAAATGATAAAATAGAAATTATAAGAAATGAGCATGCAGGTGGAAGAGCAGTTGCGACATGGTTAAAAAGTATGAATGTAGATATCCTTATAACTTCTCATATGGGTGATAATCCATTTTCTGTACTTTTAGAAATGGGAATAAAAGTTTATTTTGCCGGAAACGAAAGAATTGAAATGAATGATGTTTTATTAAAATATGCAGATGGAGAATTACCACCTTTAACTTTAGAGAATTTTAAAACACTTATGAAAGATGATTTACACAATAATCGTAAATCAAAAAATAAAGAATTAAATAAAAGTTCTATATTTATTTAGTTTATAGTAATATTAATGCTTATATTAATTTAAACAAAAAGGATAAAAAATGAAACATGTATTAATGACTTTACCTTATACTTCAGATGCATTAGAACCATTAATGTCAAAAGAAACTTTAGAGTTTCACTATGGAAAACACCACCAAACTTATGTTAATAAATTAAATGAATTAATTGAAAATACTAAATATGAAAATTTATCATTAAATGAAATAATAAAAACTTCAGAAGGTGGGGTTTTTAATAACGCAGCACAAGTTTCTAACCATGATTTTTTCTGGAATGGTTTAACTCCTAATCAAACAAATATTCCTTCAAATCTTGAAGATGAGTTAGTTAAAGCTTTTGGAAGTGTTGAAGAATTTAAAAAAGAATTTACGGCAAAAGCAATAGGACAATTTGGTTCAGGTTGGGCTTGGTTGGTTCAAGATGAAAATAAAAACTTAAAAATAATTACAACTTCAAATGCACAAACACCAATTCAAAGTGATTTAAAACCACTATTAGTATGTGATGTTTGGGAACATGCTTATTATATAGATGTAAGAAATGCAAGACCTGCTTATTTAGAAAATTTTTGGAAACTTGTTAATTGGAATTTTGTAGAAAAAAACCTTGATTGATTAATATTTGATTGTAATCAATATTATTTTGAAGTAAGTAAGTTATAATCACTGATAATTTATATTATAAGGCTAATTTATGAAAAAATACTCTTTATTTATTTTATTCTTTATTTTAACTTACTGTTGTAATGCTCAAATGTTTAATGAAAGTGAATCTATTATAAAAGATACAAATACAAATTTATTATGGGAAGACACAAAGGAAGCTAAGAGTATAAAAAGAACTTTTAAACAAGCTAATGATTATTGTAAAAATTTAGAGCTAGATGGGCATAAGAATTGGAAAGTACCAGGTTTTATGCCTTTATTTTCACTTGTTGATACAAAAGTTTATAATCCTACTTTATCAAAAAAATTTAAATATTTTGTTTCTGATAATTACTGGACAAGTAAAACTTTTGGACATGCTACAAGTGGCGAAGCTTTTGTTATAAACTTTCTTTCTGGTGCTTTTAATAGGGAATTGATGGAAGACAAGTTTTTTGTAAGATGTTACAAAATTTTAAAATAAGAGAAAATAGATTATTTATATTCTATTTTCTCATTAGAAGCTAAAAGTGCTCCACAAAGTTGATATAAAATTCTAGCACCTACATTTTCATCCCATCCATTTTTACTAGTTCCAACCTCACATAAATCAAAACCAATAATATTTCTTCCACTTTTGACTATTAAAAATATTAGATACTCAAGTTGTGAAAAACTAAGACCACTAGGAACTGGTGTACCTGTATTTGGGCAGTTAATTGGTTCTAGACCATCAATATCAATTGATAAGTAAACATTATTTGGAAGCTGTTCAATATATGGAGTAAAAACTTCTTTTAAAGATTTTCCATTTGCTAATTCTTCTTTCATTTGTGAGTCATATAAACAAGAACCTTTATTTCCATAATCTTTTAATCTATTTGCTTCTTCACTTGAATAATCTCTAATTCCAAATTGAACAAGTTTTGAGATTTTTTTACATTCATTCATTGCATTATAAAAAATAGAAGCATGAGAATAGGTAAAGCCTTCATAAGCACATCGTAAGTCATGATGAGCATCGACATGAAGTATTCCAAAATCTTCATCTTGTGTATCATTTAAAGCTTTTATAAGACCAAGTGGTGAAGAGTGATCACCACCTACAACGCCAACAGATTTACCTTTTTTGATTTGTTTGATTGCTTTTTTATAAACAGAAGTATTTAAAATATCTGATGCCTCATTTACAAATTTGAGTGCTTTTTTATCTTCATTACCTTTTTCTATGGCATCTATTACTTTAATAGCTTTTTTTCTAGCTTTATTGCTTAACTCTAATAAATCCTTATCAGTTTCAAGCATAGCAATACCAGCAGTATAAGGTTTAATATAATGGTAGTTTTCTACATCAAGTTGATGACTTGAAAGTTTAATAGCATCAGGAGCTTTTGCTGTACCTTGTCCATATGACACTGTAGCTTCCCAAGGAACTGGTATTAAAACTAAAGAAGCTTCTTTGGGATTTAATCTTCCTCCTATAAAACCATCATTTTGAGCAGGTGGTAAGCCTTGTTCTAAAATTTCTATTTCTTCTTCTAATGTTCTGTATGACATTAATTTTCCTATTTAATAATATGAATAAATTATATGATAAAAAAGTCAATAAAAATGTTAATTTTGATTTATTTAAAAAATTTTGAGTAAAATGATTTCAAATATTAAAAAAAGAACTTCTAATGGCAACACAATTAAAATATGTATATACAAAAGAATATATTACAAACCTTGCAATAAAAATCAATGAAATTGAAAAAAGTTTTGATGTAAATAAGTTTATAAAATCAATTTTTGATTCTACTTGGGATGATTTAGAATTAAAACAAAGAATGAGGCAGATTGCAAATAAGTTAAATGATACTTTAATTTTTACTTATGAAAAACAACTTGATATTTTAAAAGAAGTTTCAAAAAGCTTTTCATCTTTTGAGGCTATGTTTTTTCAAGATTTTGTAGAAGTTTATGGACTTGAAGATTTTGATAATTCTATAAAAGCTTTAAAAGTCTTTACAATTGATTCAAGTAGTGAATTTGCTATAAGACAGTTTATTTTAAAATATGAAGATAAAACTATGAAGGAATTAAAAATATGGGCAAAAAATGAAAATGAACATATTAGAAGACTAGCTTGTGAGGGCTGTCGTCCAAGACTTCCTTGGGCAGTTTCATTGAGCATTTTTAAGAAAAATCCTGCAAAAGTTTTAGAAATTATTGAAATACTTAAAAATGATAAAAGTGTATATGTTCAAAAATCTGTCGCAAATAATTTAAATGATATTTTAAAAGATAATCCATCTTTAGTAATCAAGTTTGTTAAAAATAATCTAGAAAAAACAAAAGAACTAGATTGGATTTGTAAACATGCAAGTAGAACCTTACTTAAAAATGGGGATAAAGAGATATTAAAACTTTTTAATTTTGACAAATCTTCACATATAAAAATTAAAGATTTTACTTGTGATAATTCTGTAAATATTAATGAAAATCTAAATTTCTCTTTTGAATTAAAAAGCGATGAAAAAATTGGAAATATAAGAGTTGAATATATTATTGATTATTTAAAAGTGAACAAAAAACATAATAAAAAGATTTTTATGATAAGCCAAAATGAAATTAAATCTAAATCTAAAAAATTTACAAAAAAACAAAGCTTTAATAATATGACTACAAGAAAACATTATATTGGAAAGCACTATATTTCAATTTTAATAAATGGTGAAGAAAAAATAAAGAAGGAGTTTGAGTTAAATGACACCAGCAATTAATTTACTTAAAAAAAATAAATGTGATTTTAAAATACATAAATATGAACATGACCCACTTTGTACAGATTTTGGAAATGAAGCAGTAGAAAAATTGGGACTTAATGCAAAACAAGTATATAAAACACTATTAGTAGAATTAAGTCCAAAGCAATTGGCAGTTTGCGTAATTCCTGTTGCAAATCAATTAAGTCTGAAAGATGTTGCTAATGCTTTTGGTGTAAAAAAAGCTATTATGGCAAATAAAGATGAAGCCCAAAAGGTTACGGGTTATTTACTTGGGGGAATTTCTCCTTTAGGACAGAAAAAAAGACTTAAAACTGTTTTAGATACAAGTTCACAAGAATTTGAAACAATATTTATAAGTGGTGGAAAAAGAGGTTTAGATATTGAAGTTAAATCAAAAGACTTAATAAAGCTTTTAAATGCAATTAATTTTAAAGTTACTGCATAGTATGAAAAAATAAAGAAGTTAAAAGATATTTTTTATCTTTTAACAAAGATTTAACTTTTAAAGAGTAAGATTTTAATATAAAACTATATAAGGATTATATTATGTCAACATCAGATATTCAAGCTATTTGTTCTCAGTTATTAACACCTGATGATTTAGCAGTTGATGATAAACTTTTTGAACAAGTATTAAAAGAAAAAATAGTTACTAAAATATTAGAAAATAAAAAAACTAAATATATAAAAATATTCTCAAAAGAACAACTTTTTTTATCTCATATAACACCATTACTACATAATATTGGTTTTGAGATTATTGATGAAGTTACATATAATGTAGCAAATGAAAAAGAACTTATTTATATTTCAAGGTTTAATCTAAATGTAGAAAATTTTGAAAAAATTGAAGAAGCAAAAGAAAATATTGAAGCAATAATTTCTTATTCTTTAAAAGATTGTAGTGTTAAACACTCAAAAGCTTATAGTTTAGTTTATAAAGAAAACCTAGATTTACGAAAAATAATGCTAATACGTGCTTTTATAGAATATATAGATCAAGCAGTTTTAACAATAAATTCAGCAACAATACTAAAAACTCTTACAACAAATCATATCTTAGCTTCTATTTTTGTAAAATATTTTATTACAAAATTTGAACCAAATATTGAAGATAGAAGTGCTAAATTAGAAGCAATTGAAAATAGTATAAAAGAAGAGATTAAAAATATTCCTCAAATCATTGATGATAAAATTTTAAATATAACACTGTTATTTTTAAAATCACTTTTAAGAACAAACTACTTTTTAAATCAAGAAACAATCTCTTTTAAAATAAATACAAAAGAGTTTGCTAAAGATTTAAAAGGCCTACAACCAAATATTGAAAACTTTATTTTCCATAGAGATTTTTATGGTGTTCATTTAAGAATGTCAAAGGTTTCAAGAGGTGGTTTAAGATGGTCTGATAGACATGATGATTATAGACAAGAAGTAAAGTCTTTAATGATTACACAAGAAGGTAAAAACTCTATTATTATTCCTGATGGATCAAAAGGTGGTTTTGTAATTAACAAAAATCAAGCCGATATTACAAAAGAATATTTTAAAGAAATTTATTCATTATTTATAAATGCAAATTTAGATTTAGTTGATAATATGATTGATGGAAAAATTGTAAAAAATGATAAAGTAGTTTGTTATGATGAAGATGATGCATATTTTGTAGTTGCTGCTGATAAAGGAACTGCTGCAATGAGTGATGTTGCAAACTCAATCGCAATAAAACGTAATTACTGGTTAGGGGATGCCTTTGCAAGTGGAGGTTCTAATGGTTTTGGTCATAAAGATTTAGGTATTACTGCTCGTGGTGCAATTATGTCTTCAAAGAGGTTTTTTATAGAAGAGGGCGTTGATATTTATAAAGATGAAATATCAATAATTGGAATTGGCTCTATGAGTGGAGACGTTTTTGGTAATGGAATGATTGAATCAAAAACATTTAAATTATTAGGTGCAATTTCTCATAAAGATATATTTATAGATCCAAATCCAGATATAAAAAAATCGTTTATTGAAAGAAAAAGATTATTTGAGTCTAACAGTGGTGGCTGGAAAAGTTATGATAAATCTCTTATTTCAAAAGGCGGTGGAGTATTTGCAAGAAGTGATAAACAAATACCCGTGAGTGCTGAGATTAAAAAACTTTTAGGAATAGATATTGATGTAATATCAGGTGAAGAATTATGTAAAAGATTACTAACATTAGATGTTGATATGCTATTTAATGGTGGGGTTGGAACTTATGTAAAAGCAAGTGATGAAAATAATCTTGATATTGGTGATAAGCAAAATGAAGCAGTGAGGGTTGATGCAAATGAATTAAAAGCAAAAATTGTTTGTGAGGGTGGGAACTTAGGTTTTACTCAAAAATCAAGAATAGAATATGCTTTAAATGGAGGACGAATTAATCTTGATGCAATTGATAATTCAGCAGGAGTAAATACATCAGATCACGAAGTAAACTTAAAAATATTACTAAAAAGTATTCAAGAACAAGGTATTTTAAATCAAAAACAATCAGAAGAAACACTTGATTCCCTAAAAGAGCAAGTTGTTCAAATGGTTTTACAAAATAATTATGACCAAGCTTTTATTGTTTCTATTGATGAAAGATTTTCAAGAAAATATTTAAATGATTATATACGTTCAATTGAAATTCTAGAAGAAAATATTGAAGCATTTAATAGAAGAGATTTTTATATTCCCAAAAATGAAAGTATAAATGAGATAATAGATATAAATGGTTCAATTGTACGACCAGTTTTAGGTTCATTAATTTCATATAGTAAAATATTTGTAAAAAAAATATTAATAGAATCAAAACTTATTGATGAAGCTTTTGCCTTACAATACTTATATAAATATTTTCCAAAATCTTTTGTTGGAGCTTATGAGCATGAAATATTAAACCATCCACTAAAAAGAGAAATTATTGCAACAATGATTGCTGATATTATAATTAATCATCAAGGTGTTACATTTATTTCTGATTATAAGAAATTAGGAAAAGAGAGATATTTATTAAAAATAAAATCTTATTTAGTTGCAAAACAATTATTTGGAACATATGATATTAGAAAAAAAATATATTCTCAAGACTATATTATGGATATAGAAGAGCAATATAATCTTGTTAATAAACTAGAATATATATTATATGCAAGTACAAGATGGATGGTAAAATATCTTAAAAAGAATGAATTAGATTCTGTGCATATTTTAGATTATAAAGATGAATTATTTACATTGTTATCACAGGTACATAGAGAAGATACTAAAGTTTTAATTAAAGGTGATGAGCAGTTTAATCAGTTTTTTACTGTAATTGATTACTTACGATTTGCAATTGCTGCAATTGTTATTAAACAAGATACTCATCACTCTTTTAAAGATGTAATAGTATTGTTCTATTCATTAATTCATGAGTTTAATATTCTTGAAATTATAATAGAATTAAATAAAGTGAAAATTACAAGTGCAAGTGATATGACACTTCGAGGTCAAGTATTACAATTTATTGAGTTTATTGTAGTTCACTACACAAAAAAAATACTAGAGTTTCAAAGAGTTGATGAAGAACCACAAGATGCTTTTTCAAACTTTATATCAAATGAAAAAGCAATTTTTTATAAAGTAAGAGAGCATTTAGATAATTTTATGGCAAAAGAAAACAAAGATATTAAAGAAATAGCGATAACTGTTAATCAATTAATGGTATCATTAATATAAGATGATATTATAATAGTATATTAAGTTTTAGTAATATATACTTAAAAAAGAAAGGATAAAAAATGAGTAATTTTAATAATGAACCAACAAACGATAAAATTGAAGATTATAATGGAAAAGAATCACCAGAAAAAAGAAATATTGTTAGATTAGTAGTAATTCTGATTTTAATAATAGGAGCTTTTTTTGCTTACTTAAAAACAACATCTTTACCAAGTGATTATATAGGTACTCCTGAAAACCCAGGTATTAATACTAGTAAAAATTAAATCATGTTAAAAAAGCAAGTTTTAAACTTGCTTTTTTTAATTAATCTTGTGTATTCATCATCCCCACAATGACTTTTCTACTATAAAATCTACATAGCCTATTTTAAGGCTACAAGTCCTATTAAGTAGCATATACAAGTTTTTTAAGTGTTCATCTATTAACCCCTTTTAACTCCGTTAAAACTATATAAAATCTATTTTAGGGTATAAATAGGGTATAAAAAATAAGGGCACTTCTGATGATAAAAACAAAATACACTGGCGTGTATTATCGAGAGAACCAAAATAAAACTAAAACATTTTACATTAAGTACAAGATTAAAGGTAAACAGCAACTTAAAAAGATTGGAACTAGTGCAGAGGGAATAACAGCTGCATATGCTTCTAAATTAAGAGCAAAAGAAGTTTCTGTTGATAGATTAAAAGATGATGCTCCATTTGCTAGTATTGATAAGAATTTGACTTTTGATGAATCTTTTAACTTATACTATGAATACTCAAAATATAATCAAAAAGATTACTATACTAATTTGAAAAGATATAACAAGCATATAAAAGACGAAATAGGGCATATGCCTTTAGCCAGAATAGATAAAAGAGTAATATCAAATCTAAAAAAAGTTTTTTTAAGTAAGGTAAATGATAGAACTAAAAAACCATATGCCCAAGCAACTATAAATCACTTCTTTGATTTAATTAGATCTGTTTTTAATTATATTATTAATGAAAAAAGTTTAAACCTAATAAACCCAGCTAGTAGCAAGTCATTAAAGAGATTGAAAGTTGATAATAAAAGAGAAAGATATTTAGAGCTTGATGAAATAAAGGTTCTATTTGAAGAAGTTGTAAAAGAGTTTGATAGAAAGTTTCAGCATACAGATGTGAAAGTAAAAATATTAAGTTTTTTAATGTTAAGCTTTTCAACTGGCGCTAGACTTGGTTCTGTAACAACAATAAAAAAACAAGATCTAAATTTCAAGCAAAAAACCATACTGATTAAAAACCATAAAACAGGTAAAACATATACAGGATATATTCATCCTAAATACGAAGACTTTTTATTAAAGAGGTGTAATGACTTAAAAATAAATGACTATATTGTATCAGGTACTAAAGAAGTTTATAAACAGCCAACTATTAACTATCATCTAAAGCCAATACTTGATAAACTTTTTAATAAAGGATTAACTTCAAATGATTCACAAAACAGAGCAGTGATACACACTTTCAGACACACATTTGCTTCTCACCTCGCAATAGATGGGACACCACTTTATACTATAATGAAATTAATGAATCATGAAGATATAAGTCAAACAATAAGATATGCAAAGTTAAGTTCTGACAATGGATCTGTAAATGTTTTTGGTTTACAGTTCTAAATATCCAGCACTTTTACTTGTTTATTGATTATTTGCTCTGCAATAGTAACTATACTATAAAGTGGTTTACTCCTTTGCTTTCCATTAAGTCTAGTAAAGGGCAATCCAGTTCCATTGTTTCTTGCATTTTCAAGAGCTTTTTCTGTAAGACCTAAAACTTCTGAAACTTCCTTTGGTTCTAAAGTTAGTTTTCCGTATTTTGTAAATAGTAAATCTACTTGAAATTTGATTTTGTCTTTATCATTCATATTTCTTCTTTCTTGACATTTATTTTCTTTTTACTTTGATAATTATTGGTAAGTAAACATTAAAATTGTATAAAGATTTATGTGCAATATAATGCGTATGAAATATACTATACAATTAAATATCCTCTATTGAGTTCCTGAATATGCAATTACTATTGCTAAATGTGTTATAGTAACTTTACTTTTTAATAATAGTATACTTCTACTAGTTATAAGTGTTAGTATTTTTCCTTTAACTTTGGAGTTCAACACTAATTCTAAAAGTATTTGGCTAACCCCGAATTTAGCTGTTAAAGATACTTTACGTTCATTTGAAGTTTTTTAAATTATCTCATTTTAATAGAATTTTAGAGTAGCAATTTTATCTTTTAAATTTTATTTAGACTTAGTACATTTTAATATTTTAGAGACTAGGGAAAAGTGTTGGGATATGGGATGTTTTAAATAAAAATATCACAATTAATGTAATTGGATTTAGTGTCCCGTTTTATTTGCTTATCAACTCTCCTCTATACCCTTTAAAATAGATGCTCTGTAGAATTTTATAATACTTACTTTTATTCTTAGTCCTTGAAAAATCCTTGCTTCGTATGCCATTTAATAAGCTTAATAAAAACTAACATTTTATAATTAGTATCTTACTTTAAGTTAATAAATTAATTTTAGTTTTTTTAGTATTACAATATATGACATTTTTAATAAATAATATACATTATTCATCGTTTTCTATCAAGTTTTTTTATATTTACTTAGCTTACAAAATCATATATACTTGTTCTATAAATATTTAGAGCTTGGCAAGCTACATATCTGCTTGGTAGATTTATCACTTGATAGATTTGCTAAGCTCTAAGTATTTTATTTAGATGTGTAACTTGCCAATTTCATAATCTAATTTTAATACAAATCCAAAATATCTTAATTTAAATACAAATTATTGAAGCCACTTAAGTGTTGGAGAATATTTTTATGTTTAAAAAAAGGAGGTACTCTAGCAATTCTTAACATGTTAGTTTGGCGACTACAAGAATTGCTAAAATGATTACTAATCATAACAAATATCTAAATAAAAATCAACCTATATTTATTACATTCTCAAAATCTACTTAATTGTTGAGAATAAAGTAATGTCTAAAATAACTAAAAAAAGCGGTAGAGTATAAGGACTGAACAGTAAGCGAAATCTTGCGATAAAAATTAAAAACTTATACAAGGCAAGTAGCCACTTGTCGTATAGAGGGTAATTCCCTTTTAGTAAGGTTAGCCAAATAAGAGACCAAATCAGCAAGGTGTGAGGAAGTGTATGTGGTACGATTCACCTTGGAGATGCCCGTTCTACTATTTTAATAGTAGCAAGGACACTCCTATAGATTTACCAGTTAAGATATAAAATAGAGGTTTTTAAATAAACAAAAATGTTTTACTGGATTTAATTAAATTTGTAGGTTATTAGATAAGGGGAACCGTCTAGTGTAATTGTGTCGTAGATTAAGAGCTGAACAATAATCTACTAAATGTCGAAGCATAAGTCCTGCAAAAGCCGTGTCATTTGCAAATTTTTAGACTAACTTGTCCTGTACTATTTTGTTAAATACAAAGTAGTACAAGGGCAAGTTGTCTCCACTCCAGAGCCATTCCCTACCATATCATTCTTTAGCCCAAGTCGAACAGAAAGATTACCCTAAAAGACAGGAGACAACTGAGACAAAAAAGGTGGAACTATTTATTAATATAAATAATAAATGATTTGAGCTTTATAATAACTATGATTTTCTCTAGCAAAAATATTTAATACTTTATTCCAAACAGATATTAAATTCTAAAAGAGTGTCATTTCATTAAATAAAACAAAACAATAAAGGATAGTATACAAATGAAGATTTTTTATAAAAGAACAGATCTTACAGAACTTGAATATAATAATTTACTTAAATGTATAGATTTTGATAAATTAAAAGAAGTTGAAAAACAGTATAAAGATTATGAGTTTTTTAAAGGATTTAATATAATAGAAAAATTATATAATCCCAAGAATATAGAATATAGTTCTAGTAAATCTACGGCAGCATCTAAAGCTACTAAAGCTAGAAGTAAAAAAGTTAAATATAAAATAAATATAGCAATTTAAATACTTCAAACAGAAAAAAAAACTATAACTCATTATGCATTAGCTAAAAAATCTGGAGTAAGTTTTAACACTGTGAAAAAACATATATCTGATAATAATTTAGTTTCATTAAATGAAATGAAACAGTAAAGAGTATCCTACATATTAAATATATTAATAATCTTTGTTCCATATTTCCTTAATGTTTGTGGAACTTTACAGTTTTTACTTTTTGAACACTTTGTGGAACATCGAAAGCCTGTAATAACTGACTTAGTTCCAAATATAAGAGGTTGTTGACAACGAATGTGAATTTGATATAAATAAGCGATAATAGTATATTTATATCAAATTTAACAACATTTAAAATCAATCACATTTTATTAAATGTGATTGATTCTTTAATGTGATAAATCACAATCTGCCATTTTCCCTTTTTGTTTTATTGCCAAAATATAAAATATTGCAGGTATTATAATTAGTGTTAGAAATGCTGAACTTATCATTCCTCCAATCATTGGAGCAGCAATTCTTTGCATAACTTCACTACCAACACCATTTATATACATAATAGGAATTAGTCCACCTAAGATTGCAAAAAGAGTCATTAGTTTTGGTCTAAGTCTTAATACAGCACCTTTATAAATAGCATGAAATATATGAGTTTTATCTGGCTCTATACATTTTTCTTTTAATTCAAGCATTGCTTCATGTAAATAAACTAACATTACAATTGAGGTCTCTGCAGCAACTCCTAGAAGTGCAAGAAAGCCAACAATAACTGCAATAGAAATATTAAAGTTTAAAAAGTCAAGATAAAATATTCCACCTGTTAAAGCAAAGGGAAGAGTAAAGAAAATAATCACCGTATATGTTAAATTTCTAAGTGCAAAATATATAAGAATAAATATAATTACAAAGGTTAAAGGAATAATATATGTTAATCTTTGCATTGCTGATTCTAAATACTCACTTTGCCCTGCCCATTCAAAGTAGAACCCTTCAGGAAGCTTAATATCCGTTAAAAGTTCTTTTGCTTCATCTTTATATTGTTTTGCAGAAATACCATTTTTAGGAGTTATATATATAAAGTTTACATTTAAAGCCTTTTCTGATTTTATTACAGAAGGTCCCTCTTCATATTTTAAATTTGCAAACATTTCTAGAGGTTGAAATCCTAACTTAGTTTTTACTTGAAGATTACGCAAAGTTGTAATATCTTCTCTTTGAGTTGTTTCAAATCTAAGAGAAATAGGATACCTTTCAAGACCATCTAAAAATGTAGATACTTTTGCTCCGGCAACACCTAATGAAACTGTAGACAATACATCATTTTTTGTAATTCCAAAACGTGTTAACATTTCTTCTTTAACATCAATATTTAAGTAATAACCAGAGTTAATTTTATCAGTTGATACAGAAAGTGTTTTATCAAACTTCTTTAACTTTTGTTCAATTACTCCTGCAGTTTCTTCTAACTTATGATGATCATTTCCATAAAGTTTTATACCAAGAGGCGTTCTAATACCAGTAAGAAGCATATCAATTCTTCCACGAATAGGATAAGTCCAAGAGTTAATTAACCCTGCTACTTGAAGTTTTCTATCCATCTCTTCCATTAGTTTTTTATAGGTCATTCCTTCACGCCATTGATCTTCTGGTTTAAAAGTGATAATAGTTTCAATCATAGCTAAAGGTGCTGGATCTGTAGCTGTATCAGCTCGTCCTGCTTTTCCAAATACAGTATCAACTTCAGGAAAGGATTTTAATATCTTATCTGTTTTCTGAGTTAACTCACGTGATAAATCTACACCAATTCCATACGGAGTTACTGGCATATACATAAAAGTCTGTTCATTCATCATAGGCATAAATTCCCAGTTTTGTTTTTTATAAACTGGATATGCAGCAATTATTGTTCCTATAAAAACAAGAACAATTAAATATCTAAATTTAAGTGAAAGTTTTAAAATTGGGGAATAAAGTTTTATAAAGAATTTATTCAATAAATTTTTATCTTCTCTTAATATTTTCCCTCGTATAAAAAAGACCATAAGAATTGGTACAATTGTAATAGAAAGAAAAGCTCCTGCAATCATAGCAAATGATTTTGTAAATGCTAATGGGGTAAAAAGTCTTCCCTCTTGACCTGTTAAAGCAAAAATTGGTAAAAAAGATACAACTACTAGAACAAGTGCAAAGAATATTGGACGACCAACTTGTTTTGCTGATTTTATTATAATTTCTGTTCTTTCTTCATTTGAGATATTTTCTTTTCCTTGAAGATACTTATGGGCATTTTCAACCATAACAATAGTTGCATCAACCATTGCTCCAATTGCAATTGCAATTCCTCCAAGGCTCATAATATTTGAACCCATTCCAAATGCTTTCATTAGAAGAAATGTGATTAATACTGTTATTGGTAAAGTAATAATTATAATTAAAGCACTTCTAAAATGAAATAAAAATAATCCCGTGATTATCATTACAATAATAGACTCTTCTAAAAGTGTATTTTTTAATGTATCAATTGCTTTATCAATAAGAGATGATCTATCATATGTTTCAACAACTTCAACACCTTCGACATTTAGTGTTTTAATTTTCTCTTTTACAGCTTTTATAACTGCATATGGATTCTCTCCATACCTTACAACTACAATACCACCTACAGTATCACCTTCACCATTTAAATCAGCCATACCACGTCTATTAGAAGATGTAATATTAACATCAGCAATATCTTTTATTTTAAGAGGAATTGAGTTGTTTGTTTTTATTGTAATATTTTCAATATCAACTACTGATTTTAGATATCCTTTAGCTTGAACCATATGTTCAAAGCCATTTTCTAAAATAATTCTACCACCCTTTTCATCATTATTTTTTGTAAGTGCTTTTTTTACTTCTTGAATACTTAAATTGTATTGAACTAATTTATCCTGGTTTAGTGTAATTTCATAGTTTTTAATAAAACCACCAATTGAAGCAATTTCACTTACTCCATCAACTCCAAGTAAGGCATATTTATAATAATAGTCTTGCAAAGTTCTTAGCTCGTCAAGTGATTTTGTATCAGATTTTAAGGCATATTCATAAGCCCAACCAACACCTGTTGCATCTGGTCCAATTGCAACATTTACACCTTGAGGAAAAGTTCCCTGTAATTGTGATAATTGTTCTAGAATTCTATTTCTTGAATCGTATAAATCTGTCCCATCTTTAAATATAATATATATTAAAGCATTTTGAAATGAACTCATCGCCCTTACAGTATCAATATTTGGCAAAGACATTAAATTTGAGATTAAAGGATAAGATACTTGTTCCTCAATTGTTTTTGGACTCTGCCCTGCCCATTTAACCTGAACAATCACTTGTGGTGGTGATAAATCTGGAAGTGCATCAAGACTCGTATTTTTTACTGCCCAAAAAGATGCTACTGTTAAAACTATTACCGAAAATAGAATTAAAAATTTATTTTTAATACTATATGAGATTACACTTTCTACCATAATCTTATCCTACCAATCATCGTCATCTGAACTATAAAGTCCATTTGTGATTGCATCAGAGTCAAGTAAGAATAGAGCATTATTTATTACTTCTTGTCCATCTTCTAAGCCTTTTAAAACTTCATATTTATTTGATGAGATTCTTTTTGCTGTTACTTCTATAGGCTCAATCTCAGTTTTTGATAATTTTTGAAAAACATAATGTTTATCTCCTTTACTTAAAACAGCAGTTTTAGGTAAAGTCAACATTTCTTTTGAAACTTTTTTAAGTGCAACCTTTGCAAACATATTTGGATAAAGTTTTAAATCTTTATTAGGTATTACAAACCTAACATCAATACTTTTTGTTTTTAAATCAACTGTTGGATAAATCATATCTACAGTAGAATCAATTGGAGTAGCTATTCCATCAATATAAATTTTAGCTTTCATATCTTTTTTTATAAAATCTAAATCTTTTTGATAAACAGAAGCTATAAACCAAAGCTCATCTAAAGAGGCTAGTTGAAGTAAAAGTTTTCCTTTTTTTGCAAAACTTCCTTGATTTATATTTTTTTGTAAAACAATAGAATTTGTAGGAGAATAAAAAGGAATATTTTTTATTGTCTTTCTTGAATTTCTAATTTTTTTAATTGTTGAAGAGTTTATATCTAAAGATTTTAGTTTTTCTATATTTGAATTAACTAGTGATTTATTAAATCTTTTTGCAATTTGAAGTTCTTGTTGGATTGAAGAAACTTCATCTGAATAAATTGTAAAAAGTGGATTTCCTTTTTTTATAGTTTTAAATTGTTCGTTTGCATACAATTTTGTAATATATCCATCAAATCTTGTAACAATATCATAAATTTTTGTTTCATTTAGAGCTGTAGTTCCATAGAAACTTTTTACTTCTCCTATTTGCTCTTTTTTAACTTTTGTAAGCTTTGTGTTAAAAACCTGTGATACTTCAAGAATTTGAGCATTTAATAATGTTATTCCAAAAAAGAGTAGACTTAATATTAGTTTCATTTTATTTCCTTAGTAAAATATATTGATTTAGATAATGCAGTAAAATATTTTTGTTTTTCATCCACTACTTTTAATTCATATTTTATGATTTCATTCAAATTATTTATTAGTGCTTTTGAATCCATATTTTTATATGAAGAAAAACTATTATAATTTTCTATAATCTTTTGAAGTTGATTGAATTTTGGTAAAATATCTTTTTTTATTATGTTATATGTAATATGTGCATCATCCATATTTTGTTGAAATGTTTTTATTTTATTTTCAAAAGTTAATTTCATATCTTTAAACTTATGACTTATTTCCATAGCTTTAAATTTTGCTTTTCTTGATTTTATATCTTCACTTCCTCTTACAGATAAAGGAATGGCAAAAGATATATTTACATAATCTTCATATTTACTATCTCTTTGAAAGTATGCTAAATTCACTTTTATATCAGAGTTCTTTTTCTCTTTTTCTAAAGTTGAGATATTATCAAATTTTTTAGATACTTGTAATATAGATAAAAGTTTTGGATGGGTTTCTGTATTTTCATTAAGTTTTATATTTTTTAATTTATTATCAAACTCAATATTTTCTTGCTTTGAATAAGTTATTTGTTCAAGTTTTAGATTAAGTGTGTTTATCATTGTTTGTAAATTTTGTGATTTTAAATTTAACTCTTGATTCATTATTTGAGTTTTTAAAATTTGTGCTTGATTTGCTTTATTATATTTGTATAATTCTTTTAATAGTTTTTCTAGTTTTTTAGTATTTGATTTATATTTTTCAAATAGTTTTAATCTTTCTTCAAGTAGTTTAATATTATAAATGTATTCATAAATTTTTGATTTTAACTGTAATTTTTTATCTTCAACTTCATATTTTGAAATTTGATAGTCATCTTGTGCAATTTTCTTTTCAATTTTTAATTTATCTCCAATAGGAATAACTTGAGAGATACCTATAAATTGAGCTTGCATTGGCTCTATATCTCTTGCTGTAATATCATTTAATTGTATGTCAGTTGCTCCAAAAGATAGAGTTGGATTTTTCCACTTTGTAGATAATTCAATTTGTTCTTGTGCAATATTAATTGAACTTTCTAATGCTTTGATACTATAATTTTGGTTTATTGTTTCTACTACTACATCATCTATGCTTTTTGCATACATAGATGATATAGTTAATACTAATAAACCACTATAAATAAATGATTTTTTTAACATATTATTTCTTTTATAAGTTTACACTTGATCTGATTTTATGAACTTCACCATCTGCAGTTTTAAACATTAAATGAAATTGCCAAGTACCACCCATAGCAAAATTAATTGACATTTTATATTTACCATCAACTAATTTACCTTTATCCTTATATTCCATATATGGCATACCAGGCATCTCCGGCATAAAGAATTTTGCTTTTACTTTTACATCAGTAACAACTTTTCCATCTTTTGTTACAGTAACAAACATAACATTATCACCAACAACCAAAGTTTTTTCAGATGAAAAATTTACGTCATATCCACCTTTACTACCATTTAAATTAATTGGTTCTGCATTTAGAAGACCTATTGTTAACGCTAAAATTGAAATCACTTTTAAAAATAACTTCATTTTTACTCCTTTTTATAAATTTGAAAGGAGTTTACTTATCTAATGAGGAAGGAATGTGGAAAGATAATACTTTATGTAGTTTTGAAGTAAAAACTAAAAGTTGTACCTTCGTTTAGTTTAGAATCAATGTTATATTTAATATCATATTTTAGACAAATATTTTGAACAATATTCAAACCTATTCCAAAACCACCTTGCTCTTTTGTTGCTCTATAGTATCTATTAAATATATCTTTTATTTTTTTTTCTTCAATTCCTATACCTGTATCTGTAACAATTAAAGTATTATTTTTTAGCTCTATTTTAACTTTTCCATGAGCTTTATTATATTTAATAGCATTTGAAACAATATTATTAAATAGCCTTATAAAATCATTTTCTATAATCTTAAAGTCAACTTCTTCAATTTCACATGAGAGTTCAATTTTCTTTTTTTCAGATAAAACCTCAAAGTATTTTAATTGATTAGGAATAGTTTGATTCAATAAAATAATAGGTAATTCTTTAATTTCTTCTTGATCCTCTAAAAAGACATATGTTAAGTCTTTATATATCTCAGAGACTCTATGTGCTGCAAGTTGGATTCTTTGAACTTGTTTTTTAGTAAGTTCATTTGATTCTGAGGACATTAAAATTGCACTTATAGGTGTATTTAACTCATGAGTTGTATCTTTGATGAAGTTATTTAATTTTTTTCTTTCATCTTTTATTGGTTTTAAAAATAGTTTAGCTAGAAAAAAACCCATAAGTGATATTATTGAGTAAATTACTAAAAATAAGACTAGTATATCTACTTTGAGTTTTTTTAAAGTTTTAAAAAATAGGTTTTCTTCAATTGCAATATAATGAACACCTAAATGTCCATAAGTTGAATTATTAACTAATATGAAATGTTGATCATGTTGTATTATTTCTTTATTAAAATCTATCTTATCATCAAAATTACCAACTATTTTCTTTTTATCTTTGTCAAAAAAAGAGATTTTATAAATATCTGTTTTTAAAAATTGCTTTAAATCTAGAGTATTTCCATTCATATGTGTAGATATAATTTGTGAAGAGATATTAGAAACTACATTTTGCATTTTCGTTTTTGCCAAATCAAAATATAATTTTTTTTCATTTTGATAATATAATAAAGCAATAATAGTCATTAATATAAAAGACCCACCAAGATATAATCCAAAAAATCTTATAAATGTTCTTTTTTCACTTTGTGTTAAATTAATTTCAGTCTCCAAAATTCAATTTTCTCTGATTATATCATAAATATTTTTTTAAAAGAAAGGACTTTTTTATAGCCCTTTTCTTTTATTTTATTAATAAGAGTAAATAAGTCTCGTTCTTAAATCTGTTGCATCACTATTTGCTGCCTCATAATCAAGAATCGAATAGTCTAATTGAACTTTTAAATTTTTATTAAAAGTATATTGAAGGTTTAATGTTACTTCATCTAAATCTGCATTAGCAGTAGGTTGGTCAAACTGAGAATATCTTAATTTAGTTTTTAATTTATCAAAAGTATACCCAGCACCTATTTGCCAAGAATCTGTTCCTGCTTTAAATGCATTTGCTCCTGCTGTTTTTGTAGTTGCAGTATATTGTGCATATGCTCCCTGTCCTAAACCTCTTACAACATCTCCATCATCATCTGTAGACGTATATCCAGCAAAAAGATTTATATCTTGGATTTTTGCTCCTATCTTTAAACCATACATTGAAGAATCTTGTGAAGTTGATGCATCATAATTTGTATCATAATATTGTGCGGCTACATATGCTGGCCCAAAATTATATTTTGCATCTACATATATTAAATCTGCAATATCAACAGCATCAGCATATTGGAACTGAGCAGTTAAATTTGGAATAGATGTATTTTTAATATAAATAGTATTAATACCATCTGTACCAATTTTTTCAAACTCACCTGGTCCACCATTTGCACTAGCATTTGTAGATGTAAAAGGTGCAGTTGTTGTAAAATCTGTTCTTTGTTGATATTTAGTAACTTTTCCAGCAACAATTGTAGTATTAGGAATATCTGTGTTTGCTAAAAGATAAGCTTCAAAAGACTCTTTGATTAGTCTTGATCCAGAACCTGCTAATAAAGGTGTTTTAACAAATTGTCTACCACCTTTAAATGTTGTATTATTTAAATTATATTGAAAATATGCTTCTGATAATACAGAACCTTGTGCATCCATTGTAGATTTTGTAACTGAACTATCATCATCTATTGAAGTAACATGTGATGTTTGAAATGTTCCACCTAATTTGATTCCTTTATAAGAATCTGTAACATAATTAAAACTTCCTCCATTTGCCCATATTGAACTATCCTTTTTTGAGGGTGAATCAAAAGTTTGTGCATAATAAAATGATTTTAACTCTCCTTTAAACTTACCATTAGTAAATGCCTCAGAGATTGACTCTGCTGCAAACAAAGATGAACTACTAATTGCTATAGAAGCAATTAAACTAATTTTTGCGAATTTTTTCATATTTTTTCCTTTATGTGTTTTCCATTTATGGAATAAACTAAAGAACTTTAACAAACTAAAATGTAGTGAAAATGTAGTGAAAATGTAGTTGTTTACATATTGCTTCCATATTAAGAAGTTAGAATCCAAATGAATTTATATCTAATAAAAGGAGTTGTCTTGAAAATATTACTATTAGAAGATGACATAATATTTTCAGAAATAATAGAAGAGTATTTGAATTTTTTAGCGTATAGTGTTGAAACAGTTTTTGATTTAGAATCTGCAGAAGAATTACTGTATAACAATAAATATGATCTTTTAATTCTTGACATAAACATCCCAGGGGGAAATGGATTAGATTTATTAGAAAATTTTAGAAGCCTTGGATTTAAAACCCCTTCAATAATAATCACTTCATTTACAAATATAAATGAAATAGAAAGAGCGTATAATGTTGGTTGTGATGATTATCTAAAAAAACCTTTTGAACTTAAAGAGCTTAAAGCAAGAATTAATTATCTTGAAAATATTCATAAAATAAATTTTAAAGGACAAATAAAAATTGATAAAGACTTGATATTTGATTCATATAATATGAATATAAGAAAAAAAGATATTACAGTTAGAATTGCAAAAAAAGAAGCTGAAATTCTTAGATTTTTTTTATTAAATAAAAATAGAGTCATCTCAATCGATGAGTTAATTATTAATATATGGGAATATGGTGAAGAACCTTCAATAGCTACTATTAGAACATATATTAAAAATATAAGAAAAGTTCTAGAGAAAAATCTTATTGAAACAATAAAAAATGTAGGTTACAAATTTAACACTACATATTAAATACATTTTAAACAGATACACTTCTTTTGTCGAAGTAAAAACTCTCCTAGGGTTTCGAAATTAATAAAGCGCGAACTTTACTTTAAAATACTTCGACATGTTTCCACATTCTTTCCTCACTAGCTAAATATAATTTCTCATAAAAAAGAAAGGGCAACTTATGTTTGAATATATGAATATGAATATGACTATGTTTCATGGAATAGGAATGTTAATCTTTTGGATTATTGTTTTCTTTTTAATTTTTTCAATTTTTTCAAAAGATAAAGAAAATTCAAGAGAAACACCTTTAGATATTTTAAAAAAAAGGTTAGCTAAAGGTGAGATATCAAGAGAAGAGTATTCTAAGTTGAAAGACTCTTTATTAAATTAAAAGGTAAGTATTATGAAAAATTATTTAATACCAATAGGCCTATTAGTTTTGGGTATTACTATTTATAGCTTTGACTTTAATAAAGATAAAGTTGATGGAAGATGGTATTCAAAAGAACAAGTTTCTTTAGGGAAAGAAGTATTCTTAAAAAACTGTGCTTCTTGTCATGGAGAAAAAGCTGAGAAGACTGTTGAGTGGAGAAAAACATTAGCAGATGGTTCATATCCTCCTCCACCTTTAAATGACAAAGCGCATGCATGGCATCATCCCAAATGGCAACTTATGCAAATAATAGATAATGGCGGAGCTGCATATGGTGGTAAAATGCCTGGATTTAAGGATACACTTACAAATACTGAAAAAGAAGCAACAATAGCTTATTTTCAGACTTTTTGGGGTGATGAATTTTATAACCTTTGGAAAGATAAAAGAAAAGGACTTGAGGATAAAAAATGAAAGTATTATTACTAGAAGATGATGAGTTACTAAATGAAATAATTGAAGAGTATTTAATATCATTAAACTATAGTGTTGTTACAATTTATGACGGACAAGAAGCTTTAGAACGTATCTATGAGGAGTCTTTTCAACTTCTTCTATTAGATGTAAATGTTCCATCATTGACTGGATTCGATTTATTAAGAACACTAAAAGAAAATAAGATAGATATCCCAACTATTTTTATTACATCTTTATATACAGCAAGAGATGTAGAAGATGGTTTTAATGCAGGGGCTGATGACTATATTAAAAAACCTTTTCAATTAAGTGAATTAAAAGTGAGACTAAATAATATCAAAAGATTAAGAAATATAGATGCAGCAGGAATAGTTAAAATAAATGAAAACATAGAATATAATTTTGATTCTAAATTAATAACTGTTGATGAAAAAACATATACTCTTTCAAAAATAGAATCAAAAGTTTTAGAATTTTTTATTAAAAATAAAGATAAAGCTATTTCAATAGAAGAGATATCTTTAAACAATTGGGTATATGATGAAATGCCAACTGCAACTACTATTAGAACATATATTAAAAATTTAAGAAAGATGTTAGGGAAAGATATGATTATTACAATAAAAGGTATTGGTTATAAACTAAACACCTAAAAAACAACTATAAAGAATAAGTTTTTAACAACTTAAAGGCTTTTTCTTTTAATTAATACTTACAAAAAGCTCCTTATTCAGATAAAACATCTAAATAAACTATACAAAAAATGATGTAAATAATTCTATCAAGTGTTTAGAATTAGATATCAAAAATATAATTATCAAAAATCTTGTTTTATTAAAAAAGTGGGAGAAAGACTACTTTATAAACATGATGAATTATTCATCATATTTATAAAAGAGAAACTATAAAACTTTTTTTAGTTTGTTGAATTCATCAATAGTTATATCCCCTGTAGCTAATCGATTTTCTAAAATACTCCGTACACTCTCTTTTTTACTATCAAATAAATAAAAAGTAGTCATTATTAGTATGAACCAACCAAACATCATTATCCAATGATGCATTTCATATGAATTAATATAATCTAACATAATATATCCTTTGTTTTTTGTTATGTTGTATTATAAAACTTTTATATGGAGTGTATATCCAATATATGGGGAGTGTATGTGGAATTTTATAAGCTTAATTTTTTAATTAAATTTAATTTCTGGCATAAAAAAACCTCCAAGATTAATTATCTTGAAGGTTTAAAAAAGAAGAAGGAGAGAGATTATTTTAACAACTTTTTCTTGGCCCATCAACATCCTCTTCTGGGAAAAGAGCACATACTGTTTCAGCATTTATTGAAGATTTTGCTGCTGTATATACTACTGAAGATTGGTTATCTTGAACTCTATCCAACAAATAATCTGGTGTATCATTATCCTCTAATGGGTATAAAGCTAATAATGTATCTTTTGATACTGAGGCTTTTGCTAATTTATTAGTTACCTTTGAATCAATGTCATGATTATTACTTAAAATATAATCTGGAGTATCATTATCCTCTAGTGGGTATAAAGCACTAATTGTATCACTCGCCATTAATGAACTACTTGCCATTAAACCTAAACCTAAAACTATTTGTGTTAACCTTTTCATAATATATCCTTTGTTTTTTGTTATGTTGTATTATAAAACTTTTATATGGAGTGAATATGCAATATATGGGGAGTGTATGTGGAATTTTATAATCTTATTTTTTTAATATAAATTAAAATATAGGCATAAAAAAACCTCCAAGATTCTTATCTTGAAGGTTTTAAAAAGGAGAGATGAAATAAATCATCTCTAAATGAAAAATTATATGATTATACTGGTCCTATGTGGAAGGAATATGGAAAAATATTTATAATCTTTTAACTTTAAGTCTTAATGAATTTAAAACAACAGTTACAGAGCTAAAACTCATTGCAATTCCTGCATACATAGGACTAAGCATTACTCCAAAGAAAGGAAATAATACTCCAGCTGCAAGTGGTATTCCTAGAATATTATAAGCAAAAGCCCAAAATAGATTTTGTTTAACTATTCTCATACTCTCAACTGATAAGTTAATACTTTTTATTACAGATTTTAGTTCATTATTTATAAGTACTATATCACCTGCATCTTTACTAATATCTGATCCTGAATTTAATGTTATTCCTATATCTGCTTGCTTTATAGAAGGTGCATCATTTATACCATCCCCTATAAACATTACCTTTGATTCTTTTTGTAATTCTTTTATAACATCATATTTTTCAGTTGGAATCACTTGGGCATATACTTTTTCAATATTTAATTCCTGAGCAACTTTTGAGGCAGTAATTTTATTATCACCTGTTAATAAAATAGGTGTAATATTCATCTTTTTTAGATTCTCAATAACTTCTTTTGCATCTTCTTTTATCTCGTCTTCTAAAGAAAAAGAACCAATAGTTTTTTTACCAATGGATACTAATATTAACCCATTTGATTTTTCAAGCTCTTTTTCATAGAAATCTAAATGTTCTGCTAAAATTGTAATATTATTATCTTCTAAAAGTTTTTTATTTCCTAGTATAAACTCTTGTTCTTCAAATATAGCCTTTATTCCATGGCCTGGAATTATCTCTACTTTATCTATTTGTTCATTACAAGTAATTTTTTGATTTTCTACGAATGAAACAATCGCTTTTGAAATAGGATGTTCACTTAAGTTTTCAATATAGCCTATAGTTTTAAAATATTTCTTTTCTATATCAGTTTTAGTAACTTTTATATTTCCTTTAGTAAGAGTTCCAGTTTTATCAAATACTGCGTATTTGATATCTTTTATCTGCTCAAGAATTTCTGGGTTTTTAATTAATATTCCCTCTTTTGCCCCACGGCTTACTGAACTTACTATTGCAATTGGAGTAGCTAAACCTAAAGCACAAGGACAAGAGATAATTAGAACACTAATACTTGCAATAATTGCATTTTGAAAATCTCCAATAACAATTCCCCACACTAAAAAAGTAAGTATAGAAATAATAATTACAGTTGGAACAAAAATATTTGCTATTTTATCTGCAAACCTACTTATTGGTATTTGTTTACTTTGTGCAGATTTTAAAAGAGTGATAATTTTAGAAAGAGTGGTGTCACTTGACTCTTTTAAAACCTTTATCGTAATCACTCCATTTGTGTTTAAAGTTCCAGATAAAACTTCATCATTAGTTTTTTTAAATAGAGGTAGAGATTCTCCTGTAATCATTGAGGTATCTATATCCGCATTTCCATCTATTATAACTCCATCAGCGGGTATCTTTTCTCCTGTTTTTACTAAAACTTTATTTCCTATTTTTAATAAATTAGCTTGAATAATTTCAATTGAATTATCTTCTTTAACTAGATTTGCATTTTGAGGAGCTAAAGATATTAGTTTCTTTAAAAAATCACCTGCTTTTTGTTTTGAATTCTCTTCTAAATATCTTCCTAAAAGCATAAAAGTAATAATAACTGCTGCCCCGTCAAAATACATAAATCTTAAATTTTCAGGAAATAAAAATGGAAAAAATAGAACTGTACTAGAGTAAAAATATGCAGCACTAGTACCTAAAGCTACTAAAACATTCATATCATAGTTTTTATTTATAATAGCCTTAAAGGCTAAGTTATAAAATCTAGCACCACAATAGAATTGAACAATTGAAGCTAAGATAAAGATTGCATAAGTTTTTATTGAGATATCCAAAAGATTAGAAAAAGCAAAAATAAAAATAGTTATAGCAAGAGTCATAGATATAAAAAAAAGTTTTTTTATTTTAGCAAAAGTTTTTTTCTCTTGTTCTTCTAAATGTTTTATATCTTCTTCTACTTTATATCCTAGTTTTTCAATGTTTTGAATAAGTTTGTCTTTAGAGTATAGTTGTTTATCAATTTCAAATAAACCTTCATGGGCTGCAAAACTAACTTTTGTATTAATAATACCTTTTTGCTTATTTAAGAACTTCTCAATTCCATTTGAACAATTAACACAAGTCATTCCTGAAATATTCAGGTTTATTTTTTCAGTTGACATTTTAAACTTCTTTCTCTTTTAATAATAGGGTTAATATCTCCCTTACATACTCATCTTTTATATAATAAAATGACATTTTTTTCTCTTTATTAAAATCTACAATTCCATATTTTCTTAGAGCTTTAAGTTGATGAGAAACATGAGATTGAGGTAGATTTAAAACATTAACCATCTCCCCGACACAAATTTCATAATCCATTAGAGCATACAGAATTTTAAGTCTTGTTGGATCACTCATTGCTTTTGTTACATTAGATATGTTTTTAAGTAAATCATCATTTGGCAAAGCTTCTTTTATATCAGTAATAAAACTTACGCCTTCACAACAAGAACGGATTAGTTTTGTTTGATTTTCCATTTTAGTCTTCTATAATGTTAAATCCAAGCTCTTCCATCTCTTTTTTAAATTCAGATTCTTGAACTTCATTTGTTATTTCAACCATAACTTCTTTTGGACTTGTTTCTAAATTAACTTCAATTTCTCCAAATGACTCTTCAAGTGAAACTTTTATTAAGTTTGCACAGCTTCCACAAGCTATATTTTGAGCTTTAAATGTTTTTTTCATAATAGTTCCTTTTATATGATAAATTTATCATATGAATATATTATCATATAAAAGAAGGGTTTGTCAAGTTTTTATTTACTTCTCTCCTAATAGTTCTATTGCATTTTTAGTCCATTCAATCATAGATTCTTTATCTTTTTTAGATAGTTTGGAATCCCAATGAGCTACTATATATCTAAGTGGAGGCATTCCACCTTTTTGTCCTATTTTATTTAAGCTTTTTAAATCATTTATTGGTGTTTCATGGGATATAAAAAGAAAGTCTTTACTAAAATCAATATGCTTTTTAGCCTCTTTTATATCTTTATCTATCATATTTTTTACCCCTGGAATTTTATAGTAGAAAGGATAGTTTGTAGTACTGGAATGACAATTAAAACATTTTGCTTCAAATATAGGTTTTATATTTTCAAGATACTCTTCATTTATCTTTTTATATTTATTTTGAAGTACTGTCTCTTTTTCTTTTAAGGCTTTTTTTATTTCTAAACTTTTTTCCGAATTATCATTTACCGATGGTTCTTTTTTTTGAACTACTTTTTTTTCATTATTATCATGTTTTTCAGTTCCATGTGAAAATCCTGATATTGCAAATATACTTAAAAGAAGTGTTGATAATAATAATTTTGTTTTCATAACGAGCTCCTTTTATTTTTTAACTATAAATTGTCCCATCATACCTGCATCTTCATGTTCTAATATATGACAGTGATACATATATGGGTATTTTTTTGTTGATTCATATTCAAACTTGACCGCAATATTTACAGTTTCATTGCTAAGTAATAATACAGTATCTTTAAGTCCTGACTCATTTAGGTATGGTTTATTCCCATTTCTTGATATGATTTTAAAACTACATCCGTGTATATGAAATGGATGTGGCATTCTTTGTGGGTTTTTTATTCTCCAAATTTCAGTCTTTCCAAGTGGTACAATTTCATCGATTCTTTTCATATCCATTTGTTTACCATTTATTGCAAGCCATCCTGGTCTTATATTTAATTCAAATTCTCTAACATTTGCTTCTATTATATTTTTGTATTCATTAATAGTAGTGAGTTTTTTTGGAATTTCATATTTTTGTGCTTTCTCATCTTTTACAAAAATTTTAAGAAGAGGTTTCCCTCCTAACTCATCTCCAAATAGTATCCCTTTTCCAGCAAGATCTGATAAATCAACTAATATCTCTGCTCTCTCCCCTGGACTTAAAAGTAAAGTTGTCATTTTTACTGGTTTTGGTAAAAAACTTGAATCACCAGCTATTTGATAAAATGCTCTTTTATCATTAAACATAAATCTATAAATTCTTGCATTAGAACCATTTAATATTCTAAATCTTATAGTTTTTGCAGATACTTTAACATATGGGTCAACGATACCATTAATAAGTGAAAAATTTCCAGTAACTCCCATCATTGTATCATGCATTGATTGTTTATATAAAAATTGACCTTGAGTATCAAAACGTCTATCTTGAACTACTAAAGGAATATCATCAATACCATAGTTTTTTGGAATATCTAAATTTAAAGAATCTTCATCATCAATTATAAACAGACCTGATATTCCTTTGAAAACTTGTTCTCCTGTTTTTTCATGAGTATGTGGATGGTACCAACACATTGATGATCTTTGATTTATTTGAAATTGAGTAGTCCAGGTATCATTTGGATGAATTGACCTATTTGGACCTCCATCATTTTTCCCAGGAACTTTTAGTCCATGCCAATGAATAACAGTCTCTTCTTTTAAAGAGTTTTTTACATTCATTTTTAAAGTGTCATTTTTATTGACTCTAATAGTTGGTCCTAAAAAATCTATATTTACTCCATAGGTTTTTGTTTTTGAACCATTTAGAAACTCAACTATTCCTTCTTGTACATTTAAATTATATTCTTTAGTTCCATCTTTTAATAGTTTAGGTTTTAAGATTGGTGGAATTGCAAGAGGTTTTGAAAAACTTGGAAAAACCGAAATCTTTTGTTTTGTATTATCTGCGTTTAAAAATGTACTCCAAGAAGTAATTAGTCCTAGTTTTACAAAGTCTCTTCTTTTCATTTGCAATTTCTCTATTTAATGTTTTTCATAAATTTCTGTTGTTCCATCTTTTTTAATAGCTAAAATATTATAAGGATCTTTTTTATTTCCCATTTCCATTCCTGGACTTCCAACTACCATTCCAGGAACTGTGAGTCCTTTTACATCTTTTGGTTTATCAGTAAGTAATCTTTTTATAGCAGAGTAATCTACATGCCCCTCAATAACATAGCCATCAATTAAGGCTGTATGACAAGATGAAGTCCCTGCTGTAATTCCATTTTGTTGTTTGATATCATTAATATCATTTTTTACAATAGTATTTATTTTAAAGCCTTCTTTCTTCATAGCCTTAACCCACTCTCCACAACAACCACAATAAGGTGTTTTATAAACAGTCATCTCTTTTGCCATTTGAGCATAACTTAAAGTTGCCGCAACAAGTGTTAAAAATAGTGTTTTCTTCATTTTATTCCTTTTATAAGTTTTTAATATAATTTACTAAAATAGATATTTTATCATCAGGTATATTTTTCATTTGTTGTTTCATTATTGGACCATAACCATAAATATCAATAGTTCCTTTTTTATACTCTTTTAATTTAATGTTTAAAGTATTAATATCCATATCTTTTATTGCAGGTACAAGGTCAACATATGTTTTTTCTGCATTGATTCCATGACAAAACTTACATGAGTTATATAATACAGGCCCTTCTTCCATAGAAAAAAGAGATGAAACAAAAAATAAAGAAAATATATAAAACTTCATAAGCTACCTTATATTTTAAATTGATGAATTATGACATTTATGTGTGGAAGGAATATGGAAAACTATTTACTAATAATTACTTTTTATTTTTTAAGAATAAAAAATTGATACAAAGATGAGTTTTAAAATTAGTTCAACAACCTGTACTTTTTGAACAAGTTCCAAATTTCAACTCTTTTTGGAACATTCTATTTTTTAGTAAAAACTGCTCCAAATGTAAGAGGTTGTAGAACAGTAATTTAAATCAAATAATAGCTGTAACTTGGAAAATAAACATACGAATTTATATTTAAAATTCTTATATTAAATATATATATAAAGAAAAACCAACTAATGACCTTAATCTAAAAATGATGACAATTTTTTGATATATTGTGAAGAAATATAATAATTAATCATAAGTCCTTCTCTCTTAGAAAAAAGTATCCCTGCATCTTTTAACTTTCTTAAATGTTGAGATACAGGAGATTGTTTCATACATAATATATCACTAATATCACAAACACATAATCTTTCATATTTTAAGAGAAGATAGACAATTTTTAATCTAACTTCACTTCCTAACAATGAAAAGAGTTTCTCTTTTTCTGAAAACATATCCTGTTTTAAAATTAATTGTTGTTTTTCATAATCAATTTTATCTTTATCAACTGTTATTCTTAGACAAGTAGTATCATTTTTCAATCTTATTCCTTCTCTCTAAACATATTCTTTTGTGGTATATGATTACTAAACTTAGGCTTTGATGTCAAATCAATATTTTTATTTAAATTAGTAGTAAATTTCTTCTCTTCTATGTTATCAGGTTTCTTGAATGTAGTATTAATATTATTACTTAATTTATTTGGAGAAAGACTATTGTTTACTGAGAATGTATTATTCTTAGGAGCAATAGAACTATCACTGCTATTAGTATAACTATTTACTTTTTTATTGAACCTATCTTTTAGTAAGTGATAGAATATTAATAACATCATTGCAACAGAAGATAAAATATTAAAAATACTTACATCATCATTATCCATAGTAATTGTTAATAGACTAAGCTCTTTAAAAAATGTATCATATAGATATCCAAAGAAGAAAGCCAATATAGCTATTACCACTAAGTATATAATTAAAGATGTTCTTCCCAACATTTTATAAACAACACTCATTGTAACTGCACTTGTAGCAGGTCCAGCAGTTAAGAATATAAATACAGCACCTGGTGACATACCTTGTAACATAAATGCAGCAGCAATAGGAAGTGAAGCAGTTGCACAAGTATATAAAGGCATAGCAAATAACATAACTACTATATAAGTTAAGAATTGATTTTCAAATAGGATTTCTGTATATTCTTTTGGTGTAAATGTAACAAATACTGAACCTAAAATTAAACCAATTAGAAGTGCTTTCGCCATATCATTAAATAATGTACCATAACCATATTTAAAAACATTTTTAAATAAAAACTTCTTTTTTACACTTGGAGTATCACAATTTGAAGAACAACCACAAGAAGATTCAGAAGCTTCTACTTTTATATTGTCATCTTTTTGAACAAAGTTTTGAACAAGTCCTACTGTAATTGCAATTATAATTGAAGATATAATTCTAAATGTTGTAAATACAAAACCAAATAATGAGTATGTAGCTAATATTGAATCAACACCAGTAATTGGAGTTGATATTAAAAAACTTTGAACAGCACCCTTACTTGCTCCTTCTTTCCTTAATCCTTGTGCTAATGGGATAACAGAACAAGAACAAACAGGTAAAGGTATCCCAAACAATGTTGCTTTTACAACGGCACTTGTAGAATCTTTTCCTAAATGTGATGAAACAAAATTGTCTGGTATTAATTGTTTTAAAATACCTGCAAAAAATAAACCTAAAATTATATAAATTGACATTGCATTTAATAAAATTATAAAATTGTCTAAAAAACTTGATAATAGTTCCATAATAATTCCTTTTAGAATATGTGATAGTATATTAGCATATTCTAATATAGATATTAATTATACACACTAAAAGTGCTCTTGTTTTTTATAATATGCACTAACCCAGAAATATGAGTTATAAAAATAAGTTCAACAACCTGTAGAGACTGTGAACTATTATATAATTTAAATGTCGGCTACTGACGAAAACTCTAAACAGTCTATATTAGAACGAATATCTAATTTTGTTAGAGGTAACTAAATTTCTAGTTGTGAAGTCATATCAATACTTCCACCTTTGATAATTTGAGCTCTTAATCCTGCTTTATGAATCATTTTAGTTAATACTTGTTTATTGTCTAGTTTTTCTGAAAGATATTTACAAGGTTCACATAGTCTTATCCCTTTTAAAACTACATTTCCTATTTGAAACTCTTTATCTACTAAAGAATTTAAATCACAATTTGATACAACAATATTTCTTCTAAGATCTTCATCTGTTATATTTTCATTAAACTTATCATTAAATTCATTTATCTTTTCTATCTCAATTAAAGTTACATCTCTGTCAGGCTCAATTTTACCTTTGTTTGAAAATGTTCCTTCTTGATTATAATATCTATCTCCATAAATACCTTTTCCTTCTTCTAGAATTATTTGATTTACTTTTTGCATAGAACTTTTAGTATCTTGGGATATAAGAAGATTTACTATTTTACCTGACATGGTTATCCTTTTTATAATTTTTTATTTGTATATAATTTATTTATTACTTTATCAAAGTATTTCAAAAAGAAGAGTTATTTGAGGATATATTTATTATCTTTTTGCAAGACTAAGTTTTAGAAATAGTATAAATAGCCATATTAAATATGTTTAAAAATATTTAATGAAACTGATCTATCAATAGAAAATAGAACAAAAAATAATGAGTTATAAATACAAGCTCAACAACCTGTAGATTTTGGAGTTATCTTAAAAGTCATTTTGATACAACTATTGAAGTATTGTAATATTTTATGCAATTGGATAGTAGAAATTAATTCTAAAGAATTTCTCTATTTTGGCATGTTTTTTAATAATGTCATCCTCATCCAGGCAGAAGTAGTAATATTAACACCTACTTCTGTTGACATTTTAGAAGCTTGCTCTTCAATCCATTCTTTTTCTTTTTTGTTTAATGCTACTGGAATAGCTGTATTTCTAACTTCATTCACAGCCTTTTTAGGTCTTCCCATTGATTTCTTTTTTACTATCTTTTTTTCATCTAAAACTTTTTCACCAGTTTGAATTTTAGAAGTATTTTGTTTTAATTTATCTGCATATCCCATATTAATCCTTCAAAGCTTTTTCAAGTTGATTCATATCTTCAATAGCATTTCTATAGATATGTCTTTTAAATCTATTTGTACCTGCTTTTGTTTCAATATACTCACAGTCAAATAAACTATCTTCTAAAACAGAAGATTCTCTTACAAATAAAATTGTTGCTTTTATGTCTTTATATGATTTATTTATCTCTTCAAGTAGATACTCTTTTAATTCTATTGCTTTATTATTGTTCTTTGTTCTATTAATTACAATAACAACATTTTTATTTATTTCATATACATCTTTTAATGTAGCAATTGTTGCTTGCACATCTACAATAGATGTCAAAGTAGGAATTATAACTTTATCAGACTGCTTAATAATATTGTTAATTCTAGGATCTTTAAATCCACCAAAATCATAAACAATATTATCATCAAATGGTATTTCTTCATATTCTTCACTAGAAACTAAAAAGCCTTTTTCTTCAGGCATTAAATTGTGTGCAGAGGAGTGAGAATCGTTAGTTACATATGTGTAATCTAGCATTTGTGAAATTTGAACTGATAGTGTTGTTTTTCCAACACCACCTTTTATACTATAAACTACGATTGACAAAATTGGATCCTTTAATTGTATATACTTTTATATAAAAGTATTATAACTAATATAATATTAATATAACTTATATAGAACTATATAATAGTTTTATATATTTCTATATATAAATATAACAATTATAAAGTAGATCACAATAGATTGTGTTGTTAAGAAACTTGATAATTAATATTAAGCTCACTCCCATACCTAATAATATCTACACCATATTTATCTCTGATTTTAAGTAATTTTTCATTTAAAGCTTTAAATTTTTTGTCTTTTTCATAATCTATTAAAGAAAAAGTCTTTTGATTATGTGCATTAGAAAAGTTTGAAGCTGAAATTGCTATATAGTGTATTTTATGAGTAAGATGATTATCTAACTTTTTAATCATATCTTTTGAAAGATCTATTAAAAACTTTTCATTAAAAAGTCTATTATGACTAATGGATTGAGAGTTTTTTGTTCCATATTCATATCTTATTTTAAAGTAATAACTAGTAGGATTTAATGCTAGTTTAGCAATAGTAAAACTTAAATATCTAGCAAGTATTAAAACTCTTCTATATAATTCATCTCTATTTATTATTGCTTTAAAGTTTCTACTTATTCCAATACCTCTTCTATCACTATAAGCAATTACTCTTTCATTATCAGTACCACAGATTCTTTTATATAATTGAACTCCTGTTTTACCATATGAATATAATAAACTAGGTTTTACTCTTAACTCTCCTAATGTTTTAATTCTATGTATTTCAAGTTTTTTTGATATTGCACGTCCAACACCTGGAAAGTCATTTACATCAATATTATTTGTATATTCATATACTCGGTCTTGTCTTAATGCTAAAGCACCATAAGGTTTTGCTTCATCTGTTAATAGTTTGGCTATCCATTTACTTTTGCTTGCACCAATTGTAATAGGTAAATCAAACTTAGCCATAATATCATCTCTTAACTCTTCAATAAACCCTTGTGTATCTTCATCTTTAATCCAACCATTTAAATCTCCAAAGAATTCATCTATTGAATATTGTTCTAATACTGGTATTTTAAACTCTAAGTATTTTTTTAATTTTTGAGATAACTCTTGATAAAATAGATGATCACTTTTTATAATTAATAAATTAGGACACATATATAAAGCCTCTTTTAAAGGTGTTCCTGTTTTTATTCCATATTTCTTAGCTTCATAAGATTTTGCAATAACAATACCATGTATATTTCCTTCTTCGTCAATATATTCATCCTTCCAAGCTCCAAGAACATTATCATGCTGCTTATTCTTAAACTCTAAGACACTATTAAAAGCTCCCGTATCTCCAAGCATAACACCATCTTTTTTTATATTGGAAAAAATTCTATTGTCACTTCCTTTTACTACTACAACATTTTTACCTTTTAAAAAAGGATATCTTGTTCTTTCAGCACTCACAAAATAACAATCTAAATCTAAATGTATGTTCATTTATATTACACCTTGTAATCTTTTTACATAATGTATTACATATGTGATATTATTCAAAATAAATTAACATATAGGTCAATAAATGATAAGTAGCGATTTTAATGCTGTAATGAATAAAATTAGAATACATATAGAACAAACGCAAGATAATAAAGATAAAAAAGTTTATGATGCAGATATAGCAAAAGCTTTAGATATCTCAAAAGAACACTATTGTAGATCTAAGAAAGAAAGTAAAATACCTTTACAAGCTATTATAAATTTTTGTGCAAAAGAGAATATTGTAATTAACTATATATTATTTGATCAAATGCCTGATTCTCTAAATCAAATTACAGATAAGATTATTAATATTAAATATTTTAAAAATATAAATACTAGTGCAGGTGGGGGCGCTATTAATGAGAAAGAAAACTTTGAGTACTTAGGCTTAGATAAAGATGTTGTAGAGCAACTAGGTGGTAAAGAAGCTATTAAAAACATTGAAGCTTTAAATGTAACAGGTGAATCAATGGAACCTTTAATAAAAGATGGTTCAATTATATTTATAGATAAATCTAAAACAATTCCTTCATTTCGAAATAACGATATCTATGTAGTTAATACACAAAATGGAGTAGTAGTTAAAAAAGTAATTTTTTTGCCAAAATATAATAAGCTTCAATTGCTATCGTGTAATCCCTTATTCTTACCAGAACTTCATGATTGTGATGATGTTGAAGTACTTGGAAAAGTTGTAGGAACAAGTGAGTGAATTAATTCATTAATATTTTTAAAATTTTAAGTTATAATTGTTGATAATAAACTTAATGATATAGCTTATAAAGGAAATAATATGCAAGACATTTTTCATGTTTTAATTCTTGGAACATTGTCTTTTGGGTCATTATCTTTAGCTTATAAATTACCTAAAAAAAATTAAACATATTTTTATTCTATTTAACCCTTCTATTTACTATTTTCTTTGGGGTTTGTAATTCATATTATTAATTTTGTTACATATCTAGAACTAGTAAAAAATCATTTCATAAAAATAATATTTTTATATTACTTTTAATATCTTAGAAGTCTAAATCAAGTATAATAAAAATCAAATCAAAAAATTATTTACAAAATCCAAGGAACAAATAAATATGGGTGAAGAACAAAAAAAAGCGTTAGAACAACAACTATGGAATATAGCAAATGAACTTAGAGGTAAGATGGATGCTGATGAGTTTAGAGATTATATTTTAGGATTCATATTTTATAAATACCTATCTGAAAAAATTGAAGATTTTGCAAATGAATTATTAGAAGAAGATAAAATTGAATATACAACAATTGATGAATCAACAGAAGATGGAAAAGAACTTCTTGAAGGAATCAAAGAAGATTGTATAGAACAACTTGGATATTTTTTAAAACCGAATGACTTATTTAAAGCAATGGCTAAAAAAGGTAATTTAGATAAAGACAATTTCATATTAGAAGAATTAACACAAGTTCTTAGACATATAGAACAATCTACTATGGGTCATGAAAGTGAAGATGACTTTGAACACTTATTTGAAGACTTAGATTTAACTTCTACAAAACTTGGAAAAACAGAAGAACAAAAAAATACACTTATCTCAAAAGTATTAGCACACTTAAATAAAATTGATTTCCAATTAAAAAACCATGATAGAGATGTATTAGGTGATGCTTATGAGTATTTAATCGCTCAATTTGCTAGTGGAGCAGGAAAGAAAGCAGGAGAGTTCTATACACCTCAAGAAGTTTCTAAAATCCTTGCTAAAATTGTAACAAATAAAAAAAGTAGACTAAAATCTGTATATGACCCAACATGTGGTTCTGGATCACTACTTCTAAGAGTTGCAAAAGAAGTTGAAGATGTATCAAACTTCTATGGACAAGAATTAAATAGAACTACTTATAACTTAGCAAGAATGAATATGATTATGCATGATGTGCATTATAGAAAGTTTGATATTAAACAAGAAGATACTCTTGAAAATCCTCAACATACAGAAAATAGATTTGAAGCAATAGTAGCTAATCCTCCTTTTTCAGCTCAATGGTCAGCAAATCCATTACACATGACTGATGATAGATTTTCTCAATATGGAAAACTTGCACCTAAATCAAAAGCAGACTTTGCATTTGTTCAACATATGATTTATCATCTTGATGATAATGGAACAATGGCTATTGTATTACCTCATGGTGTATTATTTAGAGGAGCAGCAGAAGGACATATTAGAAAATATTTAATAGAAGATAGAAACTATTTAGATGCAGTTATTGGACTTCCTTCAAATATATTTTATGGTACTTCTATTCCTACTTGTATTTTAGTATTTAAAAAGTGTAGAGAAGATAGTGAAAATGTATTATTTATAGATGCCTCAAACCATTTTGAAAAAGCTAAGAATCAAAACTATCTAAGAGCACAAGATATTGAAAAAATTGTATCTACTTATAGAAATAGAATCGTTGAAGATAAGTATTCTTATTTAGCTTCGATAAATGAAGTGAAAGAAAATGACTATAACTTAAACATTCCAAGATATGTAGATACCTTTGAAGAGGAAGAAGTAATTGATTTAGACAAAGTTTCAAGTGAATTAAAAGCTCTTGAAATTGATATGAAATCAACAGATGAAACTATTGCATCATTTTGTAGAGAACTTAATATCTCTACACCATTTTAGGGTTTGTTGTGAGTAATATACCTAAGTTGAGATTTAGTGAATTTAATGGGGAATGGGAATCTAAATATTTAAATGAAGTTTCTAAGATTAATCCAAAAACAAAAGAACTGCCATATGAATTTGTTTATATTGATTTGGAAAGTGTTAAAAAAGGATTATTGGTTAAATCTAATAGAATATTAAAAATTGAAGCACCAAGTAGAGCACAAAGGTTATTGTCAATAGATGATATTTTATTTCAAACTGTTAGACCTTATCAAAAAAACAATTATTTTTTTAATATTACGGGTGATTACGTTGCTTCAACTGGATATGCTCAAATTAGAGCTAATGAATCAGCATCTTTTTTATATCAAAAGTTTCATACTCAAAAGTTTGTAAATAAAGTTTTATTAAGATGTACGGGTACAAGTTACCCTGCTATTAATTCTACAGATTTATCAAAAGTGAAGATTTCAATACCTGAAAAACAAGAGCAGGAAAAAATAGCTTCTTTTCTAACATCAGTTGATACAAAAATAGAACAACTAACAAAAAAAGAATCATTGCTTCAAGAATATAAAAAAGGTGTGATGCAAAAGATATTTAATCAAGAGATTAGATTTAAAGATAATGAGGGGAGTGAGTTTTGTGATTGGGAAGAGAAAAGTTTTGGAGAAGTATTTAAGAGAATTACAACAAAAAATAAAGAAGACAATCAAAATATCTTAACTATTTCTGCACAACAAGGGTTAATTAATCAAGAGAAATATTTTAATAAATCAGTTTCTGCAAAAGATGTGACAGGATATTATATACTTAAAAATGGGGACTTTGCTTATAATAAAAGTTATTCAAAGGGTTACCCTATGGGTGCAATAAAAAAATTAAATAATTATGATAAAGGTGTTGTTTCAACATTGTATATTTGTTTTAGAACAAATATTGAAAATGATTCAAATTTTTATGAAAAGTATTTTGATAGTGGCTTTTTAAATAGGGAACTACATAAAATTGCACAAGAGGGAGCAAGAAACCATGGACTACTCAATATGAGTGTAGTTGAATTCTTTAGTGATATAAAAATTCCTGTCCCATCTATTGAAGAACAAATAAAAATTGCAAACTTTTTATCATCAATAGATAAAAAAATTGAAAATGCAAAAGATGAAGTAGAAAAAACAAAACAATTTAATAAAGCATTACTTCAACAAATGTTTGTGTAAAAGGATTTATAAAATGGCAAATTACATTAATGTTAAGCCAGTTAAAAATGGTTTTTCTAATACAAATATTATTACCCTAAAAAAAACAAGTCAAACTGAAATAAAGATTCAGGCATTCCATATCCCAAATCCAAAAGATGATGGAAAGATACACCATTATGCAATTGAATTATCTATTTGGAAAAAAAATAAGCAAACAAAAGAGTATGAACCTTATTTAAATGAAGATATTGAACATATGTATTCAACAACTAAAAGTATTAAAATACAAGAGAAGGATGTATTAGATAAATTATTGAAATTTTTGATTTCTCAGGATGCATTAATAGGTAAAAGAATTGAGAAAGAAATAATCTTAGCTGATAAAGAAGAGTTTATTGAAATAAATAAAATTAAAGATCAATTATCTAAAAATGAATTAACCATTAGTGACTTAAATAGTCTAGATACTATTATAAATATAAAAAAATTTACAGCTTCTAGAAATTCATTAATAAAATTAATAGAGTATCTAAATGATAAAAATACAAACTTTTTAAATAATGCTAAGAATGACCCTTTGACTAATATTTATACTGCTAATCAAAAAGAAAAGTTCTTTCAAAATTGGATTGAATCTAACTTATGGGTATTTGGAACATCTTATATTAGAAAGCTTGATAAAACTAAATTATCTTTTAATAGTGACAGTGATATTGTTATGGAAACTTTAGATGGGTTTTATGAATTAATAGAAATTAAATTACCATCTGTTGTTTTATTTAAGTTTGATGATAGTCATAATAGCTATTACCCATCACCTGCTTTATCTTCAGCAATAGGTCAGGTTTTAAAGTATTTACAGGATGTAGCTGAATATAAACATCAAATAGAGAAGGTTAATAAAACAACAATTTTGTTTCCAAAGGCAAAATTGATTATTGGAATAGAACCAACAGAAGATGGAGAAAAAGAAGCATTAAGACGATTTAATTCATCATTGAATAATATAGAAATATTAACTTATGATAACTTGATTAAAAATGCAGGAACATTAATTGAGATTTATAAAAGTAAAGTGATTTAAAATGAGCAAACAAAGTGAAGCAATCCTAGAAGAAAATCTAATAAAACAACTCGTAGCAAACCAATACGAAAGAGTTGCAATCAAAGATGATAAAGCATTAGAATCAAACCTAAAATCACAACTTGAAAAACATAATAAAACTACTATTACAGAAACAGAATTTAAAAGAATCCTAAATCATTTAAATAAAGGAAATATTTTTGAAAAAGCAAAGATTCTAAGAGATAAGTTTGTTCTTCCTTGTGATGATGGCACTACAAAATATATTGAGTTTTTAGATTCTGAGCATTGGTGCCAAAATCTTTTTCAAGTAACTTCACAAGTAACAGTAGATGGAAAATATAAGAATAGATATGATGTAACTATACTTATAAATGGTTTGCCACTTTGTCAAATTGAATTAAAAAGAAGAGGATTAGAGTTAAAAGAAGCTTTCAACCAAACTCTTAGATATAAAAGACATTCTCATAGTGCCAATAATGCTTTATTTAATTATATTCAACTGTTTGTTATTTCAAATGGTGTTAATTCAAAATATTATGCAAATAGTAAATTAGAATCAATGAATTTTAAACAAACATTCTTTTGGGCTGATAAAGACAATAAGAATATAACAAACCTTGATGAATTTACAGATAGTTTTTTAGAGCGATGTCATTTATCAAAAATGATATGTAAATATATTGTTCTTGCTGAAGTTCCAAAGATACTTATGGTGCTTAGACCTTACCAGTTTTGGGCAGTTGAAGCTATTATTGAAAGAGTTAGAGATACAAATAAAAATGGATATATTTGGCATACAACAGGAAGTGGAAAAACTTTAACATCTTTTAAAACAGCTCAAATATTGATGAAACTGCCAAATGTTTATAAAGTAGTGTTTGTTGTAGATAGAAAAGACTTAGATTATCAAACAACAAAAGAGTTTAATAGTTTTTCTGATGGTTCAGTTGATGGAACAGATAATACAAAAGCATTAGTAAAACAATTTTCTGATGAAACTAGATTAATAGTAACTACTATTCAAAAACTTAATACTGCAATTTCGAAAAAACAATATCTAGCACAAATGGAAAAAATAAAAGATAAGAATATTGTATTTATCTTTGATGAGTGCCATAGAAGTCAATTTGGAGAAACACATTTAAATATAACAAAGTTCTTTCCTAAAAATCAAATGATAGGTTTTACAGGTACTCCAATATTTGTAGATAATGCAACTGGAAATAAACTTGGAAAACGAACTACAAAAGAGTTATTTGATGATTGTTTACATAAGTATGTAATTACAGATGCAATTAATGATGATAATGTTCTTAAGTTTTCAGTTGAGTATATTGGAAAATATAAAGAAAAAGAAGGAAGTGCAACAAATATTGATATAGAAGTTGAATCTATTGATACAAAAGAGCTACTAGAAAGCCAAGAAAGACTTGAGAAGATAGTTGATTACATTTTAGCTAATCATGGTCGCAAAACTCATTCTAAAGAGTTTACAGCAATGATGACGGTTAGTTCAGTTGATATGTTAATTAAATATTATGAAGCATTTAAAGCAAAAGAACATAATCTAAAAATCGCAACAATATTTTCATATAGTGCAAATGAAGATGATAAAGATGCAAATGGAGTAATAACTCTAGATGATGCAGATGGTTCCTTTGTTGATGAAGAACATATTAATGTTCATTCAAGAGAAAAACTAGATGAGTTTATAAGTGATTACAATAAAATGTTTGGGAGTAAATTCTCAACAAAAGACTCTCAAAGCTTCTATAATTATTACAATGATATTTCAAAGAAAGTTAAAAATAAAGAAATAGATATTTTACTTGTAGTAAATATGTTCTTAACAGGATTTGATAGTAAAACTTTAAATACTTTGTATGTAGATAAGAATTTAAAATATCATGGTTTAATTCAAGCATTTAGTAGAACGAATAGAATTTTAAATGAACAAAAATCTCAAGGTAATATAGTTTGTTTCAGAAATCTAAAAAAGAATACTGATGATGCAATTGCCCTTTTTTCAAACAAAGATGCAAAAGAGATAATTCTAATGGAACCTTATGAGGATTATGTAAGTAGTTTTAATGAAAAGTATGATGTCTTAAAAACTATTGTTCCAACTGTTGATAGTGTTAATGATTTAGCAAATGAAGAAGAAAAACTAGAGTTTGTAAAAGCATTTAGAGAATTACTGAGAATTAAAAATATACTTGGTGGATTTAGTGATTTTAAATGGTCTGATTTAAAAATGAGTGAACAAGAGTTTGAAGACTATATGTCTAAATATCTTGATATGAAACCAACTGTAACTCCAAATGATGAAAAGGTTTCTATTTTAAATGATGTTGACTTTGAACTGGAATTAATACATAAAGATGAAATTAATGTAACTTATATTTTAAAACTTCTTGCACAATATAAAGATTCAGATGATGAAGAGAAAAAAGCAGAACAAAGAACAAATATTACTAATATGTTAAATAACAACCCACAACTTAGAAGTAAAAGAGAATTAATTGAAAAGTTTATAAATGAAAATCTTCTAAAAATAGATGATAGTGATGATATTGAAGAAGAGTTTGAAAAGTTCTGGGATGTTGAAAAAGAAAAAGCTTTTGAAGAACTTTGTGTAGTTGAAAATATTAATAATGATGAAATGAAAAAAGTAATTGATACATACGTTTATGATGGAAGAAAACCTTTGGCAAATGATGTTGCACATACTTTAAAAATAAAACCTAAATTTTTAGAAAGAAAAAAAATAGTACCAAGAATACTTGATAAGATTATTGGATTTGTTGATAAGTTTTACGAGAGGTAATAAAAATAGTTACAATGAATAAAAAGAAAGATTTTAACAGTATATTCTGGAAAATATGGGGTGTAAATAATAGAGTTTATGAACCTTTAGATGTTTTTAAAATAAAAAGAGATAAACAAAGAGAATCGAAAAAGCATGATAACTTTTTAAATGATGATAAAAAGCTTAGTAATGATGAATTTCAACATCATTTAAATCGAGAAGCATATAATTTTTATGATTTATTTACTATTCATTTATTAAATAATACAAAACAAGTAAATTTTTATGTTCATCAATTGAATAACATAAATAATAATTACAGATTATTTGAGAAAGTACATTTCGAGAAAGAAAAATTTATAAATTTATTCTCTTTTCAAATTGCATTTATAATTGAAAACATGAATTATAATGATATTGACATATCAATGTTTGATAATGCATTAAAAGATAATTCTTTAATGCCTTTTTTTGATAAATTTAGAGAACTTAGAGATCAGAATAATAAAATAAAGAAAATGAGTCAAAAAGACTTGGCAACTCAATTATCACATGTAAATTATAATTTAAAAGAAAGATTTGAAAAGAGTGAAATATTCATAGAAGATGTTACTGCTGAGAAATTTGAATCAGATTTATCAAAATGGAAAAAGAATAAAGAACTACCAACTTTTACTAAAATGCTTGTAATTATAAATACTATTCATAAAGTGTCTAATGAAGAAAAGATAGGTAAACTTTTTCAACTATTAATTATTAGAGCATTGCTACATATTCAAAAAGAATTCGATATCTCTGAAAGTATAAAATTAGAATTAATAGGAAGAATCAATAAATTTAGAGAAGTTATAAAAAAATATTATTCTACTAATGAAGAATCTAAAATTTATGAAGAACAATTGAAATATCTCATTGATATGCCCGATGAATCAAAAGAACTAACCCTTAAAGAATCTTTACTTCATCTCGGATCTAAATTACCAGAATTTTTAAAACATAATGACAGCGATAAACTAATTAATATAAAGATAATGGATAGAGAGCTTATTATCAATAAGTTTAATAAGTGTAAAACAAAAAAAGATTATAGAGTTCTATTATCTGAAATTATTGATATCCCAGAGAATTATGCATTTAGCTTGCTTATTAATAATAGTTATGCTTTTATGAGATTTATTGTTTCAGTAAAGATTGAAGAAACAAGACTATTTACTAAGCAATTTAAATATCTTGATAGAGTATTTGGAACATTACTTTCTAAGGGAACAAGTGACAATACTTTAACTGAGTTTATTAATCTTCTAAAAGGCAAAAATGATTTTCTTGAGTGCATGGATATTGTAAGAGATTATTTTAAAAAATGTCAGGTTTAGGGTAATTTTCTAATAAAAAAAACTTGTATACTTTCCTTATCTTAATAAATAAAGGAAAGAAAATGGCAAACAATAACCATAAAAACAATCAAAAGAATGACAATAGAGGAACATCTGGAACAAACAATGAATATCAAAAAATGCTTGATAATAGAAGTAATCAGATGAACATAAATCATCCAGAATATAAAGGAGCAAAAAATGGGAAGTAGACCAGTTAATGCACCATCAACAACAGCTAATCCATCTGGTGGTAGAAGAGGTAATAACCCTCCCTCAAAATAGAAGCTATTATGCTTCTATTTTATAACTGTATTTTCGTGATTAGTATTAAATATACTGACTAATTAATGCAAAATAAGAATCAAAAATACAAAAAATCTAATTTTATTAATGACTACTTATATTGAAAAATGAAAAAAAATATTTAAAAGAAATCAAAAAAACTGTTTACTCAACTGTTTATTTTTTGTTTATTTTAATGTTTTTTGCTAAATCTTAATTTTTATTATAACCTTTTATATTAGAGCTTTTATCAGTTTATTTAGTAAAAATGGAAACCGTAAAAAACAATTACCTCTCTTGATTTTTATCCTTGCACTTCAATAAACAAAACTTCATGTTATAATTTTTCATAACTTTATTTTAATACAAAACTAAATTTATAGTTGGAGCTCAGTCTCACTTACGAGTGTTACCACCCATCTTAATCAAAAGAGCATGAAATATTTTTTATTACTTTGATTAAAGAAATATTTTGATTAGTAAAAATCAAAGAAGTTTGGCAAGCTTTGATATGCAAGTACAACGAAATAAATATAATAAACTTTTACTCTTAACAAGTACGTACGAAATGTTAAAAGATTCAAATGCAAGAATTTAAATAAATGCAGATTGACTTAACTTTAAACTGCCTAGGTTAGAGGCTAAAACTATCCAAATTAAAATACAATATTGACATAATTATAAAAGCTAAAGAGGAAAATTTTGAGAGGAAGTGTATATTATCAAAGTTCACAACTTGTTAAACAAATATTTCAAGCTGGTCTAAAAAAAGAAGATAAAGTTGACCCTAATCATCCACACTTTCAATTTGTATCATCGTATAAAACTATGGAAAGCTATAGAGCTGTTTGGAATAACTTTTTTAACTATCTATTAGAACAATGGAGATTAAGAAATTTTGAAAATATAGAAGATTATCATGTAGCTGCATATATGGATTATAAAATAGAATACTATCCTTCTAAACAATACTTAGAAAAAATAAGTGCAGCAATTGGAAAGTTAGAAATTGCACTGAAGAACTTTGCAAAGAATATACATAATGAAGATCGAGAATATGATTTTTCAATTAGACAAACTATATTAGATGAAGCTAGAGATTTAAAATATGTTAGCAATAACTATCATAATCGTGCATATAAAAATCCATTGAAAGTAATTGAAAATTTAAAAAATCCACAACATAAACTTGCTGCTTCTATTCAGTTTGAAGGTGGTGCAAGAATTGAAGGTATAGCATTAATAAAAAAAGAACAATTGCATGATATTAAATATGATCCAATTACTAATGAAAAAAAAGGATCCTTATTCACAAAAGAAAAAGGCGGTAAAGAAGGCGAAGTTTTAATATCAATTGATACATACTTAAAGCTAGAAATATGTTTGCAGTTTGATAGTACATTTAAAATAAATCGACAGAAATATTACAACGATATAAAACAATCGTGTTTACTCAATGGTGAAATTGCTGAAGGAAGTCATGGTTTGCGTTGGAACTTTGCTAAATCTAGAATGTTTGAATATGCTCAAGCAGGATATTCATACCAAGATTCACTTCAAGAAGTATCTTATGAAATGAAACACAATCGAGCCTCGATAACAGAACATTATTTATCTTAGTACAGTTTTATTACCTTTTCTTAGTATAATTTATTCATTTTGCTAATCGTTTTTCTTTTAATTCTAAATATCTTTCATATCTTTCAAACCCATTTTTAAAATCATTGCTTATAAAGAAATACTCTGTTAATAAAAGCCCTAAACTAAGTATAAATATCATAATTGTAGATGAATCATATGAACTTGTGATAACGATAGTTATTGTATCAATAATTAGAATATACATAAGAAACTTCTCAAAGAATTTTTCTTTAATTTTGTATAAAAGTATAAAAATTAATCTGTCTAATAATCCTAAAGGTTTCATTTTATCTTTCCTTAGATAATTCAGTTTTTGTTTCTGTATCATTACTAATCCAAAATGATGCAAATATTGGAAGAAAGATTAAAAGTAATAATTTCAATACTTTTAATCTTAATTTAAAAGATAGATATGAATAGTGTTCTTCTTTTACTTTATTCATAACTCACTCCTTATTTATTGATTACATATACAGGTTTTGTTTGTGAAAAGAAAGCTAGGGCAATTAACAATAGAAAAAATGATATTACTGCTAATGGTACAAATATAATTGTTTGTAGTAATGTAATTCCTACACCAACAAAGAAAGTTGTACGTTTTATATTTAATACTAAAATAAATATAAATAAAGCTGCTGCAATTGACATAAGTAATATTCCATTTAAAATATCACCATCAACTGCTAATGCTTTTAAATACCAACTATTTCCATAATATGCAATACCTGTAATTACTGCATAAATAAAAAAGAAATCCATTTCTATACATTTAAATTTGTATTTTTTATAAGTCTTGTCATTTATGTAATTTATAAACATCAATAATAAGTAAGATAAAAGTAGAACTCCGATTACTGTTAAAACTTTCATTATAGCTCCTAGTGTATCCATATTGGATAAATTTAATAAAAGTATAACCTAATATAGTACAATTTGTCAAGTACTAATTATCTGTAACAGTTAATTTTATGATATAATACTGCTAATATAGATAAATAAGGATGTTTATGACAAAAGGTCAATTTAACTTAAAACTAAAAGATTTAGAACTTTCATTAAATGATTTCTCAAAAATTTCTAATATATCTTATTCAACAATCAATAATTGGGGTTTTGTTAAAGATAATGGTAAAGCTATAGCAGTTCCAGATTGGGTTGAGTCTTTTTTAGATTATTATGAAAAAGCAAAAAAATATGATTATTTGAAAAATGAGATATGTGATGTAATGAATGAATTGGAAAATAAATAATAGATTTTAAAAAAGTTTTTTGATATAATATCTTAGCAAATCATAAAGGAACAATGAAAACTGAGTTTTTACTCTAACATTGCTGTTTTATGATTATCTATCTTGTATTAAAGACATAAGTATATGTGCTATTTACAATTATATCTTTAAAACTGCAATACTTTTATGTATAATTATCCTTTTAATATCATTTAATCTATTTAAAACCAATAACTATTACTTCATGAAATAAAACAAAATCCTATTTAATTTCAAATTGAAATATTTTTATGCTACTAAATTTAAAAATGATAGTATTATAAAAATTAAATTGAAAGAGAATATATAATGTTTAATAATCAAACAGAACTTCAAGTAGCTTGTCCTAGATGTAAAAGTGAAAATATATTTATAGGTAGAAGCTTAGATATCAAAGCAACTGATACTGTTAAGTGTAATGATTGCAGTTACTCTCAATTAGCTCAAAGATTTAAAGATCAATGGAAGATATTGAATACTAAAAGAACTAAGGAAAAAATATTAAATTAATAATAGCAATTATACTACTTGCATTATGTATTAATGCAAGTAGTCTTTCAAAATCAAAAAAAATACTTTTAAAGAAAATTTATTTCGATAATCAAATTACTTTCTATTGCTCAAACCCTTATGAAATGAAAAGAGTTAAAAATAAAGAAAAAGCTTTAATAGTTCAAGATAGTAAATATTACACTCCAAGAAACCCTTATTTCAAATCTGGAAAAGAAAATGATAGAGCAAAAAGAGTAGAGTGTACATGTTAATTTAATCAAAATGTACAATATCCAATATTTATTTTAATGGACATTTTGATACAATACAATAAGATTTTAAAAGGATATAGCAATGTTAAAATCAATATTACTTTTCTTTCTACTTTTTTCATTTGCTTTTAGTCTTGGCAATGAAAATATATCTAGCTTTTCTAAGTCCAAAAAAATACTTAATAAAAAGATTTATAATACAGAAAAACTACGTTATGCATTTTATTCAAGTTGTAAATATAATTATGAAAAATACAAATACGATAGTGGAAAAGAAAGATGGAAACTCATAGTAAATAAAGAGAGTTGTGGATACATACCGAGAACAAAATCAAATAGAGCTAATTCTATTGAATTTGAACATATAGTTCCTGCTCATGCCTTTGTACAATATTTGCCATGTTGGAAAAATGGTGGTAGAAAAAACTGTAGAAAAGTATCTGAACAATTTAGACTAATGGAAGCTGATTTATACAATCTTGTTCCAGCAATCGGAGAATTAAATGCAGACAGAAGTAATTTTACTTTTTCAGAACTAGAAGGGGAACCTAGAAAATATGGAAAAGTTGATTTTGAAGTTGATTTTAAAATAAGAAAAGTAGAACCTAGAAATGAGATTAAAGGACAAATTGCAAGGACATATTTTTATTTTCATAAAACATATAATTTGCCAATTAGTAAAAAGCAACTACAGCTTTTTAATGCTTGGAACAAACAATATCCAGAGTCAGTCCAAGAGTTGAAGGTTAATAAAATAAAAGAAAAAATTCAGGGGAATAAGTTTACATATTAAAATGAAAAAAGCCACACTGCCTAAACTAGATATTTATACTCCATTAAAGAACAATAATCAAATTCTTAATGAAGACTACGATATCGATAACTATTTACATTATCCAATTTTAATAGATGAAGATGGTATTCCGTGGAAGTATGGAAATTTATATCTACTATCAAAGTTAAAGAATTACAAAAAACCATCTAGTAAAACATTAGACTCTATTGCTAATGATCTTAAAGATTTTATGTTATGGTGTAAAGAATCTGATATAGATTATTTAAAAGCAAAAAGAAAAATTCTAACACCTACTTATAAATATAGAGGCTATTTGCAATCATTGTATGAAAATGAAAAAATATCTTCGTCAACAATTAAAAGAAAAATTGGATCAGTAATAGGGTTTTATAGATACTTAATCAACGAGCAAAATATAGAATTTAAATTTCCTTTGTGGGAAGAAGGTTTTACTTCAATAACTTATCTTGACAATAAGGGATTTAGCCAATCTAAGAAAATCACAACTACAGATATTGCAAAGGTACCACTAGTTCAAAATCAAGAAATTACGAACGAAGAATTTATAAAAGATGGTGGAAACCTAAAACCTCTAACAGAAGAGGAGCAAATAACAATTGTAAAAGCTTTATTGCAAATTGATAATAAAGAGATGACTTTAGGCTTTTTAATATCTATGTTTACAGGAGCAAGAATAAGTTCAGTATATACATTGAGACTTAAACATTTTAATAAAAATATTGATTCTGAAAGTAAAGATGATATTCCAGTGAAAATTGGTTTGGTTACAGATTGTGATACAAAAGCTGATAAACAATATTTGCTTTATTTTCCAACATGGTTGTACCAAATGATAAAAATATATATACAATCTCCTAGAAGTCTTCTTAAAAGAGAGAAAGCAAAACATATATTTGAAGATTATGATAAACAGTATATTTTTTTAAATAATAGGGGAAGACCATATTATGTATCGAAATATGATCCATATAAACAAGATTATAGAGATGTCCCAAACGGTAATACGGTAAGGTTATTTATACTAAATACATTACAAAAAGTGTTAAAAAAGGATAATCAAAATATCAATTTTTCTTTTCATGATTTAAGAGCTACTTTTGGGATGAATACATTAAATAGATTATTGCCATTAGTTAAAGATGGAGAAATCGATATAAGTTTTGCACTTCATTATGTTAAAGAACGAATGGGTCATAATAGTCTTATAACAACAGAGAGATATTTGAATTTTCAGAAATTAAATCAAGTAAAACTAAAAATCCAAAGTGGATTCGAAGAGCAACTAGCAAAGTTAATACTCAATGAATTATAAAAAAATAGAAATAAATTATATTAGTATTGATGAAGTAGAAAAACAATATATTGATAAAAGTCTATTATATGATAGTTTAGGTATAAAACTTAATCGCAATTTTGCAATATGTCAAATTCTTTATCCTCGCTCGATTAAAAAATCAAACTCAAAATTTGTATTAGTTGAATCTGAAAATTATGATCAAAGAAGATGCAATATATTGAATTATTTAATTGAAAATATTGTAATTAAGAATAGACAACTTGGTTTAAAACCTGCAACTACAATGAGAAGAATAAAAGAAGTTAAGTACTTTATAGAATATGCTGATAATGCTAATTTAAATTTTATTAATGATATCAATCAAGCTATAAAAGCTTTTTTAAGATATACTAAATATCTTCAATCATCTATCCAACAAAGTAAATATGCTCAAAGAACAGCAAGTAGATTGCAAAAAGAAGCCATAAAGTTACTATCACATTTATTTTGTGTCGAGCCTATAGAAATAAAACAATCAACTACATTGATTCATTCAGGTAATGAAACTAGAACAACAGTGGCAATGAATGAATCTGATATTCAATTTTGTTTTAATTTTTATCATGATTTATTTGAAAGTATTTATGGTTTTATCATTAATAATGCTAACTATCCATATAAAGTAAAAATTGCAAATACTAATTATTGGTTTCTCCCTTATACAAAAGGATTAATTGCAAATGAATCAAAAGCAATGAAGAATAGTGCTTTTAATTGTCAGACAGGTAAAGTTTTGGCATATGAAGACTTATATCATGAACCATATTTAAATATTGATAAACAAAAAAGAGATGGATATAAAAGAGCAATAAGACTATTCAATCAATATTTAAAAAATGCAAATAGCAATAGTTTTACTGATGAGCGTTTAGCTATAGCACAAATAGGAGTTCAAGCCTACTATATTTTGTTTTTGTTTACAACAGGAATGAATGATTCAACTGCATCTACATTAAAATGGAATGAAGACTATACTGTTCAGAAAGAAATGCAGGATTTTAAAAATATAAAATATCGTGCAGGAAATAAAATTGTTGAATTTCAAATTGCTTCAAAATTTTTAAAGCTTTTTAAAAATTTCCTAGATTTAAGAAAATATTTACTTCTAAACAATTTTAAGAGTGACTATTTGTTTTTTCAAGGCTATGGTGAAAATTCTTACATTTCTACTACAGCAAAAAGTGGTAACTTGTCATCTTCAATAAATAATCGAATAAGTAAAATATTCAATACGGAAAAGTTGAAATTTTTAACATCAAGAACAATAAGATTATATAAAACAAAATATTTAATAAAGCATCATGGAGTAATTCAAGCAGCAAATACAGCTCAAGTAAGTGTAGTGACATTACTAAAGCATTATACGGGGGAAAATGAGGAAACTAGTGCAGAGCAAATGACAAAATATTATGATGATTTAAATAAATCTGTATTAATGCATTCGCCAAATGATAAAGCAATTACTGCTGGACATTGTTCGTCTTTTACTAATCCTGATAGTGATATGAAATTAAAATCTATAAATATTGATTGTGAAAAAAGTGAAGGTTGTTTATTTTGTAAACATTTTCGATGTCATGCTGATAGTGATGATGTAAGAAAATTATTGAGTCTTCTATATATTATTGAAGAAACAAAGAATAAAGCTGATTCAATTGAACATTTCAATTCAATTTACTTAGTTGTTATTGACAGAATTAATTATCTCTTGGAAGAAATCTCTAAACACCAAAAGGATTTAGTTGAGAAAATTAGAGAAGAGGTTTTTGAACATGAAATATTATCCTATTATTGGGAAAAAAGATTAGAAATGCTTATAGAAATTGGAGTGTTATAAATCATGGTTGAACAGAAAATAATATCTAACTCTACTTATTGGTATGATAAGGTAGGTAAAACACAGGAATTTTCAAAAGTAAATGATTTAACAATTATTTCAGCAGATAACACTGGAAATACTATTTCCTATTTTTATGATGACATATGGGACTTAAGCTCATATTCCATCAAGTCAACTAGAACAGATAGTAAATTAGATTTTAGCCAAATTGAAAAAGCCCTTAGAAAACAAGCAAAAACTATTGCTTATATGATTTTAATGTATGGTAAAAGTCGCTTTGGAAGACAACTTGAAGCTAAGACAATTAAAGGACAATATTTTAGAGGGTGTATTGTTCCTATATCAAAATGGCTTACAGAAAAGAATTTAAATTTTACTGACTTTTTTTCAGATGAGAGTATATTGTTTCAATATGTTAAATATCAAATTTCAATGAAAAAAGATTTTATACACTTGCCAGCTTTTTTTAAATTTTTGTCAAATACTTACCATGAAAGTTTCCATTATAAAATAGTAATCAACAAAAAAACAAAAACTTATTTAGATGAAGCAAGAAAAATTAGAGAAAAAAGTAAAAAACAAACTCCTATTATTCCATCAAGAATATTATCTTATGCAATAGAAGTAAGGTGGAAGCATATTGAATATATTTTTAATCATATTGAGGAAATATCAAATTTTATTGAGAATTATATGAATCAAAAAGCAGATCATGAAAAACCTCAAAAAAAATTCCTTAATGCTATAAATCTTTATAAACTAGAAAATTTATTCAAAAAATATAATATTAATAATCGTGCAGAATTTATCACATTTATAAAGCAAATACAAGCAACTTCTAAAAATTTAATTCATACTTATAGTGGAATGAGAAGTGAAGAGGCTTATAGTTTAAATATAAATTCTTTTAAGCAAGACGGTTCCACAAGTTTTATAATTGGATTCACAACAAAATTAGATGGAAGACAAAAAGAAACTAGATGGGTAACTTCAAACAAAATCAAAATGATATTTGAAATTTTTCAGAAAATAAACATTTCAATGCTCAAAAAACATAAAAATTATATAAATTTGAATAATTCTCCTTTATTTCTTTCTGTTAATTTTTTAAGATTAAATAATATGGAATCATTATCATTAAGTAGTTTAGATGCTAATAATGAGCTATATTTAGATGAAAGTAAAGTTCTACTAACACCAAAAGATTTGGAAGAATTAGAATCAATTGACCCTTTTAGGAATTGGACAGAAGAAGACAAGTTTCAACTTAATTCTAGATGGCACTTTGCAACTCATCAGTATAGAAGATCTTTAGCAGTCTATTCAATAAAAAGTGGTCTTGTTAGTATTGGAGCATTGCAAATTCAATTAAAACACTTATTTAGAGATATGACATTGTATTACTCAAATGGAGCTACGAATAATGTTAGTATTAATAAATTGTATAGTGAAGATTTAATTAAAACACTTAAAGATACTAAACCAGAAATTAAAATATTAGAATTTATAAAAAACGTAATTTTTAGTGATGAAAAATTATTTGGAAGTTATGGTAAAAAAATAGAGTTAAAAAAATCTTCAATAACAAGTAATTATACATCATATATATTAGAAGATAAGCAGAAAACTCTAAAATTATTCCGAAAAGGCGATTTGTATTACAAAGAAACTGCATTAGGTGGATGTATCTCAGTAGATCCTTGTGATTCTTTTTTAACAAATTCATTTACAGAGTGTTTTTCTTGCGATTGTGGTATTTTAAAAAAGAGTAAAATTGAAAAAGTGATTACCAAGGAAAAAAATCTTTTGGCACAATTCAAACATGAATCTATTGAATATAAAACAATTAATATGGAATTAAATCAGTTGAAATCTTTATATCAAAAAACTAATGGAGAAAATAATGAGTAGTGAAACAATAGATGATTACTTTGAAGCATTAGAAAGACTTAAGAATAATGTACCTATACGAATACCAAAAGGTAGTAAAATTAACAATGATAATGTATCTCTTGAAGCGGGTAGGAAAAAAGGTACAATTAAAAAATCACGACCTGTCTTTGATGAGCTTATTGAGGAAATCAAAAAAGCCAATGAAAAAGATATCAAGCCTATCCTAGAAGCACAAGACAAGGCAGACAAGTACAAAGAAAAGTTTATTCATTATAAAAAATTACATGAAGAATGTTTGAATAGAGAGCTAATGTATTTAGAAAGAATTGATAAATTAGAGCAATTACTCAAAACAAATAGACCTATAAATAGTGAACATTTTAATTAACTATAATAATAATAATTAAGATATATTAATGTATAAAAACAGAGAAAGGCTATTAGGTTTGGAAATAAAAAGAAGTGCAATAACTTATGCTGGATATGAATATCAAACTTTACAAGGGCTTTTAGTATTAGCTTATTGGTTAGATAATCCTAATGCTTTTAAAAGAGTTTGTTTTGAAGCGGATCAAGATGATATAGCTCAAGGAATTGATGATATTGTTATTGAGCGTCAAGATAGTAAGATTGACTATATACAGGTAAAATTTACTCCATCCCCTTACAAAGAAGAAAATTCATTTAGTTGGGATTGGTTACTAAAAAAAACAGGTAAAACAGCTAGGTCAAGATCTATATTAAAAAAAATATTTGATGCCGTAAAAGAAGTTCCACTAGAAAAAAGAGGTGATATAACCTTATTAACAAACAAAATTCCAAATCGAGAAATTGAAAATTGTTTGAAAGATGGAAAGATCATATATGATTTTATAGGTCAAACTATACAAACAGAGATAAAATCACAACTAGGAAATGAACATTTAGCTCGAACTTTTTTTGAAATACTTGATATTAAAGATACTCAGAAAAATTATCTAGAGTTATCACGAGAAGTTAGAACTGAATTAGAAAAACATTCTCTTAGTGATGGTATTGATAGATTGATTAATAGAGCTAGAGAATGGGCTAAACTTATAAATTATCCAACAGAGAATGGTTGGATAGAGTTGCATCATGTAAGAGAAATATTATCATCAAAAAGAGCAAAGCCAATACCTGAGTCATTTACTATCCCTGAAAACTATTGTCTTCCAGATAAAGAGTTTCATAATTTTCTATTGAACAAGGTTTCTAAATCAACTGGAGAAGTTATATCAATTAGCGGTGAACCAGGAAAAGGGAAAAGTACTTATTTAAGCTATTTATTTAATGAACTAGAAAGATTAGATATCCCAGTAATTCGTCATCATTATTTTTTACCAATTGATGATGGAACTCATGATAGATTAAGTTTTAATGTAATTGCTGAATCATTAATATTTCAGATAAAAAATGATTATAAGGAAGTTGACTCTATTTTTGATGATCCAGAAAAATTATATGAATCGTTAAAAAATTGTTCGGAGTATTATAAGAATCAAGAAAAACCATTTGTATTAATTATTGATGGTTTAGATCATGTATGGAGAGATAATCATAGAGATAAAAAACCTCTTGATTATCTATTTAGAGAAATTCTTCCACTTCCTGATAACTTAGTTTTAATAGTAGGAACACAGCCTGTAGATGATGCATTACTACCTGATATTCTTCTTGAATATTCTCCTAAAAAAAGTTGGTTTAATTTACCTTCTATGTCAGCAGAATCCATATATGAATATTTAAATAGCCAAATTGCTTTTAATAGACTTTATATGAATTGTAGTAATGATATGATTGCAGAAGAAACTAAATCTATTTCAATTAAGCTATTTGAAATTACATTAGGCTATCCACTGCATGTAATTTACTCCTGTGAATATATTGCAAATAGTGGTAATCCATTATCTATTTATGAAATAGATAAATTACCTCCTTGTGATGATAATAATATTGAAAGCTACTATACTAGATTATGGCGTAATTTAACACATAGTCAAAAAGATATACTTCATTTGTGTGCAGGTTTTTCTTTTATTTGGCCAAGAGATGCTTTTTCTGAGATTTTTGGTCAACCTAATAGTTATTCCAATTTAAATGCTGTTTCGCATCTTTTATATGAAGCTAAATCTGGAGTAAGACCATTTCATGAAAGTTTGATAGTCTTTGTTAGAAAGCAAACGGATCATATTGATAGAATTTTAGGTTTAGGTGATAGTGTATGTACTTGGCTTGATACTCAAGCTCCAGAGTATTTAAAAGAAAGTTGGCTATGGCTTTGTCAATCAAAAAGTGGAAATGCTCAGCCTTTAAGAGATGGTCTTTCAAGAGACTGGGTTATTGAAAGGTTATCAGAAGGATATAATGAAAAGCAACTAATACAATTATTTTCTAATGCTGAATCTATTGCTTTTAATGAGTTGAATTATTCTGAAGCATATAAGCATAGAGCACTAAAAATACGATTAATTAATGGTCCAGAGTTTCAAACTTGGAATCTTTCTCTTTTAAAAATATTATCTTTTAATTTATCCCCTGATTCATTAATTAATTTTGAGCTATCTGTATATCAAAACAATACTCCTAGAGAACTTGCAGTTTTATCAATTGCATTGTGGAATAGAAATGATTTTAGTAATGCAAAAATGATTGCTAATCAAGCCCTATCAAAATATAGATCTCAAAGAAAACTTTATCAAAAAAGAAATAATGATGATGACACCATAGAACTCTTAGTACACGCAGGAGTTCTATCAGATGAATTAAATTATGATAATATTTTTACTGAAGGTGTTTTTGAAAATTGGGATGAGTCTCTAATAACTGTCTTTACTAAAGCAGTTATTTATAAAAACGATATATCTCTCTTAATTAAAGCTTTTAGTTATCTAATTGAATATAAAAGTGCCTATGAAATTGAATTATCCCTTCTTAAACAAAGTATTCTTGAAGAGTTTGATATTTTCTCTTGGGAAGAATTTGAATTAAACTATGAGCATCCAATGACAGAGTTTTATAAATTACTAATAGAAGAAGAATTTAATATAACTACTGATAATTTTCATGTGACAGATGGAAATTTTCCCTATGAATTAATAACATCTGTAAATTATTATGATTGGTTTTTTGAGTTATTAAGAATTAAACTTAGTGCTCAAGGAGATTTTTGTTGGTTAAATTTTCGGGCTGAAGAAAAACCCAGTGATACTACTTTTTTCTTAAATGAACTTACTGAATTGGCTAGTCTTATTGCTAATAACATAATAAATAAAAATAAAATGGATTTTTCTTCATTTTGTAGTTTATTAGAAACAGTATCTTTTTCTGAAGATATGAACTTTAGAATCAAGAGATCTATAATTTTATTTAAACGTGATTGGATAAAAATTTCTGCAGATTTACATTTATTAATTAATCATACAACTATTAATTCTGATATTTTAAAAGAAGCTATGGATGGAGAGTTTTATTTGATAGATTGGATTAGGCTTTGGTATACTGACTCTAATTTAAATTTATTAACTGATGAAGCTGCAAATTTATTATTAGAAGAAGATTTAAAAAAACAAGCAATTGATTTAGAAGAAACAATAGAGCGTGGAAATAGAAATCTTGAATTAGCAAATATTGCTTTTAGACATAGTAATAACACTCTATTCAAAAAATGTATTTATCTATGTTGGGATTATGTGATTGGTTATGGGCACCACAAAGATACAACTATCTTTCATTTATTAGATTCTATAGAACATTTATCAAATAAATGTCCAAAAGAATCATTAACTTTTTTGAAAAGAATAGCCCCAATAATATTTAATATCTCTGATTTTACAGATGGAGATGAAACAAGACATGCAAAAAGTGATTTGACAAAGTTATTAGCCAAGGTAAACTCTTCCATTTTAGTTTCAAAATATAAAAATGAAGTTGATGATGGAGAGTGGTATCATGCAGATGAAACCTTATCTGAATTATTAAAAGTATCTAATTTTAATTCAATTACAACAAAAAGATTTTGTTTAACTGGTTTACCTGACCAATGTCATGAAACAATAATTAATAAAGCTAATACAGATAATCCAATAGCTGTAGAATTAATAGAAGAAATCAATAACTTATTTAATATAAACATATTAGAAGAAAAAGAAACAACTCATAATACTTCTAGCAATTCATTATTATCCTCAGAAGTGGAAAACTTAGATCCTTCACTTTATCCTCCTGAAAATGTTTTAGAATTAGATGAACTTATTAAAAATGATTATAAATCAAAAGACTTTTGGCCAGAGTGGTATACTTTTTGGGTTGAAAATGGGAAAGAACAAGAATTGGTAGAAACACTTCCAGATTTTTTATCTAATGTTATAGATAAGTTTAATTATAAAGCTTGTTTATATGATAACCTTTTTCATAGTATTAAAAAATTTAAAGGAAAGAAAAAAGCTTTTGAATATTTAATTAATGCACATATTTATTCAAGTGGCTGGGAAAAATGGTATAGTTCGGAAGAAGATTCGTTTAATCGATTAGATATTGTTGCAAATATTTACCCTAAAGAAATAGATGGATTTATATTAAAAACTACAAAACAAATTGATAAATGGAAATCTTATTCTGAAAACTTGATTATTCCAAGTGATAGACTAGTTTACTTGATGGTAGCTGCTGATAAAAAAGATGAAGCAGTTGATCTTATAGAATCAATGTTATTCTGCATTGAAAATGATGTAAGAAACCTAAATCTTAAAGAACCTAGCTGGGATTGGAATATCACATTAACTGAAGATGAAATATTTATTAACATGTTAACTCCAAGATTAAAATGGCCTGTACCAACTATTAAGCTTTTTGTTTTACAACAATTATCACAACTATTATTAGAGAAAACTGTTCTTGTTGAAAATGCTCTAATAAAACTATTACAAGAAACAAAACAAGAATCAGAATATATTGAAATTTTATCGATATTATTACTAGCAAAAGATTTTGGATATAAACCTAGTCTTGAGTTTGGTAATTATATTAATGCTAGATCTATACTTTCAGATATGATAATTGATGAACTTAAGCTTACAAAAAAAGGTAAATATTCAACTAGCTTTACTCCTTATATTATATATTCCGAGGATGATAAAGGATTTAAAAAAGTACAAGGTGGACATGTTCACCTTATATACAAAACTCTTTTACAAAAAGAAGAAGATAAAACAGATATACCTTTTGTAGATTATTACCAGTCAGAATGGGTTAGGACTTTTGAATATGCCCCAAGTAAAAGTGATAATATAGACTATTTCTTCGGTTCAAAAAGGGAAAATACAGCACAATTTTATACAAACACAACACATAGAGGACGTTCTGCATATTTAAGAACATTAGAAATTGCAAAACAATTTTATGGAATGCCAATAGATTATGCTAAACACCTTGCTATACCAGCCTTGCCAATTGAACCTACATTTAATAAAATGTTACCTATCAAATCAAATTGGATTGCAAATTGGGTTTATCAAGATGAAGTTAATGAATCTAATTTATTAGATTTTATTAATCAATGTGTAGTAAATTTACAAAAGGAAGATAAAAATTTAGAATTAGGTAGTCTTTCTTTCCCTTTTCAAATTGATGAAAATAATTGGCTAGATATCACAATTGTTAAAGCCGTAGTTTGTCCTGATGAAATTATATCTAATATTATGATAGAAGAAAAAAATAATGCAATTTGCTATGGAGAAAAGCTAGATAGTAAAATTACTTATTTTTGTCATGAGCTAGAGAAGGGAAAAAGTATTTTTCAACTAACTGGCACAACATATCCTATATCACGATTTGGCCATTTTTATTCAGATTTAGAAACTAGAGGTATTTATATACCATTAACCTATGATAAAAACAAAGACGTTATAGCTGAACCAGGTAATGGACAGTTGAATTTCCTACTAGAAGATAATATAATAGGAACAGCAGGTTATTGGTATTACAAATGGGAACCTACACATCCTAAAAAGATAATATCATTATGTGGAACTTATACCTTATTATCAAAATCTACCATTACTCAATGGATTAATAAAAATTTTAATAAATGGGAACATGTATATATTTGTAAAGTATCTATAATTGAAAGGGATAGGATACATAACCAATACAATACAAGAGAAAAATATTTTATTCTAGAGATATAAAAATTTAAAAAGGAACTAATATGAGATTTGAAGAATAACTATTAAATATAAAAAACAAAGCTTATTTATATACTAAATTTTTAATAGGGATTGAAGCTCTTTCTTATGAAAAAAGATTAATACCTTTATATTTAGATACTAATCATACCTTTGAAAGAAAATATGATAATACTTTTGCTAATGCAATTTATTCTTATGAAGATGAGAATTTGCACATATACCATCTTGAGGTTTTAGAACATGGTATGTATTCAGATGATTATACTGCATCTATAGATAAAATTGAAAGTGCACTAAAGAATGAAGAAACTTATTTAGAAAATGAGATTAATGAAACAAAAGTTAATCTAAATGATTATAAATTAAATAATCAAGATAAAACTATATTGTTTAACTTTGAATTTTTAGGCACTATGGATGATGCCTTCACAATTGATGATTGGGGATATTATATTTATTTAGAACTATTGAAAGATAATTCAGAGAATTTTTGGAGCTTTTTACTTATCCAGTCAGAAGAACTAAAAGAAGAAAAGAGATTTGACTTAGCTTTTTTGCTAATATTTTCAGCACTTGAGAATTATTTAAATTTAAATATAGAATTACTTCAAAACAATTATTATAAAGAATTAAATTTAGAAGGTATGGATTTAAAGTTAAAATATAGTTTTTTACTAAAAGATAAATTAGAAGTTAATACAGGTGATAAAGAAGAACATCCATGTAAAGATCTTATAATGAAAAATTTAGTGAATTATATAAGTTTAGAAATAGCGTTGCACACGGAAAAGAACGTAATATAACTGAGCAAGACTGTGAAGAGTGTTTTGATACATTTATCTTTACATATATTACGATTAATTATAAACCTAAAAACAATCAAGAATTATTAAATTACATTAAAAAATATTAATTGTTATGAAATATAAATATGGACAATTCTAAATTTGAAATTATTGTATTTACTAGATAAATGGACATGTTTTAAAATTTTAAAAGTAGGATTTTAATGTATTTTATAGCTTGTCCATTTTTTAAAATATTTTCGTATAATAGGGAACATGTAATGCCAGCACATAACTTTGGTAAGCATTTACCTTGTTGGAATAAAGGTGGTAGAAAAGCTTGTAGAAGAGATAATACCTTTAGCGTAATGGAATCTGATATGCATAATTTAGTACCTTCTATAGGTGAAGTAAATGGTGATAGATCTAATTATAGGTTTGCATCTAATAATCCAAGAATAGGGCAGTATGGTAATTGTGAATTTGAAGTAAGTTTTAAAACAAAAAGAGCATATCCTAAAAAAGAAATTAGAGGAGATATTGCAAGAATATATTTCTATATGAGTGATAAGTATAATATAAGACTCTCAAAACAAGAACGAAGACTAATGGAAGTTTGGAATAAACAAGATCCTGTTGATAATTGGGAAAGAATCAAAAATAAAAGAGTTTTTAAATTACAAGGTACTATAAATAAGTTTATTAAGTAGTTTATTTATTTAATATATTATAATACTTTAAATTATTTTTAAAGGTTGCAAATATGCCTACAATAACTATTAAATTAGATCTTTCATCTGACTTACAATATCGTATTGATAAAAAACTCAAAAATAAAAAGAAACCTTTAGAAGAATATTTATTAGAACTTATTGAAAATGACTTTGCGCCTATTTTTCAGTTTGAGCATGAGTATTATTTTAATTCATCATCTAATAAACTTTTCCATAAAGAACAAGAAATTGAATTAACAAAGCTTGAAAAGAAGTTTTTACTATACTTACTATCTAATCAAGATAAATTTTGCTCAATTGAAGATATAAAAGAAAATGTCTGGGAAGGTAAGAATATGAGTATTTTTACAATGAGAAATATAATAAAGAATATAAGAGAAAAAACATATTATCAACTAATCAGAAATAAGTCTAATCATGGATATAGGATAATTATCAAGTAAATTATTATTCTTTCATTTAATGAATCAAAGTTCCAAAATTTAAACTTAAAAGACATATAATAAATATATAATTTTATTATCAATTAAATAAATTTAATATCGATATAATTTAGGAGAAGTATGTTTAATAATGTAATCCGTCCATCTATTCTTGGAAAATTTTTAAATAAATATTCTAAAATAGAGTATGATAATAAATATTTATATCTATTTATTAAGAATAAACAAGAAGAAAGTTTTAGTTGGAGAGAAGCAACTGGTTTTGTTAAAATTAATTCTAGCATATTTAGTTCAAGCATAGAATTTACTTTTGATTCAACTCATTTGAAAATCGACTTTCTTAGAAAATCTGATTGTAAAAATAGTTTTAATGTTATAAATGAATTTCTTAAAAATATTATAGATGAAAGAATTATTAACAAGAAGAATATACTTTATAAATATACTCAGTTAGAATATTTAAGAGATTCAAATGTTGTAACGCTAGAAAATGAATTACTTCCATTATTTAACTCATATAATAATCAAAGAGAGTACTGGGATAAAAGCCTTTCCATAGAATCATGCAAGTTTCTTAATGGTTATTTAGAATATTTTCCTCTTACTGAACTGTCTATAAAACAATTACGTGAAGAGTTTGAATCTAAGACTTTAAATAATAGGTCATCTTTCTATGATAAAATTGAATCAAATCCCCTTACTGAAGAACAACGACTTGCAGTAATTAGAGATAATGATAGAAATTTAGTTTTAGCTGCAGCAGGTACAGGTAAAACATCTGTAATGGTAGCTAAAGCTCTTGATATTATTGATAGAGGAATAGCAGAATCAGAGAATATATTAATTCTTGCATATAATAAAGATGCATCTAAAGAACTACAAGATCGATTAAATTTTAGAGGAAAAGACGTTTTTTCTGATGATAATAAAAAACCTCAAATTAAAACATTTCATGCACTAGGTAGAGAGATTCTATTTAATGCAAAAAAATCTGTTAAGATATCTGTCTTTAGTGAAAAACCTGAAACTCTTGAAAAGTGGATTTCGGAATGGTTTGTAACTAAAATGGAATCTGACGATAAATTTATGGAAAAGTTTATTAACTTAAGTTATCAAGCAATAAATCCTTTTGATTTCAAATCAAAAGAAGAATATGATAGCTATATTCGTGATAACGATTATTTAACTCTTCAAGATGAATATGTTAGAGGATATCAAGAACTATTGATAGCAAATTGGTTATATCTAAATGGTATAGAATATGAATATGAACCTTCATATGTTTCAAAACAAAGAGTTGAAATTGGGTTTGATTATAGACCTGATTTCTTTCTAACTGATTATGATATATATCTTGAACATTTTGGTATTGATAGAGTAGGAAATACGAGAGTAGATATAGATAAAGATAAATACAATTATGAAATTGAACAAAAAAGAGACCTTCATAATAGTTTTAATACTAAGCTTATTGAAACATATCATTATAATTGGACTGAAAAAAATTTAGAAAGTACTCTTTACCAACATGCAGTTGATAATTGTATAACAATTAAAAAACGACCAAAAGATGAAATCTTTGAAAGACTTAATAAAACTGAATTCTTAGTTGATGGGATAAAACGATACTTAAAATGTCTTCAAGCAATTAGAGTGGAAAGACTATCGGATACTGATATATACACTCGTTTAGAAGAAGAAAAGATAGTAAATCCTAAAGAGTATACAGAACTATTGTCATCTATTCATAGTGCGTATGTAGAAGAACTTAGAATACAAGACTCTATTGATTTTGATGATATGATCATTAGAGCAATTACAGAGGTTAACAATAAAAACTTTAAACCTAAATGGACTCACATATTAGTAGATGAGTTTCAAGATATTTCTGCTGCAAGAATGGAGTTTTTAAATAGTTTAATTGAAAATGGTCCTTCTCCAAGATTAACTGTCGTAGGAGATGATTGGCAATCAATATACCGTTTCTCTGGTGGAAAGCTTGAATTGACTACTCAATTTGAATCACGCATTGGTTCATGTTCCACAACAATGCTCCAAAAAACATTTAGATATAACAATAGCATCGCATTTACTGCAGGTGAATTTGTTATGCAAAACCCTGAACAGTATAAAAAAAATGTAGTTACTCATACCCACGTAAATTCATCCCAAGTATATTTATTAGATAGTCAAGTTTCAAAGGTTGAAAATTTAGAATTAAAAACTCTTAGAGTCATAGAAGAAATCATTAAAAATGAACCTAATGCTTCAATCTCTATTATTGCCAGATATAGATATTTATTGAAAAATACAAAAAAAGAAGTTTCAAAATATCTACCAAAAAAAGAGATAAAGTACTGGACATTTCATGGGTCAAAAGGATTAGAATCAGATTATTGTATTTTAATTGGTTTCTTCCAAGGAAAAAAAGGATTCCCAAATGAAAATAAAGAAGAATCTGTAGTAGAAGCACTATTACCTTCTTTGGATACATTTGAACACTCAGAAGAAAGAAGATTACTTTACGTTGGAATTACTAGAGCAAAAAAGAAGAGCTATTTAATAGCAGACCCTAAAGCAACTTCAGTGTTTATAAATGAACTATTATCACCAAAGTTTAAATTACATATTGCATCAAAAAGTTTTAATGAGAAATATAGAGAAATCTTTAAATGTAATGTATGTACAACTGGATACTATAAAATAAGAAAAGGGGAGTATGGCGAATTCTATAGCTGTTCTTCTGGAAAATCATGTAGGTCTAATCCGAGAATTTGTTCTAAGTGTGGTGCTCCATCTATTGATTATGAGAAAGAGAGTATTTGTAATAATCCAAATTGTGGTTTTGTTATGAAAATTTGTGATGTATGTGGGAGACCTATGAAGAAAAGAGATGGAAAGTTTGGTTCTTTTTGGGGATGTACAGGATATGGTTTAAAAGAAGATCAATGTAATAATACAAGAAAACTTTAATATATTAAAAAACTAATAAACAACTTTAGCACTTATTATAAAAGTGATCTATCAACAAAAAATATTACATGAAATTCTGAACAGTTTCTTCCTCAACCTCATATTTTAGAATAGTTTTTACTAACTGAGAAGGTATTCTAAAAAGAGTCGGATTTTGAACATACTCAATAAGGTACAGGTTGTTGAACAGTTTATAAAGATTTTTATCACTCATCTTTAGAACTATTTATTCATCATTTTTTATGTCCTATTTTCTGTTGACAGATCAGTTCTGAGAAAGAATATCTTTTAGTTTTTCTATTATTTCAATATAATTATTCATCCAAGAATTATAGTCATAAATAACATCAAGGAATCTAAATGGAAAATACTCCTACATTGTTTAAAGACCTTTCAGGTTTACTGATAGATGGAATGTCAGCAAATTATAAATCAGCCGTTACGAAAGGTATGCAATATTATGAAAGAAGAAGGCAAGAAGGCTTCAATGAGTTTCATCGTCAATTATTATCAGGTACGGCAACAAAAGAAAAGGTTGAGTATGAACAGATGTTTAAAATAACAGAAGATCAATACTATGCTCTTTTATCTGCATCAATCAATGATGAAGAAAAACAAAAAAGTCATATTTATGCCAATGTTTACAGAAGTATATTAAACGAAAATATTTCTAAAGAGAAATACTCAAAAATCATAGGTTATTGAACCTTCGAATATTAGAGTCATCATTTATAATAAAAATAATATTCTAAATATTTGTTTATTAAAGATTGACACATCAAACATAACAACTCTATTCTTTTATAGTATTAAAATTAAAAATTATGTATAGTAACTTTATACACCTCTTAAGAGAAGGATAAACTTGTGAATGAAAGTAAAATTATAGATTTTTTTGAAGATATGAAAAATTTCAAAGAAAAACAAACAAAACAAAAACAAAGAGGATTAAATGATTATAATTTATTAACTACTGTTTTAAATGCTCATGATGAAGTAAGATTACATTCACGAGTCATAGGTTCTTTTTTAGATATCAATGGATTACATTATCAAGGAAGTTTATTCTTAGAAAAGTTTCTATCAATACTAGATGTAAAAGATTTTGAATTTGATATAGATAATTCTAAATTAGTTTTAGAATACAATAATATTGATTTATACCTGACTGATGGACAAAAGCATATAATTATTGAAAATAAAGTTTATGCGTATGACCAAGAGAATCAAATTAAGAGATATATTGAGTTAATAAAGGAAGAAAATGGAGAATTGGTGTCAAGTGCAATCCAAAAATGCACCAATATGCAGTGCAAAAGTGCACCACTTTGTAACACCTATTTATTAGAAATATTTAACAATCCAGCTTCCCTTTTTTGTTTCAATCTATAGCTTTCACCTGTAACATTTATTAAATGTGAGTGATGAATTAATCTATCTAATATTGCTGTTGTTAATGCTTCATCATTATTGAGTACCTCCTTCCATTTTGTAAATGATAAATTTGATGTAATTATTATTGATCCTAATTCATATTTTTTATTAATTATTTGAAAAAATAAATTAGCTTGATTTTCATTGAACTTTACATATCCAAACTCATCAATAACTAAAAGTCTTGGAGTACCTATAACTCTTTTAAAGTAGTTATCAAGTTTATTTTGAGATTGTGCACTTTCAAGTTGTATAATTAAATCGCTTGCAGATATAAATTTAGTTTTTATTCTTTTTTGTGTTGCTGCATATGCTATTGCACTTGCCAAATGTGTTTTTCCAACTCCACTTGGGCCAAATAGTAAAATATTTTTAAATTCATCTATAAATCTAAAAGTTAGAAGCTCATTTATTAGTGTTTTATCAACTGATGAAGATTTATAATCGAAGCTATCAATTGTTTTTATTTTAGGCAACCCTGCTATTTTTAAAAGCATATCTTTACTTCTTTGTTCTCTTCCTATATTTTCAAACTCTAATAATTTATGTAGATATTCACTATAAGACATTTTCTCTTTTGAAGCTGTATCTGCTAAGTGTTGATACTGTTCTAAAATACCAGGAAGTTTAAACTTTGAACAATATTCATTAATTGATTCATGCAGTAGCATACGAGACTCCTAACACTTTTTCATAATCTGAAATTGTTGTATGATATTTTATATCTATATTTAGTTTCTCTAAATTTATACTGTTAGTTATATGATTATCTTCTTGTTTATTTTTTACTTCTTTTACACTTGAGTAAAATGGCTGTAACAAATGTTTCTCTTCTTTAAACAGATCAATTGGCTTTTTCTTTGTTGTATCATGGATTCTTGAGTTTGCCATTTCTAACCAAGTAAATACTTTATTATTTAGTAAGTCACAATTCATTTCTACTTGACTACCTTTTAAAGCAGCTTTTAGTGGTACATAGAAGTTACGTTTTAAATATAGATTAAATCTTTCCACTTTTCCTTTAGTTTGTGCACGATAAACTTTACATAATTTTGGAATAAAATTATCTTTTGCAAACTCTAAAAAATCATTATTAAATCCATGTTGATTTTTCCCATATTTATCTCTTTGTATTACTACTGATTTTAAATTATCATAGAGAAGTGTTTGTGGAACTCCACCAAAGTATTCAAATGCTTTAACATGGCAATCTTGCCAAGTCTCTTGTCTCATATTATCTGTAAAATATACAAATGCCATTCTACTAAATCCTAATACCATAACAAAGCCATATACAGGATTTTTCCCTGTTCTTATAAATGTCCAATCAACTTGTGCTTGATAAGATGGCTTTGTCTCAAATCTTATTACTTCTTCTGGAGCTGAATCTATTTTTAATGAACTTAAAAATGTTTGTAATATTCTCACTTTTCCATCATATCCATATTTCTTTATCTCTTCATATATTACACTTGATGGAATATTATCTGGTAAAGCTTGTTGTACTCTGGAAATTATATATTCTTTATATGGATCTAATTTTGATTTATACTGAATATTTTTATAAGATTTTAATTCATTTTCTTTTAATCGTTTTGAAACTGTTCTTCTATTCAATCCAACTATTTTTGATATAGCTCTTATACTATATCCTCTTTTATGTAAAGTATGTATCACGGTAAATTCCTCTTTATCAATCATACCAACTCCAAATATTTTATTTAGAGTTTATTGTATTTATTTCTATTAATAAAGTGGTGCACTTTTACTTTGCACTACTGGTGTATTTTACCTTTGCACTTGACAATTGGAAGTTAATGATATTTTAGTAGTTTACTTATCTATTAATAGGAAGAACCCTTCAATGTATAGTTTAGATCACTTAACTATAAAAGATAATTACATTTTTAAAGATGAAGAAAAATTAACATTATTTAAAAATATAAACTATCATACAGAAATTATTGATTGGTTAAAATTATGTTTAAATGAAGTACAAAATATTACAAATTTAAATGAATCAATTTTACAATATCTTTCAGTTGTAGAAAAAATTACTAATAAATACAAGGGAAAAGTAATGGAAATAAAAGATTTTTTATTAGAAGAAGATAATTTAAAATTAGTAACAGAACTTGAAACTCCAATAAAAGATGCAAAAGCTCAAATACAATATAAGTTTTGGATGTCTCTACAAGAATCTTTAAATTCGAAACATCATATTTTCGATTTTGTTAATAGTAAATTTAATGAAATTGAAATAGAAGAATATACAAAAAAATATTATTATAGTAATAAAAACAATAGATGTTATGGGTTAAAAAAAGATTTATTTGAAATTGATGATACTCATAAAGTATGTTTCTATATTGAAGTTGATTGGCGTATTTATTATGGTTTTACAATATCCGAAAATGGAAAAAGAAAAGAAATTTCAGAAAATCAAAAAATAAAAGAAATTTCAGAAAATCAAAAAATAAAAGAAATATTAAATAAAACTTTAAATGAAGAAAATAGTGAATGGAAATCACCAAATAATTACAATCAAAAACTTTTTATCTCTTGGAAGCTTTTAGACAAAGGACTTAATTTTAATTCTTTTAAACCTGAAAGAATTTTTGATTTGAATAAAAAAAGTAAACGAGATATAATTATTGAAGAAATTGCAACAGAAATTGATAAGGTAATTAAAGAGATTATTGATTAATAAGGATATTAATGAAAATGTATTTAGATGATATAAGAACACCCAAATATAAATTTGATGTAATTGTAAGAAGTTTTTATGAGGCTACATCATATGTTGAAGAAAATGGAATTCCTGAATATATATCATTTGATCATGATTTAGGTTGTGATAAAGAAGGAATTGAATTAGAAAGTGGCTTTGATTTTGTAAAGTGGCTTGTAGATATGGATATTGAGAATAAATATAACTTTCCCAATGATTTTGATTTTAATGTTCATAGTGCTAATCCAATTGGTAAAGAGAATATTGAAAGTTTATTGAATAGTTATCTTAATTTTAAAAATAAGAAGATAAAAGTATATAATAAGTATTAATTTAATGTTTTATTTATTGGGACCAGATTAGTTTGATCTGTCAGGCATAAAATTGTAGACAGCCTCTTATTTTTGGAACATCTCCAAAATGTACAGGTTGTGGTACTTGTTATTTTAATTTAGATACTTTTAAATTCTAAGTATGAATTTATGTTACCACTCCAATATTTAAAAGAAGATATTATTGGAGTAAAAGAAGAAGACTTTATAAAATTAATGAACTACTTTGCACAAGATGTAAATGTTAAGTTTAACAACTTGGATGGATACTTCCCTGTATTTTTTGAATTTGAAAATGCGTATTTATTCTCTTGTTATAATGTGAAAACCTCATTATCATCAAGAAACTTATTATATCTTTTGAATAAATTTGACAAGAAACTATTTGATAACATCATATCGGATTATTTAGAGCCTAATCTTATAGAAAGATCTATAGATTTATTAACAAAGATCCCTAATATTAAAATTGAAAAAAATAAAAAATGGGATAAAAGTGAATTTGATTTATTAGCTTATTTTGAAGATCAAAATGTTGTTTTACACATACAAGTCAAAGGCTCTATACCTGTATCTGGAGCTAGAATGACGGAACGACTTGAAGATAGAATGGAAGAAGGAATTGAGCAAATTACTAAATTTAAGGGTTTAGAAAAATCAGCAAAAGAAAGCATGCTTTCTGATATTTTTAAAAAAGATATTTGTGATATAGCCATAGTTGATATATTGTTAGGATGGGGAGGTTTTGGAACCAATAAGATTTGGAACAAATTGGAAGAAAATAATATTACACCACTTAATTTAGTATTACTAAATCAATATATAAAACTATACGATGCTGAAACAGAAATAGTTTACTTTAAAAGAGATATAGATAAACTAATTAGTGAAATTATACGTAATACTCAAGCTATCAAGACAACTATTCTATACGAGATTGGGGATAAAACAATACATTATGAAAGTTTTAATTATGAAGATATTAAACTATTAAAATATAAGTATTAAATTTATACAAAATGAAATTAATTTTGATGAAGAAAATACTGCTCTGTGAATAAAAAGTATGAATAAAATATATGATTCTATATAACCTTTTTCTCAACCTCTTATATTTTGAGCAGTTTTTACTAATGAAAATCTTGTTTCAAAAAGAGTTGAATTGTTGAACATTCTCTAAAATACGGTTTTTAGTGTTATATCTATACCAATAGTATTATATTTCTTATTGTAAATGTATTTGCTATAATTTACAGGTTGTTGAACTTGTTTTTATAACTCATATTTTTGTCTTATTTTCTGTTGACAGATCAGCAAATGCTAAACAAGTATCACTTAAAAAATTTCCTAAGTTTCTTACAGAAGCAATTGCTGACGGTTCACCAGAGAACTTATCAGATTTTATAATTAAGGCTGCATATGAACGTGCAGAAAAAGAAGTATTAATCTAACTAATCCTTCTCCTTATTAACCCATAAAAAATATATAATTGGTTATTATTTTGCAACTATTTTAAAAGGTTTAAAATGATAATAGATACTTTAAAAGGTCAAGAAGACGACAATCAATATACAAATTTTAATTTCTTAGATAATGGAGGAATGGGATATGTTTATACTGCACATGATAATGTAAATAATCATGACGTAGCAGTAAAACTAATTGCTATTCCAAGAGAAGAAGTTGAAGATTTACTTTCAAGAGAACTTATTGTTTCTGAAGAACTTGCTTCTCCTTACTTAGTTGAAACTCACTATTGTGATAAAACTACTATTCACGGCAATGACTATTTTTATATTGTTCAGAAATACTATCCAGAGGGAAACTTAATAAAAAGAATTAAAAAAGATATTCCTTACGATACTTGCATAAAAATGTTTTTAGATTTATTGGAAGGATTAAAAGTATTGCACACTAAAGTAATTCATAGAGATCTTAAACCTGGAAATATTTTAGTAAATAGTGACGATACTTTGCTTATTACTGATTTTGGTCTTGCAAAGTTTGTTGGAGAAAGAACTAAAACAAAATCATTCAAAGGTGCTGGTACTATTCCATATAAATCGCCTGAATGTTGGTTAATGCAAGATAATCAGATCCAAATGGATATTTACTCTTTAGGAATTATCTTTTATCAAATTCTTACAGGAGAGTTACCTTTTAACGGACAAACAGAACAAGAATGGCAAGATTTTCATATTTACGAACAATTACCAAATATTGACAATAAAAGACCTGGGGTTCCTGCAAAGGTGAAGCAAATTATTTCTAAAATGACAAATAAAAGAGCTAAAGAAAGATATGCTAATGTTGACGATATTATTAATGCTATTAATCAGTCTATTGAACAGGAAAAAGAAAGAAATGCTGTATTTGAAAGATTAGCTGAAAAAGGACATAAGAAGTCAGAAGAAACAAAACAAGCTGAACTTAAACAACAGCAAGAGCTAGAGAAAAAAGAAAAATTTAAAAAACTTGTAAAAATGCATATACAAGAATTAAAAGAGAAAATCAAATTACAAATTAAAGAATATAATTCTAGAGTTGAAGACAATCATATAACATTCAGAGATAATGGATTAACACTTCGTTCTACAGCAGATAAGTTCAGTCTTAATTTAAATACTATGAGAGCTTTTTTTGAATTCTTTGATTATGAAGCTATAAATGAATTTGAAAAAGATAAAATAGAAACCTCTAATATGGATCAAATTAGAAGACATGGAGGAATTATTGCTCAAACTTCAGATAGTATTTTCAAACAAAAAAATATTGTATTTTTAGGAAAAGTATCTACAAACTATTTCAATCCTAAGATTAATGGAACATTAGGTTTTAATCTTGTACTTGTACTTGAACCAGGCGAAATTTATGCTGATTGGTATGTAGCTTCTTTTTATGATACAGGATTTTCTGATAGTAGTAAAAAAGAATATTGTTTAGACTTACAAGAATTCTTAAATGAATTTCCTTTATGTTTTGTAATGCATACAGTTGCGGTAAACTATAAAGAATTAGAAGATTCACATATTCATAGAATTATTGAAGAGTTAATTGAGTTTAGTTAAACTTACATTTCTAATATAAATAGTTTTATATAATAAGTTTTAGGACTCAGGTAACCTTCTTAATCTCTTAGGTTTGGAATTCTTGCAGATATGTCTAAATCTATAAAGGAGTTTATTGAGCATAGTGATATAAAAATTACTATGAGGTACATAAGATCTACAGATGAAGATTTGAAGAAATGTTTGATTAGATAGTAATAATTCTTTGAAATATGATAAAACAATCAATAGAGATATTATATTTTTGGATACAATTTAAAAAATTAAGGATAATTAAAATGGATATTTTTCTTCCCCCTTTTTGTGATATTTTAAATAATAATCACATACTTTTAGCTAGTTCAAACAGTAAAGAAAAAAAAGCAATAAATGATAAACTAATTAATAAGCGTGAATTCATATTAAATGACACTCAAAATCAAAAGTGTTATATTGGTATGCTAGAAAATACATTTATAATTCATTTGACTGGTAGTTCTGGAATTTCGGCAACAGATTCTATTTCTAGATTAATTATTGAATATATATCAAATGACAAACTTCCAATTCCAGCATTTGCGATAATTGCCGGATTTTGTTGGGGTAATCCAAATAATACGAAAAAAGGGGATATATTAATCTGCAATGAAATATATTCATTAAACTATAGAAAGGTTAATGCGCAGGGGAATAATTATAAAAAACTTGTTTTTAAGAGTAAATTCCAAATTGAAGAAGATATCGTATGCAGTTTAAATAATCAAATTAAAACTGGAAAGATGGTTAGTACCGAAAAGTTGTTTTCATCTACAGGGAAAAGGGATGAAATTATAAAAAAATATCCAGATATCGTCGGCGGAGAGATGGAAGGATTTGGATGTATTCCAAATTTTCAGAAAAATTCTATTCCTTGGTTAATTTTAAAAGCAGTATCTGATTTTGGAGATAATGACTATAATATGAATATACAAGCTGAAATGGCGCAGAATGCTGTTAATCAAATAACAAGTATTATTCAAATTATAAAAGATGATAATCAAATAAAATTAAACTTAGATAATGACTTTGTAAATATATTAACAGGAGATGTTTTAGAAGTTACAATAGATAATATTTTAGGTGATGATTTAAACGACTATTTAAATGATATTATTGGTCCAATAATTGAACAAAAGTTAGAGATTTATTATGTAGAAAAAGATGAGAATAATACTTTTATTAGATTATTCTGTGATTTGATTTTAGAGGTATTGCAAAATGCATTTAAGCATGCAGGTGCCGAAAAAGTTAGGGTAAACTTTTTTCAAACTAAAATAACTATAATAGAAACGGGAGAAAGACATACCTTCCGTAACTTAGAGGAACTAGAAAGTGGTAAGGGTGGATTTAATGCATGGAGAAACATACAAGAAAAATTTATTGATACTAATAAAGTAAGCTATTCGAGTAATAAGAAAAAACACGAATTTAAGTTAGATTCCTTAATAACTTATTTAAAAGATTTAATTGAAAATTGTAAAGTATCAATAATCAAATCATCTATAGGTTCTAGTTTACCTGCAAAAAAAGTCATAAAATACAATAATACCTGTAAAGAAGTATATGTTGATGATACAAATGTAAGAATGTCATCAAGAAGACTTGCCTTAGCACGTGAAGTAAAAGATCTTTTAGATAAAGGCTTAAAAGTCTATCTTTTAGTTAATGATGATCAAAATGCATTAATGTATAGAAATGTATTCAGTGAAAATATAAAGAATCTAAAAGTTGTGATTAAATAACTTCTATTAATTTAGTTTAAATAATATTTGATTAAAACACTCAAATTAATATATTTTATGTGCTTTTTTATATCTATCTAATCAAGTTCACCATAATATCCTTGTCCCATAACCTCTTACATTTGGGACAAAGTCAGTTGTTACATGCTTTACATGTTCCACAAAGTGTTCAAAAAGTAAAAATTGCAAAGTTCCACAAAGCTTAAGAAGATATGGAACAAAAATTACAAGCATATATTTTTATCCAAATGATGTACTTTGATATTTTATGTTAACTTATTTTTTAAAGTACACAAGAGTTTAGCTTCTATTTAAACTATCAATCAAAGTACTTCTTTTTACATTAAATGTCCTACATATTGCAGCTTTACTCATACCATCATCCAAAGCTTTTTTTATTGCAATTAATTTTTCATCATCTATTGTTCTTGGTCTTCCACCTCTTACTCCTCTTTTTTTAGCAGCTTCTAATCCAGCTTTAACTCGTTCTTGTATTAAAGATCGTTCAAATTGAGCTAGTGCTCCAAATATGTGGAAGAATAGTTCTCCTGATGCTGTTGTTGTGTCCATCCCTTCAGTAATTGATACAAATGATATATTTCTATTTTTTAAAGAAGTAATTACACTAATTAGATGAGCTAAGCTTCTTCCTAATCTATCTAGTTTCCAAACAACTAAAGTATCTCCTTCTTTTAAAAATTCAATTGCTTTATCTAGACCAACTCTTTTATCTTTTGATCCAGATGTTTTATCAGAAAATATATTTCTTTCATCAACACCATATTTAATTAGTGCATCTTTTTGTAAATTCAAATTCTGATCATCTGTTGATACTCTTATATATCCTATTAGCATACGAAAAACCCCTTTACTATAGTATTCGTATTGTATCACAATCCGATAGTATTTATCGTATATTATTTAGGTGTTTTTTTAAATGTTTATAGATTTTTCAAGAGGGTGTCGAAAAACAGATGTTTTCCATTTGTTTAACTATTTTTAATTTTAGATATAAATTAATAATTTGATGTAAAGTTTACTAATAATTTTTACTTGTGATGTCTTTTAATTCTTATTCTTTTTTAAATTATATTTATATTAATTTCAATTGATTTTTTGTCAAGAATGTGGAACAGAAGACAATAATAGAAATAGTATATATACTTAATGTGGCTTAGAATTTAATAGTGGAGGGGTAACAACATGAACTCATACTAAAAGTCTTATTTATTATGGACAGTTTATGTAAAGAATAAGTAATCAAAAAACTCTGTTAAGTAAATTAGAAATTACTATATTCTTACATATAGAAGTTATTATAAAATTCTTTGAAAAAGTTTTTTCGGTAATTTATTTCTTCTTATCAACTGTTCTGGAATTTCAGTATCATTGTATGGTTCAGTTTCTACTGAACGAAAAGCGTGAGAAATTGAATTTTTAATAAAGATGATTTCTTCATCATTTTCTTCAACTAACTCAAGAATATATTCTATTAAATTGTTATGCTCATAATCTTTTAGCAGTTCTTTGATAATATCATTAGGAACATTATGTGAAAGATAATGAACTGACATCTTTAATATAAAAATCATAATTGATAATAAAATATTTTGTGCATCATTTTTGTTAAATTTTCTTATATCATGAATACAATCAAATATTGTAAATTCAATAATTTGTTTAGTGTTATAAACCTGGTATGTCTTTGATTTTTGTGTTTGATTATGTGAACCTCTTGTATTAATTGTTATAACTATTGCGGTTGGATCAATAATCATTAATTCATTATCATTTATCATTATCAGAAAATCATAAAATTTTGAATGAAAGGGTTCATTTATCCATAAGTTTTCAATGACTACCCTTTTATATAAATATTCAATTTCATCAAGACCTTCTTTTTTAGGGTGATATAATAAATATTTAATTTTATTTACATTAAGTTGATAGAATTGTTCTGGTTTTTCTTCTGGTTTTCCATCATTTTCTTTTGTAAGAATTTCTAGGTTCTCTACCTCTTCTGGTTCTTCTTGATGTTTCTCTTCCTGAGAAACATCTTTTTGTTTATCTTTTCTAGAGAAAGATAATAATTTATATGCTATGTATAATATGAATATAACAATAGATAATATTATCAATGTAATCACAGAACTATCCTTCTAAAAGTTGATTTTTATGTAATACTTTTGACAAAATCTGAGGTGTGAATTTAAATTCTTTTTCAAGAACACTGGCAACTGAATAACCTAAAAATGCAAGGTTAAATATCTTATACATTGCTTTTGCTTCTGATCTTGAAATAAAAATATTCTTTTCATTATTATGTATTAATTTCAAATTTTTTATTTTTTTATATTCCGTAATATCTAGGTACTTATTTTGATTATTACCAAAATCAAATAAACTTAATTCTTCCATGAAGTGTATGGTGTCAGCAAATGTTGACGTTAATATTTCATTTTCCACAATGACCAATTCATTTCGTATAAATTTTTTATTCAATTCATAATTTTCCTCAAAAACATGAAGCAAAAATATATTTTTATCAAGATTTAATGCAACTTTCATAATTTTTAATTTACCTCCAGATTCATCATTTATTGTTAATAATTTATCATATGCCATTTAATTATCCTTTTTTATTATTATTTTCTATCTCATTCCACATTTCATAAATTGTAGAATAGGAAACATTCAATCTGTGATATTTCAAAAAATATTTAGAAATATCCCTAAAGCTCATCTTTTGTTCAATTTTTAAAGAACGAACTATTGACCAAAGTGCTAGTATTTTTTCCCTTTTTACATTTGACTTAATGTTTTCTGCTCTAAACTTTAAAACATTCAGATTTGTGGTACTAAGACTTTTTTCAACATCATTGATTGCTAAAATTAAAGAGCATAACGTTAAAACTGAATTATCAACTTCTCCATGAATACTATTTAACTTATAAAACAATTGTTTTTGATAATAAAGTATCTTTAGTTTTGTAGTAATATCTACTTTTGCAAATAGTCTCAGTTTCTGATTTTGCATTTTAATTGTCATTTTTGTCAATTTTTCACAATTAATTTGATTTTGTTTCATTTATATATTTTCTCCTTTCTTTTGATTAATTTACAACTTTTATTGTATTTGCCAAATGCTCTGCGACCCCTTGAACAGGGAATAGATAACTAGCTTTTTTCCCATTTGAGCTTCTAATGTATGGAGGGATATTAAGTGATTGTAATATCCTTCTGTCAATGCTTTGTGTTGATATTTTTAGCACTTCAGATAATTCATTTTTTGTTAATGTAAAGCCGTATTTAAAGTAAAGTAAAACAATATATTTATCTAGAACGCTCTGTATTTCAGATAAAGTTTTAGTTAGTTCTAACTGTTCTTTATTAAGCTTTTTAATATCAAATTTAATATTCTCTCCTTTTGTATATTGATGTAATTAATCGATTAACTATTGAAATTGTAGAATATTATATATGCAGAATATTGCGTATATAATTTGCTATCAAGAATTATTACTATTTAATCTATATTTTAATCTACAGAAAAGAATTTTAAAAGATATGTTGATAAGTTATTTTTGCTATTTAAAAAAATTTGATTAAGTGATATTATTTCATATCAAGAAGGAGTATCAAAATATGAAATTAAATAACAAATATTTAAATTTAAAAAAAATTTTAGAAATTTATAATGAAAGATATGCAAGAAGAGAAGAATTAGAAGATGAACTTGATCTTTCAAAAGATCAAGTTGGCAGAATAATTACTTTATTAAAAAAAATGAATATATTTGAAAATTTTGAAAAAGGTAATAATAAAATAAGCGAAAACTTATATAATAAAAGTATTTTTAATTCAAAAGAGTTTAATATTGCATTATTAGCATCTTTAGCATATGTAGAAGAAGATAAATCAAAAGAAATTATTAAATACTTTTTTAAAGATACAATAAAAAACTTAACTTTTGCAATAACAAATAACTATTCACGAAACTTTCAAGAGAATATTATTAAACTTATAGACGAAAGTAAATATAACATTTTTGCAAGTATCATAAAAGATAATAATAATACTTCAAAAACCTGTTGTAATGTTTCATTTATTGAATCAGAAAGAAGAGAAAATATAATACCATTAGAATTTTTTATATTTGATGATAGCTGGTTTATTTGTGCATATTTTGTAAAAAATAAAAAAATTGATATCATCGACACAAAAAATATAGAAAGTGCTATTCGAGTAGATTATAATTTTTCTGATTACATTAATATATCCGATGTTGATAAATGTATTAAACGTTATATTTCTGAAAAAAATATAATGACTGAAGAACTAGTACTTTTACGATTAAACCCCACTACACTAAGTTTATTAGTTGAATTTGATTTAATTTCAAGCTACGAGATATTTGAAAATAGAAATAATGATAATGAAAAATTATTTTTATTAAATATAAATAGATCTAGTGATGAATTATCGAAAATTAATATTGATAACTTAATATCAAATATTGATACTCCTGAAGATTTAATTGAAAATAAAAGAATAGTTTTTTATGAAGAAGATACAAAAAGTTATATTATTAAAACAAAATTAAGCAAATCAAAATTGAAGTTTATTTTAAATGCTTTTGATAATATTCAACAAATAAAGTAATTTATATGCCTGAAAAAACAATTACAACAGAAGATCTTGAAAAATTTGAAAGTAGTTTAAATTCTGAATTTTGGAGAAATTTATACAAACGTACAAGAGAAAATTTTGAAATATATAAAAAAATCATTAGAGAGCCTAAAGATATAAAATTGACTTTACGATATTCAAAAGATATTAAAAAGGTTTATTATGAGAATAATGAAATTAAAATTAGTAAGTTTTTTATTATCTACATTGTTTTTTATTTTATTGAAAACTATAAAAAGAATGATAGCTTAATTTTTGAAAATATTGATGAAAAAATGTTTTGGTATATGCTAGAATTAATGGTAGATTTTATAATTGAATTTGTAATTCTACATGAATTCTTTCATGCTAAAGGAAATCATTTAATAATAAAAAATAAGTTCAGAGAAAAAAATATTGAATTTGAAGAAGCTAAAAAGGCATTTGAATTAATGACTAGAAATTCTTTTACATTATGCAGTAAAAAACATTCTCTAATTGAAACAAGTATTGAATTAGATGCTGATAAAAAGGCAATTGAACTTTTGTTAGAAAAATATCTAAGACTTAGTTACAAGAACGATACTCTTATTGAAAAGTATATTTATGCAATATTACATCTTACTAATATTTTTAAATATTTAGGAAATAATAATGATAATATTAAAGTTAGACAGGTATTCTTAATGGCTTCAATTGTTGATTTAAAAAGAAAGATTCCTTCTTGTACTAATATATCAATTGAAGAACTTGAAAATATTAAAGATAACTGTGTTATTAAATTTAGTAATAAATATAAAGATCTTAACGATTTTAAATATGAAGATCTTGAATTGAATCAAGAATCAGTTAAAGAATTTTTTGCCTTCAGAAGAGAAAATCACGATGATTTGAATAATAATTATTGATATGAATAGCGATTTAAAACATATAATACTGAAATTAATAGAAATGAAAGAGTTTCTTTCAATAGCTTTAATAGAATGATTAAATGACTTTAGTAGTTTTTAAAAGTGTTGTTTTATTATTATATATTACTAGATATTTTAAAATTTCTTTTAGGGTATAAATAGGGTATAAAATAAAATTTATATATTATTTAATATTTCTATAACCCTTACTGTAAAGAGGTTATAGATATATTAGATATTTTATTCAGTTGTATTCATCATCCATATAGAGAAGACATCTAAATAATTCCAAAATGATTGTTTTAAATCATCTGGCATAGCATGAGGTTTTAAAACCATAATATAAGATTCTAACCAAACTCTTCTAGCTTCTTGAGTAATAGCAAAAGGAGCATGACGAGCAGCCATCATGGGTTTACCTCTACTTTGATCAAAATGCCTAGTTCCTCCACAAATTTGAATGAAAAAATCAGCTGAATGTTTTTTTGCTAATGCAAAGCCTTCATCAGAAGGTGGGAATAACCCTTTGATATTACTTTGTCTTAACAAATCATAGTGATCAGAAATAAGCTGTCTCATTCCATCTTCACCTAAGTATTCTAATACTTTTGGATCTGGTTTTACAACTGGGGGTCTAGTTCCTATTTGACCTTCTGTTATATTAAATTCCATATTATTAACCTTTTTTATATAAATTATTTGTATTTTATGTGCATTTTTTGCAAAGTAATCATACTATATATATTCTAAATCTTTATAAAATTCATCTTTATTTTAAATATGATAAAATAATATAAAATCAAAAATATGGAAGTAAATGGCAGTTAATACAGAAAAAATTTTAGAATGTTACAGCTGTGGTTTATTTGTAAACAAAGAAGTTGGTATAAAACCAGTAAAATTAAGATGTCCTAGATGTAATAGTAAATTAGTAAGTGAAAAAAAACATAGTATTAATGCTTTGTATTATTCTATTTCTGCTTTATTACTTTTCGCAATAATTAATATTTATCCTTTATTAACACTTTCCCTTGGAGTAACAGAACTAAAAGCTACACTAATAGGCACTGTTTTAATTCTTTTAGAACAAAACTTTTTCTTTGTGGCTTTGATTGTTTTTTTTACAGCAATTGTAGCACCTATATTAAACTCAATTATAATCATAATTTCATTTATACAAAAATATACGAAAATTAAACTACTTACGAAAACATTTTTACATGATAGTTTCCATTTCTTTAAGCATTGGGGATTTGTTGAAGTATTTATTATAAGTATAATAGTTACGTATATAAAACTTATTGGTATGGTTTCTTCAACAAAGTTTGATATTGGCTTTTATGTAATGCTTGCATATATCTTTTGTTTGTATATGGCAAATAAAAGCTATGAAGATAAAAATGTGTTTGGTGAATAAATGCTCTTAATATCTTGTAAAAACTGTCATAAAGTATATGAAAAAGAAAATTATGATGAATTTGTCTGTACTAGATGTAATCATAAAGTGAGAAAAAGAGTAAAGAACTCATTACAAGTTTCACTAGCTTTAACTATTTGTGCAATACTTTTATATATTCCAGCAATGCTTTATCCAATGATGGAAATTACAAAGTTTGGAATTAAAACGGAAAGTACAATACTAGAAGGGGTTGTAAGCTTTATAGAGTATAAGAGCTATTTTATTGCTTTTGTTATTTTTACAGCTAGTGTTATAATTCCTCTTATAAAATTAGTTGGTTTATTATTGATTTTTATTTCATTAAAAATTGATATTAAGATTAGGAATAAAAATAAAAATAGAATTTTTAAATTTATTGAAATGATTGGCAAATGGTCTATGATTGATATATATGTTGTAGCATTATTAGCGTCAGTTGTTCAATTAGGAGAAATCTTTAATATAAAAGGTGGACTTGCAGCTACATCTTTTGCATTAGTAGTAATACTTACAATGGTTGCAGCACATAGATTTGATACAAGGATTATATGGGATGAGCGATAAAGAGATTATTGAAAAACAAAATGATGATGTTATTTATAAAGCAAAAGAAGATGATAAAAAAGCAGTTTCTTCTATATGGCTTTTGCCTATTATTATTTTAGGAATTTTAGCTTGGATTTCGTATGAATCATATATGAAAAAGGGTACAAATATTACAGTAGTATTTAAAAGTGCAGAAGGTTTAAAAGAGGGTGCAACTGTATTAGAATATAAAGGTCTTCAATTAGGAAAAGTTACAAAAATTGATATTAATGATGATTTAGAAAATGTAAAAGTTAATATATTAGTTAAAAGTGAAGCTAGTAAATATGTAGCTAGTGAAGGTTCAAGATTTTGGATTAGAAGACCTACTATTTCTTTAACAAAAGTATCAGGTTTAAGTACACTTGTAGATGGTTATAAAATTGAAATATCACCAAAATTTAGAACAGATAAAGAGTTCGAAAATGCAAAAGAAAAATACGATTTTATTGGACTTGATAGTAAGCCAGATGATGAATTAGCAAGTAATGGTTATTATGTTTCATTAATTGCAAATGACAAAGATAGTATTGAAGTGGGAACGCCAATATTTTATAATAAATATCAAATAGGTGAGGTTGTTTCAAAAGACTTTAAGTTCGAGAAAGTATTCTTAAATGTTTATATTTATGATAAGTATAATTATTTAGTAAATAAAAGCTCAAAATTTGTATTAAATGAGGCTTTAAAAGTAAGCTATGGTCCGAGTGGTTTAAATGTTGAAATTGGTTCTTTATATTCTGCATTAGTTGGAGGAGTAACTGTAATTACTCCTGATAAAAATGATATCAAAATTGAAAAAGATGAGGTATATACTTTATTTGCAGGAAAAGATTCTTTAGAGAAAAAAGAGTATTTTCATATTAAATTCGCAAATGCAAACGGTATTGATGCAAATACACCTATTATTTATAAAGGCCTTGCTATTGGAAAATTAACAAGCTTAGATTTAAGAAATGACACTCTTACTTCTAAAGCTTTTATTTATGAAAAGTATAAATATTTACTTACAAATAAAACGCAATTTTATATTGAATCTCCTGAAATTAGTTTAGAAGGGGTTAAAAATTTAGGCAATATAGTAAAAGGAAATTTTGTATCATTAAATTATGAAGAAGGTGAACCTAATAATATTTTTACTGTTAATAATTCTAAAGAAAGTAAAGAGATAGATTCTTCTTTAATTTATACTTTAAAAAGTGATAGTCTAAATTCAATTACTAAAAAGTCAAAAGTTTATTTTAAAAATATTGAAATAGGAAAAGTTATTTATTATTCTTTAACTAAGGATTTAAAAAAAGTAAATATTCAAATATTAATTGATGAAAAATATAAAAAACTAATTCATAATCATACTCTTTTTTATGATATGAGTTCAAAACTTTTAGAGTTAAAAAACTTTGATATTGATATAAATTATGCAGGAGTTAATCCTTTATTAAATGGTGCAATTGCAATTGAAGAAATTAGACGTGATAAAAAACTTAGTAGAAAAAGTTTTAAATTATACGAAAGTTATAAAGAAGTAGAAAAATTAAAAAGACTGCATAATGATGGTTTTACTATTGATGCATATTTTAATAATGATTTTAAAATCAAAAAAAATATGGCAATAGTTTATAAAAATCAAGAAATTGGTTTTGTAAAAGCTATTAAATTTGATAGCAAAAAATCAAATGCAAAGCTATTTATATATAAAGATTATAAAAAATATATAAATAAAACAAGTAGATTTTATAAAAAAGGTGTAATAGATTTAAATGCAAGTTTAAATGGGATTTTATTTAATATGGATAATTTCACTTCTCTACTTGAAGGTTCAATTGTCCTAGAAAACAATACAGATATGCTTTATTCTAAGTATAATATTTACTCATCAGAAGATGAAATGAAAGATTCTTCAAATAGTATTACTATAATTTTTGATGATGTAGAAGGTGTTCATGAACAATTTTCTCAACTTACATATAAAGGTGTAAAAGTTGGGAAAGTTACAAAAGTTTCATTAAATGAAAAACAAAAAGTTGTAGTTAAAGCACAGATATATAATGATTATAAATCTTTTACAAAAGAAGGAACAGTTTTTTATTTAAAAAAGCCAAAAATTTCACTTCAAGAAGTATCTAATATTGGTTCTTCTGTAATGGCTGTAAATATTGGAGTTATAAAAAGCAATAACAAAAAATCACAAATTAGATTTAAAGGCTTCGATACTCTTCCTTCGCTTGACAAATCATATCATGGAACAATTTTCAAGGTTCACGCAAAACACGCTTCAAGTGCAAATGTAGATGCTCCTATTTATTATAAAAATGTACAAATAGGAAAAATAAATAAAATTGATTTATCAAATGATGCTAGTAGTGTTATTATGGATTGTTTAATTTATGAGAAATACACGAATTTTGTTAGAAGTAATTCAGTGTTTTATGATATAAGTGGCTTTAATATGAAGTTCTCACTCTTTTCTGGTTCAAAAGTTGAATCAAATACATTTACAAGTATTTTAAAAGGTGGCTTAGTTGTTGTTACACCGTATTTATATGATAGACCAGCAAACAGTAAAGATAAGTTTTTATTAGTAGAAGAACTCACAGAAGATTGGGAAAGTATAAGTCCAAGTATTAAGAAGTATTAAAAATATTAAGAAGTTTATAAAATAAGAAGTAAAAACTTCTTATTTTATATAATTTTCTTTTTTATCATTTGTATCTAATTCTTGCCCAATTGCTTGGTATCTTTTAAAGTAATATTTTACAAATTCGTTTATTTTTTTATTTACAGGCATAAAATATTTACCTTCTTTTATAGCATAAATATTTAAAAACTCGCTCGCATCTTTTTTATCTAAATAGTGTTTTGCTAAAGAAGTATATGTTTGAACATACCATTTTTTAAGCTCTTCATATTTTGAATCTGATAAGTCAATAATTAGTTTATTATCTTTAAAATCTAAAACTTCTGAATCAAATAATCCGCTTAAATGAATAATTCCTTCACAATAATATGGTTGAACTTCATCAACTTCCATCCAACCCATTAATCCAACAGCTCGTTTAACTGTATCTATTAATACTTGTTTTTCTAGTTGTTTTTCATCGTTTGATTCATCTAGAAAGAATGATACTAATCCACCAGTTGTTGCTTTAAACTCTTCAATATTTTTAAAGTTACCGCTTTTATTCATAACAGATTCTGTTTCATCATCGCACCATAAAATATGACCAAATTCATGACCTATTGTCGTGATATCATAAACTTTATGCCAAGAAGCTGTTTCATTAAACAAAAACTTTCTATCTTCATTTAATATTTCATGTCCAAAGATTTCGCTACTTAATTTTAAAAATGGTTTAGCTCTAGTTGTTTGCAATATTTCATCAGAAAAAGCAAAAATCTTTTTTCCCATTTCTTTTGAAACAATTTCATCATTAGGTACAACTTGTGCTGAAAATAAGCCATTTAATTCAGCTCCAAAAAATAGTGCAGGACGTCCTATATAAAGCTGAACTTGGTCAAGTGATTTTAATGAAAAATCATAAACAGATTTATTTTTTTCATTTTGTTCAACATTTTCAAAAACTTTTGCAAATGCAGATTTGATTTTATTAACTCTGTTATCATCTTGTGAAAATTCAGGGTTTGTAAGTCTAATATCCCATTCTAATGCAACTGCTTTTCTAAAATGATCTTCATAATATTCTAAAGGATGACCAATTTGAACTGGAGATTTTATTTTCATCCAAGCTCTATCAACATCAGCCCATCTAGAAACTAATAAATGAGTTTTATCTTCACCAAAAGCTTTTATAAGAGATTGAATATATAGAATATAATTCCATTTTTCATTATATTCTTCATCTTCAAGCTCAATTAAACTCTCTTCAAAATCTTCAAGTGCATCAATAACTGCTGTTGTTTGTGTTTTAAAAGCGTTTATATATGCTTTTGAATGATATGAATCTTTTTCTTTTACGAGTGCTGAATATGATCTATCTGCTATGATATTATTATGTCCTAAGTCTAGTAAATTTTCATCTTCAAGATATTTAAATACTTTTTCTTCATTACCATCAAATTTATTCATTAACTCTTTATTTATTCCATTGATAATATGTGCAGTCCATAAACTTTGCCAAGAAGACATTTTTAAACCAACTTGATAAACACCTTCAAAAACTGCTCTATAAAATGGAGTTAATAGTTTATTATTTTGAATATACTCAACTGTATTTTTATGTTTTTCGTGCCAAAAATCTCTAGTAAAACAATAAGCATCTTCTTGTAATTCAATAATCTCTTCTTCATTTTTATTGTTTTTCTTTAATACTTGAACAAGTGAATCATCTCTTAAATTAACAAGTCTAGTAACAAGTGCAAATCTTAAATCTTCACTCATTGGAAGTTCAAGATATTTTGCAAATTCTTCTATAATTGTTAGTTTTTCAAATTCATTATTTTCAAGATATGAAATAAGTTTATTTACATTAGATTTTTGAGTATTTAAAAAAGTATAAACTTCATCTAAGTCATTTAAAAATTTATCATTATTCATTATATTATTCCTCTTGTATTATTAGTCGTAGTTTATCTATTAATTGCTTTTTTATTAATAAGTAAATAGTTTTATATGGGTTTAAGTTGTATTTTTACATAATAGATGATAATAAAAAACATATATACTGTAAATAAAGTACATATGTTATGTAATAGGAGTTAGTATTAGTAAAAAGAAATTAATAGTTAAAAATGTTTTTAAAGTCTTTGGGAAAGAACCCAAAAAAGCTTTAAAAATGCTAAATGAAGGTGAGAGTAAAGATAATATCTTTACAAAAACAGGTATGACCATTGGTGTACAAGATGCAAGTTTCGAAATTAATGAAGGTGAAATCTTTGTAATTATGGGACTTTCTGGTTCTGGTAAATCAACACTTGTAAGACTTTTAAACAGATTAATAGAGCCAACTTCTGGCCAAATTTTTATTGATGATATTGATGTTACAAATTTAAGTGATAAGGAATTAATTGATATTAGAAGAAAAAAAATATCAATGGTTTTTCAATCTTTTGCTTTAATGCCACATATGAATATTATTGATAATGTTTCTTTTGGTTTAGAATTAAGTGGAATAGAAAAAGACAAAAGATATGAAGCTGCACAAAAAGCACTAGAGCAAGTTGGTCTTAATCATCATGCATTATCTTTTCCTGATGAATTAAGTGGTGGTATGCAACAGCGTGTTGGTTTAGCACGTGCTTTAGCAAACGATCCTGATATTATGTTAATGGATGAGGCATTTTCTGCACTTGATCCTCTTATTAGAACTGAAATGCAAGATGAACTTGTAGAACTTCAAGAAAAAGAAAAAAGAACAATTGTATTTATTTCTCATGATTTAGATGAAGCCATCAGAATTGGCGATAGAATTGCGATTATGCAAAATGGTGAAGTTGTTCAAATTGGAACACCTGAAGAGATTATCAATGAACCTGCAAATGATTATGTAAGATCTTTCTTTAAAGGTGTTGATGTAACTTCAGTATTAAATGCTTCTCATATTGTTAAAAAAACAAAGGCAACTATAATCAATAAAGAAGGAGTAGGTATTAAATCTGCTTTACAATATATTGGTGATTATGATGAAGATTATGCATATTTTATTGAAAAAAACGGTAAATATATTGGTCTTTTAACTGTAGAATCTTTAAAAGAACAAAAAAAGATTGATGGAAATATTCATGATGCAGTAATTGATGAAAAGCCAATTAATGAAAATCTTCAAATTGGAGAGTTTATTTCAGATGTAGCAGGGCATGCTTATCCATCTGCTGTAATTAGTGATGATGGAAAATATAGAGGAACAATTTCAAAAAGTAGATTGTTGAAAGTATTTGATGAAGGAGTTGATAATGAGTAATGATCCTTGGGGAAATGCATCAACTGCACAAGAAAATAGAGAATCATCAGTTGATTGGACACAAGAAGCTGCACAAGCTCCTATTGAAGAAGCTAATGAATTCAATATTTTGAATCCATTTGAAAATGTTCTTATTCCTTTTGACAAATGGACAAATGATGGAATTGATTGGTTAGTTGTTAATTTTAGAGAAGTATTTTTAGCAGCAAAAGCTCCTATTGATATTGTTTTAAAATCAATTGAAAGTTTTTTACTATTCTTAAATCCTTATGTTGTAATTTTATTCTTTGTATTATTAGCTTTACAACTTGCAAGTAAAAAACTTGCAATTGGAACATTGATTTCATTTTTTATCATTGGATTTATAGGTGCTTGGGAAGAATCAATGATTACACTTTCTTTAGTTATAACAGCAGTACTCTTCTCTGTAATAATAGGCTTGCCTTTAGGAATTTGGTCTGCAAAAAGTGATACTGTTGATAAAGTTTTACGACCTATTCTTGATGGAATGCAGACAACACCTGCATTCGTTTACTTAATTCCTATTGTAATGTTATTTGGTATTGGAAATGTTCCTGGAGTTATTGTAACTATTATTTTTGCACTTCCTCCACTTATTCGTCTTACAAACTTAGGAATTAGACAAGTACCTGAGGACTTAATTGAAGCTTCAAGATCTTTTGGAGCAAGTTCATCTCAAATGTTATGGAAAGTTCAAATTCCCGTTGCAATGCCTACTATTATGGCAGGAATCAATCAAACATTGATGCTTTCATTATCAATGGTTGTTATTGCTTCAATGATTGCTGTAGGTGGTCTTGGACAAATGGTTTTAAGAGGTATTGGAAGACTTGATATTGGTCTTGCTGCAGTAGGTGGTCTTGGTATTGTATTACTTGCAATTATCTTAGATAGATTAACTCAAGAAGCAGGTAAAAAAGATAAAAATGATAAAAGACGATGGCATGAAAAAGGGCCTATTGGTTTTATTTTAAATTTAAGGAGAAAAAATGTTAAATAAAAAAAGTTTAATTAGTCTTGTTGCTTCTGTTGCAGTAGCTTCAAGTTTATTTGGGGCAAAAGTAACTGCTGTTAAAACAGCAATTGCAGAAGAAGGTTTCCAAATGCAAGTTGTTGTGGAAGTTTTAAAAAAAATGGGACATACAGTTGAAGTTACAAATGATGTAGATTATGCAATTGCTTTTCAAACTATTGCAAACAATGCACAAAGTGATGATGTTTATTTTATGGCAGCTCATTGGGATCCATTACAAAATACAATGGTAGAAGGTGCAGGTGGAGAAGCTAAACTTACTAAATTCTCTGACTTTGTAGCTAATTGTGCTCAAGGTTATTTAATTGACAAAAAAACTGCTGATAAATATAATATTAAATATGTTAATGATTTAAATAAACCAGAAATTGCAAAACTATTTGATTCAAATGGAAATGGTAAAGCTGATTTAACAGGTTGTTCTGGTGGTTGGGGATGTTCTAAAGTAATTGAACATCAATTAGATGCTTATGGTTTAAGAGATAATATTGACCATAACCAAGGTTCTTACTCAGCACTTATTGCTGATACAATTGCAAGATATAAAACAGGTAAGCCAATATTCTATTATACGTGGACTCCTTATTGGGTAAGTGGTCAATTAGTACCTGGTAAAGATGTTACATTTTTACAAGTAACTAAATCAGCTAATCCTGATGGATACTCTACAAAACTTCCAAATGGTACAGATTATGGATTTGCTGTTAATAATCAAAAAATTGTTGCTAATAAAAGTGTACTTACAAAGCACAAAGATATAGCAAAATTATTTGATATTATAAAGCTTAGTGTAAATGATGTAAGTGGTGAAAATATGTTAATGGCAAATGGTCAGAATAAACATACAGATGTTCAAAGACACGCACAAACATGGTTAGAAAATAATAAAGCTACAGTTGATGCATGGATTAAAGAAGCAAAAGCTGCTAAATAATTCTTCTAAAATATAATTTTAAAACTAATTAAACAACAATTATAATTATACTAGTTATAATTGGAGTTTATTGGTTTTAAATTACTTTAGGAGAGAAAATGATTACTAAAAAAATATTACTAGGTGGATTACTTTCACTAGTTCTTACTTCAAATTTATTCGCTGCAAAAGTTACAGCTTTAAAAACTGTACTTGCTGAAGAATCTTTTCAATTACAACTTATTGTTGAAATGCTTAAAAAAATGGGACATAACGTAGAAATTTCTAGTGATTTAGAGTATGCAATTACTTTCCAAACAATTGCTGATAATGCAAAAAGTGATGATGTTTATTTTATGGCCGCTCATTGGGATCCAATTCAAACAAATATGATTAAAGGTGTAGGTGGTACTGAAAAACTTGCAATATTTTCTGAATATATATCTAATTGTGCATCAGGTTATGTAATTGATAAGAAAACTGCTGATAAATATAATATTAAATATATCAGTGATTTAAAAGATCCTAAAATTGCTAAACTATTTGATTCAAGTGGTAATGGTAAAGCTGATTTAACTGGTGCTAGTTTAGGATGGGAAGTTGCAGATACAATCAACCATCAATTAGATGCTTTTAAATTAAGAGATACAATAGACCATAATCAAGGTGCATATTCAGCAATGATTTCTGATACTATGGCTAGATATAAAACTGGTAAACCTATTTTATTTTGGACATGGACTCCTTATTGGGTAACAGGAAAATTAGTTCCTGGAAAAGACATTACATTTTTACAAGTAACACAGTCTGAGCATCCAAAAGGTATCGATACTCAAATTTCTAATGGAGCAAATTATGGATTTGCTATTAATTCTCAAAAAATAGTTGCAAATTCAAGTGTTTTAACAAAACACCAAGATATTGCAAAATTATTTGATATTGTTAAATTAAGTGTTAATGATGTAAGTGGTCAAAATATGCTTATGAGAAATGGACAAAAAGAGCCTAAAGATATTAAAAGACATGTTCAAAAATGGATTCAAGCTAATGAAACAAAAGTAAATTCTTGGATTAAAGAAGCACAAGCTGCAAAATAGTTTAAATTTAAATAAGGGTTTTAACCCTTATTTTCAGCAAACTTGGCTAAATCATTTATAGCTTTTACAATAGCATCACTAAATGATTTTATATTATCCCCATTTACACTTTTTCTACTAATTAAATTCATATCAATTCTATCATCAATCAAGTTATACCAAAAACCAAAACCATCAGGAACAACAGGACCAAAACCACCAAGGTCAAAATATTTTGATTCTATTCTACTTGTTGAGATATAACTGTATGTAAGTTTATTATATCCAACATCGTTAAAAAACTCTGGCATTTCTTTTAAACCTAACTCTTCACCAAAAAGTGTATACATATTTTTCATAGCAAAAAAGTATCTCTCAACTCCATTTGAGCGTAAACAATCTTTTATTCTTCTTGATTGTTTTTTACAAGCATCAGACATTAAATCTTTAAGTGTACTCTTATTTGAATCCTCATTATCAAATGCTTTTACAAATTCTAAAAGTTCCATAGATATAGGACGAGAACACTCTGTTCTACCATTTAAATAAATTCTAGTAGTAACAGCTTCATAGGTACTTTTTAATGTTCCAAACTTTCTATATTGTGCAAGTTGAAGTGCTAATTGTAAAAATGCATCGGGACTATAACCCATTTCTTTAATTTCATTACTTCCAAAATCTTTGAAATATAAAATCTCTTGATGAAGGTCCTTAGTTTTTTTAATATGTTTAGCTCTTAAATCATCTAATTGTTTTTTTAATTCTATAGATATTTCCCAATCAAGTTTTTTTACTTCTATGATTTCTTTGCTGTTATTTTCAATATGACTAGCCATAATCGAAGTATTTGTGATGTCTTCATAAACCATATTAATAACATTTATCCAAGAACCAGCATCAGAGCCTGTATGCTCTAAATTAAATCCAAAATCACCATTTTGATTAAAGATTAGTTGTAGGTTTTTGTCAAAATATCTATTATTTTCATTTGAAGCAATTAAACTCATTGCAAACTCATATAAACTTTTAGAGTTTTCATCCATACAAACAATAAATAAAGCATCTTTTAGTGTTTCGAAATTCTCACTATTTTCTTCAATTTCTACAATTTGTTCTAATAATACAGCTGCTTCATCTCTATATGCAGTAGTTATAATTCCTACACTTGTATCATTCTCTTTTATTTGCGATGTTAAAAGATTTTCTAATGTATTAGTGATTATTTTAGATGAATATCTTTTTGCATTTTCATCATTTAAAGCTAGTTTAAACATATGGTTTTTATACATCACAATTATATGAGAGTTTTTTGTTTTTTCTTTTACAATATACTCATCACGATTTTGTTTTGGAATTTTTGTTGCTTTAAACATCTCTTTATAAGCTGACATACATAAAGGTGTATTTTTTATTTTCTCAGGTTCAAAAGACTCATCTAAAATACTCTCATATATATCCATAAGTTTACTTATAATAACACCTGCAATCTGACAACTTGAATACTTAAGTTTAAGTTCATCTGTTATTAATTTGACAAAATAATTTACATCAATAGCAACAGGTTCTCTAATGTCTAAATACATATTTTTCCAAAGTGGTGCTAACCAATTACCTTCATTTTTTTTTGACCATTCTTCTAGTTTTTTTTCAAGAATAAGTCCTTCATTACTTGAAAAAGTTTCTAAATTAGCTTTTGTAGTTTGGAATTGTTCTTTAGAAATTAAAGGTTCAACCCAATCTAAAAAATTTTCACTAGCATCATTTAGATTTGAGAGTGGAAGAGTTTTTAATTGTTCTTGAAGTTCAAAAGTTTTTGACATTATTTTCCTTATTAACTATGATTATAATTTCTTTGATTATATCAAAAATTATTATAATAAGATATAATAAATAAGTAATAATCAGCATTTGGAGTTAAATGTGATAGAAAATAAAAATGATGAATATATAAACGGATATACTGTTTATAAAACGCAAGTTAATCCTAAAAGTGTGAGTTTAAATGATAGAATAATAAGAGTAGGTTGGGATAATGGTGAGCAAAGTGATTATCATTTTTTATGGCTTAGAGACAATTGCCATTGTGACGAATGCGTAACTTCTCTTAGTAAAGAACAAGTATTTGAAATTTGTGATGTTCCTTTTGATATTAAACCTTTAAGTGTTGAATTGTCAAAAGATAATATGATTAATATTATCTGGGATTATAAGTCCCATAAAAGTAGTTATCATCCAGCTTGGTTAAAGCAACACTGTTATAGTCAAGAAGCAAGGGAAAAACGAAATTTAAAATATAAAATTTGGGATAAAAAATTAATAGAAAAATCACTGCCTTTATATGAATATCAAGATGTAATGAATAAAGATGAGATTTTATTAAGTTGGTTATATGATCTACGTGATTATGGAATTAGCAAAATTGTAAACGTTAAAAATAAACTAAATGAAGTACAAAAAGTTGCACAAAGAATTTCTTTTATACGTGAAACAAATTTTGGTATAGTTTTTGATGTAATCTCTAAAAAAAGTGCTAATTCAGCAGCCTATACAAACCTAAAACTTCCTTTACATACAGATTTACCCACACGAGAATTACAACCAGGATTGCAGTTTCTTCATTGTTTAGTAAACGATGCTAGTGGTGGTGAATCTATTTTAGTTGATGGTTTCAAAATTGCTGAGTATATGCGTGAAAAACACAAAGATGAATATAAAGCTTTAAGTACTTTACCTATGTCTTTTTACAACAAAGATAAAAATAGTGATTATAGATTTGTAAGTCCTATGATTATAAGTAATGATAAAGATGAAATAGTAGAAATAAGAATGGCTAATTTTTTACGTGGACCTATTGATATTGATGGCAAAGATATGGAGTCTTTCTATAATGCTTATAGACTATTTATTCTATTGACAAGAGATGAAAAATTTCAATTTTATCATAGACTTAATCAAGGTGATTTAATTGTTTTTGATAATCGTAGAATATTACATGCCCGTAATTCTTTTGATTTAAAAGAAGGTGAAAGACATTTACAAGGCTGTTATGTTGATAAAGATGAATTATTATCAAAAATTAGAATTTTAGAAAGAGAGATTATATGAATAAAATACCAAAAACAATGAAGGCAATGCTCATGATTGGCAATGGCGATTATGATAAATTAGAATATGTTACAAATTATGAAACACCAATTCCAAAAGAAAATGAAGTCTTAATTCAAGTAAAAGCAGCAGGTGTTAATAATACAGATATAAATACAAGAATTGGCTGGTATTCTAAAAATGACAATAATCCTGAAGATGCTTCTTGGGGAGGTGAGAGTTTAAACTTTCCTCGAATTCAAGGTGCAGATGTTTGTGGATATATAGTAGCAGTTGGTAAAAATATTGATGAAAAAAGAATAGGGCAAAGAGTATTAATTGAGCCATCATTACAAAAAATAAATGGTGAACAGTTAGAAAATCCTTGGTATTTTGGAAGTGAGTGTGATGGTGGATTTGCCCAATTTACTGTTATTTCAAATGAACATGCACATGAGATAAAGAGTGATTATACTGATATTGAATTAGCATCTTTCCCTTGTTCTTATTCAACTTCTGAAAACTTATTAACAAGAGCACACGTAAATGAAAATGATATTGTATTAGTTTCAGGAGCTTCAGGAGGAGTTGGAAGTGCAACAGTACAACTAGCATGCGCAAGAGGTGCAAAAGTAATTGCAATTACATCACCTTCAAAGTTTGAAGAGATATTAGCTTTAGGTGCAAGTAAAGTGATTTCAAGAGATGATAATTTAGTTGAAGTTCTTGGAGAAAACTCTGTAACAGTTGTAATTGATTTAGTTGCAGGAAAAAAGTGGAATGAGTTTTTAGATGTGTTAAAACCTCATGGTAGATATGCAGTATCTGGTGCAATTGCAGGTCCAATTGTAGAACTTGATTTAAGAACACTTTACTTAAAAGATTTATCATTTTTTGGATGTACAATTTTAGAAAAAGAAGTTTTCCCAAATCTTATAAAAAGAATTGAAAAAAAAGAGATAAAACCTTTAGTTGCTAAAACTTTTGAATTAGAAAATATTGTTGTTGCGCAAAAAGAGTTTTTAACTAAGAAACATATTGGTAAAATAGTATTAGAAGTTAAATAAAAGGAATAAAATTGGCTTTATTAGATAACAATAAAGATGTACTGCCATTAAGTAGTATTGCTGAATTACTGACAGCAAAAGCACGAACATTAAAAATGTATGAGGAAAAAGGTTTATTTCCTAAGAAGAAAGAATTAAAGAAGCTTTATTCTATAAACGATGTTCAAATTATATCATTTGTTCATTATCTTGCAAGTGTTAAAAAAATAAATGCAAATGGTATTAAGTATATTATTGAAATGTTAGAAAATAATATGGATGAAAAAAACAAAGCAGATTTCCTAGAAATTGTTGAAAAAAAACTAGAAAAACTTTCTGCAAAAGAGATTGTAGACGTAGAGTCTATGTAATATTATATAAAATGAAAGATAAATTAATATTTATCTTTTAATTTATATGAAATATCTAGAATAATTAAAAACACTAAAGGCGTTAATATTTTAGTAAAACTATCTCCTATACTAAAATGTGAAAAAGACGCAAATATAAAATCAAATGCAAATCCACTATAAGCTACAAGCTTAATTGATTCAAACTTTCTAGGTAATACTAAGGCTATAGCTCCTAATATTTTAAAAATTCCTAATAGTGTAAAGAAATACAAAGGGTATCCCAATTCTTGTGATGCAGAAATTACACCCTGTGTTTGTAAAATATCCACAACACCACTAAATAAACCAACTAAGATAACTATGATTCCTGTTGTTAGTAAATATAAATTTTTTATATTAAATATTTTTGATTTCATTTTTTAACCTTTTCTCAACCTTTATTTTTATAAAAAAAGTATATTATTTTTTTGTTTAGTAAGTATTTATTAATTTAAATTAGCACTTTTGGGCTCATAGTGCTAATTTGTCTTTAAACTTTAGCTTTCTTTTATAAAGTTTTGATAAAATTACATCTATTATATTAAAAAATACAGGAGATTTTTATGGCAAAACATCAATTTCAAACAGAAGTAGGTCAACTTTTACAATTAATGACTCACTCATTATATTCAAACAAAGAAATATTTATTAGAGAATTAGTATCAAATGCAAGTGATGCAATTGATAAATTAAATTACTTAAAATTAACAGATGAAACAATCAAAGCTGCATTACCACAAGATTGGGCTGGTCAAGTAAACATTACTTTCGATGAAGAAGATAAATCATTAACAATTATTGATAATGGTATTGGTATGAATGAAGATGATTTAATCGCTTCAATTGGTACAATCGCAAAATCAGGAACAAAATCATTTGTAGAAGCAATGACAGGTGATGCTAAAAAAGATTCAAACTTAATTGGACAATTTGGTGTTGGTTTTTATTCAGTGTTTATGGTTGCATCACATGTTGATGTAATTTCTAAAAAAGCTGGTGAGGATACTGGTTATAAATGGTCAAGTGATGGTACAGGTGAATTTGAATTAGCACCTTGTATTAAAGAATCATCAGGAACTGTTATTTATATTAAATTAAAAGATGAAGAAGCAGAAGAGTTCGCAAGTAAAGAAAGAATCAAAAATATTGTTGGAAAATATTCTAACCATATTGCATACCCAATTTTTCTATCTTACAAAGAAGAAGTTACTGAAACTTTAAGTGAAGAAGATGAAAAAGCTGGTAAAGAAGCAAAGAAAACTATTGAAGATAGAAATGAAAAAATTAATGAAGCGACAGCTTTATGGATGCAACCAAAGTCTAAGTTAAAAGATGAAGAATATAATGCATTCTATAAATCAATTTCTCATGACTCTACTGATCCAATGGCTACAATTCATACAAAGGCTGAAGGTGTAAATGAATATACAACTCTTTTCTATATTCCAGCAGTTGCACCAATGGATATGTATAGAGCTGATTATGAACCAGGTGTTAAGCTTTATGTTAAAAGAGTATTTATTACAGATTCTGAAAAAGAATTATTACCAACTTACCTTAGATTTGTAAAAGGTATTATAGATTCTGAAGATTTACCATTAAATGTTTCAAGAGAAATTTTACAAGAAAACAGAGTAATGGCAAATATCAAACAAGCTTCTGTTAAAAAAGTTTTAAATGAAATCAAAAAAATGTCAAAAGATGAAGAAAAATATGCTTTATTTATTGAACAATATAATAGAGCATTAAAAGAGGGTGCTTACCAAGACTTTACAAATAAAGAAGCATTATTAGAGCTTATTAGATTTAAGTCTTCAAAAGCAGAAAAAATGACTTCATTAAAAGCTTATAAAGAAGCTGCTGATAGTGAGCAAAAAGCTATTTACTACATCGTTGGTGAAAATGAAAATGTTCTAAGAAACTCTCCATTATTAGAAGCATATAAGAAAAATGATATCGAAGTTCTTATCTTAGATGATAAAGAAATTGATGAAATCATTACTCCTATGTATGGTGCTTACCAAGAATGGGAATTTAAAGATATTACATCTGCTGAAGCTCCAAAAGTTGAACAAACGGAAGAAGAGAAAAAAGAAGTAGAAGAAAAATTTGAAGATATCACTAAAAAGATCAAAGAAATTTTAGGTGAAAGTGTATCTGATGTTAGAGTTACAAATAGATTAAGTGAGTCTCCATCTTGTGTAGTAAAAGACGCAGGTGATGCACAAATGGCTCAAATGGCACAAATGATGAAAGCAATGGGTCAAGCAATGCCAGATACTGCTCCAATTTTAGAAATTAACCCAGATCATGAAATCGTTACAAAATTAAATGGTTTAGCTGATGACTCATTAGTTTCTGATGTTTCATGGGTATTATTAGATCAAGCAAAATTATCTGAAGGTATGGAAATTACTGACGCAGTTGCATTTGCACAAAGATTAAATAGAATTACTGCAAAAGCTTTATAAAAACCTTATATATTAGTAACGTAATATTTACGTTGCTAATATTTCTTTCAAATATCTTTGATTCATATCATTAGTTAAATAAAAATTTTTTGTTAAAATGATCTTTAGAATAAAATAAAAATGAAAGATTAATATGCAAAAAATTATACTTTTGGCATTAACAATTATAATATTAAATGCTAATACAACAACACCTATAAAAAATAATTTGCCAAGAACAGTAGAGCCAAAAGCGCAAGCTAAAGCTGATGCACAACTTAGAATACAAAATAAAAAAATTATAAAAATGGTTGTAGCTGAAATAGGGAAAAATCTTCCTCAAAAAATTGATAACTATACTACTTTTGTATCTATTACTGATGAAAATTTAACTTTAGTTTCTACGTATGAAATTAATACAGGTGAAAAAAGTGATGAAAAAGTGAGAGTTGAAGATCAACCTAGAATGCAAGAATTTGTTGTCGAAGGAATTTGTAGAAGTTCTAAGCGATTTTTACAAGCAGATATAAATATTACATATGTTTATAAAAACAAAACTACTAAAGTTGAACTTTTTAGGTTTGAAGTAGAAGCAAATAATTGTATAGATTTTTGGAAAGAGTAAGATTGATTTACTACTTACTTTCCAAAGACTTTAAAGAAATTATAATTGACTCAGAAACTTCATCACTTATCATTTCTTCATATTTTTTAATTTGATTAGGTATATTTTCATTACAAATATCTAGTGTAATTTGATTAAAAAACAGATTGTCATTTATCATATTCAAAGTGTCTTCAATATCCAACTCTTTATTTTTAACTGCATTAATATTTTCATTTGCAAAATATTGTAAAGCATCCATTGCAGCTTGTTTTTGTAATTCAATTTCAAATATATTATCTATATCTTCGTTTAACTCTTTTAACATCTCATAAATAGATCCAAGTGCGTATTCTAATTTTATATTAAAATCTAACTCTTTAGTATTTGTAGTATTTACCAATATTCCAAGTGATACTTGATAATATGTATCATATTTAGCTAAATTATTTATTATTGCTAGTTTGTTAAAGTATTTGTTAATATCCATTTTTCTTCCATTATTTTTTCAAATTATAGCAAATTAGTCTTGTATTAAATTCATAAAGATGTTAAGATACATTTCTTAATATTAAATAAAGGACAAATCTTGGGTTTTATAACTAATAGTTTAAAGTCAATTGTAAAAAGTTTTACAAAACTTTCAAGACCAGTTTTTAATTTTCAAGATAATACTTTAAAGTTTAAAATAAACTCAGATCAATTCTATACGTATACTTTAGAAGATTTTGATACTAAAACTAGGCATGACCCATATACTATCCAAGCATATACATTAAAATCTCAAAACATATTTATTGAATATATACAAACTGACATAGATGTGCAATGGAATGCCCTTCCTAGTTCTTTATATATAGATTTAGTTAAAAAAAAGCTAAACTTAAAATCTATGAAGGTTTTAGAAAAATATGATTTTAATAATTACGAATTTATCACTTTTAAACTTGATGAGCATTATATATTAAATTTTATTTATATTTTTGAAACAAATAAAGATGTATTTATCTTAGATATAAACTCAAAACTATATACAAATTTATTAAAAAACTTTAAAAAAGATTATACTTATACTCATGAAAGAAACGCAGAAGATACTGTAGATTTTAATTTTTCAATCACAAGAGAAAATAATCTTAACAACTATTTCTCTTATGAAGGCTCAGGAAATTAGTTTCCAAACACTTGTTTTAAAAGTGATGTAGTTTGAGCAACTGGGTTAGTTCTAATTTGGGCTTCTTTTTGTGCAATCATAGTAAATAAACCATTAATTGCTTTATCTGTTACATAATCATCAATTGATTGATCTGAACTTCCAGGTAAATATGAATCTACACCAAAACTTTTAGCCATATCCATCACACCAGTACTTTCAACCATACCTTTTGCATTTTCTTTATAAAAATTGTTTGCCATATCATAGTAAGATGCTACTTGATTTTCTTTCATTGTTTCTTTAATAATTGGTGCAATCATTTCTTTTAATGAAGCTGTTGTATTTGTTTTAAAATATTCTGTTGCAGCATTATTACTTCCTGCTAAAATATTTTTTGCATCATCTACTGACATTTTTTCAATTGCATTTGCAAATATACTTGCAGTTTTTGGTGCGGCTGTTGTTGCTGCTTTATTCATTGAGTTGATTAAATTATCTGCCATTTTATCTCCTCCTGCACTTCTTAAAAGAGTTTCAACTTTTGCTAAATTTTCAGGTAAAGGAATTTTTACTAATGAATTATTTAAATATCCATTATCTTTACTTAAATTCTCTACTGCATATGTAACACCAGTTTTCAAAGCTTGTTTTAAACCACTTGTAACAGTTGAGTTATCCAGATTTGAGTTTACTGTATTTGTACTAGATTTTGAATCTGCTGTTTTCGTTTCATTTGTAACATTATCAATTACACCTTTTGCGATACTTCCTAAGTCAAAGGCATAACTTAGACTTGAAGTTAAAATTAAAGATGCAATAATTGTACTTTTTTTCATTAAATATCCTATTTATATTTTTGTTTTATTTTAACATTATATAATGTAATAATTGTGAAAAGGATAATAAATATAATGATTAATGAAATTTCTGAATATTTACATAGTTTTAAAAATAAAGTTATGGAAGCAGAACAAATATTACAAGAGTGTGAAATAAAAATATCTACATATGCTCAAAAATTAGAAAAACAATCTTTAAAAAAAGAGTTTGAAGAAAACTTTTATACAATTTTAGGATATACATATAGATTAGAAGATAATAAACAAAGACTTTTTTACACTTTTCAAGAAGCCGTTTATGCAATTGATTTAGATAAATTGATGAGAAATGATGACTCTTTAAAATTAAATAGTATTGTTTATATTTTAGTTCTTGATTCAATTATTAAAGAGTATAAAACAAAAATGGTAAATGAAGAAGAAAAACAAAAAGCACTAGACACATATAAAATAGTTCAAGATAGACAAGCAAAAGAAAATTCAAAATATCATATGTATCAAAACTAGGAGATAAGATGGCAAAATTCACTGAAAAATTAAGTTCTAAAGAGATTGATTTTATAAATGAGCAAAAAATGTTTTTTGTATCAACTGCTCCTAAAAATGGGAAAATAAATATTTCTCCCAAAGGCTTAGATAATACTTTTAAAATTTTAAATGAAGATACCATTTTATGGTTAAACTATTTTGGAAGTGGAAATGAAACAGCAGCACATTTATTAGAAGATAATAGAATGACTATTATGTTTTGCGCTTTACAAGGTGATGCAAATATTTTAAGATTATATTGTGAAGCTAAATGCATTCAAGAAAAAGATGATGATTGGAGTGAATATATAAATCACTTTCCAATTTCAAGAGCAGCTAGACAAGTATTTGAAGTAAAAATAAAAAGTGTAAATAACTCTTGTGGAATGGGTGTTCCTCTATATGATTTTGTTGGACAAAGAGATGAGCTAAATGATTTTTATGATAACTCTACAAAAGAAGAACACCTTGCATATATGAGAAGAAAAAACTTAATTAGTTTTGATGGAAAAGATACTAAACTATTTGATTAGTTTTAGTATCTGTTTTTCTATTAATTTTATATCATCTGTTAAAGTCATAATTTCTAAATCTTCTTTTTGAATCATATTATTTGCACATAATGATTTTTCAAAGAATTTAATTAAATATTTCCAGTAATCATAACCAACTAAATATATTTTTAATCTATTTAATTTTCCTGTTTGAACTAGTGTTAATACTTCAAATAATTCGTCTAAAGTACCAAAACCTCCAGGAAATACGACTATTGCTTTTGAATATTTAACTAACATATATTTTCTAGAAAAAAAGTAATTAAAAGTCATACTTCTTGTTGTATAAGGATTTGGAGTTTGTTCTTTTGGAAGAGTGATATTTAAACCAATAGATTCAATATTTTTGATTTTAAAAGCACCTTTATTTGCCGCACCCATTATTCCAGAACCACCACCAGTTATGATATTTATATCATTTTTAGCTAATTTTTTTGAAAGTTTTTGTGCTAATTTTGCATAAATATCCACATCTTTTGTTCTAGCACTCCCAAAAATAGTAACATTGTTTTTTAAATCTTTTAATATCTTTTCTGCATCTTTAAAATCTTTTAGTATTTTTTTATTATCAAGAATTTGATCTTTTTTCATTTTTATTCCTTATTAATATTATTATATAATCAAATTGATAAAACTCACTTATATCTCACTATAATTTATTAAAATATAAAAAAAGGATATTACTCTTGTTTAATGAAAAAAATATTCCAAGGCTTATTATTTTAAGTCCAATTATGACAGTAGTACTAATTGCTTTCTTTACTATTTATTTTTTTATCAAAACTCAAAATGATTATTTTAAAGAAGAGAGTATTAGATTTGAGAAACAGTATATCTTAAAACAAAAAAATGTACTACGAAGAGAAGTATCAAGTATTATAAACTATATAAACTTTCAAGACAATCATAATACAAAGCTAAGTAAAGAAGAATTAAAAGATCAAATTCTAAGATATACAGAAAGTATAAGTTATGATAAAAATGGTTATATTTGGGTTCATGATACAGAGTATAATTTAAAAGCACATCCCTATAGACAAAACAGTTTAAACGAGAATGATAAATATTTAAAAGATGCTGTTGGAACATATATGATTAGAAAACAAGTTGATAATGCGTTAAAGAATAAAGAGGGTGCTTTTATTGAATATTATTGGATGAAACCAAATGAAGAAAAACCTTTTAAAAAATTAGGTTTTGTAAAACTTTATGAAAAATATAATTGGGTTATTAGTGCTGGATTATATACTGATGATATTCAAAAAACGATTTTAGAAAATAAAAAACTATTAGAAAAAAGAATTGACAAATATATTAGATTAGTTGTTATTATCTCTTTTTTTGTTGTTTTCTTTATAGGTCTAATTTCTTTTATTATGTCAAAAAAAATTACTGAAGTTATTCAACGTTATCAAGAAAATGTTGTTAGAAAAGAACTACTATTAGAAGACTTAAATAAAAACTTAGAAAAGAAAGTTCAAGTAGCAATTGTTGAAGCTCAAAAAAAAGATAGAGCAATGCTTCATCAATCAAGACTTGCAAGAATGGGAACTATGCTTTCTATGATTGCTCATCAATGGAGACAACCTCTTAGTGAAGTTTCTGGAATTTTAATGGAGTTAGAAACTGCAAATAAATTTAAAAAAGTTGATGATAAGATGATAAATGAAGTAGTTGCTGATTCAAATAAACTTATACAATTTATGTCTTATACAATTGATGACTTTAGGAACTTTTTCAAACCAGATAAAAAGAAAGTTGATTTTTATATTGAAGATTCATGTATGGAAGCAATATCTTTAATTAGTGCATCTATTAAAAATTACAATATAAAGCTTCAATATAATATAAAGATGAATTATGAAATATATGGTTATAAAAGAGAGTTTGCTCAAGTTTTATTAAATTTAATGTCAAATGCAAAAGATATCTTGAATCAAAGAGAAATTAAAAATCCGCAAATAAACTTGGAAGTAGATTTTAAAGATGGCTATGCATTTGTTAGTGTTAAAGATAATGCTGGTGGGGTGGAAGAAGAATATTTAGATTTGATTTTTGAACCATATTTTACTACAAAAAGTAGTGCAAAAGGAACTGGTCTTGGACTTTATATGTCAAAAATGATTATTGAAAAAAATATGGATGGCGAATTAAGTGTAAAAAATGACGAAGACGGTGCAATTTTCACAATAAAAATAAAGGCATAAAATGGAAGATATACTAAATCAATTAAAAAACTATACTGTTCTTTGTGTTGAAGATGAAGATGGAATTAGAAAAAGATTAGTAAATACTTTAAAATACTATTTCTCAGAAGTATATGAAGCTTCTAATGGAGAAGAAGGTTATTATTTATATTACGATAAAAGACCTAACCTTATTATATCTGATATAGAAATGCCAGAAAAAAATGGTATTGAAATGGCTGAAGAAATAAGAAAAGATGATTTAACAACAACAATAATTATGTTGACAGCTTATTCAAATGAAGAATATCTCTTAAATTTAATTAATCTAAATATTAATCACTATATTTTAAAACCTATTGTGTCAGAAAATCTATTAAATGGGATTATTAAAGCTTTAGGAAATAAGTTAGAAAAGAAAATTGTATTTGCAGAAAGACTTTATTTTGATACACAAAAAAGAGAACTTTTTTATAAAGATGAACTTATACCTTTAAGAAAGAGAGAAAAAGATTTTCTATTATTACTTAATGAAAATAAAGATAAAGTCCTAGTATATTCTACTATTGAAGAATATATATGGAAAGATAAAATAATGAGTACAAGTGCATTAAAAACATTTATAAAAGAATTAAGACAAAGATTACCTCTTGATTTAATCATTAATGTTCATCAAGAAGGCTACAAATTAAAAAACTTATAAAGTATTAATAAAAACTCACCTTTAACTCACTTGAAATTCCTACAATAACTTATCTAAAAATTAAGGAATTACAATGTTAAAAAAATGTTTACTTCTAGCGTCTCTTTCAAGTTTAGTATTTGCAGGAAATGTTAAAATGGATTTAAATGCGAGACAAGGTTCAAATAACTTTCATACGCAAGGTGTTGAAAAATTTGCTTCTTTAGTAAAAGATTATACTAAAGGTAGTGTAAATATTACAATACATCCTGGTTCTTCACTTGTAAAAGGGAATCCTTTAAAAGCTGTAAAAGATGGTACTGTTGCAATGGCTGATATGTTTATACCTTTTACAGCAGGAGGAGGTAAAGTATTTGGAATTTCTGCTTTACCTTTTATTGCACAATCTTATGAAGATGCATATAAACTTTATCAAATCTCAAAACCAGCTTATGACAAAGTTGCTAAGAAATGGAATCAAAAACTACTTTATAGTGTAACTTGGCCACCATCAGGATTTTATGGAGATAAAAAACTTGAAGCTTTATCTGATTTAAAAAATTTCAAAACTAGAACTTATGATAAAAACTCTGCAAACTTTGCAAATGGTGCAGGTGGAAATGCTGTTGCCTTACCTTGGGGTGAAGTTTACTCAGCACTTAGAACAGGTATGGTTAACTCTGTAATTACATCTTCATCATCTGGAAAAGATGGTAAATTTTGGGAAGTATTAACAGATTTTACAAAAATTAGCTATGCATATCCTTTACAAGCAGTTACTATTAATCTTGACTACTGGAATTCTTTAGATGCATCTCAAAAAGAAGCAATGTTAAAAGCAGCAAGTGAAATTGAAAAAGAACAATGGGAAGTTGTACGAGTTGAAGATAAAAATGCACTGGATACAATGGCTAAAAATGGCATGAAAATATCAGAAGCTAGTGATGCATTAAAAGCTGAGTTATCTAAAGTTGCAGATAAAATGCTTGAAGAATACTTATCTGATGCTAAATCTGATACTAAAAAAATCTTTGAAGAATATAGAAAGTAAGTTATGAAAGCTTTTTATAATTTTGCAAATAAGCTCTCTTTATGGGGGGCTTATCTTTCATCAGTTCTATTGATTTCTCTAGTATTGTTGATTTTAACTGAGATATTTATCCGATATTTCTTTGATATGTCCACATTAATAGCAGATGAATATAGCGGATATTTATATCTGTCATCAATTTTTTTAGGTTTAGCTTATACTTTTAAAGAAGGTGCGCATATTAGAATTAATATTTTGACTTCAAGAATGAGTAAAAAATCTAATAGATTTATTGATATTTTTGCAGGAATGATTACAATTATTGTTTTATTTTTTGCATTGTATAGAAGTGTTTTATACACTTTTGATTCGTATGAGATGGAAATGCTTTCTGAAGCTGTATCTGAAACACCGATCTATTTAACACAATTAGTTATGCCTTTAGGTATTTCATTATTTATTTTAAGTGTTATAGTTTTTGTTATACAAGGATTAAAAAATGATATCTGATCCACTAATTTTATCAATTGTTATTGTAATTATAATGTTTACATTTTTATTATCTTCAATTTGGATTGGTGTTTCTTTAATTCTAACGGGAATTATTGCAATGTTGATATTTGAACATAATCTTCCTCCAACTCTTTCAATATTTGATAAAATTGGAGACTTATTAGCTTCATCTATGTATGATTCATTAAATTCATGGTCGCTTGCAGCTTTACCTATTTTTATTCTCATGGGTGAAATATTGTATAAGTCATCAATTTCTACAAGACTTTTAAATGGTTTAACACCATGGCTTAGTTTTATTCCTGGAAAATTACTTCATGTAAATGTAGTAGCATGTTCTTTATTTGCAGCAATTTCTGGTTCAAGTTCAGCAACGACTGCAACTGTTGGAAAGATTACACTTGATGAGCTTCAAAAAAGAGGTTATTCAAAATCTTTAGCATTAGGTTCTCTTGCTGGAAGTGGTACTTTAGGGTTTTTAATTCCTCCATCACTTATTATGATTATTTATGGAGTATTATCAAATGTATCAATAGGTAAGCTATTTATGGCAGGTTTACTTCCAGGACTTTTACTTGCAACTTTGTACTCTATTTATATAATGATTGCATCAAGGGTTGATAGTAGTGTAGTTCCAGTTGAAGAAAACAAATATACTATTAATGATTATTTATACTCATTAAAAGACTTATTCCCTGTTTTTACTTTGATTATTGTCGTATTAGGTTCAATTTATGGTGGACTAGCAACTCCAACTGAAGCAGCTTCTTTAGGAGTATTAGGTGCAGTTATTCTTGCTACTTATTTTAAAAGTATATCTATTGATATACTAAAAAATGCTTTATTGAATACTATAAAAACTTCAGTGATGATTAGTTTTATTATTGTTGGAGCTGGTTTTTTATCACATGTTGTAGGTTTCTTAGGAATAGCAAGAGCTATTAGTGAGTTTATTGGAGCAATGGGACTGTCACCATTTATGTTAATTGTAATTATTGGAATAATGTATGTCTTTTTAGGAATGATTTTAGATGGTATTTCAATTGTAGTTATGACCCTACCTATTGTATTACCAATTATATTATTTGCAGGATTTGATCCTTTATGGTTTGGTATTTTTTTAGTATTTATGGTTGAGTTATCTCAAATCACACCACCTGTTGGATTCTCCTTGTTTATCATACAAAGTATAAGTGGAGAGAAAATCGAATATATATTAAAAGCAACATTACCGTTCTTTTTACTAATGATAGTTGCTGTTGTTTTAATTACAGTTTTCCCTGAAATTGTACATTTCTTGCCTCAATATATGACGGCAAAATAGAATAAAATATAAAATAAGTAAGGATTAATAATGAGTATAAAATTAAATTGTGATATGGGTGAAAGTTTTGGACTTTACAAAATTGGACTAGATGAAGAAATTATGCCCTATATAAATATGGCAAACTTAGCGTGTGGTTTTCATGCAGGTGATAGTGTTACAATGAATAAATCTGTGCAATTAGCTAAAAAAAATAATGTTGAAATTGGTGCTCATCCTGGGTACCAAGATTTAGTTGGTTTTGGTAGAAGAAGTATTGCTTGTACCCAAGAAGAAATTATATCAATGCTTGTATATCAAGTAGGTGCGCTAGAAGCTTTTTGTAAAATGTATGATACAAAAGTTACATATGTAAAACCTCATGGTGCACTATATCAAGACATGATGAAAGATGATGCTGTATTTATGGCAATTGTAAAAGCAATATCATCTTATAATACTAACTTAAAATTAATGATATTATCAAGTCCAAGAAATCATGAATATGCAAAAATGGCAAAAGAATATAATATTGAATTATTATTTGAAGTGTTTGCAGATAGGAACTATAATGACAATGGAAGTCTTGTTTCAAGAGCTTTAGATAATGCTATAATTAAAGATGAAGCAGATGTAATTAGTAGAATTAAAAGTCTAAAGGAAAAAGGTACTCTTCTTAGTATCTCAGGTAAAGAACTATCTTTACAAACGGATGTACTTTGTGTTCATGGAGATACTAATAATGCATTAGAATTCATTCAAATACTTAGAAAGGAAATATCTGCATGATATTTAAAATAGCTTCTGTTGATTCTCTTACAATAAATTTTGGAAATGAAATAAGTAAAGAAATTGCAAGTGATGTTCAAAAAGCTTATTTATCATTAAAAAGTTTGAATATTGAAGGAATAATTGAAATTATTCCTTCATATACAACTATATATATTTCATACGATGTTTTTAAATATGACTATTCTTCTTTATGTAAACTACTAGATAATAGTATAGATTTAAATTATGAAGATAATAGTATAAAAAATATTATTAACATTGATGTTTATTATGGAAAAGAAGTAGGTTTAGATTTAGAAGATATGAGTGTAAAGAAAAACCTTTCTATTAAAGAGATTATTCAAATACATACACAAAAAGAGTATGATGTTTATGCTATTGGTTTTGCACCAGGTTTCGGATTTTTAGCAAGTGTTGATGAACGAATTGCACTTCCTAGACTTTCAAGTCCAAGAAAAAGTGTTCCTAAAGGTTCAGTTGCAATTGCAGATAAGCAAACAGCTGTTTATCCTCAAAGTTCACCTGGGGGTTGGAATATTATTGGAAGAACTGCAATGGAACTATTTGATAAAAGTTTAAAAGAATTATCTCCTTTAAGTGTTGGAAGTAAAGTAAAGTTTAATTCAATAAGTAAAGAAGAATTTTTAGCTCAAGGTGGAATATTATGAGTTTAGAAGTAATAAATAACCCAATACTAGCAACCATACAAGATAAAGGACGTTTTTTTTATTCTCATATTGGTGTTTCAAATTCAGGTGTATTAGATGAATATGCTTATTGTTATGCAAATAAAATTCTCTCAAATAATTATGGAACTAATATAATAGAAATATCTTTTTCAAACGTAATCTTTAAAGCAAATGCTTCTACTATTATTGTAGTAACAGGTGCAAAATGTGAATTTTTTATTAATGATATTTTATGTAATTCTTGGCAATCTTATACTATTAAAAATGGTGATATTATTAAAATAGGGAAAATTCTAGAAGGTACTAGAGTTTACTTAGCTGTTAAAGATGGTTTTAATATTAAAAAAGTTTTTGGAAGTAATAGTACAACTATTAAAGAAGGACTTGGAGGGATAAATGCAGATAAACTTAAAAAAGGTGATATTTTAGAATTTAATTCCGCTTTTGAACAGATTACACAAAGATTAAATGATGAATATATTCCTAAGTATACTGATGAATTAGTTTTAAGAGTAATTTTATGTGCTGAAGTTGACACTTTTGAACAAGAAGAAAAAGATAAATTTTTTCAAAATGATTATACTGTAACAAATGATTTTAATAGAATGGCTTGTAAGTTAAATGGAGAAAAAATAAGTAGTAATATTAACGGTATTATTTCTGAAGGAATAGGTTTTGGAACAATTCAAATACCAAGTGATGGGCAACCTATAATATTATTAAAAGAACGACAAACAATTGGTGGTTATCCAAGAATTGGAGCTGTATTTAGTTTAGATTGTTTTAAATTAGCGCAAGCCAAAGCAAATAGTAAAATAAAATTTGAAGAAATTAGTATAAATGAAGCTCAAGAAAAGCTAAAAGATTTTTATAAATATTTTATTGAATAAATTGAATTTATTTTTTATATGGTAAAATGTATTAATAATAATGCAAGGTGAAGCTATGAATATTAAATTAAATTGCGACATGGGCGAGAGTTTTGGTATTTGGAAAATGGGAAATGATCAAGAAATAATGCCTTTTATTGATATGGCAAACCTTGCTTGCGGATATCATGCAAGTGATGCTTTAACTATGAATAAATCAGTAGCCCTTGCAAAAGAATATAATGTTACAATTGGAGCACACCCCTCTTACCAAGATTTAGTAGGTTTTGGTAGACGTTCAATACTTTGTTCACTTGAAGAAATTAAATCTATTATTCTTTATCAGTTAGGTGCTTTATCAGCTTTTTGTAAAGCACATGGAACTGCTGTTTCTTATTTAAAACCTCATGGTGCATTGTATAATGATATGATGAAAGATGAAAATATTTTAAAAGCAGTCTTAAGTGCAATCTCTTCTTTTGATAAAAATATCAAATTAATGGTTCTTTCAACTCCTAATAATGAAGCTTATAAACATACTGCACTTTTATATGGAATAAACTTACTTTTCGAAGTTTTTGCAGATAGAAACTATAATGATAATGGTACTTTAGTTTCAAGAGCAATGCCTAATGCGATGATTAATGATGATTTAGAACTAGCACAAAGAATTATAAACTTGCGAGATAGAGGATATATAGAAACAATAAATAAAGAAAAACTTTTTATTGAAGCGAATACTATTTGTGTGCATGGCGATAACAAAAATGCATTAGGTTTTATTAAACTACTAAAAAAATCTCTTAATTAATTTTCTTCTTTTAGTTCATGAAATAGTGCTTCAAAAACTTCTTTTGATTCTTCATTATTTTTAAATCTAGATATAGCATAATTATAGTCTGCTCTTATTACTAAACCAGTCTTACTTTTTAGTGTTGTATTTTTTAATAATTGTTGTATATTAAAAATTAAATCTGATACCTCTTTTTTATTTTCATGATTAACAAAAATAAAAAATTTACTATCGAAGAATCTTGCTGTTTTAAAGCTTATCTTTTCTTCATTTAGTTTTTCTTTTATAAAATTATTTATAAATATAATTAGATTATTAGAAAGTAATTCTCCATATTCATTTTGTATATAGTCAAAGTCTATAACATCTATTATCACACAAATTCCATTATCTTTAAACTTTGAGTCTTTATCTAAAAATTTATTATATATCCATTTTCTATTGTAGCAAGTAGTTAAATCATCAACAAAAAGTTTTTTGTTTAAACTTTTTACTTCTTTTTCTAGTTTTACCATTTGTGAGTATATATCAGTAAGAGTATCAATATCTTTATTAAGCAGTGCCTTTTGTGTTCCTTCAACTGCATTCTTTACTATTGAAGCATTTTTTTCTATAGAAAACATATATTCTTCAATAGAATTGAAATCTTCAATTAGTATTTTATTTAATTCTTTTTCAAATGATGAATCTTCAAGGTTAACATCTAAAGTTCGTGCATTTTTATTAAACTTTTCAAAATAGATAGATGGCATAATTACATCTTTATTTAATAAATCATTAATTGTTACATCAGTAATTTTTTTTAGTTGAATCTTCATTATTTATCTCCAATTATTTCAGTTATTTCTACAGGTTTACTTATATAATAGCCTTGGGAATAATCTATGCCAATTGCTTTTACATATCTTAATATTTTTATATCACTAACAAATTCTGCAACTATTTTTATTTCTTGCTGTTTACAAAACTGAACAATACTTTTTATTAAGTTTAAGTAGATTTCTTCATCAATCTTTTTGATTAAAGAACCATCAATTTTTATATAGTCTACATTCAAATTTAGTATATATTCATAATTTGAAAAACCAGTCCCAAAGTCATCAATTGCAATCTTTACATTATATTTTTTTACTTCTGAGATAAAATCATTAACAATATTAAAGTTTGCTATTTTTTCGCTTTCTAAAATTTCTATTGTTAAATATTTACCAATATTATTTTTTCTTATTTTTGCAATTAATGATCTTTTTATATTAGGATTTAAAATATCTGTATAATCAAGATTAATACTAATGTTTTTTTTGTATTTATTAATATAAAAAACAATTTTATCTATTAATAATTCCATTAGTTTTGTATATAATCGACATTTTTTAGATTTGTGAATAAATACATGAGGTAAAAGAATATTACCTTTCTTATCATATAACCGCATTAGTGCTTCATATTTTATAATCTGTTCTGTTTTATTATCCATAATAGCTTGAAAATATGGTTCAACTAATTCATTTTCAATATTATAATTTAAAATATCAAGTAAATCTTCATTTATTGCTTCATTTTTGTAAAGATAAGAATCATAATACATATAATGAACAAAGTTTAATTTTGCTTGATGTAGTGCTTTTTCTGCATAAATTCTAATTAATTGATCATCACTTTTTGAACAACCAATTGTAATATCAATATTTATATTTGCAGATTTATTATTCAATTTAAAAGGATGATTAATAACATGCTCAAAGATTAAGTTTTTGATTTCTAGAATTTCATCAATTGTAAAATCTTCATATATTGTTAATTCAAAGACGTCAGCATGGGTGTTTGTTAATTCTATTAATATTTTTTTATTAATCTTTTTTCTTATTAAAGATGTGATTTTATTTTCTAATAGTTTTTTTAATTGTTTAATTATATAGTCACCATTTTGAAAATTATAAATGGCATTTATATCTTTCATATATAAAATATCAATTAAGAAAAGTGTCTTAATATTATTTTTATTGAAAAATTTATATATATAATTTTGAAGTGACAAAATATAGCCTTTAATTAAAAAATAATGTTTAGGGATTGTATATTAAATTAACTTTAAGAAATGTAAAAAAAACATTATTTCTTGTAAAATTTATATATTTAATACTCTTTTTGATAGAATCGCCTTAAATATCTTTAGGATTAAAAAATATGAAGAAAATAAATATAAAAAATATAGAACTAAACATTGATATGATACCACTTTTAGAATTAAAAGATGTAAATAATAAAATTATTATAGATATCGATGGTAATAAATATATAAATAAAGAAGTTCCAAAGAATAAAGCAATCATTTTTATTAATGATAACTATATAAAAGATGAAAATACAAATGATATTAAATCATTATCAAATAGTTTATTTGAAAAATATAAACCAATAGTATCAGGAACAACTTGTAAAATAAAACCATTAAATAATTGGCAAAAGATTATTGGAATGAATAGAGAAAATATGCTTTATTTTGACCATCCAAGTGATGGAATTGAGATTTTTGAAGACTCTATTTTAGAAGAGTTCGGTTGGCATGCAGTTGCTTTAGAAATTGAATATAGAGATATTAGTGATTTTATTGAAGAGTATTGTGACGGAATTTTTCTTTGCTATGACAATGAAATCCAGTTTAATGGCTTTGCTATAGTTGATGATATAAATAAAGTGCGAGTACAGGTAAAAGAATTCATTATTAATAAGACAAAAGAAAATATAAAAAATGATGAAGTTGATTTAGATGAAGATGATGCAATTGAAGCTTTAGAATTTTTTGGAATTGAGGCCAAATAATGGAAGAATTGATTAAAGACTGGGGATATTTAGCATTATTTGCCTACTCTTTTGGTGGAGGGTTTGTTGGTTTAATAATAGCAGGTGTTTTATCCTTTGCAGGTGATTTAAATATATATATTTCAATCGCAGTTGCTGCTACTTCAAACTTTTTAGGGGATCAGTTTTTATTTTTTCTTGCAAGAAAGAATAAATCTTATGCGAAAGATATGATGAAAAACTACGGAAGAAAGATTGCACTTGCACATTTAATGATGCGTAGATATGGATCTTTCGTAGTTTTTGTACAAAAATATGTTTATGGAATTAAAACATTAATTCCTCTTGCTATGGGATTAACAAAATACTCATCAATTAAATTTACAATTTTTAATATTATTGCAACTATTATTTGGGCTTGTATTGTAGGATATGGTTCTTATGCTGCTGGTGAATATATTCTAGCAATAGCCGATGATTTTAAATATGTAGGAATTGGAATTGTTTTAGTAATTGTAATTGGAGTTTCATATATATTTAAAAGAATTGATAAAAAATAGATAATTGAGTAAGATTTTTAATTATTTTAGTTATACTCTAAGAATTTAATTTCTTGGAGTAAAAAATCTTGCAATACGATGTATCTTATGATAATGATAAAGCTCTTTATACTACAATTCTTAACAATACCACTGAGGGTATTATCATTGTTGATGAAAAAATTAGAATCATTGAATTAAATAAATCTTGCGAAGATATCACAGGATACTCCTTTAAAGAAGTAAAAAACAAAAATCCAAATATTTTTTCTTCAGAAACAATCTCCAGTGATAGATATAAAAAAATATGGAAGCAGATTTCTAAGAGTGGTTTTTGGATTGGTGAACTTCAGAATAGACATAAAAATGGAAATATCTATCCTATAATTATAAAAATCTATAAGTTTTATAATAAAAAGTCAAAAAAACTTAATTACTTTGGAATATTTTCAGATATTTCATCACAAGAAAGAAAGAATGACAATTTATTACATTTAGCTTATCATGACCCTTTAACAAATCTTCCAAATAGACTTAAACTTGAAGCACAATTAGAATATGTTGTGAATAACTCTAAACGAAATAATTTACAATTTGCAATTTTATTTTTAGACTTAGATGATTTTAAAATCATAAATGACACTTTAGGTCATTCAAGTGGTGATGAAGTTTTGATCTCCTTTGCAAATAAATTTAAAGAAATTATTAGAACGAATGATATGATAGCAAGAGTTGGTGGAGATGAATTTATTGTAGTTTTAAGTGATATTTCTAACTATTTATTTATTGAAAGAGTTTGTAGTAAAATTTTAGCCCTAGTAAATAAACCATTTAATATTAATAATACTAGTTTTAATATAGGTGTTAGTATTGGAATTGCAGTTTATCCGCAAAATGCCGATAATTATAAAGATTTAATTCATAATGCAGACTCGGCAATGTATTATGCAAAAAACAAAGGTAAAAATCATTTTAAATTTTATTCAAAACAAATGAATAAAAATCATAATTTTCAAGCTGAAAAAGAAATAGAACTTTTTAATGCTATTAAAAATGATGAATTCATTATTCACTTTCAACCAGAAATTGATCTTAAGACTAATAAAGTTTTTGCCTTAGAAGTTTTATCTAGATGGAAAAAAAATAATAAAGTAGTTATGCCTAATGATTTTATATCAGATTTAGATAATACAAATCATATAATAGAGTTTGAAAAACAAATCCTAATAAAAGCCTGTAAACAGTTAAAACTTTGGCAAGATAGAGATATCTATAATGGTGTTATTTCTATAAATATTTCTGGAAAACATCTAGAAACAGGTGATTTATATAAGCTAGTTGTAGATGTGTTGAAAAGTCACAAGTTAGAAGCAAAATACTTAGAATTAGAATTTAATGAGTATGATGTAATGAAAATATCAACAAAAACACTTTTTACATTAAATAATCTATCGGTATTGGGAGTTAGTTTATCTATAGATAATTTTGGAAAAGGTTTTTCTTCTTTTAATTATTTAAGAGAATGCTCAATTTCAAAACTAAAAATTGATAAATCATACATTGATTCTTTAACAAAAGAAAATAATGATGAGGATATTGTTAAATCAATTATTGATTTAGGTATTAATATGGGATTATCTGTAATTGCTGAAGGTATAGAAGTTCCTTTGCAAGATGAAATTATAAAGAAAAATTCATGTACTAAAGTTCAAGGCTTTTTTTATGCAAAACCAATGGATAGTAAAGAGTTTGAACATTGGTACAAAAATTTCAATCAATTAAATATAAAAGCTTAAGTTTAGATATAATATCAAAAAATTATAATAAAAAAGGCTTTATCATTTCTACAAATATAAAAGAAGATGAAAAATTCTCAAAATTAAAACTTCCAGAAGAGTTCTTAAAAAACCTTGAATCTTTAGGTTTTGACAAAATGACAGAAATTCAAGCAAAATCTTTACCTTCACTTTTAGATGAAAAAGATGTAATTGCACAAGCAAAAACAGGTTCAGGAAAAACTGTTGCTTTTTCTATTCCTATTGTTCAAAAACTTGATGTAAAAAGATTTAGAATACAATCAATAGTTCTTGCACCTACACGTGAACTTGCTAATCAAATTGCAATTGAAATTAGAAAACTATCACGACATATTCATAATGTAAAAGTTCTTACACTTTGTGGCGGAGTTGCATATAGACCTCAAGTATCATCACTTTTTCATGGAGCACATATAATTGTTGGAACTCCAGGAAGAATTTTAAAGCATATAAATGAAGAGAATATCAATTTAAATGAAGTTAATACTTTAGTTCTAGATGAAGCTGATAAAATGCTTGATATGGGTTTTTTAGAAGATATTGGACTTATTATTGATACACTTCCAAAAAATAGACAATCTATGCTATTTTCTGCAACATACCAAGAAAATATTGATAATTTAGCTAAGTTTGTTACAAAAAATCCATTAAATGTAAAAAATGAAAATGAAGAAAAAACTATAATTGATCAAAAGCTTTATGAAACAAATCAAGATGCAAAAACATCGATTATTCCTTCTTTAATCTCATCAAATAAAGCAAAATCTGTGATTATTTTTTGTAATACAAAAATACAATGTGATGCTTTAAGTGATGATTTATATGACTTAGGACTTGATGTATTAACTCTTCATTCTGATTTAGAACAAAAGCAAAGAGATGAAACAATTATCTTTTTCTCAAATAAATCTTATCCTATTTTAATTGCAACTGATGTAGCCTCAAGAGGTTTACATATTGATGATATTGATTTAGTAATCAATTATGATATTGCAAGAGATTTAGAAACGCATACACATAGAATTGGCCGAACTGCAAGAGCAGGGAAGGGTGGTTTAGCTATTTCTTTATTTACAATTGATGATGAGGATAAAATAGAAGATTTAAAAGCTGATTTTGATAACTTGCAGTTTGAAAGAGTCGAACACTTAGATGATGATTTATCATATAAAATTGATAGTGATTACAGAACACTGTTTATAAATGGTGGAAAAAAACAAAAAGTAAGAGCAGGTGATATTTTAGGAGCCCTTACAGCAGGTGTTGGACTTGCTAAAGATGATATAGGAAAAATAAACTCTCTAGATTTTTGCTCTTATGTAGCAGTAAAAAAAGAAGTAGTGAAAAAAGCTTTAGATGGTTTAAGTAATGGTAGAATTAAAGGTAAATACTTTAAGATTTATGAAAAATAACGATTCAATAGTTAGCCAAAAGGCTAACTATTATGAATCTTGATTGATAATATGTACATCTCTTTGTGGGAAAGGAATTGATATATTTGCTGCATCTAATGCATTTTTAATATCTTCTCTTACACCAAAATAAACATCCCAATAATCATCAGTATTACACCAAGGCATTACAAGTAAATTAACTGAAGAATCAGCTAATGCATTTACTCCAACTGCACAAGCAGGGTCTTTTAATACTTTGTCATTTTTAGCAATTGTATCAAGTATTACTTTTTTAGCATCAGCTATATTACTATCATAAGAAATACCAATTTCCATATCAACTCTAATAGTACCATTTGCAGTTACATTTGTAATTGAGTTAGAAGAAACTGCTGAGTTTGGTAAAATTACTGTTTTATTTTGGAACGTTGTTAAAACAGTATTAAAGATTTGAATTTCTTTAACAATTCCTAATTGACCTTGTGATTCAATTAAATCACCAATTTTATAAGGTCTAAATACTAATAATAATACTCCTCCTGCAAAGTTTGCAAGTGAACCTTGTAATGCTAAACCAATAGCTAAACCAGCAGCACCCAGAACAGCTACAAATGAAGTAGTAGCAATTCCTACCATTGAAGCAACAGAGATAAATAGTAATATCTTTAATCCCCATGATGTTAAACTTTGTAAAAACGGAATTAAAGTTTCATCTGTTTTTGAAGCAACTAATGCTTTACCTAATACTTTTGTTACTGCACTAATAATCCATAGTCCAATGATTAATGTTACAATTGCAAGTGCAAGCTTAGGTGCATATTCCATTGTTAAATTAACCGCAGTTGATGCGTATTTTTCCATATCCATTTCCATGTAATAATCCTTTTTATGTATTAAATAATAATATATGAAATTATAGTGAAATTAATGTGTAACATTATTAAGTTATGATAAAATCTCAAAATTTTTAAAAAAGGAATAAAATGAAATCAGCATCTGCTAGACACTTATTAGTTGAAAGTGAAGAATTCTGTAATGAATTAAAAGAAAAAATTGCAAACGGAGAAAAGTTTGAAGATCTTGCAAAAGAACATTCAAAATGTCCATCAGGTCAAGATGGTGGGAACTTAGGTAATTTTCATCAAGGACAAATGGTTCCTGAATTTGATGCAGTAGTATTTAATGAAGCAATCAATGTTGTTCATGGTCCAGTTAAAACACAATTTGGATACCACTTATTAGAAACTACTTCTAGAAACGACTAATTAGAAAACTTAATACTTCTTTTATTTAATTTTATTATAATAAATAAAAAGGAGTATTATGAAATTATTACTATTAATCTCAACACTTACAATAAGTTTATTCGCAGGCTCAATAAACTTTGAAAAAGATTTATCTACTGCTAAACAAAAAGCAATTGACTCAAATAAAAAGCTTATGATAATGTACTCAACACCTACTTGCCCGGAGTGTAATTATATGAAAAAAAAAGTTTTAAAAGATAAAGAAATTGTATCTTTTGTAAATGAAAACTTTGTATCTGTTATTATGGATATTAAAGAAGATGAAAAAATTCTACCTTATAAATTTATTGGTATTCCAACTTTTTATTTCTCAAATGCAAAAACAATGGAACTTCTATCAAAGAAAATAGGTGGAACAAGAGAAAAACAATTTTTACAAATTGTTCAAAATGTGAAGTAAGGTCAAGAATATGAAATATCTATTAATATTAACATTTTTAATATCTTCATTATTCGCTTATGAACAAGCAGACTTAGATAAATTTTTAAAAACAAAAGATTGTCAAGAATGTGACTTAAGTGGTGCAGATTTAAGTAAAAAAGATTTAAATGCTGCAAATTTAAGTGGAAGTGATTTAAGTGGGGCAAACTTAAGCGACACTAATTTAGTAAAAGCTAATATGTGGGGTGTAAATCTTGAAAATGCAAATTTAATTAATACAAACGCAAGAGCTTCAAATCTTACTGGTGCTGATATCATAAACATAAAATGTGATAATACAACATTTAAAGGTACAAATTTTGCAAATGCAACATTTGAAAATGTAAAGTGTACAAATCTTTCAATTTGGTCTGCTAACTTTTTAGAAACTAGTTTTGAAAATACAGATTTCGAAAATGCAGGTGGAGCTTATGCTATTTTTAGAGATGTTGATTTAAGCCAATTAAATATAAAAGGTGCAATTTTTTGGAATGCAAAGTTTACAGATTCAATTGTTAAAAAAGAAGATTGTAAGCATTTAAAAAATGAAGAAGCAATATTAAAAAATGTAGAGTGTGAGTAACTTAAATTAATTTAAGTTCTTACACTTTTTCTTCTTCTTTTTCTACTTCTTCATCCCATAAAATTGAAACACCATATTCTTTATCTGGTATTACATATTTAAAATACTCACTAGTACCTTTTCTTCCATGTAACCTTATAGTAACTTGACCATCTTGTAAAAGTTTTTTCATTTCATATTGACTAAAACTTCGTTTATTCCATCGTAAAAAAGCATTTGAGTAAACTCTAAAAGTACAAGTTGATTCTGCTGTAAATACAAAAGATTCACTTTCATCATAAACTTTTTGTGCATGTTCACAAGTATAAAGTTTTATTTTCTTTCCTTGTGCAACAAAATCTCTTGCAATTACACTTCCCTCACAGTAGGGGCATTTTCCTAATATCATAATAATACTCCTTTGTTTAATTTAGAGTATTCTAACAATTTTTTTTTAGCTTTTTAAAAAATATCTCAAATTGTAATATTATGGAGCTAATCTTTTTATTGTCCATTCCCCATTTTCTTCTTTTTCATAAAGAAATCTATCATGAAGTCTATCTTGTCCACCTTGCCAAAATTCAATTCTTACAGGCTTAATTATATATCCACCCCAAAAGTCAGGAAAAGGAACTTCTCCTTTTACAAATTTTCTTTTTATTTCATCAAACTTTTGCTCTAGTAAACTTCTTGAAGTAATAATTGAGCTTTGATGTGAAACCCAAGCTCCAATTTGACTACCTTTAGGACGTGAAAGAAAATATTTTAAAGAATCTGTTGTTGATATTTTTTCAATTTTACCTTCAATTTTTATTTGTCTTTCCATTGGAATCCAAGAAAATAAAGATGAAGCTTGTGGATTCTCATCTATTTGTCTTGCTTTTTTACTTTTGTAATTTGTAAAAAATACAAATCCTTTTTCATCAAAAGTTTTAAGTAATACTGCTCTAACACTTGGCATCATATCTTTTCCAACTGTGGCTAACATCATTGCATTTGGTTCAGGCATTTGCTCATCTATTGCATCTTGAAACCATGTTTCAAACTGCTTAATTGGATCTTTATCTAAATCCGGAATATCTAAACCTTTTGTAGTATATTTACCTCTAATTGCACTTAAATCCAAAGCTTATCCTTTTTTCTTATTACCCAATTTTATCAAAATAATACTTTTTTTAATCATTAAAAAATGTCGAATAATATATCTTTTAACTCTTTTTTCATTTCTTCATTTAAAACTTTTTTATTTGAGTAAATATAAAAAGGAACTGTGTTTAACATGGATTGTTTAAGCCTTTTTCTTAATGTTGAAATTTCATCAATATTAATTAACTCTCCACCATCATAAAATGAAAACTCTTTTTCAAGACCAATATTAAAAGAGACTACTTGATATGAAAAAAATGTTTTATCATTAGTTTTTTCCCATTTTTTTGTAAAACTATCAAGTGCAAGTTCTAGTTTTTTTGCTTTTTCACCTTTTATATATCCAAAGCTTTCTCTAAATTTATATCTCTCAACTGTAGAAAATCCAAGAACTTTATAAAATTCATTTAGATTTTTCCATGGACTTCTAAATTTTCTTTTTCCAAATAATACCTCTTCAAAACAATAAAGGTATTTTTTATCTTCAGAACTTAATTCATCTTTTTCTTTTATTATAAAGTACTCATTTTTAAATAGTGAAATAAGCCAGTTTTCATCTAACATTGAAATTGTATCTAGCTTTTTTTCTATATTTCTATTATTAAAATTCCAAAGCATTGATATATTGTCAGATGTCTTTTCATTCATTTTTGGATTTTGAAAATACTTGATAGCAAGGTATTGAATTACATTTTCTAGTAAAGCATCAGTTTTTGCAATACCATGGTTAAAGATTACTTTTTTGTAAAGATTAAATCTCATCTCTAGCATATGCTCAATATCAATTAAGGACATATCAAAAAAGCTTAAGTAAAATTTTTCATTTTGTTTTACTAAAATAGCTTGTTTTGTAATTCTTATATGATCGTTTGGTCCTGTGATATATCCACTTGCAAGCATATCTCTATTAACGTAATCTAATCTATCAGCATCTACTGTGCTATCAATAAATCTATGTAAAACTTTAAAGTCAAAACCATAAATTGTTTTTTCTTCTAAAATATATAAACAAAGTTTTTCAATTAGTTTTATATATTTTTTATCATTAGATTTTTTTAATAAATCATTAACTTCATATTCAAATAATAATCTTAAAAACTCTTTTCCAATGGCTTCGTGTAATACTTCGTTTGAATTATTAGTAATTTTTTCATAATTGTTTTTAAATTCAATCTCTTTTTCAAGTAAAACTTCTTGATTTTCTTCTTTTTGAATAATTCTTGAATAAACTTTTTTCAAAGCATTTTCAGCTTGATGAGAGAAGGGTAGGTGTCCTACATCATGAAGTAATCCAACAATTCTAATAGTTTGTAATATAACTGTATATGCTGTTGAGTGAGCTTTAGATTTAGTAGGTACATTAAATTGATATAAAGCTTTATTATCAAAATAATCCATTGTTTTTAAATCTAAATTTAAATTTTCATCTTTTACGATTTTTTTAATTGCACTTTTTAATGATGATAAAAAATCATCTCTTGTTAGTTTATCAGCATTTAAAAGAGAGTTTTTAAACATAAAAGATGCTAAATGCATAGTTCCAAGAGAGTGGATAAATCTCTTGGTAGTAATTGATGGATATGAAAAATATGCAAGTGCATTTTGTGTAATAAATTGTAATCTATTTACTATTTTTGTTTGAAGAATTTTATCTTCTAATTTTGTGTATTCAATATGATTATATATCGTATCATTTATTAATCTATTTTGTATTTTAAATCCTTAATTTACTGCTTTTTATTTTCAAATATACGCTCTGTAAATTGTGCAAATTTACCACGAACTGCTTTATCTAATTCTATTGCAAACATCTTTAATTCTGGATGAGTTACATTAGTTTGTTTAAGTAAAGTAGTAAGTCCATTATTGTATTTATTTAAATACAAATTATCTATTTGTCTATTTGAACCAATTACAATTGCCATACATGATTCATCTAATCTTGAAAGTATCAGTTGTGTAGTTTTTTCACTAGAATTTTGCCATTCGTCCATAATTACAATTGATGAACTTAAAGTTCGTCCTCTAGCTTCTCCTGGCCATAAAGTCTCAATAGAATACTTGGCTTGAAGCTCAGATATCTTTGTTTGTATTGATTCTGGATTATCCTTGCTTTCACTTTTTTTTAGTTGTTTTTTTGCAATAAACTCTAAAGTATCTTGAACAGCCATATTATAAACCCTAAATTTCTCATCATTTCCACTTAAATATCCGATATCCTCGCCTTTATCAAGTGATTCTATAGAGTTTCTAACATATACTATTTTGTCATAAAAACCTAAGTCTATTAATCTCATAGCACTTACAATTGACATCAAAGTTTTACCACTTCCCGCTTTTGCATCAATTACAAGTAGTTCAAACATATTTGAAATAATAGCTTTTGTAAATAGTTTTTGTTTTAAATTTACAGGTTTTATACTAAGTGCTTTAAAATCTGTATCTTTTAATGTATCAATTTGTTCATTGTAAATAACAGCATATTCACTATTTCCATCAGGGCTATTAAAGATATAAGAAAAATTTTCTTTTTCATAACTTTCATCAATTTTTAAAATATTTTTCTTATCCAAAGAATTAAACTTTGAAGAATCAAGTTCAAGAGTTTTTACAAAACCAAATTTTGGAAGTGTTGATTTATCATCATGTAAAGTTTCTGTTTTAATACCTTTAAACAGTGCAAAGGTTCTAGCATAAACATCAAGTGAGAGAAAAATAGTTTGAGCACCTTTATAGTAATCTCTTGCTACACAAGCAGTTTCAATTATTCTTTTATCATTGCTTTCAGATAAATGAACTTGTTCAATCACTGTTTCATAAGTATCTTTTGAAATTATATCAATATTAATTTCATCATTAAAAAGTTTTACAACTTTAAATCCTTGTTTATAATCGACTTCTTTTATTTTCATCAAAGCTAAAAGTCTTGCAAAGCCTCTTGCGTAATATCCTAATTCATTTGACAGTTTTTTCTTATCCTCTAATTCAAGTAGAACTGTTTCAGGTATTACAATATGGTTAGTTTTATTTTGTGAAATTTTGTAGAGATTTTGCAAGTTTTGTAAGATGATATTTGTATCTAATACGTATATTTTATCTTTCATAAAAAATTGTAACATTTAAAAGTTACAAGCTAATAACAATTTAGGATAAAAAATAGATAATTGAGAAAGTTTTAATTTTGGAATTAAAGTTTAGGAGTGATCCTAAACTTTTGATAATCTTGAAAGTGCTTGGATCATTCCAATTGCAGTTTCTTCATTTAATGGTTTTTCATAAGTTGTTAAAAGCTCTCTTGCTAAAATATTTGCACCTAGATGCTGGAACTGTATTCTCATAGCTTGAAGACCTTTAGCTCCACCACCGCCACTGTGAGTTGCTAATCCAACGATTTTATCATTAAATGCATCTCTCCAATCTTTTGTAGCTCTTGAAGTCCATGCCATTGCATTATTAAGAACTGGTGGCATAACTCCATTATATTCAGGGGCAACAATGATAAAAGCTTTTAAGTCTAATATTTTTGTAGCTAAATCTAATACAGCTTCAGGTATTCCATTCTCTTCTTCTTCAATTGTGCTATATAATGGTAATCTTAAATCTACTAAGTTAATTAGTTCTACTTCGCAGTTTTCTTTTAGTGCTAATTCTTGAAGTTTTAAAGCTAATTTTTGATTGTTATTTGAACTGGCTACTAATATTCCAATTTTTGACATATATTATTCCTTATATTTTATATAAAATTTTTGTAATTATATCTAAGGAATACTTGAGTTAGTACCTAATAAATAGCTTTTGATTTGATAATATTGAAATTTGTTGATTTTTTAATTAGTGTAGAATTTTAATTTAATAACACAGTGGTGCGAATGGTCGGAATCGAACCGACACTCCGAAACCGGAATTGGATTTTAAGTCCAACGCGTCTACCTATTCCGCCACACTCGCACTATTTGGTAGTTAATTCATTTGTGTTATTAATATTAAAAAAATGGTGGCTCGAGACAGAATCGAACTGTCGACACAAGGATTTTCAATCCTTTGCTCTACCGACTGAGCTATCGCGCCATTAATGGTGGGAAGAGAAGGATTCGAACCTTCGAAGCCGTAGGCGACGGATTTACAATCCGTAGGATTTGACCACTCTCCAACCTTCCCGAAAATACTTAAAACAATGGATGGGGTAGAAGGATTCGAACCTTCGAATGACGGCACCAAAAGCCGTTGCCTTACCACTTGGCGATACCCCAATCGTTTAAGTGGCAGAATTATAATTGCTTTTTGTTTAAAGTTAGCTAAAATTTTAAGTGAATTAATTAAAAAGCTTAAAATTTATATGCAAGCTTTACTTGTGATGATTTTTCTTCTTTATTATGTGCAATAAAAATACTTGTATTATTATTTAAATAATTTGAAAACACAGCACCACTTAAAGCTCCAAGAACATTAAATACCATATCTTCATTTGAAAATTCATCATCTGTTAATTCTTTTGCCAAACCTGGAAGTGATCCAATAGCTGTTGCATAAGAAATTGTCTCAATATCATCAAATTGTTGATAATTCTTATGAAGTATTGTCTCACTAGCAAGTCCAAAAATCGCTGAAAACCCAAAATGTTTAATAGAGTTTGAATCTGCAGCATTTAAGCTAATTGCACTTAAAACTGATATTGCTAATATTTTTTTTAATGATTTCATTTTTATCCTTTTATTCGTATGGTGTAATAACTGGTGGAAACTGTTCAAATGATTTTTTAATAGCATTTGCTATTAATTTTTTATTTTTATGATTTTGAACTGGGTTTGAGAACTGTAAAAACTCGATTGAACCTTGTTCGGTTTTTTCTCTTTTATAAACAAAGGCAACTTTTTTACCAAGTTTAACTGCATTGTCATATAATACTTTTGCATATTCTTGAATATAAGGGAACTCTTTAGAAGAAATTTTATCTCCCCATGCAAAAAATACAAATTTACCACTTGGAATCAAATTTGCAGCATCTAAATACATGATTTCTCTTTCAAACTCTGTGTTTTGAGCTGAATTATAAATTTCTAAATCATCATTAAATTTCATTAGTAGAGTTGAGGCATCAATATTTTGCTCATTTAAATTAAATAAGTTTCTAATCTCAACTATTTTACCTGCACAATGTTCTCTCATTGCTTGTTTAAAAATAGTGATATATGTTTCAGCTTTTAACTCAACCATATCTCCAAAGCTATCAAAATCTTGATCTAAAAGGTAGTTGTTTGAATCGTATCCTACAGGAGTTACTACAGGGTTATATAAATAAACTGTACCTATTACATTTTTCTTTTTTTCTTTTGCTGATTTAATCTTTGCTTTTAGCTCTTTTGGTGTTATTACTTCATCTTCTGCACCAAAATACATGTAACTTGATGTTACGAAAATCTCTTCATATTTAGTTTCAATCGTTCCAAAATATTGCATAAAATTCCTTGTTTCTTTCTATTTGGATATTAACAAATCTTAGTATATAGTTAGCTTATACTAAGATTATTTGCTCTTTTGATAAACTCTTAAGTTTGCACATTCTTTTAAAACTTCTTCATAATATTTTGTATTTGAATATTCATCTTTTAATTTATCGAAATATTTTCCATAATTATTATTTATATAGTTATTATATACTTTATTTTTTGTATATGACCACTGTCTTTTTAAATCATAAGAGCTTATTTCTTTTGTATTAAAATAATGGTATTTAGATTTTTCTGAAAAGTTTATATCAAAAAGTGCAAGTTCTGATTTTGCTAACATATATGTAATTTTTGCTTTAAATTCATCTTTTTTTGAATATTTCAATGCTTTTTCATAATATTTTATAGAATTATTAACTTTTTGCAATTCTAATTTTTTATTTCTAAATGAATAAACACTTCTATATTCAGTAGTAATTTTATTAGAGTTACCAAAATAACTTAGATTATATATCGCATTTGCATATAGATAATTATCCATTACACTATTTGGATTGTTTTTTAAGATTTTTTTAATTTGGGTTATTTTGTCTAAAAACTCTTTTATTGTATATGTTTGAGTTTTTCCTGAGCGATTATTTCCTCTAATTGAAACATTAAAAGGGTTGAACTTAATTATTTCATTTAAATATTCACTTTTTATTTTTCTTGCTTTTTCAAATTGTAAATTATTAATCAATAGTTTAATCTTAGTTCTTTTTAAACTTTCATCAAATAAATATTTATCCTTTACTTTTTTTATTTTTGATTGTTCTTTGTATCTTTCTTTTAGGTATTCATCTATTTTTGATTTACTTTTTGTTTTAATAAATTGATTAAATTCATTTAAAGATTGCAAAGAAAAAGAGCTATTATTCAAATAATTTATATTAGCACTTAGAAATTCTTTTAATTTGTTATCTTGTTTTTTATATAGTTTTTCTAAAATTACAAAGGTATAATCATTTGTAGCTTTTGTACATTCATTTGTATTGCTTGATAATTGTATCATCTGTGAATAGATATCATTTTCTACTTGAGTATCTATACTTTTTAGTTGATATAAATTTACAAGATAGTTAAATGTTTGAACTTCATGATTGTTTCTTAATGTTAAAAGTTTGCTTGCTATATTTTTAGCTTTTTTTAAATTATTTGTATACAAGTTAAAATAACCTAGTGCTAAACTAACTAAATACATATCATCTTTTTTTATTGTTTGAAGATAATTAATAAAATCTTGTGTTGGAAAATTACGTACATAAAAATCTTGATTATCAAAGAAGTGCTGTGAATCTAATAATGCTCTATATAAAAGAAAATCAAACCAAATAGAGTTTTTATCTATTTCATAAATATTTTTTAATTCTTCAATTATATTACTATTTTTATTTAAAGCACGAAGAGTAATAAGTTTTGTCTTTTCAAAATCTGTTGTTGGAATATTTATTAAATTATTCCATTGTTTAGCTGTTTTTATATGATGAAAATTATAATATGACAAATGCCAATTTATTTTGTTTTTATCAAAAAGTTTAGAAAACTCATACACACCTTTTTCTATATTATTATTTTTGATTAAAGCACCTGCATATATTCCTTGTATCCAATCTTTTACTATAGTTTTTTGCTTTGTATTTAAAAGATATTTATACTCTTTATATATTTTTAAAGGATTTAATTTTTTGTAATGAGCAAGTCTTATGCTTAAGTAAAAGTATCTAAGTTTTAGCCAAGGGTTTATATTTGTATTAATTCTTTTTATAGCTTCATTTATTAATAGTTCTTCTTTTTTCTTTTCTTTTGTCTGTTTTTTCCCATAATAATAATTTGTTACGTACTCTTCTTGATTATGTACAAACTGCAAATATTTTTTTGTATTTAAATTCTTAATTAATGAAAGCTCTTTTCCTTTATAAACAATTTGTTCAATTGTATCAAGATCTAAATTTTCTTTTAAATCTTTTTTTAAATATGCTTGCCATTCTTTTAGATTGATTTTTTTTGCAGTAGTTTTATATTTGTAATTAATATCATTATAAACACTTGGACTATTTAAATTTTTATCAAGGTTAGAAAAAGGAAGTTCTCTTTGTTTTAAAAATACAAAGGATTTATCACTATAGTCCCATCCTGATGCACATGAGAATAAGCTAATATTAAAGCTAAGAAGAAGTATTAAAATTACTTTAATCATTTATAATCCTTTATTAATTTATCTAAATCATATTTGTTTTTATATTTTATTGTATAGAATATTATTTCATCAAAGTTATTTGAAGAAATTGAAAAAAAATCTTTTAATGCAGTTTTTATATCTTCTTCTTTTGAATCTTCGAATCTAAATATATCATTTTTGTAAATATATCTACCTTTGAAATAATCACTTTTTAAACACTTATAAATATTAGGTTTTATCATCTCAAAGTTAGTTGAAAAATCTTTTTCATTTACTCCCTCCAATATTTCTAAAGCTTGAGTTTTTCTAAACCATATAGCTTGAGAATATAAAGGAAGAGCTAGTTTTAATTTTAAAGGATAAGTCTCAAAGTTATAGTGATATTTTTTTGCAATAGTATTATCTAAAATTGAATTTTTAGTTTCTAGTTTTGTAATTGTAGACATATTATAATACATTAATAAGCCATAATCAACTGGTGGAACACCTGTTCTTTTATAATATTTGATTTGATGTAATCGAATGGTTGCACTAATTTTTAAAGGAAGTTTTGATTTTAAATCTTCTAATAATTTAAAGTAATTAACTTTTGTTAAATCAGACCAATCACAATCGATTTGTACTTCTTTATACTTTACATTAATGTTTTTTAGTGTTTGAACTATACTTTTTGAGATGTCTTTAAAAGATAGATTTTTCATTGCTTCATTTGTTATATAAACAACGGGAACAAAGTTTTTGTTTGGATTTGTTATAAATCTTGTTTTTATTAATTCAATTTTATTTGAATATTTAACTTCAAGTACTTTGATATAAAGTTTATCTTTTATATTTGTTTGATTGTAGCTATTTTTCCAATGATAAAAAGAATAGTTAAGCTCTCTATTTTTATCATTAAAAATAAAAAAAGCTATAAGTATAGTTCCAATAATAAGTAAAGATATAAAAATACTTTTTTTCATATTCTTAAAAAGCATTAACTTTATTTACTCTATTTTGTTTAAGCCATTCTTCTTGCATTTGTTTCATTTTTTTAGAGCTTGTTTTTTTACTAGAGTATTTTGATTTTGCAAAATTATTTTCATCACCTTCTTTGTAAACATAATCAAGATTTAATGATGCTTGCCAAATGGCACTTTTAACTCTAGTTGCTGCAACGTAATAAATATTTAACTCTTCTTGTAGTTTTAAAAATGATACTTTGCTTTTTGGATTTGATAACTCTTTTTTTGTAATAAAATCATCTGCCATAATAATTTGTTCATACTCTAAACCTTTTGATTTATGAGTTGTTGTAAAAATTAAATCTGCGTCTTTTTTGTTTGTTGTAATTTTTGTTTTAATCTTTTTATTGATTTCAAAAATATTATCTCCGTAAGTGTTGATGAACTTTATAATATTTAAATAGTCTTGATTTTTTGTATCTTTTGCAAACTGTTCAAGCTCTTGAATAGTTTCAAAATCTTTAATTTCATCAATTGTAATCTTGTCATTTTTCTTTTCTTTTAAATAAAAAATTGAATATACAGTTTGATTCATAAAAGAGTATGAATTATAACCACCTTCAAAGTATATTTTTTTATCATCTTGAATAAAGTGCACAATTTGTTGAATTAACCCAAAAGTAGAACGAGCAATTACACAAATAGGTTTTTTATAATCAATAGCTTTTTCACCTAAGTTTGTAGTTGTATCAACACCTGAGATTTTTAATAATTTTTTACTATTCATACCGTATAAAGTGTTTAAGTTTTTTTCTAAAACCTTTGCATAAGAATCACTAAACCTAAAACTTTTTGATAATTCATAACTTGGCAATTCTATTTTATTTAAAGCGTTTATTGCATATCTAAAAGAATATATTTGTTGAAAGGAATCACCTACATAAATACGCTTACAATTTTGTGCTTCAACAATTGCTATCATTACATCTGAAATATCTTGTGCTTCATCTACAAGTATCAAATCATAGCCTAAGTTTGTACTTACTTTTTTATTTAAATAAAACATTTTTAAGTAAAAATCATGAGTTGCATCTATGATTTTATTTTTCATAGCGGATAAGATATGTTTTAAATGATTTAGAGCCTTTTGTTCATCTTTGTTTAAAAGTTCAAGTATCTTTGCACTTAAATCACCTTGTTTTTTGTATGATTCTAAAAGTTTTAAATCAAGTGCTATTAATGATGAATTACAATAAAAATTAACCAAATCTTTTATAAGTGCAACATATTCAGCAACAGGATAATAGTTTGTTCTTTGATTAAAAGTTTGCTCATAACCATTTAAAAGTTTTTCAATTACTTGAATCTTTAAATCATGTGCTAAATTGTATTGATATGCACTTATTTTTTGATAGGCAAGAGAGTGAATAGTACTTACATTCATATGTGTTAGTTTATATTCATGAAGTTTTTTTTGAAGACTTGTTTGCAGGGATTTATTATATGCTAAATATAAAATTCTTAAATGAGAGTTTTTCTTTGCATATTCAAGCAAGGTTGTGGTTTTTCCACTTCCTGCTACTGCATTTATTTTAAACGACTCTTCTTTTGCATTTATTATATTTGTCTGCTCTTTAGTTAATGTCATTATTTAAGTAAATACTCTTTTATTATCTATCTTTTTGATATTTGAAAAATTATCTAGATAGTCTAAATAAGTAACTAAATATTTTCTACTCATTGGAAATTTTGCTTTAAAGTTTGCAATATCAATATGTCCATCTTCTTTTATGATTTCTTTCATTTTCATAATGATATTATTTAAACTCTCAGCATGAATAAAAAGATTATGTTGAAGTCTAACTACATGTTTTTTAGCAGTTAAAGATTTTAAAATATCATCACCTAATTTTCTATCTAAGTCTAATTCATCATAAATATTATATGGTGCAGTTGGTGTAATATCTTCTTTTTTTAATCTAGCTAAAAACGAATCTTCTAGGTTTTTAGCAAAATTTTCTATTATGTTTGCATTTTTATATAAGTTATTATCTTTACTTAAAAAACCTTCATTCTCAAGTTCATCTAGTGCTGCTTGAATAAAAGAAGTACTTGCCCATTTTAAACGAAGTGCTATTGAAGCATTTGAAAGTAGGGCATAATTGTTTTTTGTATAAATTTCTCTAATTGAATCTACAATTAACTCTTTTGTTTCAATTGGATAAATTACAAGCTCTTTTTCATCAATAAATACATTTTCTAAATTTTTAGCAAATTCTATTGCTTCTGAGTGTGAAAGTGCAAATCTTTGAGCTGAAGATATTATTCCTAAGCCTTTTTTATGTGCTTGAAGCAGTTCATAATATGCATCTTTAAAGTTATTGTTTTCTAAGTGTTCTAAAAGTTGTCTTTTTTGATTTTTTTTCATTGGATCAATAATTGGATTTAAAACTTTTCCTCCACTTATAGTTTGATTTCCTTGTCGAATAATTAGTTTTTCTGCAAATATTGTAAAAAGCTTTTCATCTGCTTTAATAGTTGCAAATCCACTTTCAAGCTCTTGTGTTGAATCAAATAGTAAAATCTTTGCTTCAAGTTTTTTTGCACCTATAAATATTGTATATGATTTATTATGATGAAGTTTCTTTCCCTTTAAAGCTTTAAAAGAAATATCAATTTCATCAAAACCACGAACGTGACCTTTTTTTGTAATTAAATCACCTCTTTTGATATTTGAGCTATTTACACCTTGTAAATTTAAAGCTGCTCTATTTGAGATATTTGCTTCAAGCACGTTTTCATTATGTACTTGAATATTTTTGATTTTTGATTCTTTTTGTGCTTCACAAATAAATACTTTTTCATTTAATTCTAATTTTTTACCTAAAACAGTTCCCGTTACAACTGTACCAATACCTTTAGGAGAAAAAACTCTATCAACATAATATCTAAAGAAGTTTTCTTCTTGTTTCGTTGAGTTTTTAATAGTGAATAGATTGTTTTTTAGTTTTTCTATTGATTCAGATTCAAAGATTGAAACTTCTTGAGTAAATTTAATATCAAAATCAAACTCATTTAAAAAAGCTAATGATTTTTCTTTTGTTTTTTCAAGCTCATCACTACTTACTAAATCACTTTTTGTAATAACTAAAATTAAGTTCTTGATTCCAAGTAAATTTATAATTTCAATATGCTCAACAGTTTGAGGCATAATTCCTTCGTACGCAGAAACAACAAGCATTACATAATCAAAACCAAAAGCACCTGCAATCATATTTTTTACAAGTTTCTCATGACCAGGTACATCAATAAAAGCAATATTTTGCTGTCCACGACTTAAATTTGAAAAAGATAAATCAATAGTGATTCCTCTTTGTTTTTCTTCATTTGTAATATCACCTTCGTAACCATTTAGTGCTTTAATTAAAGCAGTTTTACCATGGTCAATATGTCCTGCTGTTCCTATAATTATATTTGCCATTACTTAAATACCTTTGTTATAATTGCTTCTATTTTATATATTTCATTCTCTTTTATACTTCTAAAATCAATTAAAACTTTTTCATTTTCAATTCTTGTTATTAGATTCTCTTTTCTAAACATTTGTTCAATTTTATTTGCTTTATAATTTTTATATGAAATACTTAAAGCAACTGTAGGTATTTTTTTATTAGGAGTTGTTCCTCCACCTATAAGTGTTTGCGTATGAATAACTTCACATTCACAAATATCATTTATTGCTTCTTTTAAACTTCTAGCTCTTTTTTCTAATTCAATAACAGAAGTATTTAGCATTTTTAAAGTTGGTATGTCATCAAGTCTGTTTTCTAAATATGAAGTTAAATTATCTTCAAGTAGTGCAAGTGTTATTTTATCAACTCTTAGCATTCTTAAAAGTTGATTTTGTTTGATTTCTTCAATTAATTCTTTTTTACCTATAATTACACCAGCTTGAACAGAACCTAGAAGTTTATCACCTGAGAAACTTAATAAGCTTGGATTATATTGCATGATTTTTAAAATTGAAGGTTCAGCCTGATCTAAATTAAAAGGCAAGTCAATCATATGTCCACTTCCCATATCATAGTAATCAATTACATTTTTTTCTTTTGCAATTTCTACAACTTCTTCATAAGGAACTTCTGAAGTAAATCCTTCTATTGTATAGTTTGATTTATGAACTTTCATAAGCATTGAAGTGTTTTCATTCACAGCGTTTCTATAGTCTTTTGGATGTGTTTTATTAGTAGTTCCTATCTCTTTTAAAATAGCACCACTTTGACTCATTACATCAGGAACTCTAAAACTTCCACCAATTTCTACAAGCTCACCACGACTAACAACTGCTTCTTTATTTTTACAAAAAGTATTTAGTACTAAAAAAACTGCACTTGCATTGTTGTTTACAACAATTGCATCTTCACAACCTGTTAGTGCTTGAAGTGTTTTTACAATATGAGAGTATCTTTCACCTCTTTTACCTTTTTCTAAATCATATTCTAAATTGTTATATGAAGTTGCTACTTTCATTGCTTTATTAAAACTCTCTTCATTTATTAGTGATCGTCCTAAATTTGTATGAACAATAATTCCTGTTGCATTTATTACACTTTGAAGAGATGGAGATATTAATAAATTATATTTATTTATTACATTTTGAATAAGCTCTTCTTCATTTATTGCATCAATTTTATTATTTAAGATATCTTCTCTTAAATTAACTATTAATTCTTTTGATAACTTTGTTATAAGAGATTTTGAAAACCCGTTAAACTTTTTGTTGTTGATAAACTTATCAACCTTTGGAATACTTTTTAGTAGACTCATAATTAACTCTTTCAGATGGTTTTAAAACTAAATAATGTAAACTTCTACTTCAAAAGTGGGGGGTATGTGACCCTGGTGGGCACCGCAGGTTTCAACCCTGATCGGCGGTTTACGTGTGTACGCCGCGGTAGGTTCAATTCCTACACCTTCTCGCCACTTATCTACAATAATTTAATTCATTAATTTTTATGGATTGTATCTAAACAAAAATCAACAAAACCTTAATATTTTAATATTGAAACTATCGATAAATTAGATTCTAAAGACTTATTATTACTTTAGCTTATGCTAGAATTAATAGTTCTATTTAACATAAATTTAGACTTAAGTATTATTTTTACGAGGTAAAGAAATAGTGAGTTTTGCACCTTTGTATGTCATATTATCAGCCTCAAAAGTGTCATTAAATACACTTATATTACCATTTAAATGTTTATTTACAATTTCTTTTGACATAAATAGTCCAATACCTGTACCTTGAGACTTATGTTTAGTTGTAAAATATGGCTCAAATATTTTGTCGATAATATCTAAAGAAATACCTTCTGCATTATCAAGAATTTCTATATGTACATTTATTTTATCTTGGTAAGTTCTTATCTGAATAACTTTTTTCTCTTTCTTATTTAAAAGTGCATCTTTTGAATTATTGATTATATTTAATAAAACTTGAATGAGTTCATTTTCATAAGTACTTATTTTAAAATCATCAATTATTTTTATTAATTCAATTTCCTTATTTTTAAGTTGGCTATTGACAAGACTTAGAGTTTTATCTATTAAGTTACTTATATGAAATGTAGTGACTTTTATATTTTTATGATTAAAGAAACCTCTGAAGTCATCAATTGTTTGTGATAAATATTTTGTTGTACTAATTATATTATCCATTGCATAAGTAAAATCTTCATCACTTATAATACCAAGCTCTTTTTCTAGTTTTAACCCAGATGCTAAAACTGATATTGATGATAAAGGTTGTCTCCATTGGTGTGCAATATTTCCAATCATTTCACCCATTGAAGCAAACTTCGCTTGTTGGAATAATAGTTTTTCTTTTTGAGCTAACTCTTGATTCTTTTTATTTAATTCTGTTACGTCATTTGCAATTACTAATATAAAATCTTCATTATGCTGATTTCTGAAAGGTTTTTTAATAGACATGTAGTTTTTTACTTCATTTGTTTTTACATCTATTGAATCTTCGTATACAATTTCAGTTTTTTTATTATTCATAATTTCTTGAACATTTTCTTTAAAAAATTCTGCTAATTTTTTATCTGGAATAAAATCTCCATCATCTTTTCCTATCATTTCATCTGGTGTTGAATTGTACAGCAGAGCTGTTGCTTTGTTCACAAGTACAAATTTAGCATCATAATTTTTTAATACAATAGGATTTGGATTTTCATCTATTACTGTTTTTAAAAGTTTGGATTGTTCTTTTATTTCATTTCTCATATTAATTGTTTCAGTTATATCAACAATCATCCATAAGAAGAGATTATCATTTTTTGAAGGATTACCAGATATCTTAGCCCAAAAAGTACTACCGTCTTTCTTTTTAAATTCATATTCAATACTCACAGGTTCATTTTTAATGATTTTTTCAAAAGCAATTTTTCTAAAATCATCAAAATAATTATTATTTATATGAAATTTATTAGTATCTTTTCCTATAATTTCATCTTTTGTATATCCATATAATTTACAAAAGGCATTATTAACTACTCTAGTGATTCTTTCTTTATTTACAACAATTATTGCGACAAATTCATTATCAAAAACATCATTGAGAATTTCATTTTTGTGTATCTGTGAGAAGCTATCCATTTATTACACCTTTTAATTATGTTATCTTTAACTATGTGAAAAATAACTTAAGGAAAATGAATGAAAATAATAAAAAAAAGTTGATGTTTAAACATCAACTCTTAATTTGAAGTAGTATTTTTAGTGAACTATAATATCTTTAGCACCTTTTGGTATAACTTCTCCAATAATAGAAGCATAACCTAAAGATAAATCTTCGATTTCTTTGATATATTCTTTAGCATCATTTCTATCCATGGCTATTAATAATCCTCCAGATGTTTGAGCATCACATAAAATAGTCTTACAATAGTTAGCTAATCCACTCATATATAAAACTTTGTCTTCCATATATTTCATATTCTTTTTTGTTCCTCCAGGAATTACATTATCTTCTGATAATGCAATTGCATCAGTTACTAAAGGAACAGCAGAACATTCAATAGAAAAAGATGTAAGTTCATTTACTGATTCTAAACTATGACCTAATAATCCAAAACCTGTAATATCTGTACAAGAACTTACATCATATTTTCTCATTATCTTTGATGGTAAGTAATTTAACGATGCCATAATATCAGCACAATGTCTCGCAACTTTTTCTTCTAATAAATCTCTTTTTATAGCTGTAGTTAAAATACCCATTCCAAGAGGTTTTGTTAAAATTAAAACATGACCTATTTTAGATGTGTTATTTCTTACTACATCATTTGGATGAATTATTCCTGTTACTGATAAACCATAATACATTTCTGGTGATTCAATTGTATGTCCACCTAATAAAAGTCCACCACATTCTTTTATTTTTTCATTTCCACCATTTAGGATTTCACCTAAAGCTTCTGAAGATAGGTTTTTCTTATCAAATCCAACAATGTTTAAAGCTGTTTTTACTTCAGCTCCCATCGCAAAAACATCTGATAATGAATTAGCTGCTGCAATTTGTCCATAAATATATGGATCATCTACAACAGGAGTTATAAAATCTAATGTTTGAACAATGGCTTGGTCTTCATTTATTTGATAAACACTAGCATCTTCTGCTGTGTCAAATCCTACTAAAATTTTTTCATCTTTTGGAGAAAGATTACAAAGAGTTTGTTTAAGATCCCCCGGACCCATCTTTGCAGCTCATCCAGCAGCTTGAACGAATTTAGTTAGTTTATATTCGTTGTTCATTGATTTCCTCTTTTAGATTTTTTTCTTATTTGTGGATTTTACATCTTTTTATTTTAAATAGTTATTAATAAAGAGTAAAAAGTAAAAAAAAATTTACCATTTAATCTTTTGTTTACTATTCATATTGTATTATTTCGTACAAAATAGCATTTAGACCTAAGGTTTAGGTTTGACATAAAGAAATGATTATTTAAAATCTACTTTATATCTTAATGTATGCTTCAAATTATTGAGGTTTTTTCATGAAAAAAATACTTATTTCATTCTTAGTACTTTCATCAGTACTATTTTCACAAACATTTACTTTCACAGCGATTCCAGATCAAGATGAAACTAAATTAAAAGAAAGATTTTCAAAATTAGCTGTTTATTTAACAAAAGAGTTAAATGTAGACGTTAAATTTGTTCCAGTTAAGTCATACTCAGCATCAATTGCTGCGTTTAGAAACAATCAAGTTCAATTAGCATGGTTTGGTGGATTATCAGGTGTTAAAGCTAGATTAATCGTTCCTGGTTCTGTTGCAATTGCACAAGGTGTTGAAGATCCAGAATTTCATTCTTATATCATCGCAAATTCATCAACTGGCTTAGAAAAAAGTGAAGCATTCCCAGCAGGAATTGCAGATAAAACATTTACTTTTGGTTCAAAAGGTAGTACAAGTGGTAGATTAATGCCAGAATATTTCATCAGAGAAAATATGAAAAAAGCTCCAAATGATTTATTTAAAAAAGTTGGTTTCTCTGGAAATCATACTAAAACTATTTCACTAGTTCAAAGTGGTGCTTATGAAGTTGGTGCCGTAAACTTTAAAGTATGGGATAGAGAGCTTAAAGCTGGAAATATTGATACTTCAAAAGTAAAAGTTTTATGGAAGACTCCTGCTTATCCTGATTATCAGTTCACAGCTCATGGTAACTTAGATGAAGTTTATGGTGCTGGATTTACTACTAAACTTACAAACGCATTATTAAATTTAAAAGATAAAGCAATCTTAGATGCATTCCCAAGAGCTGCATTTATTAAAGCTAAAAATGCTGATTTTGACCCAATTTTAAATGTTGGAAGAAAAATAGGTTTAATAGACTAATTATTATGGCATTTTATTTACAAAATGAATCTATTTCATATTTTGATACAGTAATCTTAGACTCTTTATCTTTAGAGATAAAAAAAGGAGAAAAGGTTGCTTTATTAGGTAAAAGTGGAAGTGGTAAATCCACACTTATAAAAAGACTTTATGAACTTAAAAAAGATGAGTCTTCATATATTCCACAAGAATTAGGTTTAGTAAATAATTTGTCAGTTTTTCATAATGTCTATTTAGCAAGATTAGATGATTATTCAACTTTTTATAATATTAGAAATCTAATCAAACCAGCTTCAAAAGAAGTTGAACAAATCAAGAATATACTTATTGATTTTGATTTAGAAGATAAGATTTTTGTAAAAAACCATGACTTATCAGGTGGTCAAAAACAAAGATCAGCAATTGCAAGGTCAATTTATAATCAAAAAGATATCTTATTAGCTGATGAGCCTATATCTGCTTTAGATGAATATCTAAGTTCAAAAGTTCTAGAAGTTTTAAATCAAAAATTTGAAACAATTGTTTGTGCCTTACATAACGTTGATTTAGCAGTAGAGCATTTTGATAGAGTAATTGGTCTTAAAAATGGAAAAGTACTTGTTGATAAGAAATGTACTGAATTAACAAATGAAGATAGACAAAAGTTATATTATGTCTGTGACTAAAAATACTAAAGTTTCTATATTATTCATTTTTATAGGAATTCTTTCTTTTATTCTTGCTGATTTAGAAGTATCAACTGTTGATACAACTCAACTTACAAAAGATTTTTTTTATTCTATTTTTGATTTGAAATTTAATGATTATTCAATTTTATTTGATGCATTTTTAAATACTATTTCAATTGCAATATTAGCAATATTTTTCTCTTCTATTATTGGATTTTTTTTAGCACTGTTTTTTAATTTTTTATTAGTGCGAATTTCATTAGCAATTACAAGAGCAATACATGAACTTTTTTGGGCTTTAATTTTTTTACAAATATTTGGTCTTAATACATTAACAGCATTACTAGCAATTGTAATACCATATAGTGCGATTTTAGGAAAAGTATACGCAGAAATACTTGAAGAGCATGATACCTTTCCTAAAGTTTTACGAGGTAAAGATGCCTTATCTTACTTTTTATTTACAAAAATACCCGATGCTTTCCCACATTTAGTATCTTACACACTTTATAGATTTGAGTGTGCTTTACGTTCAACTGCTATTTTAGGTTTTGTTGGAATTACAACACTAGGTTATTATTTATCATCATCATTTATGCAAGGAATTTATTCTGAAGTATGGATGATTTTAATTTCGTTTTATATTGTAATTGCAACTATTAAATATTGGTTTACAAAATATTCTTTTCCTTTTTTAGTTATTGCTTCATTTTTTTATTTAGATGATTTTAAAGGTTTTAATCTTGATAATTTAATTAGATTTGTTACAAATGATATTGTCCCTCATCCAATTAGAAATGACCTAGGTTTTGAAAAAACTCTTTCTTGGTTTTCAAATATTTTTACAAATGAGATAGTTCCTGGAACGATTAATACAATTGTTTTAACGCAATTATCACTTGTTCTAACAGCAGTTTTAGCTTTGATTTTATTTCCATTATTATCACAAAAATTTGTTTCAAAACCTACAAGGGTTTTAAGTCATATAGTTTTAGTAATACTTCGTTCAACTCCTGAGTATATATTAGCTTATATTTTCTTACAGCTTTTTGGTCCTTCAATGCTTCCTGCAGCTTTAGCTCTTATGCTTCATAATGGTTCAATTATTGGGCATTTAATGGGTAATGAAACGACTTTAATTACTTTAAGAGCTGGGGTAAGTAAAAAAAGAATTAATCTTTATTTTTATGAAATAATGCCAAGAGTTTATAATCAGTTCTTAGCTTACCTTTTTTATAGATGGGAAATAATTATGAGAGAGAGTGCGATTTTAGGTATTTTAGGAATTGCTACATTAGGTTTCTTTATTGATTCTGCTATTGCAGATTTTAGACTCGATAAGATGTTTTTACTTTTAGTTGTAACGGCATTGTTAAATATACTTGTAGATTTAATCTCAAGAAAAGTAAGAGCTTATTTAAGAGTTGATGAAAACATTACATCTTGCGGATGTTCTTTGAAGTAAAATGAGTTTAAATATTTCTTGATATAATACGAAAAAAATATAAAGAAGTTTAAATATGAATGAAGTTATGAACAAAGATTACGAACCTGTAGAAGTATTTGATTATGCACAATATCAAAAAGATATGGAAGCAAAAATAGTTAGAAATCCACGAACAAATACACCAATTGATTATATTTCAGATGAAAAATTAGCACAATTAGAAAAAGATGGAATTACAGATTTTAGACCTTATATTCCAGTTCCAAAAGATATTAAAGCTCATTTATTATTTGCTGTAAATATTTGGATTAAATTAACTAAAACATACCCAAATGATGAGTATCTAAAAAGCTTAGACAATGAAGCTAATCATCATATTGTATTATCTTATGATTGGTATAAAAAGTTTGGAGTTGATAAACCAGTGCTTTAGATTTATTTTAAAGCACTTTGATTAAATTTATAAGTTTTATGAGCTACTTTTACTAAAATATCTTTTTGGGCTAAATCTTTAAATAGTTTTATCAACGTAGGTTTTGATATTGATATCTCTTCCATAATATCTGTATAAGAAGCTGTAAAATGATTATCATTGTCTAAACTATTTATGATATATTTTATAATATCAACTTGCTTACTATCTGTAATTGCTGAAATAGTTTTGATTACATAAATGTTTTTTAAAATCTCTTGTTTTTGTACAATTGGAAGTAAAATATCATGTAAGCTATTTAGTAGTTCTTTAATATTAATAGGCTTTACAATATAATTTTCTACTTTTAGTTTTATTGCATCAAGTAAATATTTTGTATCTGTATGTGCAGTTGTAAGTATAGTTGGAATAAATATTTCTTTTTCTTTTATATGTTTTAAAAAATCAATTCCATTTTCATTTTCAAGTAAAATATCTGAGATAATTACATCAACTTTTTTATTTAGTAATATATTCATAGCTTCTTTTGAAGTCTTAACTGCATAAATATTGTTAACAAAATCTTCTAATAAATCTTTTGTATGTTTTAATAAATTCTCATCATCTTCTAAATATAAAATATTAAAATCTTGTAATATATTTAAATCTTTATTTTGCATTTATTTCCTTTTTAAACTCTTGCTTTATTGGGATTTTGATTGTAAAGAGTGAACAATTAAAACTTCTTTTATCAATAATTTTATGACTAACAGTTTTATATAATATTGTACCATTCATATGTTTTTCAATAATTTGTTTTGACATATAAAGACCAATTCCTGTACCAGCACTTTTATACTTTGTTGTGTAATATGGTTCAAAGATTTTAGGAATAATTTCTTCATCTATTCCACCACCATTATCAATCATATTTATGATGATATTTTCTTTATATTTATGTACTATTATTTTAATAATTCTATCATTTTTATTAGATATAGCACATAAAGCATCTTTTGAGTTAGATAAGATATTTAAAAAAACATGCGATAGTTCATTATAAAAACTATTAATCTGAATATCTTGTTTTACAATTAGTTTTATTTGTATATTTTCTTTCTCTAATAAATATTTCGCTAGTTGCATTGAATGTTCAATACAGTTTTTTATAAAAAAATCACTTCTTGCTTTATCTGGACTAAAAAAGTTTTTAAAATCATCAAGTGTATTTGACATATTATTAGCTAGCAATAATGCATCTTCTACTTTTTCATCTACAAATTTCTCACTTAATTTTCCTAAAGACATTTTTGTCTGAAAACTCTGTACTATCATTGTTAAAGAACCTAAAGGTTGTCTCCATTGGTGAGCTATATTTCCAATCATTTCACCCATTGAAGCAAGTTTTGCTTGTTGAAACATGATAATATCTTTTTTTCTATTTTGAGCAACTTCTTTTGATACTTTAGTCTCAAGGTAGTTATTTAACTCTATTAATTCTTTTGTTTTATCTTCAACTTTTTGCTCTAAGGTATTATGTAAAACTTTAAAATTATTGATTATTAATACTGTAAGAATTATTGAAAATAAAAAAACTAAAATAATAGATATAAAGGAAAATATCATTATTGTATTAAATATTTTTTGAGTGTTTCTTTTTTCATTAACTGCAAGTGATAAATCATAATTAATCAAACTAGTAAGATAGATTGATATTGCATTTATATCAAGGTTTAGTTTTGCAAAGTTTTTATTATTTTGATTGATATTAAGATTATCTTTTATATCTAAAAGTTTTTTATTTATATTTTTTATAATATTTTGTTTTAATATTTTATTTTCATAATATTTTTCTTCATGAATTAAAAAATCTTTTATAAACTTTGTTATGAATATTCTAGTTTTTTTATTTTGTATATTTATTTTGTATTCACTCCAATTTTTATCAATCAATTGTTGTGCTAAAGCTAAAACTTCATCTGCTTGATTATATGTTATGTCTGCTTGTTCTAAATCTTTTAATGTATCTTGAATATTCACGCTATAAATATCTTTTATATTTTCAAGTTTGATTAATGTTTTTGTTCTGTTATCAAATAAAGTATCAAAATCTTCTTTTATCGTAAAAGTTGAAATTTGTGATAAGACAACAATACAAATCATTCCACCTGTAATAATAAAAATCAAAAATGATGTTTTATATTTAAAGCTAAGATTATCAAAGAATATTAGTATTTTTTTTAAACTCATGTTAGTTCTTCACTTCTACAAATTTTGAGTTTTCATAATGAAATAGATAAACTTTATTTAAAAGTTGTGTGTTTCTAAAGTTTAAATATATTCCATCTAATGAATTATAAGGTGTTTTTTTCAATGCACTTAGAAATTTCTTTCTTGTTAAGTCTCCTTTTACTCTATTTAATGCATTAACTAATATTTTTGCACTAAGATAAGCTTCCAATGAAATAAAACCAAGTTCTTCTTCAGGGTAGTATTTTTTCATCAATGTTTGATATCCTAAAATTGTAGGAATACTAGTATCTGTATAGTTTGGAACAACTTGTGAAAACAAAAGATTATTAGTATTTGTATTTTGTTTTTTTAACTCTTTTATCATTTCATTTGCATCTCCAAATGAAATATTGCAAAATATTGCATCTTTTAAATATTCATTTTCTTTTGCTTTTTTTATAAATAAAGAGTTTGTTTTATAAGCTCCAACCATAACTATTGCTTGCGGGTGTGCATCTTTGATTTCATTAAAAGCATGGTTTATTGAAAATGTATTTCTTTTATATGAACCTTGTGCTACTAAAGATAAATTTCTTTTTTCTAAAGATTTTAATAATGATATGTAACCTTCTTCTCCATAATCATCATTTTGATAAAAAACTGCAATTGATGTTAATCCTTTATCGTCATGTAAATGAGAAACAATAGCTTCGATTTCCTCTTCATAAGAACTTCTAAAATTCACTAAGTTTTCTTTTTTACTGTTTCTTAAAAATGAAGCTCCTGTAAAAGCTCCAAAGAAAGGAATATCTTCATCATATAAAATTGGTAAAATACTTTTAACCGTTGGAGTTCCTACAAAACCAAAAAGTGCAAAGACATTATCTTTAAATGTAAGATTGTTAGTATTATCTATTGTAAGCTCTGGTTCATATTTATCATCATAAATTAAAAAATCAATTTTTTTATTTCCTAGAATATTTTTTTCATTCACAAACTTAAAATATGAGTTTGCTCCTGCAGTTACTGAATCACCCCATGCTTTTATTATTCCTGTTTTAGGAATGGATGTTCCAATAGTAATAGTTTTACTTGTAAATACTTCATCCTTAAAATAAATATATAGTAATGCAAAAATAAAAAGTAATATAGGTATACGTTTAATCATAAGACAGTTTACTAAAAAATGAACAAAATATGGCTTTAATTATTTAGATATAAAAATAATTAAATTTAAATTAGAGGTTAAAAGTAACAGTCTATTTTTTTTTGGTAAAATATTTTTTAACTTTTAAGCTTTGTTTAATTTTTATACATATATTATTAAAATAAAATATTATTGACTAAAAAGGCATGTTAAATGCAAGAATTTATTTATTATAACCCAAAAGAACTAGATTTCCCACTAAGTGAAGAAATTTTAGTTACAACAAATATCGAAGATACAAAAGAAAAGAATTTTTTAATATCAAATACAAAAGAAGTACAATCAGAATTAAACGCAAGTGAAATAGAATTTTATATAAATAATTCAAAAGATTCAGTATCAGCAAAAATTGAAAATGTATTAAAGCTTTATGAAATTGCTGCAAGTAAATATGATTTTGCACAAGATATATCTTATTCAGAAGAAGTTTCAAAACAATTATTACTAATTACAAACTCTCAAGAAGAATATGAAGCTTTTACAGCCTGTATAATGCCTGATGATTTTGAACTATTTTCTGTAAATGAAGATATTGTAAAAGAAATCTCAGGCCATATTGGAAATCTTACAGTTATAGTTGATGATGAAGGTAAAGATGTTACTTTAAACGTTTCTCAAATTGTTTGGTTTGATGCTAAACAAATAGGTCTTAATCAAAGTGGAACATTTGATCCAAATCTTTCAAGTGTAGAAGAAGTTGTACAAACTTTAAAAGAGAATATTAATGAATATTCTTACAAAAAATTTACAACATATGATCAAAGTATTTGCCAGTATCATGAAAGAAGAGAAGAAATTTGTTCTAAATGTGAAGAGGTTTGTCCAACTGTTGCAATCACTAAAGATGATGAAACAAAAACATTAGGCTTTTCTCAAATTGATTGTCATGGTTGTGGTGGTTGTGTTTCTGTTTGTCCAAGTGGTGCAATAGATTATGCTCCATCAAACAAAGAGTCATTATTTGAAATGAGTAAGTTCTATGAAGAAACACACCCTTTAGTAGTTCCTGAAAAAATGAATATAGGTGATTTAAATCTTTCTTTAAAAGAAAATGTTTTACCTTTTGCAGTTGAAGGAGAAAAGTTTTTACATGAAGCTTCATTTTTAACACTACTTCAAATATCTGGTTCACAAGTAATTTTCTATAGTGATTTTATTTCAAAAGGAAGTGGAGATGCTATTAGAATTGTAAATGATATTTATCAAGCTAAATATGGTAAAGATGCTATTTTAGTTGCTATGAACGAAGAAGAACTTCAAAATGCACTTGAAGAAGTTTCATTTATTGAAGGTTCAGAATTTAACTTCAATCAAGATACACTTAAAAAAAGAGAAATTTTCTCTCATAGATTACAAAAAATTGTAGGTGATGAAGATTTAGGTGAGGTTAAAACTGGAGAACACGTTCATTATGGACTTGTAAAAGTAAATGAAGATAAATGTACTTTATGTCTAGTTTGTGTGGGAGCTTGTAATGTTGATGCACTACAAGCAGATGCAAGTGATAATACTTTAAGACTTAATCCATCATTATGTACATCATGTGGTTATTGTGAAGTTTCATGTCCTGAAGCTGATTGTTTAACTATTGAAAGAGATGTAATAAAATTAGAGCCAACTTGGTTTAAAGAAAGTGTTTTAGCACAAGATGAATTATTTGCATGTGTTGAGTGTGGGGTAGAGTTTGCAACAGTAAAATCTGTAACTAAAATTGCAGATATGATGGCTCCGTTATTCTCACATGACCCTGTTAAAGAGAGATCTTTATACTGTTGTGCTGATTGTAAACCAAAAATTATGATGCAAAATTATTATGATCAAAAAAATAAAGGAAATGACTAATGCAAGATACTCAAGGAATAAATAAAGCTAGAGCTCTTTATTATAATTTATTTGCAAACTTTTTTATAGTTTCATCTAAAAGTGAAAACTATTTTGAATTAGTAAGATTAATTAATATTCTAAAAGATAGTCCTTTAGATATTGAATCAGGAAAAGCTTTACAAAATATTTCAGATGAATTAGATCCTAGTTCAAATGTTGCTTTAGTTCAAGAATTTGATGATTTATTTCATAGTCCTTTAAACAAAAAAATAAGACTTACAGCTTCTTATTATGATGAAGGTGTTGAATCAGGTAAAAAAAGAGTAGAAATGATTCAATTTGTTGCAAAAACAAAGCTAAGACGTGATGAAAAAAGCTATTTTGATTATGAAGATTCAATTGGATTTATTTTTTCTTTTATGGCTCAATTATGTGATAATATTGCTAATGGAGAAAAAGAGTATGAAAATACAGTTCATTGTATTTTCTCACAAATTTTAAATGATTTTGTAGATGAGTTTGCAAAAGAAGTTTATGAAAGTGAAAATGCAAAAATATTTGCACAATTGATGATTGTATTACACTCATTTGCTGAATTTGAAAGATTATATTTAGAAGTTTCAAAACCAAAGCCAAAAGAAAAAATTAAAAAAGAAGTAAAAAGTGATGGAATTTCTGATGAAGAATTAGAAAGACGAGCAAAAAATAAAGCTTTAAAAGCTTTAGGTCCAAAAGAAGACATAGTTACAGGACCTGTTGATACAGCAACAGCAATGGAAACAGATATATAAATAATAAATCCTTAGAGATTTTATTAAGAAAATTAAGTTTTTTTAATAAAGTCTCTAATTCAAGGGACTTAATTTCTATAAGGAGGTCAGTCATGCAAGAAAGTAGAAGAAATTTTGCAAAGAAGACAGCACTTGTTGCTGCGGGTGCTGCAGCAGTTGCGGGAACTAGTGTATTGGCGGCTAACGGTGATTCACATACACAAAGTGATGAAAATAATGGTGTTGTTTTAGGAAGCTCTACAAAAAAAGAGATTCTATACAAAAAATCTGCGGCTTGGGAAGAATATTACAAGACTGCAAAATAAAAGGAGTAATGTATGTCAGCAAATACATATGAAACTCTAAATGCAAAGGTAGGAAGACGGTCATTTATGAAAATGGCTGCGGTTGCTACTGCATTTGGTGTTACGTCTTCTTTTGCTAGTACAAATGCAACTAGAAAAGCTACAGAGGAAGAGATTAAAAATCCATTCCCTGGTTCAAAAATGGTGAAAACTGTTTGTACAGCTTGTTCTGTTGGTTGTGGTGTAATAGCAGAAGTACAAAATGGCGTGTGGGTAAGACAAGAAGTTGCTCAAGATCACCCTGTATCACTTGGAGGGCACTGCTGTAAAGGTGCTGATATGATTGATATGGTTAGATCAGAAGTAAGACTTAAGCATCCAATGGTTAAGAAAGATGGACAATGGAAAAGAATTTCTTGGGATGAAGCTTTAGATGGTATTGCTTCAAAATTAGAAGATCTTAGACAAAAAGATGGTCCAGATTCAACAATGTTTTTAGGATCAGCAAAATTCGGTAATGAGCAATCATATTATTACAGAAAATTTGCTGCAATGTTTGGAACTAATAATATAGATCACCAAGCTAGAATTTGACATAGCTCAACAGTTGCCGGGGTGGCAAACACATGGGGTTATGGTGCTATGACAAATTCTTTAGGAGATATTCAAAATTCTAAAGCGATAATTATTTTTGGAGCAAATCCAGCAGTAAATCATCCAGTAGGGTTCCAACATTTCTTAAAAGCAAAAGAAAGAAATAACACAAAGATTATTGTAGTAGATCCTAGATTTACTAAAACAGCAGCAAAAGCTGATTATTATGCACAAATTAGACCTGGTACTGATATTCCATTTATGTATGGAATGTTAAATATCATCTTTAAAAATAATTGGCATGATAAAAACTTTATCAACGATAGAGTTTTTGGTATGAAAGATATCATGGAAGAGGCTAAAAATTGGCCTATTGAAAAAGTTGCAGAAGTAACGGGTGTTGATGCAGATTTAATTGTACAAATTACTAAGCATTACGCACACAATACACCAGGTACATTAATTTGGGCTATGGGATTAACGCAACACACAAATGGTACTTCTAATACAAGAATGGCTCCAATTTTACAATTGGCACTTGGTAATATGGGTGTTGAAGGTGGTGGAACTAATATTCTTAGAGGTCATGATAATGTTCAAGGTGCAACTGATTTTGGTTGTTTAGCTGATTCATTACCTGGTTATTATGGTTTATCAGAAGGTTCATGGAAATACTTCGCTTCTTCATGGGGTGTAGATTTTGATTGGCTTCAAGGTAGATTTAAAGATCCTTCATGGATGGGTAAAAAAGGTTTCACATTAGCTAGATGGTGGGCTGGTGTACTTGGTGAAAATGAAGGCGAAGATGCAATTCACAATGCAGGAACAAGATTAAAAGCTTTATTTGTTATGGGTAATGGTATTACATCAACTGCACAAACAAAAAAAGTTAAAGAAGCTCTAGATAACTTAGACATTGCAGTATTCTGTGATCCATTTGTTAATGAGGGTGCTATTATAACTGATAAGCAAAATGATGTGTATATTTTACCAGCAGCTACTCAGTTTGAAACAAGCGGTTCAGTAACAGCTACAAATAGATCTGCTCAATGGAGAGATAAAGTAGTTGAACCAATGTTTGAATCTAAAACAGATGAAGACATTATGTTTGAATTAGCAAAAAGACTTGGATTCTATGATGAATTTACAGCTGGTATGAAAATGAATGATGATAAAAAAGATTTCAAATGGCCAGAAGATGCAACAGATGAGATAGCTAGAATTATCAAAACTATTGGATTAACAGGTTGGACAGCTAAAAGATTAAAAGCACACCAAGAAAATTGGCACATGTTTGACGAAGTAACTTTAAGAGGTTATGGAGATATGACTGGTGAGTACTATGGTTTACCATGGCCTTGTTGGACAGAAGGACATTCAGGAAGTCCAGTACTATACAATATTAACAGAAGTGTTAAAGAAGGTGGTATGGGATTCAGAAACAGATTTGGTATGGAAAGAGATGGTGAGAATTTACTAGCTGGTAAAGGTAGTGCACCAAAAGCTTCAAGTAACAAAGATGGATATCCTGAAATTAATAAAGATAACATTGAAGCTGTTTTAGGAATTACTTTAACAGAAGATGAGAAATCTAGAATTGGTAAAAACTGGAAAGTTGATAAATCAAATATTATTGCTGAAAAATGTATGGAAGCTGGAATAGCTCCTTATGGAAATGCAAAAGCAAGAGCAAAAGTATGGGGATGGGCAGATGAGATTCCAAAACATAGAGAACCTCTACATTCGCCTAGAACAGATTTAACAAAAGATTATCCAAGTTTTGCAGATAAGCCAAATCACTGGAGAGTAGATACAAGATATATTTCTGAGCAAACTAAACAAGATTGGGCAAAAGATTTCCCAATTAACCTTGTAACAGGAAGACTTGTAAATATGAATGGTGCTGGTATGGAAAATAGAGCATCTAAGTATCTTGCAAAATTAACACCAGAAATGTTCTGTGATATTAATCCAGATTTAGCTGGTAGATACGGAATTAGAGATGGTTCAATGATGTGGATTCATTCACCTCAAGGAACTAAAATTAAAGTAAAAGCACATTATTCTTATTCAGTTAGTCCTGATAGAATATTTATTCCAATTCACTTCGCAGGTGTAATGGAAGGTGAAAGTTTACTTCATAAGTATCCTGATGGAACTGCTCCTTATGCTACAGGTGAGAGTGCAAATACTGTTACTAACTACGGTTATGACATTGTTACTCAAATACCTGAGACTAAGGGTGGATTATGTCAGATATCAAGAGTGTAGGAGAGCAAAATGAGTAATAATAATGTAGATTTCGCAAGTATGAGATTTTACTGTGATGAAAACAGATGTATTCATTGTGATGGTTGTTCAGTTGCTTGTGCCGAAGCTCATGAGTTACCTGTTGAGATCTCTAGAAGAAAAGTTGTAACTGTAAACGAAGGTAAGCAAGGGATGGAGTTTTCTTTATCTGTTGCTTGTATGCACTGTACAGATGCACCTTGTGAGCAAGTATGTCCAGTAGATTGTTTTTACATTAGACAAGATGGTATTGTTTTACATGATAAAGATAAATGTATTGGTTGTTCATATTGTTTATATGCTTGTCCATTTGGAGCTCCACAGTTCCCTAAAAATGGAGCATTTGGAACAAAAGGTGTAATGGATAAGTGTACTATGTGTGCTGGTGGTCCATTAGAAACAAATAGTGAACATGAAAGAGAATTATACGGTCAGAATAGAATTTCTGAAGGTAGAGTTCCTGTTTGTGCTGCTATGTGTTCAACAAAAGCTTTATTAGTAGGTGATGCAGAATCTGTATCAAATATTTTTAGAGAAAGAGTAATGGCATCTGGACATGGAGTTCAGTCTGCACCTTACGGTTGGGATAAAGCGTATGGAAAATAAAAGTTTTCTAAGTGAGTATAAGGTCTATTTAATTATAGGCCTTCTATTCGTCCTTTTAACATATTGGTACTTTTGGTTAGCAACTATTGCAGATATTTCATATGTATATGAATTTATTTTACAAATGCTGCAAGGTAATTTTACAGGGCAAATTGTTCCATTTGAAAGTTTAACTAACTATCAACAAATGGAAGTTGGTTTATTTGGACCAGATTACCATTCAATTGCACCAGAAGTAATAAGAGCATTTGAAGAGAGACAACATTTACTACCTATAGTATTTTTAGTTGAATTTTTATTGTTCTTAACAATGTTTATTGTTGCAAAGGGAAGAAAACAAGCAAAAATTACTAGAGCAGAAGATACTGTTCAAGTATATTCTATTTTTCAAAGATTAGTACTAATGTTAAATATTATCATTATGATATATTTATTTATCACTGGTTTTTCAATTACATTTGGAAATGTAACTGGTGGTGGAGAAATTGCTAGATTTATGAGAGCAACTCATGAAATTGTTGGAGTAGGTTGGATACCAGTTTGGCTTATTATGACAATAATTGCTTTTAAAGATCATAAGTATTTTGCAAGACCAAGTATGAAGATTTGGAATAAGATCTTTTTGCGAGGAAAATATGAAGCAATGAATAGAATTAATTATTATGCGTACGTAGCTTTTGGCTTCTTACTTGTATTAAGTGGTTTTATTATTTGGTTTATGTTCCCTGATGCAGCAACACATGCTGAAACTATTCAGGTTAAAAGATTGCTTTTATTTGTTCACTTTATGGGAAGTGCGATTATTTCGTTCTTTACATTTGAAACAATTTATTCATATTTTGTTTCAGTGAAAGGTTATATTCCTGGTATAATTACTGGAAGATTACCTGTTGAATATTTAGAACAATTTAGACCAGAAATTTTAGAATACGAAGATTTAAAAAAATAGATTAAGTAGTTTTACTCCTTAGGGAGTAAAGCCTCTTTTCTTTTTTATAATATAGATATATGCAAGATTTGCATATTAAGGAAAAACATGGAAAATATAGAAAACGCCAAATATTTAAAAACAGTAATTATTGACAAACTTATAGAAAATGAAGCGACAGAATTTGAGGATGTGACAATAGATGAATCACGTCTTAACTTGTATTTAAATGGTGAAAAAACTATATCTATGATGTGTATTCCAAAAGATCAAGATGCTCATGCAATTGGTTTTTTAATGAGTGAGAATGTAATTTCAAGTGTTGATGATATAGAAGAATTAAGTGTTAGTGAAGATGGATTAAGAGTAGATGTAAAGGCTAAAATTAATGATGGTTCATTAGAAAACCTTTATAAAGAAAAAACACTTGTAAGTGGTTGTGGTGGTGGAGTTACTGGAAATATTGAAGGTTCTTTAGAAATACCTTTTAACCAAACTGCATTTACTATAAAACCAGAAACAATCTCAAAAGAAGTAAAAATCTTTTACAAAGAGAGTGAATTATATTATCTAACTGGTTGTGTTCATAAAGCTATGATTTATTTACTAGATGGGTCTACTATTACTGCTGAAGATATTGGGCGACATAATGCAATTGATAAAGTTGTTGGTAAATGTAAATTAAAAGGTTTAGATACATCAAAATCAGTTTTATTTGTATCAGGACGTTTAAGTTCTGAAATGGTTACAAAAGCTGTAATGCACAAAATTCCTATTATTGTATCAAGAACTGCACCTACATATTTAGGTGTGCAAGTTGCACATAAACATGGAGTTACAATGATAGGTTTTGCAAGAGGTAAAAAAATGAATTTATATACACATCAAGGGAGAATAGATGTCTAGTATTGATGATAATTTAGATTTTAAACTTGATAATATTCAAAAAGAATTAATAATGACAAATTTAGACGAAGACGGAAAAATGTCTTGTCTAAAGGCGTTTAAAGTTGCACGTTTAATTGGACGAGAGCCAAAAGAAATGTCTGCTATTACAAAAAGTTTAGGTTTAAAGATAACAAATTGTGAGTTAGGTGTGTTTGGAAAGATTAAATTTCAAGATCCAAATATGGCAGTTTATAATAAATTAGAAGAAAACTATAATGGGAAGAAAAGACTTGGTTGTGAAATTCTATGGGAAGAAGCTAAGAAAACTTCTTTACGTACAGTAGGTTCTACAGTTAAGGGTACTGATATTGATGTAGTACATTGTCAACTTGGATGTTTTAGAGAAAAACAAGGACATAAAGCGGGACATCATGAAAGTAAAAGTTAAAATTTGGATTGAAGATGAAGAACAAAATCTAATTTTTGGTGGTGGAAAAACTGAAGTATTAGAATTAATTGATGAAACAGGTTCTATTTCAAAAGCAGCTCAAAAAGTTGGGATGAATTATAAAAAAGCTTGGTCACATATAAAAATATTAGAAAAACATATTGAAGATGATTTAGTACATACAAATAAAGGACAAGGTGAGCTAAGTGGTAGCTCACTTACTCCAAAAGCAAGAGAAGTAATACAAACATATAAAATCTTACAATATGATATTAAAAAATATGCAGACAAAAGATATAAAGAGCTATTTTTGAAAGATAACAAAGAGATACTAAAGATTAAAGAAGGTGAAAAGTGATTAAATTAAATTCTTTACAATACCCAAATGTGCAAAATTTGCATATATCAAATGAATTATCATTAGGAATATTAAAAAGTAATGATGAATATGAAAAACTTGAAAATAGTTTTAAAAAAGAATATTCATTTTCTAAGTTAAATACTTTTTCATTCTCTAAAAGTGGTTTTCTCGGACTATTTTTAGAATTAAAAGAAAAAGGGAAAATTGCTGTAAGTATTGGAGAATCACATGCAATTGTTCAAGCAGCTAAACAGTATGAAGCATTAGGCTTTGAACTTGATTGGATTAGCTTACAAAAAGATGGAAATATAAATGTAAATGATATTAAAAATACAAATGCAGATTTTATTTTTATCTCTTCTTATGTAATTGATACTTTTGTAAAAGTTGATTTAGAAGAAATCAAAACACTTAGCAAGGCTACAATTATTTCAAATGCAAGTGCACAGTTTTCATCTTTTAGTGATGCTGTTTATTTTGATGCATATAAATTAAGTGGTTATGCCTTATCTTCAGTTTTATTATATAACAAGGAATTATTTGAAGAGCAAGTTATTGGTTTTAAAGATGTAGCCTCTTTAATTGCTATTAGTGAAGGTTTAAAAATACAATCTTTTCATACTTCACAAAAAGATATTTTCAAGCAAAAGCTTATTGAGGCTTTTGGTGAGGATTTATACTTTTTTGTAGATTCAAAACAAACACTTCCTTTTTCTCTTCATTTTGCATTAAAAAACATAAAAGCAAGAGAAATTATTAGAACATTAGCATTAAACTCTATTCATATTACAAATGGTGAAGGATGTTCTCTCGGTTTATCAATGCCTTCTCGAGTTATTCAAGAAATGGGATATGAAGAAATCATTTCAAGAAATGCAATTTCATTAACTTTTACACAAGAGTTTGAAGAAGAAGAGATTGAAAAAATTATAAAAACATTTGTAAAAAAATATAAACAAATAAAGGTTTTAAATGAGCAATAAAATGAATTTTTTAGATTTTCAAGAAGCTGTAAAAATTAGCTTAGATTTAGCAAAAACAACAACTCTAAAAGAAATAATACCAATTTCAAAAGCTTTAGGAAGAGTTGTAGGAAGTGATGTACTTTGTAAGAAGAACCTTCCTTCTTTTAATAACTCAGCTATGGATGGATTTGCTTTTAAAATCAAAGATGCAGGAAAAACACTAAAAATCAAAAAAGTGATTTTTGCAGGTGATAAAGGTGATGATGTAAAAGCAATTTTAAAAGAGGAAGAATGTTATAAAATTATGACAGGAGCAAAGGTTCCAAGTGATGTTGATACTATTATTCCAATTGAAAATTGTATAAATGCAAATGAACAAACTGTAACACTTCCAAGTGATTTAAAAGAAGGAAGTAATTTAAGATTAAAAGGTGAAGAGCAAAAAGAGGGAAATGTATTATTTAAAAAAGGTGAAGTTATAAACTCATCTCATATTACTCTTTTAGCTTCTCAAGGTCTTATGATGATTGAAGTTTTTAAGCAAATTTCAATAGCAGTTGTATCAACAGGAAATGAGCTTAAAGAACCTTGGGAAGAAGCAAATGAAGAAGAGATTTACAACTGTAACTCTTATGCTTTAGTTTCACTTTTAAGCGAAGCAGGATTTGACGCAACTTATAGTGGTGTAGTTCCTGATAATTTAGAAGAATCTATAAATTTTATATCTAATCTAAAAACTTATGATGTTGTAATTACTACAGGTGGTATTTCTATGGGAGATGCTGATTTTGTTGGTGAGGCATTTATTCAAAATGGTTTAAAAACTGCTTTTCATGGTGTAAATGTAAAACCAGGACGTCCTATTATGATGGGAAGTATAGAACATGAAAATAAGCAAACTTTTGTAATGTGTTTACCTGGAAATCCACTAACAGCAATGGTAAATATGCAACTTTTTGCAATTCCTGTATTAAATAAAATACAAGGTAATAGTGGTTTTTACCATGATATTTGTATTGCAAATAATGTACAAGAATTTAAAACAAAAAAAGGACGAGTAAATTTAGTACTTGGAAATCTAGAAAATGGAGGATTTAGCGTAACAAGAAACAATAAATATGGTTCAGGAATGATTACTGCTTTATATGAAAGTAATTGCATCTTAGTAACAGATGAGAACACTTCAAATATAGAGCAAAAGCAAATGGTTAAGGTTATTAAATTTAATAACAAGTTATTACAAACACAAATAAATATATTTAATTAAAAGGAAAAAATAAAATGAATTTAAAAAAACTGGCTTTACTTACAGCATCCGTGTCAATGGTTTTTGCAACAAGCTTAAGTGCAAAAGACTCATTAATGATGGCAACAACAACAAGTACTGATAATACAGGTTTATTAGATTATTTAGCTCCTATTTTTGAAAAAGAAACAGGAACAAATTTAAAATGGGTAGCAACTGGTACTGGAAAAGCTCTTAAAATGGGTGGAAATTGTGATGTTGATATCTTATTTGTTCATGCACCTGCATCTGAGAAAAAATTTATAGCTACTGGATTTGGTGTTGATAGAAAGCAAGTTATGTATAATGATTTTGTAATAGTAGGACCAAAAAAAGATCCAGCAATGGTAAATGGAATGACTCCAAGTGATGCTTTACAAAAAATCAAAACTAACAAATCAAACTTCTTCTCACGTGGTGATAATTCAGGAACGAATAAAAAAGAACTTTCTTTATGGAAAAATGCAAATGTAGATACAAAAGCTGAATCTTCATGGTATGTTCAAACTGGTCAAGGAATGCTAAGAACTATCAATATGGCATCTGAAAAAGGTGGATATACAATGACTGATAGAGGTACTTGGATTAAATATATGTCACAAACTGGTGATAAAAATATGATGAAAGTAGTAGTTGAGGGTGATAAATCATTATTCAATCAATACTCTGTTGTTTCTATTAATAAAGAAAAATGTGCAAATGTAAAACCAGAACTTGCAAAAAAATTCACAAACTGGGTTGTTTCACCAACTACTCAAAAAACAATAGCTGACTTTAGATTATTAGGTCAAGCTTTATTTATTCCAAACGCTGATAAATAGACAAAAGGTTTTAATAGAAAATGAATTTATTCACCGATGGTTTTAATGAGGCAATTGATTTATTAGTCTCAGGTAATGAGAGTGTGTACTCTGCAATTACTACAACTATAACTGTGTCATCATGGTCTTTACTAATTAGTTTAGCAATAGGGCTTCCTTTAGGATTTGCTCTTGGTTATTATAACTTTTTTGGTAAAGCAGTAATAAGAACTATTGTTGATACGCTTCTAGCCTTACCAACAGTAGTAATTGGTCTTATTGCATATACTATGCTTTCGCAAGCTGGGCCATTTGGTGAGTATAATTTACTATTTTCACAACAAGCAATAATAATAGGTCAAATAGTACTAGGTTTACCTATTATAATTGCACTTACAGCAACTCAAGTTGAATCAGTTGATAAAAGACTGTATACCTCTTTAAAAGGCATGGGAGCTAGCTCTTATCAAATATTAGTAGCAACTCTAGTAGAAGCTAGATTTGGTCTTATGACAGCTGCTATGACTGCTTATGGAAGAATTATTACAGAAATTGGTATTTCGATGATGGTTGGTGGTAATATTAAATACCATACAAGAACAGTAACAACTGCAATTGCACTTGAAACTGGAAAAGGTGAGTTTGTAACTGGTATTGCTTTAGGGCTTGTATTATTTGCAGTAGCATTGATTGTTAATATCGCATTATCATCTTTAAAAAGGAAATGGACACAGTGAGTACTTTGTATGAATTAGAGAATATCGAGCAACATTATGATGGTAAAAAAGTATTAAGTATAGATAGCTTATGTCTTGAAGAAAATAAAATTATTGGTTTTTTTGGACCAAATGGTAGTGGTAAATCAACGCTATTTTCATTACTTTCTTTTATAGATAAGCCAACAAGTGGAACTTTACATTTTAATGGAATTGATAATAAACATATAAATCAAGAAACAAAACAAAACATAGTTATGGTTCCCCAAAATCCATATTTGTTAAAACGAACAGTATATGAAAATGTAGCGTTTGGATTAAAGCTTAGAAAAGATTTTAAAGATATTGAGCAAAGAGTTGAAGAAGCTTTATCTTTAGTTGGACTTGATAGCTCATTTATCAATAGAAAATGGTCACAGCTTTCAGGTGGAGAAGCACAAAGAGTAGCACTTGCAGCAAGACTAATACTAAAACCAAAAGTTTTAATCTTAGATGAACCAACAAGTGGAGTTGATACAAACTCAGCGCAACTAATCAAAGAAGCGATTCTAAGTGCAAAACAAAAGTACAATACTACAATATTTATTTCAAGTCATGACCATAACTGGCTAAATCATATCTGTGATAGTAGAGTAGCACTTTTTCAAGGTAATTTAGTAGAAAGTGGTAGTGTAAACTTACTTTTTGCACCATGGGAAAAAAGCCCTGAAGGAAATCTTGTAAAAGTATTTATAGATGGTCAAAGATTACTTATACCAAATAGCTATTCTAAAAAAAGAGACTCAGTAGTAATGATAAACTCAGATGATATAGAAATCTGTAGAGAAAACTGTGATGATATGAAAAATTCTAATACTTTAATAGGTGAAATTCAATCAATAAGACAAGAGTCCTCAACTCAAAACCTTCTAATAGAGTTTAGTATTGGAGGTATTTCTTTTAATAGTAAAATCACAAGAGAAGAAATGCAATCTCAGACCTTACTACCTGGTGATAAAATCCATGTGAATATTAATGTTGATGAGGTTTGTTGGATTTAAAATTTCAATGAGTCTATGAATTAAGCTACTAGAAAGAATTAATACATCTTTGAGTAAATCAAATGGTACTTCAAAAACTTCTGGAGAATTAATATCTGAAGTAACTGACAAAGCCAATTTAGTTAATGAGAAACAAACTTGGGAGTTATTTGAAGATAAAAAATGATATTGAATGTATGAAGCAATGCTTACAAAATAAATACTTAACAAGGTGTTTTAATAAATTCAAAAGAATTATTTCACAGAATTCCGGGGACGTTTACTTAATTAATTAAGTAGTTAAATTAGTAAACTATCCCTCTTTTTTACTAATGTTTAAAATTTGTAAAGTACATTTTCTCTTTATTTAATTTATTACTCCATGGTAACCCTGAATTTTTCCATCCATTTTCCAATCTAAAACCTTTTTTATCACCAGTTTTAGTTTTTGAACCTTCAAATCCATCTGTTACAACATAAACTTTTGAATATCCATGACCTTCTAATAATTTAGTTGCAGGTGCACCTCTTGTTCCACCACTTCTACACATAATCAAAATAGGTGTGTCTTTTGACATACCTTTCATTTTTAATGCATTCGCAATATCTTCTTCAAAATATTTATTTTTTTCTAATTTAAATACAGGTTTTTTACTGTGCCACTCATTTGTATTAGTAGTCATAAATGGAATATTATAATCTACGACATCAGTAAAACCTACAAACATGATTTCCACAGGATCACGAACATCTATAAATAAAACATTATCTGGATCAGCTTTTTTCATTGAATTAGCTTCTTTAGCATCCACATATAAGCCCCATTTCGTTTGTTTTTTTGGTGATGTTGGTGTAGGTGCTGATAGTAAAGCACTACTCATAACTATTGATAATAATGTTGTAATTAATATTTTTTGCATATTTTTCCTTTTAATCTGATTTTTAAAATTATATATAATTATTCTTAAACTTAGCCAAATTATTATAATTATAAATTATTAATATAGTATAATTTTTAATTATAATAGTAGGCGATTTGACAACTATATTACTTTATTTAAATACTGAATCAAGACTAATTATGTGACAATACAAAATCAAAAATACTTAAAAAATATAAATATCAAGGAAATATTAAAATGGAAACAAGTTATTCAAAAAAAAATCATCTAGAAATTAACACTAGTGTTTTATATAAATCTTCAGAATTCAAAGAAAGTGTGATGAAAGAATCGGCAGAAAAATTTGTACTTATTTCTCAAACGACAAGATATATGCCAGATATAAATCATAAAGGAGATTTTACTAATATTGTTTCATTTTTTGACAAAATGAAAGAAGAATATCTAAACGAGAGCTCTTATAAAAATATATTTAATGGATGGGAAGAAGAGCCTTCAAAGCTAGTTTCCTTTTTAACTCCTCTGTATCATATGGGGTATTTTTTACTTTTAGCAGATATTTCAAATAATAAAGATTTAAAAAATAAACTTAAAAACAGAGCTTCAAGTTTTTTAAGAACTTACTATAAATTTGAAGAATATCAAGCTATTATCGCTGCTAATGAAGATGCAAAAGTAAATATAAAATCTTTAGATTTTAAAGGGTTAATTGCTCAATGGATGTCTTTTATCAATTCATTTTTAAGTGATTTTTCTGTTTATTTAATCAAATCAAATCAAAAAATGACTAGTGAAAATAAAGATGAAATAGAATTAAATTTTAAAAATTTAATGAAAGATATTAAACCAAAAACTCTTAATATTAATGAAGAGGTTTTGACTTACTTAAAATAGAATTAATAGATGATTCATTTTCCTCAATGTAATTAGATATGACCTGTTTTAACAAATATTATTGTTTCTTCTTTTACAAAAGGAAAATGTTCACTTAAGTGGGGGCTTCTTAGCCAAGTGTTTTTTACATAAGCTCCATATTCATCCATAAATGTACCACTTAAAACAAATATTTCTTCTCCACCCCAATGTTTATGAGCTAAAAAACGTTCATTTTCTGGCCATTTTACTAAAGCAGTTTGATCAGATAAAGGCATAACCTCTAGATTACCTTGGCCTTCTAACCAATTTGTTTTTTGTGTATTGATAATAACTTGTTCATTATTTGAAAAATGATTAGTTTTTCTAAATATTACACATGTATTTTTTGAGGATACTTGGGCTTCATCTTCTTTTGAAAGTTTTAAATATGTACCTTTTTCAAACTCTCCATATTCATTAACATAAATACCTTCAAGTACGAATATCTCCACACTATTTATTAATGAGTTTTTATTTAAAACACTTGAATTATCTAGTTTTATTAAAGCTGTTTCTTGATTGTCTTTTATTGCTAAAATTTTTTTAAAGACATTTTCATATTTACTTTTTTCCCATATTAATTTATCTGTATTTATTAAAGCTCTTTTTTCATAATCACTATTCACAGTATTTTCCCTTAGTTACAATAAGGACAATCATAATCTGCATCTTCAGGTTTTTTGGGATGCGTTTTATTGTCTAGTTTCTTTTTATCAAAAGCGTGATAATTTTTGCACTCTTTTACAAAAGCACTTTTAGGACTTGAGGCATAGAAGAATTTAAATCTTTTATATTTACCAATCCAGTTTTTAACTTCTTGATTTAAATCTGTATCAGAACGACCAAAGTTTTGAACTACAAATAGACCACTTTTACTTTCATATCCTAAAGCAAAGTTACCAGCTGATATTTTTGTGATTTCATCATCGACACTTTGATTTGTTAGAGCATGAGAACTTTTCATTCCAATAGATCTTTTCATTTATTTTCCTTACAATCATTTTTCTAAATGATATTGATATTAAGCGTACGATACCATCCTTTGCCTGAAAATATAGCTAATATGTATTGTGATATAATTGCTTTTATATAAAGAAACAAAAGAACGAGGAACAATAAAATTATGAAAATATTAAAATCCTTCTTTTTTATATTAGCACTTGTATCTACTTTGTTTGAATATTTATCTGCAGAATCATCTACTAATTCAAATGATGCTTTATTATCCTTAGCAAAATCAAAACTTGGCAGTCCCTATGTTTATGCTAAAACTGGTCCTAACAGTTTTGATTGTTCTGGATTTGTGTATTATGTTTTTAATAAAAATAACATTCAAGTTCCTAGGACATCGATTGCTCAATCAAAAATAGGACGGAAGATTACAAGAGATAAAATCAAAAGAGGTGATTTAGTTTTTTTTGATACAAGTTTAAAAGGTCACGTAAATCATAGTGGGATATATCTAGGCAATGGTAAATTTATTCATGCTAGTTCTGGAAGAGCAAATAGTGTAACTATTTCTAATATAGATGGATGGTATAAAGATAAATTTAAATGGGGAATAAATAGGAAATAAAATTAATGTACACAATATGAACTTTATTCCAATCCTAAGTTACACTTAGATAAAAATTATCGGTTTTTAACTTTGTTTTTTATTTTTATTAGCTTATAATATAAGCTATAAATTATTAAAAAATAAAGGATTAACTATGAAAAATAATACTACAGAATATGATAACATCCCTCAAGAAGCATTTGATTGGTATGATGAATATGCACACGGCATAATAGATAGACGTACTTTTATGAAAAAACTTGGAGGTTTAACTGCTCTTGGTTTTACTATGGCTACATTAACTTCTGCTTTATTACCAAATTATCTTTTAGCAGAGCAAGTATCTTTTAATGATGAAGGTATAAAAGCAACATATGAAGAGTTTGATTCGCCTGAAGGTCATGGTAAAGGAAAGGGTTATTTAGTAGTTCCAAAAAATTTAGATGGAAAAGCTCCCGTAGTATTAGTAATACACGAAAATCGTGGCTTAAACCCTTATATCAAAGATGTTGCAAGACGACTTGCTAAAGCTGGTTTTATTGCTTTTGCTCCTGATGCTTTATATCCTTTAGGTGGATATCCAGGGAACGATGATGAAGGTCGTGCTATGCAAAAAACAATGGATAGAGCAAAAATTCAAAATGATTTTGTTGCAGCTGCACACTTTTTAAAATCGCACTCTAATAGTAATGGTAAATTAGGCGCTGTTGGTTTTTGTTTTGGTGGTTATATTGTAAATTATTTAGCTGCTGTTGATTCTAAGCTTATTAATGCTGGAGTACCTTTTTATGGTACACCTGCAAGTGCAAACTTACGTAAAAATATTAAAGCACCTCTTATGATTCAATTAGGTGAATTAGATAAAAGAGTTAATGCCACATGGCCTGAATATGAGCAGGACTTAAAAGCTAATAATGTTGAATATACAATGCACATGTATAAAAATGCTAACCATGGTTTTCATAATGACTCAACAGGTCGATATGATAAAGGAAATGCTCAACTTGCATGGGAAAGAACAATTGAGTTTTTTAATAAAAAATTAACTTAATATTTACTCTTACGACCCATAATAAATTAAAGACTTTAACTCTTATAAATAATTTAAGAGTTAAAGTATTGTCTAATAAAAATGATGAAGCATTAGAATTTTTTTAAAGCATCAATAATATCTTCAGGTTCAGCTCTTGTTCTATAGTCTACATCTACATGCCTCCATGTAATAATTCCATCTTTTCCAAGTACATACGTAGCAGGAATAGGTAATATATCTGCATTTCCATTATTGATTGATTCTAGGTCAAGGCCTCTATCTACTTTCATATGGTCTGTTAAAAATTCAGGTACTTTCCATGCTACACCATATTTCGATGCTACACTTGCGTTTTGGTCTGATAGCACAATAAAGTCAATCTTTGATATCTCATCTTTGTTTAGTGAATTATCAGGTATTTGAGGACTGATAGCTACAAGTTGTGCACCAAGTGCATGAATATCTGCTAATCTTGATTGCATTGCTTTTAACTGTAAATTACAATAAGGACACCAGCTTCCACGGTAAAATGTAACAACTACAGGACCATCTTTTATTAATGTTTCTAAAGAAATGATTTCATTTTGTGCATTTGGTAATTCAAAGTTCGGAGCTTTTGTATTAACTTTTACTGCATTTTTACCTTCTTGAAATTCTTTTGCAGTGTTTACTACTTCATCAACTGTTTTCATAAAATCAGGATTTGCTTCTCTTCCCATTGCAACTTTTTCATCTGTTTGTTCTTTTAATGTTTTCATATTGTTCCTTTGAGTTTTTAATAAAAAATTAATTTAATGTTCTTTTTTCTAGAATACTAGTTAGGGTATTAAGGAAGTTAAAGAGTTAGATAAATCCTATAAAAATAGGATTTATCTTAGTTTATTTCTTTTCTGATAAACTTTTTAGTGAGCTTAAAATATCATATTTTCTTAAGTATAGTAGGTTTATAATTGATGTTATCACAATAAAAAGAGCGATAATAACAAGAGGTAATTTAGGTTCATCTCTTAGTATAAACTCTGCTAGTAAAGCACCTATCATTGCACCTATTCCATATAGATAAAAAAACACTATGTAGATTAATTCTTTAGATTGAGTTCTTACTTTATTTCTTATTAGTAGATAAAAACTTATTAAAAAACCTAAACAAGCTATCATAATAATAACTCCTGTGAATAATCTAAAGAATGTTGGGTCTATTCCTATAGGCTTAGCCATTTCGATAAATGCTTGAACTGAAACTGGCCAAGCAAAAAACTTTGATAAAACAAATCTTATTAGAAGAAGACCACTTAACAATGTTGTGATTTTCGTAAATATACTCATAATTTTCCTTAATTTTTATTTGATTTTATAATTTATAATTATTAGATTTTAGCTAACGCTACAAGTTCCATCAGTACAGATTTCATCATTATTATCATCCCAGCTAGATAAGGCTGTTCTTGAAATAACACCAGCACTAGTTATTGCAACAAAATCTGAAAGATCTATTAATTCTTTTTTAGAAATATCATCTTCTAATGCTTCTGTAAACCTTCTAGTTGAACATACAGTACAGCCTAATGTTAATGTAACGGCTAACCCTACTAAATGTTTTTCTCTTTTTGATAGAGATGAATCCTCACTTATTTCTTTTAATGCTTTTACTGCTTTTAAATCTTCACCTGTCATTTTTAATCCTTTATTTTTAATTTTTATTATCTAATCATATTTAGAATATTTTTTATTATAATTTCACCATCTTCTTTTGATGAATTATATTTACCATGTACATGAAAACCATGAACCATTGTTATAATAGTTAGAGACATTGCTCTCTCATCTGCACTAAATTCATCCATTTCTTTTGCCTGTTGAAGGTTAAGCTCTAATTGCATACGAATTTTTTTAAAAAACTCTTCTGGAATTTCATATGCCTGTGTATCTAAAAAATCTTTTTCACACATTGTATTAGAAAATAAACAACCTTTGTAATTCTCACTAAAGGCAAAATTCCTAAAAAAAAGTTCAATACCTTTTTTTCCAGGATTGTCTTTTAAAATAGAAACTTGATTTGAAGCTCGTCTTTTATAATAATTATTTAATGCATCTTTAAAAAGACCTTCTTTATCTTTAAATAAAGAGTACATAGTTCCACGATTTAATCCTGTATGTGAAACCAACTCTGCCATAGATACTGCTTCATATCCTTTTTGCCAAAATATTTCCATTGCACGATCAAGTACATTTTCTAAATCATATTCAACAGGTCTTGCCATTATATATCCTTTGTAAATACATTATAGAATAGTAATTCTATAATGTCAAGTAAAAAAAGCCAACAAAAGAATTGTTGGCTTTTTTTATTAAGGAGAGGGATTTCTTGTTAAATTATTAACAAGAAGTATGAAGTCTAGTATCAGTATCTTCTTCTGGATAGAAAGAAGCTAGTGTACAATGACTAATAGCAGATGCTGCTAAAATATTAGTACTTGCTGCTGATGTTTGTGTATTGTTAAAACTTAAATAATCTGGTGTATCACTATTTTCTAGTGGATAAAAAGATGCAAATACTTTGTTATCACTAGTTGCTACTGCCAAAGTTTGATAAGCTTTTGAATCATCTTGAACTGAAGAAAGATAACTTGGAGTGTCATCGTTCTCAACTGGGTAAAAACTTGCAAATGTATCTTGTGCTGATAATGCACTTCCTGCTAATAAACTTAATCCTATAATAGTTGTTGATAATTTTTTCATTGTAAATCCTTTTAAATATTAATTTTTTATTTTCGTTTGTTTGATAAGTGTATTATAGATTTTTTATGTGTATCTTGCGTAAAGAGTTCGTTTATTGTTTGTGTAGTGAGATTTAAACAATATATTAACTCTAGTATCATAAAATGGCAGTAAGGTATGTAAAAGTTAAAAGGACACATCTAATGTTAAACGCTAATGACAATCATCAGCACTTCAAAATATTCAAACCACATGGTTTTTTAAGTCAGTTTGTACAAGAAGCTAAAAGAAAGAAAAAACTATTAGGTGACTTATTTAATTTCCCTGATAAGACTATGGCTATTGGCCGTTTAGATCATGACTCAGAAGGATTATTGTTACTTACAACTGATGGTATGATGAGTTATAAAATAAGAGACAAAGGTATAGAAAAAGAGTATTATGTACAAGTTGATGGAGATATTACCGAAGATGCAATGACTAAGCTTCAAAATGGTGTTGAAATTACAGTTAACTCAAGTAAATATCAAACACTACCTTGTAAAGCATTTACTCTTGATATTGAACCTAAACTGCCCAATCGTGGACGTAATATTCGTGACCAAAGACATGGACCTACAAGTTGGATTTCTATTACTTTATGTGAAGGTAAAAAGCGCCAAATAAGAAAAATGACAGCAGCTGTTGGTTTTCCTACTTTAAGACTAGTTAGAGTTAGAATTGGCGATATTCACATTGATGAGATGAATGCTGGTGATGTTGTTGCACTAGCAAATTTTAATGATGTAATTGAGTGACAGTTTCAGATATAAACGGATGTCTAAAGATAAATTAAAACTTTTTATTCTTCAGTTACATCAGGCATATAATCTAAACTATCATGAATTGCATGATGAATAAATGAAAGTTTTGTTCTTACAGCTTGAGTTAAAACAAATGGGTAAGCATCATTCATCCCCATACTACGATTTAATGAATTAAGAATAATTGCAAAATCCATCCATGTATCTAAAATTGTATCTATTGATGTTTGAGAAGAAAAGAAATATGAATCTTGTGGTAAATTTAAATCTCCAACATGTTCTTTTATATCCGTTCTTCCTGTTGTTGAACCAGTAATATTAAAGTTTTTTGCAGTTTCTAATGTATCCATTATATGCATATAATGAGCCCATGTTTCTGCCCAATCTTCATAAGGATGCATTGTTGCATATTCACTAATAAAATCTTTATCCCAATCTTTTGGTGCACCATTTTTATAATATTTTTTAAGTGCTTTTGAGTAATCTTCTTCATCATCTCCAAAATACTTTTTACATAATTCATGTTTCTCTTCAGAAATTAGAATTAGTTTATTAAAATAGTAGTGTCCTAGTTCATGTCTAAAATGACCAAGTAATGTACGATATTTTTCACTCATAGCAACTTTCGTATGTGATCTAGCTACTTCATCTGCTTCAGCTAAGTTAATAGTGATATGACCATTGTCATGACCTGTAAAAACAGCTTCTTGGTCTTCTAATTTGCTTACAAAGTGATCTTCTACATCTCTATCAGTTATAAAATCAAAACTCAAACCACTTTCTTCATTTTGAAGAATATTTTCTAATGGAAGGTTTAATTCTTTTAAAGTATAAATAGCACGACGCTTTGCAACTTCCATTTTTTTCCATAAAGGAATATGTTTAACAATAGTTAAATCAGGAATCGTTTCATTAAAACGACAAGCAAAACACAATACTTCGTCTTTATCAGGCACTGGTTCAAAAGTATCCATGTTTACCATACCATTACAAGCTTGATATGTTTTGTGATTATCACATTTTTGATAAGGTACTTTTGATTGTGATGCTTTATAATAATAACCGCTTTCTTCATCAAAATCATAAGGTTCAACTTTATTAAAAGTGTCATCAACTCCTACAACTCTTTCACAAGCAACACAAGATTGGCTTTCAAAAAATAGTATTTGTTGATTTTCACAACTACATTTAAATGTTCTCATTTAGGTACTCTACTTATTATATGGATTTGTTAGATATAAAAAACGCAACTATTGCATATAGAAGCTTTTAAAAGGATTAAAAGTATACAGCTGATTACTTTTATCTAATTTATTGTTAAGTATAGATTTATTTAATGTACAGTAAATTGTGGCAATTTTAAATAAGGACAATTATGGATAATACTTTAATTTATATACCTTTAGCATTTATAGCTTTTATCGCTTATAAAAAATACGCTCAGTATAAGGTCTTAAAACTCGTTCCATCTTTACTTAAAGAGGGTGCTTTGATTATTGATGTTAGAAGTGTAGATGAGTTTACTATAGCAAATAAAAAAGGAAGTATAAATATACCCATAACTTCGATTAATGAAAAAATATCACAAGTTGATAAAAATAAACCTATAATTCTTTGTTGTGCAAGTGGAAGTAGAAGTGCAATAGCAAAGCGTGTTTTTATTTCTAAAGGATTTAAAAGTGTTCATAATGCAGGTTCATGGCATGCTCTAAGAAAATTTTAAACATTTATTACTAAGGAAGATATTATTTTTACAATCAAAGAAATGTGGATTTTTCCAATGTGTGTTACAGTATATCTTCTTATGGATATATATTATGAAATTCTAGGAGGAATCTCTCTTTACTTATTTTGTATAGTTGCTTTTGGTGTAATTTTTGCCTTTTCCTTTATAATTACTAGAAAAGGTAAACGTTTGGAATACGTTGGTATATACTTTATGACTTATTTAATAACTAGTATATTTTGTATAGTAATGTTATTCCCTCAAACGAGTAAAGAGCAGTACTTAGAAGCACCAGTTCTTAATAAAATTAGAAAAAGCACATCAAGATCAACTGGAGTTTATGCATATCTTCTAGAACTTAATATTAATGACAAAGAAAAGTTTGAATATTTTGTACCAAAAAGAATTTGGAATAATATAAGACCAAAAAATATTGTTTTTGTATTTTATAAAGAGAATATTTTTGGTTTCAAAGTTGTTAAGGATGTTAGACAAACGATTGAAAAAAGAAAAAGGTATTAACAAATCTAGCAAATGTACTAATAAAACAATCTACTTAGTTCTTGAAATTTGGACTTCAAGTCCTCGTTTTAAAAACTAGATTATTTTTAATCTAGTTTATTTGTTAGACTTTCTCCAAAGGCTTCTTCTATATATGGCGAGATTTGCCACTGATTTTTAAACTCTTTGTATTCATTTACTACTTTTTGTATATTTTGTGTATCTTCAAAAAAAGCTCTTATCATAATATTTTTAGGTGTGTGTTCCATATCTACAAATTCTAAAACTTGCGTACGATAACCCATGATTTCTAATACATTCGCTCTTACACTATCTGTTAAAAGTGAAGCTAATTTTTCTTTTATAATTCCAAATTTCATCATTGGATTCATTTTTTGATTTTTGATTTTCTTTAAGAATTCATGTTGACAACAAGGAACTGCAAGTATTACTTTAGAACCCCAATTTACTGCTTTTGCTAAGGCTTCGTCTGTTGCTGTATTACATGCATGAAGTGAAATAACCATATCAACATTTGAAAATTGATTAAATCCTTTAATATCACCTTGCTCAAATCTTAAATCATCAAAGCTAAGTTTTTTAGCTAAGTTTGAACAAAATTCAATAACATTTTCTTTTAAGTCAAGTCCTACAATTTCTACATTGTAACCCATTTTTAGTACTAAATAATCATAAAGTGCAAAAGTTAAATATGCTTTTCCACAACCAAAATCAATGATTCTAATTGTTTTATTTTTATCTAAATAAGGAATACAATCAGAAACAAGCTCTAAATATCTATTTATTTGCTTAAACTTATCATATTTTGAGTTTACGATTTTCCCTTCTTTTGTCATAATTCCAAGTTCAATTAAAAAAGGTGTTAACTCGCCTTCATTTAGAATATATTTTTTCTTTCTATTATGAGAGGCTTCTTCAAACTTTTTTGTAGGTTTTTTTTGATTGATATTTAACTTACCTTTTTTATTTATTAAAACATGATAATCAGATTTAATTGTATTAATAAGTGCTTGTTTGAAATATGTTTCAAGAAGCTTTGTCATTTCTTCTATCGTTTCATTATTATTTAGATTTTTATGTTCTACATTTTTATCATAGAAGTATTCAAATTGATATTTTTCTTCATTTTTTATTATTACTTTTTTTATTGTCACTTTATTAAAAGTTTTTGAAGCTTTATTTCTTATTCCAGAAAAACTTGCAGATATTATACTTTCTTCGTTTATTACTTTTTTTACTAATTCAGATATATTTTCCAAAACTTTAAAACTCCTATTTTTTGTATGATATCAAAACACAAGTGAAGTTTAATTAAAATACGAAACAAATATATAAAAAGGCAATGATAATGTCAATAACAAGACAAATAATATTTTTAGCAAAAAAAGATTGTATTAATGAATTAAAAGCACTACTAAAAACAACAATTGAAGGTAGTAAAAAAGAAGAAGGATGTTTAATGTATGAAGTTTTTCAAACAAAAAACAATCCAGTAGAATTTATTGTTATTGATTCATGGGAAAATGAAGAAGCTTTAAATGCACATTATGAAAGTGAACACTATTTACATTTTATAAACAACTTCCAACAATATAATGCTCATATAGAGCCATTTGAACTTGAAGTTTTATAAAAATTAAGGATTACACTAATGAAAAAACAACGTAGAATTATAAATGCTTTAGTTCTAATAATAGTTTTAATAATGGGATACATTACTTTTTTTCCAGGAAGAGAAGCTATAAGTGAAGAGATTAAAAATAAACACTTTACAAATATAAGTATAAATAAACTTTATAAAATTAAAAATGCAAATGAAAGAAAATACTTTGTAATAGAAGATAAAAAAACTATCAAAGTTTTTGAAGTAGATGAAAATACAAATGAAATTCAAAAAAAGACAATAATTCCTTTTGATGAATACTGGTTTACAGAAAAAAACCAAGGAATAGATACCTATTTAGTTCTTTTTAAAAATACAACAAAAACTGAAATACTGCTTTTTGATAATGATATCAGAACTTTAAGTAAAGAGTTAAAATAGATTTAAAGTTCAAAAGTTAAATAATACTTTTGAACCATATTTGTGAAAAAATATCAATTGCATCTTCTATTTCATTTTCTTGAAGACCCCCAAAGCCCATCATTATTGCTTGCCAATTATCTCCACTTCTTGTTTTTGCAAAGTAAAGTTTTAGTGATTCTTCTTTTGATAATTTTATTAATTTATTCCAATTAAAAGGAACACTTGGGTTTATAAGTATTGCTAACCCTCCACCTTGTGATTCTATTTTTATTGTATTTTTTAGTTTTTCTTTTAATAGTTTATACATTAAATTATGTTTCTTTTTATTTAATGTTCTAATTTTACGTAAATGCTTATCCCAATGTCCTTTTTTTATAAACTCTTCAAGTACTTTTTGTGTAGTCAAACACACTCTTGCGCCATGATATGAAAAGTCTTTTTTAAATTTATCAAGTAAAGTATTTGGTAAAACTAAATAACTAACACGAAGACTAGGTGAGAGTGCTTTTGAGAATGTACCAATATAAATAACACGTTCTTCTTCATCTAAACCTTGAAGTGAAGGTATTGGTCTATTTTGATATGTTAATTCACTGTCGTAATCATCTTCAATTATAAAAGCATTCTTTCTTTTTGCCCAATCAAGAAGTTTAAACCTATTTGATATAGGTATACTAACTCCTGTTGGGTACTGATGAGAAGGTGTTATATATACAAGTTTTGATTTTGAATACTCTAGCTGCTTAATATCAATTCCATCTTTATTTATATTTATTCTATTTATATTATAAGAATGGTTTTCAAAAACTTTTCTTGCAACATGATAACCTGGTTCTTCTATTGCTAAAGTGTCAAAATCTTCTTTTAATATCATTGCCAATAAGGACATACAGTCTGCAAATCCATTTCCTAATATAATTTGATTCTCATTACACTTGACTGCTCTTGAATGGTTTAAATATTTTGCAATTTGTACTCTTAATCCTAATTCACCTTGATTATTTGTATATTCTCCTAAATTAATTTGATTATCTATTACTTTATTAAAAACTCTTTTCCATGTTTTTAAAGGAAAAGAGTCTTTTTCTAATTTTGCTGGTGCAAAATCATATTTAATTATATTTACTTCTATATTTTTATCATTTATTTGTTTAGAAATTTTAAAATTACTTGTATTTGTATTTATTACGTAATATCCACTTTTTGGTCTACTATTTATAAATCCTTCTACTATTAATTGAGAGTAAGCAGTTTCAACGGTGTTTTTACTAATATTGTAAGAACTAGATATTTTTCTTATTGAAGGTAATTTTTGATCAATCGTATAGTTAGAGATGATGTCTTTTTTTAGTTCTTCAAAAAGTTGAATATGAAGAGGTTTTTTAATTTTAGGATTAAGTATATACAAAACTGTCCTTAATATTTTTTTATTATTTGGCACTTACAATAAGTACACTTTAATGATATACTACACAAAAAAAATAAAAGGAAGGTTTAATGAATATTGGAATTTATATTTATGATGATGCAGAGGTATTAGATTTTTCTGGACCTTTTGAAGTGTTTTCTGTAGCTTCAAGATTTTTAAAAGAAAGTGAAAAGTTTAATGTTTTTCTAATAAGTGAAAATAAAACTACGATAATTGCAAGAGGAGGGTATGAAGTAAATTCAAAATATACTTTTACTAATCATCCAATTTTAGATGTTTTAATTGTTGTTGGTGGAGTACATACAAAAGAAGTAAAAAAACAAAATGTAATTACTTGGATTACTAATCAAGCTAAAAGTACTAAACTAATAGCTTCTGTTTGTACAGGTGCATTTTTATTAGCTCAAGCAAAAGTAGTAACAAATCATAAAGTAACTACTCATTGGGAAGACATAGAAGACTTAAAAAATGATTATCCCCATTTAGATGTTATAAAAAATGTTAGGTGGGTAGATGAAGGAAATATTGTAAGTTCAGCAGGAATATCAGCTGGTATTGATATGAGTTTACATTTAGTTTCTAAACTTCATAGTAATGATTTAGCTCTTAAAACAGCAAAACAAATGCAATTTGATTGGACAAAGAATAATTAAGATGAAAAAAATACATGAAATAAAAGACAAGATTTTAATAAATGGCGTTTTGGAAAAAGTAGAGTTTGGAACACTTGCTTTATGTTTTGAAAATAAACCATATTCTTTACCTTTAAATTTTGTACAGTTCAAAAATGATATTTATTTTCATGGTACTAAGAAAGGAAAGAAAATAGATATGATAAAAGAAAATTCTAATGCTAGTTTCTCAGTTGTTGAAAATATATCTTTTCTACCTTCTTACTTTAGTACAGCAGACGAAAATGCATCACCTGCAACTCACATGTATAAATCTGTAATAATTGATGGAATTATTGAAATAGTTGAAGATTATGAACTAAAAAAGTCAGCGTTATCTGCATTAATGGAAAAATATCAAAAAGAGGGTGGATATAAAACTTTAGATGATGAGATGTATGAAAAAATTATAAATGCTACAGGTGTTTATAGATTAATAAATAAAGAAATTAGTGCAAAGTTTTACTTAGGACAAAACTTCAATGAACAAAGGTTTAAAAGAGTAAGTGAACATTTAAAACAAAGAGGAAGAAAAGAAGATTTAGCTACTTTAAAAATATTAGAGGAGTTTAGAAAATAACTCCTTTATATTTATTTAGTTTGAATATTTGCTGCATATCCAAGATTGGAACGATTTTTTATTATTCCATAATAAGTTTGATCTCTTATTTTTTTAATCATATTTCTAAATGTATAAATAGAAACATTATCTTTTTTCCAAGATACTTCCATTAGTTTTTCAACAGAAACGATTTCGCCATTAGCTTGGATAAGGTTACGTAAAAGTTCTTTTCCAATTCTTGTTAAGAGAACTTCTTTGTTTTCTTTATCATATAGTTTATTTAATTGTTTATTATAATTAAAACCTTCTCCTAAATCTATTCTTAATAAATCATATTCTATTAAATCTAAAATATATTCTGAGTCGGTTAAATTTCTTCTTTTGAGTTTATAAGATAATTCATTTTCTAATTGTTCTGATAATTTAAAAGTTATTGTCCTCATATAATCTCCTTTAACTTTAAAGAGATTATACATTAAATTTATTTAATAACTAATATAAGTCCTATGAAATAGATAGTTGCTATAATAATAATTTTATAACTTTTTATATGCTTCCGAAGAATAGTATTGTTGAAATTATTGATTAAGTTCTAATTTTTTTAATATATCTATAAATAGATGGCTCTGACATAGCAAGTTTATTTGCCACTTCTTGAACAGAACCTCTTATATTGAAAATTCCACACTCTTCAAGTGCTTTCATTACTTCTGTTTTTTCTTTAGGAGTCATTCTTGTAGGAGTTACATTAAATTGGTCAATAATTGTATCAATTTTATTAAGTGTTAACTCTTGTCCATCTGAACTTAGATTTTCTTTGATAATATTTAATGATGATAATTTATCATCAACATAATTAGGTAATAAAGAAGTTAAAAAAGATAAAGAGTTTTTTACTTCTTGATAATCTGAGTTTAAACCTAATGCTCCAACAATTTTATTTGAATCATCTCTAATAAAGTATGTAGAAGAGTATAAAAGTTTGCCTTCAATATTTTTTGAATTATAATTACAAATAAACTGTTTATTTCCTTTTGATTCGCTAAGAATAAATTCTAACATTAAATCTGTAATTGAATCTCCAATTTTTCTACCACTTATATGTCCATTTACTATATAAACAATTGACTTTTGATAATCAGTTAAATCATGAAGTATCACTTCCGTGTTTGAGCCTAGAACTTCTGCTAAAAAATCTGCAATTGATATGTATTTATTAATATATTTATTCAAAAAAAGCCTTAGATATTTTATGAAGAGTTATTATAGAAGAATAATAAATTATTGTCAAAAAAATGATAAAAAATTATTACAATAATAAATTTGTATTAAAAATATACAATAAAAGTATAAAAATGATAAAAATTTATTATATAATACTTTTAATGAAAATAAATTATCATAAAAAAGGAATAAAATGAAAGCTATTAACTCAACAAAAGCACCAAGTGCAATCGGACCATATTCTCAAGCTGTGGACAAAGATGGTTTTATCTTTGTATCTGGACAATTACCAATTGATGAAAATACAGGAGAATTTGCAGGAGATGACATTGCATCACAAGCAAGACAATCAATGGAAAATATCAAATATATTTTAGAAGAAGCTGGATTAGAAATGAAAGATATTTCAAAAACTACTATACTATTAAAAGATCTTGAAGATTTTGTAACTGTTAATGAAATTTATGGAGAGTATTTTACTGTGCCTTATCCAGCACGTGCAACATATGAAGTTGCAAGATTGCCAAAAGATGCTTTGATTGAAATTGAAGCAATTGCTAAAAAATAAAAAATAAAATTTATTATAAAATTAATGGAGAAATAAAATGAAAAAAGATGTGATTATTGTAGGTGGTGGTTGTATTGGACTTATGAGTGCATATTGTTTACAAAAAAGTGGTAGAAGTGTAACTGTAATTGAAAAAAATGATATTACAAATGGTACATCTTTTGGTAATGCAGGATTATTGTCAGCATTTAAAAAAGCTCCATTAAGTGCTCCAGGAGCTATTACTGATACTATTAAATTAATGCTAAAAGGAGAATCACCTGCAAGTGTTCATCCTACATTTAATTTACATTTATATAAATGGCTTTTAAAGTTTGCTGCAAGTTCAACTGAAGCTAGATTAAGAAGAACATTAGCATTATTTGAAAGATATGGGCAAATTAGTTTAGATATGTATGAAGCTATGGTTGAAGATGAAGGAATGGATTTTCACTTTAGAAAAGATGGATTACTAATGATTTATACAGAGCAACAAACATTTGATGCAAAAGCTGCTCATTGTACAGACCCAGATGCTTATGAAATTCTTTCTAAAGAAAAAACTAAAGAGTATATGCCAATTTTAAATGATAAGGTAATAGGTTCTATTTTATTAAAAGAAAATGGTCACATTGATCCAGGTGAAATGATGCTTGAATTAAAAAAATATTTAGAAGCAAAAGGCGTTGAGTTTCTTTTAAATGAAGAAGTAGATAGATTAGAGTTTGAAGGTTCAAAAGTTAGTAAAATAAGAACTTCTAAAGGTGTTTATGAAGCTGAAACATTTATTCTTTCAACTGGAGCTGATGATAAACTTGCACGACAAGCTAAAAACAAATTTATGATGACACCTGCAAAAGGTTATAGTCTTACATTTAAAATGAATGAAGAATTAATGCCTAAAACTACATCATTATTTGCAGATCTATTTATTGCAATGACTCCAAGAAAAGAAACACTAAGAATGACTTCAAAATTAGAACTTGGAACTACAGATCCATCAATTGTAAAAAAACAAATTGATAGTATGAATAAAAACTTAGCTCAATATACAAATGAATTTGAAAGAAGAGATGTTGTTGAATGGTCAGGATTTAGACCACTTACTCCAAATGATATTCCAATTTTAGGATTTGATGAAAACTATAAAAACTTAGTTCATGCAACTGGTTTAGGATGGTTAGGAATTACATTTGCCCCTTCAATTGGAAAAATTATCAATGATGTTATTACTATTGATAAGAAAAATGAAACTAATGCGGATATTTTATTGTTTTCATCATTTTTTCAAGGATAGATTTTAAAGAAAGAGTTTTTCTCTTTCTTTAGTTAAAAAAAGCTTATTTACTAAATCAATTAATTAATAATTAGATAGTTACGTAACAAAAAATTAATAATGTAATGTCTTATTACATTATATAAAATAAAAGGAGATATCATGAACAAGTTTAAGAATGTGCTATTTTATATGGCAATGATGTGTATACCAAGTCTAAGTTTTGCAGAGGAAATTGTAGGGATTGATCAGAAAATCGATCAATTTTTTACTACATATTTTGGTTGGTTTGCAAGTGCAATTTTTTATGGTGTAAAAATAGAAGATGGAGTAACTTTTCCCCTTATTGTTGGTTGGTTATTTGTTGCTGCAATAGTTTTTACTTTTTATTTTGGTTTTATACAATTAAGAAAATTTAGATTATCTGTAGATATAGTATCAGGTAAATATTCTGATCCTAAATCTAAAGTACCTGGTGAAGTTTCACATTTCCAAGCACTTACTACTGCTTTATCAGGTACAGTTGGCCTTGGAAATATTGCAGGAGTTGGTGTTGCTTTAGCAATTGGTGGACCAGGAGCTACTTTTTGGATGATTGTTTGTGGTTTATTCGGAATGGCTTCAAAGTTTACGGAGTGTACACTAGGTGTAAAGTATAGAAATGAGAATGCTGATGGTACAGTATCTGGTGGTCCAATGTACTACCTATCAAAAGCATTTAAAGAAAAAGGTAATGTAAAAACTGGTAAATTTTTAGCTGTTGGTTTTGCAATTATGACAATATTTGCAGCACTTGGTGCAGGAAATATGTTTCAAGGAAATCAAGCTAATGCGATGATTGTTCAAACATTTGGAATTGCTCCTGGTTATGGTTGGGTTACAGGTATTGTTTTTGCTGTACTTGTTGCAGGAGTTATCATAGGTGGTATGCCTTCAATTGGGTCTGTTACTTCAAAATTAGTTCCTTTTATGGCAGCTTTATACATTGGTATGGCACTTATTGTTTTAATCTCTCATTATGATCAAATAGGCGGTGCTTTTGAACAAATATTTGTTGGAGCATTTACTGGTGCTGGTGTTGCAGGTGGTTTTATTGGAGCATTAATACAAGGACTAAAAAGAGCAACTTTCTCAAATGAAGCAGGTGTTGGATCAGCTGCAATTGCGCATTCGGCTGTAAAAACTAAAGAACCAATAACTGAAGGTTTTGTTTCTTTACTTGAACCGTTTATTGATACTGTATTAATTTGTACAATGACAGCTTTAGTTATTACTATTTCAGGAATGAATACAGGTGAACTAACTGGTGTTGCATTAACTGCTGCTGCATTTACAGAAACTGCATCTATTTTTGAATATCTTTTAGCACTTGCAGTAGTTATGTTTGCCTTTTCAACAATGGTATCATGGTCATATTATGGACTAAAAGCATGGACTTATCTTTTTGGTGAAGGTAAAACAACTGAACTTGTTTATAAAGGAATGTTTTGTTTATTTGTAATTGTTGGTACAAGTATAAGTTTTGGTGCAGTTATAGACTTCTCTGATGCTGCAATGTTTGCAATGTCTATATTTAATATTATTGGGTTATATTACTTAATGCCAATTGTTAAAGAAGAACTTAAATCTTACCTTTCAAGAATTGAATCTGGAGAAATTAAAAAATATAGATAAAAGTATAAATGGTAGCTTCCTTTTTATAAGTGAAGCTATTTATACTTATTAAAATCTTACCTTAGGTTTAGTAAATATTCTTATGGTAAAATTATACCTTATAGAATAGTAGGAGAAATGTACGTGAATTTATCAAGACCTGTGTGGGCTGAAATTAATTTAGATAATTTAGCTCATAATATGAAAGAAACAAGAAGAGTTGTAAATAAAAATACATTAATTACAGCAGTTATAAAAGCTGATGGATATGGCCATGGTGCCGTTTGTATTGGACAAACTTTACTTGATAATGGAGCTAATAGATTTGCAGTTGCTACTTTAAGTGAAGCTATACAATTACGAGCATCTTTTCCAAATACTGAAATAATGGTTTTAGGTTACACTCCAAATGACTTAACAGAAGATATTTTAGCAAACAATATTATTCAAACTATTTATACTTTAGAGCAAGCAGAATACTTTTCAAAATTAGCACTTTTATCAAATAAAAAAATTACAGTACATATTAAACTTGATACAGGAATGAATCGTTTGGGTATGCAAGAAAGCCAAGAAACAATTGATACTATTTTACAAATGAGTAAACTTGAAGGCTTATTTATAGAAGGGATTTTTACGCACTTTGCAATGGCTGATGAAATTGATAAAGAATATACTAACAATCAAGTAAAAAAATATAAAAGAATTGTAAATACATTAGAAGAAAATGGTTTAAATATTCCTATTAAACATGTATCAAATAGTGCAGCTATTATTGATATGCCTGAACTTAATATGGATATGGTTCGTGCTGGTATTATGTTATATGGTTTATATCCATCAAAAAATGTTAATCAAAATAATGTAAATTTAAAAGAAGTAATGTGTTTAAAAGCGAAAATATCTCAAGTAAAAGAAATACCTAAAGGTACAGGTGTTAGTTATGGTTTAAAATACAAATGTACTAAAAATTCAAAAGTTGCAACACTACCAATAGGATATGCAGATGGATTAACTCGAATGTTATCAGGAAAAGCATCCACAATGCTTCAAAATAAAAAAGTTCCCATTATAGGAAATATTTGTATGGATCAATGTATTATTGATATAAGTGGTCTTGATGCAAAAATTGATGATGAGGTTGTTTTATTTGGTGGAAATGATAAAAATGGAATTTCTATCACTAGTGTTAGTGAACTTTTAAATACAATTAATTATGAAATAGTTTGTATGGTTGATAAACGTGTTCCTAGAGTATATATAAAAGATGAAAAGGCAATTTACTATAAAGATTATCTCAAACTTATTACAAGTTAATTCAAATTTTAATAGAATACGATAATTATAAACATTAAGGTAAAACATGTCAAGAAAAAACACTTCAAGCGTTGATACAACTAAAGGTGATAAGATTGCAATGAAGTCTAATCAAAATAAAAATCCTGTATTAGTTGATTTTAATCATAAAGAGATTGGTAAGCAAGTAGTAAACGCTAGAAAAGGTGCAAATGTAGATTTAGCAAAAGCTAAAGCTAAGAAAAAAGCCAAAATGGCTAAAGCTTCAAAAAAGAAGAATAAAAAATAAAATAGATTTTTTAATTAACAGAAAATTTAATTTCTGTTAATTAAGTTCTTTTTCTAAATCTTTTAAAATTTCTTTGTATTCTGAAGTTTTATTTGCTCCCATTCGTGCAATTTTATTATTAAATATAATAGTTGGAATTGCATAAACACCTTGGTCTCTCCAAAACTTCTCTTCATTTTCAATAGCTTTAATTTCTTTTTCATCATCTAAAAGTTTCATTGCCTCATCTGCATTTAATCCAACTGCTAAAAGTTCTTCTCTTAAAACACTTCTTTGGCTAATATCTTTTCTTTCTCCAAAGTATGCATGTTGTAATCGTACTTTTAATTCTGTTTGCTTGTTAAATTTTTTTGCATATTTAAGTAAGATATGAGAATTAAATGAATTTACTTTTTTCATTTCAGCAAAATAGTCAAATTCAAATCCTGTTTCTTTTCCTAAATTTGTCACTCTATTTCTTGTTTCTTGAAGCTTTTTCTCAGTTAAATTATATTTATCCATTAAGTATTCATTCGCATTTCTACCTTCTCTTGGCATATCAGGGTTAAGCTCAAAAGGATGCCATACAATTTCAACTTTTTCATTAAGTTTCAACTCATCAATAGCTACACTTAATCGTTTATAACCAATTGCACACCACGGACATACAACATCAGATACGATATCAATTTTGATTTTATCTGCAGCTGTCAAGTGCAAAGGTAAAATACACCAGTAGTGCAAAGTAAAAGTGCACCACTTTATTAATAGAAATAAATACAATAAACTCTAAATAAAATATTTGGAGTTGGTATGATTGATAAAGAGGAATTTACCGTGATACATACTTTACATAAAAGAGGATATAGTATAAGAGCTATATCAAAAATAGTTGGATTGAATAGAAGAACAGTTTCAAAACGATTAAAAGAAAATGAATTAAAATCTTATAAAAATATTCAGTATAAATCAAAATTAGATCCATATAAAGAATATATAATTTCCAGAGTACAACAAGCTTTACCAGATAATATTCCATCAAGTGTAATATATGAAGAGATAAAGAAATATGGATATGATGGAAAAGTGAGAATATTACAAACATTTTTAAGTTCATTAAAAATAGATTCAGCTCCAGAAGAAGTAATAAGATTTGAGACAAAGCCATCTTATCAAGCACAAGTTGATTGGACATTTATAAGAACAGGGAAAAATCCTGTATATGGCTTTGTTATGGTATTAGGATTTAGTAGAATGGCATTTGTATATTTTACAGATAATATGAGACAAGAGACTTGGCAAGATTGCCATGTTAAAGCATTTGAATACTTTGGTGGAGTTCCACAAACACTTCTCTATGATAATTTAAAATCAGTAGTAATACAAAGAGATAAATATGGGAAAAATCAACATGGATTTAATAATGATTTTTTAGAGTTTGCAAAAGATAATTTTATTCCAAAATTATGTAAAGTTTATCGTGCACAAACTAAAGGAAAAGTGGAAAGATTTAATCTATATTTAAAACGTAACTTCTATGTACCACTAAAAGCTGCTTTAAAAGGTAGTCAAGTAGAAATGAATTGTGACTTACTAAATAATAAAGTATTTACTTGGTTAGAAATGGCAAACTCAAGAATCCATGATACAACAAAGAAAAAGCCAATTGATCTGTTTAAAGAAGAGAAACATTTGTTACAGCCATTTTACTCAAGTGTAAAAGAAGTAAAAAATAAACAAGAAGATAATCATATAACTAACAGTATAAATTTAGAGAAACTAAATATAGATATAAAATATCATACAACAATTTCAGATTATGAAAAAGTGTTAGGAGTCTCGTATGCTACTGCATGAATCAATTAATGAATATTGTTCAAAGTTTAAACTTCCTGGTATTTTAGAACAGTATCAACACTTAGCAGATACAGCTTCAAAAGAGAAAATGTCTTATAGTGAATATCTACATAAATTATTAGAGTTTGAAAATATAGGAAGAGAACAAAGAAGTAAAGATATGCTTTTAAAAATAGCAGGGTTGCCTAAAATAAAAACAATTGATAGCTTCGATTATAAATCTTCATCAGTTGATAAAACACTAATAAATGAGCTTCTAACTTTTAGATTTATAGATGAATTTAAAAATATTTTACTATTTGGCCCAAGTGGAGTTGGAAAAACACATTTGGCAAGTGCAATAGCATATGCAGCAACACAAAAAAGAATAAAAACTAAATTTATATCTGCAAGCGATTTAATTATACAACTTGAAAGTGCACAATCTCAAAATAAACTTGATAACTACTTTAAAAGAGTTATAGGTACTCCAAGACTTTTAGTTATTGATGAGTTTGGATATGTAAAGTTCAATGAAAATCAAGCTAATTTATTTTTTCAAATAATTAATAAAAAATATGAATTAGGATCAATAATAATTACATCAAATTTATCATTTACAAAATGGAAGGAGGTACTCAATAATGATGAAGCATTAACAACAGCAATATTAGATAGATTAATTCATCACTCACATTTAATAAATGTTACAGGTGAAAGCTATAGATTGAAACAAAAAAGGGAAGCTGGATTGTTAAATATTTCTAATAAATAGGTGTTACAAAGTGGTGCACTTTTGCACTGCATATTGGTGCATTTTTGGATTGCACTTGACAGCAGCAAAAGAAAATTGGGAAATTATTGTTATTGAGAGTATTGCTTTTAATATTTTTTTCATATTTTCACTTTATATTGGGATATGAAATAATAGAATGAATGTTCTAAAATATAACTTAAAAAAAGAGTAACTAACTAGTTACTCTTTTTTTATCTTATTAAAGTTTAATATTATTCTGCAAGTAAGTTTCTGTAAAAGTCTCTATAGTTAGTGTCTTTTTCATCTCTAGCTTTCATCGCAGCTCTTGGATGTTCGTTTAATTGTCCTGTTAACATGTATGGAATTGAGTAACCCCAGTCAAGTTCTTTTTCTAATGGAATAATAAACTCTTCAATAAATTTTAATACTGGCATTAATTTATATTTTGGATTTTTTAAAAAACCAATTAAAAGTTCCATAGGACAGTTTCCAGCACCTCTTCCTAATCCAGAGATTGTAACATCAAGAAAACTTGTACCATATGTTAATGCTTCAATAGTATTAGCATATGCTAATTGCATATTATTATGTGCATGAATACCAATTTGTTTACCATGTGCTTGTGCAATAGTTAAATATTTTTCAGTTAATTTATTGATTTGCTCAGGGTAAAATGAACCAAATGAATCAGCAATATAAATTACATCAACACTAGATTTAGCAACTGTTTCTAAAACTTCAGTTAATTCATCATCAAATGATTTTGAAATAGCCATAATATTAATAGTCGTTTCATAACCTTTTTTATGTGCTTCTTCTACAAGTTCAATTGCAGCAGGAATTTGATGAATATAAGTTGCAATTCTAATCATATCAACTACAGATTCACTTTTTGGAAGTAATTCTTCATTTACAGTTCTTCCAATATCAGACATTACTGCAATTTTCATATTAGTATCGTTGTTTCCTACAATTCTTCTAATATCTTCTTCTTTACAGAAATTCCAAGGTCCAAACTCTTCTTCACTCATAATTGAAGGTGAATTGTTTTTTCCAATTTCCATATAATCAATACCAGCTGCTACACATGTGTCGTATTGTGCTTTTACAAACTCATCTGTAAAATGAAAATTGTTTACTAAACCACCATCTCTTATAGTACAATCAAATACTTTTATGTCTTCTCTTACAGTTAGTATTGAACCTTTTCTTTCAATCATAAATATTTCCTATTCTCTTTTAATAATATTTTTCCAAATAATATCTTAACACTGCTCAATTCATCTTTAAATATATGATAAACCTTGATTTATTTCAATGAATTAAATAAAGATTATATGTATACTGTCCTAAACAAAGGAATTTTAATGAAAAAACTAATATTTACAATTATAAGCATAGCTTTTATTTCTTCTTTATCAGCGCAAGCTACAGAAGTAAATAAAACAATTACAAAGAAAGAAAAAACTGCACTGACATTAGAAATGTGTAAAAAGAAAATGGGTCAAGATAATTTCAATTTTATTAAAGAAGTTTTCAATGATGAAAATGTGTTACTATTAAAATGTAAGGAAGCACTTAGTAAATAAATTTTTGTTATAGTATTAGATATGATGATTTAATAAAAGGAATTTATAATGAAAAGAATACTATTTATATCTATTTTAATAATACTAGACTTATTTGCAAAGAGTGAATTTATAAGAGATGATCAAACAGTAATTGATAAGAAATTAAATCTTCAATGGCAAGATAATAAGCAATCACAAGAAACAAAACTTTTTTTAGAGGATTCTATTAATCATTGTAATAGCTTAGCTTTACAAGATAAGAAAGATTGGAGGCTTCCAACTTATGAAGAGTTATTAAGTTTAGGTGATTATGAAGTATATAAACCCACTATAAATGATATATTCAAATATACAGCTTCTGGTCATTATTGGACAATTTTATATAAAACTACACAATTAGGTGAACATATTACATTGAAAGATTCCACAGAAGTAAAAAGAATTTACTTCAGCGATGGCTTTTCTTATGATAATGATAGAACTGGTAAAGCCTATGTTAGATGTGTTCGTAATATGATAAAAGATTAGTAAGAAGTTAAGTTTAAAACTTCTTCTATCTTGTCATAAGAATACATCTCATAGTTTGTAGTTTGCTCTTTTATAGCAGTTACTGCCATTCTATCAGCAAGCTCATTACCTTCAATTCCAGCATGACCTTTTACATGTTTGATTTCTATTAAATCTTTTATTCTCTCATATAGTTCATGAGTTTTTTTAATAAGTTCAAGGTTTTTAATCTCTCCTCCTTTTTTAGTCCAGCCTTTTGCTTTCCATCCATAAGCCCAAGTTGTAATACAATCAATAGAATATTTTGAATCAGAATAAATAGTAATAATATTTTTAGAACTTGTTTGCTTTGCTATTATTAAAGCTTGATAAAGTGCATTTAATTCTGCAATATTATTTGTACCATTTTCTACAAAATCGCCATGTAATAAAACTGGGTTTCTTTCATTTGAGTAAATAGCTAAACCACTTCCTGCAAGTCCTGGGTTTCCAGAACATGCTCCATCACAATAAATTCTAATATGCTCTTCATCTTCATCTATTTGTGTAGTATTTTGTGTGTTAGTTTTTGATGTTTCTTGAACTTTGTTACTTGTAGTTTTATTTGGTGTCTTTATATTATTAAACTCTAAAACCATATTGTAGTTTTTTAATATTTGTTCTTGTGCTTTTAATGCTAGTTTACCTTTTAAAAGCATAAGTCTATTTGCATCATTTTTTAGTATATCTTTATTTAGAACTACTTCTTTCCAGTTGTCTTCACAAGGGAAGGGTAGTTCTAATATTTTACATTGCTCTTTATTTAGTGTTTCCTCAAAGGAAATAAGGTGTATAAATTCGTAAGTGATTTGCATAAATTATCCATAATTTTTTCGCTGATTATATCAAAAAAAACTACATTTATCTATTTTTATTTATGCCCAATCTAAAAGTCTTTTATCACCTTCAAGTTTTTTAATATCTGTAATATCTTGAGACATTTCAATTACACCTTTGTAGTTTTTTTCTTCATCTCTAATTGCAAAATATCTAATATGAATAAACTTGCCTTTAAATTGAATCCAAAACTCAGCCGTATCTTGACGTCCTGCTTTAAACTCTTCAAGTATTTTAAGTACTTGGTCAACACTTTTTGGAGGATGGCAAAATTTAACTTCACGTCCTATTATTCCTGCACTTCTTGGAAATACTCTATCATCACCTCTATTGTAAAAAATTACAATATCATTTTCATCAACATAAGTAATATCTATAGGAAGGAATTTAAAAATAAAATTAACTTGTTCAGGAGTTAAATAACCTTCATCAAAATGTGTTCTATCTTCAAGTGAAAAAGGTAGTTTTCTTCTTTTTTTATCTTCACTTGGGTGAACATAATCTTCTTCTTTTACTTCAGGATATCTAACAGGAGCATCTGCAAACATCCAACCAATCTCTTTATCTCCTTCATACATTTCTTTCCAATCATCTTCATTTAACATTTCAAGTGCTCTTGGAAGAAGTCTTCCTTCTTCTACTTGTAAAAGATGATCTATACTATTAAATAGACTCATAGCATCATTTAAAATGTCACTTGAATCTTTTGCTTCAACTTTTTTTCTTACAAATTTAATCTCTTCTCTAATTTGGTCATGAAAAGCCCACATTCCCTGACTTGGACCTGTCCATCCGTATTTTTCTAAGTATGGGAAGAGCTGATTTTCTTTTCTTGCAAAGTGCTTTTCGATTTCACAGATTTGATTAAAGATATTATAAAACCTTTGGTAGTCTTCTTGCATATTAGTTTGTAAAAGTTCTTGAAAAAGTTTTCTTGTTAGTATATTTTCTTCAAGATAGACCCTTACTGGATGACCTTCTTGAAAGTTTTGTATATTTGATAAATCATTCATGTAAATTATATTCCTTAAGTTTTTTCTTTTAAATATAACTTAATGAATACAATTTTCCATGATATTTATCAATTTTTAGTTTTTTATGTAGTTAACTTACATATTCCAAGGAATTCCTGCAAGTATTAAAATTAAACCAATTGTAAAATAGATGATTTGAGTTTTGTATTTTTTTCTTTCATCTTCAATTCTTTTTGCTTTAAAAGAACCAATTGTTATTATAATTATTGCTATTAGCATAATTAAACTATGCTCAACTGCATAAAATCTTAATTCACTAATTGCCATAGAGCCTTTTACATCACTTAAAAAAATACTTGTTTTTTCACTAGTATAGTAAACATATAAACCTACAACAAACTGTAAATGAATGAAACCAACAGTTACATGAGAGAAGATATTATTAAATTTTGTAAATGGTTTATGTTTAAAATATCCTGTATAAATGCAATATAAATGCACTAAAAGTGTAATTAGTATTATCCAACGTAAACTTGAATGTATAATTAATTCTGTTTCCAATTTTATTTTTCCTTTAAGTTCCAAATGTGAGTATCGTTTTTATCACATAAGATTTTTTTTGTATTATCTTTTTTAACTATTTTTAACGAACCTTTACACTTTGGACAAATACCTTGAAGTTGTGTAAGATAAACATCACCTGCACTTGAGCATTCAAGATTATACTTTCCAAAGTATAAAATTCTTTTAAACATTAAAAATGCTGAAATTCCTAATAAAATTAAAAGTAAAATTAAAAATACTAAAGGCGTATAAGAGTGAGTTTCATTAAATAGCATTCCCGTATATAAAATACCCGCACCTGCAATTAGTATTACTCTAATAATTTTTAATTGTTTACCAAAAACTTTTATAGGTTTTTCTAAAATTCTTTCTAGTTTTGGAATTTTATCATTTTTCATTAAACTTCTTTCTTATAAACTGCAAAAAAATGAGGAATACTAGGTGTTTGATTATCATTATAAGCTTTAAAACTAATTTCTTTTAGTTTATCATCTGTTACAAACTTATTAATTTCTTCATAATCTAAAGGTAATGGTATTTCATCTTTTTTTTCATTTTTTTCTCTGCTTCTACATGATACTAAGATATGAGCATTTTTACTTAATAAATTTGACATAGCAATTCTTGCTTGAATTCTATACTCTCCAGGAAGAATTTGTATAGTGTTACACTCATAAACTACATCAAAATTTTCAAGCCATGCTTTATCATAATCAAATAAATCAGCGACTAGATAATCAACCTTAGTATTTGGGTATCTTTTCTTACATAGTTTAATAGCTTCAGGTGAAATATCAAAAGCTGTTACTTTATATCCATAATCACTTAAAGCTTCTGAGTCATCACCAACTCCACATCCAATTACTATTGCTTTTTTATCTTGTAAGTTACTTGTTAATTGATTTTTATTTTCTTCAAGCCACTTTACTAAATAAGGACTTGCTTCTAAATCTGCCCAAAATACTGCTTTATAATCACCTTGTGCATCTGTATAAACAGAATCACACCATGAAAAAGGTTCATCATTTTCATGGTGTTCTTTTACCATTTGTTTATATTTTACTGCATCAAACTCTATCATTTAGCTTCATCAATGATTTTTAATAGTGTTTCTTGTGTACTTTGCGCTAATTCAATAAAATCAGGGTTAATATCATCAATTAATTGAGTTAAAGAATTCATTGCAATATTTGTAATTCCTTCATCTTTATAAACTGAAATTTTACATGGCATAATTACTGATAAAGACATATCAGAACTTAAGAATTCTTTTGCAACTTTTGGATTACAAACATCTAAAATTTGACATTCGTTTTCAAAATCTATTCCTTTTGAATTTAGTGTATTTTTAACATTATGAATATGTAATACTCCAAAACTATAATTTGAAACGATTTCTTGTATTGTATCAACTACTTCTTGTACGCTTTTTTCTGATTGTTCTATATAATGCATTTTAATTCCCTAATAATTTTTCGTAATTATAATATACTATTTTTTTAAACTGGCTTTCTTCTTTTTTATAAAAGAAGTAGTAAAAAATATCTCTTTTTGAAATAAAATTAATGAAACAATCAAAGATAGCATTGCAAAGATAAACAAAGTTGCTATAAATACTGAACCATTAAACTGAAATATTGAACTTAAAAACATTGTTACAATAACAAGTGCTATTAATAGTCCAGTCATAGTACATAAAGAAATTGCATAGTTAATATTTTGCATTCTAAGTGTTAGTGATAACCTTCTATCTTCATGCTCATTATTTATACTAGTAGCATCAAATTTTTCTACTTTATCAATAATTCTTGATAATCTTCCTGTAAAAACATTTAGTAAGCCTGCCACACCCGCTAGTAAAAAAACAGGTGCGACTGAAAGCTGTATTAGATGAGAAACTGTGTTTACTCCCTCTTGTGTTATTGCTGTAATCATATTATATGCCTATAGTTTGTATTTTGTATAGAAGTTTATCATAATTTTGATTTTACTAATTCAATTGTTTTAATTTAGATATAATGCTAAAAAATCATATAATATATATTACAAAAGGAGCTAAAGTGGCTAAAGGGAAAAAGACAAGTATTAAAGAAATCAAAAGACTTGATAACAATGAAATAATGATTAATGGAAAAGAATATATTATTACAGAAGATACAAAAGATATTGAAAGTGCGATAACTATGAAAATTTCTTCAAATGGTAATAGAATTTTAAGATTTGAAGATGCTAATAAAAAAGCAAGAATTGATGTAAAAAAGAATTTTAATATCGTAAAGTATTCTTTTGTAGATAAAGATGCAGCTTCAAAATTTAAAAAAGGACATGATCAAAACTTCTTAACAAAAGATGATTTAAAAGAAGTAATTGGAAATGCAAATTGTCATAAAGATGCAATGGAAATGATATATAAATTTACAGATAAAAAAAGTGATTCTTATGATTCAAAATCTGGCAATATGAACTTTTATTTATTTGAAGAAATAAAAGATTAAGAGTAAAAAAGACTAAATATTACAAACTGACATAAAATTAAAACAAAATCATAAAATTTTGTATACTCTCATTTAATATTAATAAAAGGATTATTAAATGAGAGTATGTGGAATCGAATTAAAATCAAACTATACAGTATTAACAGTTGTTGATTTTTTATCTGATGATATTGTTGACTATATTGATTTAAAAATAAAAAAAATCACTTTAGACGATGATGAAAATAAACAAAGTATAATTTCTTACCTCAATGAAATAAATAGTTTTTTCAATAATGAAAAAGTTGAAAAAATAGTAATAAAAAAACGCTCAAAAAAGGGAGCCTTTTCAGGTGGTGCACTAACTTTTAAAATGGAAGCTTTAATACAGTTATATCCTAATGCTGAGGTAAAATTGATATCACCTCAAGCACTATCCTCTTATGAAAGAAAAAATGAAATCACTTATCCTAAAAATCTAAAAAAATATCAAGAACAATCATATTTAGCTATATTATCTATACTTTTTAAATAATTAAATGTAAAAAAGTGTAAATTTTACAATAATTAATTAATTATTTCTAAGTTTTATAGTAATATATCGAAATAAATTAGATATGGGAAATATATGATAAACGAAGAACTTCTTTCAACTTTGACTATTCTTTATGTTGAGAATGAAGAAAAAGAGATAAATAACTTTAAAATAACATTTGAAAAATTATTTAAATCAATTATATTTGCTTCAGATGGATTAGAAGCAATGAATAAATTTAATGATGCGCTTTCAGATAATATTATTATTGATTTAATAATTAGTGAAGTTTCTTTAACCCATTTAAGTGGAATAGATTTTTTAACTCATGTAAAAAAAGTTGATACTAATATACCATTTATCTTTACAAGTAGTACAATAAAAACACAGGATTTAATTAGTGCTATTAAAAATGGTGCAAGCAATTACCTTCTTAAACCAATAACAAAAAATCAAATAATAGATGAAATTGAAAAAAAATGTTTAAATCAAAAAGAAAAAAAAACTAACTCTACATATATCAACGAATTAGAAGAATATTTAAATTCAATCAATAAAGTAGCAATTGTTTCAATCTTTGATGATAATGGGAAAATACTTTATGTAAATAATTTTTTTAGTGAAGTTTCAAAATACCTTGAAGAAGATTTACTTGAACAAGATTATAGATTTACTTATCATAGTGATATTTCAAAAACTATATTAGAAGAACAATGGAATGAGCTTAAAAAGACTAAAAGTTGGAAAGGTAAAATAAAACATTTATCAAAGAATAACTCAGTGTTTTATACAAATACTACAATTACCTCTGTTCTTAATAATAAAAAGAATAAATTTATAAGTATAAATTTTTTAACAACAGAAGAAGAAAATAAAAAAAGAGATTACAAGAAAAAAGTACTTTATAACTTACAAGAAACGAGAAGAGTATATAATGTTGCACAAGATAAAATTCAAGAATTAAAAACAGAAATCTCAAAATATGAAGATGTTAATAAATATGAAGAAGAATTAATTAATCAAAAAGAATTAAGCATAAGGTATTATAAAGAAATTAAAGAGCTAGAAAAAAGAATTTCAAACTTAGATAGTAAACAAAGACAGCTTTCAATTGGAATTAACAATAAAATAAAAGAGATTACAACTATTACACAAGAGAAAATCAATAAAAAGACTAGTACTGAAAATAAAATAAAAGAAATTCAAAGTGAAATAGAAACAAGAGAAGAATTAATAGTAAGAATATCAAATGAAATAACTAAAAGATCATCAAAAGTTAATGAACAAGAAAATAGGATAAAAGTTTGATAAATTATAAGTTTTTAAAAACAATAAATATTTTATATATCCAAAATGATGAAAATATTAAAAAAGATTTTCTACGCTTAATGGATGGCTTATTTAACAAAGTTATATGTGTTAATAAAGGAAAAGATGGAATTGAAGAATTTATAAAAAATAAAGATGAAACTTTTATTTTTGATCTTATAATATGTGATATTGATTTGCCAGATATAAATGGAATTGAAATAATAAAAAGTATAAGAAATGAAGATTTGGAAATACCAATTATTTTACATACAGATAATACAGAGCAAGAAAAACTCTTTGAAGTAATCAAATATAATATAACAGATTATTTACCAAAAAACAGTTCTAAGAAAACATTAATTGATTCTGTACAAAAAGCTTCACGAACTAGACATCATGATAAATTTATGGAAGATATAGAAGAAGACTTAGAAGAATTAATTAATGCAATTAATGATGTTGCCTTAGTTAATAAAACAGATATTGAAGGTAATATAACTTTTGCAAATAAATATTTTTGCGAAACATCAGGTTATTGTCAAGAAGAAATAATTGGTCAAAATCATAGTTTGATAAGAGCTAAAGATGTAAATGTTGAACAAGTAAAAGATATGACTAATACAATGAAATTAGGAAAGGTGTGGGAAGGAAAGATGAAATATATTTCAAAAAACAAAGAAATATTTTTTGCTTACCTTACTATTATTCCTATTAGAAATTCTTTTAATAATGATATAAAAGAGTTTATGTGGATTAGATTTATATCAACTGATGAAGAGATAGAACAGAGTGAATTTAAGAAAAAAGTTGTACAAAGTATTCATTCTAGTAGAAGAATTAATCTTGAAGCTAGAGCTGAAATAGATACTTTATTTAAACAACTAGATAAATGCAAAGAACTTGAATGTATTAAAGGTTCATTATTTGAAGAGAAAAAGCGAGTTTCAAAATTTGCGAATCAAATAGCTTATTATAAAAAAGAGTTAAAAACTAAAGAAGATAATTTAAGAATTATAAGCCAAAATGCAAGAGAAAAGATTAACAGCTTATTACTTAAAACAAAAAAAACTACACCTGATACAAAAGTTAAAAGTGTTAATAATGTAGAAGTTTTATGCACAAAACTTAATATAAAAAATAAAAGTATTAATGAATTAACAAAAGAATTAGATAATCAAATTGATATTATCGAAGAATTAGAACTTCAGATTGATCATGAAGAAAGAAATTTAAGTTTAATATAATAAAAAGGTCAGTTATGGATATAAAAGAGATTATTAACTCACTTAACTTAATATATTATGAGTTTGATACTAAGAAAAATATTTTAATCAAAGATGTTAATTATTCTAACAAATATACAAAATTAGAATTTTTTAAAATCACATATTACTTAAGCAAAAATAATATCTTTTTTAAAGTTTTAAAAGATAAATCTATTCAATTATCACAAAACAAATTTGAAATAAAAAAATGCTTTACATCATTTCTTGAAAAAGTAAAAGATTCAAATAAAGATATTTTTTTATTAAATGATAAAAAAGTAAAAGGTGCTAAAAATATTCCTTTATTTAAAATTGTTTATACAAAAGAACAAATTAAATTAGATGGATATGATGCCTTGATTTTTACATCAAAAAATTCTATAAATGCAATAGATTCTATAAATGAAAAATGGAAAAAAATACCCTCTTATGTGATTTCAGAGCAAACAGCAAAATTAGTAAAAGATTTAGATGGAAATGTAGAATTTATTAGTAAAACAAAACATGGAAATGAATTTGCTTATGAATTAATAAATAAGTTAAAAGGTAAGAGAGTCTTGTATCTAAGAGGAAAAAATATTGTCTCAGATTTAATAAACATATTAAAAGCTAATAATATTGATTGTTTAGATGAAATTATTTATGAAAATAGATTTGATGAATCGATAAAGAAGAAAAAGATACCTAAGAATTCAAAGATTATTTTTACTTCACCTTCTACTATTGAGTATTTTTTTAAAGTTTTTTCATGGGATGAATCTTTTACTGCTGTATCAATTGGTAAAACTACAGCTAAATATTTTCCTTCAAATATAAAACCAGTACTTGCAGATGATACCTCATTTAAATCTTGTGTTGATAAGGCTTTGTCTCTATAGGTTTTTAGGTAAATGGTTATTTAAAGTAATATCGAAACTAGCACCTTTATACTTTTTGTTGTTATACATATATGTAACGTTAGTGGCACTTACTTTTCCTTTCATACCGTTTACAATCATATTATAAGCAATATGAAGGCCTAATCCTGTTCCTTTACTTTTATGCTTAGTAGTATAGTAAGGGTCAAATATTTTCATTAATATATTTTCAGGAATTCCTCCTGCACTATCTTTTATTTGAATATGAGTTTGTTTATCTTCATAATAAGTATTTATAAATATTAGTTTATCTTCATCATTTAAACTTATTAAAGCATCTTTTGCATTATTGAAAATATTTATTAGACACTGTTTTAATTCATTTGGATAACCATCAATTTTTATGTCATCTTGGAAGTCTAATATTAAATTTATGTTATTTGTCTTTGCACTTGGATTAACAAGTTCAATAAAACTTTCCATACATTCTTTTAAATCATAAGTTTCAAGAATTCTTTCACCTTTAATAAAGTTTTTAAAATCCTCAATAGTCTTAGACAGGTATTGAGTTTGAGTATTAATTGTTTCGCATGCATCATTTAAACTTTCATCTGTGAGTATATTATACTCTTTTTGCATTTTCATACCTGTAGCAGATGTGGATATTACACTTAATGGTTGTCTCCACTGATGAGCAATATTTCCTATCATTTCTCCCATTGATGCCATTTTAGTTTGCTCAAATAATTGTATATCTTTTTTTCTATTCTTTTCTATTTCGATAAATATTTTTTTCTCTCTATTAATAATTTTATCTTGCATAAAGATAAAACTTTTTAATAAATTATCAAGTTCAATATATTCTGTTTTTTCTGTTTTTCCATGATATTTATCATGTGCCATATTATTCATATTTGTTATAACTGTATCTAATGGTTTCCAAATAGATTTAAATAATCTTATTGAAAAATAAATTGACAAGAAAATCAATAATAAAATAAAACAAGAAATAAGAAATAAAAGTTGATTAAATGATTTGAATAAGGAGTCATAAGATTCTCTTACTATTATATACCAATCGAGTTTTTGTGATATTCCGTATATCCCAATATTATCATCTTTATTAATGCTATCAAAATGTATTTGTTGATACTCTTGTTTTTTTAATATAAACTCTTTATACAATTGCGTATTTTTAATTGTAATTCTTTGAGAAATTAATTCTGGTTTTTCTGGATTTGCTAAAAAAATACCTTTTTGATCCAAAATACGGACCATACTCGTACCATCTTCACTTTTGAACTTACTTGCAAAATCATTTAATGTGCTTAAATTAATAATTAATACTGCAAAAAAGTTTTCATTTATTTTTAATGAATAAGAAATTTCAGGTTTCAAACTTATATTTGATAAATAAACATCTGACCAATATTCTTTATCTGAATTTTTAATATTTAAAAATGATTTTGAATTCGAATAATCAAAGCCTTTAAATACCTTGTTTTCTAGTGTTTTAGAAGAAAAATCTACTAGTATACCTTTTTTATCAAGTATTAAAATAGTAGATATATCTTTTTGAACATTTAATATATTTTCAATTAGATTATGTTTTTTCGAAGGATATGAGTCTTTTATAAATCTAGCTACATATTCGATATTTGAAATAATATTATTAGATGCTTCTTCTACAATCTTTACTAAGTGCAGATGTTTATTATAAACTGAATCTTCCTTTGCCTTATACATCTCGAATAAAATCCAACTTGAAGCTAATAATAAAGGTATTGTTGCAAATATTATAAAATAAAGTATAATTTTAGCTTTTAAACTAGTCCTTTTAATCATTTTTATTCTTCAATTCTTACGTATTTTGCATTTTTCACTTTCATCATAAAATATTCTCTTGTTACATCACCATATTTATCAAAAGTTATATTTCCTTGAAGACCTTTATATATTTCTTGTTTAAGTATTCGTTGTTTTAAAGTGGAAATATCACTTGATTTAGAAAGCTTATTTATTAAAATTTTTCCAAGTTCATATCCTTGGGTTTCTATAGCAGAAGGTTCTTTGTTGTATGTTTTCATAAATAGATTTCTAAACTTTAAAAAATCTATATCCTTAGAATTTTCATCATATTCAGTAGAAAAAAGAACATCTTCAACTGCTCTTCCTCCATTTGAAATAAAATCCTTAGTTTTTGCCCAGCCTGAAGCTAGTATTTGACCTTTGATATCATTTACTTTTAAATATTGAATAATATTTGCACTATCAATTGAATTTGCTATGACTACAATTAAGTCTATTTTTTTTATTTTTAAATTTTCAACAATATTTTTATATGGTTCATTTATATCAAATTTTTCAACAAAGCTATTTTGCCATTTTAGCTGAAGCTCTTTTTTAAAGAATTTTTCATAATCACTTGAATAATCTTGGTTTTTAGAATCGTATATAAAAACAATATTTTTATTTTTTTTAACATATTCTATTAAGCCTTTAAATTTTTTATCAGAATTTTCAACTTGAATTCTTAAAAAATTATCATCTTTTTTATTGAAATAATTTGAACTAGCAGTTGGAGATATTAGTAATGTATCTGTTTGTTTATCTATTATTTGATAAGAAACTTTCGACATTGAGCTAGTAGTGTTACCAACTATTAGTTTTATATCATTTTGCAGAAAATATTCAATTGCTTTTTTTGCTTCATTTTCATCTTGTTTATCATCTTTTTGAATAATTTCTACTTTTTGATTGTTAATCATATAGTCTATTTCTTCAAAAGCAAGAGTAAATCCATCTCTTATGCTTGTACCTAGAGCAGAATATTTTCCACTAAGACCTGCTACAAAACCTATTTTAATATCTTCTTCTTTTGTATTTACACATGAATTAAAAAAAATAATTATAATAAGAAATGATATATATTTCATCTTTTACCTTTCTATGCAAGAATGTCTATTTTAATTAATTGTAACATAACTTTTTATTATCTAACTTTTTCAAGTATGAATGCTTGGATGATATAAGCTCTAATTTGATAAAATGCAAATTTTAAAATAGTATCAAAAATCAAAAAGGTTTAATAATAATGAGCGAGAAAAAAGATTTTTTACGTCTTAAAGTTGAAGAAGATTTACAAGCTGGTAAATATAATAAAGTTATAACACGATTCCCTCCTGAACCAAATGGTTTTCCACATATAGGACATGCTAAATCAATTTGTATAAACTTTGGTATTGCCGAAGATTATGAAGGTTTTTGTAATTTAAGAATGGATGATACAAATCCAACAAAAGAAGATACTAAATATGTTGAAGCTTTAAAAGATGCTGTGCAATGGCTTGGTTTTAACTGGGGAGATAAAGTACATTTTACTTCAGATTATTTTCCTAAATTATATGAATATGCAATACAACTTATAAAAATGGGTAAAGCATATGTTGATAGTATAAATGAAGAAGAAATGAGAGAATTTCGTGGAACTGTAAAAGAAGCAGGAAAACGAAGTATTTATGCAAACAGAAGTATTGAAGAAAACCTAGAACTTTTTGAAAAGATGAAAAATGGTGAATTTAAAGATGGTGAGCATGTATTAAGAGCTAAAATAGATATGAGTGCTGCTAATATGAAACTAAGAGATCCTCTTTTATACAGAATTAGACATGCGCATCACTTTAGAACAAATGATGATTGGTGTATTTATCCAATGTATGATTTTGCTCATTGTTTATCTGATTATTTAGAAGGTGTTTCTCACTCAATTTGTACTTTAGAATTTGAAAATAATAGAGACATTTACAACTGGGTACTTGATACTTTAGGTTTAGAACTTCCACGACCTTACCAACATGAGTTTGCGAGGCTTGGAATTAATTATACAGTAATGAGTAAAAGAAAGCTTTTAGAGCTAGTTCAAGGTGGACAGGTTTCAGGTTGGGATGACCCAAGAATGCCTACAATTGCTGGGTATAAAAGAAGAGGGTACACAAAAGAATCTATTTTAAATTTCTGTGATCAAATTGGGATTGCAAAAGCAAATTCAATGGTAGATGTTGCACAATTAGAATTTTGTATTAGAGATGATTTAAATAAAAAAGTTCCTAGAGTTATGTGTGTTCTTGATCCTTTAAAAGTAACAATTGAAAACTATGAAGGTAGTGAAGAAATTGATGCTTCTTATTATCCTCATGATGTACCAAAAGAGGGTTCTAGAAAAATACCTTTTTCAAAAGAGATATTTATAGAAAAAGATGATTTTTGTGAAAATCTACCAAAAGGATATTTCCGTCTTACACCTACACAACCTGTACGATTAAGACATGGGTTTATAATTACTTGTAAAGAAGTTATAAAAGATTCAAATGGAAATATTATAGAAATAAAAGCACAATATCATCCAAACTCAAAAAGTGGTGAAGATACAAGTGGTATAAAAGTAAAAAGTGCAATACAATGGGTAAGTTCTAAAGACGCAAAGCAAATTGAAGTAAGATTATATGACAGATTATTTAAAGATGAAGCACCTGAAGGTTTAGAAGACATTAATCCAAATTCATTAAAAGTTATCAAAGATGCTTTAATTGAACCTGCTGTTATAACACAAAAACCAGATACTAGATTTCAATTTGAAAGACAAGGTTATTTCTATGCTGACCCAATTGATTATAGTGATGAAAAACCAGTATTTAATAAAATTGTAGGTTTAAAAGATTCATGGGCTAAAAAAAGTGTTAGTAAAGAAAATGCTAAACAAGAGCCAAAAAAAGAAGTAAGAAAAGAGCAAGTAGTTGGTTCTGAAACTCCAATGAATGATGAGCAAAAAGAGTTATTTGAAAAATATACAAATGAACTAAAACTAAATAGTGAAGTTGCAAATATTTTAGCAAGAGATGAAAAACTTTCTTCTTTTTATGAAGAAGTTTTAAAAGAGTTAAATAGTCCTATTAGTATTGCAAATATTGTAGTAACTGAAGTAGCAAGAGTGTTAAAAGAAAAACAAATAGATGAGCTTAAATTTAATTCAAAACAAATAGCACAGCTTGTAAAAATGCTTGATGATGAAACTATTTCAAATAAGATTGCAAAAGAAGTATTTGAAGAAATGTCTAAAATAGGTGAAAATCCAATAACAATAGTTGAGCAAAAAGGTCTTGTTCAAATAAGTGACCCTGCTATAATTTTACCTATTATTGAAGAGATTATTGCAAAGAACCCTGATAATTTAGAAAAATATAAAGCAGGAAACAAAAAACTTCTAGGTTTTTTTGTAGGGCAAGTATTAAAAAATACAGGTGGAAAAGCTAATCCTAAAGTTGTTAATGAACTTGTAGGTTTAAAACTACAATAAAAAAGAAGAGCTCTTGGCTTTTCTTTTTTCCTTTGATAAATAATAAATAATATTTACTGAATTCAAAGAAGATACCATTTTTACAATCTTTTAAATAAAATATTAAAAATCAATATTTATTAATAATTAAATTATAAGATGATAGACTTAGATAAAAATTAATATTTTATTTAAAATGTGAGTAAAAAACAAATGAAAGAAAACCAATTTACTATACTATTTGTGGATGATGAATCTGATATTCGAGAAGAAATGGAAATGTACCTTCGTAATATATCAAAAGAGTTTTATCTTGCAGAAAATGGTGTTGAAGGTTTAAAATTATTTAAAGAAAAAAAGCCTGATCTTATTCTTAGCGATATTGTTATGCCTAAAATGAATGGTCTTGAAATGTCTGAGGAGATTAGAAATATTTGTTCTGATGTTCCTATAATTCTTCTTACAGGAAATAGTGATGCCGAATTTTTTAAAAAAGCTATTGATCTTTCTATTGATAAATATATAAATAAACCAATTAATTTAAAACTATTAAATAAAACTATTAATCAAATTACTAAAAACTTAAATACAAAACTAGAAATAAAAAAACAAGCTACTCTTTTAGAACAATATAAAGAAACAGTAGATATGAGCTCAATTGTTTCAAAAACAGATATAGAAGGAAACATTACTTATGTTAATGAGCAATTTTGTTTAATATCTGGCTATAAAGATTTTGAAATTTTAGGGAAAAAACACAATCTTATAAAACACCCTGATATGGATGCTAAAATATATACTAATTTATGGAAAACTATTAAAAGAGATAAAAAACCTTGGAGTGGAGAACTAAAAAATAAGAAGAAAGATGGTACTCACTATTGGGTAGATACAACAATAAATCCTATTTTAGATCATGACAATAATATTATTGAGTTTATTGCTTTAAGAAGAGATATTACTCATGAAGTTCAAATGCGTGATTATTTTAAAAATGAATTAAATATTACTAATAAACAATTTAGTTCAGCATTAAATATTTCAAAAGAGTATGAAAAAGCTATTAATGAAAGTACAGTAGTATCAAGAACTGATGCAAGTGGTAAAATAATATATGTTAATGACCAATATATAGATATTTCTGGGTTTTCGAAAGAAGAGTTAATAGGTAAAACAAATAGAATAGTAAGACATCCTGATAATCCAAATAAGATATTTGAAGACTTATGGAATGTAATCACTTCTGGACAAATATGGCACGGCGTTTTAAAAAACCAATCAAAAAATAAAAAACCATATTGGATAAATACTACTATTGTTCCTATTACAAATGAGAATAAAAAAATTATTGAGTATATGGCAATAAGTAATAATGTTACAGAAATTTTTTATCTTCATTCTGAAATTGAAAATACCCAAAAAGATGTTATTTATAAAATGGGACAAATAGGAGAAACAAGAAGTCAAGAAACAGGAAACCATGTAAAAAGAGTTGCTAATTATTCTAAAATATTAGCTAAATTATATGGTTTAGATGATAAAAAAGTAAATCTTCTTTATTCTGCAAGTCCTATGCATGATATTGGAAAAGTTGGTATTCCTGATAGCATACTTAATAAACCTGGGAAATTAAATGATGAGGAATGGGAAATAATGAAAACCCATACCCAAATAGGGAAAGAAGTACTTTCTGGATCTTTAAGAGAAGTTTTAAATGCGGCAAGAGTAGTTGCATATGAACATCATGAAAAATGGGATGGAAGTGGATATCCTAGAGGTTTAGAAGGTGAATCTATTCATATCTTTGGTCGTATTACTGCACTTGCTGATGTATTTGATGCACTAGGAAGTAATAGGTGCTATAAAAAAACATGGAGTGATGAAAAGATTTTTAAACTATTTAAGGAAGAAAGAGGAAAACATTTTGAACCAAGACTAGTAGATTTATTTTTTGAAAATTTAGATATGTTTTTAAATATCCGAAATAAATTTAAGGATTAAATTATGAAAATAATTAAATTAATAGTTTCCTTAGTGCTTTTTTATAATGTTAGTTTTGCGAAAGAATTTTTAAATGTTGGTTATGATTTAAGTAACACTACTATGCTTTCAAAAAAAGATATGAAAGTTGCAACGGATATATTATTGAAAAAGTTATTGGAGAACTTAGATATTCAATCAAGTTTTATATATTATTATAATCCTTTAGAAATACAAAAAGATATTGACACAAGTAAACTTGATTATATTACAGTAACTCCTTTAAGGGTTGTAAAGTATTTAGATTTAGATAGTTTAGAAAAAGCTTTTGGTCAGGGTTCAAACAATATGAAAGAATATAATTTGATTCTAATATCAAGAAGTGAACTTAATATTGATAATGATAAAGAATTAGCGGACAAAAAAATCCTAATGAATACAAAAAATGAACTTCATACTTTATATATAGATTATATTTTTCTAAAAAATATAGGAAATCAAAAAGCAAAACTACATTATTCTAGATCCTATCAAAGATCAATTTTAGATTTGTTTTTCAAAAAAGCTGATGTAGCTATTGTTACTCAAAAAAGTTATGATATAGCAATTGAATTAAACCCTCAAATTGCAAAAAAAGTTTCAATTTTTAAGAAAACTAATATTTCAGACGCACAATTAGGTTTTTTTAGAAAAGGTTTAGATGAAAAAATTAAAAAAAGTATGAGAAATGCTACTGATAATATTAATTCAACAGTTAAAGGGAAACAACTTTTATCTTTATATAAAACAGAAAAAATTGTTGAAACAGATTTGAACTTATTAAAACCAATTAGAGAATTAGTAAACAAATTTAATAAACTAAAAAAGGTTAAAGGTATAAAGTGAGAAATCATATTTTTAGTATATTTAGAATAATGCTAATTATTCTTTTGCCATTACAATTATTAGCCGATGATTCCTCGAAGTTAAGTGGAAAAATGGGATATTTAATCGATGGATTAAGTAGTGTAAAATATAAAGATGCAAGAATTGCATTTGATTTATGGAAAATTGAAGTAACTAAAAATAATGATATTGATGTATCAATAAAATATCTTGATACAGAAAAAGAAATAATTAAAGGATATAAAAATTCTGAATTTGAATATATTTCAATAAATCCTTTTTTCTATTTAAAAAATAGTAAGCTTATTGATAGTCTTACTCAAACTTGTTCTATAACATTAGAAGGGGATAAAGAGTTTGAACAATATGTTTTACTTGTTAAAGATAAAAATATAAAAACATTAAAAGATTTAAGAGGGAAAAAAATTGGAATTGAGAATGATGATTATCTAGCAAAAATCTTTTTAGAATATGAAAGTTTAAAAAAATTATCTAAAAATTTAAAAAAATCTCGTTATGAGATTGTAAAAACGAAAAAAAAATCAACTGCCATTTTAAACACATATTTTGGGAAAATAGATGCCTGTGTAGTTCCAATAAGTACATATAATTTGGTTCAAGAACTTAATCCTTCTGTTAGTAAAAAATTAAGAGTATTAAGTGTTTCCCAAGAGATATTTATGCCGCTTATAACTTTTTTTCATAAAGATGCAAATAAGCAATTTGTAGACATTTTAATAAATGAAATAAATATTCTTCCTACTACTTCTCAAGGACAAAATATTTTAAATCTTTTTAAAATAAAAGGTGTAAAAAAAATAGAGTGTAAAAAATTAGAACCTCTTAAAACGTTTTATAAAAAATACGAATTATTAAAAAGTAGTAAAAAATGAGAAGAATTAAACTATTTTCTAGTTTCTTTCAAAAAATATTCGTTCTTCTCTCTAGTACAATTTTAATACTTGTATTATTTTCAGAATACTTAATTTTAAAGTCTCAAGAACAATCATTAGTTAATGTAATGTATTCAAAAGCAATTACTATTGCAAAAGCAATTACTCTTGTAACTTCTGATGCAATGGTTACAAATGATAATAGTTTTATTGTTGAGCACTTACAAAAAGTAATTGAAGATAATGATGTAATAAAATATGCAATAGTTACAAAAGCTCAATATGAAGATGAGATTATACTTTTAACACAGGAAAATTGGTCTTTATTATCAAGTCTTCCTTTAAATATTAAAAACACACATAGTGAAACAATTAATTCTGAAAAGATTAAATCTAGAATAGTAGATGAAAAAGTTTTTCATGTTTCTTTTCCTGTAGTTTTTACAGGAATTAAATGGGGATGGATAGATATTGGTTATTCACTTGATGAGTATAATAATGATTTAGATTTTTTATATAAATCAATGCTTATTATTTTAATTGTAGTTTTAGGAATATCTTTTTTATATTCATTTTTTATTTCAAAATGGATAGTAAACCCTATTTTATTAATTAATAAAGCTGCTCATAACGTTTCAATTGGAAAACTTGATACAAAGGTTGAGATTAACTCACAAGATGAATTAGGACAATTGTCAAACAGTTTTAATCATATGACTAATACTTTAAAACTTTCAGATGAAAGACTTAGAAAATCAAATGAAGAATTAGAAATTAGAGTACAAGAAAGAACACATGAATTAAATCAACTTAATCTTGATTTAGATAAAAAAATTCAAGAAGAAGTATCAAAACAATCACAACAAGAAAAAATGCTTATTCAGCAATCACGTTTTGCTGCAATGGGAGAAATGATTGGAAATATTGCTCATCAATGGAGACAGCCTTTAAATGCAATGGGTCTTGTAATTCAAAATTTAGAACTTGCTTATGAAATGGAGATGATTGATGAAAAATATATTAATAGAGTTATTACTAAATCAAATAGATTATTAGGTTCTATGTCTCAGACAATTGATGATTTTAGAAACTTTTTTAAACCAAATAAAAAAGTTGAAGTATTTTCAATAAAATCTTCTATTGATATTTCAATAGATATTATTAAAAATACTTTAGAAAATAATATGATAAATATTATAGAAAATATAGATGAAAAGCTTACTATTAAAGGTTTTCCAAGTGAGTTTTCACAAGTTATTTTAAATCTTCTTGGAAATGCAAAAGATGCTTTAGTTGAAAATAATGATAGTAATAATAGAGAAATAATCATAAATGTTTCAAAAGAAGGTAAAGATGTATTAGTGAAAATATCAGATAATGCAGGAGGAATACCTTTAAATATAATAGATGATATTTTTGATCCATATTTTACAACAAAAGAAGAAGGGAAGGGTACTGGAATAGGTCTTTATATGTCTAAGATGATTATTGAAAACAATATGGATGGTTCTCTTCTTGCTAAAAATGAAAATAATGGTGCAAGTTTTCTAATAAAAATGAAAATAAATGAAGAGATACTTTAAAGTTTAAACTTTAAAGCATCCTCTAAAATCATAGGTTTAGAAATAAGATAACCTTGGATTACAGGACATTTTCTTTCAATTAAAAAATCTTTTGTTTCTTCTGTTTCAATACCTTCTGCTACAACAGTTTTTTTCATAGTTTTTGCCATAAGAATAATTGTTGATACCAATTCTTCATCATCTTTATTTCCTGGAATATTATTAAAGAAACTTTTATCAATTTTTAGTTCATCAATTTTAAGAGTTTTAATTGAGTTAAGAGATGAATATCCTGTTCCAAAATCATCAAGAGAGATTTTAAAACCAAGCTCTTTTATTTTTTCAATTATCACTTTTGTTTGATTAATATTAATCATAGCGGCACTCTCTGTAATCTCTATTTTTAGAATATTAACTAAGTTTTTATCTTTTAATATAATTGCTTCTAAAAGATTAATAAGGTCGTGGTTTATTTGTAAACGTGAAACATTTACAGCTATTTTAAAATCTTCTTTAAATACTTCTTTTATTTTGTAATAATCTTCTACTGCTTGTTTAATTACCCAAGTTCCAATAGGTATAATTAATTTTGATTCTTCAGCATAAGGAATAAATTCATCAGGAAAAACTTCTCCATTTATTGGATGTTTCCATCTAACTAATACTTCAAAACCTACAAGTTTATTTTTTGTTAAGTCGCACTGTGGTTGATAAGTTAAATAAAATTCTTGATTTTGAATAGCTAAATTTAAATCATTATGCAATAAAGAAATCTTATTTACTTTATCTGCCATATTTTGAGAAAAGAAATGATAATTGTTTTTCCCACTATTTTTAGATTTGTACATAGCAATATCTGCGTTTTTAATTAGTGTATCAATATCATCTTTTTGTGTGTCATTTGGATATATACTAATACCAATACTACAAGATATAAAATGATTGTTTTCATCAATTTTAAAAGGTATTTGTAATTTAGTAAGAATGTTTTTTGCTACCATTTCAGTATCTTCTTGGGTTTTTATTTCATTAAGTATTACAATAAACTCATCTCCACCTAAACGCGATACAATATCACTTTCTCTTAAAACACTTTTTAATCGATTAGCTGTTTTCTTTAGTACTTCATCTCCAGTTTCATGTCCATATGTATCGTTAATTTGTTTGAATCTATCTAAATCAATAAACAAAACTGCAAATTGATAATCATGTCTTTTTGATATTTTTATTAATTGAGACATACTTTCTTTAAGTAAAAGTCTATTTGGTAATTTTGTTAAGGTATCATAATGAGCTAAAGATTGTAACTCTTTTTGGTTTCTTTGAATTTTTGAATAATCTGAATAAATAGCTACATATTGTATGGCTTTATTATTTTCATCATAAATAGTTGAAATAGCAACCCATACTTTATAAATTGTTCCATCTTTCTTTTTATTGTAAATCTCACCTTTAAATGTGCCATTCTTTATCAGCTCTTCCCACATATTTTTATAATATTCTTTATCATGTTTATTTGACTTTAAAATTGCTGGAGTTTTACCTAATATATCAGATTTTGTATAACCTGTCGTTTTTGTAAAAGAATCATTAATTGAGATAATCTTAGCTTTAATATCTGTAATTAGGATGGATTCTATTGTTTGTTTAAATATTCTCGAAGTTTGTTCTAATTTTAATTCACGTACCTTATGATCGGTTAAATCATGAATTATTGATTGTAAATAAACTTTATTTCCTATATTTATTAAAGAAGCATATATTTTTAAATATTGAGTTTTCCCATCTTTCAAAGTTCTAGATGCCTCATATGTATCAATTCCAAACTCTTCTAGATTTCTTAAGTGAGTGCTGAAATTGTGTTTATTATGAAGTATACTAAAAATCTCAACAGAAGATAATTCTTCTATATTTGTATTCTTTAAATCAAGAAGTATAGATGCTTTTTCATTAACTGATTTGATTTTTCCAATACTATGATCTATTAAAATAATTGCATCAGAAGCATAATAAAATAGTTGATTAAACATATTTTCTGATTCAACTCTTTCTGATATATCTTCAATCGTAATTAAATAAACATTACTTTTATTATCTATTTCTTCTGGAATTATTCTAAAAAAATAGTTTTTATTTTTGTAGCTAAGTTGCTTGGTTGTAATTTTATCTATTTGATTTAAATTATCTAAAGTATCACAAAAATTACTTGCTTCTTTATTCTTAAATATAGGAAAATCAGAAAATTTTCTTTTATATAATAAATCAGAAGAAATATTGAAAAATTCAAAAGCTTTTTTATTTCCAAATAATATATCTTGTTGTTCATTTATTCGTAATATTACTTCTGGCAAGTTATTACTTAGAACTTTAAAGTTTTCTAATCGTTGTTCTAGTTCTTTATTTAAGGCATGTTCAATTGTTATATCTGTAAATATACAAAATGCACCTAAAAGTTTATATTCAGCTGAAAAATAAGGTATTGCTTCAATTTTGAGCCATATTGTTTGATTAGGTACTTTATGTTTAATAGAGAAGATAGAAGTATCTTGTATTTTTTTAGTTTTAATAGCTTTAGTAGAAGGGAAATCATCAATAGATATAGCTTGAGATTTTTCATCAAGAAAAAATGAATTTATATCATTTAAGTTTTTAGATATTAAAGCTTTCTTATCTCCAAGTATTTTAGAAGCAAGATGATTTAAATCTATAATATTATTTTGTTTATCAAAATAAATAATACCTTGTTGAGAGTTCTCGAAAAGTGCTTTAAATCTGTCTTTTTGTTCTTTTTCATCTTGTATATCTCGAATAGATAAAAGAAAAGTATCATTATTTTGTTCTGACCAATTATGATAGCTTAAACTACAGTATCTAAATCCATTTTTTGTTTTAAGTAATATTTCTAAAGATGTATTTTCTTTCTCTTTATTTCTTACCCAATCTAGAAATTTTGTAATATGTTCAGTGTATATATATGAATATAAAGGTACTAAATTAGAGGTTAAGTTAAAAGAGCTAAACATTGAAAGTATTTCTTTATTTGCCCTTAATATTCGAAAATCATTAGATATTAAAGCATAAGCAATTGGAGCATTATTAAATAAAATTTCTAATTCATTTTGTGCATTTTCTAAATCTAGAATATGAGTTTGTAATTCATTATTTTGAGCTTCTAATTCAGCTTGATAAATTTCTGTAATTTGAGTAATTTCTTTTAAGCTTTTATTATTAAAATTATTAGAATTATTTGATGAAGAATTTTCTATATCTTTTAGTGCAATAGCTTTTAGTCTTTCGTATTCTTGTTTTTTCAAATTAACTTCTTTTGGAATTATTTACTTTTGATTATAACATAGTACAAAGAAATAACTAAACTTCGTCTAATTTCTTTGCAAATTCCTTATTTAATTTTTCAAGCTCTTTTTGTAATTCATTAAGTCTTGCTACTTTTTTATTTTTTTCAGTAAGACTTAGTTCTTCAATTTGTGCAATTTCATTTCTTATATCTAAAGTTGCTTTTGCTTTTTGTGTTACTATTAAAGCTCTTAATTTCTTTATTTCTTTTTTATTTCTTTTTGGTTTTACTACTTTTTTCTTTTCAGTTGAATCATCCTCTTCCCAACCAATTTTTTCTAAGAATTCATCATAAGTTCCATTAAAGTAATCAGCTCCATTGTTTGTAAAAACAATTAATCTATCACAAACAGCTCTTAATAATTCTTCACTATGCGTTACAATCATACAAGAACCCTCAAAGGCTTTTATTGCATTTGTAAGTGCGTCTATTGAGTCAATATCTAAGTGGTTTGTAGGCTCATCAAGAAAAAGAAGATTTACATCTTGTGCAATAATTTTACCAAGCATTACTCTTGATTTCTCACCACCTGATAGAAGTGAGATTTTTTTCTTTGCATTATCTCCACTAAACATCATTAAACCACAAATTTTTCTAATAACTGGTTCTGAAAGTTTATGGTTTACACTATAAATTTCATCCATAATTGTATTTTTAGCATTTAAGTGAGAAATATTTGTTTGTCCAAAATGTCCAAATTCACAAGAGGGATGAAAATCAACTTTTCCACTTAAGGCTTGTAATTCACCTGCAATTGTATTTAAAAGAGTTGATTTACCTTTACCATTTTTACCAATGATTCCAACTGTTTCACCACGAGATAGTGCAAATGTTATATCTTTGAAAAGTATATTATCTTTTGTATATCCGAAGCTTAAGTCTTTTGCTTCTATTAAAAACTTCGCAGCTGTATCTTTGTAGTTAAAATCAAAATTTAAATTTGCATCATAATTTATATCTTCTAAAATATCCATTTTTTCTAAGATTTTTACTTTTGATTGTGCTAGTGTTGAAGTTGCTGCTCTTGCTTTATTCTTTGCAATAAACTCTTCTAAATCTTTAATCTTTTTTTCTTGAGCAATTTTTTGTTTTTCATGATGCTCTTCATTTGCTAAAATCTGATCATGGAATTTTTTTGTTCCACCTTGAATTAAGAAAGCTCTTTTTCTTACAATTCCTAAAGTATGAGTACAAACGCTATCCATAAAATCTCTATCATGTGTGATTAGTATTACTTCACCTTGAAAAGATTTTAAAAATGCTTTTAACCATCTAATTGACAAAATATCAAGGTAGTTTGTAGGCTCATCTAGTAAAAGCATATTTGGTTCAGTTAAAAGAAGTTTTGCTAAATTAATTCTAATTTGAAAACCACCTGAGAAAGATTTTGGGTCTTTTTCTAAGTCTTCTTCTGCAAACCCTAATCCAAATAAAATCTTTTCAGCTTTGTAAATATCATATTTATCATCTTCACTTAAAGCTAAGGCAGTTTCACTTATAAGTGTTTTTTCTGAGAAGTCAAAGTACTGTTTTAATGCACCTATTTTATAAGCTTTGGGAAATTTTATTTCACCTAAATCTTGATGCTCTTCACCTAAGATTAGTTTAAATAGTGTAGATTTTCCAGTACCATTTCGTCCTACAAGGCCAACTTTATCACCAGAATTTAAACGTAAGTTTAGTTCACTATAAAGTTCACTTGTTGGATAGCTTTTTGATATATTTATTAGTTCAATCATAATTCTCTTTTTATTATTAAGGTTTTAATTTCGCGATTATATGATATGAAGAGTTATAGCTTGATAAATTACTAAGACTCTTTATTAAGAGTTACTTTAAAACATGCTCCTTTATAAAGCTTTTTATTATATTTGTATTCTTCATTATTTACAGTAATTAATCCATAATGTCTTTCTTTTATTATTTTTGAAGCCATTGAAAGTCCTAATCCTGTTCCTATAGATTGGTGTTTTGATGTGAAATATGGTTCAAATACTCTATTTATGATGGAATTTGGAATTCCACCACCACTATCTTTAAAACTTATTTCAATTTTTTCATTTTCAATTTCTTTAACATCTATAAAAATGAACCTATCATCTGTATTTTTTATATTTGTTTTAAGAGCATCTTTTGAATTATTAATTATATTTATAAAGGCTTCACTTAGTTCATTTCTACTTCCATAAATAGATAAGTTTTTATCTGTATTATCTATTAATGTAATAAAGTTGTCTGAAATACTTGCATTTACAATAGAAATAGTATATTGAATAACATCACTTAGTTTTATTAAGGAATGACTCTTGTCACCTTTTAAAAAATCTCTAAAATTATCAATTGTATTTGAAAGATATTTGGTCTGATTTAGAATTGTTTTTGAAGACCCTAGTATATCTTCTTTTGTAAATTCCATTTCCATTTCAGATTTGAGCATCATTCCACTTGCACTTGTAGAAATTATCGATAATGGTTGTCTCCATTGATGAGCTATGTTTCCTATCATCTCACCCATACTCACCATCTTTGATTGTTCTGCAAGAAGTTTAGTTTTGATTTTATTATCTTCTATTTCTTTTTCTAATTGTTTAGTCATTTCATTTATATTTTCAGCTAAATCTTTAAATTCATCTTTTGTATCTATTTTTATTAGTTTATGTAAGCTATTAATATTTATTTTACTTGTACTATTAGATATAAAGTTGATTTTACTAATTAGGAAATATTTTACTATTAAAATCAAAATCACTATTAAAAGACTTGTAATAAGAAGGGATATAATAATTATAGTTTGGATTCTTTTATTTACTATTTTTGTATTTTCAGAATTTGAGATTTCTGAAACAACTCTTGCTAATATTTCTCCATCAATTACAACATTAGATTTAAATAAACTCTTCTCATCTTCAGTTAAACCTTTATTATAAACTTGAGATACTATTTTGTTATTTATAACCACTCGTACAGAAGATATATCTTTATAGGCTTTTAAAGTATTTTCTACAATTGTATCAATAGCTGGATAATCTTTTAATAATACAGCATCAACAATAGATATTGAAATAGTATTTACTATTGCTTTACCTTGCTTATTTTGAAGATACTGTAAAAATTCTTTTTCATCTTTTATTATAAAAAAACCAAAAAACAATAATAAAGACATCACAGTAACAAGAACTATTGATGTTATTTTAAATGTTAGTTTCATTAAAATTTAGATGAATTATCCATACTCTTTTTTACAAGGGCATAGTCTTCATCATCTACCTCTAAGAATCCAGTTTTTTTAAGAGATTTTAGTATTTTTTTATCTTTTAATTTTAATAAAGATTTTTTTAAAAAACTATAAATCTCATTATCCATTCCTGCTTTTACTAACCATGGTTTTGTAATATTTTCAAAACTGTAAATAGTTTTTAAACCTCTATCTTTATATTTTTTATAAGTACTTTCTTTTATTACACCTGCATCAAAATTACCATTTGCAACAGCTAATGCTACTTTATCATGTCGACCTAAGTATTCATAGTTTTTTAGATCTTTTGAATTAATTCCTACTTTAAGCATTTCATTCTGTGCAAGATATTTTCCAATTGTTGAACGTTTATCTCCAAATGCAAAACTTTTACCTCTTAAATCTTCTAAAGATTTAATATCAGAATTTTTATTAACAATAAACACTCCGTTAAAAACTTTTTTACCTTTATGTTCTTCTTTTACAAGTAGTTTTAACTCTTTATTTTTTTTCTTAGCCAAAATATAACTCGCGGGACCAAAGCGAGCAAAGTCATAATTACCTTTGATAATCCCTTCTTGTGCACTTTCATAAGTAGGATAAATTTTAATGGATATTTTTAAGTCTAGGCCTTGTTTTTTTGCATCTTTTTCTAGATAATTAATTATAGGTTTAAACTGTTTATACATTACAGAAGCCTTATCAGAAGTATAAACACCAAATTTTATATCTATTGCAAAAACAGTTGTAATCATAAATATTGAGAGAATAAAGAAAATTATTTTTAAAGTTTTTTTCATTTTTTATCCTTAAAACAAAGATTGTAAAAATTATTTATTATAAGGAGTATATCATAAGTAAATATAAAAAGACTAAATTAGGACTTAAGTTAATTAATTATGTTTAAGATGTTTTATTTAGAATTACTTTAAAACAAGCTCCTTTATAAAGTTTGTTATTATATTCATATTCTTCATTTTTCACAGTAATTATTCCAGAATGTCTTTCTTTTATAATTTTAGAAACTATCGCAAGTCCTAACCCTGTTCCAATAGATTGGTGTTTTGATGTGAAATATGGTTCAAATACTCTACTAATAATGGAATTTGGAATTCCTTTTCCACTATCTTTGAAGCTTATTTCAATTTTATCATTTTCAATTTCTTTTACGTCTACAAATATAAATCTATCATCTGTATCTTTTATATTTGTTTTAAGAGCATCTTTTGAATTATTAATTATATTTATAAAGGCTTCACTTAGTTCATTTCTACTTCCATAAATATATAAGTCTTTATCAATATTACTTACAAAAGTAATATAGTTGTTTGATATACTTGCATTTATTAAAGAAAAAGTATATTGCATAACATCGTAAAGACTGATTTTAGAATGACTTTTATCTGCTTTTAAAAAGTCCCTAAAGTTATCAATAGTATCAGAGAGATACTGTGCTTGTTTTAATATATTTTTTGAAGACCTTAATATATCATCTTCATTTAAATCCATTCCTAAATCTGATCGCACTATCATTCCACTAGCACTTGTAGAAATAACAGAAAGTGGCTGTCGCCACTGATGTGCAATATTACCTATCATCTCTCCCATTGAAGCTAATTTAGATTGCTCTTCTAAAAGTTTAATATTACTTATATCTCTTAATGATAAGATTAGATGCTTTTTATCTGGTAATAATGCAATACTTACATGAACAGTAATATGCTTATCTTTTTTTGTGATGCAAGATTTTTCCATATTATCAACAGAAATATTATTAATAGCATTATTAATAGCTTCTTTATAGTTTTCTTTATCTTCATCAATAGTTAAATCAAAACAATTTTTTTGTAATAGTTCTTCTAAAGAATAACCAAGTAAATCAATAAAAGCTTGATTACAATTAACAAATTTAGTATCTAAATCAATAATTGCAATACCATCTTTAATTGTTTTAAATATTGTTTCGAATTCTTTCTTTTGTTCTAATATTTTTTGTTCAAACAGTTTTCTTTCATCAATATCTGTATGAGTTCCAATAAGCCTAATAGGTTTTCCTTCTTCGTCTCTTTGAACTATGATACCACGGTCTAAAATCCATTTATACTTTCCATTTTTACAAAGTATTCTATGCTCATTTTTATAAGAACTGGTTTTTTCTTCTAGATGATTATTTACATCTTTTAAAACTTGAACTATATCTTTTGGATGAACTCTTTTTTCCCATTCATGAAAACTATTTTCTATTTCACTTTCTTCATATCCAAGCATTTCCTTCCATCTTTTCGAAAGATATACTTCGTTTGTTTTTATATTCCAATCCCATAAACCATCACCATTTCCATCCACAGCAAACTTCCATCTAAATTCACTATCTTCTAAAGCTTGAGTCCTTTTTTTTAGTGCATTTTCTAAAGCACTATTATAGTTTTCTAAAATTTCATTGTTTTTTAAAGTTAGCTTTTCATTTTTGTAAGCAAGCCATGCAAATAAGAAAGAAATTAATGTTATTAAAATATATATCATATTATATAAATTCCTTTATTTTTCACTATTTTGTAAATGAAAAATCCATTTGCCATTTGGCACTACAACTTCAAATTTAAGAGAGTTTTCTTCTGTAAAGTTTTTACTTTTTGAAAGTAAAGGCCTATTTGTCATATCAGGATTAAAGCCTTCAAGTTTATATTCAAAGCCATTTTTTATGATTTTTTCTTCTAATGATTTCATAATCCCATCTACATAAAGTATTACTATAGAAAAGCCCCAAAACTTTTCTTTTTGGTTATTATTTATAAAAATAGGTTTTCTTGCAATTAGGGCATATTTCTCATTTTGCATTAGTTTTACAGGACCTACAAATATTATCTCTCTTTTTTCTATAGCTAACAAGGCACTATCATCTCTTCTTTTATCTTCTAATAAATTATGTCCCATAGCTGTTTTATGTGCTTCATATGGATAAACATTTGACACAATACCATCTTTAGCTATTTGTATACAAGCTAATGCGTCTTTCCCTTTCATAAGATTTTTTGCCCAAATATCAAAATTTTTTGTATTGTAGTTATTTTGTTTAAGTAATACAATTTGAGAATCTATAACTGTAATTCCTTGTGATATTTTTGATTGTATTTCGTTAACAATATTTAACATTAATAGATTTGCTTTTTTTGAAGTTCTTGTCTCTTCTTTTTCTTTATAAAACATGTAAAAACTAATTAATGTTGAAAATATAAACGTAAATGTCAGAATAAAAACTATTAAAGGTCTTTTTTCTCTAAAACTATCTATCATTTGAATCCTTGTAAGGTTTATTATATCTTAAAACAATAAAACTAGTAAATATTTAGTTTTAAACTTGACTATAGGATTTCAATCCTATTTCTACCATTATCTTTTGCTTTGTATAGTGCATCATCAGCTCTTTTAATTAAAGAATAAATATCTTCATTTTTTTTATAAACTGCAATTCCAAAACTAGCTGTTTTTTGTTCATTTATTGAAAAAGAATAAGAAGCTATTTCTTTTTTTATATTATTTGCAAGTTGATTTATGCCTTCTAAATTTGTATCTGCACAAACTACTAAAAATTCTTCACCACCCCATCTTCCAACAGTATCAGTTTTTCTTGAATTAGACTTTATAATATTTGCAACTTCTTTAAGTACAACATCTCCCATTTGATGACCATATACATCATTTACTTTTTTAAAATAATCAATATCAATCATTATTATTCCAAAACTTGTTTTGTATCTATTTGCTCTATTTACTTCAAGTGATAAAACTTCATCTAATTTATTTCTATTAAAAAGTTTTGTTAAATTATCTCTAATTGAAAGTTCTTCAAGTTGTTTGTTCTTTTCATCTAGCTTTTTATTTAACTTATTAATAGTTCTATTTCTATGCATAACTAAAGATAAGACAATTACAAAAAACAAAGTAATCAATATGATTTTTTTATAATCAATAGATTGCTCAATTTGAATGGCTATCCATTTACCTATAATTGTTCTTATCTTTTCATCACCTATATTATTTAACGTTTTTTGCATAATAGTATTAAGAAGTGCTTCCTCTTTTTTTGAAGCAAGACTAAGTTGTTGATCAAATTCTAATCTACCAGCAACTTTTAAATCTACAAACCCATATTTTTGTATCGCATATGCAATAGCAGACAAGGCATCCACATACCCAAATAATTCACCTTCTTGTACTTTTCTTAGTCCTTCTTCAGCACTTTCAACTTTTACAATATTTATATTTGGATTACTTTTTTTTAATAATTCTACAGTTGAGTATCCATTTATAACTCCTATATTATGATTTGAAAGAGCTTTACTATCTTTTATAAAAAACTGTTCTGTTTTTGTTGCAACGGCTAATGAATCAATAATATAAGGTTTAGTAAAGTTCATATAAGCTTCTCTACTTCTAGTCTTTGTAGCCATTGGCAGAATATCACATTTATTATTTTTAATATTTTCTAGCGACTCTTTCCATGTTTTACTTGGAATTAATATTATTGGTTTATCAATTGATTTGGAAACTAGATTCATTATATCTGCACCAATACCAATATACTTGCTTTTTGTATCAATACTTTCGTACGGAAGGAAATTTGGGTCTACACACATGCTTATAAATTTTTTAGTGGATAAATACTCTTTTTCTTCTTTTGAAAACGGTATTATTTCTTTATGTCTTTCTTTTGATAACCACTTTTTCTCTAGTTCATCTCTTTGTATTTTCGTTAGATTTATTGTTTTATTTAAAGCTGATTGTAATAAAGTCCAATCTTTTCTTATTCCAAAAGCTTCTTTTGTTATTCGAAAAACAGGTTCTATTCTCATGGGAATACTAAGTAATTTATTTCTTAAATCCATATTATTAATCGTATATTCTATTACTTCATATATACCAATTGAGGCATCGAACTCTTTATTTAATAATGCATTTATTACTTGGTGATTGTCTTTGTAAGTTTTTATTTTAATATTAGGATAATGTTTTCTTAAAATTTCTTCTTCAAGGTATCCTTTTACAACACCTACAGTTTTATTATTTAATAAAGATAGACTAGTTAAATGACTATTTTCTTTTCTTACTATTATTCCTGTAAAATAATCATAATAGTCTTGACTAAAAATAGCAAACTCTCTTCTTATTTTTGTGTTTACCATTTGTCCTATCATATCAATATTTTTATTTTTAAGGTTCTCTAAGGCACTGTTCCAAGTCATTGTTTTTGTATATTCAAATTTTACACCTAAAAGTTTTGATAGTAAATCAGCATATTCAACAGAGAAACCATTTAATTTATCATTTTTAATAAATGAGTAGGGTGGATATGAATAATCCATATAAACTTTTATTACAGGATTATTATTTAAAAACTCTCTTTCTTCATTTGATAAAGTTATATCATCTGATTGAAATATAAAGTCTTTAAAGTCTACATCTTTCATACTACTTACTAATTCTGCTTGCATAAAATTTTTTGATAAAAACTCTACTCTTGCAACATCAATTTGTCCTATAGGATAGGTTTTTGTAAGCATTAACTGTTCAATTTGTTCAGCTTCAAATAAAAGTTCTTTTTTAGTTTTATTTTGAGTATTATATTTTTTTAAAATCAGTTCTACAATTTCTTCTTTATTTTCTAAAGCATATTTCCATCCTTTATTAGAAGCTTCTTTAAATTCTTTTACAAGAGTTGTATTATTTTTTAAGAATTCTTTTGATGTAAAAAGATTCACATCATAATTTTCATATCCGTATAAAGATGGATTAAAGATATTATATTTAATACCAAGTTCATCTAATTTATATATTTCATTTGTTGTAAACACAGCCATTGCATCTATTTCTTTATTTATAAACTTTTTAGTATCAAAAGATGTACCAATAAAATCTATATTAGATAAAGAGACTCCTGCTTTTTGAAGCATCAGTTTTAAAATAATAGTATCGATATTATTAGATACACCCATTACTTTTTTGTTTTTTAGATCTGAAAGTGTTTTTATTTTTTTTTGTGTAACTAGAACTAACGGCGATTGTTTTAGATAATTTGCAAGAAATATTACAGGTTTACCATTTATATATTCAGCTATTAAAGAAGAATAAGTAACTCCAAAATTAGCCTTTTTATTTAAAACATTAGAAACAATATTGTCATCTGCTTTATACTCAATAAAGTCTAAGTCTACACCAATATCTTTATAAAAGCCTTTTTCTTTTGCAGCATAAAATCCTGCAAATTCAAATTGATGTTTCCATTGTAATTGCAACTTTAATTTTTTTATTTCTGTTGCATTTAAAATTAAACTAAGAAAGATAAATAATAGTAAAAATATTTTTTTAAATAAATTCAATTTAATCCTTTTAATAAGTTTACTCTTTTTATACTAAATTATAAAAAATAAAACATTTTCTAATCACAAAGGATAATAATTATCTTTAAATAAATATTGTTAATAAAACTTTAAGAATAAAATGGTAAACTTCCATCAATAATAAAAAATATCAAAGGAAAAAAAATGTTAGTAACAAAAAAAGCTCCAGATTTCACAGCAACAGCTGTATTAGCAGATGGTCAAATTGTAGAAGATTTTAATTTATATGAAAATATTGGTGAAAAGGGTGCAGTATTATTTTTCTGGCCTTTAGATTTTACATTTGTATGTCCTTCAGAAATCATTGCTTTTTCAAAAAGAGTTAAAGATTTTGAAGAAAGAGGTATTCAAGTAATAGGTTGTTCAGTAGATTCACAATTCTCTCATTTTGCATGGAGAGAAACACCTGTTGAAATGGGTGGAATTGGTAGAGTAGAGTTTCCAATGGTTGCAGATTTATCAAAACAAATTGCACGTGATTATGATGTATTACTTAATGATGAAGTAGCTTTAAGAGGATCTTTTTTAATTGATTCAGATGGAACAGTTAGACATTCAACAATTAATGATTTACCACTTGGAAGAAACATTGATGAAATGATTAGAATGGTTGATACAATGATTTTTACAAATGAAAATGGTGAAGTTTGTCCTGCAGGTTGGGCAAAAGGTGATGAAGGTATGAAAGCATCAACTGAAGGTGTTGCTGAGTATTTAGCAAACAATGAAAATAATTTATAGAATACACTTTTAAAAGGAATACATAATGTTAGATTTAGCAATTATTGGAGGAGGACCTGCAGGATTAACAGCAGGTTTATATGCAACAAGAGGTGGTTTACAAAATGTAACTATGTTTGAAATGGGTATGCCAGGTGGTCAAATTACAGGGAGTTCAGAGATAGAAAATTATCCAGGACAAGGTAAGGTTATGACAGGTATGGAACTTATGGAAAACTGGCCAGCTCAAGCTTTAAAGTTTGGTTTAAAGCATGAAATGAATCAAGTTAAAACAGTAGTTAAAGATGGTGATATTTTTACTATTATTACAGCAGATGGAAAACAACAAGAGTCAAAATCTGTTTTATTAGCAACAGGTTCTGTTCCAAGACGTGCTGGATTTAAAGGTGAAAATGAATTCTTTGGTCGAGGAATTTCAACTTGTGCAACTTGTGATGGTTTTTTCTATAAAGGGAAAGAAGTAGCACTTATAGGTGGGGGTGATTCTGCTTTAGAAGAAGCCGTTTACCTTTCAAAGATTTGTTCAAAAGTTTATTTAGTTCATAGACGTGATACTTATAGAGCAGCTCCATCTACGATTGAGCATATGAAAGCTCGTGATAATATTGAAGAAGTTACAAATGTAGATGTAGAAGAAGTATATGGTGATAATATGGGTGTAACTGGTCTAAAAGTTAAATCAAAAATTGATGGAACAATTAGAGACTTAAATGTACCTGGTGTATTTGTCTTTGTAGGTAGAGATGTATTAAATGAACCATTTAAACAAGAAGATGGAACTTTCCTTTGTGATGTAAATGAGCAAGGTGAAATAATAGTTGACTTAAAAATGAGAACAAATGTTCCAGGAATTTATGCAGCTGGTGATGTAAGAATAGACGCTGCTAAACAAGTTGTATGTGCAGCAGGTGACGGTGCTACTGCTGCTGTAGATATTATTGAATACGTAGGATAAAAAGAGTTTTTAATAACTCTTTTTAGGATTTGCTTCTTTAAATTGAATTTATTTTCATTAGAATAAGAAGCTAACATAAGTAAAGTCTCATAAAAATAGGGACTATTTTAAGGAATAAAATAATGAGTAAATATATAGAATTAACAAATGAAAATTTTGATGCAACTGTAAAAGAAGGTGTATCACTAGTAGACTTCTGGGCTCCATGGTGTGGACCTTGTAAAATGATATCTCCAATTATTGATCAACTTGCAGTTGATTTTGATGGAAAAGCAAATATTTGTAAAGTAAATGCAGATGAACAACAAGACTTAACAGTTAAATATGGTGTAAGATCAATACCAACAATTATTTTTATTAAAAATGGTGAAGTAATAGATCAAGTAATTGGTACATCTGCTAATAAAGAAGTTCTTACAGAAAAGATTAATTCATTAATTAATAAATAATTATTTTAATAATTGAAATTCATAGTAGTTTTTATATAATGAAGTTTAACTGAAACAAATGTAATTTCTTTTTTTAGTGATATACATTTTTAACACTTCATTATATGCTAATGATATTAATTGTTCTATTTTTCTAAATTTGAAATAAGTGCTTGCCCTAATTGAATATTTGTCTGTGAACCGTTTATAGCTTTTCTAGTATCTTCAACTACATTATGGATTTTATTTTTAATTGTATCTGAGCTTTGTAATTGTTGGTTTACATTACATAATATTGTATTAGAATTTTCACTATTCTGATTTGCTACTTCAATAAGATTTTTAAGTTTTAATATAGCATCTTTAGAAATTTCTACACTATTTTTTACTAAAACTTGAATATCTTCATTTTTATTTGTTACTGAACTTGTCATTTTTTTGATGTTATCTATTTCATTTCCAATATTTAGTGTGGATTCTTTTGATGAAGCAGCTAGTTTTTTAACTTCAGTTGCAACAATAGCAAAACCTCTTCCAAACTCTTTTGCTTTAGATGCTTCAATAGCAGCATTTATAGCTAATAGATTTGTTTGCATTGATATTTTATCGTTCACTTTTACTAAATCTGTAATTGAATTGTTTTTTTCATTTAACTCTTCAATTGTATATGAAAACTCGTCTATGGCTTTTGACATATTATTAATTAGGTCAAATAGTTCTTGAACTAAAGTTATAACACTTGTACTTTCTTGTGATGCTAATTTTGCAGAATTTAAAGAATCATCGGACATAGTTTGTATTTCATTTGAATGATTAATAAAAATATTTACTAACTGCTCAATATTTTCAACTTCAGATAATCTTGTTTTTGAAGCACTATTTACTTTTATTGCATTGTTTGTTATATTTTGAGCTATATTTAATGACTCATTTAAATTTAATTTGTCAAAAAGTTCTGCTTTTCGTTTTAATTCTTGTAACTCTTCTGATTCTATTTCTTCAATTGACACTTTTTATCCTTGCTTTAGCTTATTTTTCATTGCTTTTTCTCAACATGCAAATTCAATTTCATTGTAATTGCTGTATACATTGATACACTAAAAGGAACAATAAATGTTAAAAAAAATTTGTAATAGTTTATATCTTCAAAGGCTAAGATAAATATCTTTTCACCTTGATTAATTAGATTTAGAACAATTCCAACAAACAAAGCAATCTTTATGGCTTTTAATAATAGTGTTTTATTAGAAGCAATAGAAATTATTAGTTGTAGTTTATTCAAAATGTATCCTATTTTTTTAGTTGTTAGAGTATATCATAAAAATTATTTAGTACTTGTTTAGAACATTTTTGTAGTTTTTAATTAAATATTTGAATTTAGAAAATGGAGGAGCTAGTCGGACTCGAACCAACGCATACCGGATTTGCAATCCGGGGCATTACCAGCTTTGCTATAGCTCCAATGTTAGATAAATCATTTTTATATTGGAAAGAAAATGATTAGTTGTAAATAAAAGTGGCAGAGAGCAAGGGATTCGAACCCTCGGAGGCGTGAACCTCGCCGGTTTTCAAAACCGGTCCATTCGACCAACTCTGGCAACTCTCTACTTTTATAATTAGTGGTGCGAATGGTCGGAATTGAACCGACACTCCGAAACCGGAATTGGATTTTAAGTCCAACGCGTCTACCTATTCCGCCACACTCGCACTATTTGGTAGAATCTAAAAAACTGATGTTTCTTAAATTGGAGTGGGATTATAATAAAATAAACTTTAAAATTAACTTTAAAAACAACTATTTTCTTGCAAATTTCTAAAAAAATCAATTTATTATGTAAAGTAGGGTATAATCTTTATAATTAATCTACAAATAATACAAAAATCAAGAACAAATTATAAGGTACAATATATGTCATTTTCAAACTTAGGATTAAGTGATCCTATTTTAAAAGCTATTAAAGAGCAAGGTTATACAGAACCAACTCCAATTCAGAAGCAATCAATTCCAATTATTTTAACAAAAAAAGATGTTTTAGCAGGTGCACAAACAGGTACAGGTAAAACAGCTGGTTTTACACTTCCTTTATTACAAAGAATGAGAGAGCGAAAAACAAAAGGTAAGCCTTATGTTAGAGCACTTATCTTAACGCCCACTAGAGAACTTGCAGCACAAGTAGGCGAAAGTGTAAGTACTTATGGAAAGTATCTTCCTTTTAAATCAGCAGTTATTTTTGGTGGAGTTGGTATTAATCCTCAAAAAGCAGCAATTAGAAAAGGTTTAGATATTTTAACAGCAACTCCTGGACGACTTTTAGACTTAGTTAACCAAGATTGTTTAGACTTAAGTAGAGTTGAGTTCTTTGTTCTTGATGAAGCTGATAGAATGCTTGATATGGGCTTTATTCACGATATTAAAAAAGTATTAGCACTTTTACCAAAACATAGACAAAATTTACTTTTTTCTGCAACTTTTTCAGATGAAATAAAAAAATTAGCAGATGGACTTCTTAATAAACCAACTTTAATAGAAGTTGCAAGAAGAAACACTTCTTCAGAAATTGTGTCACAAGTAATCCACAGTGTTGATAAAAGTAGAAAAAGAGAGCTTTTATCTACAATTATTATAAAAGGTAAATGGAAACAAGTTTTAGTATTTACAAGAACAAAGCATGGAGCAAATAGACTAGCAGAACAACTTGGAAAAGATGGAATCTCTGCAGCTGCAATTCATGGTGGAAAATCACAAGGTGCAAGAACAAGAGCTTTAGCTAATTTTAAATCATCTGAAATTAAAGTATTAGTAGCAACTGATATTGCAGCTAGAGGTATTGATATAGACCAACTGCCTCATGTAGTAAATTATGAGTTACCAAATATCGCAGAAGATTATGTTCACAGAATTGGAAGAACTGGTCGAGCAGGAAACGAAGGTGAAGCTATTTCTTTAGTTTGTATTGATGAATTAGGTCTTTTAAAAGATATTGAAAAACTAATTAAAAAAACAATTAAAAACGTCCCAATTGAAGGCTTTGAAGTAGACCCACGAATTAAAGCAGAACCAATTCAAAAGAAAAAAACTCCAAGAGGTTCTAATGGTTCTAATTCAGGCAATAGAAATAATTCAAATAGAAGAAAACCAGAAAGCAAGAAAAACAATCCAAGAAGAAATCCAAGAGCAAATACTAAAAGACCGAGTTAAAAAATGATTTATAGTTTAGAAAATAGTGAAATAAAAATTGAAGTAAATAGCTTTGGAGCTGAACTTAAAAGCTTAGTGTTATTAGAAGATAAGCTTGAGTATTTATGGCAGGGAAATCCTGATTTCTGGAATAGAAGCTCACCTGTATTATTTCCAATTGTTGGAAAACTATTAGATAATACTTATACTTTTAATAATAAACAATATTCAATGTCTCAGCACGGTTTTGCAAGAGATAAAGAGTTTTTACTTGTAAAGCAAAATAAAAACTCTTTAAAGTTTTTATTAAAAAGTGATGATAAAAGTTTCGAAATCTATCCTTTTTCTTTTGAGTTATATATTAGCTATGAAATTAAGGACAAAAAACTAAAAGTATCTTATGATGTTTTAAATAAATCAGAAGACAAAATGTACTTCTCAATTGGCGCTCATCCAGCTTTTAATTGGCCTCTAACACAAGATAAAAATGATTGCCAAGAAGATTATTACTTTGAGTTTGAAGCTTTAGAAGATGATACTTTACAAAGATTACCATTATTAGAAAATGGAATTTCATCTAAAAAAGAAGATGTAATAATAGAAAATAAAAAACTAGCAATTTCAAAAAACACTTTTACAAAAGATGCTTTGATTTTCAAAACAGAAAGTAAAACTAATAAGCTAAATACAATAAAACTAAAAAATAGTAAAAATGATAAATTTATACAAATGGATTTTGAAGGCTTTTCACATTTAGGACTTTGGTCAAAACCAAGTGGTGCACCTTTTGTTTGTATTGAACCTTGGCATGGAATTGCTGATTTTATTGAACATAATCAAAAACTTGAAGATAAAGAAGGAATAATCAAACTAGAAAAAGATGATACTTTTTCTAGTTCTTATTTTATTAGTATTTAATTTTAAAAAAATATAAAATAAACTACTACCATTGAAGCTAAGTATATTAAACCTAAAAGAGCTAATAGTGTAAGCCAAGTAGGTTTTTCATACTGCTTTGATAAACTATAATTTAAATATGCAAATACAGGTGCTGAAATAAATGAAGCTGTCATTGCAAATGGTATCATTTTCCCAATTGAACTGCTGAAAAATTGTATTACAATAAATGCAACACTAGTTGTAAAAAGCATAGAGTATTGTAAGGCTTTATGTGAAAAAACTTGGGCAGTTTTATCTTTTAATAAAACAATACTTTGATGATTACATCTAGAATATCCATCAACAGCAACAATAGTAGTTCCATATAAACAAATAAAAGCTATAAAAGTAATAAAGCCTCTTGTCCACTCTCCAATACTAGTAGCATACATATCAATAAATTGATTGATAAACTTTCCACCACTTAATGGCGTTATATCTTGTCCATATTGAACTAATGCACCCAAAGACATAAACATCAAAGCTAAAACAATAGTTATTAAATAACTGCTATTAAAATCAATCAGTCTTCTTCTCTTATACTCAGGATTTAATTTGTTTTTCTCAACAACCCAAATAGAAGCAGAAACACTAAGCTCCATAGGTGAGGGCATCCAACCCATAAGTGCTATTAAAAAAGGAATTGCTGCTATTTGAAATGCATTTGGTTCTATAAAATCAACTTTTGCTTGCATATTTGTTTGAGTAAAGGCTAAAATTAAAGCTATGATAGTCACTACACTTAAAAATAGCATAATGATTTTAGAAACACTATCTAAGGCTTTATATTGTTTATAATAAAGTATAAACAAATATGTAAGAAGTATAAATATACTATAAACTTGCAGTGATAAATCAAGTGGTATTAGCATTTTTAATAAAACTGCACTAAGTAGTGTTCCACCTGCAACATTCACAACTGTAGCAAAGGCATTAAAAACTAGAAAAACCCATAAATAAGCATTTCCTTTTTCACTATAACCTTGAAGTAAAGTTTTATTATGAATAGTACTATAATCAAAAGCAAATCTATAAAATGGGTATTTTAATAAATTTACTACAATAATAAATAAAGCTAATTGATATCCATAATAAGCTCCCGCTTGTGTAGAAGCAATAATATGCGATCCCCCAACAGCTGACGAAGCCATAATAATCCCAGGCCCAAAATTCTTTAAAAATTCTTTCACTTTATACCTTTTAGTTTTTTAAATTATGTATAGTTTTTTCCATATCTTTTGATTTTGTAATAGCAGAAATTATTGCAAGACCATTACAACCACATTCCAAAATATTCTTTGCATGTGCTTCTTGTATTCCTCCAATTGCAACTAAAGGCTTTTTGATATTTTGTTTTCTAATATCTTTGATTAAATCTAGTCCAACACTTGGTTTTGCATCGCTTTTAGAGTTTGTTTTATATATAGGTCCTACTCCAAAATAATCAATACCTTCAATATCTTTAGCCTGAAGTGCTTGTTCTAAATTATTTATAGAAAGTCCTAGTAAAAGTTTTCCTTGTATTTGTTTTACAACTTCACATACCTCTTTGTCATCTTGACCTATGTGAATACCGTCAGCTTTTAATTTTAAAGCTAGGTCTATATTATCATTTATAAAAAAAGGTACATTATATCTTTTACAAAGAGTTTGAGCTTTTTTAGCTAGTTCAAAAATCTCTCTTTCATTTTGTAAACAGTTTTTACCTTTTTCTCTAAATTGAAAACAAGTAATACCATTCTTTAAAGCTTCTTCTAAAATATAAAGTAAATTTTCTTGTGCAGAATTTTCTAAGTGAAGACAATCCTGTGTTCCTGCTATAAAATAAACGCCAAGCATTTCTTTAACATTAAACATTTTTATCCTTTAAAGAGTATGCCCAATGATTTGTAGGTCCATGTCCTGAGCCTATATTTAAAGGATTACTAATAGCTGCACTTATAAAATCTTTTGCTAAGACTATACTTTCTTTAATACTATTTCCCTTTGCAAGTTGTGCTGTTATACAAGCACTAAAAGTACAACCCGTACCATGTGTTTGAACTGTATCAAATCTTACAGCGCTTAGCGTAAACTCTTCATCTTGCGTAAATACCCAATCTTCACAAATTTCACTTGTGCTATTATCTGTATGTCCACCTTTTATGATTACTATTTTTGCTCCCATTTCTTGAAGTTTTAAAGCGGCTTTTCTTGCACTTTGTTTGTCGTTTATATCAATATTTGTTAAGGCTTTTGCTTCAGGTAAATTTGGAGTTATTATGTCACAAAGAGGAATCAACTCTTCTTTTAAAGCTTTTGTTGCATTTTCTTGTAAAAGTGCAACTCCACCTTTTGATATCATCACTGGGTCTAATACAAAATATCCAAAGTCATACTTCTTAATACAGTTTGCAACACAAGTTATAACTTCTTGACTTCCTAGCATTCCTACTTTAAAAGCTTTAATATCAAAATCATCAGCAATTGCTTTTAGTTGGGATTGTATAGTTTCTAAAGGAATTTGATGAATATCAAATACACCTGTTGTATTTTGAGCTGTTATTGCTGTAATTGCAGTTGTTCCAAAAACACCTCTTTCTTGAAAGGTTTTTAAATCTGCTTGAATTCCAGCACCACCACCACTATCTGAACCTGCTATACTTAAAGCTTGTGCTACTTTACTCATGTTTTTTCCTCTTATTTAAATTATTACAATTATTCAAAACTTATTTTTGCGTATTTTTCTACTGTGGTATCATCTAATTTTGCTAGACTATCAAGTAAGGCTATATAAAACTGTCCTGTTTGATTATCATTTAGTTGTTCTTTTACAATTTGTCCTGCAATTGCGTAAGAAGTACAAGCACTTACAGTTAGTTCAAAACTATTTTCTCCAAGTGTTAAAAATGCTCCACAAACTGCACTTAAAAGACATCCTGAACCTGTGATTTTTGGGAATAGTGTTGTTCCATTATCTATTTTTGCTACTTTAAGTCCATCACTTATATAATCAATCTCTCCACTAATTGAGACAATACAATCATATTTTAAAGCTACATCTTTTGCTATTTGTGAAAAGTTGGCTTCTCCACTTCCTGCATCAACGCCTTTTGCCTTCCAATTAACTTGGGCAAGATGTGCTATTTCTCCTGCATTTCCTCTTATTAAATCAAACTTTATTTCTTTTAATAAAGTCTGTACAGTTTGTTTTCTAAAAGAAGTAGCTCCTACACCAACTGGGTCTAAGACTACTGGTATATTGTTTTTATTTGCACTTTTCCCTGCTTTTATCATAGACTTTACTTGCTCTGATGTAAGTGTTCCTATGTTTATAACTAAAGCTTGACAAATAGCAGGTAGTTCGTCCATTTCTTCAATTGCATTTGACATAATAGGTGAACAACCCATACTTAATAAACCATTTGCTACATAATTTGCTACAACTATATTTGTAATATTATGTATTAAAGGACTATTTTGTCTTAATCTTTTTATATTATCTGTTTGCATTATTTAGCCTTTATTTTAATAACTCTTTTGCGTAATCATCTAAGTTTGGAATAGTTTTAATAAGCTTGTTTTCTTTCATAAATGTAGCCATTTTTTTATATACAACTTTATCGAAAACAGCTGGATTTTGTGCTAAATATGGTATTGTATCATTCCATGCAAGAGTATTTAATTTATTATTTAACTCTTTTGGTTTATAACTTACAAATGATTCCCAAGATTTTTTAGGATTTTCTTTTAAGTATTTTGTAGCTTCTTGTAAAGCTTTTACAAAGTTTTTATATTTTTCTTGCGACACAGTTTCTTTATTTGCTACAACTACAAGCTCATCATATTTTGGAACACCATAATTTTCAGGGAAAAATGCTACTCCTTCTTCTTTTTCTATTTTTAATTGATTTAATTCAAAGTTTCTAAAAGCACCTATTACTGCATCAACTTGTTTACTCATTAAAGATGGAGATAAAGACCAGTTTACATTTATAAGTTCAACATCTTTTGCTGATAAATTTACAGATTTTAACATAGAATCTAAAAGTGCTGTTTCAAATCCACTTACAGAGTATCCTACTTTCTTACCTTTTAAATCTTCTATGTTTTTTATACCACTGTCTTTTAATACAACTAAGCTATTAAGAGGTGAGTTTACAAGAGTAGCAATTCTAACTAATGGTAAACCTTGTGCTACTTGCATTTGTAGTTGTGGTTGGTAATCAACTGCTAAATCAGCTTTTTTTGCAGCTACAAGTTTTGGTGGCATTGATGGATCAGCTGGTTCAATAATTTCTACTTCTAAATTATTCTTTTCAAAAAAACCTTCTTGTTGTGCAATTATAATAGCTGCATGGTCAGGATTTACAAACCAGTCTAAAAGCAAACTTACTTTTTCTTTGTCTGCAAATGCACTTGAACTTAATAGTAATAAACCTAGTGTTATTTTTGATATTATTTTTTTCATTTTATTTAATTTCCTTATGTTTTTTATATTTATGATAGGTCTAAACCCATTTGCCAAAATGATATTTCCATTCTTGTTGCTGTTGTAAAAATATCTTCTATTTTTTCCATTTGTTTTTGTGATAAATCTTCACACAGTTTTTCAAAAAAACTTGTTGCTTCTTTTGCTGCTTCTTGATACTCTTTTGAAGAGTACATATCTATCCAAGATTGATATGGATTATTTTGCACACTTAGATTGTTAGAAGTTATATAATCAGCTACTTTTGCATAACCTACAAAACAAGGTATTAAACCTGCATAAAGTTGTGTTAAATCTCCATTTAATCCACAATCTAGTACAAACCTTGTGTAAGCTATACAAGCCGTTGATTCTTTTTGTTCATAAATTGATTTTTCATCAATTCCAAACTCCTTACAATAACTTATATGAAGTTGTATCTCATCTAGTATTGAATTTAAAGCTTGTCTTGAGAATTCCATTTGTTCAAAAGTATCACTTTTATACATAGCAAGTGCAAAAGCACGGCTATAATGAAATAAATAAATATAATCTTGCATTAAATAGTGTTGAAAGTTTTTAAGCTCTAATGTTCCAGAAGCTAATTTTTGAACAAATTCATGTTTAATATAATCATCCCAATAGGGTTGAGATTTCTTGATAAGATTTTGTGTAATAGTCATAATTCTCCTTATAAGTGTTTATAAATAAGAAGAAGAGTTTATCTTTAAAAAAAGATAAAAAAATTGAAGTATAAAAATACATTTGTAAAAAACAAATCCCTACGTTAGCATTACCTAAATCAGGTTCAAAGGTCGAAGTTTTAAACTCCCTCTCAGCCTATTTATAAGCTCCCTATGTATTAAAGCAAAATCTTATCACAAAAAAAACCTTAAGTCAATTTAATGTAAATGACTAGCCCATGGAATAAATTTCTTTGTAAGATAATCTGTTAGAAAATAGATACTTAAAGTAAGTATTATTAATATAAAAAGTGCAGAAAACATTAAATCAATTTGCATTCGTGCATTTGCATGTAACATTAAATATCCAAGTCCTTTAGATGAACCAACCCATTCGCCAATAACCGCTCCAATAGGTGCTATACAAACTGCTATTTTAAGCCCTGAAGCTAATGAGGGTAAACTAGCTTTAAATCGTACTTTAAACAAAGTTTGTAAAGGTGTTAGCTTATATGTATGAGCTAAGTCAAGCCACTGTTTTGGTGTGTTTTTAAGTCCATCATAACAAGCACTTGTAATTGGAAAATATATAATAATAACTGTCATAACTATTTTTGAAGCTAAGCCATAACCAAACCATAAAACTAAAAGTGGAGCTATTGCAAATACAGGAATAGCTTGAGAAATTACAAGTATTGGAAGTAAGTATTTTTCAATTTTTTTAAAGTATAGTAGGGCAAAAGCAGAGCTTAGACCAAAGAAACATCCAAGGATTATTCCTAGTATTATTTCTAAAAGTGTAGTTTGTGTATGTTCTAAAAGTAAGTCATATTGATTTATTAATTGTAAAAATACATCTTTTGGTTGCGGTAACATATAATGAGGTAAATCAAAAATTATAATAAGAGCTTGCCAAAGTCCTAATAAAAAAATAGTAGGAAGTAATATTTTAAAAAGCTTTTTCATAGATTACTTTCTTTTAATTTTGAGATTAACTCTTCTTGTAAATTCCAGAGCTTTTCATTTGAAAGTTGATGAGGTAAATTACCTTCTAAACTTGCCACTTCTTTTATGCTTACTGGTTGATTTTCTAAAATATAAATATGATTTGCTAGTTTTATTGCTTCTTGTGGATCGTGTGTTACTAATACAACGGTTTTATCTTTTAATAAATCGCAAGTTAAATCTTGAAGTTGTATTTTTGTAATTGCATCTAAAGCTGAAAAGGGTTCATCCATTAAAATTAGATTTGAATCTTGCATAAGTGTTCTAGCTAAGGCTACTCTTTGTTTTTGTCCACCTGAAAGTTCATAAGTTTTTTTATCTAAATGTTTAGACATATTTACTTGGTCCAAAATCTCTTTTGCTTTTTGTAGAGTCTTTTTTGTTTTACATCCTTTTAAATGATAAAAAAGTTGTACATTATCTAAAATACTAAGCCATGGATAAAGTGAATTTTCTTGACTAAGCCAAGCTATATTTGTATTTTCTTTAAGTGTAATTTCTCCACTTGTTATAGTTTCTCTTTCAAGATTTGCAATACATCTAAGAAGTGTTGATTTTCCAACTCCTGAACTTCCTAATAAAGCTGTATTTTTATTTTCTAATATATTAAAGTTAAGATTTTTAAATAGAGATTTACCTTTGAAATCAAGGTTTAGGTTTTGTATTTGGGCTATGAAATTATTATTCATGGTTTTATTTTTTATAAATAAAGAGGATAATTTTTAATTATCTTCTTCATTTGTTTCAGTAGTTTCATCACTTACAACTTTAGGCTCTCTAATACCAGCAACGCTTAAAATTTCCATATATAAAGTTTCACATTTTTCATTTGAAGCTTCATCTATATTTTTTGTAATATCAATAAAATCAATTACTTTTGGTTCTTCTTCATTTTTTCCAAATTTACAGTTAAATTTCCAAAAATCAACACCTTCAGGTCTTGGCTTATTTTTTTCTCTTTTAATGTATTTTCTAATTTCATGTTTGATAGCTTCTATTTGTCTATCTGGGTGTTTGTTTTCAACGTTTAATTTGAATGTTTTCTTCATTTCTTTCCTTTTGGCGCATTATATCTGAACATTAGTTGATATCACATTTTCCAAATCTGCATTTTAAAAATTTATATAACATGTATACAAAATATATTAAAATTGCTATTTCAAATATTTGGTAAATTATTTCCATTTAAATATTCCCTAATGCTCATGATCTTCTAGATTTTGTGAAATATAATCATAAATTCTTTGATATTCACTATCTTCTGTTTTATCTTCTTCAATAACTGCTAGTACATTTTGAAGTTCTACTAAAAGTGATTCCATTTCTGTTACAGCAAGTTCGTCATCTTCACTTTGTTTACCTTCAGCTAAAAGTATATGCAAATCATCAAGATATGCTTCTACTTCTGGAATCATTCCATTTTCTACTAAATCTTTTAGTTTGTCTTTTATTTCTGACATTTATTATCCTTAAGTTAAAATGTAATTATATAGTGAAAAATATTGGTTTAGCTTAGATACAATAAATGATGAAAAAGTTATTACTTATTTTAACAATATTTTTAAACTTAGAAGCTATAGAAATAATAAAAAAACCAATTGTTTTTGATAAAATGAGAATGGATTTAACAAAAGATTATATAAAGAATCATTATGGTTTAAGTGTTGATAATATTAATATTATTCCGAAAATGATTGTAATTCATCATACGGCTGTAAATAGTCTAAAGAGATCTTTTCACAGATTTAATCCTTCAAGATTATTAATTGATAGAAAAGATATAGCAAAGGCTTCATTACTTAATGTATCTGCACATTTTCTAGTTGCTAGAGATGGTACTATTTATTCACTTATGAATGAAACTCACATGGCTAGACATGTTATTGGTTTAAATTATTCAAGTATAGGAATTGAAAATGTTGGAGGCCAAAAAAAGAGTGATACTTTAACAAAAGAACAGTTAGAAGCTAATATTAAGTTAGTAAATTATTTAAAGAAAAAATATAAAACAATTGAGTACTTAATCGCACATAGTGAATATCTAAAATTTAAGACTCATGAATTATGGTTAGAAAAAGACAATAGTTATAAAACTATTAAAAGTGACCCTCATAAAAAGTTTATGAAAGCATTGAGAAAAGAAATAAAAGGATTAAAAAACTAAAGTTCGCGTTTTAGATTTTTATCTCAACTTTTATTCTCTTTCATATTATATACTAAATAAGTTTAGTTTTACTAATAATAACTCCATCATTATCCGCATAAAGGTAATCTCCTTTATTAAAAGTCAAACCTTCAAAGCATATTTCTTCACCTCTTGATGAAGATGTTTTTTCAAAATTTCTTAAAGGACAAGTTCCAATTGCAAATAATCCTACATTAATATTTTTAGTTTCATCTGTATCTCTTACATAACCATTTAAGATTATTGCTTGCCAATTGTTTTTAGCTGCAAATGCCATTAATCTATCACCTACAACTCCAAAAAATTCTTGTGCATTATCTACAACTACAATTTTTCCTTCTCCATCTTCATCTCTTAGCATTTCTAGTAAACGCCAATTACTTTTATCTAGTTTTATTGTTTCAATTTGTCCATAAAATCTTTTTAAACCACCATAATTTATAAATTTTGTTGGTAGTACTTTTATCTCTTTATCTTGATTTTCATCACATAAATCTGCTGTATGTATATTTTTCATTTCTTTTCCTCTTCCTTTATCTCAAATTATGAATTTGAGATTTATATAGTAGTGAAAATAAATGTAAAAAAAATGTATAAATTAAATGAATATTAAAATTTATAATTAATCTAAATAAATAAGCTAATAAAAATAATATTTAAAACTAACTAACTATAAAGCTATTATATAATTCGTAAAAAATAAAGAATTTATATGAAAAAATTTACAAATGAATCTATGTATGAGATTATTCATTATTTTGAAACTTCATTAAAAAAATATGAAATAATAAGTATTGAAGTTTTAAATCCAGATTTAGGAATTGATAATTATGCAGGTTATACTATTGATTTAGATGAATCATATATCTATAGGTCATATAAATCATGGACCGATTTAGCTGAACTAATGTTTTGTAAAATGCTTACACCTATAGTTCTTTCAGAAAATACAATATGCTTAAAATTTAGGAAACTAGATCTTTCTAGCTCTTTTCATAATGATTTAAATGATGAAGAAAATGAAAAGTATGGAATAAAATCAGACTTTTCTAAAATAAATAAAAACGAAGAGCCAGCTTTTGTTTTTCCTTACACAAAAGCTTTAATACATACAAAAGTATATGAAAAAAAACAAATACTAAATCTTGGTGTTAATAAAGCAGATGAATTTGAAATCATAAAAAATATTGTTTATTCTGAAGTTTTTGAAAAGATTAATTTTGTTGGAATTGATTATTCAAAGAGTGCAATTAATCAAGCAAAACAAAAATTTCCAAATAAAAACTTTGAGTTTTATTCACATGATATAAATAAATTAGATGATTTAAATTTAAAGAAATCTGATTTAATTATTTCAATTGGAACACTACAATCAAGTAGTATTAACTTTAAATTAGTATTTATGTCTTTAATTCAAGATTACTTAGAAGATGGTGGAAGTATTATTCTTGGTTTCCCAAATTGTCGATGGGTTGAAGCTGATATGATTTATGGTGCAAAAAATCCTACTTATACATATTCTGAACAATCTTTGCTTTATAAAGATGTTTATTTTTGTAAAAAATATTTACAACAAAAAAAGTTTAAAGTTACGCTAACAGGTAAGAATTACCTCTTTTTAACTGCAACTTGCATTAAAAAGAAACAGAAATAAGTTTTTTTATTTTTTTATTTATGATACAATTATTGCATAAAAATTCAAGGAGTATATTATGCCATGTAAACATATAGAAGTAAAAACATTTAAGTTAGCTCATTCTACAAGTGACACAGTTAAAATAGAACACGTTGAAAAACCTTATGGTGAATATTCTAGCCCAGTTGTTAGTATTGCTATTTATTCAGAAGGAAAAACTAAAACTTCAGAAGTTGAAATACCTTATGAAAATATTGAAATATTTTTTAAAGCTTTAAATGAATCAGTTGCACTTTGTGATTCAATTCCAAGAAGTGAAATACATGCTGAATTAAATTCAGAAATTGGTGGTGGAGCATAAAAGGTGAGTTGACTCACCTTTTATAAGTTCTACTTATATCTTAATAAATTAATCTCTAATTCCTAATCTAAAATAAGAAATTTTTCTGATATAATTTTCGAAAATTTTAATAGGAATTAATTTGAATTCAACATCAACTTATGTTTTTTTATCGTTTATAACTGCTACTATTGCTACTTTAGGAAGTCTATTTTTTTCTGAAGTTATGGAGTTTATACCTTGTTCTATGTGCTGGTATCAAAGAATATTTATGTATCCATTGGTATTAATATTTTTAGTAAATATGTTATACCCAGATGATAAAATTGTAAAGTATGCAATGCCTATAGTATTAGTAGGTTTGTCTTTTTCTATTTATCATAATTTACTGATGTTTGAAATAATACCTGAAAGTATTGTTCCTTGTGTTCAAGGTGTTCCTTGTTCAACTGAATATATTAATTGGCTTGGTTTTATTACTATTCCTTTTCTTTCATTAATTTCCTATTCAATTATTTTAATCTTATTATTATTTATAAAAAAAGGAATTTCATCAAATGAAAAATAAAAAAATTGTCGTAATCTCATTATTAGTTCTTGTAATCGCATTTATAGCAGGCACATATCTTTACAAAAGTAATGAAACAAAAAAAGTTCAAAATGTCACTACTAGTGAAGATGGAGCACCTTATATAAGAGCTCATTCTCCAAAGTTTGGAGATAATAAAAAGAATGTAGTTGTTGTGGAATTTTTAGATCCTGAATGTGAAGCTTGTGCAGCATTTCATCCAATTATGAAAAGAATGTATAAAGAAAACTACGAAGATATCTCTTTAGTTATTAGATATTTACCAAATCACAGAAACTCTAGATTTGTTGTAAAACTTCTTGAAGCATCAAGATTACAAAATAAATATAATGAAGCTTTAGATGTAGTTTTCTCTACACAAGATAAATGGGCAAATCATAACAATCCTCAACCTGGATTATTATGGACTTATATTGCTAAAATTGAAGGTATAGATATTAAAAAAGTTGAAGAAGACGTTAAAAATTCAAATTTTGATGAAATGATGGATATTGACTCTAATGATGGAAGAACTTTAGGTGTACGAGGAACTCCTACTATTTTTGTAAATGGAAAAAAATTAGCAGTATTATCTTATTCAACATTAATCGAATTAGTAGAATCAGAAATATACAAATAGTCTGTTTTTGTAGCAGATTTTTAAAATAGGTATTTTTAGGCCAAATACCTATTTTATATAGAGAAAATATTAAGAAAAATTATGTATACTATGTATTAAATATTAAACGTAGAAAACAAAAGGAATTTTAATGTCATTTCTAGAAAAAGTTAATGCATTTTTCGCAATTGCAAAAGAATCAAATTTTGATATTGCTAAAATTTATGCACAAGATCCAAATGGTGTATACGCAGCACTTTTAGTAGTGTTAGTAATTGTACTAATTATAGTATTTTTCATAAGAAGATCTATGAAAATATCTTCAGCTGTAAAATTAGTATCTAATATACAAAACTCTAATGATTTTGATGAATACGACTCTTCATTAACTAAACTTGCAACAGAACTACCTAAAAGAGGTCCTAGACTAGCAAACAGTATCAATGCGCAAAAAAATGATATTCTACAAAGAGAATTAAATTTATTAAAAGATTTTAATATTAAAGATAAAATCAATAAATATAAGCAAATTTCAGCTCAATATGCTTTAATTGCACAGAATTCTAAAAAATATAAAATGGATGATTTAACATCTTACTATGAAGAAAAATCTAAAACATTATTAGATGAAAACTTAAGTGCTGAAATTAGTGCATATAGTGAAAATACAGACTTTGATGAAAATGATGTAGATTTTGTTAATAGTATTGTTTCTTATGCTAATACTACAAGTAATCCAGAATCATTATTAAATCCACTTATTGAACAAATTAATAAATTCTCTTACTCTTATAATTTAGATTTATTCAAATTTACAAAAGCACTTGAAAAAGATAAATCAGGATTAGTATATAAAAATTGTAATGAAAAGTTAAAAGAAGCAATTACAAGCCAAGAGAATAGAATCTCTAATGTAATTTTATCTTATATGTTAGAAAATGATGAAAAAGAAGCTGTATATTCATATATTACAAACCTTCAATCATCTACTTATTTACAAGATTTATATCATAATTTCTTTGCAAAAACAGAAGATATTGATTTAGATTTAGCATTTGTAGCAAATGAAACAAAAATCCAATCTGATTATTCAAATCATATAGATTGCCAAATTACAGATAATTGGAGAGATTTAACATATATTAATCATATTATTAAATCTCCAAGAGTTCTTGAAACAATCGGACATATATCTTATAGAAATGTTTTAGAAAGAATTGAAAGATTAGAAAAAGATGAAGAGACTAATAAAGCAATAGCAGAAGCACTTCAAGTAGCACGACGTGCAGAAACAATTGCAAACGAAGCAAAAGAAATCGCAAGACAAAAATAAATAGAAGGTGCATTTAGATGCACCTTCTATAACTTAAAGATTAAATATGGACACTCTTACACTTATTTTAATATTTCTTATATTTTTCGCAATTTTTTTATTTTTTGCTGCAAGTAAAAAAAAGAATATAAAAGAACCTGCTGTAAAAAAAGATGAGTTAATACAAGCTTATAAAATTCAAATGAGAGACTTACTAAAGAAATATGAGAATGATAAAGAAACTCAAACAGTTGAAAAAATAAAACTACTTAAACAAATAAATCATGAACTATCAATGAATCTTTTTTTTAATGAAAATGAAGCTACAAAACTTTTAAAAGAACTTTCTTCTTATAGTTAATATCATTTATGATTTATTAACTTATTTTTACTATAATTTCAAATAATTAAACTTACAATATAGGATAACTATGAAAACAAAATACATTATATTCACACTACTTACATCAATTTTTTTATTTTCAGGATGTGACTCAAAATCAGAATTTGATGAAAGCTTAGTTGCAGATGTAAAAAAGAATACTCCAATTATTAAAGAGTTTGTTTCAAGAACACTTAAACTTACAACTACTGATGGCAAAATAATTGAACTTACTACAACAAAAGAAGGTATTGACTTTAAAGATTATAAAGGCAAAAAAGCAATCTTAGTTGATGTTTTTGCAACATGGTGTCCGCCATGTATTAAAGGTATTCCAGTACTAAAAGAATTAAGAGAAAAATACAAAGATGATTTTGAAATAGTATCAGTACTATTTGAAAAAGAAGAAGATAAACCAAAAGCTGAAGTTTTAGAGTTTATTGAGAAATATGGTATTACTTATCCAATTACTATTGGAGAAGAAAACTTTAAACTTGCAAAAGATTTAGGTGATGTTCAAAGAATTCCTGAACTATTTTTATTTTCAAAAGATGGAATGTTTGTTAAAAAATTCCTAGGTGAAACAGAGTTAGAAACTTATGAAGAGTATGTAAAAATGGCAATTGGTAAAAAATAGATTTGAGATATGAAAATGTTTCTTCATTCATTGTAATGGATATAGTAAGAGAGGCTCAAAAATATGAAGATACTATTCATTTTGAAATAGGTCAACCTGATTTAAACCCAAGTTTAAAAGTAAAAAAAGCACTTCAAAAAGCTGTTGAAGACAATAGATTTTCATACACTGAAAGTTTAGGCCTAATAGAACTTAGAAATAAAATATCTACAATGTATAAAAAAAACTACAATGTAGATATTGAACCTCAAAGAATACTACTAACACCTGGAACTTCAGGTGCATTTTTAATTGCTTATACTTTAACTTTAAAATATAAACAAAACTTAGGACTTTCGGATCCTTCTTATCCTTGTTATAAAAACTTTGCTAATATGCTAGATATTAATCCTTGTTTTATGAATATTGATAAATCTTCTAATTATGAATTAACTGTTGAGCATTTAAAAAAAGAAAATATCCAAGCTTTACAAATTTCTTCACCATCTAATCCTACTGGTAACTTATATTCAAAAGAAAACTTAGAGCAAATGATTTCTTATTGTAAGGAAAAAGATATATCTTTTATATCAGATGAACTTTATCATGGTTTAACTTATGAGCAAAATGCTCATACTGCATTAGAGTTTAGTGATGATGTTTTTGTAATAAATGGTTTTTCAAAATATTACTGTATGCCTGGAATGAGGTTAGGGTGGATAGTAGTACCCAAAAATTTAAGTAGAGAAGCTGAAAAAATAGCACAAAATATTTTTATATCTGCACCCACACTTTCTCAATACGCAGCAATAGAAGCTTTTGATGACAAATACTTAAGTAGTATCAAAAATACTTTTAAAGAACGTAGAGACTACTTATATGATGAATTAAGCACTATTTTTGAAATAGATGCTAAACCTGATGGAGCATTTTATCTTTGGGCAAATATTTCAAAGTATAGTGATGATAGTTTTGCTTTTGCAAAAGAGTTATTAGAAAATATTCATGTAGCAACTACTCCTGGAATTGACTTTGGTTCTAATAAAACAAATCAATATATTAGATTTGCATATACAAGAGATATAGAGCATATGAAAGAAGGAATAAAAAGATTGAAAGAGTATTTAAGTAAATGAAAAAATTTATACTATTTGACAACGACGGAGTTTTAGTCGAAACTGAACCTTTATATTTTGAAGCTAATGTAAAAGCTTTGAGTGAACTTGGAATCAAGCTTACGTTTGAGAGATATATGAAAATTATGGCAAGAGGTGGAACTGCTTGGGAAGTTGCAAGAGAAGCTGGAATTACAAAAGAAGTAATTGATAAAAAAAGATTTCAAAGAGATGAGTATTATCAAGAATTTATTAAAACAAGAGATATTGAGATTCCTGATGTAAAAGAGATATTAAAAGAGCTTTCAAAAAAATATAAAATGGGAATTATTACAACTTCAAGAAGAGTTGATTTTGAACTAATTCATAAAAATAGAGGAATTACTGATTTTATGGATTTTGTTTTATGTGTTGAAGATTATCCTAAAGCTAAGCCTTATCCTGATCCATATTTAGCAGGTTTAGAAAAGTTTAAAGCAAATGCTTCTGAAGCTATTGTAGTAGAAGATTCACAACGTGGTCTAAGCTCTGCTGTTAATGCTGGAATTGATTGTGTTATTGTTAAAAATGAGTTCACTTTAACTCATGATTTTTCAAAAGCAAGTTATAGAATAGATACTTTAAAAGATTTACTTAATATTCTTTAATCTGTTGCTATTACAAAACCATGGTTTTCTTCTTCTTGAAAACAACCAATTTGGCATTTTGTTACTTTAAGGTCTGATTTTTTAAGAGTTGAGCCTATTTTATTTATTGAATGGTTTTTCTCTTGAGCTATTTTCCAAGCTACTTGGCATTCTATTTTAGAATTATTAGAATTTGATTTTAACATATCATAAATATCATCATTCATATCTGTAAATTTTAAATCTCCAAATACTCCTAGTTCACAATTAGTGATTTTAAAGTTCATATCTTTAGCTATTTGTGCAATCTCTTTTGGTTCTTTACCAATTAATTTAGCAACTCTAAAAGCTTTTAAACATGATAATGCACCGTTCTCATCTAAATTTGTAAGAACTAAGTCTGTTTGTATTGAATCTAATTTAACCATTAATTTTACTAACCTTTTATTTTGTGATATTATAAAGTTTCAAGCTTATGATAACTTTATATTATAAACTAGTTATTTAAATATATTATAATTTTATTGTATAAAATTTGTATAATTGTATTTTATAAATAGAGTGAAAGGAGAAGACACTCTATTTATTAACTTGTATGTTTGTAGGAGAATCAAGTTTATAGTTTTTATTATTTATTAGGGTCGTGTAACCTAATGCATGTAAAAATTATAATAGCTTAGTATTAACCTTTTTTAAATAAAAGGTTAATGCTTTGTAAATGGTTTTAATAATATTATTAATCTTGGAAGTAAAAGTAGTGCTGAAGCTAAGATTGTAGCCATTACAACTACTGTTAATAAACCAAAGTAAATAGTAGGAATTAAATTTGATAAAACAAGTATAGAAAAACCTACTACAACTACTAAAGAAGTGTAATACATAGCATATCCAATACTTTCATGAGATCTTTTCATAGCATTGATATAATTATGATCAAACTTGTACTCTTCTTTAAATCTATGAATATAATGTATTGTATCATCTACTCCAATACCAATAGAAATAGCTGCAATTGTAATAGTCATAATATCTAAAGGAATATTTAACCAACCCATAATTCCAAAAATAGCAGAAATAGGAATAATATTAGCAATTAGTGCAATAAATGCAATTTTAAGTGATCTAAAAAGAAGTAAAAACATTATAAATAAAATCACTAAAACAAAACCTAATGTAGAGATTTGAGAATCAAATAATGATTGAAGCATATTGTTATATAAAACCATTAGGTTTGATAATTTATATGACGTTTCTTTATTTTCAATAATATCTCTTAAATCAGTATTGATTTTATTTAATAATTCATTTCTTCGTAAACTTGGATTTGAATCGACTATTCTCATAGTAATTCTAGCTTCATTATGCTCAATATTTACATATGGAGCTAAAATCAAATCTTTATATCTTTCTGGAAGTTTTTTATATAAAAGTGCTAGTGTTATTCCATCTAATTCTTTATTGTCATTTAAAAGTTTTCCTACTTTTAAAATACTTGCTAAAGATTGTACTTTTCCAACTTCTTCCAGTGAGTCTAGATAGTTATGAACTTTTGTAATTGTATTCATTTTATCTTGTGAAAACCAATATTGTTCATCGTTTTCGCTTTCTTTATACTCATCTTCAAAGTCATCAAAAAAGTCATCTTCGCTAGCTTTTTCTACAATTTTTACTGTTTTTTCTTCATCTTTGAATTTTATAATTACATCTAAGGGCGTTGTTCCACCTAAATTTTCATCAATTACTTTCATTCCTTTATAAATATCTGTACTTTGTTTAAAGTAGTTAATAAAACTATTCTCTACAATTAATTGTGATGCTCCTGAAAGAGAAAATACAACTACAAGTAAAGAACCTATTAAAATACTACTTCCTTTGTTTTCTACAAGGTATGAAGCTTTTGAAATAAGTGAAAACTTAGAGTTTTTTTCTCTTTCATGTTCATCTTTTTTATTCACCATTATTAAAACAATAGGAAAAACTAAAAAAGCAATAATAAGTGAGATTGCAATTCCAGCACTCATCATTAAACCTAAGTTTTTAACAGGTTGAATACTTGATAATACTAAAGATGCAAAACCTGTAATTGTAGTAATAATTGCAAAAAATGAAGGATTCATTTTTGATAAAATAGTGTTTATCACTAGCTTATATTGACTGGCATTTTTATATTTTACATTTAATTCTCTATATCTTACAATTAAGTGTAAAACTATTGAAATGGTTATTATTAACTGTAAAGCAATAAAGTTTGATGATATTACAGTAACTTCCCAATTAAATAAACCCAATACTCCAGCTGTTGAAACAACAGATAAAAGACAAATAACAATTGGTAAGATAATCCATCTAGGATGTCTAAAAATAAACCATAAAATAAAAATAAGTAAAAATACTAAAGTAGAACCATAAATTAATAAATCACTTCTAACAAAGCCTACAATATCATTTGCAATCATATTTATTCCACCAAGGAAAATACTTGCTTGATTATCGTACTTACTAATTATTGCTCTAATATTTTTAATATCACTTGTTTCTTGTTCTCTTAAAAAATCTCTATATTCTTTAAACTCTAATACAGTTTTATTTAAAAGATTTAATTCATCTTTTGTAATATTATTTGCTCTTTTTTTAGCTAATAAATCATTTCTTTTTTCTAAAAGTTCAAAATACTTTTTGTCTTCTTTTAGATTTAACATTAATGCAGTCGTTTTAAAATCTGGACTTACTAAGTTATTTGAGTAAAGTTCAGATGTTAAAAACTCTTTTTTAACTAAAGTTAAATCATACTCTTTAGTACTAAGAGTTTCAACTCCATCAACTAAATCAGAAATTGGTCTTATTGGAGATTGAACTAAAGGAACATTTAATATTGAAGTTATACTTTCTATATTTTCTAATTTAAGTAAATCATCTGAAAGGCTTGATAATCTATCTAAACTTGTTTTTGAAAGTAATTCATCATAGGGAGAGTAAGTAATAACTAAAAAGTTTGGATTGTAATATCTTTTGTTTACTTCTCTAGAAAATTTTAAATCTTTATCATCATCAAGTAGAAGTGTTTCAGCCGAAGCATCAATTTCAAGTTTTGTAGCGTAGTATCCTAAAACAGTAATGCTAGTGAATAATACTAGTAAAACTGCAATTGGAAATTTTAAAATGACATTGTCATAAATCTTTTTTATCATTTAGTTTTTTTCGTTTGCTTCTTTTAAAACAGCTAACATTTCATCGAAAGTTTTTTCTTTTAATAATCCTGAAAATTGTTGTCTATTTGTTTGCATAATACTTACACCAATTAAATCAACATCATAAATCAACCACTCATTACTAGCTCTATTTTTGTAAAAGTTATAGTTAATTGTGTATACATCATCTTGACCAATTAACTCTGTAACTAACTGTAATCTACTTCCTTTATAATCTTCTAAAGAAATAATCTTTACTTCTTGATTTGTATATAATTCAAGTTTATCAATATATGAGTTTTTTAGTTTTCTTTCAAAAACTTTTACAAATTCATTTCTTTGTTCTTTAGAAATTGATGTCCAAGTTTTTTTACCTAAAGCAATTTTTGACATAGTATTATAATCAAAAACTGAATCAATTATAGAAACTATTTTTTCACCTTTTTGCTTAGTTTGAAGACTTTCATCTTTTAAAATAAGTAAAATTGTATTGATTTTATTTCCCATTTCTTCTTTTATTGTCTCTTTTTTCAAAGCACTTGCAGATGTAATTGCAAAAGTAATCAATAATAATATTTTAAATAAGTTCTTTAATTTCATTTTTATTCCTCTATTTGTTTATTTCTTCTTTGATTATATACATCTCTTAAAAATGGATATAAATCTAAAGCATCTTTTTTAATACTTTCATATTGACCAAGTCTAAGTGAAGTAGAATTTATCGTATCTGTAGCGATTATTCCTACATTTTCTAAACTATTATTTGGAATTTTATATCCAATATCACTTGAACCAGTTGTGCTTAGAGGACTAATATATCCATCAGCTGCAAGTCCTACAATATCTCTAAGATTTGAAGGTCCTAAAAAAGGTAAAACAACATGAAAACCTTCTCCAACTCCATAATATCCAAGAGTTTGTCCAAAGTCTTCGTCATGTGCTTCCCAACCTAATTCAGTTTTAGCAGGATCCATAAAACCAGCTAATCCAAAAGTAGTGTTAATTAAAAATCTTCCTAACTCTTCAACTGAGTTTTCAAATTTTAATTGTAATAAATTGTTTATAAATCTTAAAGGAAATAGCAGATTTGAAAAAAAGTTAGAAATTCCAACTCTAAGGGTTTGTGGAAATACATAAGTATATCCAGTTGCAACAGGACTTAAAGCATAAGTATAAATACCATCATTAAAAGATGTCATTACTCTATTATAACCACTTAAAGGGTCAAATACTTCTACTTGTGTATTTGCAAACTCATCTGCAAATTCATCTTCAAAATCATCATATTCAACTGTTTGTGATTTATTAGTTTGTGAGGAAATTTTTATTTTCTCATCAATTTTATTTTTTGCATTTGATGCTTCTTTTACTGCGCAGGCATTAAAAATGAAAGCTGTTAAAATAAGTAAAATAATATTTTTCAAACTTTTCCTTTGTGCTATTTTTTTGTATTATATAGAAAAAATGTGTAGATAATGTTTAAGTAAGTTTTTTATTGCTTTTTTAAGCTATTTAAAACCTCTATTGCATTTAATGGATCTACCTGTATACCGTTGATTCTAAAAGAAAAGTGTAAATGTGGACCAGTTACTCTTCCTGTACTTCCACTAAGACCTAGTATTTCACCTTTTTTGATAAAATCTCCAACTTTATAATTCATAAGACTTAAGTGAAAATAACAAGAATAAACTCCAAAACCATGATCTATTACAATAGAATTACCTGAATAGAATCTATTTTGTGCAATTTTTACAATACCTGAATTTGAAGCAATAATTGGTGTACCATTTTTTGCTCTAAAATCTGTACCACTATGATAGGATTTAAGCATTCCATTATAGACTCGTTTTGTTCCAAAATTACTGGTGATTTTAGAATTTAATGGATAAATGAACTCTTCATCCCATAAGATTTTATTTGTTTTACTTTTATATATTTTTATAGCTTCTGCATACTCTTTTTTAGTTCTGGCAACTCTTGATGGATTTGGTTTTAGTTTCTTTTTTGAAACATTTATTACTTCACTTTTATATTTTCCATCAACAACTTTTAGATTTAAACCTTTAAAAACTTTTTTATTGTTTTCAAGATAAGAGATAATAACTCTATAATTGTCTTTCTTCTGATAGTATGAAATTGGCAATAATGCAGAGTATGTATTTTTTTTAAACTTATTTTTAAAAAAATCTATATTTTGTGTATGAAACGTCAGTTTTACATTTGATATATTTTCTTTTTGTATTTCCAACAGAACTGTGTTGGCATTTTTTACAACATTTTGGCTTATTGTTAAGGCAAATAAATTGCAAAATAGGATTACTTGGATTATTAATATTTTTTTCATAAATAAATAATATCTAAAAATATTTAAGTAATAGTTTTATTAACTTATTTATCTATTATTACAAACTTGGTATAATCAGCGAAAATTAGAAAAACAAACTATTGGAGTTATAATGGGTAGAGCCTTTGAATATAGAAAAGCGTCAAAATTAAAAAGATGGGGAGCAATGTCTAGATTGTTTCCAAAATTAGCAAAAGCTATTGAAATGGCAGCAAAAGCTGGGGTTCCTGATCCTGAAATGAACTCAGCACTTAGAACAGCTATTTTAAATGCAAAAGCTGAAAATATGCCAAAAACAAATATTGAAGCTGCTATTAAAAGAGCAAGTGGAAAAGATTCTGCTAACTATACAGATGTAAACTTTGAAGGAAAAGGACCTCATGGTTCTTTAATCTTTGTAGAAACTGCTACTGATAATAATACAAGAACAGTTGCGAATGTTAAAATGTATTTTAATAAAAATGGTGGTTCAATGGCACCAACTGGTTCTTTAGAATTTATGTTTGATAGAAAAGCATTATTTGAATTTAATAAAACTGAAGATATGGATATTGAAGAATTAGAATTAGAACTAATTGATGCAGGATTAGAAGAAATTGAAGAAGAAGACGGTATTGTTTTAGTAACTGCTGATTACACTGATTTTGGTACATTAAATACTGCATTTGAAGAAATGGGAATTGAACTTACTAAAGCAAAATTAGAAAGAATTTCAAATAATCCACAAACATTTACAGAAGAACAAGAAGAAGAGATTGGAAAGTTATTAGAAAAACTTGAAGATGATGATGATGTTCAAGCTGTTTATACAAATATGGCATAAACAACACTAGAAGAAATCAATTTAATTGATTTCTTCTGAACTTCTTTCAAACTCTTCTAAAATATTTAGATTAAAATCTTTTACAATATTATTTAACTTAAAACCATCTATTACCCATAAAATAAAAAGACCTATTAAAATCAAATAACCTATAAGAATAAAAGTAGTAATTAGTCCAATAAATCCTACAAGTATATATATCCACCAACGCTTTTGTTTTGTATATAGTCTATGCATTCCAAAGATACCTAAAAACCACCATAGAAGATAAGCTAATACAACACTTAGTTGTTGTGTTTTTGCTTTTTCTAAATCAATATTATTCATTTTTATTTTCTTTTTAATTTAGCAATTGTATTTTTAATATCTTTAATTCTTGTATTCGAACTTGGATGTGTTGAAAAGAATTCATTTTGAGTTTTTTTACCAGCACTCATATTTTGCCAAAAGTTTAAAGCTTCATAAGGATTGTATCCTGCTTTAACCATTAAATAAATACCAATTTCATCAGCTTCACTTTCTTGTAATCTACCATAAGGAAGCATTACTCCTAATTGTGAACCAAGACCATAAGCTTGATTAAATGCATTTGTATAGCCAGGTGCAGTTGCTGCTAATACTACATTTCCAATAAGTTGTATTCCTTGTTGTACTTTTGCTGAACTCATTCTCTCAGCTCCATGACGAGCAAGAGCATGTGCAACTTCATGAGACATAACAGTTGCTAACTGATCGTCATTTTTAGCAGCTTTTAAAATACCTGTATAAACTACAACTTTTCCACCAGGCAAACAAAACGCATTCATTGCGTCATTTTGAACTAGATTAAATTCCCATTTAAAATCAGGTCTATTTGCAGCAGCTGCAATTTTTGCACCAATTGCTTTTACTCTTCTTGCATCATAAGTATTGTTAATTACTTTTGCTTTTGATAAAGCTTGCTTATATGATGTTTCTCCTAGTGCTAATTCTTCTTTAGGTGACATAAAAATCATTTGCGATCTATTTGTATAGGGTGTTTTATGTGTACAACCTATGATTATTAATACAGTGATACCTACAAAAATGAAATTTCTTAATAGTTTCATAGCTCTTCCTTTTTATATTTTACTTATATCTTTTATTATATCTAAAGAAAATTATCTTAAACTGTAATCTAATAATCATATAATTTATTTTAAACTTTTAGAAAAATCTATTGATAATAATAAATATTGTATTATTACAAAAATTATTATAAAGAATAAATATGAAATGTCCTCATTGTCAAACTAGCGTTGAATTAGATTCAAAAATGTATTTTAAAACCCTTACTGGAAAATATACTTGTCCTAGTTGTTCTAATAAATTTAAATTAGATAGAAGTATCAAATATTATGGTTGGATTGCAATTGCAATTTTTATAGCTTTAATCGATTCTTATTTTGTAATGAAGTTTGCACAAACTACAACTTTTTCAAGCGTGATATTTGCTTCTTGGTTAGTGGTACTGTTTTTTGCATATTGTTATATAGATAGAAGATTAGAAAATAACATGCCTACAAAAAAGATTAATTAGTGCAAGCAAAAAAGGGTAATATTTATGGTGTTATAACCATTTTACTATACTCTTCACTAGCACTTTTTTCAATATTTACTAGTAATATTCCTGCTTTTGAATTAACATCATTATCTTTTTTTGTAGCTTCTTTTGTAGGATTGGCTTTTTTAAAAAAACAAAAAGTTCACATATCTAAGCTTTTTAAAATTCCTGTAAAAGTCTGGTTTATTGGAATAAATGGTTTATTTGGTTATCACTTTTTTTACTTCTTGGCTATTAAAAATGCTCCTGCTGTTGAAGCAAATCTAATAAATTATTTATGGCCATTATTGATAGTAGTATTTTCATCTTTTTTACCAAATGAAAGATTAAAATGGTTTCATATCTTAGGAACAATTCTTGGATTATTTGGAGCTTTTCTTTTAGTTTCAAAAGGTGGAAGTTTTTCTTTTGAAGCACAATATATTTCAGGATATATATTTGCAATAATTGCAGCTTTAATATGGTCATCATATTCTGTGATTTCAAGAACATTATCTCATATTCCTACCTATGCAGTTACGGGCTTTTGTATGGCTACTGCTATATTATCAGGTATTTGTCATTTTATATTTGAAACTACTGTTATTCCAAATGCTACAGAATTATTTGGAATATTAATGCTTGGACTTGGACCTGTTGGAGGGGCGTTTTATTTATGGGATTATGCAGTTAAAAATGCAGATATAAAACTACTTGGTTCAATTTCATATTTTACACCATTACTTTCTACGCTATTACTTGTACTTTTAGGATATGCCGAATTTACTACGGCTATTACATTAGCTTGTATTTTTATTATTTTAGGTTCATTTGTAAGTTCAGCGCAGTATTTAAAATCAATAAAAAACTTCTTTTTTAAGAAATAAGGAAAACAAAATGCAGAATAAAATGCAAGACATAATCAACATTAGTGAGATAAATGATCCCCAAATAAAAGAGTTTATAAGTTTACGAAAATCACAAGTTGAAGAAAATCAAGTAGTAGTAGAGAGTAAAAATGTTTTCAAAAAACTTTTTTCAACAAATATAAAAATACATAAAGTTTTTACAACTATTGAGCATCTTGATTTTTTAAAAGAAAACTGTTCAGACATAGATTTTCCAATATACACTGCAAGTAATGAACTAATGAAAGATATAGTAGGGCACAAAATACATCAAGGTATGTTAGCACTTATAGATAAACCTAAATATATTACTTTTGATGAAATACAAGGTAATGTTGTAGTATTAAATGGACTCACATCTCCTGAGAATGTAGGCTCAATTGTTCGCTCTTGTGCAGCTTTTAATATCACTACTTTAATTATAGATGAAAATACATGTTCACCATTTATTAGAAGATGTATTAGAGTTTCTACTGGAAATTTATTTAATATAAAAGTATATAAAACAAGTACTTTAAAAGATGATTTAATAAAACTACAATCTTTAGACTACAAAGTATTAACAACTGCAAATCATGAAACAGCAGTAAGCTTGCATGAATTTACTTTCCCAAAAAAATCAGCAGTAGTAATAGGAAGTGAAGGTTTTGGAGCACAACAAGATATTATTGATTTATCAGATAATATTCTTAGAATTGATATAAGTGAAGAAGTTACAAGTTTAAATGCTGCTATTGCTGCATCTATTGTGTTTTTTCAGATGGGTAAATAGCTTTTATTAATGAAAGAAAATTCTCTTTAAAAAAATAAAAGAAAATAAGAGGAAATGATTTTATAAGTTAGTTCCTTGCTTAATCAAGTATTGATTTTGATCACTTCATTATCTAATTTAACTATTCTATATAGTATAAAGTAGGTCTATTTGTTCTGTTAGAATCAATCAATACCCTATGACTTACTTTTATTTTTAACTTTACTTTATTTGTATTTGAAATTATCCATAGTCAAGTATTCACAGCTCTTACTGTTGCTAATATATCCTAAAATTTAGTGTTATTGCTTCTATTTTATACCTTTATTAATACCCCTTTTACTCTATTTATTATTTCAAACTCATCTAATTCTATATCATTATATAAAGAGTTTAAACTTTTTATATATAAATTCTTCAATATTATCGGTGAGATACAAAGTTATGTTTATTAGTCATTTATCGTTTTTATCTATAAATACTAAACTATTATTAGCAATAGTCTGGTCTATAATTGAATAGTTTCTTATTTCCTATTTCATGAGATATGACGTCTTTTAATTTATCTATTATTTCATTATAATTATACGTAAAGTATTATATTTAAAAGGACATAAACTGAAAAATCCAATGGAACTATATAATGAATTTGAACCAGCATTTGGACTTATAGGAAAAGCATACAATTTATTTGATAAGTGGCAAACAAAAAAGCATGTAGATGTTGTAACATCATTTCATAGAAATATATTAGATGGTGAAGAAACAGAAGAGCGAATAAACTATGAAAAAGAGAATATACAAGTAAATCAAGATGACTATTTTACATTATTGAAATTTGCAATAGCTGATGATGAAGAACAAAAAACAGATATCTATTCAAATATTTATAAATATATTAGAGATCATCAAAATATAGAAAAACGTGAAAAGAATAGAATCATAAGAATTACCAAAGCTTTACCTTTTTCTGCAATAGAACTTTTACCTGAAATTTATGTATATAATAAGTTTGATAACTTAGATAAAGACATAAAGCTATATTTAAGTACATTAGCAAATAACTTTAATTTTGCATTTGAAATAAATTTATTCATTCAATATGGCTTATTTGTTGAAGAATCTATCGTCGGTCAGGATAAAAGAATCCAAATAACAGAACTGCTTAATAAAATGACAGAAATATTTTTTAAAAAAAATGAATTAACTCCGGAGTTCTTAGATATTTCAAAGAAGGAAAAAAGAGGAAAAATTATTCTAACTTATGATTTAGAAGATAATAAAAATATTAATAAATTAAAAAGTATTTTCTTTCAATCTAAACTAGACGTAATTTCAGAAGTAAATTTTGAAACAAATTTAAATGGAATAATACAGAATATTGCTTTTTTGTTTACAAAAAAACCACTATCTAATCAAACAATTAATATTTTAAAAAAGAATTTAAGAAGAAATAACAAAATTATAAAAGTAACTTTTGATAAAGATGCTATAGATCCAATTCCTGAAATTGGTAATGAATTAATCTTTTTAAATAATAAATCTTGTATAGATGCATTTATAGATAGTATTGTAATTGAATAATATACAAAAATAAAAAGTAGGGTAGTCACCACCTTTTATGTTTATGCAGCTTGGAATAGTGCTAACTCTACAGTCAATGAAGAATATATAGATTAAAAAAGGCGTTTTAAACGCCTTTTAAATCTGATAGTCGTTGTTGTTATCTTTCCAATCAAAGATAAAACACATAGGTAGTTTATTTTTCTTATTTAGAAGTAGTGCTGTTATGATTCCTGAAACCATAATAGAAACGATTGCTAAAAAAGATGCAAAAGCAAGTGTAGAAAGTCCAGTTAATCCTTGTCCAACTGTACAACCAATTGATAAAACACCACCTGTTCCCATAAGTGCTCCACCAATCATATTATATTTTGTTCTATTAATATTTTGTGCTGCTGTACAACCAAAGCTATATTTTTTATTAATAAATGACATTACAAATGTTCCAAATAAAACACCAATTACAATTGATATTGCAAATGATAATTCATTTACTTGATAAAACATAAATAGTTCTAAAGATTTTGCAGTTGGATAAACAAAAGTAATACCTGTTAAGTCAATCACTCTTTCCATACTTTCAGCACCTACAACACCAGTTATATACCAAGCAATTGAGATTAAAATCCCAATAACAACTCCATCCCATAATGTTAATACTCTTTTAACTTTTTTAACTAAAAATAATAGTAAGGCTACTAAAATAGCAAGTACTACAAAAATATTCATTTGTACATTTTCAATATATGATGAAAGATGTATTAAAGTTTCATTATTGATAATTGGATTTAAAACACCATGAAGAATACCTTTAGTTGTAGCATAAGCAAAGATACCAATAAAGATAATTGTGATTAAAGAGTTTGAATCACCTTGTGCAAATTTAATTAATTGTCTATTTCCACAACCGTCAGCTAACATCATTCCAATACCAAATAAAGCTCCACCAAAAATGATAATAAAGTAATTGATATCTTCTTTAAAGAACACAGTTTCAGTTAAGTCAATTTCAAAATAACTAGATAGTAAAGATGTGGCAATAATTGCAACAATCATTGCCATTACTACAGAAGAACCTCTTCTTGTTGATTTTGTAAGAATAAAATCTTTTACAGAACCACTAAAACAAAACTGCTGTTTTTGAGCCACCATTCCAAAAACTGTTCCAAGAAGTAAAGCTAAGATATTTACTGTTTCAAATATTTCTAAATCAAACATACTATTTATCTAATCTCATTTCTTCTAAAACTTCTAATATTTCAATTGCATCTTCATCTTTTAAGTTATTGTTTTCAATATCCAAGATCACTTCATCAAAATATAATTTGATATCTTCCATATATTTTAATTCGTCTTTATCTTCTTTAGTAGATTTTTTACCTTCAGCTATGTCAAGAAGTTCATCAATGTTTTCTTCTACTTCAGGTAGTACATCTTCTTTTAATAGTTTTTCTAATTCTTGAATTTTACTCATTCTCGTTCCTATATTAGTCTAATTTTTGAGATTATATCAAAATAAGTTCTATAGTAAAGAATAAATGTAAAAAAATTAGTAAATAAAAAGGGATTAACCTTTTTATTTATAACAATGTTCGGCTTTCATTTGACCAAATTTGTTTTTAGTTCCAGCTTTATATTTTTTTGAAGAATAACCAGTTGTTACAGGATTACACGTATCAATCCAAGAATAAATATCAAATATTTTAACTGTTTTAAATCCCATTAATTTAAAAGTTTCTGCCTCAATAGAAGCTCTTTTTGCTGTGTTACAAACAACAATAAGGTTTTGTTTTACAAAATTATCATCATCATCTAATGCAAAGTTCGCAAGAGCTTTTTCAGGTGCTTGTCTTCCAACTCTAACACTTCCTTTTATTCTTGCCGAAGCCCATTCTAGTTGAGTTCTAACATCTGCTACAATCCAATCTTTTGAATCAAGAGCTTTTTTTACGTCCTCAATACTTGCATAATTTCCAGCTTTTTTATTTTCTTTTATAAGCTTTGATGCTATCTCATTATATCCAACAAATTCATTAGCTATTAATGATGTAGTAACAAGAGTAGTAGCTAATAGTAAATTCTTTAGTTTCATACTTAATCCTTAAAATCTCTTTTTAGCATTATATAAAATAAAAATTAATTTATAATAAAAAATTATAATAATATTATAATTATTACTAATAAAGTACTTTTACTCTTTGAAAATAATTTAAGAATATCTTGTAAATTTTGTATTGACTTTGATAATACTTATTGATAATATACTTAAAAAGGAAAGAAAAATGAAGAAATTTTTTAAAATGGTTTTAATCATGTTATTTATATCTTTTACAAGTGTAAATGCCCAAGATGAAAGCGAAGAAAAAATACATAAAGTAGTAATCCAAGTTAGCACAGATGATTTAAGAACTCAAAACATCGCACTAAATAATGCAGTAAATTTACAAAAATTATATGGACTAGATAATGTTGAAATAGAGATTGTAGCTTATGGTCCTGGATTAACTTTACTAACAACAAAAGGTATACATAATAAAAGAGTTGAAAGCCTAGCTTTACAAAATATAGAGTTTTCTGCATGTTCTAATACTATTAAGAATATTGAAAGAAAATTTGGTACAAAAATTGTTTTACTTGATGGAGTACAAACAGTAACAGCAGGAGTTGCAAGAATTATAGAATTACAAGAAGAAGGTTATTCTTATATTAGACCATAAACTTAAATTACTAAGTAGATATATTTATACTACTTAGTAATCACATAAAACCCAGTATAAACTACACAAGTTTCATTATTCTCAATAATTTGAGATTCAATTTTAATTGAAGCACTACCTTTTTTATCTATTTTTTCTTTTACTATTAAAATATCTTCAAAGCTTGGTTTTTTCGTATGACATACAATATCTTTTGTTACAGGTTTAAAAAAAGAAGTTTCATTTTTAATAACTACAATATTTGTACTATTAATTTCTAATTCTTTTGAAATCAACCAACACATACTCCATGCTGATATAGTTGTTAGTGTACTTAAGCTTCCACCAAAAGCAGTACCTTTATCATTTATATTTATCTCTAAAGGTATATTTGAAACTAATTCTTCTTTATTATATTTATTAATATTTACTTGCATTAGTTTTGTCAGTGGTATTTCATTATGTAATTTTTCTTGTAATTCTTGAATCAAAATAATCCTTTTTAAATATTTAATAACAAATTATATTAATAAATACTTTAAATTATAGCTCAGCCAAAAGAACAAAAATTGTACACTAATTATAAGAGTTACAAAATATAAACTATTAAAAATAAAAGTGTGTATAAAAGTAGCTATTTTTAATTGGATATAATAATCTTAGAAGGTACTATAAAATAGGACTTGGTATTAGTTTTGTATTTTTACTTTTTAAGTGAATGTAACTTTTATTTACAAAATAAAGAACTTGTACACACGTTTACAATAATTGTACATCTCTTTTTCTACCTTTATGATATAATTTGAACAATAAAATTAAATAAATAGGAGACAATATATGAGTTTATTAGTAGATTATAAAGCACATGCACAAGAAAGAGCAAATGAAGGTGGATTACCTCCATTAGCATTAACTCCTGAGCAAGTTGCAGAATTAGTAGAATTATTAAAAGCTGATACAGTTGCTGAATCTGAGTACGTATTAGATTTATTCAACAATAAAATTAACCCAGGTGTTGATGATGCTGCTTACGTTAAAGCTGCATTTTTAAATGACGTGGTTCAAGGTAACGTTACATGTTCAGTAATTTCAAAATCTGAAGCTGTAAGAATCTTAGGAACAATGATGGGTGGATTCAATGTTACTCCATTAATCGAAGCACTTAAAATTGACGAAGTAGCTGCTGATGCTGCAGAACAATTAAAAAACACTATCTTAGTATATGATGCATTTAATGACGTTAAAGATTTAATGGATGCTGGAAATGCAAAAGCTAAAGAAGTTATTGAATCTTGGGCAAACGCTGAGTGGTTCACTAATAAACCTGCATTAGAAGAAGAAATTACTTTAACAGTATATAAAATTCCTGGTGAAACAAATACAGATGATTTATCTCCTGCAACTGTTGCATTTACTAGATCAGATATTCCATTACATGCTACTGCAATGTTACAATCAAGAATGGAAGATCCATTAAACAAAATGATTGAACTTAAAGAAAAAGGTCATCCTTTAGCATACGTTGGTGATGTTGTTGGTACTGGTTCATCTAGAAAATCTGGAATTAACTCAGTTCAATGGCACATGGGTAGAGATATTCCAGGTGTTCCTAATAAAAGAACTGGTGGTGTTGTAATTGGTTCTATTATTGCTCCAATTTTCTTCAATACTGCAGAAGATTCTGGATGTTTACCAATTGAAGCTCCAGTTGATGCTTTAGAAACTGGTGATGTTATTACTGTTAAACCATATGCTGGTGTAATTGAAAAAGATGGTTCAGTTGTTTCTGAATTTGATTTAGCTCCAAACACATTAACTGATGAAATGAGAGCAGGTGGAAGAATTCCATTAATTATTGGTAAAGGTCTTACTGTTAAAGCTAGAGAAACTTTAGGATTAGATGCAACTTCTGCATTTGTTGCTCCTACACAACCTGCTGATAATGGTAAAGGATTTACTCAAGCACAAAAAATGGTAGGAAGAGCTTGTGGTATTGAAGGTGTTAAACCTGGTATGTACGTTGAGCCAATTGCTACAACTGTTGGATCTCAAGATACAACTGGACCAATGACTAGAGATGAGATTAAAGAACTTGCTGCACTTAGCTTTGGTGCTGATATGGTTATGCAATCATTCTGTCATACTGCTGCTTATCCAAAACCAGCAGATATTAAATTAAGACACACTTTACCAGAATTTATTTCTTCAAGAGGTGGAGTTACATTAAGACCAGGTGATGGTGTTATTCACTCATGGTTAAATAGATTATGTTTACCAGATACAGTAGGTACTGGTGGAGATTCTCATACTAGATTCCCAATTGGTATTTCATTCCCAGCTGGTTCTGGACTAATCGCATTTGCTGGTGTTACTGGTTCTATGCCTTTAACTATGCCTGAATCTGTACTTGTTAAATTCAAAGGTGAAATGCAACCAGGAATTACTTTAAGAGATTTAGTAAATGCTATTCCTTACCAAGCTATTCAAGATGGTTTATTAACTGTTGAGAAAAAAGGTAAAAAGAATGTATTCGCTGGAACAATTATTGAAATTGCAGGTTTACCTGATTTAAAAGTTGAGCAAGCATTCGAATTATCAGATTCAGCAGCAGAAAGATCAGCAGCAGCTTGTTCTGTTCAATTAGATAAAGAACCAATCATTGAGTACTTATCTTCAAATATCGCTTTAATTGAAAAGATGATTGAAGAAGGTTATGAAGATGCTAGAACTTTACAAAGAAGAGCTGATAAAATGAGAGAATGGATTGCTAATCCAGAGTTATTAACTCCAGATGCAGATGCAGAATATGCAGAAGTAATTGAAATTGATTTAAATACAATTACTGAACCAATCTTAGCTTGTCCAAATGATCCAGATGATGTTGATACATTAACTAACATTTTAGCTGACGATAAAAGAATCAAAAATATTGACGAAGTATTCGTAGGTTCTTGTATGACTAATATCGGATTATTCAGAGCACTTGGTGAAGTACTTAAAGGTGAGGGTGAAGTTCCAACTAAACTATGGGTTGCACCACCAACAAAAATGGATAAAGAACAATTAACTGAAGAAGGGTACTACTCAATCTTTGCAGCTGCGGGTGCTAGACTTGAAATTCCTGGATGTTCTTTATGTATGGGTAACCAAGCAGCAGTTTCTGAAGGTGCAGCAGTATTCTCTACATCTACAAGAAACTTTGATAATAGATTAGGAAAAGGTTCTCAAGTTTACTTAGGATCTGCAGAAGTTGCAGCAGTAACAGCACTTCTTGGAAGACTTCCAACTAAAGCTGAGTACATGGAAATTGTACCTAAGAAAATTACTGAAGATAACAAAGATGGTGTTTATAAATACTTAAACTTCCACCAAGTTACAGGTGATCAATTAACAAACTTAGTTCACTCTTAGGAACTAAACTCAAATCAAACTAGGACTTCCTAGTTTGATTTTTATTTAAAACCTCTTTTCTCAACAAATTAATTTTAATTTTTACTTAATAAAAATCTTTTATATTATTAAAAAAACTTACACTATAATAGAAGTTCAAAAGGATTATTATAAATGTATAAAAAAGTCTATTTAATTACACAAGAAGAAGATAAGTCAAATATAGAAGATATAGTTGCTAATATAAAAGAAAAATATAATAGTGAAATATTAGAAATTCAAGCAAATCAAATGTTTGATATTGATGATAAAAATAAAAACTCTTTATATTTATTATATTTAGATGATACAAATATAAAACAGTTTTTTAAAAAATATCTCAATAGTAATATTTCAATTGGAATACTTCCAAATGATAAATGCTCAATTGCTGTAAAAAACTATGCAATTTCAAAAGATTTAGATGAAGCAATTGAGGATGCTTTTAATATTGAGCTGTTAAGTAGTATTGATATTTTAAAATGTAATGAAGAAATTGCATTTACAAGAATTTCAATTGGTGATATGCATGGTATGAATAGACTTGACTATAATAAAAACACAAGAATAGACAAAATAAAGATTTTTTTAAAAAACTTAAAAGAAATATCTTTTAGAAGTTATACCTTAACGACATCTAAAGATCACTCAATACAAACAGCAGCATCAGGAATTACGGTACTTGAGCATACAAGTGCCATTAGTGAAGATTCTGCAATACGGGATGAATTATCCATTCATGATGGTAAATTAAATGCATATATTTTAGCTCCAACTTCATTAATCTCCTATATTTGGTATTTAATATCAATCTTTTTTTATCAAAAAATATCTTTAATCTCATTACCAAAGAGTTTAGGGTTTATTAAAACAACTAAGCTTACAGTTACTTCTGATAAAGACTTAGGATATAAAATTGATAATATGGATTTTTATGAAGCTAGAACAATTGAACTTGAAGTAGTACAAGATTGCATAAATATACATTTAGGAAGACCTTTATTAGATATTGTAAAAAAAGATGAAAAACAATTAGAAGAAAAAGATGAAATAAAAATAAACTCTCTACCAAAAGCTGAGTTAAGTAGTATTTTAATAGGTGGAAAACTGCCTTTATTTAAAAAAGCAAGTGATGATGAATTTAAAGATTTATTAGTTAGTTTAAAAGATAGCGCAAGTTTTTCTTATACTTATTTAACTTTAATGATTCTAAGTACTTTATTAGCTACTACAGGGCTTTTTGCTAATTCATCACCTGTAATTATTGGTGCGATGATATTAGCACCTTTAATGGCTCCTATCATCTCTTTATCAATGGGAGTTGCACGTGCTGATGAGTATTTATTAATTAAAAGTGCAAAAACATTAGTTATTGGTATTTTTATGGCTTTACTGTTTTCTAGTATTTATACTTTATTTATTCCTTTAGAACAAATAACATCAGAAATGCAAGGAAGGTTAAATCCAAACTTACTAGATTTAATGGTTGCAATATTCTCAGGAATTGCAGGAGCTTATGCTACTTCAAAAGAAGAGGTTGCTAAATCACTTGCTGGGGTTGCAATTGCAGTTGCTTTAGTTCCACCTTTAAGTGTAACAGGAATTGGTCTAGGACTTGGAAATATAGATGTTATACTTGGTTCGTTTTTACTATTTATTACAAACTTAGTAGGTATTACATTAAGTGCAACATTAACTTTTATGGTTTTAGGATATGCACCTATTAAAAGAGCAAAAAAAGGAATCTTTTATACTTCAATTTTAATGGCTTTAATTACAGTACCTTTATTTATTTCATTTATGCAAGTAGTTGAGAAAAATGATTATATGAGTAAATTAAATAGTATAAAAACACTTGAATTTAATGATAAAAAAATAGAGTTAAATATTAAAAGTCTTGAGAATAAAAGTACTGCAATTTTCTTAGATATTGAAGTAGTGTCAAGTAAACATTTAGACTTAGTAAACTACAATTTTATCAAACAAAAATTAGAAGAACAAGTAGACAAAAAAATAGTTTTAAAAATTATACCAATAATAAAAATACATTAAATCTGCAAATAGAGTAGGGGATATATGACTTTTTTGAAAGCAAGAAATATCCTCTAAAGAAGAAAACTCGAAATATCCAAAAAACCGATAAAAACTAAAAAATAAAGTTTATACAAAATGAAAGTGTTTTATATATCTATTATATATTTATAAAATGGATATTTTTATTCTATATGAACTGTATATAAGTATTTATAGAAAAAATAATTTTTTCAAAAAACACAATAATATAATAAAACTAAAACAGTAAATATTTTCACTTTAGAGTTTTACATATTGTATAAATTTAAATATATTTAAAATATATACATATAATTTCTAAAAGAAAATAAAATAACCAATATGTTAGAATGAAAAAAAACTCAAGGCGAACACTTATGATAAAAACTACTCATGAAATATCAAATGAAGATGGATATATTAAATACAATTATTTTGAAATTCATCCAGATTTAGAATCAATAATCGCTGATGATTATTATACTTATTCAACAGAAAATTTTAAAAAACAAGAATTATGTGAAGCTTTATACAAGCAAAATTTTTATGATAAATATGACAAAACACAATACAAAGAAGTGTATGAAAAATATATTGATAATGAAAGTTTTAAATCAAAAGCAATGTTTATTTATTCAATAATTGATTTAGATAAATATACAAAATTTGTAGAGCAAAATGATGAAGTTTCTAATCCAAATGAATTAACAATAAAATATGCTATTTTAGACAGTTCAGGTGTAAAAGTAGATATTTATAATATTAGTATTGTAGATATTTCTTTTGTTTTTTAAGTAAAAACAATGGAAACAATAGATTTATATTTTTTAGGACTTGGTATATTATCAGGTTCTGATGGGATTTTGGATATTTATTACCTGTAATATTAAATAGAATTCATTTAAGTTTTTATGGTCTTTATCCTGTTTTTACAATTGCTTGGATTTTACTTCTATTTTCTTCAACATTATTATTGGAAGGAAATATTTTTTTAGCAGTTTATATTGCCGGAATTGTGGCAAATACAAGAGAGTTTGTTCATAAAAAAAATTTAGTTGGTTTTAATGATGGACTATCATGAATTATGTAAATTGCAGTATTCTTAGCTCTTGGACTGTTAGTTTTTCCTTCTGAATTTCTAGATGTTGCCTTATCAGGACTTGCAATTGCTTTATTGTATTTTTTATTGTTTTATTTTCAATATTAATTCAAGGTGCAACACTTCCACTTATGGCAAAATGGTTAAAAGTGGAAACTAAAAAGAAAAAAGTTAAAACAGAAGATATTGTTGATTCTCCTCGTAATAGTGATAGAAAATATAAAAAAGTTTTAAAAACTTTTAAAACAGAAAAGATATAATTTAATACATTTTCTAAAAGGCTTATGCTATAATCGCGATTAATAAAAACAAGGTACAGTAATAATGGAAAAACCCGAAGTTAAAACACAAAAATTCATAATTAAATTTTTCCCCGAAATTATGATAAAAGGTAGTAAAGCTAAGAGACAGATGATTAATCAGCTTTACAATAATCTTAAAAAGATGCTAACAAAAATTGATGAAGATATATCAATAAAAAAATTTCATGATAAGATTGAAGTTGTATGTTTAGTAGATTTTGTAACAGAAATTAGACAAATACTATTACAAACTCCAGGTGCTCAGCTTGTATTAGAAGCATTACAGTTTGATAATATCACAACAATAGATCAAATGAAAGTTATAGTTAATGATGTAACAAAAGATCAAGTTATTGGTAAAACTTTTGTTGTTAGAGTAAAGCGTTCAGGAACTCATAGTTTTAAATCAACAGAGATCGAAAAAACTATTGGCGGATATATGTTGGCTCATAATGATACAAAAGGAGTGAGTTTAAGAGAAGCAGAAGCTACAATAAACGTAGAACTTTTTGATAATCAATTAAATATTATCACATTAAAGCATAAAGGTTTAGGTGGTTTTCCAATAGGAACTCAAGGAGATGTATTATCTTTAATGTCTGGTGGATTTGATTCTACAGTAGCTTCTTATCTTACAATGAAAAGAGGAATTAAAACTCATTTTATTTTCTTTAATCTTGGTGGTGTTGCACATGAAATTGGTGTAAAGCAAGTTGCCTTATATCTTTGGAATAAATTTGGCTCATCTCATAATATTACATTTATATCCGTTCCTTTTGATGATGTAGTTACTGAGATATTTAGATCTACATCAGATTCGTACATGGGTATTACACTTAAAAGATTAATGATTAAAGCTTCTGAAAAAATTGCAGACGATATGGGAATTGATGCCTTACTTACAGGTGAGAGTGTGGCTCAAGTATCTAGTCAAACATTAAGAAACTTAGCTTTAATTGATCAAGTTACAAACAAATTAATTTTAAGACCCTTAGCTACTATGAATAAAACTGATATTATGGATATTGCAAATGATATTGGTACTAGAAGATTTGCAGAAACAATGCCTGAATATTGTGGTGTAATTTCAAAAAATCCAAATACTCATGGTTCATTTAAAAGATTAGAAGAAGAAGCAAGAAAGTTTGATTACATAGTATTAGATAAAGCTGTAGAAAATGCAGTAAGTTTAAGAGTTCATGAAATCGAAGATGATATTTCTGATATTGGACAAATAGAAACTGTTAGTGATTTAAGTAGTGCAGAGTACACAGTTATTGATATTAGACAAAGTGATGATTGTATTGAAACTTCTGCTGAAACTATTAAAATTCCATTTTATAAATTAAAAAGTGAATTTAAAAACCTTCCACAAAATAAAGAGTATTTATTTTACTGTGATAAAGGTATTTTAAGCCAGTTACATGCTCAATATCTAAGAGATGCAGAGAACTTTACAAACATAAGAGTTTATCGACCATAAGCTCTTATATTTAATTCTTCTATTATTACAATAGGAGGATTTGGAAGTGCTGGATAAGATTTTTGTACTATATTTGTTACCCATTGTGGATATATTCTAAAGTTCAGTTTTACTTCTACATTTAAAGGAAAAGATAGATTTTTAGGGAGTTCATACTTTTCTAGTCTTCTTTCTTTTGCTTTTATTCTTGTATCTCTTAATAATATTTTATATCTCCAAAATGCTAAACCAACTTCTTTAGCATTTTCATCTGCAAATACTTTCATATAAGGTCTAGCATCTTTACCTAGATTTCCATCTTTTTTTAATTTACCACTTGAAAATATAACTTTATTTTTTGAATCTTTTACTGTAATATCTAACCATAATTCTCTAAAATCTGCAACGCCCGTTGGCAAATGATGTCCTGCACCTATATTTGTAACTCCAACTTCTAAAATAGTATCTTTAACACTAGCATCAAGCTTTGCAGCAGTTCTTAAAAGTTGAAGTGTTTGGTTTTCATGTTTTTTACTTTTTAAACCTGATAAAAAGTGATTTGAACCAGAAAAATAGTGTACTTTTACATCTTTTTTAAGAACTCCTCCTTTAGTTGATGTGCCTACAAGTGGTGTGAACTTATCATTTTCTAGGTTTGTCATATGACAGTCTATACATGATTTGTGTTTTGTTTTATCTGCAAGATTATTATAAGGCGATTCTTCCCACTCTTTAAATGTTGATACTATTTGTTTTCCTGTTGTTGGTGATGTTTCATCATGACAAGAAGCACAGTATGCACTTTTTTTATAAAGAGGTTTCATATAGCTTTCTTTATGTACATTTGGCTTTGCATTTATAAACTTTTTACCTAAATATGAGCCAAGTGTTCCTTCTTCATCTTCAAAAGGATATTTTTTTCTATTTGTTAAGTCCAATTTATAAGAAGCATTTCCTTTTGAACTTGCATCACTTATTCTATGGCAAGTAAGACAAGATACTCCTTCTTCTAGTCTTGAATTGCCATGTTGTTTATAATTATTTATTAATGTTTTAGCCCCTTTATCAAAAAGAGTATTTGCTAAAGAGTTTTCATTCATATAATGTGAAGACTTAGTCAATCCTGTTGTAATACCACTTGGATTGTGACAAGACATACACCATTGCCTAAACTCATGACCTTCAAGTTCTCCTGCTAGATTTTCCATAACCATATAGTATGGATTTGAGTCTACAAGATTTTTATGATTTGAATCTGCCCATTGATTAAATATTTCACTATGACATGATTTACATTTTGTAGAGTTTGTCCAATCCTCACTATGATACATAGTTTTACCATCTTCAAGTTCAAAAGAGACAAGTTTTGTTTTATATTCTTGTTCTAAAGAATAAGAAGGTGTTGGATTAATAAATGTAATAGATATACCTACCATAAACAATAATACAAGTTTGTTTTTCTTAGGATTTTTTGTATGATAAAATAAAAATGCAAGAAGAATAAAAGATGAATATAGGTGAATATTAAATGAGTAAATTCCTAATATATTTCCACCTGTATTTCCAATAAAGAACAAATAAAAACCACTTAAGGTAGTTAAGAGTAGAACAAAACCTAAAATCCAACCAATCTTACTATTTACTTTTTTTATTACTATATATTTGTAAGCGTGTTTATTCACAAAAGGAATAATATAAAATATTGAAAATAATATAGAAGTAAAAGCATGGATAATAGATATATCTGTTAAATATTTCCATTGGATATTAAAAATATCCATTTGTAAGACACCTGTAATAAAAATTAGAATAATTAGTATTTTGATATTAAATAGTTTCATTATTTAATTTCCTTCTTTGATTGTTTAATTACATTCCCCTCTAAGGTCTTCAAAAAAGCTACAATATCATCTATTTGTGTATTTGTAAGATTTATTCCTACTTGATGCCTTCCCATTATTTCTACTGCTTTTCTTATTTTATCAACTGAACCATTATGAAAATATGGAGACGTTTTTGTAACGTTCCTTAAAATAGGAACCCTAAAAAAGCTTGTATTTGCTCTTCCTTTATATTCTCCTTTATTTTCAAAAGGAAAAGTATTATCAATTATTTCAAAATCAGGAGCAGGACCAAGATTAGGTCTTAAATCATGAATACCAGCAAAGTTTCTTAAAGGAAACCTTTGAACACTTTGTCCTCCTACACTTCTTCCCGTATGACAACCACTACACCCAAAGTTCATAAAATTTACTAAGCCTTGTTTTGCCTGCTTATTAATTGCATTATTGTCACCTTCTAAAAACTCATCAAAACTACTTCTTGTCAAAAGTGTTTTGATATAAGCTTCTATTGCATCAATTATTTCTTCATAGTTGTAATCAAATCTTTTTTCTAGTTCTTCTGCTGATATATTTAATTTATGTGTTGATTTAATTGAGTTTATGATTTGTTCTTTTAATATTTTTACTTCGCCGCTCCATGTAAAAGTTTTTGCAAGTGATGAGTTTAAAATAGTTATAGTATTTAGATGGTGAGGATTTAAAGTATTGTTATCTCCTAGAGAGGAAGAAAATCTATCTGTACCGCTTTCGTCTTTTAAATGGCATCTTACGCAATTATTTGTATCTATTAATACTTGCTCTTCTTTTGTTATACTATTTTCTTCTTTACTAATCATATGACAAGTAGTACAAGAAGTTTTTTTATTTAGTGAAAGATTAGGATTAAAAAATAACTCTTTTCCTAAAGCTATTTTTTCTTTATTTAAAATAGTATTTTGTTCATATTTTTCTAAATACTCTTCATAAGATTTAGGAATTGATTTAAGTCCTTTTTTTATAGCTGTTTTTCTTAATGAATCGTCGTTGTATGAGGGAAAATCTCTTTGTTTAAGAAGTGAAGGAAGTGATAATAGTATTGATATTACAACAAATGCAAATAACAATATTCTCATAAATATTTTCATAAATAGTATCCAATAAATATATATTTATTAGATACTATCAAAAAGATAGGTTTTAAAAATTGTAAATTATCAATTTTTATTTAAAATAAAAATAAAAATAGATAAATACATACTCCCATTAATGAACTGATCGTAAGTCCTAGAAATATTAACTTACCTAATTTTTTATGATTTGAGCTTTTAATCTGTTCTAATTGCTTGTTTCTGTATAGTTTAATAAAGGTAATAAATAAATACACCCATGAAATTAAAGCAATAATAGCAATAATTATATGAATAATTAAAAAAGATAGCATAAAGGTATATGAAATATTACTAGCTTTTGAGTACTCTAAAAAGCCACCAGAAATTCTAAGTCCAATTTCAAAAACAATTATAATAGTAATAGTAATAGCTAATAGCTAATAAAAAAGCTTGAGATATAAAATGCTCTTTATATTTTCTTTTAACGGCTAAATATATTGTAAAAGCCATTAATAGTGGGAATACAGCAAAATATATAGTTACAAAATCTATATAAAAAGGTGCTGCTGTTCCCAAAAAACCCTGATTAAATAGCATACAATTAATCTTTATTTTGTTTTTTAATTACATTTTCAATTATGATAAAACCAAATGGAATTAATGAATAAACAAATAATTGAAATCCTAAACCTTTGTCCCATTTACATTTAACCATTACATGAAAAAGTGCCATACAAAATAATATAAATAATACACCATGTCCCATTCCAACTATTTTTACGGGATATGGATTATCGCCTAAATACTTAATAGGCATTGCAACAAATACTAATAATAAATATGAAAGACCTTCTATTATTGAAATAAGTCTAAATCTTCCAAATGCTGTTTTTAACATTTTTATTCCTTTAAATTTTAAATTTGATTATATGTAAATATACTTAATGATTAACTAAAAACTTTATAAAAAATATGTATAATTAAAAGAAAGAGTTTAAATATATGAGTACAAATAAAATCATTTTTGCACTATTGGTGTTGTATATATTAGCAGATGTTGTTAAAACATATTTTTTTTAAAAGAAAAAAGAATTAATCTTCTTTCTTTTCTAAATCACATTTCTTAGAGATAATGCAAGCAGGGCAAAAGTTAGCTAATCCTGCAATTAAAGGAAGTACCCCTAAATAAAACCATGCATTGCCTGTAAAAAATCCTACTGCAATTAGCACAAGTCCTAAAACAATTCTAAATGGTCTACATACCATTCTCATCTTTTCGAAAAAATTCATAAGTTTTCCTTATTATTAATAGTTTAATTTTTATAATTATAGCTTATGAAACTTATAAAAATTTAAAAGTTTATTTAATAGACATGAATCAAGTGTTATTTTTTCAAAAGATGATACAATAAAAATATAATTTATAAATCAAAAGTTTTAATATGAAAAAACACTTCCTCGAACAATCAATTATCTTTTTCTCAGTTAGTAAATGGCTTATTATCTCAACAATCATAGGTATAGTAATAGGTGCAATAGTTACTTTTTTTGTGACAGTCTTACAGTATTCAGAAGACTCAAGAGATTTACTAGGCTTTAAATACTACTATTTATTGCCCTTTGCTTTAATGCTTACCATATGGCTTACAAAAACTTTTGCTCCAAATGCAAAAGGTCATGGAACAGAAAAAGTAATAGAAGCAATTCATAAAAAACATGGAAAAATAGATATTTTAATAATACCTGTGAAATTAATAGCCACTGTTCTTACAATTTTTGCAGGAGGTTCAGCAGGGAAAGAAGGACCAGCTGCACAAATAGGTGCTGGTGCTGCTTCTTTAATAGCCGATATTTTTAGATTTTCAAAAGAGCATAGAAAAAAAATTGTAATTTGTGGGATAAGCGCAGGTTTTGCAGCAGTTTTTGGAACACCAATTTCAGGTGCTATTTTTGGTGTTGAAGTATTAATTGTTGGAATTATTATGTATGATGTACTACTTCCTTCTTTTATAGCGGGCTTTGCAGCTTTTTCTACGGCACAATTTCTTGGTTTAAACTATACATATTTTGATATGAGATTTTCACAAGCTATTCCACTTGAACTTACACTTATTAGTCAAGTTGTACTTGCTGGTTTATTTTTTGGAATTATTGCAGATTTCTTTATTACTTTTTTAAAAACTACAGGAAAGTCTATTCAATCATTTAAAATGAATGCTTACTTAAAAGCTTTTCTAGGCGGAACATTTTTAATTGTATTATCTTTTTTCTTTGGTGAACAGTATTTTGGTTTAGGATTAGAAACTGTAAATAGTACATTCTTTTCAGATCAGAGTGTAGTAGAAGAGATACCTTGGTATGCATTTGTTTTAAAAACTATATTTACATCAATTACTCTTGGAGTTGGTGGAAGTGGAGGAGTTTTAACACCTTTATTTTTTGTAGGTGCAACTAGTGGGAATTTATTTGGTTCTTTAATGGGTGATCATATTGCATTCTTTTCAGCTATTGGTTTTGTAAGTTTACTAGCAGGTGCTACAAATGCGCCAATAGCTGCTATTATTATGGCAGTTGAACTTTTTGGACTTGAAATTGCTCCTTATGCCGCAATTTCTGTTGTAATTACTTTTTTAATTACAGGACATAGAAGTGTTTTTCCATCTCAAATATTAAAAATGAAAAAAAGTGAAATGCTTGATATTTCAATGGGTGAAGATATGGATCATTCTTCTGCAAATGTACGAGCTGAAGATAAACAAAAGTTCAAAGATTTAAAACAAAGATTAAGAAGTAAAAGTAAAAATACAAATAAAAGGTTACCAAAATGATTAAAGAAGAACAAAATACAGCAAAAATTTTATGGACAACAGACAATAAAGATACAGCAATAAACATGATATGTTTATATGCACATAATGCAAAACTAAAAGGTTGGATACAAAATGTTCAAATACTTGTTTGGGGTGCTTCTCAAACACTAATAAGTCAAGATAAAGAATTACAAGACAAAATCCAAGAAATGATTAAAGATGGTGTTGAAGTAATAGCTTGTAAAAAGTGTGCAGAAGATTTAGGTGTTAGTGATACTTTACAAGCTTGTGATATGCAAGTATATTACACAGGTGAGTTATTAAGCTCATGGGTAAAAGAAGGTAATAGTATTATCTCTGTATAAAATAGAACAAATAGTTCTATTTTATTTTGATATATATAAAAGATGAAAAAACAATAATAAGTAATGATATACCAATAGCTAAAAAGAAATGCTGTACACCTAAAAAATCAACAGGCCAATGAAATATAATAGGTGAACTAAACTGTCCTAAAAAAATTGCACTTGTGAAATATCCAGAAGTTTTGACTCTTTTTTTTGCACTTGTACGACTTAACATCCAAGCAGTTATATTTGTCATCATCAAACCACCACCAAAGCCAAGTAATGGACTTGTTAAAAAGAAATAGTAAGTATGATTTACAAAACCAACACCTGCAAATCCAATACCAATAATTGCTAAACCTATAATGTAAATTATAGAGAATGAAAACTTTTGTTTTAACTTTGAAAAAGTAATAGCTCCCAAAGCATTACATAAAAAAGCAATTGCAATAATAGTTCCAGCAAAACTTCCACTAGCTTTAAATGTTTCAATTAATAAAAATGGAATTTGAGTAGGTAGTATAAAGAAAATCAACATATAAAAAAAAGCAAGAAAATATATATAAAACATATTAGAATTAATTTCAATATCTTCATCTTTCTCATCTTTTACTATAACTTCTTTAAGTTGTGTAATAGCAAGAGGAACAAGTAAAAAACCAATTAAGTATATACCAAAAGAGTAACGCCAAGAAATATCAGATAAAACTCCACCGCCTATTACAAATACAACTCCACCTAAAGCCATAAAAGCACTTTGATACCCCATAAACTTGTGTCTATCTTGTTCTTTAAAATAATCCCCAATAAGAGAAGTTGATACAATCATTAACGTTGCTACACATACACCAAATAAGGCCCTTGAAAATAAAAGCATTTCGATATCTTGTAAATATAATCCTGCACTTCCTGTTATAGAAAAAGCACTAAGTGCGATAATAACAGCACGCTTCTTTCCATACTTAAAAATTAAATGTCCAAGAAAAGGTGCTAATATAGCAATAACAAGAGAAGGAATTGTTAACATAAGCCTTGAGTAAAATTCAATATTTGCTATATCTGTAAAGTACTCTTTTAGATGAGGTAAGGCTGTTACTATTGCAACATTTGACATTGATGTTGTCATTGCAATTAGTAATAAAGTAAGCATTGTAAGTTTTTTGATATTTTTCATTTTTGGATTATAGGGTAAATTTTATTATTTACCCAATATTAAAAGGTCAGTTATAAAAAGATTAGTCAAAAATCTTTTTATAAACATGACAATAAGGACTTTTTCCAGTTCTTATATAATAGTTTTGATGATATCCTTCTGCTGCATAAAAAGGAGTGTCTTTTGTACTTTTAAGTGTAGTTGCCACATCTATACCTTTTGATTTTAAAATATCAATTAGTTTTTCTGTTATTTTCTTTTCTTCTTCATTATTATAAAATACTACAGACAAATACTGACTTCCAATATCTGGACCTTGTCCATTTTTTTGTGTTGAGTCATGTATTTCAAAAAATAGCTTTGCTAAACTTTCATAAGAAATTTCACTAGGGTCATATATAACTTCAACAGTTTCAACATGTCCTGTATCACCTTTTATTACACCATAATAATCAGGGTTTTCTTTATGACCACCCATATATCCACTAATTACATCTTTTACACCTGCTTGTTTTTCAAATAAGTGTTCAACTCCCCAAAAACAACCACCTGCAAAATGTGCAGTCTTCATTTTTGTATAGTCAATGTTTTTATTTTGTGGAACTACAACTTCTTTACTAAAATTTGTAGAGATAAACGCTAATAGACCAAGAGCTATAATTACTGCATATTTATTAATCTTCATTTTTTATCCTTTTTGTATTTTATATTTTAGTGAAGTTTTGTTTAGTGCTTATTTATCAAAAAAGTTCTTTCTAATTATCTTTCCATATATTGCTTCAAATAAAATAGCAAAAGCTATAAAAGCAAAAAATATCATAATTGCATTTTTATCACTACTGTATGTATGAACTAGTAAAGTAATAAGTGCAAGAAAACTTACTATACAAGATAGAAGAACTATTATTCTATTTGCATTTAAGAGCTTATATAGTTTTAAAGCTGCAATATTAACTATAAAGAAAATAAGTAAAAAACTAGCACTTCCTATTATTGCTATTTGAGTTAGTTCAATACTGTTTGCAATAATCAAAGAAAAAAACGCAGTTACTAAAATACTAGTACTAGGAATACTTTTTTTCTCTTTATTAAGTTTTGAAGGAAGCTCGCCTTCTTTTGCTAGTATAAATCCTAGTCTTCCATTGCCATATATAGTTGCATTAATAGCAGAAAAGGTTGCTAATAGTGCAGCAATAGAAACAATAGTAAAACCAATTTGTCCTAAAGCCGGTTTTGCTGCAATTGCCAAAGCATAATCTTTAGCTTCTAATAATGCACTTTCTTCAACAGTTCCTACTGTAATTAATGCAATTAGTATATATAGAAAGATAACTATAATAACGCAAGCATAAAAAGCTCTTGGTAAATTTTGCTTAGGATTTTTAATATCTTCTGCTGCATTAGCAATTAACTCAAAACCTTCATAAGCTACAAAGATAATCATACCAGCAACTAAGATAGAAAAGCTATCGCTCCATTGTGAAGGTGATAATCTTTGTGTATCTACATAAGAAAAACTTGATAGAATAATTACTACTAAAAGTACTACTTTAATTACAACTATAATAGTCTCAGACCGACTTACAAAAGAAGCACTAATTAAGTTAATAAGTAAAGGGAGTATAATAGCAAGAGAAATAAACAAATGCTTACTTAATAAAGTAGACTCTTTGAAAAACAAAACTTCAGCATAAGAAGAAAAAGCAACTGCATATAAAGAAATTGTAACAAGATAAGATAACCATAGTATAAAGTTTACAGCTCCTGATAAAAAGTTATGACCAAAAGCATTATCTATGAAACTAACTGTCCCACCTTTACTTTGAAATTTTACAGATAGTTTTGCATAAGAGTATGAAGTAAGTAGGGCAACGATTCCTGCAAATAAAAAAGCAATTAAAGTTGCTCCTTTTGCTAAAGATACAGCTTCACCTAAAACAGCAAAGATTCCACCTCCTACCATTCCTCCTATACCAATTGAAATTGCACCTATTAATCCAATTGTTCTTTTGTTATCATTTTCGTTATTCAAGTACTTACCTTAGTATTTTTAAAATATTATAGTATAAATATTTAGTATTTAAAATAAAATACTTTTAATATGTAATTAATATAAGCAATGATAAAATACTAAAAGTACTAAAAAATAAATACTGATAAAAGTATTAAAAAAAGGCATAAAATGAAATCACCATTTCCTTATGAGATAATAGCAGATAGTAAAACATTCTATGGAAGAGTAGAAGAGATAGAAAAAATAAACGATTTTATTAAAACTTCAAACAATATATTAATACACTCAAAAAGAAGAATGGGTAAATCAACTTTAATACAAGAAGTACTAAGACGTAATAGTAATGAGTATACTTGCATATATTGTGACATCTTTGATATTACTTCAAAAGAAGATTTTATAAAGTTACTATTAAAGGGCATATCAAACATAGAAGAGAGTGATTTCAAAGTAATGTATAAAAAATTTAGTGAGATGTTTAAACGTGTAAGAGTAGAACCATCATTTGATCCTAATACTTCAAAATTCTCATTAAGACCAATAGTAGCAACACTTTCTTTTGATGAGATGATAGAAGACTTCTTTTTAGCACTAGAGGAAATATCAAAAGATAAGCAAGTAGTATTTGCAATAGATGAGTTTCAACAAATATCACTAATAACAGATATAAAGCTAGATGCGCTATTAAGAAAGTATATACAAACACTGCAAAATGTATCATGGATATTCTTAGGTTCAAAAAGACATTTATTAACTTCACTGTTTGAATACAAAGCACCACTATATGAAATGGCAACGCATTTAGAATTACAACCTTTAGCTTTAGAAGAAGTATATACATATACAAAGAAACATATAAATATATCAAAAGAGTTAATGTCTTATATATATGAAGTATCTGATAGTGAAACAAAACTCTTACAAAACATATGTCATATCTTATGGTTAGAAAAGAAAAATGAGGAAATTAGTAAAGAGTATATCGATGAGGTTGTAAAACAAATTGTAAATTCTAAAGATTCAAGTTATAGATTAATATATGATATGTTAAACAATAATCAAAAGATTGCACTAAAAATATTATCAAAATATAAAAAGAAAATATATACACAAGATGTACTTAATGAATTTAATATAAAGAAGCAAACTTTACAATCAGCAATAAAGGCACTATTTGAAAAAGAGATATGTGATAAAAATGATGATGTAATATATATTCCAGATAGAACATTTGAATTGTGGTTACAAAAAACATTTACTAGAATCTAAAAAAATTGCAGAAGAAGTGTCTAAATAATAATCACTATTATGCATAAAATTTGTAACTTTTGTATATATTATATAAATAAATAAGCTGTTTTTACAGATTTTTTACATAGAATATAACAAATTGTTAAAATACAAAAGGAGATTCAATGAAGAAAATGTTAAGTATTGCACTTGCATCTGCATTAACTTGTGGTGTTGTAATGGCAAAAGAGATTAAAGTAGGGGCAGTTATGCCAATGTCTGGACCAATAGCTGCTTATGGTCAAGTAACTCACTTAGGTTTAGAACTTGCAAATAAATTACAACCAACTTTAGCAAATGGTGATACTGTTAAATTAGTATTATTAGATAACAAAGGTGATAAAGTTGAAACTGCAACTGCTACAACTAGACTTATCTCTTCTGATAAAGTTGTTGCTATTTTAGGTGCTTTAACTTCTACAAATACTGCGCAAACAATTGCTATTGCTGATAAGAAAAAAATTCCAGTAATCGCTTCTGTTGCTACAAATGATAAATTAACTGCTAAGAGAACTTTTGCAAATAGAGTTTGTTTTACAGATAGTTTCCAAGGTGAAGTTGTTGCAAACTTTGCTATTGAATCAGGTTATAAAACTGCTGTTGTTGTAATTGATCAAGCACAAGTTTATTCTTTAGGTCTTTCAAAAGCATTCCAAAAAGCTTTTAAAGCTAAAGGTGGAAAAATTGTTAAAAAAATCAAAGTTACTTCAGGTGATAAAGACTTTAAAGCTGTAGTTTCTCAAATTAAGAAAATTAATCCAGACTTTATGTTTATGCCTTTATATCACCCAGAAGCTTCTATGATTGCTAGACAATCTAAGCAATTAGGTTTAGATAAACCAATGTTCTCAGGTGACGGTGTTGCAAATCAAACATTTATTGATTTAGGTGGAAAATCTGTTGAAGGATATATGTTTACAGACTTCTTTGATTACAAAAACCCTCCATCAAAAACTTCAGCTGATTTCGTAGCTTTCCACGAAAAAGAAACAGGAAATGCTGAAATGAATTCATTTACTGCTTTAGGTGCTGATACTTATAATGTATTAATTGCAGCAATGAATAAATGTGAAGACCCAACAAACTCTGTTTGTATTAATAATGAAATTAAAAAAACAGTTGATTTTGATGGTGTTTCAGGAAAAATTTCTATTAATAGTGAAGGAAATGCAACAAGATCTGCAGTTATTAAAGAAATTAAAGATGGTAAAGCTGGATTTAAAGCGACAGTTAACCCATAATAAAAATATAAATATAGAAAAAATCTAGCAAGAAATTGCTAGATTTTTTTTTGTAATAGTAAAAGTAATAATGTTGTTTTTACTATTAGAAAAGAAGTTTGTAAAAAAATCAGGAGATTTAATGGATTTATTAACATTAATGCAACAACTAGTAAACGGATTCTCTTTAGGATCTATGTACGCTTTAATTGCAATTGGTTATACAATGGTATACGGAGTGCTTAGGCTTATTAACTTTGCACATGGTGATATTATGATGGTTGGTGCCTTTTTAGGTTATACATTTATGGCAGTATTTGAATTGTCTTTCCCTGTTACAATGTTATTATCAATTGTAATAGCTGCACTTTTAGGGGTGCTTATGGACAAGATTGCATATAAGCCTTTAAGAGAAGCTCCAAAAATTTCATTACTTATTACTGCAATTGGTATTTCATTTTTTCTAGAAAATACATTTACAGTTTTTGCTGGTGGAACTCCAAGAGCTTTTCCAGTTCCTGAGTATATGGAAAAAATATTTGATGTTTCAGGTGTAGTATTTTCAGTAGCATCTATTACTGTTCCAATTGTTACATTAGGATTATTACTAGGTATTTTGTATATATTATATAAAACAAAATATGGAATGGCAATTAGAGCTTTATCATTTGATATTAAAACTGTAAATTTAATGGGTATTGATGCAAATAGAATTATTGCAATTGTATTTGGATTGGGTTCTGCTCTTGCTGCTGTTGGTGGTTTATTTTGGGCAGTTAATTACCCTAGTGTTGAACCAATGATGGGAGTTTTAGTAGGACTTAAAGCCTTTGCAGCAGCTGTTGTTGGGGGTATTGGTTCAGTTACAGGGGCTGTTATAGGTGGATTTATTATTGGGTTTACTGAAGTTGTATTTATTGCTTTTTGGCCAGAACTTGGTGGTTATAAAGATGCCTTTGCATTTATTTTATTAATATTTGTATTACTTTTTAAACCAACTGGAATAATGGGTGAAGACCTTGAAAAGAGTAGGTTCTAATATGATTGAAGATAAAATATTTACTAAACAAAGATTAATTAATCTAGCAATTATAGTAACTGCTATTTGGTTTACGTGGTTTGCACAGGTTACTTTTGATGAATATACAGTAAGAATTATAAATAATGTTGCAATTTTTATTATTCTTGCAGTTTCGTATAACCTTATTAATGGTGTTACTGGTCAGTTTTCTCTTGAACCAAATGGATTTGTTGCTATTGGTGCATATGTTACTTCTATTTTGATTGTTGATGCTGATACGATGCTTTATCAATATGATATTGAAGACCCATCAGCTTGGGTTTTAGCTATGCAAGCAGATTTTGCATGGGCATTATTATTTGCAGGTATTATCTCAGCGTTGGTTGCTTTATCTTTATCTTTTCCTGTATTTAGAGTAAGAGGAGATTATCTTGCAATTGTAACATTAGGATTTGGTTTTATTATTAAAATTTTAGCTATTAATAATCCTCAAATCACAAATGGTTCTTTAGGTATAAATGATATTCCTGAATATTCAAACCTTTATTGGACAGGCGGTATTGCTATATTTACTGTTCTTGCTATTTTAAATATTATCTATTCAAAATATGGACGGGCTATGAAAGCTGTTAGGGACGATGAAGATGCCGCAACTGCAATGGGTGTTAATACTTTTAAGATTAAAACTTTAGCGTTTTCTACTTCAGCTTTTTTTGAAGGTGTTGGAGGTGGTTTATTAGCTGCATTATTAACATCTATATCACCAGATTTATTTACATTCTTCTTAACATTCCAATTACTAATTATTATTGTATTAGGTGGATTAGGAAGTACAACAGGTGCAATATTAGGAACTATTTTTGTAATGGCAGGTTTAGAATATATGAGATTCTTAGATGAACCTATGAGTTTTATGGGAATAGAAACAGAAGGAACACCTGGAATGAGAATGGTTGTATTCTCACTTATTTTAATTCTTGTAATGCTTTTTGCAAGAGAAGGATTAACAGGTAAAAAAGAATTAAAAGACTTCTTCAAAAAGAAAAAGGCTGACAAATGATATTAGAAGTATGTAATGTTACTAAAAAGTTTGGTGGAGTAACTGCCATTAAGGACACATCTTTTAGTGTAAAAGCAAAAGAAATATATGGTCTTATTGGTCCAAATGGTGCTGGTAAAACTACAATGTTTAATATTATTACTGGAAATTATGAACCTACAGAAGGTGATATTAAATTTCATGGACAAAAAATAAATGGAATAAAACCATATAAAATTGTTCATCGTGGAATTGCAAGAACTTTCCAAAATATTAGACTTTTTACATCAATGACAGTATTAGATAATATTTTAATTGGATTTGATTATCAAGCATCATATACTTATCTAGAAACTATTTTTAGATTGCCTAGATTTTTCAAAGAAGAAAGACGTGTTAAACAAAGAGCTTTTGAAATCATGGAAGTACTTGGCATAGCAGAGTATGCAGATGAATTAGCAACTTCACTTTCTTATGGACAACAAAGAAAAGTAGAGATTGCTCGTGCACTTGCTGCAAATCCTCAACTTTTACTTTTAGATGAACCAGCAGCTGGTATGAATCCACAAGAAACACATGAGCTTGCAGAATTATTCTTTAAAATAAGAGATGAATTTGATATTACTATTTTATTAATTGAACATGATATGAAGTTTGTAAATAAACTATGTGATAGAGTTATGGTTTTAGATTATGGAAAAACGATTTTTGAAGGTGATATTAAAGATGCTATTAAAGATGAAGAAGTAATAAAAGCCTACCTAGGAGATTTTAAACATGCTTAAAGTTAAAAATTTAGAAGTATTTTACGGACTTATCAAAGGTGTTAAAGATGTAAACTTTGAAGTTAAAGAAGGTCAAATTGTTTCATTAATTGGATCTAATGGTGCTGGTAAAACTTCGACTTTACAATCAATTGTAAATGATGTTAAGAAAAATGGTGAAATCACATTTAGAAATGAAGATATTTCTAAAATGAAAACTCATACAATTATTCAAAATGATATAGCGCTTGTTCCTGAGGGAAGAAGATGTTTTCAAAACTTAACAATTGAAGAAAACCTCAGAATGGGTGCTTTTAACAATGATGACAAATATGAAGAGCTTCAAGAAGAGATGTTTAAACTTTTTCCAAGACTTGTTGCTAAGAAAGGTCAATTAGCAGGAACAATGAGTGGAGGGGAGCAACAAATGCTTGCAATTGCAAGAGCTTTAATGTCAAGCCCAAAACTTTTAATGCTTGATGAACCATCTTTAGGATTAGCTCCTAAAATTATTGGTGAACTTTTTGAAACAATCGTACGACTAAAAGAAGAGGGTATAACTATTTTATTAGTTGAACAAAATGCTTTTGCTGCTTTAGAAGTATCTGATTATGCTTATGTACTTGAAAATGGTGTAGTTGCACTTGAAGGACCAGGATCTGAGCTTATTGATTCTGATGAAATTAGAGCTAAATACTTAGGTGCTTAATACTCTAATATAGATAATAGATAGTATTTTTATACTATCTATCTACTTTTTTTGATTTAATTTATAATTGATTAACGTTTAACCATTATAATAGATTATATAAATATAAAATAGGATTTTAATATATGTTATTAATGCAATTAGAAGCAAGAGAAAAGTTTTCATTGGATTTAATACTATCTATACTTCTTAATAACTTTTAATATATTTATTACTTTTTTAATTATATAATGATTTATATATCTATAAAGAAAATTAATGAAAAAATATAATCAAATTCTTCTTATACTTATTTTCCTAAACTCTTTTTTATATGCTAATAATCAAATATCTATTAGTAATTCTTCTATTTTTATTGATAAAGAAAATTTAAATATCGAAGCTATTAAAACTAAAACCTTTGAGCCTTTAAATAATATTCACAAGAACTTTGGGTTTAATAAAAACCTTACTGTTTGGTTAAAAATACAAATAAAAAATAATACAAATAAAAAGATACAAAAAATACTAGATCTTGACAATCCTTTATTAGAGGAAATTGTTTTATACTCAAATAAAGATATTAGAAGAAGTGGTATGTTATATATAGATGAAAAAAGAAAGACAATCAATCCTTCTTTTACTTTAAATATTTCTGCAAATTCAACGCAATCTTATTATGTTAAAATCAAAAATAACACAACAGCCTTACAGTTTTCTATTAAGCTTGAAGATGAAGAAGTATTTTTAAAAAAAGATTTTGCTAAACAATTCTCTATTATATTATTAATAGGAGTTATTAGTTCTTTTCTTATTTATGCAATGGTTTTATTCTTTTATGCAAAGGATATAAGCTATTTATATTATTCCTTTTATATTATTGTCTTACTCTTTCAGCAACTCACTTATATTGGTTTACTACCCTTATACATGCCCTTATGGTTTACTAGAATTGATAATTTGATAGTTGTTCCTAAAGTTGGTGCTGTAATAATTATGGGGATAGTTTTTGCAAGAAGTTTTTTAAAAACAAAGAATTATGAGAACATAGATAAAATATATAAATATCTTATATATATAGTACTTTTGCAAATAGTATTTATTTCAAGTCCTTATTTTTATTATCCAGAAATTACCGTTTTAACTGGTTTAGTATTTATATTTTTTAATTATTATGCTGCAATCTATGTTTATAAAAGAGGGAATAAGCAAGCTAGATTCTTTATAGTAGGTTGGAGTTTTCTTATAATTGGATTTTTTCTTACAATTATTGATGCCTTAGGAATTTATTCTATTATGTATAATATTCCAATTTTAGTTTTAGTTTTTACAGCAATTGAAGCTTTATTTTTATTACTTGCATTTGTTGATAAGTTAAATATTTTACAAAAACAAAAAGATTCAATTGATAATAAATTAGTAGAAGAGCTACATGAACGAAATGCAATTATCAAAGAAGAAGTTGAAAATAGAACTTTAATGTTAAAGAATCTATACAGAGAACTTCATCATAGAGTTAAAAATAATTTACAAGTTATGCTTTCAATTATCAGATTGCAAAGTAATAAAATTGATAATATTGAAACAAAAGAACAGTTTTTAAAGCTTGAAAATAGAATCAAATCTATATCTAAAACACATGAGATTCTAAGTTTAAATGATGATATTGAAAAAATTGATATGTATGAATATATTTATAGTTTAAGTGAAGATATTGAAACTTCATATTCTAAAGAGATAGATTTTGATATAAGAACTGTTGTTTTCATATCCTTGAAAGATGCTGTATATATAGGTATTATAATAAATGAATTACTTACTAATAGTATGAAATATTCTGAATGTACGAAAATCTCAATTTACTTAACTCAAAAGAAAAATGAATTATTTTTGCATATATCAGATAATGGAAAAGGTTTTAAAAGCTCAGATATAAATGAAAAGTCTTTAGGTTTAGAACTTGTTAATAGTTTAGTTGTAGGACAACTAAATGGTACTATATCAAAAGATATAGATAATAAATGTGAATACAATATAAAGTTGAAAATATGAAAATACCTGTAATGATAATAGAAGATGAAATGATTGTTGCTATGGAAATAGCTGATTATTTGGAAAACCTTGGATATGAAGTTGTAAATATTTCAAATAACTCATTAGATGGATATAACAATGCCTTAAAATACCAACCACATATTATAATGATGGATATAAGAATCAAAGGTGATAAAGATGGTATTGATACAGCTTCAATGATACAAAAAAAGATAAATACAAGTATTATTTATTTAACTGCATATTGTGATGAAACTACAGTTGAGAGAGCTATTAAAACTAACCCAAGTGCCTATTTAACAAAGCCTTTTAATAAACAAGAATTATTTGTTTCTCTTAAAATGGCAGTATCTTCGTATGATAATAATATTAAAAGAGAAGATCATAAAGTCGGAGATATACTATTTGATAATGAGTTTAGTTATGACTCTAAAAATAATCAACTTATTTATAATAATGAATACCTACATCTTACAAAAAGAGAAATTCAACTTCTAAATCTTTTAGTTATTTCTAAAAACTGCATTATTTCAATTTATGAAATGGAGAATAAAATATGGCCAGATAAATTTCCCAATGAAAATACTAGAAGAGCCTTAGTTAGTAGACTTAGAGCTAAAATGAAGTATAAATTCATTGAAACTATCCCTTCTATTGGTTATAGAATAAATATCTAAATCTTTTGTTTATAACTCTAATCATAATTATTTTATAATTTAATATTTTTTTTATTATTTTTGCAATGCTTTTGCAATGCCTTTTTCTTATACTTAGTAACAAGAAAAATAAAGGATTAAGCATGAAGAATATTAAGATATCTATACTATTATTAATATTTACAATAGTATTAATTGGTTGTAATAGTGGTAATAAAGTATCATCATCAAGTTCAAGTGGTATTGCACAAAAAGGTCCATTTTTAGATGGCTCTACTGTAACGGCATACAAGCTTAATAATGGTGAAAGAAGTACTACTGATAAGAAAAGTACAACAACAAATGATGATAAAGGTTCTTTCTTACTTCCTCTACCATGGTCAGGTGCAACTGAATATGAAATTAAAGGTGAGTATTTAGATGAGAATACTGGTAATTATGTAAGTAATGGGATACTATCTGCGATTGTTAATCTCCAAGCCAATTCTTCTCCTAATATAAATATAAATATTTTTACTCATATTGCTGCAGCACAAATAAAAGACATGTTAAAAAATGGTGAAAATATTAATGTTGCAAAAGAAAATGCAAGAGAAAAAATAAAAGAAATGTTTTCTTTAGAATTATCAAATGATACTCAATTAGAAGACCTAGATTTAACAGATGGAATAAGTTCTAATAAATCTGATAATGCACAGCTTTTAAAAATTTCAGCTGCAATACTAGCTTCTGATAATCCAGATACTTCATTAGATAAGTTAACTAAACTTATTACTGTTGAGGGAGATATAAATACTGATGTTATAAATACTTATAATGATATATTAGAAAAAGCTGATAATGTAGATTTATTTAGTGTTAGTAATATCTTATCTTCTACAATTGGTGTATCAAACGCTCCTAGTGAAAATACAAGACAAGGTAGCTTACCTTTTAATCATAATCTATCTTTTGATACAAAAGTTGACCAAGATATAAATAAAGGTTTAATTTCTAATTATATTGTAATTAACAAGCTTTCTTCAACTGCAAAATTAACTATAAACAATGGTTATTATAGTTTAAATGATGGTGAGTTTACTGATATAGAAACAACTGTAAAAAATGGTGATTCTATAAGAGTAAAACATTATTCATTAGATTCTTTTTCTAGTGAAAATATAAGTACTTTAAATATTGGAGTTTCACGAATTACTTTTAAATCAATTACAAAAGCAAATCCAACTTTAAATATAACAAGTCCAAATAAGTTTTCTTTTCCAATTAGAATAAATGCTCCTTTAGGAGGACTTATTACAAGTGATGAAATTATTGTAAGTGGTTTAAGTAATGGAGTTGTTTCAAAAGTTGGAATAACAAGTGGTGCTTCATATAAAATCAACGATGGAACTTGGAAAAGCAATCAATATGAAGATACTTTACAATTTGCAAGTGTTAGAAATGGTGATATTGTAAAAGTTAGTAAAGCTGCTAGTTCTTCTTATGGTGGAAAAGAAGAAGCAACTTTAACTATTGGTGGTATTGAGGGGAAATTTATCATTTTCTCAAAAGAAAAAGATTTAAAACCTGATTTATTCTTTCCTAAAACTGTATATTTAGCTGAGTTAAATACTAAATATGAAACTTCATATTTTAAAATGAGTGGATATGAGGGTGGTTTAGATATTAAAGTTACAAATGGTGAAGTTCAACTTGAAGGTGAAAAAATTTGGTTGAGTGAACTTTCTCAAGTACCTACAGGCTATAAAGTTAAATTTAGACAAACATCTTCATCATCGTATGGAACAATAAAAAATACTCATATTGAAGTAGGTAAAAGTATAGTAAACTTTGAAACTAAAACAATAGATAATCCTAGTGTTCCAAGTTCAAATGTTGATAAAATAGAGTTTAAAACAGTTTTTGATGCAGATTTTAATAGCTTTGTTGAAAGTGAAGAGAGAATTATCTCCGGAATCAATGATACTGCAACTTATGCTTATGTTTCGAATGGAGCACAAATGAGTGTAAATGGTTCTGCTTGGACGAGTGAAGCTATGGACATTGGTGCAGGAAGTAAAATAAAACTAAGAATAAAAACAGCTTTAGATAATAATAGTACAAATGCGGGATATCTTTATTATGGACCTGAAAAAAAATTATTCGCTAGTTTTCATGTTTATAATAAAAAAATTGATACTAAAATAGATAGTATAGATTTTATTGATAAAGAAAATGCTGCTATTAATACTTATTATGAATCAAATATTGTTACAATAAAAGGTATTGATTCTTATACTAATGTAAAAATTGTAAATGCTGAATTTAAAATTAATGGTGGTGAATGGAAAACAAGTTCTGATAAATTGTTGCTTTATGTTGATAATACATTACAATTAAGACATAAAAGTTCACAAGAAGCAAATGATATTGTAAGAAGTATTGTTAGTTTTGATAACGCACAGTATGAATTTAAAACAAAAACTTCAAATGCTCCTGTACTTCTAAATGAAATTCCTACAAGAGTAAATCAAAATTCTAATTATACTTTTATTCCAAATGTAAGTGATTTTCATACTTTAACTTATTCTTTAATAAGTAAACCAACTTGGATGAGTATAAATACTCAAACAGGAGAAATAAATGGAACTGCAGGTCAAAATGATATTGGACAATCTGATACTATTTCTTTATTAATTAAAAGTTCAAGTGGACTTGAAACAAATATAGATTTTAAAGTTATGGTAGATGATGTTAATGATGCCCCAATTTTAAGTGATATTTGGACTTCATCTACTACAGATGAAAATAGAAATTATTCTAAACAAGCAAGAGCTATAGATATTGAAGGTGGAGACTTAACTTGGAGTATTTCTAATAATCCTACTTGGTTGAATATCAATACTCAAACAGGAGAATTAACAGGAATTCCAAGACAAACTGATGTTGGAATAAAAAAAGATATTAAAGTAATTGTAAGTGAAGAAGGTGGACTATCTAGTTCTTTTACTTTTAATTTAACAGTTATTGATAAAAATTCTAATGTTACATTATCAGCAATATCTGATAAAACAGTAAATGAAAATGAAGAACTAACCGTACAAATTCATGCAAATGATTTAGATGGAGATATTTTAATTTTTAATATACAAAATCAACCATCTTGGCTTACTTTTGATAAAGAAGCACAAACTCTTAGTGGAACACCAACTAAAGATGATATTGGAGATATAAATATCACTATTAGTGTAACAGATGGAAAGGGTTCAACTCGTTTTGAAAGTTTTAAAATCACTGTTATAGATGTAAATGAAGTACCAATTATTACTAGTGCTGACTTTAAAAAAGAGTTTATTCTAGATGATACAAGTGCAACTCCTAATAATTATACTTTCACTTTTGATATATCAGATAATGATAATACTTTAAACTCATCAAATGTAACTTATGCTGGTGTTATAACTGAAACAAGAGTAGGTTTTGCAAAAACAGCTAATTTTTCAAACACCACTTTAGAATGTCTTAGAGGAAAATGTACTGCAATTATAAGTTTTGCTTTTCAAGATATTGATGATTTTCATCCAAGTTTAAAAACAAGACATACTTTTACTGTAAGTGATGGTGATAAAAGTGTAAGTAATTATATAGATATTTGGTATGCTCCAACTACTCCTATTCTTAGTGGAGAGCTTTCACATACAATTGAACCTAAAGACAAAACATCTTATGAAGCATTCTCATTTACTCCTACAAATAGTGGAAACAAAGCTAGAACATGGGAAATAAAAAATATGCCAAATGGTTTTGAATTTAATAAAAGTACTGGAGAACTTAAATATTCACGATTAATTAAAGGTTTATTATCAGATGATACAACTTTTAAAGGTATAGAAATAACAGCAACAAATGATAGAGGTACAAGTGAAAAGTTTATATTTAATATTCTAGTAAAAGGAAAACCAGCTACACCGAAATTTCAATTTAATGATAAAGTAGGAGTTGAAATACAACAATGGTTTGATTCTAGTGTTACAGTTGATTGGTTAGAAACAGGTCTTAGTAAAGCTGTTATAAGTAGTGGATATCTTGGGCAAAACGTACATTTCGGTTTTAAAGTAAATGGACAAGATGGAATATCAGGAACTACTACTGTTCAAAATGGTGATATTCTTACAGTTTGGCATAAATCATCAAATGAATATGATACTACTTTAGATACGACTATTACAATTGGTAATGATAGTGATACTTTTAGTACTACAACTAAAGAAAATGAAAATACAAAATTACCTTTAATCGTAGGTGCTCCTAATACTAGAGCTAATGTCGGTGAAGTTTATTCTTATATTCCACAACTTAGTACAGATTATACAAAATTCGCAGCAGTTACAAAACCTTTTACTATTGAAAATAAACCTTCATGGGCAACATTTAATACAGTTACTGGAGCGTTAAATGGAACACCTAGAGAAATTAATGTTTATAATCAAGTAAGAATCACTGCATTTGGAGATAATGGATTAGATGATATTACATTTAACATTACAGTTTCTAATGATGCACCTTATATAAATGGAGCAGGGCATAGTTTAGAAAACCCAGATTTATCATTTAATTTTACTGATAATGCTACTTGGAGAGATTCAATTACAGAAGTTTCTATGTTTGGATGTTATGATGAAAGTACGAGTGTTATTTTAAATCCTAGTGATTATACATTTTCAGAAGGAAGTTTAAAACTTCATGCTTCAACTACTACAAATCCAATTCTACTTACTCCATATATTGGTGGAGCTGGACTTGTTGTAAAAGCAAGTAATTATCCAAATAGTGAAGTTATTATCAATATGGTTGAAGATGGTCAATATGCAGTAAAAGCAACAAGTATTGAATTTGCTGATAATAAACCAATAACAGAGGCTAATTTAAATGAGGCAAGAATAAATATACATTTATCAAATCATTTAAAATTTATTGATAATTCACTTTCAAAAAATAACTTCTCACTTTATAGTTCACCAAATGGAGTATCAATATCTAATGTAGCTTATATAAATGAATCAATTGCTCAAGTAACACTTCAGTTTGATGGTACAGATTTTGATGAAGATAAATTAATACAAATATCAATAGCAGCAAATGAATTAAATATTTGTCAAGAAGTTATCACTAATAGTCTTGATGTAACAGCAGTAGTTGAAATACCTTGGTCAAATGTTATTTATCCAAGTGATCCAATAGATAATGCACATTTTGGAAACTCTGTAGATGTAAAAGATGGAACAGCTGCAGTGATAGCAAGATCAGGAATTTATATTTACAATAAAGATATAAATGGAGATTATCAAGAAACTCAAAAAATAGCTGCATTTGAAGGGACAGAAATTCTTGGCGCTTCAATAGCTTTAGACGGAGATTATTTAGTTGCTGGTAATGGAAATTATTATGTTGAAGGTAATGGTTTAGAAGGCAGAGTAGAGCTTTATAAAAAGAATGAAAATGGAATTTATTCTTTAATTCAAAATATAACAGTTTCAGGTTTAAGTGACTCAGCTCATTTTGGTGCATCTGTTGATATTAGTGGTGATTTATTACTAATTGGTGCTTATAATGATGATAATCATAAAGGAGCTGCTTACTTATTTAAAAATAATGGAAGTGATAATTTTGCTTTAGTTGAAACAATAAAAAGAGCTGATGGAAAAAGTTCAGATAGTTTTGGTTTTGATGTAGCAATTGATGGAGATTATTTTGTAATCGGTTCTTCGGTATTTCCAGATTTAGGAGCAACCCCAATAGATACAAAACCTGAATTAGGTGCAGGATTTGCAAATTATTACACTTATTTAAATGATACTTTAGAGTTAATAAGTGTAATTACTCCAAGTGATTCTTCAAGATTAGCTGATCATTTTGGATTTGGTGTTGCAATTTCAGGAGATCATATAGCTATTTCTTCTTTTGGAAATAATGATACAGGTTCAGTATATTTATATAAAAGAGCTTTTAATACAGTGATTTCTAATGGAAAAATAGAAAATACACAAGCAATAACAGGTAGTGTTGGTATATATCATGATGCTTTAAATTATATAGTTGCAGGTAATAATTCTTATACACCTCAAGGTAATGATTATATAAAAAGTACAGTACCTAGTGTTTATGGATATGATGTAGCAATTGACCAAAATGAGGTAATTTTTGGAAACTGGAAAAATGATGATAAAGCAATTGATGGTGGAGCTGTTTTAATTACAAATATTGGTGAAACAATTAGTGAAGAAGTAAATGATACTATTCCTCATCAATTTACTTTTACAGATAAAACTGATGCTTCCTTAGATGAAGTAGTAAGTTCATCTATAACAATTACGGGAATAAATCAAGAGACACCTGTATCAATAATAAATGGTGAATATTCATTAGATGATGGTATAACTTGGCAAACTGAAGCATTAACTCTAGAAAATAATCAATTAGTAAAAGTAAGACATCAATCTTCTTCTTTTTATGCAACTAGTGTCGATACAATTTTAACAGTTGGAACTATAAGTGATACTTTCTCTTCTAGTACAATTACAGAGCCTTTAAAAACAGTTCCTACAATAATTGGAAAAGTTGGATACAGTTTAGAAAATGATGCTTTTATCTTCTCTTTTGAAGAGGATGAAGCTTGGGAAAGTGCTATTAGTCAAGTTTATTACAAAGCTGGAGTAAATAGTGAATATTCATTATTAAAAACATATGAATATGAAATAACAAGCGGACAAATAAAACTTATAATCAATAGTTCAACAACAGTTGATTTAAGAACACCATATTCAGTTAATGATACAAATGGATCAATAAAAATTATTGCAGATGGATATGAAGACAATACTCATTCAATAGCGTCTGTAACAAGTGGTAAAAATGCTATTAAAATAGAAAATAGTCCACATCAAGATAATACTACAATAACAGAAGCAAATCTTGATGCTGCAAAGATTTATGTAATTTTAGGAAATTCTTTAGAGTTTAAAGACAACATCTTAGATGTAAATAACTTCACTTTAAATCTTGCACCAATAGGTACTACAATTTCATCTGTAACTTATAATGATAGTAGTTCTGCAATTGTTACTTTAGCTTACGATGGAAGCGATTTTGATACTAATGCTGAAGTAAATGTAGTTGTTAATAAAAATGAATTAAATACTAATGTAACTGTAAGCGGGAAATATCCAATTACAGTTACTGCTATAGATGAACAAAACGGTGGTTCAACTAGAGGACAAGCAATAGACCCATATATTGTAAATGCAAGATTTTGGTATGATGCAGATGGTGATTCACAAGAAGATGAAGATGAAATATCTTCTTACTCAAATGAAAATGGTGAGTTTATTTTTAACATTCAAGTTCCTGAAAATGCATTGATTACAATGCTTGATAAAGGTTTACATAATGGTAAGGTTTTTGATGGTAATTTAAGTGCTAAATATTCTAGTTCAAAACAAGGACTTATTTCACCTATTACATCAATTAGTACTTTAGGTTTCACGAATCAAGAAATTATTAGCTTATTAGTTACTAATGGTTTTGATGCAAATTTAAGTGTAGAAGAACTTTATTTGGATCCTTTTGATTCAAGTATTTTACTTGAAGATATGAGTATAGCTACAGATGAACAAAAAGCAAAACTTAGAAGAGTATTACTTTCAAATGTAATAATTAACTCTGCAATTATGGCAAATTCAAGTGGATATGACATAACTAAATCAAATTTAGAAGATTTTTTTAATACAGTTTATTCAGCTAGTGAGGAAGGTGATTTTGAAGGTGCACCCCAAGATACTACAATCTTAAAATTCCTAATATCTTTGGGAAATGAGGTTTTATCAAATGATAAATTAGGTTCACAATCGAAAATAAGAGCAAGAATCTTTGTAACAGTTTCTGAATATGTAAGTAAAAGATTAAAAGATTCTATTTCAGGAGGAGGAAATCCGATTTGGGAGTTTGGATCTATACTTTCGGAATCTCAAAATATGATATATCCTTTATCTTATGCATATACAAAATCTTTATTCAACAATATGACTAATCCAAAATTTGCTTGGGTAGAAATTGATTTTAATTATAGACCAATATTAATGGTAAATAATCAAATATTAGGTGATTTTAAAAAGCTTACACTTATTTACAAAGACAGCTCAAACGATGAACAAACAATAGAATTTATAAGAGATAATCAAGATTTTACTGAAAATGATGTTACATCAGGACAATGGATGATTCAAGATAGAAAAGTTCTAGCAAATGGAAAAGAATACGAGATTTTAGGAGATAAAATCATTGTAAATGGTGAAACTTTTGATATTCGTGATGTAATAGTTCAAAAAGAAGATGATAGTTTAGAAAACTACTATGAAGAACTTCCTCAATTTGAAAGTTCAAACTTAACTAATAATGAAACATATGTTGATTTAGATACTAATATTATATTTAATTATGACAAGGTTTTAGAAGCAATTCATGTTAATAATACTAAGTGTTATATACAAAAAGCAAATGAATATAATGCCGTTGAAGTTACACCACAGCAATTTTCAGGAGCTAGTATAATATATAAACCAAGTGAAGATTTACTTTACAATCAAAAATACTCTTTTACTTGTTCTATTTCTTATGGAGAACAATCTTCGTATAAAAGTATAAGTTTTACAACTCTTCCAAAACCTTTACCTATTGTAAAAACAGGACAAGAAGATAACTTCTCTTTAAACAATGATATAAGTAGATCTAGAAACGGAAATATTGTAAAAGATGAGAATACAGGTTTAATGTGGAATGATGATGGTTTCAATGAAACAAGAACAAACTCTTCTGCAAAACTATATTGTAGTGCTTTAACTGTAGATACATATGATGACTGGAGATTACCAAGTGCAAAAGAGATGCAAACACTTATTATTTTTGATGATACTTCTCCTTCAAATATAGATAGTTTCGTTAATTTGATTCATTTTGATTATTGGACTAGTACAAAAAGTGTTGAATCAAGTACTTGGAATTCAGATCAATATATAAAAATTAAATTTCCGAATGAAATGGGAACAGAAATTGAAGCAGGTGGAAATAAATTTATTTGTGTAAGAGATTATGAACCCAGTGAAGAAATCACTGTAACAGAACTACAATGGCAAGATTTATCAAATGATGCAAAAACTTGGGCAGAAGCAAACACTTATTGTGAAAGTTTAGCAGGAACATGGAGATTACCAAGTATTCAAGAGTTATTAACGACAGCAGGAGGAAAAGAAGTTATTAATGATACTTATTTAAATTCATTAAACTCAAGCTTTCAAGGCTCTTTAGTTGATAACTATTGGTCTTCAACTATTTATAATTCGGATAATACAAGAGCTTATAAAATGTCTGCAAGATATGGTTCAATTAGTACAAGTTCAAAAGACACTACTAATAAAGTGCTTTGTGTTGGTGCTTTATAAATAATTAATATAACATGAAGAAATTTAATCAAAGATTTTTTCGTGTTATGACTCACTCACAAGTATAACTATTCAACAAAGAATTCTAAGTGCTGAAATTATGATTATTTATTATTGATTAACTTAAAATGAATATAATAGAATACAAGATAAACATAAAATAGGATTTTAATATATGTTATTAATGCAATTAGAAGCAAGAGAAAAATTTTCATTTTTACAATTAGCTCATTATTTAGCTAGAATTGATAAGAGTTATGGAAAAAGAGAAGAAGAAGTGATCTTAGATTATTGTACTGAAATGGGAATTGAGAATTTAGATTCATTTGAAATTGACACTTTTTGTTTAGAAGAGAATTTAAATAACTATAAATCTACTCGAAGTCAAAGAATAATTCTTTTAGAACTAATGATTTTAATTCACATTGATAATAATTTTCATGTTAATGAAAAACATTTAATAAAGAAAATGACAGAAAAATTTGGATTTGATTTAAAAGATATTGATGACTATTCTCAATGGGGAAAATCAGTAGCAATGCTTTCACAAGTTGCAAATATCTTTATAAATGAAGGAAATTAGTAAAATAACAATTATTTAAATTTTTTTACTAGGAAAATTTAGGTAGAATGCGATTATGGAAATAATAGAAACATTAAATAATAAACTTGATAAATTATTACATGATTACGAAAGATTAAAGCTTGAGAATCAATCATTAAAGCAAGAACTTGAATCAATGCAAAATGATAATGATGAATTAGCTAGAAATAATCAAGATATGTTTCTTCGAATTGATAGTACATTAGCTCTAATAAAGGCACAAAAAGGTGAATAAAGACATAACTTTTCATATTAATAATATGGCTTATACTATAAATGTTACTCCTGATATGGAAAAAGAACTTACTAAATTTTTAGACTTAAATAAAAACAATGATACTAAAGATTTACTAGCTGCATATATTAGAATCACACAAGAATACTCAACATTTAAAGAAGATGTTAATCAACTTTCAACAAAATTAGCAAGATTTTAATGGCTAAAGCCTTCTCTTTATTAGAAGTTTTACTTGTAATTGCAACAATTTCAATAGTTTTAACATTTGCTATTCCTAAGTTTACAAATATCATCTCAAATTCAAATATCTCAGACTTAAAATCAAATCTTGCAATTATTAGAAATAACATAAGCAAATTAAAAACTTCACAAGTTTTATTAAATAAAAGTACAATAATAGATAGTTTAGACAATGCAACAATTGATAAAAAAGATGAACTACTATTTACAGAAGTTCTAGACTTTTCAATAATTTCCACAAATTCAGCTATAAATGAAGTTGGTAAATGGTTAAAGGTATCAAATAATTCATATAAATATATATTATCTTCAAGTAAAAATGTTGTGTTTTTACTTGAAGATAATAGTTTTAAATGTAAAAGCAGTTTTGAAATATGTAAGGAAATAGAATAATGTTTTATTATGAAGTATCACTATTAAAATCTCCGCTTAATCCTCTTACATACCAAAGCGAAGAAGAACTACAAGTAGGTAGAAAAGTAGCTGTAAAAATACGAAATAGAAAAACTTTAAGTGATGGTGTAATAATAAAAGTAGTAGAAAAACCAGAATTTAAATGTGTAGATATTGAAGAAATTACAAATGAATATTATGATAGTAAAATGCTTGAAATTTCTCATTTTGTATCTCAGTACTATGTATGTTCTTTAGGCGAAGCTTTAAGTGTTTATGCACCTTTTAATAATGAAATCAAAGATAAAGAAGAAGAACTAACTTTTGATTGCCAAATTAGCTTATCAACTCAGCAGTCAAAAGCATATGATTTTTTAAATGAAAAAAAGCAAGCACTACTTTTTGCAAATACAGGTTCTGGAAAAACTGAGATTTATATTAAAATAATAGAAAAACATTTAAATGAAAATAAACAAGCAATTTTATTAATGCCTGAAATCTCACTAACTCCTCAAATGCAAAAAAGACTTGAAAAAGTTTTTGATAAAAGCGTTGCTATTTGGCACTCAAAAATCACAAAAAAGAAAAAAACAGAAATACTTCAAGGTTTACAAGAAGGAAGTATAAAGTTAATAGCAGGTGCTAGGTCTGCTTTATTCTTGCCATATTCTAACTTAGGCGTAATAGTTGTAGATGAAGAGCATGATGAGTCTTATAAGAGTGATTCAAAGCCAAGATTTCATACAAAAGATTTATCTATTTATATGGCTAAGAAATTTGATATTCAGCTTGTACTTGGAAGTGCGACAGTATCAACAAGTTCTTTTCATAAAATACCATTTTTTAGACTTACACAAACATATCATGATACTAGTAAAAAATACAGCTTTGATGATAGTGACGATAGCTTATCAGTAAGTGTTTTAAATCAAATTTCAAAAACATTAGAATCAAAAAATCAAGTGATTATATTTTTGCCAACACGAGCAAATTTTAAGTATCAAATATGTACATCTTGTGGTAAATCAGTTGAGTGTCCTTATTGTTCTGTTTCTATGAGTTTACATAAAAATGATTTAGCTTTAAAATGCCATTATTGTGGCTATGCACAGCAAATTCCACAAGTTTGTCCTTCTTGTAATACAGGGATTATCCATAATTTAAGAGTAGGAACTGCTCAAATAGAAGAAGAGTTAAACGAAATCTTTAAAGACAAAGTAATCAAAAGATTTGATAGAGATAAGGTAAAAACAAATACGCAGTTAAAAACTATATTAAATGAGTTTAATAAAGGTGATATTGATATCTTAGTTGGAACACAAATGCTTTCAAAAGGACATGATTATCATAATGTAAAATTAGCAGTAGTTCTAGGAATTGACTCACTACTTAATATGAACTCATACAAAGCAAGAGAGCGAGCCTTATCTTTACTTATTCAGATATCAGGAAGAAGTGGAAGAAAAGGTGAGGGTGAAGTAATCATCCAAACTAAGAATGAAGAGTTTTTTGACTTTTATTTAAATGAATCAAATTATGAAGAGTTTTTAGAAACAGAATTAGAGTTTAGAGAGGGTCTTTATCCTCCATATTTAAAAATGGCAAAAGTAATATTTGCACATACAAATGGACTAAAAGTAAAAGATGAACTTGATTTTTATGTAAAAAAATTAAAAGAAAATAAAGATATTGAAGTAGTGGGATTTGGACAATCACCAATTTTTAAAATGGCAAATAAGTTTAGATATGAAATTATTTTACGTTCATCAAATGTAAAAGCTCTTTTAACCTCTCTTCATAGTATTACGTCGCCTATGGCTTCTATTGATATGGATACTATTTATTAGTAACCAATACTATTACCCCAGAAAATGAATCTGCACTTTTTACTTTTATGATATAATGAGATAAGTTATTATATTTACAAAATAGGATAGTCATGTCTAAAAGAATAGAAGCCTTACTTGATAATAAAGCACTATTTCTAAACTCTGCTTTAAAAGAAGCACAAGAAGAAAAATCAAGACTATCTATGCTTTTATCAAGAAATAAACAAAGAATAAATGAAATCCAAGAAGAAAAAGCTAGCTTTATTAGCCAGTTTAAAGATACAAAATACCAAGAACTACTAGCTATAAAAAAAGAACAAAGAAACGTAGAATCAGAAATAAACGCAATAAAATTCCAAAATAAAAAACAATCTATTATTTCTCCAACAGATGGCTTTGTAGCAAAAATGATGATAAATACAATAGGTGGTGTAGTAACACCAGCTGAAAAACTAATATCAATAGTTCCAAAAGACGCACAACTAATAGTAAAAGTAAATGTACTAAACCAAGATATAGGTTTTATAAAAAATGATATGATTTCAAAAATCAAAATAGATACCTTCTCTTTTCAAAAGTATGGATTCTTTGAAGGAACTATCATAAACGTAGGAAGCTTTTCCCTTGATGATGAGAAACTTGGACCAATTTATGAAGTGAAAATTGAACCAAATGGTAAAACTTTGATGGTAGAAGGGAAAGAGCGATATTTAGAAGCTGGTATGAGTCTAACTGCTGAGATAAAAGTAGGTAAGAGAAGAGTTATTGAGTTCTTTATATATCCAATTATTCGGTATTTGGATGAAGGGTTGAGTGTTAGATGATGAAAATAATATGTAATAAAAAAATTAAACTAAAAAAGGAAAAAAGATGAGCCTTGAATTAGAAGATATTGAAGAGATGGATAAGGTAGTAGAAATAGTTGAAAAAAATGGAAAAAGATATATAGATGATGAAGAGATACTTATAGAACTTAGATTAATTACTTTAGGTAATTTCTCGATTAAGATATTTTTGTTTTTATGTGGATTAGTTACATTATTAGCTTTTATTGATAAAGGAGAATATGCTAATCCTATTACATATATCGTGTTTGGGATATGTTTATATATTTTTATTATGACAATAAATATGTTTATAAATATTTATAAATATAAACTATATATTACAGAAAATCATTTTATTACATATAGATATGTAAAGATTCATAAAAATGATATATATTTTAAACATATGTCTAATCTGGAGTCAAAATTTTTAGGAAAACAATGGAAGTTATATACTAACAATTTTTTTATATGTAATTATTTTGAAGAATCAAATTATGATAAACCAAATTTTAGAGATGTGATGTACAAAATCTCAAAAAATGATTTTTTTTATAAAGATCCTGCCTCGGATCTTTATAAAAAAATAAGTATTCTTAATAATAATATAAAGATAAAACTAATTAAAAAAGGAGAAGAATAGAATGGCAATTGGAGAATATACAAATATAGGTGGAAATGCTGGTAATTATATCCCTATAACGATAGTGAATGAAAATAGGGGTCAGGTCATGAATTTCCACTTTTCAAACAAGAACACTTTTTTTTAATTAAATAAGATATAATATTATTAAAAATCCAAAAGGGTTTCTAATGCCAAGACGAGTAAGAATTGAATTAGCAGGTTATCATCACGTATATAATAGAGCCGTAGAAAGAAAATACATATTGCAGAACATATCTGATAAAGATAAGTTTTTAGAGATATTAAATGAAGTGAGTGAGGAAAATAGGGGTCAGGTCATGAATTTCCACTTTTCAAACAAGAACACTTTTTTTAATTAAATAAGATATAATATTATTAAAAATCTAAAAGGGTTTATTATACCAACTAAAATAAGAATAGATTTAGTCGTATATCACCATGGGATATAATTAAAAATAATACCAAATTAAGACTAAATTTAATACAATATATTATCTTAAATTTAAAGGTGGATAAAATGCATTTGAGTCAAGATATAAAACCAATTAGTTATTTAAAAACAAAAACAGCTGATATTATAAATAGTGTAAATGAAAATCAAAGAACTATAATCATAACGCAAAATGGTGAGGCTAAAGCAGTTGTTCAAGATATTAAAACTTATGAAAACTTACAGAATTCTTTAAATTTATTAAAATTAATTGTTCAAAGTGAAAATGATATCGAGAACAATAATACAACAAAACAAGAAAAAATGTTTGATAATTTAGAGCATAAGCTATTTGGATAAAATCATATGAACCAATTTGAAGTGATATGGACAAATAGTGCCCAATTTGATTTAGAATCAATTATTGAATACATTAAAATTGATAGTTTAAGTATTGCAAAGAAAATATTTTTTGAAATTAAAGAAGAGTGTAATAGTTTATATACTTTTCCAAAAAGAAAAAGAATTGTACCCGAGTTACAGCAAATAGGTATTTTAAAATATAGAGAAATTATATATAAAAGATGGCGAATAATATATAAATTTGATGATAAAAAAGTATATATTTTATTAGTAGTAGATTCAAGTAGAAATTTAGAAGATGTACTATTTCAAAGATTACTTAAAACAAAATGATAACAAGCTAGAGAAAGGGAATAGGAATAAAAGAAATAATAGGTATGAATTAAAAATAGAAAATATTATTCATAAAGAATTATTAGCAAAAATCTATGACTAATAAACAGAACATCTATCTAGTATATTTAGATAGATATTCTTATTTAGTTTTTTATTTTATGAACCAACAATTCCATTATCATTTTTTGTAATAACAACAGTAGCAGACCTAGGCCTAGCTGTTCCTTTATCTGGCCAATTACTTCCATATAATGATGCATTCTTTAAATCTTTAGTTTTTTCACCTGGGTGTTGGATATTTACAAAGATTGTTTTTCCATCAGGAGTTTCAGCAATTCCAGTAATCTCACACTCTTTTGGACCAACTAAAAATCTTTTTAGATTTTTAGTAGAAGCTTCTGCTCCTACTTTTGTAGTTATTGTTTCATCTTGATTATTATTTGTAGGAACATTTTTATTTGTGATTTGTTTACTTCCTCCATCATTGTGTTTTCCAGGAAGAGCAGCAAGCATCATACAGTTTGAGACATCTGTATAAGCACTATCATCAGTTTGTAGCCACATTAACCCTTTTGAAGCCTGACTAAAATATAATCCATCAGGACTTGAAAAGTCATTATCATCTGTTAGTTTTGAAATATTTATATTTCCATTAGCATCAGCTTGTGCACCAAATAAATAAATATCCCAGTTAAAAGTGCTTGCACTTGGATTATTTTCTAGCTCTTGAATTCTCATTATTTGACCATTAACATTTCCATCTCTTGAAGAACTATTTTTTGTATCAGAATAATATCTTGGATTTGATGCATCTAATTGCATACTATTTCCTCTTTTTGAATTATTAGTTAATGTTACGTAGATATCTCCTGTGTTTGGATGAACTCCTGCCCATTCTGGTCTGTCCATTGGAGTTGCTCCTACTGCATCAGCTGCATGTCTAGTATTTACTAATAAATCTCCTAAATCATCAAATGAATATTTTTTATAAGATTTAATATCTTCATTTGACATTGAAAGTTCTAACCACTCTCCTGAACCATCTTCATTAAACTTTGCAACAAAAAGTTTTCCATCATCTAAGTATTTATTTCCAATATCTAATCCACCATTTCTATCTTTTTCATTCCATTTTAATCTTGATACATATTTATAAACATATTCACCTTTTGAATCATCACCCATATAATAAACTAAAGGTTCTCCTTCTTTTACATTTCCTGGCATTGCACCTTCATGTCCCATTCTTCCAAGTGCTGTTCTTTTTCTAGGAGTCATTGTTGGGTTAAAAGGATCAATTTCAACTACCCAACCAAATGTATTTGCTGCATTTCTGTAATCTTCATTTGCTTGTTTTGCATTAGGAATAATATTCCATCTATCATAAAGATCATTATTAGTTTTAGAATTTGCCCAACCATAAGAGCCATCTGACTCTTTTGATCCCATATATCTATTTTGTGTACTAGCTGCTTTTTTATCAGATAATAAAGTACTATTAGATCTTTTAAAATATCCCGCCCAATTTTCTTCACATGTAAGATAAGTTCCCCATGGAGTTAATCCACTAGCACAGTTATTTAAAGTTCCTCTTGTTTGTGAACCATCTTTTGAGTATTTAGTTTTTACTAAATCATGATTTTGTAAAGGACCGTTAATATCTATTGGAGTTTGTGCAGTAATTCTTTTATTAAAAACTGAATTTTTATTTAAATTAAAGCCATTTTTACCTTTTTTGATTTCAATAACTGATACACCATGAGCTGATACTTCTTTATCTATTTGTGCAGCTGTTCTACTTGTTCTATCGTAATTATCCCATTCTTTTTCAGTATGTAAAAATATCTCTGTAATATTTTCATGATTCATACATAATAATCCTCTATTAGAATTATTTAAATCTTTTGCTGTTCCTTCATCATTCATTCCAAAATAAAACATTCCATCATGATGATCTCCAGCTCTATTATTAAAGTCTGTATCTGTTCCATCATTTTTATACTCAGAAGTAAAGTTATTTATAGGATCACCTAATCTATATAATACATCTATGCTATAACCTTCAGGTATTGTAACTACATCATTTAAGTTTTTTGGCACTGGATTAAAATCTAATAGGGCATTTGCTACTGCATTTGAAATACTATTTTTATTACTAGCATGTGCTGTTGAATTTAAACCTAAGAAACTTCCTGCAACAAGTGCTAAACTTCCTTTTATTAAGGTTCTTCTAGAAACTCTAGATTCAATAATTTCTTCTAATGATAGACTATTTGAATTGTTTTTAGAAATTGAATCTTGACCATTTGGTGACATTGGATGATTTTTACTAAGTGGAGTATTCATGTATTTTCCTTTTTTTTATTGATGACATTGTATATATTGGAAATTACAAAATGATTACAAATACTAAGAGTTGTTATTAAGATATATTTATATCTTTTAAACTTGCTTTATTTTACTTTATAGTATAATCCCCAAAAAAATTATGGAGTTTTTAATGGCTAACACTAAAGAAGAATTTAAACAATTAATAGAAGACGTACAATCACAAGACTGGTATAGAAACCCAATTGGATTTGGTATTGCAAGAATAGATAGAGGTCAATTAGACTCATCTAAAGTATTACAAGCAACTTTCCCAATCATTAACTGGAACGAAAACTTTGGAAGTGCAGCTGTTTTATTAAATGCACTTAAAATTGCTGGAGAAAATGTTGATACAAAAGGTACTGAACTTGTTTGTAATATTTCTGATGTATTTTTAGAAGAATGTGTTAAAGCATTTAGTCCTTATATATCTGAAGCAAAAGGTGAAGACCATAAAAATGTTCAAGTTATTTCAACACTTGCATCTTTACCAATTGATTCTGGATTTACTGCTGATGATTACAAAGCTGTATTTATTTTTGAAGATGAAAATGCACAATCGGTTGAAACTTCATATTTAAAATTATATGCATTATCAACTGGAAAAGCAGCAATTCGATCTTTAAATCTAAATGGAATCTTTGGTCAATTACATAATGTTGCTTGGACTGGTAGTACACCAATTGAATTAGATTGGTTAAGAGCAAATGAAATTGCATTAAAATTATCAGGTAAATATCCTACTATTGATATGGTTGATAAATTCCCAAGATTCTTATCTCATGTAATTCCTGCAGATAATACAAGAATTCTAGAAACTTCAAAAGTTAGAATGGGTGCACAATTAGCAGCAGGAACTACTGTAATGCCAGGTGCTGCATACATTAACTTTAATGCTGGAACTGAAGGTTCTGTAATGGTTGAAGGAAGAATTTCTTCATCTGCTGTTGTTGGTGCTGGTTCTGATGTTGGTGGTGGAGCTTCTATTTTAGGTGTTCTTTCAGGAACTGATGGAGTACCTGTTTCTATTGGTGAAAATACATTATTAGGTGCAAATTCTTGTACGGGTACTGCTATTGGAGATGCTTGTATCTTAGATGCAGGTGTAACTATTTTACCAGGAACAAAAATAACATTATCTGAAAAAGCAGTTGCTGCAATCGCAGAAGCTAATCCAGAAAAAGAAATCAAAACTCTAATGAGAGGTATGGATTTCTTAGGTGTTAATGGTGTTCACTTTAGACAAAACTCTGTAAATGGTCAAATTATTGCAATGAGATCAACAAGAGAAATCAAATTAAACGCTGACTTACACTAAAAATTAACAAATACTAAACATAGTTATCCTAATATGTATTATTATATATTAGGATGCTATTATGAAATTAAAACTTCTTACATTTACAATATTTTCAATTCTTTTTCTTAATCTTAATGCAAATGAAACTTATACTAATAATCTTATAAATGAAGATTCACCTTATTTAAAACAACATAGTACTAATCCTGTAAATTGGTACGCTTGGAATCAAACAGCTTTTTCAAAAGCTAAAAAAGAAAATAAACCAATATTTTTATCAATTGGTTATAGCACTTGTCATTGGTGTCATATTATGGAAGAAGAATCCTTTGAAAATAAAGAAGTTGCCAAAATATTAAATAAAAACTATGTATCAATTAAAATTGATAGAGAAGAAATGCCTCACATTGATAAATACTATCAAAATGTTCATAGTTTGTTAAATAATACAAGTGGAGGATGGCCACTTACAGTGATTTTAACTCCAAATAAAAAAGCTTTTTTCGCAAATACATATATTCCTTATGATGCTAGAAATGGTAGTGTTGGAATAAGAGAAGTTTTAAAAAACATTAATGATATTTTCATTAATGAAAATGAAAAAGTTGTAAAAACTGCAAATCAAATCGAAGAAGTTTTAAAAGAATATTCCAATGAAAATATAAAAACTAGTAATATTGATATAAAATTATTAAATAAGTTCATAAAACAAATAGATAAAAATTATGACAAAGAAAACAATGGCTTTACATTAAGACCAAAATTCCCTCAAGCATCAAAAATAGAAACACTTTTAGACATTTATACTGTTACGAAAAATAAAAAAGCCTTAGATATTGCACTAAAAACATTAACAACTATGGCAAAAGGTGGAATATATGACCAAATTGAAGGTGGCTTTTACAGATACAGTGTAGATAAAAACTGGATGATTCCACATTTTGAAAAAATGCTTTACACAAATGCTGAGTTAATAAGCGCATATTCAAAAGCTTATAAAATTACTAATGATAAGTTTTATAAAAAGATTGCAAAAGAGATTATCTCTTTTGTAGAAAAAAGATTTGAAGTGAATAATCTTTATTATAGTGCAAGTGATGCTAGTAGTATTTTTGAAGGAAAAAAAGAAGAAGGATTTTATTTTGTATTTGTTTATGATGAAGTAGAAGAGTTTTTAGAAGATAAGGGTTACAAACAAAAAGAGATTTTAAAAATTTTAAAATATTTTAATATTATATATGAAGGGAATTTTGGACATCATTATAATAATACATATCTAAGTGACAAATCACTAATAAAGATACCAAATAACTTAGAAAAAGTAAAAAAAGATTTAGCATCTTTAAGAAGTAAAAAAGAGTATCCCTTTATTGATTATAAAATCTTAACATCTTGGAATTCTATGTATATTTCTTCTTTATTAGATGCTGGAAAGTTTGATGATAAATATAGTAAAAAAGCACTTCTCAGTCTTGATACAATGATTAAAAAAATATATGTAAATAATACTTTATACCATCAAATAATCAATAATAAACCAGTAAAAGTAAAAGCTTTATTAGAAGATTATTCTTTTTTGATTACTGCACTTTTAAAAGCTTATGATTATTCTCTTGAATCTTACTATCTTACTTTTGCAAAAAAATTAACAAAAGAAGCAATATCAAAATTTTATAAAGATAAAAAATGGAATATGAGTAATGATGATTTCGTTTCAATTGCAGAAATTTACGATGATGCATATAAAAGTCCATTGTCTAATATGCTTGATAATATTCTAAAAATCGCAGTTTTAAATGATGATTTTGCAATGCAAGATATTGCAAAAGAAACTTTTACTTCTAGTTCTTCAATATTATCAACAAGTCCTAGTTCTTCAGCATGGTTAGTTAGAAATTATATAGCTTTTAATAATTCTTATATAGTTTTAAAAGCTACAAAAGATATGTTAAAAGATAAAAATATAGAAAATCTTCCTTTTGTATTGAAAAAAGAAAATATTGATGAAAAGTATTTAGCTTGCAAAATTGGGGTTTGTTTTTCTTATAGTGATAGTTTTAATTCTATAATAAAAAGTATAAAAAAAGAAGCAATTTTAGATAAATAAATATACCTATTAATTATTTTGTATTCTAAAAAGGTATATAATATAAAAAAAGGATGCAAAATGTTAAAAGTTGATTTAAAACAAAAAGAATCTATTGTTATTTTGGAACCTGATGGTGACTTATGTAAGAGTGATTTTAAAAGAGCTAGTGCAATAATTGATCCATATATTTTAGAAAATGACAAACTTAATGGTCTTATTATTCATGTTGAATCTTTTCCTTCTTGGGATAGCTTTTCATCTTTACTTGAGCATTTAAAATTTGTTAATAATCATCACGAAAAAATATCTTATCTTGCTTTTGTAACAGATTCTAGTTTAGGAATTTTTGCAGAAAAGTTTATGGATTTTTTTATTGGTGCAGAAATAAAAACTTTTCCTTTTAATGATATGCAAAAAGCAAAAGATTGGATTTTACAATTGGATAATGAAAAATAAGAGATATTTTAATTAGCCTATAAATGAGTATTGCGTATAATCGCGAATACTAAATAAATAAAAAAGAGTAATATGATAGAGCTATCAAATATTTCAAAATCTTATGCACAAAAAGAGTTGTTTTCAAATTTAAATTTTAGATTAAATTCTGGAAATAAAATTGGATTAGTAGGAAGAAATGGTAGTGGAAAATCTACACTATTTAAGATAATATTAGGCGAAGAACATAGTGATGATGGAACTATAAGCATTCCAAAAGGTTATAAAATTGGTTCACTTAAACAGCATTTAGTTTTTACTGAAAAAACTGTAAGACAAGAGGGTGCTTTAGCTTTAAGTGAAGAAGACCAATATAATGTTTATAAAGTAGAAAAAATTCTGTTTGGGCTTGGTTTTACACAAGATGATTTAGAAAAAGATCCTATGAGTTTCTCAGGTGGTTATCAAATTAGAATCAATCTTGCAAAACTTTTAGTTACTGAACCAAACTTACTTTTACTCGATGAGCCTACAAACTACCTTGATATTCTTTCTTTAAGATGGTTAAAATCTTTTCTAAAAACATTTCCTGGTGAAGTAATCATTATTACACATGATAGAAACTTTATGGATAGTGTAACTACTCATACAATGGGATTAGTTCGAAGAAACTTAGAGATAATACCAGGAAATACTCATAAGTTTTATGCACAATTAGCAAGTAATGATGAACATTTTGAAAAACAAAAACTTTCACAAGATAGAAAAAGAAAAGAGCTTGAAGAGTTTATTGCTAAAAATAAAGCGAGAGCTTCAACAGCAGCACAAGCACAATCAAAACAAAAAGAGCTAGATAAAATGGAAGATTTGGGTTCACTTGTTCATGATAGTACTTTAGATTTTGATTTTAATTACAAAGATACTCCTGCAAAAGTTTTACTTGATATTAAAGATGTAAGCTTTGGTTATAGTAGTGATAATATTTTATTTAAAGATATCTCTTTTACATTAAAAAAAGGCGAAACATTAGGAATCATTGGAAAAAATGGTAAGGGTAAATCTACACTATTAAATGTAATAGCAGGTGAATTAAAACAATTAAGTGGGAAAGTTGATTATCATGGAAGCTCAACTTTTGGTCATTTTGGGCAAACAAATATTGATCATTTAAATCCAGCAAATACTATTATGGATGAAATTTATTTAGGTAATCCAAAACTCCCAGAAGCAATTGTACGAGGTATATCAGCTTCAATGATGTTTACAGGAGATGATATAAAAAAGAAAGTATCACTTCTTTCAGGTGGAGAAAAATCAAGAGTAATGCTTGGAAAAATTTTAGCTACTGATGTTAATATTTTGTTTCTTGATGAGCCTACAAACCACCTTGATATGGAATCTATTGATTCTTTAACAAAAGCAATTGAGAATTTCGATGGCTCTTGTATTGTTGTAACGCATAGTGAAGAGTTACTTCGTAGAGTTTGTGATAGACTGATAATCTTCTCAAAAGGTGGAGCAGATTACTTTGATGGTGGATATGATGACTTCTTAGAAAAAATTGGTTGGGAAGATGAAGATTTAGGAGAAAAAGTTAAAAAAGCTCCTAAAATAAATAAAAAAGATAATAAGAAACAAAGAACATTTTTGATTAATGAAAGAAATAAATTAACATCACCATTAAAGAAAAAAGTTGATAAGTTAGAGTCTGAAATTATGGAAATTGAAGACATAATCGAAACAGAACAACACGAACTAATTCAAGCATCGAATGCAGGTGATAACTCAAAAGTAATTGAACTATCAAAAACTGTACGAGAAAATGAACAAAAAGTTGAAGATAAATTCGAAGAATTAGAAATTTCACAATTAAAACTTGATGAAATTACAGAAGAATACGAAGAAAAATTAAATCACTTATAAAAGGAAATAGAATGATAACAAGAAAAGAAGTAAATGAAAGAATGAGTAGGGTAGTTGAACACAATGGAACAGTATATTTAGCTGGAATCGTATCAGATGATAAAACATTAGATATCAAAGGACAAGCGCAAAGAGTTTTAGCAATCGCTGAAAAAAGACTTGAAGATATTGGAAGCTCAAAGCATGACATTTTAAGAGTTGAAATTTTTGTAAAAGATATTTATAGAGATTTTGCTGGATTTAACTCTGTTTGGGACGAATGGGTTTCAAAAGAAAATCCTCCTGCACGTGCTTGTGTTGAAACAAATATGGCAAGTGTTGAAACTTTAGTTGAAATTATTGTAACAGCTGCTAAGTCTTAAAAAATCAAATAGAAAAAGATAAAACTCTTTTTCTATTTATTTGGAATAAAATACATAACACTTTCGTATATACCTTCCATATAATGCCGTATAAAGACCTTATAATCATTTCTAATTTCTAGTACTATTTGTGGTACTTTGTACCAATCTTGGGCTTTATGATAGATACAAATGGCAAGAATAGGGTGATATTTTAATATAGTTTGTTTTGAACCCATAATTGCATCTTGCTCTGCACCTTCAATATCAAGTTTTATAAAATCTACTTTTTCTTTTATTAGATTATCTAAAGTGTTTATATCTTCAGCTTGATAGTCATGGTAGCAATTATCTTTTACTTCTTGTTCTTGTATAGCCTTAATCTCTTCTTTTCCTAATCCACAGTTTATGAACTTTATATCTCTTTGATTTGGAAAGTTTTTTTTAGCAATTCCTATATGTAAATTATTTGGTTCAATACAATATATTTTATTATAGTCAGGAAATTCTTTTATTATTTGAGGAAGAGTATCTCCAATATAAGCTCCACCATCAACGAAGTTTATATTTTCAATTTTAGGAATGATATCTTTATCGAAATATTGTTCTTCATGATTATTAGTAAAACCCTCCATAAAGTCTAAATCAAATGATATTTTAAAGTTGATTACTTTAGTAAATACTTCTTTTGATTTTTCATCTTCTAATAAATCATAAGTTTGTTTGTATTTTGATTCATTTTTTAGAAAATCTTCTTTAAAATCCATAATAAAAGGAGGGTGAACTAAATCAAGTTTTGAATATTTTATAAGTGCAAGATAGTTAAAGTGTGTATATCCTAGCTCATCTAGTTTATTTTTTACTTCAAGAGGACTTCCTGATGCAGTTACAAGAATAATAGAGTCTTTAGGAACTTCTTCAATTTGTAGAATAGATTTTTTTCTAGAAGTATGAACTCTTGAAAAATCATCGATAATACCATCAACTTCAATTTGTTTTGCTACGCATTTACCAAGCTTATTGATTCCTAGAATATATTTCTTTATTTTTGAATCAGAGATAAAAAGTTCAACTAACTTTTTATCTTTTTCATTAATATAATCAAGTCCTACTAAATTCATATATTAATCTTCAAGTAAAAGTTTAAAACTTTTTTCTGTATACAGTTTTAAAGTATCACCTTTTAAAGATTTTAATTCATTTGAAAAACCAGTTTTTGTAAATAGTACAAAGATATCAGGTTCAAAACCTATTTCTTTACAAGTATTTTTTAAATTTGTAAGTTCACTTTTTTTAACTTTTGAGTTTGAATATTTACAAGAGGCTGCTATTAATTTTCCTGATGTTGTTCTTGCTATTAAATCAATATTATTGTTTTCATCCCAATATTTACCACTATTTTTTAACTTATCATCTTTATAAAGATCTGTTAGTAATTCAAGACATAATTCTTCAAAAACAAAATCTGTAAATTCAGCTTCTCTGTTTTCATAGTTTTTATAAAACTCTTCATACTTACCTTCTTTAATTCCTTTATAAATTGGAGAAATAAAAGCATACCAAAATCTTAAAAATGGAGTTGTAAATAATAGCTTTTTAGCAACTTTATTATCACCTCTTTGATTTGTGATAAAGTGTTGTGAAGCTTCAACTTCAATAACTCCACGTTCACTTAATTTTTCAACACATTTCATACCTTCTTCAAAGCTTACAAAAGCTCTTTTAAAAGATGTAGTTGTTCTTCTATCACCAAGTGCTATTCCACTTAAAATGGCTTGGTCAACATTATAACCACCTGTAAAAAGTGTAAGTTCATTTTTTAAGTATGAGTATTTGTTTAAAATTTCTTTTTCAATTAATTCTTTTAAAGGAATAGTTGTATCAATTTTTATATCTAAACCTCCAAAGATTGTGAAGTATTTAATGGCAGTTTCCATATCTTTTGGTTTGTTTTTTTCACAGAACTTTTTGAATTGTTTTTTAGTTGCATCGTCTATTAGTAAGATGGTAAATCCTTTGTATTATATTTCTATTTGTATTTTTGCAAAAAACTGTTTAAAGAGTTTGCAAATTGTTGTGAATCTTTAGCGCTAAAAGCAGCAGGGCCTTTTGTCATTTCTCCACTATCTCGTATTTCTTGCATAAGGTTTCTGTATGCAAGATACTGTTTTATATTATCTTCTGTATACATAGCACCTCTATGATCAATTGCATGTGCTTTTTTAGATATAACTCTATCTGCTAGAGGAATATCTGCTGTTATTACTAAATCATTTTCTTTTAATAGTTCAACGATTTTATTATCAGCTTCATCGGCTCCTGCTTCTACAATCATATATTTTACATATTGTGATTTTCCTATATTTATTTTTTTATTTGCTATTACAATTGTTTCAAGTTTTAATCTTTCAATTGCTCTTATAACAATAGGTTTTAAAAGGTTCGGGAAAGCATCTCCATCTATATATAATATCATAATTTTTCTCTTTTTATTTTTTGTAAATTCCGTAATCTTTGCCATTTTATTTTATTAAATTGTCTATAAATAAGTAAACATCCAATATCAAAACCAAAGTAAAAAACGCTGATTCCACTTGGTGGATTTGCACTACTTATAAATGTAATCTTATCAAACCAAACCTCTGGCCAAACCCAACATTCAAAGTATGTTCCTAAAAGTTCTAAGTAAACTATCATAAAAAACATAACAAGAAAGAAAAGTTTTGTATGTGGCTTTTTATTTAGTAAATAAATAATTACTAACATACAAATAAAACCAAATACATCATTTGCAAAGATTAACCATGCTGTTGAGTATATTATCATTAATACATAAAGTATTTTGATAACTAGCTCTTTATTCTCTTTTAAAACAGCTTCTTTTGAAATATAAAAAACTCCTGCATATATAATACTATGTCCCAAAGGAACATAAAAAGGCAGGTTTTCTAGTCTATAAGTATACATACCAAGAACAAGAGAAAAAAACACTTCACCAAAAAATGCTAAAATAAGACCATAAAGCATAAGCTTTTTTATTTTTGCAGATACTTTAAAATATATCCATATAAAAGTAATAAGTGTAATAAAATTAGCTATAAATTGACTATTAATAAATTTATTTGAAATATCTTTACTATCTAGAAAAAGTCCTAAGAAGAGTGCAAATAATACAGGTAAATAAATATGTGAATATTTATACTTATACATCAAATTCTAAATAAATCTTTTGGGTTAATATGTGCTGAATTTTTTGTTGCTTGAAATGTTAAGTTTTTGTTCACTCTTCCTACTACATAACCTTTTTTAATCCATTTACCAACCTTTAGTGTTGGTGCAATTTCATCTAAATGTGAATAAATAGTATGTAGTCCATTTTCATGTTGTATTATCACAACATTTTCAAGCATTCCTGAGTTCTTCTTTGCATATACTACTTTTCCATTTAAAACAGATACAACCTTTGCTTTTGGTCTTTTTGTCTTTAAAACAATAGATTCATTGAATAGTTTAATTTTATAAATAGGGTCATAATATGTTCCAAACTTTTTAACTACATTAAAAGATTTTAATGGAGCTATTGTTCTTTTACCTCTATATCTAACAACTTTAACACCTGAAGTAGAAGAACCTATTTTCTTTACATCCAAGTTTAAATTTTTAGCATATTTTTGGTTTCTTACTTCTGCTGTTTGAATTGTTTCTTCTTTTGCTTGCGTTTTACTTTTGCTTTTACTTTTCTTTGCATTTCTTCTTTTTTTCGCTTCTGCTTTTTTCTTTTTTAATGCAAGAAGTCTTTGAATTTTTGCTCTTCTAATTCTTTCTTTTTTTAGTTCTGCTTCTTTTAAAATATTTAAATTTGATAAAAGTTTTTTAAGTGATTCTTGCTGTTCTACAACTTTTTTTAATTCTTTTTGATATGACTTGTGTTGATCTTCTAAATTAACTAAAGACTTAGAGTGCTTATTTTTTAGAGTATTTAATGTCTTTTTTGTTTTCTTTCTTTTTTCAATATAAGAAGAGATTTTTTCAATTTTCTTTTTATTTATTTTTGTATTGTTTGTTAGTAAATCATAGTTATTATCAAGTTTTAAAATTTGATCTTTAGAATTTTCTGAAAGAATAGTATATATCTCGCTATCAATTAACTCTCCTAGCGTATTTTTAGAAGCTAATTTGAGTGCAATAGAGGTAGAAAAGTCTTCAATAATAGTATCAACTATTTGTTCTTCGTTACCTTTTTTTTCTTTTATTAAGTTTGAAGATTTTGTTCTTAGTTGAGCAAGTTTTGATTTTGATTCTTCTAATAAAACTTCATGTTCATTAATATCTGAGTTTACTTTTTTTATATCTTTTTCTAACTTAATAATATTTTTATTTTGATCTGCAATTTTATTTGCAAGAGATTTTACTTTTTGTGATGTTTGTTTCTTCTTTGATGCACTTTTATTTAAGTTACTTTTATTACTTTTAATTTTTTTATCAATTACTTGTGTTGATGAAAATGAAATACTACTAAAAATAAATAGCAGTAAGAATAATATTTTATTCATCATTTATTTTATACTTTAACAATACACCAAGTATTGTAAAAATTGAAATAGTAAAAGATAAAATAAATAGTTTAAATAGTTCATAATTTAAATCAATTTGAACATTTATTATCTCATGTAACTCAATTGGAAATAGCAAAATCATATTATTTGAAATATAATATAAGAAAGCACCAACAATTAAGAAAGCTAAAAATGAACTTATAATTGCATAGTTTAAAACAGTAGAGGCACTATATAAAACAGATGCACCATGTAATCTTAAAATTGCAATTCTAGTGCTATGTTCATGAAACCATAGTTTAATTTGTTTTGCAATTATTATAATTGCAAAAATTGTAATAATAAAAAATAGTATAAAAGAGATACTACTTAAAAGAACTAAAAGTAAATAAGTTTGATTATGGTTTTTATAAAAAACTTCTACTTTTCTTATATTTTTATTCTGAAGTAGAGTTTCTTTTATAGTTTCAAGTTCACTTGTAGTTGGGAAAACTTCTAAATATATTTGATAAAAATGCGGAAGTTTCTTTTTTAATAACTCTACTGAACTAGTAGATAGATTTGATTTTATGTCATTTATAATTTTTTCATTAGGTAAGGTTTGAATTCTTTCAACTTTTATACCTGCTAATTCATCTATGTTTTCTTTAATCAATGGTGTGTTTGTAACTATTACTATTGAATAGTCTCTTGATATTTTCTTCTTGTAATTTTCTACTACATTATCAATTAATAAATATAGTGAAAATGTAAGAAGCATCGCACATAAAGGAATTAAAAAAGCAAATATATTTTTAAGAAACTTCATATACCATACCATCCTCTAAAGATAACTGTCTAAATTTTATTCCTAAGTTTTTAGGAACTCTATGTGTTACAACAACTATTGTAATTCCAAGTTGTTCATTTGCACCTTTTAATAAATTCCATACAACTTCAGCTGAATAATCATCAAGATTTCCTGTTGGTTCATCTGCAATGATTATTTTTGGATTATGTGCTAAAGCTCTTGCAACTGCAACTCTTTGTTGCTCTCCACCACTTAATTCGTTTGGATAATATCCCGCACGATGTGATAGTTTTACATGTGATAGTAGTTTTTTAGCTTGGTCTTTTGATATTTCATTTGAATAGCCATTAATTTTTAATGGAATCATAATATTTTCTTCAATTGTATATTCATTTACAAGTTTATAGTCTTGAAAAATTACTCCAATATCTTTTCTTAAAACTCTAAGTCTTTTCCCTTTTATACCAAAAACTTCAACACCATCAATTTTTAAACTACCATGTTTTAATGGAATTTCTCCATAAAAAGATTTTAATAAAGTAGATTTCCCACTACCTGAATTTCCACCAATAAAGATGAATTCTTTTGGTTTAATAGAAAAGTTTCCTTTTTTTATAATATATTTATTATCATCATAAGATAAGTATATATTTTTAGCTTCAAGCATTAGTTTAGAATCTCTTTTAGCTTTTTATGAGCTTTAATATTTGAGCTTGTTGGAAGAGGTGAACCTTGATAGTAATCTAATTTACCATTTCTAATTATTATATATTTACTTACAGGTCTATCAAAATTACCCATTGTAATTTGAATTAAACCAGAATTTTCTTCATTTAGAATTGTAAATAAATCCTCAATATGTACAAAGAAATCTTTTTCTACAATTGATTTTGTAGGAAGTTTTGATATCTTTTCTTCATAATTGATTTCAAAATCAAAAGTAAAATCTTTTTCGATTACAAGTGCTTTATCTTCTGTATGAGATAATAAAACGACATCATAAATGTTTTTACCTTGTTTTTTCCATCTATCTTCATATTTACTTGAAATTTCTAAATCTTTGTTTATGTCAATTGTAATTTTTCCAGTAGGCAAGTTTGTTAATAACTCAGTACAATAATCAAAATACTTTCTACTATCAGTTCTAAGCTCAAGCGTACCTTCAACTTTTAAAACTCTTAATGCTTCATTTATAAACTCATTTGAATAGATTCTTCTATGAGGTTTTTTATCCCAAGGAACAGGGAAGTGTACGAATATTCTTCCTACTTTATTTGAATCAATAAATTCCATGAAAAGTCTTGCATCATAATTTACAATCAATACATTTGTTATATCTTGCATTTTCATTTGTTTTAAAGCTTGTTCAATTGATGGAGTATGAATTTCTAAACCAATAAATTGAATATTAGGATTATTTTTTGCTTGATGTAAAAGATGCCTTCCGCTACCAAATCCAACTTCAATTTGTATTTCTTTATCTGTTTGAAATTCATCAACAAAATAGTTGATATCTTTTAAAAACTCTTTTTGAGGTGGAGCTTTTTGATGAATACTATGAGTATTTGAAAATACAATTGTTGGTTTAATAGAATCTGTATATGCATTTAATGCATCCTTTACAACAGTAATAGGTGCAACTCTTGTTATCTTGTCGATTTTGATCATTTGATCATCATCTTTATCTTTTAGTGTTAATAAAAAATCTTTGTTTTCATTTTTAACTGCAATTTTATATTCAGTATTTCTTTGGTGTGAGGTAAAGTTATATGATTTTGCAATAAATTTAAAATCTACACCATCTTTTGAAGATGGTGTATTAATTAATTCTGCTTTGTTAAATACAATATGAGGCATATTCTAAAACTACTTTTTTACAGATATTTTTGGAAGAATTAATGATGCATCATCAGTTTTTTCAGACATTAATCCATAAGTATCATTTGCTTGAATTGAATATCTATATTCAACTCCTGTTATAATATTATTATCTTCAAATCTTGTATCTCTAACATCTGTAAACTTTTCAGTTTTTGATTCGAAGAAATTTAACATTGTTTTTTTATAAACATTATATGAAATAGCTCTATTATCAGCAGCTGTCCAATTTAAAATTGCTTTTGAACCTTGAATTTGAGCTAATGTAATAGTTGGTTTCCCTGGTTTATTTAAACTAGTACCTTTAACTGCATCAATTTTTGATGAACTTTTTAAGTTGTCTTTATCAACTGCTATTACTTTATAAAAATACTCTTTTCCATCTTCATCAACTTTATCAGTGTAAACAAAAGTATTTTTATTAACTTCTTTTACTTTTGAAAAACCAAAAGATTTAATAGAACTTCTATGAATTTCATATTTTAATACATCATGTGTTGATGATGCGTCCCAAGATACTAATATTTTTTTAGGTTCAGTTGTTGTTGCTGCTAAGTTTTGAACACCCATTGGTAAAGCTTTTGTTTTAGCTGTTACAACTTCACTAGGCTTTGTTGAAACATCTTCAAAAGTATAAGCAGTAACTCTATATTTAAAAGTTTCATTATTATCTAAACTATCATCGATATATTCAGATTGAAGTCTTCCTTTTACTTTTTCTTCAGTATTCCATTCATTTAGTGTTGAGTTGAATTTTTCAATTTTATAATATTCAACTCTTAAATCAGGATGCGGTCTCCAAATAACTTTAATTCTATTTGGTAAATCTGATAATGCTTGAACAAAACTAACAGGAACTATTCTTGGTAGAGTTTGTGTTATGTATGCACTTGTAGTATTTGATTCTACGCCATTAGCAGCTTTAGAAGAAATTTGGTAAACATATTTTGTATTTGGTTCAAGTTCCGTATCAACGAAATGAGTAGCATATTTATTTTTTACAGTATCAATAAGCTTAAGTCTTCTACCATCTTTGTGCATATTAGCTCTGTAAAAATTATAACCAATAACTCTAGGATCTTCTACTTTTTTCCATTCAAAAGCAATTGCTGTCATATCAGAAATTGATTTTAATGTTGTGTTGTCAATAATTTCTAGTGTTTCATCAATTTTTGGTTTTGCTGGTGTATTTAAATTATTGTTTAAGTTATTACAACCACTAAGTAAAAGAAGTAAAGCTGTTAATGATGTTGTTTGCATCAATTTTGTCATGTATGTTCTCCATTTGAAAATGTTTTTTTAAAAATTCATTCATGTCATCTGGTAAATCCGCTTTAAATGTCATTAACTCTCCGCTTCTTGGATGAATTAAATACAGATTATATGCATGTAAATAAAATCTATTTATTGTATTTAAATCGCCCTTAAAACCATATAAATTATCACCGAGTATGTGCCTATTCATCGAACTTAAGTGAACTCTTATTTGATGAGTTCTACCTGTGAATAATTTCGCTGCAATTAATTCAAAATTTTCATTTTTTGATAGATCAATTTTTTTAAATGCTGACTTTGCATTTCTTCCATTTTCTTCAATTGACATTTTAAGTCTATTATTTGCATTTCTTCCAATTGGTTTATCTACTATTACATCATCTTTTAAAGGTAAATCAGTAATAGCAAGGTAATATCTACCCATTGTTTTATCTTGCAATTGTTCTGATAAAAGTGCGTGTGCTTCGTTTGTCTTTGCAACAACCATAACGCCAGTTGTTCCTTTATCTAGTCTATGAACAATTCCATGTCTTTCTTCGCCACTAATAGTGGAAAGGGATATTTTTTTCAATTTTAACCAATCAACTAGTGTTGCATCTTTTACACTTGGTGCATCATGAATTGTTAAATTTGCAGGTTTATTTAATACTAAAATATCTTCATCTTCATAAATTATTTTTACATCTTTGCCTTCTAAAGATTTCTTAATAAATTCTTCATCTTTTACTGGATTTATTTCTGCTTGTGGAAAATGAACATCGATTATTTGATTTTCTTTAAGTTTTAAACCTGATTTTACAACAGTTTTACCATCTACTTTTACAAACTCTTTTTTTATAAGTTGTTCTATTTGATTTCTTGAAGCATCAATTTGTGATGCTAAGAATTTATCTAATCTATTTGCTTCTTGAACAATAAAATTTTTATACATTTTTAGATACTCTTTCACTATGCGTTTATTTGATAAGAGAATTATTTCCCATTTTGATTATTTGTTAATACTTTTTGTTTTACCTTTGATATATTTATCATATCATCTAATTAGTGAAACAAATGAAATATTAGCGAATAAACAATTAATATACTTTACACTTTCATTTTTTGCTTTTATTATAGTATTTATTTTACCAATTAGAAAAAAACTTCGATGGATTCCTTTTCTTTATTGGCTAGGAATCTTTCTTTTAATTGCAGTTGAATTCTGGGGTGTTACAAAACTAGGTGCTAAAAGGTGGCTTCCTTTACCTATTTTAAATACAACAATGCAGCCTTCTGAACTAATCAAACCTATATACATTTTGATGCTTGGGTATTTAATTCATAATAGACCTCCACCAAAAAATGGTTATGGTTTTAACGATTTTGTGTATTTTTCTTTTTATATATTATTACCTTTTGTTTTAATTGCTAAAGAGCCTGATTTAGGTACTGCATTAGTATTATTACTTGTGGGTTATGGAATTTTATTTATTGTTGGAGTTAATTGGAAAATTTGGACTTCTATACTTTTAGTTATTGGAATATCATCACCTTTTATTTATACATATTTAATCAAAGATTATCAAAAGAAAAGAATAAAAGATTTTATTTCTGAAAAACCAAGTTATCACGTACAACAATCAATCATCGCAATTGGTTCAGGTGGTTTAGTTGGAAAATTAAGTGAAGAAGCAACACAAACACAGCTAAAGTTTTTGCCTATTGCTACAAGTGATTTTATTTTTGCATATTTTGTTGAAAGATACGGATTTTTAGGTGCAATTGGATTAATCTTTTTATATGGATTATTAATAGCTCATTTGCTAACTTTAAATTATTACTTTAAAGATGATTACGTCATCCGGGTATTTGCCTCAGGATTGGGGCTATTACTGTTTTTTAATATGAGTGTAAATATTTTAATGGTTATTGGTTTTGCACCTGTAGTTGGTCTTCCTTTACCTTTATTTTCATATGGGGGAAGTTCTTTTATTAATTTTATTGTGATTTTTGCAATTTTGGAGAACTTATTAGCCTTTAGATATATGGATTTATATAATTATGAAAGAAAACTATAAAAAGCCTTTACAGGCTTTTTATTATTCTATTATTTCTAAGATTCTTTCGATTCTTTGAAGATTACCTTCTAAAACTAAATTATCATTATTTTCCTCATAGGCATTTTGATTAAAAAGTAATAGTTCTTCTAATTTTCTTTTTATTTGTAACTCTTTTTCATTTATGTTTTTTGTTTCAAAATCTTTTTCAAGTTTGTAGCTTAGATTTGAATTGACTTCAAGTAAAAAACTTAAAGAGTATTCAACTTCTTCGCCTTCATAATAACTTCTATTTATAATAAAATGATCAGATGAAAAGCTAATATCATCCATTTCTCTTGAAAGATAAGCCATTTTAACTAGACCTTTTATATTATTAATTAAATCTTCTTTGAAATAAATTTCATCTAATTTATCTAAAATATCCATCACTTTTTTTAAGTCAAATTCACTTAAAAGTTTTTCTTGTATTTGTTCTAAATTCATTTTTTATAAAACCTTTTAATTTTCATTTCTTAGTATTTCTCTAAGAATTTCTAAGTCATAAATACTTTTACCACAACTTAATTTATTTGTTATTATATTTGTAAATTTTTCTTCATTTTTATCAACATAAGTATAATCTAATACATAATCCTTTTTCAAAAGTTTTAATGTGTTTTCATCTTCACAAAGAGAGTCTTGAACTTGTGATTTAAACTTATTTATATTTAGTTTTGAATTTGCTTCAATATTATCAAGTAAATAAGTATAATAAATATTCTTCTCTTTTATATCAATATTAATCAAATAACTAAAAGAATCAACTTTTAAAGGAAGACTCTTTTTGAAGTTATTTATTTCACTTTTTATTGCATAATCTTCAAAAAAATAAACTCTTAATAAATCATAAGCTTGAAATAATGAGAAGAAAAGATTTATTGTTATAATTACTCTTGCTAAAAAAGACCAAAGTTTATTACCAATATAGTTTAAGGCACTTTTTTGTACTGCTATAAAAATAAATATAGAATATATAAAAATTAAAAAATAAATAGTGATACTAAAAAACATTTCACTATTATTTCTATGAAATTCTACTTCATTAAAACTATTATCAATAAAAAAGTTAATCATAAGGCTTATAAATACAAACCATAACCAAAAAGTTATACTTAAGCTAATTTTTCCTTTTATTAGTTTCTTTAAATATGATTCTTCTGTAATCATTTTGTCCCTTTAATAATATCTATATCGTACATTAAATCTTAGTTTAGTTGTTGTTTTTGGTTTAGGATAATCTTTATACGCTATTTGAATTAATCTTAATGTATATTTATCAAATACTTCATATCCAGATGAATTTATAATCCTCAAGTTCGAAATATCTCCATTTGGATGGAATAAAAATTCAACTACATTTTTTCCAGATAATCTTCTTTGTATTGCTAGTTGTGGATATCCTAATCTTGTTAACACTCTTTGTGTTATTACTTGAAAACTATTGAAATTTTTCTTTATAAAAGCTTTTTGAACTTTTGTAAATGTTTCAAACTCTTTACCGTATAATTTTTGAATATCATCTAATATTCTTTTATCAATAGGATCAGGTTGTGATAAAAAGTCTTCTAAAGTTCTATTTTTTACAGCTTGTAATTTTTTCTTTGACGGTAACTTTGTTACTCTTTTTTTATCATAAGTAATCTTTTTAGGTGCTTTAACTAATTTTTTTGCTACTTTTTTTGTTATAGGTCTTTTTTTCGTAACTTTTTTTACTCTTTTTTTAACAATTTTTCTTTTTTCAAGAAGTTTGGGTTTTGTAACTTTAGCTTTAAGAATTTCTTTTTTGACAATTTTCTTTTCTTTTTTAATTTTTGCAAAAATAACATTTGCTTTTTTCTCTTTTTTTATTTCATTTTTAACTACTTCTTGCTTTTTTTGAAGTTCATAATCATTGAATATAAATAAATGTAAAGATATTGAAATAATAAAGCTAAGTATAATAAGTTTCATAACGTGATTATAGTAGAATAACGCTAATAGAAAATTAATAGGAATATAAATGTTTGATAATTCAATAAAAGCATATACTCAAGCTTGTGAAGTAATACCAGGTGGTGTTGATTCTCCCGTTCGTGCATTCAAAAGTGTTGGAGGAACTCCACCTTTTATAACTAAAGGAAAAGGTGCATATATTTATGATGTAGATGACAATAAATACTTAGATTTTGTACAATCATGGGGACCTTTGATATTTGGTCATTGTGACAGTGATGTTGAAGAAGCTGTTATTAAAACTGTTAAAAATGGTTTGTCTTTTGGAGCTCCAACAGAACTTGAAACACAATTAGCACAAGAAATTGTTGATATGTATGATTATATTGATAAAGTTAGATTTGTAAGTTCTGGAACTGAAGCTACAATGTCTGCAATTAGATTAGCACGTGGTGTTACACAAAAGAATGATATTTTAAAATTTGAAGGATGTTATCACGGACATTCTGATTCATTACTTGTTCAAGCAGGTTCTGGCTTAGCTACTTTTGGAACTCCAAGTTCTCCTGGTGTTCCAGCTGATTTAACTAAACATACTTTAGTTTGTGAATACAATAATATTGAAAACTTAAAAAAATGTTTTGAAGATTCAAATGATATTGCTTGTATTATTATTGAACCAATTGCAGGGAATATGGGATTAGTTCCAGCTACTGAAGAATTTTTAAGTGCTTGTAGAGAATTATGTGATAAAAATGGTGCTTTATTAATTTATGATGAAGTAATGACAGGGTTTAGAGTTTCTTTAACAGGAGCTTCTGGAATAGTTGCTGCAAAGCCAGATATTATTACTTTTGGTAAAGTAATTGGTGCAGGAATGCCAGTTGGTGCTTTTGCAAGTTCTTGTGAAATCATGAATTATCTTTCTCCAGATGGTGCAGTTTATCAAGCAGGAACTTTAAGTGGAAACCCAGTTGCAATGACAGCAGGATTAACAAACCTTAGAAAATTAAAAGCAAATCCAAATGTTTATACTGAACTTAATAATAAAGCTTTACGATTAGTAAATGGCTTAAAAGAAGTTGCAAGTGCAAATAACATTCCTTTACAAGTAAATACTAGAGGTTCTATGTTTGGTTTCTTCTTTTGTGAAGAACAACCTTTTAATATCAAACAAGTAGCAAAATGTGATTTTGATAGATTTGCTAAATTTCATCATGAAATGTTAAAAAAAGGTTTCTATTTTGCTTGTTCACAATATGAAGCAGGTTTTATATCAACTGTTATGACAAATGACGATATTGATGAGTGTATTAGTGCAGCATCAGAAGTAATGAAAAGTTTATAAAAGGAATAAAATGATTAGTTTTAAAAATGTTGAATTAGTAAAAAAAGCAAATATTTATTTTGATGGTAATGTTACAAGTAGATCATTTATTGATGGAAATGGTGAAAGTAAATCTTTAGGTATTATGATGCCTGGAACTTATAACTTTGGAACACAAGAAGCTGAGTTAATGGAAATTTTAGCAGGTGAGGTTGAAGTTAAACTAGCAGGTGAGGATACTTGGAATACATACACAGCTGATACTTCTTTTAGTGTAATTGCAAATTCAAACTTTGATATTAAAGTGAAAACAATAACTGATTATTGTTGTTCATATATTAAATAGGTTTCAAGATGGCAAATAAAGAAGAAAAAATTACTCCAAAACATAGAGATAAACTTGAAGCTTTAGATAATTTATCTTTAGGTATTTCAATGGTAGCAGCAGTTGCTATTGGTTTTGGAATTGGATATGGATTAAAAGCACTTTTTGAAATTGATTGGTTATTGTGGCTTGGAGTATTTTGGGGAATAGCAGCAGCTGGTCTTAATGTATATAGAGCTTATAAACGAGCTCAAAAATCTTATGAGGGTATGGAAGATGACCCTAGATATTCTTATAGAGCTAAACATGGGGATAAGAAATACGACGACGATGAAGATTAATCAATCTATTAAAAATTTTGCACTAGTATTTATTGTACTTGATCTTTGTTTGATTATTTATGCTTTAGTATTTAATACACCAATATGGTTGTTAAATACTCAAGTAGCTTTTGTCTCATCATTACTTATTACTATTGCTTCTTTTTTATCTTATAGAAAAAATATAAATAGAAGACTTTCAAATCTTGATTTATCAAAAGAAATTAAAACTCAGAGTAGGGATAAAGTTGATGAAATAGATGATCCTTATGATTTATATACTGAATATGAAGAAGTTCCAGAAGAAGAATTAACACCTGAAAAGATAAAAGAGATTATTACTGAGGAAAAGTCTAAAGTAAAAAAGAATTCGGTTAAAAATACTATCTTTTCTGCAACAGGTTTTTTATCAATATATAGAATTTTAGGTTATGGAACATTAATATTTGGTTTCTTTGCTTTAAATAATAATAAGCTATTTATTCCAATAGCTTTTATAATTGGATTAGGAATTGTTCCTATTGGAGTATTATTCTCAAAGCTTTTAGAGAAAAAATAAAAGCTTTGAAAGATTAATATTAAATAACTAGTGGTAAATCTATACTTATTTTATTTTCATTACATGTTAAAATAAAAGAGCTATCTTCTTTATATTGAAGAAGTTCTTTTATTGCATTTTTATTAGATGTTATTTCAACTGCAATTAATGAATACTTTTTCCCATCAATTCTAATATATTCTCCAATTTTAAGTAAAATAGAACATTCAATACTATCCGAGCCATCAAAAGCATCAAATACTTGATTTAATGTTTTTATAAATAAACTTGCATCAAGTTTAAATTCAGGAATTGAAGGGTCATAATTTTTAGAATAAGTAGTATTCGTTTTAATTTTATTTGTAGAAATTGCTAAATCTACAAGTGTAAAAATATTTGTACTATTTATATTTTTTATATTAAGAGTTGATTCTTTCTTTACCATTGCACTTTTATAAAGTTTCATATGAATTTCATCTTCATTATCATATTTAACAGTAATTGCATAAAATGTATAATTTTGCATACTTATGTCAATATATGAAGTTTGTGCTCCAAAAGATTTTGGAGCATACTGTAAAGCCATATCATAAAGCTCTTTTGGTTTTATTCTATTTAATAAAAACTGAGCTTCTGAATTACTAAATAAAATCTTCGACGTAGAAGAAAAAGTGATAATAGGGTTTAAGTCTAGCTCAACCCAATCTTCAAAAAAATCCATTTTCTAACTTTCTACGTAATTCTTAAGGTTTTTACCAACTTTTGGATGCTTTAACTTCTTAATAGCACTAGATTCAATTTGTCTTACTCTTTCTCTTGTAACTGAAAGTTCTTTTCCAATTTCTTCTAATGTTCTATCACTAGCATCATGCATAAGTCCAAATCTCATTCTAACAACGGCTTGTTCTCTTTCATTAAGTTGAGCTAAGATTTGATCAATTTGACCTTGTAAATCTTCTTTCATAATATTATCAACAGGAGTTGGAGCTTTTTCATCAGGAACAAAATCACCAAATTTACCATCATCATCAGAACCAATAGGTGCTTCAAGTGATACAGGCTCTTTAGTAATTTTAATTACTTGCTTAACTTTATCAACAGGTAATCCAACTTCTTTAGAAATTTCTTCAACATCTGGCTCTTTACCATTTTCTTGAATACCTTTTCTAATAATTTTATTAATTCTATTAATAGTTTCAATCATATGTATTGGAATTCTAATAGTTCTAGCTTGATCCGCAATTGCTCTAGAAATTGCTTGTCTAATCCACCATGTTGCATAAGTAGAGAATTTGTATCCCTTTTTATACTCAAATTTATCAACAGCTTTCATTAAACCAATATTACCTTCTTGAATTAAATCTAGGAATGGTAAACCTCTATTTGTATATCTTTTTGCAATAGATACAACAAGTCTAAGGTTTGATTTTGCCATTCTTGTTTTAGATTTATCAGTAATATCTTTACCACGTTTAATTTGCTCTAATACATCTTTAAGTTCTTCTGGTTCTAAATCAAAACCATCTTTAGAAGCTTCTGCTGTTTGAAAAAGTTTTTTGATTTCCATATATGTAGAAACCATAGTTGCTTCAGGAACCATAGTAGTAATTTGTACTTTTGTTAAATTTACAATATTATCTAAAATCTTTTGGTGATTTTGTAATAAAGTATCATTAAATAAAGGTAATTTATACTCTAATCTTTTAAGCTCATGCTCAAATCCTGTATCAGATTTAAGTGCAGTTTCCATAGCTTTTACAATTTCAGTAATTAGTTTAGACGTAGGTCCAAGGTCTAATAATGCTTCTTTTAAGATTCTTTTTTTGAAAGCAATTGCTAAGTTGTGTTGCATTTGGTCAGCATCTTCTTCAGATTTTGCAGTCTCTTTTGTTAAGAATTTAAGCCAATCTTTTTTTGCTTTTTCTAGTATTTTGAAAGCATCAACAATAGTTTGTGCTCTTTTATCAAGTTTCTTTTGTTTTTTCCCATCTGCTTTATCATCATCAGAATCATCAGTTTCTGTTTTATCATCATCAGATGAATCATCAGAATCTTCATCGTCAAAGTTTCTGAATAATTCTTTTACTTTTCTTTCTCTATTTACTAAAGGTTCTTTGTACTCTAAAATAAAATCTATTAAGTATGGTACATAACAGATTGCATCAAGAATTACATCTTCACCCATTTCAATTTTTTTAGAAATTTCAATTTCTTCTTCTTTAGTAAGTAAAGGAATTTGTCCCATTTCTCTTAAGTACATTCTAACAGGAGAATCAGATCTAGACCATTCTAATAATTCTTTATTTTTCAGAAGATCATAAACATCATCTTCATTCATTATTAGTTTTTCTCTTTGTTCTTTTCTCTTCTTAGCTTCTTCTGCATTCATTCTTTTTGCTTGTTCTTGCGAACTAATTACAGTAACGTTATATAATTGTATGAAAGCTAAAAGTTTTTTTACATTAGCACCCGATGGTGCTTTTGGAAATATTTTAATGATTTTTTCATAAGTAAGAATAGAGTCTTTGTACTCTTTAACCGTTTGTTCAATTGCTTTATTTAAATCTTTTGCGCTCATATATCGAACATCCTCTTTTTAAAATAGATGGATATTATACCCAAAAGAGCTGAAATTTCGATTAGTTTAGTTTATTTAATCAAAAATTACTAAAGTATTAGATAAAATGCATCTTTTAAAAAATAATTCTTTGAAAATATAGAAAAATTTATTGAAGACCAAGGATACAAAATATGAATAAAATTACTGGAAAAGTATGGAATTTTGGAGCTAACATCGATACTGATGTTATTATTGCTGCTAGATATTTAAATAGTTCAGATCCAGAACATTTAGCAAAATATGTAATGGAAGATGCAGACCCTGAATTTCCTAATAAGTTACAAAGAGGTGATATTATAGTTGCTGGTGAAAACTTTGGATGTGGTTCAAGTAGAGAACACGCTCCTATTGCTTTAAAAGCTGCTGGTGTTGCTGCTGTTGTTGCACCATCTTTTGCAAGAATCTTTTATAGAAATGCATTTAATATGGGATTACCTATTTTTGAACTTCCAGAATCTTTAGAAATTAAAGAGGGTGAAAAGATTAGTATTAATTTAGACAATGGTGTTATTACTAATGAAACAAATAATAAAGAATATAAATTCACTCCAATTCCTCCATTCATGCAAGAATTAATTGCAAGTGGTGGATTAATTAATTATGCAATTGAAGAAATGGCAGAAGGAAAATAAATGAAAAAGTATAATATATCTGTAATTAAAGGTGATGGAATTGGTCCTGAGATTGTTGATGAAGCAATTAAAGTTCTTGATGCAGTTTCAGGTGCTTGTGATTTTACATTAGATTATGAAGAATATTTAATGGGTGGAATTGCAATTGATGAAACAGGTGTTCCTTTACCTCCTGAAACTGTTCCTGGTGTATTAGCATCAGATGCTTGTTTATTTGGTTCAATTGGTGGTGAGAAATGGGATGATTTACCAAGAGAGTTAAGACCTGAAACTGGACTTTTAAAATTAAGAGAAGAGTTAGGTGTTTATGCAAACTTAAGACCTGCAATTGTTTATGACGAATTAGTAAATGCATCAACTTTAAAGCCTGAAGTAATTCAAGGTTGTGATATCATGGTTGTTAGAGAGCTTATTGGTGGTATATATTTTGGTCAACCAAGAGCAAATGATGGGCAAAAAGCATACAATACAATGGTATATACAAAAGATGAAATTATCAGAATTGGTAAACAAGCTTTTGAATTTGCTATGAAAAGAGATAAAAGAGTTTGTTCTGTTGATAAAGCTAATGTTTTAGAAGTTTCTCAATTATGGAGAGATACAATGAATGAATTATCAAAAGATTATCCTGCTGTTGAATTAACTCATATGTATGTTGATAATGCTGCTATGCAACTTGTAAGAAATCCAAAACAATTTGATGTTATTGTAACTGGAAATATCTTTGGTGATATTTTATCTGATACAGCTTCAATGGTTGTTGGATCAATTGGATTATTACCATCTGCTTCATCTGGAGATAAAACAGCTGTTTATGAACCAATTCATGGTTCAGCTCCTGATATTGCAGGACAAGGAATTGCAAATCCAATTGCTACAATTGAATCTGCTGCTATGATGCTTAGATACTCTCTTGGAGAAGAAAAAGCTGCAGATATGATTACAAATGCAATTAAAAATGTATTAAAAGATGGATATAGAACTAAAGATTTAGCTGAATTTGATGCTAAAGAAGTTTTAACTACTACAGAAATGGGTGATGTAATCGCCAACTATATAAACAAATAATAAAGAAGGATACTCCTTCTTTATTCCTCTAAAGATGTTTTCTTAAAAAATAACTTATTTTATTGTAATTAATAATCTTTTATGTTAGAATGTAAAAAAGCCTAACTAGGAAATCAGATTATGAATGAAAAAAAATATAGATTAGTAACACGAAGTGACATGGATGGACTTGTATGTGGTACTTTATTAAAATATCTAGATATTATTGATAAAATTGAGTTTGTACACCCAAAAGACATGCAAGATGGAAAAGTTGAAGTAACTTCTAATGATATTACAACTAACCTTCCTTATGTAGAAGGTGTGAATCTAGCTTTCGATCATCACTATTCTGAAACACTAAGAAATGAAAAGAAAGATAATCATATAATTGACCCGGATGCTAACAGTGCAGCTCAAGTTGTTTTTGAATATTATGGAGGTGATGATAAATTTCCTGGATATTTCACTGCAATGATGAATGGAGCAAATAAAGCAGATTCTGCAGATTTTACTGAAGAAGAGATTCTAAGTCCAAGAGGCTGGCCAATGTTAAGCTTCTTAATGGATTCTAGAACTGGTTTAGGAAGATTTAGAGAATTCAGAATTTCAAATTATCAATTAATGATGGATTTAATTGATTATTGTGCTAAACATAATATTGATGAAATCTTAGAATTAGAAGATATAAAAGAAAGAATTGACTTATATTTTAAATATGAAGATCAATTTAAAGAACAATTAATAAGATGTACTACTATTAAAGATAATTTACTAATTATTGATTATACAAATGAAGAGATTATTTATCCTGGAAATAGATTTATGATTTATGCAATGCATCCTGAAATAAATATATCTATTCATAAAGTTTGGGGTAAAGATAAACAAAATATTGTATTTAGTACTGGAAAATCAATTATAAATAAAAGCTCGAAAACAAATATTGGAGAATTAATGCTTTCATATGGTGGAGGAGGGCATAAAGCTGCTGGTGGATGTCAAATAGACATTGATAAAGCTGATACAGTTTTAGAAGAGTTAATTAAAAAAATTAATGAAGATGGTTAAAAATTAAATAAAAAGCTTATAGCTTTTTATTTAACTCTTCATAAAACTTATCAAAAGATGGTAAGTCAAGTTTTGCAACTCTCTGAAGTTTTCCCCACATAGGTTCAGGAAAATATGAATCTTCTTCAAATCTTGCCATAATATGAAAATGCACATGAGGCATATAGTTTCCAAATGATGCAATATTTATTTTTTTTGGTTTGAAATATTCTAACATCTGTTTTTCAATAATATCAAGACATCTAAATATTTCTAATTTTGTTTCATTATCACATTGAGAGAATTCTTTTATTTCTTTATTTGTAAAAATCTTTAGCCATGGAATTTCACTATTTTCTATTTCTATTTTAATTAATTCATTTTTATATATTATTGACATTTCTTACCTTTTATAATTTATGAAATTCTACTATAAGCTTTATTAAACTACTTAAATACTATATATTAACCTTCCTTTAAGTAAAAATTAAATATAATCCAAATCCATTTTACAACCATAAAAGAAGTTTTTATAAAATGTTTTGTGTTTTATAAAGAGTTGGATGAATGTATTAGGAATGTACTTGATCGTTCAGTCCTGTTGTAATATTGGCAAAATACACAAAAAAAGAGGGACGACTTATGAAAGTTAGAGCTTCAGTAAAGAAGATGTGTGACAAATGTAAAATTGTCAAAAGAAGAGGTGTCGTAAGAGTGATTTGCGAAACTAAAAAACACAAACAAAGACAAGGATAAGACACATGGCAAGAATCGCAGGTGTTGATTTACCAAATAAAAAAAGAATGGAATATGCTTTAACGTATATTTTTGGAATAGGGTTACATAACTCAAGATTAATTTTAGATGCTGTTGGAATCGATAAAGATAAAAGAGCTCACGAATTAACTGAAGATGAAGCTGCAGCAATTAGACAAGAATTACAAAAAAACTATATGGTTGAAGGTGATCTTAGAAAAAAAGTTGCTATGGATATTAAATCATTAATGGACTTAGGTTCTTATAGAGGTTTAAGACATAGAAAAGGTTTACCATGTAGAGGGCAAAAGACTAAGACTAATGCTCGTACTAGAAAAGGTAAAAAGAAAACTGTTGGCGCAGCAGCGAAGTAAGGATAACTAATGGCAAAAAGAAAAGTTACTAGAAAAAAAATTGTAAGAAAAAATATTGCTGACGGTATCGTACATATTGCGGCTACTTTCAACAATACTATGGTTACAGTTACAGACAGCGTTGGAAATGCAATTGCATGGTCATCAGCTGGAAACTTAGGTTTCAAAGGTTCTAAAAAATCTACTCCATTTGCTGCGCAAGCTGCTGTTGAAGATGCTGTTGCTAAAGCTATGGAACATGGAATCAAAAACGTTGGTATCAAAATTCAAGGACCAGGATCTGGTAGAGACACTGCAGTTAAAGCTGTTGGTGCAATTGAAGGTATCAGAGTTACATGGTTAAAGGATGTTACACCATTACCACATAATGGTTGTAGACCTCCTAAAAGAAGAAGAGTGTAAGGAGTAGTTATGGCAAGATATAGAGGACCAGTAGAAAAAATCGAGAGAAGACTTGATGCAGACCTTGGATTAAAAGGTGAGAGAAGACTTAACGGAAAATCTGCTTTAGAAAAAAGACCATTTGCTCCAGGACAACACGGACAAAGAAGAACTAAAATTTCTGAGTACGGTTTACAATTAAGAGAAAAGCAAAAAGCTAAGTTCATGTATGGTGTTTCTGAAAAACAATTCAGAAAATACTTTAAAAAAGCTTCTACAAACGAAGGTAATACAGGATCTAACTTAATTACATTAATTGAGCAAAGATTAGATAACGTTGTTTACAGAATGGGATTTGCTACAACTAGAGCAAATGCTAGACAATTTACAACACACGGTCACGTTTTAGTTGACGGTAAGAAAGTTGATATTCCTTCTTACGTTGTAAAACCAGGACAAAAAATCGAAATCAAAGAAAAATCTAAATCTAACCCACAAGTTGTTAGAGCTTTAGAATTAACTAATCAAACTGGTATTGTTGATTGGGTTGATGTAGATACAGCAAAAGCATTTGGTATTTTTACTAGAGTTCCTACAAGAGAAGAAGTAGTTATTCCAGTTGAAGAAAGATTAATCGTAGAGTTATATTCTAAGTAATAAATAAAGGTAGCCAATGAAAAAGTTTGCAGACACACCGTTTTTACCAACAGAAGTTGAAATCGAAACTATCAATGATAATGAAGCAAAGATTTCTGCATATCCATTTGAAAGTGGTTTTGCAATAACTTTGGCACACCCTTTAAGAAGACTTCTTCTTAGTTCTTCAGTTGGTTACGCACCAATTGCAGTAAAAATTGAAGGAGCTTCTCACGAGTTTGACTCGTTAAGAGGGATGCTAGAAGATATAGCTATTTTTATTATTAACCTTAAGAATATTAAGTTTAAAATTAATGGTGATGAAGAACAAGTAGTAGTAGAATATTCTTTTGATGGACCAAAAGAAATTAAAGGTGAAGACTTAATCAACTCTGATGTTGAAGTAGTTTCTCCAGATGTTCACTTAGCTACAATTAACTCGGATTGTAATTTAACATTCTCTGTTATTATTCAAAAAGGTATAGGTTATATGCCTTCTGAAGATATTAGAGAAATTGTTGGACCAGATTATATTCCAGTAGATGCTTTCTTTACACCAGTAAAAAAAGTAGTTTATGATATTGAAAAAATGTTAGTTGAAGATAATCCTAACTTTGAAAAAGCTGTATTTAATGTACAAACAAATGGACAAATTTCTCCAATAACTGCTTTTAAAGAAGCTGTTTCTGTTATGTATTCTCAAATGTCAGTATTTAATAAAGTATTTGATTTATCAGAAGTAACAGTTAGTGATGCAGGTGAAGAGCCAGTAGAACTAAAAGATTTAGTTGTCAAAATTGATGACTTAAATTTAAGTGCTAGATCATTCAACTCTTTAGATAGAGCTGGATTAAAATTCTTAGGTGAATTAGTACTTATGAGTGAAGTTGAAGTAAAAAATATCAAAAACCTTGGGAAAAAATCTTATGATGAAATTGCTGAAAAGCTTGAATCACTTGGTTTCCCAGTTGAAGATACACTTCCAGAAAACGTTGCTTCTGCATTAAGAAGAAAATTAGAGCAACTTAAAGCATAATTAAGGGTTTAGAAGATGAGACATAAGCACGGATATAGAAAGTTAAGTAGAACTTCTTCTCATAGAAAAGCATTGTTAAAAAACATGGCAATTGCAATTATCGAAAGAGAAAAGATTGAAACAACTGTTCCAAAAGCAAAAGAATTACAAAGATATATTGAAAGATTAGTAACTACTGCTAGAAATGCAGATTTAAATACTCATAGACAAGTATTTGCAGCATTACAAAGTAAAGAAGCTACTAAAAAATTAATAAACGAAATTGCACCTAAATACGAAGGTAGAAACGGTGGATATACTTCAATTATTAAAACAAGAATTAGAAGAGGTGATGCTACTCAAATGGCATTCATTTCATTCGTATAATAACTAATTTATACATTCTTGAAAGGTAGGAGTCTTAAGACTTCTACCTTTTTTTATACTCATAAATACACTCAAACTTAAATTTTTCTTTTTATTTTCAATTAATATTTGCTTTACCATTTTTTAATCATTTTTTAGATAAAATCCGGTGTAATACTATAATTATAAATTACAGGAGACCGTTTGATAACTCTAAAAGAAGCACTTACTTTAGGTAGTGACGATATTAATAAATTAAGAGATGATTTAACTACAAAAATAAAAGAAAATACTGTTGGTGCATATATTGAGCAATTAACTTCAACTGATATTTCTACTTCAGGTTCTGGAATTCCAATTGCTATTAAAGATAATATAAATGTTAAAAATTGGGAAGTTACTTGTTCTAGTAATATCTTAAAAGGTTATATTTCACCATATAATGCGACTGTAATCAACAACTTAGAAAAAGCAGGTTTAAGCGCTTTTGGTCGTGCAAATATGGATGAATTTGCAATGGGAAGTTCTACTGATACTTCTTGCTATGGTAAAACATTAAATCCAATTGATAATTCAAAAGTACCTGGTGGAAGTTCTGGTGGAAGTGCTGCTGCTGTTGCTGCTGGTATTGCTATTGCTGCACTTGGTACTGATACAGGTGGTTCAATTAGACAACCTGCTGCTTATTGTGGTGTAGTTGGAATGAAACCAACTTACGGAAGAGTTTCAAGATACGGAATTACTGCATATTCATCTTCTTTAGATCAATGTGGACCAATAACTCAAAACGTTGAAGATGCTGCAATTTTATATGACATTATTTCAGGGCATGACGATAAAGATTCTACATCTGCTAATGTTAATTATGACGCAGTTACTCCAAAGCTTGATGCTAATAAAAAACTTACTATTGCGGTTATTGATAATTTTATTGAGCAAGCTAGTTCGGCTATTCAAAAAGCATTTAGTAAATCTATTAAAGCTTTAGAAGAAGCAGGACATAAAATTGTTCATAAAAACATGTTAGATACTGGAAAGATTCTTTCATCTTACTATATTGTAGCAACTGCTGAAGCATCTGCAAATCTTTCTAGATTTGATGGTGTTAGGTACGGAAATAGAAAAGGTGAGGGTGGACTTAAAGATATGTACGTTCAAACTAAATCCCAAGGATTTGGAGATGAAGTACAAAAAAGAATTATGTTAGGTTCTTTTGTATTAAGTTCTGGATATTATGATGCTTACTATATCAAAGCACAAAAAGTTAGACACTTAATCAAAGATGAATATGAAGAGATTTTTAAAGATGCAGATTTAATTCTTTCTCCAGTTGCACCTACAACTGCACCTAAGTTTGGAAGTTTTAAAACATCATTAGAAATGTATTTAAGTGATATATATACAATCTCAGTTAACTTAGCAGGACTACCTGCTATTTCTTTACCTGTTGATAAAGATGAAGATGGAATGCCAGTTGGTTTACAGCTAATTGGACCTGCATTCGATGAACAAACTATGTTTGATGGTGCATTGTCACTAGAAAAAGCAATTAATTATAAAAAATAAGAAAGGGATATTATGAGAATAAGAAAAAGAGCACTTACATTTGAAGACGTTTTATTAGTACCAGCAAAATCAGAAGTTTTACCTAAAGAAGTATGTTTAAAATCTAAATTAACTAAAACAATTGAGTTAAATGTACCTTTTATTTCTGCAGCTATGGATACAGTTACAGAATTTGAAGCTGCTATTGCAATGGCAAGACTTGGTGGTATTGGTATTATCCATAAAAATATGGATATTGAAACTCAAGCTATGCAAGTTAGAAAAGTTAAAAGATCAGAGTCAGGAATGATTACAGATCCAATTACAATTAAGAAAGATCAAACTCTTCAAGATGCAGAAGATATAATGGCTACATATAAAATCTCTGGTATTCCTGTTGTAGATGATACTAATTCATTATTAGGAATTATTACAAATAGAGATATGAGATTTACAAAAGATTTCACAAAAGTTATTGCAGATAAAATGACACACTCTCCATTAATTACTGCAATTAAAGGTACGACTTTAGAAGAAGCTGCCGAAATTATGCATGCTAATAAAATTGAAAAATTACCAATTGTTAATGATGAAAATAAATTAATTGGTTTAATTACAATTAAAGATATTAATAAAAAAAGAGAACATCCAAATGCTTGTAAAGATACTTTTGGAAGATTAAGAGTTGGTGCTGCTATTGGTGTTGGTCAATTAGATAGAGCAACTGCATTAGTTGAAGCTGGTGTTGATGTTTTAGTTATGGATTCTGCTCATGGACATTCTAAAGGTATTTTAGATTCTGTTACTGCAATTAAGAAAGTATTAGATGTTGAAATTATTGCAGGTAATGTTGCAACTGCTGAAGGAACTAAAGCATTAATTGATGCAGGAGCTGATGCAGTTAAAGTTGGAATCGGTCCTGGTTCAATTTGTACAACTAGAATTGTTGCTGGTGTTGGAGTTCCTCAAATTTCTGCAATTGATGAGTGTTCTGCTGAAGGTGCTAAATATGGTATTCCAGTTATTGCTGATGGTGGAATTAAATATTCTGGTGATGTTGCAAAAGCATTAGCTGTAGGTGCATCATCTGTAATGATGGGTTCTGCATTAGCAGGAACTGATGAATCTCCAGGTGAATTAATTTTATACCAAGGAAGAAAATTCAAAACTTATAGAGGAATGGGTTCTATTGGTGCAATGACTAAAGGAAGTACGGATAGATATTTCCAAGAAGGAACTGCTGCTGATAAACTTGTACCTGAAGGTATTGAGGGTAGAGTTGCATATAGAGGTTCAATCGCTGATATTATTCATCAAATGACTGGTGGATTAAGATCTTCTATGGGTTACTTAGGATCTGCAGATATTAAAATATTCCAAGAAACTGCAGAGTTTGTTGAAATTACATCAGCAGGACTTAAAGAGTCTCATGTTCATGATGTTACAATTACGAACGAAGCTCCAAACTACCACGTATAAAACTACAGTAAAGAGTTAATCTTTACTTTTTAAATATGATGAAGGATAACAAACTTCATCATATTCTTTTAAAGGCTTTTAATGTCATATTTTGTATATATACTAGAATGTAATGATGGTAGTTTATATACAGGAATTACTAAAGATATTTCAAAACGATTAAATGAACATAATTTAAGTGATAAAGGCGCAAAGTATACAAAGGTTAGACGACCTGTTAAACTTGTATATAAAGAGTCTTCTGAAAACAGAAGTACTGCATCAAAAAGAGAATATGCAATAAAAAAACTAACTAGACTAAAGAAACTTGAATTAATTTATAAAGGCAATTCTTCTAAACTTGTTAAAGATAATTAAAACAAAGGTGCATTTTATACACCTCTTTTCTAACTATTTAATTTTATTCTGTGTAAAATCATGAGTTACTGCATGATTATTTAGGTGTTCTTCTAATGCTAATTTATATTCTTTTGCAAAATACTCTATAATTTCATCTTTTTCTGCAAGCATATCTTCTGCTGTATGATATGCTGTACATGCCATATAAGTACTAAATCGTACTGAACCATACATATATGAAGCACTTACTTCACCTAATGTTAATCCTTGTTGTAGTTGTTCATTTGCAATTGCAATCTGAGCATCTGCTCTTTGTAAAAATTCGTTTGATTTTTCGCTCATAATATATTATCCTGTTTTTATTTGAATTATAGTCAAAAGAGTGTTATAAAATAGAATTATGGTAAAATGTTTTTTACTTAAATTTATCCTAAGTAACTTTTATACTCTTTCTTAATAGTTTATTTTTCTAGTCTTTTACTATATCAAATTTTATAATCAATAAAATCCTTAATACTAAAAGTTTGATATTTAACTAATCGTTTATATATTGCATCTTTTTCTCCAGCTGTATTAGCCTTTTCATACTCTTTTTCTATTTCAAGTATTTTTTCCAAAGTTGCTTTGATTTTTATAACTTCTTCTGTAGTCATATAGTCATTATATTTTCCATGACCTACATAAAAAGCCACTTTTCTTATACTATCTAGTATTTGTTCGATTTGTTCTTCTATTTTCATTACTTCTCCAAAATATTAAATTAGTGTATCAAAAAGGTTTTTAAACTTAGTATTTTCAGGCTATATTCTTATGATAGACTTTTGTTAACTTTAAAAAGTTAAATAAAAAATAGGATAATAAAATGATAAAAGTAAGTGTACTGTACCCAAATTCAGATGAGTTGATTTTTGATAAAGAATATTATTTAAATACTCATGTTCCTTTAGTTTCAAAACTTTTAGGCGATTCTTTAAAAAATGCACAAGTAGATTTTGGACTTGCCAGTGGAGTACCTGGTGAAGCTGCAATGTATGTTGTTATGACTCATATGTCATTTGAATCACTTGAGTCTTTTCAAGCAATTTTTGAGCCAAATTCAGTAGAAATACTTTCTGATATTGCAAACTTTACTAACTGCCAACCACAACTGCAAATTAGTGAAATTCAAATATAAGAAAATAGATGCTAATATTTTTGCTAAAAGAATAAATATATAGGATAGTAATGATAAAGTTAGGCCATAAAATAATTGGAACTGGTAAGAAGAATATAATAGTTTTACATGAATTAATGGGAAATTATAAAAACTATGAGCCTACATTTACTTACTTAGATACAGATAGTTTCACTTATATATTTGTAGATTTGCGTGGTTATGGATTATCTAAAGAGATTGAAGGTAATTATTCTTGTAATGAAGCATCTAATGATATTAAAAATCTTATTACATATTTAAATTTAGATGATGTAACATTACTTGCACATTCAATGTCAACACTAATTGCTCAAAAAATTGCACTCATTGACGCAAGAGTTTCAAAACTTATACTTGTTACTCCCATACCACCAAGTGGAATAAAACTTCCACAAATAGCTCAAGATAAACTTATAAATGAAATGAGTGAAAATAAAAATAAAATTGAAGAAATAGTTTATAGTGCAAGTAAAAGACATAATAAAATATGGGCTAAAACTAGAATCAAAATGGCATATGAAGCTTCTACTCTTAGTGCTCGAGTAGGATATATGAAAATGTATTTAGAAACTGATTTTTCTAATGAAGTAGAAAATATAAATATACCTATAAAAATTATAGTTGGGAAATATGATTTTCCAATTTTTGGAATAAAATCAATTACAAAACTATTTTCAAATTATTATAATAATTTAGAAATTATTGAATGTCAAGAAGCAGGGCATTACCCAATGTTGGAATGTCCTGTTTATTTTGCTTCTAAAATTGAAGAGTTTGTTAACAAAAAGTAGGTTTATACGTCTTTGTGCTTTTTACCATTAAAAGTAATCACTGTATCTAATCTTATTTTTTCTTTTGAATCTAAAATCATAAACTCAATTCCATCAACAACTTCCATAGTTTTAACAACACCTTTTACCGTTTCTTTTTCTTCTTCATTTTTTAAGTAAACAACTGTTGATGGTATTTTTCTTTGCATTGCAACATTTAATTGGTCAAAAAACTCGCATGATATAGGATTATACATATTTCTCTTTTTTTATTGATATTATACACAAATATAAAATAAAACTCATATCTCTAAATTTTCTAATGTAATTTATTCCTCTTAGGTACTATTAACTACTTTTTTTATACAATCACAAAAACAAATCAAGGAAGTTGAACATGAATTTAATGGTATTTGGAGCTCCAGGCGCAGGAAAAGGTACACAAGCAAAGTTTTTAATAGAAAAGTATGATATCCCTCAAATCTCTACAGGTGATATTTTAAGAGCTGCAATTGCTGATAAAACTGATATGGGTATGGAAGCAAAGAATTTTATGGATGCTGGAAAATTAGTTCCTGATTCAACTATTATTGGTATTATCAAAGATAGACTAGCTGAAGATGACTGTAAAAAAGGATTTATTCTTGATGGTTTCCCAAGAACTCTTCCACAAGCTGAAGCTTTAAAAGATTTAATGGCTAATATGAATATTTCTTTAGATAAAGTAATCTCTTTAAATGTTCCTGATGAATTAATAGTTGAAAGAATTACGGGAAGAAGAACATCTAAAGTAACTGGTAAAATTTATCACATGAAATTTAATCCACCTACAGATGAAAAAGAAGAAGATTTAATCCAAAGAGCTGATGATACAGAAGAAACTGTAAAACAAAGATTATCAGCTTACCATGAGCAAACTGCTCCATTAATTGATTTCTATACAAACATGGGCGTTATTGTAGAACTTGATGGTACAAAAGAAGTATCAGAAGTAACTGCTGATATGTTTGCTTCTTTAGCTAAATAGTTTTCACACTTATCTAGGAGTAGGAATATATTTCCAACTCTTAGAATCTTAATTTTATATTCTTGCTACATTACTTTGATAAACTCTATTTTAAGGAGTAATTATGATTTTTAAAAGAACTTTTTTAATCGTACCATTTTTATTTTTTTCTACTCTTTTTGCCTTTGAAGATTTAACTTCAGAAAATTTTGAAGAAAAAACAATAAATAAAAAAGTAATATTAGATTTTTATACAATTGGATGTAGTGCTTGTGTAGACGTAGAAGAAAGTCTTATAGTTTATAATAAAAATAAGAAAGATGATGTACATATTTATAAAATAGATATGTTAAAAGAAAAGTCACTAGCTAAAGAGTTTAGCGTAAATGTCTTACCTACCTTGATTTATTTTAAAAATGATGAAATAATAGAACGTGAATTAGGTAGAAAAACCCCAGAACAAATTGCTAAAAGTACAAAAAAGTATCTTTTATCAAATTAAGTTAAAAGTTTAAAAGGATATTCATATGGATGAATACAAAAGAGTGTCTTGTCATTTTTATGATGTTTTAGAAACGGCAGCTGTTAAAAAAACATTATCAAAGATTGTTTATATAGAAGATGATAAAGAAAAAGAAATACAGCAAAAAGTAATTGATTTTAAAATTATTGATAAGGCTGAATATATGATACTTGATAATTCACAAAAAATTAGATTAGATAAGATAGTTTTATTTAATAATATGAATCCTTTTGCTTGATATAGTCTATATTAAAGGCAATCCTGCTTCTGGAACTTTATCACAACATGAACAAATGAATGCGTCCGTTTATGAACTAATAAAAGAATATAAGTATGAAATAATTGATTCAGAAGCTAAAAACTTATCAAATAAAATAATACCAAAAGCAAAAGTATATATAGGCTTTTCAAGAGGCTCTAGATATTTAAATAAATTAGATTCTAATTGTTTAAAAATATCAATAGGTGGAATTTCAGGTTCTAAAGTGCATCTTTTTAAGAATATTGATGATCATATTTTAATAGGTGATATAAGCGCTTCATCTCTAAAAGCTCATTTTATTATTTCTAATATGGATAAATTGAGTATTAAAACAATTCTAAAGGAGTATATTTCATAATGAAAATAGAAGTTTTCTATGATAAACAATGCCCTTTTTGTAATCTATATTCAAAATATTTAATTATAAAAGAATCTCATGATTTGATTTTATTAAATGCCAGAGAAAATATAGAAGAATTAAACAGTTTTAAAAAACTAGGCTTTGATATTGATGAAGGTTTTATTGTTAGAGTTGACAATAACAAGCTTTATCATGGAGCTGATGCAATAAACTTTTTAAATACAATTACAAAGAGAAAACTTTACTTTACAAATAATAAAGTTTTCAAAAATGTAATCTATCCTTTTGTAAAATTACTTCGTAAAGCTCTTTTAGCTATTTTAGGAAGAAGTTCAGATTTATTAAAATAGATTTTTATTAAATTATTGATTTAATTTCTACTCTAAATTCTAAATCACAACCAGCAAGAGGGTGATTGTAATCAACTGTAACATTCTCTTTTGTTACATCTGTTACAGTGGCTTTAATTAGTTCGTCATTACTATTTTCAGCTTCTAATACCATTCCAATTTGTAAATCAATACCTTCAAAATCTTTTATATCAATTGTTTCGCTAAGTTTTTCATCATATTCACCATAAGCTTGTGATGCAGGTATTTTTAAGATTTTTGAATCGCCTTCATTCATATCTTTTATACCGCTTTCTAAACCTTCGATTAATTGTCCTTCTCCATAAACAAACTCAATTGGTTCTTTATCAAAATTTGTATCTACTATTTCATCATTTATTTTTAACTCATAATTTAAAATTACATTTTGTTTTTCTTTAATTGCCATATTATTCCTTATTTTGTAGCTTTTACTATATCTAAATACTATTTTAATTAAAATACATTATGATGAAAAAAACAATACTTTTAATTTTAATCTTTATTTCTTTCTCTTTTGCATCTTATGAAAAGATAAAAATAGGGAAAATAGATAATTACTACCAAAATAAAATAAATAAACAAGAAATACGTAATATGCTAAATGAGATAGAATATCTCTTTGAATCAAATCTTGATATGAATATTTTTGATTACTCACAAGATGGTAAACCAATTGATATATTATATGTACCTGCTTCAAAACTTGAACAAAGAATAGAAAGAAAAAAAGAAAGAATTGAATTAAAAAGAAAGAAAATAGAAAATATTCAAGCTTCTTTACCTGCTAAACTAGAAAAAATAAATATCAAAAAAAGATATATACAAGAAGATGGCAATATTGTAAATAAAAAAATCAAAGCTTTAAATGCTTATGTAAGTGAAGTAAATAAACAAAAAAAGTTCCCAAAAGATGAACTTGACAGAATTAAAAATTATATAAAACTAGAAAAAAGTAAAATTAAAAAACAGAGTAATAAAGTAAAAAGAGATGAGAGAAAACTAAAGTCCGATTTAAACTTTTATAATCAAAAAATTAGATTACAAAATAGTTTAATTCGTGAGTATAATAGATTAAATAATGAATTAGAAAGAATAAGCAGAAGTTTTAGAAAAGTAAAAGGCAATACAATTGGTCAAAGACAAGTTACTACAAAAGTTTTTTATCAAAAAGGTAAAAGAGTAAAAGAAAAGAATATTAAAAATATTATGAATAAAATTGAAGTTTATGGTTTTGAAAGTAAAAATGAATTAAAAGTGATTTTAGCTCATGAAATAGCACATTTAGTTGGAATTCCTCATATAAATGTAAAAGATGCATTGATGAATCCAATTTTACAAAAAAGTCAGATTAAGCAATTATCTTTAACACAAAGTGATATTAGAAACTTTAAGAAAAATTTCTAATACTTCTTTCTACTTATATAATTACTTCACCATTTGGTATTTTTCTTAAATCATCAATTTGAAAACATGCATTTGCAATATTTCTAGGACTTACATCTTTAAATTCTGAGACAATTTTATGAATTGTTTTCATTTCATCTGCATCAAAAATTGATTCATCGAACTCTTCTTCCATTTTAATAAACTTTAATTCAACAAATTTCTTTCTCTCAACAAGTTCAATATCAAGGTAATCAAGTAGTTCTTGAATAAAATATAATCTTTCATCTTCTTCATCTAAATCTTCATTGTTTGCAATTACATCAAATAATTCACCAAGAAGAACAGGTTCTGGATTTCTTGAATTTTTTATAAATTCTTCATTGAATATTTTTTTATCACAAAACTTAAGATGATTGTACTCCATTAGGAAAAGCATAATTGATAGTTTTTTATCATTTAAATGCTCAACTTTTTTATGTAACATATATAAAATTACATTTGCTACTTTTGTCATATCTACGTTCAAATAACTTCCTTTTTATTAGTATTGGGATTATATAATATTATGCATAAATATTTGTTTTATTGGCATTTAAGTTTATTAATATAAAGTACGATTTTAAAAGGAATTTAATGAATTGGTTAGCACATGCATTTTTATCAGAAAATCATATTGATTTTCAAATTGGCAATATTTTAGCAGATCCATTAAAAGCTAAAACATGGGAAAATGCAAGCTCACAAATGATAAGTGGTATGAAAACCCATGTTCAAATCGACTCCTTTACAGATTCACATGAAATTGTAAAATTAAGTAAAAAAAGATTAAGAGAAAAAGGTTTACTAAAGCCTGTTATTATTGATTTAACTTATGATTATTTACTTACTAAAAATTGGGATCTGTATTCAAAGGTTTCAATACAAGAGTTTACTAATAATTTTTATATTAAAGCAAATAAAAGCTTAGATTATTTACCTTCAAAAGCTCATACAATTGTTACAAACTTAATTAACAAAGATTTATTAAATAAATATCATACTTTAGAGCAGTTAAACAGTTCATTTAAAAGAATGGATTTAAGACTGTCTGAGCGTTTACTAAAAAGAGAAACTGCCTCTGGATATTTTTATGATGTTCATATAAATATCGAAGATTTAGAAAAAGATTTTTTAGAGTTCTTCCCTTTATTGTGTGAAGATGTAAGAAAAGATTTAGATAATAAAAAACTAAATCATTGGAAGATTTAATTTTTTACTAATTCAAGAGGTATTTTTATAACTGCTTTATAAACCAGCTCTTTTTGAGTTGTTTTTATACAAGGTTGATGAGCATCACTTGGATAAAATATTGCTAATTCTTTTTCTTTAATTAAAAGCTTAGATATATCATTTTCTTTGCCTTCATACTTTATAAAATCTGTTTTATCATCGTACTCTTTTATGACTTTTAACGATTCAATACAACTTACATCCATGTACTCATCACCTTTTACCATGAACTGAACATCAACATACTTTCTATGAGATTCAAAAAAACAATCACTTCTTTCTTTTGTAGTATAAGCTTGTTTAAGAACAAAAATATCTTCACTTAACATCTCTTTTATACATTCATTTTCATCGATTGTTTCAAAATCATCACTGATATTTTGTAAATAATCAAAAGCTATTTGAAAAGCTTTATTATTTATTTGTTTTTTTACTTCTTCTAATTTTCCAAAAATTGCCATGTTTTAACCTTTGTGATTTGATACTGTTGATGGGATTGTATTTCCACTTGCTTGTTTACTTAAAGCTTGAGGATGTTTTTTATAAAAAGTTCTAACTTCATTTGCTAGTTTTTCTTTTGTTTTGCTATCAATTTTTCCTTCATCATTTATAACTTTTACTAAATTAGAAACTAATTCATCTTGTGGTTTTTCTGCATTTTTTTCCCATGATTTTAGTAAGTCTTTATTAATAAAAGAAGGTAGTGAACCCATTATTCCAATATCATTTTGACTATGAACTAAAAGCCCTGAAGTTGTACCCCTATCAAGTGTTAAAACCTGAAATAAGTATAAAGTATGATAATCAAGCTGTTTTTGAATATCTTCAGAACTTATTTCTTTTCTTGTTTCAAAAGCATTTGTAATAATATTTATATATGTGTCAATAATGCCTTCTCCAAAATTATTTGCAAAATTAAAATCATCCTCTTTTTTTGATGATTTATAGTTTTCTAAATAAAAATGAGAAATACCTCTATGTCGATTTAAAGCAGGAATATTAAAATACTTATCGCCTTGCTTTATTCCTTCTTCAAAGTTATCTTGAGAAAGTTCTTTTAAGGATTTTTCAAATATTTCTTTATCTTCAATATTATTAATACTTGGATTTAAATCAGCCATAACTCTCCAATAAGAATCATTTCCTCTAGTTTGTGTCAAAGAAATATGAATATGAATCGAAGGAACATTTGGATTTTTTGGATGAATTATCGTAGAAATTGCAGTTGCACTTTGAAGTTTTTTACTTTCATCTTCATCATAATGAACTTGAGAAACATTTACACTAGCAGTGTTAAAAAGTGTTTTGTCACTTGCTTCAAATCTATTCCCTCCACCATGAACTCCTTCATCTCTTAGCCATATAACTTCATCAAATTTTTTATCTTCACCTATTAATTTACTTAAATTGTCAAGTTTTTTTACAAATCTATTTTGTAAAGATGTAACTAAACTCAAAGCTTTAATTGCATCTTGTGATTTTGCTTTTATCATATTTTATTTCTCTTTTTTCTTGAACTTTATTTTATGAAGAAATTATATATAAATTAACTTAATTGAGTACACTTGTAATGTATAATTACGCGAAATATTAATATAACTGGAATTATTTGATGATAGAATTTATAAAACAATTACCAAAAGCGGAGCTACATTTACATATTGAAGGCTCATTAGAACCTGAACTTATGTTCAAACTTTCAAGAAGAAACAATATTGAAATACCTTACAAAACAATTGATGATATTAAAAAAGCATATAACTTTACTTCTTTACAAAGCTTTTTAGATATTTATTACGCAGGTGCAAAAGTACTTATACATAAGCAAGATTTCTATGATTTAACTTGGGATTATGTTCTAAAATGTGTTGAGAATAATATTGTTCATACAGAAATATTTTTTGATCCTCAAACACATACACATAGAGGAATTGAGTTTAAAACAATTATTGAAGGAATACAAGAAGCTTTAAATGATGCAAAAGAAAAGTTTGGAATCACATCTGCAATTATTATGTGTTTTTTAAGACACTTAGACCAAGAAGATGCTTTAAAAACTTTAAATCAAGCCTTAGAATATAAAAAATATATATTAGGAGTTGGGCTTGATTCTTCAGAACTAGGAAATCCTCCTTCAAAATTTGAAGAAGTATTTAAAAAAGCAAAAGAAAAAGGCTTTAAACTTGTAGCTCATGCAGGAGAAGAGGCTGATGTTTCATATATTTTTGAAGCACTTGATATTTTAAGTATCCAAAGAATTGATCATGGAGTACAATCTTATAAATCAGATGAATTAATGCAAAGATTAAAAAAAGAGCAAATACCTTTAACTGTTTGTCCTAATTCAAATATTGAACTAAAAGTATTTGAAAATTATTCTCAACATAATATAAAAAAGCTTTTAGATTATGATTTAAATGTTACAGTTAATTCTGATGACCCTTCCTATTTTAAAGGTTATTTAAATCAAAACTTTATTAATCTATATGAGAACTTAGACATTAGTGAAGAAGATATTATAAAGCTAATTAAAAACTCTTTTAATTCATCTTTTATATCTGAAAGCTTAAAAAAACAGTATATAAACAAACTAGAAGAAACAATAAAAAAACAAAAGTAAAAGGAAATATATGGAAAATATTTTAAACTATATAGAAATAAATGAATTAATTTCGACATCAGGACAGCCAAGTGTTGAACAGTTTAAACAAATAGCAGACAATGATTTTGAAGTTGTAATAAATCTAGCTTTACATAATGCTTCAAATGCAATAGAAAATGAAGATAAAATAGTAACAGATTTAAATATGGCATATTTTCATATTCCTGTAGATTTTGAAAATCCAAAAGCCTCAGATGTAAAACTATTTTTAAATACCTTACAAGCCTTAGGCTCAAACAAAGTTTGGGTTCATTGTGCTTTAAATTATCGTGTTAGTGCATTTATGTATATTTACCATAAATATGTTCTAAAAACTCCTTTTGATGATATTGATATTTCATTGTTTGAGCAGTGGTCACCAGATGTAACTTGGCAAGAAATTATAAAAATATCTTATGATGAAATAAAAAATGCTTAAAGCTAGTCTTATCTTAGCTTTTGATAATATAAAAGCAATAAAATTCAGGAATAAGATAATTTGAAAATAGAAACAAAAACGCAAGAATTTAATCAACCTTTACATTTAGAAAGTGGACGAATCTTAGAAAAATATCAAATAAGATACGAAACTTACGGAGAATTAAATGAAGATAAATCAAATGTAATTGTAATTTGTCATGCACTAGCAGGTTCACATCATGCAGCTGGAAGGTATGGAGATGAAGCGAAACCGGGTTGGTGGGATAAATTTATTGGTGATGGAAAAGTAATTGATACACAAAAATACTTTGTAATTTGTTCAAATAATCTTGGAAGTACTTTTGGTTCTACTAATGCATTAAGTATTGACCCTTCGACTAAAAAAGAGTACAGATTAAAATTCCCAATTTTAACAATTTCTGATATTGTAAAGGCACAAATGAATTTGTATGAAAAATTAGGTATCAAAAAAGCTGTTGCAGTTATTGGTGGTTCTATGGGTGGAATGCAAGCACTTTGTTATTCTATTGAATATCCAGAGTTTACAGATACTGTAATTGCTCTTGCAACAACAGCATATACAAGACCTTGGGCAATTGCAATTAATAAAATTGCAATAGAAGCAATAAGACATGACCCAGCTTTCAAAAATGGTCTTTATGAAAAAGAAGATTTAGAAGCACGAGGTTTACCAGGCTTGGCAATTGGAAGAATGGCAGGATTAATTGCATATTTATCTCCAACTTTATTCAATAATAAATTTGGAAGAGAATACAGCAGAACTGATGGTTTATATGAATTATTTGGAAGCTTTGAAGTTGAGAGATACTTAGAATACAATGCATATAGCTTCCCAAAAATATTTGATCCTCTATCATATCTTTATATATGTAAAACAATGAATATTTTTGATGCAGGAAGAAATAAAGATAAATTAGAAGACTCATTTGATAAGTTAAAATGTAACTTACATTTAATTGCATTTAAAGATGATATGCTATTTTTTCCAGAAGAAATGGAAGAAATAAGAGATATTATGATTAAACTTGGACGTGAAGAGCAAGTAACTTATAAATTAATTGATAGTAAATCAGGTCATGATTCATTTTTAGTTGAAGTTGATAAATTTGAACAACACGTAAAAAATATATTAGAAGGAAAATAATGAGTAAAGAAAACGAAAAATTAATTTTTGAAGATAAAATATTAGAAGCAAAACAGCTTTTAGAAAAACTGTCAAATCCTCAAATAACATTAAGTGATTCAATTGAAGTTTATAAAAACGGAATCAAAGAATTAGAAGAAGCACAAAAACTTCTAGATGAAGCAAAACTAATTTTTACAGTACAAGAAAAGAACTAAACAAAAGGTAAAGACGTAATAACTCTATCAAAAGAAATAATCAAAATATTAGAAGAAGATTTTACTTCAATAACTTTAGAAAAAGTAACTGTTCGGAATTTCCGAACAACTCAAAAGTAATAATATGATTGTTTTAAATTGTATATATCTGTAGTTATAGTTGAAAACATAATGTAATTACAAATATATAGGAATTATGTTTTTAATATGAAAAAGGTCAAAAAACTTTAAAGTAAATCTGCTATTATTATAAAAATATATAATAAAAATAAACTATACTTATTTACTAAGGAATAAAATATGAGTGAAATACATGAATTTTTTAATAGACAAATAAAGCTTTGGGGCGAAGAAACACAAGACTCACTTCAAGATAAAAAAGTAGCAATTATAGGAAGTGGTGGGCTTGGATGTTCACTTGCTATTGCACTTGGAGCTTCTGGAATAGGGGAGTTTGCACTTGTAGATTTTGATGATGTAGGTGTTCATAATATTCATAGACAAATTGGTTTTAAAGTTGGTGACGATGGAAAGTATAAAGCTGAAGTTTTAAAAGAACTTGTTGAATCAAGATGTCCATATACAAAAGCTACAGCTTATGTTGAAGGTTTTGAAGATTTTGCAAAGAGAGGTTTGAAGTTTGATTTAGTAATTGATGCAACGGATAATCTTCCAACAAGAGCAGCTATAAATGAATATTGTATGAAAAACAAACAGCCGTGGATTTATGGTTCAGTAGAAGAGTTCCATGGTCAAGTTTGTTTCTTTGAAAATGCTTCTTATGAAGCAGTTTTTCAAATAAGTGATAGAAAACCAAATGGAATTGCTTGTCCAATTGTAATGCATATTGCATCACTTCAAGCAAATCTTGCAATTAGACATTTAACAGGACTTCCTATAAAAAAAGATATTTTATATTATCTTTCATTTGATAGTGAAGGTGTGCTTGACACAAAAAGATTTAATCTACCAAAATCTTAATATAAAAAGCATCTTTTTTGATGCTTTTTTACTTACAAAATAATTTGTATAATAATTATACTTTTTAATTTTCACATAACCGAATTTTAAGCACTTTAAAGATATAATCTCCAAATTTATAAAAATATATGTGGGGAATTTTTATGCCAAAAAGAGAAGATATAAAATCGATATTACTTATTGGGTCTGGACCAATTGTTATTGGTCAAGCATGTGAGTTTGATTACTCAGGTACTCAAGCTACTAAAACACTAAAAGAATTAGGTTATAGAGTTGTTTTAATTAATTCAAATCCAGCTACTATTATGACTGATCCAGAATTTGCTGACAAAACTTATATAGAACCAATCACTGAAGATATGGTTGCAAAAATTATCAAAAAAGAAAATATTGATGCAATACTTCCTACTATGGGTGGGCAAACTGCACTTAATGTTGCTACATCTATGTATGATAAAGGTATGTTAGAAGGAGTTCAATTCCTTGGAGCTCATCCTGATGCAATTAAAAAAGGTGAAGATAGACAACTTTTTAATGAGGCAATGATTAAAATTGGTATGGATTTACCAAAAAGTGCAAATGCTTATACTGTTGAAGAAGCAATGATCGAAGCTAAAAAAATCGGTTTTCCAGTTATTTCAAGAGCATCATTTACACTAGCTGGTGGTGGTTCTGGTGTTGCTTATAATATGGAAGAGTTTAAAGCCTTAGCTGAAGCTGGAATTGATGCTTCTCCTATTAATGAAATTGAAATCATGGAATCAATGCTAGGTTGGAAAGAATATGAAATGGAAGTTATCAGAGATACTAAAGATAACTGTATTATTGTATGTTCTATTGAAAATTTAGACCCTATGGGTGTTCATACAGGTGATTCAACTACAATTGCTCCTGCACTTACACTTACTGATAAAGAATACCAAGATATGAGAAATGCATCTTTTGCAATTTTAAGAGAAATTGGTGTTGATACTGGTGGTTCAAATGTTCAGTTCTCAATTTGTCCAAATACAGGAAGAATGATTGTAATTGAAATGAACCCAAGAGTTTCAAGATCTTCTGCACTTGCATCAAAAGCAACTGGTTACCCAATTGCAAAAGTTGCAACACTTTTAGCTGTTGGATTTACACTAGATGAAATTGAAAATGATATTACAGGTACAACTGCATCATTTGAACCTGTAATTGATTATATTGTTACAAAAATCCCACGATTTACTTTTGAAAAATTCCCTAAAGCTGATTCTACTTTAACAACTGGTATGAAATCTGTTGGTGAAGTTATGTCAATGGGAAGAACTTTTAATGAATCTATTCAAAAAGCACTTTGTTCTTTAGAAACTGGTCTTACTGGTTTTGATGTAATTTCTACTGATTTAGAATTAATCAAAAAAGAAATTAGACGTCCAAACTGTGATAGATTACAGTATTTAATGGATGGTATGAGACAAGGTTTAACAAATGATGAAATCTTTGATTTATGTAAAGTTGATCCATGGTTCTTAACTAAATTTAGAGAAATGTATAATATTGAAAAATCAATGGATGCATCTATTTTAGAAAATGAAGAAGCTTTAAGAAATGCAAAAACAAATGGTTTCTCAGACACAATGATTGCAAAACTTATTTCTAAAACAGAAGAAGATGTATACCAAGCAAGAAAAGCTTTAGATATAAACTTTGAATACAACGAAGTTGATACTTGTGCTGCTGAGTTTAAAGCATTAACTCCATATCTTTACTCTACAACTAATATTACAAAATTACCAAAAGTTGAAAAACCAGAATCGTCTGATAAAAAAGTTATGATTATTGGTGGAGGACCAAATAGAATTGGTCAAGGTATTGAGTTTGATTATTGTTGTGTACATGCATCATTTGCGTTAAATGAAATGGGTATTAAAACTATTATGTATAACTGTAATCCTGAAACTGTTTCTACAGATTACGATACATCAGATATTTTATACTTCGAACCAATTGATTTTGAACATGTTCGATCAGTAATTGAAACGGAAAACCCAGATGGTGTTATTGTTCATTTTGGTGGACAAACTCCATTAAAATTAGCAAATGCTTTAACAGATATTGGTGCTAAAATTATTGGTACTACAGCTGAAGTTATTGATTTAGCAGAAGATAGAAAAAAATTCTCTAAATTTGTTGATCAAGTTGGATTATTACAACCAGAAAATGGAACAGCAGTTGAAGTTACAGAAGCAATTGAAATTGCAGAAAAAATTGGATATCCAGTATTAGTTCGACCTTCATTTGTACTTGGTGGAAGAGGAATGAGAATTGTTTACTCAACTACAGAATTAAAGCAATATATGGACGCAGCTGTTTCTGTATCAAATGATGCACCAGTTTTAATTGATAAATTCTTAGATAGAGCAATTGAGCTTGACGTTGATTGTATTTGTGATGGAAAAGAAGTTTATATTGGTGGAATTATGCAACATATTGAAGAAGCAGGAGTTCACTCAGGTGATTCAGCTTGTTCTTTACCTCCAATTTCTATTTCAGATGAATTAATCAAAGAATTAGAAGAAAAAACAAAAGCAATGGCATTAGGACTTGGTGTTGTTGGTTTAATGAATACACAATACGCAATTCACAAAGGTCAAATTTATTTAATTGAAGTAAATCCAAGAGCTTCTAGAACAGTTCCATTTGTATCAAAAGCAACAGGAATGCCACTTGCAAAAGTTGCAACTAGAGTTATGTGGGGTGAGAGCTTAAGAAATGCACTTGATACTTATAATTCTGATTTAATCTGGGAAGATAATGGTGTATTAAAACCAATTTTAAAAGATCATGTTGCTGTTAAAGAAGCAGTATTTCCATTTAATAAATTAAGTGGTTCAGATATGATTTTAACACCTGAAATGAAATCAACTGGTGAAGTTATGGGTATTTCTGATAGCTTTGGTGAGTCTTATGCAAAAGCGCAAAGTGCTGCTAAAAATGATTTACCAACATCAGGAAAAGTATTTATCTCTTTATGTGATTTAGATAAAGAGTTCGCACCAAAAATTGCTTCTGGTTTAGTAGATCAAGGTTTTACAGTTGTTGCAACTGGTGGAACACATAAAGCTATTAGTGATGCTGGAATTACTTGTGAAAAAGTACTTAAAATTTCTGAAGGTAGACCTAATATTACAGATTCTATTACAAATGGTGAAATTGCATTAGCATTTAATACATCAGATGGAAAAGAATCATCAAAAGATGATGGTAAAAATATTAGACGAGCTGTATTAAAAGAAAATGTACCTTATGTTACAACAGCTGCTGCTGCACTTGCTTGTGTTGAAGCTATGTCTGTATTAAACAAAAAAGATGGATTAGGTGTTAAATCAATCCAAGAGTTTCTTAACGACTAATATTATAAAGATAAACTAATATGGATTCATCACTAGTTTATCTAGTTCAAACTGATACAACTGTTGGCTTCTCATCTTCAAACCATGAAAAGCTTTCAGATGTAAAGCAAAGACCAAGAAGTAAAAAAATACTTCATACGGTTGACTCTTTTAAAACTCTACAAAAACATACACGAATTCCTAAAAAATATAGAAAAGAAGTACGACGAGCATCTTTAACTACATATATTTACCCAAATCAAAAATCTTTTAGAGTAATAAATAAAAACAGTTCTTTTTATGAGTTTATACATAAGTTTGGTATTCTTTATTCCACTTCTGCAAATAAAACTGGTAAAAATTTTGAATATAACTTCGCAAAAGAACATTCTGATATAATAATAGAAGACAAAAATAATTTTTTTGAGTCCTCCGCTTCAAAAATTATTAAAATAACTAAGAGTACTAAATATACTATTAGATAGTATATTTAAAAATTAATTTCTAGTTATTTTGTACTAGTATATCTCCTTATGTATTTTTATAGATAAGAAATAATTAAGTATTTAAAGAATATGATAAAGAATATACTTAAATAAGGAAGGTTAATAATGTTTTTGTACAGAGAAAAAGAAATTAGTCTTTTAAAAGAAGACTTTAATAAACCTCGGTCTAGTATGAATTTCATTTTTGGAAGAAGAAGAGTTGGAAAAACTTCTTTAATAAATGAATATGTAAGAAATAAACAGACATTACACTTAGTTTGCTTTGAAACTATGAGTTCTTTATTAATAAAAGAGTTTCAAAAAAATATTAATACTTTTTTTAATATTGATGAAACGATTAATACTAAAACTTTTGAAGAATTATTTGCTTACTTATCAGAAATGAAAATTGATTCAAAAACAATTATTGTTTTTGAAAATATTCAAGAGCTTATAAAAATAGATAAAGATTTTTTGATTAATTTAAATAATTATTGGAATAAATATCTTAGTAAAATGAATATTCAACTAATAATTACTTCTTCACTTTTACCAAATGATTTTGATAATTTACTAATTTCAAAAAAAGTAGATAATAAAATTAAACTAAAATCATTAAGCTTTAATGTAATAAAAGAATATTTTCCAAACTTAGATAAAAATGAAACAATGTACTTATTTACAGCATTTGGAACTAACCCTGAATACCTTAAGTTATACGATGTCAAGAAAGATTTTATTTCAAATATTAAAAATACCTGTTTAAGTTTTGATGCATCATTATATAATGAAGGTATGAATATTATCAAGAAAGATTTAGGTGAAGCAGCTACGTATTGTTCAATATTATATGCTATTTCAATAGGTAATAATAAAATTGGTGACATAGCTGATTGTTTAAACCTGAAATCTTCATATCTTACAAGATATATGCAAAAACTTTTAGATTTGATGTTAATAAACAAAGTAGTACCTTTAACTCAAACAGCAAATAAAAGTAAATTTGGAAGATATGAAATTGAAGATAATTTCTTAAAGTTTTGGTTTTGTTATGTGTATACTAATATAAATAGTATCAATTCAAACAATATAAATAATGTAATTAGTTATATAGAACAAGACTTTTCTAAAAGACTTGTATCCTCTGCATATAAAAAATATTTTTATGAATTATTGGAAGATGAAAATTCACAATTTTTTAATTATGAACCTATAAAAATTGGTTCTTGGTGGAATAATAAAGATATTGAATTTGATTTTGTAGCTTATGATTCAAAAACTATCACTTTTATTGATTGTAAATGGGATAAAAACGAAGGCATTGAAAATGATTATAAAAAGCTAGAAATCAAAGCTCAAGAATTTGATACACAATTAGAAAGAAAATATGAAATATTCTAAAATCTATTAATATGAAACTATAATTTCATATTTAATAGTATATTTCTAACTTTTTAAGCAACTATAAACAAAAAGTAAATTATAATCTCTCTCTTAAAATGACCCTGTCGTCTAGCGGCCAAGGACCTTAGGATTTCCTCCTAATGACGAAAGTTCGAATCTTTCTGGGGTCGCCACTGTACAATACTTCAAATAATGATAAACAATTAATGGAATGTAATGTGCTTTACAAGTTTATTGAAAACACTCAATTCAAAAAAGAAAAGAAAATAAACATCTACTCAATATTTTTTTAGTATTTTTTTGCTATTATCTAGTAACTTATACTAAATAATACGGATATACTAAAATGACTGTAAAAATTAATTTACCCCACGATAATTCTTATGAAATCTTTATTGATAAACTAAACGAACTATATTTTGATACAAAAGTTGTAATTGTTACAAACCCAACTGTTAGTGGCTTTCACTTAGAATACTTAAAAAGTAAATTAAATGCTAAAGAGCTTAGTATTTGTACTATTCCTGATGGTGAACAATATAAGCATATGGAAACAATTGAATCAATACTAGAGCATTGTTTTACAAAAAGATTAGATAGAAAATCTTTACTTGTAGCTTTTGGTGGTGGTGTTATTGGTGATATGACAGGTTTTGCAGCATCTATTTATCAAAGAGGTATTGATTTTGTACAAATTCCTACTACACTTTTATCTCAAGTTGATGCAAGTGTTGGTGGGAAAACTGGTATTAATAATAAATTTGGAAAAAACTTAATAGGTGCTTTTCACCAACCAAATGCTGTTTATATCGATCCTTCAATGTTAAAAACACTTCCAAAAAGAGAGTTTGGTGCAGGTGTTGCAGAAATTGTAAAAATGGCAGTTACTTTTAACAAAGAGTTCTTTGAGTGGTTAGAGCAAAATGATATTAACAAAGAAGAAAATCTAAAAATTGCAATTCAAAAATCTGTTGAAACAAAAGCTTATGTAGTTTCTCAAGATGAAAAAGAGCATGGAATTAGAGCTGCTTTAAACTATGGACATACTTTTGGTCATGTTGTTGAAAATGAAACAAATTATAATACATACTTACATGGTGAAGCTGTTGGTATTGGTATGATGATGGCAAATGAAGTTTCTGTTAAACTAGGACTAATGAGCAAAGAAGATGCTTTAAGAGTAAAAAGATTACTAGAAGTTTATGATATTCCTACTAGTTACAAAATTAAAGATGTAGAAGATTTTTATGAGCATTTCTTTTTAGATAAAAAATCTCTAGATAATAAAATTAAGTTTATTTTAGCACGTGGAATTGGTGATTGTTTAATTACAGATGAGACAAGTAAAGAAGATATTATAAAAGTTTTAAAAGGTTTCTCACGTGATTAAAAATTTTTTATTAGCACTTGTATTTTCAATATCTTTATATGGTGAAAATAATGCGATTGGTAATATTGATACTATTGATACAAAAGATAAAGCAGAAGTTAAACAAATTGAACAAGATATTATAAAAGAAAAATTTGATGAAGCACAAAAAGAACAAAAAGAAAAAGAATTAAGAGAATTAGAAGAACAAAAATCAAAAGAAATTGATATGCAAAATCTTGCAAAAATTAATATTCTTCTTGCAAAAATAGAAAAAATAAAACTAGAATTAAGAAACAATATTCTTTTGAAAAGATATTCAAACTATATTTCATACAGAAAAATATCTACTGAACTTGCAGTTTTAAAGAAAAGCTTAACAAAAAAGAAAGATGTAGATGAAGAAGAAATCTATCAACTTCATAATAAAATTAGAGTAAAAGAAAATGAGCTTGAATTAATTGAAGAATATAAAGGGTCACCTATTGGTGGTTTTATCAATCCTCCTGAGATTGAAAAATATGACCACATAACAAATCCTTTTGGAATTATAAACGCACTTTCTCAGATTAAAAAACTTGAAGATAATAAAAATAGATTTAAAAGTTTAGAAGAAAATATTAGTGATTTAACAATTAAACTTGATGATGAACTTTTTCTTTATTTAGAACTTTTTAATTTAGAGCAAAGAAGTGACTATAAAGAAGAAATTACTTTTCTAGATAAGCAAAAAAAAGACTTTAACATGGTTTTAGAAATTGTTTCAACTACTGAAGAAGTTTATACAAGAAAAATTGAACAAGTAATTTTAGAAATTAAAAACCAAATATCACAACAAATTCAAAAAATATTAATAATCTTTACAATTATAGTTGTTTTATCTTTTTTAGCATTTTTAGTAAAACTTGCACTTAAAAAATACTTCTCACAAAATGAGAGTTATTACATGACAAATAAAATAATCAACTTTACAGTTGTATTTTTAATTGTAATGGTTTTAATGTTTTCATATATTGATAATGTTTCATATCTTGTTACAATCCTTGGATTTGCATCTGCAGGTATTGCTATTGCTTTAAAAGATTGGTTTATGTCAATTTTTGGATGGATGGTAATAGTTACTTCTGGTTCAATTCAAGTAGGGGATAGAATTAAAGTAAATAGAAATGGTGTTGAAGCTGTTGGAGATGTTTTAGATATTTCACTATTTAAAATAACAATTAGAGAAGATATTACTTATACATCATATACAGTAAATAGAAGAACAGGAAGAATTTTCTTTATTCCTAATAACTATATTTTCTCAGAAATGATTGCAAACTACACTCATTCAGGTCTAAGAACTGTATGGGATGGTATTGATATTACAATTACTTTTGATTCAAACCATAAAAAAGCACAAAAAATTTCAAGAGATATTTTAAAGCATTATTCTAAAGGTTATACAGATATAACAAGAAAACAATTAAGTAAAATGAGAAGTAAATACCAGTTACGTGCTACTGGAGTAGAGCCACGAGTATTTACTTTTGTTGAACCTTATGGAATTGTAATTTCAGGATGGTATCTTACAAACTCTTATGCTGCTTTACAATTAAGAAGTACTATGAGTCCAGAAATATTAGAAGCATTTATGAAAGAAGATGATATTCATATTGCTTATCCAACTCAACAAATTAATATGAATAATACAGATAATCATTATGGTCCATCACGATCAAAAAGACCTAAACCAGAAGAATTAGAAGATATATAGAATAGAAGGCTAAAGAAATATATGAATTTTACAAAAGATAAACAAAAAGTATATTTTAAAACATTTGGATGTAGAACAAATGTATTTGATACACAAGTTATGATGAGTAATCTAAAAGATTTTGATATTACTCAAGAAGAAAAAGATGCAGATGTAGTTGTTATAAACTCTTGTACTGTTACAAATGGAGCAGATAGTACTGCACGTGGATATATAAATGGTCTTAAAAAACTTCCAAAAGATCCAAGAGTTGTATTTACTGGTTGTGGAGTTTGGACAAAGGGTGAAAGCTTATTTAAAGAAGAAAAAGTTGATGCACTATTTGGACATTCTGAGAAAGAAAAAATCAATGAGCTTTTACAAAAAGAAGATAGGTTCTTTCAAGCAGGAGATTTAGAACATTTAGATAATACTATTGTTGAAGAGTTTGTTGGAAAAAGTAGGGCTTTTATTAAAATTCAAGAAGGTTGTGACTTTAGATGTTCATACTGTATTATTCCTCATGTTCGTGGTGATGCAAGATCTTACAGCGAAGATAAGATTTTAGAACAGGTTGAAACATTAGCTTCAAATGGTTTTGGAGAGTTTATTTTAACAGGAACAAATGTAGGTTCTTATGGAAAGAAACAGCACACATCATTAGCAAAACTTTTAAAGAAAATGTCTAAAATAAAAGGTGTTAGAAGAATTAGAATGGGAAGTATTGAACCTATTCAAATTGACGATGAGTTCAAAGAATTAGTAAATGAGCCATTTATGGCAAAACATCTTCATATTGCATTACAACATACTTCAAAGGATATGTTAAAACTAATGAATAGAAGAAATAAAGTTCTTTCAGACTTAGAACTATTTGAATTTTTAAAAGAGAATGGTTATGCCTTAGGAACTGATTTTATTGTTGGACATCCAGGTGAAACTGATGAATTATGGAAAGAAGCTATGACTAATCTTCATAAATTTCCATTAACACATATACATGCATTTACATACTCAAAAAGAGATGGAACACCAAGTGCAACAATGAAACCTGAAGTAAGAGGTGATGTTGCAAAATTACGATATAACGAATTAACAAAAATTATTGAAGATAAAAATTTAAATTTTAGAAAAGATAATAATAAAACTTTAGAAATTTTAATAGAACAAGAAAAAAATGGAAAATATATAGGTTTAGATCAGCATTTCAATCAAATCGAAATAGAATCTTCTGTTGATTTAGTAGGAGATTGGATCTTTATAGATGACTATGAAGTAAAGGCTAAAAACAATGTCGCAAAATTCAGATAACAAAGTACTCGATAAAAATTTTAAATTAATGGCAATGTCTGCTGTTGTATTATTAATATTATTTGTATATACACTATATAAAGGTGGTTCACATATTGAAGGTGGGTCTTATTATTTAGGAATTGGTTTCTTATTTATTTTACTTTTTGTTGCATTAATAGTGAAAATGAAACAAGATAAATTAAAAGAATATTTTAATAAAAATAAAAAGAATTCTGCATTTGGTACACAACTAGAACAATCAAAAGCTAATGCTTCAAATGAAGATTTAAATACAAATATTCATGCTGTAAACTCAAATGTAACATTTAAAGATGTTGCAGGAATTAAAGAAATCAAAGAAGAGCTAGAAGAAGTAGTTGATTTTTTAAATGAGCCTCAAAAGTATTTAAAACATGGTGTAAAACTTCCAAAAGGTGTAATTTTAGTTGGACCTCCTGGTGTTGGTAAAACTTTAATAGCACGTGCTGTTGCAGGTGAAGCTGATGTACCATTCTTTTATCAAAGTGGTGCTTCTTTTGTGCAAATTTATGTGGGAATGGGTGCTAAAAAAGTAAGAGAATTATTCGCAAAAGCCAAGCAAAATGCACCTGCTATTGTATTTATTGATGAAATAGATGCTGTTGGTAAAAAAAGAAGTGGAACTTCAAATGATGAAAGAGAATCTACACTAAACGAGCTATTAACTCAAATGGATGGTTTTGAAGGTGATAGTGGTGTTATTGTTATGGCTGCAACTAATAAAGTTGAAGTACTAGATGAAGCACTTTTAAGAGCTGGAAGATTTGATAGACGTGTTCATGTTGGTCTTCCAAATATTGAAGATAGAAAAAAGATTTTAGAATTATATTTAGATGGTAAAAATCATGAAATAAATATTGAGCAATTATCAATTGACACTACAGGTTTTAGTTCAGCTGCCTTGTCTACACTTATTAATGAAGCTTTATTAAATATGATAAAAAGAAAATCTAAAATATTAGATAGTGATGATATTGAAATAGCAAAAAACAAACTTCAGTTTGGTAAAAAACAAATTAAAATATTAGATGAAAAACAAAAAGAAATTCTATCTATTTATCAAGCATCAAAGGCTTTTATTTCAAAAACAAAAGTTTCATTATTTGATGAAAGTATAGAAAAAATATCTGCTACATATCCGTCTTATCATGAACTTTGTGAGAATATCAAAAGGGATTTAGCTGGTTTTATTGGTGTTGAAGTAATAAAAAAAGAAAAATACGCAATCAATCATAAAGATTTAGAAGATGCAGATACTTTAGCTGATGAAATTGTAAATAAATACAAAATGTCAAATTCAAAAGAAGAATTATTAAACAATATTAAAAATGATTTAAGAGCTGAATTATCACATAATGCAGATGAAATAAATAGATTAAAAGAAATTATGCTTAAAAATGAGGTTATAACGACTAATGATATCTAAGACTTATTTTTCAGGTTTTTGCTTAGAAAATGAAGAAGAGCTTTTTAGTGAATATATCATTAAAAATGATTTTACAGTTTCAGGCTTTTCTTATGGAGCTATAAAAGCTTTTGAAGAAGTTTTATCTTCAAAGCAAAGAGTTGATAAGTTACAACTTTTTTCACCTGCTTTTTTTCAAGAGCAAGATGAAAAATTTAAAAGAATGCAATTAATGTTTTTTAAAAAAGATGCAAATGCTTATTGTGCTAATTTCTTAGAAAATATTGCCTACCCAAGTAATATTGATTGTAGTAAATATTTTGTTCAAGGAAATTATGAACAATTAGATGAACTAATTAATTATGAATGGTCTGAAGATAAATTAGAACAATTAGAAAGAAAAGGCACAAAAATAGAAGTATTTTTAGGTGCTGATGATAAAATATGTGATTCTTTAAAAGCAAAAGATTTTTTTGCTAAATATGCAAGCGTTTATTACATAAAAAATGTAGGACATATATTAAATAAGTAAAACAAAATTAAATAAATATGAAGGAATTATAATGAATGAAAAAAAAGCAAAAATAGGAATAATAACAGCAAGTGATAGAGCAAGTAAAGGAATTTATGAAGATTTATCTGGACGTGCAATTATAGATACAATGAATGATTATTTAACTTCACCTTGGGAAGAAGTTTATAGATGTATTGAAGATGACCAAAAAACTTTAGAAGAAACAATGAAAGACTTAGTTGACAATGAAGGATGTTGTTTAGTAGTGACTACTGGTGGAACAGGACCAGCAGCTAGAGATGTAACTCCAGAAGCTACAGAAGCTGTGTGTGATAGAATGATGCCAGGGTTTGGTGAATTAATGCGTGCAGAATCATTAAAATTTGTTCCAACTGCTATTTTATCAAGACAAACAGCAGGTTTAAGAGGAAGTTCATTAATAGTAAATCTTCCAGGAAAACCTAAATCAATTAGGGAGTGTTTAGATGCAGTTTTTCCTGCAATTCCATATTGTATTGATTTAATGGAAGGTCCATTTTTAGTTTGTAATGAAGATGTAATTAAACCTTTTAGACCAAAAGCAAAATAAAATTTTATGCAAGATATTATAAAAAAATTAGATTTAGCAGATTATTTAGAATCTTTTTCAAATTTTTTAGCTAGAAAAAAATCAATAATCTTGGAAGGAGATATTAATCTTCATCATAAACTAATAAATGAACTTGGTAAATTTGATGTTAAAGCTCCCAACGAAGTTGCTAATTTAGATACTGCATTAATGCATATTCAAAAGCAGGGTGTTTTAAAAGTTGATGAGATTATTGAGTTTACGAAGATAATCAAATATTTTAATTATTTAAAAAGATTTAGCTTTGATGGTAAACTTCAAGAATGGATTGATAAGATTATAATACCAAATGATATTACAAATATTTGTGATTATTTTGATGATAGGTCAAAATTAAAAGATGGTGTTAATGAGCAATTTGATTCAATTAAATATGCAATTTCATCAAATAAAGAAGAAATAAAACAAAGTTTATATAGAACAATTAATAACCAAAAAGTTAGATCTTACTTAGTTGATTCTCAAGTTCATTACATAAATGGAGAAGAATCATTGCTTGTTCGTGGTGGGTTTAATCATGTTTTAAAAGCACAAGTAATAAATAGATCAAATGCAGGTTTCTTTTATGTTTTACCTCATAGTGTAAGTTCATTAAAACAAAAACAAAATGATTTAGTAAATAAACAAGAAGAAATACTTTTAAAAATTTGTAAGCAAATTTCATCAACTTTTGAAAAAAATTTAATGTTTTTAAAATTTATAAATAAAGAGTTTGATAGATTTGATCATTACCAAGCAAGACTATTTTTTGCAAAAGTAAATGATAAAAACTTCATAATTCCAAGTAAAAAAAACATAAATAAATTAGTAGATTTCTCACATCCAGCACTTCATGATGCAAAGCCTATTAGTATTGATTTTTCTAAATCAGTTGTAATGATTACAGGAGTAAATGCTGGTGGTAAAACAATGATGTTAAAATCAATTTTATCAGCTGTTTTACTCTCAAAATATCTTATTCCATATAATGCTCATCAAGATACAACAATAGGAAACTTTAAAAGTATAAATGCCGTTTTAGATGACCCTCAAAGTGTAAAAAATGATATTTCAACCTTTGCAGGAAGAATGCAAGAATTCTCTAAATTATTTACTAGTAAAAATGCAATTGTTGGTGTTGATGAAATTGAGCTTGGAACTGATTCTGATGAAGCAGCTTCTTTATTTAAAGTAATTATCGAAGAGTTAATTAGTAAAGATATTAAAATTATTATTACAACACACCATAAAAGACTAGCAGCGCTTATGGCTTCAAATGATGATGTTGAACTAATTGCTGCACTTTATGATGAAGAAAATAGATTACCTACTTATGAGTTTTTACAAGGAACTATTGGAAAATCTTATGCATTTGAAACAGCTTCAAGATATGGAATTCCAAATAATGTAGTTAAAAAAGCAAAAGAAGTTTATGGTGATGATAAAGATAAACTAAATGAGTTAATTGAAAGAAGTTCTGAGCTTGAAAAAGAGTACAAACTTAAGATTGAAAAACTTAATAATGAAATATCAAAAATGGAAAAATTATCAAGAAACTTAAGTGAGCAAAAAGAGACTTTAGATGAGCATATATATTCAGAGAAGTCAAAACTACATAAAGAGTATAAAGATGCACGGGATGAAGCTAAAAAAGCTATTAAAGCTAAATTAGTAGGAGAATCACATCAGCATTTAAATATTGCTCATAAAAAAGCAAGTGATATTAAAACTACAAAAGTTCAAGAAGCTGTTGAGTTAAAAGTAGGGGATAGAGTAAAATATAGAAGTACTAAAGGTGTTCTTGTTTCAATAAAAGGTGCTAAAGCGTTTATTGAAAATGATATGGGAATGAAAGTACAAGTTAAATTAGCTGATTTACAAAAATCAGGAAATCCTCCAAAACTAAAAAAGAAACCTATTAAAGCAACTGTAACAGTTCAAAAACCCTCAGGTGGGCATGTTAAATTAGATTTACATGGACAAAGAAGTGATGAAGCAATAGCAAATCTTGATAAGTTTTTATCGGATGCACTAATAGCAGGTTTTGATGAAGTTTTAGTTTATCATGGAATTGGAACTGGAAAGTTATCATTTGCTGTTAAACAGTTTTTAGATTCTCATCCAAGAGTTGAAGGGTATACAGATGCACATCCAAGTCAAGGTGGCTTTGGTGCAAAAGTTATAAAGCTTTAAAAGCTTTATAACCTTTTTATATATAATTTATTTTTTTAGAGATTTAATAAAGTTTTCCATTGTTTCATTTGCAGCCTCATTTGGTGCTTCTAAATAGTTTATAACAAATAAATCTTCTAATTCACAAACTCCAATACTTCTTGGTCTTACTGCTAAAACCTCAGGTGTTGGTAACTCTTTTCCAAAACAGAATATAATATTTTTAGCTGCTTTTATTTTTGGACTTACTTCACCCATTTCTAATGATGATGTATGAGCATATTGGTCAAAAATTGCTATAAATGCAATAACAGGATGAGAATCAATCTTTACTTGTAATGCGTTTATTATTTCATCAACACTTTTGAATTCTACTTCATCTTTTTTAAACTCAATTTCAAAAATAGAATATTTATCTTTAAATAGTTTTTGTTTCATTTTATTCCTTTATTTTATTGATAAGAATGAGTCAATAACACAATTCATTCTTTCTTCTATATCTTTGCCATCTATATCCATGTAATCTGTTTGGATTTTATAAACTAGCTTTCCATCTAATTTAAATTCAAAAACTAAATAACCTGCATAAAGTTTTGATTTAGCACCTTTCTTACCTTTGTCCTCTTTATCATTTTCATAAATGTAGTAATCGATTTCAAGTTTTTTATCACTAACTTGATTTGATTTTATATGTTTTTTTAATACTTTATTTAAGATTGCATCTGCTTGAGATACATCTAAAATATTGATTAAATGACTTTGCATTAATTTTGAATATTCAATATCTGATTTGATTACAAAATTGTTTGTTTCTATTAAGTTATTTGTTTCCCAAATAGGATTCTCAAACTCTATTTTTTCAAATGTTATTGTTTTTTCTTGACACTCTAATCTTTTTTTCTTTGGATCGAATTTATTTAACTCTTCAAAAACTGCAAATGTAACAAATAATATAATAGCAATTAATATAATTGGTAATATTTTTTTCATAAGTTTTCCTTATTCAGTATTATAATTAATACTTATTTTTGGTATGATAGCAAATAAACTTTTATATGTCAATAAATTATAGTTTACATAAGTAAAAATTATAATTATAGTAAAGAAAGAATCTTTACTATAATTACTTAGAGATTTTTAAATCAATATTTGAAGTTTTTTCTGTAGTAGTTTTTATCTTAATCTTTTTAGATGTTTTTATTTGTTTAGCAGGTATTTTCTTTTTTTCTAATAAGTATTTTTTTATATTATTTACTCTATTTAAAGCTATTTTTGAAAGTTCAGCTTTTTTAACTTCTTGTTTTGAAGTTACAAATGATTCTAAAGCATTTGTATAAGCTTTTAAATCATTAGGAAATTTGTTTTTAAGTGTTTCTAACTCTTGGTCATAATCTTCATAAAGCTCTTCTAATAGTTCAAGATAATCTTCTTGATAATTTTTTGCTTGTTTATTTGGTAGTTCATTTGAAATAAATTTATTAAGTTTATTAGTTTTTAGAGCATATAAGTCTTTTCCCTTTTCATAAGATGGATCAAATTCTAAAACTAGATTTGGACGTTTTAAAAGTATTACAGATACCTTATCAAGTGTTTCTTTTTGAATTGGAGTTATTTCATCTTGGGCATAATTAAAATTAACACTATTGATTTCATCTGCTTCAAATCCAAAAATTGAACCAAGAAGTGAAAATGGTGCAGTAATTGCTTTTGTAATTAAATTTACAAATGCTTTCCAAACAATAGGTCCAATAGAAAATTGAGGATCATCCATATTCCCAGATACTGGAATACTTAAATCGATTACTCCATTTCTATCTTCAAGTAATGTAATTGCTAAGTCTAAAGGAAGAGAAACAGCATCTTTACTTACTACTTTTTTACCAAGTTCTAATTTTGTGATTACAATATTGTTTTTTGCATCAAGGTTTGATTTTTCTATATTATATTTTAAATCAAGGTCTAATTTTCCACTTTTTAACTCTTTTCCTATAAATTTACCAGTATATGGTGTAAAATTCTGCATAGAAATATTTTTGAAAATCATATTTATATCTGTTAATATTTTGATATTATTAGGATCTACAAGACCTGTAATTTGTGTTGTTCCATATTTATCAACAATACCGTCAACTTTTAGTTTTGAAGTTGATGCTACTGTTGTATTAAGTCTTGATACTTTACCGTTTAAAGCACTAACTGTTGTTTTAAAAGGAAGTGGTAAATTTTTATCTTCAAAAGATAAAGTTGCATTTTTTATATTTATTGGTCCAATATTCAACTTAGCACTTGATTCTTTAGAACTTTTGTTTTCAGTTTTTTTAGCAACTGTTGCTTTTGCATTGTTTTTTTCAAGTATTACAGAAATATTTGGTTTTGAAATATCTGTTTTTAAGACTTTTAATCCATTTTTACTATTTGTAATACCACTTACACTTATGTCAATATTTTTTGCAATTATATTTGTTTTATCTTTTTTATTCTCGATTGTAACGCTAGGGTCATAAACTCTAATAGAAGATAAACTTAAAGTGTTATTGTTTTGTTTAAGTCTATTGATATTTACTTCTGCATTTGATGAATAAATATTCATACTATTTTTATTATCGTTTAGAGTCAATTTCCCTTTTTTGATTTTTGCAGTTTTTATAGAAATATTATTATTGTTTAATAAAAATGAGTTAATGTTTGCATTTATTTTATTAATATCTAGTTTTAAATTATTTGCTTTGTCATTTATATTTAACTTTGGGTTAACTAAAGAAGCACTGGCAAGTGATATTTTAGAACCATTTATATTTAATTTATTTGCTGTTAAACTAGTATTATTCGTACTTATATCTAATTTTGCTTTTGCATCATTAAGTTTTAAACTAGGAGTATTAAGCTTTATTCTATTTATTGAAACAATAGATTTTATGATATTTAAATCATTTACATTCAAGGCTGTATTACTTGTTTGAATACTAAGTTTATTTTTTAAATCTTTAAATGAAATTTTCGGTGTATCTAACTTTGTTTGTTTTATATAAACATCTGCACCTTTTATTTTAAGGCTATTTATATTCAGTTTTGGTTTATTTATATTGATATTTAATGAAGCTTTATTATCTTTAAATGACAAATTACTTTTTGAAAGATTAACATTAGAAATATCTATATTATTATTTAAAATTGAAAGCTTGTCAAATGAAATATCACTATTATCAGTACTAATAAACATTGAGTTTTTATTGTCTTTATAGTCTATATTGGGATTAGATATTTTAAAACTATTAAGATAAATATTTGAACCATCAATATTAACACTTGAAACATTTGTATTGAATTTTTTTGTTTCAACACTCATATTTTGAACTTTATCTTTAAAAATAAAATCAGAGTTTGTTTGTTTTAAATTTGATAATAATACTTTCCAAGGTTTAGAAATAGTTTTTTCATCACTTATTGGTGCTTCTTTTTTTGTCTCTTTTGAAGCTTTTACTAAACTTGCTAAATTTATACCATTTTTATCCATAATAAGATTTGTGTAAAGTGTATTAATTTCTATATTGTTTAGTTTTAAATCTTGTTTTAGTAAATCAAGATTTAAATTTCCTATTTTTAACTTATTTAGCTTGATAATATCATTTTTATTTTGTTTTAGTTTAATATCTGATAGTTCTAATTTTGTAGTATTAACTTTTAAATCAAAATCATCTTTCGCATCAATATTATAATCTAGAGCTAAATCAAATCTAGCTTCTTCATTTATATCAAAGTTTAATATCTCTTTTTGTTGGTAAAGAATCTCTTTTAATCTTAGATCACTAATTTTAGCTTTTCCATACATTTTAAAAGGAGATACATTGAAAGCACCTTTTAAACTTAACTTTGTATGCTCATTTATATTTAATTCTAAATCATTTGAAGCTAAACTATTTTTATAGGTTCCTACGTCATATAGAGTGTAGTTAGCATTTTTTATAGTAAGTTCATAAGGTTTATCTTTTGTAATCTTTTTATAGTTTACATTTAGATTTTCAAGTTTTATTTTTGAGATTAAAAATTTTATATCTGATGAACTTTCATCTTTTATCTCTTCTTTTTTTTCCGTCTCTTTTTCTTTTACAATTTTTGTAAGATTTATTATTCCATTTATATCTTCTTCAACATTAACAACTGTATTTTGAAGTAAAACATTATCTAAACTTACATGTGCTTCAAGAATCGAACGTAATAAAGCAATATTTAACTTAAACTGCGAAAATGAAATGACTTTTTCACTATCTTTATTATTTAAAGCCAAATTATGTATTTTTGCCTCGAGTGTAAAGGGGTTAAACTCTACTTTTTCAATTGTTGTTTTTAAAGTTAAGTTATCATCTAAGTTTTTTACTAACTGATCTTTTAAAACATAAGGAATTAATTTAAATCCAATTGTTATATAAACAGCTAGAAAAAAACAAAGCCAATAAAATGTTTTTTCTATTTTTCCCATTTTTTAACCTTTTATATTTAAGAAATTTGTATATTTTCTAAAATTAGAAACTGGTATTCAAACTTTGATTTTTCATTACCAATTTTAATAATATCACCATCTTTTAATTCTTTTTCAAATATTTCTTTTTTTCCACCCATTGAAATTCCATTGATAGTCATTCCATTTGAGCTTCCTCTATCTTTTAAAAAATAATTCATTTCTTTTTTTTCAATTTGAAAATGTTCTTTGGATATTTGTAACTCTTTTGAATTATTTAATAAATAAATATCATTATTTGGCTTAGTTGGACTTGCAATTCTAAGTTTTATAAATATTCCTTTTTCACTTTCTCCTAATCTTGATTCTCTTCCAATTTTAAAAGGAAAATCTTTCATAGCAATTAAATCGTTTTTTGAAGAGCTTTTTGTAATTGATTGTGAAGCTTCTTTTGTTAATGGCAACAACACAGCATTGGGTGTAATTCTTTTTATTAAATTAATTTTAATGTTTTGCATAAAACATATACCTTTTAAAATAGTTATATCAATGATTATAACAAATATAATATCAATTTTGATACAATCACGTATTAAAAAGGAAACAAATGACTATTATAGAATTATTTCAAAAATTATTAAGATTTAAATCAGTAACTCCAGATGATGATGGAGGTTTTGATTTTATAGAAGAATATTTAGGCGAAGATTGGACTTGTATAAATGTAGATAGAGAGGATACAAAAAATAGAGTATATTATAAAAAATTTAATGACAATCCTCAACACCTATGTTTTGCAGGTCATATCGATGTAGTGCCCCCTGGTGAGGGTTGGGATGTTGATCCTTTTGCTGCTGATATTATTAATGGAGTTATTACTGCACGTGGAACACAAGATATGAAAAGTGGTGTTGCTGCTTATCTTTATGCTTGTAAGCATGCAGAAAACTTTGATGGAACGCTGAGTATTTTAATGACTTCTGATGAAGAAGGTGAGGGTACTTATGGAACTATTAAAGCTTTAGAATATTTAAAAGAAATTGACTTTATTCCTCAATATGCAGTTGTAGCAGAACCAACTTGTGAGCAAGTTTTTGGTGATGCAATAAAAGTTGGACGAAGAGGAAGTATAAATGGATATTTAAATATCCAAGGAAGACAAGGTCATGCAGCTTATCCTGAAAAAGGAATAAATCCAATTCATCAAATTGCACCAATTTTAAATGAAATTGCAGCTCATGATTTAGATAATGGTGATGAATATTTTGCACCTTCAAAAATGGTTCTAACAGATATGAGATCTGGAATGCAAGTTACAAATGTAACACCAAACAAATTGGATTTAATGTTTAATGTAAGAAACTCAACAAATACAAAAAAAGAAGATGTAGAAGCTTATATCCAAAAAGTATTTGGGCATTTAGATTATTCATTACGAACTACACAAGGTTCTTTTCCATTTGTGACAAATAAAGAATCAAAAGTAGTAAAAGCAATGGAAAACTCAATTAAAGATGTTTTAGGAGTTACTACAAAACACTCAACAGCTGGTGGAACATCTGATGCTAGATACTTCGGAGCCTTTGGAATTGAAGCAATTGAATTTGGTGTAATTAATGACACTATTCATAGTATTGGTGAAAGAACTACCGTTAAAGAAGTAGAAGGTTTATGTGAAGTTTATATGGATTTGATTAAGAAGTTTTAAGTATATGTTTTTTACTCAAGATATTTAACTACTAACGCTACCCTTAGTCCTTTTAATACTATATCTAAGAGTTGAAAGGACATATATTATATTAAAGGTCATATTTTTAGAAATGATAAAGTTACTTTACATTTGATTAAATTTATCTTATAATGATAAGTAAAATTATCATTTAAGGTTAAAAATGAAAGATATAGAAGTTAAAATTGATAATCAAAAAGTAGGTTCACTTTTTTTTGAAAAAGAAAGAAATGAATATGGATTTAATTATACTTCAAATTATAAGCCAATATCTTTGATTATGCCATATAAAAGCTCTACTTATATTTGGAAAAATAAACTTCATCCTATTTTTGATATGAATATACCAGAAGGGTATCTTTTTGAAATATTTAAAAAATATTTAACGAAAGAGTATGGTTATATTGACGATTTCCTAATCTTTTCTTATATCTGTTCTAATATTCAAAGTAGAATCACTTATAAAAGCTTTTCAGATAAAAAAGACTTTTTTGCATTTGATTTAGAAGATGTTTTACAAAATGATACACAAGATAACTTTACGAAAATAGTTAGTGCCTTTTTAGATAAAAATGCCATAAGTGGAGTTCAGCCAAAAACCTTAGCTATTTTAAAAGATAAAGAATCTCTTAGTTCAAAAGAGTATATTATTAAAACTTGGGGAGAAGAATACCCACAATTAGCGTTAAATGAATATTTTTGTTTAAAAGCAATTGAAAAAACTGGTGTAAAAATTCCTAATATTAAACTGTCTAAAAATAATAAATTTTTATTAGTTGAACGATTTAACTATAATAAAAAAAGCAATAATTTTTTAGGATTTGAAGAGTTGATTACTTTACTTGGAAAAAATAAAGATGAAAAATACAGTGGAAGTTATGAGCAAATAGCCAAAGTAATATATAGTGTTAGCACAAATAAACTCGAATCTATGTTAAGTTTTTATAAATTAATGATAATGAACTATTTATTAAAAAATGGTGATGCTCATTTGAAAAACTTTGGAGTATTATACAATGAAGACTTTTCAAAAATATGGTTTGCTCCTGCTTATGATGTTGTGAATACACAAGTATATTTTTATAAAGATAAACCAGCACTTACAATGCAGGGTAAAAAGTTATGGTTTGGGAAAAAAGAATTAATTACTTTTGGAGAAAATAATTGTTATCTATCAAAAAAAGATGCAAATAAAATTTATGATGAAGGAATATTTTCTTTAAAAAAATCTATTAATGAATTAAAAGACTATATTAAAACCAATAAAGATTTTAAAGATATTGGTTCTAGAATGATTGATACATGGGAACTATCACTAGAAGAAAAAACACATAAGGAGATTCCAGTTGAAACTATACGAAATTGGACAAGAAATTAGACTCTTAAGAGAAGCAAAAAATTTAACGCAAGAAGAATTAGCAAATATCTGCGGTATTAGTAGAGTAACCTTAGGTAAAATTGAGCAAGGAAAATTAGGTAATACTTCTGTAAGAACTTTAGATTTAATTTTAGCACGATTAGGACTAGAAATAGAGTTTAAAACAATCACTAACTTTGGATTAAAAAACTTAGATGAATTATAAAAGAAACTCGACAAAATAAAAAGGAAAAATAGATGCCAAATATGATTTATGGAACAGCTTGGAAAAAAGAAAACACAGCTAAGCTTGTAGAAACTGCACTTTTATCTGGCTTTAAAAGCATTGACACAGCTTGTCAACCAAAGCACTATAGAGAAGACCTAGTAGGACTTGGACTTGAAAATGCTTTTAATAAAGGAATTAAAAGAGAGGATATTTTTGTTCAAACGAAATTTACTCCAATATCAGGCCAAGATATAAATAATATGCCTTATCTTTCAAGTGATGATATTATAACTCAAGTTGAAAAATCTCTTTTAAAATCAAAAGAAAATCTAAAACTTGATTTTATAGATTCATATTTAATTCACTCACCATTTAATCCAATTGAAGATTTGGTAAAAGTATATAGAACTATGGAAGAGTTTGTTCAAAATAAAGAAGTAGGGCAACTTGGTATTTCTAATTGTTATGACTTAAAACTTTTTTCATATCTTTACGATATTGCAAAAGTAAAGCCAAAAGTTTTACAAAACAGATTTTATGCTGCTTCAAATTATGATAAAGATTTAAGAGAATTTTGTAAGCAAAAGAACATCACCTATCAAAGTTTTTGGTCTTTAACTGCAAACCCAAATATTTTAGCTTCAAATGAAATTACTAGTTTGGTTTTAAAATATGGAAAAACAAAAGAGCAAATTTTCTATAAATTCTTAAAACAAATAGGAATAACTCCATTAAATGGAACAACTTCAAAAGTTCATATGCTTGAAGATTTAGATATTGATGATTTTTTACTAGAAGAAAATGAAATTATTTTAATACAAAACTTACTATAAGTGTCAAGATTTTAGATATAATGCGAAATATTTAATCAAAGGAAAAAAAATGGAACAACTACCAAATTGCCCAAAATGTAACAGCGAATATACTTATGAAGATGGTTCATTATTAATCTGTCCTGAGTGTGCTCATGAGTGGACTGCAAGCGCAGATGAAGAAGATACAGAATTTACTGTAAAAGATGCAAATGGAGCAACTTTAAGAAGTGGTGATGATGTTACTATTATTAAAGATTTAAAAGTAAAGGGTAGTTCTTCTGTTGTTAAAGTTGGTACTAAAATAAAAAATATTAGATTAGTTGAAAGTGCAATTGACCATAATATTGATTGTAAAATTCCTGGTGTTGGTGCTTTAAAAATAACTCCAATGTATGTAAAGAAATCTTAATATGAAAACAACTAGAGTAAAAAACCTGATGATTTCAGGTTTAAGTGTTACTACTAATAATGCTACAGAATTTGAAGGTGAATCTAAAATTCAAAAACTATGGGATGATTACGAAGAAAAAAACATCTACAGTGCAACACATAATAAAGCAAATAATAGCTCGATGTATGGTGTTTACAATAATTATACATCAGATTTAAATGGTGATTTTGATGTAACAATTGGTGTAGAAGTTACTAAAGCTAAAAATGCAATTGTAATTACTGATGAAAAGTACTTAGTATTTAAAAAAGTTGGTGAATTACCACAAGTTGTAATTGATACATGGACACAAATTTGGGAATATTTTGAAAATAATTCTGAATATAAAAGAGCTTATACAATTGATTTTGAGCACTATACAAAAGAAAATGAAATAGAAATATATATTTCTATTGAAAAATAAAGATTAAATAAAAAACTAGATGAAAACAATTGGATTACTTGGTGGAATGTCTTGGGAAAGTACAGCACTTTACTATAAGCAGATTAATGAACAAATCAAAAAAGAACTAGGTAGTTTACATAGTGCCAAAGTTGTAATCTACAGTGTTGATTTTGATGAAATAGAGAAATTACAACATATTGGTGCTTGGGATAAAACAGCAGAAATTCTTTCAAGTGCTGCAAAAAATATAGAAAATGCCAATGCAGATTTTTTATTAATTTGTACAAATACAATGCATAAAGTTGTGGATTCAATTGAAAAAAATATCAATATTCCAATTGTACACATAGCAGATGCAACTGCAAAAGTACTTCAAAAAGATGGAATTAAAAAAATTGGTCTTCTTGGAACTGCTTTTACTATGCAAGAAGATTTTTATAAAAAAAGAATTTCTGATAACTTTGATATTGAAGTTATTGTTCCTTCTTTAGAAGATATACAAATAGTACATAAAATAATTTATGAAGAGTTGTGTCTTGGAATTGTAAAAGATGATTCAAGAAAAGAATACTTAAGAATTATAGATTCTTTAACTTCAAAAGGTTGTGAGGGAATTATTCTTGGTTGTACAGAAATTTGTATGCTAATTAAAGAAGAACATACAAAGACAAGACTTTATGATACTACAACTATTCATGCACAGCAAGCAGTATCAAAAGCTTTAAATTAATTTTATATAATCGCCATTTAATACTATTAATTAGGTATCAAAAAATCTGGAATATTAATTCCTTTTTCTTTATAAAACTTTACAGCACCAGGATGTAAAGGCATTGGTAATCCTTGAATGGCTTTTTGTAAAGACATCACTTTTGTTGCTTTATGAACAGTATTCAAGAAAGCTAAATTCTCATAAATAGCTTTTGTTAAAAGATATACAGTCTGCATTGGAGTCTCTTTTGTTACAACTAATAAATTAGGCTGTGCAATTGTATGAATATCTTTTATTTGATTTGGATAAGTTCCTGCTTTAATAATAAATGAATTCCATACTGGATAATTATTATTAATAACTTTTAAATTCTTTTTCTCAAATTCCAATACTTTAATATCATCTCCAATTGAACTAAATAAATTTGTTACAGCTGCTGTAGGAGGTCCTGATGGTGTATTCATACCTTGTATCTTTCCATCATTTAGTGCAATAGAACTTGGAGTATATCCTAGATATTTAATATTCATTTTATTAAAATTAATTCCCAATGAATTCATTATCGTTTCAGCAGAAACCCTTGACCCTGAGTTCCTTCCACTAATAGAAAAAATTTTACCATAAAGATTTTTTAAGTCCATTATATTTCCGGTTTTAACAAAGTCTTTATTAATCGTAAACTGTTCAACATTTTGCCACAACATTGAAATTGATCTAAGATTTTTCTTTGCTTTGTTTTCATATGTAGCTTTTCCTTGCCAAGCCATAGAAGCAAAAAGACCTTGTAATAGTGCAAAATTAACCTTTCCATTTTCTAACATATCTATATTTTCTGCAGATCCTGCAGATGTAATGGCAGAAAAGATAAGTTTATTTTTTTTGGATAACTCTAAAGATGCAATAGTTGCAATTCCAACTCCAACAGGATAAAAAGTTCCTCCTGAATTTGCTGTTGCTATTAAATACTTTTGATTATCTTTATTAGCACTAAGGAATGTAAGAAATAAGCTTGTTATAATTAGCTTTGTTAAAATGTTATTCAATTATATATCCTAAACCTTTTTTTGAAACGATAAAATCATCTTTTGCAATTTTATCTTTAAGTCTTTTAATAGCTGTTCGTAATGTAGCATCTGAAATATTAGTATTATTCCATACTTCCATTTTTAATGTTTCTATTGTATTTATTTCATTTTTTCTTTTAATCATTGCATCTAGTAATAATGTTTCTTTTTTTGAAAGATTCACCATTGTATCTGCTTCATATAAAAGTCTTTTATCTTTATCATAGTTAAATGTATCATTGATTTTTACTTGTTTTATTTCAACTTCTTTATTTTGTATAGTTTCCGCTTTTTCTAAAATAGATTTTTTTACTTTCTTTAAAAGTTGCATAATATTTTCTACAACTAAAGGTTTAACAAAATAACCCATTACATTTAAATTGATAGATCTAAATAAGAACTCTTCATCTTTGTGCGCAGATACTATAATAAATTTTTGATTCTCTTCAATACTTGCTATTTCTTCAATCATAGTCATTCCATCTTTTCTTGGCATTTGTATATCTGTAACTATCACATCAAAATACTCTTCTTTTTCCTTTTTTTGTAAAAATTTATCTAGCCCTTCTTGACCATCACATGCAATCTGTACTTCATCAAAAATTGTATCAAGATAAAAACCAAGTATTTCTCTAGCATCTTCTTCATCTTCTACTAATAAAACTTTTGTAATTTTACTCATCTTATCTTCTCCATATTAAGTGGTAATTTTATTTTAAAACTCACACTATCATTTTCTATATTTTTAACTGTAATAGTTCCATGCATATTTGTTTCAATAATTGATTTTGTCATATAAAGACCAATTCCAGTACCTTGTGATTCGAATTTTGTTGTAAAGTAGGGTTCAAAAATTCTTGAAATTGTTTCTTCATCTATTTTCCCACCATTGTTCTTTATAAAAATCTCTAAGAAATCCTTATTCAATTGTGTTTCAATTTTTATGAATGCATCAAACTTTTCTTTTTCTCTTTTTTGTTTTATAGCATCTTGGGCATTACTAAATATGTTTAGTAAAGACTGTTTTAATTCATTTTCAAAGCCTAGAAACTCTTTATCTTCTATTTCTAAGATTAATTCAATATCTTCAACTTTTAGTTGTGCCTTGATTATCTCTAAACTTGATGAAATTGCAGACTTAATACTAAAATATTCTTTTTGCTTAGATGGTTTATAAAAATTTCTAAAGTCATCAATAGTTTGAGACATATATTGTATTTGAGTAAAGGATTTATCAAAATATTTATTTACCATTGCCTCATTTGGGTTTTCTTTTAAATGTCCATTTTTATAATTATCTTTAATAAACTGCAAAAATAGTGAAACATTATTTAAAGGTTGTCTCCATTGATGCGCAATATTTCCAAGCATCTCACCCATTGCTGCTAGTTTACTCTGTTGGATTAATATCCTATCTTTTTCTCTATTTTTAGAAAGTTCTTCTTCTACTTTTATTTTTAAGTCTTGTTCACTTAATTTTATTTTTGTAATATCATTTATATATCCATAAAAATTAACAACATTTCCAGAATGATCTTTTAATACTAAAGTTCTACAAGAAATCCATCTTATTTCATTTGATGCATTTAATGCTCTACATACAAAAGTAAAATCTTCCAAGTTTTGACTTAACGCTGCATTCATTGCAACTTTTATAATATTTATGTCTTCTTTATAAATCAGATCTAAAAAGTTCATTTCTCTGTTTTCAAAAAGTTTTTTCGAATAACCATAATTTTTAATAGCATTTGAGATATATTTCACGCTTAGGTTTTCATCATTAAATAGTTTAAATAAAACTATTTTACCATCTTCAACAAGAAGTTCTACATCAAGAAGCTCTTTTTTTAGACGTTTATCTTTATCTATATCCATTGACATCATAAGCATTCTTTTATGACCTGTATCTTTATCAATAAAAAGACGTCCACGTGCTAGTATCCATTTAAAACCATCATTTTTTGTTTTAAGTCTATACTCACACATAAAATCGTTTTGTTTACCTGCAAAAATTTGTTCAAATAGTAATTCTACATCATTTTTATCATCTTTGTATATTAGATTAAACCAATCAGAGAAAGAAACTATTTCACCTCTTTTATAACCTGATATTTCAAGCCATTTATTTGAAAAATAAATTTTATTAGTCTCAAAGTCAATATCCCAAAGACCATCATTTGAGGCAATAATTGCAAGTTCAAATCTATTTTTCCAGTGAGTCAAGGATTTTGTTTTATCTTCAAGTTCATTGTTGTACCTATCTAAAATTTTTTTTGTAAACCTTGAAAAAAGTAAAGATGCAATAATAATCACAAGTGTAAAAATAAGTATATATATTGTAACAGTTTTAAAAAAAGAGTGATATTTTTGTTTTATTTTTGTTGTATTTAAATTGAAATTTTTATTATAATCAATAGATATTGCAAATTTATATTTTGAGTTATATAAAGTTCTATTTAAAAAGTCTTTATTCATTTCTTCATTTTCATCAAAATGTTTTAAGACTTTGTATTTATAACTATTGCTTTTTTTAGATAAAAGTGTAGGTACATGTGCATATAAGTTTTCATTTTCAAAATTATAAGTACTTTTAGTAAGTAAATCATAAAACCAAATATTATAATCATTACTTTTATTTAACTTATCAATCTCATCAATAATGATACTTCTAGTGATCAATCTTATATTTTCATCTCTTGAAAAAGCTCCCACATAATATGTTCCATCTTTTTTTTCTAGAATATCAAAAAAACTAAGTTTTAGAACTCCTGTTAAATTGTTTTTCCACTCTTGAAGGTTATACCGTCCTTGTGAATAGATATATTGTAAAACTATGTCTTTATAAGTTTTATTCTTCTTTCCAAAAATAAGTTTTGACAAGTAATCTACTTTATCATCCCCATAGAGTACTTCTAAGTTTGACTTCTTAAAAAGTACTATTTTTATATTATTTTCATATTCATATTTTTCTAAAAACTTTATCGTATTATCATTTTCTAAATTTGAGAAACCATTATTCAAACTTCCTATTACTTTATAAGTATGCTCTTGAAGCACTTTATTTACAGATGAAAGCTCTTCATTAACAGCATTTTTAACAATATTAGAAAAATTTGCGAGTTTTTCTTTTTTATAAAATTGATTATTTAGAAGCTCTTTTTGTTGTAAAAGATCTATATCTCTTTTTTGTTTTGATTCTAAGATAATAAAAGCTACAAAAATAGAAACCATTGATAATATTAAAATAAATGTAATAGGAATAACCCTAAATATTTTTTCAATATATTCAAGAGTATAAGTTCTGCTTTTTTGTTTTTTAACCATTAGTAATAATAACAAAATATTGGTAAAAAAATAAATAAAAGTAAAAAAAGTATTATAAAATTGTTTCAAAATTGTTTCATTTTAGTTCTTTTTTAAGAATTTTTTAAAGAAGTGACTGATAGAATCATTTTATAAAATATAAAAAAGGATTACTATGAAAAAATTAACATCAATTGTAGCTATGAGTACATTATTAGCTGTTGCTGCTCAGGCACAAACTACGTGGAATGTTTCACTATGGGGTAAACAAAGAGCATTTACGGAAAATGTTGAAAAATTAGCGCAGCTTGTTGAGCAAAAAACAAATGGTGACTTTAAACTTAACATTTCTTATGGTGGATTATCAAAATCAAAAGAAAATCTTGATGGTATATCAATTGGTGCTTTTGAAATGGCACAATTTTGTTCTTTCTATCATAAAGGTAAGAACCCAACTATTACAGTTACAGAATTACCATTTTCAAAAGATGTAACATTAGCGCAGGTTGCAAAAATTTCTCAAGAAGTTTATAAACATCCAACAGTTGTAAAAGATTTAGCAAGATGGAATGCAACACTTTTAATGCCAACACCACTTCCTCAATATAATATTGTTTCAAAATCTGATGATTTAAATTCATTAGAAGACTTTAAAGGATTAAGAGTTAGAGGTCCAGGTGGAATTATGGGAGTATTAGGAAAGTTAGGTGCTATTAAAACAGGTGTTCCTTTTTCTGAAGTAAGACAAGCAATGAACTCAGGAGTTATTGATGGAGCATCTTTTGCACCTCATGCTCACCTTGCTACAAAATCGTATAAAGTAGGAAACTGGGCAACTACAAACTTAAACCTTGGTTCTGCAAACTGTCCTGTTGTTGTAAATACTGAAGCTTTAGATTCATTATCTAAGAAAAACAAAGAAGCACTTTTAGGTTCAGTTGATGAAGCATTAGAATATTATGTTGCGAACTATGAAAAAACAACTAAAAAATATGAAGCTGAATTAGCTGAGTCTGGTCTAAAACTAGTTACATTTACACCAGAGCAAACAGCAAAATTAAGTGAATTATCTCAATCTGTAAATTCAGAGTGGATAAAACAGTATTCAAAAAAATTCAAGTCTCAAGAATTATTTGACTATACAAAAAACTTATTTAACAAGTAAGAATTATTATGTCTTTAGACTCAAAAATAAAAACTGATCAATCAACTTTAAGTAAGGTTGATCAGTTCTTTCTAAAAATAGAAAGTTTTATGAGCTTTTTAGGTGGTGTTGTTATTTTTTTAATTGTAATGATTTCAACTGTTAATATCTTAGGTCGATGGTTGTTTTCTATGCCTGTTAATGGATATATTGACTGGATAGAACAATTTATGGCTTTTTTTGCTTTTTTAGGTATTGCTTATACTCAAAGAGAAGGTGGTCATATTCGTATGGATATGCTAGTTTCGAAATTAAAAGGTAGATTTTTTTATGTTACTGAATTATTTACAACTACAATTATTCTTTTTTTAACATTAGTTTTAATATATGGTTCATCTTTACACTTTTTAAGAGCTTACAACCTTGGAGATACATCTTTAGATATTGATCTTCCAACTTGGCCTGCAAAACTTGTAGTTCCCGTTGCTTTAACATTTTTAGCACTTAGGCTTATAATTCAAATATGGGCATATATTAGAGCTATTAAAAATAATGATCATGACCCTGTTGCAGTTCCTAAAGTAGAAAATGCAGCCGAAGCGGTTGAATCTGATAATAAATCGTATGGAGTAAAATAATGGATATTATTTCAATAATGGCTGGTATGGATAAACTTGATATTGGCCTTGTAATGACTGGTTTTATGCTCTTTATGGTAATTATTGGTATGAGAGTTGCTTTTGCAGCAGGTATTTCTGGTTTTCTTGGCCTTGTTTGGATATTCGCTGCAAAATTAGGTTTTGAGAAAGGTTTTATAGTAGCTGTTAAAATGGCTGGTACTATTCCTCATTCAAAAGTATCATCATTAGCACTTTCACTAATCCCAGCTTTTATATTAATAGGTTTTTTAGCTTATCATACGGGATTAACAAAAGCTTTATTTGAAGCAGCAAAAAGATGGGTAGGGTGGCTTCCTGGTGGTATGGGTGTTGCAACAGTATTTTCAGCAGCTGGATTTGCCGCAGTTTCTGGAGCCTCGTTAGCAACATCAGCAGTATTTGCAAAAATTGCAGTACCTGAAATGTTAAAACTTGGATATAACAAAAGATTTGCAGCAGGTGTAGTTGCTGCTAGTGGAACACTTGCTTCACTTATTCCTCCTTCTGCTATTTTAGTTATATATGCAATTATAGTAGAACAAGATGTTGGAGCATTATTAATGGCAGGGTTTTTACCAGGAGTTACTTCTGCACTTATTTATGCTGGACTTGTTATTTTTCTTGCAATGAGTAATAAAAACTTTGGACCACCAGTTACAGGATATACATGGAAAGAAAGATTTGCATCAATTCCTGAAACACTTCCTGTTTTTTCTGTTATTGCAATTATTATAATTTGTATTTATGGTGGAATTGGAACTCCAACTGAAGCTGGGTCTTTAGGTGTATTTATTATCTTTATGATGGCTGTATACAAAGGAATGAAATTAGGAGACTTTAAAAAAGTTTTAATTGAAACATCAAAACTAACTGTTATGATCTTTAGTATAATCTGGGGTGTTTTAATTTATGTGAGATTTTTAGGTTTTGCAGAACTTCCTGATGCATTTTCTTCTTGGATTGTTACGCTTGAGCAAAGTCCAATGATTACTTTATTAGCAATACTTTGTGTATATGCAATTTTAGGTATGTTTATGGATGCAATTGGAATGTTACTTTTAACGCTACCAATAGCTTATCCTGCAGTAATGGCACTAAATGGTGGTGAATCTGTAGCTGCAGCTGATAGTGCTTTTGGATTATCTGGTCCAGCTTGTGCTATTTGGTTTGGTATTATTGTTGTTAAGATGGCGGAACTATGTCTTATAACCCCACCTATAGGACTTAACTGTTTTGTTGTTGCAAGTGTTAGACCTGAGTGTTCAGTTCAAGATGTATATAGAGGAACTACACCATTTTTTATTGCAGATGTAATTACAATTGCAGTTTTAATTGCTGTACCTTCGATTGTACTATGGCTTCCAAAAATGGTTGGACTTTTATAGATTTAAAATATTGATATAAAAATTGATATTGTAAAAAGCAGCTTTTATAGCTGCTTTTTTATTATATATTATCTGTAGTTATAATATGTCATTTCTAACATACAAAAGTATTAATCTTTATTGTACGTTTACACCATACTTTTGAAGCATATTAGGCCAAGCAACGCTTTTCCCATCTTTATCAAATACAGCAGGTGTTCCTTGAACGCTTAATTTTGTAGCTATTTGCATTTGTTCTGCTAATTGTGCTTCTAATTTTGCTAATTCAGCATCTGAATACTTTCTATTTTTATAAGCGTCACTAGTTACATCTAAATCTAACATAGCTTCAATTTTTTCAGCTTTTGTTTTTTTACTCATGATATAAATAGACATATCTTTTGCATTTCTATGCATTTCTAATGGATAATAGAAAACTCTAATTTTTACATTTTTTTCAACTTGTGATAAATATGATTCAAACTTCTTACAGTATGGACATTCTGGATCTGTGAATAAGAAATATTCATCTGTACCACTTCCATAAACAAACGCTTCTTTTCCTCTAACTCCTGTTAAATCTGCAGGTGCAGATATTTTAGCTCCTGAATTAGTATCAATAACTTCACCTGTAATTAAACTTTTTTTGTCTTTTGTTAAAAAAACTTCATCATTATTACCTTGAACATTAATTTTTAAAGCATATAAGTTTCCCATATCATAAGCTTTTGTAACACTTATTTGTGCTCTTTTAAATAATTCTAAATTTTCTATTTGTTTTATTTCATTTTTAGATAATTCACCAGCTGCATTTAAGCTTGTAGTAATAGCTGCAGCTAATAATAATTTCTTTGTTGTTTGTATCATCGGATTTTCCTATATTAAATTTGTAAGTAATATTACTGTTATAGTGTTAACAAATAGTTAAGAGATTTTCTTTACATGATTAATTTGAAAATAATTCCCGTAGTTATGAAAGAAATCAATATTCCATAACCAACAATTGCAACACTTAATCTTGGGGCTAATCCAGCCATTGAAGCCATTGCTCCTGCAGTTATCATTGGAGCCATTCCTGCTTCAAATATTGATACTTGACCTGCTAAATTATTCCAACCAAATAAAACAATAGTTAAATAAGCAATAATAGGAGCAATGATTAGTTTAATAATAAGAGCAATACTCAAAGGTTTTATATCATCCCTAGGTAGTCTAAATTGTAATTGTAAACCAACAGCTACAAGTGCAACTGGAATTAAAGTATTAGCAAATGTAGCAAGTATGTTTGAAATAATTGGCGGAAATGTTTGACCTAAAAAAAGTAGAGCAACTAAAAGTGCTAAAAATGATGGAAAAGTAATGATTTTTACAATAATTAATTTAAAACTCAAATTAGAATTTGATGAATAGTACGCAGTAATAAAAGCTCCATAAACAGCAAGTGCCAAAAAAGTACCCAATTGGTCATATATAAGTACAAAAGGAAGTGCTTCTTCACCTATATATGCGTTTATTATAGGAATTCCCATTATTGAACTATTTGTTAAAATAGCAACTAATAGTAAACTTCCTGTTATTTCTTTACTCCAGTTTAAAGCTTTTGAAATACCAAGTACTAATAAGGCTGATAAAAGCATAACAATCCATGCAATAACTGCTGGTATTAAGATATCTAATGAAAAGTTTAATTTAGGAACTTGTAATAAAATTATTGCAGGTAGTGAAATATAAATGATAAATTTATTTAAGATATTAGGTGTTTCTGTAGGAAAGATATTTAATTTTTGTAATACATATCCAATAGTGATTGCAAGAGCAATTAAAGCAAAATTTTCCATAATTTAGTTTATTTTTTACCTTCTTTAATCTTACATTGTACATTAGGTGTAATTTTTCCAAACTCTTCAACATACCCAACACCCCAAGTAAACATATCGTCTAATACAGGTTTTAGCCTTCTTCCTGCATCTGTTAGTGAATAAACAACTTTAGGTGGAACTTGGGCAAATACTTCTCTATTTATAATATTTTTCTTTTCTAATTCTTTCAATTTTACAGTTAATGTTTTTTGAGTAATTTCATCTATTTCATTATGTAATTCTTTAAATCTTTTATCTGAATCTAACAAATGCCATATAATTGATAGTTTCCATCTATCATTAAAAATATCTAAAGTTACGGAGATTGAGCAGTTAAATTCTTTGTCATTTACTTGATACATATATATCCTTCTAATTAAAATTAATTATAACACAATAAATATAAAACACTATTGCTTACCTAAAGTAAAGTAAGAGATAATTAAGTTTATAAGTACTATAATTTTCAAAATGATTTAGATAGATATAGGCAAGGAAATAAAAAAATGAAAAATGTTTTAATAATTAACGGACATCAATATTATGATGTAGTTGCCTTAGGTGAACTAACAAAAAAATACGTAAACAAAGCTGATGAATTTTTAAAAAATAATAACTTTGAAGTGAAACATACACATATTGAAAAAGGTTATGATATTGAAGAAGAGGGTAAAAAGTTTAAATGGGCTGATTATATAATCTTACAGTTCCCTGTTTATTGGATGGGACTTCCATGGATTACAAAAAAATACTTTGATGAAGTTCTTGTTCAAGGTGTACAATATGCAAACGATGGTAGAAGTAGAACTGATGCTTCTAAAACTTATGGAAGTGGTGGATTATTACAAGGAAAAAAATATATGTTATCTTTAACTTATAATTGTCCTTTCTGTGAGTTTGACAATAAAAATGGTTTTTTTGATGGTTTATCATTAGACCAAGCGCATATCTCTACTCACAAAATCTTTCAATTCTGTGGCTTGAAACCTCTTAAAACATACTCAGTACATGACATTTTTAAAGATGATTTAGATATAAATTTAGAGTTAAAAAAATTTACAAATATTTTACAAACAAATTTTAATATAGAAAAGGAATAACAATGAACAAAACATTTGAAGAAGCAATGGATTTTAGACACGCATGTAAAGTTTTTGATGAAACAAAAAAAATATCAGATGAAGATATGAATTATATCTTAGAAGCAGGAAGAAAATCTCCATCATCTTTTGGTATGGAACCTTGGAAGTTTTTAGTAATTACAAATGAAGAGTTAAAAGCTAAGCTTAGACCTGCTTGTTGGAATCAAGTTCAAGTTACTTCTTGTTCTCATTTAGTACTAGTGTTAGCAGCTATTGATGCTGTTAAACCAGAGTTTGGGATAGTTGAGAGAAAATTTAAAAGAAGAGCAATGCCTCAAGAAAAATTAGATTTTTATTTAGGTTTATATGCTGATCATTTAAAAGAAACTTTATCAAGTGATGAAAATGTTTATTCATGGACAGCAAGACAAACTTATATAGCAGCAGGAAATATGATGACAGCTGCAGGAATTAAAGGAATTGATTCATGTCCAATTGAAGGTTATGAAAAAGAGAAAGTTGAAGAAATTTTAGGTTTAGATACTACAAAATACCAATTATCAGTTGTTTTACCTTTTGGATATAGAATAAATGAACAATCATCTCAAGAGCGAGAAAAACTTGAAGATATTGTTGAATTTATAAACTAATTTATTAGACTTTAGTTAAAGTTGGTGCAAAAGCTTTTGTACCGACTCTTACTTTATCTGTTATTTTAAAACTTTTAGCTTCGTCTTCACACAATACAACTTCAACTAACTGTTGTCCAATTGAAATAATTGCAATATAAATAACATCAGTTTTAATAATATCTAATATTTCACCTTCAAAAGAGAACTTTTGAGAACCAGATGTTTTTAATAATACTTCAGTTGGATTCCCGTCATTTATAATTTTCCCTTGATTTAAAACTATTACACGATTTGCTAAACGATAAATTTCGCTAGGCTCATGACTTACCATAATTGTAGTTGTATTAAACTCTTTATGTAAAGTTAGTATTTCATTTTGAAGTTTTATTCTCATACTTGGATCTAGTGCTGAAAGAGGTTCATCCATTAGTAAAAGCTCAGGATTATTCATCATAGCTCTACATAGTGATACTCTTTGCTTTTGTCCACCACTTAAAGTATTAGGCAATCTTTTTGCTAACTTTGTTAGTTCTGTAATTGCTAAAAGCTTTTGAGCAAGCTTTTTATCTTTATTTACATATAAAAGATTTTGCTCAACATTCATATTGTCAAATAATGCATAATCTTGAAAAACAAAACCTATTTTTCTTTTTTGAATACTAAGAGTATTCTTATCATCAAGCCAAACTTTTTCATCTACACTAATAAAGCCTTTTGCATTCTCTAAACCAGCCAAAATACGAAGTAGGGTTGTTTTACCACTTCCACTAAGCCCTGAAAGTGCAATAAAATCACCTTTATTTATATCAAGTTTTACTTGCAAATTCATGGCTCCAGATGAACCATGTAGTTGTTTATTTATATCTATTTTTATCATATTAAACTGTAAGTGTTGACCAAGTTTTATCATTTTGTAAGGCTTCATTCAAAAGTTCACCTGTATGATTGCAAACAATGCCATGTTTTTCTAACTTTTTAACAGCATCATATTCTTGTGCACATACAATACAAGAAGAAAACTCAACTCCATCTTTTTTAATCTCTTTGATTTTTTTTCTAATTTTTTTGCTTTTAACAACAGCTTTAATAGAAGCTCCCCAAAACATTATATGGACTCTTTTCCAATAATTTCTAGGTATTGAAACACCACCATAAAGCAAAGGGAATTTTAATATACTATCAATATCTTTAGTTGAAATAACTATAAGTAAATTTTCTTTTTTCATTATCTTTCCTATATAAATGTTTTTTTCTGTTTTGCATTGAAAACATATACTGCAAATAAAACTACAAAACTCATTATTAGCATAATAGCACTATAAATATGAGCATTTGCATAATCTAAAATCTCTACATATTCATATATAGCAACAGATGCAACTTTTGTTTCTTCAGGAATACTTCCTCCAACCATTAAAACAACTCCAAACTCTCCAACTGTATGAGCAAAAGTTATGATTATTGCAGTTAAAAGTGCAGGTTTAATATTTGGAAGGGCTACTTTTAAAAGTGTTGTAAACTTGCTCTTACCACTTATATAACTAGCTTCAAGCATATTTTTATTTAAACTTTCAAAACCACTTTGCATTGGTTGAACCATAAAAGGTAAACTATAAAAACAAGAAGCAACAACTAAACCTGTAAAATTAAAAACTAGTTTAATCCCAAAATATTCATCAAAGAAACTTCCAATAGGTGAGTTTAGAGACAAGACATAAAGTATATAAAAACCTAACACTGAAGGAGGCAATACAATTGGAAGAGCGGTAATTGCTTCAATAAAAGGCTTAGCTTTTGATTTTGTTTGTGATAAATACCAAGCTAGTGGTAATGCTATTATAAATAATATTATAGTTGTTACAAGTGCCAATTTAAAAGATAAAATAAAGGGTTCAAATTCCAAATTATTAAGGTAGTTCATTACGATATAACCTTTTGTATTGATAACTCACTTGCTTTTATTAGGGCTAATACCTTGTCTTTTTCTTTTAAATTCATTCTATTTACAGAATTTGTAGTTATTATACTTGTTATAATTGTATCTTCAATATTTAATCTTAAAGAGCTTAAAAGTTCACCTTTATCAAGCCTTTCAATTATACAAGGAAGTTTATTTGATAAGCTTATTTCACCTTCAAAATCTTTTGCAATCGCAATATGTGAAGCATTTACGCTTAAAATAACTTTATTTCCTACATTAATATTTGATAATCCTAAACTCATCATTGATAAGTTGATTCCACTAAAATCAAATTGAACTATATTTAGATTTTCTAGAGTGTCAATTTTACTTACAGTAACTTCAAGTTTATTCATTGATTAAATATCCATATTGCTTAAAAATACTTTGTGCCTTTTTATCTAAAATGAAATTATAAAAAGAAAGAGCTTCTTTATTGTTTTTCGCATGTTTAAGTAAAACAATACCTTGTTCTATAGGCGTATATAAATTACTATCAAGTTCTTTCCAGTTAAGATTTTCTTTATACTGCTTCATTTTGTCTGAAAACAGTGATGATTTAGCGATTATTCCAATATCAGTAGCACTTACAGCATAAGAAATTGTTTGAGAAATTGATTCTCCATAAACAAATTTTGATTTTACATCATTAAAAACTTTTGCATTTTTTAAAGCTTCAAAACTTGCAATTCCATAAGGTGCTGTTTTAGGGTTTGCTATAGCTATTTGTTTGATCTTCTTATCTTTTAAGAGTTCATTTAAATCTTTTTTCAAATCTAATTTTCTACTACTAAATAAAGCTAATGAACCTTTTGCATAAACTTTTGGTATAGAAATTGCCTTGGAATTATTATACAAATTTTGTGGATATTTCATATTTGCAGACATAAATAAATCATAAGGTGCACCATGTGTTATTTGAGCTGTTAATTTACCACTACTTCCTAAAACTACATTAACTTTTGTACTAGGAAAAGTTGTATTAAACTCTTTGATTAAGTCATTAATTGCATAAGAAACATTAGCTGCAACTGCGATTGTAATTGAATTAGCGTTAATATTTAATACTAATAAAATATTAACAAAAAGTATTTTGTATAGCATTTAATTACCTTTAATAGTGTAAGTAAGTATATTTTATAGACATAAATTTAATCTTATATTTTATAAATATTATCTAGTGCTTACTTAAAATCAAGTGAATTACAGCATTCTATAAAATAATTAAAAAACTATAAGAAAGAAGATGATAGAATAATATAAATAATATGTAAAAGTATAGTAAAGGTAAGATATGAAAAGTGTTCCAGATATAGAAGATTGGTTAAAAAAGTTTTCTATAACTAATTACATTATAAGTGATGATTTATATGTAAGCGTTTTTGGGAATGTAAATTTAAATGGAAAACTACAAGATAAAAAATTACCGATTAAATTCAAAACAGTAGATGGTTATTTTGATATAAGTAATAACTCTTTAGAGTCATTAGAAGGTTCTCCTGAAAGTGTATTAAAAGATTTTAATTGTTCTAATAATAAATTGAAATCTCTTTTAGGTGCACCCTATAAAGTTGGTGATTTTGATTGTTCTAATAATAAATTAACATCTTTATCTTATTGTCCAAAAGAAGTAAATGGTTTTTTTGATTGTAATGAAAATGAGCTTTTATCAATCAAAGGAAGCCCCAGAACGGTTAAAGGTTACTTCAAATGTTCAAATAATAAAATTGGTTCATTAAAAGGTGGTTCACGATATGTTGAAACTCATTTCGACTGTTCCAATAACTTTTTAGAAGAACTAACAGGTGGACCAATAACTGTTGGACATGATTATATTTGTAATGGAAATAAGCTAACAGATTTAGAGAATATTGCAGATGAAATTGGCTGGGATTTAGTTACAGATATAAGATTAAATCATGTTACAAGTTCTCATGATGAAGAGCAAAATATTTGGAGATATAAAGGTAGTGAAGTTGTTGATCATATTTATAAACCTCTTGTAGAACTTTCAAATATTGATGATATTAACAGATGGTTAAGAAAACATGGAATTAGTAACTTCCATATTTTAAAAGATAATTCTGTGGATGTAAATGGAGATGTAAAATTAGCAGATAGATTATCTAATTTATTGAAACTTCCTCTTAAATTTAATATTGTAGATGGTGATTTTGATATAAGTGATAATGAGTTGATTTCATTAGAGGGTTCTCCTACTAAAGTTACTGGAAATTTTCATTGTTTCAAAAATGAAATATCATCTTTAAAAGGTTCTCCTAAAGAAGTAGGTGGTAGTTTTATTGTCTTAAGAAATAATATTGCATCTTTAAAATATTCACCATCAATTGTTAAAGAAGATTTTGTATGTTCTCACAATCCTATAAAAGACTTAGAAGGTCTGAAGACTGTTCATGGTGCTGTATTTACTGGAATTAAACTAAAAGACGTTAAGTGTCATAAGTATATTTATAAATCTGTACCAACTTACAAATATCCAGGTTCAGCTGTTATGGCTTATTTAGATAAAGCTTATATTTCCTTAACTGATGAAGAAAAAAAATATGAAAATACGAAAAATAATTTAAATGAACTTATCAGTGGAATGATTAAAGATGGAACTTTAACAAAAGAGAAGATTAATGATATATTAATTCAGAATTTATCAAAATATAATTTAAATGAATTGAAAGATAAAGTATTAAAAATCAAAAATCCTCCTGTTAAGAAAGAAAATAAAGAATTAACACAAGAAGACTTAATGACACTTGCATTTGAAAGTGAGCTTTAATTTTAGAATAATTTTTTTTAGATATAATCGCGATATAACTAGAAAAAGAATATCAATACGGAGAATAATATAATATGGTTCAAACTGTAAATCTAAAAAAAGCTTTTGGTTCAAGAGTTTTATTTCAAGACATAAATGTAAAATTAGATACTGGGAAAAGATATGGTTTAATTGGTGCTAATGGTGCTGGTAAAACAACATTCTTAAAAATTCTTTCAGGAATAGAAGATGCAACTGAAGGTGAAGTACAAGTTCAAAATGGTAAAAAAGTTGGAACTTTAGGACAAAATCAATTTGCATATGAAGAGTATTCAATTTTTGATACAGTTCTTTTAGGGAACAAAAGACTTTACGATGCAATTAAAGAAAAAGAAAAACTTTATCTTGAAGAATACACTGATGAAATTGGTGATAAATTAGGTGAGTTAGAAATTGTATGTTGTGAAGAAGACCCAACTTATGAGTATGATGTAAAGATTACTAAAATCCTTGAAGATTTAGGTTTCCCTGCTGCTCAACAAAATGATTTAATGTCATCAATTACTGGTGGAGATAAATTTAAAGTTTTACTTGCACAAGTTTTATATCCAAAACCTGATGTCTTATTCTTAGATGAGCCTACAAATAACCTTGATATCGCTACTATTGGTTGGTTAGAAAATCAATTACAACACCATGATGGTACTATGGTAGTTATTTCTCATGATAGACACTTTTTAAATGCAGTTTGTACAAATATTTTAGATGTTGATTACAAACAAATCAGAGAATTTACTGGAACATATGATGATTGGTATATTGCCTCTACATTAATTGCAAAACAAAATGAAACAGATGTAAATAAAAAACTAAAAGAAAAAGATGAGTTAGAAAAGTTTATTGCAAGATTTAGTGCAAATGCTTCAAAAGCAAAACAAGCAACATCTAGACAAAAACAATTAGATAAATTAGACGTAGGTGCTATTCAAGTTTCTTCTAGACGTGATCCATCTATTATCTTTAGACAAAAAAGAGAAGTTGGTAAAGAGCTATTAAGTCTTAAAAATATTTCTAAGTCTTTTGATGGAGAGGTTGTACTAAACAATGTTTCTTTTACAGTTGAAAAAGACGATAAAATAGCATTAATTGGACCAAATGGTATTGGTAAAACAACTATGTGTGAAATTATGGTTGAAAATATTAAACCTGATGAAGGTGTTGTTCATTGGGGAGCTACTATTCAAAATGGATACTTTCCTCAAAATGCAACAGATTTAATCAAAGGTGATGTAACTCTTTACGATTGGTTAAGAGATTTTGATAGAGATGCTGATTTAGCAGAAATTAGAAACTGTTTAGGAAGAATGTTATTTAACGGAACTGAACAAGAAAAATCTGTTAAATCTTGTTCTGGTGGTGAAAAACATAGAATGATGCTTTCAAAAATTATGTTAGAGCAACCAAACTTTATGATTTTAGATGAGCCAACAAATCACCTTGACTTAGAAGCAATTATTGCTTTAGGTGAAGGATTACTTGCATATCCAGGTTCTGTTGTTTGTGTATCTCATGATAGGGAATTATTAGATGTATATGCAAATAGAATTATTGAAATTCAAGCTGATGGATCAATTATTGATTTTAAAGGAAGTTATGAAGAATATATTGAGCAAAAAGCTTAATATATTTTACTAAACATAAAAAAAGGGGAATGAATTTATTCATTCCCCTTTTTTATTATCTAAATAAAATTTAACTATTTATTTAAATTTCTAGATGACATTCTTGATTCTTTTCTTCTAATAGCATCTTCATATCTTCTTTTATCGTCTTCTGTAACAAGATTTAATTTTGGAACTGGTGTTGGTTTTCCAGCTTCATCAACTGCAATCATAGTAAAGTAACATACATTAGTATTTTTGATTGTATGATCTTTGATATCTTCAGAAATTACTTTGATACCTATTTCCATTGATGTTCTTCCTGTATAGTTTACAGATGCATGAAATGTAACTAATGAACCAATTTTAATTGGATTTTCAAAAAGTACCATGTCAACTGATAATGTAACTGCATACATTCCTGTATATCTTGCCGCACAAGCATATGCAACATGGTCAAGCATTTTTAATATTTCACCACCATGCACGTTTTTCCCAGAAAAGTTTGCTTTATCAGGAGTCATTAACATAGTCATTGTTAATGATTTTTCTCTTTTTATATCTTCACTCATTTAATAGCCTTATTATTATCATTATTTAAAATTTTATCTATTATAAAGTAAAAGCGTATCAAAAAGATAGCAATTCTCAATATTTTTTTGATTCTTTATAGAACTATAGAAAAAAAGTAACACATTTATTTAATCATTGCGTTCATTTCTTCTTCTGTAAGAGTAGTTACTTTTAAATCAACTGCTTTATCATATTTACTTCCAGCATCTTCACCATATACTAAATAATCAGTCTTTTTAGATACAGAAGAACCTACCTTTGCTCCAAGGGCTTCGAGTTGTTTTTTGATTACTCCTCTACTAACACTCATTGTTCCTGTTAATACAACAGTTTTATCCTTGAAACTATTTTCTTCAACTTCGATTTTTTCTTCTACAAAAGGCTTAATAATATCAAGTAGTTTTAAAACTAATTCATTATTTACTCTCATAAACTCAGTAAAAGAATTAGCCATTTGCTCGCCAATTCCATCAAGTGCTACAAGTGAATCTAAATCAATATTTACAACATTTAATCCAAATTCTAAGCAGATTTGTTTTGAGGCTACTTCACCAATATGTTCAATTCCTAAAGCATTTATAACTCTATGAAGTGTTGTACCTTTTGTATTTTCAATTGAATTTAAAAGATTGTTTATTTTCTTTTCTTTAAAACCTTCTAAATCTTGTAGTTTTTCATAGTCTAAAGAGTATAAATCTAAAATATCATATATCTTTTTTTCTCGCACTAATTGCTCAACTATTTTAATTCCTAATCCATCTATATTCATACAGTTTTTACTTGCAAAATATATAATAGAGTTTGCAACAATGCTTGGACAATCAAGATTTTGACACTTAATTAATGTTCCTTCATCAAGTAGTTCACTTGAACATTGTGGACAACTATCTGGTCTTTTTATCTCTTCTTGTGTTCCATCTCGTCTATCTTTAAAAACTTTTGTAATCTTTGGAATAATATCACCACTTTTGATAATAATTACTTCATCATTTATTCTTAAATCAAGTCTTGCAATTTCATCATAGTTATGTAAAGATGCTCGCTCAACTGTTGAACCATCAATTAGTGTAGGTTCAACTACTGCAACTGGAGTTATAACACCTGTTCGTCCAACTTGTTGAATAATATTTACAATTTTTGTAGTTTTTTCAACTGCTGGAAATTTATAAGCACAAGAGTATCTTGGGAATTTTACTGTATGTCCTAATTCTTCTTGTGTTTCTAAGTCATCAATTTTAATTACCATTCCATCTAGCATCATTTCGATGTCATTTCTTGCAGCAATTATTTCATGATAAAGTTTTTCAATACCTTCGACGGTTTTAGTATGAGTGGTCATTGGAGGATGAGCAAAACCAAGTGAGTAAATATATTCCATCATCTCTGAATTCTTTCTAAACTCTAATGAGTTTTCACCAATTCCCCAAACATTAAAAAATAGTTTTCTTTTAGCTGTAATACTAGGGTCTAGCTGTCTTAAACTTCCTGCTGCTGCATTTCTTGGGTTTGCAAAAAGTGCTTCATTGTTTTTTAATCTATCTTGATTAATTTTTTCAAAGTCTGCTTTTTTGATTACAATTTCACCTCTAATTTCAAGAAGTGATTTCTCTTTTATTTGAAGTGGAATAGAGTGAATTGTTTTTACATTATTTGTAATATCTTCACCAACAGTTCCATCTCCTCTAGTGATAGCTTGTTTTAATAAGCCATTTTCATAAATAAGATTTAAAGATGCACCATCAAATTTTGGTTCACAATAAAATTCAAGATTGGTATTTACTTTTTTTGCTCTATTAATCCAATCTTCTAGCTCTTTTGTATTAAAAACATCTTCTTGTGACCACATTCTGCTTAGGTGTGAGGCTTTATTAAAACCTTCCATAACAAAACCACCAACTCTTTTATTTGGTGAGTTTGGATGTGATAGAGCAGGGTTGTCTTGCTCGTAAGCTAGACATTCTCTACTTAGTAAATCATACTCTTCATCACTTGCTAATGGATTATCTTCAACATAATAAGCATGTGCCCAAGATATCAGTTTTTCTATTTTTGTTATGTATTCATTATTTGTCATTTTTTCTCTTATCTAATATTTATTTTATATTTTTTGTAGAATATCAACTCTAAAAGGTTTCATAAATGATGTTTGTTCTCCATCATTAAAGCTATTAAATTTATTTTCAATCTCTTCTTCTAGTTGTTTTGTAATAGTATGATCATTATACGTTTGGTTCATTTGCTTGTTTTTAAAGTCTTCAAAGTTTTCATAAACTATTTCTGTTTGAAAAAAGATTTCTCTAAATAGTTTAAACTGTTCAGACTCAACAGCTTCTTTAATATGTTCAAAAGCATCAATTCTTACTTGTTGCTCATCATGAAACATTGCGATTAGTTCATTTTGTTCACCCATAAAAAGTGGTTCAGAAATATAAACTAAGCCATTTGGTTTTAAAACTCTTTCGATTTCACTTAATGCTTTTTTCATTAAATCGTATGGAATATGATGAAAAGATTTAAACATAAAAATCATATCAATACATTCATCTTCAAGCTTTATGTCTTGTGCAGAGTTTAATTTAAACTCTATATTTTCTATATTCAAGTTTAAGTTTTTTTTATGTTGTAATTCATCAACTTCACAAGCTATTATTTTTCTATTAGAACCATTAGTTGCAAGTTGTTTTGTCATAGATGCATTTCCACAACCTAGTTCTAAAATTGTTTTATTATCTAAGTTTAGTGTTTCTATTAAATAAATTTCATCTAGTGTTTGTGTGATATTCTCTTCAATTAATTTCATTATTTACCTTAAGTGTTTTAAAAGTTTATTATACAAAGATGTTCCTAATCTTCAACTGTTAAAGTAAGCTCATATAACCATTCTCGAAGATTATCCATATCTTGATAAACTTTAAAAGTTTTATCTACAATTTCTTCAGTAAAAAACACATCATCAATATCATATGTAACAAATCCAAACATTGCATTATATTTTGAAAGATATGAGTACTCATCTTCTTCTTTAAAGCCTTGAGGAAGTCTTTTGTATTTAGGATCTGGTAACTTATAGCCTTTTTGTTTTATATCTTCTAAAATTTTATGTAAATTTCTTGCATTTGTTTTGTTTTGAATATATTTTCTATAGGCTTTAAGTAAAGGTGGCTTAAAAGTTCTAATACCAGTTGCTATATAATATTGTTCAATATTATAAAAAATATAATAACTTGCACTTTGCATTCTATGCGCACCTCCTTGCCAAAAGATTATTCCAATTTTATCCTTCATAGGAGTTTTGTCTTTTGAAAATCTAGTATCTCTATATATTTTAAATAAAGAACCAGATACTTTAGGCTTTGCATTAATCATAGGAACTAGCATTTCTAAAGTTTCGCCCATTTCTTCTACAAAAGCTACATTTGGTTTTAAAATATTCTCTTCCCAAATATGTCTATTGTTTTCAAACCAAACTTTTGTATTGTTCATTTCAAGGTCTATTAAAAACTCTATTGCTTCTTTTTTAAATCCATTAAAAGTCATACTTTCCCATTTTGTTAATTTTTTAAAATTATATCAAAAACAATTTGATATAATCATCCTAATAAAAATTGGAGAATTAATGAGCTACTTAGATATATGTATAATTGGATGGAATTTAAATGCTTTAATGTTTGTTTTAAACTTTTTTTTAGCAATTAAAGTTATTTCATCACAAGATAGAGACACTTTACAAGAAGAAAGTCTTGTTTTAAAAGAATTAAAAGAAGAGCTTGATAACTATTATCCATATAGAACATACTCAACTTTTTTAACATACGCAATTCCTTTCGCAGGATTTTTTAGAATGTCATTTAGATTTGTTGAAATGTTCTTTTTCTTCCAAAAAAATCAAAATACAAAGATGTTTGATTTTATGGTATATAAATATACAAATGAAATAAATAAAATTAAAAATAATAGAGGTTAATAAATGAAGAAATTACTACTTACAACATTATTCATAAGTTCAATGTTTGCAAATGAATCTTTTGAGAAAAATAAAGAATATACTTGTTTAAATACACATAATATTAAACAAGGTCAACAGTTTAATGTAGAGGAAAAAGAAGCTGTCAAAAAACCTTTTATTTTTTCAATAAAAGAAAATCAATTAATTACAAAAGAAAATATTGTCTTTGATTTTAAAATGAGTAGGGGATCTATGTCATCATATTCAAATTCTGAATATATGTTACTTTTAACACCTGATATGGGACTAGGCTTAGTTCCTAGAAAAGCAAAAGGTTCTATACAGTTTTACTTTACTTGTAAATCAAAATAGTTAATATTATGCACAATCAGCTAAGAGGTTTTTGCAATACCCCATCTTTATTTGAAAATGATTTTTATGGATTTAAATTATTTGAGTTAGAAGATATTGACCTTGATAATTTTGATATCAATAATATTCAAATTCTTCAACAACTTCCTCTTGGAAAGAGAGTAGAACACTTTTTTGATGCGATTATTGAACAATCACCAAACTATGAAAGAATTTTAAAGAATAAACAGATTATTCAAAATAAACATACTTTTGGTGAAATAGATTTTATTCTTTTTAATAAAAAAAGAAATATATACGAACATATAGAAATGCAATATAAGTTCTATGTTTATGATGACAATATAAAAGAAGAAATTCATAGATATGTTGGACCAAATAGAAGTGATACTTTATATTTAAAACTAGAAAAACTAAAAAACAAACAATTACCTTTATTATTTAATGAAGCTACAAAAAGTTATCTTGAAGATGTTGATTTAGAAAATATTGAACAAAAGATATTGTATAAAGGGAATATCTTTTTACCAAGGCATTTAAAAGGACAAAGCTTACCTTTGATAAATAATGACTGTATAAATGGATATTATCTAAGTTTTAAAGAGTTTATTAAAGATGATTCATTTAAACAAATGTCTTTGTTTGTTCCTCATAGGTTTGACTGGTTAAGCGACCCAACTACTAATGAAACTTGGAAAAGTTACGAAGAAGCTAAAGAAGAAATAGAATTTTTTGCGAATATGAAAGCTTCACCACTTATTTGGTCAAAACAAATAATAAATGATGAAACTATAATTGAACGATTCTTTATTACTTGGTGGTAGAAAACTCTTTGAAGAGTGCTAAAATATTAGCAAACCTCTTTTACTATTTTTTGAACAACTGCAAAAACATTTTCAACTGATTGTTTTGAAACTCTTTCTTTTCTTGAATGTGGAAATTCAATACTAGGACCTATTGAAGCTACTTTTATATGTGGATATTTATCTTTAAATATTGCACACTCTAGTCCTGCATGAATTGCTTCAAGTGAAGCATTAGGATTAACTTCTTTGTATATTTCTAGTACTTTATTTGTAAACTCATTTATATCAGGTTTCCATGCTGGATACTTTCCATCTGTTGAAGTTTCAAAATTATGTTCTTTTAATTTTTCTAGTGTTTCATCTTTTAGTTGTGCTAATTCATCATTAGCCATAGACCTAGCTGATATTTCTAGTTTAATACAATCTTGGTTTGTTTTAATAATTGCTAGGTTTATTGAGTTTTGAACAACACCTAATTCATCATTTAAAGACCTTACCCCATTTTTGAAATCATATATAAAATCAATAATATTATCATCAAAAATATTTAAGTGTTCACTTTGCGTATCAATCTTTTCTATTTTCATATTTTCATGACTAGCAAGAGGTTTTGTTTTACAAGCTATTATTGCTTTTACATTAACAGGAATTGAGTTTATTCTTTCACCACCGTTTATATCTAAAAGTTTTGCATTTGCTTCTTTTATTGTTTTTGCTATTAATTTTATTGCATTTGGAATATTTTTATTTATATCAACACCTGAGTGTCCACCTTGTAGTTTTGAAATACTTACTTCATAAAGTTCAAGATTCTCATCATTTGGAATAATCTTTTTGTTAGAGTTTGTTGCAAAAATATCAACACCTCCAGCACATCCAATACAAATGCCACCTTCTTCTTCACTATCAAGATTTAGCATATATGGAGCTTTTAATTCTAAGTTTAAATTATTAGCACCAATTAAACCTATCTCTTCATCTGATGTAAAAAGATATTCACCATCTACACCATCTAAAATAAGCTTAATCATATAAGCACAACCAATTCCATTATCACTTCCAAGAGTTGAATCTTTTGCAGATAAGATATCACCATTTTCAATAATTTGTGGAATACAGTTGTCATCTAAACAAACAATATCATAATGCGATTGGAAAGCTAATTTTGCTTTTGAGTTTTCTTTTTTTACTAAAATATTATTGTGATTATCAACTAAGCATAAGAAGTTAGCTTTTGATGATATTTCTTTCATGTAATTTATAAAAGGTGAGTGTGTTCCTGAACATCTAGGAATTGAAGTAATTTCTTTAAATATATCTATTATTTGACTCAAAAAGTATCCTTTAATTTTTTAAGATTATATCAAAAAAAATTAAAGGAGATATGAGAACTAAGAATTAGTTTTCATATTTTCTTCTTGAGATATTTGTGGTTTTAAATCTCTATTTTTATATGCAAAAGCAATAGTTACAAATATTAATCCTAAAACATAGTAAACCCATGTAGGAATTGGAACAGGATCACCTGTTGCGTATGAGTGCATTCCAGCTAAATAGAAGTTTACTCCAAAGTATGTCATTAAAATTGTTGAGAATGATAATAATGAGGCTACTGCAAATACAAACGGAGTTGCAAGACCTTTTATAAATCTTAGGTGAATAACAATTGCATACATTACAATTGATACATAAGCCCAAGTCTCTTTAGGATCCCATCCCCAGTATCTACCCCATGATTCATTTGCCCAAATTCCACCAAGAAAGTTTCCTATTGTAATTGCAGCAAGTCCAACAATTAATGCAATTTCATTAATTGCATTTACATGTTTAATTGTATCATCAACATGAGGTTTGTTTTTTCTAAATATAAACATAATTAATGTCATATATCCTAAAACTGCTCCAAGTGCAAAGAATCCATAAGATGCAGTTAAAATTGATACGTGGATTGTAAGCCAATATGATTTTAATACAGGTACTAGGTTTGTAATTTGTGGGTCAATTCCAGTTAAATGTGCTACAAACATAAAAATACCTGCAACAATTACAGCTGAACTTAATGCTAATAAATGTCGTCTAAAGAACATAACACCAGCGAAAATTGCTGACCATGAAATATATAATAATGTCTCATAAGTATCAGACCATGGTGCATGTCCTGAAATAATCCATCTAAATCCCATACCAAATGTATGAACTGCAAAAATAGCAGATAAAATTACAAAGAAAACAAATGTAGTTTTTCTTGGTTTGATTTTTGGATTAAATACTACAATAAATGCAGCTATTAATATAAAGAATCCTAAAATTAAATATGCAATCATAACTTTTGGAAAAATATCAAGTTCATTAAACATAATTTCATTATCAATTTCTGCTTTACTTAAAGTAACTTCAGCTCCAACTTTTTCTTGGTAAGTTGTTAATAAAGAAATATAGTTATTTGCTTCTTCCCAATTATTTTGAATAATTGTATTAATTAACCCTCTTGTCATTTGTTCAACTGCAGTTTTGTTCTTTCCTTCAAAACCGTCTATTGCTTCCATAGGTGTATACCATTTGTTGTTATGTTCTTTATCGTCTTTTAGAACTACTTTAGGATAAATATTAAATAAACTCGCATTAAATACTGCGTACATAATATTTAATCTTTCATCTACTTTAATAATATCTTTTTCGTATGTTCCTCTTTCATTTGGTTTTGTAAGTGAAGCTTTTTCAGATTCTTTTGAAAGTAAATATGCTCCATCTTTAAAAACTTCAGAAAAAGCAATATATTTTCTTGATTCATCAACACCAATAAACTTCTTTAATTTAGGAGTTTTGATTTTTATGATTTTTAAATCTCTCCAAATTTCAGGACGAGATAACATACCAAGTACAATTTGGTCTGAATTCATTCCAAGTAATGAAGTTTTACCACTTAATTTTGTAACAATTTCTCTATTTAAAGATGAAATTGGTTTCATTCTTCCTGATGAACTTTGTGTAACTAATCTTGCAAATTTCTTTGCTGTTACATCTGAACTTTCTTTAAACGTTTTTAAGTATTCAACAGTTTGTTGTGCTTTTACTTTAAATTCTTCATCCGTTTGTGCAGCATTTGAACTTGTAGTTGCAAATGCTAATAAACAGGCAACTGTAAGAGAAGCAATGTTTTTTGAAGCAACAAATTTAGTTAATTTTGCAAATCTAGATTTTTTATCAAAGAAATTAAGTACTAAACCTAAAGTTAATAAAAAGTATCCAAAGTAAGTAGGCCATTTTCCTGGGTCATTATTTACAGATAATACTGTTCCTGTTTCATCAGGGAAATATGAACTTTGGAAGAATAAAAAGTTACCTTGATGTAAAGTTCTATTCATAAAAATTCTATAATCATAAGATGTATTATCTTCTTGAATTACAGTAACTTCAGAAGCATAAGATGATGGAGACATACTTCCTGGATATCTATCTAATTGAAAGTCATTTAATTTAATTGCAAATGGTAAATAAAGTATTTTAGAACCATATTCTAAGGAAACTGTAGTATCACCAAATTGTAAATCTCTTTGCATACCTTTTTGACTTCTTCTTCCTGGTAGTTTAATCTCTTTTGTTTCACCATTAGCTGTTACATCAACAGTTAACATTCCCATTTTTGCAGTACCTTTAGTTGCTAACATATAGTTTTTATAGTCAACTACTACATTTTTGTCATTATAAGTAATTGTGTGAGAAAATTCATTAATAGATTTCATTAATGTAGCAAATTCCATTTGATACTCTTTAAAGTACGTTTTCCCATCTTCTTTGATAGTTACTTGTAAATATGGTTCTAAAGAAATCATTCTATTTTCAGTAGAACCTTCTTTAATTTGCATAACACCTTCATATCCAACATATCTAGTAACTCCTGCACCTATTAAAATAACTACAAATGCACTATGAAATAAAAATCTTGGAGTATTTTTCCACATTTTAAATTTGTATATAATACCTGCAAGATTAACAGTAGTTAAAACTAAAGCTGTTTCGTACCAAATATTATTATAAACTAGAACCCTAGCTGTAGATGTACCAAAATCATTCTCTATAAATGTGGCTACTCCAGCTCCAATTGCTAATATAGCAAGTAAAATTAGTGTTGTCTTAAAAGAAAATAAGACATTTAAAATTTTCAATAAAAATCCTTTTTAGTATATTGTTTTAATTATAATCCCAAGTAGTTAACTCAACGTTAACAAACTATTAGTATTTATTTAAATTACAAAATATTTTCAATAAATATTACTTATAACTGTTAAAAATGAGATTATATCTAAAGATGGGTTTATTTCTTATTGATTTAAGATAACATTTTAATTAAAAGCCTTATAATTACGCCATGGATTTAATTACATTACAAAAAAAGAAAAACGAGTGTAGAACTTGGAAAAATGTTGAACCTTGGCATACAAAAATTCAAGAAATTGCACAAAAGATTAATAAAGATAATTTAGAACTTGATTATGGTGACTGGTTTAGTGTAGGAAAACGTGAAGATTTAAGTGATGAAGAGTTTAAGCTACTTGAAGAAACTGCAAAAATATTAATACCTTGGAGAAAAGGCCCTTTTAACTTATTTGGATTAGAAATAGATAGTGAGTGGCAAAGTAATATTAAATATAATTTAATAAGACCTTTCTTTAATCTAAAAGATAAAGTAGTTGCAGATATTGGTTGTAATAATGGATATTATATGTTTAGAATGCTTGAAGATAAACCAAAAAAACTTATTGGTTTTGACCCAGCTCCATTAACACTTCATCAATTTGAGTTTGTAAACCATTTTGTAAAATCAGATATTGAATATGAAATGCTTGGAGTTGAGCATTTAGAGTATTATAATCATAAATTTGATTTTATATTCATGCTAGGTGTTTTATATCATAGAGCAGATCCTGTTGGAACTTTAAAATCTCTTGCACGCGGTTTAAACTCAAAAGGTGAAATTTTAATAGATACTTTTATGATTGATGGAGATGAAGAGATTTGTTTAACACCAAATAAAAGATATTCAAAAATACCAAACATATATTTTATACCAACAATACCTGCTTTAACAAATTGGTTAAGTAGAGCAGGGTTTGAAGATATTGAAGTAATTGCTACAACAGTTACAAGTAGTGAAGAACAAAGAAAAACTCCTTGGTCTTTTGATCAAAGTTTAGAAGATTTTTTAGACCCAAATGATAGTTCTAAAACAATTGAAGGTTATCCAGCTCCCAAAAGAGTTTATATGAAAGCTAAAAAGATACAATAGATTAAAATAAATCTATTGTATCTTCTTCTTTTAAGTCTGCAAATTTAAATAATTGACTTCTTCCAAGATTTTTTGCTTCATATAATGCAATATCTGCATTTTTAATAGCATTTGTGATTTCTTCATCTTTACTTATATGTAAAGTATCAAAACCAATACATGTTGTTTTCAATAAAGTTTGATTAGTTTCATCATTAACTATTATTTTTTTCACAGAAAAGTCTTTTATAATCTTTTCAGCAATTTGAATAGCTTCAAATTCAGAAGAAGAACTTACAATTGTTACTAAAAATTCATCAGCATTAAGTCTTGCTACCATATCAAATTCATTAATATTAGAATGAATAACTTTTGCTAATTCTATTAAAACTCTATCCCCAGCATCATAATCAAACTCATCAATTACAGCTTTAAAACGATCAACACCTACCATAAGAAAATAAATTTCATCTTTTTTATTTTTACTTAGATTAAGATGTTTTGTAAGATTTTCGATTAAGTAGTTTCTATTATAAACTTTTGTAACAGAATCTAAAGATGATGATTCTATAAAGTTCTTTTTTATAATTCCATTTTGAATAATTGGAGATATTTGAAAAAATGCAGCCTCTATAGTTGCATATTTAGATTGCATTATTTGATAATGTACATTTGAAGCTACACTAAAAGATACTGTAGCATTTAAATTTGTATGTGTATTAATGATGAAAAAACATGAATGTTCATCATCTAAATAAAAATCTTCACCTTCTACAAGTAACTCTTCTCTTTGATTTGTATTTATATCAAATAAAGCAAAAACTACATTATCAATATTAAACTCTTTTTTTAACCAAAGAAATATATCTTCTGCCATTTGATTAATATTAGTAGCGTATTGTAATTGTTCATGTAAATTAAATATACTATTTAAAGCATCAAAATCTTTTTCATTATTTGCTGATGATTTAATTAACTCTAAAATTTTATTTTTCAAAATTTCCACCTAAAAAAAATCAATTGTATTTACACTTTCTTCACTATATTTGTAGTATTTACTTCTTCCCATATTTCTTGCTTCATATAAAGCAACGTCTGCTTTTTTAATTGCATCATCGACATTTATTGCATCATCAGGATAGATAGACATTCCTACACAAATAGTTTTTTTAAGTGTCTGTTCTGTATCTTCATCAACTAAAACTTTTTTATCTGAAAAGTTATTAATTAATTTCTCTGACACTATTGTAGCATTATTTTCATTAATTACATTCAATAATATAACTAAGAACTCATCTTCTGACATTTTAATTACAATATCTGATATTCTTACACTTTCTTTTAATGTATCTGTTAATTTAATTAAAACCTTATCGCCAATAGTGTAATCAAACTCATCAATTACAGCTTTAAATTTGTCAACTCCTACTTTTAAGAAACCAACTTTTTTCTGCTCTCTATTTGAAATACTAAGTATATTATCAACATATACATCTAAGTAAGACCTATTAAAGGCACCAGTAACTGGATCAACAATTGATAACTCATGTATAGATTTTTCAAGATATTTATTATATAAAGATGAAGAAAAGAATTCTAAGGAAAGTTTTAATTTAGGCTTATTTTCAACAATAAAATCATTTTCTTCTTGTATTTTTGAATATATTATAAAATGTACTTGTGTATTTTCATTTTCTACAAATTTTAAATTATTTAGAAATTTATCGAAAATATTATCATTTGATTTAAATAGAGTATCTGTTTTATCAATTGTTTTTAATAATATTTCTAATTGATTTATTTTAAATTCTTTTTTTAAATAGTGAAATATTGATAAATATATATCTTCCAAATTACTTAAAAGTTTTAGTTCTTCATTTTTTCTTATTATATCTTCACAAGTTTTATTCAAATTTATCCCTTTATATACTTTGTTCCCATTGTCTTAATGTATGGATTTCACTTTTTAATGTAGTTTTATCTCCATGACCTGGATAAATATGAAAGTCCTCTTCCCATTTTAATACTTTATTTATACTTTGTTTCATTTTTGATGCATCTGACATAGGAAAATCAAATCTTCCAATAGTTCCTTTAAAAATAAAATCTCCTGTAAATAAATGCTCATTTATCTGAATAGCAGAGCATCCTGGTGTATGTCCTGGGAAATGATGAAATTTTATTTTTATTCCTTCAAGTTCAATCTCTTCATCAGGATTGATTAATACATCTGCACATGAAGGAGGCATACCCATTCCATACGGATCTTTTTGTAACATGATATTGTCATCTTTAGGAGTGTATATTTTTAAATTATACTCTTTTTTAACAGCAGTGTTTGACCATACATGATCAAAATGCCCATGAGTATTTAATATTGCTATTGGATTTTTAACTTTGGTTTTAATCCATCTTAATGCATCGACACCTGGATCAATTATTAAATCTTTTCCATCAATTGTTGCAATATAACAATTTGTTTGATAATCACCCATTGGCTGTACTTTTATATCCATTTTAAACCTTAGTTCGCTAAAATTACTAAATTATATCAAGAAAGAGGTTATGTATGGATTATTTTTTTACACTAGAAGAAGTTTTATTAACAAGTGAACCAAAAAATAAAATAGAGAAATTTGAGAAGTTTTATAAAAAGTTTTTAGATAATGATTTTACTTTTAATGATTCTTATGAACCTTGTGTTTTAGAAGTACCATCTTATGAACCTTTTTTAAAAATTGTAAAACCAACTAGTCTTCCAAAAATTAAAAACTTTAACACAGATGAAGGTAAAAAATATTTAATTCATACCGTTTTACATATTGAATATTCAGCAATTGATTTAGCTCTTGATGCAGCTTTAAGATTTAAGAATATGCCATTAAAGTATTATCAAGATTGGTTAGAAGTTGCTAGTGATGAAATTAGACATTTTTTAATGCTAGAAGATTTATTAGCACAACTTGGAGGAAAATATGGTGATTTTCCTGTACACAAAAACTTATTTGAAGCCTTACAAGATACACCAACTTTTTTAAGAAGAATGGCTGCAGTTCCTAGATATTTAGAAGCAAATGGTTTAGACCAAAACCCAAAAATTATGGAAAAATTAAAATCAAATAATGATCCTTTTAATAGAAAAATATTAAAGGTTTTAGGAACAATTTTAGAAGAAGAAGTCGACCATGTAACAAAAGGGGATGTTTGGTATAAGTATGCTTGTGATTTAGAAAACCTTCCATATGATTCTACATATTTAGAAATCATTGAAGATGTATTTCCTGGCTCTACAAAAAGAAAAATGGATTTAAATTTTGAAGCAAGAAAACAAGCAGGTTTTTCTTGTGATGTATTAAAAATATTATCAAAAAAAAGTGATTGTGCATAATATTAAGAGCTAAAGGATTTTAAATGATTACATCAAATATAAATGAGATATTGTTAAAAAATGAAATTACAGAATCAAATAATAATGTAAATTCTTCAAATGATTTTTTGAATACTTTGACTTCAACTAAAATAGAAAATAGTAGTGATATTACAAGAGATAATTCTTTAACTTATTCAAATATTAAAGGTATTTCATTAGAAGAGATTGATACATTATTTGAAGATGAAGAGTCACGAAACATGGCTAAGAACCTTAGGTTAGCTACATTATTTACAGAAGATGAAACCTTAGGACAAGCACTTTTTAACACAGTTATGGGTGAACCATTTGAGCTTGGTTATTCTTATCTTTATGATAGATATGAAGATAAAAATAGTTTTTTTAATACTGATTCATCTTTAGCAGAATTATTGCACAGTTCTATTTCAAATAAATTAGACACAGGCAATAAAAAAACTAGTGATGTAATATCACAAGATAGATTAGATGAAATATTAACAACAGTTAACTCATTTAATTTTGTAAGTGCATTATCAACAACATCTAAAGACCAATATGGTAAATACAAAGATGATGAAGACAATGATTATTCTTTTTTATATAACGACTATGCATTAAAATATCAAGAATTAATTTATAAATATGAAGAAATAGATTTATATAATAAAAATATTATAAAACAGTTTTAATTTAAGATATTAAAACTATTTCTTTTTTTCTTCTTTTTCTAGTTCTTTATAATATGAACTATGTAAAATCTCAACTTCTTCTTTTTCTTTATATCCATTTATAATACTTTGTAACGCACCTTTAATTGCAAACATTGACATATAAACATGAGTAAAAAATAATGCAGTTATAGCTAAACCAACAGCATTGTGTACAATTATAGACCATCTTAAAACTTCAATTTGAGTAAGTCCTAAAGTATGTAATATTTGTATATCTAGATCTTGTACATAAAGTGTTGCTCCTGTGTAAATCATAGCTACACCACCAATTGTACATACCCAAAACCATATTTTTTGGCCAGCATTAAATTTTCCAGCAGGTACTGGTTTTTTAATTTTTGATAAATAACCACCTACTATCATTAACCATTTTATGTCATCACCAGTAAAAAGCATATTTTTAAACCACATTATAAACATAGGAATAACACTTATTATAAATAAAATTGTAACAACGGCATGAATGTCTTTACAGGCAATTACAAAAGCTCCACCACCAAAATATGTACCAAACATCATAATTAAACCAGTTGGAATTAATAACATAAATGACACAGCTGCCATTCCATGAACAATTCTATTAAATAAAGTAAAAAAATAATACTTCTTACCTTCATGTGAGAATTGTTTTGGTCCTATAATTAAATAATGCACTAAAAAAACTAATGGAACAATTACTATAATTCCTAAATATGCATTTTTAAAAATCTTTGTCTGTAAAGCAACAAAAATCTCATCTAAATAAACACTACCTTCTTTTCCATAAGCTAGCATTGTATAAATAAGATCTTGATTTGCATCACTTACAGTTGTTGAAGCAAATGAAATTATACTAAACCCTAAAAAAATCAACAACGATTTTAACATCTTGTTCTCCTGTAATAAATTATATAAATTTATATCCTTGGAGAATGACTTTAGTATGACATTTTATAAAAAAGTAAAAAATATTTTACTAAAATTTTGTATTTGGTATAGGATGATTTTCTACAATAAAATCAATATCTTTATCCCCTCGACCTGATAAATTAACTAATATAGTTTTATCACTAGGTAAAGTTTTTGCTAACTTCATTGCATAAGCAACAGCATGAGCAGATTCAAGTGCGGGAATAATTCCTTCAAGTTGTGATAATTTATAAAATGCATCAATAGCTTCTTTGTCATCACATAATCCTACTTTTGTTCGTCCACTTTCATTAAGATATGCATGTTCAGGACCAACAGAGGGATAATCGATTCCTGAACCTATTGAATAAACTGGTGCTGGTTCACCTTCTTTATCTTTTAACATTATAGAGTTAAAGCCATGCATTACACCTTCTTCTCCATAAGTTAAACTTGCAGAATGTTCTCCAATTTTTTCACCTTTTCCCATAGGTTCAACACCAATTAAATTTACATCAGTATCATCAATAAATCCTGCAAATATTCCCATTGCATTTGAACCACCACCAACACATGCAACTACATTATCAGGGTTTTTGTTTTCATGCTCTTTAAATTGTTCTTTTGATTCAATACCAATAATACTTTGGAAATCTCTAACCATCATAGGGAAAGGATGAGGACCTACAACTGATCCAATACAATATATTGAATCTTCAACTTGCGAAACATAAGATTCAAATGCTGAATCAACAGCTTCTTTAAGAGTTTTTAATCCATGAGTTGCAGGAATAATTTTAGCTCCTAATATTTTCATTCTAATTACATTTGGATGCTCTTTAGCAATATCAACTTCACCCATATGTATTTCACACTCTAATCCAAAATATGCAGCAGCAGTAGCAAGTGCAACACCATGTTGACCAGCTCCTGTTTCAGCAATTACTTTTTTCTTTCCAAGATGTTTTGCAAGTATTACTTCTGCCATACAATGATTTAATTTATGTGCACCAGTGTGATTTAAATCTTCTCTTTTTAAATATATCTTAGCACCACCACAATAATTTGTAAGATTCTTTGCAAAAGAAATAGGAGTAGGTCTACCTTGATAGTGTTTTCTTACATATTTTAACTCATCAATAAATTCAGGAGATTTCTTTAGTTGTTCATAAGCATTTTTTATATCTTCAAATGGTTTTTCAAGAATAGGAGGAATAAAAGAACCTCCAAACTTTCCAAAATAACCATTTTTATCTGGCATTGTTTCTAAATATTCAGATTTCATATTTTTCCTTAGCAAGTATTTATGAAAGTATTCTACATTATTTTTTATGTAAAGAAAATAATAGATGTGATAGTTATAATTTAATAGGTATTAAAATATTAACTTTTGTACATTTCTCGTAGTTTTTGTAAGATATATTATTTATACTTATTTGTCCTTCTAAACTCTCTGTAATAATTTTATGTGTCATATATAAACCAAGACCCGTGCCTTGAGATTTATGTTTAGTAGTAAAGTAGGGTTCAAATACTTTTTTTATAATATCTTCTTTTATTCCACCTGCTGTATCTATTATTTCAATTAATGCTTTATTGTCTTTTTTTAAGACATTTATATAAATGTTTCTTTGATTTTCTTCTATATTTTTTAGAGCATCTTTTGAATTATTTATAATATTTAGAATAGCTTGATTTAATTCATTTTCATAAGAATAAAGCTCTATCTCTTCTATATCTTTTTCAATATTAATAAAATAGTTTTTTAAAGAACCTTTTACGATTGACAGCACGGTATTTATACTATTTTCAATAGTAAAGTTTTGTTTTATTTTATCTTTTCTCATATAATTTTGGAAATCATCAATGGTTTGTGATAAAAATTGTGTAGTATTTGTAATACTATCAACACTATCAATAAATATTTTATCTGTTAATAATCCAAACTCTTTTTGTACTTTAAGTCCTGAAGCTGTTGTTGTAATTGAGCTTAAAGGTTGTCTCCATTGATGTGCAATATTTGCAATCATTTCACCTAAGCTTGCCATTTTTGATTGTTGTATGATTAAATTTTCTTTGTTTTTTATTTCTGTTAAATCTACTACAGAAATAATATATGAAGATAAATTATCATAAACAATTTTTTTAGCATTTACAAGTAATGGCACATTTGTTCTATCTTTCGTTATTCCAATAACTTCATGTTCTTTGTCTTTTTCTTCTGTTTGTCTAATAATTTCAACTATATCTTTTTCTTGTAGAAGCATAGAAATATCTTTATTTACTAACTCTTCGTATTTAAAAATATTTAAGGTTTCTTTATTTGCATAAATTATTTGATAATCTTTGATAATTAATATACCAGCTAAACTTAAATCAATTACTGTTTCGAAGTTCTTTGTTGTATTTTCTAGTCTCTTTTGATATTTTAATAATTGATTGTTTTTATATAAAATTAGTAATAAAATAATTATAAAAATAAGAGCTACTTTCCAAAATAACGAATAATCAAAAACTTTTTCATATTCGATATTCAACCATTTATTATAAATAAGTTCTTTTTCTTCGGGAGTTATATTTTTAAGCACTTTATTTATTATTGATTGAAGAAGAGTATAATCATTTCTAATCAAGATATTCATATTAAAATCAATACCTGTTACACCTGTGATTTTAATATTATTAAAGCCCTTAGATTTAATATTATGGATTAAAACAGGCATTATATCTACAACAGCATAAACTTCATCTTTTGATAATAAGTCCAATGCTTCACCTATGTTTTTTACTGGTATTAGATTAATACTAGGGTAGGCTTCTTTTATTAGTTTATGTGCTGTATAATTTTCACCTACTGCAACTTTTTTACCAATTAATTTACTTGCATCAGGAATATAATCTTTATCTTTTAACGTTGCAATTCCTATTGGAGCTTTAAAATATGAATCAGAAAAAATAGCAAATTTTTCTCTATCTTTTGTTTTTGATGTTGTTACTAGAACATCATTTTCTTTTAGTTCTATTTTTTTTAATGATGAAGAAAACTTATCATCAAAATGATTTTTAGTTTTTAAATTTGCTTTATCTATGATAAGGCTCCAAAAATCATATCCTAATCCATAGGGTTTTCCATTATTTTCAAATGCAAAAGGAGCCCAAGTTTTAACTAATGAGATATTTATAATAGTGTTTTTAATAAAGTCAAGCTCTTTTTTAGTGAAATTAATATTTTTTGTATGATTGATCCACTTATTATTAAGATTTTTTTGCTCTTCGTCACTTATTAAAAGCATTGCTTTATTAATAATATCTTTTAATATTTTTGTATCTTTATGAACTCCCATTGACAACATTGGATTAAAGTTTTTAATATGAGCAGTACCTGTGATATGAAGTTTATGGATATACTTTGATTTAATATAATAGTTTGCTGATAGCTTATCTAAAATAGTAGCATCTGCATAGTTATTTGCAACTGCATCTAAAAATTCTGAGACAGTTTTATATTCAATTACCTTTATCTTTGGATGGTGTTTTTTTACAAGTTTTGTCATATTCCAATTTTTTGCTAAAGCAACAGTTTTACCATCTAAATCATCAATATTGATTAAAGAATTATTACTCTTTTTTGTAATTATTGACATGTTCTGATTAATATAAGGTTTTGAAAAACTTATATATTCTTCTCTTTTTTTATTTTTTGTAATTATGGGTAATATGTCTATTTTTCTTTCTTTGAAATCATTAACTAATAAAGACCACTCTTTTGCTTTAAAAATAGGTTCTATTCCAATTTTAGAAAAGAGTAATCTTATATAATCAATAATATAGCCTTTTGGCTCTCCTTCTTCATTGAAATCATAAGGTTTATAAGCCAATTCGTTTGCAATAACTAGTCTTTCATTTTTCTTTATAAAATTTATTTCTTCTTTAGTAAAAGTAAGAACTTTTTTATTTTCTATATTTCCTAACCACTTAGAAGATATTGTGTTTTTTTCATTTTGAGTTATTGAATCTAATGCTTTTTGAATAATATTAACCAAAATATTTGTCTGCTTATTTGTAGCCATAGATAATTTATTTTCAATATCATTTAAATGAAACTTTGGATAAATTTTAGATAAGTTCTGTTTATTTGTCAGATAATTTATAATTGGAATATTCGAGATTAAAAAATCTGCTTTTTTTGTATTTATAGCATCTATTGCTTCTAAAACATTTTTTACTGTTAAAACTTTTACTTTTGGATGATTCTTTTCTATATATTCTTCATGTGAAGACCCTTTAGGTATTGCTATTGTTTTACCTACAAGATCTTTTGTACTACTAATTTCTACATCTTTAAGTGTATAAGCATAAGCTCTAATTGTTAAATAATCACGTGTGAATAAAAGATATTTTTCTCTTTTTTGAGTTTTTTTTAAAATTGGAAGTAATTGAATTTTATTTTGTTTTATCTTTTTAAGTAAGTTATTCCATGAATCAATATCATATTCGAATTTTAATGAAGTTTTTTTCTCAATTATATCTAGATAATCTCTAGCTAAACCCTTGTATAAACCATCTTCTGCAAAATCAAAAGGTGCCCAGTTTTTTTCTGCTCCAACTTTTATAGTAGGATTGTTTTTTATATATTGTATTTCTTCTTCTGTTAAATTTATATTTGAATTAGCATAAGATATATTTGAGAAAAAAATTAAAAAAAATAATAGAGATTTTATTACAGACATGTACAACCTTTTTTATGATTATATCATTAAAAGGTTGTATATTATAATTTGAATTATATAAATTTTATGAAAACCATTTTTTTGCTTTTGCAAACATGCCTTCAAAACTTGATTCATGAGGTTTACTTTCAAGACCAAAACTTTCTTGTAGTTTTTCTAATAATTCTTTTTGTTCATCATTTAATTTTTTAGGATATTCAATTTTAATTTGTACTACTAAATTTCCTTTTCCATATCCTTGAACAGATTTTACACCTTCATCTTTAAATGTAAATTGTTGTTTATCTTTAGCTCCTGCAGGAATATCAAGTTCTAACTCACCTCTTAATCCAGGGATTTTAATTTTTCCACCAAGTGCTACTTGAGTGAAGAAAATTGGAGCTTCATAATAAATATCATCATCATGTCTAACAAAATGTGAATCTTCTTCAACAGAAACTTCTAAGTATAAGTCACCTCTTGATCCATCTGGAGCTATATTACCTTTATTTGATACTCTAATTCTCATTCCATCATTAACACCTTCTGGAATATCAACTTTAAAGTTATCTTTTATTTCATCATAACCAGTTCCACTACAAGATTTACAAGATGAACTTGCAGCTTGTCCTGAACCTTGACATGTTGGACATGTTTGCGCAAAAGTCATAAAACCTTGTCTAGCATGAACTTGACCTTGTCCTCCACATGTTGAACATGTTGACAGCTTTCCATCTTTAGCCCCTGTACCTTTACAAGGTTTACAAGCAGTTTTATATTTATATTTTATATCTTTGTTACATCCAAAAATTGCTTCATTAAACTCTAATCTAACTTCAACTGCAACATCTAAATTATAATTGTATGATTTTCTTTGTCTTCGTGAACTTCCTCCACCACCAAAGGCAGAACCAAACATTTCTTCAAAAACCGAGCCTAAGTCATCAAAACCACCTGAGAATCCACCTCTTTGTTGTCCATGACCTTCAAGTCCTGCTTTTCCGTGTCTATCATAAATTGATCTTTTTTCTGCATCACTTAATACTTGGTATGCTTCATTAACTGCTTTAAATCTTTCTTCAGCTTCATTATCTCCTGGGTTTTTATCAGGATGATATTGCATTGCCATTTTTCTATAAGCTTTCTTAATTGTACTTTTTTCAGCATCCCTGCTTACTTCTAATAATTCATAATAATCTATTTCAGTCAATTATTAACTCCTATATAATTATATTTAAGACGCGATTTTATCTAAAAGTAACTAAAATTTAAATGAATTAATTTTAGTTACTTTTTGTTATAATTCGCGTATGAAAAAAGGCTTAGAAAAATTTTATGATTTAGTTGAAGCATTTGAATCTTTACCTACAATTGGTAAGAAATCTGCTTTAAGACTTGCATATCATGTTGTTATGAATGATAATTATTGTGGTATTAAAATTGCGCATAGTATTGAGAATGCTCTAAAAAATATTACAAAATGTGTTAAATGTGGTTCTATGAGTGAACACGAAATATGTGAAGTATGCTTAGACGATTCACGTGATAATACAAAAATGTGTATTGTTCAAAGTGCAAAAGATATTTTTATTATTGAAGATTCAAAACAGTTTGATGGTAAATATTTTGTTATTGAAGAATTAGACCAATATGCAATTGATTCCTTAACTCAGTTTGTTGAAAATAACGAAGTGCAAACTGTTCTTTTTGCAATAACACCATCAATTGCAAATGATGCATTTATTTTATATATTGAAGATAAACTAAAAAGTAAAGATATAAAATTCAGCAAAATTGCCCAAGGTGTTCCAACAGGAGTAAGTTTAGAAAATGTTGATATCTTATCTTTATCAAAAGCAATACAAAGTAAAGTAGAGGTTTAAAATGAGTACTCAAAGAATTGTTTGCCAAAAATGTACTTATTATTATGTTACTTGGGAACAGGGTAAACCACATGGTTGTAATGCTTATGGTTTTAAATCTCAAACAATACCATCTATTGTTGTAAGAAACTCTAGCAAAATGGATTGTACTTTTTATAAACAAAAGCAAAGATGATTAACTTATGCAATTAAAAAAGCAAATTGATGATTTAAAAAAAAATAAATTAGTTATTATTCGATATTGGATTAATAATGAAGAAGTTAAATTTATTTTAAATACTCGTAAAATTGATAAAGAACTTTTTATAAAAAGATATGCCTTTGGTTTATTGGATTATTATATTGATTTAATATCAGAAAAGATAACGCTTAATCAAACTTCATCAATAAATGATTTTTTAAAGTATTTAAGTAAACAAGGTGTTAAACCAGAAGAACTTTATATCTTATTTATATCTTTAAAGAATTCAATGCTTGAACATCTAAATAAATCAAATGTTATTTCTTTAGAAATTTCCAATGAATTAAATCAGCTTTCTGAAAAAATATTTATAAAATTTTTAGAAATTTATAGTCAAACAGTAAAAGATATTGAAAAAGCTTTAAATAAATCAGCAGATATTGTTGATAAACAAGTGATTTTATCTAGAACTGATGCAAAGGGAAAGATTTTAAAAGTATCATCAGCTTTTTGTAAAATAAATGGATATAAAAGTACAGAATTAGTTGGAAAAACTCATGCTTTATTAAAACATCCTGATACTTCAAAAGAATTAATTGATAATTTATGGGAAACAATAAGTGCAGGAAACATTTGGACAGGTGAACTTAAAAATATCAAAAAGAATGGTGATTTTTATTGGGTTGAAACTAGTATTCATCCAAACTTTGATAATATGGGACAAATAATAAGTTTTGATGCAATCAGTCAAGATATTACTTCTAAAAAAGTAATTGAAAGTCAACAAAATTTATTAATTGAACAATCAAAACATGCAGCAATGGGTGAAATGATTTCTATGATTGCACATCAATGGAGACAACCTTTACAAGCAGTTTCAATTTTAGTTCAAAAAATACCACTTACAAAAATGATGGGTACACAAATAACTGATGAACTAATTGATAGTGTAGTAAGTGATGTTGGTGTACAACTTCAGTATATGTCTAAGACTATTGATGATTTTAGAGATTTCTTTAAACCTAATCGTCAAAAAGAAGTTATTGATATTTCTGTTGTTTTAAATAAGTCTGTAGATTTTTTAGGATATTTATTAAAAGCTAACTCTATAAAATTAAATATTGAAAACAAGATGGAAATTGAAGTTTATGTATATTTAAATGAAATAGTTCAAGCTTTAATAAATATTATTAAAAATTCTTGTGATGCCTTAAATGAAAAGGCTATTGAAAATAAAATTATAAATATTAGTACTAGAAAAGATAGTGAATTTATTTATATTATTATTGAAGATAATGCAGGTGGGATACCAAATAATGTAATAGGAAAAATATTTGAGCCATATTTTTCAACAAAAACAAATAAAAATGGAACAGGTTTAGGATTATATATGTGTAAAACAATAATAGAACAGCATAGTAATGGATTTATTTTTGTTGAAAACTCAGATATAGGCGCGAAATTTACAATTAAATTACCATTAAATTAGGAGAGTTAAGTTTGTTATATAAAGATTTTAAAACTAGTATTAAATCATTAGGATTTTTATCAATTGAAGATTTTATGAAATACATTGGAGTTACATCATCGGATGTTTTAGAATGGGAAGAAAAAGATGAAGTTCCTTATACTGTATCTTTAATTGTTCATTTATTAAAAGGTGAGGGTGAACTTCCAAATAACACCGCTTTAGATAGTGTTGTTGAAGAGTGTTTACCATTAGCTTCTTTACTTGAAGAAGCTTCATCTTTTCCTCATAAATTAGAAGAAATGTTTTTATTACAAAAAGAGTTAAATGACTCAACAAATGGTAAAAACTGGGAATTAGGTGTAAATAAGTTTGGAAAAGAGATTAATTGGCTTCGATGTATACATATGGAAGTTGCTGAGTTAATTGATTCTGCGCCTTGGAAACATTGGAAAAATATTTCAGCTGATCCTGATATGAAAAATATTCATGTTGAGTTAGTTGATATTTGGCACTTTTTAATGTCTTATATTTTACAAGAAACAAATGTTCCAAAAGGTGTATCTTTAGTTAATACTCACTGTATTTATGAAGCAGTTGAAGATGTTGATGTTAAATTAATGATTAAAGAATCTGAAAAGCTTTCTTATATTTCACTAGCTATTGAAACTGGTAATATGCCATCATTTTCAGGAATTGAAAGATTTATTGATCAATTCTTTAGAACATGTAAAATTTCTGGTCTTTCATTTACTTGGTTACAAAAACTTTATATTGGTAAAAACTGTTTAAATAAATTTAGACAAGATAATGGGTATAAAGAGGGTACTTATATTAAAGAATGGAATGGTAGAGAAGATAATGTTGTTATGATAGAAATTATTGATACTATGGAAAATGTAAGTTTTGACATCTTAACTGAAGAGTTAACAAAAGCATATAGCAAGTGTAAATAGTGTAAAAAATAAAGTTTAGTTTTAAAACTAAACTTTATAAATAAAATATATTAACTATAATCGTTTTTAAAATCTACATAATGAGCAGCATGATTAATCAAACCTTGCTCATCTTCACTTGTTAATTGTTTTACAACTTTAGCAGGACTTCCCATAATTAAAGAATTTGGTGGAAATACTTTTCCCGCAGTTACAAGTGAATTTGCTCCAACAATTGAACCTTTTCCTATAACTGCATTATCTAAAATAGTTGCACTCATTCCAATTAAACAATTATCTTCAATTTTACAACCATGAAGCATTACTTTATGTCCAATAGTAACATTATCACCAATAATTGTCTGAGTATTTACATCTGTATGAATCATAGATAAATCTTGAATATTAGAATTCTTACCAATAATCACTTTATTAACATCTGCTCTTAATACACATTGAAACCATACGGATGAGTTTTCACCAATACTTACTTGACCAATTACATCAGCACTTGGAGCAATCCAAGCACTTGATTCAATTTGGGGATAAAATTCTTTAAATTTTAAAATCATAGTTTTTCCTACTATTTTTTGTTTTGTGTTTGCCCTGCAATAATGAACCTTAATGCATTAAGTCTAATAAACCCTTCTGCATCTTTTTGATTATAAACTTCATCTTCTTCAAAAGTTGAGTGAGCTTCTGAGAATAATGATTTTGAAGATTCTCTTCCTACAACTGTTACATTACCTTTATAAAGTTTAAGTTTTACAGTACCTTCAACATTTTTTTGAGTTGCATCAATTGAAGCTTGAAGCATTTCTCTCTCAGGTGAGAACCAATAACCTTGGTAAATTAATTTTGCATATTTAGGCATTAATTCATCTTTTAAGTGTGCAGCTTCTCTATCAAGAGTAATAGATTCAATTGCTCTATGTCCTTTTAACATGATAGTTCCACCTGGAGTTTCATAACAACCACGAGCTTTCATACCAACATATCTATTTTCAACAATATCAATTCTTCCAATACCGTGTTTATTCCCATATTCATTTAATGTTTTTAAAATAGTAGCTGGTGACATTTCTTCATCATTAATAGAAATTGGATCACCGTTTTTATATCCAATTGTAATATATTCAGCTTTATCAGGTGCATTTTCAGGAGAAACTGACCATAGCCACATAGCTTCTTCTGGTTCTGCATTTGGATCTTCTAAGCTTAAACCTTCATAAGAAATATGTAAAAGATTAGCATCCATTGAGTATGGACTAACTGCTGGATTTCCATTTTCATCTAAGTGCTTTTTATCAATTGTAATTCCATGTTCACTTGCATAAGAAAGTAATTTTTCTCTAGAATTTAAATCCCATTCTCTCCAAGGAGCAATTACAGTAATTTCAGAATCTAAACCTAAGTAACCTAATTCGAATCTTACTTGATCATTTCCTTTTCCTGTAGCTCCATGAGATACTGCATCAGCACCCATTTTATGTGCAATTTCAATTTGTTTTTTAGAAATTAAAGGACGTGCTATTGAAGTACCTAATAAATATTCACCTTCATAAATAGCATTTGCTCTAAACATTGGGAAAACATAATCTTTTACGAATTCTTCTCTAATATCTAAAATAAAAATATTTTCAGGTTTAATACCCATTGCAAGTGCTTTTTCTCTTGCTGGTTCAACTTCTTCACCTTGACCTAAATCTGCAGTAAATGTAATTACTTCTGCATTATATTCATCTTGTAGCCATTTTAAAATAACTGAAGTATCAAGCCCACCACTATAAGCTAATACTACTTTTTTAACTTCTTTTTTACTCATGAATTTATCCTATGATTATCATTAATTTTAAGCGCATATTTTAACTAAATTTTGTTATAATCTTTATTATGAGAATAGATAAATTTTTAAATGCAGTTAATATTACTAAAAGAAGAGCAGTTGCTGAAGATATGTTACAACATAAAGTTGTATTTATCAACAATCAAAGTGTTAAAAAAGCTAAAGAAGTTAAACTTGGGGATATTATAGAAATTAGATATCTTGAAAAAAGTGACAAATTTAAAGTTTTACAAATACCAACAGTAAAATCAACGCCTAAATCAAAAATGGCAGAATATGTAGAAAAGATTGAAGGATAAATTATGTTTAATACAGCAAAAATGAAATTTGATGATATTTTTGAAAATAGGCTACCACAAGATGAAGTAAGAGAGTATTTAATCGAACTTTATGAAAGAGGTGAAACAGCTGCTGAAATTGCAGGAGCTGCTAGCGCTATGCGTGATCATTTAATTCCTTTACCAATTCATTATGATTTAAAAGAAAAAATCATTGATAATTGTGGAACTGGTGGAGATAAATCAAACTCTTTTAATATATCAACAACAGTTTCAATTCTTTTGAGTGCTTGTGATTGTTATGTTGCAAAGCATGGTAATAGAAGTATTACTAGTAAAAGTGGAAGTGCTGATATGCTTGAAGCTTTAAATATTAAACTTGATTTATCTTTAAAAAAATCTGCAAAGATGCTTGAAGAAACAGGATTTACTTTTATGTTTGCACAAAATCATCATCCTGCTATGAAATATATTATGCCAATTAGAAAAAGTATTCCACATAGAACAATTTTTAATATTTTAGGACCTTTATCAAACCCTGCTACTGTTTCAAAGCAATTAATTGGTGTTTTTGACAAATCATATATAAATAAAATAGCAACTGCTTTAGATTTGTTAGATACTAAAAGATCAATAATTGTTTCATCAAAAGATGGAATGGATGAAATATCTATTTCTGATATTTCTTATGGTACTTCTTTATTTAATGGAAGAATAGAAGACTTTGAGATAAATCCAGAAAACTATGGATTAAAACTTGCACCAAAAGAAGAGATTATTGGTGCAGATGCTTTAACTAATGCAAATATTACAAAAGATATTTTGTCAAATAATATTGAAGGTGCAAAACTTGATATTGTTTTAATAAATACAGCAGCAGCATTAATTGTTGATGAAAAAGCAAGAGATTTTCAAGATGGTATACAAATAGCACAAGAAGCTATTCTAAATGGAAAAGCGAAAGAAAAACTTGAACAAATTATCAAAGTTTCAAATCAATTATAGGTAAGAACTTTGGTAAAAGAATATAATTTAGCATTAGAAGAAATTGATATTTTAACGAATGAGCTTAAAACAATTATAAATGAAGATGTAATTGTGATTTTGCGAGGTGATTTAGCAAGTGGCAAGACTACACTTGTTAAAAATTATGTAAAATCACTAGGATTAGATGATTTAGTTACATCTCCTACTTTCTCTTTACAAAGTGTTTATTCTGGTGATATTTATCATTATGATATTTATAATAAAACTTTAGAAGAGTTCATTTCTTTAGGAATGTTAGAAGAGTTTGAAAAAAGTGGTACTCATTTTGTAGAATGGGGCGATGAAAAATTACAAAATTTATTAGAAGATTATGGATATAATGTAATTTTAATAGAAATAGAAAAATGTGAAAATAAAAGGCAATATAAAATAAATGCATAAATTAAAAATTACAGATATTACAAAATCAATTAAGAAAACTCAAATATTACATGGAATTTCACTAGAAGTTAATTCAGGTGAAATTGTAGGGTTACTTGGACCAAATGGTGCTGGAAAAACTACTACTTTTTATACAGTATGTGGTCTTGTTAAACCAACTTCAGGTCAAGTATTTTTTGATGATAAAGACATTACTTCTTTGCCTTTACATAAAAGAGCATTAAGCGGAATTGGATATTTACCGCAAGAGTCTTCTATTTTTAAAGATTTATCAGTAGAAGATAATTTAATGTTAGCAGCTCAAATTGTAACTGATGATAAAGCAGAACAACACAAAAGAGTTGAAGAATTACTTGAAGTATTTAATATTGAACCAATACGTCAAAGAAAAGGTGTCTCTTTATCTGGAGGTGAGAGAAGAAGAACTGAAATAGCACGTGCTTTAGTTTCTCATCCAAAGTTTTTACTTCTTGATGAACCTTTTGCTGGTGTTGATCCAATTGCAGTAAAAGATATTCAAGAAATTATTGCACAACTTACAAAGATTAATATTGGTGTTTTAATTACAGATCATAATGTTAGAGAAACTTTAGAAATTTGTGATAGAGCTTATGTTATGAAAGCAGGGGCATTACTTGCAAGTGGAACTAGCGATGAAATTAGACAAGATAAAAAAGTACGTGAACACTATCTTGGAGAAGATTTTAATTTCTAAATTTAAAAAAAGTAGTTATGATTATTTCACTACTACTTTATTTCTTCCTGTTCTTTTTGCTTCATATAAAGCTTCATCTGTTCTTGAAATAAAACTGCTTCCTGTATCATCCTCTTTTATAGCACAAACCCCAAAACTTGCCGTAACATTTAAGTTTAAAGCTGTTAATGAATTTTCATAAATAGTACTTCTGATTTTTTCTGCAACAACTCTAGACCCTTCAGCGTTAGTTTCTGGAAGTAGTATCAAAAATTCTTCACCACCCCATCTAACAACTGTATCATGCTCTCTTACACTTTTACTTACAATATTTGCTATTTCTTTTAATACTTCATCACCAGCTTGATGACCATGTTCATCATTAACTTTTTTAAAGAAATCAATATCAAATAATACTAATGATAATTCATTATCATATCTAATACCTCTTCTTATTTCTTTTTCAAATAAAGAATTAAATTTATTTCTATTATATAAACCAGTTAAATTATCATGTGAAGCTTGATATTCTAATAGATTAGATTTTTCTTTTAATTCTGTAACATCAGTTAAAGATAAAACATAAAAATCATTTACATCATCATAATTATCTATATTTATTGTAAATATTCTTTCTTCGTCATTTAAGTTTTTCATCTTTACGATTCTATTAACTTCTTTTAAACTTTTAATATATTCATAGTAACAAGGATAATCTTTTAAGATACTTTTAGAAATAAATCCATAATCTTCTATAAAATAATCAAATATATTTTTTGAGGTATTTATAAACTCTTCTATTGAAGTAATATTAAAAAATTCTAAAAATCTCTTATTTACATTTTTTATAGTTGTTTTATTTGATAATAAAACAATATTATCTTGAGAGTCTAATATAGATTTTATTTTTTGTATTTCATTATCAACTCTTGTTTCTAAAGATATATTCATCTCTTCTAGTTTTCTTTTTAAATAAATTGGTTCAATAGCTTTAATCATGCTTTCAACTAATTGATATAAATCTATTGGTTTCATTGCATAAGTACTAACGCCCACATTTATAGCTTTTTTAAGAAAACTTGGATCATTATGTGCACTTGTAATTACTATAGGAATGTCTTTATTTAACTCTCTTATTAAAGAACACATTTCAAGTCCATCCATTTTAGGCATATTGATATCTGTTACAATTAAATCTATTTCATTAATATTTAGTTTAAATAAGTCAAGTCCTTCTAAACCATTTTCGGCAGAATGAACTTTTTTAACAAGAGATGATAAAAGTTTTGATGTAAACTCTCTAACTTCTATTTCATCTTCTACATATAAAACGGATATGTTTTGTAGTATTTCTTTATTCATCTAAATCACTCTCCTTAAAGTCTATTAATGATGGGTTTTCTATTGGTGCTGAAAAATAATAACCTTGAGAATAATCAACCCCTAATTCTTTTGTTAATGCAAATATTTCTTTATTCTCAACATACTCTGCAATTGTTAATAACTTTAAACTTTTTGCAAATTCTACAATCGTTTTAGTGATTTTATAAGAGTTGTCATCTGTTGCAATATTCTTAATTATAGATGCATCAATTTTTAAATAATCAACATTCATTTTTAATAAGTGTTCAAAATTTGAATATCCAGAACCAAAATCATCAATAGCAACCTTACAACCTAAGTTTTTAATTTCATCAATAAAAGAAATTAAAAGATTATAGTTTTTAACATTTTCATCTTCTAATATTTCAAAGACAACCTTTTTGGCTACATCATATTTGAGTAACATCTCTTTTATAAAAATTAAGAAATCTGGATCTTCAATATCTTCATAAGATATATTTACTGAAAATTCAAAAGGTAAGTTATCGAATTTTTTAAAAGATTTCTCAATAACAATTTTTGTTAACTTTGTATATTGATTAGATTTTTTTGATATATCTAAAAAGAAAAAAGGAGCTATAATTTTACCATCATCTTCTATAAGTCTTACTAGACATTCATACTTATCAACTTTTAAAGTTTTGTTATTAACTATGGCTTGAAAGTATACTTCAATATGGTTTTTTAAGAAAGCAGACTTTAATTTCTTTGTCCATAGCATATTGTTTTCATATTCTTGAAACTTATCTAGTTCATCATAAAAAACTACATAATCTTTATTGTCTTTTTTCGCTGTCTGTAGTGCAATATCAGCAGTTATTAATTTATTGTTTTTATTTGAAAAAGATATACCAGCTGTTAATCTAATATCAATTTCATATTGATTAAAATTAAAAACTTTTTTATATGAGAACTCTAATATATTCTTTATAACTTTTAGAAATTCATTTTTATCATTTTTAACATTTGTAATACAATAAATATCTGAAGGAAATTTATAAAATTCTAAATTATCAAATTTATCAGTCTCTTCTTTTATAAGATAACTAAGTTCTTTTAAAATTAAATCGCCTGCTTTGTGACCATAGAAATCATTTATTTCTTTAAATGAATTAATATCTAATATACAAATTGAGCTTAGTTTAATGCTTTTATCTTTTTGTAATTCTTTTATTAATTTAGCTCTATTTGGTAAGTTAGTCAAATTATCTGTATATAAAACTTCAAATAATTTCTTTTTGTGATTGATTTCATGAGTAATGTCGTTTAATAATATGATATTTGTGTCATTATGATTTAAAGATATTTTTTGTAGTCTAAAAAAACTATCTTCTTCTTTTTCATTTACAATACATACTTTTAGGTTGTTTTTTGAAGATTTTTCTAACCAATTGTTGTTTACATTACTAAAACATTTTTCATGCTTAATAAAAATATCACCAATTTCATTATATTTTTTATTTATATTTTCAAGTGTGTTACATGAAGTCAATTTATAGAAATAATCATTCGCAAATAACACTTCTTTACCATTAGTTGAAAAGATAGGATTTGAAATATTGTGAATAATCGAGCTTGATATTTCTTGTTCACGTTTAAGGAGTAGGTCTTGTTCTAAAATACTTATGTAATGATTGATTTTGTATATAAAGTTATTAATATTAATTGGTGCATACAAATAATCAAGATGATTTGACTCTTTGATTAAATCTATATTATTTTTGATTAAAAGTATTACATAAATATTATTTTCTATACTTTTTTTTATTAGCTCTTCATAATTGTTTATTTCAATATTTAAAAAAAGTATATTTAAATGTTTAATTTTATCAATGACTTCTTCAAAATTTGAACAATAGCTAATAGTAGTGTTTTCTATTTTTTTATTTGAAATCTTCTTAAAATCATCTAAATAAGTAGAATTTGTATCAGCTATTAATACATTAAAACGCATTTCTCACCTTAAATTTTATTATAGTTTTACATAAAGTAGCTTCAATATTACTTATTGTCTATATGTACTACTACATAGAAATAAAAAAATTATTTATTAAAAATTTTAAGTGCATTGTTTAAATCTTCTTGAGTATCAATACCAAAAGACCTAGATTCTACTTTAACCATTGCAATATGGTATCCATTATCAATAGCTCTAAGCTGTTCAAGCTTTTCTACATTTTCTAATTTTGATGGTTTTAGTGAACAAAATTTATTTAATGATTTTTTTGTAAAGCCATAAATACCTAAGTGTCCATTATAAATTGAGTTCTCATAATGGTCTCTATGATAAGGCACTTTTGCACGTGAGAAATAAATTGCATTTAAATTTTCATCAAGTATAACTTTTACATGATTTGGATCATCAGCTAATTCAGAGCTTATTTCTTTATGACATGAAACAATCATTATATCTTCATTGTTTTCTTTTACTTTTGAAACTCTATTTATTACAGCTTGAACAACTTCTTTTTCAATAAAAGGCTCATCTGCTTGAACATTTACAATTATTTCGTTTTCATCTAAATTTAGTTTATTAACTGCTTCATTTATTCTATCTGTTCCACTTTGGTGTTCACTTGAAGTCATTACGGCATCAAAACCATGCTCTTGCGCTAAATCAATCACTTCTTGAGAATCTGTAGCAATTACAACTTTGTCTAATGAGCTTACTTGTTTTGCTGTTTTTATAACCATAGGCAAACCTAAAATATCTACTAATATTTTATTTGCAAATCTACTTGAATTTAATCTTGCTGGGATAATAATCATTTATTTGTTCCTTAGGTTATCAAACCTTGTTTAAAGTGTATGTATTATATTATAAAATCTTTAAAGAAGAATATGAAAGAAGAATTTTATGAAAAAAACTATTACAGTTATTGATACCTTTGGCTTTTTATTTAGAAGTTTTTATGCACTACCACCGTTAAAATCAAAAGATGGTTTTCCTACAGGATTATTAACAGGATTTATGAATTTTATAGCAAATGTTGGAAAAGATTTTCAAACAGATTATATTGTTTTTGCTCTTGATGCAAAAGGACCTACATTTAGAAGTGATATATATACTGAATATAAATCACATAGACCTGATGTTCCTGAAGATTTATTAAAGCAACTTCCAATTGCAATTGATTGGATTGAAAGAATGGATTTCAAAACTGCAATTAGAACAGGTTTTGAAGCTGATGATATTGTTGCCTCAATTGCAAAAGATGCAAAAGAAAAAGGTTTAGAAGTTAGAATTGTTTCTCACGATAAAGATTTATACCAATTAATCGAAGAAGACATTTATTTATTTGACCCAATTAAAAAAAGTGTTATTGATGAAAAAACATGTTTTGATAAATATGGTGTTTATCCAAAACAGTTCACTGATTATCAATCATTATTAGGTGATAGTGCTGATAATGTTCCCGGAGTTAAAGGAGTTGGTGCTAAAACGGCACAAGCTTTAATAGAACAATATAATGACTTAGATAATATCTATGCAAATTTAGAAAATATTGAAAAGAAAAGATGGCAAACACTTTTAACAGAAGGAAAAGAATTAGCTTATATTTCAAAACAGCTTGTAACTTTATCAAAAGATTGTCATTGTATTGATAATTTAGAAGAATTCCATTTACCTGTTGAAAACCCAATTTTAAAAATTTCTGATACCTTATTAGAATTTGGTTTAAATAGAGTAATTGATAGAGTTAATAAAGAAGGACTAAATTATAAAACTGAAATGCCAAAACCAAAAGAAGTTTTAAAAACTGAATATATACTTTTAAACGATGAAAAAGAATTATTCGAAGTAATTAACAAAATACCAAAAGATACTATTGTAGCTTTTGATACAGAAACAACAGATGTAGACACTTTAAAAGCGCAAATTGTAGGTTTTTCTTTTGCCTATGAAGAAGATAAAGCATATTATGCTCCAATTTCGCATTTTTATTTAGGTGCACCTGAACAAATTTCTATTGAAGCAGCTAAAAGAGCTATTAATGAATTAAACAATCATAAATTAGTATTACAAAACTTCAAATATGACTATGAGATAGTAAAATTTAATTTAGATATAGAATTAAAACTATACGCAGATACAATGATTTTAGCGTGGCTTTTAAATACAAGCCAAAGAGTAGGTCTTGATTTCCAAATAGAAAAATATTTTGACCATAAAATGATTGCATTTAAAGATGTTGTAAAAAAAGGTGAGAACTTTTCTAATGTTGAAGTATCTAAAGCTTGTGAATATGCAGGTGAAGATGCATTAATGACTTTAAAACTTTATAAAAAACAGTTAATTGAGTTTGATAAAGAAGAAAATAAAAAACTCCTTGATTTAGCAAAAGAAGTAGAGTTTGATTTTATATATGTATTAGCAAATATGTTTGAAAAAGGAATAAAAGTTGATACTAAAGTTCTTGAAGAGTTAAAACATAGTAACAATGACAATATACAAAGTTTAATTACAAGAATTTATGAAGCTGCAGGAACGGAGTTTAATATTAATTCTCCTAAGCAATTAGGTAGTATTTTATTTGAAACATTAAAGTTACCACCATCAAAGAAAACAAAAACTGGATATAGTACTAATGAAGTTGTTTTACATAAACTATATGATGAACATGAAATTATTCCTTTATTACTAAAATATAGAGAAGCTTTTAAACTTCAATCAACTTATATAGAACCATTATTAGAATTAGCTTTAAAAAATGACGAAAATAGAATTTATACTTCTTTCTTACAAACAGGAACAGCTACAGGAAGATTAAGTTCTAAGAACCCTAACTTACAGAATATTCCTGTAAGAAGTGAGGCAGGGGCATTAATAAGATCAGCATTTATACCAAAAGATGGATATAAACTTGTAGGAATTGATTATTCACAAATAGAGTTGAGACTTCTTGCTCATTTTAGTCAAGATAAAGCATTAGTTGATGCATTTAATTCAGGAGATGATATTCACTATCAAACATCAGTGAAAATTTTTGGTGAAGAAAAGGCAAAAGAGAAAAGGGCAGTTGCAAAATCAATTAACTTTGGTTTACTTTATGGAATGGGAAGTAAAAAACTTGCTGATACTTTAGGAATAACAACTAAAGAAGCTAAGTCATATATTGAATCATATTTTGAAGCTTTTGTTACAGTAAAAGATTATTTAAAATCAATTGAAGAGTTTGCTTTTGAAAATGGATACATTGAAACGCTTCTAAAAAGAAAGAGATTATTTGATTTTGATTCAGCAAATGGAATGCAAAAAGCTGCATATTTAAGAGAATCTGTTAATACTTTATTTCAAGGATCTGCAGCAGATTTAATAAAATTATCAATGATAAAAATATATGAAAAATATAAAAATAATGAAAAAATGAGTATGTTATTACAAATTCATGATGAATTAATCTTTGAAATTGAAGAAAATGAGGTAGAAAAAATAACTAAAGACTTAGAAAAGATAATGGAAAGCATTTTTAGCTTAAACGTCCCATTAAAGGTATCTTGTTCAATTGGAGAGTCTTGGCAAGACTTAAAATAGACTTAAGAAAACCTAATATTGTAAAATATACTAGATATGTTTTGACTTATTAAGTTTTTTTTGTTATTATTATGGCTTAAATCAATATTCAAAGAGTAAAAAATGTTAAAAACAGTAAGAAATATAAGAAAACTTTATAACGCAAAATTATTATTCGTAAGTAGTGATGAAACAATTCATGAAACAATTGAAAATGAATTTGATGATTATTTTAAAGAATTAAAAATAGCAAGTAATATTAATGATGCTTTAGAATTAGCATGTTCAAATACATATGATATGGTAATCATTGATACAAATATTAAAGGTGTTAGTTTTTCTGAATTATGTTCAGAATTAGCAAATTTGGCACCAACATTACCAAAAATTATTATTTCAGATTCAGATGATAATGAAGACATTGTTACAGCTATTAATTATAGTGCATATACTTTTCTATCAAAACCATTGAGACCAAAAGATATTAGACTATCTGTAATCATGTGTCTTAATCAAACAAAAAGAGGTGATAAAATTGAATTCCAAGGTGGAATTTATTTTGATGAATACAGAGATCAGTTTTTTAAAGCTGGTGGAACTTTAGTTGATTTTACAAGACTTGAAAAAGCATTCTTGAAATTACTAATTTCAAAAAGAAGTGATATAGTTGATTATGATTTAATCAAAGAAGTAGTTTGGAAAGGTAAGGATATGTCTATTTATACAATGAGAAATATTGTAAATAAAATTAGACAAAAAACTTATTATGAAATTATTAGAAACCATTCTAATAAGGGATATACAATAGATAATTTTAAGAACTCTTAATCTTATCCATTTGCATAATATTAATAAAAAAGTTATAATATGGAAGAATTGATCGTTTCTAAAGAAGAACTTGTACAGATGTTTGATACTCAAGAGTTAATAGACACTGGTAAATCTTGGTTGATGGACGGTAAAGAAATAGATATTATAGCTTTACATGATGTAGATCCCAAATTTCTTCAAGATATAACAAATGCTAAATTCTACAAATTGATAACCAAAGGTAATAAATAATGTCCCATTGTCCTTTTTGCAAAAAAAAGATAGCTATGAGTAAAGCTTTTTGCTCAAGAAGTTGTAAAGAAAACTATTTTCAACTAATCGCAATTCAAGTACCAAAACCATTTTTAAAACGAATATTTGTTTTTTGTACTCCAGAACAAAGAGAAGTGGAAATTGAAAATTTTGCTAGCAGACATGGTTGGAGATTAGATTTATTAAAAAATAAAATTAATGAATTAGCTATTGAAGCTGGATTTATAGAAGAAAATAGTTAACTTTAAAAGTTAACTATTTTTATTTAGACTTTTTCTTTTAATCATAAAATAAATAATTACACAAACTAATAATACTACTCCTGATTGTAAAATACCCATAGTTAACCAATCACTATAGATAAATCCTAGTTGAATATCAGGTTGTCTAAAGAACTCTGCTACTATTCTCATAAATGAATATAAAATACCATACATAAGAGCTAGTTGACCGTTAAAAGTTTTTCTTTTTCTAAAGTAAACTAATATAGCAAACACAACTAAACCTTCAAGAATTGCTTCATAAAGTTGTGACGGATGTCTTAAAGTCTCTCCTACATAAATTCCCCAAGGAACATCAGTAACACGACCTACTAATTCTTGGTTAAAGAAATTACCGATTCTACCAAAAACGTATGCTGCTGAAATACCAAGAACTGCAATATCTGTTATAAACCAGAATGAAACTTTATTCTTTTTACAGAATAATATTGATGCAATTATAAAGCCTATTAGTGCTCCATGATAACTCATTCCTGCAATTCCAGTATAAACACCATCTACATAAGGATTAAATATTTGCCAAGGGTTTTTTAAATAATACATAGTATTTGTATCATAAAATAAAACGTATCCTAATCTAGCACCTAAGATTACACCAATTTCAGCCCACCAAATATATGAGTCAAATAATTCATTTGAAATATTTAATTTATCATGCTTGATAAACCATTTAGCAATAAAAATTGCTGAAATTAAAGCTAATGCATACATAATCCCGTACCAGTGAACTGGTACAGGTCCTAAATTTATTGCAACTGGGTCAAAATTTGAGTAAATATTTTGCCAAAACTCCTGCATTTTAATCAAGTGCCTCTGCAATTAATTCTATTGGATTTTTAAACTCTACATCTACATCTGAAAGATATAGTGAATTTGTAATTTGCATTCTACATGCAGAACACTCAGCACTTACAACTTGTGCTTTTGTTTCTTTAATCATTGCTGCTTTTGGAAGTCCAGCTGCTTTTGCAAAATCATATTTTTCAGTTTGCATAGTAACTCCACCAAAACCACAACATCTATTTGAATCACTCATTTCTGTTAAAACATAGTTTTGTTTTAGTAAATTTCTTGGTTCTTTCCAAACACCTTGCATTTTTTTAGCGTGACATGGATCATGATATGTAACTGTTGTATCAATAGTTTTTTTACTTTGTGCTAATAAATCTCTTAATTGAGTATTATCATCAAGCCATTTTGTAGCCATAAATATTTTTTTAGATAATTTAACTGCACGTGCTTGCCATTCTGGCTGGTCATGTAAGAAATGTTCCCAATCTTGATTAATCATTGCAGAACATGTTGCTTCTGGGATAATTACAGCATCTACATCATCTATCCATGTTTCAAAATATTCAATATTTTTCTTTGTTAAATAATCAACTGTATCAAAAGCACCAGTAAAATATGCAGGTGCTCCACAACATAGTTGTTTTTTAGGAATCATAATATCAAGCTCAAGCTTTTTTAGAATTTTAACAAGTGCATCACCTGTATTTGTATAAGTATAGTTACTCATACATCCAATAAAAATCGCAACTTTATTCTTTTTATTCTCTTCAACTTTTTTATTTTTTGCAAAAATATTTTGAGGATATTTATTTAAAAAACTTCTCATATCTGCAAAAGGTAAAACTCTATCTTTTTTCACAATAGGAAGTGAAAATCTAGGTTCTGCTGATTGTTTATCTTTATCTAGTTTTAAAGCACATGTCTGGAACATCCATCCCATTCTTGAAAGCATATCCATAGTTTTTCTGTGTCTTAATAGCCAAAAGAATAATCTTTTATACCAAGCTATTCCATATTTTTTAGCAATATCTGCTCTTACTTGTTCAATTACCATATCAGTTGGTAAATCAATAGGACACTCTTCAACACAGTTTGTACATAAGAAACATGATTCAAAAATATCTTTTGCATTTTGATCTAGTTCTAATTCATCTCTTTCATAAGCACCTAATAAATCAATAAATCCTCTTGGACTTGTTGTTTCATCTTGGTTTATATTAAAGATTGTACATACAGGTTTACATTTTCCACATTTAACACAGGCATCAGATACAGCTGTGTAATTAAATTTATTTATTGACACTTTTATATAACCTTTTGTTTAAAATTTATAATATTTATAATAAAAAATTAATATACTAAAAAGTTGGTTAATAGTTGATAAAAAGGGAAGAGGTTAGAATTAAATAGAGTAGTTTAAATAAAGAGAAGCTAAGACTAAATAGTCTTAGAAAATCTTCTTTTATCTTCAGGTATTTTATTTAGATATGCATCAAAAGGCATACAAATATTTCTAATTAACATAGTTCCTGTTTGTGAAACTTGAATTTTTTCATCAGATATTTCTACAAGTTGCGCTTCAACGAATTCTTGTAAGGCTTCAATTGCATCAGCGAAATATTCTTTAAAGTTTACATTAAATTGCTCTTCAACTCTTTTTATATTTAATGAAAAATTAGACATTAATTCCATAATAACAAATTGTCTTAATTGGTCATCATCACTTAATCTATAACCTTTAAATACAGGTAAATCACCATTATCTAGTGCAGCTTCATAAGTAGGAATATCTTTAAAATTTTGAGCATAATAATCAACACCATTTCCAATTGAAGTTAAACCAATACCAATTAGATCAGCTCCACCTTTTGTAGTATAGCCTTGGAAGTTTCTATGTAATTCGCCTTTTTCAATAGCTTTAAATAACTCATCTTCAGGTTTAGCAAAGTGATCCATTCCAACCATTTTATAACCATTAGATGTAAAGAAATCAATTGTATCTTTTAACATTTCTAGTTTTTCTTCTGGTTTTGGAAAAGTAGATTCATCAAACTTTCTCATAGTTTTCATAAGCCATGGAACATGAGCATAATTAAAAACTGCAAATCTATCCGTATCTAAAGTAATCATTTTTTCTAGTGTTTTTCTAAAACTTTTTTTAGTTTGATGAGGAAGTCCATAAATTAAATCAGTATTTACAGAATGAATTCCTGCATCACGTGCAATTTTGATTACATTTTGTGTTAATTCAAAAGGTTGAATTCTATGAATAGTTTTTTGAACTTGTTCATCTAAATCTTGTACACCAAAACTTAATCTATTACAACCTCCAGCTTTTAAAACGTCCATATGCTCTTTTGTAAAGAATCTTGGATCAACTTCACATGAAACTTCAGCATCTGCTCTAAAATTTGGAAATACTTCTTTTACAGCATTTATAACCTCTTCTAGTTGCTTAGGAGAGAAAAAAGTTGGTGTTCCTCCACCAAAGTGCATTTGAGTAACTTCTCTGTTAGTATTCAAATGCTCTTTTAATATATTTAATTCTTTTTTTAAGTATGTAATATATTCAACTTTTTTTTCTTCTTTTGAAGTAAAAATAGTATTACATCCACAAAAATAACAAGCACTTCTACAAAATGGCATATGTATATAAATAGAGATTGCTCTATCATCACTTTGGTTTTTGTAGTAAGCTTTTAAATCATCTTGTGTAAATTCTTCACTAAACTCTGGAGCTGTTGGATATGATGTATATCTTGGTCCTGGTCTTGAATATTTTTCAAATTTTTTAAAATCAATCATATTAAGAGTTTCTCTTTCTATCTAACCAAACCATTACACCTTTTTGTGCATGTAGTCTGTTTTCTGCTTCTTCAAAAATTAAACTTTGAGAGCCTTCCATTACTTCCTCACTTACTTCGTAACCTCTGTATGCTGGTAAACAGTGTAAGAAAATAGCTTTATCTTGAGCTAAATTCATCATCTTTTGGTCAACAATATAACCATCAAAGTCTTTAAGTCTTTGCTCTTTTTCATCTTCTTGTCCCATTGAAACCCAAGTATCAGTTGTAACAACTGTTGCATCTTTTACCGCATCTTTAGGATTATTTCCAATAGTGATTTTAGCACCTGAAAGTTTTGCCATCTCTAAAGCTTTTTCTAAAATCTCAGCATTAACCTCGTAACCTTTAGGTGTTGCAATTCTAAGTTCAAATCCTATTTTTGCACATAAGTTTAACCATGAATGAGCAAGATTATTTCCATCACCTACATATGCTACTACTAAGTCTTTATCCAAACCTGCTTCTTGAATTGTCATATAATCAGCCATTAATTGAACTGGATGGTACTCTGTTGTTAAACCATTTATTACAGGAACTTTTGAATACTTTGTAAATTCTTCAATTTTTTCATGTCCAAAAGTTCTAATCATAACCATATCTACCATACTTGAAATTACTCTTGAAGTATCACTTAAAGGTTCACCACGTCCAAGTTGTATATCATTTGATGAAAGGAAAAGTCCTACTCCACCTAATTGGTAAATACCAGTTTCAAAAGATACTCTAGTTCTTGTAGAACTTTTTTCAAATATCATTCCTAAAGTTTGCTTTGGCATATACTCTTTGAAGTCTTTGTTTTTAGTCTCTTCTTTGATTTGCTTAGCAAGTTCTAATATCTCAAGAATCTCTTCTTTTGTATAATCTGCTAATGTTAAGAAATGTCTCATAATTATTTCCTCTGTAATTAATAAAAGCTGATATTCTATATGAATTAGCATTATTACTAACTTAAATTTGACTTTATTTAAATAAAAGTTTAGAGATTTAGGTAATAAAAAACTCAATAAAAAGCCCATATAATGACACTTTTGTGACAAATTGTGTTATTTGGGATTAAGAAAATCTCATCTATACTTACGAATATTTTTAAGGAAAAGTAAATGATTGAAGAGATTTTAAAAAGAGATGGTTCAAAGCAAAAATTTGAAGCATATAAAATAGAAGATGTAATAAAAAATGCATTTAAAAGTGTTAATATTGTTTACTCACAAGCAGTTTTTTTTAATGTTATTGAGTTAATTAAACAAAAAAGAGTCGTAGCAGTTGAAGATATTCAAGATATTATTGAAAAAGAGTTATATAAAGCTAGATATTTTGAAGTAATGAAATCTTTTATTGTTTATAGACATTTACATAAAATACAAAGAGAACAAGTTTTACAACTTGAAACAGATACTACATATATAAATTCAAGTCAAACTATACAAGAGTATATAAATGGTTCTGACTGGCGTATTAAAGCCAATTCAAATACTGGATATTCACATGCGGGACTTATAAATAATAGTGCAGGAAAAGTTATTGCAAACTATTGGCTTGATAAAGTTTATTCAAAAGAAGAAGGATATGCACATAGAAATGCTGATTATCATATACATGATTTGGATTGTTTAAGTGGTTATTGTGCGGGTTGGTCTTTAAGGGTTTTACTTGATGAAGGTTTTAATGGTGTTAGAGGTAGAGTTGAAAGTTCTGCTCCAAAGCATTTTAGAGAAGCTTTAGGACAAATGGCAAACTTTTTGGGAATATTACAAAGTGAATGGGCAGGAGCTCAAGCTTTTTCTTCTTTTGATACTTATTTAGCACCTTATGTTTTTAAAGATAAACTCTCATACAGTGAAATAAAAAAAGCTGTTAGATCATTTATTTATAATTTAAATGTTCCAGCACGTTGGGGACAAAGCCCTTTTACAAATATTACAATTGATTGGACAGTTCCACAAGATTTAAAAGATCAAATTCCTACTTCAAATCAAGAACATCTATTAAAAGATGTTAAAGATGATGAACTATTAGAAGCAATTAAACAAAAAGGCTACTCTACTTTTGAGCAATTAACATACAAAGATTTTCAAAAAGAGATGAATCTTATTAACAAAGCTTATTATGAAGTAATGACTCAAGGTGATAAAACAGGTCAACCTTTTACTTTCCCAATTCCAACAGTAAATATTACAGAAGATTTTGATTGGTATGGTGAAAATACTGATATATTATTTGAAAACACTGCAAAAATAGGGTCTTCATATTTTCAGAATTTTATTGGAAGTCAATATATAAAAGATGAAAATGGAAAACTAATACCAAATGATAAGGCATATAAACCAGGTCATGTAAGATCAATGTGTTGCAGATTACAGCTTGACTTAAGAGAGTTACTAAAACGTGGTGGTGGTCTTTTTGGAAGTGCTGAAATGACAGGAAGTATTGGTGTTGTAACTATAAATATGGCTAGACTTGGCTTTTTATATAAGCAAGATATTAATGGTTTATTAAAAAGATTAGAAGAGTTAATGTTTTTAGCTAAATCAACACTAGAGAAAAAAAGAGTATTTGTTCAAGATATGTATGATAGAGGACTTTTCCCTTATACACAAAGATATCTACCTGGCTTTAATAATCATTTCTCAACAATTGGTGTAAATGGTATGAATGAGATGATTAAAAACTACTTTGAAAATGACACTGATTTATCAAGTGAACTTGGAAATACTTTTTGTAGTGAAATTTTAGATTTTATGAGAGATAAAATGATTGAGTTTCAAGAAGAAACTGGAAATCTTTATAATCTTGAAGCAACACCTGCTGAAGGGACTACTTATAGGTTCGCAAAAGAAGATAAAAAAAGATATGAAAATATTATTCAAGCAGGTAGCGAAGATAATATTTATTATACAAATTCATCACAATTACCAGTAGATTTTACTGATGATCCTTTTGAAGCCTTAAGCTTACAAGATGAACTACAGTGTAAATACACAGGAGGAACAGTTTTACATCTTTATATGAATGAAAAATTGTCTTCAATAGATGCTTGTAGAAAATTTGTAAAAAATACAATTTCTAATTTTAAATTACCATATATAACAGTTACACCGCTATTTTCAGTATGTGAAAAACATGGTTACTTAAATGGAGAACATGAATTTTGCCCAAAATGTGATGAAGAAATCTTAGCAAAGGAGAAAAGTAATGAACAAACAAGAAGTGCTTGATGCAAATGAAAATAAAAGAACAAGATGTATGGTTTATACAAGAGTTATGGGTTATCACAGACCTGTTGAGAGTTTTAATATTGGAAAAAAAGCTGAACATAAACAAAGAGTAAAATTTGTTGAATCAAAGAATTGTTTATAATCTAACTAAGTTTACAACAACTGATTACGTAGGACACTTGTCTTGCGTAATTTGGTTTATAAAGTGTAACTTTAGATGTGAGTATTGCTATAACGATGATTTAGTTTACTCTAAAACTGGTAACTACTCATTAGATGAATGCTTAGAGTTTTTAAAAACTAGAGTAGGGTTATTAGATGCAGTTGTATTATCAGGTGGTGAAGCTAGTATTCATAATTTAGTTGATTTTTGTATTGAGCTTAAAAAGCTTGGCTTTAAAATTAAACTAGATACAAATGGAACAAACCCAAAACAAATAAAAAAATTAATTTCTTTAAATTTGATTGATTATATGGCCATTGATTTTAAAGCAACAAAAGAAAAGTTTTATGAAATTACTAAAACTAATATGTATGATGAATATATAAAAACTATAAAATATTTAATAAAAATTAACTTTGATTTTGAAATTAGAACGACGGTCCATTCACAACTTTTAAACAGTGATGATATAAATGAGATGATTACTGTATTAGAAAATATTGGATATAAAAATACTTATTATTTACAAAACTTTTTACAAACCCCTACAAATATAGGAGATATTAAAGAAGAAAGTATATTTAATAAAGATGATATTAAATCAAATACTTTAAATATTACTTGGAGAAATTAAATAACCCTGACCAGAAGCATTTTGTATTAAGTCTCTTGAAGTTTTTAGTCTTAATCTTTTTATAAAGGTTCTAAGCCTTTCATCATTTACTTCTTCTTCCCAAATCGTTTCTTTTATTGTTGAAGCTTCTACAACTTCATTTTGATGTTTTAATAATAAGTAAAAAAACTCTTTTTCTCTTTTCGTTAAACTTATCAATACCCCGTCCTTATACAATGTAGTGGAATTATTATCAAAAACAAAACCATCTTTTAATTTAACTTTTCTTCGTTTATTTAATGTTGGTGCAATTTTATTAATATGCTCTAATACCTCATCAGGATCAAAAGGCTTTATAAAATATTTATTTATTCCTATATCAATAGCTTTTAGCAGTTTTTCTTTATCTGAATGTGCACTTAGAACAATAATTGGAGTTAATTCATCTATTTCTTTTATTAAAATAGTCATTTCTAAGCCATCAGTTATTGGCATCATAATATCTGTTATTACAATATCAGGTTTATTTGTCTTAAATCTTTTTAAACCCTCTTGCGCGTCTTTTGCAATAAATACTTTATGAAAGTAATCATTTAATGCATCTTTTAATAAACTTGCAATTTTAACTTCATCTTCAACAATTAGTATTTTTAGTGTTTTTAATAAGTTTAAATTCATTTTCAAATTATCTTACTTTAATTATTTGGTATTAAAATACTAAATTTTGAACCATCTTTAATATTTTTATGTTCTATTCTTCCATTTAAACTTTTTTCAATAATCATCTTTGACATAAAAAGTCCTAACCCTATACCTTGTGATTTATGTTTACTAGTAAAATAAGGTTCGAATATTTTATCAATAGATTCTTTATTTATTCCTAAAGCATTATCTTCTACATAAATACAAGCATAATTTATATTATCAATAATTTCATCTTTTAAAACTATACTGATTTTTTTATTTATAATGTTATTAACAATAAATGCATCTTTTGCATTTTGAATTAGGTTTATGATAACTTGAACTAACTCATTTGATACCCCTAAAGCTTTACAATCTTCAAAAATAGTAATCTTAATATCAATTTGCTCTTGTATTATTACCTTATTTAATATATTTACAGCTTCGTTTATTGCATCTTTTATTATAAAAATTTCTTTATCTTTTTTAGGATTGAAAAAATTTGTAAAATCTTCTATTGTATTAGACATATTTTTTATTAAAGTAATGCTATCTTTGTAAAGCAAATCAACTTTTTGTTCATCTTTTTTTAATGATGCTTTTTTCATATTGTATAAAGTAAGATTTAACTCAGTTAAAGGTTGTCTCCATTGATGTGCTATATTTGCAATCATTTGACCAAGTGAAGCCATTCTTGATTGCATAAAGAGAATTTTCTGTTTTTCTTCTAAATCTTTTTGAAGTTGTTTTTCTTTTGTAACATCATATCTTATTGCTATAAACTCTTTTATATTTGCTTCATCATCTAAAATAGGAGTAATTGTAGTATTTAAATAAACAGTGTTGCCATTTTTACAAAGATTTTTAACAGTTGCCTTGTAAGATTGCTTTGAAAGTATTGTTTTCCATAATGCTTCAAAATCTGAACAGAGTGCATCTGGATGTCTTACTATATTATGGTTTTGACCTAGAAGTTCATCTCTTGTATATCCGCAGATTTTACAAAACTCATCATTTACAAAAGTGATAATTCCGTTAATATCAGTTTTTGATACTATATTTGAATTTTCAATTGCGTCTTGATAAGTATTGCTCATTTTATTTAACTATGCTTTTTTCATTAACTCACAAGCTTCTTTAGCATGGTAAGTTATGATTATATTTGCTCCAGCTCTTTTAAAGCCCATTAGAGTTTCCATCATAACTCTTTCATAATCAATTAAACCTGCTGCTCCTGCATTTTTAAGCATTGCATACTCTCCACTTACGTTATATACACATAATGGTAATTTTGTTTCATTTCTAATATCTCTAATTACATCTAAAAATGCAAGGGCTGGTTTAACCATTAAGATATCAGCACCTTCTTTTTCATCTTGTAATGATTCTTCAATAGCTTCAAGTCTATTTGCTGGATTCATTTGATAAGTTCTTCTATCTCCAAAAGATGGTGTTGATTCAGCAACATCTCTAAATGGTCCATAATAACCACTTGCAAATTTAGTTGAATAAGCCATAATAGGTAAGTTTTCATATCCATTCTCATCTAATGCAGTTCTAAGTGTTGTGATAATTCCATCCATCATTCCTGAAGGTGCAATCATATCAGCACCTGCTTTTGCATGTACTATTGCTTGTTGAGCTGAAATTTCTAATGTTTTATCATTATCAACTGTTTGTGTTTTAGGATCTAGTATTCCACAATGTCCATGGTCTGTATATTCACAAAAACATAAATCAGTTACAACAAACATTTGAGGGAACTTTTCTTTTATAGCTCTTATTGTTCTAGAAATAATACTTTCATTACATAAACACTCACTTCCTACTGAATCTTTTACATCAGGAATTGCAAAAAGGATAATTGATTTTAAATCAATACTAATTAAGTACTCACACTCTTTTAGTATTTCATCAATACTCATTTGAAATACTCCAGGCATTGAAGATACTTCATTTTTAATGCCAACTCCTTCGCGTACAAACAGTGGATATATAAAGTCATCTGGTGTAACTGTAGTTTCTTGCACTAGATTTCTTAAAGTTTCATTTATTCTTAGTCTTCTAAATCGTTTAAACATTCTATTTACCTCTTTTGGTTATAATCTGCGAATTATAACAATAATAAGGTTTAAAGACAATGAATATAATACAATCAAATATTGCAAACCTGCCTACAAAACATGGAAATTTTAGAATAAAAGCTTATACACAGGACAATCAAGAACATTTAGCAATTATGAGTGAGGATTTTGAAAATATACAAATACCTTATGTACGAGTTCACTCAGAATGCTTAACAGGTGATGCACTAGGAAGTTTAAAGTGTGATTGCCAGAATCAATTAAATTTATCATTAGATTTTATAGGGGAAAATGGTGGTTTAGTAATATACCATAGACAAGAAGGAAGAAACATAGGCTTACTAAATAAAGTGAATGCTTATTGTTTACAAGATAAAGGTAGAAATACTATAGAAGCTAACTTAGAGTTAGGCTTTAAAGAAGATGAGAGAAATTATAAAATAGTAAAACATATTTTTAATGATTTAAATATCAAAAAAATTAAACTAATTACTAATAACCCTCATAAAATAGAATATATAAAAAGTATTGGGGTTGAAATAGTTGAAAGAATTCCTGCTATTACAGAGGTTAATAAACACAATATTGATTACCTAAATACAAAAAAAGATCAAATGGGGCATATGCTGTAATGAACTTACAAGAACTTTTAGAACAAAACGATTTTAGTTTTGATAGTAAATTTTACAAAGATTGTAATATCTTTGTAGGATTATTACAACAATGGGGTAAAGTTCATAATTTAAGTGGACGATTAAGTACTGAAGATATTAATGAAAATATTTTAGATTCGATATATCCTTTAAAATTTATTGCAGAATATAAAAGCTTTGCAGATATAGGAACAGGGGCTGGTTATCCTGGACTTTTACTAGCTATTGCAAATAGAGACTGTAAAGCTTATTTAATAGAACCAAGAGTTAAGAGAGTTGCATTTCTAAATTTTGTAAAAGCTTCTTTAAAACTTGATAATCTAACTGTAATTTGTGATAGAGTTGAGAAGGTAGAAGATTTAAAAGTAGATTTGATTACTTCAAGAGCTGTTACAAATACAGCACTTTTATTAGATATTACAAAAAATATTATTAACGAGAATCCTTCATATTTATTTTATAAAGGTAGCATGTTAAACGAAGAATTAGAAGTAGCAAAAGTTAATCAAAATTATAAAATAGTCAATAGAAATGATAGAAACTATTTATATATAAAAGGTAAGTAATGATTTTAAAAATATTAGCAATAGCGGCAGTTTTATTTTTAGTATATATAATCTTTTTTAAGAAGAACAGAGAAAAAGATATTATAAAAAAGAAAGATGTTAAATATGAAGATGAAATGGTTGAATGTCCAACATGTAAAACATATATTTCAACAAAAGAATCAATTGTAAGTAATGGAAAATATTACTGTTCAAAAGATTGTTTAGCTAATAAATAGGAGTTTGTATGATACTTATTGGGGATAAACTTATTCCATTTGATGATTTAGTAAACATTTCTTCTCTTGAAGAAATAAAAAACACTAAAGCAAATAGTATTATTTCATTTCGTTACAACGAAAATTTATTGACTTATTCATCGAAAAATGAACTTGATTTTGCAGTAGTAATTAAATCAATTAAAGAAGCAATTTATGCAAACTGTTTAAATGCTAGGTATATAATTTGTCAAAAAGATTTAAGTAAAGATGTACAAAAAATAGCAGACAATTATATGTTTGATTCTAAAGTATTAGCTATTATAGAATCTTGTGATGAAATAGAAGAAATAGCACAAAATGAAATAGATGGAATCATCTATAAAGAAATAATAAAATAAGCAAATCTTAATAATTAAGAGATTTTTAGATAAAATGTCTGCTTTTATTAAGAAAATATTAGGATAAATATGAAAGATATATTAGATACAGTAATACTTATTATGTTTATAATTATGGTAGCAATGTTTATCATTAATTTTAATAGACAACAAATCAAGAAACATACAGATAAAGTTGAAGAAAACGAAAAAAGAAACAAACAGAAGGAAACTATAGATGAATAAACCATTACTAATTGAAATTGGTGTAGAAGAATTACCAGCCATTCCATTTTTAAAAGAGTTACCAAATATTGAAAAAAAATGGTCGGATATATTAGAAAAGAATAGATTATTATGTGATTTTGAATTTTATTATACTCCAAGAAGATTAGTATTATGGCATAAAGAGTTTCAATTAGCTCAAGAAGATTCAGTAGTTGAACAATTTGGAGCTCCTGTTAAAATAGCTTTTAAAGATGGTGAACCAACAGGTGCTGCACTTGGATTTGCTAAAAAATGTGGTGTTGATGTTTCAGAACTTGATAGAATTGATCAAGGTAAAGGTGAAGTTCTTTACTTTAAAAAAGAAGTAAAAGGAAGTGCTGCAAAAGATTTACTAAACGATATGGTAAATGAATTTATGAAATCACTTAACTTTGGAAAATCTATGAGATGGGGAGATAGAAGTGATTCTTTCATTAGACCTATTAGATCTTTATCTATTGTATTAGATCATGAAGTAGTTGAGGGTGAATTATTTGGTGTTAAATCATCAAACTTCTCATTTGCTCATAGAATGGTTTCTTATGAGCCATTCTCATACTCTTTTGCAGGTGATTATTTTGCTAAACTTGATAACAATGGTGTTATTTTATATCCTGATGAAAGAAAAGAAAGAATTCTTTCTCAAATGAAAGATATAGAAACAAAACACGGTGTTAAAATTGATATTGATGAAGAACTACTTGAAGAAGTAGTTGCTATTACTGAATATCCAACTGCTTTAATTGGTAAGTTTGATTTAGAGTTTCTTGAGCTTCCTGAAGAAGTAATTGTAACATCTATGAAAGAACACCAAAGATACTTTGCAGTTTATAAAGATGGTGTTTTAACAAACAATTTTATTGTTGTATCAAATTCTAAAACAGAAGACTTTGGATTTATTATTGAAGGTAATGAAAAAGTATTAAGACCAAGACTTGCTGATGGAATGTTCTTTTACAAAAACGATATTGCAAATGGGTTATCTAATGAAGGACTTAAAAAGCTTACTTTTGTTGAAGGTTTAGGTTCAATGTATGAAAAATCTCAACGTGAAGCAAAAATTGCAAATCATTTAGCTATTTTATTTGACGAAGAAAAGAAAGAATTAATTGAAAAAGCTGTAATGCTTTCAAAAGCTGATCTTATGTCAGAAATGGTATTTGAATTTACTGAACTTCAAGGTTTAATGGGTTACTACTATGCAAAACTAGCAGGTGAAGATGAAGCAGTATACACAGCACTAAAAGAGCAATATTTACCTGATGGTGAAGACTCAGAACTTCCATCAAGTACTTTCTCTTCAATTATTGCACTTTCATATAAACTTGATAACTTAATGGGATTATTCTCTGTTGGAAAAATTCCAACAGGTTCAAAAGATCCATTTGGTCTAAGACGTGCATCTGCAGGTATTGTAAAAATTGCAATTGAGCATAAATTACCAATAGACTTATCAAAAATCATTGATGCATTAGCTTCTAATTATGAAGGTTTAGATAAAAAACAATTAGTTGAATTCTTTAATGATAGACTATTTAAAATCTTTGAAGTTAATCCTTCTGTTTTAAAAGCAGTTTTAGGAAGTGGTGAAACTGACATTTACGAGATTTCACAAAAATTATGTGCTTTAAATCCAATTGTACAAAGTGATTCATTTAAAGAGTATTCTTCAACATTTAAAAGAGTTGCAAATATCATTAAAGATGTTAACTTAGATGTTACTTTAACTATTAATGAATCATTACTAGAAGATGATGCAGAAAAAGAGCTTGTGTCTAAATACAATGAAGTAACTTCAAAATCATATGTTACATATGATGAAGAACTAGAAGCATTATTTGCAATGAAGCCTGAACTTGATACTTTCTTTGAAAAAGTTTTTGTAAATCATGAAGATGAAGCAATTAAAGCAAACAGAAAAAATACAATTGCTCTTGTATATCAAGCATTCAAAAAAATTGCTGATATTAAAGAAATTACAATTTAAATTAAAAAAGAGTCAAACTTTATGAAGTACTTGACTCTTTTCCTTAAAATTATAGCTTATGCTATAACACTTCCCTTATTTATTATATGGTTACTTTTTTGTGCAATTATTGCACTAATTGGTGCTTTTCTTCCTAAAAAGAATATTGCTATAAATCTTGATAATGTAAAAAGAAAACAGACCGTTTGTAGTGTCTTAAATAAAAAAGGTCTATTAAGTAATGAAGAGTATAATTTTGAAACAAATGAAGTAGCTTCACAATATGAAGGTACAGCTTTTACAGGTTATTTACTTATTTTAGCACCAATAATTTTTTTATTAAAAAATACAAGTTTTGCAGATAGTTTTGTTTTGATTATTGTTCATAAATGGATGGATGTTCATAATTTTAAGAAACCTACTGGATATAAAGCTAATAAGTTTTATTTAGGATTAGCAAATACTTGTGTAGCAATTGCAGCTAATGTTGGGCAATTTTTACATTTACTTAAATAAAATAAATTAGTTTTAAAATATTTATATTATAGTAATTCTATTTTTACCTTCTTTTTTTGAATGATACATAGCTTTATCAGCTCTTTCTAGAAGTTTTAATATGGAATCATTTTCTTTATATGAGGAAATTCCAAAACTTGCAGTTTTATATTCTGCTATATTTAGTTTATTTCTTTCTATCTTAGTTCTTAATTTTTCTGCAATCTTAAAAGCTTCCTCTTCTTTTGTTTTAGGACAAATTATAACAAATTCTTCTCCACCCCATCTTCCAACTATATCTACTTTTCTTGTATTCTTTTTTAATATTTCAGATATATCTATTAAGACTTTATCTCCAACTAAATGACCATGAACATCATTAACATTTTTAAAATCATCAATATCTAATAAGATTAAAGAAAATGTATCTTTATATCTTTTAAAAAATAGTTCATTTGTTTCTAATATTGAATCAATTTCTTTTCTATTATTTAATTTTGTTAAATGGTCTAAAGTAGAGATAATTTTCAATTTATTTTTTTCTTTTTCTAGATCATCAGTATAGTTTAGCTTATTGATTATTGAATAAGATAAAAGTAATAAGCAAGAAAATATTGCTATCTCTCCTGGTACTTCATTCCAAGTTATAATTCCTGATGCTACTAAATAAGAATAAAGCCAATAAATTGAAATTATAAAGAAACTAAAGGTAATAATTTTAGTTTCTTTATCTCCTTTATAAAAGAAATAAATCATAAAGAAAGTTAATATAGGAAGAGATAGAAAATTATATAAAATATCAAAATACTCATACGTTGAAGGCAGTGAATAAAATCCAAGTAAAGAACCAGCAATAGCGCAAATAAAATAAACTACATGAATTTGCCACAATCTTCCTATAAGATTAAAGGGCACTTTTTCCTTTATAGTTTTATCCATATACAAAGCCATTCCAATTGGAAAGAAAAAGAACACAGAAGCTAGTATATATTGTTTTAATAAGGGAAAGTATAAATATAATTCAATAATTTTTGCAGAAATAAGTAAATCTGCTCCTTGTGCTAAAAATAATAAACCTAGTATTAATAATTCTACTCTTTTCCATCGTGATAAAAATGATAAAAATAGTATTACACCTACAAATATAGAAACAGAACCTACCATGATTTTTGGCATACTAGTATTAAGTAGTTTTTTATATAAATCACTTTCTGATAATATTAAAATTTCTCCCCATAATCCTATATCAAGATAATTGGAGTAGACTCTAATATATAAATATTCTCCTGAGCTATTTTGCGGTAAAGAAATTTTATGCCAAGGCCATCCGCTAAATTTTCCTTTTCCTTCTTCATTAAAATTTCCAAAGTGATATATTTGCTCTTTTTTATAATAAAATTGAGAAATCAAATCAATACTTGAAATATATAAAATAGGGTTGTTCATTAAGTTATCAGGAATTTTAACTCTAAACCAGGCATTTGTTTTTAAAGCTCTATTTGGAGGATTACTTGGAAACTTAATCTCTTTCCATTCTTTAGAGTTTTCATTTTCTATAGTCCATTTTGGAATATCATTTTTAAAATCAGAATCTCCCCATCTATATTCCCATTTACTATTTGTTAGGTCAATAGTTTGTATTTCATCTGCAAAAGAAGAATTGATATTTAATATGATAATACATAGGATTATAAATAACTTTTTCATTACTCATTATAGTCTTATCTTATAAATAATAATATTAAACCATAAAGAAGATTTTCTTTATGGTTTTTATTTGTATTGTTTATTGAAGAAATGATCCAAATCTCTCTGAATGGCATGTATATCCATTAGGATTTCTTACTAAATAATCCTGATGATCTGCTTCAGCAGGCCAAAATGTATCAAAAGGTTCTAATGTTGTAACAACTGGAGCTTCCCATTTTCCTGATTCATTTACGATTTTTATAATCTCTTTAGCTGTTTTTAGTTCTTCTTCATTTTGTATGAATATTGTTGAACGATAGCTTGATCCTATATCATTACCTTGTCTATCAATAGTTGTAGGATTGTGTATTCTAAAAAAATAATCAAGGATTTCTTTAAAAGATGTTATCGTAGGATCATAAGTAAGTTCAATACCCTCCGCATGTCCAGGATGGTTTCTATATGTTGGGTTGCTATTTTCCCCACCTTGATAACCAACTTCTGTATCAATGATACCTTTTTGATTTCTGAATAAATCTTCCATTCCCCAAAAACAACCACCTGCAATATATGCTTTCTTATAATTTGACATTTAATTTTCCTGTATTTAAAATTTTATAATATTTTGTAAATCACTTTTATAGTAATCAAGATATTTTACATCATTTACTTTAAATTTTCCTATAGAATAAGTTTGAGTAGCTAATGACTAAGAAAACTTAGTTATGTCTCTTTTGCTACATATACATCTTTAAGAACAGAGTCTACTTTTAATGGCTTTGAGGTTTAGTAATAAGTCATATTTATTTCCGTATTCTAACAATGAAATAATTAATAGAAAAAGGGAGGAAAATAAATTAATGCACTTTACAATAATTTAGTTTATAACTAATTTATTGTAAGATAATTAATAAAATAATATTTAGATAAAATGAAATAAGTAATTTTAACAATGATAAATATGAATTGTCAATAAGTAATAAAATTTTTATTTTAAGATAGATAAAAAGGAAAATAGTGGAGATTGTGTTATATATATTAATTGGTATTACTGTAGTTTTAGTGGGGATAATTATTTATTTAATTTATAGAAGAAAAAAATATACACGAGAAAGATTTGCTTTTTTCTCTTTATTTTTACTTTTTTCAATGGCTACTTTATTTTCAGCACATGTTTTTACAAATAATAGTTTTATTATAATAGTATATAAAATACTAAACTATTATTTTAATTTAGAGTTGGAAATACCTTATACTGACTGGAGTGGTAAAATTTGGTCAGGATTGATATATTTTATTTTTGCATCAGTTATTATTTTTATTTCGAAGAATTGGCATGGAGCTAAAAGTAGTCAAGATGTTAAACTTGAAGAAATTCATAAAGAAATGGATTTTATCAGTGCTGCATTAAAGGGCTTTAAAAGTTTTAATATACCTATAGAAAATAAAAAAGATATTGAAAATCAAGAAATAGCTACTGATTTGACGTTTTTTAATACATCAAAAGATTGGCATACTCAAGTAAAAGAGTTTTTTATATTTATTAGTTCTCAATATAAAATAACATCAAAAGATTGGTACAGTGAAGAAAACTTTTATATTGGAAAATATGGAAATATTGATATTGTTATAGTATGTTTCTTAAATAAACCATCTCTTGAAGAAATTAATGAAAAAATACTTTTATCTAAAAAAAACTGTCCTGATAGGTCTTTTAAAAAATATATAATTGCAATACAAAATGGTGTAGCAGAAAATAAAACTATTGATCATACTGATTATACTATTGATTATAGATATAAAGAAGAACTACTAAAAAAAATTGTTAATTTTGATGAATATTTTGATTTCTTAAAAAAAGAATTTTATGAAAAAGAAATAACATCAGGTGATAATTTAAAACTTATGGATACTTATGTTAATCAAAAATCTTTTTTACATTTACCTGAAGGTAGTAAAAAGAAAAAACAAAAAAATATTGATAATACAGAAGAGTATATAATGAAATGGGTTAACAATAAACAAGTTGGAAAACATATATCTTTATTGGGTGAATATGGACAAGGTAAAAGTAGTTTATCTTTAAAAATTGCAAATAAATTAATTGAAGATGAGAAAAGTAGAATACCAATCATTATTGAATTAAGAGGAAAAAGCCCTAAAAATGAGACTTTATTGGATGTTTTAGCTAGTTGGGCAACTAGTTTTAATATTAATGCAAAAGCAATTGAAAAGCTACTAGAGGAAGGTAAATTATTAGTTATACTAGAAGGTTTTGATGAAATGGATCTTGTTGGAGATAAATATATCAGAAGGTTACATTTTAAAAGACTTGTTGAATTTATGAGGTATGAAAAGTCAAAAGTCTTAATTACTGGAAGACCAAACTTATTTTTAGATAATCATGAAATGGAAGAATTTTTAGAGTTAAATAAAGATAATAATAATTTGTTCTACTGTAATGCTTTAATATTAAAGCATTTAGATTTAAAACAAATAGAAGATTCATTACGAAATATTGATAGTAAAACTAAAAATGAAATGCTAAATGTTTTAAAAAATGAAAATGAGAATGTTAATTTCAAAGAATTAATATCTCGTCCTTCCACGCTGTATCAAGCCAGTATTATATGGAATGATTTGGATAAGAAAAATATTAATTCAGCTTCAATAATTGATAAATTTATAAAACATTCATACTTAAGACAAGAGGAAAAATTTATTACTATAGGAAGGACCGGTGTTGAATCTATTTTAACAGTTAAGGAAAGAGAATACTTTACTCTTGGTATAGCTGTCTCAATTATTAAAAGAGATAGTTATTCAAATCAAATTAGTAATTATCAATTACATAGGACGATTACTGAGCTATATGTTAATATTCCAGATGAAGTTAGTAATGATCATATAAATGGAATTTTATTAAAAAGAAGATTAGAAGATGATCTACATAAAATAGAATCTATTTTTAATGATGTACGAGCGTCCGGAATTTTTGTAAAAGATTTAAGTAAAAATAATTATTTTAAATTTGCACATAAGTCATTTTTAGAATATTTATTTGCATTTTATTTTACTCACTATAAGTACCAAAATGAAATTTATTATACTAAAGTTGTAAACTGTATAACAAATTCTTTTAAAGTACAGGATATTTACAAAATAAAATTAACTGATGAAATTATTCAATTTATATCAGAATTATTATCTAAACAAGATAACTTAAATATTTCTGATGATGTATTAGCAAGAAAACTATTAAAAACAATACTTCCTAATAAAGTTTTTAATCTTTCACCAAATTTATTCCTTAATAAGTATTTTAGGTATTTTAATGATTTTATAATATCTATATTTATTAGTATAATCTTGTATCATTTATTTACTTATGATCATACTCAATTATCAGGAGTTTATATTTTAATAGTATTATTAATAGGTACTCCTTTTATATATATAAAAAGAATTACTAGTTTAAATAGGATTAATCAACCTCTTAAAATATGGTATAAAACATGTAGTGTAAAAGTCCCTTATACTTGTATTTATTCAGTTATATGCGAAAAATCAATTGAATCTATTCTTGATGACAGATATCTAAATAAAACTAAAGAATTAAGTAAAATTTTTAATGATTTAAAAAATAAAGAGATAAGCAAAATAATTAACAATACATCTGAGTAAGTAGGTATAAAACATGAAAATATTTTTCATTAATCTATATAAAAAAAGAGTATTTCTATGTGTTTATACTTAGAGTATCTTAGAGTTATTTAGATTAACAGATAGATAATTTTCTAACTATTATAATATAATATCAAAATACACCAACTTAAGAATTAGAGAGATAACATGAATTCATACTCAGAATTAAAAGATTGTTTACTTAAATATTCTGAAATTGAACAATAGGTTGATTTATGCAAGAATATTACTTAATTTATAATTGGTTTAACATTGTTAATTACAATATCTAAAACTTCATTTTTCTTTTTATTTATCCAACCTGTTGTTTCATCATTGTAAATGATTATATTTGCACTGTTTTTATTTTTAAATGGTCTCATAGCTCTTCCTATGATTTGTTGTAAACGTGCTGTATCTTCAAAAGGAGGGTAGGCAGGACTTGCGCAAAATACATTTTTAATAGAAGGAATATCAGTACCTTCTCCTAGAAGTTTTGAAGTTCCTATTAAAACATAATCTGTAATTTTGTTTTCTGTCAAATCAGAAAATATCTCATTTCTTTGTTTTGCTTTTGTACTTGCATCAATATATAATACATTATAAGAAGATGATAATTCTTCTTTCAATGTTTGTCCCAATTCAAGAGTATTGACTAAAACTACAGATTGATTAGACTTAAACTTGTTTCTTTCGAACTTTAGAGAATTTTTAATATCATTTAGTATAAATTCTTTTCTCTTTTTTGATTTATCAATATTTTTCTTAAGCATTCCTAGTTTTATATTAAAATCTAATGTTCGCAAGTATTCTTGTTCTATATCGATTTTATAATTTGTATTTTTAAATCTTATATTGGGTTGTACTAAAAAGCCATTTTTATATAAATCAATAATATCAACACTTGCCCTCTCTTCTCCAACTAAATCATAAAGTTTTTGTTCATTTTTGATATTATTTCTATATGGTGTTGCAGTAAGACCATGTTTATACATAGCAGGAATTGAAGATACAACGTCATAATAAACACTTGCACTAGCTTTATGCATCTCATCACAAATAATCTGTGAGTATTTATCTTCTTTAACTCTTTGTAATGTTGCTTCATTGTTTAATGATTGCCATGTAGTGATTAATATAGGAGCTCCAAACTCTTTTTTTGAAGAGCTAAGTTCACCTATCATTGATGGGTCAATATCTAAAATATCTTGAAATCTTTTTTTTGTTTGCTTTACTAAATCATATTTAGGAACAATAAAAAGTGTTCTTATATTTCTTTTAGCAATTAAATATGCAGCTATGTTTGTTTTTCCAGAACCTGTAGGAGCGTAAATATAGCCTGTAAGTGTAGTTCTTGTAAATTTATCAATACAAGCTTGTTGGAAATCTCGTGCTTGAAAATTCTTAATATTAATAGTTGCTTGATTTTTTATAATTTGACACTTATCTCTAGCGGGTACATTTACGTTCCATTTTATATCAGTACAAATATTCTTAAATTTACTTAACAATGACAAGACTTCGCCATAAGGGAAGATTTTTTCAATAGTTCCATCTATTAGTTTAACTTGTGAGCCTATTATTAATTGCATCATATCTCCTAAGAATATTTCATTTTTAAGATTATATGTAAAAAAATTCTAATATTTCAAAATGATAACAATTTGTAATGTTTTTAAAAGTCAAAGAGTGATTCTTGGCTTTTATTAAAGGGTTCTATGAGTTTATAAGCTTCTTTTACATAATAATTAAAGTCTAAAAACTCGTATGAAAAATCTTCTATATTATTACAAAGTTCTACTTTGTATCCTACGTTTATTCCTATTACTCTTTGTTCTGAATCTTTATTTAAAGGTGGTAGAATCTTTTTTAAAGGAAATCCATTTTTACTTATAAAATATCTAATAGTATTAGATAAAGGTATGTAAGTCTTTTGTAGTGAGTATACTTTTTCAAGGACTAAGTCTATATTTTTTGTAGCTTTAAAGTTTAATAAAAAGTCATATTTATTTCTATGATTATGAATAAACTCTTCAATTTTAATACCTTTTATTAAATATGCTTCTACTGCTTTTTGAACTACTAAAGAAGAGTGATTTTGATTCCATGCTAAGTCATATTTGTATGTACCTATTTTTTTAGCTTCGCCATTTTCTTTCAAAGCTACATAGTTATTAACATCTCTAATCCAAAGCTTTTCATATATTATCTCTTCTAGTTCTAATCCAGTAAAATCTTGCCATTTTTTTGAGATATCTTCATATTTTGATTTGTCTTTCTTTGCTATTTTAAAAGTAAGACCATCAGTATTTGCTTGTATTAAAGTTACTGTTTGTATTTGCATTAGTTTTTCAGCAAGCATACACAACATCAACTGCCCATTAATCGTAATATCCAAAGTCATCTTGAAGTCATAAAAAGGACTAAACTGATTGTTTGTATCTCCATATGTTGAGTTTAGAGCTAGTTTTAGCATTTTGTTTTGAGAAGTACCTTTTTTATAAGAAAATCTCAAATCTCGAATTTCTTTATATATATCAACAAACTCAATTCCAAGATGTTCTGGATATAAATTATTTTGAATTACAATAGATGGATAGTAACTAGCAACATCAACATCTATTATTAAAAAATCATTACTTTTATCATAGAACTTACTCTCTACACTTCCATGTAAACCCCCAGTTCCAAAATAGAAAGTAAAACCTTTATAGTTTAAATGTAAAGATTGAGCTTCATTTTTAGAGTTTAGTGTACAATAAGAGCCAAGTTCCCCTAGATTGTCTTGGCTAATATTTGAAAAAACTTCATTCATAGAATTTGAATACTGCTTTTTTAGATACTTAAGTAGACTTTGAAACTCTACTGTTTCAAAATTAATATAGTCAAAGATAATTTTGTTAAAGTCCAAGAAGTTTCTAATAGTCTGTTTTGGTTTACCATTTACATAACATATATCTTTTCCAAGTTTTTCTTCAAGATTACGAATAAAGTATCTTTTACCTATTTTTGTATCACTGTAGTTGAGCATATTTTCATTGTATTTTAAACTTAAGTCTTCTCTAAACTCTATGGCTTCTTTTGAGTGCTCGAAGAATAATAGCGTAGCTTCTACATCGTGTTTATTATACTTAATTAGATTGTCAAAGTCATTTGGTTTTATATCTTCACCTATTTTAAAGTCCAAATCTTCAATAGAATCCATACGCATATTTACTTCTAATACTTTTAGGCTAACTCTCGTAGCTTTATAGTCAAAATTGTGTATTTTCATAAGATCAAGTTGATTGATTTTTAAAGTATTTTTATCTTCTTTGTAAATGATATTGTTTTTGATAAGTGAATCTGCAAAAAGAAAAACTTTATAAACTAGTTCTTTTATAGAATAACTCTTTGCATTTTTATAAATAAACTGTAGTACTGCATAATCAAAGTTTAGGTTATTGTATCCTACTAATATCTTTTCATTTTTACTAAGCCACTCAAGTGTTTTTAAAAACTTTGTTAAGTCGTTTACTCTGGAGCTTAGTTCAAATACTCTTAACTCTTTATTTTGTGCATTTTGAATAACACAAGTGAATATATTAGGAAAGGTTTCTACATCATAAATATAATATTTCATAGTTTTGTATTAACTTTAATTAAATAAATACCTATTTTCAAGGTGTTCTTTAAAGTATTTAGGATTTAAAGACTCACCAGTAGCTTTACTCATTAATTCATCTGTAGAATAAATACTTGCATTACTCCAAATATTTTCTTTTAGCCATGATTTAATTTGAGATAAATCTCCATTTGCTATTGAGTCATTTATATTTGGATGAACTTTTTTAACAGTATTAAATTGTTGTGCTGCATACATAGCTCCTAAGGTATATGATGGAAAATATCCAAATAAACCTTCACTCCAATGAACATCTTGCATACAAGCATTTTTATAGTTATCTTTTGTATTTAATCCTAGAGCTTCTTGCATTTTATCATTCCACATATCTGGAATATCTGAAGTTTGAATTTGTCCATTTATTAAAGCTTTCTCAATTTCATATCTTAAAATCACATGTGAAGCATAAGTAACTTCATCAGCATCTACACGAATCAAAGAAGGTTCAACTTTTGAATAAATTTTTACTAAATTATCAAGAGCAAGTGCTTCATCATTTCCAAAAGATTCAATGATATATGGATGAATTGATTTTAAAAACTCACCACTTCTTCCCATTTGCATTTCAAAAAATAGACTTTGACTTTCATGTATTCCCATAGACCTTGCTTGTCCAACTGGAAGAGCTAATAAGTCTTGTGGCAAATTTTGCTCATATAAAGCATGTCCTGTTTCATGTATCGTACCCATTAAAGATTGCACAAAATCATTTTCGTCATATCTTGTAGTTAGTCTTACATCTTCAGGAACTCCTCCACAAAAAGGATGAGCTGAGATATCTATTCGACCTTTGTTGAAATCAAATCCTAAATGTTTCATTACTTTAACACCAAGTTCTTTTTGAGCTTTTATTTTAAATATACCTTGTGGCTTTATAAAAGTTTGTGATTTTTGCTTTTCTACAATATTTTGAATAAGTTCTGGCAGCCAAGTTTTTACATCTGCAAAAATACCATCTAATGTTTGGCTTTTCATTCCAGGTTCAAATAAATCTAGTAAAGAGTCATAAGCACTTAATCCATTTATTTCAGATCTAATCCTTGCTTCTTCTTTCGATAGCTTTATAACTTCATTTAGCCTTGGTTCAAAACCTTTCCAATTATTATTTGCTCTTTGCTCAATCCAGGTATGATTACATTTTGAGTGAGCTAAACTTTGTGCTTTTACAAGATCGCTTGGAAGAATGGTATTACTTGTATATGTTTTTTGCATTTCTCTTAAAGATGCTTTTTGTATTGCGTTTAAATTTTCACCCATAGCATCATTTAAAAGTAGGGCTATTTCTTTATCTACTGATGCTTCATGAATAATCACACCAAACTCTGCCATTGCTTTTGCTCTTGCATCGCTTGAACCACTAGGCATCATACTTTGTTGATCCCAATAAACAATAGATTGCATATGAGATAAGTGATGTATTCTTTCATATTTCTCTACAAGCTTTTTATATGCTTTCATCAATATCCTTAAGATTAAAATTAAAAAGATTTTAGCATAAAAAGTTTTTAATAAGCTACTGTTTATTTATTCAAAGTATTCATAGGATAAAATTACATTATATAAATAATATTAAGATAAAAGTTTAAAATGAATCTATTTAGTGATTATAAAAATAATGATAATTTACCTTTTCTTATTCCTTTAAAAGACGGTTATAGCATAAAATGGAATGATAGTTTAAAAGGCTATGATATAAAAATTCCCCATGGCGAGCTATTTTATGCTGAAGATTTTTTTAATAAAAAAATAAGTGACAGAAGTGTTGAGTATTTTTTAGAAAATGATACCATTGATTCTAATATTAAAAACTACAGAGAGTTTGAAAAAGATAAATTGCAATCTATCCAATTTAAAAATATATTATGGCAACATGATAAAATACTTATGTTTGGTAAGGAAATATATGTACCACGATATTCAGCATGGTACGGTGATGAAAATATATTATATACATACTCAGGCATTACATTTCAAGCTAAAAAATGGAATAAAGGTTTATTGTATATCAAACAAAAGATTGAAGAAACTCTAAATCTTAAGTTTAATAGCGTATTACTAAATTGGTATAGAGATGGTGATGACCATATGGGTTGGCATGCTGATGATGAAAAAGAACTTGGTAAAGACCCAATTATTGCTTCTGTAAATTTTGGTGAAGAAAGAGACTTCTTAATAAAATCTAATAAAACAGATGAAAAGATAAAAATACCTTTGAAACATGGCACTCTTCTAATTATGTCTGGGGAAATACAACATCATTGGAAGCATTCAGTTCCAAAAAGAAAAAAAAGAAAAAATGCAAGATTCAATTTAACTTTTAGAACTATAAAATAGCTTACTCACCAAAAAGAACATTTTCTTTTTGATGAATCATTCTAGATGTAAAAAAGCTTACAATCAATAATGTTAATATTGGAATAAAAAAGAAATATGCAAATAATATATCAGGTCTAAAATCCCAATATGAATCAAAAAGTAGGGCACTTATAAAATATGAACCAATACTTCCTAATATTATTCCAAAAGTACTTGCAGTAAATGATATAAGACCAAACTCTAATAAAAATGAGTTTCTAATAGTATGGTTTTTAATACCAATCATTTTTAATCTTAATATATTATTCTTTTGTAAATTCATTTGGTATTGAATAATTATAAAGCTCATAAGTAAACCTATTGTAATTGAATAGATACTCATTTTATCAGTAATTGAAGTAACATTTTTTACAAGGTTTGCAAAAGTTTCAAATAAATCTTTTACATCAATAATGCTTAAAGATGGAAATGAATCTGTAAGCTTTATAAGTACTTGTGTAGCATCATAATCTCCAGAAGATATAGTTGCTAACATAGTTTTAGGTGCATCATTTAAAGCTCCTTCTTGCAATATAAAGAAGAAATTAGGAACAAATTCAGTCCAATTTACACTTCTTATATTTACAACCTTAGCTTCAAGTTCTAAACCTAAAACATCAAATACAAGTGTATCATTTAATTTAATACCTCTTCTTTGTGCATATCTTTTCTCAACACTAACTTCAATTGCTTTTGAAAAATCAGGTGAATTATAAACACCTGAAAACTCTCTTCCTTCAACTATTTGCTCACTATTTTTTAATTTATTTCTATATGATAGGTTTATAGCTCTATTTTGTAGTTCATTTGCATCTGCTTTAATTTTTTTATCAGCGTTATTAATAGAGTGCTTTGTAAAATCTAAGTCATTTACTTTTACAATTCTAGCTCGAATCATTGCTGAAACATTTTCTAATTTTGCACCTAAAGTATTTACTTGTTTTTCTAAATCTTTGATTTGCTCTTCTTTGGCATTTATAACAAAAAATCTAGGTCTGTCGTTTACACTAAGTGTTAAAGCATTTGATAGTGATGAACCAACTTGTGGAATTAAACTAAAAAACGTAGTACATAAAACAATAGCAGTAAACAAAGTCAAAGAAGTTTTCTTTTCTCTTGTAATATTTTTAATAGCCAAAGATAAAGATAGGTTTTCTATATGTCCTGAAAAATCTAATTTCTTTAATATAAAAGAACCTATTGTAAAAAACAATATAATTACTATTAAAACTGCCAGTGCAAAAAATAGACCAATATTTCTTGCAGGTGATACAAAGTGAGAGATAAGTAATAATAGAACTAAAAAAGGTACAAAAGAAAGTACAACTTTAAATAAGTTTTGCTTTTGTCTTTGAAGTAGTGGTAAAATCAAAGGAAAACCTACACTAATACTCAAAGCAAATAAAATAAGCGATGATTTTAAGAAAAATATATAATCTAAAGTAAAATCAAAATCTATATCAATAAGTTTTTGAACAATTGGTGCCAAAAACTGTGCAGATAAACCAATAAAAGTAAAAACAACAATACTTGAAATACTAACAAGTACAAATAAATGTAATAAATAAGTAAGCATTAAACTTTTTTTATTAAATCCAAGGTCATTTAGTACGTTTATATCTTTTTGGTGCTTGTTTAAAAAACCTGAGTATAAGTATATTAAACCTACTAAACCTAAAAAGAATGATATAAGAGAAACTAGTGATAAAAAGTTTGTAACAAAATTTAAAACACGTAATAATCTATCTCTTCCATCATTAGGAGAAAGCACTCTTAAGTTTTGGTCAATACTTTTTTCTAGGGTATTCTCTAAGATTTCTAATTTATCATTTTCAATATTTTCTTCAAATAAAAAGTTTAATTTATAAGAAGCAGTTGAACCAAATTGTAATAATTCAGTTTTATCTAGTCCCTCTTTACTTATGTAAATTTTAGGCATAAAACCACTAAAACTTATTGCTTTTAAACTATCATCAACTATAACTTTTTTGATAATAAAGTTTTCTTTTCCAATTTTTAACTGATCATTTTTCTTTAAATCAAGTAAATCTAAAACTTCTTGATAAACCCAAACTTCATTGCTTTTAGGTGGATTTATTCCCTTTGGATAAATAGAATTATCTTTAAATGTCATTCCTCCATAAAAAGGAAAGTCTTCATTTATTTTAACAAGTTCCATAAGTCTTGCACGCTTAGAAGATGAAATCATACTAACAGTAGAAATTCCCTCATTAAAACTTTTTATTTTAGGAAGTTTTGTTTTTATATCTTCTATTTGTTCATTTGTAATTGCAAATCGTGAAGACACAACTAAATCTGCACCCAATAAGCTCTTTGCTTTTGTCTCAAGTGAGTTATCTATACTTCCTTTAAAAAACTGTAAGTATGATAATGCAGCAATTGCTAAGGCAAAATTTAAAATAAAGATTAAAGAAAAAGACTTAGATCTTGCAAGTGCTTTTAAAACTAATTCAAAAATAAGCATTAAACTAAATTTCCTTGTGAAAGTTCATAAGTTTTTTCGCATCTTAGTGCAACTTCTTTAGAATGTGTTACAAGAACTAATGTTGTGTTGTTTTTATCAATTAATTCAAAAAGCTTATCCATAACAGCAATTCCTGTTTCTTCATCTAAATTTCCACTTGGTTCATCTGCTAAAATAATTTTAGGGTTATGTATAAGTGCTCGTGCAATTGCAACACGTTGTTTCTCACCACCACTTAGTTGTGAAGGAAGGTGATCTAATCTATGCTCTAAGCCAACGCTTTTAAGTAATTCCTTTGCTTTTTCCTTTGGATTTGAAATATTACAAACTTTTGCAGGTAACATTACATTTTCTAAAGCATTTAAATAAGATACTAAATGAAAGTTTTGGAAAACAAAACCAATATTTGAAGCCCTAAAGTCATTTATTTGGCTTTCTTCTAATTGTTTATAAGAAGTGCCATCTAATAAAATATCTCCATCATCTGCTTTTATAATTCCAGAAATTAAAGAAAGTAGTGTAGATTTACCACTTCCTGATTTTCCCATAATTGCAATTTTTTGACCAGGTTTAACATGAAAATTTAAATCTTTAAATATTTCAATACTCGTTGAGCTTTGATGATAAGCTTTTTTTAATGATTTTATTTCTAACACTACAATTCTTCCTTTATAAATTTAAAAACATTTTTTGCAATTACTTTATGTCCTTGTGTATTTGGGTGTATTCCATCATTTTGGTTTAATTCTTTTATTCCCGCAACATCTTTTAATAAAAAATCCATACTTTTTAATTTATATTTATTTTTAACTTCTTTGTACATTTTTTCAAAGTTATTTGCGTATTCTTGGCCATAATTAGGTGGAATTAACATTCCTGCTAGTAAAACTTTTGCATCAGCTTTTTTTGCATAAAAAACAATCTCTTCTAGATTTTTTTGGCTTTGTTTTAAATCTAAACCTCTTAAACCATCATTAGCACCAAGTGCAATAAAAACTATGCTAGGTTTTCTTTTTAAATACCATCTAAGTCTAGCTAATCCATCACTTGTAGTTGAGCCACTAACACCACCGTTAATTACTTTTATATCTTTTTTCACTTCTTTTTGAAGCATATTTTCTACTAGTTTTGGATATGCTTTTTCTTTATCAACACCTAAGCCTTCTGTTAAAGAATCACCTAAAAACAGTATACTACTTGCATTTGAATAATGAAAAGTAAATAAGCACATAATTAATAAAATCTTTTTCATAATATTTATCCTTTCTTTAAAAGTGCTCTAGCACATACTTCATTTGTAATTAGTCCATTTATTAAGCTACCTTTTAAAGCAGCTTTAATTGCAGTATGTTTTTCTTTTACAGCTGCAATTCCTATTACTAGTTTCTCAGGGTTTTTTACAAGAGGAATACTTGTTAATCTTTTGTTTGTCGCTGCGTTAATTACATTTCCATCAATATCAAAAGCCCAACCAATAATTTCACCCACAGCCTTTGCATTTAAAAGTGCATCTAATTCTTCTTTATTAATAAAATTGTCTTTATACATAGGAGCTGTACCATCCATTTGTCCAATTCCTACAAAAGAAACATCAACTTTTTTAGCTAAAGCTAAAACATTTTTTGTTGATTGTTGATTATGAAGTAAATCTCTTTCTTCTTCTGAAGAAACAATTAAAGGTAAAGGCATAGGATAATAAGTAGCATCGATCTTATCAGAGATTTTACTAACTACTTCATGTGAAGATGCAGACCCATCATTTGCCATATTTCCTACTAATGATACAAGTTTATGATGAGAACCATTCATTGGTGATAACTCATTTGCAATCATATTAAGAACCTTTCCTGTTCCTAAACCTATAATTGTAGCTTCACTTGATTCAATAAACTTTTCCATTAAAGAAGCACCAGCTTGCCCTAAACCAATATTTGTACTAACATCTTTAGAAACAGCTGGTATTACCTCACACTCTTTTAGAGAATATTTTTCTTTTAATTGTTCTGCAAGTTTCATACATTCAGAAATTGGATGATCTAGTCTTACTTTTATTAACTTTTCACTTACACATAAAGATACCATTCTTTGTGCAGATTGTCTTGAAATACCAAATTGTGTTGCTATTTCTTCTTGTGTACATCCTGCAACATAATAAAGCCATCCAGCGCGAGCTGCAAGATCCAGTTTATCAACTTTTTGAGACATGACTATTCTCCTTTTATCTTTTTGTTTGTTAAATGTGGAAGATATAAAAAGAAATTATTCATATCATTAAATACAAAATCAGGCTGAAATTTATATACATGATTAGTATCCCAATCTTTTAAATGACTAGCACCTGTAAAGTGCCATACTTTCATTTCTGCTTTTTTTGCACCTTGTATACCTATTAAACTATCTTCAATTACTAAAACATTTTTAGGCTCTACGTTAAACTGTTTTGCACAATTTAAATAAATATCAGGTTCAGGTTTACCTCTAGGTCCTAAATCATAAGCACTATTAATATCATTTTTAAGATATTCATAAACACCCACGGTTTTTAAAGAACTACTAGCACGACTAAGACTACTACTTGTTGCTACACATTTATTAATATTTAAATTTTTTAGAATAGTTTCAATACCAGGTATAATCTTTAATTCTGTGTCAAAAGCTTTTAATAATTCTGTTCTATACTCTTTTTCAAAGTTATCCGCTAAATTAGTATTAAACTTTTCAAGAACATGTGCTTTAGTTTTAGAATATGATTGTCCAATAAAATGATCTTGCACATATTGTGTACTTATGTCTATACCTATTTTATTAAATTGTCTTGAGATTACTTGTGCACTTATAATCTCACTATCTATTAATACTCCATCACAATCAAAAATAATTAATTCAATATTTTCATAGTTTTTTACTTGCAATTTTTTTGCCTTTATAATTGTTTATATTTGTTGAAAGTATACAAGTTTTTATTTAATATTTGCATTATCAGAAAATTTATCAAAAATAGGCCATATGTAAGGATATAAAAAGATTAATAATTTTTATCTAAAAAGTAGCATTAAAATAGCATAAAAAATATTCATTAATTGGTTAAATATTATACAAAATTAAGTTTCATATTGTTATTATCTTTTCAACAAATGGGCTTTTGCTATTCAAATTAGCAAAAGCCCAATTTAACAAAAACTTAGGAGAGAAAGATGAATGTTAAAAAAATATTAAAAACGAGTATGGTTGCAGCAATTGCAGCATTAAGTTTAAATGCAGGTGATTTAACAATTGCTACTGTTAATAATGGCCACATGGTTGAAATGCAAAAGTTATCAAAAGTATTTGAAAAACAAAATCCAGATGTAAAATTAAAATGGGTTGTTTTAGAAGAGGGTGTTCTAAGACAAAGAGTTACAACTGATATTGCTACAAAAGGTGGTCAGTTTGATATTATGACTATTGGTATGTATGAAGCACCAATGTGGGGTAAAAAAGGTTGGATTGAAGAAATGAAATTCGATGCAGCTTATGATGAAAAAGATTTATTACCTGCAATGGTTGATGGTTTATCAAATGATGGTAAATTATATGCAGCTCCATTCTACGGTGAAAGTTCTATGTTAATGTATAGAAAAGATTTAGTACAAAAAGCGGGAATGACAATTACAGATAATCCATCTTGGGAACATATTGAAAAAGTAGCAAAAGCTATTAACAATCCTGAAGAAGGAATTTATGGTATTTGTTTAAGAGGAAAAGCAGGTTGGGGTGATAACATGGCCTTAATTACTACTATGGCTAATACTTTTGGAGCTCAATGGTTTGACAAAGATGGTAAACCACAATTAGACTCTAAAGAGTGGAATTCTGCAATTAACTACTATGTTAACTTAGTAAGTAAATATGGACCTCCAGGTTCAAGTGGAAATAGTTTCAATGAAATCTTAGCTTTATTTAATGAAGGTAAATGTGGTATGTGGATTGATGCAACAATTGCAGCATCATTTATTTCAGACCCAAAACAATCTAAAGTTCACGATAAGATTGCATTCGCTCAATCTCCTGTAGGTGTTACAAGTAAAGGTGCAAACTGGTTATGGTCATGGGCCTTAGCAATTCCATCAAGTACTAAAAACTTAACTGATGCACAAAAATTCATCTCTTGGGCAACTTCTAAAGAATATATTGAATTAGTTGGTAAAACTAATGGTTGGGGTAAAGTTCCAACAGGTACAAGAAAAAGTACTTATGAAAACCAAAACTTTAAAGATGCTGCAGTATTTGCAGATGCTGAGTTAAAAGCAATTTTATCAGCAAATCCAAAAGATTCTACTTTAAACCCAACTCCTTTTGTTGGTGTTCAATTTGTTACTATTCCTGAGTTCCAAGGAATTGCAACAACTGTTGGTAAACACATGAGTTCAGCACTTGCTGGAAAAGTTTCTGTTGAAAAAGCATTGAAGTCTTCTCAAAAAGCTGCTGATAGAACAATGAAAAGAGCTAGATACTATAAATAGTCTCTGTAATCAAAAAAAGAGGAAACTCTTTTTTTGATACATACGTATTAAATTATAAAATTTGTTATGTATGTATCAAACTAACTTATAAAGGTAAATAATGAAATTTGATTTAGATAAAAGTACCGTTATGAACTTATTAAAAGCTCCAAGTATTATTGTTCTGTTTTTATGGATGATTGTACCGCTTTCAATGACTTTATACTTTTCGGTAATTAGATATAACTTGTTAAATCCAATGGATACAGGTTTTGAAGGTTTAGGGAACTATGAGTTCTTTATGACAGATGAAGCATTTATGCCAGCTGTTTTTAATTCTCTTATATTAGTAGTAAGTATTATTGCTATTACTATTATTTCAGGAATTATTCTTGCTGTTTTAATTGATAGAAACTTCCCTGGACGTGGAATCGTAAGAGTTATGTTAATTGCTCCGTTTTTTATAATGCCAACTGTAAATGCATTATTATGGAAAAATATGTTTATGAACCCTGTTTATGGAATGTTTGCATTTTTCTCAAATACGTTTGGATTAGAACCAATTGATTGGATGTCTGATTTTCCTCTTGTATCCATAATTATAATGTTAAGTTGGCAATGGACGCCTTTTGCATTATTAATTTTTATGACAGCTTTACAGTCACAAGATCAAGAACAAAAAGAAGCAGCTGAATTAGATGGTGCAGGTTTTTTTGCTAAGTTTTACTACTTAACATTACCTCATCTTTCAAGATCAATTGCTATTGTAGTTATGATTCAAATGATTTTTCACTTATCTATATTTGCAGAAATATTAATTACAACAGGTGGCGGACCAGGTAGTGAAGGTACTAACTTGACATATATGATTTTTACAAATGCATTATTAGACTTTGATGTTGGAATTGCTTCTGCTGGTGGTGTATTTGCCATTATCTTAGCGAATATTGTTGCTTACTTCTTAATCAAGCAAGTTGGCAAAAGCTTAATGGCATAAGGATTTAAAGATGACTTATAAAACAAAAGAAAAAATAACACACAGAGTATTAGTTACATTAGCATGGGTTATTGCACTAATATTCTTCTTTCCAATTTTTTGGATGGTATTAACAAGTTTTAAAACTGAATTACAAGCAATTGCAGTTCCTCCAATGTTTATCTTTGAAGGAACTTTTGAAAATTACGCATTAGTAAATGAAAGAAGTGATTACTGGCATCATGCTATTAATTCAATTATTACATCATTTGGTGCAACGCTATTATCGTTAATAATAGCAGTTCCTGCAGCATACTCTTTTGCTTTTTCTCCAACGAAAAATACAAAAGATGTAATGTTATGGATGTTATCAACAAAAATGTTACCAGCAGTTGGTGTATTACTTCCAATTTATTTAATTGCTCAAAAATTTGGGCTATTAGATACTAAAACGGTTTTAATTGTAATTTTTATGCTTATGAACTTACCAATTATTATTTGGATGTTATTTTCATACTTTAAAGATTTACCAAAAGATATTTTAGAAGCAGCAAGTTTAGATGGTGCTAATTATCTTCAAGAATTAAGACATGTTGTATTACCACTTTCATGGGGTGGAATTACATCAACAGGATTACTTAGTATTATTTTATGTTGGAATGAAGCATTTTGGTCAATCAACTTAACTTCAGCAGATGCAGCAACATTAACATCGTTAGTTGCTTCTTACTCAAGTCCTGAAGGATTATTCTGGGCTAAGTTATCAGCTATTTCAACTTTAGCTTGTGCTCCAATAGTAGTGTTTGGTTGGTTCTGTCAGAAACAACTAGTTCAAGGTTTAACATTCGGTGCTGTTAAATAAATTATTAAATATTAAAGAAAAAAGAAAAAGGAAATTATATGTTAGGTGTTGAATTAAAAAATGTTGTTAAAGCTTATGAAGGAACAACTATTATACAAGGCGCAAACTTACAAATCAAAAAAGGTGAGTTTGTTGTATTCGTAGGACCTAGTGGTTGTGGGAAATCAACATTAATGAGAACAATTGCAGGTCTTGAAGAAATTACAAGTGGTGAGATTTCAATTCATGGAGAAGTTATAAATGATACTCCTCCATCAAAAAGAGGAGTTGCTATGGTATTTCAATCATATGCACTTTATCCTCATATGAATGTTTATGACAATATGTCATTTTCATTAAAATTACAAAAAGTACCAAAAGCTGAAATAGATCAAAGAGTTCAAAAAGCAGCTAAATCTTTACAAATGACAAACTTACTAGATAGATTACCTAAAAATCTTTCAGGAGGTCAAAGACAAAGAGTTGCAATTGGACGAGCAATAATTAGAGAGCCAAAAGTTTTCTTATTTGATGAGCCTTTATCAAATCTAGATGCAAACTTAAGATCTAATACAAGAATTGAAATTGCGAAACTACATAAACATTTAGAAGCAACAATGCTTTATGTTACACATGATCAAGTTGAAGCAATGACTCTTGCAGATAGAATTGTTGTTTTAAATAAAGGTGTTATTCAACAATTTGGATCACCAGATGAACTATATAATAGTCCTGATAATTTATTTGTTGCAGGATTTATTGGAAGTCCAAAAATGAACTTTATTGAAACTAGTAATTCAAACGAAGCAAAAAATATTGTAGAAAAAAGTGATATTGATAATAAAGCTTCTGTAAAAACAGTAGGTGTTAGACCTGAGCACATTGATTTATGCCAAAGAGATGAAGCTGATTTTACAGGTACTGTTGATTTAGTTGAGCATTTAGGTGAATATGTAATTTATTACGTAAGTTTAAGTAATGAGCAATTAATTACTGTTAAAAGTGTACAAGACCATTTAAAAGTAGGCGATGAAATTTTCATTAATTCTGCTGATAAAAGATTTTATTTCTTTGATAATGATGATAAGGCTATAAAATGATTTTAGATAAAAACTTTTTACAAAATAGTGCATTTAATAAAGCTGAATATAATTACTCGCAAGATGATTTAAGTGCAGGAATTATTCATATTGGTGTTGGAAACTTTCATAGATCTCATCAAGCTTATCTTTTAGATTCTTTATTTAATCAAAGAAAAGATTTAAATTATGGAATTATTGGTGCAGGTTTAAGAGAATATGATACTTTTATGAGAGATGATTTATTAAAACAAGATTGTTTAACTACACTTGTTCAAAGAGATGAAAATACAACTAATACAAGAGTTTTACAATCAATGATTGATTTTATTGAGGTTGATAATAACTTATTAGTTGAATCTTTATGTAATGAAAATATAAAAATTGTATCACTTACTATTACAGAAGGTGGATATTATATAGATTCTTATGGAAACTTCAATATTCAAAATGAAGAAATTCAAGCAGATATAAATAACCCTGATAATCCAAAAACAGCTTTTGGAATATTAATAAAAGCATTAAAAATCAGAAAAGAAAAAGGTCTTAATCCTTTTACTCTTTTAACGTGCGATAATATTGCACATAATGGAAATGTTTTAAGAAATGTAATGGTTAAAATGTCACAGCAAATTGATGCAGACTTAAGTGAATATATAGCAAGTAATGTATCTTGTCCAAACTCTATGGTTGATAGAATTACACCAACTGCAACAAAAGAAGATATTGCATTTATTCAAAGTGAATATGGGTATATTGATAATAGACCTGTATTTTCAGAGCCTTTTATACAATGGATTATAGAAGATAACTTTTGTAATGGAAGACCAGCACTTGAAGAAGTTGGAGTAATGTTTGTTGATGATATAGAACCATATGAATTAATGAAAATTAGAATGCTTAATGGTTCACATGCAGCAATTTCATCTGTAAGTGCATTGTTAGATATAGATTACGTACATGAAGCTTTAGAAAATGAAACTGTAAAGACATTTTTAGACAGTATTATAAACAAAGAAGTAATACCAGTACTAAAAGATATTGTTACAGATATTAATCTTGATGAATATTATAATACTGTAATAACAAGATTTGCTAATCCATATATAAAAGATACGATTACAAGAATTTGTTTTGATAACTCTAACAAGCAACCAAAATTTATAATTGATAGTATAAAAGATGGAATTAAAAATAATGTTAATGTAGATGGACTTATTTTAGCTTGTGCTTTATGGTGTAGATACTCAATTGGAACAGATGAAAATGGAAAAGAGTTAGATATAAATGATGCTAGAAAAGATAAACTAAAAGATTTAGCACTAGAAGCAAAAGATAATCCAATTGTATTTATTCAATTTGATGAAATTTATGGAACATTATCTCAAAATACTTATTTCTCTGAAACTTTTACTAAATTCTTAAATAGTATTTGGGAAAATGGTGTAGAAAATACAGTTAAAAATTATAATAAACAATAATACATATTAAAGGAAAAGAAAAATGATTATATGTTGTGGAGAAGCATTAATAGATATGATTCCTAGTCATCTTGATAATGGAGAAACAGCTTTTATACCTAAAATTGGTGGAGCTGTTTTAAATACATCAATTTGCTTAGGAAGATTAGGTGCTAATGTAGCTTTTTTAGGCTCAGTTTCAAATGATTTATTTGGTGAAATGATAATAGAAGAATTACAAAAGTCTAAAGTAAACACTTCTTTATGCGTAAACACTTCATTTAATACAACATTAGCATTTGCAAAAATTGCAAATGGAACTACAACATATAGTTTTTTCGATGAAAATAGTTCAAATAAAAATATATCTTTAAAAGATGTTGTTTTAGATGACAAAGAAGTAAATACGCTTTATGTTGGTGGAATTTCACTTATGAGTGAACCAAATGGAAGTGAAATTGAAAGCTTTGTAAATAAACAAAGCTCTTCAAAAGTTGTATTCTTTGATCCGAATATCAGACCTAATTTTATTGAAAATAGATCAATTTTTATACAAAGATTTGAGAATATACTTTCTCAAAGTGATATTATAAAAATATCAGACGAAGATTTTGAATGGTTATACCCTGATACTTCTTTTGAAGAACTACATAAAAAATGGCTAGACTTAGGTCTTAGTATCATTGTTCTTACAAAAGGAAGCGAAGGTGCGATAATTAAAACTAAAAAATATGAAGTATTTGCAAAAGCACAAAAAGTAGAAGTTATTGATACAATTGGCGCAGGTGACATTTTCAATGGAGCCTTATTATTCTCTTTATCTAAAAACAATAGCTTCTCAAAAAAAGGTTTAGTTAATATTGATGAAAAATCACTTGAAGAATCATTAATATTCGCAAATAAAGTTGCAGGAATTAGTGTAGGTAGAATTGGCGCTAATCCTCCTTTTTATAAAGAACTAAACTCATAACTTATTAAAATTTAAAAATATCATAAGGTTATAATGTTATGATATTTTTATTAAAGGATATAAAAACTTATGAATGAAATAAAAAAACCAACAGATATTATAATTTTTGGAGCATATGGTGATCTTTCTTTTAGAAAACTAATACCAGCTTTATACCATCTTTTTAGCGATGGTTACTTAGAAGAAGAAAGTAGAATCATCTCCGTATCAAGACAAAAGTTAAGTAGAAAAGAACATATAAAATTAACAAAAGAAAAACTATCAGAATTTATAGAAAAAGAATCATTTAGTAATGAAGTTTTTGATAAATTTAAAGAAATAATACATTCAGTATATGTGGACTTTGCAGATAATGACAGTTATAAAGATTTAAAAAAGATACTAGATGAAAGCTCAAATGAAGATAGAGTTAGTTACTTATCAACATCACCAAACTTTTTTGGGGATATATGTAAGTCTTTAAGCCATTGGGAACTAATAAAACCAACATCTAGAGTTGTTTTAGAAAAACCAATTGGAAAAGACTTAGAATCTGCAAGAGAAATTAATAATGAAGTATTAAAATATTTTAACGAAAATCAAATTTATAGAATTGACCATTATTTAGGAAAAAACACAGTACAAAATATTTTAGCCTTGCGTTTTGCAAATAGAATTATTATGCCTCTTTGGGATGCTACTAATATTGACCATATTCAAATTACTGTTGCTGAAAGTGTTGGTGTTGAGGGTCGTGCTGGTTATTATGACCAATATGGCGCTATGAGAGATATGATTCAAAATCATTTAATGCAGTTACTTTGTTTAGTTGCAATGGAGCCACCTTGTTCACTTGATGCAAATAGTATCAGAGATGAAAAAGTAAAAGTTTTAAGATCCTTAAGACCAATCACAAGAGAAAATGTAGCTGCTAATACAGTTCGTGCACAATACTCAAATGGTTCAATAAATGGTCAACCCGTTCCTGGATATCTAGATAATAAAGATATTGAAGAAAGTCTAACAGAAACATTTGCAGCTTTAAGAGTTGATATTGATAACTGGAGATGGAATGGAGTTCCATTTTATATTAGAAGTGGAAAAAGAATGGAAAAAAGAAACTCTGAGATTGTAATACAATTTAAGGATGTTCCTTATTCTATTTTCCAAAATAATGGTGAACCTGTTTCTTCTAATAAGCTTGTTATTACGCTTCAACCTGAAGAGAGTATTACCTTAAGTTTAATAAATAAAGTACCAGAATTAAGTGAGAACATGAGACTAGAAGAAGTTGATTTAGAGTTGATTTCACCTTCATCTACAAAAAGAAAAAATGAAGCATATGAAAGATTATTACTTGATGTTGTAAGATCAAATCCAACACTATTTATGAGATTAGACGAAGTTGAAAGTGCTTGGAAATGGGTTGATAGTATTTTAGAAGCCTGGGAAGATAATATTGTTCCTATGAAAAAATATGCTGCAGGTACAAATGGACCAAGTGCAGGTGTCCAACTTATTGCAAAAGATGGTAGGGATTGGCATGAAGATTAATAGTCAAAATAATAATGAGAATTTTTTTTCAGAACAAAAAGAGTTAATTGAGTCTTTAAGTCTAAAGATAATTACAAATTTACAAAATGCAATATTACAAAAAGGAAATGCTTCATTAATTGTTTCAGGTGGTAGTACACCAAAGCCATTATTTGAAGAACTTAGCTCTTTTGATATTCCTTGGGAAAAAGTAAAAATTGCACTTGTAGATGAAAGATGGATTCCATCTTCTAGTGATGATTCAAATGAAAAGTTAGTTAAAAATACACTTTTACAAAACTTTGCTAAAAAAGCACAATTTATTCCAATGTATCAAGAAGATATGACAATTGAAGATTCACAAAAAACTTGTTCAGACATTTATCAAAATGAATTGTTTCCTTTTGATGTAATAGTATTAGGAATGGGAGCTGATGGACATACGGCTTCTATTTTTCCTAATAATATTAAACTCGAAGAAGCTTTTGAAACAAATGAGAGCTTATGTGTCTTTATGACACCAAGCAATGCACCTTATGACAGAATGAGTTTAACAAAAAATGCAATATTATCTGCAAATAATATTTATTTACATTTTGAAGGTGAACAAAAACAAGAAATCTATAAGCAAGTTCTTGAAGGTATTGATAAGAAACAAATGCCAATAGCTTCAATTTTAAATCAAGATAAAAAAATAATAGAGGTATATTACAAATGAATGAAATAATACTAGAAGTTACAAATAATATCATAGAAAGATCAAAGACAAGTAGAGAGATTTACTTAAATAGAGTTAAAGAAGCTAGTAATAAAGGTGTTAATAGATCAAAAGTTGGATGTAGTAATCTTGCACATACAATTGCACCAATGAATGAACAAGAAAAAGAATTAATGTCAGATAAAGTTACTCCAAATATTGCAATTGTAACTGCTTATAATGATATGCTATCAGCTCATGAACCTTTTAGTGTTTATCCATCATTAATTAAAAGAACACTTTTAAATGAAGGTGCAACAGCACAAGTTGCATCTGGAGTTCCTGCTATGTGTGATGGTGTTACTCAAGGTTATGAAGGAATGGAATTAAGTCTATTCTCAAGAGATAATATTGCAATGGGAACTGCTATTGGACTTTCTCATAATGTTTATGATGGAGCTATTTATTTAGGAGTTTGTGACAAAATTGTTCCAGGACTTTTAATAGGTGCATTATCTTTTGGACATTTGCCTGCTATTTTTATGCCAGCAGGTCCTATGCCTTCTGGTATTTCAAATAAAGAAAAAGCATTAGTACGTCAAGAATTTGCTCAAGGAAAAGTTGATGAAAAAGCATTATTTAAAGTAGAAGCAGCTTCATATCATAGTAGTGGTACTTGTACTTTCTATGGAACTGCCAATTCAAATCAAATGCTTTTAGAAATGATGGGATTACAACTTCCTAATTCTTCTTTTGTAAATGCAAATACGCAGTTAAGAGATGAATTAACACAAGAAGCTTCAAAAACATTATTGAATTTAACAGAGTATAAAAATAATTTCACACCAATAGCAGATATTATTGACGAAAGAAGTTTTGTTAATGCAATTGTAGGACTTATGGCAACTGGTGGTTCTACTAATCATACAATTCATTTAATTGCAATGGCAAGAGCTGCTGGAATTATTATAAATTGGGATGATTTTAATATGATTTCATCTGTAACACCACTATTATGTAGACTATACCCAAATGGAAGTGCTGATGTTAATCACTTCAGAGATGCAGGTGGTATGAGTGTTGTAATTAGTGAGCTAATAAATGCAGGTTTAGTACATGAAGATGTAAATACAATTGTAGGTCGTGGTTTAAAAAATTATATAGTTGAGCCTACTTTAAAAGAGAATAAATTAGTATTTAATAAAGGTGCCATAATATCAAGAGATAAAGATATTGTTTCAAGCGTTGAAGCTCCTTTTTCAAATGAGGGTGGTATTACTCTTTTAAAAGGAAATATAGGAAGAAGTATTATTAAAACTTCTGCTTTAAAAGATGAGCATTTATATATTAAAGCTCCTGCAATGGTTTTCTCAACTCAAGATGAGTTAAAAAATGCCTTTAAAGAAGGTTTATTAAATAAAGATTTTGTAGCAGTTGTTAAATTTCAAGGACCGAAATCAAACGGAATGCCTGAACTTCACGGTTTATTACCTTCTCTTGGTGTTTTACAAGATAAAGGGTTTAAAGTTGCAATTGTAACAGATGGAAGAATGTCAGGAGCTTCTGGAAAAGTACCATCTGCAATTCATTTAGTTAATGAAGCTGCAAAAGGTGGAGCTATTGCACTTATAGAAGATGGAGATATGATTTGTTTAGATGTTAAAAAAGGAACATTAAATATTGAAATCCCAGCAGAAGAAAAGATTAGAAGAACTATTAAAAAAGTAGACTTATCAGCTAATCATTATAACTATGGAAGAAATTTATTCTCTAGTGTTAGAGACAATATTAGTAGTGCAGAAGAGGGTGCTACTATCTTTGATATTATTGGAAAAGAGAGAAATTAATATGAAAATAAACGCAAAAGAAGTACTTAGCATTAGCCCAATAGTACCAGTAATAGCAATAGATAATATTGAAGATGCATTACCACTTGCAAAAGCATTGCAAGATGGTGGAATTAATATAATGGAAATTACTTTAAGAACAGCAACAGGTCTTAAAGCAATAGAACTTATATCAAAGCAAATGCCTTCTATGAATGTAGGAGCAGGAACTGTATGTAATAAAAAAGATTTAGAAGACTCTATTTCTCATGGAGCAGCTTTTGTATTCTCTCCAGGAATAAGTGAAGAGTTAATACAAGCTGCAAAACAAAATGATATCGCTCTAATTCCAGGAGTTTGTACAGCATCAGAAGTAATGCTAGCACAAAATAATGATATAAACGCATGTAAACTATTTCCAGCAGTACAAGTTGGAGGAGTAAACTTACTTAAAGCCTTTTTGGGACCTTTTGCAAAAATGAGTTTTTGTCCAACAGGTGGAGTAAGTCTAGATAATATGAATGAGTTTTTAGATTTAAAAAATGTACTTTGTGTAGGTGGTTCATGGTTAGTTCCAAAAAAACTACTTGATGAAAAGAACTTTGATGAGATTACAAGAATTGCTAAAAGTTCATTAGAAAAAATCAATAAGGCTTAAATATGAACGAACAAAGAGATATTCTTTTTGCTAGATTAAAGCAAATTAGAAGCCAGCTTAAAAATATGTCAATTAATGACTTATTTACTCTAAATCCAAAGCGTTTTGAGGAGTTTTCAACTTCACTAGATGATATGATTTTAGATTATTCAAAAGTTCATGTAAATAATGATGTTATGACAACATTATTTAAACTAGCAAAAGCTTGTGATGTTGAAGAAAAAAGAGATGCAATGTATCGTGGTGATAAAATCAATATCACTGAAAATAGAGCCGTTTTACATATAGCACTTAGAAATAAACCAAATAAACCTATATATGTTGACAATAGAGATATTATGCAAGATGTTCAAGAAGGTTTAGAAAAAATGCAAAAATTTGCAAATGGAATCAGAGATGGTAAAATTGTTTCATCAAGTGGTGAAGCTTTTACAGATATTGTAAATATAGGAATTGGAGGTTCACATCTTGGCCCTGCTATGGTTACACAATCATTAAAACCTTTTCATGATGGTCCTAATGTTCATTTTGTATCTAATATTGATTCATCTCATATTACAGATACTTTAAGTAATCTTGACCCTTCAAAAACATTAATACTAATAGCATCTAAAACGTTTACAACTATTGAGACAATGACAAATGCAAAAACAGCAATGAAATGGATGTCAAATGCAATTGGTGAAGAAAATGCAGGAAAACATTTTGCTGCAATTTCAACAGCATTAGAAAAAACTAAAGATTTCGGTATTAGTGAAGACAGAGTTTTTGGATATTGGGATTGGGTTGGTGGAAGATACTCAATTTGGAGTTCAATTGGATTAGGTGTAATGATAGCAATTGGAACTGATAATTTTTCACAGTTTTTAGATGGTGCTTATGAAATGGATGAGCATTTTAAAAATACACCAATTGAGCAAAATATGCCAGTAATACTTGGACTTATTGGAATTTGGCATAGAAATATATGTGAATATCCAACACGTGCAATTTTACCGTATGATCAAAGATTAAGTTCTTTTCCTTCATATATTCAACAACTTGATATGGAAAGTAATGGAAAAAGTATTTCTTCAAGTGGTGAGAGCTTATATGAAAAAACAGGTGCAATTGTTTGGGGTGATGCTGGTACAAATTCACAGCATTCATTCTTTCAATTATTACACCAAGGTTCACAAATAGTTCCTTGTGAGTTTATGTTAGGTGTAAATAAATCAGAAAATGATATGAAAGAGCATAATGATTTATTAATTGCAAACTGTTTAGCACAAAGTCAAGCACTTATGGCAGGGCGAAGAATTGATGAAGTAATTCGGGTATTAGAAAAAAGAGGAGTTCCACATGAAGAATCAATTAGATTAGCTCCTCATAGACAATTTAATGGTAATCGTCCTTCATCAACTCTTTTATATAAAAAACTTGACCCTAAAACCTTAGGAAAAATCATAGCTTTATACGAGCATAGAGTTTTCGTAGAAGGTATTATTTGGGGTGTTGACTCATTTGATCAATGGGGAGTTGAACTTGGAAAAGAGTTAGCAACAGAGATGTTAACACATGTTCAAGAGACACATAAAAAGAAAAAAGAGTATACGCACAAAGATATGGACTCATCAAGTGCTGGATTATTAAACGCAATTAGTGCCTGGCAAGAATAGAAATAAAGAGGTATATTAATATCTCTTTATTTATTTAAAAGTTTATTTTTTATAATAACAATATAACATTATGATGTTTAAGTTTTAATTAACGTTTAAGTCATTATAATGACATTATGAATTTTAAGGAAATAAAAATGAAAACTAATAATAAAAAATATGAAAATATATTTACATCTATAGAAGAAATTCCAAAACAATTTCAATTAGATGGTGAAATCTCTCAAGATGAGTATTTAATTGATGGTTCAATAAAACATTGGAAAGGTCAAAAACAAGATGTTTATTCTCCAATATGTTTAAAAGATGGAAAACAAGTGAAACTTGGAACTTATCCAAAACTAACTCAAAATGAAGCACATCAAGCTTTAGACTCTGCAATGAACGCATATAATCATGGGATGGGTCAATGGCCACAAATGAAAGTAGAAGAGCGAATAAAAGCAGTAGAAAAGTTTACTTTCAAAATGATTGAAAAAAGAGAAGAAGTTGTAAATCTTTTAATGTGGGAAATAGGTAAATCACTTAAAGATTCTCAAAAAGAGTTTGATAGAACAGTTGATTATATTAAAGATACAATTGAAGCTTTAAAAAACTTAGATAGAAAAAATTCTCAATTAGAGATTGAATCTGGAATTTTAGCTCAGGTAAAAAGATCTCCTCTTGGTGTTACTTTATGTATGGGACCATTTAACTATCCATTAAATGAAACATTTACCACATTAATTCCAGCACTTATTATGGGGAATGCAGTTATCTTTAAACCACCAAAATTTGGTGTTTTATTACATAGACCACTTCTTGAAGCATTTAGAGATTCTTTTCCAAAAGGTATAGTAAATACATTATATGGAAGTGGGGAAGAGTTATTAACTCCATTAATGAAAAGTGGAAAAATTGATGTATTAGCATTTATTGGTAGTTCAAAAGTTGCTAGTACTATGGAGCATCATCACCCAAAACCAAATAGATTAAGGTCAGTACTAAGCTTAGAAGCTAAAAATGCAGCTATTGTAATGCCTGATGCAAATCTTGAAGTTGCTGTAAATGAATGTGTTACAGGAAGTTTATCTTACAACGGTCAAAGATGTACAGCTTTAAAGATTTTATTTGTTCATGAAAATATTGTAGGAAGCTTTTTGGAACAATTTAATGCAAAAGTAGATGCTATTAAATATGGAATGCCTTGGGATAAAGATGTTCAAATTACACCATTACCTGAATCTAATAAAACTACATATTTAAAAGATTTAATAGATGATGCAACTTCAAAAGGTGCAAAAATAGTAAATAAAGATGGTGGCACAATAAAAAATACATTTATGTTCCCAGCTGTTTTATATCCTGTTAATAAAGATATGAAAGTTTATCATGAAGAGCAATTTGGTCCTGTTGTTCCAATTCTAACTTATAAAGATATTCATGAGCCAATGCAATATTTAATGGAATCAAACTATGGACAACAAGTAAGTATTTTTGGAAATAATTCTGATGAAATCGCTAAAATGATTGATAGTTTTGTTAATCAAGTAAGCCGTGTTAATATAAATGCTCAATGTCAAAGAGGACCAGATATCTTCCCATTTACAGGAAGAAAAGATTCTGCACAAAGTACACTTTCAGTTGGTGATGCACTAAGAGCTTTTAGTATTAGGTCAATGGTTGCTATTAAAAATAATAGTGAAAATAAAGAGATAGTGACGAATATTTTAAGAGATCATAAATCTAACTTTTTATCAACTGATTTCATTTTATAAAAGGAAAGAGATGGAAAAAAGAACAAAAATATTAGCAACTTTAGGCCCAGCAAGCCATAGCATAGAGACAATAGAAGGCTTAATCAAAGCAGGTGCAAATATGTTTAGATTAAACTTTTCTCATGGAAGTCATGAATATCACTTAGATACTTTAAATAATATTAGAACTGCTATGAAAAACCTTAATACAACAGTAGGAGTATTACAAGATATTTCAGGACCGAAAGTTAGAGTAGGGGATTTAAAAGAACCTTTTGAACTTTTACGTGGTGATGAAATCACTTTTCTAAAAGAAGAAATTGTAGGATATAAAAAAGAAGATAAAAAATATGTAGTTTCTATTAATTATCCTGATATTCTAGATAAAGTAAAAATAGATGAATATATTTACCTTTATGATGGAACTATTAGAGCAAAAGTAATTCAAATAGAAGGTGAAGTAATAGCTCGTATTGAAAACCATGGAATACTATCTTCAAAAAAAGGTGTAAATTTCCCAAATACAGTAATTGATATTAATGTAATTACAAAAAAAGATGAAAAAGATATTGCTTGGGGTGTAGAGAATAATGTAGATTACTTTGCAATCTCTTTTGTTCAAAATGGTAATGATATGAAAAGAGCAAGAGAACTTCTAAATGGCTATAAAGGTAAATTAATAGCAAAAATAGAGAAGTTTGATGCTGTTGAAAATATTGATGATATTATAGAACAATCTGATGGTCTAATGGTAGCACGTGGGGATTTAGGTATTGAAGTACCTTACTATGATGTGCCAACTATTCAAAAGATGCTAATTAAAAAAGCAAATAATGTAGGAATGCCTGTAATTACAGCAACACAAATGCTTTTATCAATGACACAAAATGAAAGAGCAACAAGAGCAGAAATATCTGATGTTGCAAATGCAGTTCTAGATGGAACAGATGTAGTAATGTTATCTGAAGAAAGTGCAGTTGGTGAAGATCCAATAAATGTAGTTGAAACAATGAGTAATATTATTTCAAAAACAGAAGATATTTATAACTTTGATAAACAAAGTAAATTAGAATACTTAGATGAATTTGATGTAATACAAGCAACTGTAACAAAATTAGCAGATGATTTAAATGCAAAAGGAATTCTAGCTCTAACAAGCTCAGGAAAATCAGCAATAAAAATGTCAAGATATAGACCAAAAACTCCAATCTTAACATTTACACATAAGAAAAAAGTATTAAATTCATTAACAGCAGTTTGGGGAGTACAACCAATAGGAACAATAAAAGAAGCACATGCCTCTAAAATGTTTCAAAAGATGTTAGTATCATTAGAGCAAAAAGGCTTACTTCAAAAAGAAGGACCTTATGTAGCAACAGTAGGGTATCCAGTAGGAATGCCAGGAAGTACAAATACAATTAAGATTTTAACTGAGTCTGAGATTGAATATTATTTGAATTTTAAGGGAAAGAAGTAAAATTTAATATTATTTAGTGTATCTAAAAAAGGGCTAAATAATAGCTCCTTTTTTTATATCTTACTTATAGATTCTTTTATTTCATTTTTTTCTATTTTTAAAATAGATTTTTTTTCTAATTCTTCTTCTAAATTGTCTTTGTAAATCATAACAAAGTTATTAGATACATTTTCCTTTAAGCTAACAATTTCATCATTTTTTAATGTAGAAGTATCTAAAATTGCCTTACTAATATTATCACTACTATTGATTTTTAAAAACTCATTTATATTAGTAGCTTGAATAACTTCATATTTTTTTCTTAGTTCTACAATCATAATAATGAAAGTAATTGGATTATTATTTAAAATTAAAACTTTTTCTACTTTCTTTACACTCTCTTTTGGTGCAGGAATAATTTCATCTACATTTTTTCTACTTTGAACATTTTTACTTTTTTCTTGTGTGATCTCAATATCTTTTGGAAGAATTATTTCAAAAGTTGTACCAATATTAATTTCACTATTAACAAATATTTTACCTTTAAGAAGAGAAACTAATTCTTTTGTAATAGATAAACCAAGTCCTGTACCACCATATTTTCTACTTGTACTTCCATCTACTTGTTTAAATCTATCAAAGATAGTAGCTACTTGATTTTCGGAAATTCCTATACCATCATCTTTAACAAAAATTCTAATATATTCGCTATCATCTTTAACATTTAAAGATATATTACCTTTATTTGTAAACTTAATAGAATTACTAAGAAGGTTATCAATTATCTGATTAAGTCTGTAATTATCAGTATTGATAACTGATATCGTACTATCAATGTTTAAAGATAAATTTAATGATTTCGCATTAGCTTGTTCTGAAAACTTATTATAAAGTTTGTCAAAAAAATCTTTTAGAATAATTTTATCATTGTTTACTTCAAGCGTTCCCTTATCTATTTCTGTTAAGTCTAAAAGATCATTTACTAATAAAAGCAAATCTTTTCCACAATTATTTATTATTTCTATATTTTTTACATCTTTTTCATCAAGATTCTCTTTAGAATTCTTCTTCATTATTGAAGAAATTATATTTATTGAATTTAAAGGAGTTTTTAATTCATGACTTATATTAGCCAAAAATTCATCTTTTGATTTATTTGATTCTTCTGCAACTTCTTTAGCTTCATAAAGTTTGATTGTTCTTTCATTAAGCACACCAATCATATTTACAAAGTTATTACTTAATTTATCTATTTCTTCAATATTAGTATCAAGAACTTTTATTTCATTATTCATGTCCATTATTTTAGATGTTTGTTTAGAAAGTTTAGTAATTGGAGTTGTAATACTATCTGAGAATTCATTAGTTCTTTTTAGTAATAAATAAAAGAATATTATATAGAAAAGTAATAAAAAGGCAATTGCTGCATAACCAATTTTATTTGATAAGTTTTGAAGTATTTCAATAGAAGAAAAAATATTTTTCTTGTCAATTAATACCAATAATTTCCAACCAGTCTCATTTACATCTTGTTCATAAACTAAATAATCTTTACCATTAAGCCCGAAAGATGCTTCTTTGATATTATTTTCTAATATATTCTTAAAATGTTTAGCAGAATCACTTTTGTTTGTAATAAGATTAAACTCTTCAGGTTTCTCAACTGTTTTTAATATGGCATCAGTATATAGATGTTCTTTTAATTCTTTTAATCCTAATAAATGTTCAATTTCTTCAGACATTGCAATAATCATACCTTTTTCATCTACCATGAATAAATTTGCATTATAAGGCAATTTTTTATCTAATACATTTTTGACAAAAACATCAATAGAAATATCTAAACCTGTAACTCCTTCTAAAAAACCATTATTATAAATTGGAACTAAAGAAGACAGCATCCAACCATTACCAGCAGGATCTAAATAAGCACTAGTCCATGTAGATTTTTTTGTTGGATTATGTTTATTGTCAGCTAAATAATAAAAGTTATAATCTTCCATATGAATATGCTCACCATATTGTTTAGCTACATCATCAATAAATGGATAAAGTCTATTCATATCATCCCAACTATTAAAATATGAAGCAACAATATTGGGATTTATATCAACAACACTTTTTAAAGAAATATCCATAGCTTCAGTAAAAATGGCCTTTTGCTTTTCTTTTTCAGTAATCTTAGTTTTAGACGAATAATATAAACTAGAACCAATTTTATTTTCTTTATAAAAAACACCATTTGGGGCGATATTGAATTTAGGGTTTCCATTTGGTAAACCAAAAACAGAAGGGTTTTCAAAAAGTTTTTCATGTTCTCTTTGAAGTTGAGTATTAATTCTTGAAATTGTACTTAACTTATCACTAATAATATTAGCTTCATTTTCTAGAACTGTTTTACTGTATAGTTTGGCTTCAGCTAAAAGTAATTCTGTATTTTTCGATGAAATATAAGAATTAATAGAAAAGTATAAAACTACTAATGCAACTTCAACAACAAATATTGGTACAAGTGAAAATTTTAAAAAATGCTTTGAAAGTATTTTTTGTAACTTTTCTTGTTTTCCTTTTATTTTTTGCACGATAGCTCCTAAGTATTATGGATTTTATTATTAACATTGTATAGTTAAAAAGTATCAAAATAGTATTATTATTAAAAATATAATTTTATTTTATTCTTTTAAATGCTTTAATAAAGCTATCGTGTATAAATAATAATAAAAATACTATAAAAATAACATTTACAAGTTTTATATATTATTTGAAGTACTTTTGTTGTAAAATCTAAGAATAAATAAATAGAAAAAAGGATAAGAATAGTGAAAAAAAGTTTATTAACTATATCTTTAATATCAGCAGCATTATTTATAAATGGTTGTGAAGAAAAACAAAATAAAATAAATAGATATTTACAAAACTGGACAGGTGTAAATGGTGTAATTGAAATATATGCGGGTGAAAAACTTGTAAAAAGATTTATAAAAATAGATAAACTTTCTACTGCAATTTCTACTGACGGAAAAGATTCTAGAAATTACAGATATGGATATGGATTTTTAGATGAAAATTTAAATTTTAAGCAAGATAGTAATGAAAAGAAAGTTTATTTTGAAGTTTCTGATTATTCAACTTATGTTTTTTTTGAAAACCCAGGTCAATAATATGAAAAAGTATATTTTCTTAATTCTATGCTCTTTCTTTTTTACTTCATGTGCTACATGGACAGGTATAAAGCAGGATACTTCAACTGCATGGCAAGTGATAAAAGACTTATCATCAAAAGGTTGGGAAACAACTAAAGATGTATCATCTGATGCATATAATGGAACAAAAGAAAAAATTGATGAAATTGCTAAGTAGTAATAAATTTAATAAATGGAGCTGGTGAAGGGACTTGAACCCCCGACCTGCTGATTACAAATCAGCTGCTCTAGCCAAGCTGAGCTACACCAGCAACAGTGTTATTATAAATTCTTAAAAAGTTTAAGAATGGTGTCAAGAGAGAGACTTGAACTCTCGACCTCCGGCTTATGAGACCAGCGCTCTAGCCAGCTGAGCTACCTTGACTTATGGCTAATTTGGTTGCGGAAACTGGATTTGAACCAGTGACCTTCGGGTTATGAGCCCGACGAGCTACCGTGCTGCTCTATTCCGCGACCTATAAATTTTAATGATTAAATAATCAAAAAAATAAACTCTTAAATGGATGGGGTAGAAGGATTCGAACCTTCGAATGACGGCACCAAAAGCCGTTGCCTTACCACTTGGCGATACCCCAATCGTTTAAGTGACGAAATTATAGTAAAAAAGTATACTATTGTCAATAGCTTTTAGATTAAATTTTAATATTTTTGATATAATAACAAAAATATCAAATACTATATAAAGAGAATAAAAATGAATGCAATACAAAGAGTAAAAGAAGCTATTTTAGAAATTCAAAAAGGTAATATGGTTATTATGCTTGATGATGAAGATAGAGAAAATGAAGGTGACCTAGTTTATGCTGCAGCACTAAGCACACCAGAAAAAGTAAATTTTATGGCAACACATGCAAAAGGTTTAATTTGTGTTTCAGTTACAAAAGAAACTGCTAATAAATTAGAATTAAATCCTATGGTAAACTCTAATACTTCATCTTATGAAACTGCTTTTACAGTTTCAGTTGATGCTGTTGATGCTTTAACAGGTATTAGTGCAGGGGAAAGAGATGACACTATTAAAATTCTTGCTAATCCTATTTCAAATGCAATTCAATTAGCTCGTCCAGGACATATATTTCCATTAATTGCAAAAGATGGTGGAGTATTAGTACGAACTGGACATACAGAAGGAAGTGTTGATTTATGTAAATTAGCAGGATTAAATGGAGAAGCTGTTATTTGTGAAATCATGAAAGAAGATGGAACAATGGCAAGACGAGATGATTTAGATATTTTTGCCAATAAGCATGATATGAAACAAATTTATATTTCTGATTTAGTTGAATACAGATTATCACATGAAAAACTTGTTGAAGAAGTTTCAAGTTGTGATATACAATTTTTTGGTACTAATACAATTAAAAAAGAATTCAAAGATCATTTAGGAAGTATTCATACAGCTATATTATTTGGAGATATAAGTGAAGTTAGTCATGTTAAATTTCATACAGTAATTCCTGATATAAAACTTTTTCTAAATGATGAAAAATTACATTCAATGCTTAAAACAATAAATTTCTTACAATCAAAAGGTGGAATTCTAATATTTTTAAGTGATGATCAAACATCAAAAGAATCTCAAAAAGATTATGGAATAGGGGCTCAAATATTAAGCACTCTTAATGTTAAACAATTAAAACTAATGACAAGTGGAGGAAAACATTCCTTTGTTGGTTTAAATGGATTTGGTTTAGAAATATTAGAAGAAATACAAATAGAGTGTTAATACACTCTATTTATTTTAATTTTATTAACTTACAGCAGATTTAATTAATTCTAATGTTCTTTGAGGAATCACCATCTCTTTAGATAATGAACTTTCATTATTTTTGTAATATTTTGATTCTAATATCGTATTTATCTTGTCTTGAAACTTTTCAATTACAGTTTCTTGTGTATCTTTATCTTCAATATCTAAGAATTGTTTAGGTTCTTGATTTATAATACGAGCAAATCTAAAGTCAAATAATGATTTATTATCAAACTCTTCATTAAATGTTTTACAAATAGCCTTATAAACATCATTTAATTCAGCCTCATACTTTCTATAAATAGTACCAGCAGAATCATTTAAATATTTATTGAAATTACCATAATCAAGTAATAGTTCTTTGATTTCATCTTGTGTTAAACTATCATTTTCAACATCAAATTTTTTTGATAATAAATGATTACAACAATAGTGTACCACTTCTTGCTCATTTACTTTAAGATTATTTAAAAATTCAGATATTTTCATTAATTTCTCCTATAATTTGTAATAAAAAAAAGGAGTGAAAATTAATCCACTCCTTTTAACATTAAATTTTATAAAAAATTATACTCTATAAAATTGGTCCTGCAGCTGTGAAATCATATTCACTTTCTAAAGTTAAGTATTTTTTAAAGTTTTCAATATACATTGAAGCTAATTTCTTTTTAGTTTCATCATATTCTGCTTTACTTTCCCAAGTATTTCTAGGATTTAATACTTTAGTTTCAACACCATTTAGTGTCTTAGGAATTGCAAGATTAAAAATAGGTAATGTTTCAAATTCAGAGTTTTCAATAGAACCATCTAAAATACCATTAATACAAGCTCTTGTATTTTTAATAGTCATTCTAGTTCCAACTCCATAAGCTCCACCTGTCCATCCTGTATTTACAAGGTAAACATTAACATTGTGCTTATCAATTTTTTGACCTAATAACTCTGCATAAACTGTTGGATTTAATGGTAAGAATGCTTCACCAAAACAAGATGAGAATGTAGCAACTGGCTCAGTAATTCCTCTCTCTGTTCCTGCAACTTTTGCAGTATAACCACTTAAGAAGTAATACATAGCTTGTTGTTTATCAAGTTTTGCAACTGGCGGTAAAACACCAAATGCATCAGCACATAAGAAAATAATATTAGTAGGATGTCCACCCATCATATCTGGTGTATGATTTTCAATATGATTTATAGGGTAAGAAACTCTTGTATTCTCAGTTTTAGAACCATCTGAATAATCAACAACACCATTTTCATCATATACAACATTTTCTAATATTGCACCTTTTTTAATAGCACCAAAGATTTCAGGTTCTGAACTTGAATCTAGATTAATTACTTTTGCGTAACATCCACCTTCAAAGTTAAATACTCCATGATCATCCCAACCATGTTCATCATCACCAATTAAAGCTCTTTTAGGATCTGTTGATAGTGTTGTTTTTCCAGTTCCTGATAAACCAAAGAATAAAGCTGTATCGCCATTTTCTCCAATATTAGCAGAACAGTGCATTGCAAGCTTACCTTCTAAAGGAAGCCAGTAATTCATCATTGAGAAAACACCTTTTTTCATCTCACCAGCGTACCAAGTACCACCAATGATTGCAACATTATCTTCTACATTAAATACAACATATACTTCTGAATGTAAATTGTGACTAGCATAAGCCATGTCAACAGTTTTACAAGAATTATAAATTGTAAAGTCTGGAACAAAATTATCAATCTCTTCTTGTGTTTGAGGCATGATAAACATATTTTGAATAAAATGTGCTTGCCAAGCAACTTCAGTTATAAATCTTACAGATTTTCTTGAATCTAAAGATGCACCACAATATACATCAGTAACAAATAAATCTTTGTTACTTAATTGTTTTTTTGAAGTAACTAATAATTCTTCATAAACTTCTTTAGATACCTTTTGATTTATATCACCCCAAGCAATATATTTATTCGATGGATCTTGATTAACAAAAAATTTATCTTTTGGACTTCTACCTGTAAAAATACCTGTATCTATCATTAATGCACCAGTTGAAGACACTTTCGCACCTTCATTTGCAACTGCATAATCTATTAATGCATCTACATCAAGATTTCTTTTAACCATTCCAACGTTTTCTAAACCTAAAGAGTCTTTAATTTCAGACATAATTTAATTCTTCCTACTAATTAATTTTTATTTAAATATTGATAAAAGGACACCCGCTGCAACGGCTGAACCAATTACCCCAGCAACATTAGGACCCATCGCATGCATTAATAAAATGTTCGATGAATCATATTGTTGAGCTTCTTTACTTACAACCCTTGCTGCCATTGGAACTGCTGATACACCAGCTGCTCCAATTAAAGGATTGATTTGATTTTCTTTTGAACTTAATAAATTCATAAGTTTTGCCATTAAAACACCCATAGCAGTACCTGCTGAGAATGCTAAAAGACCAATTGCCATAATTCCCATAGTTTCAGCAACTAAGAATTGTTCAGCTGCAAGCTTTGAACCAACTCCTAATCCTAAGAATATAGTAACTATATTAATCAATGAATTCTGCATTGTATCAGAAAGTCTATCAACAACTCCTGATTCCTTAGCAAAGTTACCTAAACATAGAGCTCCAATAAGTGGAGATGCATCTGGTAAAATTAGTAAAGTTAACATTACTACTACTAAAGGAAATACTATTTTCTCTAATTTTGAAACTTTTCTTGCTGTTTTCATTCTAATTTTTCGCTCAGCTACAGATGTAAACATTCTCATAATTGGAGGTTGAATAACTGGAACTAAAGCCATATAAGAATAAGCAGCAACTGCAATCGCACCTAATAATTCAGGTGCTAATGCAGAGGCTATAAATATTGATGTTGGACCATCTGCTCCACCAATAATAGAAATAGCAGCAGCTTGTTCTAATGTAAATTCGATACCTGGCACATATTGTGATAATAATACTGCTGCAACTAATGAACCAAAAATACCAAATTGAGCTGCACCACCAAGTAATGCAGTTTTAGGATTTGCTAATAATGGACCAAAGTCAGTCATAGCTCCAACTCCCATAAAAATTAGAAGAGGGAAAAATCCATTTGTTATACCCATATTATAAATAATACCAAGCATTCCATCAGCACCAGCTATTTCAGCGATTGGAATATTGGCTAAAATTCCACCAAACCCAATAGGTATCAAAAGTAGTGGCTCAAAACCTTTTTTGATTGCTAAATAAAATAGAACAAAACAAATTATAATCATAATAACTCTACCAAAGCTTTGTGCAAACTTTGTTAGTTCTTCACCATGAGGGCCTTTTAATCCTTCTTGAGGATTAAGAATCGCTTTTATCCCAGTTGTACTGTAAAATGAATCAACTAAACCAGACATAGATTTTGATTCATACTCTTTTTTCTCTCCTGCAACTTCAACAGGTGCTGTTGCTGCAAAAGAATTTACTGTGAATACACAAAAGAGGGTAAATAAAATTAAAAATAAACTTTTTTTCATTATTACTCCAATAAACTATTAACCAATAATGGCTAAAGTTTGTCCTTCCTCAACTGCTGCATTAGGTCCAACTAAAATTTGTTTAATAGTACCTGCTGCTGGAGCATTAATATCAATTTCCATTTTCATAGCTTCTAAAATCATAATTTGTTGATCTTTTTCAACTTTTTCACCTTCTTTTACAAGGATCTTCCAAACTGCACCATTTACAACAGCAGGAACTTCTACACCTTCACCATTTGAAGCTGCAGGAGCTGCAGCAGCAGGTGCTTCACTTGAAGCAGCTACAGGAGTTACTTGAATGTCTGCATTTCCTTCAGCAATTGATACATTAAACTTTTGACCATCTACTACAACTGTATAGTTTCCATTTGCATTACTCATATTTTTACCTTCTCCTAAATTACATTCTTTATCATTTTCACATGTAGAATCATTTTTTCTAATATTTAATGGTGATTCACCTTTTAAAAATGCGATACCTTTTTCATCACAAGCAGCAGCAATGAAAATGTTTTCTTCACTAGCTTCAATACCTTCCATTTCTAATCTTTGTTTCCAAACAGATATTTTTTTCTTTTCATCTCTATCTGCAATATCTAAAGGATTTTCTTTAGTTGGTTCCATTTTTAGTTTTTCAGCAGCAAGAGCTACAATTTCTTCATTTGGTGCTACTGGAGTTTTACCAAAATATCCTAATACCATTTTTCCATAACCTGGAGCTATTTGTTTCCATGGTCCAAACATAACATTAGCATATGCTTGTTGCCAATAAAATTGTGATACTGGAGTTACAGAAGTACCATAACCACCTTTTTCAACAACTTCTCGCATAGCTTTAATTACTTCTGGGAATTTATCTAAAGTTCCATTATCTCTCATCATTTGAGTGTTTGCTGTTAAAGCACCACCTGGCATTGGTGAGAAAGGAATTAAAGGAGAAACTTGAGTAGCTTCTGGTGGAATAAAGTAATCTTTTAATTGATCGGCTAAAACTTCTTGATATTTCAGAACTTTTTCAATTTCTAAACCACCTAAATCAAAGTTTTTACCTTTTACAGCGTGTAACATAGTTAAAATATCTGGTTGTGAAGTTCCACCTGAAACTGGACTTGCTGCTAAATCAATACCATCAGCACCAGCTTCTAATGCGGCTAAGTAACCAGCAACAGATACACCAGCTGTTTCATGAGTATGTAATCTAATATGAGTATCGTTTCCAACTAAATTTCTAGCCATTTGAATTGTTTCATATACTTTTTGTGGAGATGAAGTTCCTGAAGCATCTTTAAAACAAATAGAATCATGAGGAATTCCGCTATCTAAAATTTGTCTTAATGTTTTTTCATAGAAAGCTACATCATGTGCACCTGAACATCCTGGAGGTAAATCCATAAGAGTAACAACTACTTCATGATTTAATCCGTACTTCTTAATACACTCAGCAGAGTATTCTAAGTTTTGTACATCATTTAAAGCATCAAAGTTTCTGATTGTAGTTGTTCCATGTTTTGCGAACATTTTTGCGTGTAAGTCAATTAATTCTCTAGAACCTGTATCTAACATTACTGTATTAATACCACGTGCTAGTGTTTGTAAGTTTGCATCTGGACCAACAATTTCTCTGAATTTGTCCATCATTTCAAATGCATTTTCTTGTAAGTAGAAAAATAAAGATTGGAATCTAGCTCCACCACCAAACTCAAAATGAGTTATTCCTGCATCTTTCGCAGCTTCAACAGCTGGAAAAAAGTCATTCATTAAAACTCTACCTCCAAAGACAGATTGGAATCCGTCCCTAAATGTAGTATCCATGACATCTATATACTTTTTAGCCATTAATATTAACCTTTTAGATTTTTATGATGTTGAACAGCTGCAACAATTGCAGCTACTTTCGCAGTTTCATTACCTGAAGCAGAAGGCGTAGGCCTTTTAACTGGTTCTATTTTCTTTTCAGGAAAATATTTTGTTAATAATGCAGCTTGAGCTTTAAGCACAAAAATCATAATAATCAAAAATGAGAATACAACACCCATTCCTAACATCATAAATTTTAATGCTTCCGTAACTAAGTTTAATTCCATAACAGTCTCCGTGGTTACCACAATGTGATTATTAATGTAATAATATATTAAACTAGCTTTAGTAACATTTATAAGTATCTTTGATTTTTATTAAATTTATAAATTTGGTTTTTTTATAATACTTTATCTCCAAACTGGTAAATTAAAGTGTCTACTTTATGAAAAAAATCCATAACGTTATTTTTAGTTTCAATAATTTTTCTTGCCATTTTGTATCCTTTAGTATTTAATATTTCAAATTTTATAATATTTTTTCAAAACTATTGAAAAATATTGCAAATTGTAATATAATTATGTAAATAGTATGTAAGGAAGAAAAAATGCTAATTGTAAGTGAAATTATAGATAAATTAAAAGACATATTAAGTGCAGATGGTGTTAATGGAAAAATATTTGATAAAGATGTTGCTACATCTTTGGAACTTTCACAAGCTAATTTTGCCACTATGAAAAATAGAGGAAAGATACCATACTCAAATATCTTAAACTTTTGTGCAAAGAAAAAGATTTCAATTAATTGGTTACTTTACAACCAAAACCCAGGCTCTCTTGTTGATAGTACTGATAAATACTGGATTAAATATTTTCCTGAAGTAAGTGTTAGTGCAGGTGGGGGTGCTTATGAAAATGATGATGACTTTGAATCTTTAGAAGTTCCAGCTTATTTTGTAAATATGTTAGGTGGGAAAGAAAATCTTAAAAATATTGATGCAATTAATGTAGTAGGGGATTCTATGGAACCAACATTAAATGATGATAATATAATATTTATGGATAAAACAAAAAATGACTGTTCAAGAGATGGAATATACGCATTTACAACAGTTCATGGTTTATTTGTTAAAAGAATTCAAAAAAGAGTAGATGGTAAGTTAGATATTATTTCTGATAATAAAGATTACCCTTCACAGGTTTTAGCTAATAATGATATTAAAATTATTGGAAAAGTTATAAGTTCATTTGGTTCAGTGTATTAAAATTAGAAAAGAGATAACTCTTTCTCTTCTTTTAATAAGGCTTGCTGTATTTGTTCAAGTTCGAATCCAGTAATAAATAAAGCATTAAAAGATTGTTTTTTTATAATTTCTTTTAAGTTCTCAATACTTTTTATATCTTGAGAACTTAAATATATTTTTTTTGCGTAAGAAAACTTTTCTTCTAAATAATTAACTTCTTTTTCAATTAAAGAGAGCTCATTTTGAACTATAATAAATCTATCACTTTTACCAAACTCTACAATATTAAAATTTTTATCTAAAAAAGTGGGTTTAAAAAAATTAAAGTTTTTCAATTTTGAATCATCAAAATCACTAATATCTAAAAAATCATAAATTCTTATAAAATCTTCTACATAAATAGAAGGTATTTTAATTTTTTGAAAGTATATGTTTTTGTATGTAAAAGAAGTTTCAAAAAGAGAATGTTCAATTAAATTTGATATTTCAAACTTTTCTTTTTCAAAAGCACAATTATTAGGATAAAGTTTATTTAATAGTTCAATATCTTTTGAAATAAGAATAGTATTTTCATTAATATCATCAAGTGAGGATAATAACTCATCAAAATTATTTGATATAAACTTTAAATTCTTTTCGTAAGAAGATAAAGCTTTCAATAAATTAAAACTAACAATATTACAAAAATATGCTTGAAGGTTAAAAGTTGCAAGTTTATATCTAAGTAATTTTACAATTGCATTAGTAATATTATCTACTTTTATCCAAGCAATTTCATTATCAATTATAGGATAGAAGCTTTCTGTGATTATTGCAAAGGCACCTCTTTGTACAGCTATTTGAACATCATCCAAATTTGAAGCAATAAAAAGATCACCTTCTTTTATTTTATTAACATCAGTTTTAAAAGAGTATATAAAAGATATTGATGGAGAATTTAAAAGTTTTCCATCAATAATATCTAGAATAGAGTTTATTTGCACTAACTTATTTTTGTACCTATTTTTTTACTTGATTCTGGTCTAATTAATGATAAACCATCTTCATCTTTGGCAGCCATTAGCATTCCTTCACTAATCATTCCCATTAGTTTTGCAGGTTTTAAGTTTGCAACAACACATGCTTGTGTTCCTACTAAATCTTCTGCAGAATAAAATTCTTTAATACCTGCTAAGATTTGTCTATTTCTTCCTTCACCTAAATCAACTTGCAGTTTTAAAAGTTTTTTAGACTTTGGAACTTCTTCTGCTTCAACAATTGTTCCAATCTTTAAAGATGTTTCAAAAAATTTATCAATTGTAATTAAGTTATCATCTTCTTCTATAACTTCATCTTTTTTTGAAGATTTTTCTTCTGTTGTATTTTTTTCAACAACAGCTGGTTTTGCTTGCTCTAAAAGAACTTCTTCAATTCGGGGGAATAATTGCTCAACTTTTGTAATAGTAGTATCTGCAATTAACTCTTTATTTTTAAGTAATGAAGTATAAGTTGCATTATCAATAGTAATTCCAATTGAAGTTGCGATTTTTCCAATTTTTTCAGGCATTACTGAATCTAGTAGAAGTGAAACTCTTGCCATTATATTTGTAATTAAAGCTACTAAAGCCATGGCTTCATTAGTTTTACCTTCTTTCATTTTAGCCCATGGTTCGTAATCACCAATTGCTTTGTTTGCAATTGTTAATACTTTCCAAATATCTTCAAGGTATCTATTTAATTGCATATCCCATAAATAAAGTTCAACTTTATCTAAAATTTCTTCTACTTCATCTAGCTCTTTTTGGTGATATTTTTTTACATCAACAGAAGTAACTTTAGAATCAAAATATTTTCCACTCATACCAGAAATTCTATTTAATAAGTTTCCTAAGTCATTTCCTAGATCTGAATTAATTCTATCCATTAAAGCTTTTTGTGAAAAATCTCCATCTTGTCCAAAAGGAACTTCTCTAATCATAAAGTATCTAAATGCATCTAAACCATAAGCATCAGCTACAAGTTTTGGATCAACAACATTTCCTTTTGATTTAGACATTTTTTCACCATCTCTTGTCCACCATCCATGTGCTGCAATATGCTTTGGAAGAGGTAAATCTAATGACATTAAAAAAGCTGGCCAATAAATAGCATGGAATCTTAAAATATCTTTTCCTACTAAATGAACATTTGCAGGCCATTGATTCATATTTTTTTCGTCACTTCCATAACCAAGTGCTGTGATATAGTTCATAAGTGCATCAAGCCAAACGTACATAACGTGTTTTGGTTCATTCATAGATTCAGGAAGTTTAACACCCCAATCAAATGAAGTTCTTGAAATTGATAAATCTCTTAATCCACCTTTAACGAAGTTTATTACTTCATTTTTCTTAGATCTTGGCAAGATACAATCATCATTTTCTTCATACCATTTGATTAATTTGTCTTCATAAGCTGATAATTTAAAAAAGAAACTTTCTTCTTTTACAATATTTGTAGGCTTTCCACAATCAGGACAAAACTGCTCATCAACTAACTGCTTTTGAGTAAAGAATGTCTCACATGATACACAGTAATAACCTTCATAGTCACCTTTGTAAATATCACCTTTATCAAACATTTTTTGAAATGCATGTTGAACACCAATTTTATGCTCATCATCAGTTGTTCTAATAAATTTATCATAAGAAATATCAAAATCATCCCATAATGTTTTAAACTTTCCAGATACTTCATCAGCATATTCTTTTGGAGTTTTTCCTCTTTGTTCAGCACTTTGAGCGATTTTTTGACCATGCTCATCAGTTCCTGTAAGAAAATATGTATTTGCACCAGTTAATCTTGAATATCTAGCTAGCATATCAGCTATAATTGTTGTATAAGCGTGTCCTATGTGTGCAACATCATTTACATAATATATTGGTGTAGTGATATACACATTTTTACAAGATTCTTCCATTTATTTACCTCTTTTATAAATTATAATATTAAAATTCAAACCCACCGCCTGAGCCTTTATTCATAGAGGCGTAGACAGCTAGTACATATTTATTTCTTAAGTCACAATCAAAAAACTTATCACATGGAGTACATGATTCTAAAGATTCTTTTACTTGACACTCTTTTAATTCAACTAGTTTTTGATCAAGTTTAATTTCCCACTCATCAATTACTAATTCGTCTTTATTATCCATTCTTTTTATAAACTTCTAATACTCTATTTATTTCAGTGTTTGATCCAAAGAAACAAGGAGTTGTATCATGAATATGAGTTGTTTCAACTTCTAAAGCTCTTTTAAATCCATCAACTGCTTGCCCATTTGCTTTTTCATAAGTATATGCAAAAGGAAATACTTCAAATAGTTGTCTTAATTTACCTTTTGGTCTATCAGTTGTACCTGGATAAGAAAACAATCCACCACCTTTTAATAAGATTTGGTGTAAATCAGGAACCATACCACCTGAATATCTTAATCTATAGCCATCATTAAAAATATCATCAATTAATTCTTTATGATAAGGTGCCCAACAATTTTGAGTAGAGCCAGGTGCATTAAGCTTTCCTTTTTCCTCTAAAACGATATTTTGAATAAATTCAAATTTACCCTTTTTTAGTCTATACATTTTAACATCATCAATAGCAACTACCATTTCTACACGTGGACCAAATACAACATATACAGAGGCAATGATACTTTTTGCATCAAAACCACCTTTATAAATTCCATAAATAGAACCAACAGATAAATTTACATCAACTAGTGATGAACCATCTAAAGGATCATAAGCAATTAAATATTCGCCATCTTCATTTAAAGATACAATTTCTTCTTGTTCTTCACTTACAATTGCTTTTATACTTGGAATTGTTTTGAAAATATCTTCGATAATAACATCACTTGCAATATCAAGTTTTAACTGAGTATCACCAGTTGAATTTTCTTGTTCACTTTTACCAGTGTCACCTGTTTCAATTAACTCTTTAATCTTAATACTTGCTTCTTCTATGGCTTTGATTATATCTTGCATTTTTATACTCTTTTCGCGTTTTTATCAATCCAGATAATCATATCTTCTGGAGAGTTTAAATCAATTTTATCAATTGATGATGGTATATCATCGTCATTTATCGTATCATCACTTGCAATTGCATTTGTAACTTTAAAATAAGTTTCATCTAAATTATTTCTAAAAATAGAGATTCTAGGTAAATCCAATGTTTTTAATCCTTCAACTAATAAGTAATCAAAATCATTAAATAAAGCTATCATTTCTTCAATACTAGAAGTCTCTTTTTTTAGTAAAGTAGTTTTATTAGGACTTACAACTGCAACATCTGCACCTGTTTCTCCAAATTTATATGAATCTTTTCCAACTCTATCAAACATAGCTTTATCTTTTGGATCATGTTTAATAATACAAACTTTAAAACCCTTATCTTGTAGAATATTTGAAACTTTAACAATTGCAGTAGTTTTTCCACTATTTGATGGTCCTGAGAAAGCCACCACTAATCTTTTTTTATTCATAAAATGGATTTTATCTAAATGATGGTTAAAGTATTGTAAAATATCAGCTTCAAAGTTGGGAGAAACAATGTACAAAACTTTATTTTTATCAATATTATCAACTATATTTATTGGATGTTCATCTACAAGTGCACTTAAGCATTTTGAAAAAGAAGAAATTGAAGCTAAAGCTATGCAATATACAAAAAAAGCTGATGTAATAATCAATAAAGAACAAAAAGTACTTTTATGGGTAACTTATTTAAATAGTACAGATATTAAAGAGTTTGATACTAATTATGAATCATTTCTAACATCAACATATTTTACTGATGCTTTATCACAAGATATTGGTGATAATAATTATAGTTTTTCATTAAATAAAAAAACACCACTATCTATAGAAGAGATTTCTAAAGATAATAAATTATATAAAGATATTTTATCTAAAAATACTTGGGGTAAATATTACTTAGTAAAATTTGAAAAAGATAAAAATATTGAAGAATTAATTTTTACCTTATCAAATAATAGTGCTAATTCGGCAGAACTAAAGTTTGTAAAATAGAGGATAAACTAAGTTTATTTTCTTTATTTAAATGATTATTATATACATAATAGTTTGTTAAAACTTTTCTACCATATTTTCTAGTTTCATCATAAGAAATTTGTTCCATACTCATAAATGGCTCAAACCTATTTTTTTCTTTAAATAGTCCACGTTTAAACTGTTTTCTTGTGTATCCTGGACCTCCATTATATGCATAAGCAATAAATAATGGATTGTTATTAAACTGTTTACTTAAAGAATTTAAATGTTTATTTGCATATCTTAGATTTACTTCTGGTAAAAACTGTTCATAAATATTATATGGTTCATTTAACTGCTTTGCTAATGCTTTAGATAAAAAAGGCATAATTTGCATTACACCTTGTGCAGTTGCAAAGGAAACAGCTGAAGAAATAAACCTACTTTCTTGTCTTCCAATTGCATACATTAAAACCTGTCTATTAATATCATAGTTTTTCATTACATCTCTAAATGGCTTTATAAAATATTGTTTTTTGTATCTTGAATGTCTTTCTAAAACATAGGCATAGTGAGGTAAAGTGGAAGAATCAGTAAATAAATTACTATACTTTTCTAATTTCTTATCATCAAGATTCTTTTTTGTATCAGCTTCAACTTTTATCCATTCAAATTGATCTAAAGTATTATATGATGTTTTTGTATTTGGAATATCAATATCGTAGTATATATTATTTATATCAACATTTAAAAGTTCTTTTACGTATAGTGAGTAAATATTATTATCCCAACTATTTGAAACTTCATGTAAAAAAGATTTGTTTTGAGTTAATAAATATATCCAAAAAAGTGTTTTATCTTTTGTTGATTGAAAATATGCTTTTTTGTAAGCTATTTGTAAATAATTTAATGCTGCTTCTTCTTGTTTATGATTGATAGCATTTAAAGCTAATGAAAAAAATGTTTGATGTGTAAGTAGAGAATTGTTTTTAACATTAAATAATGATTTTTGTAAATTGTTTAATTCATCTCGATGAACTGCATAGGAAATAAATTTATTAAAGTTTTTTTCTTTTGATATCTTATCAATAAATGTATTAGGAATTATATGGTCTATTATATTTTGACGATAATTTTTTCTAGTATCAAAAAATAATCTATAGAATCTGTTTGTATTTGTATTAATCAACTCATTAAAAGGATCATTCGAAGCAATTATTTTTAAATCATTTTTTAAAGTAGGGTACTTAGCTATTTTTTCTATTGCAAAGTTTAAATCGTTTTTTGACATTTTAGTTGCATCAAAAATACTTAAACCAAGTGCTATACATCTTGAATCTTCTTTTAATAATTCTTTTGCATTAGCTCTATAACATTTAAGATCTTTATTTGGTATTGTCGAAAACTTTTTATTAAAAGCTTTTTTTACTCGTCCACTTTTTGATTTAGCCATATCATAGGCATTTTGTGCATTTTCTTGGCTAATATCTTTTTGTTTTAAGTATTGAATTATAAAAAAATCTTTTGCATAAGATTTTGGCTTTTCATCAAGCCAATCAAGAGTAACTTTGAAGTTTTTATCAGTTATATTTAAAACTTCATTATTTGCACTTGCATTTACTAAAACAGCGCAAAATAATGAAGCTATAATTTTTTTCAAGAATTTACTTTAAAAGAATAAGTTTTTTAAGAAAATTTCTAAAAACATTAATCCAAAAATAAGTATTATTGGAGCTAAATCCATTCCACCAAAAACAGTAGGAATATATTTTCGTACCAAATTATAAGCAGGTTGTGTTAATCTATATAACATTTGAACAATTGGATTATTTGGGTCTGGGTTAACCCATGTCAATAGGGCTGATATGATAATAACCCATTTATATAAAGATATAATTGTTAAAACAACAGTTAAAACTGAAGTAGTAAAAGCATCTATCATTTTGCAATTTCTCCTAAATAGTTTTTAATTAAAGGATATATTTCAGATAATAAAGGACCTTCTTTTTGTCCTGTTAGAATATATCTTAATGGTGTTGATAAAGATTTATCTTCTAAAGAAGTATTATCTTTAATATATTTTTCTAAATCTTCAAAAGTTTCAAAAAATGGTGCTTTTTTTATACACTCTTTTATTTCTAAAAACTCTTCTTCAAAGCCTTCAAGTTTGTCTTTTGAAGTAAAAACTATATCAATTTTATTTTTTAATTCTTTAATAGTGCTAACTTCATTTAAATAAATCTTAGCTAATTTACCAATATCTAAATCAGCGAAACCTAAGATTTTTGATAATCTTAATTCATCCATTGATTCAATGTGTTTTTTATTAATTTCTTTTAATTTTTCAATATCAAATAATAGTTCTTCTTTTGAAGTCTTTTCAATATCAAACCATTTAATAGCATCTTCAAGTGTAAATATCTCAGAAGGAACTTCATTCCCTAAAAGTACTAAATAATTTGCAATCGCACTAGGAAGAAAACCTTCATCAATAAAATACTTAACAGAACTGTTAATACTAGATGAAACTTTTGGAAGATGAATATAGTTTATTTCTTTATCATAAGAAAGTAAGTTTCTAATATGAACTTGCTTTGCAGTATCTTCTTCGTGTTCATTTGATCTAATAACAGTTGAAATATCCATTAGCATATCATCAATTGAGCATGCATAATTATATGTAGGTGACTTATCATGATTTAAAATTATAAAAGAATCAACATCTTTGTCAAAGCTTTTAATTCTAACTGTAAAAGGAGCATTTACTTCTAAAACTGCTTCATCAGATAGTGTTTCACAAAAACCGTCATATTTATAAGGTTTATTGTTTTTAATAGCTTCTTGTTTTAATTCTTCAAGTTTTTCATCGCCGCAAAAACATGAAAAAGCTTTTTTTTGTGTTAAAAGTTGCATTGCCATTTTTTGATGATATTTTAAAGAGTCACTTTGATGAACAGCTCTTGAGTAATCAATAGAAAACAAAGATAAAATTTCTAAGATTTCATTATCTTTTCCTTCTATATTCTTCTTTTTATTTATATCTTCAATTCTTATAACTAAATCTTCATTTAACTGCTTTGCAACTATATAGTTTAAAATAGCTAAACGAAGGTTATTTAAGCTCATACTTTCAACAGAACTTGGTGCAAATCTTAACAAACTATTTCCTTACTATTGCAAATGTTAAATTGTTTATTTCTTCATGAGAAGCAATAAATTTATTTAAATCTTCTAATTTTAAATCTTGAATTAATTCTAATTCTTTTTGAGGATAATTTTGCTCTAAACCTCTATAATAAAGAGTAAAAGCTTTATTTAGTCTTTGAGATAATACTTCATTTCTTAAAGGTTCACTACCTGTTAAAAAGTTTTTAGCAGCATCTAACTCTTCTTGAGTAACACCTTTTTTTACAAAATCTTTTACAATTTGTGTTACTAAAGTTTGTGCTTCTTTTGCACTTTCATTTTTTGTTTGTAAATACCCACTAAAGAAAGTATGAGATTTATTTATAGAAACAGAGCCATAAGCACTATAAGCAAGTCCTCTTTTTACTCTAATTTCTTCCATAAGTCTTGAACCAAAACCAGAACCACCTAAAATAAATGATGCTACTTTTGAAATATATCTTTTTTCATCTTTAGCTGTAACATTGTAAGAACTTCCAAAATAGATATAAGCTTGTTCAGTCTCTTTGATTAAAGTTTCTTCTTGTTTTTCTGATTTAAATTTAATCTCTTCTAATTCTCTTTTAACACCTGGTTTTAATGCATCTAAAACTGGTGTAATTAAAGTTTTAAACTCTTTGTAATCAAAATCTCCACCAGCAACAATAATTAAATTATTTAGGTTAATTGTATCATTGATAAAGGTCTTTATATCTTTAAGTTTAATTTTCTCTATTGACTCAACTGTACCAGAACTTGGGTTTTGTAAAGCAGTATCTTTGAATAACACTGATTTTAATAAATTCTTAGCAGTATAATCAAAATCATTCTCTTTTCTTTTTAAAGCACCAATTTTTAATGTTTTTAATTTATTTAAAGTATCTTCACTATAGTTTGGTGATTTGATTAAATTTGTTAATAACTGTATTGATTTATTAGATACATCTTTTAAGTTTGATAACTCAATTACAAATGTCTCAAATCCATTTGAAGTGTGTAAAGAAATAGCATTCTCTTCTAGCTTTTGAGCAAAACCTGTTGAACCTAACTCTTTAGTTCCTTCATTTAATAATTGTGAAGAAAGACTTGCTAACCCACTTTTATTTTTATCTTGAATATAACCTGAGTTTTGAAAAACTAATTGTAGATTTAACGTTGGTAAACTCTTTTGTTTTTCAAAAACTACTGGTATTTTTATTCCATTTGTTTCTATATGCTTTATCGTAGCACTCATTAAACTTCCTTGTAAAATTACTAATGCAAATATATATTTTTTTAATTTTTTCATAAAAGGATTAATACCTCTCTAATATCTCATAGGCTGTATTTCTTTTTGCAGGATTTTCACCTATGTCTTTTATAAGCCTAATCATTTCTTCTTGATTCATTCTATTTGAAGCTCCTGCTGCTTTAACAACATTCTCTTCCATCATAGTACTTCCTAAATCATTTGCTCCAAAATTTAAAGCTAATTGACCAATATATGAGCCCTGAGTCACCCAAGAACTTTGCATATTTTTAAAATTATCTAAGTAAAGTCTTGAAACTGCTAATAATCGTAAGTATCTATTCGATGATTGTGGTTTAATATCTGGTATTTCTTTTAAAAGTTGCGTATTAGCACCTTGAAATGACCACATAATAAATGCTCTAAATCCACCTGATTTATCTTGTAAATCTCTTAGCATTTCCCAATGTTCAATTATCTCTTCATCTGTTTCAACTGTTCCAAACATCATTGTTGCAGTTGTTTTCATTCCAATAGAATGTGCTAATTCATGAACATTTATCCAATCTTTACTATCCATTTTATTAGGAGCAATAATATCTCTTACTCTATCACTTAAAATTTCAGCACCAGCACCTGGAATTGAGCTTAAACCTTTAGCTTGTAATCTTTTTAGCACTTCTAAAATAGTGATTTTAGATACTTTTGCAATATATTTAATTTCAATTGCAGAAAAACCATGAATAGTAATTTGTGGATACTTCTCATGAATATGAGAAACTAACTCTTCATAATAATCAATTTTAAGTTTTGGGTGAACTCCACCTTGAAATAAAATTTGCGTTCCACCAATTTCAAGTAATTCATCAATCTTTTGATCAATTTCATCAAATTTAAGTACATAAGAATCATCATCTCGTCCATGTCTATAAAAAGCACAGAATTTACAATCAACCCAACATACATTTGTATAGTTAATATTTCTATCAACTATAAAAGATGTAGTTTTATCAGGATGAAGTTCTAGTTTTCTTTTACTTGCAAGTTCACCTAATTCTAATAATGAAGCATTTTTAATTAAATCTAATGCTTCTTCATTTGTTATTCTTCTATTTAATAAATCCATTTTTTTAACCATTAGAAACTACTCCCTAGTGAGAATTCAAATGATGATGTATCATCATCAGCTTTTGCATCTAAAGCTTTAGCGAAGATAAGCTGTAATGGTCCTAAAGGAGAAATCCATTCTAAAACAGCACCAGTACTTGATCTTTGAATTTCCGTAAAATCATCTTGTCCAATCATTCCATAATCATAGAACAATGCCCATCTCATTTTAGCATTTGGAATTAAAGGGAAACTCATTTCTAAAGAGTTTGCCCATAAATTTTTATATGGTTTACCAACTTCACCTGTATCATTAGAAGGGAACGCATAAGATGAGAATCCTCTTAAACTTTTTGTACCACCAAGATATAGTGAATCACCTTGATTAATTTGTCCATTATCAACTAAAACACTAACTTTTGTTCTAAATCTAAAAATCCAATCTAATTCTGCGTAGTCATTTAAACTATTAAAATATTTAAAGTATGAAGTTGATTTTAAGTATTTTGAATCTCCACCAACACCTGCGTATTGTAAAGAAGTTCCAATTTTCATACCTTCTCTTGGTAATTGATAATTATCTGTATTATCAAAATTTATATAAGGAACTAAAGAACTAGAAATATAATCAGTATCAGTATAGGGATTAGTAATAGTAGATATATCATCATACTCATAATCTTCACTAATAAAATCTAATTTATATCTAATACCAGCTCTTAAATTTCTTACAATTTCTCGACCAACACCAACAGAAAAACCTTTTGTAGATTTATCTAAATCATAAACACTTCTACTAATTTCACTCTCACTATTATGTGCTTCAATATCTCCACTGTACTTACTATCATTAATAGCAGGATTACTTAAACTTAATGTAAAATCACTTTTATTAGCAGATAAATCAGCACTTAGTCCAACACTTAAACCAGAACCAAATATATTTGAATCTTTTACAGAACCATTAACCATAAATTTATCATATGAACCATATCCACCACCAACAGTTAAAGCTCCTGTTGCTGCTTCAACTACATTTACTAAAATATCAATTTTATCTTCTGATACTCTTTTTTGTTCAATGTTTACTTTTTCAAAATATGAAGATCTTCCTAATTTTGATTTTGAATCATTTAAATCAGTTTGGTTAAATAATTCTCCTGGAGCTAAATAAATATCTCGTCTAATAACTCTATCTAGTGTTCTAGAGTTTCCAGAAATTTTAACATCATTAATATAAACTTTTTTACCTGGAATTACATTAAATACAACATCAACTTTTGAGTTTTCAGTGTCTTTTTTAACATCAAATCTAACTTGTGCAAAAGCATAACCTTTGTTTGCAACTTGTGTTTTAATATAGTTTTGATCTTTTCTTAATTTTTTAATATTAAAAGTATTTCCAATAATTAAGTCTAACTCTGGATAAATATCTTTAGGATCAACTATTGTTGAATCTACATAAATTTTAATATCATTTGTATAGTATTTAGTACCTTCTTTAATAAAAAAGTCTAAATTTGCTTGATTTGAAGCAAAATCAATATTTAAAAATGGTTCTTTAACTTGTGCATCAAGATAACCCTTTTCAAAATATAATTCATTAATTCTTCTTGCATCGTATTTTAATTGATCAATTTTAACTTCACCATCATTTTGACCAAACCACCATGAAGCAAATTCAACTTCTTTGTTTGCTGAAACATTATCAAAATCATCTTGGTCTAGTTCGTTTGAACCATAATAGTTAGCTTTTTTGATGATGATTTCATCACCTTTATTTACATTAAATGTAAGTTTTAAAGAGTGTTCATTTAATGTTTCAATTTCAGTTTCAACTACTGAGTTAATATATCCTTCTTCTTCAAGCATATTTAGCAAAATCTTCTTTGCGTCTTTTACTCTTTTTTCAGTATACATTGACCCTTTTTTAAGTTTAATCATTGTTTTTAATGATTCTATATCATCAGTTCTTGATTTATAACCTTGTATATCTATATTAGCTATAGAAGGCTTTTCTTTAAAGTTTAATTGTAATTTTCCATTATCGTTAATGGCAACTATATCATCAAAATAGCCAAATTTATAAAACTCTTTTATTGCATTATTTATTTTGTCATTGTTAAATTCATCACCAACTTTTATGTCTAGTGTTTCATTTACTATTTTAGAAGATATCTTATTTAAATTATTATATTCTATAGATTGTATTGTATCTGCGCATAGTGCTGTTGCACAAGCTAAAGAAAAAAGCATTATTTGATTTTTCACAACTTTCCTTAATTTCATAATTAGACAATAATATATCTAAATTCACTTTATATAAATATTAAGATATAATCACAAAATTAATTTACAAAAAAGGTGCTGTGTTGAATATAGGAATAGTTGGTTTAGGACTTATGGGTGGTTCTTTAGCAAAGGCTGTTAAAAAATATGGAATTGCTAAAAAAGTATATGGATATGCTAGAAGTGAAAAATCAAAAAAAGAGATTTTAGAATTAAATTTAGTAGATGAATTAGTTGATATTCAAAGATTAAAAGATGAGTGTGATTTGATTGTATTAGCAATACCTGTTGATAATATCATTTCATTTTTACCAAATTTACTTGATATTGATAAAAATACTACAATAATGGATTTAGGTTCAACAAAAGAGTTTATAGTAAAAAATATTCCTAATGAAATTAGATCAAATTTTGTTGCAGCTCATCCTATGTGCGGATCTGAAAAGTTTGGACCAAAAGCCTCTATGGATAATTTGTATGAAGGTAAAACTGTAGTTTTATGTGATTTGGAAGCAAATGATGAATTACATAAAAATAGAGCTATAAAAGTATTTCAAGATATTGGAATGAGACTTGTTTTTATGAACTCACATAATCATGATGTTCATGCTTGTTATATGTCACATCTTCCACATGCTATTTCATATTCACTTGCAAATACAGTAATGAATCATGAAGACCCTAAATCAATTATTGCTCTTGCTGCTGGTGGATTTACAGATATGAGTAGAATTGCAAAATCTAGTCCAAATATGTGGACAGATATTTTTAAACAAAATAGAGAAAATTTATTAAATTCAATTGATTTATTTGAAGACCATATGAAAAAAGTTAGACAAATGGTTGAAGATGAAGAGTATGAAAAGTTAGAAGAATGGATGAAAAAAGCTAATACTTTACATGAAATACTTTAGGTATTTCATGTTTTCATACTTTTATGTATTTAAAATTGCTTCTTGAACTTTTATAGCTTGCTTATGTTCATAAACGTCATGACATCTAATAATTGAAGCCCCATTTTTAATAGCTTCTAAGTGTATTGCTATTGTACCTGCTAATCTATCTTCAACTTTTGAAGGACTAATTAAATCAATCATAGATTTTCTGCTTGCACCTATTAAAAGTTCACAATCAAAATGTTTAAAGTATTCTAAGTTTTTTAAAAGTAATAAGTTATGCTCTAATGTTTTTCCAAAACCAATTCCAACATCTAAAATTATCTTTTTATTTTCAATTCCAAAGCTATTTGCTTTTTGAATTTGTTTTTTAAAAAAATTGTCAATGTCCAAGACTACATCATTATATTCAGGTTTATCTTGCATATTTGAAGGCTTATTTTGCATATGCATTATTACAACTTTTGCAGCATATTTTGATACAAGGGAGCAAACTTCATCATTTTGTAAACCTGTTATATCATTTACAATTGTAAAACCCTTATTTAAAACAAAATCTATTACTAAAAGAGAATAAGAATCAATGGAAAAATCTACTTTTTCAAAGTATTTTTCCTTATAAATAATTTCAACAATATTTTTTAATCGTTCTAATTCTACTTTTTCATCAACTGCTATACTTCCAGGTTTACTTGAAACTGCACCAATATCAATAATATTAGCACCATTTTCAATCATTAACTCAATTTTAGAAGCAGTTTGTTTGTAATCAAATCTACTGCTTTTAAAAAATGAATCTTCATTGGCATTTAAAACACCCATTATTTTTGTTTTGTATGTTTTCATTTATAGTTCTTATTTTTTAGTATTTGATAGTGATAAAAGTAGGGTAGTTAAAATATTTATAGGTCTTGAGTTTAACTCAAGAAGTTTTGAACTTTTAGAAAATAAATCTAATTGTTTTTCATCAAGCTTTATTTTTTGTTTATTTACTTTTAATAAAATTGATTCAATAACAGCTTTTGCATCTTTTTTTGATATTTTTTGATTCTCTTTTAAATATGAGTAAATATCTTTTAAATCAAGTTTTGAAATATCAAGTGAAATTTCATCTTTTAAAGATGATGTTTTTAAATACTTAAATGGCATTCTAGAATAAATTGTTGGTAAAATTGAAGACTTTGAATTTGTAAGAATAATAAATATTACATTTTTAGGAGGTTCTTCTAAGACTTTTAATAAAGAGTTTTGTGCTTCTTTTCTAAAAGTACTTCCACAAAGAAAAATATATTTATCTTCATTTGAAGCAATATATGCTTCTTTTATAGCTTGATTAGCTTGTAAAATCTGAAACTCTTCTTTTTCTTCATTTTTAATTATTCTAATATTATGAGGAGAATAAAAAGGTAATAATTCATTTAATGTTTGAGTTATATCATTAACTATTAAAATAGTTGAGTTATTAATCTTTTTATCAATCATATTAATTTTCTACGTTTACTTCTGCAAAAAGAGCTGAGCTTACAGTTTTATTATATAGTCTAAACATTTGTAGTAATTTCATATCTAAAGCTTCATCACTAGATCTAAGATTAAAGGCATCTTGCTGTTCTTCATCAAAAAGCCAAAGAAAAGAGTTTTTTGAAACTTTTGGAATAACAGCTCTTACATCTTGGCTTCGGCCAATATACCAAAAACAATATCCATTTGGAAAAGATATATTTAACATATCTTTTATATATGAAATATCATCATCTGATTTAATATTATCCATGTATTTGTAAAAAGATTTAAAATCATAAAAAGGTAGAAATGGTCTATTTAATTTTGGTGAATTAATATTTGATAAAACATATTCTAAAAACCATTCTCTATCTTTATCAGTTAATACAATTACAGATGCACCTTTTTCTAATAAATTTACGATATTTTTAGATACTAAAGGTGTCCATTCATATTTTTTTTCTTCTAACCAAGGAGAGATTAGTCTATCTTCCCTAATTACATCAACTGTCCAGTTTAAAAATTCTTGCACGCTTATTTATCCAGATTATAAGCTTCGTGTAATGCTCTTACTGCTAATTCAGCATATTTTTCTTCTATAATCATTGATATTTTGATTTCTGAAGTTGAAATAATTCTAATATTAATATTCTCTGTTGCTAATGCAGAAAAAGCTTTTGATGCGACACCTGTATGAGATTTCATTCCAACACCGACAATTGAAACTTTACAAATATTTTCATTGTAATCAATATTTTTAGATTGACTTTTGAATTTTTCCATTACGCTTTTACATAATGTAAAATCAGTTGTAGGAATAGTAAAATCTAAATCAGTTGTACCATCAAGTCCTCTTGTTTGAACTATCATATCAACATTAATATCAGCATCAGCTAATGATGTAAAGATTGATGCAGCAATGCCAGGCTTATCAGTTACTCCGTACATACCAACTCTTATTTGATTTCTATCTAATGCGATTCCACTTACAACTGGTTTTTCCATAATATTCTCTTCCTTTGTTATTAACGTACCTTCAACTTCTGGAGTGAAGCTAGATCTTGATACTAAATTTACATTTAATTTCTTAGCCATTTCTACTGATCTATTTTGTAAAACTTTTGCTCCTAGTGAAGCTAATTCTAACATTTCATCATAAGAAATTTTTTCTAGTTTTTTTGCTTTTGGTTCAATTCTTGGGTCTGTTGTGTAAATACCATCAACGTCAGTATATATTTCACAAATATCAGCTTGTATAGCGCCTGCAATTGCAACAGCAGATAAGTCACTTCCACCACGTCCAAGTGTTGAAACTCTATTCGTATTAATTGTAACACCTTGAAAACCTGCAACAATTACAGTTTTACCTTCACTAATAGCATTTTTAAGATTTGTAGTATCAATATCTTCTATTCTTGCTTTTGTATGAGCTTCATCTGTAATAATTCCAGCTTCTCTACCACTCATTGAAGTTGTTTTATAACCTTGTTCATTTAAAGCAATTGATAATAGTGCTGAAGTAACTCGCTCACCTGAACTTAATAACATATCCATTTCAGCAGGATTTGCTTCTTTTGAAAAACTTTCCGCATATTCAATTAATTTATTAGTCTCACCACTCATTGCAGAAACTACAGCAATAACATCATGACCTTCATCTTTAATTTTCTTTATAATATTTGCTACATTTTGGATTCTCTCAAGTGTTCCTACACTTGTTCCACCAAATTTTAATACTTTTAACATTTATTCATCAATCCTTTTTAAATATAACCTTCACTTTTAAAATATTTTATAACTTGTTTGTATACTGTTCTTTTAAAGAAAGTTATATAATCATAAATATTTTTTGTTGGTACAAACTTGAATTCACTGAATTCTGGTATTTCAGTTTCAATATTTATTTTTGCACCTTTTTTTAACTTTACTAAATAATATTTTTGTATTTGTCCATCATACGGTTGCATCTTTTTTGCAATTGCTGGAGGGAAATCATAAGAAACCCATTTTGGATATTCTGCAATAATTTCCACATCTCCTGTTCCAATTTCTTCTTCAAGCTCTCTATACAAAGCTTCCTTAGGTGTTTCACCTTCGTCAATTCCACCTTGTGGAAATTGCCATGCATTATCTACATCTGTTCGTGAAGCAATAAATATTTCACATGTATGTGGGTATTTAGCTGATAGTACAATCGCTGCTACATTAGGTCTGTAATTTTTGGTATTATCTTTTGTGATTTCATTTTTATCAGTCATAAATATATTTTCCCTTATAATTAGCCAAAGATTTTACAAAAAATAGGATTAAAAATTGCTTTTATACATACATATACCTTTTTGTGACAGTAAATGTTTTTACTGCGCATTCAATTCATATACAGATAAGTTTCATTTAAAACAAGAGTATATGAAAGCTTTAAAATTACAATTAAAAACAGAATTAAATAATTATGTAAAAAAACATAATAAACAAATAGAAACAGTTTTTATAGGTGGTGGAACACCATCATGCATCAAACATCATGAATATAAAGAAGTATTTGAAATATTCAAACCTTACTTAATTGAAGGTGCTGAAATCACAACAGAAGCAAACCCAAATTCTGCCTCATATGAGTGGCTAGAAAATATGTACAATTATGGAGTAACAAGAGTTAGTTTTGGAGTACAAAGTTTTAATAATGACAAACTAAAATTCTTAGGTCGTTCGCATAATAATAAAAGTGCTTTAAAAGCTATACAAAATGCAAATAGTATTGGTTTTAATGGTATTAATTGTGATATAATCTATGGAGTTCAAGGAGATACATTAGAAAGTATGAAAGAAGATTTTAAACAAGCTTTTGAACTTCCTATTACACACTTAAGTGCTTATTCTTTAACTATTGAAGAAGGTACAAAATTCTTTGATAGATCTTCAGTAAAAATTGATGACGAAGAGCTTTCTTATGAAATATTTGATTATATTAATGAACATGGTTTTAAGCAATATGAAATATCAAATTTTGCAAAAGAAAAAAAATATGAATCAAAACATAACTATGGGTATTGGGAACATAAAGAATATTTAGGAATAGGTGCAGGTGCTGTTGGTTATGTTGATAATCAAAGATATTATCCTATAAAAAGCATTGAAGAATATATAAAAAATCCATTCAATATGGAGTATGAACCAATAAGCCAAGAAGATATAAAAACAGAAAAAATACTACTAGGATTTAGATGCTCAAATGGTGTTGAATTATCACTTTTTACACAAGATGAGTTAGAAAAAGTAGAACATTTAGTACAAGAAGACAAAGTTTTAATACAAAATAATAGAATTTATAATAAAAACTTTTTATTATCTGATGAATTAGCTTTATATATATTAGGATAAATGTTAATTCATAATAGTTTAACTATAATAACAAGTTTAAAAAAGGTTTAATAATAAATGACAATAAAAGATACAGTTAGAAAATATGCAAATGATTTAAAGTTTGTAACTCATATTCCAGCTAAAGAAGTTGAAATATTAATGATGTATTTATTAGATAAAAATACTATCTGGTTACATATGAATTATAATAAGCAGTTTGATAAAGAACAAGAACTAGCAAAACTTGTAAAAAAAAGAGCCCAAGATTATCCTATAGAGTATTTAACAAACAAAGCTTCATTTTATGGTGAGACTTTTATTGTAAAAGAGGGTGTTTTAATACCAAGACCAGAAACAGAACTATTAATAGACAATGCACTTGAAATATTAAAAGATAAAAAAGAAACAGTACATGTTCTTGAAATTGGTACTGGTTCAGGAATAATATCTGTGATGTTAGCTTTATTAATAAAAGATATAAAGATAATTGCAGTAGATATAAACGAAAAAGCGCTAGAATTAGCAAAACAAAACGCAATAAAACATAATGTTGACGATAAAATAGAATTTAGGTTAAGTAATTTATATGAAAATATAAATGAAACAAATATAGATTTAACTATTTCAAACCCTCCTTATATTGCAAATGATTATGACTTACCAAAAAATGTAGCTTATGAACCGTCAAATGCTTTATTTGGTGGAAATATTGGTGATGAGTTATTAAAAGATATAATAAAACAAACAGATGAACGAAATATCGAATATTTACTTTGTGAAATGGGTTATGATCAAAAAAATCCATTGTCGCAGTATTTAGAAGAGTTTAATACAAAAAGTTTTACTTTCTATCAAGACTATGAAAAGTTTGATAGAGGATTTACAATACAATTTAAAAAATAAAAAGGATTATATAAAATGTTTAAAGAATTTAATTTAGAAAAGTTAACTGATTCAAAAGTATTATTAGAAAAGCTTTTAGATCAATCAAAAAATGAAATATTAGAATTAATGGAAATAGAAAATAAAACTTATGAAAATTTTGTTATGCCATATCAAGAAATAGGGGAGAGTATTAACAATTTTGTTACTCCTATATTTCATATAGATTCTGTTAAAAATTCAGAAACTACAGGAAAAGTTTATGAAGAATGTCTTCCAGTTTTATCAAAATATGAAACTTGGATATCTCAAAATGATGATGTTTTTAAGGCTTTAAAAGATATACAGTCTAACTGTAAAACTACTTTAAACGATATACAAAATAAAGTATTAGAAAATGAAATAAGAGACTTCAAACTTTCAGGTTCACATTTAGATGATGCAAAGAAAAAAAGATTAGAAGATATAAATTTAACTCTTAGCGAGTTATCTCATAAGTTCTCACAAAATCTTTTAAATGCAACTAATAGTTTTGAAATGATTGTAGAAGATAAAGAAGATGTAAAAGAAATACCTAGCTCTGATTTAGAATTAGCAGCATTCGAAGAAGATGATAAGACTAAATATAAATTTAATTTACAATTTCCTTCTTATATGGCTTATATGACTTATGGAACATCAAGAGAAAAAAGAGAAGAACTTTATAAAGCTTTTTGTACAAGAGCACCGGAGAATGGAAAGATAATTGAACAAATACTAATTTTAAAAAATGAAAAAGTAAAAATATTAGGATTTAACTCTTATTCTGAATACTCTTTAGAGACAAAAATGGCTTCAAAAGAAGAAGAAGTAGTTTCGTTCTTAGAAGAATTAGGTCACAAGGGTAAGAAAAAAGCAGGTGAAGAGCTGAATGAAATTAAAGAACTAGCATTAAAAGATGGTGTAAGTGATTTTAGATCTTCTGATATGTCTTATTATTCTGAAAAACTAAAGAAAGCTAAATATGATTTAGATGAAGAGTATTATAGACCTTATTTTGAGCAAACATCTGTATTAGATGGTTTCTTTGATTTTTTACATCAAATGTTTGATGTAAAATTTGTTCAAGTTGATACTAAAGCATGGGATGAGAAAGTAAAAGTATATGATCTTTTAACGAATGAAAAACAAACTGCACGAATTTATATAGATTTAGAAGCTAGAAAAGATAAAAGAGGTGGAGCTTGGATGAATAGCTGGCATTCACACTATTCTAATAGTAAAGGCGAAGAACAACTTCCTACAGCTTTTATTGTTTGTAATTTTCCTCAGTCAACTAAAACTACACCATCTTTATTAAGACATTCTGATGTTGTTACACTATTTCATGAAATGGGACATGCCTTACATCATTTATTAAGTGATATAAAAGAACCTTATGTAAGTGGTATTTCTGGAGTTGCTTGGGATACAGTTGAGTTTCCATCACAGTTTTTAGAATACTTTTCTTATGATAAAGAAGTGTTAAAACTTTTTGCTAAACATTACAAGACTAAAGAGGTTCTAGATGATGAAGCTATTGAAAAGATTATCAAAGCTAAGAACTTCCAATCATCGCTTGCACTTGTACGACAAATAGAATTAGCTTTGTTTGACTTTAAACTATATCAAGACTTATACAAAACTGAAGAAGAAGTGCAAAATGTACTAGATAAAGTAAGAGCAGAATTTTCACCAATGATTCCACCTTCATATAACAAATTCCAAAATGGATTTTCTCATATTTTTGCAGGTGGATATGCAGCTGGATATTACTCATACAAGTGGGCTGAAGTACTAAGTGCCGATGCATTTTATATGTTTATTGATTCAAAAAATATTTTCAATAAAGAGCTTGCTTTAAAATATAAAGAAACTATATTATCTAAAGGTGGATCAAAAAATATGGATGAATTATTCTATAATTTTGCACAAAGAAAGCCAAGTGTTGATTCTTTATTAAAAATTGATGGAATTATTAGCTAAATTTTGTAATAATAACGAACTAATAATAATATCAACAAGGATTAAATACAAATGACAAATGCAGAAACAATTTCAAAACTAAACAATGCTTTAAATACACTAATTAAAGCTTATGAAGAACTTGAATTAAAAAATACTAAATTAGAGACAAAGATAACTGAACTAGAAGATGAAATTCTTGATCTTGAAACAGTTAAAGAAGATTTAGAATTAAATGTAAACGACTTTAAAACTAATACAGAAGAAGATAATTCTAATATTTCTTCAATGTTAGGAAAAATTGAAGGTTTACTAAATAAAAAAGTATCAAATAATGATATTACAAATGATTCATCAAGCACTAGTGAAGAAAAGAAAACTGTAGAAGACTCAGATAAAGAAGAAAGCAAAGAAGAAAAGAAAGAAGATGAACCTTTAGGTGGTTTATATAATTCAAATAACAAAACTTCTCAAAATGATGTAAGTAGTAATAAAGAAGAAAAAAACGAAGAAAAACAAGAAGATAATAAAATCGATTTAAATAGAATGGCTTCACTATTAAATGGATTTAATAATTAAAAAAGAGAATAATGATTACATTATTAAATAAAATATCTTTGTATAATACTTTTGGTGTTGATAATTTTAACTCAATAGAAGGTGCTATTAATAATATGGCACCTTCAATGGTAGAGTACTATTTATCGGACTTAAGCCAAGATGCAGAAGATATATATTTAAATAAAAGAGAGATAGAAAATAGTCTTTTTATAGGGGATTATAGTTTATACATAGATTATAATGATAATATCTATTTAGAATTAGACAACATTGAAAACTCATCTTATGAAACTGCCTCTTTTTGGTAAAAAATAATATCCTTAATCCATTAAATTAGTAGTTGCTCTTAACCTATCTTTATCAAAGTGTGTATATATTCTAGATGTATTTATATCTGCATGTCCTAGTGCTTCTTGTACTAAAATTAAATCATGATGTTTTTGATATAATAAAGTTGCAAATGAGTGTCTTAACATATGAGCACCATTTTTTTCTTTTCTAATTCCTGCACTTATTAATATATTTTCAACAGTTCTACTTACATAACTTTGGGTTAATCTATTTCCTTTTTGATTACATACTAATAAGTCATCATTACAAACACGCATATCAAGCCAATTATTTAAATCATTTTCTATAATTGAGGCTTTAATCATTACAACTCGTGGTTTATTTCCTTTTCCTCTAATTTGAAGTAAATAAACATCATCTTCTTTAAACATGTCTTTTAATTTTAGATTTAACATCTCAGATACACGAATACCTGTATAAATTATCATTTTGATGATAAGTCTGTTTCTATATGATGTTTTATCACTAAATTCATACTCATTAATAGCTATTAAAAATCTATTAATTTCATCTTTATTCATAAAAGAGGGTAGTTTTGAACCAGAATTTCCTTTTAATCCTCCCCAATTTTTTAGCTCAATTTTAAACATATATGAATTACCATCTGTATTTTCATTTTGTTTGTCAATATAAGTAAAAAGTCCAAGTAGGGCAATTCTATGATTTTTCTTTGATGCATCTGATAGACCACTTGTTGAACTTGCTAAAAAATCACTCAAGAGTTCTTCATCAATTTCTTTCATTGAAGCTAAACCTAAATTATTTAGAAAATTAAAAAGTTTTACTAAGGGATTAAAATATGTGTTAATTCCTGATAAACCAATGTTTCTTGCATCTTTCACTAATAATGTAAGTTCATTAATATTATTTGTACCAACAACTAATTTTTGTATTATAAGTGCTAGTTTTTCTTTATCATTAACTTGTCTATTTGATAGTGTAGTTAATTTATACCTTATAAAACGTTCAATCCAAAACAATAGTGTTCTATCAAAAGTATTAGAAAAGTCTAAATCATATCTCATTTATAGCCTTTAAAAGTTTATATAAATACTATTATACTTTAATAAGTTTAATTTAGTCTTGAAAACTATAATTTTCAAACTAATTAATACATTACAAAATAGTCTTCTATTTTCTCTTTCCCTTAGAATAATCTATAATATACTCAGCTATATCATCTAAATGAATGATGTCTTTTATTGCACCTGCTTTAATTGCTTTTGCTGGCATTCCAAATACAACACAAGATTCTTCATTTTGTGCAAGAGTATAAACATTATTATCATACATATCTTTCATTGCAATCATTCCATCATCACCCATACCAGTCATGATAACAGCCATTGCAGATGAACCAATTACATTGTTAACTGATCGAAATAATATATCTACGCTTGGTTTATGTTGACTAACTTTTTTTGTGTCTAGTAATTTAGTTTTATACCCTAATCCACTTTTTTCAATACTTAAGTGCATATTTCCAGGAGCTAAATAAGCATGACCTTTTTCTAAAAGCATTCCATCTTTTGCCTCGTGAACATTTACTTCTGAGTTATCGTTTAATCTATGAGCAAATGAGTTTGAAAATCCATATGGTATGTGTTGAGTAATTAAAATAGGAGGTAAAGAAGAAGGAAGTTTCATAAATACTTTACATAAAGCTTCAACACCACCTGTTGAAGAACCTATTGCAATTAATTTACTTCCATTACCTCTAATTGGTTTAGATGACATTACTTCATCTGGATGAATTTTATACTCTATTTCTTTATTATTAGTTTTTTTTACAATTAATGCTCTTGGTTTTTTTAAAGTATATCTTTTAAGTAAAAATGTTAAATTTAATAAGGTATCTTTTATTCTATGTTGAAAAGATTGCATAGATTCACCATTTTCAGGTTTAGGAATAAAACCAACAGCTCCATCATCAAAAATATCATTACCTCTTACACCCTCACCTGACACAACAACAGCAGGCATAGGGTGGAGTCTCATTAAGTTTCTTAAGAAAGTTACTCCATCCATTTTAGGCATATTTATATCAATAGTAACTAAATCAGGTTCATATTGTTTAATTTTTTCTCTTGCATCATAGGCATCTACAGCCATTGATATAACTTCAAATTCTTCAATATCATTAATCATATCTTTAATAATTCTTCTCATTGAAGCAGAATCATCAATAACTAAAACTGTATACACTTATATAGCCACCCTATTTATAAATCTCTAATTTTTTAGAAAAGTTCAATTTCCATTTCTGGTTCTTGTTTTTCTTCCATTCCAAATAAGTCAACAGCACCAACATATTCTTTGATAACAGGAGCTTTTGTAATCTCTTTTTGTAATGATTTCTCTTCAGATGCAATTTTACTATCTGTTTCACTTTTTTGAGTTACTTTAATAAAAGTTTCAAATTCATTTGCTAATAAAATCAACCTACCATGTTCACCACGTGTATGTTCACTAACTAATTGAAAACCTTCTGATTTACAAAAATCTTTAGCAAACTCTACATTTCTATGCCCTATTGACTGTGATGACATATTAAGTTGCATGATATCAGCACCACCTGATATTTTTGCAACCATATTATTTTTATTACAGCCTAGTTTATACATTTCATTAAGCATTGCTTCAACAGAATAAAGACCATATTTCATATCATCATTACTATTATTTGTTGCCGGAAGTAAAAAATGGTTCATTCCTTTTATTTTACTTACTTTATCAAAAAACATAATGGCTACACATGAGCCTAATAATGTTTTAAAAGCAATTTCTTCAACATCATTACCAACAGCAAATTCTCCACCAATTACAGTGTGTGTTGATAGACCTTTAGTTTTTTGTGTAAATCTTATAGAAGACGTTTTTTCAATACTTCCATCTTTATGTCCAATAATAATCAAAAGATTTCCTTTTCTTTTATAAAAATATTTTGCCCTACTCTTTTTACATAATTAACTAGATCTTGTGGGTTTTCTGAATGACCTAAATACAAAGTACCACCAATCTTTAGGTGTGAAAAAAGTTTTTTTAATATTTTATTTTGATCCTCTGATGAAAAATATATTAATACGTTTCTACAAAAAACAATATCAAATTGATTTTTCGAAAAAGGATAAGAAGAGTCATTTAAATTCATAACTTGAAAAGAAATCATTTTCTTTAACTCATCTTTAACTTTTATAAGTATCTCTTCACCAGATAAATTCTTTTGAACTCTTTTTTTGAAATATTTAGGAGGTTTTATCCAAGAAGGAAACTCTTTTGATGATTTAGAATATCTATAAACCCCATTTGCTGCATATTGTAATACGTTTGTATCTATATCTGTAGCAATTATTGAAGCATTTAATCTTTTTCCTAATTCTTCTTGAGTTTCTAAGAGTGTCATTGCCATTGAATAAGGTTCTTCTCCTGTAGAAGAAGCAGAGCAATACATACTAATATTATTTCCAGATTTCACTAGTTCTGGTATGGCTCTATTTTTTAAATCTAAAAAATGAAAATCTTCTCTGAAAAAGTGAGTTTTATTTGTAGTAAAAGAGTTAATAAAATCAGTAACATACGAACCTTCTTCAATTAATTGAAGAAGTTCCATAATATCACCTTTAAATTTACTATCTCTTTTTAGTTTCTCTATTCTATTAGAGATCATGATATCTTTATTATCTGCTAGAGTTATACCAGTTAATCCATAAAGAAGTTTTTTTACTTTATTGTGAATATCATCTGTAGTGTAATTCATTTATGATGCTTTTCTTGCCTTATTCATATTCTTCTCAATATTTATTTGTGCATTTATAATACCAACAACATCTAAAATCAAGCCAATACTACCATCACCTCTTACTGTTGCAGCACCAATACCTTCAACAGATCTAAAGTTTTTATCAAGTGGTTTTACAACAACTTGATGTTGATTTAAGAATTCATCAATTGACAATGCAACTTTTGTATTCCCAGATTTAACAACAATTAACATTCCATCTTCTAAGTTTTCAAAACTATTCTTTAGTCCAAATAACTGATGAATTCTCACAACTGGAATGAATTCTTCTCTTAACATTAGTAGATCTTGTGTTCCGTCACCAATTTTTTTAATCATATCAGATGTTGGTTGTAATGACTCAACAATTGATGATAGTGGTAAAATATATTTTTGATCACTAACTGCAATATCTAAACCATCAAGAATTGCAAGAGTTAAAGGTAACATAATTGTTAAAATCGTACCCTGCCCTAAAGTTGTATCTAATTTTAGATCTCCACCTAGTTTTTGTATATTTGTTTTAACAACATCCATACCAACACCACGACCCGAAATTTCAGAAATTTGATCAGCAGTTGAAACACCTGCTCCAAATACAAGCATAGCTTTTTCGTTAAGACTCATTGTATTGTATTGATTTTCATCAATTTGTCCTTGATCAAGTGCTTTTAAGGCAACTTTCTCAGAATCAATTCCTCTTCCATCATCTTCAATTGTAATAATCATTTGACCATTAGCTTGTTCTGCTGAGATAATAATTGAACCAACGTCAGTTTTTCCAGATGATTCTCTTTCTTCTGGAGTTTCTAAACCATGGTCAAGTGAATTTCTAATAATATGCATTAAAGGATCAGTTAATCCTTCAATCATTGCTTTATCAATTTCAACATTATCACCAAAATGTTTGAACTCTACTTTCTTGCCAAGTTTTTTAGAAATATCTCTTACAACTTTTGGGAATTTTGAATAAATAGATTCCATAGGTACCATACGAATACTCATAATTGAATCTTGCATATCTCTAATATGTCTTTCTAAAAGTTCTAATCTCTCAAGTACAGAATTTCTAGTTTTTGTATCATCAATTGTTGAAGAAAATTGTGTAAGCATTGCATTTGTAATAACTAAATCTCCAACATTATTCATAAGTAAATCAATTTTATCTAGATTAACTCTAATATTGTTATTTGTTGATGCTTTTTTAGTTGGTTTTTCTTTAATTTCTTTACTAGCTCTTGCAACTGGTTTTTGTTCAGTTTTAACTACATCATTAGATGTAACTACATTAGCTTCTTCTTTATTTTCAGTTTCTTGAATATTATTACTTTCCATAACAGCATCAGGTGTTAATGAAGGAACGTCGTCAAAGAATCCAAAATTTTCTTTTTCTTCTTGATTTAAAGGAGTATCTTTATAATTATTTGATGCATTTTCTAATGCTTCATCATAAAAACCAAAGTTTTTTTGATCCTCATCTACATCATCAGCAAAAATTCCATAAGATTTACTTCCAATTTGATCATTTAAATCATCATCAAAAAAACCGAAATTATCATCATCTGATACTTCAATTTCTTTTTTAACAGGTTCAGGTGTTGAGACAACAGGTACTACAACTTCAGGTTCTTCTTTTTTTACAGCTGTTCCATTTGTATATGCACGAATCTCAACTAATAAGCTAGACGTCATTTCTGTAAAAGTTTCTTTTGTTAAATCTTCTGCAACTTCAAGATCTAAAATCTCTTTCATTACATCTAAACCATCAATTAAAGTTCCAGCCATTTCAGGAATAAACTCAATTTGATGATTTCTTAATTTATCCATCATATTTTCTACATCATGAGTGAATTCAGCAAAAAGTTTTAACTCAACTGATGCACCACTACCTTTTAAGGTATGCACATCTCTAAATAATTGTCCCATTTCATCGTCTGTTAAAGAACCATTATTTTCTGCTTCTAAAAGTACATTATCTGCTGATTCAAAAAGTTCTTCAGCTTCTTCTAAAAACATTTCTCTATATTTTGAAATATCAAATGACATCTTAGATCCTTTTATTATCTACTTAAAACGATATTTACCGCTTTTAACAATTGATCAGGAACAAAAGGCTTAACTATCCAACCAGTAGCTCCAGCAGCTTTACCTTTAGTTTTCATTTCATCACTTCTTTCAGTTGTTAGTACTAAAATAGGTTTTTTAGAATATTTTGGTATTTTTCGAAGTTCGCCAATAAGTGTAAGTCCATCCATATTTGGCATATTTACGTCAGTTATTATTAAGTCAAAATCAGCGCTATTAGCTTTTGCTAAACCATCTACTCCATCAACTGCCTCAGTTACATCTGTGTAACCACCTTCATTTAATGCATAATTTAACATATCTCTTAGCATTGTAGAATCATCTACGATTAAAAGCTTCGCCATATCTAGTACCCCTTACCTTGTATATTAAAAAGTTATTAATCTATACTAACGTAAGAAGTATTAAACTAGGGTTAATTATTAAATTGAATTAGAAGCTAATTCAATTCTGTCTTTTGTAACTTTAAGTACTTTTATTTCTATTTCATCTGCAACACTTAAAACATCAGAAACATTTTTTACTCTTTGTTTAGATATTTTAGAAATATGAAGTAGTCCTTCTCCACCTTTTGGTAAGGCAACAAAAGCACCAAAGTCAACAATTCTTTCTACTTTACCCATTACAACATCATCCACTTTATAAAGTTTTTCAAAATCTAAATCTTTTGAATGTGGTTTTCTAGAAACTGCATTGTTTGAAATTGTTTTAATATGTTCACAAGCATCTAATACATTTTGCTTATTATTTCCACTTACTTTAACATTACCACTATCTCTATCTAAGTCAATTCCTACCGAGAATTTCTCAATTATTTCTTTAATTGTTGAACCAGCTTTTCCAATAACAACCATTATTTTACTAGGATCAATTGCAAATTGTTCAATTAATGGTAAAGCCTCACTTGGAATAATCTCTGCTGCTGCTGTTTCCATAAGACCTAAAATATGTTCTCGTCCTTCTTTTGCTTGTAATAATGCTTCTTCTAAAACACTTAACTCAATTCCACCAAGTTTAATATCCATTTGTAAAGCAGTAATACCTTTTGCTGTACCTGCAACTTTAAAGTCCATATCACCATCGTGATCTTCAAGTCCCATAATATCAGTTAGTACAGAATATTTACCATCTTCAACAACCATACCCATTGCAACACCAGCAACTAAATCAGAAATTGGAACACCAGCTGCTTTAAGTGCTAAAGAACCACCACATACTGTTGCCATTGATGAAGAACCATTTGATTCTAAAATTTCTGATACTAATCTTACTGTTTCAGAATAATCGTTATCAATAGTTGGTTCTAAGGCTTTTTTACCTAAATTACCATGACCTAATTCTCTTCTTCCTACTCCAAACATTGGTTTAGCTTCTCCTACTGAGAAACCTGGGAAGTTATAATGAAGCATAAATCTATCTATTAATGTTGATTTTTCAGTTAACATTTCATACATTTGTCCATCTTTAGCTCCAGCTAAAGTTCCTACAACTAATGCTTGTGTCTCACCTCGAGTAAATAAACAAGATGAATGTGCTGAAGGTAAAATATTTGTATCAATTGAAATTGGTCTAACATCTTTTAAACCTCTACCATCAGCTCTTACCTTATCATTTACAATCATTTTTCTTACGATTTCTCTTTTAACAACAGAAACTGCTTCATAAACAACTGAAAATTCAATTTCATTTTCTTCACAATATGAATCAATAGAAATCATTTTTGCAACATCTTTAAGTTCAGTAGCTCTTTCACTTTTAGCTAGTTTTTCAATAGCCGCTGTAATATTTGAAGAATAAGTGTTTCTTACATAAACAATAACTTCTTCAGGAATTTTAAATTCAACTAATTCAACTTCTTTCATATCTTTACAAGCTTCTTCAAAACCTGCTTCATAAGCACTATTTGCTTCAAATAAAGCTTTTTGTGCAAAAGCAATAGCTTCAACTAAATTAGTTTCATTAACTTCATTTGAATTATGAACTTTTGTAAAAGCTTCAATATCAACTTCAACCATATCAGTTGAAGAAATAGATTTCATTTCAATCATTAATAATTCATCTTTAGAACCTGCTATATATAAATCTAAAGTCGAGTTTTCTAATTCACTCATTTTTGGATTTGCTACATATTCACCATCAATTTTTGCAACTCTAACACCACAAACAGATTTTTTAACAGGTAAGTTTGATGTATATAATGCAGCATTTGCAGCATTTAAAGCTAATGCTTGAATATCAACTTCTTTATCTGCACTTAGAACCATTACAGTAATAGTTGTAGGATAAACATAACCTTTTGGAAATAATGGTCTTAAACTTCTATCAATTACTCTTGAAGTTAATGTTTCAAATTCACTGGCTTTTGCTTCTCTTTTAAAGAAACCTCCAGGTAACTTTGCTGCTGCGTATGTTTTTTCAATATATTGAACTGTTAAAGGAGTAAAATCTTCACTAACAGGATTATCAAATTCACTTACTACTGTTGCTAATACAACTGCATTTCCTAATTTTGCTAATACAGATCCATTTGCTTGTTTAGCTACTTTTCCAAACTCGAAAATCTCTTGTTTTTTACTTAATTCAAATTCACAAACTGTTGACATTTATCTTAATCCTTTTTTATTGTTTCTATATCTTTAAATTTTATTTCTTCTAATGTATCATAATAAAAATTAATAGATATAAAATGATCTAATTTTTCTACATAATACAAATCATCTGCAATTGATTCAATTGTTTGAATACTTGCAGTGGGAATTACTGGTGTTGCCACTGATATTGATTTTGCACCTAATTTAATTGCACTTTTAATACAAGCCATCATTGTTAATCCTGTATTTAATCCTTCATCAATAAGAAGTATATTTCTTTCATTTAAATTAGTTAAAGTTGCTTCATTTCTGAATTTACTCACTTCATACGATAGCTCATTTTCATATAAATATTTAGATTGACCATATATCAAATCTAAATTTATATCAAAAGATTTTACAAGTTCTTCATGAATTAGAACTTCCTCAGCTTCTGTTACAATAGCAATTTCGCATTCATTATTACTAGGTGCATATATTTTCTTTGAAAACATCATATCTAATTTGGCATTTAACTCTTTTGCAATAATACTTGCAATTGGATAACCACTACAAGAAGTAGATAAAACAGTCCAATCTTCTAGTTTCATTTTATCAATAGGTAGAACATCAAGTAATCTGTATGCAGCAACTTCTCTATTTTTAAAAAAAATTGGATCAGTAGTCATCTAGTTTTCCTCAAGTTCATATTGTTGTTTTATTCCACCAAGAGGTTTTAATTCTAGATTGAAGTATAATATTTTTTGATCAATACTAGAACTTGTACTTGTAGAAGGAATTCTTTCTCTTTCATATTTTATATCAAAATTCCAACATGCATCATTTATATTGAAGTTAATACCTTGTTTACTTTTTACTTCTTCCAAAATATTATAGTTTTCATAATAAGAAACTTTATAATCTTTTGAAATTTTGTAATCTGCTTTAACTCTATAAGACTCTAATTCTTCTTTATTAGAATTAGTTGTTTCTTTTGATTTATAATACCCTGCACTTAATGTTAAATCTTTAATTTTATATTTAACATCTAAAGAAGCCTGAGTAAAATAATTATCTTCAACATTGTATGTAATCTTATTTGAAACAGAGATGTCATTGTAATTTAGCTTTATATAATTTTCTGCATCTTGAAGTTTTGGCTTGTCAACGCTATTATATAGAATTGATTGAGTTAATTTATGATTTATAACTTGTTTTAAATTTTTATTATCATATAAAGATTGATTTAATGAAATGTTAATTTCTCTATCTTCTTCAGTATTAGCAAATGAAGATAATTCACTTGTAGAATCTTCTGTAGTAATTCCATATAAATCACCATCTTCTCTTAAATTTTCAGGATGAGAGTATTGGGCATTTAAATTTATAGTATGAAGATAATTATCATAAGGTTTTATTAAATCAGTTCCAACAGAAACTGAAAAAACATTTTGTGCTAATGTCCCATCATCATAAGTTGAAGCATCATTAGTATATTTATATTTACTAAGCACAACTTTGTTTTCAACATTTACATATAAATAATCATCTAAAAAATATCTACTATAATTTATAGGTAATGAAAGTTCATAATACTGTGCATTTAAACCTTCTTCTCTAGTGTAATTTCGATATTTAGTATCAAGTGAATATAAAAGATTATCTATACCAAATAGTTCTTTATTATATGAATGGAATTGTAAATGAGGTAATTCTTGTAATGTAGAATCATTTGAATCTTCTGATGTATCAATATAGTATCTTCCATATACTCCACCATAATATCTTGGAGTGTTATAAAAGTAGTTTATTTTTGATTCTACTTTTTCATCTGTAGAAATAGTACTTTCTTCATCTTCTAAAGTTTCATATTCAACATCATTTAACCAATTAATTGAAGCATAAAAACCATCTTGATGGTTTTTCTTTGAAAATAGTTTAGTTCTTTCATACTCTAAACCCCAACCATAATGCTTTTGGTTGTCTAAGTCATTTTCTATTTGATAAGATTTTTGTTCTTTGAAAAAACCTGCATTTAATTTTAGTAAAGAATAAGGTGAGTCTGCATATCTAAAGTAAGTATATGCTCCATATCCTCTATCACTTCTAATTTGAGGTTTTATTTCTAAATCATAATTTGCTGCAGGTGCTATAAATAAGGATTGAGAATAGTAAATTCCTTCGCTATTTGAATATCCAATTGTTGGAGGTAATAAGCCAGTTCTTCGTGTAGTATCTGTAGGAAACCCTAAATAAGGACTATAAAATACGGGAACATCTCTAAAATATAATCTTGGATTATATGCATGAACCCACTTATTATCTGTATCATAAGATGCTGATGATACACGTATACTCCAAGCAGGATCAACACAATCACAAGAAGAAATTATTGAACTTTCTAATTCTATATTTGTATCATCTTTAGTCGATTTTTTTGAATTAACCCATAGATTACTTTTTTTATCAAAAAGTAAAACAGGTGATTGCGAATAAGAATCATTCTTTAAATTAACTAAAGCATAATCACTTTGAGTTTGAATTGTATTATCTTTTAATATTAATACATTATCAAATAATTCAAAAGTCTCTTCTTCTTTATTATATATTACCTTTGAGGCAGAAATATAGTATGTAGGAGAGAAAATAACTACATTACCACTTGCTATTACTATATTATTCTCAGTATTAATGTTTTGAGATATAAGCTGAAATTTTTCATTCTTTAATTCATCAGCATTAGCTAATGTAGTAAGTAATAAAAATGAAGCTACATAATTTCTAAGCATTAACAACCAATGTTTTACCTGTTAAGTCATGGAATGTTTTTCTTCCATCATTAAAGAATCCGATTAAAAAACCAATATAAAAGAACATTTCAGAAAAAATTCTACCAATTGATCTCAAAATTGCAGAAAACAAAGTTACTCTACCCCAATTATTAGAATCAATAACTCTAATTTTAGTAATAATTTTACCAATAGTTGCACCATAATACCAAACAAAAACTGTTTGATATACAAGTTTTAGAAATATTAAAGGCATAACTAAATCAGTTTTCATAAAATACATCATTGCATTAACATCATGACTAACAGCCATTATATTATTCCAAAAAATGATAAGAATAATTGCAGTTACAAGTAAATCATCAATTACAAAAGCAGTTGCTCTTGATCTCATTGATGCTAATTGTAAATCGTCTGTATTATTACTCATTGAACTACTTTAATGCTTGATATGCAATATCAGTTCTGATTTTTTTACCAGCAAAATGTACTTGACCACATAATTCATAAGCTCTATCTCTAGCTTCTTTAATACTTGTTCCAAAACCTACACAAACAAGAACTCTTCCACCATCAGCCATTAATTTATCATCAACTTTTGAAACACCTGCATAAGAGATATGTGAATTATTTAGTAAGTCTTCATCAACAATTTCATCTACAATTATTTCAGCAGGAGTTGAGCTTGAATATGGATAGTTTTCACTAGCCATAACAACACCAACACCAAATTCGTTTTTAATTTTAATATCTAATTTATCAAGTTGTTTTGTAGCACCTTTATAAAATAAATCAGAAACAGGAGATGCTAATAATGGCATTAAAATTTCACACTCAGGATCTCCAAATCTTACATTATATTCTAAAATAATTGGTTCACCCTTTACAACCATTACACCAATAAAAAGTACACCTTCAAAAGGAGCACCTTCTTTTTTCATTCCTTCTAAAGTTGGTTTAATAACTCTATCTTCAACTTTTTGGTATATATCATCATTCACAAGTGGAGTTGGAGCATACGCACCCATTCCACCAGTATTTGGTCCTGTATCACCATCCCCTATTCTCTTATGATCTTGAGCTGCAGGTAAAACTTTATAGTTTTCACCATCACAAATTGCAAAAATAGAAAGTTCATATCCATCTAAAAATTCTTCAACAACAATTGAAGTTCCAGCATCTCCAAAAGAAGTACCTGCTAGCATGTCCGAAGCTGCTTGTTTTGCTTCATCAAAACTTTGTGCAATAATTACACCTTTACCACCACATAAGCCATCAGCTTTTACAACAATTGGTAAATTCATTGTATCGATAAAATCATGAGCTTCTTTTTCGTTAGTTGTTTCTATAAACGCTGCTGTTGGTATGTTATATTTTTTTAATATATTTTTCATATAAACTTTTGAACCTTCAAGTTCAGCTGCTGCCTTACTTGGTCCAAAAATTGTTAAATCATTTTCTTTAAATATATCAACAACACCATCTACTAAAGGAGCTTCAGGTCCTACAATAGTTAATTCTATTTCATTTGTTTTAGCCCAAGAAGCTAATTCATTGTAATCTTTGATATTAATATTTGTCCCTAAGTTATCCGTAGCACCATTTCCTGGCATAAAAAATAAATTATGTTCTGTTTCTTCTTTAGAGATAGCAAGGCCAATAGAGTACTCTCTACCACCACTTCCAAGTATTAATATATTCACGATTATTCCTTGTATTTAATTATTATTTATAAATTTTATTTAGTTTTCCAAGTAGCCGTTAACCATAAATTTGGCCCTGAAAAGCCAATAACTGCACGTAAGAGAAATACTTTAGGAGCCTAAACACAATGAAAGGCTGCACACCATACTTCTACACTTACACACAAAAATAAATTATCGGACCCTCAACAATGGAAATCCCGTACTACTTAGATGGCAATATTTTATCTAAAGATGGTTAAATTAGAGTTTAAATAAGTAATTGCTTTGCAAGTTTTATACATTCGTCTATTGATGTTTTTTCACTTATTTGATATTTAATATTTGATGGTAAATATTTTGCAGTTGTTTTACCAATTACAATAGCTTTATAAGAATTATCCCATGAATAATTTTTAAAAAAACATTCAACACTAGAAGGCGCAGAAAAAATAAATACTGAGTTTTTTTCTAGTTTATTTGAAGATTGTAAGCATGAAGTTTTATAAGTAATTAATTCATCAATCTTGATATCATTTTCTTTTAGTATTTGTGTGATTTTAGAAACAGTTTTTAAAGCTCTTATATATAGAGCTTTTTTATTCTTAAGTATTGGTATAAGCTCTTTTGCGAAATCATTTCCATGAGAACTTATACCTGTAAAAACTAGTTTACCTTTATATTCATTTATTATATTCGCAGTCTTTGGAGCAATTGCATAAGAAGGAATTGATTTCCAGGATTTATTAAATGAATCTAATGAATATATTGCATTTTTAGAAGTAAAAATCAATGCATCATATTTTGATAAATCAATTTGTGATTTTATATATTCAATACCAAAAACTTCTAAATTTTCAACACCTTCATATTTTAAATTATTTAATAAATATATTTTAGACATTTTGCTCCATTTGCAATTGTTGTGTATAATTAATTGCATCATCCATATGAAAAAACATTTTATTTTTTTTGAAAGAACCATCTGTATCTACAGCTAAAATGTGTCTTTTATGTGCATGTTTTAAAACAAGAAGTGTTTTTATATTTCTATTTTTTAATTTTGCAATCATATCTTCAATTGTAAAAATTGCAGATATATCTAAAAATGAAACATTTTTACAATCAAGTATAACTATTTTATTTTCAGATATTTTATCTAATTTATTATCTAGTTCAGAAACTGTACCAAAAAATAAAGAACCATCAATCTTGATAATTTCAATATTATTGTTTCCAATATCAATTTCAAAAGAACTTTTTGATCTTTTTGTTTTCATTCTAGTATTTCTTGATATTTGATATACAGCTAAAATAGATGAAATTGTAATTCCAACTCCTACAGCCATAATTAAATCAACAAAAATTGTAAGTAAAAAAACTGTAATCATAATAAGTAAATCTTGTCTTGACACCTTGTTCATAATTCGTAAGAACTTATAATCTAAAATATCAAAACCAACTTTTATTAAAATACCTGATAATACAGCAAGAGGAATTTCAGATGCAAGTGGAGCTAAAAATAAAATGATTAATAAAAGGGTAAGTGAATGAACCATTCCTGATAATTTCGTTGTTCCTCCACTATTAATGTTTATAACAGTACGCATAGTTGCTCCTGCTCCTGGTATTGCACCAAAAAAAGAACAAGCCGCATTTCCAATTCCTTGACCTATTAACTCTTTTTTAGGATTGTGTTTTGTTTTAGTCATAGAATCAGCAACAAGTGAAGTTAATAAAGAATCAATTGAACCTAATAACGCAAGTGTAATAGCCAAAGTTATAATTGAACTTAATTGTAAAATATCAAAAGATATAGGTAAAATAAATTCAGGTAAACCAACAGGAATACTTCCAATTGTTGCTACTTCATAGTTTGTACTAATTGTAAAATAAGTAACAACAAATAGAGCAATTAATGCTGAAGGTACATATTTTGTAATAAATTTTGGAGTTAAAAACATAATTCCTAATGTGATATAAGCCACTACTAAAGCATGGTCATCTGCATTATGAAGAGTATTTAGGACTTGCGTTAATGTATGAATTACAGAACTATTAGATTCAACACCTAAAAATGGATTAATCTGTAGTATGATAATAATCACACCAACACCTGACATAAAGCCAGAAATTACAGGATAAGGAATATATTTAATCCATTTCCCAATCCCTACTAATCCAAAAGAAATTTGAATTAGTCCAGATAGAAAAATTACTGTCATAACAGTTGAAAAATCATTTGGGAAAGTTGCAATAGCAGCAGCAGTTACTACTGTCATTGGACCAGTTGGTCCTGAAATTTGTGTAGAAGTACCTCCAAAAACAGCTGCAAATAAACCTAATATAATCGCACCGTATAAACCAGCAATAGCACCAGCTCCACTTGCAACTCCAAATGCTAAAGCTAGAGGAAGTGCAACAACGGCAGCTGTAATACCAGCAAATATATCATTTTTTATAATATGCATTACTGCTCCTTAGAATTAATTATCCTCTTCTAAATATTCCTCATCACCAACTTTATCATTTTTACCACGAGCAATAATATGAATTGGACAACCTTCAAAATTAAAATTATCTCTTAAGAAATTAATCAAATATCTTTTATAAGAGAAATGAAGAAGTCTTGGTTTATTCATTACAAGTGCAATTCTTGGTGGTTTAGTTTCAAATTGTGTTGAATAATAAATTCTTAAATAAGCACCATTTGGACTTGGAAGAGAGTGTCTTATAACTGCTTTTTCAATAACTCTATTAAGCTGTGATGTTGGAATTCTTTGTGTATAGTTATCATATATTTCAATAATTTTATCTTTTAATCTATCAATAGAACGACCAGTTTTAGCCGAAACTGCAATAATTGGAGCATAATAAAGGAATTTAAATCTACCTCTAATTAGTTCTTCCATTTTCTTGAAAGTCTCCATGTTTTCATCCCATTTATTAAGAACAATAATAGTACCTAATCCGTACTCATCAACTAAACCTGCAATTTTTTCATCAAGGTCTGTTAATTCAGAAGATGCATCTAGAACTAATAAAGCTACATTAGCTTTTTCTAACATCTCTTTTGTTCTCATTAAAGCAAACTTTTCAATTCCTTCAATTCTTCCACGTCTTCTTAAACCAGCTGTATCAACAAAAGTAACACTTTTATCTGCATATTCGTAAACTTCATCAACAGGGTCAATAGTTGTACCTGCAATTGGAGAGACTACAGATCTTTCTTGTCCAACAATAGCATTTAATATTGAAGATTTTCCAACATTTACTCGACCAATGATTCCAACTTTTATTTTATTATCAACAACAAAAGCATCAGGATTTTCAATTTCTTCGTCATCAAAAACAATGTCTTCTTGAATTTCATAATCTTCTAATTCTTCACTAGTTTCCATTTCATCTAAGGGAACAATATGAGATTCTGTAATGATTTCTTTAACTTCAGAAGATTCTAAAACTTCTTCTTCTGGTTCAGGAAGTTGATTATAAAGCCAATCAAATAAATTCTTTGTACCTCTATTATGTGAAACAGAAATTCCAAATAAGTTTTCATCTGAAATACCAAATTCAAAGAATTCCCATAGTCTTTCAAGCTCTTTATCATTATCAATTTTGTTTACAATTAGAGCTAATTCTTTACCTAATCTTTGAAGCTCATAAAATAATTCTTTATCTTTATCATCAGGTATATTTTTACCATCAACCATAAAAAGTATTATATCAGCCTCTCTTGCAGTCTCGATAGCTTTTCTTTTTACATTTGAAAATATTGCATCATTAGTTTCATCAATACCACCAGTATCTAGCATTAATGCTGTCTTATCCATAATTGTAACTTCATGTCTTCTAATATCTCTTGTTGTTCCTGCTAAATCAGAAACAATTGCAATTCTTTTTTGAGCAATTCTATTGAATAGCGAAGATTTTCCTACATTTGGTTGACCAATAAGTGCAATTTTTTTTAATGTTTTATTCATAAACTTTTAATATCCTATTTGTATATTATTAAAATTAAAAAAGGCATTAGTCATTAGACTAATACCTTTTTCATTATAAAAATTCGAGATTAGTATAATCCGAATTTTCCTTCTGTACTACTTTTATATAATACTCTCATATTATCATCTTTATCATAGAATACTTTGAATTGTGCATCAGAACCTTTTAATTCTTTTAATGCTTCTTCAATATCCATTGGTTTGTATGAGTTAAGTCTTGCAGGTGCAATCTCATCTTCAAATCTTTCTAATTCAACAGCAATTTTATCTTCAATTTCTGAAGATACAACTTCAGTTAATTTAGTAGCTTTATGTGCTGAAATTTTATCATGATGTCTTCTTAAAACTTTTGAAACTCTATCTACTGCAATATCAATTGCAGAATATAAATCTTTGTCTTTTTGTTTTACAACAACTGTGTCTATATGAGCAACATTTAAAGTGAATTCAAATGAAAATGCTTTTTTACCATTTTTCTCATCTTGAGAAATAATTGAATTTACAGAAATAATATCTAAATTATATTTTTTAAATACTTCTATTGAACTATTAATATATTCTTTAATTGGCTCAGTTAAATCTATGTGTCTTCCTACAATACTTGTATTCATAACAAACTCCTTATAATAATTTATTTATTTTATCATAATTAAAATAAAACAAGGCTCTATGCTAGATTAGATAAAACTTAAAACAGTTATTTAAACTAGTATTTCTCTATTTCCTTTGATATTTGGTTCAGATAATACTCCTGTTTGCTCTAATTGCTCAACAATAGTTGCAGCTCTGTTATAACCAATTCTAAGTTTTCTTTGAATATATGAGATTGAAGTTTTTTGATCGTTTAATACTACCATCTTTGCAGATTCATATAATTCATCAACATCACCAAGTTCTGCACTTGTAGATGTATTAGAACTTCCTTGAGAATTCCTATCTTTTATAAAATCCATATCATATTCAACATCTCTTTGGCTTTTTAAGAAATCAACAACTTTTTCAATCTCATCTTCGCTTGACCAAGGAGCGTGAATTCTTACAAGTCCAGACATTCCAGGAGGAGTAAATAACATATCTCCTCGACCAAGAAGTGATTCAGCACCCATTGAATCTAAAATAATCTTAGAATCTATTTTTTGCCCTACTTTATATGAAAGTCTACTTGGTAAATTCGCTTTAATAAGACCAGTTACAACATCAACAGATGGTCTTTGTGTTGCAACAATTAAGTGAATCCCTGATGCTCTTGCCATTTGTGCAAGCCTTGCAATTGAATATTCAACATCTTTTCCACTTGTCATCATAAGGTCAGCTAACTCATCAATTACAACAACAATATAAGGTAAAGTTTCAAAACCTTCTTTTTTACCTTTTTCATTATAGTTTTCAATATTTTTTGTTTTTGTCTGAGACATTAAAGTGTAACGTCTTTCCATTTCAGCTACCATATTTGCTAAGGCATTGATTGCATCCCCAGCTTTTGTAATAACTGGTGTTAATAAATGTGGAATATCGTTATACATTGAAAATTCAAGCATTTTTGGGTCAATCATTACAAGTTTTAAATTATCTGGTGAATTTTTATATAATAATGAAAGTATCATAGAATTAATACCAACTGATTTACCAGAACCCGTAGTTCCTGCAATTAGTAAGTGTGGTAATTTTTTTAAATCTGTAATAAAAGGTTTTCCTACAATATCTTTTCCCAAAATCATTGTTAATGGTGATTTTGAATTTTCAAATAGTTCACTCTCTAACATTTCTTTTAAATAAATTGTTTGAGTATCTTCATTAGGAACTTCAATACCAACAACATCTTTTCCTGGAATTGGTGCTTGAATTCTAATAGTTTGGGCTTTTAAAGCCATAGCTAAATCATCTTGTAGATTTAAAATCTTAGATACTTTAACATTTGGAGCTGGTTTAAACTCAAAAGTTGTAACAACTGGTCCTGTATATGTTCTTACAACATCACCTTCAATTTTGAACATTGAAAGTTTATCTAATAAGTCACAGATTTTTTGATCAATTACTTGTTCAGATACTTTAGATTTTTTTTCTTTTGGAGTTGATTGAAAGAACTTTGTTGGTGGTAATTCAAAATCATTTGGTTTTTCAGTAGCACCTTGTTCAATTTCATCTAAAAGTTTTTTATTTTCTTCTAATTCTTCAACAATTATTCCATGAGCCTCAGTAGTTTCTACAACAGGTCCAGTATTTTCATCCAAGTTTGATTCTGAATTTATTTCAGCTTCTTTAATTTCTTCTACAACTTCAAGAATTTCCATTTCATTATTTATATTAGCATTATCTTTTACTTCAGGAATTGATTTTTCAAAGATAGGAGTAATTACTGGATTATCTACAATAATTTCAGCAGTATTACCATTTTCTTTTATTGAAACTTTTTCTTCTTTTCTTTTTTGCCTAGTATTATTTTCAATTCTTTTAACTTTTGATGACTTATTAGTTTTTAAATTACTAACTATTTTTTCTACATCCATATCAGAATTTTCAAATAAAACTAAAAAAGAGATGACAAAACCTACTAATACAAAGATATAAAGTCCTGCATAGCCAATAAATGGGCTTAAACTCTCTACTAAAATATTTCCAATTTCTCCACTGAAAATACCTTTTTCAACAATTAAAGATTGTAAAATCAAAGATACAAATAATATTAATAAGACAATAATAATATTTAAAGTTAAATCTTTACCCTTAATATTTTCTTTAAAATTTATTATATATAAAGGATAAAGGAACAATAAGAGATATACATAAGATAAAAAACCAAAATATATATGTGAGTTTTGAGCAAAAATGAATCCAACTTTTCCAACACTATCTTTAGTACTGAAAAAAGTTGAAAACTCAAAATAAACTATAATAAATAGAACAATTAGTGATAATATTTTTTTAGCTATGGGATGGCCTTTATTTTAATAATTTTGCAATTTTTCCTTGAAGTCTAAGCCATTGCTTATGCTTCATTAAAGGAAATCCTGCCCAAGATTGTTTGGGTTCTGTAATATTTTTTGTTACACCACCACGTGCTGCAATAGTTGTAAATGGTGCAATTTCTAAGTGCCCTGCTGTTGCACTTTGACCACCCATAATTACATAATGATTAAGTGTAGTAGAACCAGAAAGTCCAACTTGACCTGTTAAAATACAACCAGGCCCTATTTTACAGTTATGTGCAATATGAACAAGATTATCAATTCTTACACCATCAGAAATTACAGTTGATTTAAATGCTGCTCTATCAATTGCAGTATTAGCTCCAATTTCAACATCATTTCCAATCTCAACATTTCCATTTTGATAAATTTTTATATATTTACCTTCTTTTGTATTTGCAAAACCAAAACCATCACTTCCAATAACAGTTCCAGCATGAATAATACAATCATTTCCAATATTACAATCTCTATAAACTACAACATTTGGATGAATAATAGTATTATTTCCAATTTTTACATTATCTCCTATATAAGCTCCAGACATAATAGTACAATCAGAACCAATAATTGAACCTTTTCCAATATAAACATTTGGCATTACTTTTGTAAATCCACCAATTACTGGTTTCTCACCTTCAAGTTCAATTACCTCAGGTGCAAATAATTTTGATAATTTTGCAAGATTTAAATATGGTTCTTCACAAATAAGAGCAATAGTACCCTCTGGAACTTTACTAGCAAACTCTTGATTAATTAAAACAGCTGCTGCTTTTGTATTTTGTAAATCATTTAAATATTTTTTATTTTCTAAAAATGTCACTTCTGTTTGTGTAGAATCTAGTAAAGTACTTAAACCTGATATTTCTTTTGTATTTTCACAATCAATATTAATAGATTGTGCAATCTCTTGTAGAGTCATTTGTTATCCTTTTATAGGATAAGATAAGAAAAAGCTTTCTTATCTTTCCATTGCTACAATACCACTTCTTACGACTTCAAGTGGATTGAATTTTTGCATTACTTTAATAAAGTTCATAATTCTCATTGATGAATCAGTTGCAGAAACTATAATTGCTTCATCTGTAACATTTTGTATTGAACCATGATAAGCACGAGCAATAACATCAATATCAGATAAATTATTTTCAATAGAGAATTTCATTAAAACTGTATCTTTTTCAACAACATTTCTATGTTCATTTACTTTTAATACTGGAATTAATTTATTTAATTGTTTTACAATTTGATCAATTACTCTTTTATCACCTGTTGTAACAATAGTCATTCTTGAGTATTCACTACCTTCCATAGGTGCAACTGTTAAAGAATCGATATTATATCCACGTGCTGAAAATAATCCAACAATTCTTGATAAAACATTATGTTCGTTCATTACAACTACTGAAATTACTTGTCTTGTAGTTTCTGAATCATAATAGTGATTAAAATTATTCATTATTTTCCTCCTTCAATTAGTGTCATTTCATTTAGTGCATGACCATTTGGTACCATTGGAAGCACTTCTTCATTTCTAGCAACAATAACTTCAATCATTGCAGGTTTTTTCTTTTCAACTGCATCTTTTAATGCTGCATCAAACTCTTCTTTAGTTGTAACTCTATATCCAAGTCCACCAAATGCTTCAATAAGTTTTGGGAAATCTGGTTGTGCTGATAAATCTGTTTCTGATAATCTATTTTCATAAAACATTGTTTGCCATTGTCTTACCATTCCTAAATAATTATTATTTAAAATAATATTTATTACAGGTAAATTATACTCAACGCAAGTCATTAACTCTTGAATATTCATTAAAATTGAACCATCACCTGTGAAGTTAATAGAAACTCTATCTGTTCCTTGAAGAGCACGTGCTACACCCATTGCTGCAGGTAGTCCAAATCCCATAGTTCCTAATCCACCAGATGTAATCCATTGTCTAGGCTGTGAGAATGGGTAAAACTGTGCTGCCCACATTTGATGTTGTCCAACATCAGTTGAAATAACAGCTTTTGAACCTAACAGTTTTCCAACTCTTTGAACTGGCCATTGAGGTTTAATAACATCATTTGAGTCAATAAATCTTAATGGTTCTTTTTCTCTGTAATCACTTAATAATTCAACCCAATTTGAATAATCATTAAATTCAATATCTTCAATTGATTCAAGCATACCCTCAACTGTTCTTTTTAAATCTCCAACAATTGGATAATCAGCAGTAACTAACTTACTAATACTTGCTGGGTCAATATCAACATGAATAACTTTTGCTTTTGATGCAAACTCATCAAGTCTTCCAGTTACCCTATCATCAAATCTAGCACCTAGTGAAATTAAAAGATCCGTTTCATGTGCTGCCATATTAGCTGCAAATTCACCGTGCATTCCTAACATCCCAAAGAACAATGGATTTTCATCTCCCATTGCACCTCTAGCCATTAATGTTTCAACTGCAGGAATATTAAGTTTTTTAGCTAATTCTCTAATTTCATATGAACAGTTAGCTAAAATTGCTCCACCACCAATATATAATAATGGTTTTTTAGCTTTACTAAGTTGATTCATAGCTCTTTTTAACTGTTTTTTATTGTAATTTACAGTTGGTCTATATGTTGGTAAATGTACCTCTTTTGGATATACAAAATCTGCCATTTCTGCTGTAATATCTTTTGGAATATCAACATGAACAGGTCCTGGTCTTCCAGTACTTGCTATATGAAAAGCTTCTTTTATAATTCTTGGTAAATCTTCTATTTTATTTACTAAGTAATTATGCTTAGTACAAGGTCTTGAAATTCCTACAGCATCAATTTCTTGGAAACCATCAGTACCAATAATATGTGATGGTACTTGTCCCGATATTACAACCAAAGGAATAGAATCCATATAAGCATCTGCTAAACCTGTAACTGCATTTGTAAAACCAGGTCCAGAAGTTACAATAGCAACTCCTACTTTTCCTGTTGATCTTGCGTAACCTTCAGCTGCTATAATAGAAGCTTGCTCATGTCTGTTAAGAATATGTTGGAAATGATTCTGTTTATAAATTTCATCATAGACGTTCATAATAGCGCCTCCAGGATATCCGAATACGACTTCAACCCCTTCTTGATGTAATGATTCTACAACCATTTTAGCGCCACTCATTTTCATTATACTTCTCCGTTTTAAAATAGTTGGTATTCTACAAAAGATAATATTAATTATTGGTTAACATCTATCATCTAAATATTAGATTTTAGATTGCTTTTAGTTTAATTAACATATAATCACAATAGAAACTAATTATAAGGAGTTAATTTATGGATGTAAGTAACATAAATAACAATATTAGTAACCTTAATCAATCAACACAACTTCAAATTGATAAAGCAGAACAATCAAAGCAAGTACAAAAAGTTGATAACGATTCAGCCTCTTTTCTTTCAATAAATGAATATAATCAAAAAAGAGATGAATTATCTTCAAATGTTCAATCACTTAATAATGGTATTGCAATTAGCAATATTGCAACAAATGCTCTAGAAAAAGAACAAACATATATAAGTAATATTCAAGAAGAATTAGAAAACTTAAAAAGTGATGATAATCAACTACAAGATAAAAATGATATTAAACAAGTTATAAATGAAAATCTTAAAGATTTTAATGCAACTGCATACGAAACGAAATTTAAAAATGAAAACTTATTAAGTATAGATTATTATGATGAAAATAAAAATATTTCTATTAACACTGACTCAGAAAGTTTCTCAATAGATAAAACTAACACACCAGATTTTGCAACTGGAATATTTGAAACACTAAATGCATCAAATTTAAATGATCCAAAACAATTAAATGAAGTAATTTCAAAAGTAGAAAGTACTACAACTCAAATTCAAAATATTGCAGAAGAGTTTAAAGAGTTTGGGAATAAAATAGAAGAAACAGCAAGAGAGAATATAAAAGAACAAGTTTCTTTATATAATGAAAATAGAGATTATGGAAAAGAGTCTGTAGATTTTTCAAAAAATAATATATCTGCTAACCTTGGCTATTTAGCTGCTTCACAAGCTAATATTGTTCAAGCACAAAGTGTAAGGTTATTATCTTAAACCTTACTCTTTAAACATGCATTAAGAGCAACTCCTTCTCTTAATCCATCATCTAAAACTATTGATTCATTTTTTCCTAAAACTTCAAAAATAGCTCTATAAATATAAATTCCAACTTGTATAAACTCAACTCTTCCACTTCCTACTAGTTTTGTAATTTCTTCTTTTGAACATGTATCAAAAATACTTAAACAGTCTTCAAGATCTTTTAAATTAACAATTGTTCCATTTACTGTTTGTCTATCATAAGAGAAAAAATCTTGTCCAAGTTTAACAGCAGCAATTGTAGTAGGAGTTCCAGCTGTTGCTACAAAAGTATAATCTTTTAAATTTACATTTAAAGAATCTAAATATTTTTTTACTTGTATTTTTCTATTTTTTAAATCATTATGTAAATCGTCATATTTTAAAAATTCTTGAGTCATAGTTACAATACCAAAATCAAAGCTATTAGCTTTATATTCATTATTAGTATTTACAATTATTTCAGTTGAACCGCCACCTATATCTAAAAGAATAAAATTAGAAGAATCAATTTTTTCTCTTTTTAAAGCATATTTAACTGAAAGAAGAGTTAATCTAGCTTCTTCGTTACCATCAATAATAGTAAACTTTACACCTGTTTGTTCTTCAAAGTTTTTTAAAACTTCTTGATTATTACTAGCTTTTCTCATTGCAGCTGTTGTAACTGCAACGGCACAACTAGGTTTATAATCAACAACTTCAATAGATTTCTTTAAAGCTTTTATAACTCTTTGTTGTGCTTCTTGCGATATTAATCCCGTATCAACTAAACCATCTGCGGTTCCTACAACTTGGTTATATTCAGCAACAATTTTGTGATTTTTACAATCATATTTTAAAACTCTAAAAGAATTAGAGCCTAAATCAATACTTACAACTTCTTCACACATTTAATACTAATCTTATAAATGAGGAATTTTTATTTTAGAGTTTAATAAGTATCCAATAATAATCATTAAACCTAAAACTACATGTTCGTGCATAAATCCAGTTAGATATATTAAATAAACAAGCCATAATAAAATTGCACCTAAAGGAGTTGGAATTCCTACAAAGTGTTTTGCAACTTCACCTTCTTCTGCATTAATATTAAATTGAATTAATCTTCTTAATCCTGATATTACATAATAAACAAATGCAAATACAATAAGTGGTGTATTAAGCATTAGCTCTTTTGTATCTATTACTGCAAAATAAATAAACATTGTTGGAACGATTACAAATGATAAAAAGTCTGCATAAGAATCTAATTGAATTCCAAATTCTGTAGAAAGATTGTATTTTCTTGCAATTTTCCCATCAATAATATCAAATCCACCAGCAAGCCATGCAAAAAGTGCAGCCGCAAAAAACTCATGATGAGTTAAAAAATAAATTGCAAAAATACCTGCTGCAATATTAAAAAAAGTTACTATGTTTGCTAAATTAAAATGATTATTTTTATTAAATAAAAAAGACATTATTTTCCTTTATGTATATGGTATTGGTTTCTACCATTATGTTTTGATTTATATAAACTATCATCTGCTTTTTTATAAAGCTTATTTGCAGAGATATATGTATTTGGTTCGTACATTATTGCACCTATAGAAATAGTAACAACATCTAGAACATCACTTGTTTTATGTTCAATTTTAAGATCAACAATTTTTTGATTTATATCATTTAGACATGATTCTAAAATATCTAAATCAATATCAAATAAAATTACTCCAAACTCTTCTCCGCCTAATCTAAAGACGAATTCATATTTATTATTAAAATACTCTTTTAATACTTTTGCAACTTTTTTTAAAGTTTCATCACCAGCATCATGTCCATAAGTGTCATTATATTGTTTAAAATAATCAATATCAAACATTATAAAAGCACATTCCCAGTTATTTGCATTTGCAATAAAAGGCATATTATCGAATATTGTATCAAAATATTTTCTATTATAAAGACTTGTCATAGAATCTGTAATAGAATCAATCTTGTATTTTGTATTTAAAACTCTTAATTGATTATCTTTTTTTACTACTTGATAAATAATATACGCAACAATACCAAAAGTTAGAACTAAAAGAAGAACAATATTAATAAACAAGTAGTCTTTCATTCTTTTATATTCTTCTACAAAAAGTTTTCTTTGCTTAAATGCCATTTTAGTTTCATAATCTATTAAGAATTCTATTTTTTGTACTATTTTTTTAAATTTGTGAAGCTTATTTATTTTGAATGTTTCTTTTAATGCAATATCAACATTATTTATAACGTTTCTTTCTTTTTCATTTTTATAAGCGTTGTAATAATAAGACCAATCTTCTAAAATGATTTTTTGTTCTTTTTTAAAATCGCAAATATATTTAAGAGTACGACATGAAATGATTGTTTTATAATTATCTTGAATGTTTTCTAATTTAACAATAGGAATAAAATTACCAAAATAAAGATTATCTATTTGTACTTTTAATTTATCAATTTGAGAGTTAAATAAGATTGATGTACTAATTAAAGCAAAAAGAACAACAAGAACTAATAGAATTAGTTTAAATGTGACAGATTTAAATAGCTTTAATTTCATTACGATATTTTATCTAAAAATCATTTAACTAAGATTAAATTTCTACTTCGCTATAATCGCGAATTATTGAAAACAAAAATGTTAAAAAAGGTTTAAATTTGTTAAATATAAAAGATACTTTTATAGGGAAAAATGCAAAAAGTGATATTTTGTCAGGACTTGTAGTTGCTGTTGCACTTGTACCTGAAGCTATTGCTTTTTCATTTATAGCACAAGTTAGTCCAATAGTTGGATTATATGCTGCATTTATTTTAGGATTAATTACAGCTCTTATGGGTGGAAAACCTGGAATGATTTCAGGAGCGACTGGTGCTGTTGCAATTGTTTTAGTAGGAGTTAGTCTTGCTTCTAAAGAGATTTTGATCTCGCAAGGACTAAGTGGTGATGAATTATCATTTGGAATAGTTCAGTATATTACATTAACAGCAATTGTTGCAGGTATTATTCAAATAATAATTGGTGCTTTTAAAATGGGTAAATTTATTCGTTTAGTTCCTCAACCTGCACTTCATGGATTTGTAAATGGACTTGCAGTTGTAATTGCAACAAGTCAATTTAAATTTCTTGATGGTGCTGGAATTATTATGTATGCAATTATTTTAGGAACAATGGCTACTATGTACTTTTTACCAAAGTTTACAGCAGCAGTTCCTGCAGGACTTGTTGCTATTATTGTATTTACTTTAGGTGTTTATATTACAAGTGCTGATACTAAGCTTGTAGGAGATTTAGCTAACTTATCAGAGTTTAAAGGATTACTTCCATCTTTTCATATTCCTGATGTGATTCTAGATTTTGAAGCATTAAAACTTGTTCTTCCTTATGCTGTTATTGTTGCACTTGTTGGAGTTATTGAATCACTTTTGACACTTTCAGTTTTAGATGAAATTGGTGGTTCAAGAGGTAGTGCAAATCAAGAATGTATTGCACAAGGAACAGGAAATATTACTTGTGGTTTATTTGGTGCAATGCCAGGATGTGCAATGATTGGTCAATCAATTATCAACTATACATCTGGTGGATTAGGACGTCTTTCAGGTGTTGTTGCATCAATTGGATTAATTCTTTTAGTAGCAACTTTAACAGACCTTTTAAATATAATTCCTGTTGCTATACTTGTTGGTATTATGTTTATGGTATCTATTGGAACATTTGAATGGAGCTCATTTGCTAGAATTACTAAAATGCCAAAAAGTGATGCTTTTGTACTAGTAACTGTTACTTGTATTACAATTGTTGCTGATTTAGCAATTGCAGTAATTTCTGGTGTGATTATTTCAGCACTTGTGTTTGCATGGAATCACGCAAAAGTAACTGCAAAAACTCATTTAGAAGATGATGGAACAAAAGTATACGATTTTGATGGGCCATTATTTTTTGGAAGTGTAACATCATTTAATGAAAACTTTGACATTGAACATGATCCAGAAAATATTGTATTAGATTTTAAAGATGCAAGAGTTATGGATATTTCAGGAGTAGAGGCTATTGATGCAATTACTAAAAAATATCTTGAACTTGATAAAAAAGTAAAAATTAGACACTTAAGTTCAGAGTGTAAGACAATTATGAAAAATGCAGGTCAATTTTGTACTTATGAAGAAGATGATCCAAAATATAAAGTTGCATACGATTATTAAAAGTCCTTTTGGGCTTTTAATATACACCTCTTTAAAACAAACTTTACAATTCAACTCAATTTTGCTAAAATAATTATAAATAATTTATAAATAGAGTACATTATGGAAATAAATAATAATTATAGTACTATTTCATCTATCAACCAACAAATAGCTGTTAAAAAAGCAGAACTTAGTAGTATTGATAAAAAAGAAGATGAAAAGTCATTATTTGAAAATAATGATAGTGTTAATATTGTTGGAAAAAACTATGATGAAGAAGATTATAAAAGAGTTCTTCAAAAATATAAAGACCTTGATAGTGAAGTTCGAACGCATGAACAAACTCACTCAGCAGGAGCTTCGACAACTGCACCTATAAACTATTCATATCAAGTAGGACCAGATGGAAAGGTATATGCATCAGGAGGAAGTGTACGATTTGACACTAGTATTCCCGATAATGAAGTTAATGCTGAGGTAAAACTTGATAAATTAGCCAGTGCTGCTTCTGGACCAGCACAATTGAGTTTTTCAGATAGTCAAATATCAAGAGCTGCTAATTTAAACAAACTATTACTACAAGGTATTGAACAAGGAGTAGATTATGGAAATAACTAATAACTTAGGAGGAATGCTTGCAGCACAAGAGCAAGTTTCTCAAAATGCTAGTAAAATTGCACAAGTAGCAAATACAGTTGGTGATCCAGCTTTACAAGAAGTTAGTCAAGATTTAATAGATGCAATTGTAGGACAAATTCCTGAAGTTATTGCATATTCTGCAAATGCAGAAGGTATTAAAACTCAAGATGCAGTTTTAGACACATTATTAAATATAAAAGCTTAAATAAATGAATAAAATAAATGTTGTATGCCCATCATGCTTAAAAGTAAACTCTATTCCAAAAAAAGATTCTTATTCAAAAGCTAATTGTGGTTCTTGTAAGAATTCTTTGTTAGATACAAACCCAATTGAACTAGATGAATCAAACTTTGATCATGTAGTTGTAAACTCAGATATCCCTGTAATTGTAGATTTCTGGGCTCCTTGGTGTGGACCTTGTAAAATGATGGCACCAATATTTAATGAAGTTGCTAATAAGTATCCACTTAAAGCTTTATTTGTAAAAGTTAACACACAAGCCCATCAAAATTTAGGAGCAAAGTTTAATATAAGATCAATTCCTACACTTGTAGTTTATAAAGCAGGAGTTGAAGTAAAAAGAGTTAGTGGAGCATTAGATCCATTGAAATTATCTAATTTAGTAAATGAAAACTTATAAAGCAAAACTTATTATTTAAGTTTTGCCATCTCTTCTATATGCTTAGGACCAGTTTCACAACAACCACCTAAAATAGTTGCACCTGAATCTTTAAATTTTTGCACTAGTAATCCTATCTTACTTGGAGTTAAATCCATTCTTTGTCCTAAAAATTCACTTGGATTTTTTGTTTTACTATTATTATAGTTATTTGTGTAACCTAATTTAGGTTTTGTTGTTACAAATGCATTAAGTTTAAAACCAAAAGGTACACCTAAGCTTTTAAGCTCATCCAAATTATTTTCATAAGTTTCAGGAGATACACAAGAAAGTATAACTCCAAGAATATTTTTATGCTCAATATTAGTAATAATATCACTAATATTGTCTCCACTTGGCATTTTATTGCCTTCAGAGATATGAGCACCAATTAAATATGGTTTATTAAACTCTTCTATTGCTTCAATTGCTAATTTTATTTCTCGTACACTACTTAAAACATCAAAATAAAAGAAATCCACATAAGGATTTAATAATTTAGCTTGCTCATAAAAGTTTTCTTTAATCTCTTTTTCTGATCTTGTATCTGTTTCATAAGTTAAATATTGAGGAGGCAATCCACCTGCAATTAAAACATGTGGATTTAAATCTTTTGCTTTTTTTGCTATTTCACCTGCTTTTATATTTAAATACGCAAACTTATCTTCAATATTATTATCTTTTAAACGTAGTTTTCTTGTTGTAAATGTTGCAGTAATTATAACTTCAGCACCAGCTTTTATAAAATCTAAATGTATATCTAGTAAAAGTTGGTGATATTTTTCTTGCAGTAAAGCATTAGCACTCCAAAGCGTACCTTTTGGATTCATACCTCTTAATAATAATTCTTGTCCTAATCCACCATCTAATATTCTAGTTTCTTTGAAAAAGTCTTTATTCATACTTTTTAAAACCAATCTATTTAGTTAGATTGAATAAATTGATTTAAAGATTCAAGTTGTGTTTCATTAAAAACTTTTATTCCATTTTCTTCTAAAAGTCTAGCTGTTAAACCTTGACCTTCTATTAAATTATTTGAAAAAGTTCCATCATAAATTTCTATATTTCCACATGATGGAGATTTAGATTTTAAAAGTGCTACTTTTATATCTTCTTCCTTACAAATATCTAGAGCATTTTTTGCTCCAATTAAAAAAGGTATTGTTACATCTTTTTCTTCAATTGTTTCAACTTTAAAAGGTTTATTTGCGCTTACTATCTCTGATTTTACTCTAGGAACTCCTAAACCACCAGAAACCTCTGGGCAAAAAGAGTATATTTCATTATCACAAAGAATATCCATAAATATTTCTTTTTGGGAAAAAGTAAATGAAGAACCCATTGTAATTGAGGAGTTATTCCCATCATATCTTACATCTTCACCTAATAAACAAGATGATACTAATACCTTCATATATTAAACTTCTTCATCTTCAATAATTCTATTTAATTCTTCTTTATTGAAGAATGTTGAAGGTTGGAAGTTTTTAAATGCTGCTTTCATAGATACAAAAATTTGAGGATTATCAGCTTCTAATTTTGCTAATAATTCTTTTGTAGTAGCTCTTGCATGAGGCATTTTAACATCAAATCTCATACCTGGACATGCTTCATCACCAATTACATTGATTTCATTTTTATCAGCAAAAGCTCGAAGTTGTCTCTCTCTACAAAAAATTAGAGGTCTAATTACTTCTAAACCGTTTTCAGCTTTATAAATTGGAGGCATTGATCTCATTGTTCCATTATAAAAGAAGTTCATAAAAAATGATTCCATTGCATCATCTAAATGATGACCTAAAGCTACTTTATTAAAACCTTGTTCTAAAGCAGCTGTATATAAGTACCCTCTTCTCATTCTAGAGAAAAATGAACAAAACGATGAATTTTTTCTAATTTTTTCACCAGCTAATTCAAAGATTTGAGTATCGATTATTTCATGCTCAATTCCATGTTCTTTACAATGGTCTGCTAAAAACTGTACTTGTTCACCCATTCCATAAGTAACAGTAACTGCTTTAAAATCAAAATCATATTGTGCGACTTTTTTCATTCTATTTAGAGTATGAAGTAAAGTTAAAGAGTCTTTTCCACCTGAAAAGCCAACTAAAACCTTATCACCCTCTTTTATTAATTCGTATTCGGCATTAGTTCTACCAACTAATGAAGATATTTTTTTACTTAATTCAAGCAATATATAAGTCCTGTGTAAAATTTTTGTGATTATATCTAAAAGTTTATCAAATAAAAGAGTTAAGTAACTCTTTTTTAATTATAAATCAATGCTAAAGTGATGTGATACAATATGTAGGTCTTGACTTAAATAAAATTTATGAGCATCATATCTATCAACTGAAGAATCTAAATGAATTGATTTACAATCTTGTTGTTTTGCATATATTTTTATAAAATTTAACAACGCTTTACCAGCATCTGTTGACGTAAGGCTTTTATCTGTTACAAAATCATCAATATAAAGATGTTTTCCAATTGATAGTTTTTGTCCAATTGTAAATCCTGCAACACAAATAACTTGTTGTTCATGTAATACATAAGCTAATTGATATCCATTTTTGATTTGATCGGAAATCATTTTTTGTAATGCTTTTTCTGATAAGTCTTCTCTTATTTGATGCATCATTTTATAACAATATTTTATTTCATTCTCAGTTGCAATTTTAATTTCCAAACAATTAACCTTTTATCATTATTTATATTCTATACTATAATCATATCAAACCTTTTTTTAATATACTCATAAAAAACTAAAAATAATGATTTTTTTACCAATCTTTTATTTAAATACTATATAATTCAGATTAATTAATCAATAAAGATAAGAGATATAAAAATATGACAAAAGAAGAAGAACAAGAATATAGAGAAAAACTTGCACAAACAATTTTTCCAATAGTTTCAAATATGACAGAAGAACAGATTAAACAAATTATAGTATCAGTTGAAAAAGAAAATCCAAGTCTAACTAAGGGTTTTTCTAATATGTTATTTCAACAAATAATGGTTTACAAATATAATAAATAACAAAAAATAAGTTTTTATATGTATATTGTATTTTACTCTATAAATTATACAATTATTAAAAATGTATAACACTAAAGTATATTTATTATAAATATCTTCTATTTCATTTGGATATATCCATATAAAACACAAGAATAAAATAATAAAAAGGTTTTAAAATTAGAATTACTATATCAGTAAAAGAATTGAAAGTTTTACAAGAATTATGCAAAGAGCATGGGCAAGCAGAACTATATAAAAAACTTCATCAAGAAGAAGAAAAATATGAGAAAAGTATAACAGAGAAAAAGACTAATGCAACAAAGAAAGCTACTAAAACTAGACAAGAAGTTGCAAAAAAGAAAATTGAAGCATCTGTAAATATGATGAGAATGTTTAATCAAAAAATAACTATTTACTCAGTTGCTAAAGAAGCACAAGTAAGTTATAATACAGCATTAAAATATAAAGATTTTATTATACAAAATCAAGATAATTAGGAAAGAACATGAGAGAATTTATTAACTATGATAAATCTATTGAAATATTAAATAAGATAAAACTAAATAAAGCTACAACAGAAAAAAAATTTATAATTGATGCGATTGGAAAAGTAATCGCAAATGATGTGATTGCAGATCATAATAGTCCAGAACTTCCAACTTCAGGAATGGATGGCTATGCTATTAAATTTGATGATATTAATAATGAGAGTATAAAAATTATTGATAAAAATCCTGCTGGTAGCGTAGTTGAATCTGAAGTTATAAATGGTGTTTGTATTAAAACTTTCACAGGCTCACTAATGCCGCAAGGAAGTGATACTTTAGTTCCTATTGAAAATGTCGAAGTATTTGAAGATACAATAAAAATTACAAAAAAAGTGCCTTTTGGTTTTGCTACAAGAGCAATTGGTGAAAACTATGCAAAAGATGAAGTACTAATAAAAAAAGGTACCGTTATTGGTTTTGCTGAAGTTGGAGTATTAGCTTCTTTGAATATCGCACAGATTAACGTAATTGTAAATCCTACAGTTGCAATTGCAAGTACAGGAAGTGAAATACTTGATTTAGGCGAAGTTCAAACAAATGAAGCTCAAATTAGAAGTTCAAACCATTTAACAATTGAAGCCCTTTGTAAAACAAATGGTGCAAATACACTTCAAATGGGTATTGTCGAAGATGATATAGAATCAATTACAAACTTACTTGAAACTGCTCTACAAAAAGCTGATATAGTTGTAACTACTGGTGGTGTTTCTGTTGGCGATTATGATTTTGTTCAAGATGTTATAAAAGACAAATTGCAAGCTGAAGTATTATTTCATGGTGTTACTATTAAACCAGGAATGCATATACTTGTAGCAATAAAAGATGGAAAAACAATTATTGCACTTCCTGGTTTTGCATACTCATCAACTGTATGTGCTATTTTATATGTATTACCACTTATATATAGATTTAGACAATCAAATGAAGCTTTACCAATTGTAAAAGCTAGAATAAATGAAGATTTTCCTAGAAAAATGCCAAAAACAGTATTTACTGCTTGTAATGTTGAATATACAAATAACGAATATAAAATCAATTTTGATGGAAAGAAAAAAGGAACAAGTGCTATTTTGACAAATATGCTTGAAAGTCCTGCTTTATTAATTCAAAAAGAAGATAGTGAAGATATTAAAAAAGATGATTTAGTTGATATTCTTCTGTTAAATCAGTTAAAGTAAATTTCACTTTAACTGATATTGTAATATTTTTTATTTAAATGTATTACAAGCATCTAATGTAGCAATTGTATATCCACGATTAAACCACTTCATTCTATCAGCAGATGAACCATGAGTAAAAGCATCAGGAACTACATATCCTTGTGCTTGTTTTTGTAATGTATCATCACCGATTGCACTTGCTGCTCTTAAGGCTTCATCAATATCACCATCTTCTAAAGAATTAAAATTCTTTTTACTATAATGTGCCCAAATTCCAGCATAACAATCAGCTTGAAGCTCTACTTTAACTTGTAAGGCATTAGCTTGTTTTTTACTTGCATTTTGTTTTGCTTTATGTACTTTTGGAATTGTTCCTACAATATTCTGAATATGATGTCCAACTTCATGAGCAATAACATAAGCTTGTGCAAAATCTCCAGGAGCATCATGTCTTTTTGCTAATTCATCAAAAAATGATAAATCTAAATAAACTTTTTTATCAGCAGGACAATAAAATGGTCCAGTTGCAGAAGAAGCAAAACCACAAGCACTCTTAACAGAGTTTCTAAATAATACTAATTTAGGTTCACTATATTCTGAACCATATTTTTTAAAAACTTCTGCCCAAATATCTTCAGTTTGAGCAAGAACTGCACTTACAAATTGCGCACTCTTATCATCTTTTACCGTATTAACAACTTGTTTTGTTGTAGTATTTGATGTTTCTCCTAAGCTTAAAAGAGATAAAGGGTTGTACCCCATAAAATATGCAATAACTCCAACAACTAATACAATTCTTCCTATTTTTGTTCCAATTAACATTTTAACAATTGGAACTAGCATCATCATTGAGCCTTTTTGATTTGAACCAAAGTTCATTCCTCCTGACTCATTTCTTCTATCTTCCATATTAGAACTTCGTCTGTTATCTTCCCATTTCATATTAAACCTTAAATTTATTTTCTTTTTTAAATATCATTTTATTTAAATCTTTTTTTTCATTATCATCTTTTAAAACAAAAGATGTTTTTTTAATTTTCTCTTCTTTTATAGTTTTTCTGCTTACCCAAGGTTTGATTAAATAATACGACATTAAAGCTAACATAATTAAAGATGCTATTTGAGAAATAAGTGTTGACTCTTCAATATTATTTGAAAAATTAATTATATTAATATTTGCAAAGAAAAAATCATATATAAAAGCGAATATAAACGATAATATAGCAATAGTTGATACATAAACTATTAAAGATGTTCGTCCTAAAGTTTTATATACAACACTCATAGTAATTGCACTTGTAGCTGGTCCTGCTGTTAAAAATATAAACGCGGCTCCACCACTCATACCTTGAAGTATAAAAGCTGCTGCAATTGGCAAAGAAGCAGTTGCACAAACATATAAGGGCATTGCAAATATCATAATAACAATGTATGTTAAAATTTGATTTTCAAAAAGTAAAGAAGTATATTCTTTTGGTGTAAATGTAGTAAAAATAGCACCTAAAAGTAAACCTATAAATAGTGGTTTTACCATATCTATAAAAAGTGTTTTGTATGCATAAGAAAAAGCATTTTTCAAAGAAAACTTTTTCTTTTCTTGTGTACTTGAGCATGAACTATTACTACATCCACAAGAACTATCTTCTTTAAAGTTTTTAATGTCATCTTCTTTTTCAACAAAATTTTGAACTAAGCCTACAATAATTGCAATAATTACAGAAGAAACAACTCTAAAAACAGTAAAAACAAAACCAAAAAAAGAAAAAGTAGCAAGAATAGAATCAACACCAGTAATAGGAGTTGAAATAAGAAAGCTTTGAACAGCACCTTTACTAGCACCCTCTTTTCTTAAACCTTGTGCAAGAGGAATAACTGAACATGAACAAACAGGAAGTGGTATTCCAAAAAGTGTAGCTTTTAAAACTGAAGAGGTAGAACCTTTTCCTAAGTGTTTTATTACAAAATCATCAGGAACTAATTGTTTTAATATTCCTGCAATTAGTAATCCTATTAAAATATAAATTGCCATTGCATCTAATAATATTAAAAAATTATTTGCGAAATCTATAGCAAAATTCATTTTTTACTCAATTGACGTGTGTTTTTTAATTATTTGTTTCTTGGGTTTAACACCTAATTCAATAAACTCTTCAGATCTTTTAATTAGATTTCCATTTCCAGTTGAAAGTTTTGAGAATGCACTTTCATAAGCTTTTTGAGTTCTATTAATATTAGTACCTATATCTTCTATATCACTAATAAAACCATGAAACTTATCATATAAATCAGCAGCTTTTTTTGAAATAATTTCTGCATTTTCATTTTGATGTTCATTTCTCCAAATATTCTCTATTGTTCTTAAAGTTACAAATAAAGTAGAAGGAGAGACAATCATAATATTATGATCAAATGCCATTTTGAATAAGTTCTTATCTTCTGATGAAGCTAATAAAAAAGCACCTTCAATTGGAACAAACATAAGTACAAAGTCTAATGTTTTAACACCTTCAATATCCTCATATTTTTTAGTACTTAAACTTTTGATATGGTTTGTAATTGATTTAAGAAGTTCTTTTAAAGCTAGTTCTTTTTTAGTTTTATCTTCTTTTTGAGTATATGCAAGATAAGAGTTTAAAGAAACTTTTGAATCTATAATAATATCTTTGTTTGAAGGAAGATGAACAATAACATCAGGTCTTAATACTTTTCCATCTTTATCTGTATATGAACCTTGTGTGTCATACTCTTTACCTTCTCTAAGACCAGTTTGATCTAGAATTGAAGATAAAATCATTTCACCCCAATCCCCTTGAGTTTTGTTTTCACCTTTTAATGCTTTTGTTAGATTAACTGCATCTGATGATATTTTATTGTTTAAATCTTTTAATGTTTTTATTTCAGTAATCAAAGAAGTTCTTTGCTTTGTTTCTTCATTATAAATATCATTTGCTCTTTTACCAAAAGATTCAAGTTGATCTTTAAATGATGTTAAAACTTGAGTTAGATTAACATTTGATTTTTTTTGATTATCTTCAAAAAGTTTATTAGCTAAGTTCTCAAATTCCATTTTCATTTGAACTTTTGATTCTTCTAATAAATCAATTCTTTCATTAAGATTTTCTTCTTTACTCTTTGACATTTTCTCTTGGCTAGATAATTTAAGCTCATAATTAGCTGTAATATTATCTAAAGTCTGGTCCGTATGTCTTTCAAGCATTTTTAATTTATCTTCAAGACTCTCTTTAATTAGCTTTTTTTCTTCTTCTAGTTTTCTATTTGCTGTATTTAAAGTATTAATCTGACCTTCATATGAACTATGGTTTAGTTCAATTTTTTCATTTAATGCTTTTAGCTTTAATAGTGCTTCATCCTGTAAAGCACTTAATTTATTCTCATATTTTTGTCTTGAAAATTGTAAAATTATTAATAAACCTGATAATATACCAATTATTGAAACAATTAAAGTTAAATAATTAACTTCAATTATACCGCTATTCATCATAATCGAACTCCTCTTTAAGTGCTGTGTTTGAATTATTTTTTACATCATATCCTAATTCTTTAAACCGTTCTGTTAATGGTGGATGTGAATAATAAAAGAATATATATAAAGGATGAGATAAAGGAAAAGACTTGTTTTCATTTGCTAATTTTAATAAAGCATTAACTAAATCATTTTTTGAAGAAAGATTAGATCCAAATTCATCTGCTGCATATTCATTATGTCTTGAAATCAATGAAATTAAAGGCATTAAGAAAAATGATAATATTGGTGAAAATATTAAAAATACAACAATAATTGATGATGCTTCTTGATTTAAATGTAAGCCTAAAAATAGCTCTTCAGGTAAATTACCAAAAATTGCAAAAAACACAAACATTACAAGTCCCATAATACCAATATTCTTAAGAATATCTCCATTTTTAAAGTGACCTAATTCATGTCCTAATACAGCCAATAATTCATTATGTGATAATTTTTCAACTAAAGTATCGAATAATACAACTCTTTTTGTACTTCCAAGACCACCAAAGTATGCATTTAATCTATTATCTCTCTTACTTGCATCTACTGAAAAAACACCTGAACTTTTAAATCCAACTTCATCTAAAAGCTTTTCGATTTTACCTTCTAATTCTTTGTCTTTTAATTTTTCAAATTTATCAAACATTTTATCTCTAATAACAGGATATAACATGTTAATTAAGATAATAATTGCAAAAATAAAAGCAAATCCCCATATCCACCATGCAGGAAAAGTTTCAACAATAAAAGCAATACCTGCAATCACTAGAGAACCTAATACTAAAAATAGTAGAGCAGACTTTAGGGTATCTTTTATATATAAATCAACAGTCATATTTGAAAAACCATATTTTTTATCTAGTTTGAAAGTTGAATATAATTCAAAAGGTAATGTTAAAATCCAATTGATAATAATAAAAGCATTTACAAATATTACTGCTTTTAACCAAAAAGATTGAGTAGTTACAAGAGAATCTAAAGCAGATAATCCAAAACTAATCCACATCATGAATATAAGAAAATCATAAAAAGTTGATAAAATTGAAATTTTTTCTTTTTCAATAGAATAATTAGCTGCAACAGTATATTTTGAGGCATCTAAAATAATAGGTTCTAAGTTTTTTGCTTTTTTTACAAAAGCTACTTGCATAAATGAAGTATAAATATTAAATGAAAAATATAGGCAATATCCAATAACAAATATCTCTAACACAAAATAATCCTTTTTTAATCTATAAATTAAATTATATAATACAATCTTTTTACTTGTGTTATAGTAAAAATTATTTGCTTAATTATTTTGTTTTTCTTCTTTTGAAATTTCAACTCTATTACGACCGTTTCTTTTTGCTGCATATAAAGATAAATCTGCTTTATGTAAGATAGCTTCAAGATCTACATCTTGGGGATGAAGCATCGCTATACCAATACTTACTGTAAATTTTATTCTTTTATTATTAGCACTTATATATTCTAAGTTTTGTATTTCTTGTCTGATATTTTCAGCAGCTTGTAAAGCTCCACGTTCTGAAGTATTTGGTAAAACAGCTGCAAATTCTTCTCCACCTAATCTTCCAAAAATATCACTTTTTCTAAGTGTTGAATTACATTTATTTGCCATTAACTTGATAATTTCATCACCTATTCCATGACCATATGAATCATTAATAAGTTTAAATTTATCAATATCAATCATAAGTACTGCTAATTTCTTTTTTTCTCTTCTATTATATGAAATTATAGGCCCACATGATTCAAAAAAACTTCTTCTATTTTTTACACCAGAAAGAGAATCTGTTGTTGCTAAAACGTTTAGTTTTACATTAATTTTATTAAGTTCTTTAGTTCTTTTATCAACTGCTGCTTCAAGAACATCTTGGTATTCTTTTAATCTTCTTTCTTGTGCATTCAATTTTATTGCTTCTAAAATAATAAGTTCAAAATCAACTTTTTTTAATTGTCTTGGGATAACTTTATATACACTTGAATTGTTAATAATATTTTGAAGACTATCTAAGTTAAGTATATCTTTAAATATAATATTTTTTGTATTAGGAGAGTTTTTTGATAATTCAACTAAAAATTCATCACATGTGATATTTGAATTATTATTTCCATTAATAGTAATAAGTACTTCATTTCCTGCAATAATATTGTTGAAACATCCAATTAAAGCTTGTTCTGCATTAATATAGCTTTCTATAATATAATCACTATCTACTATTCTTGAAATCTTACTATATAAAGCATCAAGAATCTCAACATCATTATCAATACAGGCTATCACATATTTAGTCATTTAAATCTCCGAATTAGGATAGTACCTGATATTAATTTAAAATAAATTTAGTTTTTATTTTTAATCTAAAATTTATTTAGAAAAGTTAACATTTTATTTATTATTTTTTTATCTTTAGTAAACATTACTACCTCATAATTATTTTTAAAAGATTCTTTTGTCCAATTTATACTTCCAAGAACTGCTACTTTTTCATCAAATATTGCTATTTTAGTATGTAGTTTTTTATTTGCTATTTTTACAATGATTCCATTATTCTTTAGATATTTATAAATTTTATCATTTTTATCTATTTTAGACTTATCAAGTACTATTTTAACCTTTACCCCTTTTTTTGAAGAAGATACAAGTTCTTTAGCAAATTTCTTATATGAAAAATTATACATTGCAATATGTATATTTCTTTCTGCAGTTTTAATCAATTTTGATATGTTATTTTTTGTTTCTTTTGTTTCTATAGGTAGAAAATATATTTCATTTAAACTTGTAAACGCTATTGCTTTATTATCTTTTGCATATAAGTTAAAACATAAACATATTGAAATAAGTGTTATTTTAAATAAAGACATTCATTAAATCCTTTGGTATTCTAGCTGGTTTAAAGTTTTTTAGAAAAGCTAACTTAAATTTTCCAGTAAATAAAACTTCCCCATCTTTTAAAACTTCTTGATACATTATAATAGACGCAGCTTTCTTTTCAATAATTTTACAAGTAACATCAAGTTCATCACCAAATACAGCTGATTTAATATAATCAGCTTCAACATGCTTTACTACAAAAAACTCATCACCATTATGAGGACTCATATTTTTCTGAAAAAATAAATCTGATCTAGCTCGTTCACAAAATTTTAGGTAATTTGCATAATAAACTACACCACCTACATCTGTATCTTCATAATAGACTCTTATTTTCATTCTCTAACCTCTTATTTATGGACTTTTTTTAAAGAAAAATTAAATAGCGCCTAAAATCCTGCCTATTTTATATTTAAAGCTTGTTGAGATAACTTTAAAATAGCACTATCTCTCCAGTCATAAAAAAATATTCTTCTTCATCTAAAACCATTTTATCATAATAAAAACTAGCTCTATATTATCATCTTCTTTTATATATTTTGCGTATTATTGTAATATAACTGATAAATCTATTAACTTATTTAATGTTGACTTATTTGAGACTCATAATTTAAATATCCTTTCTTTCTATTATTAATATAATACATCTTTAAAAAATAAAAGGGACATAAATGTTGAGTAAAATTAATACTAAAAAGAAATTATTATTATTTCCAAGTATTTTTGTAGTTATAGTACTATCTGTTGGTATACTTTATAGTTATTGGAGTAATGTATCAAATACAAAAATAGATGCTGCAATAAAGACAGATATTTTTGTACAAGATGTGCTAAAAGGTAGGATATCAGTTTATCAGTTTTTAAGAGCACCAAATGAAATTAATGCACAAAAAGTAAGAGATATTTTTAATTCATTAAATTTAGATGTTTCAAATTTTAAGAATGGATTAGATCTTAAAAAAAACAAACTTATATGTGATGAAATCGTTTCAAGTTCAACAAAATATATTCAACATTTTGATGATTTTGCTAATAAAAGAATAACTGACTTTAAAAATGGAATAAAAGATGAAACAGCGGAACTTAAACTTATAATTTCTAAAATGGTAAAAGTTGGTTTAGTATTAGAAAAGAAAATAAGTGAGATTAATATAAATGCACTTGAACTAAAAAAAGAATCAAATGGATTTTTAAATGAATTATTAATTATAGTAGTTTTAATTTCTATTATAGTTTTTTTAATAGTTTCATTATATATCTCTTCTGTGATTGTAAAATCATTAACAGATTTCAATAATGGATTGATATCTTTCTTCTCATATTTAAACAGAGAAACAAATGAAGTTAAACTCTTAAACGCCTCATCAAAAGATGAATTTGGGAAAATGGCAGAAGTAGTAAATACAAATATTGAGAAGACTAAAAAAGGTATAGATGAAGATAGAGAATTAATTGATGAGACGATAACTGTTCTTTCAGAGTTTGAGCAAGGTGATTTATCTCAAAGATTAAATCTTTGTGTTTCTAATCCATCATTAATGGAATTAAAAAACGTATTAAACAATATGGCAGATAACTTTGAGACAAATATTGATAATGTACTTAATATACTTGAAGAATATTCAAATTATCATTACTTAAATAAAATCACTACTAAAGATTTGAAAAAACATCTTTTAAAACTGTCAAATGGTGTTAATACTCTTGGTGATTCAATAACTCAAATGCTTGTTGAAAATAAAACTAATGGTTTAACATTAGATGAAAGTTCTGATATATTATTAGCAAATGTTGACAAATTAAATATAAGTTCTAATGAAGCGGCAAGTTCTTTAGAAGAAACAGCTGCGGCATTAGAGGAAATTACTTCAAATATTAGAAATAATACAGAAAATATTGCAAAAATGGCTACATATTCTAATGACGTGACAAAAGCAGCTCAAGATGGTGAAAAATTAGCAAATCAAACAACAACTGCTATGGATGAGATAAATGTGCAAGTTAATTCAATCAATGAAGCAATTACTGTGATTGATCAAATAGCATTCCAAACTAATATTCTCTCTTTAAATGCAGCCGTAGAAGCTGCAACTGCAGGTGAAGCTGGTAAAGGTTTTGCTGTTGTTGCACAAGAAGTTAGAAATCTTGCAAGTAGATCTGCTGAAGCTGCAAAAGAGATAAAAAGTATAGTAGAAAATGCAACAAAGAAAGCAAATGATGGAAAAGAAATATCATCAAAGATGATTATAGGATATAAAGAGTTAAATCAAAATATTTCTCAAACAATAAATTTAATTACTGATATTGAGATGTCAAGTAAAGAACAATTAATGGGTATTGAGCAAATAAATGATGCGGTAACACAACTTGATCAACAAACGCAAAAAAATGCTATGGTTGCATCTGAAACACATGATGTGTCAATAATTACTGATGAAATTGCAAAACTAGTTGTTCGTAGTACAGACGAAAAAGAGTTTGAAGGAAAAGATCAAATTAAGGCTAAAAGTATGAAATCAAATTCTAATACATCATATTCAATATCAAAAGATACTATTTCTAAAGAAATTTAGGAAGACTAGGTTTTCCAAATAAATATCCTTGAAACAAATTACAACCCATCGAACTTAGCTTTGAATGTTGTTCTTTTGTTTCAACTCCTTCTGCAATAACTTCTAAATTAAATTTACTTCCTATTGATAACATGGTTTCAACAATGATTGAATCATTAGGATCTACTACTAAATCTCGAATAAAAGATTGGTCAATTTTTAGTTCATTTATTGATAACTGTTTCAAATATGCCAAAGAAGAATAACCTGTACCAAAATCATCAATTGATAAAGTTATACCCATTTTATGTAAGTGATTGATTTTTCTAAGAACATTTTGTGTATCTTTGATTAATAGATTTTCTGTTAATTCTAATCTTAATTTTGAAGGATTAATTTTATATTCTTCTATTAATGAAGTTAATATTTCTAAAAAATTTTCTTGTTCAAATTGTCTATAACTAATATTAATAGATATTCTCCAATCTTTTTTTATGGAATCATTTTCCCATTCTTTTAATTGCTTCATTACTTCTTTAATTATCCAATTTCCTAATGGTATAATTAAAGCTGTTTCTTCTGCTAAGGGTATAAATTGATCAGGACTAATAATTCCTTTTTCTTTATCCTTCCATCTAATGAGTGCTTCTACTCCAATAATCTTATCTTGATTATTTTTAATTAAAATTTGTAATTGATAATATACTGCCATTTTTTCATTTTCAATTGCATCTCTTAAACACTTAGTCAAATCTGCTTTTTCTTTTATTATTTGTTGTAATTGAGGATCAAAATAACTATATTTATTTTTACCATTCTCTTTAGCATTATACATAGCAGTATCGGCAAAACTCATTAGGTCTTCTATCTTCTGATTTTCATCTTTAAATAAAACTATTCCAATACTTGCAGTCAATCTTAAATCAAAATTTGATATTAGATAAGGTTTTTTTATTTCCTCAAGAATCTTTTCTGCTACAAAATTTACATTATTAATTACATCTTCTTTATTACTTTCATTTAAATCAAGAGCAATTATAAATTCGTCACCACCTAATCTAGATAATAAGTCTGTTTGTCTTAATACTTTTTGTATTCTTTTAGTTGTTTCAATTAAAACCATATCTCCAATATTATGGCCCTTTGTATCATTAACCATTTTAAAATGATCTAAATCTATAAATAGTATCGCGCCATAAGAATTACTTCTTCTATTTCTTTTGGCCATAGTTAGTAACTGTTTTTTAAATAAAGAACGATTAGGGATTTTAGTTAAGCTATCATATTGTGCTAACTCTAAAATCATTTTTTCTTTTCTCTTTTCTTCACTTATATCTATGATTGCAACTATTTTTATTTTTTTTCCTAAAAGTGTTAATTCTTTTATTCTTAAATTTACAGGAAGTATTAATCCTTTTTTCGTAAGTAATTCTACTTCATAAACTTCTTGATTATGTTCATGAATTATATTTTTTATTAAATTAAAAGAGGAAGGAGCAATAAAGTCAAATAGATATTTATTTATCATTTCATCATTTTTATAAGATAATAATTTTGGAGCTATTGTGTTAGTTTGAAAACAATTTAGATTTTCATCATAAACCATAATTCCTTCAAGAGTAGAATTTATTAGAGTCTTGAAGAATGTTATAAAATTGTCTTTTTCTTCTAAAATTTTTTCTTCTAAAACTTTCTCTTTAGTAATATTAATTCCTAACTGCATATTAACTTTACGGTTATCTTCAGATTTTGTTATATGACTTATAAACATATAATGTTCATTATTTAAAGAATTTTTATTTGCCCATTGATAAGTACTTTCTAAAGAATGAGGGAAAGAAGTTGTTAATTGATTTGTAATAGGACAAAAAGAACAAGGGTTTTTTTGATTTTTTTGTAAAACTTTATAGCATGTTTTTCCAACAACATTGCCAAAAATATCTTTAGCATTTTTATTAGCATAAATTATTTCATTAGTTTCTAAATCAATTGAATAGACTAAAATTCCAGATGCATCAATGGCTGTTTCCATAGATTTAAACATTATTATTACCTTTTAACTTACTGTCTTAATATATAGGGATAGAATACATAAATATTAAGTCACAAATAGGTCAAAATACAAGAAAAAAACTTTTTCATATTATGTTATAATTACAAAGATAGGGGTTTTGAGTGGTTAAATTATTGTTTTTATTTATGTTGGTTATTACATCTTTTTCATCTGAAATTATTGTTTTAGAAAATGATGATGAATATAGTGTTATTCCAAATATTCAAATATATAATAGTTTAGAAAGTGTAGATATAAATGTCATTTCTAAGAATTCTACTAATTGGACAAAAAGCAACGATAATCAATTAAATTTTGGTTATGGAAACAAAAGCTATTGGTTGAAGTTTGAAGTTATTAATAAGTTAGAAAAAGATTTTTTTCTTGAGTTTAATTTAACTACTATTGATTTAATTAATATTTATAAATTTAAGCAAAATATATTGATTTCAGAGTACAAAACAGGACTGGATAAACCTTTTTCAAGTAGACCTTTTATTTCAAATAAATTTATAATGCCACTTGATTTAGAAGAAAATGAAAAATATACTATTTATATTGAACTTAAAAACTCTTTTAAGCCAAATACTTATTCTTTTAAACTATCTTCACATAAACAAATACATAGTGAAATGATTTCTAGAAATATATTTAATGGAATTATTATAGGTATTCTACTAGTAATGCTTTTTTATAATTTTCTTCTTTATATTTTTACTAAATATAAACCCTATAGGTTTTATTTAGTATATATTTTTTCAGTAATTGCACTAAGTATAACACTTTTAAATTACGGATACATGTATCTATATCCTGATAATATGATTTTAAATAAAATATTAATAAGTTTAGCAGAAGTACTAGTTCCTATAAGTATGATTTTATTTTTAAAAGATATTTTAGATATTAAAAGACCAAGTATCACTAATAAAACTTTGAATTTATTTTTGTACCTTCATCTTATTATAATTGTAATACAAATACAAAATATTGCCATAAGCTATGAATATATTTACCTAAGCTCGCAAGTTGGTACTTTCTTTACTGGAATTACTATTTTCTATTTAACTTTTATAATTATAAAAGAAATAATAGCTAAAAATAAATTAGCAAAATTATTACTTGTTGCCTGGTTTTTTCCTTTAACTACTTTAACTTTATATATAATAAATAGATTTAATTATTTTATTGATATTGATTGTATAAATAAAATAGTTCAATTTTCATTTGTTATTGAACTAATTTTAATGTCATTACTTATTGCTTATAAAATAAAAAATATTCAAGAAGAAAAAGATAAACTTGTAGATAGTAATCAATTAAAAGACTTAGAATTATTAAAACAATCAAAATACGCTTCCATGGGAGAACTACTACAGTATATAACTCATCAATGGAAACAACCTTTAATGAGAATCAATTCAATTCTTTTAAATATAGAATCAAAAATGGACACTTCTAAAGATAATTTACTTATAAGTAAATGCGCCTTGATTCTATTGAATCTGAAACTGATTATATGTCTAAAACTATAAGAACATTTTCGCAATATTTTCATCCTTACAAAGAAAAGGCATCAATAAATTTATACTCACTAATCAATGAAATCATTTCTTTTTATAAAAAGACTCTTTCTTCTATAGAAATTAGATTTCATATAAATTGCGATAATAAAAATATAGAAACTATAGGATTTAAAGAAGAATATAAAGAAGTAATATTAATTATTTTAAATAATGCTTATGATGCATTTAAACAAATGAATACAAAGAATAAGAATATAACTTGTACAATTAGTACAATTGGAAATAAGCCATTTTTATCAATTGAAAATAATGGGAAAAAAATTGATGAAAATGATATAAATAAAGTTTTTGAACCATATTACTCAACAAAAAATCAAAATGAAAATGATGGAATGGGTTTATATATTGCGAAAATGATTATAGAAGATAGTATGAATAAAGAGATTACAATAAAGAACACTAAAGATGGTGTTAGATTTACAATTATAGGATAAAAATGAAATTATTATTTGTAGAAGATGATATTGAAATTAGAGAAAATCTCAGATTCTATTTAAAATCAATTTTTAGAGAAGTTATTGAGGTATCTAATGGAAAAGAGGCTCTAAAGGAGTATTATAATTGTACTCCTGACATAATATTATTAGATATAAATATTCCAAAGTTAAATGGGATTGAAGTTGCAAAAGAAATAAGAGAAAGAGATAATAAAACAGTTATTATAATTTTAACTGCACATGATGATAGAGATATTCTTATCCAAGCTATTGAACTAAAACTTACAAAATATTTATTGAAACCTGTATCAAGAAATGTGTTAAAGCAGACTCTAATAAAAGCAATATCTGATGTTAAAGAAATTCAAAATATTGATTTAATGTATGATTACAAATGGAATTTAAAAAATAAGATATTAAAACATAAGAATGAAATTATAAAATTGACAAATAATGAAATAAAATTATTTAATAGATATTGTAATAATACGCAAGAAATGTTTAGCAATGAAGACTTATCCTCTCTTTTATATGAAGATGAAGAGTACAACGAAAATAAAGTAAGAATGTTTTTAAAAAGATTTAGAAAAAATATAAATCCTGAATTAATAATAAATATTTACGGATTAGGTTATAGATTTAATTATTTTGAAAGTAAACTAAATAATTAATAAATTTAGATGAATTACTTAAAGTGTTTCATTTTATGAAGTAATAATTATTGATATGTCTTTTTAAATTAGCTATAGTATAATTTATTTTCAGAGTATCACTCTTTAAAAATATAGAATACTAATTAAAATGGATATTTATGGTCATAGTAGGAATAGGTAATATATTACAAAAAGATGATGGATTAGGTGTATATGCAGCAACATATTTACAAGAAAACTATACCTTTTCTCAAAATATTAAGATTATTAATGGTGGAGTTGAAGGAATACATTTATACAATGTTCTTGAAGATAATACTCATATAGTAATCTTAGATTGTTTACAGTTGAATGATACTCCTGCTTCAATCTACGCTATTCCTGCGAAAGAGATTTCTGGATATGGTCTTAACAATGGTGGTGCTCATGAAATAGGCATTTTACAATGTATGGATATGATGGAACTTCAAGGTAAAGAAATCCCAGAATCAATAGTAATTGGAATAATTCCAGCAAGAGTTACTTTTGAATTTGGATTAAGTCAAGAGCTTTTAGATGCTTTTGAAGGATATATTTCTGTTGTATTACAGTACTTAAAAAAACAAGGTATTGAAGCTACAAAAGTATCTTCGCATACAACATTACATCAAATCATAGATAAAGCAAAAGATCCATCAGGAGTTATGATTTAAGTATATATCAAAATAGCAAGGATTAAATACCTTGCTTCATTACTGATTTTACAACACTAGTTTCCCAACCATCATATTGAGCTTCATAAAATTCTGCTATTTCTATTAAGTTTAATGTCAAATCATCAATATCATGATAAAAAGGTTTATCTAAACGATAGAAATCTAAACCTTTAACACCTTCTTCATTTTCTATTTCTTTTTTAATTTTAAAACCTTCTTTCTCTAAGGCTTGTATTAAAGATTCTTTGGTTTCTTCATTTTTATAATAAACTTTATGCTCAATGGCTCTAGGAGTTTGTAAGTTATCACCTTGTTCTTTTAAATTATCACATACTTTATGATTTTGTATAATTTGCCATTCTTTTGCTGTTGGGTACAATAACTTTTTATAATAGTTCCAATCTGAATCATGACTATGTCCATTACTTATCTCATATGAAGTATGCTCATTTAAAGCATATTCTATAAAATCTGGCCAATTATAAGTAAATTGTAAATAATATAAGAAGGTAACATAACCATCTGAAACAATACGTCCTACATATTTCCCAATACGAAATTTAAGCATAGCTGATTCAAGTTTGTCTTCCATAAAAAGTATTTCAGGTTCTTCTTTTTCAGAAATAAAACCTTTTGCAGTTGCATCTTTTAGTTTTGCTTTCACAAATCCTACTGTTTGGTGAGTAAATTCTAATTCTTCCATATCCATAGAAATACCTGCATTAAACTGTATAAGTGCAGCCTTTCCTTCTAAGTTTTTCATATATAATTCCCAATATTCTTGCATATTAACTCCTTTATTTCATTTCTAAACTCATGAGGTGCATATCTTCCCCATCAAGTATTTTAACTCTAAGACTTTCACATTTTATACAAAAATAACGAACTTCTTCTACCTCAAAAATATTCCCACATTCCTTACATTCAAGTTTCAGTTTTTGAGGATTAATAATCAGCTCTGAGTCTTCACATATTGTTCCCTCTTTAAATGTATCAAAAGCAACTTTTAAAAGATGTATTTCAATACCAGCCATAACACCAATTTTGACAATTATCTTTATAACTTTGCTAGCATCATTTTGCTTAGCTACTTCTTCACATTGATTTAGTAAAGCTTGAACAACACTATATTCATGCATTTTTATAATCCTTTATCATTTCTATTCTTAACCTTGAAGGTGTTTGTAATGGGCTTATTTTATTTACAAATTCATAGCGTAAGTTATGAAACTTACTTTCTTTATCCCAAAATTCCGAATGCATTATTTTAAGTTCTTCTTCTTTTAATACTTCAATCATCTGTGTATTTTCTTCTAAAAATTCTTCTTTATCCCATAAAAATTCTTCATCATATTTTGATATTGCAAAACTATGAAGTGATTCTAAATACTTATTATGACTAAATACCTCATTAACTATACCCATATTCTTACCTTCTGTAATAGATATAGGTAAACAATCATTAAGTAATTTATCTGCTACATCTTTTCTAACTCTTTTAGCTAAAGAATACGTATGATATTCACTTCCACTTAATCCTAATGTCTTATAGTGAGGGTTAAGTACTATACCTTCTTTTCCAACAACATAATCACAAGCAAGTCCCATAAAAAACCCACCAGCTCCTGCATTTGCACAAAAAGAAGCTATAGTAACAACTTCACTAGCATAAAGTATCGCATGAACTACATCATTCATTGCATTTATATTAGCCCACCCATCTTCGCCTTGTTTTTTACTATCTTCTAAAATATTTAAATGTATTCCATTAGAGAAGAAATCTTCTCCTCCCATTAGAACCAAAACATCGCATTGAGTTTTTATATACTCAATTGCATACTTAAGACGAATACACTGAGCCGTATTCATTGCACCATTATGAAAATTAAAATGTAAATAAGTTACATTGTCTTTCTTATCTACGCTTAACTCATAAAATGTTTTATAACTTTTATCAAAAATAAGAGGTAATCGTTCTTCTTTTATGCCTTTTAGTTTTTCTTTAAGCACATAAGTTGAAGGTAATTTAAAACCATTAGGTTCTTTTAGATGACTTATCCATAAAGCTGCATCAACTGTTCCTAAACATATAGCTCCATCTCTTTTTGCTAAAATTTCTTTAGGCTTACCTTTTAGTTTTTCTTCTTTATGTACTCCATATAAATAACAAGGTAAATCTAATATATCATCAAGTAAACCAGGAAAAGAGTCACAAAGATTGACTTTTTCTATTATTTCTTGTGTTGTATCTATTGTCCAATTTATAGTTTTATCTTCTTTTGTCAACTTTTTATGAATTGGATTTAATATTTGTTCTACAAAATTATCATTTTTTATATTTTCTAACAAAGTATCTAAAGCATTAAGAGAAGCTCTTACAATCTCTTTTCTATAAATAGAAGCTTTATAAGTATTTCTAACATCAAAGCTTTCTTGTGCATAAATATTTCCACCATCATATTCTTTATTTGCCTGAAAAACTACTAAACCCCATTTTTTAGTATGACTTTTCAAGGCATGTTCTAAAGAGTTTGGACCTCTATCTCCTCTTGGACCTGGATGAAAGATAAAGACAGGGTATCTATCATAAATGATAGAAGAGATATAACTTTTTAAAAAAGGACAAAGAATTAAATCTGGGTCAAACTCTTCAATTTCTTTTAGTGTTTGTTTTTCTTCTATTGCAAAACATACAGATACAATATGGTTAGAATCTATAAGTTTTGTATGTATAGCTTGAGTAACAGAATTAAAAGATGTAACTAAAAGAAGAATTTTCATTTATTAACTTAACAAATCCGAGGTAATAATTCACCAGTTGGTAAATCTAAAAAGCGTTTAGTACCCCATGAAGAGTTTAATAAAACTTTTCCTTTATACTGATTAGTAACACTAGCTATTATTCTTGAAGTCTTATGTGTTTCTTGTAATATTTCTAAGGCTTTTTCTTCATCTTCTTTTGCTACTGCTAAAAGAAAAGTACCTTCATTAGCAAGATTAACTGCCTCAAAACCTAGCATTTCACATATACCTCTAACTTCTTCTCTAACAGGAATACTCTCTTCTTCAATTTCTATACAAACATCAGAGCTTTTAGCCCATTCATTTAAAACAGCACTAACTCCACCTCTAGTTGCATCTCTTAAAGCAACTATATTAATTCCAGAATCTACAAGTTTCTTTATTTCAGGATAAAGTGATGCACAATCAGTTTGTAAAGTACTAGTAAGTTTTATACCCTCTCGTTCTGCAAAAATTGTAGCACCATGAGTACCAATATCTCGACTTACTAAAATACTCATCTCTTCTTTTAAAGCAGATGCAGAAATTCCTTTATGTTCTATTTCCCCAATACCTGTAGTATTTATAAATAACTTATCTACACTTCCTTTTGGAACTACTTTTGTATCACCACTTACAACAATAGCACCATTTATATCAAGTTCTTTTTTCATTGATTTAACTATTTTTTCTAGTTCTCTTGTTAAAAAACCTTCTTCAATAATAACGGAACAAGTTAAGTATTTAGGTTTAGCTCCCATCATAGAAAGATCATTACATGTTCCACAAATTGCTAGTTTACCAATATCACCACCAGGGAAAAATAAAGGACTAACTGTAAAAGAATCTGTTGTAAAAGCTAGTTTACCCTCTTCTATAACTGCGGCATCTTCACTTTTTGATAAAATGTCATTTTTAAAATGTTTATAAAACACTTTTTCAATTAGCTCATTATTCTCTGCTCCACCATTACCGTGTGCTAGTGTAATTGTTTTTATCATTTTGTTCCTTTTTTAAGTAGTAGTACTAAAAGTTAAATTTCCATATTTATAATATGCGGCACAAGCACCTTCGCTACTTACCATACATGAACCAACAGGAGATGTAGGTTTACAGGCTGTACCAAAAATAGTACACTCTTTTGGTTTAGCCATTCCTCTTAATATATCCCCACAAATACAAAGTTTATGGTCTTCTATTTGGGAGATTGGAAGTACACTTGAATAAACTTTTTCAGCATCATATTGTGCATATTCATCTCTTAACTTTAATCCACTATCAGGAACATTACCAATTCCTCTCCATCTAAACAAACTCATTTTTTCAAAATAAGTATTTATCAAGTCTTGGGCTTTTAAATTACCATCATAACTCACTACTCTTTTGTATTGTATTTCAAGCTCACATCTTTTTTCTAAAAACTGTTTAATTATCATACTAATACCCTGCATAGCATCTACAGGTTCAAATCCAGTTACAACAACTGGACGTTCATAATCTTTTGGAAACTTTTCATAGATTTTAGATCCAGAGATAACACTTACATGACTAGGTCCTAAGAAAGCATCAATTTCATTATTATAAGAATCTACATGAACATCTCGACTATCAATAAGTTCAACCATTACTTCAGGAACTGTTACATGATTTATATGAAATAAAATGTTTTTTATTTTTTTACTTATAACTTCTTTAACAAGAACTGCTGTCATAGGAGTAGTTGTTTCAAAACCAATAGCAAAAAAGATTACCTTCTTATCAGGGTTTTCATGAGCTATTTTAATACACTCCATAGGTGAATAAACAAAACGAACATCAGCACCTTTTGCTCTAGCATCTTGTAAACTACCATTTGATCCTGGTATTTTTATCATATCACCTAATGTTACTAAAATAACATTTTCTTGCATTGATAAAACATATGCATGATCAATTCTTTCTTTTGGCATAATACATACAGGACAACCAGGTCCATGAATAAAGTTTATATTTGATGGAAGAAGCTGAGGTAAACCAAATTTCATAATCGTATGCGTGTGACCACCACATACTTCCATAATATTAATAGGTCTTTTTAACTTTTTTGCATCTTCTGCAATAATTTTGGCGTATGCTTTAATTGTTTTGGCATCACGAAAATCATCATAGAGGTTTTTGAGTTCAAGTTCCTTCATTACTCTTAATCTCCTCAGTATATGTTGCTCCACGCGCTGCACATTCATCATCTTCAAGAATTGCTCTTTGCCTTTCTTCTTCATCCATGTGATTTAATATTTCTTTATATGTATCAATAGAAGATAAAGCTTCTTCCTCATCAATTTTATTCATAACAAAACCAATATGTAAAAGTACATAATCTCCTAAACTTACATCACCATCTTCCATCATCATTAGATTAGCATCACGTTTCACACCCATTGTATCAACAGTACACATTGTTTCATCTTCTGAGATTTTAACCACTTTACTTGGAATTGATAAACACATATTAGCCTCTCATTTTACGTTTAAATTCTATCCAATTGGCAACTGCTTTAACAGAATTTAAATCATTCACATTTACTTCTAAAATATCAACACTTGGTTTTAATCTTCTAGCTTCTGCTTTTTCTGCTTCTATATCATATTTGAAATGTGGCAATAAATCTGTTTTAGTAATAAGTACTAAATCAGCTTGACGGAACATCACAGGATATTTAGCAATTTTATCTTCACCTTCAGGTACTGAAACAAGTACTATATTTAAGTGTGTTCCTACATCATATGAGGCTGGACATACAAGATTTCCAACATTTTCTACAAAACAAATATCTATATCATTAAGTGGCATATGATGTAAACCTTTATGTACCATAAAAGCATCCAAGTGACATGCTGTACCTGTTTGTATTTGTTCAGCGTGTATTCCTTTAGCACGTAAACGATTTGCATCTCGTTCAGTTTCTAAATCACCTTCTATAACTCCAAATTTAAACTCTGCAACGTCACTTAGGTATTCTAATAGTGTTGTTTTACCAGAACCTGGACTAGACATAAGATTAACACCTAAAATTTTATTATCTTCTAAATGCTTTCTATTATGATTTGCTTCTTGATCATTTTTATCTAATATTTTTTGAATAACAGAAATAGTTTTTGTATCGTTTAACTGAGGGTTATGATGCAAATGTTCATGCGCTTTTTGATGATCACTAGATTTATTTTCTTCATCTGTCATTTTTTCATGAGAATGAAATGTTTTTCCGCCATCATGACTATGTTCATGAGCGTGTTCATCCATTCCTCTTATACTACATCCACAATCTGTACACATATTTAATCTCCTATCCTAATAAAATATTTGTTCCTACAATAAGTGAAATAATACCTACTATAGAAAATGTTCGTCTTACATTTGTAAGACTACCTAAAAATCTTTGATTTATATAAAGCATGAAAAGTCCAAATACTCCAAAAATAAGCATAACACCTAAAGTAAATGCAGCAACCATTGTCAAATCAACAGTACCATTACTAACAGCACCTAATGTAATAAGCATACCTCTTACACCACCTGCTCCCATTAGAAGTCCTAAGCTAAGAGAAGAAGTCATAGCAGTAGAATCATTATTATGCTCATGTGATTTACCAAAGTAAATGTGAATATGTTCTTTATTTTCATGGCTATGCTTTTGTAATTGAATACGCTTAGTTATTACCATAAAGAGTAAATATACTCCCATTCCTATAATAACTGTTGCAGAAACAATATCTCCATATGCTAATAGTTCTTCTGAAATTTCTACAGATTCTAATAGTTTTGCAAAAATAAAAAGACTTACTCCATGTCCTAAAGCAAATAAAAATGTTATAAGTAGTGTTTTTCTTTGATTTTTTCCAACAGAAAAATCAGCTATAGCACTAAGATGATCAGGACCAAAAGCATGAAGTATTCCATACCAAAATATAACAAGTAAAGTTAATTCCATATATTCTCTCCAAAATGAATGTTTATTCATTATAATAGTATTTAATAATTAAATATTTATTAAGAAATTTACTTCTACTCTATTTTAGGAACTAAATAGTATAATAATTAATGAAATGTATCTATTGTAATCATCCTCATACTTATGCACTTGCCAATACGCAAAGAAAATGCAGTAAATGTAAAAGAAAATTTAGCCTGAAAAAAATACAAAGAGAAGAAAGAGTTTTCGACCATTTTAAAAAAGGTGACACAGCAAGACAAACAGCTATTAGTACTAAAATGCACTTTTTAACTATTCAAAATTACTTTGAAAAATTTAGAAAGAATATTGCAATTTATGCAGATGAAATATATCAAAAAAATTCTCATAGAGTAACAAACTATGATGAATATCTTTATTTACCAAGAAGTCTTCAAATTGAAACAAATATAGATAAACTTCAACATTTTCTCACATTTTGTTATGATGATACGATTTATAATATAATGATGCCTAAGAAAAAACTATCATTGATTAAAGATGATGATGAAAAAGAGCATAAGCTTTTAATGAAATATCTTAAATTTAATACAATATCAAAGCTTTCAAAATCTCAAAATACTATTACAAGGTTTTGGGATTATTTTGAAGAGTTTATTTGCCGTTACAAAGGTGTGAGTGATGAAAAGTTTATTTTTTATCTTAAAGAAGCTGAATGGAGATTTAACCTTCAAAGAAAAAATATAGAATAATTTAAAGGAATACATATATGAAACACCCAGTGAGAACTTACCTAAAAAAAGGTGAAACTTATCAATTCTGTACTTGTGGACAAAGTGAAGATGGCGTACTTTGTGATGGAAGTCATAAAGGTACTGATTTAACTCCAAAAGAGTTCATAGCTACGAGAAATGCCGAATTTTTATTATGTCTATGTAAAAACAGTACCTGTACACCTTTTTGTGATGGAGCACATGCAAAACGTGAGAAATTGGACTTAGATTTTTTATTAGAATAAACAAAAGTATTTAATATTTTAAAGGAATTTAGGTGAAACTTTAAATAACTGATTTGAAAAGTACTATTTAGTTATTCCATAATTCTTTAAAACTTATGGAACTTTGTAGTTTTTAATTTTTGAACACTTTGTGGAACAGGAAAACTCACTTGAGTGTTTTCTGTTCCAAACATAAGAGGTTTTGTAACTTTTTCTAAGTTTCAAACTAAATTATTGTTTCTCTTGCATCTTTTCTATCATTTGTTCTTTTAGTTCTTGAAGTTTTTGTTCTTGTGTAACTGAACCTGCAATGATTCCTGCAGATAATAGTAAGATAAAAATAGCAGCTAGTAAACTAAAAATATGAGATAGTATTTTCCCTTTTTGTTTTTTATTAGCTAAATACTTATATAGAAGTACCCAAACTAAGATGAATAATATAAATGGAATAACTTTCATTTATTTCCTTTTTTTGTAAATTATAGCAAATACATTTACAATAAGAAATATAATACTATTGGTATAGCTATAACACTAAAAACGGTATTTTGAGAATGTTCAACAATTCAACTCTTTTTGGAACAAGCTTTTCATTAGTAAAAACTGCTTAAAATATAAGAGGTTGTTGAGAAAGATATTATGATGAATTTGATTACATAGATATTATAAAGCAAATAAAATATATTAAATTATGTGCTTGAAATAAATATAGAATATATATTGTTTATTGATATATGAAAACCCACACATATAGAAATTTATTTTCGTATTCCAATCCGATAATGTTTTCATACATACATATAATAGTACTTTCTTGATTATGCAAAGTTATCGATAGGCGACGGTGAACAGATGATTTAAAATTAGTCTTAAAAAAGTTATATATTCTATTTTATTTTTATTAGATTTAAAGAGAATTTAAACACTTCCTTGGAATGAAATCAATTTATCATTCAAATAAAAAATGAGTATATAAAATTGTACCCCATGTTACTACAAATATAAAAATACTTATAAACACCACAGTACTTCCAACATCTTTAGCTCTACCTGCCATTTCATGATGTTCAAGAGTAACAAGGTCAACAACTCTTTCAATAGCACTATTTATAGCTTCTGCTAAAAGCATTCCTGTTAAACTAGTAAACATTAAAAGTTTACTAATTATTGTTACATCTATTATAAAAAGAGTAGGCATTAGAATTATTGCGATTATTAATTCTATTTTAAAAGATGTTTCATATTTTATTAAATCTTTTAAACCTTTTAATGCATAATTTGTATTTTTAAAAAAATTGTATTTTGGTTGATTTCTCAATATTCTTCCTTTTATTATTATTATTGTTGTTGTACATATTTTCTTTTTCCCATATAACTAATTATTTTATAAATAATTAGAACGAGTAGCCAAGCAATAAGCATTGTAATAATTGTATGACTTAAAAAATGGTCACCAATTAGCATCTTATACGTACCCATACTCCATCCAACAGTCAAAGCAAAGCTAAGTGCATATATTTGATTCCTTCGTTTTTTAAATAAAAAGAATAAAGAAAGAAGTGCAAAGCCACCACTCGCATGTCCTGCTGGCCAACATTTTATTTTTTTGTTTTGCATAAACTCTATTGGATAGGAATCAAGCAGTTTTACATCTGGATAATTTCCACCAAAAAATTCTATATTTTTAGGACAAGGCATATTTGTTGTAGCTTTTAATGCACCAACTGTTACAGGAATAATTATGGCGGATAATAAAACTATAATTAATCCCTTCTTATAATTAATTATAATCTTTTTTTTTCTAAAAAATATTAAACTACAAAGAATAAGAAAAGCAAAAAATATTAAAAGTTTTTTTATTCCATCATAAAGTAAAAACTTTAAAATAGGTTCACTACTATCTAAAGCCCAAGAACTTGTATCAAGATTATAAAAATAACCTTGTACGATAATATCTATAGCTGTGAATTCAAATAATGCAATTGTAAAAATCAAACATATAATAGTAATTAGAATATATTTAGTGAGATTTTTTTGCATCATTTAATATGTCCATCTCTTTTTCATAAACATCTGTTTCAACTTCAAAAAATGATAATAAGGTATGAAATAGATTATCCTGTGAAAACTTTTTATCGGAATATGATTTAAGTTTATCAACATCAATATCTTCTTTAATATCACCTTCACCAAACCACATAAATGATGCTACATGTTTTTGTTCATCAGGAGCCATAAAATAAGGCATTCCATGTAAGTAAAGTCCATTCTCTCCTAAGCTCTCTCCATGGTCGCTCATATAAACCATTGCTGTTTCATAATCTTTTGAATATGGTTTTAAGAAGTTTATAGTTTTAGATAAGAAGTAATCAGAATATAAAACTGCATTATCATAAGCATTACTAACTTCTTCTTGTGTACATTGCTCTAATTGATTAGTTTCACAAACTGGCGTGAATTTTTCGTAATCTTTTGGGTACCTCTTATAATATGCAGGGCCATGATTCCCCATTTGATGTAATACAATTAAAATATCTTTATCTTTATTTTTTTTAATATAATTGTCTAACCCAATAAGCATACCCTCATCTCTACATTCATCATCGCAAATTGTATTGTTTTTATTTGTTCGATAATCTTCATAATCAACTCTGTCTGCAACACCTTTTGAACTTGAGTTGTTATCTCTCCATAGAACTTTTACATCTTTTGTATTGATTAATACATCTAATACATTTTGAGTAGTAATCCCTTTTTTATAATCATAAGTATCACGATCATAAATAGAAAACATACACGGTACTGATTGTGCAGTTGAAGTACCACATGAATAGAAGTTTGAGAAATTAACTACATCTTCTTTTTTAAGTAAGGGGTTTGTCTCTTTTTCATAACCATTTAATGAAAATCTATCAGCTCTTGTAGCTTCTCCTACAACCATTATTATTAATTCTTTTTTATCAATTTCATCTTCAGTTTTTTGGATTTTTGCATCAAGTCCTATAGGTTTTACAACCATAGGACCACTGTTCATTGTTTTGCTAATATAATTTCCTGTACTATAAATCCAATAAATCGGGTTTACATGGTATCTAAGAGGTTTATGTTCTCTAAAAAAAGAAGTATAGAATTTACTAAAAGAGAAGATTGGAAGTATAACAAAAATTAAAGCTACAATAATAGTTCCTACCTTTAATAATAATTCTTTTTTTAAAGGTCTGTATTCTAGTTTTATTTTATAAACAAAATAAGAGGGCAATATTCCTAATAATAAGACATAAAAAACTAGTTGAAAACTAAATAAGTCACTAGATTCTGCTAAGTTTGTTTGTAAAGAGTTTCGTATCATTTCATCATCAATAACTACACGATATGTATCCATAAAATATGCAGTAAATGAAGAAACCATTAATGTAATTATTAAAAGAGGTTTAGTTGTATATTTTGAAGAGAGTAGTGTAAATAAAAATACAGTAAATGCTACTAAAACAATAGCAAGAGAACAAATATATAAAATATTTTTACCTACGGGTTCATAAATTGATATGACATTTGTAAAAAAAGATAAATTATAAAAAGTTGCAAAAAATATGGCAACTAATAGTATAAGTTTATATTGTGAAATAAATTTCATTATTTTCCTTTAGTTTCTGATATTAATAAATTAACAATTGAAAATGAAATGAAAATGAAAGAGAAATTTATTAGATTTAAAATTTTCCTCGTAAAGAATGATTAACTCCACCTATATGCTTACTAAATCTAAGAATCTACCCATAGTTACCTTTTTTTGTAAAATCAACATTTACTAAGTAAGAGGACTATTTTTCTCTTTACTTATTGATAAAGTAGACAAATAACCTTTTAGACCGCATGATGATATTTTATTTAAATTGTCTTGAACAAATAAACTTCCAACAAATAATCCTAAACTCAATATTGTAATTTTTAACATTTTTATCTCCTTATTAAATATATTTCCTAATGATATATAGTAAAAATGAAATGAAAATGAATGATTTATAACTAAGTTTTCATTTTCATTTCATATGGGTAAATATAATTAAAGAAAAAGAAGGAAATATTTTGGAACATTTAAATATGAATTTATTTTTATTTATAAATTCATTCGCAAAAATAAGTGAATTTCTAGATAATATAATGATAACATTTGCTGAATATTTGCCATACTTATTTCTTATAATAATGGTTTATACATGGTTTACAAATAAAAAGAATGAAACATTATATGCAGGATATACTGTAATTCTTGGTTTATTAATAAATCAAGTTATTGGTTGGTTTATTTATCATAATAGGCCATTTGTAGATGGGTTTGGAGTAACATTAGTTATACATAAAGTTGAAAATTCTTTTCCATCTGACCATACTACTTTTTTAATATCAATTGCACTAGCATTTTTAATATTTAAATCTTCTAGGAAAATTGGATATCTATTATTTATATTAGCCATAATAGGAGGTATATCAAGAGTTTATTGTGGAGTTCATTATCCATTTGATATAATTGGTTCACTTGTAGTTTCTATAATGGCTATTAGTTTAATTTATACGACAAAAGATGACTTTAACAATATAAATTTATTTTTAATAAATACCTTTAGAAGAATAGAATTTTGGAAAAATTGAAAAAATTGAAAAGGAAATCTTATAATGGATACATCAACATTAAGTAATCAAGTGAATCATTATGTATGAAGTAGCTGGATTTATTGTACATTTTTTTTCAAAAGAAAAAATAGAATTATTATCAACACTACAAGTTTTTAGATTTAAAGAATTATTTCTATTTTTGTTCCTTTATTTAGAACAGATTCAATTTTTAATTGACCATTATGAAGTTCAACACTATTTTTAACGATAGATAATCCTAATCCAAAACCTTCTATAGTTTTATTTCTTGACTTATCAGCCCTATAAAATCTATCTGTAATCAAAGGCAACTTTTCTTTTGAAATACCAATACCCTCATCTTCAATGCAAAAATGCATCTTTTCATTTTGATAAAGTTTAATTATTATATTTTTATTATCTAAAGAGTACTTAATAGCATTATCTATAAGATTTGAGAAAATTGTTTTAAGAAGTAAAGGATTTAATTTTTTAGTAATAGTTTCCATTTTATCGATAGTAAGAGTAATATTTTTATTTTTTATTTGAGTATCATATTTATAAATAGTATCAAGCAATAATGAATCAACACTTGTTTCTTCAAAAGTCTTTTTTATATTCTCTTTTGAATATTTTGTTAATAAGAGTAAGTTTTCAATGATATCTTCAATTTGTTTTATTTCATAATAAACTGTATTCATAGAATCAATATAATATGAGCTTTCTCTCTCCCTTCGTAATGAAACTTCAATTTCCCCTCGAATAACAGTTAAAGGTGTTCTTAACTCATGTGAAACATCGCTATTAAATCTATCTAAATTCTTAACACCATCTTGAAGTCTTTCAATCATAGTATTAAAGGATTCTATTAATTCAGAAATTTCATCATTATGTTTATGAGGAGGAATAGTTTTTGAAAAATTATTTATAGTAATATTCTTTGCACTTCTTGTTATATGGTTTATTGGTATTAATATTTTATCAATAAGTCTACTTCCTAAAAAAAGTAAAGTGAAAAAAAGTAAGGGTTCAATAACCAACATAACTTCTATTATGTCTTCAATCTTATCATCTATATTATCTTCATATAAGATGATTTTTAACTTATTATTTACCTTTAAAGTATAAATAGCATGCATACTTTCATCATTATGTATTAATAAAAAAGATTTTTCATTATCTAAATAAGAACTTATCTCTTCAAATTTAAAATCATCTGTTTTTTTTATTATTTGCTCATTCTCAAATAATGCAGCTTTAGAAGAAAGGAATTCTCTTTTATTAAAATTTTCTTTATTATCATTTAAAAGATTTTCTTTTATAAAAATTGCTTCTTTATATAATTTTGATTCAAAATTAAAATAAGTATTTTTTTCAAAGAGGAAATAGAAAGAAAAACTAAATATTAATAAAACTAAAAAAGTACTACTTCCAAACCAAAATAGTATGCGTGTTTTTAAACCTTTAAACTTCAATTTTATATCCTAAGCCTCTAAAACTTTTTATTAGATTTTTACCTATTTTTTTTCTAAGATGATAAATGGTTACTGGGATCACATTACTATTTATAAATTCTTCATTATTCCATAATTGTTGCTCAATCATACCATTTGAAACCATTGAGTTTTTATTCTTAATTAGAAAAAGTAGCAGTTCATATTCTTTTGCAGTTAATGATATTTCGATGTTCTCTTTTTTTACAATTTTCTTACTCATATCAATATTTATGTCATTTATTAAAACTTCATTTTTGCCATCAGACAAGATTCTTCGATATATTGCTTCAATTCTTGCTATTAATTCTTTATAGGAAAAAGGTTTAGATAAATAATCATCTGCTCCATGATTTAGTCCTAATACTTTATCATCAATCTCACTTTTTGCAGTTAACATTAATACCGGAATAGTAATATTCTTTTTTCTCAAAGATTTTAATATCTCTATCCCTTCTTTGTTAGGTAGCATCCAGTCAAGTATGATTAAATCATAATTATTCATACTTGCTAAATATTCACCTTCTTCTCCATCTTCTGAAGTTTCAATAAAATGACCATCTTCAACTAATCCTCTTTTTAAAAGAGATACGATGTTAGGGTCATCTTCAATTAATAAGATTTTCATAGACTACCTAATTCATTAATCTTTCTTTTCTTTTTCGTTCTCATCATTATCTTCATGCTCATCTTCTTTATCAGATTTATCTTTTTTATCAACTTCTTTATGTAATATTTTACCATTTCCGGCATCAACTATAAAATCTATACTTTGATTATCTTTGATAACTTCAGCTTTATAAACTAAATTACCATCTTCATTTTCTAATTCTACGTTTATGATTTTACCAGATTCTTCTTTTCTTAAAATATTAATTACTTCATTAACATCAATTTTAGCATAAGATTTTTCTTCATTTTCTGATATATCATCATTTACTTGAATTGAACTTTTTATTTCTAAATCTTTTTTCTCATCATCTAACTCTATATCATTAGCTAATGCTACACTTCCTATTAAACTTAATCCAATAAGACTTTTTACAAAATATGAACTTTTTTTCATTTTAAATCCTCGTATAATTTATTCAATAATTATTCTATTGATAAGGAAGTATAAGTACTGAAAATGAAGTATAAATGAAAATTACTGTTAAAAAACATTATATTAAGCAGAGGACTTATATGCTTTCTTTTACATTAAAATCTTTTGATAAAAATTAGTTTTATAAACTAGTATTCAGTGATACTAAATTAATGTTCTTGTTATACACTAAAACTACTTTTATATTTTCCGGCATCTAGTGAAAAACATGTTTTCAGTTTTCGTATATATTTTAAATTTGTAAATGATATTTATTTTAATATTTAATCAAATAAAATTTATATTTGGAATTGCAAGAAGTTCCACTCTAGGACATGAAAAGATGGCTCATAATAATAAGTTCCACAATCTGTACCTTTTGCAACTCTCACTCAATAAGTAGCAAAAGATATACTATTATATAATTATAATAACTATTACTTGCTTACACAAAATTTTGGATAATCTTGTTAAGTTATGTACTATTTAAATAAAAATAAGGACCTAATCCTTATCTATTTTATAATTTTCATGAAGTTGTCTTAACTCTAGCTTATTATATTTTAATAGCTTGTCTTCTTGTAGTTTTTCTTTATATTTATCTATATCAAAATCTCTTAACATATCTAATTTCATAAATTCAACTATTCTTTCATTATAGAAATTTGCTAGTTTGATTATAAAGTTAGTATATCCATTTCTAGTATTGTTAATTTCAAGAGAATAGTATTTTAATAGCTCTTTAGATTTTTCTATATAGATAGGAAACTTCTCAATAAAAGTAATTAAAATTTCTTTTGCAGCTATTTTAAATTTATCTTTATTGACTCCTAAAATATCAGCAAGTCCGTAAAAATCTTCAACTCTAAACTTAACCTTTTTATGCAAGTATCTACTATTGATAGATAATCCCAGTGCATCACTATTTCCATAATAAACACCAACTGATATAACATCATAAAGAGGAGCAAGAATATTTTTTTCTCTTCCTATATTTAGCGCACCAATATTTTTTGCATGAAGATCACTATGGTTAATAATACTAGAGTAAAAATAGAATCTCAACGCATCAAACTTTTCATCTTCACTATATATAACCTCATTTAGTTTAGTAAACAATACTTCACTAGTCGTTTTGTATTTTTGAGTACTTTTAATACCAAGATATTGAGCAAAGTCTTTTTGATGATATTTATAGTTTTCATATCTGTCATATCTTTTTGTAATATAATGAAATTCTTTTTCTCCTTCTATTAATGCAGTATATGGTACATTGAAACCCAATTCATTTTTCGCAAAACTCATAAACAGATGTTCATTAATTGCAATATGAGGATAATACCCTTTATCTCTTTTTTTAAACTGCTCAAAATAACTAGATAAATCTTCACTATATGGTTTTAATAGATATAAAGCAACTTCATCTTTTGTAACCTCTGCAATCTCTTTGTTTTTAAAATCAATATCAATATCTACCTTATTCTGATTTCCACTCAGTGCAGAGTGTTCACCTTTTGTTTTAGCTGTTAATATTTCTTTTTCTACATTAAGATTGAATCCATATAAAACATTTGGATAATCATTGCTTCCTAGAATTTTATTTTTAATACTATACCAAGAAGGTCTATTTGAATAATCACTTACATATTTACTTTCTTCATAGCTATTTATAAAGTCATATGCACCATGGGTATTTTTTAAATGTACTAACAGTTCAGATAAATATTCTGTATTATATTCATTTATTAACTTATCTCTTCTAGCATATTCAGGAATAAGATTTTCAAACTCGGGAAACAAGTCAGGGCTTTGCACATTTTCTAAAAGGCTAGTAGGTTTCTCTCCTTTATAGTTTTTATCATATGTAAATTCAAAACCATTTGCACCAAATTGAAGTACTCCAAACTTAATACCCTCTTTAAATACTGTAATCTCTTTTGCAATATATTCATTAATAATCACTCTAGAGTAAAAAGTACCTTTTCCCGAACCAGATTTTTTTGCTAGGCCATGTTTAATTAAGAAGTTAATATTATCTAAAAAAGTTCTTCTAGGAAGTCCAAGTTCTTTTGTAAGTTCACTAGTTGTTCCCTCTTTTACTTTTTCAAGTATTGCAATAATATTTCTTTGATTTCTTGATAAATCATCAATTTTCATAATCTTCCTTTCTATGCGATACTGTGCGAAATACCGAATATTTAAGTTTATATTAAATATTATCATAAAAATGGTGATAAATCAATTTTTCTTTGTGCGGTACTGTGCGAAAAGTGTAATTTTTAAATTTAAATTAATATTTACCTAAACTAACTCCAAAAATCTTGTACATTCTCTTTTTGAAACTTATATCCTAAAACATCACAAAGAATATCTGAAGAATAAGAATTGTTTTTATCTATTATATTACTAAAAGATGGTTCTTTAAAATTGAACTTTTTACTATTTTGAGTAAATATTTCTTTTTTTGTTGATTGAATTGGTGCTACAACATTAAATATCTTATTTCTAACATTTTTATCAATAATAATTTCAATAACACCTATAACATCATCACGATGTACATAATTTGTAGTAGAATCGTTAGTCATTTTGCCAGCAGTATTTTCTCCCGCAATTCTATCATATCCCATAAGTTCACCAAGTCTTAAAATTACTGTGTTTTCATCTTTTATTTTTGCTAATTCTTCAGCATCTGCAATTAGTTTATCATTATCATAAAAAGAAAGAGAACTTAAAAGTATCATTTGTGTATTAATAGCTTCATTTAAAGAAACAGAAAAATATACATCTTCTATAACATCTAAGTATTCATCTGAAGGTGGCACAGCAATAATCAAAGCATCACAATTATAAAAGCCTACTAAAGAGTCCATATTAATATCACGACATAGACAATTTACTTCATGTCCTTGTTCTTCCATTTTTGTTTTAAGAGCATTTCCTACCCATCCACAACCTAAAATAGCTATCTTTTTTTTCTTACTCATCTTTTTCCTTTTTGTTTCTTTTTAAATTATATATTTTTTTATAAATTTCTTTGCTTGTAGCGTAAATATAGTGTTTCTCTTTACTTAATGTAAATTTAGTAGTAAAAGTAGCTATAGGTAATGAACGTAGAGGTAATACAGATTCTTTAACACTTACTTCATAAGATAAATCAATATTTTGATAAACATAAAAAGATTTATCTTCAAACATATAACTTTCAATATATCTGCTTTTACTATATCCAATACCAATCATAATAATTGAAGCACTACCTATATAACTTAAGAAAAATAGAGTGTATCCTGTAGTTTTCCAAAGTGCTTTTTTTGTTTGATTATCATAAATATTACAAATTATTTTATATGCAAAAAATATTGATAATAAATATAAAAAGATAATACTAATATTAACAATACTTATAAGAATAAATGACGGAATCCATTCTATAATATTTAGTATAAAGCTTAAAACTAAACAAAATGTTACTTGTATAAAACTTTTTAAATAACTCATTAGTTTTTATATCCTGATGTATTAATTGTAGACATAACTTGGCCTAAAGCAATTCCACCATCATTAGGAGGAATCATGTTAGAAATTATAGCCTTTGGAAATCTATCTAAAACTAAACTTAAAAGCACTCTATTTTGGAAAACTCCGCCACTTAAAACTAGAGGTAAATCATAAGGCTCATATACTTTAACTATTACTTCAACTAAAGTATAAAAAAACTTACTTACAGCAGTTGAAATATCTTTTTCTTTTAACAGTAAAGGAAGAATAGGAAGTATATCTATTTTTCCATTTTCATAATTAAAAGGATAGTATCCTGTAACTGAACTATCAAATAATTCTTCTAGTAACATTCCACTTTCACCCTCAAAACTCATAACTTGGCAAATACCAAGTAAGGATGCAACTGCATCAAATAATCTTCCTACTGAAGAACTTAATGGTGAATTTAATCCTTTTTCCCATGCTACATAATAAGCTTTAAGTTCTACAGATGAGAATGCTCTAGTAGTAGGATTATCCAACTCAAAAACATCTTTTCCATAAAGACTAAAAAGTACTGAAAGAGCAACTCGTTTTGGTTCTTTAATAGCTTTTGTTCCACCTAAAAGCTTAAAGTATTCTAGTGAAGCTATTCTTTTGTAGTCATCAAAATCACATACTAAAAACTCACCACCCCAAAGCATACCATCATCACCATAACCAGTACCATCAAAGGCAACTCCAAATACTTTTTCTTTTATCTTTTTTTCTGCCATAACAGATAAGATATGTGCATAGTGATGTTGAACTTCTTTACCTATAATTTTCTTATTATTGCTTATTATTTTATTTGCTATCTTAGTTGATTCATAATTAGGGTGCTTATCGTAAGCAATAATATCTGCTTTAAAATCATATATTCTCTCTAATGTTTCGATATTTTTTTCATAGTATTCAACAGATGAAATACTAGATAAATCTCCAATATGAGGAGATAAAATCACTTGATTATTAAAACCAATAGCTATTGTATTTTTCTGATTAGCTCCAAGAGCTAAAACATTACTCTTTAATGCAAAAGGTAATGTAACTCTCATAGGAGCATATCCTCTAGCTCTTCTAATAACAATTGTTTGTTCTTTTACTACCATAACTACAGAATCATCACAACCATTAACAATATCTCTATTATGGTCTAAAATATAATCATATACTCCATGTAATTTTTCTAAAGTTTCTAAGCTTGTACAAATTGGTTCATTACTTATATTAGCAGAAGTGAATACTAAAGGACGGTTAATATTATCTATCAAAAGTAAATGAAGAGGAGTATAAGGTAATAAAAGACCAATATAAGAAATATTAGGTGAAATAACACTTGAATGTTTTTGTTTCATTTTAACAATCACAATAGGTCTTTCTTTTGAAAGTAAAAGATTCTCTTCATCCTTAGAAATAACTGCAAGTTCTCTAGCCATTTCCATATTACGAACCATTACAGCAAAAGGTTTTGTTTCTCTTTTTTTTCTATTACGTAATTTTATTATTGTACTTTCATTTGTTGCATCACAAACTAGATGATAACCCCCTACTCCTTTAAGAGCAAGAATATTACCTTCTTTTAATAATGAAACAGTTTTATCTACTTCATTTGTTTTTATATCTATTCTTTTTGCAACCTTATCTAGTAACTCTAGTTTTGGTCCACAATCATTACATCCAATAGGTTGAGCATGATAGCGTCTATCAAAAGGGTTATTATATTCTGTTTCACAAGTCTTACACATCTTAAACATTTTCATTGATGTTTTGTTTCTATCATAAGGTAAATTATGAATTATAGAGTATCTTACCCCACAATGAGTACAGTTTATAAAAGGATATTGATAACGACGATTATTAATATCTAAAAGTTCTTTTTCACATTCTTTACAAACACTTACATCAGAAGGAATATTAACAACAACATCACCTTTACTTTGAGTTTTGATAATTTCAAAACTATCAAAAGCTTTATAATTAATCTTTTTGTGTTCGATAGTTTCAATAGAAGCTAAAGGTGGATATTCGAACTCAATCGCTGTTAAAAACTGTTTTAAAGTAATGGTATCACTATTAATAATTATTTCAACACCACCACTATTATTACTAACTGTACCAGTTAGTATGTATCTTTGAGCAAGTGAGTAAACAAAAGGACGGAACCCTACACCTTGCACAGTACCAGTGATATTTATTTTATAAGTACAAAGCTCCATATACCGCATTCTCCTTACCTATAGGAAAGTTCTTATTCATTAGAGGTTTTTTAGCCCCAAGTGTTTTTTGAATACTAGCATAAAGTGATTGATTTGCAAAAGTTTCACCACTAAGAACTACTATATTACTTCCTACTTTGTCACAAAGTTGAGGAACAAGTTCTCCTATATAATCACCAAAAGATTCATAAATACTATAACAAATATAATTATTCTCTACATCTCCTAATTGATAAGACATGATACTTGTTAAAAATGCGTAATTATCAAAACGATTATCTTTGATTTTAGTATCTATTTGTAATCCACCTTTTCCTAAAAAACTAAGAGATTCAGAGGAAATACCTTCAAAACTCTCATTTTCAAGTCCAAGAGTAATAGCTGTAACTTCAAAAACATCCATATCTCCTTCTAAGTTATCTAAACGATCCCATATTTTAGGATATGCTTTTTTATAATTATTAACTAATCTATCAGAACCGTCTCTAAGTGTTCTAATCTTTTCCCACAAGTTATCGGATTCAAAAGGTATTGCTGGTACTGCATTTATAACTTTTTTTCCATTGTAATATAAAAAATTCAAGCTTCCATCAAAATGAACACCAATAGCTTTTTCTCCAACTTTTTCATATTCTGCAAGTACTGATAGCATCGACGCTTCATATTGTTCAAATTTATTCTGATTATTTTCTTCATTTCCAAAATTCTTTTGAGCATCTAGTACATATAGTTCTGATGTATATACAGAATCAAATACACTAAATGAATCTATAATACTTTCTTCTTCTAAAGGAACGCAAGCTAAATCATGTGCTACAGTAACCCTAGCTTTTTCATTTTTTGCTATTGTAGGGTAAATAATACGTTCACCTGAAATAAAAAATTTTGCATCTTGATTAATAAAAAGTTTTGTATCTTTTTGTGTATTTATAGGCATATCAAAATCAACTAAGAAATCAGCTTCTTCATCACTACTACATTCTATATAAGCCATATACTCTAAACCATGTTTCACAGCTTCTGCTGCTAAAAGCATTGTCATACCATCATCTGGATATTTAACCAAAGCAGATGAACCATAAAATTTCTTTATTTCATCACTTTTTGTTGCAACTCTTAAAAGTGGACGTTCAATACTAAGTAAAGCATTAAACTCTTGTTCAACAAGCATTAGATGCTTATTAAAACCTGCAGAATTTGCCATAAGTAATGTTGATAAGGCAACGTTATTTTCAATATGTTTTGTTGAAGTATTTTGAGGCTTAGATAGACCTATATCAACTTTATTTGTTGTAAATTTTATTTTATCTATTGAACTAGCATTTGGTTTTGGATAAAAAAACTTTCTATATCCATGTATTGTTTTCATTAAAACAGTTTTACCTGTGCTAATTGCACCTGCACTTACTTTAAAAAGATTGTGGTAATCTCCTTTATTAAGAGCCATATGTTCTGTTTCTTGATTAAGCATTCTTAAGCCTATACCACATTCTATACATGAAATCAGGGGATAGTCTTTACGTAAAAAATTAGTTTCTCTTTCTTTTTCACACTCTGAACAAGGTACTAAAAATTTCATTGTTGTATTTGCACGAATATAAGGATACTTAGTCAAAAAAGGATGTTGTGAACCGCAGCTATTACATGAAGTAAAAGGATAATAAAAACGACGAGAGCTTACATCAAACATTTCTTTTTGACAACTAGGACAAGGTGCTATATTTACAGGAAGATTTGACTGTTCTACTGCAACTAAAGATGGTTTTTCTTCACTAAAATAGTGATTAGCATTTCCTAAAAATAAAGAAGCAGGTAATAAATCTTCCATATTTAATAAAAAACTTTCTAATTTTTCGTCATCTTGATTAAAAATCATAACTATCTTATCTTTTGTTTGAACTATTTCTACTTCAATTTCTGTTTTATTCGCATATCCACGTATTAGTTTTGATATATAGTTCTTGTTTGAGCTAAATGTTATCTCAAAGATAAAATACATTACTTTTCCTGATTTTAAATTTTTATTTACTAAACAGATAGATTAAAAGATCTACCTGTGTACTAAATAAGTTTTGACATATCTGTAAAATCCGCAATTTTAGGATTTGCATAGGCTTCAATTATATTTTCAAAGCTTACTTCATCAGATTTTTTTCTTGTAAGTTCAATACCAGATTCTTTTAATTCATAAAGCGTTTCATCAACAAGTGAAGGCATATGCTCTAATGCCTCTGGTGTCATAGCATTTTTAACATCTATAATATCATGAGGAACCATGGTTATAAGTTGTACTTCACCCATATCTTCATGAAAAGAACATATTTCTATCATCATTGTTATTTCTACTTCATTTGCAGTTCTTCTTGTAGATGTTGAATTCGCCATTACCTGCTCAGAATTTTCTGAACTTATAGTACCAACAGGACCTATTTTAGATCCTGTTCCAACAACAATAACTTTATCATATTCTTGATAATAAGTCATCAAAGTAAACCCTAATGTACCACCCTCTACAATAGTTAGTTTAGGATGTTCTTCATAGTTTTCTTCGATATACTTTACTAAATATGCACCTAAACCTTCATCATGAAACATAATGTTTCCAATGCCAATAAGTGCTATTCTTTCATGGTTCAAATTTATGATTCCTTTTCAGTTTTCACAAATTTATCACCACCAACAACTATTGAAATATCACCCTCTTTCCAAAAAATTGTTCGCCATACTTGATAATAAATATGAAAAACTATCCATGTAATTAAAAGCCACATTGTCAAGTGATGAGAAATACGTACATCCATAATATTCGCACCAGTAGCAGTTGTTCCAATCATCCATGAACTAACTACTTGTGTCCAGTCTGTTGTAGCATGTAATATCCAAGGCCACCATGTTCCAACACTACTCTCTCCTGAACCTAATGCATGTACATAAAGCTGAAGACCTGTTAAAAGCATCCACCCTAAAAGTAAATGAAAAATTAAAAAATAAACAGAATTAAAGCTATCACTATGTGTTGAATCAAATTTCTTTCGTCGGTTTAGTGTTATTAAGTTTAAAAATACTTCAGCAAACTCTTTAATATTCTTTCCTGTAGGAATAACCTTTTTCCATGGCTTTTCAAAACGTGAAAAGAAGAAAAGATAAGCAATAATAACAGAAGTAACATCAAAAATAATAGCCACTATAAAGTGACCCCATCTATTCCAAGCCATTACATATTTGTCCACTGCATCATCAGCCATAAAAGTTTGATAATACGGTGCAGCAATATAAAGACCTGTAGCAATTGCTACAATCATTGAAATAACATTAACCCAATGAATGATTCTCATTGCAGGGGTCATACGTCTTATACGAGTATATCCTTCTTTATTCTCCACAATTTACTCCTTAAAAGGCACTAGTAGGGTCAACTTTATATACAGCTAACTCCTTACCATTAGTGTCCATAACATGTACTGCACAAGCAATACAAGGGTCAAAACTATGTACTGTTCGAATGATTTCTAATGGTTCTTCAGGGTTTGCTACTTTTGTTCCAATTAATGATGCTTCATAAGCCCCAATTTCACCATTTGGTCCTCTTGGTCCTGCATTCCAAGTAGAAGGTACAACTGCTTGAAAGTTAGATACTAATCCATCTTTAATAACAATCCAGTGACCTAATGCTCCTCTTGGAGCTTCTGCCATTCCTCTACCTTTACAGTCTTTACTTACTTCATCAAAATCAAAACTTGTCCAAGTACTAAGATCACCATTAGCAGCATTTTTTGCAAGCTCTGATGCCCATTCTTTCATACCATCTGCTATCATTTCTGTTTCAATTGCACGTGCGGCTGTTCTTCCAACAGTTGAGAATAATACTGAAATAGGTAAACCTGAACGCTTAAGAAAATCACCAACATATTTAGTAATAACTTTATCGCCTTTTGCATATCCTATAACCATACGAGCAAGTGGTCCAACTTCTACTTTACGTCCATCATAAAGTGGAGATTTAATCCAAGAATATTTACCTTCTGTTTTAAGATAAGCATATCCATCATCTTTTTTATCAAGTCCAGTATATTCAGGAATAGTAGTTCCAACATAAGGATGTTCTGGTTCACCTGTACCTTCAAACCATGCGTGAGTTACATCTTCAGTAATTTTATCTTCATCAAGTTCATGTACTTTAGAAATGTCTCCATCAAGTATTACACCAGCAGGTAAAAATAATGCAGAATTATAAAATCCTGTATCATCAAGTCTAAAGTCACCATAAGACATGAATGATAACAATCCTCCACCAGAACCACCAATAGCTTTTCCTAATGTACCTTTATGCTTAGTACCATGAAAAGATTGAGATGAATCCGTTGCTTCTTCTGCATAAGCCGTTCCTGCCATATAGATATCTGGAAGATATGCTCTTTTAACAAAATCAGTAGTTTCTCTTAATAATTCTTGGAAAAGAGCTATACGAGCAGGGTTTTGAATATCTTGAACACATGTAACTCCACCAACAACAATTGATTGAGGATGTGGAGATTTACCACCAAAAAGTGCATGCATTTTAGACATACGTCTTTGTACATCTAACCCTTTAAGATAGTGTGCTACACCAATAAGATTTTGTTCAGGAGTAAGTTTATATCCTTTATTCCCCCAATATCCATTTCCAAAAATACCTAAACGACCCTCTTTTGCAAATTTTACAATTCGGTCTTGAATATCTTTAAAATCAGTAGCTCCTGCAATATATGGAGTAGTTCCTGCAATTTTTGCCCATTTCTCTGCTTCTTTTGCAGTTTTAACTGGATCAGCTTTTGTAGCTGAAATAATATCTACAAAATCAAGAGCATGTAAATGATAAAAATGTACAAAGTGATCATGTACTTGAAGTGAACCTTGAATAAGATTACGTACAATTCGAGCATTTTTAGGAATAGTTACATCAAATGCATCTTCAACAGCTTCAATTGATCTTTGATAATGTGTACCAGTACAAACACCACAAATACGCATAGTCATTAATCCAACATCTCTTGGATCTCTATTTTTTACAATAGTTTCAATTCCTCTAAACATAGTAGAAGAACTCCATGCATCAATAATTGTATTGTCCTTATCAATTACAGCTTCAATTCTAAGATGTCCTTCAATTCTAGTAATAGGGTCAACAATAATATGCTTATTCCCATTTGAATCTGTTTGATGGAAGTTACCATCTTTTCCATGTAATTTACTCATTTAATTCTCCTGCCTTTTCCTTTTTACCCGCAACAGCACTTGCTGCTGCATGTATTGCAATTCCAACACCAGCAGCTGTTAACAATCCAAGACCAAACTCATCTACTGTTTTTTCAACTCCACCTGTTGGAGCTTTGATATTAGCATTTGCCATTGGTCGTTCATATGCGTACTTATCCCAAAAATCTGGTTCTGAACATCCTATACAACCACGCCCTACACCAATAGGCCAATTTACACCTTCATTGTAACGAATAATAGAACAGTTATTAAAAGTCATAGGACCTTTACATCCTACTTTATAAAGACAGAAGTTGTTTTTAGCCCCTTCATCTCCCCATTCTTCTACATATTCTCCAGCATCAAAATGTGCACGTCGTTCACAGTTATCATGGATTCTGTATCCAAATGCAAACTTAGGACGTAAAAGAGAATCAAGTTCAGGAATTGAACCCGTAAGTACATAATGCAATATAACACCAACCATATTAGATGGATTTGCAGGACAGGCAGGAATATTAATAAGTGGTTTACCTTTAACAACATCCATTACTCCAACTGCATCAGTTGGATTTGGAGCAGCTGCTGGTATACCACCATAAGTTGCACATGAACCAACAGCTACTATTGCTGCGGCACCTTCAGATGCTCTATGTAAATGATCTACAAATGTTTCACCTATAGCACCAATTGTTCCATAGTTTCCATTTAAACCTAAAGGAACAGCTCCTTCAACAAAAAGTAAATACTTTCCTTTGAAATGTTCCATTGCATCATTCATTTGTTTTTCAGCTTGATGTCCAGAAGCTGCTTGAAGTGCTTCATGAAATTCTAATGAAATAATATCTAAAATAATTTCATCAATTTTCGGTCCATCTGAACGTAAAAGTGCTTCAGAATTACCTGCACAATCTTGTAATTCAAGCCAAATAACAGGAACTCTATTCATAAGTACTGCCGCTTCAGCTACTAATGGTGTAAAAGATGCAGGAAGCATCAACATAGCTGTAGTTGCAGATGCCCATTTTAAAAAGTCTCTTCGTTCAAGACCTTGTTCTTCTATACTTTCTGTAAAGTCCATTCTGTTATTTAGAGGTGCAAGTTTTTTTAAATCTTCGATCCTCTGTTGACAAGATTCATATAGTTTTTCATAATATGTATCACCTTTATTAGTATCAACTTTAGCACTTTCTGCTGTAAAAAGTTTTTTTACAGATTCATCATTTGCTATATTCATTATCTCCCCTTTTTATATTTAATTGAATATCCATTCAACTGAATAAGTATTCAGTATAGTATTTTATAATAACTTAAAGGTAGTTTAATGATAATCAGTTTTAATATCTATGTAAAACTAGTGTGTAGTACAAACAGAACATACATCAAATGTACGAAAAATAAAAAGTGCTTCTGCTTTAGTGTGTCCAAACATAGTTTTTTGAACAGGAGTTAATTTATCTTTAGTAGAACTTCCAATATTCCATTGAGTAGGAGTAATAATTTCATATTTATTTATAATTCCATTTTCTATATCAACTTTGTGAATTAAAGGTCCACGAGGTGCTTCAACTATACCTATACCACTAGCAGTTACTTTTTCTATAGAGATAGGTTTATTACATGAATTTTCAGAAATAGAAATAGTACTTAATAGCTCATTAGCATGTTTCATTAAATGTGCTAGTTCATATATACGTGCAATTACACGAGAATAAGCACTATCTTTATATCGTCTATGAATATTTTTGATTAAAGGTATTTGTAGAGACATCATTCGTGATAAAGAACCAACTTCATAGTAATCATCTTTATACATAGCATTTCTTGCATAAGTTTTTTCATTTGGAGAATAAGATTCAACAGTACTAACATGCTTTATATCAACACTAAAAGGCCGTGTTTGTTTCATTTTAATAGGATTAATAAAAAGGTGATCCCCTAACATTATAAATCTATCATAAGCCAATCCTTTTTCTTGCATGCCTAATTCTATTAAATGTTCCTCTATTTTAGAAACATCTGCTTCCCCTACTGAAATCTCTTTAGGTGTTTTATATGTTAAAAACTCATCTAGATTAACTCCTAAACTTTCTTTTTCAAAAAATTGTATAAGATCTTTAAGTATACTTTGTGCTTGCAAAATTTCTATATAAGTTGGATCGCTAGTGACTCCACCAGGAACCATATATGAAGAATGAGGCCATTGTCCTCCAAGAAGCGATATAGCCTTCGTAGCTAATCTAGCTCCATATGCACCTTTTAGGGTATAATTCTCTTCATTAGAGTTTCTTAATTTTGAGAGTTCTGGTATTAGTACCATATACACCCACTTTAAATGGTTTTGTATTATTTCCATTACTAAAGTAAATTCTCGTATTTTTTTTGCTTTTTTACTTAAATGTACTTCATATCCCGCATTTTTATATGCATCTTCTATAGCCCTTACACTAGACATCAAATGAGCATGACCACATATTCCACATACACGAGGAGTAATTACCAAAGCATCAAGAGCATTTTTTCCTTTTAAAATATTTTCGATTCCTCGAAAATGAGGAAAAGCAATAGTAGAAAAATTAACTTTTTCATTTTTCATATCAAAATAAACAGATGCTTCACCTTCTATTTGATCAATCAGTTGTTTCGTAATCAATGAGTTTTCCTTCAAGTCTTTTAATACTAAATGTTTTTGCCATTCCTGTCATAGTCAAATAAGTCCTTTTGGGAACACCAAGAGGCACATCTTGTGGTATAGACATATTTGTTTTTGTGCTATAAAGATTTGATCTTGGAAAATCTGGTTCAGTACAACCAAAACACGGTGTTCCAACACGTGTTTTAGAGCTAACCTCATTCCAAAGAATCTTATTACAAGAAGCGTGTGTCATTGGACCACGACACCCTTGTTCATAAAACATACAACCTTCTTTTTTCCCAAAACCTTTTGTATCAATCTTCCATTCAAAGTATTCATTTCTTGTACATCCATGATGAGCAAGATTACTATACAATTCCAAAGGTCTATAAAGATTATCAAGTGGTACTTCTCTTTTATTTATAATCATATTTAAAGTATAACTAAGCCATTCAGGATGAATCGGACACCCTGAAAGATTAATCACCTTAGCCTTAGAATCAAGAAGTGGTCCGAATTCTTCTTTTTCGTTAAAGATAAGTCCACTATTTCGCTCAGGAGCAGAAGCTTTAAATATTCCACCAAAGCTTGCACAACTTCCTAATGCAATAACATACTTTGCATTAAGAGAGTAATGTTTCAAAATATTTTTAACTAATACATCATTTCTTTTTAAAAGAGGATCATATGCTCCTTCAAAAATTAATACATCACATGAAGTTTCTAATAAAGTAATTTCCTCAAGAGTATGTAATGATGTCAAAGAAGGGTGATATACCATATCTAAATTATCAAGTAAAGATGGTAGTGATGGTAAGTTTAAAAAAGAATGTATATTTGCATTACAAGTAACCCCTTGTATCCAAATAATACGAAGCTTAGTTTCTGGATTTAAGTGCATTGAAAATGTTTTCAGAAATATCTTTTTTATACTCGTCTAAAGACCCAGGTAAAATTTCTTCCCCATGTAAAAAAACCATACCACCTAAATAACCCATAAAAAGTCCAAAAGCACTGAAGAAATCTTGATTATGTAACTCACCACACTCTACTCCTTCATCAAAAAAGATCATCATTTCCGTAACAAAAGATGAAACACAAATCATACCCTTACATTCTTTCCCAAAAATTTCACGGTTTGATAAATAAACTCGTAAAAAATATTCTATCATTTCAGGCTTTTCTTCTGCCATAGTAAAATACATCGAAACAATTTTTGAAATCTTTTCTTCAGTACTTATTTTTTCTTCATTTATCTCTCTAATGCGTTTACCTAGGTATTCTGAAATAAATATAACCAGCTCTTTTGCTAATAAATCCTTAGAAGTAAAATAATTATAAAAACTACCAACACTCATCCCAACATATTTTGCAATATCAGGGATAGTTGTCATATAAAAACCTTTCTGCGAAAATAATTTCAATGCAGATAAGACTATAATACTTTTTCTTTCTTCTTTTGTTACTCTTGCCATATAAACTCGTTTCTTAATTATTTTTTATCATAGTATATAATATAAAAGTTTCTGAATGACTGAATAAAATTGATTTCTTTAAATGTTTTAGTATCTATTTAAAAGATTAGTTTATTAAAATTTCTAAAATTAATTTTACTAGATAATAAATAAAGTTCATTACTTAAAAAAACTATTAGATTTGTATAAATATATCTTAATTTAAAACATAAATATGCTAAAATTAAATATTAAAATAAAGGTGTACTCGTGTCAATATTTGCTTTACAATCACTAGCTGGTGGCTTCTTAGATGAAGATTTACAAAATTTTAATAAATATTTTGATGATTGGTGTATTCAATTTGAAAGTTATGATGAAGCGAAAGATATTGTACAAACTTTAGAAAATGAAGAGGCTATAGATATAGTCGAAATTACACCCTTAACTTATCCAAAATATTTTTTTAATTCTTTGCAAGGTACTATTTATGCTACACGTCAAATTGAAAATAATATCATTTGTGTGGTAGAGCCATCAATGGGTTCTAGTTTTAAACTTGCAGTATGTGACTTAAAAACAAAAAGAGTAAAACTATCAAAAACAAGCTACAAAAATATTCCAAGTATTGAAAGTGCTTTTGCTAGTTTTACTCAGTAGTTACTTTTAGTTCTTATCTCATTGTTTGATAAAGTTCTTCAGCTTTTTTAATATCTTCTCTTGAAGGTTTTCTTCTACAAGAAATATAAGACTCATTGCCATTAGCATCTTTATAGGGATAAACTGTTGCAAAAACCCAATAAAAACCACCTAATTTTGTTGCATTTTTTACATAACCTTGCCAAACTTTTCCAGATTTTACAGTACTCCATAAATCTTCAAATGCAGCTTTTGGCATATCTTTATGTCTTACTATATTGTGTGGCTGATTTTTTAATTCTTCTGATGTATAACCAGCAACTTCACAAAATTCTTCATTTGTAAAAGTAATAATTCCTTTAGAGTCTGTTTCACTAACAAGAAAAGCTTCTTCTTTTAATACAGTTTCATTCATACTAATTCCTAATTCCCACAGTTGATTTCTCTAATTTTGTTTAATTTATCAAATACAATTTCAATATTTGTTTCAATATTTCTTGTAACTGCAAATATTTGTCCATTATCATAATCTTGTGCATATAAATCTACCGTATCTTGAACCATAGTATGTACTCTACTATGTGCTTCTAATAACTCTTCCCATTCTTTAGTTTTTGCAAACTCACTATTTGAATTTGCATCAATCCATTTACCAAGATTACACTCATGATGATTTTTAACTTTGAAAGTATGTCCAGATTTACATTCAGCAAAGTTAACATTTTTAAATGAAATATGATCTGATTTTAATTTATTTATATCAAAAATCATATCTGTGTCACAAATTCTTTTTTTTGCTTCTTTATCAAATGATGTTTTATTTACAGCACTTTGTAATTGAACAGCTAAAGATGTTGTAACATCTGCCATTTCATTAATAGTTGAAGCTAAAGATGCATTTTGTTGTGTTGCTTGATCTAATGAATTAACTGTATCGTTTATTTGTGACATTGCAAGTTGTTGTTCTTTTGAAGCTGTTGCAACATCTTCAATAAGCTCTATTGTAGTTCCAATATTTTCATTTAACTCATTGTAACCACTAATCATTTTAGTAGTAATTTCTTTTCCATCTTTTGCTTTTGATGTTGCACTTTCAACTAAATCTTTTATTTCTTTTGCCGCTTCTGCACTTCTACTTGCAAGATTTCGCACTTCTGCAGCAACAACTGCAAAACCTTTTCCTGCTTCTCCTGCAGTTGCTGCTTCAACTGCTGCATTTAAAGAAAGAATATTTGTTTGGAAAGCAATTTGATCAATTACTGAAATTGATTCATATATTGCATTTACTTCAACACTTAAGTGTTCCATTGATTCAGATGTTTTAAATGCTAAATCTTTTCCAACTTCATTTGATTTAGTTACATTTTGCGCATATTGAGCCATTTTTGTAGCACTTTGACTACTTTTATCAATAGTTGCAGAAATTTCTTCAATTGCTGCTGCTGTTTGCTCTAATGATGCAGCTTGAGCGTTTGATGAATCACTTAAACTTTTAGATGCATCAGATAATTCACTTGCACTATTTGTTAATTTATAATTTGATTCATCAATTAAACACATAACTTCATTAATAGTTGATTGAGTAACTTTTGTACCAGAAAATAATGATGCAACAGAACCTGTTAAACCTTCAATTTCTGGTATTGGCTTATCATATTTTGCGTTTGCTAAATCAACTAATACATTAGATAACTGAGCTAAGTTTGACTGCATAGTACTAATCATATTATTGATTTCAATAACTAATGAATCAACTTCAACAGAATGAGCTTTTCCTTTAATTCTATCATTTAATAAACCTGTATTAACTTTTTCTATAACTATTCTAGTTTCATCAATAACAAGCTTATCTTGATTTAATCCTTCATCAATAGAATCTAAATATTCATTGAAACTTGTAACAACATCACCAATTTCATCTTTTGATTTTACTTCTATTCTTGTTGAATCTAATGATGAATTATTTTTAATTTGGTCAATTGAATCTTTTAAATTTAAAATAGGAGTTATAATATTTTTTTTCATATTTATTATAGAAATAATCATTGTTAATAATAAAGCAATAACTAAAATTGTTAAGGCAACCCAAATTATTGATGAAGCATTGTTTACAGCAACTTCTACTTTATGAATATTTCTTATAGTTACTGCAATACCAAGTTTTTTACCATTAAAATCTTTTATATCAATAAAAGAATAAAAATATTTATCATCAAGTAAATATTTATTTTTAATTAATTCATCAAAATTAATATTTTTTAAATCACTTAATATTTCTTCATTAACAAACTTTTGTGAAATAATGTATTTGTTTAATTTCTTTTTTTCATCAACTTTTGCAACAGAGAGTGAACTATCCATAAGTAATAAAAAACCATCACCAATTTTATCAAAAGATTTTGCAACAGAATTAACACCTTGCATAAATTCTAATGAACCTAAGTGATTATTTTCATTATCCATAATTGGAACAACAGACCTAATACTAAGTCCTGCTTTTCCAACTTCAAAAGTATTAACAGAATTTTTAGTATTATTTACTTTTACAACACTACTTCTAAATGAACTTAAATCGTCTCCAAACTTATCACTTTTCCATGATCGTAGAAAAGATTTATTATCTTTTGTATGAACGTGAACTTTAATATTTTTAAATGGAGTATGTGCTTTCATATTTTTTGATAATGATTCTAATGCTTTTATAGATAATAATCTATCATTTAAAGATAAAGCATTTTTTATCATTCCATCATTTGCAATTGAGATAGCATTTGATATACCAACATCTAGCTTTGATCTAAGTTTTTCACTAGCTAAGTAGTTTAATTCAACACTTGTATCATTATAAACTTGCTGCTGTAAATCATTCTTATACTTATTTAAAATAAAATAACCAATAATCAACATAACTAAAGTAACTATAATAGTTACCCATGCTGACTTTTTTGCAAGACTCATACTATTCATTTTAGTACCCTTTAATACATTTTTATTAATTCATTATAGTATTTTTATTATTAAAATAAGTTATACTAGATTATAAAAATAAAATAATAATAATTATATTTATAAATTGATTATACATATGATAATTAGATATCCTAAAGGATAAATAATTATCTATTATCATGTATTAGTTTAAAAAGTCATTCTAAGACCAGTAAAGTAGTAAGTCCCTACATTTGTGCCAATTTCTTCATCAACTTCTTTATTAAAAATATTATCAATACCAATGTAATACTCTATATTTTTATTGATTTGATATTGCGCACCTAAATCAACCAATGTATAGGCATTTGCTTCTTCAGTATTTGTTGAGTTTGTGAATTGCTTACCTATATATCTAAGCATTAAATTTGTATTAAATGCATCAGTGATTTTATAATTTGTATTAAATGAAACAGAAATATCAGGTGTATAAGTTAACTCTTTTCCTGTACTTTCATCTTCTGTTTTCAAATATGTTGCATTTATTCCAAAATCGATATTTTTATTTAAGCTATAATCAAAAGAAACTTCAGCCCCTTTAATATCAACTTTATCAATGTTTTCTGATGTATAATATTTTGTAGAAGAGTTAGAGTCATTATATGAGACTAAATCAATTTTATCTTTTACTTTATTATTAAAGATTGTGAATGTAGATGAAAGGTTTTTATATTTATTTGATAATGATAGTTCAAACGTTTGAGACTGTTCAGGTTTTAAGTCATAAGCTTCTGTTTTAATAGTATTAATAACTTCAGCACCATATCTTTTTGCTCCCTTATAATACATAGAATTAACATAAAGTTCAGCAATATCAGGTGTTCTGTATCCTTGTGCATAATTTGCTCTAATACTAGTATTATCCGTTAAATTTTTAACAAGTCCTGCTTGAAGGGTGATTTTATTATCAGCATTTGAAATATTGTCATATCTAGCACCAATAATTGCATTTAGCGTATCAGAAAACTCTATTTCATCTTGAATAAATAAAGATTTATATTTTACAATTTTTGTAACAAATTCACTTGATGATGCAATAGGATTGATTGCTCCCGAGTCTCTAGTTTCTTTTCTATATTCAAGACCTGTTGTAATAATATTTGAATCATTTAAAATATAAGTTAAACCTGATTCTAAAGTATCAATAGTAACATTTGCACTAAATTTTGTATTTGTAGAACCATCAAATGTTAATGGATCTGTATAGTTTCTTTTTTTATAATATGATCTATATATGGAGTGGTAACATGAATTCATACTCGGAATTTAACAATTCTGAGATAAAATAAAATGAATAAAGGTTACAAATGAGAAAGAGTAAATACAGTAAAGAGTTCAAAGATTCCACAGTACAATTAATTTTAAATGATGGTGAAAGCGTTGTAAAAGTAGCAAAAGATTTAGGTTTAAATACAAAGACATTATATCATTGGGTTACTATATATAAAAAAGCTCATAATATACCAATACGAGATATAAATTCTTCTTCTAAAGAAAGTGATAATGAAGAACTAAAACGACTGAGACGTGAGAATAAAATACTAAAACAAGAAAGAGACATTTTAAAAAAGGCAGCAGCATACTTCGCAAAAGAAACTCTATAAGGTATGCTTGGATATTTGAGAATAAAAAGAGTTTTAGCATTAAGCTTATGTGTAAAGTTGTTAAAGTAGATTTATCTTCTTATTACCATTGGATAAAAACAGGGTCTGTTGTAAAAAAAGTAGATAAAAAACTTAATGAATTAATTGAGATTATTTTTCTTCAAGGTAGGAATAACTACGGTACTCGTAGGATTAGAGATAAACTAAAAGAATTATATGGATTAATTATTTCAAGAAGACGTATTTCAAATATCATGAAAGATTTAAATCTAAAAGTTAAAATGAAAAGAAGATATAAAAATACAACTGATTCTAATCATAATCTGCCAATTGCACCTAATATCTTAAATAGAGACTTTTATGCTTCAAGTCCAGATCAAAAATATGTAGGGGATATTACTTACATTCCAACAGGTGAAGGCTGGTTATATTTAGCAACGGTAATTGACCTATACTCAAGAAAAGTAGTTGGCTGGAGCATGGATGATACGATGAAAGTATCATTGGTAAATGATGCATTAAGTATGGCAATACTTCATAGGAATCCACCTTCTGGACTCATTTGGCACACAGATAGAGGCTCACAATATGCTTCTTATAGCCATAAAGATTTATTATTAAAAAACAATATTACACAAAGTATGAGTCGAAAAGGCAATTGCTGGGACAATTCTGTTGCTGAGAGTTTTTTTAAATCATTGAAACAAGAATTAGTTTATAACACATATTTTTATACAAAGAAACAAGCTAAAAAAGAGATATTTGAATATATTGAATTTTATTATAATAGAGTTAGAAGTCATAGTTATGTAGGAAATTTATCTCCTGTTAAATTTGAAGAAAAACAAAATGCGTTACAAAGTGAAATGGTGGCTTAGGGATAAGCAAAAAAGTGTATGAATTTTAGTTACCTCTCCAATAGTTTTGTATTCATTGATAAATCATCATTTATAATATAGTTAAAATCACTTGAAATATCAATTCTTCTATTTTTATCTTCAGAATTTACAGGAGTATTTGTAATTAAGCCTCCAAGAGATGACGCAGCATTTCCTAAGTATTGTCCTTCTCTATTTTCTGTAAAATAGTTTAAATCAAACCCTGCTGTAAAATTATCTGAAAAATCATATTCTAATCTTGTTCCAATAGTTCTAACAGTAGCTTCATCTTTATACGTTACATCATAATCTCCAGATGCATTATCTAAAGGATATGAGTTTAAATCTGCTCCCGAACTTGGATTAATAGCTTGCTGTGTATATGATTTGTTTTCTGTGTAAGGAGTTGTATCATCAATAGATGCATGGATTTTATATTTAAATTTACCTACACGTCCTCTATTTGTTAGGTTTGCATTTTTATTTATAGCCTCCCCCTCACTATTTGAACCATATTTTAAATCTAATGTTGTAACATTTTTATCTATTTTCTTTGTAATAATATTAATTACACCTCCAATAGCATCAGAACCATATAAAGTAGACATTGAACCTTTAACTATCTCAATTCGTTCAATCATTGAAGATGTTATTCTAGTCATTTCGTATGGACTTTCAGTTTCTCCTGATAATCTTTTACCATCAATTAAAATCAGTGTACCATTTGATCCCATACCTCTTAATGAAATAGAAGCTTTTGATGAAGAACTAGGGTGTGGGAACCTTCCATATTGTGCATTTATAGATGGTATTTTTTGTAAAATTTTATCTAATGTAGAAGCACCAGTTTTTTCTATATCTTTTTCTGTAATAACAACAACAGATGCAGTTACTCCATCGATAGATTTTTCAGTTTTAGTCGCAGTCGTAATTGTAATTTTATCTAAAGTACTTGCTTGTATAGTAGTGCTAGATACTAGTCCTATAAGTGCAGTTGATAGTATTTTATTATGCATTATTTATCCTTATATATAGTTATTTACTCTCGTTTTTGAGAATGTATCATCTTTGAGATATTTAACTTTATTTATTTTTATGTTTTTTTCATTAACACATTTAATTATTATTGACTTTAATCCATCATTTTTATTACTTTGTTTTAAATATTTAGATTCAATTAAATCACAATAATCCTCTATATCTTTTTTTAGACCCTTGCTTTTAAATTTAGCTAAGACTTTTCTAAATTCATTTATATTCTCCTTATTAGCAAATTCTTTTATGATGTTAATTCTCGAATCAGATGATGATAATATCGTTTCTAAAGCACAAACATTTTTATTTGTAAAAGCATCTTTGAAAACTGTATTTATGTTAATAAAAATCATTTTTGATCCTTTTTCTTTTGATTCTTTTTCATTGCATTCCATCTCTTTTGTAAATCATCCATATCAATAGTTTCGTTTTCTTTCATTGTTCACTCCTTAATTGATAACTATTATTAAAAAGAAATAATAACAATTTAATCTTAGAAAATTATTAATTTTGATAATCATTCTTAAAATTATAACGGAATTAAATTTTTAATTATTGATACAGATCATTTCTTTTTAAATTTAATTATGATAACAATTATCATCATTAAATATAATATTAAGATTTATTATAATAACATTCAAAAAAACAAAGGATTTAAAATGTTTAAAACACTAATTACAGTACTTGTACTACTTTCTTGCGTAAATATAAATGCACAAGATAAATTAAAAAAACTAGTATTAAGTGGTCCAGTAGCTTCTGTTTCTCATCCACTTATTCATATGGTTAAGACTGGCGCTTTAAATGATATTGCAGAAGTAGTTGAGTTTAAGTTATGGAAAAATCCAGATGAATTAAGAGCTTTAACTTTAAAAAATAGAGCTGATTTTATTGCAGTTCCGACAAACGTAGCTGCTAATCTTTATAATAGAGGTGTGAGAATAAAGCTCTTAAATGTTTCTGTTTGGGGAATATTAGGAATGATTACAAGAGATGAAACTCTTAAAACATTAGCAGACTTTAAAGGTAAAGAAATAGCAATGCCTTTTAGAGCTGATATGCCAGATATTATATTTGAAGAGCTTGTAAAAGCACAAGGGATGGATCCTAAAAAAGATTTCAAATTAAAATATATGAGTAATCCTTTTGATGCAATGCAAAACTTAATTTTAAGACAAGTAGATCATGCATTACTAGCAGAACCAGCAATTTCTATTGCTTTAATGAAGACAGGTTCATTTCCTTTAAAACTTGTAGCACCTGATTTATATAGAAGCGTTGATCTACAAAAAGAATGGGGAAAAACTTTTAAAGTTGAGTCAAAAGTTCCACAAGCGGGAATGTCTGTTATTGGAGATATGATTTTAAATAAAAAAGCAATCAAAAGATTTAATGAAGAGTATGCAAAATCATTACAATGGTATAAAAACAATCCTAAAGAAGCTGCTAGCATTGTAGTAGAAGAAATACCAATGCTTGATGAAGCTGGAGTTGCCGAAAGTATTAAACATGTTCAGTTAAATACAGTAAGCGCAGAAGATTCAAAAGAAGACTTAGAATTCTTCTATAAATTATTAGAAAAAAACAATCCTAAAACAATTGGTGGTAAATTACCTAATGATGCTTTCTATTTCAGATAATAAGAATAAATATTGATATTAGTCAATGTGGAAAAATAAGACCTCTGATATTATTACAATAATGATTATCATTAATATAAAATTTGATACTAAGGATATTTAGTGAAGTTTTTACTAAAAATATTAAAAGATTTTCCTGCTTACCTTTGGAGCGGATGGGGTGCGATTGCATCTATTCTACTTTTTATTGCTTCATGGGATGTAGGAAATCAAATTTACGGGGATTTAATACTCCCCTCCCCTTTAGAAACTTTCCAAACACTAGGACTGATGCTTCAAGATAAATCAGTAATTGAAGAAATTAAAACTACTTTATATCGTTCTGCTGTTGGTTTTGGTTTTTCATTACTTGTAGGATCAATTTTAGGTCTTCTTGCTGGTTTCTTTGCGACTGCATCAATGATGAGTCGTCCTATTGTTACAATTTTAATGGGAATGCCTCCAATTGCATGGATTGTACTTGCAATGATTTGGTTTGGAATGGGAGATGAAACTGTAATTTTTACAGTTGTTATTGCATCTTTTCCAATCATATTTGTAGGAGCATTACAAGGAACAAGAACATTAGAAGGAGATTTAAAAGAGATGGCTGATAGTTTTAACTTGCCATGGCATATGAAGTTTATTGATGTTTATTTTCCTCATATTTTTTCTTATGTTTTTCCTGCATGGGTTAGTGGTCTTGGAATGGCTTGGAAGATAGTTGTTATGGCTGAATTACTTGCAACTTCAAATGGTATTGGAGCTTCTTTAGCAGTTGCTAGAAGTCAACTTGATACACCGACAGCTTTAGCACTTGTTTCTATTATGGTTGGTTCATTAATGTTTATTGAATACATCATATTAGAACCTATAAAAAGAGAGGTTGAATTATGGCGAGTTTAGAATGTTTAGAAGTAAAAAGATTAAATCATAGTTTTGGTTTTACTCAAATATTAAAAGATATAAACTTTTCAATAAAAAAAGGTGAGGTTTTATCAATAGTTGGGCCATCAGGTGGTGGAAAAACTACATTAATGCATTTATGTGCAAATCTTCTTGATGTTCAAGAAGGAAGTGTAGAAAACACTTTTACTAGTTCATCTTTTGCTTTTCAAGAAGCAAGATTACTTCCATGGAAAAATGTTATTGATAATATAGCTATTGGTTTATTAGCAAAAGGTATTAAAAATAAAGTTGCTAAAAAAATGTCAGAAGAAATAGCACTAAAATTTGGATTAGAAAAAGATGATTTTGATAAATTTCCAAAAGATTTAAGTGGAGGAATGAAACAAAGAGTTTCTTTTGCAAGAGCTTTAGTTGTAAATCCATCTTTATTATTTCTTGATGAACCCTTCTCTGCTTTAGATATTGGTTTAAAAATGGAGTTACAAACATACTTAATTCAAATGGTTAAAGAAAAGAACCTTACTATTTTATTTATTACTCATGATTTAATGGAAGCGATTAGATTAAGCGACAAGATACATTTATTACAAGCTGACCCTGGTCATATAATAAAAGAGTTTGAATATGACTTATCGCAAGAAAAAAGAGATGATAAATTTGTTTATAATGAAACAGCAAAGATATTGCAAGATGAAACTATTATAAATACATTTGAATTACAAACAATAGGATTTAAATAATGGAAAATGAATTAAAAAATAATACCCAAGAACAGCCATTGCACGCAACAAATCATTATATGTACTACCCCGATGAAAAAGATGTTCCTCCTTATTTAGCCTATGGATTTAGACCAGTATTTTTACTACTAGCACCTTACCTTGTTATTTCAATGATATTATGGGGATTAGTTTGGAATGGTGTTTTATCAATTCCTTTTATGGATGCTTCTTTAACTTGGCATATTTATGAAATGTTATTTGGAATATTAACAGCTGGAGTTATGGCATTTTTAACGACTGGTCTTCCTGAACTTTTTCCAGGAATGATTCCCTTTGTTGGACAAAGACTAAAATATATAGTTGCTTTATGGGTTTTAGGACGTGTTAGTTTTTGGACTATTGATATAACAGGAATATGGCTTACAGCTATTTTAAATATTTCAATGCTTATATGGTTATTATGGTTTGCAAAAGATGTAGTTCTTGATAAACTTCAAAGACATGCCAGTTTAGGTTATAGTCTTATTAGTATACTAGCTATTGAAATATGGTTTTTCTCTTCAAAATTAGGATTTGTAAGTATTGAAGGAATAAGTATTTTAAAAGTTGCAACAGGCGCAATTGTTATTTTAATACTACTAGCACTTAGAAGAGTTAATATGGAAGCAGTAAACGAACTAATGGAAGATAAAGGCATTGATGATATTTATATATCAAGACCACCTCTTACAAATCTTGCAATATTTGGTATAGCTTTATTTACTACTATAGAGTTCTTATATCCAGAGAATAGTGCTTTAGGTTGGTTAGGACTTGCTACTGCTGCGTCTATTTTAGCACTTACTAGTGATTATATTTTAAAAGATAAATTTATTTTGAATCAACCTTATGTAATATATCTAGCACTAATTCCTCTTATGCTTAGTCTTGGTTATGCACTTATGGGTTGGGATATATTAAATGACAATATATATGGAATAAATCACTTTAGACACTTTATTACAAGTGGAGGTATTGGTTTATCTTATTTAATTGTAATGATGATTATTGGTTTTGTGCATACAGGAAGACATTTAACTTCAAATATTTATACTCATATTATGATTTTATTAATTGTTATTGCAACTCTTATGAGAGCTTTGATTCCATTTTTTGAAAACTATATACAAGAATTATATATCTACTCATCAATTCTATGGGCGATTCCTTTTGTAATATACATAAAAGTATTTTATAACTTTTTATTAACTCCTAGAGCTGATGGTATAAAAGGATAAAAAAAGATTAGTATAAATGAAAATTTATACTAATCTTTAGAGATATCTTATTCGTAAATGTAAACGATATCTGCTTTATTAACATCAAGTTTTAAATCCTTATCTTTTTGTATCTTTTCATTTGAAATAGTTACAAAAGGAAGATTACTTAATCTTGCAAATCTTAAAGGAATACCTAAATTTTGTTCAACATGCATAGCACCTGCAAATACAATAAGTTTGTCTTTTGGGTTTTTGATTACTTTTTTAGCTATTTTTGCTAGATTTTGTGCCATATAGGTATCCCATGTCACTTGAACTCTATACATTCTTTCTTCACATGGTTCAGGATTATCTGAAGGAGGCATTTTATTACAATGTTTTAAATATGGCATTACTAATTGATTATGAGCACTAACATTTAAATCTAAATTATTGTAAAACTCTTTTTCTTCTTTACTCATTTTATCAAAAAGTTTTAAAGATATTTTTTCTCTTTGTTCTTTGGATATGTTGATACCATAAAGTTTCCCATTGTTTTTCTTTATAGCTTCATATAAGGGTTCTACATATTTCCATTTATATACTGTAAATTCATCCCATTTTCTTTTTTCTTTTAAGGTCTTACTATCAATTTTTCCATCTGTAAAGTCTTTTAACAACTTATCATGTTGTGGTGTAAACCATTCATTTGCTAAAAATAAATTTGTACCATTTTTATCTAATTCTTTTAAAAGATTTTCAAAAAACTTATGTGTTTTTTCAGTATTGTGATGATCACCAACAAAGATTATTGGATAATATTCTATTTCTTTTACAAGCTGTTTCATATTTATATCTTTTGCTTGTTTTATAGAATAAATTCCTTCTTTTTTTTCTAGATTATGTGTTAATAAGAGTTCTTTGTTTGTACAACCTGAAAATATATAAATGACAGTTATAAATATTAATAAAATTTTTAACATATTTTTACCTTTTGATTTTATGTAATATTTTAACACTAAGAATGTATATGAAGAAGATGTAATAAAATTACATCTTCTTTTTAATTATAATAATTTAATATTATTATCCCATTGGATATAAAATATCAGCTTGAATTCTTTCAATTTTACTCATTAACTCATTATCAATATTAAATTTAAAAGCTTCTAGGGATTCATCTAATTGAGACAATTCTCTAGCACCTATAATTGTAGAAGCTACAAAATCAAAATGTTTTGAATAAGCAACTGCTAAAGTAACAGGAGAAATACCATACTCTTTTGATAATTGCACATATCTACTTGTAGCTTCTAATGTTTTAGGATTAACAAATCTTGTAGCTTGTGCTTGAACTCTTGGATTTGGATTATTTACATAAGCTGAAAACCTTGCATTTTCTGGATAAAAGTTATTACTATATTTTCCTGATAAAACGCCCCCACCTATTGGTGAATATGGAAGAAGCGAAATGTTTTCATTTTTACATACAGTAGAAAGTTCATCTAGAAATCTAGGATTTAATAGTGAAAAATTATTTTGAATAGATTGAAACCTAGATAAGTTTTTATTTTTAGCCGTTTCATTCGCTTTTGTAAGTCCATAAGCAGAATCATTTGAAGTTCCTAAGTATCTTACTTTTCCTTCTTTTACTAAATCATCAAAAGCTCTTAAACTCTCTTCAATAGGTACAATTGGGTCTGGCCAATGCATTTGATAAAGATCTAAATAATCAGTGTCAAGTCTTTTTAAACTTCCTTCAATTGCTTTTTTAATATGAAAAGAATCAATAGCTGTAAGCCCATGTCTTTGAGGTGGAACAAACCAACCTGCAGCTGCTCCACTTACTTTTGAAGCTAAGATAATAGAATCTCTTTCTTTAGTCTTTAACCACTCCCCTACCCATTCTTCTGTATCTCCAGCAGTTGCTTTTTTAGGAGGTACGGGGTAAAGCTCAGCTGTATCATAAAAATTTATTCCATTATCATATGCTTTATCCATTATCTTAAAAGCTTCTTTCTTAGATGTAGTAGAACCAAAAGTCATAGTTCCCATACAAATTGAAGAAACTCTAAGTCCACTATTTCCTATGTATCTAAAATCCATAATATTTCCTTCATATTTTTAATAAGTGATTATAACTATATAAAAAGTTTATTTCAATTAATTTTTTATTGAATTTAAAATTGTTTCAACATTACATTTTGTAGAATTATCACAATCTTTAAACTCATGACTTAAAGACATAACTAAATTTCCTAAAATACTTGAAATGATTTCAATAGATATCTCTTCTGTATTGCAATCTTTAAACTCTTTAGTTTGTATTCCTTTTTTTAAATGATAATTTATAAGATTTAAAACCTGTTCATTAAAACCATGTAATTTTTTTACTTCATCATTCTTTTTATTAAATGTTAATCTTAAAAATTCAATTAAAACATAAGTAAATTTTTCATCTTTTTCTTTCGATTTAAAAAGGTATTTAACAATAAAGAGAATCTTCTCTCTATTGCTTTTAAAATCATCAACTTTTTCATTGATTTGATTATGAACATTATCGAAATAATCTTTTATATATTCATTAATTACATCATCTTTATTTTTAAAATATTCATAAAAAGTCCCCTTGCCAATATTCGCTAGATATGTAATTTCAGAAATTGTTGTTTCACTTATACCTTTAGAATAAAATAAATCTGAAGCTATTTTCATAATTTCATTTTTTCTTATTTTCTTTAAATTATTCTTATCCTCATTCATAATATCAACTTTCTTTGTCTTCTAATAATCTTTTTTTCTCCATTTTTTCATCACTATTTGTAAGTTTTTCAACTACATAATAAAACATTGGAATAAAAATAATTGCTATAAATGTAGCTGCTAACATACCCCCAATAACACCTGTACCAATAGAGTGTCTACTAGCTGCACCTGCTCCTTGAGATATTGCTAAAGGAACAACTCCAATTGTAAATGCTAATGAAGTCATAATAATAGGTCTTAATCTTAATTTTGCAGCTTCGACTGCTGCATCAACTAATTTCATTCCTTCTTTTCTTTTGTGTAATGCAAACTCAACGATTAAAATTGCATTTTTTGCACTAAGTCCAATAAGTACCAATAATCCAACTTGGAAATAAATATCATTAGATAATTCTCTCCAAACTGTAGCTTCAATAGAACCTAACACTGCGAACGGAACAGCAAATACAATAGCAATTGGTAAGAACCATCTTTCATATAAAGCTGAAAGAACTAAATATAAGAAAATAATACCTGCTATAAATGCTAAACTACTATTAGTTGATAACTCTTTTTCTTGATAAGCAGTTCCTGTCCATGCAATAGAATAATCACTAGGAAGAACTTCTTTAGAAATTTTTTCAATTACATTTAATGCTTCACTTGAGCTAACTCCAACAGAAGGAGAACCTGAGATTTTAGCTGATTGGAACATATTCATTCTAGTAATAATATCAGTCCCTGTTGTTTTCTTAATTGCTACAAATGATGTAATAGGTAATAATTCTCCATTACTTCCTCTAACAAAAATCTTATTTAAATTTTCTGGGTTTTCTCTATATTTTTGAAGTGACTCAATAACAACATTATAATTTTTACCATTTAATGTAAAATCATTCACATACTTGTCTGCTAAACTTGCATTTAAAGCTGTAAAAATATCACTTGTTGTAACACCTTTTGAGAATGCTTTTTGATAATCTACTTCCATTTTGTATTTTGGAGTATTAACATTAAGTGTAGTTCTAACTCCTGTTAAACTTGGATTAGCATTTGCTTTTTTTACAATTTCACTTACATATTTGTTTAATTCTAAAATATCTGTACTATTTCTAGCTTGTACATACATATCAAAACCACCTGTCATAGACATACCTGGAATTGGAGAAGGAACAACACCGAAACTAAATCCTTCACTTGTAGTTTGCATTAATTGACCTGTAAACTTTTTAGCTAAAAATGGAGTTTGTTGATCAGGATTTAATCTTTGACTCCAATCTTTCATATCAACAAATGTAATCATTGCATTTGTTCTATTTGTAAATGTACCAAAATCCATACCAGGAATTTGGAATACTTGTTCAACATTTGGGTTTTGTGTAACAGTATCATAAATTTGACCTGCAAGTTTTTCTGTTCTTGTTAATGAAGAACCTGGAGGATTATAAGAAAGAATAAATACATTTCCTTGATCTTCTGTTGGAACTAATGATGTATTCATTTTTCCATATTCCGAATATGTAACATAAACTATAGCTGCATAAATAACTAAAAATACAACTGATAATTTAATTACAAATTTAACTAATTTTGCATATCCATTAGATAAAGATTCAAACATTCTATTAAACCATCTAAAGAAAAAGTTTGGCTCACCATGGTTTGGTTTTAATAGTAAAGTACAAAGTGCTGGTGTTAATGTTAATGCAACAAAACCTGAAATTGCAACAGAAATTGCAATAGTAACAGCAAATTGTTTATACATTACACCTGAAAGTCCGCCAAGAAAAGCTACAGGTAAAAATACAGCAGATAAAACTAAAACAATTGCGACTAAGGCACCTGAAACTTCTTGCATAGCTTTCATTGTTGCATCTTTTGGACTCATACCATCAGACATATGTTTTTCAACATTTTCAATAACAATAATAGCATCATCAACAACAATACCAATGGCTAAAACTAATCCAAATAATGTAAGAAGATTTATACTATAACCAAGTGCATACATACCAGCAAATGCCCCAACAATCGAAATAGGAACAGCTAAAATTGGAATTAGTGTAGCTCTCCAGTTTTGTAAGAATATATAAATAATTAACATAACTAAAATCATAGCTTCAATAAATGTATTAACAACTTCATTGATAGAAATTTTAATAAATGATAATGTTTCATAAGGAACTTTATAGGCAACTCCATCAGGGAAAATCTTCTCAATTTCACTAATTTTTGTATTAATTGCAGCATCAGTATCTAAAGCATTTGCCCCTGATTGTAAGAAAATACCAAAAGGAATTGCATTTTTACCATTATATAAAGGCTTTCTTGAATAAGACGCAGCACCAAGTTCAACTGTTGATACGTCTTTTAATAATACATTTCTTCCTCTTTCATCAGACTTTAAAATAATATTTGCAAATTGTTCCGCATTTTCAAATCTATTAGGCGTTTGTAATGTATATGTAAACATTTGCTTACTCGCAGTTGGTTCTTGACCAAATTTACCAGCAGCATATTGTTCATTTTGATCTTTGATTTTTGTAATTACTTCAGCAGCAGTTAAATTGAAACTAACTAATTTATCAGGATCAATCCAAACTCTCATAGCATATTCTTTTTCACCAAAAATAACTACATCACCAACACCTTTAATACGTTTAAGTTCATCAACTATATTGTTTTTTGCATAATTTGATAAAAACAAAGTATCTTTAGAATTATCAGGAGAAATTAATGCATAAACTTTTAGCATACTTGCTGATCTTTCACGAACATTTAATCCTTGACTTTGAACAACTGTTGGCATTGTAGAAAGAACTGTTTGTACTCTATTATTTACATTTACTTTTGCATCTTGCTTATCTGTTCCTACTTCAAAGAAAATACTAATAGAAGCTGTTCCATCATCTGATGTTGTTGATTCCATATAAATCATATTTTCAACACCATTTAAGCTTTCTTCTAATGGTGCAACAACTGTTTGTGCAATAGTTTGAGCACTAGCTCCAGCATATGTAGTAGATACAATAATTTGAGGAGGCGATACTTGAGGGTATTGCTCAACTGGCAAGTTTTTAATTGCCAAAAGTCCAGTAAGAAATATGATAATTGAAATTACCGATGTAAATACTGGATTTTTTATAAAATAAGTTGAAATCATTTTATTTTTTTCCTTCTACTATTTGTACCTTTGAATTTGGTCTAAGCTTTGCAATATTACTTAATACAATTTTCTCTCCACTTTTTAAACCACTACTAATAACAACACCTGTTTGAGTATTTTCACCTGTTAATACAACTGGTCTAATTTGTACTGTAGATTTATCATCAATTACATATACAACTGAAGCACCCCCATTTTGCATAATTGCAATTTCTGGAATACTAATTACACCTGGGATAGCTATATTTTCTACATTAATATTTGTAAACTGTCCTACAATAACTTTATTATCTTTATTAGGAAACTCTGTTCTTAATAAAAGTGTATCTGTTGAAGAATCTAATATAGGAGAAATATATTTTAAAGTTCCACCTACAATACATTCATTTTGACAATTCATAGAAAACTTTACTTCTTTTGATTTTATATGACTTAAGTATTTACCTAAATCAGTTTGAGGTAATGAGAATTCAACGTAAACAGGATCAACTTTTGTAATAGTTGTTAATACAGTATTTGCATTTACATAGTTACCAACATTTAATAAAGTAGTAGAAATAATACCATCCATTGGCGCTTTAATTTGTGTATAACCATATTGAATTTTTGCATTTGTTAATGCAGCTTCAGCATTTTTTGTATTTGCTAATGCATTTTGATAGTTGTAATAATATTCATCTTTTTGAGATGCACTAATTGACTTTTGCTCATATAATTTTTTATATCTTTTCCAATCATTTGTAGCTTTTACTAATAATGATTTTGCGCTATTTAAAGCAGCTCGTGATGAATCAATATTTGCTTGATATGTTCTTTGTTCAATTTTATATAATTTTTGACCTTTCTTTACAAAAGAACCCTCTTCAAAGTATCTATTTTGAAGTGCACCTGAAACTCTTGCAATTATATTAACGCTCTTTTCTGCTTTAATAGTCGCTGGATATTTTTTACTAATTGTTACAACATCATTTGTAACAGTAAAGGCTTCTACCTTAACACTTGGTGCTTCTTTATTGGCTGCAAACACAAATGTGCTTGTTAATAATACTAAACTTGCTAATAATTTTTTCATTTTACGTACTCCCATACATTTTTACCTTTTTGATACATTAAGTTAGCTTTTCTAACTTCAAAATTATTTTCTGCTAAACTAAGTGAACTTTGAGCATTTGATTTATCACTTAATGCTTCTAAATAACTTACATTATCTACTAAACCATTTTCATATTTATTTTTTACTACATCATATGTACTTGATGCAGCTCTTACTGCTGCTTGTGCTGATTTAATTTTAAGCTTTGCAATATCAAAAGATTTTTTTGCTAAATTTAAATCTACACTTGCTTTGTTTTTTTCATATTCAAGTTTTGATTTTGAACTTAAGAAAGATTTGTGAGAAGCCTCATAAGCAGCTTTTGTTGAACCAAAATCAAATAATTTCCAAGTAAGATTTACTGAGAAAATATTTTGTCTATCAATATTACTAGCACTTGTTTCATATGTTGAACTATTATAATTATTATCATAATATGTAAACTTATTATCCAATGTAATTTGTGGATTATCCTCTGTTTTAACACTTTTAGCATCTATAAATTTTGTTTGAACACTGTGTTCTAAAGATTTTATATCATTTCTTTGTTCATTTTCATCATTTATTACATCTATATATGATCCAACGTCAATATTAACTCTTTGTCCTGTTATATATTCTAGTTCATGTAAAACTGTTTGAATATTTAAATCTAATTCATGAAGTTCAACTTTTGCACTTTCTAAAGTTGATAGAATTCTATCAAGTTCATCAATTGTAGTAGTACCAACAGCTAGGAACTTACTTAATCTTTTATGCTGAGCATTTAATTGTTCTATTTCTTTTAACTTTGCATCTTTTTGAGAAACATATGTTAAATAATTGAAGTAATGTTCTATAACATCTAATGATACTTCATTTTTTAATGTTGACAAATCTTCTTTAGAAGCTTTTATTTGTGACTCATAAGATTTATAAGTTAAATCTTTTTTTCCACCATCATATAAACTATAAGATAAGTCTACATATGCATTTAATGAATTATTTGCATAAGATGCAGTCTCATGAGAGACATCAGTATATGCTCCACCTATACTTAATTCTGGCAAATAGCCTTTCTTTACGCTTTTATACTCTTCTTGAATTGATTCTACACTTTTTTGTGTTGACATAATATTTTTATTTTTTAATGACATTTCTATTAAATCATTTAAACTTTCTGAGAAAAGTAAGATAGGTAAAGTTAATCCTATTACAACTTTTTTTATCATTTTAAATCCTTATTAATTACCTTCCTAGGAATTTAACATCTTCAAACTTACAAAGTGCTTTCCTAAGAAGGCACTTTATGTGAATTTCTAAATTTTTGTGATATAATTTATACATGAAGAAAAAAATATTAGATGCATTCTATGCATATGAAGAAAATGAAAATAAAGAAGGTGTTAGAAATAATACTGCTGCAATATCTATTCCAATGACCATTATTTCAAATATGTTACATTCAAGAGGTAAACATATATATGAAGAATATGATGTAACTCAAGCTGAAATTGATGTGCTGGTTGCTTTACATATATATAAAGAAGGTCTAACAGCTTCTGAAGTTTCAGAAAGACTTGTATTCTCTTCAGGTGGAATTAGTAAAGTTGTTACAAAGCTAGAGTTTAAAAAACTTATCTATAAAAAAGATTCTAAAGAAGATAAAAGAAGTTCACTCTTATATCTTGAAGAAAGAGGTAGAAGAATTGTAGTTGAATGTTTTCCTTTATTTCAAAAGAATGATGATTATTTTTATGATATTTTAAATGATACAGAAAAAGAAATTCTAGAAAAAGCTTTTAAGAAGATTCTATACTCAATTGCAGAAGAAAAAGAAAAGTAAAATATATGTATTATGGATTACTCCATAATACATATTTCTTTTTTTCTCATGTGTGCAATAGTTTCTTTAGCAACTAAAAATACAACTATAGTTGTAATAACCATAAGTGCATAAGATAAAATTGCATAAAATGAGAAAGCTGTTAATTCGTACATTAAGATAGTTGCAAGTGTTATTGCCGCCATTGGAAATGTAAATGCCCACCATGAAATAAAGAACTTAATATTAATATAGTTTTTATACATAGTAAAAACAAGAATAGTAAAAAACAGTCCTAAACTATATAAAATATGGGCAAAGAAGTCTAATTCTCCTGTTAATTTAATATATGATAAAAAACCTATTGCAGGTGGTGCTATTAAAATAAACAGTGTTGGCATAAACTTTGGTGCAAATTGTTTATGAAAGATAATTCTATTTAATATAATTGAAAAAAGTATAATCCAAAAGAATATACCAATTGAAAAATAAAAATATAATATAGAATCATCAATAAAACCTTTTCCTGCAATTGGAACAATTAAGTTACCAACAATTGGTATAAACCATGCTGGATTTGAGTGTTGTATTTCAAGATTATTATTTATCCAAAATTTCATAGTATAAAAAGTCAATCCTATATGTATAATTGCTCCAACTATAAAGAATATTTGTGATAAATCATCTAAACTGTGTCTATAAAGAATTGACAATATTAATATTGAAATTGAAATAGCAGCAAAAAAGTTGATTCTAATTGGGTGAGTTATCTCAGTTTTAACTTCTTCTTTATATTTTAATAGTTTATAAAGATAGTTTCCTAAAATTAGAAAAAATATTATTGTTGATAATAAAGTAAATAAAATTCCAACTATTGATGGAAAATATAAAACTTCACTTAATTTTTTAAATACTAATGACAATCCAGATAATCCCATTACAATAGCGAACATCATTACTGGAAAGAATTGTAATCTATTTGATGGTATTGATTTAATACTCTCATTATTTTTCATTTCTTACATCCTATTTATAAATAATTTAATATAATTAAAAAAAAGGTTAAAAATGGCAAAAAAGAAAGCTGTATTAGTAGATTTAAAAAAGATGAACCTCTCTTTTGAAGAGAAAGGTCAAACAATAAAACTAATAAATTTTAAAACTCAAACACTAACTTTAGATACTGAAATCTTTGAAAATCAAGATTTTATAGCCAAAAGAACCATGGTATATGCTCATTTACCTAAAAAGTTAAAAGCACAATTAAACAGTTTTTTCTAATTATATTTATAATTATAACTTATTATTATTAAAATTAGTTTTAAGTTACATAAGTAAAAATTATAATAAAAAAGAATTAACAAAAAAAAGGAAATTAATGAAAATAGCAATTTTATCTGACATAAAATCTAATGTTTACGCTTTAGAAGCAGTTTTAGATGATACTAAAAAAAATCATGTTGATGTATTACTAAATCTTGGAGATTCTTTTTTCGGACCTATTGCTCCGAAAGAGACATACGATTTAATTAGAAAAAACGATTTCATCACTCTTTTAGGAGATGAAGATAGACAAATTCTAGAAGCATCTTTAGCTCAACTTGAAATAAATGAAACACTAAAATTTGTTTATAATGATTTGAATGATGAAGTTTTATATTGGATTCAAGAGTTACCTTTTGAAAAACTAATAGGCGATGATTTTTATATGGTTCATGGAACATATCAAGATGATTCTTTATATATGTTAGAAGATGCATCAAGTGGAAGATTAGAGCTTCATAATGATAAAAAAATATTAGAAATATTAGATGATATTAAATCAAAATTTATATTTTGTGGGAATTCTTGTACTCCAAGATGTGTAAATTTAAGTTCAGGACAAGTTGTAATAAACCCAGGTTCAGTTGGGCTTCAAGCATGTACTAAAAACATTCCAAATAATCATACTATTGAAAATAATACACCAGAAGCTTCTTATGTAATTTTAACAATTGAAGATGATAAATATGATATTCAATTACGTAAAATTCCTTATGATACAGAAAAAGCAGCTTTAAAAGCTAGTCAAAATGGTAGAGATGATTGGGCTTATAGACTACGAACAGGAAAACTAAACTAAGAGTTTTACTCCTAGTTACTTGCATAAAAGACCAACATTAATGCTAAAGATTAAAGTATATTTTTATCTTTGAAAAGTTGTTTCTAAACATTGTATGTAAGTAAGTTCCAAAAACTTTTTCTTTTTTAAAGGCAGCATAAATTTCATATTCATTTTTCTTTTTGTATAAAGTATATTCACCTTTAACATCTGTAATAATCTTTGTATAATGAAAAGCGTGTCCTGTTATACCTAGATCATTGTCATAATACCCTAACCTATTTGGTCTATTTGTTAGTTCAAAATCTAAAGATAAAAGATTTAACATCTCTTTATCATCAACTTTTCTACCAAGTAAAATAAGCCCAGCACATTCACCATAAACAGCTTTGGTTTTAGCATGATTTACAAGAGAATTTTTGAAGTTATTTGAATTTTTAAATTTATCGTATGCTTTTTGTGTTTCAATATAACCACCACAAATAAATACAATATCACAATCATTTGGAATTATCTCATCTTTAATACTATTTACAATTGTAACTTTTGAAAAATGCTCATTTAAAAATTCTAAATTATCATGATAGAGAAATGCAAAGTTATCATCATTTACAACAGCTATATGTTTATTGTATTTTTCTATTTTCTCAAAAGGATAAATATCATTAGTTTCATAATTTGAAGAAGCTATATTTTCTAGTTTTTTTAAATCAATATTTGTCAATACTTCTTTTGATATTTCTTCTAATTTTTCTTTATCATTATCACCTAAATCTAGTCCTAAATGAATTGAATCTAAAGAGTCAAGTTTACTTTTTATCCAACCTAAAATCACAATATCATCAAAATCTTTTTCTACTTGTTTTCTTATAAGTTCAAAATGCATTTGTGAAGATACATGATTAAAAACAACTGCCTTTACAGTATTTCCTTCTCGATACTCTTTTAAACCTTTTATTATTGCACTGAGGGTCGTATAAGAGCCACTTGCATCTAAAATTACTACTGTTGGTATATCTAGAAGTTTTGAAACATCATAAGCAGATGAGCCTTTATCCATGCCATCATAAAAGCCCATAACACCTTCTAATATAGAAATATTTTTATTAGAATATTTATTAAACATCCATTTAACTTGATTTTTATTCATAATACAAGTGTCAAGATTTACACTTTTTGTATCACATACTTTTTCATGAAATAAAGGGTCAATAAAATCAGGACCAATTTTAAATGGTCTTACAGATTTTTTGTAATGATAAAGTAAAGCCGTTGTTAAAATGGTTTTACCTTGATTTGACGCAGTTGCACTAATACATAAAGCCTTGATATTAATCCTTTTTATTTCTTTTTATTAATAGATATACAAAGAAAGGAGCACCAATAAATGCAGTCACTACTCCAATAGGCAAACTTGAAGCTGTATTTAAATTCCTAGCAATTAAATCAGACATTACTAAAAATATTCCTCCATAGAAAAATACTGGAAAAATTAACTGATCCGCACTTTTTTTATAAATAAGCTTTATAATATGTGGAACTACTAAACCAATAAAACCAATGGGACCAACAAAGCTAATACTAACACCTACACAAATAGAAATAACTATAAGTAAAAGAAGATTTAACTTATGTACATTTAGACCTTTTAAAAATGCAGTATCATTTGAGATTAGAAGCAATTTTATCTTTGCTCTATTTACATAAATAGTAAAGTACATAATTGTAGCCATTACAAAAATCACAAAAGAACTTGTAAAACCAACTGTATCTAAGCTTCCTAGTGTAAATCTTACTATTGAATAGTTTTGCTCTAAGTTACTCATATAAAATACTAACATCAATGCAGATGAATAAAAGTAAGATAAGGCAATACCAATTAAAAGTATTGAGTTTGTAGAAACTGCTATTGTGTTTTTATTGATGTTTTTTGAAATATAGTATAAAATTGTAATAGTGATAAGTGAACCAAATGCAGATGATATAGATAAAATCATAGCAGGAAAGAAAACTATTGATATTGCAGTAAACAGTGTCGTACCACTTGCAATTCCTAAAGTATAAGGAGTTATAAGTGCATTTTTAAATATTATTTGAAATATCAAACCACTTAAAGCAAGTATTCCACCAACAAAAAAAGCTAGTAATACTCTAGAAACCCTAAGCTCCCAAAATACTTTATATGTAATAGTACTTGAATCAAATAGTTCCTTTAGATTTAAAGTGATTTCACCTAAGAAAGGAGAGATTATTAAAATAATTATAGAAAATATATATAAACCTAGTTTCATAAGTTTACGACCAAATGTTCATTTATTTTTGTTATTGAATCATTATAAAACATTTTAAGATTTTCATTACAAAAAAACTCATCATGCTTTCCAAAAAATTCTATTTTCCCATCTCTCATATATAAAACTTTAAATTTTAGAGCATAAGCTAAATCAAGATTATGAGTAATTATAATTTTTTGTTTTAGAAAATCTGAGTTAAAAATATCAAAAACCTCTTTTAATCTTGTAATATCTAAGTTTGCAGTCAATTCATCAAAAATAGTAATTTTGGCATTATGTAAAATACTTGAACCTAAAAGAAGAAGTTGTTTTTCCCCTGAACTAAAAGCTTTACAATATTTATATTCAAGCTTTTTTAGATTTAAAATATCAATTAATTCATCTATTTTTTTATTATCAACTTGATCAATACATGCTAATTCAAAGAATTCTCGTAAAGTTATGTACTCATCAAATATTGATAGTTTTGGAGGAATATAGTTTATATATTCTGCTCTTTTTTTGTCACTTAAATCACATAGATTTTCATCAAAAAGCTTCACATTATTGTTTTCAATTAGATTAGATAAAACTTTTGCAAGAGTTGACTTCCCTGCTCCATTTTCACCTAATATAAGAAGATTTTCATTCTCTTCTAAAGAAAAAGTAACATCATATAAGATATCACTATTGTATTTATTTATTTCTAACATTTTCTAATATCTTTTTAAAATCATTTATAAAATAAACTACTCTTTGACTTGGTATTCCAGCATACAGTTTATCTACAATATAAATATTTTTTTTAATTGCAGCATTTACAGGTAACTCTAACCAATTAGACATAAGTTCTTTTTGTTCTTCAATTTTTCCATCTAAAAAAGGAGATAAAAGAACTATTATATCAGGATTCATATTGATAATTTTTTCACTATTTACAACTGGTTGATTTTTACTTGTTGAAAAAAATGCATTTTTATTATCTGAAGCTTTTATAATATCTTCAAAATAAAGATGATTCCCTGTAATATAAATCTGATTGTTTAGATTTTTTTTAGGACCTATTACTATTAAAACTTTTTTGTTTGAAGTAATTCCTTTTAAAGAAAATAAAGAAGAGTTAATATTTGATATTAACTCATTTGCTTTTTCTTCTTTTTGGAAATACTCTCCTAAAGTTTTAATAGTTTTTTTAATAGCATCAATAGTATCTGTTTTAAATACTAAAGTTTTTATATCTAAACTCTTTAAATTTCGTAATAGTTTTTCATCATAATTTTGAGCAATTACAACTGTAGGCTTTGCTTCTATAATTTTTTCTAAAGATATAGTTGCATATCCACCTACTTTCTTTACGTCTTTTGACTCAATTGGGAAATCACAATATTGAGTATTAGCTACTACACTATTTCCCATTCCAAGAGCATAAACTATTTCATTTATTGAAGGAGTCAAAGTTACTATTCTGATCTCCCCAAATAAATTTATACAAAAGATAAAAAGAATAAATATAATTTTTTTCATATTAGAATGTAGCCTTTAAACCTACATAAGCACTTCTCTCTGCTGTTGCATAACCATCAACTGTTTGGTAGTATTTATTAAATAAATTATCAACTTTTAAATATGTTGAAAAAGTTTTGTTGATTTCATAATTTATAACTGAATTCCAAACTGTATAATTTCCTGTTCTTGCATCAACAGTATGTGTTCCATAAGAATATTCAACTCTATCTCCAACATATTCACTATTAATTCCAATGTGTAGTTTGTCTATACCATAATAATCAAAACTTACTTTAAAAGTTTCAGTAGGAACTCTTTCAAGTTTATATTTTTCATTATCTTTTGCATAGTTTTTTGTATAATTTAAAGTTGTAAGAAGGTCTAATAATATCTCTTTTTTATATTCAATTTCAAAACCTTTAATTGTTGATGTACCATCTAAATTAGCATATTCAAAAGTGCTCTTATCAAAAGTTTTCATATTTTTAATTTTATTGTGGAAATATGTTAATTTAAGGCCATTAAATCCAAAAGTTACATCAGCACTTTTAGTTGTATCTGGTTGTAAATCATAACTTGAATTTGAATACGGTCCAAATCTTTCATAAGGAGTTGGTACATTATAAGCTGTTCCTGCATTAGCCGATAAATAAATAGATTGGTTAAAGCTATATTTTAGACCTAATTTTCCTGTTAATTTGTTATCAAAAGCTGTATACTTGTCATATCTTAATGATTCTGTTACCACAAGATTATTAAACTTATTGCTATTAGTTAAAAATATACCTTTATTGTTATATTTCTCATTTATGTCATCTTTATGCTCAAAATCTTTATAATCAAACCCAAATAATAAAAAAGAATCCGTATTATATTTTAAATTACTTTTAATTCCATACTCATTAATATCTCCATTAAAAGATTTTGTATAGCCAGTTGGATAATTTCTTTTAAAGTCTGATCTTTTAAAACTTATATCAGTTGTAAAGTTTGAAGATATATTCTCTAAATTTACACTTGTAATTCTATTTTTAAATTCTGAATCACTACTTCCATTTGGATTATTATATGAATCTGCTTCATTGTCTGCATTTATAAAGGTATGGGATAAAGCAATTTTATTTGAATCATTTAATTTATAATCCACTTTAGCAGATGTTGTTCTATTTATATAACCATCTTTTTCATAACTATTAACATCAGTTCCTCTTGGCGCTTGAGCAGTAAAACCGTCAGTATCTAAAAATGAATGCGAAATTTTTGTAGATATTTTTTCATTCTTATAAGAAATATTCGTAGATATCTTTTTTGTATTAAAGGAACCTGCTTCAAGATTAATATTTCCATGTAAACCACTCTTAATTGGATTACTAATAATATTGATAACTCCAGAAGTAGCATCAGCTCCCCAGATTCCTGATTGTGCACCTTTAATTACTTCAATTTGTTTTATATCCGATATTTGCAAATGCTGTATTTGTGCACCACTTGTTCCAGTTAGGTCATTAAGTCTAACACCATCTAATAGTAGTAGAACCCTATCAGAATCAAAGCCTCTAACTCTAATTGAAGTTGCTTTTCCTAATCCACCATTACTAGTATATGAAATACCAGCAAGCGTATTTAAAGCTTCAGAAACTGTAGTAAAGTTTCTTTCTTCTAATTCTTCTTTTGTAATAACATCTATATTTGATGTAACATCTTTGATTGATTGGCTTGATTTTGTAGCACTTGTAACTGTGATTTCGTCTAATTGGGCAGTGTCATTTGCGTAGATATTTGTGGCTATTAGTAAGCTTAGCCCTAAGCTTGTAGATATTTTTTTATTCATTATTTATATTCCTGGTTTTTTTATATTTTATTTGTTGAATCTAAGTTTATGGGTTTTAATTCTTTTGCTAGTAATATTTTTAATATTTTTGGCAAGAAGCTATCTAAAATTGCATCTATCATGCAGTTTAAAGATTGCATTTTTTTATCAACAGTAGCTGCTAATATTCCAAAAATTGTAAAATATTTTTTTGATTTACTAATCATGTATCCTCCTTTAAAAAATTTTGTTTGTAATAATTATCGGGATTATATAGAAAAATAGATAAAACTATTGAATTAATAGTTTTAAATATGACAGCTTAGTATGCTTTTTGTTGGATCAATGATGTATTCATAACCTAAATAAGCTATATACAGTCCAAAAGCAATAACTAAAAAAGAAGCCATTTTAATAAATAAATCTCTTAAATTAGTTTGTTTAAAAAGTCCAATGAAAAAACCAAGAGAGAATAAAGCAGGAATAGTACTAAGTCCAAAAATAAACATTACAAAAGCACCCCAAAAAGCACTTCCTGTACTTGCAGCTGTTATTGCAAAAACATATACAAAACCACAAGGGAGTAGTCCATTTAGCATTCCAAGTAAGTAAAAACTCATCAATGAATCAGAACCAATTAGTGATTTGAAAGTACTTTGATAAAGTGGTGATTTTGAACATGAATGCTCTAACATAGTAAGAAATTTAATTTTTCCCATTAAAGACAATCCAATTAAAACCATCATAGAACCAGTTGTAAGAAGTAAAATACCACTTGTTAAATTATCAAAAGTAACAACTCCACCAACAAGACCAAATAATGCTCCAAGAATTGTATAAGTTGTAACTCTTCCAAGTGAATAAAGTAAATGAACAGTAGTCTGCATTTTTTTAGACCATTCACTTTTAATTTTTGTACTTGAATATGCGATTACAATTCCACCACACATTCCAACACAGTGACCAAAAGAGCCTAAAAAAGCGATAGAAACAATAGTTAATATACTTATAGTTTCCATTAGTTACCTACTAATTCTTTTCTGATATATGGATTTGTAAGGTTTTCACCTCTAATCATTTTTAAAACTACTTCCTCAAAAGATATAAATTTCTCTTGTTTTTCCTTATATGCACCAAAACCATATCCCATTGGTGTTCTTTCAGTTCTACTATACCAAGCATCTCTTGCATTTATATATTCTTTTGTATCATTTGAAAAAACCCATAAAGTAGCTTTTTCTTTAAATTTAATATTATTGTACCAAAGTACTAAACATCCAACATCATCAAAAAACCACGTTTTTCCATCAGGAGATACTGCTTGTGCAGAATTGTCATCTTGAGTAATTGTCATTCCACATTGTGTATCTTGAAAATGATCATGTTTTATATTAACAGGCTGATGAGTATGATTACCTTCATGAATTACTACCATTTGTTTTTTATTAGACATTGATAGAAATATTATTACGATTACAGCTATTATTATGATTATTGTTAAAAAAGGTAAGATTTTTTTCATTTATAGAACTCCAAAGAAAATATTATACAAAAAAAAAGCTTCACAAAGATTTGTGAAGCCGCATTCAAATTTATTATAATAGTATATAGGATACTAAGCTCGTATATAATCAGTTTAGTAGGAGGATTAATCTAGTAATACCCTAAATTGTTTCGTAGTATAACAAGTATTTGTTAAGTATTTGTTAAATGAGGATACAAACTGTCCTATTTTTATAATTTTTCTAAAATTTAATCTTACTTTATCATTTAAATCATATAATACAAAAAATATATTTTAGGAAAATAAATGCGTTTAATTATGTTTGATATGGATGGAACTTTAATTGATAGTGGCTTTGCTATTACAAATACTATAAATTATGTAAGAGAAAATCTTGGCTTTGAAAGATTAGAAAAAGATTATATTTTAGAAAAAGTAAATGAACCCCATCTAAATTCAGCTGATTTTTTCTATGGAACAAAAGAGTTCACACAACAGCAAACCGAACTTTTTGAAGAGTATTACAATGAACATTGTTTAACAGATTTAGTACTTTATGATGGAATTGCAAAGTTAATTGATGACTTAAAAGGTGATTTTGTTTTAACTGTTGCTACAAATGCAAATTCACAATATGCAAAAAAAATGCTAGATCATGTAGGTATTGGAGCTAATTTTTCTACTATTTTAGGTTATGATAGTGTGAAGAATCCAAAACCACATCCTGAAATGGTAAATAAAATCTTAAATAAACACAGTATTACAAATGTAAATGCCCAAATGATTGGTGATTCACATAAAGATATACTTGCTGCAAATAGTGCAGGAGTTGATTCTGTACTTGTTAACTGGGGATTTTCTAATCATGAAGAAGGTGCAATTGAAACAATAGAAGAATTAGAACAAAAAATATACGAAAAATTTAAATAAGTTTATATAGTATTGGTATTATAATATCGATACTTTTTGATACTTTAGGAAAGGAAACAGAAGCTTTTTCAACAGCTTTTATAGCTGATTTGTGAAGATGTTTGTTTCCACTTAAAACTTGAATATTTTTTACTTTTCCATTTGAAAGAAGAGTAAATTTAACTTTTACAGTATCTTCAATACGAAGTCTTTTGGCACGCTTAGAGTATTTTGCGTTTTTTATAATATGTCTTCTAACTTGCGCTAAATGTTTACTCAAATAATCCTTTTTTATATCAACTTGTTTAGCTTCTTTATTAACTGTTTTTTGAACTATTTCTTTTTTTACAGGTTTTAAAACAGGTTCTTCTATCACTTTTTTTACGACTTTTTGTTCTACTATTTTTTTCTTAATTACTTTTTTTTCTATCTTCTTTTCTATCTTCTTTTTTACAATTTTCTTTTTCTTAACTATTTTTTTCTTTACTACCTTTTTTTTAACAACTTTCTTCTTGATAATCTTCTTTTTTGGTTTTTCTTTTTTTACTATTTTTTTTGGTTCAACTTTTTTAGGTTTTACAATTTCTTTTTTAGGTTCAACTATTTCTTTTGGTTTAACAACTTCTTTTTTTATTTGTACATGATTTAAAGAAATAGTTTTTAAAGGTTTTGTTTCTTTATGTATAATTTTCTTATCTTCAAAAACTACAAATAAACCGTAAGCTAAACTTCCATATAAAAAAACGGTGATAAAAAAAGAGTTTAAATATCGATTCATTTTTCCGTCACAATAGAAATATTTGAGTATTCGTTTTCTTTTAACATATCTAATACTTTTACAAAAGTATCAAACTTAGATTCTTTATCAGAATTTATATGAATAGGTGTATCTTTAGGGCTTAATAATACATGTTTTTTGATTGCTTCAATTCCTGAAATATCTTTATTTGCAAAAATAGTGTTATCTTTTTTGATTGTAATTACAATCTCTTTTTTAGGTTTCATATCATCTGCACTACTAGCATCAGGTAGTGAAACTGGAATAATTCCTTTTGAAATAAAAGTAGAAGTTAATAAAACAATTGTTAATAAAACTAATAATACATCAATAAAAGGTATTACATTTATTGATTCAAACTTCTTCAGTTTCATATTCACTCTCTAAAACTTCAGCATATCTTCCTAAAATATTATAAAAGATTTGAGAAATAATTGCTACAACTAAGCCAGCAGCTGTAGCTTTTAGTGCAAGTGCTAAGGAACTCATTATTTTTGCAGCTTCAATATCACCATTTCCCATTGTAAAAAATGTAAGCATAATAGCTAATACAGTTCCTAATAATCCAATATAAGGAGAGTTTGATGCGATTGTACCTATTATCGTAAGATTACGAGTAAGTGCTACATCTAAACTTTTTTTATTTTTATATGTTTTTACGTCTAGCTTTTTATAAAAAAACATTCTTTCTATAAAAAACCAAACAGATAAAAAACTCATAAATACTAAAAGTGCAATAACACCATAATCAATTAAATCTTTTAAAACTTCTATATCCATTACTTTTTACCTTTTATTTATTATTGCAAAATTTTTATAAGTTTTTGAAACAACTACTTTTTCACCTTCAGTAAAAATTGATTCATCAACTGAACCATCAATTTCCCAATAAGTTCCTTTATAAAAAATCTTTTGATTTTTTATAATTCCAAAGCCTTTTTCATTTAAAAAATTGTCATTTATCTTTTTTTCTGGGTTTAAAAAACTTTTAAAAATTTTCTTTCGTAATATTGCTAATAACAATAAAGAAATAAAAGAGGCAATTGCAAGTTGCCAAATTCCATCATCAAAAGCATAAAAATATGAGATTAGTGCAGTTAACATAAACCCTATTCCAAACCAAATAAGAATAAATGATGTAATAACAGCCTCAAGTGCAATTAAAACAATTCCAATTCCAAGTAAGATATATGGGTCAATTACACTAAGCATTGTTTGTATTCTCGTTACTTACACCTTTGAAAAAAGCATCACCAAGAACACTTGTACTTCCAATCATTTGTGTAACATCATAAGGTAAAATCATTTTATCATTTGATGGACTTTCAGCTAATGATTTAAAAGCAGCAACTCTATCTTTCGCAAGTAAAAACTCTGCACCATCTTTATTATAAGACATTGATTCATTAATTAATCGCATAGCTTCCATTTGTCCTGCTGCAACTTGTTCTTGTTCATATCTTTTTGCATCTGCCATTCTTTCAATTGCTTCTGCTTTTAAGAACTCTTCTTGTCTAAATCCTTCAGCTTTTCTAATTACGGCTTCTTTATCTGCTCTTGCTTTTGTTTCAATAGCTCTTTTTTCTCTTTCAGCTTCCATTTGCATATTCATAGCTCGTTCAATTTCTGCAGGAACAGAAATATCAGATATTTCAACACGAGTTACTTTTATTCCCCAGTTAGCAGCTGCACTTCCTAATTCACTTTGAAGTTTTGCATTTAATGTTTCTCTATTTGATAAAGTATCATCTAAATCCATTCCACCAATTTCAGATCTTAAAGTTGTCATTGCAAGGTTTGCAATAGCATTTTTAAAATCTACTACATTATATGTAGCTTCTTGTGCATCATCTACTTTACAAAAAACAATTCCATCAATTGAAATATTTACATTATCTTTTGTAATTACTGATTGTTTTTCAATATCAACTAATTGTTCTCTTGAAGTTAAAACATTTCTAATCGAATCAACTACAGGGATGATTAAATGAAACCCACCATGAAGAACTTTATTAAATTTTCCCAATCTTTCAACAATATATAAATCTGATTGAGGAACAATTCTAACCCCTTTTAAAACTATAATTAATGCAAAAATTATAATTGCAATGGCAAAAACCAAACTTTCATCTATTATCATAATAACTCCTTTTTATTTTAGTATATTTTTTATATTTAAATTAAATGTATTTCCGTCTTTAAATGTATCAATTTTAATAACAATCTTATTTTTATCACAAAACTCTTTTACAATATTTAAACCTAAACCAAAGCCTTCACTTGAAGAATCTGATTGATAATATCTATCAAAAATTATAAGTAAATTTTTTGTATCAATTTTTTTACCCTTATTAAATATAGATAAAATATTATTCTCAAATGTAATCTCAACAATGGGATCTTCACTACTATTATATTTAATCGCATTTAAAATAAGATTGTCAATTGTTTTTTCAAAACCATTGATATCAGTTAAAAGCTTGATATTTGGAATACTTGATTTAATTATTACATCTTTTTTTATATCATCAAATTTATTTATTGAATTTGCAATTATCTCATCTAAAAAGCATTCTTGTTTATCAATTACATCTATTTCTTTTTTTATATCATATTCCATATCGTCATATAATTTTATAAGATTATTAGAAGCTTGTTTAATTCTATTAAGACGTTTTAAACTCTTTTCATCTTTTATACTTTTTTCTAAAAGCTGAGTATTCATTTTTATAGTTGAAACAGGAATATTTAACTCATGTATAGTTTCTTTTAAATTTTTTTGTAAGTTATCATCACTTGTAAATAAAGGCTTTAAAATACTTGATGTAAAACTAAGAAAAATACCTAGAGCTAAAAGTAACAAAGGAATAATTATATAAATAAAATTTTCTTGATTTAAACCAAAAAGAGAGATTAAAACATAATTAACATATAAAACTATTATTAGTGTGAAAATAAAAACAATTGAAATAGAAATTAGAAAATCTTTTTTCTTAGAATTCAACTTTGTACCCAATACCTTTAATATTTAAAACGGATTCTTTCCCTAAAAGTTTTTTCACTTGATTTATATAAACTCTAATAGAGCCTTCACTATAATCTTCATCAACATTCCATAATTTGGAAATAATCATTTCTTTTGTAACAATTGAGCCTCTATTTTCAATAAAAAGTTCTAAAAGTTCTGTAAGTTTTACAGGAAGATTTAAATCACAATTATTTTCAAAAACTCTTTTTGTATCAGGATTAAAAGTAAGCGTTGAATTTAATTCTACTATATCAAATTGTTTTTTATTTCTTTTTAGTAAAGCTTTTATTCTTAAAATCAATTCATCTAAATCAACAGGTTTTCTAATATAGTCATCACAACCATTTATAAAACCCTCTTTTAAAGTATCTTTATCTTTATATGATGTTAAAAATATAGAGGGTGTTTGGTCACCTGAATTACGTAGTTGCTTTAATAAATCTAAGCCATTGATTTTAGGAACATTAATATCAAAAATATACAAATCATAGTTTTTTTCATAGTTTAAATCTAAACACTCTTCACCATCACTTGCAATATCTACTTCAAAACCTTCATCTTCTAAAAAGTCTTCTAAAGTAGAAGCAAAAAGTTCATCATCTTCTAAAACCAATATATTAAACATATTTAATCTCTACTTGAAGTCGTTGTAGTTTTGTCTTAATGCCTCATAAGCAATAATAGAAACAGAGTTTGCAATATTTAAACTTCTAGCTTCATTTGTCATAGGAATTGTAATACAAGCCTCTTTACTTTTATCTAATATTTCTTGAGGAAGTCCAGCATCTTCACGTCCAAAATAGAAGTAATCACCTACTTCAAATTTTGCTTCAAAGTAGTTTTGAGTTGTTTTAGTAGTTGCAAAAAAATGTCTTGGAGAGAATGGATTCTTTTCCCAAAACTCTTCAATATTTTCATATTCTCTTACATCAAGTTCAAACCAGTAATCAAGCCCTGCTCTTCTTACTTCTTTTTCTGTAATATCACCAAAACCATAAGGTTTAATTAGATGTAAAGTACAATCCATTGCAAAAGCTAGTCTTCCTATAGTTCCAACATTTCCTGGCATTCGTGGTTCTAATAAAACTAAATTAAACATTATAAAATTACCGTCTTATTTCCATGAACAAATACTTTATCATCAAGTAACATATGTAGTGCATTTGATAATACAATTTTTTCTACATTTCGCCCTGCTTTTCTCATATCTTGCCAAGAATAAGAGTGATCAATATTTACAACATCTTGGAAAATAATTGGACCTTCATCCAAATCATTTGTAACGTAATGAGCAGTTGCTCCAATAATCTTAACACCTCTTTGATGTGCTTGTTTATATGGATTTGCTCCAATAAATGCAGGTAAAAATGAATGGTGAATATTTAAAACTTTTTTAGGGAATGTTACCACAAAATTTGGAGTTAATATTCTCATATATTTTGCTAAAACAATTAACTCTGGTTCATACTCATTGATTTTTTCAATTACTTTTTCTTCATGATCTTCTCTACTTAATCCCTCTGCACTTATACATGTAAATGGAATATCAAAGTTTTCAACTAGTGATCTTAAATCTTCATGGTTTGCAATGACCGCTTTAATATTTGCATTTAACTCACCATCAATATATCTAATAAGTAAATCACCTAAAACATGTGATTCTTTTGTAGCTAAAATAACTATATCTTTCTTAGATTTTTTGCTTAACTTTATTTCTGCATTTTGAGGTAAGACTTCTTTTAACTCTTTTAAAAGTATATTCTCTAAAACATTTCCTGATATTATTGATCTCATAAAGAATTTATTTGTCTCTTTGTCAACATATTCAGTATTTTGTTCTATATTTAAGTTATTTGCAAAAAGCACTTTTGAGATATTATATACTAAACCTTTTGCGTCTTCAGTATCTATTAAAAGTATGTATTCTTCCATGTTTGTCCTGTATTATTCTCATTAAAATTTTAAATGAATAATACCATTTTATAAATTAATAGTTTATTTCAAAAGCTAAGATAATGTTCGTTGAACTGCATCTTTCCAACCATCATAAAGAATTTCTCTTTTTTCTTCATCCATTGATGGTTCAAACTTTCTTTCAAGTTTCCAAGAATCAGAAAAACCTTCTTCATTAGGATAAAAACCTGCTTTCATACCTGCTAACCAAGCAACTCCTAGCGCTGTTGTTTCAAGTATTTCAGGTCTATCTACTGCCATTGCTAACATATCAGATAGAAATTGCATTGTATAATTAGATGAAGACATACCACCATCAATTCTTAAAACAGATTTTTTATTACTATTGCTTTTTTCAAAACTATTCCAATCATCAAACATAGCTTCAATTAAATCTCTTGTTTGATAAGCAACACTTTCTAATGCTGCCTTTGCAAATTCATTAGGACCAGAACCACGAGTTAAACCATAAATAGCACCTCTACATTCCATATCCCAATAAGGAGCACCTAGTCCTGTAAAAGCTGGTACTAAATAAAGCTGTTGATTTTCATCTGCATTAAGTGCCATTTCTTGTGCATTGCTTGCTTCTTCTATAATTTTTAGACCATCTCTAAGCCATTGAACAACTGCTCCTGCAATGAAAATAGAACCCTCTAATGCATATGTTGTTTTTCCATTCAACCTATATCCAATAGTTGTAAGTAGTCTATTTTTTGATACAACCATATTTTCTCCGAGATTAAGTATTGCAAAACAACCTGTACCATAAGTAGATTTTGCCATTCCTGGTTCAAAACAAGCTTGACCTACAAGTGCTGATTGTTGATCTCCTGCAACACCATTAATTGGTATTTCTTTACCAAAAAAATCTTTATGTACAGAAGCAAAATCATCTGCACAGTCTTTAACTTCAGGTAATATATTCATAGGAATATCTAACAAAGAACAAATCTCTTTATCCCATTCATTTGTTTTAATATTAAAAATCATAGTTCTAGCAGCATTAGTAGCATCTGTGACATGGTTTTGTTTATTACTTAGTTTCCAAATTAAAAAGGAATCAACTGTTCCAAATAATAAATCACCATTTAAGGCTTTTTGCTTAGCACCTTCAACATTTTCAAGAATCCATCGTAATTTCATTCCTGAAAAGTAAGGATCAAACAATAAACCAGTTTTTTCCATAATCATTTTTTCATGACCATCTTTTTTAAATTCATTACATTCTTTAGCTGTTCTTCTATCTTGCCATACAATTGCATTATAAACTGCTTCTCCTGTATGTTTATCCCAAACAACAGTTGTTTCTCTTTGATTAGTTATTCCTATAGATACAATATCTTCAATTGTAGCATTAGCTTCTTTTAATACATTCTTGCAAGAATTTATTACTGTTTGAAAAAGGTCATTAGGATTATGTTCAACCCATCCTGAATTTGGAAAGTATTGAGGAAATTCTTCTTGAGAAGTTGCTTCAATTTTCATTTCTTTATTAAATAGTATTGCTCTGCTTGAAGTTGTACCTTGATCTATTGCTAAAATGTATTTCATGATTGCCTACTTAAGTATATTAGTTTTGTTAGTTATTTAAATATAAGTATAGCAAAGTTGAGAAAAACTCTCAACTTTTACTATTTTTTAGTTTATTATTTTGTCCATGACTTAATTAATTTGTCATAAGAAATAGTTACTGGAGTTGGTTTCTCATTCGCTAATTTAGCTTTAGGAGAACCTGGTTGCTTTAACCAATACTCTGCATCACTCTCTTTATTTAATTTTGGACCAATCTCACCTTGTACACCAGCTCTTTCAAGTCTTTTAAGAACTTTTTCTTGTGCTAAACAAAGTGAATTTAAAGCTTCTTGCGCTGTTTTAGCTCCAGAAGAAGCATCACCTATATTTTGCCACCATAATTGTGCTAACTTTGGATAGTCAGGTACATTTGTTCCTGTTGGAGACCATTGCACTCTAGCAGGTGATCTATAGAATTCTACTAAACCACCAAGTTTTGGTGCTCTTTTCGTAAATGATTCATGATTAATTGTTGATTCTCTAATAAAAGTTAAACCAACATGCGATTTTTTTACATCAACTGTTTTTGATGTAACAAACTGTGCATATAACCATGCAGCTTGCGCATTTTTAACAGGAGTTGATTTCATTAAAGTCCAAGAACCAGCATCCTGATAACCAATTTTTGTTCCTTCTTCCCAATAAGCACCATGTGGAGATGGAGCCATTCTCCATTTTGGAGTACCATCTTCGTTTACTACAGCAATTTTATCTTTTACCATATCAGCCGTAAATGCTGTATACCAGAACATTTGTTGAGCAATTTCACCTTGAGCAGGAACTGGTCCAGCTTCAGAGAATACCATACCAGAAGCACTAGGTGGTGCATATTTCTTTAACCATTCAGAGTATTTTTCAATTGCATAAACAGCTGCTGGCGAGTTTGTAGCTCCCCCTCTTTGAACACAAGACCCAACTGGTTGAGACTTATCGTTTACTCTAATTCCCCATTCATCAACTGGAAGACCATTAGGTTCACCTTTATCACCCATACCTGCCATTGACATCCATGCATCAGTAAATCTCCAACCTAAAGATGGATCTTTTTTACCATAATCCATATGTCCATAAACTTTTTTACCATCAATTTCTCTACCAGTAAAGAACTCTGCGATATCTTCATATGCTGACCAGTTTACAGGAACACCTAATTCATAACCATATTTAGCTTTAAAGTCAGCCATGTTTTTCTTATCTGTGAACCAATCGTATCTAAACCAATAAAGGTTAGCAAATTGTTGATCTGGTAACTGATATAACTTACCATCTGGACCAGTTGTAAAAGAAGTACCTATAAAGTCTTTTAAATCTAAATTAGGATTAGTAACACTTTTTCCTTCATTCGCCATCCAATCTGTTAAATCTCTAGCTTGCTTGTATCTCCAATGAGTTCCTATTAAATCTGAATCATTAATATATGCATCATATATATTTTGACCTGTTTGCATTTGTGTTTGCAATTTTTCAACAACATCACCTTCACCAATAATGTCATGAATAACTTTTATTCCTGTTAAATCAAAGAATGCTTTTGTTAATGTTTTACTTTCATAAACATGTGTTCCTATACCTTCAGATACAACTTTAATAGTCATCCCTTTATAAGGCATTGCAGCTTTTTCAAACCAATCCATTTCAGTTTTTTGTTCTGCTTTTGTAAGCGCAGAAGGTTGGAATTCTTCAATCCATTTACCCATATCTGCAGCACTTAAAGTACTTGCACTTAAACCTAACATTGCACCAAGAACCGATGTAGTAATTTTATTTTTAATTTTCATTTTTCTCTCCTTAAAAGTTAAATGTATTACAAATAGTTTTTATACCCAACGAAAAACCGCTAGAGCATAAATAAAACAAACAATCATTCCTCCATAAATTGGAGCACCAAATATTGCTAACCAGGCTAAACTAATAAATGCAGAACCTAATAGACTAAGAAAAAGTCGGTCACCAGGAGTAGTTTCAATTCTTAATATCCCTACTCTTGGAGCTTGAGGCCATTTAATTGCCCAAACTATCATACCCATCAAAGCTACAAAAATACAAATGAAAAACGTAGCTGTTCCACTTGTCCATGCCATCCATGATAAATCCATATTAAACCTCCTTAAACTCGTCCAAGAGATAGACCCTTGGCAATATGATTACGAACAAAATATATAACAATAGCACCAGGAATAAGTGTAAGTACACCAGCTGCTGCTAGTACACCCCAATCAACTCCTGAAGCAGATACAGTTTTTGTCATTGTTGCTGCAATTGATTTTGCATTAACTGATGTTAATGTTCTACTAAGTAATAATTCTACCCAAGAAAACATAAAACAGAAAAATGCTGCAACTCCAATACCAGACGCAATCAATGGAGTGAAAATCTTTGTAAAAAATCCAAAGAAACTAAAACCATCAATATACGCAGTTTCATCTATCTCTTTTGGTACACCACGCATAAAGCCTTCCAATATCCAAACAGATAATGGTACATTAAATAATGTATGAGCTAAAGCCACCGCTATATGTGTATCAAATAAACCAACACTTGAATAAAGTTGAAAAAATGGCAGCGCAAATACAGCAGGTGGTGCCATTCTGTTAGTTAATAACCAAAAGAATAAATGTTTATCTCCTAAAAACTTATATCTAGAAAATGCATAAGCTGCAGGTAAAGCAACTGCTATAGATATTATTGTATTAAGAACAACATATGTCATTGAGTTTATATATCCCCAATACCAAGAGGGATCTGTAAAGATTATAATATAATTATCAAATGTAAAGTTATTAGGAAAAAGTGAAAAAGTTCCTAATATTTCTTCATTTGTTTTAAAACTCATATTTATTAACCAATAAACTGGCAACATTAAAAATATTATATAAATCAGCATAATCATAGGTGATTTACTTGAGAAAAAACCTGTTTTTATTTTTGAATTATTCATCTTAATTCTCCTGCTTATCAATATTTGTCATGATTGTAAAAAATGCCCAAGATGTCAATAATATAACTAGGAAGTATATTAATGAAAATGCAGCAGCTGGTCCTAAATCGAATTGTCCTATTGCCATCTTTACTAAATCAATAGAAAGAAAAGTTGTAGCATTTCCTGGACCACCACCTGTTACAACCATTGGTTCTGTATAAATCATGAAACTATCCATAAATCTTAACAATGTAGCAATTAATAAAACACCCATCATTTTAGGAAGTTGTATATATCTAAATACATTCCAATTAGATGCTTGATCAATTTTCGCTGCTTGATAATAGGCTGAAGGAATTGACTGTAAACCAGCATAACAAAGTAGTACAACAAGTGATGTCCAGTGCCATACGTCCATAACAATAATAGTAATCCATGCATCTAACACATTTTGAGTATAATTATATTCAATACCAAAAGAAGCTAGTGTATGTCCTAATAGTCCAATATCAGTTCTTCCAAAAATTTGCCAAATTGTACCAACAACATTCCAAGGTACTAAAAGTGGTAAAGCAACTAAAATTAAACAAGCTGATGCCCAAAAACCTTTTTTAGGCATATGTAAAGCTATAAATATTCCTAAAGGAATTTCAATCAGTAAAATTATAGAGGTAAAAAGAACTTGTCTTCCCAAGGCATCATGAATTCGTTCTGAATGTAGAATTTCTTCAAACCATTCTAATCCAACAGCAAAGAACTGATTATTTCCAAAAGTATCTTGTACTGAATAATTCACAACTGTCATTAAAGGAATAACTGCAGAAAAACCTACAAGCAACAATACAGGTAATACTAAAAACCATGCTTTTTGATTTACTGTTTTTTTCATAGTAACTCTCCTTCTACTAACCAATCATTAACATAAACATTTACACCTTCTAATTTAAATTTTATACTATTCATAGTTGGAGTAATTTTTACATCTTCAGGAACAATAATATTTACTTTTCTATTATTATATTTTGCTCTTACAATTTTATGATGAGCAACATCCTCAATACGACTAATTTCTATTTTTATACCTTCTCCATCTTCACATAATTCAATAAATTCGGGTCTTATTCCTAGTTCAATTTTTCCTTGTAAAGATTTATAAGTAGAGTTAAGATTTACTTCATAGCCTTGAAGGTTAGCAATATTACCCGTAACTTTTGCTTCAAAAACATTCATACCTGGAGAGCCAATAAAGTATCCAACAAAAGTATGTGCAGGTTTTTCAAATAATTCTTCAGGAGTACCTATTTGTAATACATGTCCTCCATTCATAACAACAACTTTATCTGCAAAAGTTAAAGCTTCAGTTTGATCATGTGTTACAAAAATCATTGTATGTTTTAATTCTTTATGTAAGGCTTTAAGTTGTGTTCTTAATTCCCATTTCATATGAGGGTCAATTACAGTTAAAGGTTCATCAAAAAGAATAGCATTTACATCTTCTCGAACCATTCCACGACCTAATGATATTTTCTGTTTAGCATCTGCACTTAAGCCTCTTGCTTTTTTATCTAAAATATCTTCAACTTGAATTGCTCTTGCAATTGAACCTACTCTTTGATCAATATATTGATTATTTGCTCCTCTATTTTTTAAAGGAAATTCTAAATTTTCTCGAACTGTCATTGTGTCGTATACTACAGGAAATTGAAAAACTTGTGCAATATTTCTATTTGTAGTATCTGCAAAAGTCACATCCTTGTCATCAAATAAAATACTTCCCTCAGAAGGTGTTAAAATTCCTGAGATAATATTTAATAAAGTAGATTTACCACAACCAGAAGGTCCTAAAAGTGCATATGCTGCTCCATCATCCCATTCATGATTTAGAGGTTGAAGTACATAGTCTTCTTTATTTTTTGGATTTTTCATATAACTATGAGCTAAATTTGAAAGAGTTATTTTTGCCATTTTTTTCTCCTTCTATCTTTCTTGCACATAAGATGCTGTTTCAATAAGTTCACCATCTGTTGCAAAAATAAAAATATGACGTGTATCTAAATACACAGACAAATTAGTATTATATTCTAAATCATGAACACCATGAACTAAACCTATCCAATTATCATCATCATGATGCATATGTAAAAAAGTTTCTGAACCTGTAATTTCTGTCACATCTAAATGTGTTGAAAACTTAATTGCATTACCTGCATGCTTATTAAGTTCTAAATGATTTGGTCTAAAACCAGCTAAGTACTTTCCATCTGATAATCTTTTTAAAACATCAGTTGCAGGAGCTTTTTCATTATTTCCATAATAAATATAATCACCCTCTTTTCTTATATCTAAAAAGTTCATTGATGGATTAGAAAAAACTTTTGCAGTAGTTGCATTATTAGGAGTATGATAAACTTTTGCTGTTTCATCAAACTGAGTAATTCTTCCTTCCCATAATGTTGCAACATTACCACCTAATAATAATGCTTCTTCTGGTTCTGTTGTCGCATATACAAAAATTGCACCTGATTCTTCAAACATTTTTGGAATTTCTTCTCTTAGTTCTTCTCTTAATTTATAATCAAGGTTTGCTAAGGGTTCATCTAATAATACAAGACCAGAACCTTTTACAAGTGATCTAGCTAATGCACATCTTTGTTGTTGACCACCAGAAAGTTCATTTGGTTTTCTATCCAACATATTCTCTAGCCTCATTAATTTAGCTGTTTTTTTAACCTCTTCATCAATGAATCTCTCATCTTTTTTCATAATTCTAAGAGGAGCAGCGATATTATCATATACACTCATTGAAGGATAGTTAATAAACTGTTGATAAACCATTGCAATTTTTCTATCCTGAACTCTCATTCCTGTAACGTCTTTACCTTCCCAAAAAATTTTGCCTTTTGTAGGAACATCAAGACCTGCCATAATTCTCATTAATGTAGTTTTACCAGATAATGTACGACCTAATAACACATTCATCGTACCTTTTTTAAGTGTTATATTAATGTCATATATATGTTTTTGTCCATCTACACTCATAGATATATTTTTTAGTTCTAAGGACATTAACTTTACTCCTTTTAAATTTTATAAATTGTATACTTATAAAGATCACATACATACAATTTATATATTTATGTCATAACATTATAATGTTGTTAATATAGTGACGTATAGATTTTTAAATTAACCTTAAATTTAATGTCCTTTACTACGAATTATAGTTTTCTTTTGTCAAATTAAAACGTAACATTAAAATAGCATCCCCATTTTAAGGCCCCTTAGAGATTTAAACTTATAAAGTGTTTAAAAAAAATCAAGAGATAAAATTGAAATTAAAAACTCTATTTGATGCTTTTTCTTCTAATTTATTCAGTATATATTTCAGTTTAAGATTCTTTTTATAGATATAACCTTATAATGACTGACATAACATTATAACCTTATAATAAGAGGAAAAAAAAATGAGTAATGAACAATTTGATATTATAATTATTGGTGGTGGAGCAACAGGAAGTGGTATTGCATTAGATGCTGCATCAAGAGGATTTAAAACATTATTATTAGAGAAAAATGATTTTTCAGAAGGTACAAGTTCAAGAAGTACAAAAATGGTTCATGGTGGTGTACGTTATTTAGAAGCTGCTGTCAAAAAACTAGATAAAGATCAGTTTAATTTGGTGAAGGAAGGTCTTAAAGAAAGATCAAGACTTTTAAAAAATGCTCCTCATTTATGTACAAGATTAACATTAGTTACTCCTTTATATAAATGGTGGGAAATACCTTATATGTTTACAGGATTATTCTTATATGATTTTATTTCCGGGAAAAGAGGATTAGGAAGAACATCTGTAGTATCTAAAAATGATATGATTAATACCTTTCCTACCATAAAAAAGAAAGGATTAGTTGGAGGAATTAAATACTATGATGGTAGTTTCAATGATTCTAGATTAAATATAACACTACTGCAAACAGCAGAAAAATATGGTGCAATTTGTAAAAACTATAGTGAAGTTAAATCTTTCATATATACAAATGATAAAATTTCTGGATTAGAGATGGAAGATAAAATTACAGGAAAGACTTATACTTATAATTCAACATCTATTATAAACGCTACAGGAGCTTTTTCTGATAAAGTTAGGAAAATGGATGATAAAGAAGCTGCAAAAATGCTAGATTTAAGTTCTGGAGTTCATATTGTATTAGATAAAAAATATCTTCCATCAAACGAAGGATTAATGATACCAAAAACGCAAGATGGTCGAGTTCTTTTTATTTTGCCATGGATGGGAAAATGTTTAGTTGGAACAACTGATGAAAAAACAATTTTAAGCGAACACCCAGAAGTTTCACAAAAAGATTTAGACTATATTTTAGAACATTTAGAAATATATTTTGATTTAAAGATTGATAAAAGCGAAATATTATCTTCATGGTCTGGAATAAGACCTTTAGTCTCTGCACCTAAAAGTAGTTCTACAAAAAGTATTGTAAGAGATCATATTATAACAAGTTCAAATTCTGGTCTTATCAGTATTATTGGAGGAAAATGGACAACATATAGAAAAATGGCAGAAGAAGTAGTTGACTATACTATTAATAAATTTAATTTGTCAGATATTAAATGTAAAACTAAAGAACTAAAATTAATTGGAAGCGAGATACAAAGTGAAAATTTAAAAATTGACTTTGTTGAAAAAGATATCAAAGAATATCTAATTAAAATGTATGGTGATAAAGCATTACTAGTAGCACAAAGTACAAATAAAATTCAAAAACTACATCCTAAATATTGCTTAACTAATGCAGAAGTTTTATATTCTATAAAATATGAATTTGTAAAAAAACCTCTAGATTTTTTAGTTAGAAGAACTTCATTATCTCTTATTGATAAAAAAGCTTCAATTGAAATTTTAGAAGAAGTATTAACAATTCTAAAAGACGCATTATCTTGGGATGAAGAAACTTTAGATAATGAACGACTAGAAGCATTATCAATTTTAAATAAAGATATATAACGTTATAATATTATATTAAGTACACTTTAAAAGTCTATGATGTATTATAATTAATAATAATTCTAAATTAAAGGATCCTACAGTTTGTTTGCTAAAAATGGAATACCACTTTATCTTCAACTAAAAGAAAAAATTTTAGAAGACATAAAGTTAAATTATAAAGTTAATGATATTATTCCTGCTGAAGGTAAACTAGAAGAAAAATATAAGCTAAGTAGAATTACTGTTAGAAAAGCTATAGAAGAGTTAGAAAAAGATAATATAGTTATCAAAAAGCAAGGTAAAGGTACTTTTGTTAAAGAGCAAAAAATTCTTTATGATGCAAACTCTATTGGTTCTCTAACACAAAGACTTTCAAAACAAAAGCACTTGCTAACTACTAAATCAATTTCATTTGAAATAATAGAAGAAAGAGAAGAACATTTTGTGAAAGACATGTTATCTTGTAAGAAATTGTTATGTATAAAAAGAACAAGATTACTAGATGAAGTACCTTTTGCATTAATGTTTAATTATTTTGATGTTAATACTGTACCAGATATTGATAAAAAAATGAATCTTGAATCTTTATATGCTTTCTTAAAAAAAGAATATAATATTGAATTCCATAATGCTGAAGAAATTGTTGAAGCAATGATTGCAAATGATGATGATGCAAAAAAACTAAATATTGAAAAAGGTTCACCTTTATTATCTTTAAAAAGACTTTCTTATAATCAAAAGAATGAACCTATAGAATATTCAAATCTTATAATTAGAGGAGATATGTATAAACATAAAATTATCTTATCTAATGACAAGTTATCAAATATATAAGAGAGGAGTTAACAATTGTTTAATAAAAATGGAATTCCGTTATATATACAGCTTAGAAATAAATTAGAAAAAGATATAAGAGAAAACTACAGTCCTAAAGATTTAATACCCACTGAACTAAAACTAGAAGAAATATACAAAGTTAGTAGAATAACTATAAGAAAAGCCATTGAAGAGCTAGAAAAAGATAATATTGTTATAAAAAAACAAGGAAAAGGTACCTTTGTTAAAGAACAAAAAATTCTTTATGATGCAAACTCTATTGGCTCTTTAACTCAAAGACTATCAAAACAAAATCATAAATTAACAACTGAATCAATTGAATTTGAAATAATAAAAGAAGATCATTATGTTAAACAATTAATAAACTGCGAAACTCTTTTATGTATCAAAAGACAAAGATATTTAGATAATAAACCCTTTGCGTTAATGCTTAATTATTTAGATATTAAAAAAGTTCCTAATTTAAAAGAAAGATTTAATATAGAATCTTTATATACATTTTTAAAAGATGAATATTCAATTGAATTTTATAATGCAGAAGAAACAGTAGAAGCTAAAGATGCTTCTAAAGAAGAAGCTAAAAAACTAGGTATTAAAGAAAATGCTTCATTACTATCTTTACACAGATTATCTTTTGATAAGAATAATATACCAGTTGAATATTCTGATATTGTAATTAAAGCTGATATGTATAAACATAAAATAATTCTATCAAATGATAAAATGTCTAATATTTAAAGCTACAAAAAATCTAAGATGAATACTATACAAAGTATTCATCTTGATTTCTCTACTAAAATTAAACCATATGTGAAAGTTTTTCTCTGTATTGCTCTAAGTTAAACTCTTTAACTCTAGCAACTCCAGTTTCAACTGCAGCATTTGCAACAGCAGCTGATACTTCAACCATTAATCTTTTGTCAAATGGAGTTGGAATAATATAGTCTCTTCCATAAGTTAAATCTCCAAATAATACTTTTAATTCAGGATATAAAGGTTGTTTAGCTAATTCAGCAATTGCTTTTGCAGCTGCTATTTTCATTTCCATATTAATTTTTTTAGTTTGCACATCTAAAGCACCTCTAAAAATAAAAGGGAAACCTAATACATTATTTACTTGATTTGGGAAATCTGATCTTCCTGTACCAATAATTGCTTTTGGTTTAACTTCTCTTACTTCTTCAGGGAAAAGTTCAGGTGTAGGATTTGCTAAAGTAAATACAATTGGTTCTTCTGCCATTAAAGCAATAAGCTCTTTAGTAAAACTTCCAGGTTTTGATAATCCTAAAACCATATCAGCATTTGTAAACGCTTCTTCCATAGTTGTAGCTTCAGAAGTTACAAAATCTTGTTTATATTTATTTAAATCACTTCTTCCTGAATGTACTACACCTTTTGAATCACACATGATTAGGTTTTTAATACCTGCACCTTTGTACATAGTTGAACATGCAACTGCTGATGCACCAGCACCTACAACTACAACTTTCATGTCTTCAAGTTTTTTACCCATCATTTCAGCAGCATTCATAAGTGCAGCTGTTGTAATAATTGCTGTTCCGTGTTGGTCATCATGCATAACAGGAATATCAAGTTCTTCAATTAATCTTCTTTCAATTTCAAAACACTCAGGAGCTTTTATATCTTCTAGGTTAATTCCACCAAAAGTAGGAGAAATAGCTTTTACAATTTCACAAAATTTATCAACATCAGTTTCATCAACTTCAATATCAAAAGAATCAACTGCGGCAAACTTTTTGAATAATACAGCTTTTCCTTCCATTACAGGTTTTGAAGCTATTGCTCCAATATTACCAAGACCTAAAACAGCTGTTCCGTTTGAAATAACTGCAACTAAGTTTCTTTTTGAAGTATATTCATAAGCTAATTCTGGATTAGCTTGTATTTCTTCACATGGAAATGCAACACCTGGAGAATATGCTAAAGATAAATCTCTTTGTGATTCTAATCTTGTAGTTGCTTTAATAGCAACTTTTCCAGGTGTTGGTACCCTGTGATAATCTAATGCTTCATTTTTTGTAACCTTATTACTCATTATAATCCTTTAAATTTCTGCTAATTTTCTAAGTGCTCAAATAGTAACAAAAAGAAACTTAAATAAAATAAAAAAATGGATATTATCATCAATAAAGCATCTTTTAAGCTATTTATGTAAAAGTTATGTAATCAAAAAATATTAGTATATTTTTTTAATCTATACTTAATATATTTAAATTTCTAAAATCTCTTAAGTTTTCTTACATGTATTGATAGTTAGGCTTTGTAGTTTAAAAAATATAATTCTAACTTATATTATTTTTTTATAAATATAATATATTTATAATATAGATTTTTTGAATTATATATTTATAATTTAATAATTCCCGCAAATCTTCCAGTTTTGGAGTTCTTTCTATAAGAATAATGTACTTTACTTGTACATTTTGTACATATATTGGCAACAATGATATTTTCAACTCCATTCTTTAATAAAATCGATTTATTAATTCCTTGTAAATCAATGTTTCTTCCATTAATAAACTCTTTTCCAAATGATGTTTTTACAATGTTTACTAACTCAGGGCTTACTTCATAACAACATTGTTGAATACTTGGACCCATAATAGCTTTTATATTTTTAGGATTACAAGAAAACTCTTCTTTCATTTTATTTACTGCAACTTCAACAATTTTTAGAAAAGTTGAGTTTCGTCCTGCATGAAGTGCTGCTATTACACCTTTTTTTTCATCATGTAAAAGTATTGGTATACAATCAGCTACCATTACCATTAATGGTAAATCTTTTTCATTAGTAATTAAACCATCACAATCATCAATAATTTTAGGGGAACTTGAGTTTACAATTTGAACATTATTACCATGAGTCTGATTCATTGAAACTAAATCATTTGGATTATATCCCAATCTTTTAGCAAGTTTATTTCTATTTTTATCAACATTTTCTTTGACATCTCCCACATGATAAGCTAAATTACCATCATCAGTGTTTGTAAAAGTACATATAAAATCATTCATATAAAAGCCTATTTAAAAAGTAAATTTTGATATAATACCATTTTTTAAAAGGGATTGGAATGAATAGATTTGATGAAGCATCAAAAACATGGGATAAAAAACAATCAAGTATGGAAAGCTCAGATACTTGTGTTAAAGACCTACTCTCAAAAATAGATTTAAAAGAAGATGCAAATATCTTAGATTATGGATGTGGTACAGGTTTTATATCTTTTGCTTTAAATAATCAAACAAACAATGTTATTGGGATGGATTATTCTGATGGGATGGTTGAAATATTTAATAAAAAAGCTTTAGAGCTTGATTGTGAGAATATAAAAGCAATTAAACATAATATGAATGAAGAAGAACTACCAAAAAATAATTTTGATTTAGTAATTTCATCAATGACAATGCATCATATCAAAGACACAAAGATGTTTCTAAGAAAATGTAAAGATGCAATAAAAACTGATGGAATTATTTGTATAAATGACTTATATGAAGAAGATGGAACTTTTCATGCAAAACATAAAAATGATGGTGTTGAACATTTTGGTTATGAAAAAAACACCTTACTAAAACTAATTGAAGAAGTAGGACTTAAACTTATTTCTTATAAATTAATATATACACATTATAGAAATGAAAAAGAATATCCTCTATTTAATTTAATAGTAAAAAAATAAAAGGAAAAACATTGGAAAAATTCGTAATCTTTGGAAACCCTGTATCTCATTCAAAATCTCCACAAATGCAAAATGCAGGATTTAAAGCACTTAATTATGATGGAAACTATGATAAACATCACTTAGAAGATGGAAGTATTATAAAAGAAGAGTTTATAAAAAACTCATATGAAGGCGCAAATATTACAGTTCCACACAAAGAACATGCCTTTGCAAATGCAGATGAAGTAAGAGGAATAGCAAAGAAAATACAAGCTGTAAATACCTATATAAATGAAAATGGAAAAGTAATTGCTTATAATACTGATGCACCTGGATTTTTAAAAGCAATAGAATCATTTGGTAAAATAAAATCAGTTTTATTACTAGGAGCTGGTGGTACTGCTAAAGCCATTGCTCTTGCCTTACAAGAAAAAAATATTGAGGTAACAGTTTTAAATAGAAGCGAAGGAAAACTAGAGTTTTTTAAAAATGAAAATATCACTTCATACTCTTGGGATAACTTTGAAATAAAAGAGTTTGATTTAGTTGTAAACTCTACAAGCGCAGGACTTAAAGATGATTATTTACCTTGTGATAAAAAGCTTTTAGAAGATGTATTTAAAACAGCAAAATATGCTTTTGATTGCGTTTATGGAAAAATTACACCCTTTTTAGCTCTTGCAAAAGAAAATGGTCTTGAAATAAAAGACGGAGAGGATATGCTACTTTATCAAGGGGTTTTAGCCTTTGAATATTTTACAAAACAAAAAGTTGATAATACTATTTCTGAGGCTATGAGAAAGGGATTAAAAGATAAGTCATAACATTGACTTATCTACACCATATCTACCCTTGCATCAAACTTTTTTACTTACTACTATTTATAAATTTGGAGAACCAAATATTGAGAAACTAATACCAATAGTGATTGTAAATAGTATAGAATTATTAGGAGAAAATCTAGGAAGATATAGAAAAATATTATAAAAATAAAAGAAATCAGAACAAGTAATTTGATATCCAATATTTAATTAATAGTATAGTTATTATTTTGCTAAATTTAGATAAAATAATAACTATTAATAATATTTATAAGGTTTTATTGTAATGTCAATGTTTCAAAAGTCAGTATTAAAAAGTTTTTCACAAGACGAAAGTTTAGTAGCTATTAGGTGGGCAGAGTTTCAAAAGTTTTTATCAAAAGTAGATTATATTAAAACAGTAAAAGAAGAGAAATATCAAGATGGTTTCTTAAAAGATATTTTTGAGTCTTGTTTAGGTTATACCCTTGATATGACAGACCCTTCTAATTTTAATTTAGAAAGAGAAAAGAAAAATGAAACTGACGCAAAGAAAGCTGATGGTGTTATATATCTAAATAATGAAGTTATTGGAGTAATTGAGTTAAAAGCACAAGATACAAAAAATCTTGATAAAATTGAAGCACAAGCTTTTAATTATCATAATTCACATTCAAACTCAAAATATATAATAATCTCAAACTTTGATGAACTAAGATTTTATATTGATAAAAAAACTTCTTATGAAAAGTTTTCACTTTTTAACCTAAGTTATGAAGATTTTAAAAAACTTCATTTACTTTTATCATATGAAAGTATTAAAGAAAATATACCTTTAAAGATAAAAGAAAAAACAGCAAATTTTGAAGCAGAAGTATCAAAAGAGTTATATAAAGACTTCTCACAATTTAGAAATCATTTATTTGGAAATATTGTTAAAAACAATATAGAACTTGATAAAACAATAGCATTAAGACTTACTCAAAAGCTATGTGATAGAATTATATTTATTCTATTTGCAGAAGATAGAGGATTATTAACTGCAAACACAATAAAAGAGATTAGAGAAGAGTTTATTAATCAGAAATTCACAGATTATAAACTTTTTGATATATATAAGTTCTACTTCAAAGCTATCAATGAGGGAAATAGTAAATTAGATATTCCAAAATATAATGGTGGATTATTTGCTAATGATACTCAACTTGATAGTCTTGTAATTGATAATGAAATATTAGATTTAGAAGCTCAAAAATTAAGTGATTATGACTTTGAAAGTGAAGTATCTGTAAATATCTTAGGACATATCTTTGAGCAGTCATTAACAGACTTAGAAGAAATGCAATCAAATATAGATAATACTGATTTTGATAAAACTAAATCAAAAAGAAAAAAAGACGGTGTATTTTATACTCCTGAATATATTACAAAATATATAGTAGATAATACTCTTGGAAAAATGTGTAATGAAAAAAGAGAAGAGTTAAAAATTACAAATGTTATTGCACCGAAAAATCTAAAAAAATTAAATAAAACAGAACAGAAAACAAAAGACAATTTAGAAAGCTATAAAGATTGGTTATTTAATCTAAAAATACTTGACCCTGCTTGTGGAAGTGGAGCATTTTTAAATCAAGCATTAGAACACCTAATAAAAGAACATAACCAACTTCAAAATGATTTAGCTCTTATGGGAGATTTATTCTCTTCTTATACAGTAGAAGAAAGTGTATTAGAACATAATTTATATGGTGTAGATATAAATGAAGACGCAGTAGAAATTGCTAAATTATCTTTATGGTTGAGAACTGCTCAAAAAGGAAGACCACTTACAAAGTTAGCAGATAAAATACTTTGTGCAAATTCACTTTTAAAAATGCCATTTGAAAAAGGAAGTTTTGATATTGTAATTGGTAACCCTCCTTATGTAAGAGTTCAAGGTTTAAAATCTAATTATGAAAATGAAACTTCTCTTTATGAAGAAAAATATGTAAGTGCAACAGGTAAATATGATTTATATGCTTTATTTTTAGAAATGAGTTTTAAAATGTTAAATAAAAAAGGTAAATTATCTTATATTTTACCTCATAAATTCCTAGTTGTTGATGCAGGAAAAGGTATAAGAAACTTCTTATCACAAAATAAAGCAGTTGAAAACTTATTACATTTTGGAAGTGAAATGGTATTTGAAGACGCATCAGCATATACTTGTATTATTACACTATCACATAATAATGAAGAATTAAAATTTAAGCATTTGAAACCTAATGAAATATTTGATAATTTTGAATATGATAATATTAATTTTGATACATTAAATGCAGAAAAATGGAATTTAACGAAAAATGAAATTATAAGTATTATAAACAAAGTTAAAGCTTTTCCAAAAAAATTCAATAATGTATTTTCAGATAATTTTAAAGGTGTTGATATTACTATGGGAGATAATATCTACATGATGAGTGGTTCTTTTAAAGAAAACCTTTTTATAGGCTACTCAAATAGACTAAAATCATGTGTTGAAATAGAAAAAGAAATAGTAAAGCCATTATTAAAGGGACAAGATATAAAAAAATACAATGAACTTAATACAGATCTTTATGTTATATACCCTCATTATTTAGATATAAATAATACTACAAAACCATATACAGAAGAAGAGTTATCTATAAAGTTTCCACTTACTTATTCATATTTTTTAAACTTCAAAGAAGAATTTATAGAAAAGAAAAAAAGATATAAAACTAATGCAAAGTATTGGTATTCACTACATAGAGCTAGAAATATTAATAATTTTGAAACTAAAAAACTTATTACTCCTTTTATTTCAGAAGGTTCCAATTTTACTTTTGATGAAAACAATTCTTTCTTTAACGCAAATAATTATGGATTAATTAAAAATAAAAATGAAGAACTTCATCTTAAATACTTTTTAACTATTTTAAATTCTAACTTAACTTGGTTTTTAATAAAAAATATTAGTTCTGAATTAAGAGGTGGTTTCTTTCAATATTCTCCAACTTATTTGGAAGAGATTACTTTTCCTAAAATTAAAAATGATACACCTTACATAATAAAAGCTGATTTAATGCTTGAATTAAATAAAAAACTAAATAAGATAAAAGAGAATTTTTTAAATGAATTAGAACTTGAAAAAATATCTAAAAAACTACAATCTTTTGAACTTTTAGAATTTGAAGATTTTGTTAAAGAATATAAAAAAGCTAAGAAATTAAAATTTAAAGACAAATTAGAAGAAAGAAACTTTAAAAATGATTGGAAAGCTCTTTTTGAAAATGATAAAAAAGAAGTTTTAGAATTACAAAATCAAATCAATCAATCAAATAAAGAAATAGATAACATGGTTTATAAACTATATGGCTTAACAGAAGAAGAAATATCAATAATTGAGAATAACTAAAATATGGATAATTCATTAACTACTTACATTGCTATATATGGTGCTATACTTTCTTCTATTGCTATTATAATTAATATTTTACAATATAATCATTCTAAAAAAGAAAAAGAATTAAAGTTTGATTTTTTTTCAACCAAGAATAAATATTATGATATTAACTTGAAAAATATGAATAGTCCTTATGACCCAATGACAGGAAGTGGTGGAGCTAATACTGCTCACTTATATGATATAACAGTAAAAAATCTAGGTAGTATTGATTTATATATAAATGAAATATACGGTGTCTCAAAAGACGATAATAACCATTACGTATTATTAGAAAAAAACTCTATAAGTTCTCTATCTAAATTAGACAAGAAAGATAATATATCAATTAAACCAAAGTCATCAAAAGACTTTAAATTATATTTTTCAAAAGGTAGTGAAAGTTTTGATTTAAAAAGTGTAATAGTAATAGATGGAACAGCTAGGAAAATAGAAAAAAGAGTTTAAATAAGGATTAACAAATTGATAAAAATTACTATTTATAATATTGATGGAAGTATGCAAACACCTTGGGAAGAGAATTCAAACTTTATTGATAAATTATATCAATTGGAAGAAATGGGTTATAAAGGTAAATATTTACTAGATACTTTAATAACTGACGATTGGGGTGTTCCTCCTTCATCTGTTATAATTGAGGGAATTTATAAAAATGAAAAAGTTAAAAGAATGATTAGCTATGAATAATAAACTTGAAAAAGAATTAAAATGAATTGTTGGATATGCGGAAAAATAGCTAATTCAAGAGAGCATAAAATTAAAAAATCATTATTAAAAAATGTTTTTAAAGAAGATTTTGAAAATAAAAATATGAGACATGTAAAAGAAGGTCAAACTACTAAATTAGCTGGTCCTAATTCTAACAAAGTGAAATTTAAACAAGTTATATGTGAAGATTGTAATAATAGTAAAACACAAGCTTATGATTTGTCATTTGATATATTCATAGATTATATAAGACAAAATTATATTAATATTAATAAATATAGAATGATAAATTTTAAAGAAGTATTTGGAGAAAGTTTTTCTATTCAGCAAACAAATTTATATAAATTCTTTGTAAAGATTTTAGGTTGCGATTTGAGTGAATATGGATTTAATGTTCCTACTGATTTAATTGAACTATTAGATAAAGAGATATTTAAAACTAAACTCATTATCACTTTTTCAATAAATGAAGAAATTATCAATTCAAACTTCCCTATAAACTCTAAACTTGGGAATGGATATTTAATTACAACCCAAAATAACTTATTGACAAAAAAAGAAATAGATACAAAATATAGGTTTGAGATTGATTTATTTTATTTACGAATAAACTTCTTTTATAATTGTTCCACTGATATAGGAACTGGCTCTGACTGGGTTTCAGACAAGCAATATTTATATATTGGAACAAGTAAAGATATGAATAAAAATTTAATATAAACCCCTAAACCCACTTGGTGGTTTAGGTTTTTTACCTATTGAGTTATCATTTCTTTTTCTTCTTGTGGTAATAGCTTACTATTTAATATAAGTTTTTTTATTGTTTCTTTTCTTTATAAGTTATGCAGTATGCTTTATCACCATTTTGTAATGTTTGATAATTGACACCTACATATTTTTTAGATTTTTCTCTTGTCATTTTTTACCTTTTTTATCTACCCATACAGTATAATTTAATGTAGATAAATATATTTATATAAAATCCTATATATAGTGTAATTATAGGAAAATTAAATCATAGGTATAGAAGGTAGACTACTTTATCAAGGAGTTTTAGCTTTTGAGTATTTTACAAAACAAAAAGTTGATGATACTATTTCTGAGGCTATGAGAAAGAGATTAAAAGATGTTAATATTCTTCATCAAACTCATAGCAAGAATTTAGTAATATATCTAAAATTTTAAAGAACAAAAAGTAAAAAAGGATTATTAATTTTGAAAAAGAATAATAATATTAAAAAGATATCTAACTACGCTGTAGTTGGGGGATTAGGTGCTATTTTAGTTTCAGGTTTAGTTGGTTGTGAAGATAAGTCTAACAACCAACAAGGTTTTGGACAAAGTGATGCATTTGCAAATGCAAGTCAAAAACAAGCTGCATTTGTTATAATCGAACAATCAGCAGATGGTAAATATGCAATTGTAGATGAGTTTCCATCTTCAAAAACAACTATTGTTTTAAGAAAACCAGATGGGACTGAAAAGATTTTAACAAAAGCAGAAATCGATGCCCTTGTAAAAGAAGAAGAGCGAAAAATTGATAATGGAACTTCAGGTCTTACAAATCCAAATTCTGCAGAAGCTAGTGCGGGAATGGGTCTTGGTGGAGTTTTAATGTCTTCAATTGCAGGAGCAATGTTAGGTTCATATATTGGTAATAAATTATTTGGAAATCAAAATTACCAAAATCAAAGAAAAGCACAATATAAATCTCCTTCAACTTATTCTAAATCAAAAAGTTCATTTAGTAAAGCTAATAGTTCAGCTTCTAAATCTTCATCATCTAGTAAAAAAAGTGGATTCTTTGGAAATAAATCTTCTTCAAGTTCTAAATCTAGATCTTCATTTTTTGGTGGTTAAGAAATGAAACTAGAAAAATTACAACCCTTAACAGATGAATATTTAGAATCAATTGGTTTTGTATGGCATACGGATGAAGATAATTCTTCATACATAGCAGACGAAGTTGTAGTTGTAAATGAAAATGAAGCAAACGCTTATTATGAAGCTTGTAACGAATTATATGACATGTTTTGTGAAGCTGGTGAACATGTAATTGAAAATGATTTATTTCATGAAATAAATATTCCTTTTAATTTAGTTGAAACAATCAAAGAATCTTGGGAAAATGATGTTCATTGGCATTTATATTCAAGATTTGATTTAGCAGGGGGACTTGATGGAGCACCTATTAAACTAATTGAGTTTAATGCAGATACACCTACTTCACTTTTTGAAACAGCTATTATTCAATGGGCACTTTTAAAAGCAAATGGCTTAGATGAAGCTAGTCAATTTAATAATCTTTATGATGCATTAAAAGACAATTTTAAAAGAATTATTACTTTAGATTCTGATATTGAAAAGTTTGATGAGTATTATAATGACTTAGGTTGGAAAATACTATTTTCATCAATTTCAAGCTCGGCTGAAGATGAAAATACTACTAAACTTTTACAACATATTGCAAATGAAGCAGGGTTTAATACTGATTTTGAATTTATTGATAAAGTTGGCTTTAACGATGAAGGTATTTTCAAAGATGAAGAAAGCTTCGAGTTTTGGTTTAAATTAATTCCTTGGGAAGACATAGCTATTGATGAAAGTGAACTTGCACTTGTTTTAGCAGATATTATAAAAGAGAAGAAAGCGATTATTTTTAATCCTGCGTATACTTTAATGTTTCAATCAAAAGGGTTTATGAAAATTCTTTGGGATTTATACCCAAATCACCCTTTATTACTTGAAACTTCATTTGAACCATTAGATGGTAAAAAACAAGTTGAGAAAAGATGTTTTGGACGAGAAGGTGCTAATACTAAAATCATAAATGAAGATGGAAGTATTGATGTACAAACAGAAGGTGAATACGAAGGTCATAAAGCAATTTATCAAGAGTATGTAGAATTAAATACTGATAGTAATGGTGTAACATACCAAGCTGGTGTATTTTATGCTTATGAAGCTTGTGCTTTAGGATTTAGACGAGGTGAGAAAATTTTAGATAATATGTCTAAATTTGTAGGACATATTGTGAAAGAAGATCAAGCACTTCTTACTTGATCTAATAGTAACTCAAAACATAATTCTAATACTTTTAGATTTTTTAAAAGTAACATAGGATTATGTTTTAGAACTTTTATATCTTCTTTTTTATTTTTACCTATTTCTACATTTCTTATATCGATTTCACCATCAAGTAATACAAGCTCAAACCTTGCTTTATCATTTGAAAAACTCAATGAAATTGGAATATAGTAATCTTTACCATCCTCACCTAAAAGCCAAGATGAACCTTTTTGAACACTTACATTTGGTAAAGGTGCGTTAAAAGTGATTTCATCAACTATTTGTTTTGAAAAGATGATTTCTTTTAAGGTTTGAGGATTAATCAACTCTTTATTAAGATTTTTCTTTACTCTTTTGTACATAATCTTCCATAAAAAAGAGTTAGTTTTTTTCGTTGAATCCAAATGAAATAATGCTTCTTCATCTAAATAATATATTTTATTCATAAGTTTTTATATACTCTTTCATCATAGAAAAATCTACACTATCTTCTATTTTAATATCTAAATCCATTAAATATAAATTTTCAATATTAAAAGCTTCTAGTTTTACTAAATCTTTTCCTGTTGTTATTATTTGATAGTCATTATACTTTTCTTTTACTTCTTTTATCTCATCATTTGTAAAAGTATGATGATCAGCAAAAGCTAAAAGTTGCGTATTTTTTGGTAAAAATTCTAGTAATCTTTTTGGTTTTGAAATTGCAGTTAAAACTACAAGTTTATCTTTTAAAATAGCTTCATTACCATCTTTTTTAATTGTAATAACTCTATTAAAATCAACACCCTCTTTTAACTCTAAATCAGCATAAGCATATAAACCTTTAGGTTCTCTATATCCACCACTAGGTAAGCAATAAAAATTTGTAGGTTCTTTTTTAGGACGAAGTAAAATGTTAAATTTCTTAATATTATATTTTGAAAAGCCATCATCTAGAAATACAATTTTACAACCCAGTTCTTTTGCTTTTTTGATAGCTTCAATTCTATTTTCACTTACTATTACACTTGAGTGTTTTAAAGACTTAGCTAATAGCATTGCTTCATCTCCACTAATACTTATATCTTCTAAGATTTCTCCTTCTTTAGATATTACATATAAGCCTTTTGAAGCTCTGCCAAATCCACGTAAGATTACACATGACTTTTCATATGAGCTTGCTAATTTAATTGCAATTGGTGTTTTACCACTTCCACCTACAATAATATTTCCAATAGAAATAACAGGAATACCAAAATCTACTTCTTTTGCAAAAGTACGTTTTAGTAAAATAATAAGCATATAAATAAATGTTAAAGGTAATAAAAGATAAGCAATAATTTGCTGTAAAGTATTTGGAAAGAAGAGATAATCTTCAATCCACAAGTATAGTTTTTGTTTCAAAACTTATTTAAATCCATTCAGAAGCTACATCAATAACTTGGTCACAAACATAGTTAACTTCTTCATCTGTTAAACTTGCATATATTGGCAATGAAAGTATTTGCTGATAGTTATTTAAAGCATTTGAAAAGGCTGTAATTTTAATAGAATACTTTGTTTTATAATAAGATAGAAGATGTAAAGGAATATAATTAAGTCCAGTTGCAACTCCTCGCTCTTTTAAAGCTCTTGCAAAGGCATCTCTATTTCTTGAAACTTTTATAATTAGTTGTGTAAAAATATGTTCATCTTTGTAAGAAGGAATTGTAATATGTTTAACACCTGTTAATCTTTTTTCATAAAGTTTAGCTATTTCTTTTCTTCTCTTAATAAACTTTTCTGTCTTATTAAGTTGTGCTAAGGCATATGCTGCATCTAGTTCTGATAAGTCATATTTATGTCCAATATCAACAACATCATATACATAATCTAAGTTTCCATAGCTATCATAAGTAGTTGTTAGGGCATGAGTTCTTAAAAGTTTTGCTCTATTTGCTATATCTTCATTATTTGTAATAATCACACCAGATCTAGAAATCGCATATTTACTATTAGATGGATTAGTTGAAAAAATAGTCATATCTGCTCTTAAATTCCCTACTCTTTTTCCTTTATACATAACACCAAGTGCAGATCTACAGTCTTCTATTAATATAATTCCATATTTTTCTGCAATATCATAAATTCTATCTAAATCAGGAGTTTGACCACCAACAAAAGTGATAATTGCACCTCTTAGTTTTTTTGATTTATTTTCAGCTAAAGCTTTTTCAAACTTATCAACATCAATATTCATATCTTCCATGTTAATATCAATAAATATAGGCTCCGCATCAAAGTGTCTTACAACTTCTGGTAAATTTACAAAAGAGTTAACAGACATTAAAATCTTGTCACCTCTTTTTAGTTTTATTGCACTTAAAGCAAGGTGTATTGCTGAAGTTGATGTTGAAGTAGCAACAGCATACTTAGAGCCTATGAATTTTGTCATATTTTCTTCAAACTCTATAGCTTTTGATAAATCATCTTTTGATTCTAATACACTTCTTATTTGCGTTAATTCTTCATTATCCAAAGATGCTTTATAAATAGCAATATCTCTTTTCATTCCCTAGCTCCACTTAATATTTGCAATAGTCGGTAATTTACCTTTAAAAGCATTTGATTTTATTCTATATTCTAGCATATCAATTAGTTTTTCTTCAAAACCTAAAGATATTAATTCATTTTTGTCTTTATTTTCATCTACAAGTAATTTTAGTACTTCATCCATTTGAGCATAAGAATATCCAAGTTCATCTTCATCGCTTTGCCCCTCCCATAAATCAGCACTAGGAGCTTTTGTTACAATAGAATCAACAACACCTAAAACCTTTGCAAATTCAAACTCATCACTTTTATACATTTGACCAATAGGATTAATAGCACAAGCAGTATCTCCAAAAATTGTTCCATATCCTAATAATATTTCACTTTTATTTGAAGTTCCAACTACTAATGATTTTTCACGTGATGATACATCATATAATACTGACATTCTCATTCTTGCAGAAAAGTTACCAATTCTTAATTTATCTTCATCCATATTGTTAATAAAAGATTCCACCATAGGCGTAATTGAAATAATTTCGTATTTTATATCAAATTTTTCGCAAAGTTCAATTGCGTGATCGCTTGAACTTTGAGATGAAAACTGAGATGGCATTAACACACAGTTTAAGTTATCTCCAAAAGCTTCTTTACAAAGTATAGCAACAATAGCTGAATCTAGTCCACCTGATAATCCTACTGTAACTTTTTCTAAACCTGTTTTTTCTACTTCATCTTTTAAAAAATTTATTAATTGAGTTTTTACATTTTGCCAATTTATCATTTATAATCCTTTATATAATTATTATATCTCATCTTTTTTTGTTTTTTCATAAATTTCATCTAAATAACTTGATGTAATAGACGATATATTCTCTTTTCTACCATATAATTGTTTTATAATATCCACCAGCTCTTCTTCTTGAAAATATTCAAGATAGTTAGGATTTATATCAATTATCTCATTATCATTAACTTTCATTAATTCTTTTATTTCTGCTATTAATTCTTCTTTTACCAATTCTTTACTTCTTTACAAACTTATTTACTATTTCTTCTAAATAAAGTTCCATCTTTTTCTCACCTTTATCTAGCTTAGCATTTACACAAGATTTACAACACGTTCCTGCATCACTTAGCGCCCCTATTTCTTCAATACTTGAAGCATTTCTATCTTTTATTACATGTATAATTTCACCCAATGTTACATGTTTACAAGTACAAACTTCATATGAATGTTGAAACTTTCTAGCCATTTACTCTTTTTTCCTTTATCTCATTTAATATATCTTTACAATATATTTTCTTCTTCATTTTACCATTATCACCCTCTTTAAAAATACAATGACGACAATCAGTACCTGCAGTTGTTAAATCTTGTATATCTCTTAAAGTTGGGTTTTCTTTATCTTTTAACGCTACAACAATTTGATTGATTGTAACTCTCTTACAATTACATACTTCATAAGAATCATCAAAACCTAACATTAGAGTCCTCTATGTTTTTTGATTAGCTCATAAGCTTCGTTTATCTCTTGAAGTTTTTTTGTTGCTTCATCAATTATATTTTGAGATTCACCACGACCTGACATGATATCTGGATGATATTGCTTCACTAATTTTCTATAGTTTTTCTTTAAAACACCATCATCATCACTATTTTTTGATTCTAAAACTTCATATGCTTTTTCTAAAGATAAAGCTTTTGAGGTAGCTTGATTTGTGTAAAATGATTCAAAAGTACTTATCATATTTTCAAAATCATGAGTTTTGATTTTTAAAGCTTTTGCAATATCTTCAGTTATCATTCTTTCTGTATTAGAAAAATCTTTATCGATAAAAGCAAGGTTTAGTAAATACTCCATAATTTTAACACGTTTAGCATAATCAAATTTTGTAAGACTGTATAATCTTTGACAAATTTCTAGCGTATTATCAAAACTTTCTTTCTCTTTTTTATATAAGACCTTTAAATTTTCTCTTACTTCTTCATTATTTTCAAAATGGCTTGAAATATCATTGAAAGTATGTTTTAAAAGCTCAGCTTCTAATTCACAAACTTTTCCATCAGCTTTTGCAACTTTTGCCATTAGAGCAATTAATAATCCAGCTTCGTGGTTCATTAAATCACCATCAAAATTCTCTTTAATATTTAAATTTATATTTTGAAACTTTTCTGTTTTGTAATTTTTTGCAATTAAATATAATATAAAACCAACAATTAGTAATACTATAAACTTCATTATTTTCCTTAATCTTTTAAACTTGTTTTTATTTTTAATTATTTTATCAAAAAGTAGGTAAAACAATGAATAATCATAGTTTATTAAGATAAAAAATATTCTGTTTATTTGAAAAAAGTTATTGTTATTACGCTAAAATAACTCTTTATAAGGATATATATGACAAATGCTGATTTATTAAGTTCTACACTTTATCTTATTGTTGTTACTACTATATTAGTTACTATTTCAAAAAGATTAGGACTAGGAAGTATTTTAGGTTTATTAATTGCAGGAGTTATAGTTGGCCCTTATTCAGTAGGTCCAATTCTGACAAAAGAAGTAGAGTCAGTAAGACACATAGCTGAGTTTGGTGTAGTTTTACTATTATTTGTAATTGGTTTAGAAATGCAGCCTAAAAAACTTTGGAATATGAGAAAGGAGGTATTTGGATTAGGTAGTGCCCAAATTCTGTTTTCTGGTTTCTTTATATTTGCATATGCTATTTTTTACGCAAGTTCTTTAGAAGTTGCAATTTTAATTGGTTTAACTTTTGCCTTATCTTCAACAGCATTTGTAATGCAAATTTTGCAAGAAAAAGGTGAACTTTATTCACCAATGGGAAAAAGTAGTTTTTCAATTCTTTTAATGCAAGATTTAGCCGTTGTTCCTTTATTAGCCTTAGTTCCAATACTTGCAGAAACAGGAAACTTAACTGATGGTCATGCTATGTGGCAGCAAATTTTGATTGCAATTAGTTTGATTCTAATCTTATTAGCTTTTGGTAAATATGTTATTCCTGGACTTCTTGATTATTTAGCAGCAAATCAAAATAAAGAGGCATTCTTTTTTTCTGTAATTTTATCAGTAGTTTTTGCAGCATGGGCAATGGAATATGCAGGTTTATCAATGGCTTTAGGTGCATTTATTATGGGAATGGTTCTATCAAATTCAAAATATCACTATCAAATCCAAGCAAATGTAGAGCCATATAAAGGTCTTCTAATGACTCTGTTTTTTATTGCTGTGGGTATGTCAATTGATTTAAATGCAATGATGAAAGATCCTTTAATTTTAATTCAGCATCTAGTAGTAATTATGGGAATAAAAATTTTAGTACTTTTTCTAATCATGCTATTTATGGGATATACTCGTTCAACTGCAATTTCAGTATCATTCCTACTAGCACAAAGTGGAGAGTTTGGTTTTGTTCTATTTGGTGCAGCAAAAGCATTAGGTGTTATAAGTGATGAAATGTTTGTAGCAGCTGTTACTATAATATCTTTTAGTATGTTAGTTACTCCGCTTTTAGTAAAAGTTAGTGAGAAATTAAGCATTAAATTTGATAATACTCCAATAGAAATAAAATCTGCTTATGTTCCCCAAGAAGAGTGGAATGGTGTTTTTATAGCGGGTTATGGCCGAGGTGGAAGGCTTATAGCTTCAATGTTAAGTCATGCAAACATTCCTTTTATAGCTTTTGATATTGATACAAAAAGAATAGAACTAGGTCAAAAAGAAGGACGAGCTGTTTATTATGGTGAATTAAGTGATCTTGAATTTTTATCACATATAGGTCTTTCAAGAGCAAATGCTGTTATTGTAACTATTAATAATCATCATGCATCAGCTAAGATTGTTTCTCATATTAGAAATATCTCTCCTGGATTAAAAATATTTGCTCGATCAAAAAATATGAAAACTAGAGATTCCTTATTAACGCATGGAGCGTCTTGGGTAATGCCTGAAGCTTCAGAAGGAAGTTTAAGATTAGCAGAAGAGACTTTATTAGGTGTAGGTATGTTAAAAGAAGATGTTAATGATCTTTTAACTTTTTTTAGAAAAGATGATTATGAAACTATTCGTAAGCATTATAAAGGTATTGATACTGACGATTAATTATATGTAAAAAATAGTTTACTATACAACTGTATATTAAATAATCAAAAAACTTGATAAGTTCTTAACAATCTTGTTATACTAAGAGAAAGATAATAAGGATTAACATGGGATTATTTGATATAGGAATAAGAAAAGAGCTTACATTAGAAAAAAGTAAAGAAGAAGTTTTAGATTCTTTAAGAGAAAAGCTATCAATCACATCTGAACAGATACCTATTATTGAAAATGAAACTTTAATTCTAGATAATTTTAAAACTTCAATATTAAATTATAGTTTATCTATAAAACTTGATAAAACTAATAAGGGTTTTAAATTTATTATTGATGGAGAATTACAACAATTATACGTACTTATTTTAGTTGCCTTAATAATTCTAAGTATTCTTGTAACGTACGGTATTGGTGTTATTCTTATAGTTGGTTTTGCTTATTTACAAAAGCATTATGCTTCTAAATTCTTAGACTCATTATTAGAAGATATTACTTAAATATTATTCTCCTTTCATTTAATCTTTCCAAAAGGTTGTATATGCAATAGTTGCATATACAATTAAAGGATTAATATGAAAACTCAATTAAAAGATTCTATTGGATTTAAAGTAAATATAACTGCAAATTTATTCAATAATATATTTAATCAACAACTACAAACATACGATATTGCAATAGAACAAAGAGCTACTTTAGAAATTATTCAAGTAGAAAAAAATATCACTCAAACAAAAATCGCCCAAATACTAGGAAAAGATAAAACAACAATAAGTAGAACTCTTAAAACTTTAGAAAAAAAAGGTCTTATAAAAAAAGAAGCTTTAGATAAAAGAACATTTCTAATAAAATTAACAGAACAAGGATATGAAGTTTTAGAGAAAAGTTCACAAACAGTTCAGGCTTTTAGAGAAAAAATTGCTTCTAAATTTACACAAGATGAAATAAATGAATTATTTAAATCCTTAGATAAAGTTACTTTAGCTTTAAGTGAAGAATAATGAAAAAACCAATAAACCATGTATATTTAATCATTTTACTTTCAGTACTTTCATCAGTTGCACCAATGGGTATTGATACATATATTCCTTCAATTCCTGATATTGCAGCTGCCTTTCATGTTGGAATCGAAAAAATCGAACTAACATTATCAATTTTTTTAATTGGATTTTCAATTGGTCAAGTTTTTGGAGGACCAATTTCAGATAGATATGGAAGAAGAATCGGTTCAATCCTTGGACTTTTAGGATATTCATTCTTTAGTTTTCTAATTATTTTTACTACAAATATTTATGAATTATGGATATATAGATTTCTTGAAGCTTTCTTTGGAGGAATTGTAGTTGTAAATGCAGCTGCTTGCGTTAGAGATAGATTCAAAGGAGCCCAAGCTGCAAAAGTTTTTTCACTAATTGGTACAATTAGAAGTTTAGCTCCCCTACTTGCTCCTGCAATTGGTGCTTTTATTATACATTTCTTTGCATGGCAAGCTATATTTGTTTTCCTAACTATCTATTCACTTTTAGTGGCTTTATGGGTTTATAAAGATTTAGAAGAAAGTTATACATATACAAAACAAAACGTTCTTGAATCTTTTAAAATCGTATTAACACATAAAAAAGCAATGAAAGCAATGCTTACCCTTGCACTTGGATTTTCTGGTTTTTTCATATTTATTTCAAAGTCATCGTTTATTTTTATTGAGCATTTTGGAATATCAACAGATATGTTTCCTCTTTTCTTTGGCTTTAATTTTATAATTTTAATTGGAATGATTAGAATTAATGTTTTATTATTAAAAAACAATTCACAACTGTTTTTAATTAAATTTGCAATTATTATTCAAATTATTGCAGCAATTTTAATGATTTTAAATTATAAAGGAGAATCAATACTTTTAACAATGATATTAATGGCTAGTTACATGAGTATGATGGCTTTTATTTTTGGAAATTGTATGGCTTTAGCTTTAGAGCATTTTTCTAAAAATGCAGGAGTTGCATCTAGTGTTATTGGTGTTTTACAATTTGGTTTGGGTGCAATTATTTCATCAGTTGCTCTTTCTTTTCATAGCCAAACTTTTTTACCAATTGCAATTAGTGTTACTTTAATTTCTATTACATCATTTTTGATTATTAGAACTTATAAATAAGGATTTAATATGTTTAAATATTTAATTAGTTTTTCAATGTTTTCAATTACTTTGTTTGCAAATGAAAACCAAATACCAGATTTAACATCTACCTGGGTTGGCTTTGCAACTTTAATTATTTTTATAATTGGCTACTATTTTGTAGCTAATGAAGAAAAATATCATATGGATAAAGCCATCCCTGCACTTTTTATTGGTATTTTCTCATTTTTATTAATTGCAGTTTATTACTATTTCAATGGTCTTGATATTCATTTAGTTCATGATGAATCAGAAAAAGTGATTTTAGAAATTGCTGAAATATTTTTCTTTTTATTTGTAGCAATGACATATATCGAATGCTTATTACATATGCATGTTTTTGATGCTTTAAAATATAAATTAATTTCAAGAGGATATACATATAAAAAACTTTTTTGGTTAACAGGATTAATTGCATTTTTCCTTTCACCTATTGCTGATAACTTAACAACAGCTCTTATTTTATCAACTGTTTTAATTACTATAGAAAAAGAAAATAAAGAATTTTTAGTTCCAAGTGCCATTAATATAGTAGTTGCTGCAAATGCAGGAGGTGCTTGGTCACCATTTGGAGACATTACAACTTTAATGGCTTGGACAGCAGGAAAAGGTTCATTTTCAGATTTTATATTTTTATTTCCAGCTTCTATAATTGGGTATTTTATTACAGCATTTTTATTATCAAGATTTGTTCCAACATCTAAACCTGTTTTTGATTCATCAAAAGAAGAAAAACTACAAATGGCAATAGGTGCAAAAGTTGTAATATTTTTAGGTTTTATTACATTATTATCTGCTGTAATTTCTCACCAAATATTAGACTTTCCTGCAATGTGGGGAATGATGTTTGGATTAACATTATTAAAAATTTATTCGCACCTATTATCAATAAGATATGGAAGTGACCATCTAAATATTTTCAGAGCAATGTCAAAAATTGAAAATAATACACTAATGTTTTTCTTTGGTATTTTAGCAGCTGTTGGTGCATTATATTTTGTTGGTTGGCTTACTTTATTATCATCTGTTTATAATCCAAATGTTTTAGGCCCTACTTTATCAAATATAGGCGTTGGTTTTTTATCAGCAATTGTAGATAATGTTCCAGTTATGAGTGCTGTTTTAAAAGCAAATCCTGATATGAATACATCGCAATGGATGCTAGTTACTTTAACAGCAGGAATTGGTGGTTCATTAATTTCTTTTGGAAGTGCAGCAGGAGTTGGAGTAATGGGGAAATTAAAAGGTATATATACTTTTAGTGCTCATATGAAATTTGCTTGGACAATATTAATTGGGTATTTTGTTTCAATTGGAATATGGTATTTTCAGTTTATAGTTTTAAATATTAATTAGTAGATTTTAAAGAGTAATTATAACTAAGCAGCTACGCAGATTATGCGTAGCCAGATAGTGAACCTATATTTGTATTTTGTAAGTATATGTTAATATCACTATTATTGTTTTGATTATTAATTGCTTTTAATAAACCATCAAAACTTTTTGTATCAATTGCTGTGTCTTCACTTTCACTTCCAGCTTTTAACATATCCATTAAAATACCTAAGTTATCTAATGCTTTTTGTTGCTCTGATGTAACAGTTGTACTATCTTCTGAACTTGAACTATAAGCTTCTTGAAGTTCTTCTAAAGAAACAACTCCATCTTCATTTGTATCAAGTTCGTCAAATACTTCTTCAACTTCAGATGATGACATAGCACCACCTCCACCACCAGGCGCTGCACCACCTTGTGGACCAACACCTGCAAGAGTACCTACTTCTTGAGCATCAAAACCTGCTTCTTCCATGGCACTAGCAAGCTCTTCAGATGCTTCGATTCCAGCATCTTTTAAAGCTGCAACAATAGCTTGTGCATCACTTTGTGTTAAATTATCTGCATCATAATCAGCTAAAACAGAAGAAATGATTTCTTCTGGTGAAGAAGAATTACTTTCACTTCCTGATGGTGCTTCAAAACCAAAAGATGCAAGTATAGATTGAAAATCTTCTGGTGAAGGCATTTCCCCAGAAAATTCAGACATTGCCGTATCAATAGCAGTAGTTAATTCAGATTGACTTACTAATCCATTTGAATTAGAATCATATGACGAAAAGATATTATCACTAACACCTAATTCTTCTATACTTAAAGAAGAATCATCATCAGAATCTTTTTTTGATATCATTTGACTTGAAATAGAAGTAGAAGTTGGTTGAACAAAGTTTGCCATTATTCCTAAGTTTGTTGTATCTATCATTTTATGTCCTTTTATAAAAAAATTGTATCATCTCAAAGTAAACATAAAGTAAACATTTATAAATTATTGATATTAATTAATATTTTTGTTCAAATTAGGTAAAATCTCAATCTTAAATATAAACTGGAGTTATACAATGTTTGGAATGGGCTTTATGGAAATCTTTTTAATTGCAATAGTTGCAATTATTGCACTTGGACCTGACAAGTTACCTACTGCGATGGTAGAAGTAGCTAAGTTTTTAAAAAAATTCAAATCTGGTGTTGAAGATGCAAAATCTACATTAGATAATGAGCTAAATATTACAGAATTAAAAGATGAAGCTAATAAATTCAAAGCTCAAATACAAGATACAAAAATGTCTATGACTAGTAGTTCAAAAGTTGACCTAGGCCTTGATGATATTATGAAAGATGATTTAAACTCTGAAAAAGTAGAAAAACCTAAAACAGAAAAAGTATCTATGAAAAAAGAGAAGAAAAAGAAATCTCAAAAAATAGAAAAACCTGTAGAAACTCAAAAAGATACAAAAGCTGAAGAAAAACCAGCAAATAAATTTAAAGTAAATTTTGATGACAAAAAGAAAGAGGAAAAAGCTTAATGTTTGATGATTTAAAACCACATATTGCAGACTTACGAAAAAGACTAATGATATCAGGATTATCACTTTTAGTGATGTTCTTTGCTTGTTTCTTTTTTTATGAACCAATCTTAACATGGATGATGGTTCCAGTTGAAGCAGTACTACCACCTAATTCACAAATGGTTGCCGTTGAAATTCAAGAGACATTCTTTACAGCTTTAAAAGTTGCATTTTTCTCTGGATTCATACTATCACTACCTGTTATTTTTTGGCAATTATGGTTGTTTTTAGCACCTGGATTATACGATCATGAGAAAAAGTTAGTATTTCCATTTGTATTCTTTGCAACACTGATGTTTTTAATGGGTTCTTCTTTTGCATACTATGTAGTTGTACCTTATGGTTTTGAATTCCTAGTAAACTTTGGTTCTGCTGTTGTTACAATCTTACCAAGTATTGGTAAATATGTAGGATTCTTTACAAAACTATTATTTGGTTTTGGAGTTGCTTTTGAATTACCTGTAATTACATTTTTCCTTGCAAAAATTGGTTTAGTTGATGATAGAATGCTAAAAGACTTCTTTAAATATGCAGTCGTTTTAATCTTTATATTAGCATCACTTTTAACTCCACCTGATGTATTAACACAGTTCTTAATGGCTGGTCCTTTAATAATTCTTTATGGAGTATCTATTTATATTGCAAAAGTTTTCAATCCAGCAGCAGTTGATGAAGAAGATGACTTTGAAGACGAAGATGATTATGAAGAAGATGAAATAGAAGAAGAGAGAAAATAAATTTTAATGCTAGACCCTTTAAAAACTTCAAGCTATGATTATTCTTTACCAAAAGAGCTCATAGCTTCAAAACCCGTTCATCCAGCAGACAGTGCAAAGCTTTTAGTTTATAATACAAAAACAAACACAATTACACATAGTACTTTTAAAAACTTAATGGATTTTTTACCTGATGATATATCTGTATTTTTAAATGATACAAAAGTAATTAAAGCCAGAATATTTGGGAAAAAGCCTTCAGGTGGGAAAGTTGAGTTACTTTTAAATAAACCATTATTCATGGATAGATATTTAGTAATGATTAGAGGAAAAGTTCATGTTGGAATTGAACTAGAATTTGATGAGAACTTAAAAGTAAAAGTATTAGAAATAAATGAAGATGGTACAAGAGTAGTAGAATTTTATAAAGATAAAGAAAAACTAGATTTCTTAACACTTGTAGAAACACTAAATAAAATTGGTCATCTTCCACTTCCTCATTATATGAATAGAGAAGACAATGAAGAAGACAATACAAATTATCAAACACTCTTTGCTAAAAACTATGGAGCAGTAGCAGCACCTACTGCATCATTACACTTTACAGAAGATTTATTAGAAAAGATAAACGATAAATTTGATGTAAACTACCTAACACTTCATGTAGGAGCTGGAACTTTTAAACCAGTCGATGCAGATGACATTTTAGATCATCCTATGCATAGTGAATATTTTGAAATTGGACGTGAAGCTAAGCAATCACTTGATAATGCAAAAAAAGTTTTAGCAGTTGGTACAACCGTTACTAGAACAATAGAATATTATGCTAGAAAAAATATGATTAGTGGAGAGTGTGATTTATTTTTGAATCCTGCTAATAAACCTATAAAAGTTGATCATTTACTTACAAATTTTCATCTTCCAAAGTCAACATTAATAATGCTAATAGCATCATTCGTTGGTTTAGAAAAAACACTAGAAATTTATGAAGAAGCTGTAAGAGAAAAATATCGATTTTTCTCTTATGGTGATGGCATGTTAATTATATAAAGAGGATTAAATTATGGCACATTACGTACTATTTGATACAGAAACAACAGGAAATAAAGAAGAAGATAGAGTTATTCAATTTGGAGCAATGATACTTGACCAAACAGGAAAAGTTGAAGCTTATAATGACTTTTGTTCAACTAATATTGATATTAAAGTAGAAGCAATGGAAGTTCATAATATAACTCCTGATTTACTAATTGGAAAACCAGAAGCAACACAAACTACTTTCTATAAAAGATTAGAAGAGTTAAATACAAATGAAAACTATATAATAGCTCATAATATAGCTTTTGATATGGGTATGATTAAAAAAGAAGGTTTCGTAAATCAATATAAACAAATTGATACACTAAGATGTGCAAAACACTTATACCCTGAACTTCCTTACCATAGATTACAATACTTAAGATATGCTCTTGAATTATACAAAACAGAAGAGCAAGAAGCAGCTAAACATAATATTGTGATAAAAGCTCACGATGCAATTGGAGATGTTTTAGTTATGAAACTATTTTTATCAAAATTAGTTGGTAAATGTAGAGAAATTTATCCTGACTATAATCCAATGGAAAAACTAGTTGAACTTACATCAACACCTGTATTTATCAAAACTTTTAAATTTGGTAAACATAAAGGTAAAGATATAGCTGAAGTTGCAAAAGAGGACTCAGGTTATTTAAATTGGATGAGAACAAACATGGACTTAGACGAAGATTTAAAATATACACTTGATAAAGTTTTAGGATCTGATAACAACTATTAGATAATTATTCATATAAGTTTCATAAAAATTACACTACAATTACAATAAAAGGTAAGATAGTGAATAAATTTACAAGAGTTGGTTTTATACTTACAGCAGCAGGTTCTGCTGTAGGACTTGGTAATATATGGAAATTTCCTTATGTAACTGGTGAGTATGGTGGAGGCGCTTTTGTAATAGTTTATTTACTAGCTATTTTATTTATTGGGTTGGTTGTATTTCTAGCTGAAGCAGTAATAGGACAAAATGCACAAGCAAATGTTGCAACATCTTTTGTTCAAACGTCAAAATCTAAAAATGAAAAATGGAAATTTGCTGGAATCATAATATTTTCTGGTTTAATTATTCTTTCTTTTTATTCAGTTGTATTAGGCTGGATTCTAAACTATGTATTCACATCATTCTCAAGCCTTCCAAGTGATGCTAAAACAGCAGGAGAAGCTTTTGAAACATTAATCTCAAAAGATATAGCATTACAGCTTTTTTATCATACTTTAATAGCAGGAAGTGTTATTTTTATAGTACTTAAAGGTATAAAAAATGGTATTGAAAAAGTAAACCTAATACTAATGCCATTATTAGGATTGATTTTATTTGGTCTATTACTATATTCGTTTACCCTTGATAGTTTTTCTACTGCATTAAAATTTATGTTTACACCTGATTTTTCTAAGATTAATGAAGATGCTCTTTTAGCAGCTTTAGGACAAGCATTCTTTACTTTATCACTTGGTGTTGGTACTATTATGACTTACTCAGCTTCTTTAGATAAAAATGCTAACTTTGTAAAATCATCTATAATGGTAGCTATTATAGATACAACAATTGCTATTATTGCAGGACTTATAATTTTTTCTTTTCTATTTGAAGCAGGAGCAAAAAGTGCAGATGGTCCAGGACTTGTATTCATTTCATTACCTGTAATTTTCTCTGGATGGGGAATATTAGGTCAAGTTATTGCAATCTCATTTTTCCTAGCCTTGGTGTTTGCAGGAATTACATCTGCTGTTTCCATGATTGAACCTTCGTTAATGTATTTTGTTGAAAGATTTAATATGACTAGAAAAAAGGCAACTATTCTTTGTGGTGGCGTTTTTTATGGATTAGGAATAATTGCCCTACTTTCTATGTCTACAAAATATGGTGCAGATTTAACATTTTTTGGAAAAAATGCATTTGATTTAATGGACTTTATTACTTCATCTATTATGATGCCAATTGCAGCAATTGTAACTTGTCTGTTCTTAGGATATTTTGTTGATAAACAATTACTTGAAGAAAAGTTCTTAAAACATACATCAAAAAATTTGTTTAATATTTGGTATGTATTAGTTAAATATATTGTGCCATTTGTGATATTGTTATTATTGTTAAATAAATTAGGAATTTTAAAATAGAAGAAAATCAGTAAGTAGAATTATATCTACTTACTGAAGAAGGGTTACAGAATTGTAACGTTTTGAGCTTGAGGACCTTTTTGACCTTCACCAATTTCGAAAGACACTTTTTGTCCTTCTTCAAGAGAAACTCTACCATAACCAGGGTTATTGATTTGTCTGAAGTGAACGAATACGTCATCTCCACCAGTCTCTTGTTGGATGAATCCAAAACCTTTTTCACTATTGAACCATTTTACAGTTCCGTTAACTTGATCTGCCATTGCAAATTTCCTTTTTATGTAAATACACTCTATTTCTAAAGTGGTTGAAAATATAAAGTAAATACTTTTCTATGTTTCAGTTAACACAAGTATAGCAAAAAATCTTAAAAATAACAACAAATCTTAAAATTTTTTGTACACAAGTTTGAGAGATTGGGAGTTTTAGTAATTAAGTACTAAAACTCTCTTAATAACTTTTCGTAATAATTATGATTGTATTTTTCTTGGAACCAAGTAGGTAAAATTTCTACTAAAAAAGGATAATCAATTAACATACTACAAAAAACATCATAAACACAAGATGCATCTTCACTTGCATATCTTATTTGAGTATCTGTTAATTTATTGTTTTCCCAATTTGATCTTGATACTCTTTTTGATTTTTGTAAGTTCTCATTTAAAAACAAAAGTACACTTTTCTTAGCACCAATATCATTTGGGTATGACATTTTAGCTTTAAATAATGAACCAAAATCAATACAACACTTAGGTCTTATTTTAAACTCTGTGTATAAAGCTGATGTATCACCATTTAATCCAATTCCAACTTTTATAATATTTCTATTTGTTAATATGTTTAATAGTGGTTTAATATTTCTTATTAAATGAACTTGAAACAAATAACAATCTTTATCATCACACATTTGAATAATTGCAATTTTACTAGGTGGAACACCTTTTTCAAAAATAGGTTTTTGTTCTGTATCAAATCCCAATATTTTTGAATTTTCTAGTTTTAAAACTGCATCATTTAAATCTTTTTCAGTTTTAATAATATGAACTTTTTTATTTTTTAATGAATAAGAAGGAAGTGTTTCATCTGTAAATTTATTTATATTGTCAAGTTTTGATATGAAATTGATAAGCTTATAAGTTTTGTCATCTAAAGAGTTTACAACATCACTAAACGCATTTGCAACAGCTTTTTCTAGTTCTTGACCAGTTTTATTTCCACAAATCTTTTTAATTAGATCAATTCTATTTTTATTTATAAAGGACTCAGATATATCTGTTTTCAAAAAAATTCTCCAGGAAATATGTTTTAATTAACGAATAATATCTAAAAGTTCATGAATTATACGTTTTACTCAAGTTTATTTTAAATGCTTTTTCAAAATAATAAACCAATTATTTACATTTTTTATATAATCTTCAATACATAAATCTTTTCTTTCTTGTGTATAATTTAATTCATCTAAAAACTTATTATACTTTTTTGGATAGCTTCCATAGGCATAACACAAAGAATCATAGAACCTTTGTATATCTAAACTATGTTCATCTATAAAGTCATCATTTTCTAATTTATGATTATTGCTATAAAGTTTGAAAATATCTGCAGAACTTAAAAGTATATCATCACCATTTTTAAAAAGTTCTATTAACATCACAGCAGCAAAACTATCTGCAATATTCTCTTCATTCCCAACAATAGGAAGATTATAGATGTCTATGAAGGCATGAGCAAGTTCATGTAATATAGTTTGAATCAATACATCAATACTTGCATTTTCAATGCTAATACCAGTTTTATTATATTGTACTTTTTTAAAAGTGTTAAAAGTATTTGTATAAAAAGAGTATGGAATTAATATTTTATTTGTATGATTTTCATATAAAGGACCACCATTAGAGCCAATTTCAATAAGAACTGTTTTTTCAAGTTTAAACTTATTGTTTAAAGTTGCAATAAAAGTATCAAGAAAAAAAGAATTTTCAAGTTGCTTTTTTATTTTTTCTTCATTAAAGGTATTTCCTTTTAAAAATTCTATTTTTATTTTATCTTTTGCACATAAAGTGGTTACTATAAATAGAGAAAAAATTATACTAAAAATTACTTTTTTATAAAACATTTATTGATTTCTTTTTTAAAAAATTAAACATAAAAAAAGGGAGTCAACATTTGTTAAACTCCCTTTATTTAATATCTTAGTTAAATAAAACATTTATTTAACCTATCACTACATAGTGATTTAAATTATTATATTAGTTTGTAACAATACTAAAAATGTGAAACCTTCGTCATTTGCACCTCCGTATTATTTGGTTACCAGTATTATAACATCTTTTTAAATTAAAACTAACTTAAATTTAGCAACATTTATATAAAATAAACTAAATTTTACAAAGGATTACTATGTTTTTAAAGAATTTAAAGAATATATTTAAAAAAGAGAAAACTTTTGAGTGTATTATCTGGGATGGAAAAACAATGAAATATCAAGATTTGACAAAAAAACAAATTGATGAAATATCGAATAATCCAGAATATAAAGATTGGACTGTTACATTAAAAGACGAATGTTAAATTAATTAAGATAAAATAATATTATGGAATTATTAGATGCAGATGAAAAAGTATACCTTTTAGAAGAGAATGATTTTAGTTTCCCAAGCTTAGATATGATGAATAATGATTTAGTTGCAATTGGTGGAGACTTTCATCCTCAAAGATTAATCAATGCATATCAAAACGGATTATTTCCTTGGTTTATTGATGAGAACAATTATATACATTGGTATAGTCCAAATAAAAGAATGATTCTTTATCCAGAAGAGTTTAAAGTATCAAAAAGTTTAAATAAAAGTATCAAAAATAAAGGCTTTGTTATAAAATCAAATGAAAATTTTGATGAAATAATAAAAAATTGTGCAAATATAAAAAGAAAACATGAAGATGAAACATGGATTAGTGATGAATTTATACAAGCCTATTCAAAACTTTTTGATTTAGGTTACGTATTTTCAATTGAGTGTTACTTAGATGATGAACTAGTTGGTGGATTATATGGTCTTCTGATAAATAATATTTTCTGTGGTGAAAGTATGTTTTCAAAAGTAAACGATGCATCAAAGGTAGCTTTTTATCATTTATGTAATCAAGCAAAAGCTAATGGAATAAAAATGATTGACTGTCAAGTATACAATGAACATCTAGCGTCATTAGGTGCTAAAGAAATTAATAGAGAAGAGTATTTTAAAATACTAAAGGTTTAAAATGAAAACTAAACATGACATCCAACAGCTTCATAATTTTATTGAACTTATATCAGATTTAGCTTTTGTAAAAAATTTTAAAGGTCAATTTACACATATAAATGAAGCTTTTGTAGAATTAGTAGGTAAAAAAAGAGAAGATATCTATTTAAAAACTGACTTTGATTTATTTCCTAAAGAGGAAGCATTAAAGTTTAAAAAAGTTGATGATGAAATATTTAAAAGTAAAAAATCAAATAATAGTATAGAAGAACAATTAATACATTATAATGGAACTATTTCATATTTTAATACTTCAAAACAAGTTCTTTATGATTTAGAAGAAAATGAAATAGGACTATTTTGTGTAGCAAAAAATATAACTATTAGAAAAGAATATGAAATAATATATCGAGATAATCAACTTTTATTAGAATACATTGCAATGCAAAATAAACTAAAACCAATTTTAGACAAAATTGTACTTTTAGCTGAACAAAGAAATATAAACAGTATGTGTTCTATTCTTTTATTAGATAAAGAAAAAAAACATTTATTAAATTGTTCAGCACCTAGTTTACCAATATTTTATACTAACGCTATAAATGGAGTAGAAATAGGTGAAAAAGTTGGTTCTTGTGGAAGTGCTGCTTTTAAAAAGAAAAGAGTTATAGTAGAAAATATTAATACTCATGAAAACTGGAAAGATTATTTAGAATTAACAAACAAAGCAAATTTACATTCATGTTGGTCTCAACCTATTATTTCATCAAACAATGAAGTTTTAGGAACATTTGCTATTTATAATACAACTCCAAAAGCACCCTCTTCATTTGAACTAAAATTAATTTCTGCTTATTCTAATCTTGCAGCTATAGCAATTGAAAAAGATAACAATTATAGAACAATTTTAGAAAATGAGTATCAATTATCACTACTTTTTAATAATACTCATAGTGGTTTAATCTATGTAAATGAAAAGAATGAAATACAAAAAGCCAATCAACGTTTTATTGATATATTTGGCTATGAAACAGTTGAAGAGATAAAAGGTTTAAATGACACTAGTTTTTATCTACCAAATATTACATATGAAAATATAAAAGAAAAATTAAATGGTGAATATCAATTCAAGAAAAAAGATGGAACCAGTATATGGTGCGAGTTTTCAGGAAAGCTTCTAAATAAAGAAATTTCAAGTGATTTATCTAAAGGTGTATTGTGGACAATAAATGATATATCATCACGTAAAGTAATTGAAGAAGAATTAAAACAAAGTGAGTATTTTAATAAAAACATATTAGAAACTATCCCTAATATGCTTTGGTTAAAAGATATGAATGGTTTCTATATAACATGTAATCGCCAGTTTGAGAAATTTTACAATATAAAAAAAGAAAAAATTATTGGTAAAACAGATTATGACTTTGAAAAAAAAGAAATCGCTAAAGAACTTAGGAATTTTGATAAGTTAACTATAAAATCTTCATCAACATTGACAAAAGAGCAATGGCTAACTTCTTTTGATAATAAAAGAATATTATCAGAGATAACAAAAAGAGCAATTACAGACAAAGAAGGAAATATTATAGGAGTTCTTGGTATTTCACATGATATAACAAAAAGATATGAAGCTTTTGAAAAAGTAGAAAATCTAAATAAGCTTGCCGAGTCTTTAACAAAATTCCAATCCTCATTACTTTCATTATTTGATAAAGGTGATGCAATACTTTTTAAATGGAAAAATAATAAAAATTATGATGCTGAATATATTTCTTCAAGTGTTAAAAAACTTTTGGGCTATGAAAAAGAAGAATTTTTATCAAAAAAACTAAACTATGGAAACTTCATACATAAAGATGATTATGATGTCGCTTTAAAAGAATTAAAAGGAGCTATTGAGAATAAATTAGATTATTTCAAACATGAACCATATAGAATAGTAGATAAAGATAATAATATCAAATGGATTCTAGATTATACCGTTTTTGAGAAAGATTCAAAAAATAATATTACACATTTTATTGGATATATTACGGATATTACAGAACAATTAAAGCAACAAGAAATAATATTTGAGCAATCAAAACTTGTTTCTATGGGAGAAATGATTGGAAATATTGCACATCAATGGAGACAGCCTTTATCTGTTATTTCAACAATATCAACAGCTTGTAAACTTGAAAAAGAACTTGATATTTTAGAAGAAGATGATTTTATAAATAAGATGGAAGTAATAAATACAAATGCCCAATATCTTTCACAAACAATTGATGATTTCAGAGATTTTATAAAAGCAGACCGAGAATTAAATGACTTTATCTTATCAAATGCAATTAAAAGTTTTTTAAATTTGGCTAATACTAATATTGTCAATCATGACATAAATATAGTTTTAGATTTAGATGATGATATTATTTTAAAAAATTATCAAAATGATATGATTCAAGCATTTATTAATATAATAAATAATTCTATAGATGCTTTTGAAAATACAAGTAATAAGGAAAAGTTTTTCTTTATTAAAACATCAAAAATAAATAATAAAACCATTATAAAACTTAAAGATAATGCAGGTGGAATTGATATAAATTTATTAGATAAAGTTTTTGAGCCATACACAACAAATAAACATAAAAGTCAAGGAACAGGTCTTGGATTGAATATTACTTATAATTTCATTGTTATAGGAATGAAAGGTGAGATCAGCGTAGAAAACTTAACATATTCGTACAAAGGTGAAAACTATAAGGGTTGTGAATTTACAATAACTTTATAAAGCTATTTTCGATAATTAACTTTTATTTTTTTACCCAAAACTTTAGGCTTGGTATTTAAAACATGAATATCTAGAAAAGCTTTTACTTGTGCTAAAGCTTCTCTATCTATCATCTTTTGAGCAGCCTTAGTACCTTTTATATCTTTTGCAGCAAAACCAATAGCCTTTTGACCTTTTTCATGTGCAATATAAAGTGCCCTATTTAAATGAAACTTTTGAGATACAATAATATAATCATCTAAACTAAATACCTCTTTTGCACGTACTATTGAATCAAAAGTTCTATGTCCATGAAAGTCTCTTGTGATATATTTAGACGGAACTCCTAGTTTTATTAGATCTTTATACATTGAAGTTACTTCATCATAATAAGCACTTTTATCTCCTGAAACAACAATTGCATTTACTTTTTTTGCTTTCCATAATTGTACTGCTGCACGAATTCTGTAGGTATAAAAATAGTTTTGTTTTCCTTTTGATATATATTTTGCAGTTCCTAAAACTAAGGCAGCTTTTTTAGCTGGAACTTTTTTAATATCAGTATAAATATCATTATTTTCTTCTTCAACACAAAATACAGATGAAGAAAATAAAATAATAAATAAAAGTAGCTTGATTGTAAAATTCATCTATTATTTACTCCAAGTATTTGCCCAATTTTCTTGTTCTTGTTTTGAAAGAAAAGTCCAAATTACAATTCTTGATATCTTTTGACCATGTTGCATTTCAATTGTGTCATACTCTTCTGGTTTAATTTTGTCCAATTCATCGTAGATAAAAGGAAGATTATCTTTCTTTGAAACAATAGTTGTAAACCAAAAGCAGTTTTTAGAGTATTTTTTACTCTGTTTTATCATAGCTTTTACAAAAGCAACCTCTCCACCTTTACACCAAAGTTCATTGTTTTTGCCACCAAAATTTAAAGAAGCTTTTTCAACTACTTTTTTTGTAAGGTTTTGAACTTTTCTTTTACTACCTATTTCGGCATCTTTTTGTGACTTATGAAAAGGAGGATTACATAAAGTAAAATCAAACCTATCATCTTCTTTTATAACACCTGTGAAAATACTGTCATGATTTAATTGCAATCGACATTCAATATTTCCTTTTAAAGAAGCATTTGAATTTATAATGTTTTCACTAGAATCAATAGATTCTTTTTCAATATCACTTCCTACAAAAGACCAATCATAAACACTATTTCCAATAATAGGATAAATACAATTTGCACCAATTCCAATATCTAAGCCTTTGATATTAGACCCTTTTGGAATTTCATTATCATTATATTGGGCTAATAAATCAGCGATATAGTGTAAATAGTCAGCACGTCCAGGAATTGGAGGACAAAGATAACCACTTGGAATTGACCAAGATTTAATATTGTAAAAATGAGCTAAAAGAGCTTTATTTAAAACTAATACTGCATCTGCATTTGCAAAATCTATTGAAAGTTCATCATATTTGTTTTCAAATACATAATCGCCAAGTTTTGGTAAACTTTTTATAAGTTTAGGAAAATCGTATCTTTTATTGTGTGGATTTCTTGGGTGTAAACCCTTTTTATGTTTTTTATGAGCCATATTATTTTATCTTAGTGTATAGTTTTTTTGTATTATACTGTCATATTACTAATTTTGAGTAAATTTACTGTTTATCTAATATGAATTAGGTACAATAATAAATATTTATAAAAAAGAGAAACTGTGCCGAGAGCGAAATTAAGAAAAATTTTACCTTCACATGAAAAAATAAAAGAACAAAAAATACTAAGAATTTTTGGTGAGCTATTAAATAAAAGAGAAATTTGGAGTCTTTCAAGAAAAAAGATTCTAGGTGGAGTTTTTATAGGAATTTTCGTAGCTTTCATACCAATGCCTTTTCAAATGGTATTAGTAGCTTTTTTAGCAATTTTATTTAAAGTGAACTTTCCAATTACTTTACCTTTAGTTTGGATTACAAATCCATTAACAATGCCTTTTATTTATTATGCTGAATATGAAATAGGAAATTTTATTTTAAATGTAAAAGACCCTATTAAATTCAGCTTTGAAACAATGGAACAAAATATAGGAGAAATTGCCCTATCCTTATATGTAGGTACTGCTTTTCTTTCTATAGTTTGTTCTTTTGGAGCTGTATTTATCTTAAATCTTTTGTGGATTCGAGATGTTAAAAGAAAAAGAAAATAGTTTTAAGAAGAACAACTAACGTGAGAAACTCCCGCTAAATCAAATAGTTCTAAAGGTTTTAATCTATAGTATTTTTCTTCTATTTCTTTACTTTGTTCTTCATATGGTTTTGTCATAACTTCTTGTAATTCTTCTATTAAAGTATAATCTTCAACTTTTGCATTTTCATAAGCAGGTACTAAAAACCACTCTCTTAAAATATATTTTGGGTTTATTAATTTCATTTGTTTCGATAATTCTTCTTTTGTAATACTTGTATCAATTTGTAAATTCCATTTTTCAAGCCAATAAATCCATGCTTTTTCTATTTTTTCATCACTAGTAATATCACCATAAAAACTTTTCTTTAAAACTTCTATATCTTTAGGTATTGATGAAAGCTCACGGAAGAAAATAGTATAATCAACCGAAGTTTGAACAATCAATGTTAGAAGCTCATGAAATAGTTCTTCATCAAAAATCACAAGTCCAAGTTTAGAAATCCACATCTTTTGCATTTCTTCTTCCATAATTTTTGAAAAACCATTTTTAATATCATTTAAAACATTTAAATGATTTTCATGCGATACTAGTAAAGGCTGTAAAGCATTACAAAATGAATTAAAATTACGTTCTGCCGCTAAGGTTTGATTGAAGAAAGCAAAATGTTCTCCTCCACCTGTCCAAGGCTGATAGTTTGGATCAAATAAATCACAAAATCCAAAAGGTCCATAATCTAAAGTAAAACCACCGGCTGTACAATTATCACTATTAAAATTACCTTGACAGTATCCAACACGAATCCAATTTGCTATAAGAGCAGTTAATCTCTTACGAAACTCCAAAGCTAGTAAAACTATTTTTTCTTCTAAATCTAAGCTTTCATCTATATCATTACTATATTCACGTTCAATTAGATGTAAAACTATTTTTTCTAACTCTTCTTTTGCTTTTTCGTGTTCATTTTTTCTTGTTCTTCTTGCAAAAAGTTCAATTTGCCCAACTCTTAAAAATGACGAAGCAACTCTTGTTGTAATTGCAACATCTTCATTTATCATTCTATCTGGGTCTTTTGAATATGAACCTTTAGAAAACCAAGGACGACTAACTTGTTCTACTTTAGAAGTATACAAACTTAAAGACCTTGAAGTTGGGATTCCAAGTTCATTCATATGCTCTTGTGCTAAAAACTCACGAATACTTGAACGTAAAACTGCTCTTCCATCTGCACCTCTACAATACGGCGTTCTTCCTCCACCTTTTAGTTGCATTTCCCAACGCTTATCATTTATAAGCGCTTCAAGAACAGAAACAGCTCTTCCATCTCCATATCCATTACCTGTTCCAAAAGGACATTGTTGATAGTATTCTGTTCCAAAAATTGAAAGTGCGTAACCTGTTGCCCACCCTACTTTGCTCATTGGTTTTGGAACATTTGAAGTATCACCTGAGAACATTTTCATAAAATCATCAGATTTAGCAAGCCGATCATCAAAACCTAACTCTTTAAAAAAGTTTTTACTATGTGCTATATATTTTGGTTTTGGTATAGGTGTTGGGTTTACAGTTACATAGTGTCCAGAAAACACTTGTCTTGGTTCATGGTCAACACCATCTTCTCTAGCTTCTTCATTTTTATTTAATTTATTCATAAACGAATAATCTGCAAATTTTGCTAAATCATTCAGCGTTTTTACTCTTATACTATTTTTTTCATTTTTATTCATATTTTTTCCTTAGAAGCCCTAGCATCTATAATTATTCTGATTTTATCATAAAATGATTACTATTGTTTAAAAGTACTAAGGATTATAACAATTTAATAAGTTATAATTAGACCAAAATAATTATTAAAAACATTTACATAAAGGATATACTAAATGATTCATAAAAAAATTTCTCTTACTTTAGCAATACTAACACTGAGTACATCGGCATTTGCAGCAAACTATGTTTCAAATGACTTATTTACATATTCACATTCAGGTCCAGGAAGCAAATATAAAATTGTGGGTACAGTTAACGCAGGTCAAAAGATTACAATATTAAGTAGAAGTGCAGGTTTTACACAAATTAGAGACCAAAAAGGTCGAACAGTTTGGATTAACTCAAAATATGTTTCTAATCAACCAGGTTTAAAAAAACAACTCGAAACACTAAATATCAAACATTCAAAACTAGTTGATAAATTAAGTACTTATGAAGAAGAAGCGAATAAAAACAAAGCAAATCTAGAAAAAGATTTAACTTCAAATATCAATCAAGTTCAAGAATTACAAAAAACAAATGAAGCACTTAATAAAAGATTAAATGATGTAGAAGAAGAAAACAAATCTTTAAATGATTTACTAGATAATGAAAAAACTGATTTATTAATGAAATGGTTCTCTTACGGTGGAATGGTAGCTGGTTTAGGTTTATTATTAGGATTAGTACTTCCTTCTTTAATTCCAAGTAGAAAAAAGAAATCACGTTTCTAACACTTTAATCTTATTTTATTTTATACCTCTTTACTAAATTAAGTTTTTATGGTAGGATTTTCTTAATTTAAAAATTATTAAATTAATTAAAGGGTATAAGTATGTTTATGAAACATCTGTCTTTGACATATAAATGTCATAGTTCAATTGGAAATAGTTTAAATTTAAACGAAATGCTAAAAGAAGTATTAGAAACTTTTGTTGATGATACAAATGCATCTAGTGGCTATTTTTATCTAGTTGATAATGACAATAAACTACATAGATACCTATCATATAAAGAAGATATTAATTTTCATGAAGAAGACTACTACAAAAAAGATATCAAAATCTTTACTGTTGTTGATTCTGTAGATAACAAAAGTAGAGTATTAATCATTCCTTTAGAAAAAGGTTTTCTTTTTATTGTTTATAATAAAAGAGAAGAAGTTGATTTAGACATTATTGGATCTATGTTTCAAGATATGGTTGTAAAATTAAATATTAGTATCGATTCATGTTTAAATGTACAAAAAATGAAAAATAAAAATGATATGCTAAAACAATTAACTTCTGAATTAAAACAACAACAACAAGAGTTAATAGAAGCAGATAAGTATAAAAGTAATTTTTTAGCAAATATGAGTCATGAATTAAAAACTCCATTAAACTCCATTATAGTTATTTCTTCAATTATGAAAAAAAATAAAAATGATAAACTAGATGAAAGTCAAGTTAAAAATATGAACGTTATCAATTCTTGTGGTAATGATTTATTATATTTAATAAATGATGTTTTAGATATATCAAAAATCGAAGCTGGTGAAATTTCATTAAATCTAGCAAAAACTAACCTAAACTTGCTAATAGATGAATTGGTAAATGAAATGGAACCAATAGCAAATCAAAAAAAACTTACATTAAAATTTAGTTGTTTATTAGATAATGTAAATTTATTAAGTGATTCACATAGAATAAAACAAATTTTAAAGAATCTATTAAGTAATGCAATTAAATTTACTGACAGTGGTATTATAGATGTAGTTTTGGAAAAAAATGCAAATGATATTACTATAAAAGTTATTGATAGAGGTATAGGAATTGCAGAAGAAAAACTCAAGCATATCTTTGATAGGTTTAAGCAAGCTGATGGAAGTACAACTAGAAAGTATGGTGGTACAGGATTAGGTCTTGCTATTTCTAAAGAATTGTCTTTTTTATTAGGTGGAGATATCAAAGCCTTTAGTAAATTAGGTGAAGGAAGTACTTTTGAGTTAATATTACCTAAAAAGACAGATATCAAAAACATCTCAGATGATAATGTTTCTATTTCTTCAAAAAGTGATGAAGTTCAAATAGAAGATATTGTTTTATTTGATATGGAAGATGTGGATATATCTGATGAATCATATATTAAAGAATACAAAGTAATTTTACTAAATTGTGATAATATAACAATGTTACCCGTAGTAGTGGGTTTAAGAAAAAATGATGTAATTTTAAAAAGATTAGATTCATTAAATGATACTTTTGAAATACTAGAAAAAGAAGAGTTCGACCTAATAGTGATTGATAAAGAAAATACATTAACGCAAATTGATAAATTTATAAATTATTGTCAAGAAAAAAATACACAAACAATTGTATTATCAAAAGAAGATACAAATGTTACTAATTTCTTTGATAAAAAAGATATAAAAGCTAAACTAGTTGATGAAATATTAGAAAAAATTGGTAAATAAAATTTTAGAAAAATTAAAAAAACTTGAATCAGAATTTTTATATGAATATCCAAGTGGATTTCGTGATGAAGAATTTTTCCCCAAAATACAGAAGTTTAATCCTCAAAAACTAGAAGATTTTGCAAAAGAACAACTTAAAAAAGAAAACTTCCAAAACCCAAGCTTATTTGTAGAAGGTTTTTTCAAATCAGTTCAAAAATCTGTTATGGTTTCACTATTTGATAAACTAAAATTAAAAGATGCCATTACAAGTTTGAATTCTTATGAAAAAGATATGCTTAGTATTGAAATATTTGAGCTTTTATATGGAAATAAAAAAGATGGTTTTGAAGGACTTGTAGAGTTCTTAGCCCAATATAATCTAGCAAAATGGACAATTATTTCTGTAACTCCATATTGTATAAATAGACATAAGTCTTACTTTATAAAACCAACTACAACAAAAATGGTAATCAAATATTTTGAACTTCAAGATTTGGAATATAAACCAAGACCTAGTTTTGAGTTTTATGAAAAATATACTAAAGCTTTAGATGAAATGAAAGCAAACCTTGATGATTCACTTACATTTGATAATGTTGCATTTACAAGTTTTTTAAAGATTGCTATTGAAGCTGATTTGAATTAATAGCATCTGAAATATTATCAAAAAACTCCACACTTCCTTTTTTTTCAATAAAACCTATTTTTGACAATTTTTTAAACATTCTTTTCTCAAGTCCTGATAATATCAACAAAGTATTATTTTCTTTAAAAGAATCAACAATTGATTTTAAAGCAACCATTGCTGTCATATCAATCATTGATACATTTTCCATATTCAATATAATTACATCGTATTTATCTTCTGTTCTTACTATTGTTTCTAAGGCATGTTGTGCTGCTCCAAAAAACATTGGACCATTAATGTCATAAATACAAATATTATCAGGAATATTTAAATTGTTTTTGTGTTTTTCGCTTACAAAGTCAATTGAATATAAGTCAATAGTTCTTTTTATAAATAAAATTGATGCTAGCATCATACCAACACCAATGGCAATTTGCATATCTAATAATATAGTTAAAGTAAAACAAGTTAATAATATATAAACATCATGCTTTGGAGCATTCTTTAAGATATTAATAAAATGCTTATACTCTGACATATTCCATGCAACAATAAGTAATAATCCAGATAATGAAGCCATAGGAAGATAAGATAAAATTGGAGCAAAAGAGATAACTGCTATAAAAATAAATATTGAATTAAAAACAGAAGACATAACACTTGTTGCACCTGATTTAATATTTACTACTGTTCTTGCAATTGCAGCAGTTGCAGGAATACCTCCAAAAAATGGTAATACCATATTTGTAATACCTTGCCCTATTAATTCTTTATTAGGGTTTGTTCTTTTTTTTGTCATTCCATCTGATATTACTGCACATAATAAAGATTCTAAAGCTCCTAAAACAGCAATTGCTATAGAATGGGGAACTAAATCATATATCAATTCTTTTGTAATTGTAAGATTTTCCCATGGGATAATAAATGTCAAAGGATTAGAAGGAATTCCTTCTACTTTTAAACCATTTAATTCATAAGAAAAGTTTGAATTAATAGTTAAAATTTCATATGCGTCACTATAACTATTATAGATATAAGTTAAAAAGGTAACTACAATTAAAGAAATAAGAGAAGCTGGCATTTTATAGTTTTGTTTTTTCCAAAAAACAATAATTAAAATAGTTGATAAACCTATTGTAAATTCTTCAATTCTAAAACTATTTAAAGAAGTTAAAAGAGCATAAATTTTTTCAAGATACTCACCATGAAAGTTTTCAATTTTTAAACCAAAAAAATCCTTGATTTGTAAGCTTGCAATTACAACTGCAATTCCAGATGTAAAACCAACAGTAATTGGATATGGTACTAATTCAATAAGTTTTCCTAATTTAAATGTACCCATTAAAATTTGTACAATTCCAGATAAAAAACCACAAATCAACAAACCTTGTAGTCCATATTCTTGTACAATTGGTATTAAAATAACAACAAATGCAGCAGTTGGTCCACTAATATTAACTTTACTACTTCCAAATAATGCAGTTAATATTCCAGCAATTATAGCTGTATATATACCGTTTTCAGGTGGAGTACCAATTGCAATTGATAAGGCCATTGATAGAGGTAAAGAAATGATTCCAACTACTATTCCTGAAAATAAATTTGATTTCATTTTATCTCTTTTTTCTAGATTTTATTACACTTGGCTGATATTCTTTATTCTTTAATCTTTTAATTACTTTTGTTGAAATCATATACATTTGGCTTACTTTTTCTCTATACTTTTTGTTTTCTTCTAAATTAACTTTTTCAAATTTAGATAGTAATTCTATGTAGTTGATATCTAATAAGTAAGGAAAGTATTGTGTATGTTTTTCTTCTAATACCCATTCAGATAATAAAGATAAAATAAATTGGTCAGGAATCCACAAATCTCCACTTTGCATATTATTTTCTATTTCTAAAACTATGCTATTGTAATATTGTACAAGCTCTTCGTAATATGGATTAAATACATTGGATTTATAGATATTATTTCTAAAATCTTTTTCATTCATTATTTCAGATTTTTTCAATCTAATTAATAATTGTGTTAAATTATCAAGAATTATTTGACTATCTTTTCCAGTCAATAAATTTGAAGCATACTCTTTTTTTTTAATTAATAAAAAAAGTTGTTCTATTGTTGAACGAATATATACTAACAAAGCTATTGTTTTTGTTTTATGTAAGAATAATCTATTCATAATTTATCCTTAAGATTGAATTAAGTTCATTTTATAAAATTAATTATAAAAAGTTGATTAAAGTATATTCTTAAAATAGATTATGCTAAGATGTCAAACAATATTAAGGCTTAAAAATATGAATAAAATCAATCAAAAAGTAAATGAAATCAAAAAAGAGTTGTATATAAAAGAATCAATACCCTATTTTGATATTACAGGTTATAAAAATGCTAAAATCAATGAAATTGCAAAAGTTCTTGATACATCAGTTGGTACAATTTATAATATTTTTAATTCAAAAGAAGAGCTATATTTAGAATATTTAATTTTTAAATTAAAAGAATTTCAAGAAAACTTAGAAAAAGAAAAAACAGATGACCCTTTTTCCAATCTATGTATTTACTTAAAATATAAATATGAAGTTTTTATTCAAATAGATAAAAACAAATCAAAACCTATTGTAGATGATCCCTATTTTTTTCATAAATTAGATATTGTTAATCATCCTATTGTAAATGATATCTATGTTTTTCTAGAAGAACAATTTAAATTATTAGTTGAAGAACCACATATCTCGTATAAACATTTAGCAATATTATTTAAGAAGTTTTCCGATGGCTTTATTGAAAGCTATATTTTAGAACCCTTTGAAACAAAAGATATAATTGACCATACACTTGCTATGTTCCTAAATGGTTTGCTAAGAAAAAATAATTAGTTTGAATAATTTGGTATTGTGTTCCCATTATTATTAATAATAAAGCTAGATAATAACCATTTTTATATCATCATATGATATTTCTTCATTTAGTTTTAGAAAAATTGGTTTTAGTTTTATTTTCCCATCTTCACTAAAATCTTCTTCTTTATTCTCATTTTCTATTTCAGAAATTACTTTTTTGATTTTATTTATAGTGCTTAAATTTGGCATATATTTTGATATATCAAAGTTTGGTTCTTCTTCTTTAATAGTTGATAAATGCTTCATAATAGTAGAAACAGAAAAACCTGCGCTTTTTGCTAAAATAGAAAGAGTAGATGAAGACTCTATTAGATTTTTTGTTTTTATATGATTTGCTACTTTTTCTTCTATAACTGGTTCTTTATCTAACTCTTCTCTTTCTTTACTAATTGCTTTTTGGTCAATAAGACCTCCTAATCTTTCAATATATGAAAGATTGATAAGTTCTAATTGTTTTTCATCTTGAGCTTCAATTTTGTCATATGCTTTTTTTGAAGCTTGTTTGATTCTAGGGTCAATACTCAAAATCACAGGATCAACACTTAGAGCCTTTTCATTAAAGCCCATTAGTTTTAAACCTTCAATATTTTTGATTCTTGAAAGTGCAACATATCCTTGCCCTACTTCAAAAGTCTTTGATAAATCAATTTGAGCAGCATCCAAGGTCATACCTTGAGATTTGTGAATAGTAATAGCCCATGCAAGTTTTAAAGGTATCTGAGAGATTTTTGCTGACACTTTTCCTTTGTCATTTTCAATAGACCAGTCTTCGTATTCTACTTTTATTACGTAACCATTTGATAGTTTTACAATTGGAAGTTTTTTATCATCTTTTGAAAAATCAATTACAACACCTGTAGTACCATTTATATAGTATTTTTCTGGATTGTTTTTAATAAACATAACGACTGCATCTTTTTTCAGCGTTAATTCTTCTTGAACAAGTGCAGATTTAAATAGCTTTTCAATATTTGATTTTGCACCTTCACTTTCATAATTAAAAGCAAAAGAAGGAGATTCTAGTCTTGATAATTCATCGTTGTTGATTCTATCTACATCCATATTATGAGTATAAAGTTTTGTAGGAGTGAACTCAATATTTAAATCTTTTTGATGTCTATCATTTAAAATATCATAAGTTTTTTGCGATATTTGTCCTGATCTTATCTCATCTAATACAAAAATAAGTTGATTATCATCTTGTCTAAATTTCTTTTCTAAATAACAAGTTTGTAAATCAAGAGCTTTCCAAGATGGGCTTTGCCATGCAAATCTTTTTGAATCATTTGATTGTGATATTGGAGGAAGCTGGAAAAAATCTCCTGAAAGTATTACTTGAACTCCTCCAAATGCTTCATCATTTTGCTTGAAAGCTTGAAGAATCATATCAATTGCAGTAAAAACATTTGGGCTTACCATAGATATCTCATCGATGATTAAAACTTTTAGCTTTTTAAATCTAGTTTGCAAATACTTTTTTTCTAGTAAATTTGAAATAAAATATTCATCAATACTATCTCTTATTCCTAGAGAGAAAAAAGAGTGAATAGTTTGACCATTTAGATGCGAAGCAGCAATACCAGTAGGAGCTACAACAGTAGGAATAATCTTTCTTGATTTTAAATATAAAATATATTCATTTAAAATATATGTTTTACCCGTACCAGCTGATCCTGTTAAAAAAACATTTTGACCAGATTTTAGTATTTTTAGTGCTGTTTCTTGCATTTGTTACCTATTTAGAATTTTGTTAGCATAATAGCGTATTGAATTAAAAATCACCTATTAATTTATCACCATCACTGAAATAATCAGTCAAATACTCATCATTTATTTCTCTTAACATTTCATCACTTTTAATATCATCTTCGTTTGATGTGATAATAGTCTGAATACCGATTTTATTTAAAAGATGAATGGCAGAGTAAATACCTTTTTCGTAAACATTATTTTCACCATCAAAAGGACTGTCAAATGCTACAAATTTGATAAGTTTCTTTTGTCCATAAACTTCAGCTAATGCACATGCGAAAATAAAACATAAAAGTTTATTTTTTGTAACTTCATTTATTTTTTCATCATTTTCAACATTTAGCTTAAACTCTATGTCATTTGAAGTATTAAAATCAATTGAAAAAGTTGTCTCTTTACCTAATACTATGTTTCCATACTTAGAAATAATATTTTTAAATCTATCTATAAAATAGCTGTTGATTAATTTTTTGTTTTCTTCTATGACTTTTTCTAAATCAAATTTTGCATTTTCTAACGCAGTTACTTCAGTATCTTCTTTTTTGATTAGTTCATCTAATTCATACTTTTTTCTAATTTTACGCCCATCAATACCTAAAAGACTTGATACAATTGTTTTATATTCTATTTCATTTAAAGATGTATGTTTGTTTAAAATAAAGGCATTATTTTGATTTGCTTCATCTCTTAAAAAGTATGTTATGTAAGTTCTAAATTTATTTATAGAATAATTAACTTTGTTTTCAAAAAAAGACTTAGCTATACCAAGACTTCCTTTTTTATTAAAAGACTTTTCATCTAAAAGCATTGACTTTTGTTTTGTGATTTTTAACTCAATATTTTTACCACTCTTAATAGGTCTTTTAATCGTCATATATCTATTTGAAGCAATTTGTAGTTCTATATAAAAAATATAATCTTTAAAGTGTTCATTTCCTAAAAAGTGTTTATCACCTAAAAGACAAAAGTCTATTAGTTTAAAAAGACTAGTTTTTCCTACACCATTAGAATCTGAAAGTATAAAGTTTATACCTTTATCAAATTCTATAGTTTTAAAATTATCATTGTTTGCATATATTTTTGATATTTTCATTTAGATTCCTTGTTTTCTTGCTAATTTCAATAAATAGTTAAATTTTAAACTATTTGTATCTTTAGCTCTTTTCCTAATATATTCGCAAAGTTTTGTAAAGTAGATAATCTTATATCCTGAGCATGGTTTTCTATTCTAGATATTGCTGATTTTTTTGTTTGAAGTTTTAAAGCCACTTCTTCTTGTGTCATCCCAGTATCAACTCTTGCTTGTTTTAGCATTTCACCTATTTTAAATTCTTCATAACCCTTATCAAAGTTTTTCTCAAATTCACTGTCTTGCTTTTTTCTTTTAATAATATATTTTTGTAAATCACTCATTTGATAAATACTCCTCTTTTCTATTTTGTGCTAAGTCAATCTCTTTTTTAGGTGTCTTTTGGTCTTTTTTTCTAGAAGCATTTGTTAGTACAATAAACTTTCCCTTATGCTCAAAACCTAATAACCTAAAACTATTACTTGTATGTTGAATTCTTATTTCAACTATATCATTTGTATTTACAAGTTTTTTGTAGAACTTTGTAGATACAGTATGAGATTCTTCAATTAACTGTAAAACCCAAGTTACTTTTTGTACTTCTTTTAAAGATAACGAATCTAAAAAACTTTCAATAGGACTTTTACCTAATTTGGTTTTATAAAATAGAATCTCTTTCATAAAAGGTTAACATATAAGTTAACTTTTGTCAATATATTAAGCATTAACTCATCCTTATAATATTTTTATTTATTATATTATGAATTTTAAAAGTAAGTGGTTTTCATTGCAAATTGTAATATATAGCTTATCAATTAATATTTTTTAATTTAATCACAGTTACTGGTTTAGCTCTAAAAGTAGAACTTAATTTATCTGCCTCAATCATATGTGGTGTATTATCATGTAATTCTAGGTCTTTTTTAGAAGCCCACTTTTCTATAAGTACAAATTCATCTTCATTATCTTCTACTTCTTTAAGTTCATACTGTAAACAGCCCTTTTCACTCAATACAATAGGTAATAATTTATTATAAGCATCTATTTGTTTTTGTCTTTGACCTTTTTTTGTTTCTATCAAAATTAGAAGTGATATTTCTTGATTCATTTTATTTCCTTTTTTTGTATAATATATACTGTATTCTAAACATCATTTATTAGAGTTTATTACTTCTGTCATATTTGCTATTGTCTTATTAAAATATGGATTCCAAGTAAGTCTTGCAAAATACTTGCCCTCTTCTAGTAAGCCCCAAGCTGAATACCAAAGCTCGTCTTCTTGGCTATTATAAATCTTATCTTGTCCATTTCTAAACATTTTAAATTGACTGTTTTTTCCATAAAAGAAATTGTCTTTTTTAAATAACACACTTAAGTGAGAAAAGTTACCAATGTTTTCAGAAGGAATATAAGAAGGTAGATAAGTAATTCTATTATCACTAAAATTCTTGTCTTCTCCATACCAAATAAGTTGACTTTTTGGGTTTTTAAACTTATTTGTAAAAAATGATACTATATCTTCTGATGCAATAACACTATCATCTTGACTAATTGTTATAAATACTGGTTTTGAAAAACTCTTAGAATCAAAAGCTTCCTCAACTTTTTGTAAAGACTTGTAGTATAAATTTGAAGCATTCATTGATAAAGATTCATATCGTAAAATATTTTGACTATAGTCATTTTGGAATAACCACGTTTTGAAAAAAGAACCAATTCCTGAAAAAGGTAATAATGTACTTTGATTTGATGCAAAACCAGGTGAAAAAAGCAATAAACCTGAAATACCCTCTTCATTTTCAAAAGCATAAGAAGTCACAAGATTAGCTCCTGTTGAAAAGCCACCAAGCCATAATTCATCTACTTCTTTCTCTAAAAGCTCTATATGATGTTTTACTAAATTTTCCCATTGCTCAAACTCTACGTTTATTAAATCAGCAGGTTTACTTCCATGTCCTGTTAATAAAACAGTTCTTACTAAAAAGCCTTGTGAAACTAACTCTTGTGCTAAATCTTGAAAATAACCAGGAGAATCACCAAGTCCATGAACGAGTAAGATTCCCTTTGATGCTTTTTGATTGATAGGCTTTTTCTCAAACGGTGAGTTTAAAAAAAGTTCTAATTCAGGACTTTTTGTCAAAAATACACGATTGTTTTCTAACCAACTTTTGTTTTCATTTACATATTTTGAGAAATCTGCTTGATTAAAAGTTGGAAGTGTTTTAGACGAAATGTACAAAGGGTTTTCATTATTTGCGAAACAAAAATTGAAAGTTAGTATTAAAAATAAAAAAAGTTTAGTCAATGTTTTTAGCCTTTTTTATATAAATTTTTTGATTAATAGAATATTTTTTAGCATTAATAGTTACGATATTTTAACTCTTTTAGACTTAAAAATTCCGTCTTACTTGTTTCTTTTTTAAGCATTTTCGAATAAATATAAAACTCATATTCATTTTGAATATTTGATAGGATAACTAATACCAAATATGTATACTTTTTTCGCTATTATTCTTATAATAATTAGTTAGTTAAAGGATAAAAAAGTGAAAGTAAATATTCCAGGAAGAGAAGAGCTAGAAATTCAAAACATTGTATTTGATTATAATGGTACGATTGCAATTGACGGTAAACTAATTGAGGGTATTAAAAAAAGTATAAATGATTTCTCAAACTCTTTTAACTTTTATGTAATTACTGCTGATACTTATGGAAGTGTAGAAAAAGAACTTGAAGATACAAAATGTGAAGTTATAAAGATACCAAAATCATCTCAAGATATTAGTAAGTTAGAATTTATCAAAAGTTTAGGTTCTTCTACGACTTTAAGTGTTGGAAATGGACGAAATGATAAGTTAATGTTAAAAGAGTCTATTTTGGGTATTGCTATCTTACAAGATGAGGGTTTATGTACTGAGACTTTATTGAATTCTGATATTTTAGTAAAATCAATTTTTGATGTATTTTCTTTTTTGAAAGATGAAAATAGATTAATAGCTACATTAAGGAATTAATCTAAGTCGATATTAATTTTTTGTGGGGAGAGCTTATGAAGTTTATTTTTTCATTTATGATATGTTTGACCTTATTGTTTGGTTCTGAGATAAAACTCACAAAACAACAAGCAGACTTTATAGCAAAAAAAGTATGGCAAAATGAGGGTGCAGGATTAGATAAGTATCTTATCCACTGGAATAAAGGTGAAGACTTTGCTTCTGTTGGCATTGGTCACTTTATCTGGTTTCCTAAAGGACATACTGAACTTTTTAGCTTTCTTAAAAATACTATGCCATATCAAGCAGAGTTTATGGCACAACGTTTAAGCAAAGCATTACCTCAAATGCTAAACTCTATTACAAGTGATAAAAGACAAATACTCATTACAAAAAGATTTAATGAAGTGATGCATCATAAAAATGGTTCTATCAATGAAAAAGGACTCTATGTTCTTTTAGATTACATCAATTTTAAAGGTGAAGGTACATTAAAAAGTGAACGTTACAACAATCAAGGTTGGGGTTTACTTCAAGTACTTGAACATATAAACCCAAATGAACCAAACAAGCTAAAAGCCTTTGCCCAGTCTGCTTCTACAATGCTCTCAAGACGCATCAAAAATTCACCCCCTGCACGAGGAGAAGAAAGATGGAGAAAAGGTTGGAATATTAGATTAGAAACTTATTGGAAGTAAGGTATTGAGTTGAGAAATATTTGAGCGGAAGGTCAAATATTTTTCTTCAATGATTTGTTAGAAAACTTTCCATTCTTCTATTTCACCTTGTTCAATTTTCTCTAAACTTTGTCCAAATTCTTCATTGAATTTTTTAGCGTAATCTAAATCAACAATGGGAATCCAAAATGTTTTGGTGTAACTTTTATTGTATATATCATATACTTTAACGTTTATTTTAACCTTTCCATTTTTTACTTTAGGAACAAAACCACCGTAACTTTCTGATTGTTCAAAGTAAACAATTCCACTAGCACTTTGTCCATTTTTTAAATATGTTATATTGTTTTGTGGCAACAAAATATTTTTTTGAATTAAAAAAGGATAATGACGAAGATTATCACCCACTGTATGACCAAAGTCTTTTAATGAAATAGTTGTATTTAACCAAAACCATAAGAAGCTATATTTAAAGGTATGATTGTGATATCCCACTTGAATTTTTTCTATTTGAGAAGATGCTGAACCAATATTCTTTATTGTCAAATAAATCACAATTGCTGTTCTCTTGGTATCATATGACTCATATTTTCTTCCAGTAATGAATGTACAACAAAATGTAGGTCCAGGAATTAAATTAAAAATAAAATTTGGACGATGTCGAAGATGTTTAAAAATTCCACTTATCCAACCAAAAAACAATGTAACTAAAAAAAGGAGTAATGTTAAAAATCCTGAATTTTCATTAGTCCACTTAATTATATCACTCAAATAAATTTCCTTTCGTATTCTAACAGTCGAACTGAAGAACATGTGAACTAACCACATAATACTTCAGTCTTTAAACTTTAGCTATTCAAAACTTAGAAGCCCAATATTTCCGCAGTTTCCACTTGTTCTTCTTCCTGTATTTTGTTATGTATCTAAACAAAAAGTACAAAATTTACTACCAAAAGGAGAGATAGAAATGATTTCTTGCAATGAATTATCTTCACCTCCACCAATAGAGAAAGAGCCTTGCATAGCAGTTAAAAAACCTCTTGATTTTAATCTACCGATTGCACCAACAATAGCATATTGTTCAATATTAGGTTTGTTTATATTTCCAACTTGAATTTGTTGCGATTGATTTTTAATAAAAGCTAATATTTCACATTCTAATAATGACATATCATGAAGAGTTTCTAAAAAATATTTTCTTTCATCAAAGTCTGATAAAATTGGTTCTTTAAGTGTATTTTTAAAATAGTTCTTAAAAAATTGTCTTTTTTCTTCTGTAGGTTCTATTTCTACTTTTTCATGGAGTGATTCCATAATTGCTTCAAAAGCAATAGGATTTTGTTCTTCTATTGAACCAAGAGAATCTTTCATAGATTTAATTTCTTGAGCCAATTCTTGATAAAAAGATTCAAGTCTTTTGAATCTTTTTTCTTCTTTTGAACCAAAATATAATGATGCCATTGAACCACCTACATAGGGAATCAAATTCATTCCTGCTTCTAATATTAAATCACGCTTTTCTTTATTTGTTAATTCTTTAGACATAATTTCCTCTATACATAACTATTTATCCAAAGAACATTATATCCCAATAAATATTTATATACATTATTAAATGACATAAAAAGTGTTCCTTTAATAATATTTTTTATTACAAAATGTAATGTATTTAAAAAAATACTAACTTTTATGCTGTTATCCTTAAATAAAAGGACAAAGTGTTCCGTTATTTGTCATATATCTTGGTATTAGGACATTATGTCCCTTAATAAAAAGGTTTTTATTATTGAAGTTAAAAAAAAGTTATTAGATGTGGTTCGAGATAAAACTAATCAGCAAAATTCTTTTGAATATATTCTAATGCATCAATAATCGTTCCATCAAATTCAGATAATAATTCTTCCCCTGCTCCATCATCAATAAAAGCTTCAAATTTACATAACTCATTAAATCTACTATCTTCTTTACATACATCTATATTTTCTTGCTCAATACTTGCATCGAATAAATAGACAATTTTTCTATCAAGTGTCTGTCTAGATATTGAAAAAATCTCAACTTCAAATTCTGGATATAAGGCATAATCAGATAAAGTTTTTAACTTTATCTCCCAATCATAATCTTTATAAATTTTAATAACAAACTTTCTTTCTAGCATTAATTCATTTCCTTATTTAATGTTCATTTTCTTTTGTAAGATTTTAATCTCATCTTTATTTGAAAGTCTAATATTGATAGAAAAATCAATATCTGGGTCTTGAAGTCCATCAAGTGGTGGAATTAGAAAACTTTCCATCGTTACCTTTCCACCACACTGTACATCTGCAGGTGAACCTGGATAACCATAAAGGTTTTTAAATATTTCCATCTCTTTACTATTTTTACTCTCTTTCCTGAAAAGTGTTGCCATATCATTGACTTTACCCAAAATTTGTTTTGCTATTTCAGGTATTTTGTCCTTGTATTGTTTATTATTACTGTAGTTACCATATTTTCTCAAACTACCCCATGTAAAAGATAACTCTTTGTCTGATGATGGCAGATTTACATAGATTTTGGAATCATCCTCGAACCACCAACCTTCATCTTCAGATTTTAATATATCTTGTCCACCCATATTTTTTATGAGTTTATCTTCTTTTTCTATCTCATACTGACAACTATCCATATTAAGCTCGTATTTTTCTCTGTGTATTTTACGTGTCGATTTTGCATCTACATGATACTGCACGATCTTTGCATTATCTTCATCTATATAGACATAATAAGTATCTTCATCTTCCTGATGACTTTTTAAATCTTTATTTATGCCACGGTAGTTTTCAATAACTTTTGCTGTTGTGCTTGTTTTTTGAGAAGTTGTGACTGTATAATAGGGTTCTTTACACATCTGTTTTGCTAATGATTTAGTGGCTTGATTTACTAAGTTAAAATAACTATTTTCAGGTCCTGAAACATTTGCCTGAGCTACTACATTACCCTGACGGTCTTCAATCCTCAGATTTATTGTCACTCTACCTTGCTTAAAAGTTGCGTTTCCTTTCGCCAAATGGGTTGCTTTAGTTAAATTAGGTGTTATTCGACTATCAGGATCAAAATAATCGCTTGATGTTGTTTCAATTTCCTCATCAATCTCTTCCCTCATACTTGGGTCTTCTGTTATAACTACAGTATACGAACAACGAAAAATATTCAAATCAGTAGCGACCATGCCTGACAAGCCTCTCCCTTCCCATGAAGCATATTTTCCGTTCATAGTAACAGTAAAATCAGCAGGATTGTAACCAATTGCTACTTGTTCACTTGAGGAAGCTTCCAGAACATTTACACTGCATATAAGTAACAATCCTAATATCAATTTTTGTATGTATGCAAATATATTATTCATCATAAACTCCTTTATCATATTTTTCAAAGAGACCCTTTAGCATCTCTTCAGCAGTTTTTGTATCTTTTGAATTTTCTTCACTTTGTGAAGCACCTCCATCAAATAAACCTCCAAGAGATTTCAATGCATCATCAGCCGTAACTTTTGATTTTTCAACAGGAACAAACTTACTCAAATCAAATACAGCTTTTGAAAACTCTACTAAATCTACTTTATCATTTCTTGTTGTTGTCATGGTTAGCATGGCATTTTCAAGTCTAATATCCATAGCATCATGTTTAGATTTTTTTAGATACGCAGCCTGATAACGCTTTCCTTGAATCTTTCCTTTTTTGTAGTTCTGTATCTCCATATCATTGATTCTATATTTTGCAACCATTCCTTTTTCATCTTCAATATTAATTGAAAGATTGATATGAATATAGTAATCAGCTTTTTGATAAATAGCATTTTCAATTTTCGTCTTCATCATATTCATACAAGTAGCACTAGAAAGCTGTTTCCAACCATTTGCTTCAGGTTTTAACATTTCTAAGAGTTGTTGGGCTTCTCCATGAGATCCAACTAATGGACAAAGAGATGGTTTCTTTACAGAAACTTCTGTTTTTTTGTCTACATTCATAGAAGCAGGTAAAGCATATACTGAGTCAGAAATTCCCGTATCATCAAACTTCAACAATTCCATACCCTCAAAAGCTATAGTTACATACCCTTTCTCAATGCTCATAATTGAAGAAAGACCATCATCTTCATCTGCACTTCCTTCACTAAATTTCGTCATAACATTCATATACTTATGTACTGCATCTACTACTTTGTCATCGTCTGTAACAACCAAATCTAACTGTTCTTTTTTACCCTCTTCCTCATACTCAACCGTCCAAACCTGACCTTTGATGCCTGCAACAGTTTTACTTTCACCTTTTTTAACTATTTTAAAATCAGGTACTTGAGACTCTTCTTCCTCAACTTCTCCTGGCATACCACCATATTTAGCAGACATCTGTTTCATCTGTTCCATCATGACATCCATATCCATATATTTGCTCTTACTACCTTGTTTCATCACCATATAACGTTTATCACCAAGCAATAACTGAGACGCTTGTTCCCCTTCACCACCTGTTGTAATCATCACATGTTGTGCATCCTTATACTGGACAAGCTGATTCATGTTCTCATCCATTTTATACTCTAAGGTAAAGTCTGCGTATAACATCGAAGTTAGTAACACTGTCGCTAATATTATTTTTGCTTTCATTGTTTCTCCTCTAGGTATTATTTTATAATTCAACAACAAACTCAAACATCTCTTTTATCTCCATTTCATGAGAAATCAAAAATATCTGTCGATACTGTTCTTTTATAGTATGGAAGGCTTCTAGTATTTCTAAACGTCTTGCTTCATCTTGACTTCCAAAAACTTCATCAAAAGCTAAGAACCCTACAGAACTTGTACCACTTAGTTCGCCTAGTGTTTTTGATATGGCGATTCTAAGAACCAAGTTTGCAAGGTCTACTTCACCACCACTGAATCTCTCGATTGGGTATTTTTTCCCTTCATCATAAATAAAGAAGTCAAAATCATTTGATACTTCTATGTGTTGGTATTTTCCTTTTGTGATTATTGCATACATTTCTGAAGCTATTGTAGATATTCTTGGGGCTATTTTTGAGTTTAGTTTTGTTTTAAACTCTCCTAGGCTTACTTTGATTTTTTCGTAGTCAGTCAAATCATCTTTTTTTGTTTGTACTTTGCTTAGTTGTTTTGTATTATCATCTAAGCTTTGTTGGATTGTTTGGATTTGTCCGTTTATTGTGGCTATTTGTACTTTTAGATTATTTAAAATGTTTGATTGTTCTTCTTTTTGTTTTTTAACCTCATCAAAGTTTTTCTCTTTCTCTTTGTGTTTTACCTCATCATAGTTGATTTGTTTATACTCTAGCTCTAAGGCTTCATATTTTTTACTTAAGTCATCTATTGTTGTAGTCACACTATTTAGTTCGTCTTGAACTTTATCTAAACGTAAAAGCATAGTTTCTAATCCTAGAACATACTCGTACTTTGATTTTAACTCTTTTTGTTTTTCTAGTGCGTTAGTATGAGCTGTTTCATCATAGATAAAAGTACTTATCTTTTCTAGTTCACTTTTGTTTTTAAGTCCATGAGCTTTTACTTTTTCAAAGTGTTCTTCTTCTTTTACTAGGTCACGTTTTTTACTCTCTATTAGATTTACACTCTTTGAGGTAGTAAAGTACTCATGATTTGTACTCTCATAACTTTTTTGTACTTCTTCTTTTTGTTTCTTTAAAGCTTCAAGTTCTTCTTTATGTTTTTGTATCTTTTCGTTTTTCGTTTGTTTTACTATATCTTCTAGACTTTCAAGTACATTATCATACTCATCTAGTAGTGGTCTTGTACATGTAGGACAGTTTGATTCACGTCCTAGGTCTTTTATCTTTTTTATTTTTGTATTTACATCTGCTATTAGTTTATCTTCACCTGCTATAGTTTTTTCTATACTCTTTTCTTCTTGTATTTTTAGCTCTAGCTTTTGTTTATACTCTACTATATACTTTTCTAGTTCTTTTTCTTTTTCTATTAGTGTTTTATGCTCTTTAGTTTGCTCTTTTAACTCAACAATAGATTCTTTTGATTTAGTATATTGTTCTCTTAAACTTATCTGCTCAGTTATTAAACCTTCTTTTCTTATATGGTGTTCTTTTAACTTCTCTTGTTCTTTTATACTATCATGTACTTTTACATACTCTTGTTTAATGCTTTCTAAGCCTTTTAGTTCATTTTGTTTTAGCTTTAGAGTATTTACATCATCACTTAGTTTTGCTTGATTTCTTATATGTGAGTTTATACTAGTTTTTAATATCTCACATTGTGAAGCGTGATTTAGTTTTTGCTCTTTTGTTTTTAAGAAAATTGCTAGTTCTTTTTGTATCTCTACTTCTAATAGTTTAGATTGATTTATTTCTTTTGTTTTTATATCTACTTGATTTTGTAATTGTGTTGTTTGTTCTTTATACTCTACTATATGCGATTTCTTAACTTCTACATCTTCACTTGAAAGTAAAACCTCATCAAAAGCCTTTATTTCTCGATTTAGTTGTCTACTTTTTTCTATTAGCTCTTTTTCTACAAAATCTATCTTTTCAAGTCCTAGAAGTTTTCTAATCATCTTCTTTCTATCTTCTGGCTTTTGATTACTTAAAGAGGTTAACTCTTTTTGTGAAGCAAACAGTGTATGTAAAAATGCATCCTTACTCATACGTGTTAGTTTTACAATTGAAATTGTTACTTCTTTTGCTCCTGTAGTTATAAGTTCATTGTTTTTATAAAACTTTGCATTTGCACTTAAAGCCTTTCCTCTAAACTCTCTACTTACTTTATACTCAACACTGTCAAACTCAAACTCTAGTTCTACAATTACAGCTTCTTTAGTACTAGCATTTGCATTTCGTATTACTTCTTTATAGCCTTTGTTTTTAAGCTCACCATATAGTGCAAATAGTATTGCTTCAAATATAGTAGACTTTCCACTACCATTTTTTCCTATGATTCCTACAAGGCCCTCTTTAAACTCTATTGAGTAAGAAGTATATCTTTTGAAATTTTCTAGAGTTAGTTTAGTTAGTATCATTAGTACTTTCCTCATATAAAGAAAACAACTCTTGCACTTTGTTTTTTAATCTATCATATTCTTCTTTTTTACTATCATCTTGTATATGCTCTAAGAAATACTCTTCTAAACTTAAAGCTTCTATATCTTCTACTTTAGAATCACTAGAGCTGTTTTTAAACTCTCTTTTTATATTTACACTCATGGCATCTGGAAATAGTTCTTTTATACTAGAGTTTTGTATGTCTATTGATTGAAGTGAGCTTAGGTTTGTTAGTTTCACATCTACAATAGCATTTAGAGTATCACTAGAGTCAATATTTTGTATTGACTGCTCATAATCACTACAATCAATTTCTTTTACTCTTATAGGTCTTATATTAATTTGTTTATACTCTACATGTAAGGTATTTAATAAATCATCTTCAATATCAAGAACTACAAAACCTTTTTCATTTCTTTTATCGTTTAAACTAGTTCGCTCTAAGCTACCACTATAAAAAACATTTTCGTACTTTTCTTTTGTACCTTTTATACTTACTGCTCCAAAACCATGCCAGTGACCAAGTGCAACATAATCCATCTTTTCAAAGATATATTCTTTATCGCTTGGATATACCCACTCTCCATACTCATTCATAAGATACCAAGCACCAACAGTACAATGCATCATCATAATATTTTTTTTACGAGTATCGATACTACTTTCACATAGTTCTATTTGATCTAGTGCAATACTGTCATCATTCATATGTGGTAGTGTATGAAACACTACATCATCAAACTCTATTTTTTTATATTCTTGAGAGTATGAAGCATATACATTTTTAAAGTTTTCAAATATCTTCAAAATTGGTGAGCTTAGATTTGTACGTGGAGTTGAGTGATTACCTGCTATTAGTATAAAAGGTATATCTAAGTTATCTATTATTTTAAACTGTTCAAGTGCAAAAGTAATAGCTCTATTACTTGGAGAACTTCTATGAAATAAATCACCTGTGTGAATTATGAAATCAGGTTTAATTTTTATGATTTGATTTACTACTTGAGTAAAGGCATCATAAAAGTCTGCTTCTCTTTGGTTTATATTATTTTCATCTAAAATATCAAGATCGTTATATCCTAAGTGGGTATCACTAAAATGAAGAATTTTCAAGTTTTTCCTTTTCCAGCTTTTCTCTTTCTATTTTTTCTCTTTTTCTTTGCTTTTTATCATTTATCTTTTCTAAAAGTGCTGAGGTAAAAATACTTCCAGGAATTGCATAAAAAGCAATACCTAAAAAGCTTACAAAAGTTGTAAGTATTCTTCCCATAAGTGTAATAGGATACATATCTCCATATCCAACTGTTGTAAAAGTAATAACTGTCCACCACATAGTCGTACCCATACTTATGAAAACTTCAGGCTGTGCATCTTTTTCAAAATAATAAACTAAAGGTGTAATAGTAATAAGTAATACGATAAGAGTAATAGCTATAAAAATAAATTCTTCTTTTTTTTCTTTTACTATTGATACAACTAAACCATCGAACTCAGCAAATTTTGTCAATCTAAATAGTTTAAAGATACGAAGAATACGTAAAGCTCTTAAGAAACCAAAGTCAAGATTAAATAAAGATAGATAAAAAGGAAGAATTGCTATTAAATCAATTAGCATCATAGGTCTAGTCATATATTTAAATCTATTTATTCTTGCATTAAAACCAAGAGCATAAACTCTTGCAAGATATTCAAGAGTAAAAAGCATTACATTTGTAAAGTTTATTATTGAAAAAATATCATAATACTCTAATAAGGATTTTTCAGTTTGTAAAAACATGACAATAATACTTATAAAAATATTTGTAAATATCAAAATTTGAATTAACATTCCATACTTATGCCTACGGGGATATTCAAATATCGTGTGTAGTTGTTTTTTTAGATTCATATATTCTCTTTTATTGTAATTATTAATTATATAATAATCTTATAAAAACAAATATATATTATACAAAACTATAAAAACATTTAATAATATAAAAGCTTTTTTATTAAATATTGAGCTAAAAGATAAAAGTACAAAAATAATAAACAACTCAAATGTAATTCCAACCTCAAAGGTATAAAACTCATATGATAAAAAAGAGAGTAAATATTTATCAAAAATATGTGCAAAACTAAATATATGAGCAAAAAGTTCAAGTGGATAAAAAAAAGTAAAAACAATAGTCATAAAAGGAGAGTACAGTTGTTCATAGGTAGTAGTTTCAAAAAAGTAGTGAACAATTGGGTTCATCGCAAAATATATCCAAAAATTAAAAAATAAAAGCTGCAAGACTTTACTTTTCAAATCTTTAAAATACTTAATAAATAAAAATATATAAAATACTCCAAACATAGAAAACCATAAAGATAAAGAAAATATAAATTTTGGGAAAATTGATATTATTATTAAAAAAGCAAAAAATAAATTTGTAAAAGTGATTAGTTTTATCTTCGATCGAAGTAAATATATTCCTAAATATAACATTACAAAAGCCCTTAAAAGTGAAGCTACGACATTTGTAAGAAGCAAATATGAAAATAAAAATACAAGTGCAATTAAAAGCAAATCATATTTTTTATTTCTATATGGGAAATATCTTGTATGAAAAAAACTATAAGGAAAATAGAAAATCCAATAAATCAAAAAAGATAAAACAGCCAAGTGAAAACCAGATAAAGCAACTAAATGACTAATGCCATAATTTGTAAAAACTTCTCTTGTTTGTGTAGATAAAGGAATTGCTAAAAACAGTGCTTCAAATACTTCACTAATTTGAGTATTTTGATGATTAGCTCTTATTTTTTCTATAATTTTATCTTTGAAGCTTGTCTTTTTTGTAAGCTTATCAAAATATATTGTATTAGTATAAAAGCCTTTTAAGTATTTAATAAAATCGATTTTTTCTGTAATTATTGCAATATTTAATAAATCACGTTTTTTTATATCATGAGATTTAGGAAAAGATGTGAAAAAATCAAAATTCTTTGATTTTAATTTTAATACATCATATTTTTCTTTTTTATAAATATTTATAACTTCAACTTTTGTTTCATAAACCTCCTCGTATACTAACTCTTGATACTTAGTATATTCAATAGAAAGGCTTATACAAAAAATCATAAATAACAATAATATAAATTTTAAGTTTATAGACTCAAGCTGTTTTTTATTTAAAATAATCATATAAATTATTATAGTGAGTTTTATATATGTTATACTAATTTGATAACTTTATTATTTATAAAAGGAGCCATAATGAGCGAGAAATTAGTCTTAGGTCCTTTATTATCAGTAGAAGATGATAATAAATATATTGTCTGTTTTTTAAGTAAAACTAATCTTGATTATTCTGTTATATTTAATAACACAATAGTAAAAGCTACAAAATTTGCAAATTTAAATAGTGGATATTTTTATAGAGCAGAATATAATATAAAACAATCAAAAAATTCTAGAATAATCAAATATCAAATACAAAATGAAAAAGGTATTCTAGAAGATTTTAATAAGCGTGATTTTTGGGAGTTTTATATTCCAGCAAAAGATGAAAAACCAAAGTTTGCTTATGGGTCTTGTAATGGTTTTTCAAGTCCTGACCTTCTTGCAAAAATTGATGTTCCATATAAATTATGGGAAAAACTAGAAATTGCTCATAAACAAGAGCCCTTTTCTGTTCTTATAATGGGTGGTGATCAAGTTTATGCAGATGAATTATGGTCAAAAGTTTTAGAACTTGAAAAATGGTCAAAACTTAAGATGAGTGAGAAAGTAAAAAGAAACGCTTCTAAAACTATGATTAGGCAGTTAAATGATTTTTATGAAAAACTCTATATAAAAAAATGGAGTGATAAATCAATGTCCTTAGCACTTGCATCTATTCCAACAGTTATGATGTGGGATGACCATGACATATTTGATGGTTGGGGTTCATACCCTGAAGAACTACAAACATGCAATGTATACAATAATATTTTTAATGTTGCAAAAAAGTATTTTGAAATATTCCAAATTAGAACAATTAAAAATCATACCCTACTTTCTAAAAAAAGAGACCATTTTTCTTTTGCACTAAAATTTAGAAACTATCATATTTTAGGACTTGATAATAGAGCTCAAAGAAGTATATATTCTGTAATGGGAAATGAGCAATGGAAAGATATAAACAATTATCTTGATGAAAATGCTTTGAATGATAACTTACTTGTATTATCAGCTGTTCCTGTTGTTTATAGAGATTTTTCTTGTACTGAAGATTTAGTTGATTTTACATCATGGCAAGAAGAGTTAACAGATGATTTAAAAGATCACTGGAGAGCAAAAGAGCATCAAGGTGAGAGAATGCGACTTATTATGCGTTTATTTATGAATATACAAAAAAGAAAATCAAATAAAAAAAATACAAGAACAGTGATTTTATCAGGTGATGTTCATGTAGGTTCTTTGGGAGTTATTAATGATCATGAAAATAAAGATAAAATTCATCAAGTAGTATCTTCAGGTATTGTACACACACCTCCTTCATATATTGAATGGTTAGGAATTTGTGCTGTTACAAATGATAGAAATGAGTTTTTAAATGAAGATAAAACCATTGAGACTTCAATGCTAACACCAATTGGTTCAGCTAAGTATCTAAGAGTTAGAAATTTTGTAACATTAAATGAAGGAACAGATGAAAAGTTATGGATAAATTGGGTTTGTGATAATAAAGACAAACCTTGTTATGCCTTAAATTAAATAAAATATTTGTTTTTATTAAAATATAAAGTTATAATTTAAAAAAGATAGTATAAGGATTAACATGAAATCTAAAATAGAAAATATACTTAAAAAAAGTATCATAAAATTGAATAATTTAAATAAGAGTGATATTTATTATATAACTGGCGTTGTAAGTGTTTTAACAGCTTTTATAGGTACTTTTGCATTTGTATTTGGAAATATTATATTGTTGTCTTTATCACCATTAATACTATTAACATCTTATCATTGTAATTTTTTAATGGAAAATAAAATTTAAAGTTAAAAGAAAAAAGCCTAAGCTTTTTTCTTCCAAATTGACATTTGAGAAACTGAATGTTGATACTTTCTATTTGTTTCTTTAATTACAAAAGGAACATCAATAGTTTCTTGTAATTCAAAATCTTGAAGTTCAGTTTTTAAAGTTTCTAGCGTTGAAACTTCTTTATTGTCTTTAATATATCCACCTAACCAGTTCTCTTTTGGTGTATACTCTTCAAGCCATGTATATGGGCTTAATAAAACTAATAAACCATTATCATTTACTCTTGAAGGAATATCATCAATAAACTTTTGTGGATAATATAATCTATCTATTAAGTTTGAACAAAAAATCAAATCATATCCAGTATAAATATCTTTTAAATTACAGGCATCACCTTGCATAAAAGATACTTTTTCTTGAGTTTCTTCTAAACCAAAATCTTTTAATGATACTGTTTTTTCAGTTGAGATATCACCTTCATTTTTTACTCTAAAAGTTAATGAATCATATTTCATAAGTTTAACGCCAACGTTTATAAAGTTTGCAGAAAAATCAATTCCTGTTACTTCATCAAAAGTTTTTGCTAATTCAAAAGTACTTCGTCCTACTGAACAACCTAAGTCTAATGCTTTATTCGTTTTATTTTTTTCTAAATAAGGTTTTAATAATTCAACTGAGTTTACACAGAAGTTTTTAACTCCAAAGTTTTCTTCACCATAATGGAACTCACAATATTGAGCTATTGAGTCATCTGTTTCATAAACATTGTCATTTAATTTTGTTCTATATTCGTTATCTGATTTCACGTATCTAAATCCTGCATGTTGGAAGAAATGCTTTCTAAAAGCATATCTAGCTTCTCTTAAGATCTCATTTCCTAAAGAAATAAAAGATCCACCTTTCATAAGTGCGTGTCTATCATCGAATGTTGGAGTTGTAAAGTCATCATATATTGGATGTACTTTAAAATCATCAAATGGATAAGTAGGAGTTAAACTCCACTGCCATACATTTCCTCTAACATCGTAGAATTCATCAAACTTATACTTATCAACAGGACTTTGATTAAATTGTTTTAATCCAATATTTGCGTCTTTTTGTCCTGCATTAACATAATCATATAATCTATAATATTCATCTTCACTTGGAAGTCTTACTTCATATCCTAATTTTGCACTTTTAAATTTACAAAAAGCTTCTGCTTCATAAACATTTATATCAACTGGATAATTTAAAGGTAAAGCAATTACTCTATTTATTTCTCTCAAGAAATATTTTCCGTCAACCTTACTCCAAAAAACAGGATGCTTAGCTTGTGTAAAGTCTAACCATTCTTTTCCTTCTTTTGTAAACATTTCAGGTTTACTGTATCCACCATCTTTTACAAACTCTAAAAACTCTCCATTTGATACTAAATACTTAGAAGCTTTAAAATCTTTTATATATGCTTTGTGGAATGAAAATTCATTATCCCAACCATAGTAAATAGGGTTTTCTCTATTTTTTTCTATTACAACCTCACCTGCTTTTACATCAAGTAATTCATTTTGAGGGAAAGTTTGACTCTCTTCATTTACATATTCAAAAATTTCATTTTCTATTAATCTTTTATTATCAAGTTCTCGAAGTAAAACAGATGATGTTTCTATGTGAATATTTTCATGTTCAATTCCCATTAAAATTATCCACATAGGACTTTCCCAGTTAATTGGCATTGTAAAAGGAATTGTATCAATTAATTCTAAAACCATCTCTTTTACTTGCTGTCTATACTTTTTTGTTTCTTCAATAGTTGGCCAAGCATAATGTTTTGATTCTAAATCATCCCATGACATTTCATCAACGCCAATTGCAAAAATTGATTCAAAATCTTTGTTTACTCTATTTTTTAAAATATTTGCTAATGTTAATTTATTTACAAAAAATGTTGCAGTATGTCCAAAATAAAAAATTAGGGGATGTCTTAAACTATTTGGTTGTTTATATATACATTTTTCATCTTTTAATAAATCAAATAGTTTTTCGTCTAGTGCGTATGTTTGAAGAAAATATTCTTTAATTTCTTCTCTTTTTTCCTCGATTGTTCCTGTAGTTAAATTTATGGTATTTTTTATGTAATCCATTCTTTTCCTTATTAGAAATTGTAAATATTATATTATGTTTAAATTATATTAAAATTAATTATCTAGATAATCTAATCTTGCTATTTTATCGACTTTTATAAACTCTTTGTACAAACTATTTAGTTGTTTAGTCTCATTCTCATCCAAAAATGACAAATGATTTTTTAATCTAATTGATATAGCACTTGTATCTTCTTGTAAAAAACATTTCGCAATATAGTTTTCAATTAAAAGCATTCCTAGTCTTTTTATAGAATTTGTTTTATCTAAAATAAAAATTGCTTCATTTGTAATAGTAACAACTTCTTTGTATAACTTTTCATCTTCATTACTATTTAACATTTTTGATAAAATATTTAAAGCTTGATTATGTAAAACTATTGGCATTTCATCTCTGTCACCAACTGATTGCTTTAAAAATACTCCAAGTTTACCAATACTAATAGACTTATCAATAATATCAAAGTTTTGTGTACTAGATGTTAAATATTTAAATCTATAAGAAATTGCCATATTTACAAAAGTTGCTCCATATTCAAAAGCACCTAAAGTTGGTATTGCTAAACATTTTTTAAAATTTTCTATTGATAAATCATAATCTTCATTCCACTCTGCATAATTTGCTTTTATATTGTAGTAATGCCATAACCAAAGAGGTTCATTATCATCATTATGTGAAAAAATCAACTCTTTTAAATTTTCAAGTGCTTTTAAACCCTCTTCTTTTAATTCATCTTTTCTTTGACTTACAACTATCCAGGCTTTTCTTTGAAAGTATCTAATTTCAGTATCACTTGGTTTACTATTTTTTCCTAAATTTAACTTTAAAGGTAAACTATCATAAGCTTTTTCAAATTGTCCCATTCTTTCATGTAATGAGCAAATTGTAACTGAGTATTTATTTGGATTAATTTCATATAAATACTTACATATTAAAACAGCTTGCTGGTAATATCCATTTCTTTCAAATAAGAAAACTAGTTTATTTAGAGCCTCAATTGAAAGTTTTCTATAAAAAGAACTATTTGTTTTTTCAAAAGACTCCAAAGATGAAGAATCAAACATCTCTCCTGCAATATTAAACCAATAATCTTCTATCAATTCATATTGTTGCTTTTTATCAATTGTTTCAATAAATTTTTCTAGTATTGATATTGTTCTTTTTTCATCTAAAACAATATCTTTTACATAATAATATAAAATTAATAGTGAAATAGGATTATCAAAATATGAAATACAATCTTCAATATGATTTCTTAAGTAATATGATAATCTTTTTTCTTCATCTTCTAAATCTTTAAAGTTTGATTGTTTTGTAAAGTAAATTTGCTGTGATTTTTCTTGAGAAATAAAATTAAAATCATCAAAACTTCTATTTATAAAATTTTGAAAACCTGATATTAATTGTTCTTTTGAACCTTTTTGGTCTTCAAAAAAGTTTCTACCACAGTATTCAAATAACTCTAATGAAATAAAAACACTTTTATTCTGAGTATTTAAAAGCTTTGTTGAACTAAGCTGCATTAATGAGAATAACTTTTGTTCTTTACTTGAAAGAATAAAACTTATATCACCTTTATTTGTTTGTTTTTTTGTTTTAATTACTTCAATATTTAAAACATCAAAGGCTTCAAGCTTTTTTTCAATACTTTTTATTTGGTCATTTCTAATAAATAAATTTATTGTATAAAATCTATTTATTAAGGTTTTAAGTAAAAGTCTATTTATCCAATGTTCTTCATCTTCTAAATCAAAGTTGTATAAATTTATAATAGTTTTTTTATCATAAATTGAAAAACCTAATTTTAATCTTTTTAATTTTCTAATGTCCTTATTAAACCATGAAGATAAATTGTTTTTAAACTCATTTCCTTCTGCATCTAAAAGTGAAGGCATCATCATTAAACCAAAAAAGAAAATCAATACGAAACTTAAAGAAACAGTATCATTTATCTGCCAATCAAAAGGCAAGCTGAAAATCACTTTTTTTAATAAATCCTCATAAATAGAGGCAGAAATCAAAGCAAACATGATTACAAGTACTGAAATTATTGAAATAAATGCAGTTGAAAATCTTTTTTTAAAAAAATAAAGAAAAGAGTTTCCTCGAAGTTCATTTAAATCATTTTCAAATGTTTCTAAAGAATCACCTTCACAAAAAGTAATATGTATTTCATTTTGTTCTTTTGAAATGATTTTGTCGCTTTTTGATTTTCTTTTTGTTTCACAAAGTTTTGAAGTATAAATATTACAACTATTTTGACTTGACAGAATCAACTCCTTGCTTTGCAAACTTATTTTGAACAGGATCACTAAAAGTATATGTTCCTTGTTTTACTTCAAAAGGATAATTTTCTAAACAACTTGAATATTTTGTTTTAAACTCTTCATTATATGAAGGAAAAGCATTTGTTAAAATATCAATATATTTAGCAGGAATAAAACAATTTTCATCACCTTTTTTTGCTATTTTATCTTCTTTTGTAGTCATAAAAGCGATTATATCTTCATCCAATTCTATATTGGCATTTGAAGCTTTTATTGTAATACAAGTATAATTTTTTTCTCTAAGTTTTAATAACTCTAACTCTTCATCTGTAATTTTGATAATGACACCATTTGTAGAAGTATTTGAGTTTTTTTGTAAATTTAAAAAAACACCATTTACATCTAGTCCATCAAATTGAATATTTTCAATCGAATTCCAAACTTTTTCAAAACCATTTATATTTACAGGAAGTAAATCTTCTTGTTTTAAAACTCTTTTAAAAGATTTCTGAGCACTTAATAAATTGATTAAAGAACCATATCCAAAAAGATACATAACTAAACTAACTTCTCTTTTGAAATCACAATTCCATCAGGATCAACATATACATAGTCACCCTCTTTAATATCTACACCATCAATATTTAAAGGTTCATTTATTTTTCCTTCTTGAACTGGAATATACTTTTTAGGACAAGTTCCAATAGCTAACAGTCCAACTTCAAACTCTTTAGTTGTAACAGTATCTCTTACATATCCGTTTACAATAATTCCTTCATAGTTATTATCACTTGCAAATTTCATTAAATTGTCACCAACAACTGCGTAATATTTTTTATCAACGTCTACAACTACAACTTTACCTTTTCCATCTTTATCTTTTAAAAGTACTGCTAAATCTTTATTATTTTTGTCTAATTTAACTGTAATTGCAGTACCTCTAAACTTTACACTTCCTCCATATGATTTAAAATCAGGCCCTAAAACTTCTGTTTTATCACTAAAATCATCACATAAATCTGCTGTAAAAAATCCCATATTAATCCTTGTTATTATAATCTTTAAAATAAGTTATAATTATCTCATTTTACTATTAATCTATTCTTATTAAATCACATTGATTACACAAAAAAGATATAATATCTTTTTAGAAAAAGGAATCTTCATGCAAAATATCTATAAATCCATTTTATTTTTACTATTTTTATTTTTAATAACAGGTTGTAGTTCAAAAAAATTAACTATAAAATCACTTCATCCTTCAAAAATACCAAATGAAAAAATACATTCAATATATATAGAAGATTTTGTAAATGACAATTTATATCAAAGTTTAAAAATTCAAAATAAATTAGCAAACAAAAATATAAATGGAAAGAACGTTTTTAAAGTATTAAATAATTACAATAAAACGGATGCAAGAGTAGAAGGTATAGTTGATTCAAGTTTAAATTATTATACTTATTATGAAGAAGAAATCGATTATAGAAGATGTAGATCATATAGATATGAAGGAAAGAAAGGTAAAAAAGGAAAAAGAAAGTGTATGGAGTATCATGTTCGCTTAATTCCTTGCGAAAATAGAGTTTATAATGTTCAAACAAATATTAAAGTTTTAAAAGACTCTACAAGTGAAATACTTTTTGCAAAAACTTATAATAGATCAAGAAGTATAAGAGAATGTTTTAGACACCACTATTATGCTTATCATACAATTCCTAGAAATAAAAGAGAGATAAATACAAAACTTGCAGACTTAATTGCAAGTGATTTTTTAGATGATATTTCTCCTCATTATGTGTACTTTGATATAAATATGATTGAAGAGTTAAATGAAAAAAATCTAATTTTTACAGATAATCAAAGTAAAAGATTTGAGAAAGTTACTGAATTAATGGAAAATAGAAATTTAGAATTATCTTTAAGTGAACTAGAAAAACTTAATCAAGAATTTAATTACAAAAGTTATGAAGTTCTTTATAATATGGGATTAATTTATGAAGCAAATGCAAACTTATTTCAAGCAAATAAACTTTATAAAGAAGCAAAATTACTTGTAAATGATTTAGATGATTTAAGCCTGATTAACGCTGCAGTATTAAGAACAAAGCAAAACTTAGAGGAAAAAATAAAAGCAAAATCTCAACTGCCGTAACAATACTATTAAGACTTATTTGATAGAATCACAACTTAAAATAAAAAGGTTGTGAAAATTTAATGACTATATATGATTTGAAACCAAAATTTCAAGATTTACTTCGTCCTATTGTAAGGAAATGTGCTAGTAAAGGCTACACTGCAAATCAAGTGACTTTATTTGCACTTTTTTTATCTTTTATCAGTGGGCTGATTATTTTACTAGCTAGTTTTAATATTAAACTTCTTCTTTTAATACCTATTATTATGTTTATTAGAATGGCACTAAATGCAATTGATGGAATGCTTGCAAAAGAGCATGATATGAAAACAAAAAAAGGTGCAATCTTAAATGAATTAAGTGATGTCCTTTCTGATGTTTTTTTATATTTACCTTTTATATTGTTTCTTGATATTTATCTTGTTGTAATAGTTGTTATTCTTTCTATTATCTCTGAGTTTACTGGGGTACTTTTTCAAGCAGTTTACAATGACAGAAGATATGATGGACCAATGGGAAAAAGTGATAGAGCCTTTCTTTTTGGTTTAATTTCACTTCTATTAGTATTTAATGTAAATATTGTTTTTTTAAATATACTTCTAGCAATTAGTATTATACTTCTAGTAATTACAATTTATAACAGATTAAAAGGATGTTTATAATGAATATTTTAAACTCTCAAATTCTTACTACTTTTTCAATAATTCTTGCAATTTTAGCTTTTGCATATTTTTTTATAAAACACCTACAAAAAAAGCAGAATAAACCTTTTACTGAACTTTATAATAGAACAATATCATGGATATATATGATTGGCTTTTTTATTGTTGGTGTTTATATAAATAATACCTTAGCAATCATATTTTTTGCAATGTTAAGTTTCCTAGCTTTAAAAGAATATTTTACATTAATTCCAACAAGACATACAGATAGAAGGATCATGTTTTATGGATATATAGTAATTGCATTTCAATACTATTTTGCATATATTCAATGGTATGAAATGTTTATTATCTGTATTCCTGTTTATTTATATCTTCTTTTACCATTTAGACAAATGTTAATAGGTCAAACTGATGGCTTCATAAATAATACTAGTAAAGTACAATGGGGAGTGATGCTATTTGTATTTTGTATAAGTCATATGGCTTTTCTATTCTTCTTACCAAATATTGAAGTAGTTAGTGGTGCTATGATGGTTTTATATTTAGTATTTTTAACTCAATTTAATGATATTTTACAATATGTTTTTGGTAAAAGATTTGGTAAAAATAAAATCATTCCAAAAGTAAGTCCAAATAAAACTGTTGAAGGTTTTAGTGGAGCTGTTATTACTACAACAATTTTAGCAGTTATATTTTCATACCTAACACCTTTTACAGTTATTGAAGCAATAGGTGCAGGTCTAATTATAAGTATTGGTGGTTTTATTGGTGATGTTGTAGTTTCTATGATAAAAAGAGATGTTGGTGTTAAAGATGCTGGGAATTTAATAGCTGGTCATGGTGGAATTATTGATAGAATTGATAGCTTAACATATACTACGCCTTTATTTTTTCATTATGTTTATTATTTATATTATTAAGGTTTAGAGATGTTTAAAAAACTATTTTTTGCTATTTTTGCAAAGCCTTTTATGTTTATAATTACAGGTCTTAGTATTAAAAATATAGAAAATCTACCAAAAGATGAACCATATGTTATTATTGCAAATCATAATAGCCATCTAGATATTTTAGCCATTATGACAATGTATTCAAATAAAGATATCGTAAATGTATCTCCCGTAGCTGCTAGTGATTATTTTTTTAAAAACAAATATATCAAATGGATTTCAACACAATTAATTGGAATTCTTCCTATTAATAGAAAAGTAAATAGAAAAGATGGACAGCATCCATTAGATGGTGTTTATAAAGCTATAGAAGAGAACAAAACACTTATTATATTTCCAGAAGGAAGTCGTGGGGAAGCATCTGTTATGCAAAAGTTTAAAAATGGAATCGGACATATAGCAAAAAAATATCCAGATTTAAAAATTGTACCAATGGTATTAGAAAACACAGGAAAAGCATTACCTAAAAATGAAGCGCTTTTTATTCCTTTAATAATCAAATTAGAAATAAAAGAAGCAATTTGCTTTAATCAAGTAAATTCAAATGTAAATGACTTTGTATCATTATTAGAAGAAAATTTCAAAAACTAAAGGCAAGAAATGGAAGAAAACATAAATACTTTTAAAAGTTTTGATAAACAAAAACTTTTTTTTCGTAAATGGGAAAATATAAATACTTGGAATAAAAAAGTACTAATTGTGCTGCATAGAGGGCATGAGCACTCAAAAAGATTAGAAGAATTTGCTAAAACAAAAGCATTTGAAAATTATAAAATATATTCTTATGATAATAGAGGTCATGGAAAAACAAAAGTTGATGCAACATATGAATTTATGAATTTAGTTCGTGATTTAAACTCTTTTGTAAACTTTGTTTGTAAAGAAGAAAAGATTAAACAAGAAGATATTTTTGTAATTGCAAACTCTGTTGCAGGTGTTGTTGCATCTACTTGGATACATGATTATGCACCTAAAATTGCAGGAGTTGCTTTAGTTGCTCCTGCTTTTGAAATAAAATTATATTTTCCCTTTGCCAAAGAATTTTTAGATTTAGCAATAAAAATAAAACCAGATTTAAACATCAAATCTTATGTAAAATCAAAGTTTTTAACACATGATAAAAATGAGCAAAAGATATATGATGAAGATAAACTTATAACTCCAAATATTCCAGCAAAACAACTAACAACACTACTTGATACTGCAAAAAGAGTGGTTAAGGATGCGACTTTAATTTCAACACCAACTTTAGTATTAAGTGCTTCAAAAGATTATGTTGTAAACAGTAGTATTCAAGGAGACTTTTATGCAAAACTTTCTTCAAAGATTAAAAAGTTTGTGAAACTAGATGGCTTCTTTCATGGTGTTTTATATGAAGACAAAAAAGATTTAGCAATAGAAGAAATAGTGGATTTTATTGAACTTTGTTTTAAATCAGAAAAAGAAAACTATTTAAATGAAAAAATAAAGATTACTCAAGATGAAATCGATAAGATAGTTTACGGAAGTCAATCTTTATGTGAGAAAACTTCATATTTTACACAAAGATTCATGCTTAATAATCTAGGTTTCATGAGTGATGGAATGAAAAAAGGCTTAAAATATGGATTTGATTCAGGAGTAACTCTTGATTATATTTATGCAAATAAACCAAGTGGAAAAACGAAACTTGGTGAAATGATTGATAAAAACTATTTAAATAGTATTGGTTGGAAAGGGATTAGACAAAGAAAAGTAAATATGATTTCTACTTTAGAAGAAAAAATTGAAGCTTTAAATAAAGAAAATAAAAAAGTAAAAATTTTGGATATCGCTGGAGGACCTGCTAGATATTTAATAGAAATATGTAAAAAATACCCTAACATTCAAGTTTTGGTACAAGATTATCAAGAACAAAATATTAATGAAGGGAAACAATTAGTTAAAGAGTTTGGAATTGGAAATATTGCTTATAAACAAGCTGATGCTTTTGATAAAAATACATATTCAAAGGACATATTTGAACCAAATATTGTAGTAGTTTCTGGGGTATTTGAGCTATTTCCTTCAAATGATTTGATTAAAAATGCAATTGAGGGTATAACAGCAGTTATTGAAGATAAGGGATATTTAGTTTATACAGGACAACCTTGGCATCCTCAATTAGCACAAATTGCAAACGTTTTAGGAAATCATAGAGATAAGCAATGGATTATGAGAAGAAGAAGTCAGTATGAATTAGACTTGTTATTTAATGAATATAATTTTGAAAAAGAAAATATGAAAATAGATGACTGGGGAATTTTTACAGTTTCTTCTGCAAAGTTTAAAAAAGCTAATGACTAAAATATATAATCCATCCCTAGAAGCAAATGCAACTTTAAAAGAAAGAAGTGTTTGGCTTTTGTATCTTGGTGCTTTATTTTTTATTTTATACGGAAGTGCAAATCAGTATGCTTTTTTAACGTCTCCTCATGAATCCTTTTTTATGCAATGGGAAGAAAATATTCCATTTATTGAAATATTTATAATTCCTTATATGTCATCTGATATATTATTTGCAATTGCACTACTACTGACTCAAACTAGGTTTGAGCTTAGAGTTTTAGCGCTTAGGATATTTATTACAATGACTTTTTCTGTTTTTGTATTTGTTCTTTATCCTTTACAATTTTCTTTTGTAAAACCTGAAACTTCAAACTTTCTTTTTTCAATGCTAGAGCTTGATTTAGCTTATAATCAAATGCCCTCTTTACATATTAGTTTAGCTATTGTACTTTGGTTTTCAATGAAAGAACATATTTCAAATATTTTTATAAAATCATTTTTAGCCTTTTGGTTTATACTTATCTGCTTATCTACTTTGTTTGTTTATCAACATCATTTTATTGATATTCCAACAGGTGCGGTTGTTGGCTTTACCGTGGTTTATCTTATATCTTCGAAGAAAAAAACATATTTAACTTCGAGATTTATGACTCCTAGAAGTTTAAAAATGTCTTTGTACTATTTAATAGGTGTTCTTATATCAATAATTTTATATTTTAACTTTAATTCATTTATTTTTATATATTTATTTTTAACAGCTTTAAGTATAAGTTTTATCTATGCTTTTGGTTTTAATTTATTATTGACAAATGAAAAATCAAAACCAAATATATTTCAAAAAATACTATTTGCACCATATTTTATTGCTTCTTATTTTTCTTGGAATTATTATAAAAATAAAATAGATTTTAAATCACAATTAAATGACAATATTTATTTTGGAAGACAAGCTACAAAAGAAGAGTATAAAGAACTTGAAGCACTAGGGATTAAAACCATTATAAACCTTGCAAATGATCAACAATTTCATAAAACAAATATTAAAGAAATACGATATCCATTGTTGGATATGACAATGCAAGATCCAGTGATTTTACATCAAATAATAAAAACAATAGAAAAACATTCAAATGAAAAAATATATATACACTGTACTCTAGGAATGTCAAGAAGTATTTTGGCTATATCATCCTATTTACTTTACAAAAAAAAATCAATAAATGAAGTAAATGAAATTATGAATAAACTAAGACCAATTTATGTTAAATCAAAATATATGAGTATAAATCTTGAGTTATATGAAAAATTTATTTCCAAGAATAACTAATTATCGTAACTATTTGTTAACGTTTATTTGATAATCTTAAATCAAAAATTTAAGGTAAAAGAATGCAAAATAAAAAAGTTATAATAAGCTCACTAATAGTATTAATATTAGTATTTTTAAGTGGTGCATATATTTTTAAAACAAATAAATCAGAACAATTAGCATCAAATGCAAAACAAAACTCCTCAGCCCTTGTACGAGAGAGTTCATTTATTTTAGGTGAAAAAAATGCAAAAGTAGAACTTGTTGAGTTTTTTGACCCAGCTTGTGAAACTTGTGCACAAATGCATCCACATGTAAAAGATATTATGAAAAGAAACAAAGGAAACATAAAACTTGTTTTAAGATATGCACCTTTTCATAAAGGCTCAGTTGATGTTGTAATGATGCTAGAAGCTACAAAAAAGCAAGGGAAATTTTTAGAAACATTAGAACTATTATTTGCAACTCAAAAGTTTTGGACAGTTCATCATGAAGTTGATTTAAATAAAACTTGGGGAATATTAAGCACTTCAAAACTTCTTGATATGACTAAATTAGCAGAAGATATGAAAAATCCTAAAATTATTGAAATAGTAAAACAAGATATAGAAGATGGAAAAGTTTTAAAAGCAAACAAAACTCCAGCTTATTATGTAAATGGCAAACCTTTAGAAGTTTTTGGTTTACAAAACTTAATTGATTTGATAAATTCTGAATTATAAATCATTTGAAGTAGATTTAGATAATCTACTTCAAGCTCTTCTTGTACTATTTTTGTACATCTAATTAAATCCTAACCACAATTTAGATATTATATTTGCCTTAAATAAACTAATAAAAAAAGAATTAGGTACAAATATATGAAAGTAGTTACAGGAGTTGTTGGCAATGATATCCATGTTGTTGCAAACAGACTTATTGATATATCATTACAAGCACGTGGATTTGAAGTATTTAACTTAGGTGTTAATACTTATTTAGAAGAATTTCTTGATGCAGTTGTTGAAACAAATGCTGATATTTTATTAATATCATCATTAAATGGCGAAGCTGAAGGATGGTGTAGAGAAGTTAAAATCTTAAAGTCAAAATATGGAAATCTTTTAGATAATGTAGTATTTATGATTGGTGGAAACTTAACAGTAGGAACAGGAAGTAATGATGAAATTGTTGCTAAGTTTAAAGATTACGGTTTTGATTTAGTATTTCATCAAATTGATTTAAATACAGGACTTGATTCACTAGAAACATACTTGAAGGAGAGAAAATAATGAGTTTACTTCAAGAAGAAAGAGATATTATTATCCAAAATAAATATGCAGATGATTTTGATTTTGCTGAGATTGAAGAGTTTGTAAAAAATGCTTCAAAAGATTTATTTATATCTCATAGATTTAAAAATGCAAATAAAATGCTTGTTCAACCTCGTGGTGGTTTTCCAACTTATCAAAAACAATATGACTTATATGAGTTTTTTGTAAATGCAGATGTTGATATTTTACCCTTAACTATTGATTCTAATACAAGATTAAATGACTATGCAACATCTGCTAAGATGTTAAAACTTTCTGAAGAAAATGAAGTTGATATGTTAAATGGATATCCATTAGTAAATCATGGTTATAAAACTACAAGAAAAATGATTACACATTTTAATAAGCCTGTAAGTCTAAGACACGGAACTCCAGATGCAAGACTTTTAATAGAAACTGCAATTGCATCAGGAATATTTGAAATTGAAGGTGGACCAATTACTTACCTTTTACCATATTCAAAAAACTTTCCATTAGATAAGGCTTTTTTATATTGGAAATACGTTGAACGAGTATGTGCAAATTATTCAAAATTAAATGAACCAATTAATAGAGAATCATTTGGACCATTAACTGCAACACTAGTGCCTCCTTGTGTAACTATTGTAATTCAATTACTTGAAATGCTTTTATCACTTGAAGAAGGTGTAAAGTCATTCTCAGTATCTTTCTCGCAAACTGGTTCTATGAATCAAGATATAGTTACTGGTGCAGTTATTAGAAAAATGGCAAAATATTATGCAGAAGAAATTGGCTGTGGTGATGCATCAGTTCATTTAGTATATCATCAATGGATGGGAGCCTTCCCTACTGATAAAAACTTTGCAGAATGTTTAATTAATACTTCAACTGTAATTGCATCAATGGTTGGTGCTGATAAGATTATTACAAAAACAAGAGAAGAAGCATCAGGAATTCCAACAAAAGAAGCAAATGCTAAAACAGTTGCAAATACTCAATATACTCTAAGAATGTTAAATGGACTTCCAAATGTAGTTGATAAAGAAGAAGAAGAGATTTTAACAGAAGAAGTAATGAGCATAATGGAAGCAGTATTCAATGACCCTGCTGATACTTTATGGAGAAAAGTCTTTAACTCTATTAAAAATGGAACTATTGATGTTCCTTTCTCTCCACATATTATTAATCATAATGAAGTAGTAACAGTAAGAGATAAAAACAAAAATATCAGAATTATAAAAAAAGGTAATTTACCAATTAGTGATAGATGTTTTGAATATGAAAAGAAACACTGTGATTTAAATAAAGATGCCTCATCAATAGTAAATGATATTATTCATGATATAGGAATTATGCAATGGTAGAAAATAAACTTTTAATAGACATAGGAAGTACTTACTTCAAAGTTGCAACAAATGATAAAGTTGAGCAACATTTTAGAGATTTTAATAAAAATATTTATGATGATTTAGTATCAAAATGTGGAAGTAAGATTGAAGGTTTTGCAAAAGATGAAGTATATATTTGTTCATCTGCAAATGGTGGTTTATCAACTTTAGTAATTGGTGTTACAAACTCTTTTTCATTAAAGTTTGCAAAAAATATTGCTTATAATTCTGGAATTAATATTATAGATACTGTTTTATACCAAGATATTAAAAAAGCCTCAGTTCCAAGTGATTTAATCGATGTTGTAATAATTGTTGGTGGAATAAATAGCGTTGATGGTTTATTTGATGAAGATTTATTTAATTACTTAGAAAATGTAAATTACTCAAATGTCGTATTTGCAGGTTCATCTAAAGATGCAAATTACTTAAGTTCAAAAATTGAGAACCTAATTATTATTGAAAATATAATCAATAATAAACTGCATGTTGTAGAAGAGCCTTTAAAAGAATATTTAACTAATCTTTATCAAGCTGATATCATGGGTAAGGAAGATATTAAACACCTTTATGATTTAACATCAAATCAAATTTATTCAACTCCTTATATTGTAAATAAGACATTACCAATGATTGATTCAAAATTTGCAGCAGTTAATCCATTTATTTTAATTGATATTGGTGGAGCTACAACAGATATTCATTATTCAAAAGATTTATCTGATGATAATATCGTTACAGAAAATGAATATGATAGATTAGTATTTAAAAAACTAGGTGTTTTTAAATCACGTGAGTCTTTAATATTTGCAGCACAAAACAATGAATTTGTATATGAATTACTTGCACATTTAAAAGTTACAGAAAATATATTTAATGAAAATAATGAAAAAAGCCTTAGAATTTTAATGCAACTTGCTATTTTCTTAGTAATGTATAAAGTATCAGAAGTTCATCCTTTATATATTAAATTAAAACTAGAATTGTTAAAATCTGTTGTTTTAACAGGTGGAATTACCAAGGTTCTAAGTTTTGAAGAAGTTGAGGATATTATTGCATTTTTCTATAAAAAAATATTAAATAGTGAAGTTCATCCTTCAATTGTTTTAGATTCAAATTATGATATTTGGACTCTTGGAATTACTCAAAAGTAAAGGAAATAATATGTCAATAAATTGTATAAGAACATTAATAGAAGAAGCTAATGTATCAAACCCTGATAAAATAGCAATTATTCATGGCCAAGAAAAATTAACTTATAGTGAATTATTTACTAAAGTTAATCAAATTGCTTATTATTTAGATGAATTAAATATGCCTAGTAAAAGTAGAATTGGTGTTTATTCAAATAAAGGAATTGATCAAGTAATTGCAATGCTTGCTATTTTATCAACTGATTATATTTTAGTTCCATTAACAAAACTTTTAAAATCAGAGCAAGTTGAGTATATAATCAATGATTGTAATATAGAGTGTATTATTACTGATAAAGTAAAATTAGAATCTATTGAAGAGATTAACTTTACAGGTTCAATTATCTCTTATGAAACAACACACAAAGACCTGCCCTCTTTTGAAGAGATTTACAAATATTATAATAAACCTTATGAATGTAATATTTCAGGTCATCAAAATGCAGCTATTACTTATTCATTTGGAATGGGTGGAAAACCAAAAGGTATTGTAATTTCACATAGAAACTTTATTGATTCTGCACGTGTAGTATCACAATATCTAGATTTAAAAGAAGATGATGTGATTTCAGGACTTTTGATTTTTAATCTAGATTATGGATTAAATCAAATCTTTTGTTCATTATATAAAAGAGCTACATTAGCTTTACATAGATTTGTATTACCAAATGACTTCTTTAATCATTTAATAAATGATAAAGTAACTGTTTTACCTATTATGCCTATTACAATTACAGATATGTTTGATGAAGAAGAAAATAGACTTCCAAGTAGTGAACTTTTAGAAAATGTAAGAATTATTACATCTTCAGGTGGAAATGTAACAAATAAAATGATTACAGATATTGAAAAATATTTTAAAACTGCAAAATTTTATTCTATGCATGGGTTAACAGAAGCCTTTAGATCTACTTATTTAGATCCATCTCAGCTTAAAATAAGACCTGATTCAATTGGAAAAGCTATTCCTGATGTTGAATTATATGTAATTGATGAAGATGGGAATGAGTGTCCCCCAAGAGTTGTAGGTGAGTTAATTCATAGAGGTGGATATATATATCAAGGATACTGGAAAGGTCCAAAACAAACTAAGCAAAGATTTAAATCAGCACAAATACTTAAAAACATTATAAACCTTGATGGCGAGTTAAATGATGAAATAGTTGTAGCAACTGGAGATTATGTATATAAAGATGAAGAAGGTTATCTTTACTTTGTCTCAAGAGATGATAATATGATTAAAACAAGAGGTTTTAGAGTAAGTCCTTATGAAATAAAATCTGTAGTTTGTAAAAATATTTCTGAAATTAATCAATGTGCAGTATTTTCAATAGAAAATGAAGAGATTGAAGAAGAAATAGTTTTAGTTTATACAGCAAATAATGAACTAAGTTCAAAAGAGATTATTTTTGAATTAAAAAAACATCTAGCATCATATATGATTCCATCAAGAATAATATATAAAAAATCTTTACCTCTTATTCCTTCTGATAAAAATAAGATAAATATAGACGAATTAAAAAAAGAATTAATTATTAAATAATTATAAATATAGCATCAAGCTATATTTATAAAAAACTCACTTTTTATTGACTAACGTCAATTACTCCTAAAATAAATTATATTATAATTACTACAATATAAAAAAAAGGATCTAACAATGAAAAAAATTATTATTGCAGCATCAGTATTAACAGCATGTGTAGCATTCGCTAACCCTTACGCAAAATGTGCAGGTTGTCATGGAGCAAATGGAGAAAAAGTAGCATTAGGTAAATCAAAAGTTATTAAAGATATGACTAAAGCAGATTTCGTTGCAGCTTTAAAAGGTTACCAAGATGGATCTTACGGAGGACCTATGAAAGGTTTAATGAAAGGTCAAGTTAAAGGTATGGACGAAGCTACTATGAATGCGATTGCAGATAAAATAGCAAAATAATTCTATCAATACTTAATAATAGCTAGCTTTTAGCTAGTCTATTATTTTTACTTACTTTATACAAATTCTATTCTATCACGACCATTATCTTTAGCTTTATACACACCTTTATCAGCTTTTTGTATCATTTCATCAACATTATTACAATCACTTAAAAAAGAAACACCAATACTTACAGTAATTGAAATATCTCGTAAAGGATGATATAATTTTTTTGATTTAATATCTTCTTTTAACTCATTTAACTTTTGTAAAATATGGTTTTTAGTGATAAAACATAATATTATAAACTCTTCACCACCATATCTATAAACTTCTCCATTAAGAACTTCTGCATGTTTTTTTAATTTATTAGCTAAATAAATAAGAGCTTTATCCCCTGCTTCATGTCCAAAGTTATCATTTATACCTTTAAATCTATCAGCATCAATAAATATTGCACTTAAAAAAGAAGAATTACTTTGTCTTGAAAAAACTTTTAAATCATCTTCCATTTTTCGTCTATTATAAACCTTAGTTAAATGGTCTCTATTCATCTGATCTTTTAAAAGTTCTTTTTCTCTTAATAGTTCTTCAATTAGATTATCTTTATAATTTTCTTCTAGGTTTGTATTTTTTTGTTCTATGATTTTTCCTAAAGAAAACTCAAAACAATCTTTTGAAGAAGAATAATCTATTTTTTTACACTCAATTACAAGTAAAGGTGAATCTTTTCCTAAGCCATTTGTAATTGTTAAATTATCAAATTGTTTTATTGAGTATTCAATATTATCATTTACAATTTTAGGTTCAAGAAGTATTTTTTTCCAATATTTATTATTTTCTTTACTAAGAACTAGTATTTTTTTCAATAAAATATCTTCAAACAACTCTTTTGAAACTGAAATCTTTTGCATCTTATATAATTTCCTAAAATAATCTATTAAAACTATATCAAGTAATAACTTAGCTATATATTTGGAATATGTTCAAAAATATATTATAATAAGTTTTTCTTATAATATATTCATAAGTATTTAATATACTATATTGTATTATCTAAAAAATTTATTTAAGGACTTATAATGACTTTAAGAGAAAAATTTTCTCCCATGTGTTTTTTATCAGCATTAGGTGCTGGTGGTTTATCAGTATCATTTTTTATGTATTTAATGTTTTTAGTACCTCATGAAGGTGCTCCAATGGCAACTTTTGATTTTATATACCCTCAACTATTAAAAGGGAACTGGCTATCTTTAGTATCTGCTTTTTCACTTGTATTTATAATTGCTTTTGCATTTTTACATTTTAAACTCTTAATTTGGAATACAAAACAATTTAATATGTATAAGAAATCAGATACATATAAAGAATTAAAGAATTCAAATGCAGAAATTACTTTAATGACAATACCACTTACCTTTACAATGACGATAAATGTATGTTTTGTTTTAGGAGCTGTTTTTGTTCCAGGTCTTTGGGGAATTGTTGAGTACTTATTTCCTTTTGCGTTAATAGGATTTATGATAACAGGATTCTTTGGATTAAAAATATTTTTTAATTACTTTTCAAGAATTATTATAAATGGCGATTTTGATTTTACAAAAAACAATAATCTTTCACAAATGATTTCAATTTTTGCTTTTGCAATGATTGCTGTTGGTTTTGCAGCTCCTGGAGCTATGAGTCATAATATTGAAATAAATGCGATTGGTATTTTTGGTGCATTATTCTTTATGGCTTTATCACTTTTACTATTAGTAATAAAACTTACAATTGGTTTTAAAAATATGTTTGAACATGGTATTTCAGCTGAAGCATCTCCATCTTTATGGATTATTATTCCTATTTTAACACTTTTAGGAATTACAGGTGTTAGAATCTCTTTTGGGCTTGACCATAATTTTGGTGCAACTGTTGATAAGTCTTCATTATTCACTCTTACTTCAATTATTGTTTCTTTACAAATTATATTTGGAGTATTAGGCTATAAAATCATGAATCAACTAGGATATTTTGAAAAATTTGTTGATGGAAAAGATAAATCATCTGTATCATTTGCACTAATCTGTCCTGGTGTTGCATTTATGGTATTTGGAATGTTTTTTATAAACTTTGGACTTACTTTTAATGGTATTATTGATAAATATTCACTTGCATATTTTATTCTTATGCTACCTTTTATTTTTGTTCAATACAAAACAGTTATTTATTTCTTTAAATTAAAGAAAAAGTTCTTTTTTTAATAAATAGAAAAATTATAAAATGGTACAATCTCTATATTAAAAATAGAGGCTGTTACCTATGACAAAAAGCAAAAAACTTAGAAATATTCTTTTACTCTCTACACTCATATTATTTACTGCATGTTCACAAAAAGAACCTCTTGTAAAAGTAAAGAAAAATGATCTGATAAAAAGTACAAAACTTGCAAACAATAACTTTATGAATCAAAATAAAGAAAGTGATAAATATCTATCAAAATATTTTAGACCATGGAATCAAAGTAAAGCTACATACAATTTAAAAGATGCAACTTGGGGTTTTTCATACAAAAATAAAACTGTATATTTAGAAAACCATATAAAAGCAGATGAAAAATGGTTTAATAAACAAATTGATAATTCAAATTTTGAAAAATACAATACTTTACTAAAGAAAGCAATTACACTAAAAAACACTAATATTAGAGTTTTCCCAACATCATCACCAATGTTTTATAATCCAAATAAAGCAGGTGAAGGTTTTCCTTTTGATTACAACCAGAACTCTGCTATTAAAATAAATACTCCAATATTTGTTTCTCATTATTCAAAAGATAAAGCATGGGTTTATATGCAATCTAATAGTGTTGGAGGATGGATTCATATTAGAGACATAGCATTTGTTGATAAAGAATTTATCAATGAGTTTAAAACAAACAACTACAGTGTAGCAATAGAAGAAAAGTTTCCAATATATGACAATACTTTTAGAGAATATGTAAAAGTAGCTACTATTTTTCCAAAAGCAGCAAATAAATATATTATTGCAAAAAAAGATTTTGATAATAATGCAATAATTACATATATTGATATAGACCCAAATTCAGTTGAATCAATGCCTTTAGAATTTAATTCTAGAAATAGAATAAAAATTGCAAAAGCATTACTAGATGAACCTTATGGTTGGGGTGGATTATTAAACAATAGAGATTGTTCAAGTTTTACACAAGATTTTTTTGCTCCATTTGGAAAGTACCTTTCTAGAAACTCAAAAGCACAAACAAAAAATGGTAAATATCATGACATCTCAAGTTTTACAAAAAAACAAAAAAAAGAATATATAAGAAAAAATGCAATTCCTTTTTCTACATTAGTGTATTTAAAAGGTCATATTATGCTTTATATTGGACAAAAACAAAATGAACCACTTGTAATGCACAATATGTGGAGTGTAAGACTTAAGAACAAATATGGAAAGAAATATCGACATATTATTGGAAAAGCTACAATTACAACACTAGAACCAGGAAAAGAGTTAAAAGATTTTGATGAAAACAACAATATTCTTAGACAAGTTAAAGGTATTGTAATATTATAAAACTTATATAAAACACCTACAGAATAATTTCTGTTAGTAATATACTGACATATAAATCGAAAGGAATATATTATGAATGTATTACTAACAGGCTCAAATGGATATATTGGAAGAAGATTAAAACAAAAATTAATTGAAAAAGAAGATATTAATCTAAGACTTTTTGTTCGAGATAAGAAAATTCTATCTTCAAAAAAACACAAAAATATTGAAGTGGTTGAAGGTGATACTTTTGATAAAGAAAAACTAAAAATAGCACTTAAAGACATTGATATAGCTTATTATTTAGTTCACTCTTTAAATAATGAAAACTACAAAGAACTTGATAAAATTTCGGCTCAAAACTTTATTGATATTGCAAAAGAATGCGGTGTAAAAAGAGTGATTTATTTAGGTGGTCTTGGAGTTAAAAATGAGAATACAAGCGAGCATTTATTAAGTAGATTAGAAACAGGAGAAATACTTTCTTCAAGAAAAGAAGTACAAAATATATGGATTAGAGCTGGAGTTATAATAGGTTCAGGAAGTACAAGCTTTGAAATTATTAGAAATTTAACAGAAAAACTTCCAATAATGACAACTCCAAAATGGGTTGAAACAAAAGCACAGCCAATTGGTGTTGATGATGTTATTGCTTATTTATTAGAATCTTTATATATAAAAGAAAAAGATAACCTTGTAGTTGATATTGGAAGTGAACAATTAACTTACAAAGAAATGATGCTTCAATCAGCTAAGGCTTTAGGGCTTAAAAGAGTGATAATTCCTCTTCCTTTTTTAACAATAAATATCTCATCATATTGGTTAAATCTTTTTACTCCTGTTCCATTTGGAGTTGCAAAAGCACTAATTGAAGGATTAAAATCAGAAGTAATAATTCAAAATGACAATGCAAAAAAATATTATCCAAATATAATACCAACAAAATTTATAGATGCAGTAAAACAAGCAGTTGTAGTAATACAACAGAATCAAGTAATTTCTAGATGGAGTGATAACCTTGGAAAAGATTGGAATAAAGACCATTCAAAAGAAATAGCAGATGCAATATTTTTAGATAGAAAAGAATTTGATATTAGTAATATTCCAAAAGAAAAAGTATATGCAAGTTTTATTAGTATTGGTGGGAAAAATGGTTGGTTTGAATTTGATTTTCTTTGGGAAATTCGAGGCTTTATTGATAAAATGATTGGTGGAGTTGGACTAAAAAGAGGAAGAAGAGACCAATATAATCTTAGAATTGGAGATAGCTTAGATTTTTGGAAAGTAGTTGATATCAAAAAAAATGAAAGATTACTTTTATTTGCTCAAATGAAACTACCAGGAAGAGCTTGGTTAGAGTTTAAAATCAAAGATAATAAACTAATCCAAACAGCTTATTATTATCCAAAAGGACTTTTTGGAAGAATATATTGGTATTCACTTGTACCTATTCATTATTTTGTATTTAAAAATATGATAAGTAATATTGTTAAAAAAGCTAAGAGTTCATAAATAAATATTCAAATATCTATTTAGTGAAATAAACCATATTTGAAGATACGTCAGTTTTAATAAAATACCAAGTTTCGTCTCTTAAAATCAATTCTTGGCAAACTAATAAACCAACAAATTGACCTGAATAACAATCATCTTGAGAACAAGCTTTTGTAAAAGCTTCTTCCCAAATAGTATTGCGCCAAGTATTTCTTGGAAAGATACTTCTCACGACAAGTTTTGAATTACTCTTTAGTTTTTCATCAATAATATCATTAATTGTTTCAATCATTATCTGATATGAAGATTTAGACAGTCTAAGTTTACAGATTTCAAAATAGTTTTTATGCCAAACTTCATCTATAGTATTTTCATTAATATTCTTTAACATCATTACTACTTTTTAAATATTATATATAAAGTATAATCTTTTTATATTAATAAGTAAGTATAATATATATACTTTATTCAGATTTTCTTAAATAAATAATTCTATAAATCATAGGTACAAAATAAAGATTTAAAATCGTAGCCCATAATATTCCAAAACCTAAAGATACAGCCATTGGCTGTAAAATCAAGGCTTGACCTGAAGAGAAGAAAATAAGAGTAGAAAGTCCTAGTATTGTTGTAACTGATGTTAATAATATTGGTCTTAATCTCATTTTTGCTAACTCTACCATTTCAGCTAAAGTTTTTGCTTTTTTAATAAAGTCCATCATAATAATTCCATCATTTACAATAACACCCGCAAGTCCTACTATTCCAATTAAACTTGGCATTGAAACATTTATTCCCATTACAACGTGACCTATTAAGACACCTAAAACAGATAAGGGAATTGTACTTAAAATGATTAGAGGTTTTACAATTGAGTCAAACATCCAAACAAGTGCCATAAAGATAAGAATAACAGCTATTAAAGCAGCCTGCCCCATTTCTCTTTGCACTTTCTCATTTTCTTGTTGTTCACCTTTTATTTCTAAAGTAACAGTTTTTCTAAGCTCATCGATATCACTTTGTATTGTTTGAAAAACTTCAGCTGATGTAACTTTGTTTAAAGAAGCTGTTACACTTATAATTTGCTCATTATTCTCTTTAAATATTTGTGAATATGCAGGTACTTTTATAAAATCAACAACTTCACTTAAAAGAACTTTTTGACCACTTGAAGTAGTGATTTCAAAAGTATCTAAACTATTTAAAATATCTTTTGATTTACTCTCAAAAATAATATCAACAATACCTTGATTATCAAACATTTTTGAGTAAGTTCCTTTAAAATAAAAAGGTCTTAATTCATTTAATATAGTCTCTTCACTAATTCCAATATTATTTCCATAAGAGTTTACTTTAAACTTTAATTCATAATTTCCTGTTAGTGCATCATCAGCTATATTTGAAACTCCATTTGTTTTAGAAAAAGAATCTTTTAATTTTTTAACAGCAAGTGCTACTTTTTCTTTTTCTCCTGAAACTGCTATTTCAATATCATTTTTAACAATTCCAGCTTGTGGAACAAATACTTTTAATTCATCATACGTTCCAGAACTAATATCAGCACTTAAAATCTCTTTTAACTGCTCTTCCATATCTTGAGCTGCAATATTTCTAATCATATTAGTATTGTCATATTTTGGCGAAAGATAAGGGTTTACAAACTCTTCAAAAATATTTGTAGGTGCTCTTTCATGTAAGTTTACAAATATATGAAAATAAAACTCTTCATAATGAGGTTGATTTTTACCATCAAGTTTCATTCCCGTAACTGAAGATACTGAACTTACTACATTTTTAAAATCAACTGAGTTTAATATCTTCTTTTCAATATCAAATACAAGTTGTTCTGTTTGTTCAATTTTTTTACCAACTCCAACAGAACCTGTTATATATATTTGAGTTGAATCAAAAGAAGGCATAAACTCAAACTTTTGAGTTTTGAATATAATTACAGATGAACCGATAATTGTAGCTATCATAATGATTATTGCAATATATTTCCATTTTAATAAAAACTCTAAAATATTTCCATATAGCTTATAGTTAAAATCCCAAACTTTGTGAGATTTTCTTTCATCTTTACTTACTTTTAGTATTTCTTGTGCATGTAGAGGTAAAAAGAAAAATGCTTCTACAAGTGAACTTATAAGAAGTATTGTAATCATTACAGGAAGTATTTGCATAAACTTCCCTACTTCTCCTGTCATTAGTAATATTGGTAAAAAAGCAAATATTGTTGTTGCTGTTGCTGTTAAAACAGCAGGGAACATTTCTAATGCTCCATCACGTGCTGCTGTAAACTTATCTTTGCCCATTTCAAGATGTCTATAGATATTTTCACCTACAACAATTGCTTCATCAACAAGCATTCCTAAAGCAATTAAAGCTCCAAGCAAAGAAAGCATATTTAAACTATATCCCATATAATCAGCACCAATTAAACCAATCATAAAGGAAGTTGGAATTCCAATTGCTATTACAATAGCAATTCTTACATTTATAAATATAAATAGTGCAATAAATAGTAAAATTAAACCAAATAAAATATTTGAAACAACAGTATTAAGTCTATTTTTAATCCAAATAGAAGTATCAATATAAGTATCAAACTCTAAATTCTCATACTTTTTATCAAAATCTTTTGCAATTTCTTTGATTTGTTTTACAAGTTCAATTGCATCACCTTCTACACCTTTATTTATTCCTACTGCAATATTTGTTTTTGCATTAAAATGAGAGATATCTGCTACATCACCTAGTGTATATTTAACATTTGCTATATCTTTTAAATAAAGAGAAGTTCCGTTTATTCGTATTAAAGTATTTTTTATTTTTTCAATATCTTTTTCACCATTATATGTAGATAAATAATAGTGCGTTGAAGAGTCTTTAATAGAACCAATTGGAAAAATAGAGCTTAAAGATTGAACTGCGTTTATAACACTTAATTTATTTAAGCCATATGCATCAATTTTTTCATCATTAAAAGTTATTAGAAGCTCTTTATCACTTTTTCCAAAAACTGAAACTTGTGATAAATCTTTTAATTGCATAACTTTTGATTTTACATCTGTAGCAACTTCAATCAAGTACTCTTTTGAAACATCTTGTTTTGATGAAACTGAAATATTTATCAAAGGAAAAGCGTGTTCAAGTGTTTTAACAGTTGGTTCATCCATATCAGAAGGTAAGTTTGTTTTAATTTTTGTAACAATATCTTTTACATCATCAACAATTTCATTTGCTTTATACCCGTCTTTTAAATCAACTTTGATATTAAAACTTCCATTTTTAATAGTAGAAGAAATAGTATCAGCAGAACTTAAACCTAAAAGTTCATCTTCAATATCTGAAACTGCAATTTTATCAAGTAATTCTGAACTTGCACCCGTGTAATAGCCACTAATAGAAACAGCATCTAAAGCAGATGGTGGAAAAATTTCTTTTGGTATTTTAAAATAAGAAAAAAAAGCAAGCAATAAAATAAAAAGAAGAAACATATGATTTAAAATAGGTTTCTTTAATGCAAACTCTATAATGCTTTTTATCATTTCTCATCTTTTAAAGGATTAAATAATAGTGAATCAATAATTTGATTTTTAAATTTCATATCTTCTAATTGTTGTGCTAAGAATTTATTTTCTTCTTGTAGTGAAATATAGTGAGCATATAATTTATTGATATCTTTACTAATATAATAAATATTGTTTCTAAAATATATTTTCGGAAAATACAAAATAACAGCAATAAAAAGTATTGAAAATACAATTACTAAAGAATTAACAGCATTTAATTTAATCAAATTTAAAAATCCTTAATTTAGAACTTCTACTTCTAGGGTTCTTTTTTATCTCTTCTTTTGTAGGAATAATTGGTTTTTTTGTAAGTATTTTTCCTAAAGCATGATTATTACCACATTCACATCTGAAAGCTTCAGGAGGACAAATACAAGACTTTGTCCATTTTTTAAAGTATTGCTTTACAATTCTATCTTCTAATGAATGAAATGAAATAATTGCAACAATACAATTTTCTAATTTTGCATCTGCCAAAGAATCAAATAATCTTTTTAAAACTCCAAGCTCATCATTTACTTCAATTCTAATACCTTGAAAAGGAAGAGTTGCTGGATGTATTTTACCTTTTGACATTTTTTGTGATAGTAATTGTGCTATTTGTTTTGCAGAAGTAAAAGGTCTATTATTAACTATTAGAGATGCAACTTTTTTATATTCTCGCACTTCTCCATACTCTTTAAACACTCTTTCAAGTTCACTTTGAGAATATGTATTTACAACTACAGAAGCATCTAAACTTTGATTTTGATTCATTCTCATATCTAAAGTTTCACTTTCAAAACCAAAACCACGCTCTAGTTTATCAAGTTGTAAAGAAGAAACTCCAATATCAGCTAAAACACCTCTAATATCAAAATCTTTAAAGTTATCAAGAACATGTTCAAAATTCCCTTTATTAAAAGTAACTCTTGACGAAAAAGCCTCTAATCTTTTTGCACAAAAAGCTAAAGCTTCATCATCTTGATCATTACATATTAACTTAACATTTTCATTTTGTTCTAATAATCCATTAGTGTGACCACCAAAACCAGTGGTACAATCAATGATATATCCTTCATTAATACTAGAAAAAGCTTCAAGTGTTTCATTATATAGTACGGGAACATGTGGTATTTGCATTCAAATAGTCCTTATTAAAATTAGTATATAATACCCAAAAATATATTTAAGGCTTTTTAAAATGGTAGATAAGGCTACAGTAAAACAATTAAGTGATTTATCTCTTACAATGTTTAGAAAAAACTTCTTTGGAATTTATCATGGAGCAATCTCTGCAAAACTAGATCAAGAGAACTTTGTAATTAATACAAATGATGCAATTTTTGATGAAATGACATCAAGTTCATTTTGTACACTAAATATCAATAAACAAGATTATAGATGGAAAATTGCAAGTATAGAATCACATATTCATGCAACAATATATACAAATATTCATGAAGCAAAATATATAGCCTTTGGAATGCCTATTTATACTACAGCATATACCTTTGAACATGATTCTATAGTTTTCGAAGATTATTTTGGAAAAACAACTTTTGGAGAAATTCCAATTTATGACCCAGGGGAATGTGAGAATTGGTATAGCAGAAACGCTTTAGAAATCACTAGATACTTAAAAGAATCAAAAAACAATGTAATGGTAATCAAAGGTGTTGGTGCTTATGTTTATGATAGAGACATAAATGAACTTGTAAAAAAAATAGCAATTTTAGAAAACTCTTGCAGATTACTTAGTATAAAAACATCATTTTGCTAATAAAATTTATTAAATCATTATTTTTTACATTATTTTTCAATATAAACCCCCAATTTTAGCTATTTTAAAGCTTAGATAGTATAAAGTTTATCAAATTTATTTTAATTAAGGAGTTCATCCATGAACAAAGCTGAATTTATTGACGCAATAGCTGCAAAAGCTGGTTTATCTAAAAAAGACGCAAAAGGTGCAGTTGATTCTGTATTAGAAACAATTACTGAAACATTAGTAAAAAGAGAATCTGTAAGTTTCATTGGTTTTGGTACATTTACTACTGCTGATAGAGCTGCAAGAACTGCTAAAGTTCCAGGAACTGATAAAACAGTTGACGTACCAGCTACTACTGTTGGAAAATTCAAAGTTGGAAAAGCTTTAAAAGAAGCAATTGCTAAAAAATAATTTATTAACTTAAATTAACCAACTTAAAAAAGGATCTACTTTATGTAGATCCTTTTTTTTTAACTCTATTTGTTGCTACTGCTTCATAAGGATTTTCGGGCCAGTAGTGTTTTTTATACTTTCCTCTTAACTCTTTTCGAACTTCTGAATAAGAGTTTTTCCAAAAACTTTCTAAATCATATGTTATTTGAATAGGTCTTTGTGCTGGTGATAATAAATGTATTTGGAGAAATACAGAATTATTTAATATCATTGGTGTTTTCTTTAATCCAAAAACTTCTTGTATTTTTACTTTTAAAATAGGCGTTTTAATATCACTATAATCTATTTTGATATTAGAGCCACTTGGAACTTTTAATGTATTTGGAAGTAATTTTTCTAAAGTTTGTAAATCATCCCATAAAAGCATTGATTGTAAATAAGAATAAGTATCAATACTTTTTAAATCTTTTAATGAATTCATATTTTGTAAAAAAGGTTCTAAGCTATTAATATTTTTTAGTAAACCTTCTTTTGTAAAATCAGGTAAGTTTAAATTTATAGTATTAACATCTTCACTTTTAATATGATGATTTAAAAAACAAACTTTTGATATTAAATCTTGGGCTTTTTTATTCCAAGATAACAAAGCTAAGCCTTCTTTCTTAATTAACTGTATTAACAATCTTGGATATTTTTCTTTTTTAAACTCAATATTAGCATTTGAAAAGAGTTCAAGCTTTAAAAAGTATGTAGATGTTTTAATATCTAAACTATTTTTTTCTTTCTTATATATCACTTCATCTTTTTGTTTTAAAAAAGAAGAAAAATATTTTTTAATATCATCTAAGTTAATAGGACAGGCATGAAGTATATGTGAGTTTTTTTCTTTTGCATTTATGTTTGGTAAAACTAAATATTCACTATTAAAAAGAGTATCTTTACTGTTTAATATTGCACCCTTTTCATTACTTAATTTATATTTATTATCATTTTTAGCTCTTAGTTTTGCAAGTCTATTAGGATATGCAAATAAAAGTAATACACCTAAAATATTTTCTTCAAGGTATTCATTCTTATTTTCTAAAATCGTTATAATTTTTATAAGTTTTTTATAAATAAACTCTGCTTGTTTTAATACCTGTTTTGCTCTAAATTCATTAATATTAAAAGAATTAAATCTTTTTTGCTTTAAAGCTATATATCTTTCATATAAATTGCAAGAGCTAAAAGTATCTTTAAAAATATCATTTTCTAAAAGCATTGATGTAATTAAACAAGCTTGCTTTGCATAGCCTAATTCATTTGCTTTTAGTATCATATTTGCAAATCTAGGATGAATTCCTAAAGATAAACACTGCTTACCCTCTTTTGTAATATTACCTTTATTATCTAACATATTTAAATTTAGTAGTAAGTTTTTTGAGGAATCAATAATTTCTAAACTTGGGTAATCTAAAAGTTTTAATTCACTTAAATCTTCAACTCCCCATAAAGCAACTTCAAGTAAAAAAGATGATAAATCAGCTCTTAAAATTTCAGGTTTTGATGTTTGCTCTAAAATCCTGTTTTTATGCCAAAGCTTATAACATTTTCCACTACTTAATCTTCCAGCTCGTCCTGCTCTTTGTATTGAAGCTTCTTTTGAAATAAAACAATATTCTAAATGATTCATATCATTAGAAGAATTAAATCTTGTTTGTTTTTGTAAACCTGAATCAATTACTACTTTAATTCCTTCAATTGTAAGTGAGGTTTGTGCTATATTTGTTGAAAGAATTACTTTTCTATTTTCATTTTTCCCAATAGCCTTTTCTTGATCTTTTTGAGTTAAACTTGAATGTAAAGGAAGTATATTAATTTCCTTATTTGATACTTTTAACTTTAATTTTTCTTCTAAATATTTAATCTCTTTTAAACCAGGAAGAAAAACTAAAATATCACCTTCATCTTTGTTTATAGAAGATAAAATAGTTTTTAATAAAATGTCATTTAAAGTTTCAAGTGTTGGATGTTTAATATCTTGATTTAAATAAACATCTTCAATATCATACATTCTTCCTTCACTTTTTATTACTTCTGCATTTTCTAATAAACTTGATATTTCTTTAGTATTTAGAGTTGCTGACATTAAAAGAATCTTTAAATCATCTCTTAATAATTCTTGAGATTGTAAAGATAAAGCTAAGGATAAATCACTATGAATACTTCTTTCATGAAACTCATCAAATATAATCAATGCAATATCTTCTAAAGCTTGGTCATTTTGTAACTTTCTTGTTAATATTCCTTCAGTTACTACTAATATTTTTGTATCTTTTGAAAAGCAAGAATCCATTTTAACTTGGTACCCTACTCTTTGCCCTATTTCTTCACCAAGTAATCTTGCCATTTGCAAAGCAACATTTTTTGCAGCCATTCTTCGAGGTTCAAGCATAATAATCGTTCGATGCTTTAACCAGTTTGCTTCTAAAAATGATATTGGTACTATTGTACTTTTACCTGCACCTGCACTTGCTTGAAGGACTACTCTTTTTTTGTTTTCTAAACTTTTTTTTAGTGTTGGAATTATTTCATGTATAGGGAGTTGTTTCATATTATTTTTTGTCATCAATCCATAATATTCTAGCTACATCAATTAAATTTTTTGAAATACTGTGAGTATAAGTGGAATCATTAATCAAAGATGTTGCCATTGTACTTGTTATTTGATTTTTTCTAATTAATGTATCAATTTTTTCATTGTGTAAATCACCTAACTGCATTATTTCATACTCTAAAATCTCTAAATTTTTAAAAGCTTTTACATCATCTTTATCATTTTTTAAATCATTTATTGTATTTATAGTCTTAGCTATATTAGTTCTTAAATAATTGTATTCTTCTTTTATAAAGCTATTATCTGATTTTAAATAAAAGATTATATTTTTATGAAGATCTCTAATATTCTTGATTGCTTCAACTATGTCTTTTGAAGCTAATTTGTAAGAGTATATTTTATTTTTATAATCATTATCCATATTTTCTTGAGCAAGAACAGAAAAATGTATTATTTCTCCATATAAAGATTTTATCTTGCTTGAATAAAACTCATTAATATCAATATTTATTTGTGCATTTGAATTTTTAACAACTAAAGAAATATCATGGCTTCCTAAATAGTTGTGTCTGTGTAAATATAAAGCATGAGAAATCACTTCAACTGAGTTTTCGTATAAATGTATAGTTTCATTTTTTATAGCTTCTATTGCAGCATCAGGAACTGAAATTACAATATCATCAAGAAATTTTGCTTTTAATTTTGATGTTTTTTCATCTTTAAATAGTGTTGCTAAAAAACTTTCTAATTTATAGGTAAAAGGAGATACAAGTAAAACTCCAATAATATTAAAAATAGTATGAAATAATGCTAATTTCATTGCATAGTTATCTTCTAAAATTCCTATTTTAGAAGCAAGTACAGACACTAAATCTGCTAGTTGATATAAAAAAGCAATTGCTATTATTGCAGTTGTGATATTAAAAATAAAATGTGCAACTGCTAATCTTTTACCATTAGCATTTGATGAAATTGCAGCTACAACAGCAGTAACTGTTGTACCTATATTAGCTCCAATTGCTAATTCTAAAGCATTTATATATAAAATTTGATTAGTCATTAAAGCAGTGATAATTAATGCCATTGTTGCAGCACTTGATTGAATAACTACAGTTGCAAGTAATCCAATTAGAATATAAATTAATATTCCTAAATTGCCTTCTATTGCAAATTGAGATAAGTCAATACCATTTTTTAAAGTATCAAAACCTTCTTTCATATAAGAAATACCTAAAAAGACAAATCCTAAACCTAAAAGAACATTACCTAAACCTTTATAACTTTTATTGTCAGAGAATCTAAAAATTACTCCAAAAATAATCATAGGAAAAGCAAAGGCAGCTATTTTAATTTCCATTCCAAAACTTGAAACTATCCAAGCAGTTGTAGTTGAACCTATATTTGAGCCAAAGATAACTCCAATAGCACCACTTAAAGATATTAACCCTGCACTTAAAAAAGATATTATTACAACTGAGATCAATGAAGAACTTTGAACAATTGAAGTAGATAAAAAGCCTGTAAATATAGCTTTTGGAATATTATTAGTAGTTTTAGATAAAACTTTTTCTAAAATACCACCACTAAAAAGTTTGAAACCATCTTCCATAAAAGTCATACCAATTAAAAAAATTGCGATTCCAGTGATTATAACTTTTGCATCATCATCAACTAAAAGTAAATAAGCTAATGCAATTAAAATTAATGGATAGATGATTTTTCTCAAGATAAAAATTCCTTTTATGAAATAATACCAAATATTTAGATATAATCGCAAAATATATAAAACAAAAGGAATTGTTATCGAAACATTTACTTCAATGGGCATAAATTCTCTATTAATTGACGCATTAAAAGATTTAGAGTTTGAAAAAGCTACGGAAATACAAGAAAAGTCTATACCAATAGCGCTTAAAAAGAAAGACATATTAGCAGCCGCACAAAGTGGTACAGGAAAAACTGCTGCATTTTTATTACCAATTTTAAATGAAATTCATGAAAATCAAGAAGGTCTTAAAGATAAAACATTAAGAGCTTTAATAATTGTACCAACAAGAGAACTTGCTAATCAAATATCAAAAGTTATTGAAGAGTTTTCAAAATACATAAGAATAGAAAAAGCTGTTGTTTATGGTGGAGTTTCATCTACAGACCAAGCTAAAAAAATAGCACGTGGGTTAGATATTTTAGTTGCAACTCCTGGAAGATTACAAGAACATATCAGAAATAAAACAGTTGATTTATCTTCAGTTACAACTTTAGTTGTAGACGAAGTTGATACTATGCTTGATATGGGATTTTTAAATGATATTGAAGTAATTTTTCAAGAAGCAAATCAAAGCAGACAGATTTTAATGTACTCTGCAACAATGACTCAAAATGTTAAAAAACTTGCGAAAGAGTTTTTAAAAGACCCAGTTGTTGTAGAAATTTCTTCACAAAGATCAAGTGTTAAAAAAATTGTTCAAAGAGTTATAGAAGTAGACCCAGACCAAAAAGCTGCACTACTTTCTTATATTATTGGTTCAGAGAACTATTCACAAGTTTTAGTTTTTGTAAATACGAAAAAAGAAGCAGATGGCTTAGTTGAACACTTAAATCTTGATGGTTTACCAGCTTCTTGTATTCATGGAGATATAAGACAAACTGCACGTGCAAAAGCTTTAAGAAAATTTAGATCAGGAGATAATAGAGTTTTAGTTGCAACTGATATTGCAGCACGTGGTATTGATATTCAAATGCTTCCACTTGTAGTTAACTTTGAACTTCCAGAAGGTGTTAGTGATTATACACACAGAATTGGAAGAACAGGCCGTGCTGGTCAATCTGGTTTTGCTATTACACTTTTAAGTGTAAAAGATTATAAAATGATGAAAGAGATTGAAAAAGAGTTAATTCTTGATTTAGGAAGAGAAGAAGTAGAAGGTTTTGAACCAACAGAAAAAAAACCAAGAATATTTGTTCATAAAAGAAGACCTCTTTCTCAGAAAAAAGGTTTAAAAGATAAATATGGAAAACCAAAGCAAACAAGTAAAACAAATAAAAAACCTAATCAAAAAACATCTAAAAAAACAACAAAAAGAGATGCTAATAGAAACTTTAGAAAATAAGATATCATAAGATATCTTATTTAGTTTTCTTTATATAATATTCATTCTTTTTAATATCTCATAAGTTTTCGAAACATCATAAGTAGCACTATGATATTTAACATCATCAAAATCTATTTTATAAAAATTACAAGTTTCATCAAGTTTCGGATTTTTGATATTTCCATTTTTATTTAAAGCTTTTACTATTTTTTTATTCTCTTTCATTGTACAAAAATGATTTTCAAACTTTACCATTCTATCAAGATGTCTTAATTCAAAAGAAATATTATGTGCAACTAAAGTATTTGCATCTTCACAAAACTCTATAAAATCTAAATCTTCAGTAAAATAAGAAGAATAAGTCATATCTTTTCTATGCTCTAATATAAGCTCTGGTGTTAACTTATGTACTTCATATGAGTATGGATTAACACTATATCTTGAAAGATAATATCTATGAAACTTATCAACTAACTCATATTTATCATTTACTTTTTTTAATTTAACAGCTGCTACTTCTATTACATCCCCAATATTTTGTGAATTTGTTTCAAAATCTAAAATTATCATTTTTTTATTTCTTCTCTTTTTTCATATATCATTTTTTGTATTTTCTTATATTCAATTTTATTAATAGAATCTATTTCATCTATTAGGTTCTCATATTTTTTATAAAGTAGCCATATATTTTGTGCATGTTCATACCTTTGCATTTTTATTAGTTCAAAATATGCAAAAGCATTTACAAAAGCTTTTAGTATAAAAGATTCATTTCTTGTTTTTTTATCATTTTTATACTTTCTCCATAACTCTTCTGTTTTATCATGAACATTTATAAAATAATTTTTTTCTAATAAAACGATAAGTTCTTTTAGTTCCATTTTAATATTCATAAACAACCTATATATTGTAGTTGTGTAATTATATCAAAGTAAATTTAAATTTTATAAATAATTTATCTTTTATCTAAAAACAAGTAGTTACTTTATTTAATAATATTTTAATATTACTAGTTATACAATATGTAAAGGTTAATAAAAGGAGTCATTATGCAAATTGGAAATAACTCGCAAATAAGCCAAGATATATACTCAAGTGCAAATCAGTCTTTAAATAAAATTGCAACAGGTGTTACACTTAATCAAGCAAGCAATGATGCTTCAAGTTTAGCAATATCAAATAACTTACAAGCACAAGCTAGTGGTTACACTCAAGCCATTGAAAACTCAAACTCAGCAATTGCTCTAACACAAATAGCAGATGGTGCTATTAGTGAACAATCTAAAATTTTAGATAATGTAAAAGAAAAGCTTTTACAAGCATCAACTGATACAACTAGCCAAGATGGAAGAGATGCCCTTTTAAATGATATTAAAGGACTATTAGAACAGTTTGATAATATTGCTAGCAGTACAAATTACAATGATACTAATTTACTTCAAAATACTAGTAGCGATAATTCTGCTACAAATAGTTTACAATTCCAAGCAGGTGAAGAAAGTAGTGATTTAATTGAAACATCAAGTGTACAATCAAATACTGAAGGTCTTTCTTTATCAGCACTTGTAAATCAAGATGCTTCAAGTTTTTCAAGTTCGGATGCTAGAGGTTTTTTAGATGATGTAGATAATGCTATAAGTTCTTTAAGTGACATTAGAAGTGAATTTGGTTCTGTTCAAAATCAATTAGAAAGTTCAACAACAAATCTTTTATCACAAAGAACTGAAACTTTAGGTGCAAATGCTGTTTATGATACAGATTTTGCCAAAGAATCAGCTAACTTTTCAAAACAAAATGTGTTAGCACAAATTGGAGCTTTTGCAAGTACGCAAGCTAACAATATTAATCAACAAACAGTTGGAAGACTATTAACTTAAAAGTTAATAGTTTCCGTAATTCTAATTCTATTTTTTCTATGCTTTGAGAATTTATAGAACTCTTTATTGTTATAAACAAAATAGTTTTTATATCCTACTAAAATTCTTTGTTTTCTTTTATTGTAATGTCTTTTATTTCTGTTATCATACTCACTATGTCTTACATAATCTGCATTTTGTGAATATGAATTGCTCTCATATCTAGTATTATTAGCAACAGCAGCACCTAATAAACCACCTACAATTTTAGCAGCTGTTTTACCATTTCCTCGCCCAATTTGGTTTCCAATAATAACACCAATAGTTCCACCTACAATCGTATCTAAACCTATTGAATTGTTATTAGAATAGTTGCTGTTATAATTACTTCTATAGTGATTGTTTTTATAAGAATCATTATATCTCTTCTCATATCTGTCATTATGTCTATATTCATATACAGCTTCACTATGAGTTACATAAGCATGCGTATGACTTGTATGTTGCTTAGAAAAAGCAAAACTTACACACATTAAAATTGATAATAAAATTTTATTCATTTGAAATCCTTTTAAATTATTTATAAAAGAATTATATTTTCAAATAGTGAACTTATTGTGAAAGGTTTTTATTTTAATTTACCAAATACTTTATACTTTTCCCAGTAGATATCTAAAGCTTCATATAACTTTTTATCACTAAGTTTAGTTTTCTTTTTAATTCCAAATCTTTTTATAAAAGCATCAGGCATTATAGTCATATCTTTATTTGGTTTTTTTAAATACCAAAACATTGATTCTTTTACACTATTTTCACTACTGTACTTTAATAAGTACCTATAAAAATATTTATCAATTGAAACAGGAAGTTTATTATGACATTTAATACAGTTTGATTCATATATATTTTTACTAGTTTTTTCTGCATTTAAAAATGATATTAAAAGAATTAGTGTTAGTATTATTTTTGCCATTTTACCTCTATTTTTGTTCCAACATTTAGCTTTGATTTTACATCTAGTTTTAAGTTATACTCTTTTGCAATTAAAGATACAATATTAAGCCCTATTCCAAAACCTCCAACACTATTATCAAAACGTGAGTATCTTTCAAAAAGATTACTTAAATTTTCATCACTCATACCTTTTCCTGTATCTTCAATACTTAAATACCCTTCTTTTAAACAAATACTTATTGTTCCTGAAATTTTATTATATTTAATAGCATTAGAAATTAAATTATCTATTAACTTTGAAATCTTTTTTATATCACTATATAAATATATTTCATCTTTAATATCAAGCTCAAAGTTTATTTTTTTAATACTTGCTAAACTTTTAAAATACTCTACTCTTTGCTTTATTATATGTGATAAATTTAAGTGTTCATTTTGAGATATTATCTTATTGTTTAAAGTAAGAAATGTTAAATCTTCATAAATATTTGAAATTGTTTTAGCCCCAATATCAATACGATTAATTTTTCTTGCTAGTTTCTCATCTAAAAGATTTTTATCAATCATTTCTATATTTGTAATAATTGCAGAAATTGGTGTATTTAATTCATGAGTAGTATCTTTAATAAATCTATCTAATAAATGTAGGGCATCACGCATTGGTTTTAAAAATAGTTTTGATATAAAATATCCAATAATAATCATAAAAATAAATGCTATTAGAGAATATATAATTATCTCATTTTTAACTTTTACAAACCAAATATTATCATCAGGAATTTCAATAACTATATACTTTGTTCCTAAATAATAAGATTCAGGTTCTTCAATAAAATGTATCATATTATCGGACGTATAAGCTACTTCATCAAATTTTATATCTTTAGATTCTAAAGTTGAAAAAATTTGTTTTTTATCACTATCAAAAATTGCCGAGTTATATTTATCAGCTCGAGGATAGTATTTATATTTATCAAAATTTACATGTAAATCTTTTAAAGAAAATATAAATTTATTTGAATATTCTTGAAGCACTTGACGTTTTTCTTGTAGCATTAAATCTTTTTGAAACTTGTAATAAATAAAAGAAAAACCTCCTAATATTACAAGAACTAAAAAAGAGTATAAAAGACTAAAGCCTAAAAGGGTTCTAGTCTCACTCTTGGTTAAATCGATATCCAAGCTTTTTAAGACTAACAATTCTTTCTTTTCCTAATACTTTTCTAAGATTTTTAATATATGTTCTTAAAGAGTTATCACTATACTCTTCATCATATTCCCAAACATAATCATAAATTCTATCATGAACTAAAAGTTCATTTGGATTTTGTAAAAAGAACTTTAAAAGTTTTAATTCTTTAAAGTTTAATTTTACCACTTCACCATCACAAAGAAGCTCATTTGCAATTGAATCAAAAGTAATATTTTCACCAATTTTTATTAAATCATCTTTAGCTTGGAACTCTCTTTTAATTATTGTTTGAATTCTAATTAAAAGTTCTTTTAGTGCAAAAGGTTTTCTAATATAATCATCACAACCACTATCATAACCTTCTTCTAAAGAGTCCATTGAGTTTAGAGATGTAATATAAATAGCAGGCGTTTCATTTCCTTCTTTTCTAATTTGTTTTAATACTTCAAAGCCATTTAGTTTTGGAACATTTACATCAAGTAGTAATAAATCAAAGCTATTCTCATAAATAGAGCAAAGTGCATCTTCTCCATCATAGACAGAAGTGACTTCATAACCTTCATCTTCAAAATATTCAACTATAGTTTCATTTAAAGTTAGATCATCTTCTAATAATAATAATTTTGTCTTCATTATTTGTTTAACTTTGGCAAATTATTTTTATAATTTTGTTTTTCTTTTTCACTCATTGTAGAAGTTCTTGAATTTAGTTCTCTTACAAATTGTTTTTTATTTTTATCTTTTACATAGCCCATTATTGCGATTAATTCTTGAGTACTCATTTCAGAGTAATCAACCTTTGCAAAAACAAAGCTAGTTATAAGAAAAAATAATATTATTTTCTTTTTCATGGCTCATACTTTATTTATATTTTTTAATATTATAACATAATAACTGTGGAATAATTGTTTAAGGCCCAAGTATAGCAAAAGTAGCACATTTATATCAATAAAATAGCGTTTTCATAGCATATAAGTAATATGTATGCTTTTTTTGTTTTTTTTACTATTTTTATGGCTATTTTAATGAAATAATGAATTAAAACTCTTAGTACTTATGTATAATATATGTATGAATAAACCAAAGAGTTAGGATAACTTATGACACAATTAGGAAAAATATTCAACAAAACACCATATTTAGTAAGAGATATAGACAATACTTATAAAGATATAGTATATGTTGAGAACATAATAAATACATTAGTAAGCAAATACAAGATAAACGTAGAAAATATTGTAAATGTTTTTTCAAATAATAGAGATAACCTACTACATTTTCATATAGTAATTAAAACTAATATGCCAAAAGAAAATCTTAGTTTAAAATATGAAAACGAAGATATTGAGTTTACTTTTGAAGAGTATAAAGAATCAAAAACTAAAACAAAATATATAAACTCATTTATGTTTATTGAAACATTTAAACATTTAAATGAAAATAGTTTAGTTACAGTATTTGATGATATTATTGGATGTGATGGGAAAAAACTATTTATTTCTGTTGCAAAAGAAAACTTAAAACTATTTCAACCAAGCTCAAAGCACTATTATTATAGAAATATCCTTCTACTTAAAAAAGATGTAGTTTGTGATATTGCAAACTCTTTTAATATTGATACAGAGGAACTTTATGTAGATTTACATCCAAATGTTATAAAGCATGTTTGTAAAGATTTAAACCTAACATACAAAAAACTTTCTTTTGAATTAGGATATAAACCAGACACTATTAATAAAGCTGCTTCAACAGGAAAAGTAAGTGACCAACTAAGCAAAGCAATTGAACTTTATTTAGAAAATTTAAGATTAAAAGAAGAACTTAAAGACTTCGATGTAATCAAACAAACTCTACAAAATGTAATGGTTTAAGGTTTTCTAAATATAATTTTACTACAATCATACGAAAAAAAGAGTTTGAATGTTTAAAAACCTACTATTACTAGCTACTGTTACTTTACTTTTTACTGCCTGTTCTGGAAAAGAAAAAGAAGAAAAGTGGCACTCATTTATTTACCCAGATAAACAAAACACTAAAAGAAATCTTAAAAGTCCTATGATTTTTAAAAGTCTACAACAATGTCAAGATGAATCTGAGAAACAATTAGAAATACTTAAAATCACAGAAGCAGGAACTTACAAATGTGGACTTAACTGTGAGTTTCACGATGGTATGAAACTTGAAGTTTGTGAAAAGATGTTAGCTGCACCTTTAAAATAAAAAGTACATTTATAATTTTAAAAAATACTTTTAAATAATTTTTTATGTTTTTTATGTTATAAATGCGTTAAAAAAACTAGGATTAAAATGAAAGAGTTAAAGTACTTAAATGTACTATATATATCAAATAATTTTATGCAAGATATTGCAATAGAATATTTAAACGCAAATGCAAAAGATTTTATTTTAACACATAACTTAGAAGATGCTTTAGAGATACTAAATACAAAAAAAATAAATATTATATTTTCTGAATACAATGATAATGCATTTTTTTCTAAAATTAGAAGTACAAATAAAAAAGTTCAAATTATTATTGCTACAGATTTAATCAAGAATTCTCATTTAGTTAATGGAATAAATTTACAACTTACTAAATATTTACAAACACCTATAACAAAAGAGAATTTAATATCTACACTAAAAGATTGTATTCAATCTTATGATGCAAATAGATCAAATATACTTAAATTAGAAAACAACTATACTTATGATCATTATAATCAAGTTTTATTAAAAGATGAAGAAATAGTTTTATTATCAAAAAAAGAGAATGATTTTTTTAAATACATGACAATAAGAGTTAATAATACTGTTTCTTATGAGGAAATTGATGAAAATATATGGGAAGGTTCTATGACTCAAGATGCATTACGTTCAGTAGTAAAAGAACTAAGAAAAAAAACATATAAAGAATTAATAAAAAATATTTCAGGTATTGGATACAGATTTAATTTAAATTAAGTTATTTATAGTAAAACTTAACTTATTAAATTAAGAAAGATTACTATGAATAAACACATATCATTTAAATATATATTTAAACTTTTACTAGACAACAAAAAGCACCTAATCATAGGTCAAATAATCACTTTTATTGCTATTTTAATAAGTGTTCCTATCCCTTTAATGCTTCCTGTATTAGTTGATGAAGTATTACTTGATAAACCAGACTTTTTTGTAAATACAATTAACGATACTTTTGGTGTTGGAAATGGTTTTTATTATATTGCAATTGTAACACTTGCTGTAATAATTTTAAGATTACTATATTTTGTTTTTACAGTTGTTATTACTAAAATTTTCACTTATATTTCAAAATACGTAACATATAAATTAAGAGTAAAAGTTCTAACGCACTTAAAACTTGTAAATATGAATGAGTATGAAAGCCTAGGTTCAGGTGCAATATCTTCAAACTTAGTAACTGATATAAATACTTTAGATACTTTTATAATATCAATTGCTAGTAAATTTATAGCTTCTATATTAACCTTAATTGCAGTTGCAATTGTAATAATAGCCATTGACCCAATTTTAGGTTTAATGATTTTATTTATTCAACCTATTATTATGATTCTTTCAAAAAAAATATCAAAAAAAACTGGTGTATTAAAAAAACAAGAAAATCAAGCAATTGAAGAATTCCAAGACAATGTAGGAGAAACACTAGATTTATTTGGACAAATAAAAGCAAGTAACAAAGAAGAATACTTCTTTAATGAAGCTATCAAAAAAGCTAAAAAGATTCAAATCACATCAAATAATTTTAACTATAAAAGTGTAGCTTACGAAAGATTTTCTTTTACAATATTTTTAATGGCTTTTGAGATATTTAGATCAACTGGTTTAATTTTAGTTGAATATGATAGCTTGTCAATTGGTATGATGTTTGCAATGTTTGGATATATTTGGTTTATTATGACACCCGTTCAAGATATATTATCAATACAATACTCTTATGCAAGTGCCGATGCAGCAGTTACTAGAATCAATAAAATATTAGATTTAGATATTGAGAAAAATGGAAATGAAGAGCTTTGTGTAAAAGAAAAAAAAGTTGATATATCTATAAAAGATTTAACTTTTTCATATACAGAAGAAAAAAACATTTTACAAAATATTTCACTTAATATAAAAAGTGGGAATAAAGTTGCCTTAATAGGTGCAAGTGGAAGTGGAAAAACTACTCTAGCCCAGATTATATCTGGATTTTACTCTAAAAAAAGTGGTGATATTTTATATAACAATATTAGTATCGATAAACTAAATAGACAAAGTTTAAGAGAAAATATCTTTTTAGTTCTACAAATGCCAATACTTTTTAATAATACTTTACGATTTAATATCACAATGGGAAATGAAAACATAAGTGATGAAGAAATATTTAAAGCTCTTAAAATAGCTCAATTAGATGATGTAGTATTAAAAATGACAGAAGGTTTAGAAACAATTGTAGGACGGCATGGAATAAGATTAAGTGGTGGTCAAAGGCAAAGACTTTCAATTGCTAGAATGATTATTGCAAACCCAAGTGTTGTTATTTTTGATGAATCTACTTCAGCACTTGATGTTCATACAGAAGCAAAGCTATTTAAAGCCCTTGAAGATGTGCTTAAGGATAAAACAGTAATTACAATTGCACATAGATTAAGTACGGTTAAAAACGCTAATATGATTTATGTTTTAGATGATGGAAAAATTGTTCAAAGAGGAAATCATAAACAATTAGAAGAAGAGGAAGGTCATTATTTAGAGTTTGTGAAAAATCAATTGATTTAGGATTTTGTAATAAGAGACTTAAAGTCTCTTATTTTCCTCTGAATTCTTTTGTACTTGTAGAATCAACTACATTTTGTGCTAAATTTGATGTATCAACTGCAATATCATTTGTTGCACTTGCAATGTTTGCATTTATTTGTGTTTGTTTATCTAAACTATTAATTGCATCACTTATTTGCTCAATTCCAGATTTTTGCTCAATCGACGCATTTTCAACTTCTGAAATTAAAGCTAGTGTACTATTTATATTTTCATTTAAATTGTTATAACCATTTATCATTAAAGATGCAATTTCTTTACCTTGATTAGATTTAGAATTAGCATTTTCAACTAAGGCTTTTATTTCATTTGCCGCATCTGCAGATCTACTTGCAAGATTTCGTACTTCTGCAGCAACAACAGCAAAACCTTTTCCAGCTTCACCTGCAGTTGCAGCTTCAACTGCTGCGTTTAATGAAAGGATATTAGTTTGGAAAGCAATCTGATCAATTACACTAATAGCTTCGCTAATAGCGCTTACTTGAACATTTATATCATCCATTGAAGATACAGTTTTATTTGCTAATTGTTCTCCCTCATTTGCAGATACAGTTAATTCATTAGCATTTTTCGCCATTTTTGCAATATTTTGAGTACTTGAACTAATATTTCCTGTAATTTCTTCAACAGCTGCTGCTGTTTCTTCTAATCTTGCTGCTGCATCATTTGAAGCAGTATTTAATTCATCAACATTTTTTAGTAATTGATTTGAACCATCTTGTAATGTTTCACCATTGTTTTTATTTTCAATTAGCATATTTGTAATTGCTTGGCCTAAACCATTAATTCCTTCAACCATTTGTTTAGATTCACCTTCTAAACCATTAGTATCAATAACACTTAAATAGTTATAGTTTGTGTATTCATTTAATACTTTTAAAATATCATCAATAACTCTTTGTTGAGTATCTAACATTCTATTAATATTTTTAGCTAATATTCTAACTTGTGGATTAGCAGCAACAGAATTTACTCTACATCCATAATAACCTTTTTCCATCTTATCAAGTGTAATAGTAGCTTCTCCAACACAAAGCAAATCTTTTTCTAAAGACCCGTTAATAGTATCAATATTTTGATTTACCATTTTGGCTAAATCCCCAAGAGGACCTTTTGTATCTAATTCAATATATTCTATTTCATTTATCTCTTTATTTAAGTATTTCATAAACTGTTCTATACCATCAGTAATTGTATAGATAAAACTATTTATGTTTTTTATAAAAAACACTATAAAGAAAATAGTTAAAGATATAATTAAAATCATTAACGAAGAAAGTGAATACATTCTACTTTCTTCTTCACTAATTAATGTATTAATTTCTTTAATAATTTCATTTGAAATATAATCATCAATTTCTTTTAAAACATTAATCTTATTTGTAATTGTTTTAAACCAATGTCCTGAGTCAATATTAAATTGAACATCCTCTTTTCCATCACTTGAAAGTAATACCTCTCTCATTTCTTGTACATCATTAAAAACTTGACTATTCATTTTTTTTTCAGAAAAATCAATATATTTAGGACCATAAACATTAAATCCATTTAAAAATAATTCTTGTTCTTTTACTAAAGTTGAAAACCTAACAAACATTCCAGGAGCAAAACTTTTTCTTGCAAAAGTACTTGAACCAATTGCCCTTTCAATCCCAGCTCTTTCTTTTAACATTAAGAAATTATAGTAAGCATTGATATCAGTTATAATATCAGGATTATGTGCAAAAGATGATGTAATAGCTATAAAGTCAAGTAAATCTGAATTCATACTAGTATAATAAGATATTGCTTTTTTCCCTTCTATTTCTAAGCTATCAATTTTTGGTCTAATATTATTAATTACAGATAAATCTTTTAAAGCTTTATCCATAAGCTTTTTACCCTCAACAGAGTGTTCATCAATAGAGAAAGCATTTAAAAAACTATTTAGTTCTTTAATTCTATTATCTGTAAGCACTCTTTGTTTGGATAAAGTATCTTTAAATTTAAGACCTTTACTACCTAAGTAACCTGCACTTGCACCTCTTTCTTTTTGTGTTTCATGAAGTAAAAGTGAAACTTTTGAATTTAATAAAACAATTTGCTTAACAGTATCTAATTGTGTTTTCTTACTATAAGAGATATAAAAAATATCTAATGATAAAACTATAATAAATATCAAAGGAATTATCGTAAGTAATTTTATCTTATTAGCAATAGATAATCTTTTTAAAAATGTAAACATGGTAATTTCCTATTTCATTGTTTTGTATATTGCAGTGTATTTCTCAATTTCAGCAACTGAAGCCATTCTTCTACATGAAATATAGCCTTTTGAACCATCACAAGATTTAAAAGGGAATACTGTTGCAAAAACCCAATAGTATTTTCCAGATTTTGTAGTATTTTTTACAAAACCTTTCCATGGTTTACCACTTTGTACAGTTTCCCACAAATCTTTAAATGCAGCTTTAGGCATATCATTATGCCTAACTATATTATGTGGTTTTCCAATTAACTCTTCAAGTTTATACTCTGCAAACTGACAAAATTCTTCATTTGCATAACGAATAATTCCTTTTTCATCGGTTTCTGATAATAAAAAAGAATCTACTGATAATTTAAGTTCATCTGAATTCATAAAAACTTCCCTTTTCTTATTTTTTAAATTTGTATAATAATTTTATTATACAAATAAAATTCATACTAATTTATATTAATAGTAATATTGACAACTAACGTTAAAAAGCTTATTTTAACTATATTTAAATTATAAATAACAATAAAAATATATTCTTATTAGATTATAGTAATCAAATAATAATAAAAAACATCATAATAATGGAATTTTTAGAAGTAAATTTATGAATTTTGTAAGAAATATTATTTTTAGTAGTTAAAAATTATTAAATTGGGAAGAAAAAGGTAAATCAATAAGCCGAGTTTTGTTTAAATGACGATAATTTATCTAGTTGCTAAATTACTTTAACAATCAAGCAAAGACCAAAAATGTGAAGTTTTTACCAGGTCTTCTTGCTGCAGGTTGGGTTTACATAGCCATTAAGATTACTCAAAATGCTGGTAGGCTCTTACTCTACCGTTTCACCATCACCGAAAATCGGCTGTTTACTTTCTGTTGCACTATCCCTTAGGTTACCCTAGCCATTCTCTAAATGGAACCATACTTCACAGCAGCCCGGACTTTCCTCTTGAACACGAAGTTCAAGCTATCATCTGATTTACCTTTGGCGTATTATATCTAAGTATTCTAAAATTTTACTTTCTGATAATATCGTAGTGTTCTGGGGCAGTGAACTTAAAAATACTATCTTGAATCTCTTTGTTTGTAACTTGATTTTCAAATTTAATTTCTACACTATTATCAAGCTTGTCTTTATACTTGATAAGTTCTATTTGCTTTGAAGTTTCAATTAAATAGTCAATATCATCAATATTTGCTAAATATGTATTTTCATTAATTTTTTTAGATGTTTTTAATAGCTTTATAATATTAATTTCACTTTGTAACTGAGTGTAAATAGCTTGTTCTAGTTCTGGTTCATCTATAATTGCAAAGTCATTTAATATATATACATTTTTTTCAATTGGAGTTTTGTATTTCCATAAAATCTTTCCTGTATTTTTTATAAAAACTTCACCTTTGTATTCGATGATTTTATTATTAATTGATTTAATACTTTGTGTAAAGTCAGCTTTAAAACTCTGTAAATTTTTAATATCTGCTGTTGCATTAATTGCAATAAAAAAAACTATAATTGTAAATATCATTTTATAAAACATATTTTAACCTTTTTTTCTATATAATCTATGCGATTATAACAAAAAGGAATTAATTTTATGTTAAATGTTTTTTCAAAAATTTTTGGTACTAGAAACGATAAAGAAGTAAAAAGATATAGAAAAAGAGCTCAAGTAATAAATGCACTTGAAAGCAAATATGAAGCAATGAGTGATGATGAGTTACAAGATAGTTTAAATGAATTAAAAAATCAAGTACAAAATGAAGAAAAATCTTTAGACGACGTATTAAATGATTCTTTTGCAATTACTAGAGAAGCTAGTAAACGTGTTTTAAATATGAGACCTTATGACGTTCAATTAGTTGGAGCTATGGTTTTACACGATGGTAGAATTGCTGAGATGAAAACAGGTGAAGGTAAAACACTTGTAGGTTCATTAGCCGTTTCTTTAAATGCTCTAACAGGCAAAGGTGTACATGTTGTTACAGTAAATGATTATCTAGCTTCAAGAGATGCAGCTGAATTAGAACCTTTATACAACTTTTTAGGTTTTAGTGTTGGTGCAATTGTTGGAACATTAAAAGATGATGATTTAAGAAAAGAGCAATATGCTGCTGATATTACTTATGGTACAAACAACGAATTTGGATTTGATTTCTTAAGAGATAATATGAATTATGATATCGAAGAAAAAGTTCAAAGAGACCATAGTTTTGTAATTGTTGATGAAGTAGATTCAATTTTGATTGATGAAGCAAGAACTCCTTTAATTATAAGTGGACCAACAAATCAAAAAAGTGCAAACTATCTTCAAGCTCAACAAATTGCAATGACTTTAGAAAAAGGTGAATTAATTGAGCCTAAAAAAGCTGACGAAAAACCAATAACTACAGGTGATTTTACAGTTGATGAAAAGAATAAATCAGTTGTACTAACAGAAGATGGAACTGAAAAAGCAGAAAAACTGTTTGAAGTTGATAATTTATACTCTCTAGAAAATGCATCATTATCTCACAATCTTGACCAAGCTTTAAAAGCAAATTACATTTTTGAAAAAGACGTTGATTATGTTGTTAAAGATAATGAAGTAATAATTGTAGATGAATTTACAGGAAGATTAAGTGAAGGAAGAAGATTCTCTGAAGGTCTTCATCAAGCACTTGAAGCTAAAGAAAATGTTACTATTCAAGATGAATCTCAAACATTAGCAGATATTACATTCCAAAATTACTTTAGGATGTATGATAAACTTGCAGGTATGACAGGTACTGCTCAAACAGAAGCTACAGAGTTTGCTGAAATTTATAGCTTAGATGTTGTATCAATTCCTACAAATGTTCCAATTCAAAGACTTGATAAAAATGATTTAATTTACAAAAGCGAACATGAAAAATTTGAAGCTGTTTGTAATAAAATTAAAGAATTAAATGAAAAAGGTCAACCAGTTCTTGTTGGTACTGCTTCAATTGAAAAATCAGAAGCCTTACACAAAATCTTAAAAAATAAAAAAATACCTCATACAGTTTTAAATGCGAAACAACACGAAAAAGAAGGTAAAATTATTGAAGATGCTGGTCAAAAAGGTGCAGTTACAATTGCTACTAATATGGCAGGTCGTGGTGTTGATATTAAATTAACACAAGAAATTCTTGACCTAGGTGGTTTAGTAATTTTAGGTACTGAAAGACACGAATCAAGAAGAATTGATAACCAATTAAGAGGACGTGCAGGTCGTCAAGGTGATGCGGGTGAGTCTCAGTTTTACTTATCATTAGAAGATAACTTATTAAGAATTTTTGGTTCAGATAAAATCAAAGGTATTATGGAAAGACTTGGTATTGAAGATGGTGAGCATATTGAATCTAAAATGGTTACACGTGCTGTTGAAAATGCTCAGAAAAAAGTTGAGCAAATGCACTTTGAATCAAGAAAACACTTACTTGAATATGATGATGTTGCAAATGAACAAAGAAAAGTAATATATAACTTTAGAAACGACCTTTTAAAACCTGATTACGATATAGATACAAAATTAACAGAAAACAGATTAGAGTATGTTCAAACTACACTTTCAAATGCTGAAATTATCGATGGAATGCCTAGTGAAGATTATAATTATGATTATATTATTGCAAAATTCAAAGAAGAGCTTCGATTACTTGTAACTTTAGAAGATATTACATCTGAGTCTTATGATGAATTAGAAACAAAACTTAATGAAATAATCACAAATGTTTATGCTAAAAAAATGGAAATGGCAGCACCTGAACAAAAAAGTGAAATTGAGCGAATTTTATACTTACAAATTTTAGATAATGCATGGAGAGAACACTTATACTCTATGGATACGCTTAAAACTGGTATTGGGCTTAGAGGATACAACCAAAAAGATCCATTAGTTGAATATAAAAAAGAGTCATATAATATGTTTATTGATTTAATTTCTAATATTAAACATGAAATTATCAAAGTATTATTTACAATCCAACTTCAAAATCAAGAAGATGCTAAAAAAGAACAAGAAGCATTAGAAAAAATGAAAGAACAAATGGAAGAATCAACTGAAAACATTACAACTAATGTTGCTCAAAAAGAAGTAATGGCTAGTGAAAAGAAAATTGCTAGAAATGATAACTGTCCTTGTGGTTCTGGAAAAAAATACAAACAATGTTGTGGAAAAAGCGGACCTAAAAGAGGTTTAGCAGCAGGAAACTAATTTGAATAAAAAATTAGTTAATTTTATTGTAAAAAAATATTTACGATTTGACAAGAAAAATCCTTTTATATCTATAAGTGCTATTTTAGCATTTATAGGTGTTGCTGTTGGTGTTATGGTTTTAATACTTTCAATGGCAATTATGAATGGTACTGCAAAAGAGTTTGAGAAAAAACTTTTTACTATGAATTACCCTCTTACAATTTATTCTAAATTTGATAATGCAATTGATAAATCTTTACTAAACCAATTACAAAATAAATATCCCCATTTAAAATTTTCTCCATATATTTCATCTCAAGTGATTGCACAAAGTGGTGAAGATATGAGTGGAGGAATGATTTTTGGAGTAATTCCACAAAAAGAAGCTTCTATAAATGATATTTATAAAAAAGCTTTGGGAAATTTAGAGTTAAAAAAATATGACATAATTACAGGTGCTGGGATTTCTGATAAGCTTTATTTAAATCAAGGTGCTAAAACAACATTATATTTTACATCACTTAATCCAACTGGATTTTCAATGATTCCAAAAATGAAAAGATTTACTTTTCAAAACTCATTTAAATCAGGTTTAAATGCTTATGACCAAGCTTATATGTATACTTCAATTGAAGCTTTGCAAACTCTATTAAAAAAGCCAAAAGATACTTATGATGGAATTCATATCTATTCTGATGATGCATTTAAAGATATTGAGAAACTAAGAGTTGAATTAAAAAATACAGGAGCTGGAGTTTTAGGATGGTGGCAACAAAATGGAAATTTCTTTGCTGCAATGAAAATGGAAAAAACAGCACTATTCATAGTTTTAATGTTAATTATTTTAGTGGCATCACTTAATATTATCTCTTCACTTTTAATGACAGTAATGAGTAGAAGAAAAGAAATTGCCCTACTTTTATCTATGGGTGCTTCAAACAAAGAGATAAAATCTATCTTTTTAAGAGTCGGAACTATTATTGGTTTTTCAGGAATATTACTAGGAATTGCTTTAGGCTTCTTTGGTTACTGGATTTTAGATACTTTTGATATTGTATCTTTACCTGCTGATGTTTATGGAACTGCTAAACTTCCACTTGATTTAGCTTTAAGTGATTTTATTTCTATTGTTATTGGAGCTTCTGTTATCGTAGTTTTATCATCGTATTATCCAGCATCAAAGGCCACTAAAATAGATGTAATTGATGTATTAAGAAACGAATAAACCTAAACTTTTAGGTTTATTTTTTTTCTTCTTTAGTATCTTTTCCTAAAGCTTTTAAGAAGTTTACAAACTCAACAGGTGAAGTTAAAACTCTTTTTGCAATATTTACAGGAACAGAAAAAGCATCTTTTGTAAGGTTTGTAGATATTTTTGGATTATTTAAAGCCCCAAAGATGTTTACCTTTGTTTCAACTCTATTATCTTTTCCTAATAAAACATAATTTACAATAGGAATTGCACCAACTACTTTTGAGTAATCTTTTAGAAAAATTAAATTAATTTCTGAATCTATTTTTTCAGTATTTAAATCTATTTTTCCCTTACCATCAAAATCTATTCCATTTCCAACAGTTGAAACTCTATTGATATCTAAAATCTTTTTATCTTGATGATAATCAAATTCTAAAAGTCCATCAATTAGTTTATACCCTGTTAAATTAAAACCACCATTAGTTGCCATTCCTACAACAGAAGGAATAGCAAGAAGAGGATTTATCAATGCAGGTGAAGTGTTGATAAATAAAAGTAAATTATTTAAAATAGCTAAATCTTCAATTTTCACATCTTTTAAAATCATTTTACCTTTAATAGATTCAGGTGTTCCGTTTGCTAAAAATTGCATATCATTACCACTTAAAATCTTTTTATCAAAAATAGTATTTATAAAAGTATCACTTATATCACTTGCAAATATGTCTATTTTTTTGTCTTTTGATTCTTTGAAGGTAAAATCTGTTTTTTTATGATTTAAATGGAAATATTTATTGTTGTCTCGTAATCTTAGTGAAAATTTATCTGCTAAGAATTTAAATTTTTCATTTACAATAATTGTAGAGTTCTCACCTTCTATATTTAAATCACGTATCTTACTTTCATCTTCATTTTTAGTATTTACTAAAACATCGTAATTTTTAAGATCTATATCTAGCTTTTTACTTCCTGTTGCTTTTAGTTTAATTTTCTTATCTAATGTTTCAATACTTGCAATATTATTAGCATAAGTACCTTTTATATCAAGAGAACTAACTTTCTTTCCTTCTTTTTGTATAGGAATATCCAAATCCTTAACACTTGCACTAAAGCTAATTAAAAAAGGACTTATTTTTGCCTTTGCACTTACAATATTATAAATATCATTATCAAGTTTAAACTTTGCATTTTTAGCATTAATATTTAATATAGGTAATTCTTTATTTGAAGAACTTTTAGTATCTATTACAATATCTGTATCAATTAAAGATATAAAAATATTTTTATTTTTTATTTCAACTTTTATTTTTTCATCTAAAGTATCAACTTTTACATAATCTTTTTTTATTAAACCTTTTACTTGCAAAGAATTAATTTTCTTATTATTTCTTTGCAGAGGAAAATCTAAATTTGATATTGACGAAGTAAAAGAAATATCATTTTCATCTTTTATTTTTAAAGCTAAAACTCCATTTTTAATATTAATATCTTGTAGTAACTTTGAGTATTTGTAAATAGAAGAAAGTTTTTTAATATCAACATATATCAAATCAGCTATTTTAATATCAGTATTTATTGCATCTAGTTTTATTTCTACATCATTTTTATATGAAAAGAATAATGGTGTTTTTACTTTTGTAATATTTACAATTTTATCACCACTATCTTCAATTAAAAAAGATTTGATATAAGCATTTCCTTTTGCACTTGAAGTATTCGTATCAATAGTGAAATTTAAATCAGCTTGAATCATATTTTTATGTTTAATATCAGCATTTACAACTTTTACTTTTGAATTATCTAAAATTACAGTAGCTTTATTTGTACTAAATAAAAAACCATTTAAATCAATATTAGATTTTCCAAGAATAAATTTTCCTCTTGTGTCCATTTTTTTCTTTGCAGCGTAAGGAATTTTCAAATTTACACTTGCATTTGTAAAGCCAGTTTTTTGAACTAGAGGTAAGTTAATATTATAATTTTTTAATATATTTAATATTCTATTATCTAATTTAGCTTTACTAGCTTTTATATTTACTTCTACAAGACCATTTCTTTCACTTGTTAAGTTATGTATATGAACATAGCTTCCATCAATTTTGATTTTTTCATAAACAGGTTCGATTAAATCTAAAATTAATTTATCATTTTTAAATGAAACATCAATTTGCGTTGTAGAAATTTGTTTAGCATTTTTATTAAACTTGATTTTTGCATTCTTTATTACAGCATTTCCAGATAAGGACTTTTCAATAATCTTATTTTTTTCTAAATCAAAGCTTCCATAAAACTCTTTTAATTGTAATTTACCTTTAACATTATCATACATCCATGCTTCTGCAATACTATCAAGTCTAAAAAATTTCTTTAAAAAACTTAGGCTTTCAAACTCATTACTATTTAAATAAAAGTTTGCTAAATCTTTAGTCATATCTAAAGTAATATCACCGTTAAGGTCTTTATAATTGTATTTTCCTAGTAAATCAAGTTTTTCTTTGTAATAATCAATTTTAGCTTTTCCACTTAACATTAATTCAACATCTTTTAAATACAAAGAATAAATATCAAATATTACTTGACTTGAATTAAACTCTAGTTTTGAAGAGATATTAACAAATTTATTATCTAAATATAAAGCTTCTTCATTTAATGCAATTGTAAATTCATTTCCATCAATTTCTAATTTTCTAATATCAATTTTTTGAAATATTTTTAAGATTGTAGGGAAAAGTTCTATATTCTTTTTTAAATCATCATAAGAGCTTGTAACAGAAGATTTTTTTGATTTAATACTTATTTTTTCTATGTCTACAATAAGCTTTTTATCTATTTTTATATAGAATTGCGAGAGAGAAACATTCCCAAAAGACAAAGAGTTTATTTTTATGCCAGAAAACAACACCGAAGATATTAATATTATAGAGACTAAAAGAAGACCTAAAAAAAGTTTAATTGCCTTTAACATTATCGAGCTATTCCTTATAGTTTGTATTATAGTTTTATTTTATGTAACGATTCCAATGAGTTCAACAAAAGTATTATTCATCCCTAAAGGAAGTACAAATAATACAGTAACTTACCTAAATGATAAGGGTTTTGAAATGAATATAATTGATAAAATTATATTAAGATCAATAGGATTTATTCAAAGTGGATGGATTGACTTAAATGAAAACCAACTTACAAAAATGGATTTTTTATATAAACTTACAACTTCAAAAGCAGCCTTAAAAAACATCACTTTAATTCCAGGTGAAACATCATATATATTTTTAAGACAATTAGCAAAAGAGTTTAACTTATCAGAACAAATACTTGAAGAAACTTATAAAAAATATGCTTATAAATTAGATGGTAATATCTTAGCAGATACTTATGCTTTACCTTATGGAATGAATGAAGATCATATGATCTTTTATTTATTGTCTCAAAGTAATAAAAGATATGAAGAGTTTTCAAAAAAGATATTTGGATTATATGATAAGAAAAAATGGTACCACTATCTTAGTTTAGCTTCTGTAATTCAAAAAGAAGCTGCAAGTGTTGAAGAAATGCCAATTGTTTCAAGTGTTATTCATAATAGACTTACAAAAGGAATGAAACTTCAAATGGATGGAACTTTAAATTATGGGAAATATTCTCATGTTAGAGTAAGTGCACAAAGAATTAAAGAAGACACTTCATCATATAATACTTACAAAAATAAAGGTTTACCTAAAAACCCTGTTTGTGCTGTTAGTTTAAATGCTATTAAAGCAGCAATTTTTCCTGTAAAAAGTGATTACTACTATTTTGTAAAAAACAATAAAACAGGCCTACATAAGTTTTCAAAGTCATATAAAACTCATGTTAATAATATCAGAGCTAATGTAGGTGTTAAAAAAAGTTACACTAAAGTTAAAGAAAAAGAAACTAGAGTTGATAAAGAAGCAAAAACCATTATGAAGACCGATGTAACGAAGCAGAAGCCAAGAACTATTAAATCACTTTGGAATAATGTAAAATAATTAATGTGCAATATTGAAACACACCTTTTTTTGCAGTAAAATTAAACTAAACTTTAAATAGCCCTAAATTGAATTACTGATATTATATCATCAATATAAAAATTCAAATTTAGGAATAAACATGTCAAAGATTATTTACACAAAAGTTGATGAAGCTCCTGCTTTAGCAACATACTCTTTCTTACCAATGATTAAAGCTTTTACTAAAAGCTCAGGTATTGAAATGCTTACAAAAGATATCTCATTAGCAGGAAGAATTCTTGCTAATTTTCCAGAGAACTTAAAAGAAGACCAAAAAATCGCTGACCACTTAGCAGAACTTGGTGAATTAACTCAAGATCCAACAGTTAATATTATTAAATTACCAAACGTTTCAGCTTCTGTTCCACAGTTAAAAGCTTGTATTGCAGAATTACAAGAAAAAGGTTACGATGTTCCTAATTATGATGCATCACCTGAAATCACAGCAAGATACGGGAAAATCTCTGGTTCAGCAGTTAATCCTGTATTAAGAGAAGGAAACTCAGACAGACGTGCTCCTGGAGCTGTTAAAAACTACGCTAAAAACAACCCTCATAGAATGGGTAAATGGACAGCTGATTCTAAAACTGAAGTTATGCATATGAATGAAAATGATTTCTATGGTGCTGAATTATCAACTACTTTTGATAAAGCTGATGATTTAAAAATCTCTTTTGTTGATGCAAATGGATCTGAAACTGTTTTAAAAGCTTCTACACCTGTTGAAGCTGGAGAAATTATTGATGCTACTTGTATGAGTGCTAAATCTTTACAAGAATTTTACCAAACTGCAATTAACAGAGCTAAAGAGCAAGATGTATTATTATCTTTACACTTAAAAGCTACAATGATGAAAGTTTCTGATCCAATTATGTTCGGATTTGCAGTTAAAGTATACTTCAAAGACTTAATTGCTAAACATGGAGAACTATTCGATTCTTTATGTGTTAACTTTAACAATGGTTTAGGAGATTTATACTCTAAATTAGACCAAGTTGATGCAGATAAAAAAGCAGAAATTGAAGCTGATATCGCAGCTGTTTATGCTAAACAACCAAGACTTGCAATGGTTAATTCTGAAAAAGGAATTACAAACTTACATGTTCCATCTGATGTTATTATTGATGCATCTATGCCTGCTATGCTTAAGGGTGGTGGTAAAATGTGGAATGCTGATGATAAAGAAGAAGATACAGTTGCAGTAATTCCTGATAGATGTTATGCACAATCTTTCCAAGCTGTTATTGATGATTGTAAAGCAAACGGTACATTAGATGTAACAACAATTGGTACTGTTCCAAATGTTGGGTTAATGGCTAAAAAAGCTGAAGAGTATGGTTCACATGATAAAACTTTCCAAGCAGCAGCTGCTGGAAAAATCGTAGTTACTAATACTGCTGGAGAAACTGTATTCTCTTTTGATACAGAAGAAGGTGATATTTTCAGAATGTGTCAAGCAAAAGATGCACCTATTCAAGACTGGGTTAAATTAGCAGTTACAAGAGCTAGATTATCAAACACTCCTGCAATTTTCTGGTTAGACGAAAATAGAGCTCATGATAGAGAAATGATTAAAAAAGTTAATAAATACTTACCAGAACATGATACTACTGGTTTAGATATTACAATTGCAGCACCTGTTGATGCTACAAAAACTTCATTAGAAAGAATGAGAAAAGGACTTGATACTATTTCTGTAACTGGAAATGTTTTAAGAGATTACAATACTGATTTATTCCCAATTTTAGAATTAGGAACATCTGCAAAAATGTTATCAATCGTTCCATTAATGAAAGGTGGAGGATTATTTGAAACTGGTGCTGGTGGATCTGCTCCTAAGCACGTTCAACAATTTGCACAAGAAGATTACTTAAGATGGGATTCATTAGGTGAATTCATGGCTTTAGCTGCATCTTTTGAGCACTTAGCAAATACACAAGGTAATTCAAAAGCACAAGTTTTAGCTGATACTTTAGATAAAGCAACTGGAACTTTCCTTTTAAATGACAAATCACCTGCTAGAAAATTAGGTTCAATTGATAATAGAGGTTCACACTTCTATTTAGCAATGTACTGGGCACAAGAATTAGCTGCACAAACTGTTGATGCTGATTTAGCTGCAGAGTTTGCACCAATTGCAAAAGCAATGACAGAAAACGAAGATAAAATTGTTGCTGAATTAGTAGCTGGTCATGGTAAACAAATTGACATGGGTGGATACTACTTACCAAATGATGATTTAGTTTCAACTGCAATGAGACCATCTGCAACTTTAAATTCAATTATTGGATAATAATTAATTTAAATTGTATAAAAAAGGCAAGGCTTAGGTCTTGCCTTTTTTTATTTAAAGATAAAATAAAAAGGACAAAAGATGAAACAGATTTTAGAAGTTGAGAATGTAAAATGTAAGGGCTGTGCAAATACATTGATTACATCATTAAAAGAAGAATTTGGTGAGATTGAAGTTGACCTAAATGTTCAACCTCGAAAAATTACACTAGATTTAGAAGATGAGAAAAAAGAAGCTTTAAAACTTAAGCTAAGGGATTTAGGATATCCTTTAACAACAGATGAATTATCAGGTTTACAAAAAGCTAAAACAACTGCTAAAAGCTTTGTTTCTTGTGCAATTGGAAAAATGAATACTTAAAAAAATAGGCTAAGAAAACACCATAAATTAGGCTTTGTCATGTTGTGTCGTGTTTCCTTTCGTAACCGACAAAACCTAAAACTGTATATAATAATACAAAAAGGAATATTATGGGTTTAAAAGAATTAAGAATTAAAAATAAGTATTCACAAGGAATTAGCTTCTCTAAGTAACTTAAGTACTAGAACAATACAAAGAATAGAAAAAGAGAATAAAGCAAGCTGTGAATCAATTATCGCGCTAGCTAGTGTATTTAAACTGGAAGTAGATGAGTTTGAAAAATATTTAGAACCTAAAGATGGTAATTTTATAAAAAAAGACAATACATCTAATACTAATTTCTTAAACTATTTACAAAATGATAAAAAAACAATTTACTTTTTATTTATAAATATTTTTCTAATTATTATAAACATTAGTACAAACTATGAGAATTTATGGTTTCCGTATGTACTAATTGGCTGGGGATTTCCTCATTTTTATAAAAGGTATATTAGCTATAAAAATTTATAATTAAAAATTCTAAACAATATATCTATATTAAATTACACAATTAATAAACTTTTATATTATAAAGTACTTTATTAAATATAAAGGATTATTAATGAAAATATTTATTTTTACACTTGCAATAGCCACACTACTTTTTGCACTTTTTGTTGGTTTTCAAATATCACCAATAATTACAAGTATTTTTATCTCACCTATTACTTATTTATCTAGTTTTTTTAATGAGATATTTATAGACTTACCTTTCTTGGCACACTCATTTTTAATAATGATCGCTTCTTTATTTTATTTATCATTATTTATTATAATACCAAGACTTTTTTTTAAAAGATTTATTAATTACAGACACTATAAATAGTGATTAGTCTTTATTTATAGTATTATTTTAATGATGATAGCAAAGAAGCTATATATCTATCTATCTCTTCTTTTTTAAGACCATTTTCTAAAGCACCCTCTTTAACTTCACCTTCACTAATTTTTACAATTGAACTATCTTTATTAACTTTATACACAAAATATTTTGTTTGTGTATCATCAAAAAGATTTAATGCTTTTATTAATTCACCATTTGTATCATTAATCATCGGAATTGATGAGCCTTGATTTAACTCTGCAAGTTTTCCATTAACCGCAAGTTTTTTTATAAACCAAGGTGTGTTAGAAATGTTTGCAAGTAAAACAATGTCTTTTCTAGTATTTAATTTTAAAGTTTCAACTAAAGACAAGGCATCATGATTTAAAACAATAATATATTTCTCTAAACCATCTTTGAATAAATCAGCTTTTTTTGCGTAACCTGAGATTCCAATAACTTCAAAGTGCTTTGGAAAGGATGCAGTATTTAATTTGGCATTCACATTTTTATCTAAATTTGCTTGTTCTGGTGCAGTTAAGTATACTAATAATGCAAATCCAATTACACCTAAAAAAACTATTTTCAAAGTATTTATCATTTCTTATTTTTCCTATTAATTAATTATTTTTTTGTTTTTTAGCCCATCTTTTAAATAAACGATAAGTTGAGATTGATTCATCAATTTCTTTAGCATTTATTATGTGCTCCACTAATTCATTTGCTAAATATGGTGATAATACAAAACCTCTACCACCTACACCATTTAAAATATAAAGGTTTTCAATTTTATCAAGCATTTTTTCTTTTATATGCGTTCCATTTTTTAAATGTGGGAACTTTTCAAAACTCTTTTTTGAATCAATCAATTTCCCTAACATTGGAAAATAATCAGGACTTGAAGCTCTAGCACCTATTTTAACATCAACAACTTTTACATCATTAAGTTTTACAATATTATTAGCTAGTTTTATTAATTCTTGGCAATCTTGATTTACTATATTTTCTGTATAACACTTAGAACAATCATTGTTAAGGTTTGCAACTTCAACACAATAATTACAAATATCTTTATTGCAATTAAACCTATGATGTGTTGCACCTATTGATAACTTGAAAAGGTTTTCTTTATCTGTTTTAACAGCTTTAGATATAGAACATGCTTTATGGTAGTTAAAACCTACACAAGTACTTGATAAAACATCAATTTTTTGACCCCAAACTGCTCTAATATCAAAATATTTTTCTTCTATTAATTTTGTATTAGCACCTGTACAAAGTATAAGATTTTTTGTTTTTATTTCATTGTTTAAAAACCAAACATCATCTTCTTTTATAATTGTATCAATACTATAATTTAGCTTTTTCTTGATATTTTCAACTAATAAATTACAAACTTCACTAGGATTAATCCAAGAACCAATATCAAAGAAATATCCATCATCTAAAGCTTTATATTCAAAATCCATATATGGAATATATGATTTAAACTTTTCTCTATCTTCTTCATTTTTTGGTATTCTACACACCCCATTATTTTGAAAAGATATACTATTTATTTCTTTATAAAAGCTAGTTGAAAACTTTAAAGATTTTGTTATTAAATCTTTAAATACATTTGGTTTTCCTAAAAGTGGAGATAAAAAAGCACCAGCTGCTCCACTTGCTCCAAAGGCTATTTCTTTATTTTTATCTACTAATAAAACAGATTTAGAATACTTAGATAAAAAATATGCCGTACTACATCCAGCAATTCCAGCTCCTACTATAACATAGTCAAATTCTTCATAGTTATTAAGCATTTTTATCCAATTCTTCTAATAATTGATAATTAGGTCGCCAATACCCTCTTCCACCCCTTAAGCTAATACATTTATAATCAGGGAATTTCTTTTTATAAAAGTTGAGTCTTTCTTTTGTTGTTTTTCCAGTATCACAATAAAACACGAAAACTGTTCCCTTAGGCATCAATTTCATTTCATAAGGATTATAAGTAATAGTTTCAATTTTATCAAGTGGTTTTAATATTGTATCTATTAAAACTACTTTAATGTTTTTATCTTCTAGCTGTTTTGAGTATTTATATAACTCTTGTTGAGTCCACTCATCTTTTTCAAACATTGTAATCCATTTAATTTTAATTAATAAAATCCTAACTAAATACATAGAAAATAAGGCTTAAACACTAAAGTTTTTCATACTAAATCATCAAAATAGTAGTATAATTGCTAAATATATTTCAAACCTTGATTGACTTTGACTCAAGTTTTAGATATAATTAAGACTTAAAAAAGAAATAGTTTATAATAATATAGGAAAAAATATGGCGAAAAGTTTATACGAAACACTAGAAGTAAATGAAAATGCATCAGCTGATGAAATAAAAAAAGCATATAGAAAATTAGCAAGAAAATATCATCCAGATGTGAATAAAGATCCAAAAGCAGAAGATAAATTTAAAGAAATAAATGCAGCTTATGAAGTATTAAGTGATGAGCAAAAAAAATTACAATATGACCAACATGGAGACTCTATGTTTGGTGGTCAAAACTTCCATGATTTTGCACAAGGACAAGGTTCAAATGTAGATTTAGATGAAATGCTAAGACAAATGTTCGGTGGTGGCGGAGGCTTTGGAGGTGGAGGTTTCTCTCAAAGTGGTTTTGGAGGCTTTAATGAACCAGATTTAGATACTAGTGCACAAATAACAATTGCATTTGATGTATCTATTTTAGGTGGAAAACAACATATTTCATTAAATAATGATTCATTTGATATAAAAATTCCAGAAGGGATTCAAGATGGTCAAAAAATACGTGCAAAAGGAAAAGGTAAAGCATATCAAGGACAAAGAGGTGACTTAATTTTAAAAATTAATGTTGCTCCTAGTCCTGAATATGAAAGAGAAGATGATACATTAATCAAAACTTTTGATATACCTCTAAAAACAGCACTATTTGGTGGAAAGATTGAAATAAAAACAATTCACAAAACAATAACATTAAAAGTTCCAAAAAACACTAAACAATATCAAAAATTTAGAGTTAAAGAACTTGGTGTTTTAAATAGAAAAGCAGGTGTTAAAGGTGATTTATATTTAAAAGCAAATATAGTATTACCAAAGATTGATGACTTAGATGAAGAGTTTGTAAAAATTCTTGAAGAGAAACTTCCTGAGAATTAAAAGGATTGATTTATGGAAACAAATAGTTATATTGAACCAGTTTTTTTAATCTCAGCCGTTGCAGAGATTTTAGATATTCACCCTCAAACACTAAGACAATATGAAAGAGAAGGTTTAATAACTCCTTCTAGAACAAATGGTAAAATTAGACTTTATTCACAAAAAGATATAGATCATATAAAGTATGTACTAACACTAACTAGAACACTTGGAGTTAATTTAGCAGGTGTTGATATGATTTTACAGTTAAATGAGAAAATAAGCCTATTAGAAGAAGAAATACATACATATAAAACAAAAATTAAAAATATAAATAATTTAGCAGTCGTTCCAGATACAAAAGCACTTGTTGTGCAACAAACGTCTTTTGATATTGTTATTGTAGAGAAAAAAGAAGAAGATTAATTCTTCTTCTTTTTTAAAATTGATATTGTACTACGTAGTCTCTCATTAAAGGTGGTACATCTAAATAGTTATCATCATCAGTAGAAATTGCACTTTGTGTTCCATCTTCTGAACTTTCAGATGTTTCTTCATGTTCATCGTTTTTAGATTCAAAACCAGTTGCAACGATAGTTATTTTAACTTCATCAGTTTCAAGCGTTGAATCAGATGTAGTTCCAAAAATAATCTCAGCATTTGAATCCATTCTATCATTTATAGTTCCCATAACATCATTAATAGCAAATAATGACACTTGTGGATGAATATTAAAGTGAATTAGAATACCTTTTGCACCATTTAATGATACTTTATCAAGCAAAGGAGAGTCAATAGCATCTTCTAATGCTCTTTGAGCAGCATCTTCACCTTTAGCTTTACCAATTCCCATTAAAGCCATACCACGATGTTGCATGATAGTTTTAACATCAGCAAAATCTGTATTAATATCTGAATTTCCTGGATTTAAAATTACTTCAGACATTCCGTTAACTGCTTGGAATAAAATATTATCAATAATTTTGAAAGCGTCTTTCATTCCAACATTTTCATCAATAATTTCTAATAACCTATCATTTGGTACTACAATAATTGAATCAGATACTTTCTTAAGTTCTTCTAATCCAAGATTTGCTAAACCTGCTCTTTTTTTACCTTCCCATGTAAATGGTTTTGTAACAACAGAAACAGTTAATGCTCCTATTTCTTTTGCAGCTTTAGCAATAATAGCAGCAGCACCAGTTCCAGTACCACCACCAAGACCAGCAGCAATAAAAATAATATCAGCACCTTTTAGTGCAGTTTTTATATCTTCGTATGATTCGACAGCTGAATCTCTACCAATTTCAGGTTTCATTCCTGCACCTAAACCTTTAGTAAGTTTAAGTCCAAGTTGAATCTTCTTTGGAGCTTTTGAAATATGAAGTACTTGTAGGTCTGTATTAGCTGCGATTAAATCGATTTTATGAGAACCTTCTTTAATCATGTGGTTAATCATATTACAACCACCACCACCAACTCCAATTACTGCAATTTTTGCTACATTATCTGATAAAACTTTATTTGGCATATCCACTTTTATATCATCCACTTTAAATAAATTATCCATTAAAACCACTCCGATACTTTACTCCAAAATTTTGAAACACCTTTTTTATTATCTTTTCTAAGAGGTGTTAAAATTGTTGGGTCATCATTTTTTAAGCTTAAATCTGATTTTTCATTTGATTCAGATTTAGTATTAATTGAATTATTGTTTATTGTTTTTTCTTCAACAATAGCCTGTTGTTTCTTCACTGGTTTCATTAATTTTTTACTTGAATCTAATTCGTAGTTTCTATTAATTCCTAGAGAATAAACTAATAGACCAACTATTGTTGACATTCGTGAATCATCAAAACTCATATATCCATTTTCAATATTTTTAGGGTTTGATACTGAAATTGGAATTCCATCATAGATTTTTTCAGCTAAAGCTTTTATACCTTCTAAATTACTCATACCACCTGTTATTACAATTCCAGAACCAGCATTATCTAAGATACCGCTTTTCTTTAATTTGTTTTTTACAAGTACAAGAATTTCTTCAACTCTTGCATGAATAATAGTTTGAATATAATCTAATGCAACTTCAGAGTGAGTATCTTCATCTCCAATTCTTGGGATTTTAACTTTTGTAACACCAAGTTCATTTGAAGCAGAAAAGTTTTTTGTTAAAGAACCATATTCTGTTTTAATTTTCTCAGCAGCTGCTGGAGGAGTATGAAGCATTACAGATAAATCATTTGTAATATGGTTAGAACCAACTGGTATAAAACCATTAAAGATTAGTGAGCTTCCTTTGTAAGATACAAATTCTGTTGTTGTAGAACCTATATTAATTACAGTTGCTCCAAACTTTTTTTGCTGTTCATCTAAAACAGAAATAGCTGATGCATAACCATCTAAAACAAATCTAGTAATATCAACACCTGAAATTTTAAGAGCTGATTTAATATTTGTAAGAGCTGTTCTTTTTGCAGTAACAATATAAACTGAAACTTCAAGTCTTGAACCATTCATGTTAAGAGGATTATCAACATCAACAGAATCATCAACTTTAAAGAAAATAGGTACAACATGAACTACTTCATATTCAGGAACAATAGTTGCATTATAAAGGGCCATTTGCATTACTTGGTTGATTTCAGTTTCAGTAATCAAACCATTAGGAACATTTACAGAACCTGAGCTTCGAATACTTTTTGTATAACTACCTGAAATAGAAACAACTGAAGTTTCAATAACCTCTGTTGTACTTCTTTTCGCTATATTTATTGCATCTTTTATAGCTTTTGAAGCTTCTTCTATATTTATAATTATACCCTTATTAACACCCTCACTCTTTTGTAAGCCAGTACCAAGGATATTAATATTTGATTCTAAATCATGCTTTGCTATAACTGCTGTTATAGAAGATGAACCAATATCAATTGCTAAAAGAGTATTATTCAATTTTATTCCTTTGTTTCTATAGAAGATTGAATTTCAAAAGTATTTTCTAGTCTTTTTACTAGATTATTCATTAATTCTTCACTTTGTAGTTGAATTAGTGTACTTTTTACTGATTCTTCTTTTGTTTTATCATTAGCTCCTAATTTTGAAGCATTGATTTTGTAAAGTACTACCTTCCCATTTAATTTAATAGTTCCAGTTTTTTCATTTACTTGAAATAATTGACTTAAGAAATTAGAAGCTTCTTGTGGACTTAAACCAGTAATTTTATCAATTGATTGTCTTGAAACATTTTTAGCTTCAATACCACTAAAGTTTTCTAACTCTTTTTTAGCTAATTCATCAAGCTTTTTATCTTTTGCAACAACTTCATACGAAGCTTTTACATCTTCTAAAGCTTTTTCAAAAGAAAGAGGTTTTGATTGATTAATCTTAACTACTTTAACGATAATGTATTTATTATCTTGTAAAAATGGTTTTAATAAATCTCCTTGTTTTGCTGCAATAATTCTTTGATTGTTTTCAGCATTAAACTTAAGCTTACTTTGGTCAAGAATTGCTGATGAAGTTAATTTTTCTTCATCTTTTTTAATTTTAAGATATTTCTTTAAAGCTTCTTTTTTAGTAAATCTAGCATCTAACTCTTTGATAACCTGAGCTTTAGCTTCTTCATAAGACTTTAATTTTCCATCTTCTTTTTTGTAATCAGTTTTAAACTTTGCATGATGTTTTTTTATATCTTCTTCTGAAGAGTTAGCAGATACAACAGGAACTTCAGTTGTTTGAAATTCATAAGAAATTTCTGACATATAAGCATTTTTATTTGATTCCCAATGTTTTTTTAATTCATCTTGTGTAGGAGTTACAATAATATCTTTTGCTTCTAAAATTTTGTATGTAATGTCATCTTCAACAAATAGTAATTTTGTTAAGTTTTCAACTTCAACACTGTTTGGAGTAACATCAAATAATGTTTGAACTTTTTGAAGTAAAATATTTCTTTTTAATGATTCTTCAAATTTTACAGGTGTTGTTCTATTTTGAGACAAAACTTTGATATATGTTGGTTTATCAAATTTTCCATCTTTTAAGAATGCGTTATATTTTAACAATTCTTTTGCAATATCTTGATCTGTAATATCTAAACCTAAAGTATCAGCATACGATAAAATTAAATTCTTTTGAATAACTTGCTTATAAGCAACATCTCTTAAATTTAATTTATTAGCCATTTCTTCGTTAAAAGTTTCACCAAATAGTCTTGAATATTGATCATAAAGGTTTGAATACTCTTGTTGATATTCTTCTATTGAAACTTCTCTATCTCCAACGACAGCTACTGTTCCACCCTCTTTTCCATAATCATAAGAACCCCAGCCGACAAAGCCTGCTCCTACAAATGCGATGGTACTTATCCAAATAGTAATAACAAGCCATCTTTTATGTCTTTGCATCCACGTAATCATTAAATATAATCCTCTTAAAAATTTTAGATATATTACTAAAGATTTGCTTGTATTTTAGTTAAAGATCTATTAGTTTATTTTTAATGTCTGGCTTAGATAATAAATCGTTTATAACTGACTCTCTAATCGTTATTTCTAACTTTTTACAAGCACTTACAAATGCTTCTTCTTCACCAACAATAAAACACATTTTTTTAGCTCTTGTAATTGCTGTGTAAAGTAGCTTAGTATTATGCATAATATAGTGAGAAAAACTCATTGGAATTAAAGCATTTTCATACTCCATTCCTTGAGTTTTGTGAATTGTTAAACAATATGCTAAAGATAATAAAGATGAGACATTATCCAAGTCATAAAATACTACCATATCATCATTAGGATATAAAACAATACATTTATTTTCATCAAAATCAAGCTTTATAATAAGTCCTAATTGTCCATTAAACACCCTTTTTTCTAAAAAATCACTTGAACCATTTTTATACATACTCATTGTTTGAGCTCTCATGTTTTCATTTTTAATATGTATTACTTTATCAGTTATTTTATACTCATAAAGTTTAGTTGCATAAGCTTTACCTTTTGTATGATTAAATAGTTTTTGTAACTGCATATTTAGATTCTCAACACCTAACAAACCACCTTTCATAGGCGTAATCACTTGAAATAATGTAAGTGCTTTATTTATTTTTTTCTCTTTTATTAAATCAAAATATTCTTGAATATAACCTGCTGAAATATTTAATATATTATTTAATATAAACTCAGAATTTTCTCCTCTAATATCAGCAAATTCATTTGATGAGTTAGAATTTTTTTGTGCATAATAATTTGAAATTGAGACATTAATAAACTTAAAATCTTCATACTCTTCATTATATTTTGGGACTTCACCTTTTCTAATATCATTAGCAATTAATGCAATTGCTTGGTTTTCATTTTGTCTATATATTTTTGTTAATTTACAAATAGGAGCTAAGTCATATTTAATTGAATCAGCAAGGATATTCCCAGCACCAATAGCAGGTAACTGACCATCATCACCAACTATAATAAAAACTGTATCATCATCAATTTTTGAAATAATCTGATAGAAAGTTACTGAATTTACCATTGAAGCTTCATCAAGTAAAATAACTTTATAAGGGAAAAAATCTTTTTCTTTATGTTTTACCAATAGTGATTGAATGGTTGCAGAGTTATAGCCTGTTGTGTCAGAAATCCTTTGTGATGCAATTCCACTTAAAGCAATTGTAATAATATCGTCATAAGAAACAACTTCTTCTAATAGTTGTAAAATAGCCTTACTTGATGTAGATTTACCTGTTCCTGCATATCCAATTAAAAAAAGTGTTTTATGTCCATCATTTACAAGTTCAACTGCTTTTTTTTGTTCACTACTTAACTCAAAACCTAAAGTAAGCTGCTTTTTTACTAAATAATCATCAAAAGTAGCAATTATTTTACGATTCAAATCATTTTGTCTTCTTTGAAAAAATTCTAAAGTTCTTTTTTCTGCATAATACAGAATAGAAGGAGAATAACGATTTTCTTTTGTAACAAAAATTTCTTCCTCAACAAGCATTTTTGTAAGTGACTCTTCGTATAAATCATTTTTATCGCTAAAACGTAAGGAATCGTCTAAAAGTTTGTACAGATGTGATTTATCAATTGATGAGTTACCATTGTTGTCACAATATTCTCTTAAAGTATAGTTTAAACATGCCATTATTCTAAACTGGGAGAAAGGATCAATTCCTAAAGCTTTTGCAATTTCATCTGCACGCTTGAACCCAATTCCTTTTATATTAATTAAAAGATACGGATTTTTTTTGATTTTTTCAATTAAGTTATCTACTTCACCAAGTGATGAGTAAATTCTTGTAATTAAATTTGAAGTCACTCCAAATTTTGCAAGAAAAGAACCTAATTCACGCAAGTGTTTAAATTTTTGCCAAGAGTTTACAATCATATTAAGTTTTTTTTCTTTGATGCCTTTAAATGTTAGTAGCTCTTCAGGATTGTCGTTTAATATTTTTACTAATTCATCTTCAGTATATTTTTCTAAGAGTTCTTGTGCAAACTTTTTGCCTACACCTTTTACAATTTTTGTAAGAAAAAAGAATATTTCGGCTTCTTTGAGCTCTAAAGTATCAAATTCAAATTGAACTCCATATTTTTTATGTGTAGTCCAATTACCGTTTAATACAACTTCTTCACCTACAATTTTTTCTATTTCAGTATCAAAATATGCACCACAAATTTTTTGATTGTTTTCTAAAACAGCGATTACATATTTTGTTTCTTCATTTGTATAAAGAACTTTTTTTATAACTCCTGTGAGTTTGAAGCTTTTATACTCTTCTTGCTTTGCCATTAATATTCATCATTAAATTTTTTATGTTTATGTTTATCTTTACTATATGACTGACTTTTTTTCTCTTTTTGTAAAAGATTTGCATCTTTTAGTAAAATTGCTCTTTCATTTTCAAAAGTTTTTGAATGTTCATTTACAAATTGCATAGTTTTTTCTATAAAGTTTTTTACATCTGTCATATATGATGAATAAAGTTCTATTTCTTCAGCTTTTTGCATCTCTTCATAATTTTTCAAAGTTCTTTTTTTAAATAATTCATGATCAAAATTTTCTAATTTTAATAAAGATACAGTTCTTGTAAAGAATTTTTCTAAAACCCTTATATATCTAATTCTTATTTGTTTTACGTGTATTTCTTTAATAATAACTCCAAGTTCTCAATAGGTCTAGCAATTACAGCTTCATTACCAATTATAATTATCGGTCTTTCAATTAATTTTGGGTTCTCGTACATTGCAGTAATTAATTCATCTTCATTATCGATATTTTTTAAATCTAATTCTTTATAGATTTTTTCACCAGTTCTTAAAAGATCTTTTGCACTAATTTTTAACAATTTTAAAATATTTGTGATTTGTTCTTTTGAAGGATTTTCTTCTAAGTATTTAAATACTTTTTTATTTATATTTTTTTCTTCTATTAAGTTTAATGCATTTCTTGATTTTGAGCATCTAGGATTATGCCAAATTGTTATATCTTCCATATTTAAATAAACCTTTTTCTATAATTATTATGATTATAGCTAAAAGTTTTTTATAGTATATAAAATTATTACATTTTGTAATGTTTAATATTAAAAAGTACTACTTAAAGTTAGAGTGGGTCCTGCAAATTCAAATTTAGAACCATCATTATCAATTGTTCTATTTTTATAACCTGCCTGAATTACTAAATCATCATTTTTAAATATTTTGTATCCTAAAGTTATATAATATTCATAAGCATATTTTACATCAGAATTTCTTCCATAAGATAAACCGTATTCAACTTTTAGATTTTCATCAGAATTATTAAGATGTAATTCTGCTGAAGGGAAATTTTGTTTGTCATCACCATAAAAGTAGAAACCACTATACAAATAATTCCATTTTATTTTATATCTATTGTATGCTAAACCAAATTTTGCATTTTGATACTTATATAAATAAGATAATTTATACAAAGAAGCCTTTGTATATAAATCTTCTCCACCAATTACTACATTATCATAAAATGTTTTTGTACTAAACCCTTCAACTTTTACAATATTATTTTTATACTCAATAGAAATTTCTGGAATAACAACATTATCTTCATCTTTTAAATCTACTTTACCAGAATGATATCCGTTAACTTGCATATATGAATAAGTAAGTCTAGGAGTTATTGAAAAGTTTTTGTTAAAAGTGTCTTGAGTGTTTTTAATATTAGTATTTAAAATATTTTCTTTTTTATATTCTTTTATAGCTTCACTGTTTTTAATATTTACAGTATTTTGAGATATTTGTTTTCTAATTTGACTTTTTTTAATTAGATTTGCTTCATTAGCTTTTTTATAATTTCTAATTTGTGTTTTCTTGATTTTTTTTACTTCTGGAATTTTTTCATTACTATTTTTTTCAATTTTAATAAAGTTATATTCAACTTGTTTTTCTTTTGAAAATTTGCTAAAAGGTACATAATCTGAGCTCGCAAATAAGCTTGCACCAATTGAAAGTAATAAAAATCCTCTAATCATATAAAACACTCCGTAATAAAAAATTTTAAGATTCTATCATAAAAATTATTAAATCATAATTTTGGAAGTAAAGCATCAAAGTTTTCTAAACCTAAATCATTTGCATCTAAGTGGATTTGACCCATTTTATATTTTTTATTATTTAAAACTATTGGAGAAAAAGTATTCAAAGAATTGTCGTTATTATTAGTTTGAAGAACAAACACATAATAAATAGAAATATCACTTATTTCATCTATTTCTAATTTGCAAATAAATTCATCTGGCAAAGTGAAGATTATATTTTTTAAAGCTCCAAAGCTCATTAATTTAATCTCTTTTTCATTTTCTACACCTGTGATTGTAGAAAAGAAATCATCTAGTTTTTGAAAAAAGAACTCTTTTTCATTTTCAAAACCATCAATAGGAATAGTAACCTCATATTTCATCTAAAAGCCTTAGAATAATTTTGTTCTTCTTATTGTATATTAAAAGTTCTTAATATAAAAAGTATAATTTATTCTATTATGTTATACTACAAGTATGGTAGTATCACAAAACCCAACACTAAATATACTCATAGCAAAAGAGAATAAAGCTCTTGAAACTGTACTAAAAGAAGCAGATACAAAAACCCTTCAAAATATGGTACAAAACAAATCATCCTCTCCTGCTGATGTATTAAAAAATTTATTTGAACAGGCAAAAAGTGGTGCTAAATCAAATACAAATATAGAAAGTATGTTAAAAAACTCATCTGCATTTAAAGATTTAGGTTCTTTTTCAAGTTCTACATCAACATTGTTAGATCAAATTGATGAAGATAGTAATTTAAGTAAATTCAAACCTTTGTTACAAAACTTTTTAAAGAACATGAACAGCTTAGATGAAAACACTTTAAAAGAACAAATAAATAAATCAGGTGTTTTTCTTGAATCAAAAATAGCTCAAAACAGCTCAAATAATTCAAGTTTACCAAATAAGGTTGAGCAGTTATTAAATCAAATACAAAATATTACAAAAGATTTAAATACAACTCAAGCTAAAGTGGTTAATGATTTGATTACAAAACTTACACAAAATACAAATTCAAATAGCGATCAATTAACAAATATGAAAACACTACTTACTTCTTTACAAGATTTAAGTAATAGTTTATCGAGTAAAACAACTCAAAACCTATCAAATTTAACAAATCAGCTTAGTTCCATGATTGATAAAGCAAGCTTAATCGAATCAAAACTTCAAAATACAAACTCAAATCAATTATTAGATAATAAAAATACAATTAATAATCAAGCAAAAGAGTTATTATCACAAATTAAAAATGAAGTTTTAGGAAACAATCCTTCAAATCAAACTAAAAATCTTTTAAGTCAAATAGATACTTTAATTAAAACAAATGATTTATTTGCTAAAAATGATAAGTTAATTGAGCCAAAAGTTTTACTTAATCAATTGATGAACTCAAGTGATATAAAAAATGCTAGTAATTTAAATTCTAATATCTCTTCTTTAGTTTTAAATTTAAAAAATATTACAAATGATATTAATAATCTTGAGCAAAAAGTTTTAAATTCACAATCAATTGTAAATGATAAAGCATCATTGATTGATAATTTAAAACAAAACTTATCACAATTAAAACTTGAACTATCAAATATGAGTGGTCTTGATAGTAAAGCAGCTAATCAAATGATTTCAAAACTAGAAAATATTACAACACTTTTTTCAAAAATTGATAATCCAATTTCTAATTTACAAAGTAATATTGCTAGTAATATTAGTACTTTTACAAGTAATTTCTCATCAAATCTAAATACATTATTAATGTCAATGAAAGAAGATATTACAAATTTAGCTACTAACCAAAATAACAATAATGCACAAAATAACTTATTAAAAGCTATTGATAAAATTGAAGTTATATTAAAAGAAAATATTATAAATCCAAATACACAAATGATTTCAAAAAATGAAACAAATCCCTTATCAAGTGATATGAAATCAATTTTATTACAAATGAGCGATGAATTAGCTTCTAAAACAGATGCAAAATCACAAGAGATGTTTAAGCAAGTTGACAAAATGATTACCCAGATTGATTACCATCAGCTTTTATCTCATACAGGAAATTCAAATAGTGTTTATGTACCTTTTTTGTGGGATATGCTAGAAGATGGTTCTATAAATATGAAAAAAACTGATGAAGAAAAATTTTATTGTCAAATAAATTTAACATTAAAAGATTTTGGAAAAGTTGATTTAATGCTTGCCATGTATGATAAAAATAAAATTGACATTACAATTTCTGCTCAACGAGATCATTTTAAAACAGCAGTAAAAGAGAACCTTCAAAATCTTAAAATTGCTCTTAATGAAGTAGATTTAATTCCAGTTAATATTAAACTGCTTGATTTAAAAGAAGAAAATGAAAAAAGTCAAACAGATATAAAAACTGAAGCATTTGTAAATCCATATAACAATCAAAACTTGACTAGTGTTGATATAAGGGTTTAATCATGGAAGAAAAGAATATAAATGAAATAAATAATGTAACAACTCAAAAAGCAGTTGCACTTAAATATGACATGGAAAAAGATAGTGCTCCAAGTTTAGTTGCAAAAGGAAAAGGTCAAACTGCTACTAATATTATTAAACTTGCAAATGAACATGATATTCCTATAAAAAAAGATGAAGATTTAGTTGAACTTTTATCACAAATAGATATAGATAAAGAAATACCTGGGAGCATGTATAAAGCAGTTGCTGAAATATTTTCTTTTATTTATGATTTATCAAATAAAAATAAACAGTTCCAAAAAAATTATGAAGATAAGAACAAAATTTAGTTTGAATATAACTATAAGATTCTTTATAATATAATCGCGATAAATTAATCAAAAGTACTATAATATTATGACTCGAAACAATTTAGATAATCCTATATTTCTATTTACATTTTTATTAGTTGCAATTACTATTAATACAATATCTTCGATTCATTTTTTATTGATTATGCTTGCAGGAGTGACTTTTGTTGCATTTTATACGTGTTTGAAAAGAAAATACTTATATTCATTGTTATTTGTAGTACTCACATTCTTTTTTATTGAAATTAATTCAGGATTAAAACCCTTTTCTTTGACCTTGTTGTCACTATTTATTTATATATTTATTATTCCAAAGACACATAGAATTATGTCTTTTAGCTCTTTAAATGAATATATTTATATTTTAATTTTTTATTTAGGTGTTTTTTTTATTTGGGTAATGACAATTGGAATGTCTGATAGTTTTATTGCTATAATATTTGTTAATATTATAATCGACTTATTATTTTTTGGAGTGTTTATTTGACTAATAGATTAAACCTAATTTTTATTTTTATTTTTGTAATTATGATTACTCTTTTATCAAGAGTATATTTTTTAAGTATTAAATCAAATACTTATTATGAAGAGTTATCAAAAAGAAATTATATAAGTAGAGTTAAGAAAATTCCTGTTCGTGGTATTATTGAAGATAGAAATGGCAATAAGTTAGCTGTAAATCAAATGGGATTCTCAATTTTGATAAAACCTCATTTAAAATCTAAAAAAAATAAAGAAAAATTAAATGATGCAATAGATTTAATAGTAGAACATTTTCCAAAACAAGAAAAGAAAAAACTTTTAAGAGCCTATAACAGAAAAGATTCAGCATACAATCATGATTTTGTAAAAGTAGTAGATTATCTGCCATATCAAGAGTTTTTCCCAAAATACACTCTATTTTCATCAAAAGATACTATTAAAGTAGAGTCTGCTGTAAAGAGATTTTATCCATATAGAAAAGCAGCTTCTCATGTTATTGGTTATGTTGGAAAAGCTTCAAGATTAGATATTTTAAAAAATGAACTCTCAGCTCATAACGGAATAATTGGTAAAAATGGTTTAGAAAAATTCTATAATGATAAGCTTCAAGGGGAAATTGGTTACAAAGATGTAAAGGTAAATGCTTTAAATAAAGAGATTGAAACTTTAGATGAAAAAGAACCTTCAATTGATAATAGTATAAAAATTTCACTTGATATTGAACTTCAAAAATATATACAAAAGATATTTGGTAAAAGAAGTGGTGCTATTATAGTTATGGATGCAAATAATGGTGAAATTTTATCTGCTACATCTATGCCTGAATTTGATAATAATATTTTTGCATCAGGAATTTCCGTAAAAGAGTGGAATATCATGAGAAATGATTTAAATCATCCTTTTACAAACAAACTAATAAATGGATTATATCCTCCTGGATCTATTATAAAAATGGGTGTTGCATTATCTTTCTTAGAAAATGGTTTAGATGAAAACTTTACTGTTCAATGTTCTGGTTCTATACGAATTGGAAATAGAAATTTTAGATGTTGGAAAAGTTCAGGTCATGGAAAAGTGACTTTTAGAAAAGCAATAAGAGAGAGTTGTGATGATTTCTTTTATAAAGGAAGTTTAGAAGTAGGTATTAATAAAATATCTCAAACATTAGATAAATTTGGTTTTGGTAAGCAAACAGGAGTTGACCAAGTAAATGAGTTTTTTGGTGTAAACCCAAATAAATTATGGAAACAAAAGAAGTTCAAACAACCTTGGTATGTAGGTGAGACTGTAATTACGTCAATAGGTCAAGGGAATATGCTTGTAACTCCAATGCAAATGGCAAGATATACTGCATTTTTAGCTACAGGAAAACTTCCAAAACCACACTTTTATAAAGCAAATTATGAAGAACCTGAAGATTTAAAAATACCAGAAAAAGAGCTTAGTATGCTAAGACAAGGGATGCATGATGTAACACATCATGCTAAAGGAACTGCAACAAGACATATAAAATCAAAAATTACAATTGCAGGGAAAACAGGAACAGCTCAGGTTGTAAGTATTCCACAGTCTGAGAAAGTAAGAATGAAAGAAAGTGAACTGAAATACTTTCATAGATCACACGCTTGGCTTACTACTTATGGTCCTTATAAAAACCCCAAATATGTTGTAACTGCATTAGTTGAACATGGAGGTCATGGTGGTGAAGCTGCAGGTGGAATTGTTAGTAAAATATATGACAAACTTTATGAGATGGAATATATCAAAAGTAGAGACTAAAGTCTTGAAATCATGACTTAATTGTTTTTTTGATATTATTATTTTAATTTTTACATAGGAATTTTTTTGAAACTATTATTAACATTATTACTTTTTACTGTATATGCATTTGCAGAAGATACAGCACCTATTGTAAATCTTTCAGTTGCAGCACTTGATGATCCTGCACAATTTGTAAAAACAATCAATATTGCAATTATTTTAACTCTATTTGTACTAGCACCTTCACTTATTTTAATGGTAACATCGTTTACTAGAATCGTAATTGTTTTTTCACTGCTTAGACAAGCAATGGGACTTCAAACTACACCACCAACTCAAATTGTAATTTCTCTTGCTTTGATATTAACTATTTTTATTATGGAACCTTATGCAAAGAAATCTTGGGAAGATGGTGTTGCTCCTTATATGGAAAAAAAGATTGGTTATGAGTTAGCTTTTGAGCGAGGAATTAAGCCTTTTAAAGAGTTTATGATAAAAAATACAAGAGAATCAGACATTGCCCTATTTTACCGTATTAAAAAAGAACCAAATCCTAAAAATATCGATGATGTGCCATTAACTCTTTTAATGCCTGCATTTATTGTAAGTGAGCTTAGGACTGCCTTTGAAATAGGCTTTTTGATATTTTTACCATTCTTAGTAATAGACATTATTGTAGCTTCCATTTTAATGTCTCTAGGGATGATGATGTTACCGCCTGTTATGATATCCTTACCTATAAAAATCATCTTCTTTATTGTAATAGATGGATGGCAGTTAATTATTGGAAATCTAGCCCAATCGTTTAAGTGACGATTTTATGATACGTACAGAGATTTTAGCAATCGAAATTCCACTCAATTATTAACACCATTTACTTGCTAAAATGAAGATACTTTTATAGCAGTATAAACACTCAATTTCGTATGATTTTGGGTGTTTTTCACTAATTACAGCACACTTTCATCACATTCTTAACACTCTGTTAAGAGTCCAAATAGAACTCTTAAATCTATATAATAGATACTTTATAGCTCTCATATTTTAAGAATAACATTCTCCTAACTTACTATTTTCATACATCAAGATAGCTTCAGTTAAAAAATATTTGAAATTTTAATACTTATTGTTATACTAAAATAACTAAAAAAATACACTACTCATAACAAATAGTTGTATAAATTACATCATGATGATTTGACATGTAATTGACATAAGAAAATGATATTCTTAAAGTTATTTAATTAGATATACTTATACACAAAATAGACAATAAGGTAATGAATGCAAAACTTCAAAAACATACTGATTTCTAGTATAACTGCATCTTTCTTGATAGCTTGTGGAGGTGGTGGAAGTTCTTCATCAAGTTCTTCATCACTCAAATCTTTATCAGGTACGATTATTGATGGTTACATCAAAGATGCTACTGTTTGCTTAGATATAAACTCAAATGGATTATGTGATACAACTGAACCATTAACACAATCACTCGAAGATGGAACTTTTACTTTTAAAGATGTAGAAGTGGAAACAAACAAACTTTACCCTGTAATTTCAATAGGTGGTATTGATACGGCTACAGGAAAAGCTTTTGATGGTGAGTTAAAGAATGTTTTTGATTCAAATACTATAAATAGTGGTGAATCTTTGACTATTTCACCATTAACTGATTTAGTAGCTACTTCTTTTTTACAAAGTACTACAAAAGATGAATCAGCTTTACTTAGCTCAAGAGATACTATATCTACTGCATTAGGATTAACTACAGCTCAATTAGATAATGATCCTATGAAAAACACAGAAGTTTTTGCAAAAGCTCAAGAGATTCAACAAATCAAAGAGTTAATAAAAACTAGTTCACAAAAGAATCTAAGTACACAATTAACTATAGAGCAACAAAATAGTATCACAGAAGCATTGGTTAAACAAATAGCAGAAACTAATACAATTGATATTTCAAAGGTTTTAACTAATATTGAAACAGATTTATCTATAACTATTCCAAGTAATGAGAAAACTTTTATAGTAGAACAATCAGATGAGATAAAAACAAATTTAACTATCTTATCAACTGATACAACGATTGATATAACAAAATTAGACGAGATTCAGAATGCATTTGAAATACAAATGAATGATGCCTATACTATAATCAATAATGCTACAAGTACTGATATATTAACAAAGGTTACAATACCAGATGTAAGTACTTTACTTAACCAAGGTGAAGCTATAGCTACAAATACAGCACCCTATTTTCTAAATGGTACAGATAAAATCACTTCAAAAACTATTTCATTAGATGAAAATGCTACTTTAGATTTATCTATCTTGGCAAAAGATGATGATAGTGACACTTTAACTTATACTCTAAGTGGAGTAGATAAAAATCATTTTGCATATAACAGCACAACATCAAAGTTAACATCTATTTCATTTGATCATGAGAACGCAATGGATGCAAACAATGACAATGTTTATAATCTACAATTAATAGTAAATGATGGTAAAGAGAGATCATCTTTAAACTTATTACTTACTATTAATAACCTAGATGATAATACACCAATAATGAATGACTTAGCAGATATTACTTTAAATAAAAATGATTCAGTTTATACATTAACACTAAATGCAACAGATTTAGATGGAACAGAAGTATCATATACAGCTGCATCACAAAATACTGATGATTTATATACTCTAGCAGTAGAATTAAATGTATTAACAATCACACCAATAGTAAACAAATATGGAACAGATGTTATATCAATAACGGCTAGTTCAAATGGTAAATCAGTTACAAAAGCATTTAACTTAACTATCAAAGATACAGGTGCTTTAGTAATACCTACAAATACAGTATTACCACAACCACCAATGATGCCAACACTACAAGGAAATTAATCAATGAAAAAGATATTTTTATTAACAACTATATTAGCTGGATCTTTATTCTCAGCAACATTCAATGTAAGTACAACACCAGAGCTTAGAACTGCACTTAGCACTGCTTCTACAAATGGTGAGAATGATACTATTATTTTAGCTGATGGTACTTATAAGACTACAGATGATGGAGAGGGTACATTTGTCTTTTTAAATCAAGATTGTAAAAATATATCCTTAAGAGGAAGTGATGATAATGAAACTTTTTTAGATGGTAATTCAACAAATAGAGTTATAGAATTCTTAGGTGAATGTCAAAGTAATATTCATATAGAAAAACTTAGTATTCAAAATGGTAATGGCAATAATAGTGGTGCTGCAGGTATTTATTCTACACACGATATTTCTATAACTTCAAGTACCATAAATAATAATATAAATGCATTTGTAGGTGGCATACAAGCTAAAAATATTATAATTAGAAATTCAAAAATTTTAAATAATATAGGAGATAATACAGGAGGGGTATATACTGAATATAGTAAAAATTTTGAGATATATGATTCTAATATTTCTAATAATAAAGCTACATCAACTCACACTGGGTCAAATGCTACTGGTGGTTTGAAGAATGTAGATAAAGTTTTTAATTGTTATTTTGAATCTAATGAAGTTTCTACAACTAATGCTAATGCAGCAGTTAGCGCTACAACTATAGAAAATTCTTATTTTATTAATAATAAAGGACCACAAAGTTCATATACTGGTACAGGTAATTTATATAATTCTATTGTAAAGGACAATGATAACATTGGATTTGCTGGTAACTCTATTAATAGTCTTTTTATTAATAACTCAACAGGATTGAAATTATGGGATGATGTCTCAATTGGGAATATTTTTATAGATAATCAAACAGCTATACAGACACTTGGTTCTGCAACAATTAAAAATACATTTTTTAGTAATGAAACTTATGATATTTTCAATGGATCAGATTCTAGCTTTCCAACAGTCTTGTTTAGTAATCTCAACTCCGAAAAAGTTATGGGTTCATTTGTTGAAAATTATCATACAATCTATACCACACTAGGCTTTGTAGATGAAGACAATGGAGATTATCATTTAACTCCAACATCAGACCTAATAGATGCAGGAACTACGACTATAGAAGGGCTCAATCTACCTACAACAGACCTAGATGGAAAGGCCAGAATAGTTGGAGCTAGTATTGATATAGGACCATATGAGTTTAGTACAACAAGACCAACTATTAATTCATTTACATACACTGGTAATACGCAAGAATTAAACGAACTTACTTTCACTACAAATTACACTTTAACAGATGGAAGATATATAAACAGTGTATCTTATGACTTTGAAAACAATGAGACATGGACAACATCAAATACTCATACTTACAATACTGCTGGAACTTATACAGTAAAAGTAAAAATTACAGATAGTGAAGGCGAATTCTCAATACAATCAAAAGAAATCATAATTACTGAACTTGACTTTGCAAGTATGACAAATGAACAGAAGCTGATAAAAGCTATTGACTCTCAATATTATGATGAAATAATAGCTATTATAAGTGATAAAGAATCTACATCTACAAGTTCAGGAATAACAACAGGTGAAAATAACGTAACTTCCGATCCTTCATCATATAATTTAATTACTAAAGCACAATCTGATAGCTTAGTTTCTTTATCTCAAACAAGTGGATACAATGATGGATTAATCGCTGGTAAACAATATGCACAAGATAACTTAGCTGAATTTAATCTAGTAACTACAACAACAAGAGATGCTGATGTTCAAGCTGCAACTACTTCTGGAATTACAACTGGTAAACAATATGTTCAAGACAACTTAACTGAGTTTAATTTAATTACAAAAACAGCTAGTGATATAGCAATTGCTAGTGCTATTACAACTGGTCAAGCTAATGTTACAGCCAATCCATCTACATTTGGACTTATTACTATTGCTGACAAAGATACAGCTGTTAGTAGTGCAGTAGAACAAGGTAAACAGATAGTTCTTTCAAGTCCATCATCATTTGGATTAGAATTAAAAGAACCATTAACAAAAGCTAAAATAGATGCTCTTTCAAGTGGTTGGCATAATATTTCAAGTCCTAGTGAAATTATGGACTTAACAATATTTGATAATGCTTCAATAGTATGGATTTTTAATAGTACAAGTAACTCATGGGAAGCTTATTCATCAAATAGTACGTATATAAAACAAATAGAAAATGATTCAACTATAAAACTAGCTACAAAAATAAATGCTGCTGCTGGTATTTGGGTATTAAAATAATATTGACTATAAAAGCGAAGCAAAAATTAGATCATTAGGGATAATAATGATTACATCAAACACAAGGAAAATAAGTGAAAATATTAAATAGTTTAATTTTATCAACAATAACTGCAGGTCTATTAATAGGATGTGGAGGTGGAGGTAGTGATGGAAGTAGTTCTTCTTCTATCACATCTAGTACAGGAACTCTAATTGATAATACTGTTTCAGGTGTTAAATATATAAATGGTTCAGATACAGGCTTTACTGATACAGATGGTAAATTTCCATATACATCTGGTTTAGTAGAATTTTACTTAGGTGGAATAAAAATTGGAGAGTTAAACTCTATGACTTCTGATAATAAAGTCTTTCTTCAAGATTTAATTGGACTTGAAAGAACAAATACTACTGATTCTAAATTACTTAAAATAGCTAATTTACTTCAATCATTAGATTCTGATCCTTTAACAGATGAAATTGAAATTTTAAAGAGTGATTTTGATAAGTTTGAAAGTTCAACACAAAGTATTGATGCACTTGATGTGAATACAGTTCTTACTAATAATGGATTTACTCCACTATCAGATGAAGATGTAAAAACACATATTGAGAATTCTTTAAAACAATTTGGTGAGATATCAGATACTACTGAACCTGAATTAATTAGTAGTTCAATTGTAAATGGAACTTTTGGTGTATCGATTAAACAATCAATAGTATTAACATTTTCAGAAACTATTCCAAAAGAATATATTACAAATGAATATTTTATATTAACAAATGATTTAAATAGTTCTAATGTTGATATAAAAATAGAAGCTAAAAATAAAGTAATTACAATAACACCAAGAAGTGACTTAGATTATTCTCAATCTTATGAATTTGTAATTAGTTCAAAACTAAAAGATTTTGCAGGAAATACTTTATCAAATGATGGTGGGAATACTGATATTTTAATTGAATTTTTAGTTCAAGATGAACCAGATACTATAGCTCCAGTATTTACTTCACAATCAAGTATAAGTGTTGATGAAAATCAAACCTCAGCGTTAACAGTTACAGCTACAGATAATTCATCAATAATATATGGATTAAGTGGTTTAGATGCCACTTCCTTTCGTATAAATTCAATCACTGGGGAGATATCTTTTATTATTTCACCTGACTATGAAACAAAGAATTTATATTCTATTGATGCAATAGCTACTGACAGTTCCAATAATCAATCAACTCAAAATATCACTCTTCATATCAATGATGTTAATGAGATTATTCCAGATACAACAGCTCCAACTTTAAGTAGTACAAATAAGACATTTAGAACTATAGTTGGAACTTCTTTAGCTTATGAGAGTGTTACAGCAACTGATAATAATGACAACATTACCGTTTCATCACATGAAATAGTTGATTTTAATACTGCAGGAATATATGAAATAGAATATAGTGCTACTGACTCTTCCTCTAATAAATCTTCTATTATACATACCTATGAGGTTTATGATATAGTAAATTCAGACATAACTGGAAAAACTTGGTTAGATAGAAATATTGGAGCAAAAGAAGTTTGTAATGACATTTCAAATATCTATAATTGTATTGGTGATTACTTCCAATGGGGTAGATCTTCTGATGGACATGAGAAAACTTCAAGTCCTATATCTTCTTCATATTCTGGACCATTAGCTACAACATTATATAATTTAGATAATACATTCATTCGTTCTGATAGTGATTGGATTATAGGAGGTGTAGATAGTGATGGATCACTACGAAGTGATTTTTGGTCGCAAACTGATGGTACTTCTGTTTGTCCTTCTGGATTTAGAATTCCTACAAATGAAGAGCTTAGATTTGAATTAGTAACAGAAGACATTAGAATAAATACAAGTTCTATTTATTCAATGGTACTAGGAAAAACTGATGTCTTTAATAGTTTTCTTAAGTTACCAAGTGGTGGTATGAGATGGAGACAAAGTGGTACAGTATTACAGTTTGGGCATTATGGATATTATTGGACAAATAAAGGAATGTTATATTTTTCAGATGATCTAATATCGTCTATGAGTAAAGCGACAGATTATGCAAGAGGTATGAATATTAGATGTATTAAAGATGATGCCATAGTATATGAACCAAATGATTATTCTTCTATCTTACCAATGGAGGAAGTTGGTTCTTCAAAAAGTATTTCTTCTGCAACAATCAATACTACAACTACTGTTACATTAGCGGCAGGTAGTCAATTATACTTTAAAGTATCCAATATCTTAAATAGAAATTTCATTGTAAACAAATTCGAAATAAAAAGCTATTATAACAATGTCGAAACAATAAGATCTTCAACAAGTGATTTAGCTTTACTTAATAATGGAATATTAGAACCTTATGAATCTATTCAATTAGGATATACATTAAACAATAATGAAACAGCAAACTATTGGACTGGTATTTATACATTAGTTGATAGCTATACAAATGAAACTATTACAAGAAGTTTTATTTGGGATGGAACCAACTATTAAGAAATACGTTTATAATTATATCCATTCTTCTTCTTAGGAGTTTGGATATCTTAATCCCATTCTAAATCACATTAACACTTGACTGTCAAGTGCAATCCAAAAACAACCTTCATAATCTTTTTCTATTCTAGCAATTGTTGTTTTTTCATTTTCATCTAATGAGTAGGTTTTATATTTTTCTATTACTAGTACTGATTTAGTAATATTTTGAAAACTATATCACAATATATTATAAAGCAAAATACTCACTTAGGGATTAGCAAAATGTATAAGTAACGATTTTACAAACCTTTTTGCTATGAAGTTATTTAAATTTATCTTTAATAACTTGATATGCTTGGTTTATTTCTTGAGTTTTAGCAGTTGCTTCTTCTAAATATGATTCATCTTTATCTTGTGAACTTATAATATCAGGATGATACTGTCTAACTAGCTTTCTGTATTGCTTTTTGATAGTATTCATATCATCACTAGGATTTACACCTAAAACCTTATATGCTTCTTCAATACTCATAGTTTGAGCTTTTGCATTTTTCATATTTTCAAACTTTTGAACCATGTTGTCATAAGCTTGAGAAGTTATATTTAAATGTTGAGCAATTTCACGTAATACTTTGTCTTCATCGCTACTAATTCCATTATCAACAAAAGCTAACTGTATTAAGAAGCCCATAAATTGTCTTCTTTTAAGTAGTGTTCTTCCTAGTTTTTTATTTAAAGCTTGGGCTAATTGTTCTGTATCGCCAACTTTTAATTTTTCTTCATTGAAAATCTCTTTCATAATAGCTCTTGCTTTTTCTTTTTCATTAAAAAGCTTTGAAATATCATCAAACATATTACTAATAAGTTGAGCTTCTAATTCTTGAACTCGGCCGTCTGCTTTTGCAACTTTTGCAACAAGTGCAATAAAAAGTCCTAATTCATTTTGTCTAAATAACTCTTTTGAATTAACTAACTTATTTAATTTAAATTTTGAATAAAATTTATATACTTTAAAAGCAATATAAAGTCCAAAAATCACTGATAGTGTTACAAGGGTATTTACAATAAATGCATAGTAAAATATTACTAATAATATTGATATAAATATCCATTTTTTTAATTTCATTGAAGTTCTCTTTTTATTTCTATTATATATTTATTACACTTTAATAATTATAATTAAAACAAGTAATTTATGGTAAAATTTGAGGTTTTAGAAAATTGGAGAAAATAGTGAAAAAAACCTTACTAATAAGTACTACAATACTAAGCTTAAGTGCAAATAATAATTATATACCTATAAGTAAAATTTCAAAAGATAAGCAAGCAGAGTATAAATTTTCAAAACTAAATAATAATACAGTTGTTAATAAAAAAGAAGTGACACAAAAAATAATCATTGAAGATAATCAAGAGTACACAAGGGTTTCTAAACTAAAAGATGAAACATTCTTCAATAATAAAAATACAAAGATAAAACTATCCTTATCAGATTTTAATTCTAAATCAGAACAATACATTTACAACGGACCAAATGATCGAAAAATAAGTCAATTAACATGGGAAGCAAATAATGTAAAACTTCTTGGATTTGGAATTGAACACAAGACTAAAGACTTAGGTTTATATTTTAATTATAAAACAAATATTAAAGATGGCAATGGTGTAATGGATGATTATGATTGGTTATATGATTCCCAACCAAATACTTGGACAGATTGGTCACATCATGATAATACAGTAGTAGAAGATGTTAACATCCTAGATTTAGGAATAAATAAAGAATTTACTATCTATGATAAAACAAAACTAATAATGAGCCTAGGTTATAAATGGGAAAAACAACTTTTTAAAGCTTATGATGGTTCTTATATTTATTCAGGTTCAGATTTACCTTCTGAATTACGAGCTTATACTGGTACATTTAGTGGAAAAGGTATAACTTATGAACAAGTATACAAAGGGTTTTATTTAGGTGCAGAACTAGAAAAAAAGTATAAAGATTTATATTTTATACTAAATACAAAATACACACCTAACATGCAAGTTGAATTTACAGATACACATCATATGAGAGTTCCATCATTTACTGATTATACTTCATTTAATGACACATCAATGCTATCTTTAGGTCTTGGGATTGATTATAATATGCATAGGAATCAAATACTATCTTTTTCATACGACTATACAAAATATTTTTATAAAAGAGGAGATAGAGTAAGATCATATGTAACAGGTTATAATTGGGAACTTCCAGGAACAGTTGGAGTTGAAAGTGAAAATAATCTAATTAATTTAGAATATAAATATAGATTTTTTCTTTAAATTAAATCACCACTTGGTTTTGCTATATAATAGCCTTGTGAATAATCAATTCCAAGTTCTGTAAGTAAATCTTGTATATCTTTATTTTCTACATATTCAGCTATTGTTTTAATATCTAACTTAGCACATAAGAAGATAATACTTTGTATTAAAAGTAATGACTTTTCATCATCAACTATATTTTTGATTAATGAACCATCAATCTTTAGATAATCAATATATTCACTCATTTTAATTATATAATCAAAGTTTGAGTAACCACTTCCAAAATCATCAACTGCAATTTTACAACCTAAAGATTTAACTTTTTTCAAAAATGAATAAAACTCATCATAATCATCTATATTTTCTTGCTCAACTATTTCAAGAACTAGTTTTGAACCAATATTATGTTCTTGTATTTTTTTTATCAAATATTCTGAAAAACTTTTATTTAAAATATCAATGATACTTATGTTTATTGAAAATTCATTTTCATCATTTATTCTTGTCCTCTAAATTTTCTACTTTTATAACAACGTTATTATATAATAAATACATGATATTTAGACTACTTTTTTAATTATTTAATTATAACAAGGAATCAATTTTAACTTTATAATCTATATCTTTACCTGCTAAAGGATGATTTAAATCAATAATTACTTCTTTTTCATTTATCTCTTTTACTATTAACTGAATGGGTTCTGCATTTTCATCTTCACCTTGTATTTGCATTCCAACTTTTAAATCTTCTATACCTGCAAAATCTTCAATTGGTAAAACTTGAATCGCACTTGGGTTATATTCTCCATAAGCTTCAGCAGCTGGGACTCTAAAACTTGCAGCTTCTCCCGCTTTCATATTTATAATTCTTCTTTCAAGTCCGGGTATTAACTGACCAACTCCATAAGAAAATTCAAAAGGTTTTTCACTTCTACTTCCATCAACTAATTCTCCATTAATTCTAACCTCAAATAAAATCTTTACTGTTTGATTTATTTCAATAGGCATATTTTGCCCCTTCTATTTAAATTTATAAACTATATTATATTTAAGGTAAAATATCAATTTTAGAAAATATTTCTGCTAAAAAGCCAATTAGAATAAGTATAAATTATAATATAAATAAAAATAATATATATAACTTATTTTTATAATTAAAAAATGGTATTATTACTACTTATTTTGTTTAAACCTTGTATAATCACCCTAAAATTACTTAGGAAAATATTATATGAATAAGATGTTCTTATCATTATTGCTAATAACTTCAGCTTATAGTCAAACATTGAATTTTGATGAAGCTTTAAAACAAACATTTAAAAATAATAAAGACTTGAAAAATCACAAACTTGATATTGAATTATCTAATCTTGATATTGAAAAAATAAACTCTATTTCTTATGGAACATTATCTTTTGAAGAACAAATAAACAGAACAAATCATTCAGGTTATGTTTTTAATTCTAAGTTATCTTCAAGAGAAGCTAGCTTTAATGATTTTGGAGCAATTCAATATGATGGAACATCAAGTAGTTTAGATATAACACCTGATAATCTAAATAATCCAAAAGCTAGAAACAACTTTAACACAAAACTAAATTATGATATTCCATTATTTACAGGATTTAAACTATCTAATCAAAAAGATATTTTAAAATTGAAAAAAAAGATATATGAAATAAAATATAATTCCAAAACAAATGAACTCTCATATGAAGTCTTAAAAGCTTACAATGCAGCAGTAGTTGCAAAAGAGTTTATAAAAGCGGTTAATAAAGCAAAAGAATCTATAAACCTTGTAGTTAAAACAGCAAATGCTTTTCATAAAGAAGGCTTAGTTACAAAAATAGATGTAAAACAAGCAAAGGCTTATAAATTAAGTATTAATTCGAAAAAAATACAAGCAGAAAATAAATATGATTTAGCCTTACAATACCTAAGATTTTTAACATCAAATGATGAAATAACAGATGTAAAAGAATTGAAAAATATAAATATTTCTGATTTGGATTATGATGTTTTATACAAAAATGCATTAGATAATAAAAACAGTTTAAAAATGCAAGAGCTAAACAAAAAAATAAGAAAAAAGAATATTGAAGTAGCTAATTCGCAGTTTTACCCAAATGTATATTCGCATTTAGAATATGGGTTTAACGATGATAAATTCACACTATCAAATGAAAAAGATTATTACAATGCAGTTATTGGATTAAAATATACTATTTTTGATAATACAAGAAATGCTGAAAAAGAAAAAAAGAAAATTCAATATAAGCAAGCAAATTTAAATTATGAAAAATTAAAAGATTATACAAAACTTCAATTACAAAAAGCATTATTAGAATATAAAGCAAAAGAAAAAATACTAAAAGAAAGAAAAGAAGAAGTTCTTTTAGCAAGTGATATTTATAAACAATCTGAATTAATGTATAAAAACCAACTAATTTCAATGACAGAATTATTAAAACAAGAAGCAAATTTAAGAAATAGCAAGGCTGAACTTATCCTTGCAAAATATGAAAAGTCTTTAGCTAAAGCAAATATAGCTTTAATCTCTGCTAGTGATTTTACACAAGAAACAAAAAAGGTGAAAAAATGATAAAAAACTTACTACTAATTTGTATTACATCTATTTATATTTTTGCAAATGATATTGAGTTATCAGGTTCTGTAATCTCTGATAATGAAAAAATTATAACAAGCAGGAATATGGGGTTAATAAAAGATGTCTATGTAAATGAAGGCTCTTTTGTAAAAAAAGGACAATTATTATATGAAATTGATTCATCAAATATTGACTCACTTAAACAAGAAGCATTATTAAATATAAAAATTCAAGAAAATAATCTTGCAAATATCAATATTAATTACAATAGATATAAGCGTTTGTACAAGCAAGATTTAGTTCCCAAATATGATGTTGAACAATTAAAATTAAATCTTGTAAATACAAAAAACATGCTTTTAATTGCAAAGGCAAAATTAAAAGAAGTAAACTCTCAATACAGTTATTTAAAAATAAAAGCTCCAAATGATGGATTAATTATAAAAAAATCTATAAAAGTAGGAGAAATGGCAATGCCTTTGGTTCCAGCTTTTATATTAACAGACCTTTCAAGTTTAAAAATAAAAACTGATATTTCAGAAAGTAATTTAAGTAAAATTAAACTAAATCAAGAAGTTGATGTAAATATACCTTCTATAAATTTAAATACTAAGGGTCAAATTTCTGCAATTATTCCAAATGTTAATACTATTACACATTCCTTTATTTTAAAAGTTTCTTTTGATAAAAAAGATGCCAGAGTTTACCCAGGTATGTATTCAAAACTATTAATAAAACCACTAAATTAGGTTAATTATGAGTAATAAAGAGTTTTCAAAAAGCATAGATAAAGATTTGAATATTGCAGGTAAGTTATCACTTGCATTTATAAATCACCCTCTTACTTTTATATTTGGTATGTTTATTTTAATACTTGGTTATATCTCACTTGTATTTATGCCAAGAGAAGAAAATCCACAAATTAAAGTAAGTGGAGGAGCTGTTATTGTAGCACTTCCAGGAGCAAGTCCAAGTGAAATACAAAAAGTTATAATTGAACCTTTAGAAAAAAAGATAAAAGAGATAAAAGGTGTTGAAAATATTTATTCTTTTGCAAAGGATTCTGTTGGAATTGTGCAAGCTCAGTATTTTATAGGACAAGATAAAGAAGAGTCAAATTTAAAGCTTTATGATCAAGTTATGAGAAATATGGACCTAATGCCAAGTGGTGCAATGCAACCAATTGTAAAAACAATGGATATTGATACAGATATTCCAATTGCTACAATTGCTTTTTATTCAATGAAAGAAGATGGAAAAGATTTAATATCTCAAACACAACTTTATAAAGAAGTAAATAAAATAACACGCCAAATAAATAAAATACAAAATGTTGCATTAATAGATTTAAAAGGTGAGAAAAAAGAGCAATACAATATTTTAATAGACCCAAATAAAATATCAGCTTATAACCTTTCAATCGCTCAAGTTATGAAGCAAGTGCAAGCACTATCTTATAAAACTCCAAATATCAAAGGAAATACAAAAGACTCTAATATTGTACTTTTTGGAGTAAAAAATGCAATACAAAGTGAAAAAGACATTGAAAATATAATAGTTTCATATGCTAATAATGTAGCAGTCTATTTAAAAGATATAGCAAAGGTGCAAAGAACTTATGATATTCAAAACGATAAAGAAGCACAAATATATCAAAAAAATCAAAATGGTGTGTTTGAAGAAATAAATCAATTAACAATGAGTATTTCAAAATTGAATGGTTCAAATTCTGTAATTATAAATGAAAAGATATTTGAATATATGTCTTTAAAAAAAGATGATTTATTAGAAAAAAATATTGCTTTTACAATTACTAGAGATGATGGATATACAGCAAATGAAGCGGTAAATTCACTTGTTCAAAACTTACTAATTTCAATTGTTATAATTGCAATATTGCTTATATTTACACTAGGATTTAAAGAAGCTATGATTGTATCACTTGCTGTTCCTATGATTTTGTCACTTACATTATTTACAGGTTTTTTACTAGATGAAACAATAAATAGAATTACACTATTTGCGCTTTTAGTTTCTTTAGGAATGCTAGTTGATGCTGCAATTATTGTAATAGAAAATATTCATAGACATAGAAAAGAAAACAAAGATATAGATATAACAGTACTTTCAATAAATGCAACAAATGAAATAGGAAATGCAACAAATATTGCAACACTAGCTATTATAATGACTTTTATACCTATGTTTTTTGTAGGTGGAATGATGGGTCAATTTATGCACCCTCTTCCTGTATTTGTTTCAATATCACTTGTAATGTCTTTATTTGTAGCTTACTCTTTTACTCCATATTTAATTAAAAAAATTTATAAGGCTAAAAAATGAGATTAGAAAACTTTATATTAAGTATTTTAGAAAGTAAAACAAAATCTTTTTTAGTTTATTTTATTACATTTATTTTATTTGTTCTAAGCATTGCAACTTTTCCCACAGAAATTATAAAAGCAAAAATGCTTCCAGGAAAAGATTCTAATACTTTTTCTATTTATGTAGATTTAAAAGATGGTTCTAGTAAATTTCAAACAAAAGAAGTTACAAGATGTATTTCTAAAAATCTTCAAAAAAATGAGCTAGTTACTAATATTTCAGTATTTATAGGAGAAGGACAGCCTTTAGATTTTGCAGCTTTAGTTAAACAAAGTGCTTTAAAAGACAAGCAATCACAAGCTGAAATAATGGTAAATATCAAAAAAGCTCAAGATAGAGATATTACAAGTTATAATCTAATAAGTAATATAAGAGAGCAAATACAATCAAACTGTTCACTATATGATGCAAATATCAAGTTCATTGAACTTCCTGCTGGTCCTCCTGTTTTAGCTTCTATTGTTGCTGAAATATATGGTGGTAAAAATTTTGAAAACAGAAGAGAATTTTCAAAGAAAATTGCAACTATTTTAAAACAACAAGCCTCACTAGTTGATATTGATATTATGGCTGATAAAGATTATATAAAATATGATTTAGTTCTTGATAATAATAAAATTGTAAAAAGTGCTGTGAGTTTAGAACAAGTTAAAAATATACTTTATTTAGCTTATGAAGGTATGGAAATTTCTGTTGTAAATGAGAATAATGCAGAAAATCAAATACCTATATTTTTAAGACTTGATGATTCAAGATTATTAAAAGACTCAAGTATAGATAGTTTAGAAAATAAATTACAGATGTTAAAAGTTGTAAATAGTAACGGAAACATGATTGCAATTTCCTCTTTTGTAACAATTAAAAAGGTAATAAAAGAGCCAACACTTACATCAAAAAATTTAAATATGATGATAAATGTAATTGCTGAAACAAATAAAGATAGCCAGATATATCCACTTTTAGATGCAAGAACACAAATGCTTGAAGATTTGAGTAATGAGTATATTGTAAGTAAAACAGATATGTTAAACCTATCATTTGAAAATAAAACTACAAGTGAAAAATTCGATTTAGTTTTTGATGGTGAATTAAAAGTTACTATTGATACTTTTATTGATTTAGGAGGGGCTTTTATTATTGCATTAGTTTTAATATTTTTCTTAATGGTAATGTATTACAAAAGTTTTGCACTTTCAGGAGGAATAGTTCTTGCTAGTTTTATCTCTATTGTAGGAGTAATATTTGCTCATGTAATTATGGATTTAATAACAGCAGATATTTTCTATTTAACAGCAACATCTCTTATTGGCTTTATTGGACTTATTGGAATAAACTCTAGAAACTCAACTCTAATAATTGATTTTTCAAAGCAGTTAGTAATTGAAAAAGATATGAGTATAAATCAAGCAATTGCAAAAGCAACAGCAACACGTTCTAAGCCAATTATACTTACAGTTCTTACAATGGTTTTTGCATCTTCATTACTAGCAACAGATGCTGTTTTTGGTGGACTAGGAGTTGCGTTAATAGGTGGAACATTGATATCTTATATTGTATCAATGTTCTTTGTTCCTGTAATTATAAAGAATCAAATAAAAAAGATAATTAATTAATTTTAAAAACCTTCTTTACTTAGAACTTCATAATATTTACAAGCTTTCTCATATCCATAAGAGCAAGCTTGTTTAAATAAGTTTTTAGCAGTTGTTTTATTTTTAGAAATACCTCTTCCTTCATAATAAGATACACCTAAATTCATACAACTATTACCAAAGCCACCATCACAACCAATTTTATACAGTTTGTTGGCTTTAATTATATCTTTTGTAACTCCTAAACCTTTTGCATATAAAAGTCCTAAATTATAACAACTTATCGATACTCCATCAAGACATGCTTTTTCATAAAGAATTTTAGCTTTTTTATAATTTTGTTCTATACCTCGTCCATGTTTATATAAAACACCTAAGTTCATACAAGCTTGAGATAAACCGCCTTCGCATGCTTTGTCATATAAAGAAATCGCTTTTGAATAATCTTGCTTAACAGCACCGATACCTTTTTCAAATAAATATGCAGCATTATGACAGCCTCTAAAAACATCTCCCTCACAAGCTTTTAAATATAACTTACTTGCTTTAATATAATCAGTTTTTAGACCTTTTCCTTTTGCGTAAAGTAAAGCTAAATTATAACAACTATTATAAACATCTCCACCATCACAAGCTTTTTGATATAATTTGGCAGCTTTATTATAATCTTGTTTTACACTTTTCCCATTTTGATATAAAAGAGCTAAATTATAACAAGCTACATATCTGTTCTCATCACAAGAATTTTTATATAGTTCTCTAGCTTCATTATAATTCTGTTTTATATATTCATGATTACCTTTAGTTAAATCACTTGCATTTAATATAGAAAACATAATCAAACATAATATTACAAATCTCATAGTTTCTCCTATTAAAAATTATTATCTTTAATAATACTACAATTATTTTTTTATTTAAATAATATAATATGAAATTTAATGATATGTATGTTAGTTATAAAGTTATTATGATTTTTATACACAATTTAAAAAAAGGCTAAACTTGTAAATTATACTTTAATATTATTTTAAGGTTTTAAATTTTACAAAAAAAATGTTTTTATATGTTGTAGAATTTAATAATTAGAAAAATTTATAAATTTCTCTAATTATTTGGTTTTTCAAAGATCAAAAACCATCGCAATTTCGTCACAAATTGGGAAATGTTTACATCTAATACAATCTGCCCAGATTTTATGTTCTGGAATTGCTTCTTTTTCAATTACTCTAAAACCAGATTTTTCAAAAAAGCTTTTTGCATATGTTAAGGATAGTACTTGCTCTAATTTATACTCTTTTGCTTCTTTAATACATTCATCAACAAGTTTATTTCCAAGTTCAAAACCTCTATATTGTTTTGATACAACTAAACTTCTTACTTCTGCTAATCTTGCAGAATGTATATGTAAAGCAGTAAATCCTGCAATTTTACCATCTACTTGCACAATAATATAAGATCTAATAGTATTTGCCATTTCATCTTCTGTTCGTAAAAGAATATTACCGTTTTCAACTTCTGCTTTTACTAGCTCTTGCATAGCAGGAATATCAGTAACATTTGGCTTATAAAACTTAATTTCCAAATAAGTACTCCGTAATTTTATTTTGAAGGTCAATTACACCTTGTTTTTTTAAGTTAGAAATAAATATACCGTCAGGATTATTTCTTTTTAATTTTTGCAAATCATTCTTTTTTAATTTGTCAATTTTTGTAAAAGCATTGATGATAATTTGATCACCTCTTTTTGTTGCTTTTAAAAACTCATCAACATTTTTATCAATTTCTAATCCAATATGTCTAGAATCAATTAAATGTACAAAAATTTGTAAACATGGTCTTTGTTCTAAATATCCAGTTAAATTACTATTCCAATCTCTTTTTAAGCTTTTTGAAACTTTCGCATAACCAAAGCCTGGTAAATCAACAAACCTTGCATATAAAAAAGGCATTGCTTCTTTATCTGTTTTAAACTTAATATTAAAGTAGTTTATTAGCTGTGTTTTTCCAGGAGTAGAAGATGATTTAGCTAAACCTTTTCTATTTGTTAATGTATTTAGTAAAGAAGATTTACCTACGTTTGATCTACCTAAAAAAGCTACTTCAGCTTTGTCTGGGCTTGGAGAGTCTTGTATACTTTGAGCTGACTCCATAAAGTTTGCTTCAACTATTCTCATTTAATATTATCCTTATTTTTCTGAGCCACGCTCAACATTTATGATAAATCTAACAGGTTTTTTATCACTTCCATTAACTTTGGCTTCACCTGATAATTGATTTACATAAATTTTATCACCATAAATTTTTCTATCATCATTTTTCTCTTGTAAAAATCCATTTCCCATTACAGTATATTCTTGTTTTAATGGAGAATATATAATTTTATCACCATTTCCCACGTAATGTTTTGTATCTGTAACTATTTCAAAATCTACTTTTCCTGTTGCTATATATTTTGAAGGAACTTTGTTTGTACTTCCTTTTCTATTTACAAAAAACATTTCAACTTTTTGTGCGTTTAATTTATCTTTTCCCATTTGGATTTTTACATTTCCTGTAAATACAGAAATACCTTTTTTATCATTTGCCTCAAAGTTTTTTGCATCAATAATAAGCTGTTGCGTTTGTGCTAATAAAAATGTCGAAAACATTAATAAACTTAATACAAGTTTCATTTTTTACCTTTATTTTTTATTTTTTACTTCAATTTCAAAATGTATATTGTCTGACTTCATATTACTATTAAAAGCATCTAAATATAAATTTGTACCCTTTACATAGTTATTATAATAATTACCATCATAAGCTACACTATTTTGAGCTAATCGTGTTTTTAAATTATAATTTAATTCATTAGTATTTAAAGTTATAAAATCATCTCTTTTATATTTAACATCTCTTCTTAAAGTTAAATCATCACCTTTTTTAATAATAACTTGTGCTTTTAAAGTTTCTATTTTAAAATTTTTTTCTTTTAAGTTATTACGTAAAAAAACATCTGCATCAAACATTTCATCTCGTGTTTTATATCTAATGACATGACTTGCATTTACTGTTCTTGAAACATTTTGCTCATTTAAAGTATGCATAATTGGTTTTTCAAATATTACTAAAGGGATGTCTTTACTATCATCATCTTTTATTACATTATCTACAGGTATAAAATATGCACCTGCAGCCAAGATAAGTAATGAATAATTGAAAAGTTTTATATCCATGCGTTTAAAAAATCCTCTTCTATACCATCTTCTTTACAAATGTATTCAATCATTTCTCTAACAGCTCCACTTCCACCAGGGGCTGTACAAACTACATTTACAAACTCTTTTAAGTATTGCGTTCCATTTGCAGGAGTAAATGATAAACCAGCTTTTTTAAGCATTTTATAATCATTTAAATCATCACCAATTGCTGCAACTTGATTCCATGAAAGTTCTTCTTTATCTAAAATACTTTGAAGTACTTCATCTTTATTATGAATTCCTTGGTGTAGGTGTTCAATTTTTAAATCCCCAGCTCGTCTTTCAACTATTAAAGAGTTTCTTCCTGTAATAATCGCAGCTTTCTTGCCAAGTTTTTTTGTCCAAGTAGCAATAGCTAAACCATCTGCAACATCAAAAGATTTTAATTCATCACCATTATTTGTATAAGTAATCTGACCATTTGTCAAAGTTCCATCAACATCAAGTACAATTAATTCAATCATAAAACACCCTTAGTACTAGGGATTCCTAATCTTTCATTTTTAACTAGTGCACGTCTTAAAGCAACTGCAAAAGCTTTAAATGATGCTTCTAAAATATGATGTTTATTTCTTCCTCTATCTTGAATAATATGAACAGTTAATCCAGCATTTCCACTTAATGCATGAAAAAATTCCTCAGCTAATTCAACATCAAAATCTCCAACCTTACCACTTACATTTACATCATAAACTAAATATGGTCTATTTGATAAATCTAATGCACATGTAGTTGCTGCTTCATCCATTACAACAGTTGCATTACCATATCTTTCAACTGCTTGTATTGGAAAGATTTCTTGTTTTAAAGCTTTCCCCATTACAATTCCACAATCTTCTACTGTGTGGTGTGCATCAATATGTAAATCACCTTTACAAGATAATTCTAAATCCATTCCACTATGCTTAGAAAGAGCTTCTAACATATGATCAAAGAAGCCAACTCCTGTATTAATATTAGATTTACCAGTTCCATTTATATCTAACTTACATTTGATATCTGTTTCTTTTGTTTTTCTATTTTGTTCTACCATTTTTAACCCTATCTTCTAATTATAACTGCATTATTTAAGCCATTTAAATCTTTAAACATTTGTGCTTGATTACGAGAGTTAAACCCTCTAATCAATACTTTATGCAAAAACCTATCATTTGAAACTACTTTTACAATATCTACTTTATATTGATTATTTAAAATACTTTCATATTTTCTTTTTGTTGTTATTGCACCATCAAGTTTAGAAAAAGCTCCCACTTGTATATTAAAATTATCATTAACTAAAGTTTCTTCTTTTATTTGAATAGGAGCAATAGGCTTTATTTTTTGAACAACTTTTCTAGGTTTTGCTACTTTTTTATATGCTTGTTTAACAGGTGCATTATAATTTTGTATTTCCCCATTATATCCTAAAACTGTAACTTTTACTCTTGCAGTTCCTTTTCTAACCATATCAATTTCATGAGCAGCTGTATTTGATAAATCTATGATTCTTCCATCAACAAAAGGTCCTCTATCATTTACTCTTACAATTACACTTTTCCCATTCTCAAGATTATCAACTCTTACAACAGTATTCATAGGTAATGTTTTATGAGCAGCTGTTAAATCATACATATTATAAGTTTCACCATTTGAGGTTTTTTTAGCATGAAAGTTTGGCCCATACCAAGAAGCAATTCCTCTAAATTCATCATCAATATTTGGAATAAAAGGATAATACTTTTCACCAAAAACTGTATATGGACGTAATGTTGCTCTATGCATTGCTTTTGAATTTCTAATATTACTATTTGATGTATCTTTATATATTTTATTAATATCTGATCTATTTACTACATGCTTTTTAGATGAACAACCTGTTATTAAAAGTGCTCCAGCTAATAAACCTGTTGTCAAACCATATTTAAAAAACTTATTTATATATTGCAATTTTATCTCCAACTTTTATTTTATTTGATTTTAACTTATTATCTTTTTTTAGCTTTTTTATACTTACTTTAAATCTATAAGAAATTCCACTTAGAGAATCTCCATTTTTTACTTTATATATTTGTCTTTTATATTTTTTACTAACTTTTTTTACTTTATTATTATAAATTGGTATTACTAATTTTTGTTTTAATGATAGTTTATTTGTTTTTAATTCATTAAACTTTTTAATAAAAGAATACTTTACTTTAAACTTATTACCAATACTAGATAAAGTATCACCTTTTTTAACACGATATATTACATAAGAATCACTTCTAATCTTATTTTTATTTTTATTATATCTTTCTAATTTTAAATAAGGAATATTGATATCATATTTTTTTACATCACTAGGAATTATATATTGTTTGATATGTAAATTCATTTTTGCTAATGTTGAAAACTTCATATTTAAAACACTTGCAATACTTCTTAAATGTAAGCCACCTTTTGCTTTTACAGTTGTTAAAGTAGAGTTTATATCTCTATCAAAGATATATCCCTTTTTTAAGAAATTTCTATTTGCAATCATTGAAAGAACAACAATTTTTCGTAAATATGCTCTACTTTCTCTTGGAAGATATTGTCTGTCTAAATTGCTTTGAACTGTTAAAAGGTCTCTTGCTGTTAAAGGAATATTTAATTTTTTAATCTTTTTATAAATTTTATTAATTTTATAAAAATCTTTTTTTGTTCTTAAATATTCTTTAATTGTTTTTCTATAGTCTTTTATCTTTTTACTATTTTCTTTGTTTGGATAAATTCTAATATATTTGTCAATGCTTGCACGTGTAATTGCTTCAATTACTCTTCCTTCACCACAATTATAAGCAAGTATTGCTAAATACCATTTATCAAATCTTTTATGGTGATGTTTTAAGTATTTTGAAGCAGCATGTGTTGATTTAACAAAGTCTAATCTTTCATCAACATATTCATCATTTCGTAAATTATAAATTTTTGCAGTACTTGGCATAAATTGCCATAAACCTAATGCTCCAGTAGAAGACCTTACATCTAATTTAAAATTTGACTCTGCCATAGAAAGATATAAAAAACTTGAAGGTAATCCTTCTTGGTTTAAAACTTCTTTTATTTTCGATATATAAATAGATGAATTTTTTAAATTTCTTTTATAAATATGAAAATGATTTCTATCTGATAATTTATTATATAAGTCTTGAAGATGTTCATCATGAGTAAAAGATTTTTCTAAGTTTAAGTCTTTTAAAACTTCATAATCTTTTTTATTAAAATTTAAAGCATTTGCGCTAGTAAAAATAGAAGCTAAACATAAAAATACAATTAGTAATATTTTATTCAAGTAAATTCCTATCTTTAGTATATTATAGATATTTTATCTAAGATAGACTAGAAAACTCTTTAAATAATTTAATTGCATTTTTTGTAGTAATTGTTTCTATTTCTTCTCTTGATATTTCAAGAATTTCAGCCATCTTATCAGCTACAAAAACTGTATAATATGGTTCATTTCTTTTACCTCTAAAAGGATGTGGAGTAAGGTAAGGACCATCTGTTTCTATAATTAATTTATCTTGAGGAATTTTAGGGAGGATGGCAACTAGTTTCTTTGCATTTTTAAAAGTTACAACTCCACCAATTCCAAAATAAAAGTTATGTTCACTTAAAGGAAGTAAATGTTCACTTGCATTAAAGCAGTGTAAAACACCACCAACTTCTTTTGCGTTATAATCCATTAGAATTTGTCTAGAGTCATTTGAAGCCTCTCTTACATGAACAATTAAAGGTTTTTTTACTTTTTTTGCAAACTCTATTTGTGCAATAAAAACTTCTTTTTGTTTTTTAACATTGGCGATTTTTTCTTCTTCATCTTCTGGAAGCCTAAAATAATCTAAACCACACTCACCTACTGCAATACATTTTGGATGATTTATATATTTTTCTAAAACAGTTTCATCATACATGTCTATATCATAAGGATGAATTCCAACTGCGAAAAAAACTTCATCATATTTTTCGGCAAGCTTTATTGCTTGTGGTAAATCATTAAAATCTGCACCAGGGATTAAAAAACCTTTAACCCCATGTGATAGTGCATTTTGTATTACTTCTTCAATATCATCATAATATTGTTTGTTGTCTAAGTGACAATGAGTATCTATTATTATACTAAAAACCTTTTTTCAACTAAGTTTAATAAACCATTTATTTCAGATAAATCAGAAGCTATAATCCAAGCGTCAATTCCAAAATTTTTAAAAGCATCATAATCTGTTTCATCTTCAATTATTGCAATTGAAACGAACTTTTCTTTTCCATGCTCACTTTTGTTTTCTTCAAATTCAAAAATAGAATCTATATTTATAATAAAAATATCAGCTTCTTGTGATACTCCACTATGAAAATATTCTACCTTATGTTCATCATTGAATAAGTTATCATCTAGTTCACAGAATGTAATTATATTCATATAAAATCTCCTAAATTTGTTTAATAGTGTATTCTATCTAAAAAATTATTAAATACAAAGTTATAGAATATAACGGGCAGTATCTTCGTTATCTACAATCTCATCAAGTTTTTCTTCAACTAAATCTTTAGATACAATTATCTTTTCACCCTTTTTCTCATCAGCTTCAAAAGAAATATCTTCAATAACTTTTTCAATAACAGTATGAAGACGTCTAGCACCAATATCCTCAGTCATTTCATTTGCTGTTACAGAATATTTAGCAAAAGCTCTAATTGCACTATCATCAAATTCTAAGTCTACTTCTTCAACAGCTAATAATGCTTTATATTGCTTTAATAGTGAATTCTTTGTATTAGTTAAAATTTTATATAAAGCTTCTTCATCTAATGATTCTAACTCAACTCTTAAAGGAAATCTTCCTTGAAGTTCAGGTAATAAATCACTTGGTTTTGATACATGAAAAGCACCAGCAGCAATAAATAAAATATGATCAGTTTTAACTTGACCAAACTTTGTTTGAACAGAACTACCTTCAACAATTGGAAGTAAGTCTCTTTGAACACCCTCTTTACTTGGGTCTTGGTTTTGATTAGTTTTTCCTGATGCAATCTTATCAATTTCATCTAAGAATATAATTCCACCATTTTGAGCTCTTTTAACTGCTTCAATTTTAATAGCTTCTTCATCTAATAAAGAAGAACTAGCTTCATCTCTTAATAAAACTTTTGCATCTTTAATACTTACTTCTTTTTTGATTTTGTCTTTATTAAGTCCACCTAACATTTTATTTAGGCTTTCTTGCATTGATGACATATCCATAGGCATATTCGAATCTAAGATCTCAACATGAGCTTTTTTAGGAACTTCTATTTCAATTTTTTTATCATCTAAAGAACCATCTAAAAGTTTCTTTTCCATAACATTATATGTTTTAATAAAAGATTCTTTAGCATTTTCACTAGCAGTATCAGGAAGAGGTGGAACTAAAATTTCTATAATTTTCTTATGAACTTCATCTTGAATTTTATCTTTAATTTTATCTTCATATTCACGTGTTACTATATTTATTGATTCATATACTAAATCTCTAATCATAGATTCAACATCACGACCTACGAATCCAACTTCAGTGTATTTACTAGCTTCAACTTTTACAAAAGGTAAAGACATCATTTTTGCTAATCTTCTAGCAATTTCAGTTTTTCCAATACCAGTACTACCAATCATTAGAATGTTTTTAGGCATTATTTCTTCTTGTAAAACTGGTTCTACTTTCATTCTTCTGTATCTATTTCGTAAAGCTAATGCAATTGTTTTTTTAGCATTATTTTGTCCAATAATATAATCATCTAAGTATGCAACAATTTGCTTTGGTGTTAAATCCATACTTTTTTAATCCTCTAATTTTAATAATTTAATATTTTGATTTGTATATATACAAAGTTCACCTGCAATCATTAGTGATTCTTTTACTACAGCTTCTTCATCTAAATCTGAATGCTTTGCAAGTGCCCTAGCTGCTGAAATTGCAAAATTTCCACCCGAACCAATTGAAGCGATACATCCATCTTCAGGTTCAACTACATCGCCATTTCCACTTAAAATAAAAATATGATCTTTATTAAGTACAATCATCATAGCTTCTAAACGTCTTAGGACTTTATCTTTTCTCCACTCTTTAGAAAATGCAATAACAGCTTTTAATAAATCACCTTTTGTTGATTCTAAATGAGTTTCAAACATATCATAAAGATTAAAAGCATCGGCAGTACTTCCAGCGAAACCTGAAAGAATTTGATCTTTATAAAGTTTTCTAATTTTTGTAGCATTACCTTTTAAAACTGTATTACCAAAAGTAACTTGACCGTCACCTCCAATTACAGCTTTATCTTTACCTTTATATGCAAGTATAGTAGTAGCGTCAAACATCTAATTATTCTCCAATAATTATTACTTCTAGGTTTGCATGAACTGCATGTCCTAATTTACAATCAACTGTAAAAGTACCTTCCGATTTAATTTTTTTCTCTAATGAAAGATTCTTTTTATCAACTTCAATACTAAATTGATTCTTTAATTCTTCAGAAATTTCTTTATTTGTAACAGAACCAATTAAATGTCCATTTGCACCAATTTTGTGTTTGATAGTAAGTTTAGTTGAGTTTAATTTTTCTGCTAATTCATTTGCGCTTGCAATTTCTTCTGCTTCTTTTGCTTCTTTTCTTTTTTGTTCTGCTTTATATTTTGCTAATACTTCATTTGTTGCATGTAAAGCTAAACCTTTTCCAATTAGAAAGTTTTTTCCATATCCATCTTTAACTTCTTTAACTTCTCCAGCTTTTCCTGTACCTTGTACGTCTTTAATTAATAAAACTTTCATATTTTCTCCATGTATATAAATATTTTGTATATTACTATAATTTGAATTATCAGCAGTTTAACTTAATGATTAATTATAATTTTAAATATATTATTATCATCAATATACTCATATTCAAACTCATAATTATGCATATTCAAGATAGATTTAACAATATAAAGTCCTAGTCCCATTCCATGGTTTTTAGACTCAACATCATTATGAAAGGGCTTAAAATATTCATTGATGTCTTTTTGTAGTTTAACTCCCTTTGAAATAAAGATAATTTCATTCTCATTTTGTTTAATTTTCACTTTTCCATCACTTGAATATCTTAAAGCATTATCAATAAGATTTTTAAATACCATTGACATCAAAGATAAATCAGCTTTTACCTTTTTTTCTTCTTCTAAATTTAAAAATATTTTGTCATTACTATTTTCTAATAATAATGATTTAAAAGCATCATCAAAAATCAATGATAATGAAATGATTTGCTTAGTGATTTTATAATTTTGAGAAACAACTTGTTCTACTTTTGAAAAATCATTGATTAAAAAATCAAGTCTTTTAAAAATATTTACCATTCTTCCTTTTTGTTTCTCATCATCAATTAATTCACTAACAATTCGTCCTTTTGCAATAGGAGTTTTAAGTTCATGCATTATTGTTCGTAAAAACAATTGTCTAGAGTTAAGTAATAATTCAATTTTTCTCACTGCTTTATCAAATTCATTTGATACATCAGCAATTTCATCTTTTTTATCACTTTTACAGTTTATTGATAAATTACCTTGAGAGAAACTTGTAATATTTGTTTTTAAATCTTTTAAAGGTTGTAAGCTTCTAATTAACCAAATATATAAAGAAATCAAAAGTAGTAATAAAAAAACAAAAATAATATAAGAATAATTTGAAAATGAGTACATATTTAAATCTTTAAACAATACTTGAGTGAAAGGTGTTTTAATATGAAAGTACAAAATATCTTTATATTCTAATAAATCATATTCTCTTTTCATTATAATTGAATTACTATTTTCCAATACTTCTTTTGGCTTTTCTACAATTTCAAAAGGCAAACTTTTCATATGATTTATCAAATCATATTTATCCATTCTATGTTCTTTTAAATATTTTGTAATATTTTCATAATATCTTTCGACAACAACATATTTTCGTTTCTTTTCATAATCAATATAAAAAAAGAACAAAGCAATTAAAATAGATATAGAAATAAGAAAAACAAGAGATATTTTACTAGTTATTGAGTTTAAATTCATTGTACTAACTTATAGCCTAAATTACGAATCGAAAATAAGTATTTAGGATTTTTAGAATTATCATTTAATTTACTACGTAATCTTCCTATAATTACATCTAAACTCTTACTATAACTATCACTTAAACTTGAACATTGATTTACGATTTGTTCTCTTGAGACAATTGCATTTTTATTTTCAATTAATGAACTTAAAACCTCATATTCAGCTTGCGTTAAAATAAGTTCGTCATTTTTAAAAGTGATTTCTTGTTTTATTTTATTTAAAATGAAATTACTTTTTTCTTCTTCTGGTTTATTATTCTTATTAATTCGTCTTAATAAGCTTTGTATAACTGCATACATCTCTTTTGGATCATAAGGTTTAGGTAAATAATAATCAGCACCAGTTTGCAGTCCCATAATCTTATCAGTAATATCAGCTCTTGCACTTGAAATAATAATAGGAATATCATATTTTGATGATATTTCCTTACAAACGTCAAGACCATCCATACCAGGAAGAGTTAAGTCTAAAATTAATAAATCATAAGAAGAAATCCCAGCACTAAGTCCTAAATAAGGATCTTCATAATTTGTAATTTTTATATTATATTTTTCTAAATATTCACCTAAAAAAACTGAAAACTCAGGATCATCTTCAATCATTAAAATATTAGTCATTAAATATCCTCATTTTATTTATAAATAGTATATATCACTATAATTAATATTAGTTAAATATAAAGTAAATGAAAGTAAATACAGATATACCTTGATATAGTAATTAACTTGCTATATCAAGGGTATTAGGCAAATTTTGTCTAATGTTCCTTTTTTTAACGTAATTATTTAAACCTATATGATTGTTATATCCTAATAGTTTTGCAATTTTTCTAACAGAAAGACCAACAGAAAGCAATTCTTCGATTTTATCTCTTTGTTTATCAAACTTAGATTTTTGTATTGTTCCAACTGGTTTACCTAAACTAACACCTGAAAGTTTTTTAGCAGTAAGAGCTTCTTTTGTTCTTAAACTCATAAGGTCTTTTTCTAAATTAATAGTCATAGAAATCATGCCTAAAATCATTTGAGTTAACATATCTTTATCGTCTACTAATTCTAAGTTTTGATTAACTACTAATATTTTTATTTTATTAGATAAAAGAAATTTTACAATCTCTAAAATTGTTTCAATTGTTCTTCCAAATACGTTCAAATCAGAAACAATAATTGTAGAGTTTTTTTCACAATTTCTAAGTAATTCTAGGATGTTTTTTTCATCACTTGGCATACTAATATCTATTTCAATATTTTTGTATATATCAATTTTATGTTTATTAACATAATTATCTAATATATCTTTTTGTTCCTGTGTATACTTCTCATTATTTTTGTTTAATCTAAGATATGTAAAAACATTTGACATGATTTATTCCTTAACATAAAGTATATTTTTAATATATAAGAAAACATAGTGTTTATTTATATATATTTAAATATTATACATAATGTTATCAAGATACAAATTAAAATAAGCTTAAAAATTAATCAAATTAATGATATATCTTACTTTTAAATAGTATGTATTTACACATATACTTATACAATTTGAATTAAAAGCCATTTTTGGATAATATCTTTTTTCATATAGAAAATAAAAAAGGTATCTTATGAAAATTACTGTAGCAATATCAGGAGCTAGTGGTGCTAGTTTAGGACTTAATTTTGTTAAAAAAATTCCTTCAAATATTGAAGTTTTTGTAGTGCTTTCAAAGAGTGCAAAAATTGCATTAAAATTAGAAAATGGAATTTCTGTAAAAAAAACTTTTGAAGATTATAAAAATGTAACAATATTTCAAGACTCCAATATAGCAGCACCCATTGCATCTGGTTCTTTTGAGGTAGATAAGATGATAGTGATTCCTTGTTCAATGAATACACTTGCAAAATGTTCTGTTGGAATTTCTGATTCACTAATTACAAGAGCCTTTACAGTAATGCTAAAAGAAAACAGAGATATTGTTTTAGCTCCTAGAGAAATGCCTTTTAATTCAATTGCATTAGAAAATATGTTAAAATTATCTAAACTTGGAGTAACGATAGCTCCTCCTATTCTTGGATACTATTCAAGCCAACAAACCTTAGAAGAAATGGAAAATTTTTTAATAGGAAAATGGTTTGATTTATTAAAAATTGACAATAATTTATATAAAAGATGGAAATAAAAATGCCTAGAAATATTACAGAAAGACAATCTCATCAAAAAGCGATATATAGTGGGACTTTTGACCCAATTACGAATGGACACTTAGATATTATTTCAAGAGCTGCAAATATATTTGATGAAGTAATTATAGCAGTTGCACAAAGTGAATTAAAAGGGCCTATGTTCTCTCATGAAAAAAGAGTAGAATTTGTAAATGCAGCAACGCATCATCTTCCAAATGTTCGAGTTGAAGGTTTTGATACATTGCTTGTAGACCTTGCAACCCAGTTAAATGTGAACACTATCATTAGAGGTTTACGAGCAGTTTCTGATTTTGAGTTCGAACTGCAAATGGGTTATGCAAATGCTTCAATAAACGATAAAATCGAAACAGTATACCTAATGCCTACACTTGAAAATGCTTTTGTTTCATCTACAATTGTAAGAGAAATTATAAGATTTGATGGTAAATTTCAGCATCTAGTACCTAAAGAAGTTTTAAAATGTATGTAGTTGTCGAAGGTATTGATACAGCAGGAAAATCAACACAATTAGAACTTTTACAAAAGAAACATCAAAATGCAATTTTTACAAAAGAACCAGGTGGTACAAATATTGGAATAAAACTTAGGCAAATGGCTTTAAATGGGGAAGCAAAATCAAAAATTGCTGAAATGTTCTTATTCTTAGCAGATCGAGCTGAACATATTGAAGAAGTAATAGTAACAAATAAAGAAAAAACTGTTATTTCAGATAGATCTATGATTTCAGGTATTGCATATGCATCATTGTTTCCTTTAGAAAAAATGATTGAACTAAATTTATTAGCTACAAATAATATTTTACCTACACATGTAATTTTATTAGAGTTAAGTCCACAAGAGCTTAAATATAGACTATCGCAAAAAGAAAATGATGCTATTGAGCTTAGAGGTATTGATTATTTGATCAATATACAAAATAGAATGAAACAAACGATAACAAAACTAGGCATTAATCATATTTTTATTGATGCTTCTTTAAAAATTGAAGAAATAGAAAAACAAATAGAGGATTTTTTAAATGAGTAAACAAGAAAACAAGGGCACTATTCAAAGTCTTAGAGGAATGAAAGATATTGTAAATGAAGAAAGTACATTATTTACATATTTTGTTGATAATGCCTCTGCTATTGCAAAAAAATATGGATTTTCTTATATGGAAACACCAATTTTAGAAGAAACAGCTTTATTTAAAAGATCAGTAGGTGAAAGTTCTGATATTGTTAACAAAGAAATGTATAATTTTACAGATAAAGGTGAACACGAAGTTTGCCTAAGACCAGAGGGAACAGCAGGTGTTGTAAGACATTTTGTTGAAAAAAAACTTGACCGTGCTGGGGGAACTCAAAGATGGTATTATTATGGTCCAATGTTTAGATATGAAAGACCTCAAAAAGGAAGATTAAGAGAATTTCATCAGTTTGGTTGTGAAGTATTTGGTATAGATTCAGTTTATGAAGATGCAAATATTATAATGATGATAAAAGATATTCTTGACTTCTTTAAAATTGGCTTTAAATTACAGTTAAACTCCCTAGGAGACCTTAATTGCATGCCTCAATACAAAGAAAATCTTGTACAACATTTAACTGGCTTTAAAGATGAACTATGTGAGGATTGTCAAAAAAGAATAACTACAAATCCAATTAGAGTGCTTGATTGTAAAAATGAATCATGCCAAGCAAAATTAGTAAATGCTCCTAAAATTACTCATAACTTATGTGAGTCTTGTAATACTGATTTTGAAAAGTTAAAAGAAATTTTAGAATTTAATGGCGTTGAATTTGAAGTTGATACTAACTTAGTACGAGGTTTAGACTACTATTCTAAAACTGCTTTTGAATTTGTATCAAATGAAATTGGTGCGCAAAGTGCTATTGCTGGTGGAGGTAGATACGATAGACTTGTAGAATTCCTTGGAGGTCGTCCTACACCTGGAATTGGTTTTGCTATTGGAATTGAAAGATTATTAGAACTTGTAAAAATGCAAGAATCAAAAGAAGATATTGTTTATATTGGTGCTTTAGATGAAGCTTCATTGAACACTGTATTAAAAACTGCTAATTCTAAAAGAAAAACTACAAAAACAATTATAGAATACACTCCAAGAGGTTTTGGTAAGCATTTTAAGCTTGCAGAAAAATCAGGTGCAAACATAGTTGCATTAATTGGAGAAAAAGAGCTTCTTGAGCAGACAATATATGTTAAAAATATAGAAACAAGAGAAGAAAAAACTATTAAAATAGAGGAATTCTAGATTGAATAATTATGGAATTAATATTTGGAGTGATGATAACTTCATAATTGAAGATGGAGAAGCAAAAATAAATTATGCTTCAAAACCATCTTTAATATCAATAGTAAAAGAAGTAAGAGAGCAAGACTTTAAAGGTCCTTTACTTTTACGATTTCCACATATAACAAATAAGCAAATAAATACCTTATATTCAACTTTTAATGACTGTATAAAAGAGTATAAATATAATGGAAGTTTTAATGCAGTTTTCCCTTTAAAGGTAAATCAACTGCCAATGTTTGTTAAACCTCTTATACAAAATGGTAAAGAATTTAATTATGGCTTAGAAGCTGGAAGCAAAGCTGAACTTATCATTGCAATGTCATATAATAATCTTAATTCCCCTATAACAGTTAACGGCTTTAAAGATAAAGAAATGATTCACTTAGGATTTATTGCTAAAGAAAAAGGCCATAATATAACACTTATTATTGAAGGTCTTAATGAATTGGAAACAATAATAGAGGTTCAAAAAGAAACTTCTTTGTCTTGTCCTAATATTGGATTAAGAGTTAGACTTCACAGTGGAGGTAGTGGAATTTGGGCAAAAAGTGGTGGTATTAATTCTAAGTTTGGATTAACTTCAACAGAGATACTTCAAGCCTATAGATTAATAGCAACAAACAATATGAGTGAATATCTTACAATGATTCATTTTCATATTGGTTCTGCTATGAATTCTATTAAACCTTTGAAGAAAGCATTAAGAGAAGCTGGACATATTTATGCTGAACTTAAAAACTTAGGTGCTAGTAGTTTAAACAATATAAATATAGGTGGAGGTTTAGCTGTTGAATATTCTGCTTATGAAAGAAGTAGATTTTATTCATTAAGAGAATTTGCAAGTGATGTAATCTTTACATTAAAAGATATTGCTAAACAAAAAGGTGTTGATGAACCAAATATTTTCACTGAATCAGGAAGATTTATATCTGCAGCTTCAACAGTTTTAATTGCTCCAGTTTTAGAATTATTTTCATCTGAACATAATATAAAAGATTTAAATCTAAAAAAAGACAATCCTCCTTTAATTACAGAATTAAATGCACTATTTAAACATATGACTAAGAAAACATCTTATGAATATATGCATGATGCAATTGATCATATGGAATCCTTATTAACTCTATTTGATTTAGGTTATATTGATTTACAAGATAGATCAAATGCAGAAGTTCTAGTTCACCAGATTATAAAAAAAGCTATATCTCAACTTGAAGTTGAAGATTATGAAGAATTAAAGAAACTTGATGAAAATATTCAAGAAAAATATCTAATAAACTTTTCTATCTTCCAATCACTTCCTGATTACTGGGGAATAGATCAAGAGTTTCCAATAATGCCATTAACACATCTTGATAAAAAACCAACAAGATCTGCATCTTTATGGGATATCACATGTGATAGTGATGGAGAGCTTCCGTTTGATTCAAAAAAACCTTTGTATTTACATGATGTTGATCTTAATAAAGAAGATTATTTTCTAGGTTTTTTTAATGTTGGCGCATATCAAGATACTTTAGGGATGAAACATAATTTGTTTTCTCATCCAACTGAAGTAAATGTAGTGTTTAAAGATGGAGTTGTAATGTTTGATGAAATTAATGAATCTCAAACAATTATGGATATTTTAGAAGATATTGATTATGATCCAAGTGATATTAAAAAAAGACTTAAAGAAAATTTAGATATAAACACATACAAAATACTAGAGAAATATTTAAATGATAATTCTTACTTAAAAACAATTTGGAGTTATAATGACTAAAGAGAACAGTTCTGAAAAAGAAATAGACAGTAATAAAGAAATTAATAAAAATAAAATATCATTTTTTAAACAAATAAAAGAAGACTTTAATGTACCGAAATTAAATGACCCTGCATTAGAATCAAACCTAGAGCTTTTCTTTAACTACCCAGGTGTTTGGGCTATAATGAGTCATAGAGTTACAAATAAACTATATTTAAAAGGCTGGAAAAGAACAGCTAGAGTTTTAGGTGGAATTACTTCACTATTTACAAAAACAGATATACATCCAGCAGCAACTATAGGACGACGTGTATTTATTGACCATGCTATTGGTGTAGTTATTGGAGCAACTACAATAATTGAAGATGATGTACTTATATATCAAGGTGTAACACTAGGTGGTGTTAGCTTAGATAAAGGAAAACGACATCCTACTATTAAATCAAACTCGGTAATAGGAAGTGGTGCAAAAGTTTTAGGAAATATTACTATTGGAAAAAACTCAAAAGTTGGAGCAAACTCTGTAGTAGTTTGTGATGTTCCTAAGAACTCAACAGCAGTTGGAGTTCCAGCAAAAATTCTTAAAAGAGATAATAAAAATTGTAAATTGGCACATGCAGATTTACCTGATATTAATAAAGAGATGTTTAAATATTTAATTGAAAGAATTCATGTTTTAGAAACTGCATTAAAAGAAGAAGATGGAATTGATGTAAGCCAAAAAGATAAAAAACTTGAAGAAGATTATAATAAATTCATTAATGCAATGAATTCAATAAGAAAATAAAATTTTAAAATGTATGATTTAGCTGCTTTTGGAATTATAACTGGTTTTATATCAGGATTCTTTGGTGTTGGTGGAGGTTTGATTTTAGTGCCAATGCTTTTAGTATCTGGATTTATAATGAAAGAAGCTGTTGCTATTTCTATTATGCAGATGGTATTTTCATCAATATATGGTTCATTTCTAAACTCTAAAAAAGCAACAGGAGTTCTAAAAGATGGAATAATCATTGGAATTGGTGGTTTTGTTGGAGGTTTACAAAGTGGATATATTGTAACAAACGTCTCTAATGAAATACTTCAATATGTATTTATTGTAATACTTGTTTATTCTATTATAAAAATATTTATAACTCCAGCTGAACATGACTGCGATCAAAAATCAAAAAGTAAAGTGACTTTATTTATTATTGGTTTCTTTACAGGACTAGTTGCTATGAGTATTGGTGTAGGTGGTTCTGTGATATTAACACCTATTTTAGTAGGTTTTTTAAAATATGATTTAAAAGCAGCAACAGCACTTGGATTATTCTTTGTAATTTTTTCTTCAATTGCTGGGTTTACTTCACTTTCATTAAGTGGACACATGCTTTTTACACAAGGTGCTATTGTAGGTGTTTGTTCATTAATAGGTGTTTATTTTGGAATTATGCTAAAAAATAAAGTTCATTCAAACTCATATAAAAAATATATTTTACTTCTAAATACTCTAATTTTAATAACTATGCTTTACAAAACTTTTTAATTGTAATCATTTTGTAATTGATGTAATTTATAATTACGCATAGACATAATAAAAAAAGATTACGCGAACAATCTTTTATCTTCTTTCAAATACAACTGCAATTGTATTTGAAACTTGTCTTTATTTTAAATTATCTTTTAAAAGATATTCAACTGCCCCACCCTTTTTATAATATTCAACTTCTAAACTATTTTCTAATTTTGATTGAAAAGTAATAACTCTTACCTCATCATTTTTTACAATTTTTATATCAATTTTATCATTTGCTTTTATTCTATTTGTATCAATACTTAGAAGTTCATTACCTTCTAATTTTAAAGAGTCAATATCATCTTCAATAAATTCTAAAGGTAGAATACCAACTTTTACTAAATCATTCTTGTATCTATTAGAAAAAGATTTTGCAATAACAATTTTTACACCTAAAAGCTTTAAACCTTTTACTGACCAATCATTAATTTTTCCAAGTCCAAATCTATTTCCAGCAATTACTACTAAAGGAGTTTGATTCTCTTTCATTTTAAGACTAAAATCATACATAGTCATAATTTCACCACTTATAAAATCTTTTGTATATCCACCTACTTTTGGATAAACTATTCTATTTTTTAATTTTAAATTAGAAAGAATTGATCTTATCATTACATAAGCATTTGCATGTCTATTTTCATAAGTATTAAACTCATCAGGTCTAAGACCAAGTGATTTAAGATATAAAGCACAAGGAGAATAAGAACTGATATTTCCAAGAGGAGATAAATCTTCTGTGTTTATATTATCATCTAGTAAAGCTAATATCTTTGCATTTGAAATATTTATACTCTCTTTATTTTTAATATTAAAACTATCTATTTTATTAACATAAGTAGCATTTTTTTCATAATCATAATTTAAAGACTCACTTGTTTTAATATCTTTCCATTTTTCATCACCTGTAAATACATCTGTATATAACTCTTTATATATAGAAAAATCTAATTTCTCTATATATTCATTAACCTCGTGCATACTAGGCCAAATGTCACTTAGGTATATATCTTGAACTAAACTTTCTTTTGTTATTTCAAAATTTGTATTTCCTTTTAGAGAGTAAGCTATTACTAAAGCAGGTGACATCATCCAATTTAATTTAATTAAGTTACTAAGCTTATTATCTTTAATTCTTTTACTATTACTTACACAAACTACATTCAAATTAAATTTTTCAATATCTAAAGCAATACTCTCACTTATAGTAATTTCATCTTTATCAATAATTTTAAAATTAAGCTTTTCTAGATATTTTAGTAAATCAAGTTTTTCTAAATATTGTTTTTGCACTAAAGAATCAAAAACAATAAACTTACTAATATCTTTGTTTATAAATATTCCAAAATCACTGGCTTTCTTTGCAATAAGACAAGCTTGTATTAATAAAGAGATACTCTTTTCAGTAGACATATCAATAAGTGATAAAACAATTTGATTGTCTTGTACAAACTTACCTTTTTTAAACGTTTTTAATTTAGCAGATAAATCTTTTATAAAAATTTCTTCTTCAATTGTTTTTAAAAGAATTGTAATAGGTTTAAGTGTCGATAAATCAAGATTAATACTTTCATCATATTTTATATTTGAAAAGCCTTGATATAAATCTTGTTTCTCATAATACATTTTGATTAATGAAGCATCGACACCTCTTGTTTTTTCTATATAAGAAATTGTATTATCATCAATAGGGAAATAACCACTTAATCCTTTACACTCAATTACTAAATTAGAAAACAACACTCTATCTTCAATAGATATGTTTTTTAAACCATCTCCATAAAACTCAACAATTTTTCCATTAATGTTTTTGTTTATTAAAATGGTTTTTAAATTTTGTATTACATCTTTAAAACTAAGACCTTGTGAGAGTGAACCTTTAATTTCAATACCTATAACATTAGGAAAATCAAAAGTAACATAAGAGTCAAAAATTGTACTTTGCAATTGTAATCTTCCAACATTAAGTCCCAAAACACCTAATGAATTAATTATAGTACTATGTTCATCTGTTCCACATAAAACTTCAGGAAAAAGAAAAACTTTGTTATTGATACTACTTAAGCTTATCATTGTCGATAAATATTCTAAATTTATTTGAGAATTGTTTATATTGGGAGGAATTATGGATATATTTTTATATTTATTGGCTACATACTTTAAGAAGGTATATCTTTCTTTATTCTTTTTTTCATTTTTGTCTATATCTTCATCAAGGTTATCTACAATAACATCAATCATAACTTTTGGCTGTATTAATTTGCTAGATATATTTTTAATATTAAAGTAATCATTTATACTATCAAAGTCTACAAGTAAAGGAACAGAGTTCAATTCATTTAAAACTATTCGATTAGAAATAAATTTTATTTGACTTAAAGAGCTTCTATTTGCGAAAACATTAAGAACATCATCTATTTTATTTTCATCTGTATTTCTAATATTTTGTTCTAGTAATATTTTTAAAGTATAAGGTAAGTTTCGTAATTTTGGAGAAGCTTCAAATATTTTTTTTAAATCACAATAATTGTAGCTATTACTATTAAACTCAAAACTATTTACAAATTTATTCAAAATTAATTCTTTCTACTGTTTTAATTTTCTATTAATTAAAAAGTATCTAAATAAACTTTAATTATTAATTATTTAAATAGACTTTTTATATAAAACATAGATGTATTAAGCCATGTATAAAATTTATTTCTCTTATTATTTGTTAAATACTCATAAATATCTTTATGTCCAAATAAAGAAGCAAAAGTAATTGGTGTTGTTCCCATTCCATTATTGGCATATTTATTTGCACCATTTTCTACAAGTATTTTTACAATATTTAAATACCCTTTAAAACAAACACCAGCAAGTGGTGTTTGTCCTCTATCATTTCTCTTATCAATTGAAGCATTATTTTGTATTAAGTAAGTTACTACCTCTTCTTGATTATTATAAGAAGCTAACATTAATAAAGTATTACCTTTTGTATCACACAAATCAATATTTAATCCTGCATCAATCATTTTTGATAATTCAAAAACATTTCCATGTCTTGCAAAATCTAATGCCATTTCTTGTAGTTGTAAATATCTTTGTTCTTCATCTTGAGTAATTGAAATCATATTTCTTGTCCTTATATTCCTAAAGCTTTTTTTACACCACTTGCGTAAGCAGGTGTTACTTTTTCAAAGTGTGCTAATTGTCTATTTATAATCTCCATAGGTACTCCATCCATTGAAGCTGCTATATTTGAAAATAGTTGTTCTTTTTGCGATTCATTCATTAAATTAAATAAATCTTTTACTTGTGAGTAATTGTCATTGTCAATGTTGTGATCATATCTGTTAGCATCACCATAAATTTTTAAATCAGGTTCTGCATAACTTGAATCTTCAACTGCTCCACCAAAACTATTAGGTTCATAATAAGCATTTGTAACTTCTTTTTTCTCATAATTCATAGAACCAGCTGTGTGATAAGTATTTACTTCATTAAGAGGTCTATTTACAGGTAAATTTTCATAATGAGTCCCTACTCTATATCTATGCGCATCTGGGTATGAAAAAATTCTAGCTTGTAGCATTTTATCAGGTGAGAAACCAATTCCAGGAACTACATTAGAAGGAGAGAATGATGCTTGTTCAACTTCATTAAAGTAATTCTTTGGGTTTTCATTTAAAGTCATAACTCCTACATCAATTAATGGATAATCACTATGAGGCCAAACTTTTGTTAAATCGAAAGGATTAAATTTGAAATTTAAAGCTTGTTCTTCTGTCATAATCTGGATTTTTACATCCCATTGTGGAAAATTAGATTCTTCAATATTTTCATATAAATCTCTTTGATTACTTTCTCTATCATTTGCAACAATCGCTGCTGCTTCTTCATTTGTTAAAGTTTGTATTCCTTGTTTTGTTTTAAAATGAAACTTAACCCAATATCTTTCATTTTTATCATTTACTAAACTATATGTATGTGAGCCATACCCATTTACATGTCTATAACTTTTAGGAATTCCACGATCTGACATTAAAATTGTCACTTGATGTAATGATTCAGGGCTTAATGACCAAAAATCCCAAGCTGCAGTGTTTGAACGTAAATTACTTGCTGGATGTCTTTTTTGAGTGTGAATAAAATCAGGAAACTTTTGAGGATCTCTAATAAAGAAAACAGGAGTATTATTACCAACTAAATCCCAATTTCCTTCTTTAGTATAAAATTTTAATGCAAAACCTCTTACATCTCTTTCTGCATCTGCCGCTCCTGCTTCACCTGCAACAGTTGAAAATCTTAATAATAGTTTTGTTTTTTCACCTTTTTGCAATACTTTTGCTTTTGTAAATTCTGATATATCATTTGTTATCTCTAATTCTCCAAAAGCAGCACTACCATTAGCATGAACAACTCTTTCTGGAATTCTTTCTCTATTTTGATGTGCAAGTTTTTCAATTAATTGATAATCTTGCATTAATACAGGACCTCTTTGTCCTGCTGTAATTGAGTTTTGGTTATCACTAATTGGATTACCTGCTGTTGTAGTCATAATTTTTTTCATTCTTTCTCCTTATGGATAATTTTTTTCTGTTGAGAAAGTTTATTAGTATTTTACTTAAATAGAACTGAATTTATAAAGGAAATTAATTATCCTTTGATATTTTTAATATTTTTAATAAACAATTAGCAAACACTATATTATAATATGAGCTTCAAAAATTTAAAGGCTATATAATTATGACAGATACTATTAAAATATTTAATGCAAAAGAAAATAACTTAAAAAATATTAATTTAGAAATACCAAAAAATAAACTTATTGTATTTACAGGATTATCAGGATCTGGTAAATCAACTCTTGCTTTTGATACTTTATACGCAGAAGGTCAAAGAAGATACATAGAATCACTATCTGCTTATGCAAGACAGTTCTTAGACAAGGTTGGAAAACCTGATGTTGAAAGAATTGAAGGTTTAACACCTGCTATTGCTATTGATCAAAAAACAACATCTAAAAACCCGCGTTCAACTGTTGGAACAATTACAGAAGTTTATGATTACCTAAGATTACTATATGCAAGAATTGGAAAACAACATTGTCATAAATGTGGGGAACCAATTTCGCAAATGAGTGCTTCTGATGTAATTTCTCAAGTTTTAACACTTCCTGAAAACTCAAAAATTGTAATATTAGCACCATTAATTAATAGAAAAAAAGGTACTTTTGTTGATTTACTTGAATCTTTAAGAGGTAAAGGTTATGTGAGAGCTATGATTGATGGAGTTATGGTTAGACTTGATGAAGAAATAGAACTTGGTAAATCAAAAATGCATACAATCAAAGTTGTAATTGACAGAGTTGTTGTAAAAGAAGAAAACAAAGAAAGAATTGCACAAGATGTTGAAAAAGGTTTAAAAGAAAGTTTTGGAGAATTAGAAATTGAAATTTTAAATCATGAAGATGTTGGAGTTGAAAAACATATTCATTACTCTGAGCATATGGCTTGTTTTGATTGTAAAATCTCTTTTGAACCACTAGAGCCATTATCATTTTCATTTAATTCACCAAAAGGTGCATGTTCATCATGTGATGGTTTAGGTATTAGATATGCTCTTGATATGAAAAAAGTAATTAATGAAGAATTGCCAATTGAAGAAGGAGCCGTAAGAGTAATATACGGCTTTAACAAAGGTTTTTACTTTAAAATGCTTACTGCTTTTTGTCAAGCAGCAGATATTGATACTACAATCCCCTTTAAAGAATTACCAGAACATCAAAGAAAAGCAATACTTCATGGTGGAATTGAAGAAGCTAAATTTGTATGGAAAAAACATTCACTAAAAAGAAAATGGGAAGGTGTTGTAAAAATTGCCTATGACATGATAAAAGATGAAAAAGAGATGGCTGAGTATATGACTGAAAAAGCCTGCTCTGATTGTAATGGAAATAGATTAAAACCCTCTTCTCAAAGTGTATTTGTAGCAAATAAAACTATTGGTGATATTTTAAATGTTCCAATTGAAGATGCACACTCTTTTTTCCAAGATGAAAAAAACTTCAAATATCTTTCAGAACAAGGGCAATTAATTGCAAAACCAATTTTAAAAGAAGTAAAAGAGAGAGTTTATTTTTTATATGATGTAGGACTAGGATATATTACATTAGGACGTGATGCTAGAACTATTTCAGGAGGAGAAGCACAAAGAATTAGAGTTGCTTCTCAAATAGGTTCTGGACTTACAGGTGTTATGTATGTTCTTGATGAACCTTCAATTGGTTTACATGAAAGAGATACAAGTAAACTTATTAAAACTTTACGAGCACTGCAGGAAAAAGGTAATACTGTAATTGTAGTTGAGCATGATAAGGAAACAATTGAAGCAGCAGATTATATTGTTGATATTGGTCCAAAAGCTGGAAAATATGGAGGAGAAATTGTTTTTGATGGAACGCTTGATAAAATGTACAAAGCAAAAACATTAACTGCAAAATATTTAACAGGTGAAAAGAAAATCGATTATGTTCACAATCGTCCTCAAGAAGAGTTTATTGAAATAAAAAATGTAAGTATTAATAATATCAAAGACTTAGATGTACGAATTCCATTAAAGAACCTTTGTGCAATTACGGGTGTTTCAGGAAGTGGAAAATCTTCACTTATATTACAAACTCTTTTACCAGTTGCAAAAGAACTTTTAAATCATGCCAGAAAAGTTAAAAAAGTTGATGGTGTAGAAATTGCAGGTTTAGAAAAACTTGATAAAGTAATCTATCTAGATCAAAGTCCAATAGGAAGAACTCCTCGATCAAATCCAGCAACATATACAGGATTAATGGATGAATTAAGACTTTTATTTTCTAAAACAAAAGAAGCAGAAATAAGAGGTTATAAAATAGGACGTTTCTCTTTTAATGTAAAAGGCGGACGTTGTGAAAAATGTCAAGGTGAAGGTGAAATCAAAATTGAAATGCACTTCTTACCAGATATTATGGTTAAATGTGATGATTGTCAGGGACAAAGATATAATGCTCAAACCTTAGAGATTTTATACAAAGGAAAAAGTATTTCTGATGTGTTAAATATGAGCGTTGATGAAGCAGTAGAATTCTTTGTTAAAATTCCAAAGATACATGCAAAACTTCAAACATTAAGTGATGTAGGACTTGGATATATTACTCTTGGTCAAAATGCTATTACACTTTCAGGTGGGGAAGCACAAAGAATTAAACTAAGTAAAGAGTTAAGTAAAAAAGATACTGGAAATACTTTATATATTTTAGATGAACCTACAACTGGACTTCATTTTGCAGATGTTGATAGACTTACAAAAGTTTTACATCATTTAGTTGATTTAGGAAACTCAGTACTTGTAATTGAACATAATTTAGATGTTGTTAAAAACTCTGATTGGGTTATTGATATGGGTCCTGAGGGTGGAAATAAAGGTGGATTATTAGTTGATGAAGGAACACCTGAACAATTAGCAGCAAATCATAAAAAATCAGGTTCACATACTGGTTATTATTTAAATAAAGAGATAAATCAATAATGTATGATAAAACAAAATTTACACAAAATTTAGCAATTGATAGATTTATTTTTGCTGTGAAAAATAATTTTTTTGTGGAAGCACATGAGTTATTAGAAGATGACTGGAATTTATATAAGAAGCAAGGTGAAAAGAAAAAGGCTTTAGTTTTAAAAGGTCTTATTAACGGAGCTACTGCTTTAGCCTTATATTTTGAGAAAAAAAGACCTGCTGGATATGAAAAAGTTTGGCCTGTATTTTATAAGTACGTGCCCTTACTTGATGAAGTAGATTTAGATAATAAAGATAGATTTTATTTTGCAAAAGAATTATTAATTGAAAAAAATAAACTTGTTAATAATTAAAATAATATGAAATGTGCTATAATATATTTGAATATAAAAAAGGCAAAATTTAAATGAATAAATTAATATTATTTTTTCTACTTTTAATAAATGTTTCAATAGCAAATGAAGCCTTTGACTACATAAAATTAACACCTAAAGAAGAAGCTTTCTTACGTAATACTGAAATAAAAGTAATCACCTCTAATACTTGGGCACCTATAAATATGTATAATGATGAAAATCAATTAGCAGGAATTGCTATTGATTTTTGGAATATCATAAAACAAAGAGCAGGTATTAAATCTGAAACAGTAACAGCTAAGAATTGGAATCATGTTTTAGAATCTATTAAAAATAAAGAGGCTGATATTACAATTGGAACCTCTTTTGACAGAAACAAACTAAAATATGCAAATTTCACTAACTCATATATTTCTTTTCCAATTGCTTTTGCTACATTATTTGATAAAAGATTTATTCCTAATGCTTCATTTTTAGAAGGTAAGAAAGTAGCAGTAGGAGAAAATTACAGTGCTCATAATATATTAAAAGAACATTATCCTAAAATTGATTTTGTATTAGTTAAAAATACTCAAGAAGCCCTTGAATTATTAAGTGCAGGAAAAGTAGAAGCTGCAGTTGATATTCTTCCAACAATTGCACATTTAATTTCTGTTAATGGATATTACAATCTTAAAATATCAGGAACAAGTGAATATGATGTTCATGTATCTTTTATGATTAGAAAAGATTACAAAGAATTACAATCAATAATAAATAAACATATTGCACTAATAACACCAGAAGACAAAAAAAATATTATAAGACAGTGGTTAACAGTAAAATTTGATAAAACCTTTGTAGGTTATGAATATTTATTCCAAATACTTGTTTTAATTGTTCTAATAGGTTTATTCTATGCCTTTAAACAAAAAGATTTAAAGAAATATAATGAAGAATTGAAAAAACTTTCTATTACAGACAGATTAACACAACTTTATAATAGAAGAAAGATTGATGAACTTTTAAATGAAGTTAAAAATAAAAAGTTTTCACTAATACTTTTAGATATTGACCATTTTAAAGAAATAAATGATATTCATGGACATTTAGAAGGAGACAAGGTTTTAGTTGAAATCTCAAACCTTTTAAAAAATAGTTTAAATCAAAATGATGAAATTGGAAGATGGGGTGGAGAAGAATTTTTAATAATTTGTAAAAATACAAGTGAAAAAGAAGCTTATATAATTGCAAGTAGACTAAAAAAAGCAATCGAAGATCATGATTTCAAAATTAGAAAAATTACTGCATCTTTTGGGGTTAGTGAAGCTAGTAAAAATTTAGATATTAAAAATATTTTAGCAAAAGCAGATGATGCTCTTTATAAAGCTAAACAGCAAGGAAGAAACCAAGTAGTGACTGCTTCAAGCTTATAGTAATTAATTTAAACTCATTAAATAAGTTTTTAATTTCATCATATCTTCAGTAGGATATTGATTCTCAGCACTTCCTCTTGTAGCTTTAACAAAAAAGTCTTTTGAAGAGTCATTAAATCCAAAATTTGTATTTGTAATTACTACTTCATAATTTTGTTTTATTGATTCACTTGTTGTTTTTTCAACATTTGCAACTGAATCGCTAGCTATAAATTCTTCTTTTTGAATTTCTTTTAATTTTGCATCTTGATTTAATTGTGAACTAGTATTAATTGCTTGTACTTGTTGTGCTTGTAGAAGTTTGTTATCACTAAACTGATCGATATTTGCTACTAAACCGTATTCCATACTAAGCTCCTTTTTCTAATTAATCATTTATATAGCATATTATACATTATTTTTAAATATTTTGTCAAAAAAATTATATTATTAAGTTTTTTTTGATATTATTAGCCATCAATTTTCAAAAAATGAAGGAGTCCTTATTGGAATATAATTCCCCGAGGTGTATATTAATTAAAAGTGAGAATAAATGGAAATTTTAATCTTACTATTTGTTGCAGTTATTGGAGTATCTTTTTTATGTTCTGTTCTAGAATCAATTTTACTTTCTACAAATCTATCTTATATATCTGTACTTGAAAAGAATGATCAAGGCGCAGGACAATTACTAAAAAAATTAAAAACTGATATTGATGTATCAATTGCTTCAATTTTAATATTAAATACAATCGCAAACACTTTAGGTGCTACTGCTATTGGAGTTCAAGCGCAAAATGTATTTGAAGGTGATAAAACACTAGTAATGGTGGTTTCAATTATCTTGACATTTATGATTTTATTTTTTGCAGAAATTATTCCAAAAACAATTGGAGCAGTTTACTGGAAACAATTAGCACCACTTGCAGCAAGAATCATTAATATATTTATATTTATTACATATCCAATTATTATAATTACGCAATTTGTAACAAGAAAAATTGGATCAGATAATAGTGACACAATTTCGAGAGAAGAATTAATTCACTCTACTTTATTAAGTGAAGAAGAAGGTGTTATTGGAGATTTAGAATCTGATATTATCGAAAATACACTTACTTTAAATAATATGAAAGTAAGAGAGATATTAACTCCAAGATCTGTAATGTATGCAATTGATAAAAATACACCTATTAAGGATGTTATTGAAGATAAGAGAACTTTCAAGTTTTCTAGAGTTCCAGTTTTTGAAGGAACAATTGATAATATAATTGGGATTGTTTTAACAAAGCAGTTATTTAAGCAAGCGCTAATAGATCAAAGTGTTTCTGTTGGTTCTATTATGAAAGATGTAATTCCCTTAAATGAGAATATACCTGTATCAAAAGCTCTTAATATGTTTATTCAGAAAAAAGAACATATGTTTATAGTTTATGATTCTTATGATCAAACAGAAGGAATAGTTACACTTGAAGATTGTATTGAAACATTACTTGGTTTAGAAATCATGGATGAATCAGATACAACAGCAGATATGAGAAGACTTGCTTTAAATAAAATGAAAGCAAAAAGAAAAGAAAAAGAAAGAGGAATTTAAATGAGTTTAAAAAACACGATTATTAGTATTTTTATTGTATTTGTAGTTGCACTTATGTTAAGTGGAGAAGAAGAAACAAAAGGTGCTCCTTGGGGATATAATGAAGACTTAGGACCAAAAGAGTGGGCAAATCTTGATGATAAATATAGAATGTGTGAAGATGGATTAAATCAATCTCCAATCAATATTACAAATACTATTGATGCTGTATTAAATCCTTTAACATTTGAAGGTAATGCAAAAGCTAGTACATTTGAAAATAATGGTCATTCGGTTAAAGTTAGTTTTTCAGGTTCAAGTTCATTAAATATTGATAATGAAAAATACTATTTAAAACAAATACATTTTCATACACCAAGTGAAAATCAAATCAATGGAAAATCATTTCCAATGGAAGGACATTTAGTTCATTCAAATAGCGCTGGAAATCTTGCAGTTGTTGGTGTTATGTTTGAAGTTGGTGCTGATAATATGGTTATAAATAAATTATTAAGAAATTTACCTGAAAATAAAGATGATAAAAATACTCTTAAATCAGAAATATTAGGATATGACTTATTACCAGAAATTAAAGATTACTATAGATTTAGTGGTTCATTAACAACTCCTCCTTGTACAGAAGGTGTTAAATGGTTTATATTAAAAGATACAGTTTCTATTTCAAAAAGTCAATTAGCTGACTTTGATGCTGTTATGCCTACAAATAATAGACCTATTCAAGATATTAATTCTAGATTAATCTTAGACTAACAAAAACAAAAATATATACAGATTTAATCTGTATATATTCCTTCAAAAAAGAACTTAATACACAATTATCTTACTATTTTTATGTTATAATCTTTTTAATTATAAATTAAAACAGGAGAATATATGAGTTTACTATCTTTCGCAATTGATGCAGGTAAAAAATTACTTGGATTAGGAAATGATGAAGAAAATATCAAAAAAGAAATTGAAGAAAACAGTTCAACAATGCCAATTGATGGACTTGCTGTTAAAATAGATGGTGATACAATTGTATTATCAGGAGATGCAGATGCCAATTCAAAAGCAAAAGCTGCTTTAATTGCTGGAAATATCAAAGGAATTAAAGAAGTAACTTTTGAAGGTGCTAATCCTGAAGACCAATATTATGAAATTAAGTCAGGTGATAACTTATCAAAAATATCAAAACAATTCTATGGAAGTTCAAACCATTATAATGCAATTTTTGAAGCAAATAAAGAAGTTATTAAAGATATGAACTTGATCTACCCTGGTCAAATGATTAGAATCCCAAAAATATAATAAAGGCTTAAAATGAATATTTTAGACACAATATTAAAAAATGGTTTAGATGAAAATATATTAGGTGCAATTTCTGCAAAAACAGGAATTGATACAAATTCAATTCAAGATATCGTTTCTCAAGTAGCACCACAGTTAGTTGATGGTGCAAAACAAAACTTAGCAAGTACAAATGATTCTTCAAATTTAATTGATATGATTTCTAATACTGATTTAGATTCATTAAAAAATAATCCAGAAGCTATTGATAGTTCTGATAATAGTAATATGTTAGGAGAACTATTCTCTTCACTTAATACAAATGAAGGTGATGTTGCAAATGAGTTAAGTGCAAAAAGTGGAGTTGATTCTTCATCAATTGCTTCACTTTTACCAATGTTAGCACCACTTGTAATGGGAGCTTTAAACCAAAAAACTAATTTAAGCTCTACTGATACATCTAACACAAACGATATTACATCAATGCTTACAAACTTTATTGACCAAGACAATGATGGTTCTGTAGTAGATGATTTAATGGGAATGGCTAAAAAGTTCTTTTAAATAAGAAATTTTTAAATTATTTTTAACTAGAATGTATCTAATTAAAATTTTAAGGAAAACAATATGACTATTAACTTAAGAAAAAGTGAAGCAAAAGAACCTTTCTCATTTATTTTTGTAAATGCTGAAGGTAAAACAATTGTAAAAAGTGAAAACTATGCTCAAAAAGCAAGTGCTAAAAATGGTATTGAATCAGTTAAGAAAAACTGTCAAGAAGATGCAAGATACGAATTTAAAGAATCTACAAATGGTAAGTTTTTCTTTAATATTAAATCTACAAATGGTCAAGTTGTTGGAACAAGTGCTTTATTTGCAAGTGAAGATGAAAGATCAGCTGCAATTACAGAACTAAAAGCAGATTCAGCTAATGCAGAAGTTACTGAATAACAATTAAAAAAAGAAATTAATTATTCAAAGATCAAGTGAATGTCTTCTTTAGGCATTCACTTTTTTTTTGCTATAATATCTGCAAAATACACTTAGAAATATTATAAAGGCCTATTATGAGTAGCACAATAGATTATGAAAAATTAAAACTTTTTTATATTGGTAAAGAAAAAATAGATGATGAAACTACAGTTCCTCTTGTATATAAAAATAAAGACTTAAGAACTCATGCTGCAATTATTGGAATGACAGGAAGTGGAAAAACAGGACTAGGAATATCTTTACTTGAAGAAGCTGCTATTGATAATATACCTTCAATTATAATAGATCCAAAAGGAGATATGGGGAATTTACTATTAACATTTCCCAATTTAAAAGGTGAAGATTTTAAACCTTGGATTGAAGAGCAAGATGCTATTAATAATGGCGTTAGTATCGACCAACAAGCTCAAAATACTGCTTCTATGTGGGAAAAAGGAATTACAGGTGATTTTCAAAGTAAAGAGCGAATTGCAAAACTAAAAAACTCAGCTGATTTTTCAATATATACTCCAGGAAGCACTGCTGGAATTCCAATATCAATTTTATCTTCTTTTAAAGCTCCAGGAAAAGAAATACTTGAAGATCATGATTTGCTTACTTCTCTTGTAAATTCAACTGTATCATCACTTTTATCACTTGTAGATATAAAAAATGATTCTTCTTCGAAAGAGAATATTTTACTTAGCTCTATTTTTATGAATGCTTATACAAAAAGTAAAGATTTAACTTTAGAAGAATTAATTACATTAATAGTAACTCCACCTTTTTCTAAAGTTGGAATATTTGATTTAGAAACATTTTTTGGCCAAGATGATAGATTAAAATTAGCACTTAAATTAAATACGATTATTGCAAATCCTTCATTTAAAAACTGGATTGAAGGAGAGCCTTTAGATATTTCAAATTTATTATATGATGAAAATGGAAAAGCAAAGGTATCTATTTTTTCAATATCTCACTTAGATGATGCACAAAGAATGTTTTTTGTATCACTATTACTAAATCAAATGGTTTCATGGATGAGAAGACAAGAAGGAACTTCATCACTTAAAGCCCTACTTTATATGGATGAGATTTTTGGATATTTTCCACCTTCTAAAAATCCTCCATCAAAACAACCAATGCTTACACTTTTAAAACAAGCAAGGTCATTTGGTGTTGGGGTAATACTTTCAACACAAAACCCTGTTGATATTGATTATAAAGGGCTATCAAATATTGGAACTTGGTTTATAGGACGACTTCAAACAAAACAAGACAAAGATAAGGTAATTGATGGTTTAAGTTCAGCAAGTGAAGGAAAAGTTGATAAAAAAGAGTTACTTGATACTATTTCTAATTTAGAAAAAAGAACATTTATTATGAAAAATATAAATGATAATGGTATTAAAATATTTAAAACAAGATGGGTACTATCTTATTTAAAAGGTCCTATTTCAAAAGATGATATTAAAAAACTAATGAGTGAAAAAATATCAAAGTTAAAAAACAAGTTACAAGAAAAAGTACTTCCATCAAAGCAAGAAAAAAAGGTTGAGCAAAAAGCTCAAGTGAAAAGTAATTCAGCTGATTATATAAAACCAATCCTTCCAAATACAATAGAGCAAAAATACTCTTATTTTTCTCAAAGCGATGAATATTCATTACAGCCTTATTTATTATGTACAAGTAGTATAAACTTTGTTAATACATCAAAAGCAATTGATAAAAAAGAAGAAATACAGTGTAAAATATATTTAGATAAAAATATAAATGAAATTGATTTTAATGAAAAAGAAGAAGTTCAAAATGACTCTTTTGAAGAAAAGAATAGAACAAACTCAATTTTTTATGAACTTCCTAGTTTTTTACAAAATGAAAGAGAAATAAAAGCAATTCAAAAGCAATTTAATAACTATATTTATAGAAATGAAAAGCTAAAATTATTTAAAAACAGTTCTCTAAAAATCACTTCAAAACAAGATGAATCTTTAAATGATTTTAAAATAAGAATTCAAGATAGATTAAACGAAAAAATTGATGAAGAAGTAGAAAAACTACAAAAGAGATTTGAAAAAACGGAAGATTCTTTAGAAAAAAAACTTGATAAACTTTATGTGAAACTTGAAAAAGAAAAAGACCAAGCTGCAGCAAAAACTACAAATACTCTAATATCGATTGGAAGTTCAATACTTGGAGCTTTTTTTGGAAAATCAGTATTAAGTAAAACAAATATAGGAAAAGTTGCACGAGGTGCAAAAGGTGCTAGTGCTATTTTAAAAGAACGTTCTGATGTGAAATTTGTAGAAGAAGATATTCAAAACTTAAGTGCAGAAGTTCAAGAATTAGAAGAAACATTAGCCTTAAATATTGAAGAAATAAATAATGAATATTCAATCTCTAATTATGAGATTGAAGAGTTTAATATAAATTTACGAAGAAAAGATATATACAATACAAAAATAGAAATTTTATGGGAAGAAATATAATGACAAAAGATTTAAACGAGTTTTTAAAAGATTTTAAAAGTGTGAATATAAGTACATTAGATGAGAAAGGAAACCCTTTTTCATCTTATGCTCCTTTTATTAAAATAGAAGATAAATACTATGTATATATCTCTGATATGGCAAAGCATACAAGTAATTTAAAAAGAAAAGATATTTGTAGCTTGTTCTTTGCAGAAGATGAAAGTACTTGTTCAAATATTTTTGCAAGAAAAAGAGCTATGGTTCAATGTAATGTAAAAAAAATAGAACAAGATTCTCAAAATGAAGAAAGTAAACTATCTGCTTTTAAAGTAAAGTTTGGTGATAAAATGATTGATATGCTAAAAGGAATGCAAGACTTTCATGTTTTTGAATTTACACCTTTTTATGGTGAAGCAGTTTTTGGCTTTGGAAAAGCATACAATTTAGGTGGAGATGATTTTAGCCAGTTTGTAAATAGACCAAGTACTAATAATTCAAGTGGTCATGGACATGGAAGTAAATAGACAGTATTTTATACTGCCTATTTATTAGAATTTAAAGCAATATTTTCAAACATTTCAACTAAATATTGTATTTTTAACTCTTTTGCTAAAGAAAAAGCACTATTTCCTAAACTATCTTCATAAAGAACTTCAGCTCCATTATTTACTAAATAATTAATACTTCTTAATTTGTTATAAAGTACTGCATAAATCAATGGTGTTGATTCCATAATATCAAGTTCATTAATGTCTAAGCCAGCAGTTTTTAAATATCTGATTAACTTCACATCATCTTTATAAATAGCGTAATGCATTGCAGATAAACCATCTATAACTTTTGTATCAATTCCTTTTTTTATTAAAAAGCTAATTAATTTATAATCCTTATTATGCATTGCCCAGAAAAGTGCATTTCGACCTTTTTTATCTCTTTTATTTATATCACTGTTTTCAGATAACTTATTTAATAAATTATCATTTTGATAAATCCCATTTCTTATTAAAAAATTGTCAGACATCTTTTTTCCTTTTATATAATATTGATAATTGTTATCATATATAATATAAACTTAATATCTTATAAATTATTATTTTAAACTTGATATAATATACTATGAAAATTTCTTACCACAGAAGACGCAAAATAAAAACTAGAAGAATTGCAATAAACCAATTCTTACAAAATGGCATTGATGATCCAAAAGAATTAGCTAGAGAATTAAAAGTAACCATTCCTACTATAAAAAGAGATTTAGAAGCTCTTAAAACTATGACAAAAGAAGATTTGACTTTTGAAACAAGACAGACCTCACAAGAATTATTAGATAAAAAAGATACAATTTTAAGTATGCTTGATAATGAAGAGTATTATAATGAGAATGGTGAGCTAAATATTACAAAGATATGTAAGGAACTTAAAACAAGCAGAACAACTGTTCTATCTGTTTTAAATGGCGAATAAAGAGACTTAATCTTTATTATTAGAATAGATTTTACCATCTCCTGAAATTAATATAGCCATACCTTTAGTATTTTCAAATTGTGAAAGAATAATAAGTAATATCATCATAAGTGGAACAGATAAAAACATTCCAACAGTTCCCCACATAGCACCCCAAATAACTAAAGATAAAATTACAACAAATTGAGAAATATTTAATTTATTACCCATTAATCTTGGATAAATTATATTTCCTATTATAAATTGAATTAAAGCTAATAAAATTAAAACAATTAAAGCATCTGAAAGTTCTGGAAACTGTACTAAAGCAAAAGCTGTTGGAATAATTACAGCAATAATACTTCCAATAGTTGGAATAAAGTTTAAGATAAAAGCTAAAAATCCCCAAAGAACTGCACCTTGTAAAGATAAAGAATCACAAACTAAATATGTTAAAAAACCTGTACATAAACTAATAATTGTTGTTATTGAAATATACATTCTAATACTTTTTGAAACACTGTGTAATACATCTTTTGCCTTTGCTCTATTTTCATAATTAGGGAAAAGTGCATTTATTTTTGCATTAAAAAACCTTTGATCTAATAAAAGAAATAGTACATATAATAAAATCTGCATAATATTGCTAACGATTGAACTAAAAGCTGCTATTACTTTGTTTATTAAAGAAGCAATACTAAACTGCTCAAACAACTTTTCAAACTTATCTGAGAAGTCATATCCTGTCATAACAGATAGCTTATCTATTAAACTATAGAATTTATCGTCAAGTTGTGCAATAGTAGAACTTAACTCAACCATACTAGAAGCAATAAAACTACCAATTTGAAGCATTGAAACTACAATAATAATTAGTGATAAAGGAATTGAAATAAATTCTCCAAAATTAGAGTTCATAAAAGGTAATCTTTTTATTTGATTAGCAAGTGCATTTATTAGAAACCAAATAAGTATTGCAATTGCAATAGGTGTTAAAATGCTACTTAAACTTGAAAATGCAAAAACAACAAGAGATAAAAAGGCAAAGAAATAAAAAGCTGCTGCAAAATTAGTATTATATATTTTTGCAGTTGAAGAATTCTTTGTTACTATATTTTTATTTAAATGGTCCAAGATTAACCTTTTTTAATTTATTTAATATAATAACAAATAGTTTATTTAAACTTCTTATTCTGCTTCTTTTTGTGCATCAATTTTTAATAACTCAGCAATTTTTGCATCAATTATTTCTAAAGTTTTATCTTGCGTTTGAACAGAAATATCAGGCAACTCTCCACCAAATAGTTTTTGAGCTTCTTCAAAACCTTGAACAAGACCTACTCTACTTTCTTGAAGAGCTTCAATATTATCTCCTGTCATATTAATTACAAAAGATGTAACTCTTTGTGATGTTTCATCCACACCGAAAAATCCACCATCTGAAACTAAATCTTTAGCTTCGCCTTGTGTTAATTCAGTAAATGCTTTTCCTTCATAACCAATTGATTCTAAAGACATACCACTTTGCGTTGTATCGCCTTCAAAGAAACTTACATACTCATCATTTCCACTAACTAAATTAGTTAATATTTGCTGAGCATTAGTATTTCCCTGTGAAGCTTCCGTACTTTTAACTTTTAAGTAGTTCATAATACTATGTGTTGAAATAGCAACATTTACAGCAGCATTATGTAATTTACTCTCAGTTTGACTACTTGACTCAGTAGTAGTTTTAGAGTTATCAATAGTTTCATAAGCTTTATTCATATTTTCATTGAATGCAGTTAAATATGGGTTTGTTTGATTTGTATTTATAGTATTCATAGACTATCCTTCATTATTGTATTTTAGTACTACAATTCTTAAAATTAGCTTAAAAATAATTAAGTTTAATCAATAATAATTTAATGATGTTAAGATACAGATAAATTATAATTAATCTGTATATTTTACAACTTTTTAATCTTTTCTATATCTTTTTAGGAATATATCAATTTCATTTTTCATAGTATTATGATAGCCTTTAGTACTAGTATATAAATAAAAAGCAGATTGAATCATAAAAAAGTAGTAGGCATTAACATATCCGATATATACAAAAATCACATCAGCAACAAAGAAACAAATAAATGCATAAGATCTCATTATATGATTAGGGCTAGATAATAAGTAACTTCCTACAATTGCAATTGATGCTGCGATAAAATCAATTATTAATACATTAAAATCGATATCTTCTATATTTGGAATTATAGTAAATATTAGGATTGAAATATAAATAGATAAAATCAAAGAAATAAGACTAACATCTCTTTTTCTATTTTTTGTTAATTTATATATTCCAATAATTGCTGTAATAAAAAATAAAATCATTTGAATAATTACAGGAATTTTTCCATTTAAAGTAAAAAAAGTAAGTAAGGCAAGATTTGAAATAAAGAAACTAATAAATCCAAAATATAAAGGTCTTGTATTATCTTTAGAACTTAAAGACATTAGATATGCACCCACTATAGAAAAGATTGCTCCAATAGCTTCTAAAATTATCATTATTTCTCACTTTTATAAATTTATGCAATTATAATCATTTAATCAAAAAATTTAATGAATATAATAAGTATTTCACTATAATTTCAAAAATTAATTTGAAAGACATCTTTGCAAGAATTTAATACAAGAGAAAAATGCTACAAATGTTACAGACCAAAAACCTCATGCATGTGCGAGCATACAATAAAACCATTAAAAACTAATACTAAATTTGTGATATTAATGCACCCAAAAGAGTTTAAAAAAACTAAAAATGGAACAGGCCATTTAACAAATAATTCTATAGAAAACTGTGAGTTACATATAGGAATAGATTTTACTAATAATACCAGAATTAATGAACTTATAAATGATACAAACTATGAAGCTTTTGTTTTATATCCAGATGAAAATGCTATTAAACTAAATGAAGAAAAATTAAGTAAGAAAAAAAATAGCTTAATTTTTATTATTGATTCAACATGGCCATGCTCAAAAAAAATACTAAGATTAAGTAAGAATTTAAGTACCTTAAAGAAAGTAAGTTTTGTACACAATAAATCTTCGCAATTTATGATAAAAACGCAACCTAATCCACATTGCTTATCAACGATTGAATCAACACTTTGTGTTTTAGAACAACTTAATAATCAAAATATTGAATGCATTAATAAATCTTCACTTGATAATTTTCTTCAACCCTTTATAAAAATGGTTGAATATCAAGTTTCATGTGCAAGTGTAGATGGTAAGTTTATAAGATTCAAAAAGAAGAACATTTTATAGTTATTAAACTATTAAAAATATGGTTTCTTTACGTATTTATACACAAAAGTTGTAAATTAACAACTTTTTTATAATTATTAAAGATATTTTTGCAATTTTTCACTATAATAAGCCAAAAATTATAATTTGTTTGGAGATATAAAATATGTACAATTTAAAGTTTGTATTTACTGCTTTATTTTTAACTAATTCATTGTTTGCTTTAACTGATATTAAACCATCAAATATTGAAGAAAATAAAATAGTTGAAAAAATTGAAGAAGTAGAAAATATTAAGCCTAGTGAAGAAGAAATCTTTATACAAGATAGTAAAAGAACTGTGAAACAACTACTATCTTTAAGAAAAATACCCAATTCGTTCTTATCAAATTCATCAATTAGAGCTTACTATAAGAATTTTGAGAATCAATTAATTTGGAGTGATAAAAATGGTATAAAAGATATTTCATTATCATTATTAGAAACAATTAAAAATGACCCAGTGTTAAAACCTAATGTGAAAAAAGCATTTAATTTAGGAAAAGTCCTAAATGAATTAACAAAAATAGAAAAAGAAAATGACAAATATATTGAAAGTATGGCAAAAATAGATTTCATGCTTACAAGTATTTATGATAAGTATATGAACTATTTATCAAAAGGTTATATAAACTGGAAAGGTTTTAAAAGAGAGCTTAGAAAACTTGATAGAAAAGAAGAAATTCTTGCTGATTGGGAAAAGCATAATGCAAATAAGAACTCAAAAAGTTTATTAAAAACTGCCATTATGGAAAATGATTTAAATTTAGCTTTCAATGAAGTTAACTACACTTATCCAAAGGCAAAAGAGTTATCAAAAACAATACAAGAATTTGAAAAAATCGCACAAGCAGGTGGATATGTAAAACTACCAAAATTTAAAAGATTAGAAGAAGGTGATAAATCTCCTGTTGTGAGTATACTAAGGGAAAGATTATTACAAAGTAATGATCTTAAAGCTGATAATTGTGATTTACAAAAAGATATAACACCTGAAAATATTTCACAAATCAAAAGAGAAGAAATTCCAACTACACAAGTAGATACTCTTGTAATTGAAAATAATTGTTATGAATCTTTTGATAAAAATGTAAAAGATGCTGTTATTTCATTCCAAAAGAATCATGGTTTAACTGCAGATGGAATAGTAGGACCAAGTACTAGAAAGTATTTAAATATTTCTGTTGAAAGTAAAATTGTTAAAATGAGACTTAACCTTGAGAGAATGAGATGGCTTCCAAGATCACTTGGAGAAAAGTTTCTTTTAGTAAATATCCCTGATTATAAATTAAAAATGTATGAAAATGATGAAGTAAAACTTGCAATGAAAGTTGTAGTAGGAACAAGAAAAAACCCTACTCCAATTTTCTCAAATAAAATGTCTTTTGTTGTTTTAAATCCTTACTGGAGAATTCCTCCAAGAATTGTAAAAAGAGAGATTATTCCAAAATTATTAAAGAACCCTGGATACTTAAATGGTAAAGGAATTAACCTTTATGAAAATTGGGACCACAACTCTACTCAATTTGATTTAAACTCAATTGATTGGAACTTATATGATGAGAATAGAGTAGCTACAACAAATTTAACTACTTCAATTATAGATGGAGAAGAAGTTCAAATTGAAGAAACTGTAGAACCAGAAAAAGGTCCTACAATGAGATTTATTCAAATGCCAAGTAATAAAAATCCATTAGGAAGAATGAAGTTTATGTTCCCTAATAAATATGCGGTTTATTTACATGATACTCCAGCAAAAAGATATTTCAATTACACAAAAAGAGCTTTATCTCATGGATGTATCAGGTTAGCTGAGCCAAAAGAATTATTAAAAGTAATTGCATCTGAAGATGAAAACTTAGATTATACTAGGGCTAGCAATATTTTAGAAGATATTGAAAAAACACAAATTGGTTTAAAGAAAAAGATACCTGTACATATGGTTTATTTAACATCTTGGGTTGATGAAAATAATATCGTACAATTTAGAGATGATGTTTATAGATATGATAGAATGCAAAAAAAGCTTTTATACAAAAAAAATCAATATATGTAAAAGTATAAGTAAATAAAAAGAGTTTAACTCTTTTTATTTATTTTATAAGAGTTAAATTATTCTTTATATGTTCAATATTAGAAACATCTAAAACATGCTTTTCATTTAAAACTTTCATAAAAAATCTAACTTCAGCATTTGTAAAACCATCCAATTCTTTGTCTTTAATAGATATTTCATCTTGTAGTCTAATTCTTTTTAATTTCCCGTTCTCTTCTTTTGCATAATAAACAATATCAAGTTCAGTTTGATTAACTTTTTCAATCGTTACAATAACTCTATTAGTTCTAACTTTTAATTTAAATTCTGGATATAAAACTAAAAAATCATCTGTTGAAATATAACCAATATAAAGTTTTGTATAAATATCAAAAAATAGTCCTAGTTTTGCAGATGAAAAGAATCTTAAATCAACAACAAATTTTGGATGTGAGCGACATTGATTTAAAATCCATTCTAAAGTAGGAAAATACTGAAACTTTTTATATTTAACTCTATATGTTTCTATATATTTTTTATGTTTTTGTGCTCTTAAAGTTGTGTTGTTTTTCTTTGTTTTCTTAGCAAAGATAATTCTTTTGATTAATTCATCATCATCTAAATCTTTTGTTACCCAAACAGTTGCATAATCAGGGAAATTTCGAAGTCCTACTGAACCTTTTGTAACAATGATTAAAGCTCTAATAGTTAATGTTGGGAAAATCATTTTTAATAGTGCGTATTTTTTTACTAATCTTTTATTTAAACTAGCAGTTTTCTTTGAAGTACTCATTTCTACAAAATATACTGAATCTTTTGTAAAAAATAGTGCATCAAATTCACTAATATCTTTATATGCTGATTTATAAACAATTTGAGCACTTCTATCAATCAAAAGTCCACTTTTTATAAATGTGTTCTCTTTGTCTTGATATGGACCTTTTAATACAAATCTTGTGATTAATTCTTCACTAAATGCGTACTGTAACAATAGTTCATAAACAACATTTTCATACACTTCACCTCTAAAACTACTGTAAGCTGAAATATAAGAAGGATCATCTTTTGAGATATTGTTTCTAAATAGTGCTTTTAAACTTTTACTATCATATCCGTAATGAAAGAGATTCTCTTCAATATCGTTTATATCTAAATTTTTTATTTTTTCTGTAATATTAAATTGTTGCAAAATTATTAAAGTAAATAAATACTTTTTTCCTTTATTTATAAGTGAAATGATTATAGCTAAATAAATATTAATCAAGTTTAATCTACTATACAATACAACAAATAATAATTTAAAGATAAGGAAACCATAAATGTCAAAAAATATTCTAATTACAGGTTGTAGTTCAGGATTAGGTTTAGCTCTTAGTAATTTTTATTTAGATAAAAATTATAAAGTATACGGAATTAGTAGAAATAAACCAGAAATTTTAAATAATAACTTCACTCATATTCCTTTTGATTTATCAAATATATCAGAAATTAAAAACTCTTTAGAAAACACAATAAAAGATATAAAAAATATTGAAACAGCTTTTTTAAATGCTGGAATGTTAGGTAATATAAAAATACTAGAAGAATTAACAATAAGTGAAATAAATGAGGTTTACTCTTTAAATGTTTATGCAAATAAAGAGCTACTTGATATCTTAAAAACAATAAATGTAAAAAATTCAATTCTTATTTCATCAGGCGCATCTAAAATGGGGTATAAAGGTTGGGCTTCATATAGCTTATCAAAAGCAGGAGTTAATATGCTTGCAAACCTATACTCACATGAAAATGAAAATAGTAAAATTATAGCTTTAGCTCCTGGAGTTATAAAAACACCAATGACTGATCATATAAGATTTGAAATAGATCAAGAGGTATTTACATCTGCAAAAAAATTAAATGAAGGAGTAATACAAACTCCAGAGCAAACTGCTATTAAGATTGATAAATTTATAAGTAAAATTGATCAGTTTGAATCAGGAAGTTATATAGATATCAGGCAGGTACTATGAAACTTCTAATAAAAACAATTTTAATTTTATTTACTATTTTTACTTCAATGCTACTTATTATAAAATTTACTGGAGTTTTAAGTATTGAAGATATCAAAGAGATATTTGCAAATTTAAAATCACAACCTTCATATATTTTAGGTTCTTTGATAATACTTTTACTATTTATTGATTTATTTATAGCAGTTCCCACTATGACTATTATAATACTTGCAGGATATTTTATAGGTTTTGAATTAGCTGTGTTTTACACAAGCTTAGGCTTATTAAGTGCATCTTTAACAGGATATTTTTTATCTAAAAAATATGGTTTAAAAGTTTTAGATAAATTATCTTCAAATGAAGAACAAAAAGAAGAAATGACAGGTTTATTTAATAAACATGGAGTTTTAGTAATAGTTTTATCAAGAGCAGTTCCTTTGCTTCCTGAAATATCATCTTGTCTTGCAGGAACTTGTAAAATGTCATTTAAAAGATTTTTATTAGCTTGGCTTATAGGAACAATTCCTTACGTTTGTGTTATGACTTATGCAGGTTCTATTAGTAATTTAGACAATCCTATGCCAGCACTTTATGCTGCTTTAGGAATTACATTATTATTTTGGATTGCTTGGATGGTTTTTATGAAGTTTAATAAAAAGAGACAAAGAAACTTAGATAGCTAAGTTTCTCATAAAGTTTGAAGCTATAATTGAGCTTCTTTCTTTAAATTTATTTGCAATATCTTCTACAAAAATTTTATCAACAGATGAAAAAAATAGTCTAAGCCAAGCTTCAAAAGCTTCTTTATCTAAACCTGATATTTGCATATGAGGAGCAAATGGTGAACCATTATATTCACCTCTTCCATGAGAAATTGTATACCAAAAGTTCGTAAGAAGTGTAATATGCTTTTGCCAAATATCAGATTTTAAATCATCTCCTAATTTTTCTATAAAATATGGAGCTAACTTCTCATCTTTTAAAACTCTTGTATAAAAAGTCACTACTAATTTATTTAAATTTTCTTTTGTGATTTCATTATCTAACAATAATAACCCTTGATAGTATTTATTTTAATTAGGAATATATAGTAAATAGTCTTGAAATTAATTGACTTAAATCAAGACTATTTTTATCTTATTTAGATTTTTTCTTTTGAATTTGTTTTATATTTATAAGCATTAAAATTGAAATTACTAAAGCAACAACAAAGAAGCCTGCAAATACATATAAAGTTTGAGAATATGAACCAGTTGAATCTTTTACCATAGATATAATAAGTGGACCAACAAGTCCTGCAGCAGCCCATGCAGTTAATATATAACCATGAATTGCACCTAACTCTTTTGTTCCAAAGATATCTCCAATATATGCTGGAATTGAAGCAAAACCACCACCATAACAAGACATAATAAAAAACAATAAAAACTGAAATATTACAATTTCAGTAACTGTTGGCAACATATAAAATGCAATTGCTTGTGTCGCAAAAAAGATAATATAAACAACAGGTCTTGTTAAATAATCAGATAATGAAGCCCAAAAAATTCTTCCAGCTCCATTGAATATTCCCATTAAACCAACTGCAGCAGCTGCAGCAATTGCTGAGATACCTATAACTTCTTGAAGTAAAGGAGACGCTACTCCAATAATTGCAATACCACAAGTTACATTTATAAATAACATTAACCAAAGTCCATAGAATCTTGGTGTTTTAACAGCTTCATTTAAACCAAGTAAGGCTAAATCTTCTTTTAACTTTTTCTTACCTTCTTTAATTTTTTTCTGGAATTTTTCTGGTAAATAACCCTCTTCTGGCTTTTCTAAATATAAAGCAGAAGCAAACATTATTACAAAATAAATAGACCCTAAAATAATAAATGTCCATGCAATTCCAACTGAACCTATTAGAACTTTTATAGTTGGACCCCAAATTGCTGATGCGAAACCAAATCCCATGATAGCAAGTCCAGTTGCCATTCCTCTTTTATCAGGAAACCATTTAACTAATGTTGAAACTGGTGAAATATAACCAATTCCTAATCCACAGCCACCTAATACTCCATAAAAAAAGTATAAAAGCATTTTAGATTCCATCATTATTGCAAGTCCTGAACCAATAGTTCCTAAACCAAATAATGAAGCTGCAATAATTGCAGACACTCTAGGACCATTTTTCTCAACAAACTTTCCCATAAGTGCAGCTGATAATCCTAAAAAGAATATTGCAATACTAAATGCAATTGTTACATCAGTTAAAGTCCAATCCATTTGCTCTTGAATTGGTTTTACATATACACTCCATGCATATACAGAACCAATACAAATATGAACTCCAACAGCAGATAAAGCCATTAGCCATCTATTTTTTTCAATCAAAATAATTCTCCCCTATTTTCTTAATATTAGAGGAATTGTATCGAAAAGTTTTAAGATTTTATTAAAAAATGATATTTAGTTTTAAATGATGTGGAATCTTTTATAAACTCTTCAACACATGATTTACAAATACATGATTTCATTTTAGATTCTTTTGGTATTAGTTCTTTTAATTCTTCTGGTATTTTTGTACTCATACACCAACAAGAACTAGCATTTAAAACACCACACTTATTATCTTTTTTACAAAAAGGACAAAGTTTTGCTTTGAAATTCATTTTTATATTTCTTTTTTAAAAATTAAATTTTTTAAAGTTTTTTCATCATCGATACAAGGAAAAGTTTCTAAATTATCCAATCTTTTTTCAAATTTAAAACTAGGTGCAAACTCTTCAAATATATTTTTTATAAAATTAGTATCAAGTTCTGGAGCATTAAGTGCAGATAAAACAACACAATTATCATTTGCTAAAGTATCTAATTTTTTAATTATCTTTACATAATCTCTACTAGCAGCAAAGCTTCCTTTTTGAAAAGAAGGCGGGTCGATTATAATAATGTCATAAGGCCCTTGTTTTTTAATTCTATTCCAAGATTTTAAAATATTATAAGGCATAAAATGAACATTTGAAGTATTAAAATTATTTATATGATGGTTTTCTCGTCCTATTGTTAAAACACTTTTTTGCATATCTACATTTACAATATTTTTAGCACCTGCTTTACTTGCACATAAAGAAAATGCACATGTATATGAAAAAAGATTTAATACATTTTTATTTTTAGAGTTTTGTAAAATATACTCATGTCCTACTTTCATATCAGGAAAAAATCCAATATTTTTATTAGAAAAATTTATCTTATGTTTTATAGCATTTGATATTGCAAAATTCTCTTTTTTAAGCTCACCTTTTAATACTTCACAAGGAGATTTATCTAAATATCTTCTTTGTAAAACTAAAGTATCATGAGCTAAAGTATCAAATATATTTTCAATACTTAAAAGTAATTCTTTTTCTTTTGACTCATCAATTTCTTCAAATAAAACAACAAATAAAATTTTATCTATTGAATCAATTGTAAGATAAGAAAAATCATCATACAAATTTCCACGTCCATGAAAAACTCTTTTAAACTCTTCATTTGTATTTTTTAAGTTTTTTACTACTATTTTTTCTAAATCTTCTATATTCATAAATCTTCTGCTTTACATTCTTGTATTTTTAATATTTCATATTCATAAATATTATCATTGATTCTAAACTCAAACTCTTCATTTAACTCTTTTGCTATTAAAACTTTTCCTAATGGAGATTTATTTGATATTTTATTTTCATTAGGATTTGTTTCATGTGTTCCAACTATTTTATAAGTTTTTTTAGTATCTAAGATAAAATCAAAAACTGTAACTTTTGAACCAAAGTTTACTTTTATATGAGGGATTTTAGAAATATCAACTACTTCACTATTATTAATAATTTTATTTAAAAACCTAAGCCTTTTATCTAAGTTTCTTATTTGCTCTTTAGCTGCAATATATTCTGCATTTTCACTTCTATCTCCATGTTGTGCAGCTATTTGCTTTTCCTTTACCCAATAAGGTTTTTCAATTTCTAATAATTGTTTAAACTCTTTTAAAATTTTGTCATATCCAAAACTTGTAATTAATTCTTTTGCCATTTGATATTATAGTATAATATTTAAAATCAATTATTAGGATTAAGTTTGCCATACGTATTAAAAAAATTTGAAGTAAAAGAAAAAAAATTAATTGATGATTTTTTAATACAAGACGCAGGCCTTTGTTTAAAACTATCCCAAAGTCTTTTATCAAAAGGCAAAGTTTTAAATCAAGATAATAAAAGACTACAAAAAAAACAAATAGTTAAAGCAGGATTTATTTTTGTAAATGTATTTGAAGCCATAACAAAAGGTTTAAACCCACTTTTTCAAACAGAACACTTTGCAATTTTTGATAAGCCATCAGGACTTTTAGTACATCCTAGTTCAATCAATAATGAATATACTTTATTAGATGAAATCAAATACCATTTTGATGATAATGCATCGCTAGTTCATAGAATTGATAAAGAAACATCAGGGCTTGTATTAATTGCCAAAAATAAATACAGTGAAATGATTTTAAAAGAGATGTTTGAAGAGAAAAAATATAAAAAAACGTATAAAGCATTAGTAGAAAATGAGTTAAAAAATAGTATTGAAATAAATTCACCTATTACAAATGATACAGGAATTATAAAATTAAAAATGAAAGTTGATGAAAAAGGAAAACCTTCAAGTACAATTATAGAGCCAATTTCTTTTAATAAAAAGAAAAATCAAACACTAGTATACGCTTATCCAAAAACAGGAAGGCAACATCAAATAAGAGTACATTTAAACTCAATTAAACATAGAATAATAGGTGATCCTATTTATGGACTTGATGAAAGTTTTGCAGATAAAATTTTGAAAAAGGAAGTTACACAAGAAGAGAGAAGTCTTTTATCAGGAGATAAAAGACTTCTTCTTCATGCCTATTCTTTAGAGTTTGAATATTTAAATATTAAATATAAGTTTGTTTCAAAACAAAAATTTAGTTCATAAATCTTTTGAAATCTTTTGGATAAGGAGCTTTTAAAAGGTCTCCTGGAGTTAAAGGTTTATATAATTCATCATATCTTTTATATTTTGTTTCATCTAATCTATAAAATACATGTTTTCTTGTTAATTTATCAAAATCATCAAGTCCAGAAGATGCTAGTAATTCAATAAAACTTTCAATAGTACCTTTATGATAATTTGCGACTCTTTGTTTTTTATCCTCTACAATTAAGGCACTTCCTAACCTTTTATTCTGAGTAGCAACACCAGTTGGACATGTGTTTTTATGACAATCTAAAGCTTGAATACAACCTAATGAAAACATCATACCTCTAGCACTTGCACATAAATCTGCACCCAATGATAGTTTCTTTAGAATATCCATTCCATTTAAAACCTTACCAGAAGCAATAACTTTTATATCTTTTTTCAAATCAAAACCAATTAAAGCATCAACTACAAAAACTAAAGCTTCACGTAAAGGCATTCCAACAGAGTTAGTATACTCTAAAGGAGCAGCACCAGTTCCACCTTCACCACCATCAATAGTAATAAAATCAGGTTTTAAACCTGTTAAATGCATTACCTTACAAAGATTGATAAACTCTTCTTTCCTACCAATACAAAGCTTAATTCCTATTGGTTTACCACCTGATAAGTCTCTTAGTTTAGTAATAAATTTCATCATTTCTTCTGCACTTGTAAATGCAGAGTGTATTGGTGGTGAATCAACTTGAGTATGTGGTTTAACACCTCTTCCTTCTGCGATTTCAGGAGTATTTTTATTTGCTGGTAAAATTCCACCATGACCTGGTTTTGCACCTTGTGATAGTTTTATTTCAACCATTTTTACATTTTCATAATTTGATTTTTCTTTAAATAATTCAGGATTAAAAGTACCATCTTCATTTCTACAACCAAAATATCCAGTTCCTACTTGCCAAATTAAATCACAATTTGATTCAAGATGATACTTAGAAATTCCACCCTCACCTGTGTTTAAAGCAAAACCACCTATTTTAGCTCCATATCCAAGTGATTTTACAGCTGCTGAACTAAGCGCTCCAAAACTCATTGCAGATACATTAAAAATACTTGCACTGTAAGGTTTCGAACATAAAGTATCACCAATAACAATTCTTGGATCATGGTCTAAGTCTTTTGCTTTTACAGCACTTAAAGAGTGACCTATCCATTCATAACCAGCTTTATATACATCTACTTTTGTACCAAAAGGAATAGTACTAACAAGCTTTTTAGAACGTCTATAAACTAGACTTCTTTCTTGTCTATTAAAAGGAACTCCATCAATATCAGATTCCATAAAATATTGTCTAATTGGAGGTCTTAACTCTTCAAAAACCCATCTTAAACGTCCTACAATCGGAAAGTTACGCCATAAAGAGTGTTTTGTTTGATTCATATCATAAACTGCTAGAGCAATTAATCCTGAAATAATCATAATTAACCATAAGAATGAAACCTCAATAATTAGCCAAACTCCAAGTATTACAGCTAAGATTATCAAAGCTTTTTTTGTATTTTTTTTCATATTTTGTCTTTGTTTTGATTTATTTTAATTATTATATTGAGAATGTGATTAAAAGCATAACTATTTTGAGAAATTAATCTCTTTAATTTCAACACCGTTACTACAATCATCAGAACAGTTTTTTGGAGCAAATAAACATTTTTTTAATAAACCATTTTCATCAAGTTTTAAATAAATATTATTTGTATTTTTATTGGTATTTACTAAAATATCACTACATTCATTATATAAATCATCAATTAATTTTAATGCAGCACCTTCTTTATGAGTTCCTAATTCTTCTTTTTCTTCAATCCAAGTTTTTTCTTTAGTTTTATTCCATAAAGAAAACTTTCTTTTTACAAAGATACCTTTTTCAACTTCTATTTGCGTCTCATAGCCAAAACCACTCCATGATACAAAATTTACATAATATGTGTAAGTATTATTAGATTCTTTTTTATATTTTAGCCAGACTTTCTTACTTTCTTTTAACTTTAGGCTATTATTATCTATTGACTTACTAGATAATGTAGAAAATAATATAAAAAATAATATTAATAAAAATTTCATAAGCTACCTTTTATAATTTTATTAATTATTATACAATATTTTCAAGAAATTTTAAGTTAGATGATGAATACACAAACAGTAAATATATTTTAATTATAATAATAGAACTAATAATAAAGGAACAATATGAAAAAATTTGATTTGATAATAATTGGAGCTGGACGTGCTAGTAACTTAGCTGTAAGTGCTTCTAAAATGGGGAAAAAAGTTGCAATAATTGAGAAATCAAAATTTGGTGGAACTTGTCCAAATAGAGGTTGTGTTCCTTCAAAACTTTTAATTGGCTACGCACATGTTGCACGTGCTATTAAAGAATCAAATAGGCACTTTATCGATTCAACAATAAATAAAATTGATGTAGAAAAGATATTTGAAGAAACAAATAATTATATTTCTAAAATAGACCCTGCTTATAAAAAAAGATTTAATGAAAATGTTGAAGTAATCTATGGAACTGGAAAATTTGTATCAAATAATATTATAAGTGTTAATGGTGAAGAATTAACAGCGCCTAAAATCGTAATAGCTACAGGAACAAAACCTATAAAAGCTCCACATGAAAAAGCTTGGACAAGTGATGATATTTTTCCTTTAAAAGGTGAAATTCCAAAATCTATTACAATTGTGGGTTCTGGTTTTATAGCATGTGAATTAGCAAACTTCTTTTCAGCTGTTGGAATAGAAACAAAGCTACTTGTAAGGAGTCAAAGAATATTAAGTAATGAAGATAGTGATATTTCTGCTATTTTTAAAGAAGAGTTTAGTAAAAATGTTGACATCTTATTTGATACAAGTATTGATGAAATTGATTATAAAGATAAGCAATTTAATTTAATACTAATAAACAAAGAAAATCAAAAATCAAAACATTCATCACAAGCTTTACTTTATGCAACAGGAAGACAATCAAATACAGATAGCCTAGATTTACAAAACACAGATATACAAGTAAATGATAGAGGATATATAAAAAGAGATGAATTCTTTGAAACAAATGCAAAAGGTGTTTATGTAGTAGGTGATGCAAGTGGAGAACACATGTTACAACATGCAGCCGCACAAGAAGTAAATCACTTAGGAAAACTCTTATTTGAAAATGAGAGCAAAGCTTTAAAATTCAAATACATGCCTCATGCTGTATTTACAGAACCTGAAATTGCAAGTGTTGGTATTACTGAGCAAAAAGCAAAAGAGCTAAATATCAAATATGTTACATCAACGACAAATTGGCTAGCAAGTGCAAAAGCAATGTCTACAAGACTTAAATATCCTAGAACAAAATTTATAATAAATCCTGATACTTATGAGATTTTAGGATGTCATTTAATAGGTCCTGAAAGTTCAACTATGATGCACCAAATATTAGTAGTTATGCATTTAGATAATGATATTAGACATTTAAAAGAGATGTTATATATTCATCCAGCATTAAATGAAGCAATACTACCAGCTGCTGTTAATACTGTAAAAGTGGTTGAAGCTTACAAAAAAGATAAATAAGTATCTACTTAATTATAATTTTTTGATAAAACTATTAAGACTTTGTGGAACAAGGAAAACTAATATAAGTGCTTCTTGTTCCACAAAAAATAGTTTGCTATAAATTTTTAGCCAAAACTCTAAGATACTTAAATCTCTTCTAAAATATTTAGCATTTTTTTATGTATTTTTCTTACTTCTTCAATGTCATTATTAAGATGATTTAGATTATTACTTTCAATAATTATATTGGCTTTTTCATACAGTTCTTTATGAAGTATTTTTAATGTATTTAACTTGTGACTTTCTATTATAGAGCTTTTATCCATAGCCAAAAGCCATTGGTTTAGTTTACATTTAATATGATCTTGTTCTGGAATATTTGAAGTTTTTTCTTGAATAAAAAGATTAAATTTATTCATCCATTCATTATGTTCTACTAAAGCATATAAAACAGAAGTATCATCACGATTCATAACTTGACAATTGAGCCATTTTTCATTTACTTTAAACTCTTTAATCCAATTTATTATCTCATTCATTGGCATAGGCTTGGCAATAACATAACCCTGTGCAATTTCACATCCCATACGTAAGAGTAGAAACCCTTGCTCAATACTTTCAACTCCTTCAGCTATAACGTCACGTTGAAATGTATTTGCAAGATTAATTATACCGTTAAGAATAATTAAGTCATCTGTATCATGAAGCATATCACGTACAAAACTTCTATCTATTTTAAGCTCAGAAGCAGGAAGACGTTTTAGATAAGTTAAAGAAGAATAACCTGTACCAAAGTCATCTAGTGAAAATAATATACCTAGTTGCTTACAATCTTTCATCACTTGAATAACATGAGTAATATCTTCTAACGCACTTGTTTCAAGAATTTCTAGTTTAAAATCACTAGGATTAACTTTAGGGTATTTTAAAAGAAGTGTTTTAATATACTCAAGCACATTACCTTGAAGTAAATGCATCGCACCTATGTTGATACTAACAATAAAATTAAATCCTAGATTTTTCCATTCTTCGATATGCTTAATAGCCTCTTCAAGTACCCATTCTCCTATTTCTATACTTAAAGTATGTCCATCCACTATTGGTAAAAATTCTTCTGGTGTTTTAATCCCATAAAGGGGATCTTCCCATCTTATAAGTGCTTCCATACCTACTGTTTCACCAGTTTTCATATTAACTTTTGGTTGATAATAAAGTACAAACTCATTATTATAAAGTGCATTTTTTATATTTTCAATCTTCTCATGATGAGTTCTGATATTAGCATCCTCAATAGAATCAAATATATGAAATCTATTTTTACCTAAAATCTTTGCTTGATACATTGCTTGGTCAGAATAACGTATAAGTTGATCAGCATCTATATTATCTTTATAACTAAAGAAAGAGACTCCAATACTAGCACTCACATTCATAGTTAAACCATTATGATGAACTGCTTCAGAAGATGTTCTCAAAAGACGTTTAAGCATTGGTATACATTCTTCTTGTTTTTGTAAACCTATTAATACAGATACAAATTCATCTCCACCAATTCGTGAAATAGTATCACCATCACGAGTTACTTCATTCATTCTCGATGAAATTGTACTCAAAAGAATATCACCATGATCATGTCCATATAGATCGTTTATCTCTTTAAATCCATCTAAATCAATATATACAACCGCAAGCATAGACTTATTTCTTCGTGTTTGCGCCATTGCTTGATTCAATCTATCTGAGAATAATACACGGTTTGGTAATCCAGTAAGAGCATCATAATGAGCAATATATTCTAATCTTTTTTGTTGTTCTTTTGTTGATGTTATGTCTGAGAAAAGTGCAACATAATTTGAAATATTATTCTCACTATCTTTAACAGCACTAATTGTCAAAAACTCAATATAAACTGTTCCATTTTTATTTCTATTGCTTACTTCACCACTCCAATAACCTTGAGTATTTATTGCTTCCCACATAACAGAATAGAATGTTTTTGAATATTTGCCAGAGCTTAATACTTTTGGATTTTTACCTATTAACTCTTCTTTAGAGTATCCAGTAATACCTTCTACTGCATTGTTGACTCTTAGAATTTTATTATCCCTTGATGTAATTATAATTCCCTCACGGCTATTTGAAAATACACTTGCAGCTAAACGTAACTTATCTTCATCTTTTCTGCGTATTGTAATATTTTCTCCAGCACTAAGTGTCCCAATAATAAGACCTTTATCATCTCTGAGATAAGTATTGTGCCATGCAATAAGATATTCTTTTCCAGATTTTGATTTAACTATATTTTCAAAGTACTCAGCCCCTTTCATATTTCCAACCATAATATCCAAAAACACTGGATACACTTCTTCCATTCCTATAGGTTGAGGCAAACAAACATCAAACCATTGCTTCCCTATCAATTCTTCTTCTGAATACTCAAGAAGATCACATCCTTTACGATTAATAAGAATAATTTTCCCTGATTTATCCATGGAAATAATAATAGCTTCAACTGTTTGTAAGTACCTTTCAAAACGATCACGTTCCATAATAAGATTTTTTTCTAATTCTTTTTTTTCAGTTATATCCCTAGAAAAGCCAACACTTCCTATAATATTACCATCTAAAGTAACAGGAGATTTATAAGTTTCCATCCATAAGATATCTTCCTTAGATTGTACTTGTTCTTCAACATTCATTGGTTTTTTAGAGTTAAGAACTTTTTTATCATCTTTAGAATACAACTCAGCTAGCTCTTTTGGCCAAATATCATAATCAGTTTTTCCTATAATGTAATCTGATGAAGAAATGTTACAAGCATTCCAAAAAGGTTTATTTACAGCTAAAAACCTTCCGTTATCATCTTTAAGCCAGACAAGAAAAGGAAAATTATCTAATAATGCACGTTGATAATGCTCTTTTGTTTCTAACTCTTTTTGAGTATGTTTAAGATCTGTAATATCACGACCTACTCCTAAAACACCAATAATATTCCTATTGGCATCATATATAGGTACTTTTGTAGTATGTAATATCTCTTTATGTCCATCTATTGCAAAGGGAACTTGCTCTTCATTTACACTTGCTTTTCCACTTTCTATAACTTTTTTATCATTCTTGCGAAAAAGGTCAGCTAAAGATTTTTCAATAAAATCATAATCACTTTTTCCTACGATCTCTGATTCTTTTGCACCAAAAAAATCCTCAAAGCGATTGTTGCAGGCCATGTAGATTCCATCAGTGTCTTTTAACCACACCAAATCGGGAATTGCTTGGATAAGTGTTTTTAAGAAGCCTCGTTCATGACTAAGTGATTCTTGTGTTTTTTTTCTTTGAGAAACATTTACTAAAAGTTCACTAAACAAATGTAAAAGAGAAATTTCAATTTCAGTAAAAATATGCTGCTTCTTTACTGCATCAAAACCAACAAATCCTTTACAAACATTTTTTTCCATAAGTGGAAAAGTAACAAGACTTTTAATATCTTGAGGTACTAAGATATCTCTTATTGGGCCTTCAGGAAGAGCAAGAACATCTTGGATGAGTATATGTTCTCCTTTAGAGTGTATTTCAAGCCAATTTTTCATAAAAGCTATAGGAATATTTTTTAACTCTTGAATTTGTGGTTGAATATCTTTTTCACACCATTCATAGATATTTGAAGAAGTTTTATTTACAAAATCATAGTCAAATATATAAGCACGATCAACACCTACAAAGCTTGACATTTTTCCTAACGCGTCTTCAATTGCATCATCAATTTGTTCTATTGGTAGGTTAATAAAAGATGTTGAAAGTTCAATAAGTAGTTCTTGGTATTTATCTTGAGATGAAATTTTGTTTTCATAAATAGCATGATTTTTAATTTCACGCATTAGGTGTAATGTATTTTCAGATAAAGTAGAATATATAGATAAAATAATCTCAATAAGAATTTTACTTGAGCCACTCATTTTATCTTTTGCATACTTCTTTGCATCATCAATATTTAAGCCCTCTTCTAAGCCAAATACTACATGAGACATATAACGATCACTTTCAAGTATATGTGATGCGAGCCATTTGGCTAAAAATTTTAAGGTACTATCAGCAAGTTCATGTAAAGGTTTAATATTTTGTTGTTGTTTTAACTCTAAAATTGTATCAATAAACTTTTGATGAATAGCCTCATGCTCTACTTTAGTAGAATCATCATCCATATGTTTATGCCAAATAGATTCTTCTGTTTCAAAGTGATATACAGTATATTCAATAAGTTCATCTAAGATATCATTGAGTTTATCATTTGTTGATTGGTAAGCAAGCATAGTTGCAAGACGATTCAAAATTATTACAAGTTTACGGTGTTGATTATCAATAATTTCAATACCAGTATTAAAATGATTATCCCATGGAAAAATATCTATATTTTGCATTAATCAACTCTTCACATATTAAAATTATTACTAGAATATCAATATTTTATTTAAATGTGCATTAAAATAATGAAATAAATATTAGTAGAAGTTTCATAATCTGTACCTTTGAAAGATGCTCCAAATTTTAAGTCTTTTTGGAACAAGCTTTTTCTTAGTAAAACTACTTAACTTGATATCTAAACAGTATAAGATTATCTAAAATAAGATTACTAGATCAGATAAATGAAGCACCTGAGCCTGAAAATTGTTCTTGGAAGTTCATATATGATCTTTTATTATCAACACCAATTTCATCTTCTGTATATTCTACAGCTTTTGGCCAAGATAAATATTTTTCATTTGATTTCCAATTTAAAGGAATATCCCAATGTAACGAATAAGTTTCTTCATACTCATCCGATCCTTTTGTATTACAATTTTTTGTTATTCTTTTATTTCCATCTTCTTTTACACAACTTAAGTCATAAATAGGAGAGGTATAAAATGTTTGAGCTTTCCAATTTGAATTTGTAATAGTTCCATCAGAAAAACTAGCAATTAATCCACCATCACCAGGATGAAAAGCTTTACCTCTATTACTTTCACTACCTAAACCAGAGTTTTCTTCCCAATCAACAACTTTAATTGCAATTTCGTATGGTCTTTTAACTTTAAATTTTACAATACTAGAGTTAAAAGGTGTAAAAGGAACAGAATCAACACCTACTAATTTATCATTGATAAATAATTCAAAATAATTATCTGCAAATATATAAGCTGTAACAACTTCCCCATCTTCATCAATTTGAGCTACAGGAACAGATGATAAGTCAACTTGGGCTAAAGATTTTGGCTTTACATTAGAACATTCATTATATAAGTCACTAGCAAAGTATTTTTTATCATATTGCACTTTTCCTGGTACTGTAAACTCTTTTTCATTAAGAGTATGAATACCTATTGGTGATGTTCTTGAACGACCATTTTCACAAGTAAATAAATTTTCTGTTTGCACTTGTGCTTTTCCTTTTATTATATATGCTGTACTTGAATCATTTGCAAAAGCAAGTAAAGATGTTAAATATAATATTGATATAAATGATATGTGTCTTATTTTCATTGTAATTTCCTTAAATTTTTTTATTGTAATTAAACTATAATTAACAAATATTTTAACTATTATTTTCTAGTTTTGCTTCTTCAAAAGCATAAAATGAGTCTAGTATTTTCTTTTTCATAAATTAATTGTAGCAAGTAATCTTTAGATTTTTATTAATAAAGCTTCCAAGGAAAGTATATTTTAAGACTTATGATGTAAAATTTCATATAGCATCCAAGAAAACAAAAAAAACTAGAAAAAAATGACAAATAAACAGATGATAAAAAAGGAAAATATCATGAATAAATCTAAAAAACTATTTTCATTAGCAGCAGCCATTTCTTTAGCATTATTTACTGGTTGTACAACAACACAATCAAGTGTTCAAGTTGAAAAAATCACTAGTGTAAAAAATGTTCATTTACCAGATACTGGTCAATCAAAACAATACGATACAAAAGGTGAAGTACTAAATGCATCAAAATCTAGCTTTTACACTGGACAAGATGCTTCTATTAAAGGTGTAAAATTAAGTTATCATGATAATGGTGATGGAACTATTACTGATTTAAATACAGGACTTATATGGCAAAAAGCTCACGACTTTACACGACGTAACCTTGAAGAATGAAAAAAACATGTAGAAAGTATGACTTTAGGAGGATATGATGATTGGCGTATTCCATCAATAAAAGAGCTTTATTCTTTAGCAAACTTTGATGGTGAATTAATGAAACCAGAAAGTGGAAAAGAGAGCACACCTTATATTGACACTAACTATTTTGAATATCAATATGATAAAAGGTTGATATTTGCAGGTCAATTTTATTCAAGTACAGTTTATGTAAAAAATGATGTTCAAAATTTCACTAAAAATGGTGGACTTCAAGGTGTATTTGGTTTTAACTTTTCTGATGGACACATAAAATCATATGAAACTGGTAAATTCTTTGATGGAACTACTATTAAAGATAGTGATGGGATGTTTGTTCCTGGTTGTTTTGTTCGAGCAGTAAGAGGAAATACTACACTATATAATATGGAATATATTGACAATAAAGATAATACAGTAACTGATAAATCAACTTCGCTAATGTGGTCTAAAAATGATAGTGGTATGAAAATGAACTGGGTTGAGGCTCTTGAATATGCTAAAAATTCTAAATTAGCAGGTTACAGTGATTGGCGCTTACCAAACTCTAAAGAGTTACAAAGTTTAGTGGATTATGAAAAGAAAGATTTTCCAGCTATTAATACTGAGTTTTTTAATACTACATTAAAATCATTTGAATCAGCAAAAGATGCTTATTACTTCTGGACAAGTACAACACAAGGAGATTTTAAATATACAGGAGCTTATATATCATTTGCACAAGCTTGGAGTAAAAAGAATTCAAAAGCAACAGAATACTTTGATTGGCATGGTGCTGGAGCACAAAGAAGTGACCCCAAAATAGGTAAACCAGCTGATTATGAATTAGCTTCAGATATGGCAAGTGATTATATTTCAATTAAAAATTGGGTTAGATTGGTTCGTGATGAACCACAAAGTGATGAAAAGTAAATATTTCTAAAAACAAGTTCAACTCTATGTGATTGTTAGCTTCCTTAAATAAACTACGATAATTAGGCACTTATCAATTAAAATCCAGAGTTAATATCAAACGCTTTTCATTAGCTGGCACTACAGGTGAACGGTGGACTAAGCCTGTATTTTCATTGCCTTCCCAAAGTGTACCTTTGAGTAATGCAACATCGCCACAACTTAGTTGCTGGATATCACTTTCACTTTGGTAAAGACCCGATTCACTATCAGGCAAGCCATTACTACCCCACCCTAGTTTTGTGTGATCAATCACCTCGTGTGGTAGCCATTCTGAGGCTATACTTTGATAAGTTGTCACAAGGCGGCAAGGCACTCTATCAACATGAAATTTAGGACACATCGCTTGATCTAAAACATTCAAGCGCATGGCAGCTTGTTTAAGTTCAAATAAATAACAAAACATATCAACAAGATTGGCAATATCTTCGCTCACTTCGGTCATATTGTTATTAAAAGATTCGCTAACACGTGAGAGTGCGTCTTGTGGAGTTAAGATCATTTTTTTTTCAAATGTAGGATTTGATTCCAAAAACGTTTTCACTGAATTTTGCAAAGCCGTAGGTAACTTACGCTGCCAAATAGCTATATTGATATCTGATTGATAGATATCACCAAAAACCGTTGGATTATTATCCTGAGCCCTATATCCATAGCTTACTGGCATTGTTTCAAAAGGTTTGGAGCTAATAGATTGACCAGCAAAATTGAAATTCTTTTCATTCAGCATTATTCTTCCCTTTTATGCAACTTTGTCGCATTTAATTTTAGAATTGTAATATAAATTATTTAAATGCAACTTAGTTGCAGTATTTTAAGTCAATAAAATAATATGTTCCTAAAAGAGATATAAAGTTATAAGACTAACTTATAATTGATGAATATCATTTTTTTATTTTTTTATTTTAATTATACTTTAAAAAACAAAAGGATAAAAATTGAAAATATTTCTATTAGTCATTTTTCTTATTTTAGAATTAAATGCAAATGATTATATAAAAAGCAATACTTGTAAAGCTTGTCATCCTACTATTTATTCAGAGTTCTATAACTCATCACATAGAAAATCATCAATACATGAAGACCCTATTCACAAAGCTGTATGGAATTTACATCCAAATAAAAAAGATGAAAAATATACTTGTGCAAAGTGTCATACACCAACAGACCTAGAGCTTTTAAATAATCTAAAAAATGATAAAAAAGCCCTTCCTATTAAAAATGAAGTACAAACACAAGAAGCTATTTCATGTGTATATTGTCATAGTATTAAAAATATTGAGGAACATTCAAAAGTTAATGACAATAAATTAACAGACAAAAACAAAGTTTATTATTCAGCTAATGAAGAAAATAAAAAATTAAAAGATAAAAAGTTTAAAAATGAATCATCAATGTTTGGAATGATGAAGAAAAAATCCGGTTCTCCTTTTCATCATATTGATTATTCAAATAAAGACTACTACACAGGTAAAATGTGTATGGGATGTCATAATAAACTTCAAAATAATAATAGTTTCAATCTATGTGAAGTTGATATGAAAGCTGTTGATATAAAGGAAGAAAAAAATTGTATCTCATGTCATATGCCTAAAGTCGAAGGAAGTGCAACTTCTATAAAAATTACAAAGACTCACAGATTTCATGGATTTTCAAGTTCTACAAATAATCAAGATTTATTAGCAAAGTATATAAAAATTGATTTTAAACAAAATCTTAGTAATTTTGAAGTATCAATTAAAAATGAAGCTACACATAACTTATTTTTACAACCTCTTAGAGTTGCTATGTTGAAAATATCAATACTTAAAGATAGTAAAGTTATAAAAAAAGAAGAAAGAAGTTTTGTAAGAATAATTGGAAAAGATGGAAAAGCAACTATGCCTTGGCTTGCGAATAGTGAAGTAAAAAATACAATGATTAAAGCTAAAGAAAAAAGAGTTTTAACTTTTGATTACAAATTAGATAGCTCAAATACAGTAGAAGTTGTTTTTGGATATTACAAAGTAAATCCAAAAGTACTAAAAAAACTAAAACTTGAAAACCATAAAGAAAGTACAACTTTTAATGTTTTAAAAAGTGAATTTTATAAAGCACAATAATTAAAAGAAAAAGAGTTGAATTATGATAATTCAACTCCACATGATGCACACTCTTTTCTAAACCATCCTCGACCAGGAAATTTTCCACATTTTGGGCATTTCCATAGAAAAATAGTAAACCCTAAATACAATACAAAACCTGCAATAGCAGCATTAAACCATGTTTGTTCACTTTGTCCAAATATTTCTGTTAAACCTTTTACTTTCATCACAATATTTGGTGTTAAAAGTATAAAAAACAAAAATGCAACTATTTTTGCATTTAATATAACTTTGGCAAACTCTTTTTTTACTTCTTCATTTTTCATTTTTTATCCCTAATTTTTTCTAATGTATTATATGTTAAATTTATAAAAACATGATAAAATCTGCACAAAGACACAATAAAAAGGATTTTAATGGCTAAAAGTGCAACTGCAAGACATATTTTAGTAAATACTGAAAAACTAGCAAAGAAATTAAAAAAAGAGATAATACAAAATGATATTACATTTGAAAAAGCTGCTAAAAAGTTTTCTAAATGCTCTTCAGGAAAAAGAGGTGGTCATTTAGGGACATTTTCAAAAGGTGATATGGTTAAAGAGTTTGATGATGTAGTTTTTTCAAAAGAATTACTAAGAGTTCATGGACCTGTTAAAACACAGTTTGGTTTTCATTTAATAGAAATTACTTCAAGATATTAAAAAATTATCTATTTTTTAATATCTTCTGTGAGTAAGGATATATTGAATAGCTGATTTTTTTGTAATAAATCAAGTACTGCTACAACTTTTTCATATCTTACATCTTTATCAATTCTAAAGATTATATTTCTTGTTTTGTCTTCTATTTCAAACATTTTTTCATGTAACTCATCTAAAGAAATTTCTTTACCGTAAACAGCTAATTTCTTTTCACTTATTTCAATAATTATTTCTTTTTTCTTTAATTCAATCTCTTTTGCACTTGATGTAGGAAGATTTAAAACTAATGCTAATTCATCTTTTTTGAATACTGATGAAACAATAAAAAATATCAATAAAATAAAAACAACATCTATTAATGGAGTGATATCAGGTACTAATATTTCTCTTTTTTTCATAATCTTTTTAAAACCTCTTTTTGAAGTTTAAGTTCAATTGAATCTAATATTCCATAAATATAGTTATAACCTATATAATGAGGAATAGCAACAATAAGACCTGCAACTGTTGTAATAAGTGCAATTGATATTCCATTTGAAAAAATACTAGGATCCCCTAGCCCACTTTTTGTAATAGAATCAAAAGAGTTTAATACACCAACAACTGTTCCTAATAAACCTAGTAAAGGTGCAATTGAAGCAATAATTTTAACAGTATTTAATCCAAATTCCATTTTTTTTATTTTTCTATTAATTATATTATCAATGGATTCTTTTTGTAAATCTTTGTTTGATTCTTTTACAAAATCTATAATTTCATTGATAGTTTTTTCTTTTCTAAACTTTGAAAATGAAAGTTGTATAATCTTCCAAAACATTATTGTAAAACCAATTACATTCAAAAAAATAAGGACATATACAATAATCCCACCTCTATTTATATAACTTAATAAATCTATTTCCATTTATTTTAACTCCTAACTATTTTATAAACTACAGGAACTGTTATATCCCAAGTTGATTTTTTTAATTCTTTTGGTATTGGATCAAATTTATTTATTTTTGACAATATTTTTAAAGTAGCTTTATTCAATCTTTTGTATTTACTACTTTTAGAAATTTTTACATTTCTGATTTCTCCATTTCTCCCTATTGTAAAACTAAGATAAACTTTTCCCATTTGTTTTAATCTTTTAGCAGATTTAGGGTATTTCTTATTTTTTTCTATTAATCTTTTTACTTTTGATAGATACTCATTTGTTATAGAGTTAAGTACTTTTTTGTTTATCTCTTTTTCTTTTTTATCTACTTTTGGACTAATAGTTTGAGGTTTAACAACTTCTTTATAAACTTCTTTTGGTTTTTCTTTTGGAATATCTTTTATAGTTTTTTTAACAACCTTTTTCTTAATTATCTTTTTTTTGACAACTTTTTTCTTTTTCTTATAACGCTTTTTTTCTTTCTTAATTATATTCTTGCTTTTTGTTTTTACAAGTTTTTTCTTTATAATTTCTTTTTTAACAACTTTTTGTTTTTCTTCAACTACTGGTTCGGATTTTACTTCTTGTTTTTTAATAACAACTTTATTTAATTTTATTTGTACGTTATTATTAGTAGGTTTAGGTGCTATTACAATTTTTTCTTCTTTTACTTTTAACTGTGCAAAAAGATAAATGTGTGTTGAAACTACAAGAATTAAAATGATTAAAAAGCTTTTTTTATTTTCCATTTGCGAATTCTAATACAATATTGATAACAATTATCTTAATTGATATTTAAATTTAAAATTTTTTCTTAAGATTAATGATAACAATTATCATTTTTATTTAAATTTAAGAATAGCTTTGTTAATATCCGATTAACATTTTGTTAACAATTAATAAAAAAAACAATGGAAGTCTAATGAAAGTAAATGAAAAAAAAATTCATAGCAAAGAAATATTTAATCGGTCAAAAATTATTACTATTGTTCATGATGGACAAGAGTATCAATTAAGAGTAACAAAAGCGAACAAATTAATTTTAACAAAATAAAAAAATATATAGCAAGCAATAATCTTACAATTCTCCAAGACAAATAGCCAGCCACAATTTCAATTTAAAATAATTATTAACTAAGGGAAAAAATGAAAATAACAATTGCAAAAAGTGTTGCAGTATTATTAGTGGCTAATATTTCATTAAGTGCAAATGAAAACAGTTTACTAGATGATATTACAGTTAGTTCTGCTGCTGGATATGAACAAAAATTAGCAGACGCGCCTGCTAGTATTTCTGTTGTATCAAAAGAAGATTTACAAAAAAACCATATACAAACTTACTTGATGCCGTAAAAGATATCGAAGGTGTTGATATTGGTGAAACTAGAGATAAATCAGGACAAGGAAGCATTAGTATTAGAGGGATGGGTTCTGATTATACACTTATTATGGTTGATGGTAAGAAACAAAACAACAATGGTGATATCTATCCAAATAATTTTGGTGGATTCCAAAGTGCAAATTTACCACCACTTGAAATGATAGAGAGAATTGAAATAATTAGAGGTCCAATGTCTACACTTTATGGTGCAGATGCTATGGGTGGTGTTGTAAATATTATCACTAAAAAAATCTCTAATGAATGGACAGGATCTTTTACTCATGGTAAAACTTTCCAAAGTCAAAGTGAGTTTGGAAATGATACTACTTCTGATATTTCTTTAATGGGTCCACTTGTAAAAGATAAGCTAGGTTTAAGCTTAAGAGGAAGCTATTATGATAAAGAAGAATCTAAACCTGTAAATGATGATAGTGGTTTTGGTGGTGCCGGGCAAACTATGGACAATCAAAATTGGTCATTCGGTACTGGTTTAACATTTACTCCTAATGATAAGCATACAATCAGGGTTGATTATGATATTTCAAAACAGAAATATGATAACAGTGAAGGACAGGTTGGAACAATTGACTCATATGAAACTATTTTTGATACACAAAGAGTTGGATATGCCGAAACTCAAAGAATGGAAAGAGAACAATACTCTATTTCATATCAAGCAGATTGGGATTTAGGAAAAAGTACAATAGGTGCCCATCATATTGAATCAAATAACTTTGGAAGAAGTTTACCTTTAAACGCTTCACAAAGAAAATTTGTTGCAGATAATACAGATGGTAATGGAGAAGATTGGCAAAGTGTTGATGAAGCACTAGCTAATGCTGAGTTTGCAGCATTATTGCCAAGAGGAGCAAGAACATTAAAATCTCAAAACACTACTTATGATGCAAAGTTTGAAATGCCTTTAGCAAATCATTTTGTAGTTGTAGGTGCTCAATATGTTCAAGGTGAAGTTGAAGATGGTGTATTTGGAATGTCAGAAAATGCTGTAACAGAAGCTGGAATTGTAAGTGATTATAATCAATGGGCATTATTTACAGAAGATACATGGATGATTACAGATAACTTTACATTTACAACAGGTCTTAGATATGATAATCATGATGCTTTTGGTAGTAATGTAAGTCCAAGAGCTTATGCAATTTATGATTTAAATGATAACTGGACATTTAAAGGTGGTGTTTCAACTGGTTATAAAACACCTGCTACAACAGATCTTTATGATGGAGTTACTGGTTTTGGAGGACAAGGAACTAGACCTTGGTTTGGAAATCCTGATTTAAAACCAGAAAAAAGTTTGAATAAAGAAATTGCTGCATATTATTCTCATGAAAATGGCCATAATTTTAATGTGACATTATTCCAAAATGATTTTAAGGATAAAATCGAAAGAACTGATATTAGTGTAGACGTACCTGATGAATGGACTGGGTTTGGTGTAATTGCTGGTCAAAAACAAAATATTGGTGATGCAGTTATAAAAGGTATTGAAATCGCTGGAAAATACAATATTACAAATAATTTAGCTTTAAAAGCTAACTATACATATACAGATTCAAAAAGAGATGATACAGGAAACCCTTTAGGTTCAAACGCAGAACATTTATATAGTGTGATAGTAGCTTGGCAGGTTAATTCTAAACTTGATACATTCCTTAAAATGTCTGGTGAAAAAGGTAGATGGAGAGATTCTGACGAAGGTGAAGCTATAAAATACTATGATGACTTCCAAATGTTTAATTTAGGTGGATCTTATAAACTATCTAAAAATGTAACATTTAACGGTGCAATCAATAATTTATTTGATAAAGATTTTACGGGCACTACTTATTCGTCATATGAAGATGATGTTATTGATGATTATAACTTAGCTCAAAAAAGAAGAGAATTTTGGTTAAGTATGAATGTAACATTCTAAAAATTAAGGAATTTTAATACATGCATAAAAAAATATGGTTTAAAATACATTTATACCTAGGTTTAACAGTGGGAATTATTCTTATGATTATAGGAATTACAGGAACTTTATTATCTTTTCAAAAAGAGATTATATGGTTATTTAATAAAGATAGTTATGTAGTTGAAGTTATAGGAGAGAGATTAAGTGAAAAACAAATTATTGATAACTTTAACTCAAAATTTCCTAAAGCTAAAATCAAAGCTTTAACAATAAATAGTGATCCAAGTTCTTCTGTTGTAATAAATATCGCATCAAATGCAAAAGGAAAAGCAGGAAGAAGAGGTATTAATTATTATATTAATCCTTATAATTCTGAGATTTTACCAAATGTAGAAGGTGCAAAAACATTTAAATTTATTGAAAAAATTCATAGAGGACTAATTGTAGGTGATGTTGGAAAACAAATTGTAGGTGCAAGTACTTTATTACTATTAGTTTTAATGTTAAGTGGTGTTGTAGTTTATTTCCCAAGATTGAAAAAAGCATTTTTCAAAAGCTTTACTTTTAAATTTAAACATAAAGGTAGAAGTTTTTTATCTACTATGCATAGCGCCCTTGGAATGTGGGTACTTCCATTTTATCTAGTATCTACAATAACAGGATTATCTTTGTCTTATCATTGGTTTAGTGATATTCTTTACAATAGTGCAGGAGTTGAAAAAAAATCTCATAAAAAGCATTCAATGAAAAATGCTGTACTTAATATGGTACAAAATAGACAAAAAGAAGACTTATCATCACAAAAAATACAAAATGTATTTGATTTATTTAAAGAAAATATAACAAATTATTCAAGTGCTAGTTTAAAGTTTGAAGCTAAAAAAGATGTTTTTACATTAAATTATCTTAAAAAAGAACCACAACACTATAGAGCAAGAAATGAGATTTCTTTAGATTTAAAAAATAATACAATTGTAAAACATGAAGAGTTTTCTAAACAACCTTTAGAAGAAAAACTTCTTAAAAGTATGATACAGGTTCATACAGGTGAGTATTTTGGAAGAATTGGTCAAATATTGATGTTATTAGCCTCATCAACTATGGCACTATTTACAATTACTGGATTTATGATGTATTTCCAAAGAAGAAAGAAAAAATCAAACTAAAGAGTAATTTTACTCTTTAGTTTGTTCTCTTAATTTATCTTTCTTACTTTTTCTTTTTCCTTTTATAGGAGCTTTTCCTTTTTCTTTTTCAATAACAGTTCCTACTAATTCAAACCCTTTTATTTGTTCTCTTTCAAGTTTAATTTTTGCACGTTTTTCTATTAGTTTAAAATGTTCACTATTTTCTAAAGTAATAAATGAAATTGCTAAACCCTCTCGCCCTGCTCTTCCACTTCTTCCAATTCTGTGAATATAATCAGCAGGGGAACGAGGTAAATCAAAATTAATAACACAAGAGATATTATCAATATCTAAACCTCTTGCTGCAATATCTGAAGAAAAAAGAATTTTGATTTTTTTCTCTTTGAATTCTTTTAATGTATATTCTCTATCTTCTTGAGATAAATCTCCATGAAAAGACTCAGCATCGAAGTTGTATTTTCTAAATTTTGCTGCTATGTTATTTGCTGCTCTATTATTAGCCATAAAAACCAATACTTGTTCCCAAGAGTTAGAAGAAATCAATTGTCTTAATAAAGCATTTCTATTTTCCATATTTACTTCAATAGCTCTTTGTTCAATTAGTTCAACCGTTGGCTGCTCATTTTGAATTGAAACTTCAATAGCATTTCTTGTAATCATTGAAGCTATTTGTTTCATTTTTTGTGGATAAGTAGCTGAGAATAGTAAATTTTGTCTTTTATTTGGTAATTGTTTTAAAATTAATTCTAATTCTTCTGCAAAACCTAAATCAAGCATTTTATCAGCTTCATCTAAAACAAAAAATTCTAAATTTTCTAAATTAATTTGTTTTTTATCAACAATATCAAGTAATCTTCCAGCAGTTGCAACAACAATATCACAACCTTTTTGTATATCTAAAAGTTGTTCACCAATACTTTGTCCTCCAATTACACTTACAATTTTTAAAGTTTTATCAAATTTTGAACTAAAAGTTTTAAAAATATCTGCTATTTGTAAAGTAAGTTCTCTTGTAGGAGCTAAAACTAGTGTTCTAATTTTTGCTTTACCCTCTTTTTCATTTAATAAATAGTGATTTAAAATAGGTAAAACAAAAGCAGCTGTTTTTCCACTTCCAGTTTGTGCCCGTGCAATAATATCATCTGCTTGTAAAACTAGAGGTATTACTTTTTCTTGTATTGGCGTTGCGTTTATATATGAGTTTTCTTTTAGTGCTTCTTCTATCTTTTCATTTAAATTAAACTCTTGAAATATCATATATTATTATCCTTTTATTTTATAAACGCATTTTAAGATTTTTTGCCTTTGGTAAAGGTTTCTTTGATTTTAATCAATGCAATCTATTATATTTTTTTGTATATTTCACAAAAACAAAAGGATTTATTATCACTTTTTCAATTATACATTTAATTCATTTTTTCGCAGTATTTATTTATGGTGGTTTTTTATTTATGGATAATTTATTTTTATCTAAAATGTCACAAACATTAAACGAAGAAGAAAATGCAAAAGCTAGAGAAGCATTTATGATGCATGTACGTAAAGTTGTACCGTGGTCATTATTCGTTGCAGCAGGAACTGGTATATATTTAATTATTCAAGTTTTTGGACCAATTAGTGAAGACGGGTTAAATAGTTTTCAAATAATGTTAAGTGTAAAAGCATTTTTTGGATTATGGTTAGGAATTAGAGGCTTCAATCAAAAGTTTTTTAAAATACAACCCTTTGTATTTACATCACATGTGTTTCCATTTTTATGTGTAGTCTTAATTATATTTATTTCACAAGTTATGTATTTGTAATTGTATTTACACAACTCCAAGCGTTCAAGTAATTTGAACTGCTTGTTTCTTTTTTCTCATTTCCTACATTTGTAATAATTTTAATATTTAATTTTTTGCAAATATCCCATTCAGCAATAGTTTTTTCATCATATCTATCACCACCTTTAGTAAAAAAGCTAGGTTTTATTCTCTCTAGTGCTTCTATTACAGTAGAATCATTTTTAATTTCAAAAGGAATTACATAATCAACATTTTTAATAGATGAAACAATCAAACACCTTTGTTCTAGACTCATAAAAGCTTTGCCTTTTTTCTCTTCTAAAAAGCTATCGCCATTTACAATTACAACTAAAGTATCGCCGTATTTTTTTGATTCTTGAAAACATGAAATATGACCAAAATGAATTGGGTCAAAACCACCTGAGGTACAAATAATTGAACCTAAGTTAGCTTTGATTTTATCAAACTCATCAAAGCTTAAAATTTTCGCTAATTCTTCCATAATAATTTCACTTAAACATAAATAGAATCATCATCAAAGTGCTGTGTTGATACTTCAAATATTTCTGATTCTTCTGCAATTCCAATAATTTGATGTTTTGTTCCTTTTGGAATATCTAAAACATCTCCTTTGCTCATTTCTAATTCTTCTATTTGTTCATCTTTTGAAACAATTTTCACTAAAATTCTTCCTTCTTGAATATAAAAAGTTTCATCTTTTAATTTATGATAATGTAACGATGAAGATTTATTTGATTTTATTACTAATATTTTTCCGCAATACTTATTAGAATTATGAAGCCAGATTTCATGTCCCCAACTTTTTTGCTTGATTTTTACAGGTTTACTTACTTGCATTAATCTCTTTACTAGAAGATTTATCTACATCTTCATCATAAATAGCTTCATCATTTACATTTTCTAATTCATCATAAACTTTATCAACTGAAGCTTTATATTCTTCATAAGTTTTATGTGACATTTGTCCTTTTTTTAACTCTTCTTCAAATCTTTCTTTTGTCATATATACTCTATTCATTTTTTCTTCCTATATTTATTTTAGCTATTTTGTTTTATTCTTTTGGGCAATCCACTGAGACATATATTTTGTACTTGCCATACTATGATGACGAAGCATTGAGCCTGTAAAGTTATTTATCCTATGCTCATTAATATTAGAATATACCTCATCAACTTTTTCTAATAAAGCTTTTCCTAATACTTTTTTATCATATTTTGCTTTTAATAAAATATGTGAGTTTTGTTTTGCTTCATTCCATTTATTTTCATCATTATATAATTCAACAGCTTTGTTTACAAACTCTTCTATATCATCACTTATAAATCCAGGCCATTTTTCATTTTCATACATGCCTTCACTTCCGAGACTTGTTGTAGCACTTGGAGTTTGAGTAATCATTGCATCTAAAAGTTTTCCTTTTATTCCTGCACCAAATCTAATAGGGGCTAAACATACACGTGAGTTTTCTATAACTTCATAAGCATCATTGGCCCAACCTTTTACTAAAAATCCTGTTTTAGGATTATTTAAAGCTGTTGCTTTTTGTGGTGGGTATGAACCATAAATATGAAGTTGTGCTTTTGGAAGTTCTTTTCTTATCATTGGCCATATTTTTTGTAAATATAAAACTACATCCCAATTTGGAGCATGTCTAAAGTTTCCAATAGTCATAAAGTGTTCACGTTGTACGTATGATTTTGCAACTTTAGGAAGTTCTTCTAAATCTACCATAAAAGGTAAATGATGAAGTAAACTTTCATCAATTTTAAAAGTATCTTTTAATAATTGCATTTCAAAAGAAGAAATAATCAAAGAAATATCACATCTTAAAATTGCAGAGATTTCTCTTTTTGCTAAATCAGATGATAATAAATCAGCATTAGTCATATCTCTATTTTCTTTTAAAGCTTGGTGTCTTGCATTTCGTAAACATTGTAAGTCTTCAGTATCTAATATCTTTAAAGCCTTCGGACAATTTTTTTCAACTCTCCAAGCAAACTGCTCTTCCATCATAAATCTATCAAAAAGTACATGAGTTGGATTAAACTGTTTTATATACTCATCAAAGCTATCATCATTTAATTCAATAGAAGAGGAACTTATCCCCTCTTTTTCTAAATCAATCATATGAATTGAATGAGCACAAGGAGTACAAAACTCAACTTTATAGCCATCTTCTTTAAATAGCCTCATAATAGACATAATATGACTTCCAGCTGCTGAAGATTTTGGTTCAGGCCATACATAACCTATTACTAAAAGTTTTTTCATTTCATCCATTTTTTTATTTCTATACTTAAATCTTTTGGTACTTCAAGTGGAACATTATGACTAGTTCCTTCTCTACTTATTAGCTTTATATTATGCTTTAATGTTTTTAATTTTGCTATTGATTTGTGATTTAATAATCTGTCCTTATCACTATAATAAAACCATATAGGTAAATTCAGACCAACGCTTAGTCTAACTAGGTCTTCAAGTAAATCAACTCTATTAAATGTAGAAGTTAGTTGAGAAATAAAAGTCTCTTTTCCTAAATCCATAAACATATCTTGAATAGTAGTTATTAACTCAACATCATTTTGATTTTGTTTTTCTACTAAACTTACAGCTTTTTCATAAGCTAAGCCTTTAAAGCCCTCTTTTTCTATTACAGCAAACTTTTCTCTTCTTCTTTCAATCTCAGCTTCTTCAGAAGCTCCAGGAGTTGCTGCTACCATAAATAGCTTATTTACTCTGTTTGGGTATGTAACAGCAAAATATGATGCAATATAACCTCCAAGAGAGAAACCTAATAAGTTTATTTTCTCTTCTTTAAAGCTATCTTCTAACATATCAAGTACTTCATCAAAGTCACTACTATGAGGAATTGGAACATGTACTAATTCATACTCATCTAAAAAAGGTATGATTCTACTCCATAGTCTAACATCAGTCATAAGTCCGGGAATTAAATATATTTTTTCTTTCATACACGTATAATATCTAAAGTTTTTTAATTTAATGGTTTATTAATTATGATTAGCTAACATATCAAATGAATAATAATTTACAAATGGTTTATACCTATCACAATGAAACAAAACACTCGCAACAAAGATACGCAAGGTCTTTAGGTTATATGGATTGGGCAACACAACCAGATCCTTATCGAATATATTTAGATACAAAAACTACAAAACTACCATTATCTTTTGACAATAATACTTTAGAATATTCACAAATTTTTCAAAAGCCAAAAGATAAGTCATTATGTGCTCCTTTATGTATAGAAGCTATATCACAATTTTTTCAGTTCTCACTAGGACTTGCAGCTATTAAAGAATATGAAACACAATCATGGGCTTTAAGATGTAATGCCTCAAGTGGTAACTTACAACCAAGTGAAGCATACATACTTTCAAATGACATTCAAGGCCTTGTTGATGGTTTACATCACTACTCTCCTAAAAATCACGAATTAGAACAACTATCCAGTGCAAAAGAACTTCCAATACCTAAAAACACTTTTTTAGTTTCTCTTTCTTCTATTGTTTGGAGAGAAGCTTGGAAATATGGTGAGCGGTCTTGGAGATATACACAACTAGATTGTGGGCATGCTTTAAAAGCTTTAGAAGTTTCTGCATCAATTTTAGGATGGAAAATAGAAGTATTAAATGTAAAAGATTCACAACTTGAAAAGTTTTTAGGTTTAGATCAAAAGCATAGATATATAAAAGAAGAGCGAGAATTAGCTGATATGTTAATACTTGTATCTTTTGATGATTCAAATATTGATACAAAAAATATAAACCTTGATGAAATACAAAGTAAGCTTCAAGAAGAATATGAAGGAAAAGCAAATCAACTTAGTCTTTCTTGGCACAAATGGGATATTTTAGAAAAAATTGAAGACTCAACACTTAGTGAAGATTTAGAAATTAAAGCTTTTACTAATACAAAATATGAAGAAAATCCACATAGACAGCCATCATTTACTGCAAAAGATGTCGTTTTAAAAAGACGTTCTGCTCAAGTTATGGATAAAGACGATTGTACTATTACTAAAAAAGAGTTTGAAACTATTATTGGATCTATTAAATCTCATGATTCATCTGTTCATTTAGTTATGTTTATACATAGTGTTGAAGAATTAGATGCTGGTCTTTATATATTAGTACGAAATAAAGAACATAAAGAACAATTACAAAGTTTATTAAAAGAAGAATTTCTTTGGGAAACAGTTGATACAAATTCAGGAGAATTATATAAATTAGAAGAGGGAAATTTCAAATTTTTAGCAAAAGCAATTTCATGTGACCAAGATATTGCAAGTCACGGAGCATTTTCTTTAGGAATGTTATGTGAGTTTATGAATCCACTTGAAAAACACGGACCTTCAAAATATAAACAATTATATTGGGAATGTGGAGCTATTGGACAACAGTTATATTTAGAAACAACATCATTACAATTATCAGCAACAGGAATTGGGTGTTTCTTAGATGATATATTACATGGAACAATTGGACTTAAAACAAATCACTTCCAATCGCTTTATCATTTTACAATTGGTCGAGGATTAGTTGATAGTAGATTAACTACAAAAGATCCATATACAAAAAGATAAGAGTTTTCTCTTATTTTTTTGTCATTAATCCTAACGCTCCAAACTTACCATTTTCATAATACCATTTATACTCTGCATTATTATTACTAGTTGTTGAAAGAGTTAAAATACCATTATCTACACATTTACTTCTACCATAAGTTATATTTTCTCTAAATTTTACTTGTGTTTTTGAAGAATCCAGAAGAGTTAAAATACCACCACAATTTAAAGAGGGATAAGAAACTGTATAATTATTGTTTTCGATATTTACTTTTACTGACCATGTTACATTATTATTGAATTGCTTAGCTTTTCCAGTCCAAGTTCCTTGAATATTCTTTGTTACTAAATTAACATTTTTAGTCGATATATAATTAGTTTTTGAACTTGCACATCCTGTTAAAGCTATGATAGCAGAAACTACAATTATAATATTTTTCATTTGTTTCCTTCTTTTACTTATTTAATAAATTATAGAAGAATATTCTTTAATTATTAATCTATAATTAGCTAGAATCACAAAAAACTCAGGAAATTATTAATGAATTCACGAAATCTATTTATATTTACACTCCTTATCATCATAGCAACTTATCTTTTTATATTTGGACAAGATAAAACAATAGAATTAATAAAGAATGAGTATTTATTTGTCTTAGCTTTGATTCCTATTACTTTATTACTATTATATTTTAAGATTAAACTCAAAGGAAAAGAGTTAATTGATTTTAATAAAAATAGTGCAATATCTTTGAAAAGTACTATTATGTTTTTTTTGATATTTCAAGTAATAGATTATATTAGTGAAGATGGTTTTATTGGAATGATTAGCTTATGGTTTTTATATTGGGTAATGGGTTTAATAGCCTACTTGTTAATGGAAACTATTAATTATTATAAGAATTACAAAGCTAGGTCTATTTAGACACTAGCTTTTTTATCAAATTCTTCTTGATATTTTCTCATACCTGCGTTTATTTCTGAGTATTGTTCTGCTGTAACATCTTCATCTTGTGACCATTTTACTTCGTCTATTCGACCACCATAAGATAAACCAAACTCTTCGATTGTTTTAGAAAACTCCTCTAAGTCATTACACCTTTGTGTTTTATCTATTACTGTGTCAGTTAAATCAATAAACCAATCATGTGGGTTTTGTCCATTACATTTTATTTTTGCTTCGAAAATTACGCTCATTAGATACCTTTGATTTTTATTTTTGCATTATAACAAATTTAATTTAAATTCACTAGATATATATTTCCACTATCAGTTGAAATATATATATCTGCATTTGGAGATTCAACTACATTTCTAATTCTTTCATTTAAATTATTAAAAAGTCTATTTTCTTTTATTACTTTATCGTTTTTATCTAAAACTATTTGATTTAGATGTTGGAGTTTTAAAGCTCCTGAAAATAAATTTCCTTTTAAATTTTTATATTTTTTTCCACTATATGAAATTAAAGAACTAGGTGCAATTGAAGGAATAAAAGCTTTAATACTGTCTACATAATTTTTATTACTACGATATTCTCCTACATACATTGGATTCCAGTACTCTTTTCCTTTTGAAACAATTGGCCAACCATAGTTAGCACCTTTTTTTATAACATTAATCTCATCACCACCTCTTGGTCCATGTTCATTTGAATATAGTTTTTTACTATTCATATCAAAAAAGAGCCCTTGTGGATTTCTATGCCCATAAGAATATATTTCATCTAAGGCATTAGCATTATTTACAAAAGGATTATCTTTTGGAATTGAACCATCAAGATTAAGTCTTAAAATAGAACCTGCATGAGTTTTTAAATCCTGACCATTATCTCTATTTCCTCTATCTCCAATTGAGAAAAACAAGTGCCCTTTATCATCAAAAGTTATTCTACTTCCAAAATGATGAGAAGCACTTGAGCTTGATTTTGTTACTAATAAATCTTTTACATCAACTAAACTATCAGCTTTTAGTTTTGCTCTTGCCAATGCAGTTGCCCCAAAACCATCTACATTTTTTGAATAAGTAAAATAAATCCAGCCATCTTTATTTTGAATATCAAGTAATCCACCCTGTCCTGAATATAAAACCTTTGGAACATTTTTAATATTTAATTTTTCATTTGTTTTTAAATTTATTAAAATTATCTTTCCATTTTTTTGTGAAATAAGTAATTTATTCTCATCTAAAAAAGTCATTCCCCATACAACTCCAAGGTTTGAGGCTATATTTGTAACTTGCATTTGTGCAAATATAGGGACAATAGTTAATAATATAAAAAATAGTGCTCGCATAATCTCTCCTAAAAATATTTAGTATATTATAACACTATAAAAAATTAATATACAATTTAATTTTAGAACAACATATGGATGAACATATTTTAGGATATACTGATATATAAATTTGAAGAAAGGAAATATTATGGCAAAAGGTAAAGACGTTCAAAAAGCTACAAAAACAGCTTCTACAAAATCATTAAAAGAAAAAAGAGCTGAGAAAAAAGCTAAGAAAAATTCTAAATAATAAAATTTAACTATTTATTAAAGGTGTCAGAAAATAAGGTTAGTTATTCTGACATCAAAACTTATTTATTCGGAATCGGAACTTGAAGATTCTTCTTCAGTTTCATCTTTTGCATCAGCATTTTTTAAAGCTTCTTTTTTCTTTCGTTTTTCTTCTTTTTTCTTTTGCTTTTCTAATTCACGTGCGCGTTTTTCATAATTATAATTAACTTTAGCCATTATCAATCCTGTTTTTTCTCAGTATAACAAAGCACCTAGACATTTGTACTTAAATATATAAACATTTATATAAAAAACTTATTTTAACTTTATAGGAAGTAATGATAAAAAGCTCAAAGCTTCAGGTAAAGAAAACTGTGCTTTTTGTAAATCATTACTTTTAGGATCAATCAAATAATTTCTAGATGTTTCAAAATTTGCTTTTTTCATATTATTACTTATAAAGACACTTTGATCCAAACTACAATTATGGAAAACTGCACTTTCTAGATTACACTCTTCAAAACCTGTATCACTTATTAAAGAATCAATAAATTTCATTTTTCGTAAATCTAAAAGATGAAAAGAGTTTTGAGAAATATTACAAGTATCAAATTTTACATCAAAAGGTTCAACACATGAACTCCAAGAAATTCCTAAAAGTTTTGAATTTTCAAAATTCACATCATTAAAAGTACAGCTTTTTAATTTAGCAAGAGATAAATCACAATTTATAAAAGTACATTCAGTAAACTTACAATTATCAAAAACAGTTTTTGAAAAATCGCACTTGATAAATGTACAATTGTCAAAGTAAATTGCATCTAGATATTTATCTTTATATTCTGTAAATTCTTCTTCCCAATAATCATTTGTTTTAAACATGAAACTCTTTTTTTGTTAATTTTATCATATTTAAAATAAAAAAAAATCTAAAATTTTAAGTAAAAAAGTCCTATTTTTGGTATATTTTCAATAAAATTGATTAAATTAGTTCATTATTCTTGTATATTTAATGAAATTTAGTTAGAATAACAGCAATTGAAAGATGATTTAGAACTTCATTTATGGCATGCTTTATATTGATAACCTACAGTTGCAGTAAAATCACACCACAAGATAGATTCATAAGTTAGATTTTAGACAACAAACAAAAGGAAATAATATGGCATTAGTTAACGGAACAGTAAAATGGTTCAATAGTGAAAAAGGTTTTGGATTTATTGAGCAAGAAGATGGTGGAAAAGATGTATTCGTACACTTCAGAAACATTAATAATTCAGGATACGGAAGAGTATCTTTAGAAGACGGTCAAAAAGTTACTTTCGAAGTAACTGAAGGTGAAAAAGGTCTTCAAGCAGAAAACGTTACTCCTCAATAGTAACTTCTTCATTTATAAGCGGTTTCATCCGCTTATAAACTTTTTTAAAAACAAACTACTTTTTAATGAAATTATTCAATTTTAAAAATCAATTTTCTTCACAACTATTAAATGAAACTGTTAATCATCCTAATATTGAAATAGGAGTATTCTCTTATTACTCAGGATATCATCACCAACACGATTTTGTAGAGTGTGCTAGATATTTACACGATAAAAGAAACGATGTTGATAAACTAATTATTGGCTCATATTGCTCAATTGGTTCTGGTGCTGTTTTCATGATGGCAGGAAATCAAGGACATAATAAAGAATGGCTTAGCACTTATCCTTTTTTCTTTCAAGCAAATATTTTTAAAGATGCAAAAAACGGTTTTGAAAAAGCAGGTAATACAGTAATAGAAAATGACGTTTGGATAGGCAGTGAAGCAATGATCATGCCAGGAGTTAAAATTGGAAATGGAGCAATTATAGCTGCAAGAGCAGTTGTAGTAAAAGATGTAGCACCATATACAGTTGTAGGAGGAAATCCAGCAACACTTATTAAATCGCGATTTGAAAAAGAAGAAATAGAACAATTACTTAAAATGAAATGGTGGAATTGGAGCGAAGATAAAATAAAAGCGTGTATGTCTCTTATTTGTAGTAGCGAAATTTCAAAACTATTTGATTATTGGACTTTAAATAAAAATACTCTAAATTAAATTTTTAAATTACTTCTTACTAACTAAAATCCCCCCTAATACAATTAAAGAAATACCAATAAACGTTAAAATATCAGGAAATAAATCACCTAACATTACTCCAAAACCTACTGCAAAAGGAATACTTGTATAACTTACAACTCCAATAATACTAGCAGGACTTAAGCCATAAGCTCTTGTTAAAAGCCATTGAGAAGCTGTTGATAAAACAGCCATTAAAACTATTAAAAGCCAAACAATCAAATCTGTATGAATAGAAAACTTTACATAAGGCGTAAACAAAAAAAGTAAAAAAGGAATTATCACACCAATTAACATAAAAGAAAGCATGATAACTCTTGCATCATAAATATCTTTTATTTTTTTTATTGTTGCATAAGCAGCAGCTGCAAAGAAACCACCTAATACTCCATAAATATGTTCAATTGATAAAACAATTCCAAAAGGTTTTATAATTAAAACAAGTCCAACAAAACCAATTATTAAGGCAATGAATGTATTAAAATTTATAGATTCTTTCATTAAATAAAAGGCTAAAATTGTTACAAAAAATGGAGATGTTTTATTTAATATAATAGCTTCACCAAGTGGAATTGTTGCAATTGTATAAAAGAAAAACAACATAGCAATTGTTCCAAATAATCCTCGTAAAAAAAGTAAATGAAGTTTTGAAATATTTATAGAAACAGGAAGTTTTTTCAAAGTATAAAGAATGATTAAAACACCTAAAAGATTTCTATAAAATACAATCTCAATAGGATCCATACTTTGTGATAATACTTTTGCAACTGCACTGTTAAGTGCTCCAAAAAAAGCACTAAAAAGCATAAATAGCATTCCCTTATCCATAAGTTTTAAGTTTATTGGCATATTATTCTTCAAGTAATTCTTCAAAATCTTCTTTTGGGGAGCCACAATCAGGACACTCCCAATCTTCAGGTAATTCTTCAAAAGCAGTTCCTGGTTTAATTCCAACATCAGGATCACCAAGTTTTGGTTGATATATATAACCTCTTACTGTACAAAGATAATCATTCATTATACCTCCTTTTTAAGTAGCGTTTTTTCTTCATCAAGAGATAAAAATCGCCATTGGCCACTTTTTATATCAAGAGGAAAACTTCCTATACTAATTCGTGTAAGATTTAAAACCTTTAGAGGTGTTCCAAATTTTGGGTCTTTTAATGCTCCAAATAAACGACGTATATGTCGATTTTTACCTTCATTTATTTGAATTCTTAGTTTTGTTTTAGCTCCACCCATTCCAATTTTTTCAACCATTAAAGCTTTTAGTAAGCCATATTTACTATCAACACCTTTTAAAGCTTGAGAGATATGTTCATCTGTCACATGACCTCTTACCCAGATTTCATATACTTTATCACAATTTCCAGGCTTTGTTAACATATTATTTATTTGCCCATCTTTAGTAAATAATAAAAGTCCTTTTGAGTCTAAATCTAAACGCCCTATTGGCATCCATTGCTCATCAAAAATCCATTGTGGTAAAAAATCATAAACAGTCTTACGACCTACTAAGTCATCAGATCTTGTAACTAAATATCCTTTAGGCTTATTTACTGCTAAGAGTTTTTTTGAATTCTCAAAAGAGTTAGACATTTGATAGTTTCCTTATATATTCTTACTAAACATTAATTTATAATATTAATGCCATTGTATATAAATTTTATAAAGAAGGGGTAAGATGTAGAACTTTTATATTATAAAAGTTCTACTTTTTCTCTAATTGCATCTATTGAATATCGATTTAATTCAATAAAATATGAAAGTATAAAAAAGAATATTGCATATATCATTTGAGAAGACATAATATTCCAATTTTCTTGTAAACCTGAACCAAATACTAATGCTACAATTAATAAAGCACCAACTAGTAAAGTCCTAGATGTAAATAATCCTAATATTAATAAAATACCTATAATTAATTCAACAAAAGGAATTAAATAAGATGATATGCTCACCATAAACTCAGGTAAAATAGTTTTACTAAATTGCCCAATCATCCATGTATTAAAACCTTCAAGATTTAACATTCTAGCAATTCCATGTGTAAGCATATTTACACCCATAGTAAGTCGTAATATTAAATAAGCTAATTCTAAAGTTTTTTGCTTTGTATCATTCATAAATTTTCCCTTTTTTTAAAATAATGATGATTGATAATAAATGATGTATACTCCAGCTACAAGAAGGAAAACAGCACTTATTTTTTGCATATGAGGTAAAATAGAATTAATTTTTCTACTTATAAAATCTTTTGCAAAAATTGAACTCATAATTGTAATTAGCATTAATAAACTAATACCTACAAAATAAGCTACAATATAACTAACACCTAAAGCAGAATTTGGTTCACTAAACGCTTGTGTTGCTACAACCAAGAATAAAGGAAATAAACACCCTAAAGCTCCAATTGCATAAGCAATTCCAAAGAAAAATGCTTCTTTAACTTCATTTTCATGCTTCTTTTGATTCATATGAATATTTACACTAAAATCTTTTCCTAAAAGCATTAAAATTCCAACAATAATAAGAATTGCTCCTAAAGAAATTGCAACATATTTCATATAACTTTTAATCAACTCTGCTGCTACAATAATTAGACCACTTGCAATTGCATATATCACTAAAATACCTAAAATTGAGAAAAATGCTAATTTTAAACCTCTTAACAAAAGATGTAATTTACTTTGTTCTGATACATTATTTCTAGAGATAAAAGATACGATATAAGCTGGAAGAAGTGCTACTGCACAAGGGGCAAAGAATGCAAATACCCCTTGAAGAAATGAAAAGTAAATAAAACTATTCATTGCTCAATGTATCATCTATAAGCTTAGTATATTGCTCTAATGTTAGATGACCTCTATCTTTAAAAGTAACTTCACCTTTTGAATTAACCATAATTGTAGTAGCTTGTCCAGTTACACCAAAATCAACCATAATTTTTGGATTACCAGCAACTGATGGATAAACTAAACCATGTTTATTTGCTAATTTTGTAAGTACTTCATCTGTGTCTGTTGGGTCAATACTAATTGATACAAAATTTACTCTATCTTTATATGTTTTATAAACACTGTTAATTGACGGCCAGTTTTTAGCACAAGTTGGGCACCATGATGCTGTAAAATATACTAATGTTGGTTTTTTAGTCTTTAAAAAACCATCTAAACTTACTTTTTCACCTGTGATTGTTGTTGCTTCAAATTGTGGAGCCATTGCTGGAGCTGCAAACATAGTTCCAATAAATAGTGTTAAACCTAATAAAATCTTTTTCATAATTATCCTTTTATTTTTTGATAAAAGAATAGTAGTAAATTTGTGTGTAGTTATTGTTTAGCCAAATAGATAATATAACATTAACTTATATTAGATTTTTATTTTAAATTTGAAGTAGAGCATCTCGTATTTGCATATAAGCAATCAAAAACTCAAATAACATTCTCCAAAATATTTCCATAAAAATAAATAGAATAATAAAAAAAGAAAGAAATTTTAATTGTTGTTTTTTGCTTAGTGTCTTCCACAATGATTCTTTAATATTCTCATAGGAAGTATTTATTAATTTATATCGTTTAATAGCCCATTTAAGTAAGATCCATGTAATAAAGGGTAAGAAAATTGCACCTAAATAATAAAATATTATTAAAATTTCAGTGCTAATAAAAGTTTTAAATGTAAGAAAATCCATTTTATAAATACCTATACTTTCTAACTTAAAGCTTATAGTTAATCAAAAGAGCAAACTTGCTAAATATATTTAAACAAGTTTTACGTAGATTTCATCAATGATTGACAAAGATGTACTAGAAGTACATCAAGTCAAGATTTAAAATAGATGAGTAAAAATTATTCCCACTCAATTGTTGCTGGTGGTTTAGATGAAATATCATAAACAACTCTATTGATACCATCAACTTCATTAATAATTCTTCTTGAAATTGTTTCTAAAATATCATGAGGAATATATGCAAATGTTGCTGTCATTCCATCTGTTGCATTAACGATTCTTACACAAACAGTGTTATCATAAGTTCTATTATCACCCATAACTCCAACAGATTTTACGTTTAATAAAACTGTAAATGCTTGCCATGTTTTATCATAGTACCCAGTTGCATGAAGAACGTCTAACATGATAGTATCAGCTTTTCTTAAAATTTCTAAATCAGGAGAATTAACATCACCCATAATTCTAATAGCAAGTCCAGGACCAGGGAAAGGATGACGTCCAATCATATCACTTGGAAGGCCAAGCTCAAGTCCTAAAAGTCTTACTTCATCTTTGAATATTTCTCTTAATGGCTCAATTAATTCAAATGTCATCCAATCAGGAAGACCACCAACATTATGGTGTGATTTAATAGTTTTTGAAGGTCCTTTTACAGATACTGATTCAATAACATCTGTGTAAAGTGTACCTTGTGCTAAAAACTCAATGCCATCGTGTTTTTTAGCTTCCTTATCAAATACTTCGATAAATGTTTCACCAATGATTTTTCTTTTTCTTTCAGGGTCTGTAACACCTGCCAATTTAGATAAGAATTCTTCACTTGCATCAACAGTAATTAAAGGCACTCCTCGTGCTTTAAACATAGCTTCAACTTGTGGTCTTTCATTTGCTCTTAAAAGTCCATTATCAACAAATACAGGTACTAACTGATCACCTATAGCTTCAGCTAAAAGTGTTGCAACAACTGATGAATCAACACCACCTGAAACACCACATAATACTTTTTTGTCTCCAACTTGTTCTTTTATTTTAGCAATTTGTTCTTTTGCAAAAGAACCCATATTCCAAGTTGATTCGCAATCACAAATATGTTTTGCAAAGTTTTTAAGAAGTTTTGCCCCTTCATCTGAATGATAAACTTCTGGATGAAATTGGAAAGCATAGATATTTCTATGAGTATCTGCAATAGCAGCATAAGGAGAATTTTCACTTGTTGCAATTTTTTCAAATCCAGCTGGAATATTTTCAACTCTATCACCATGAGACATCCAAACAATTTGACCATCAGTTGTATCTTTAAAAATTGGAGTTTCTTTTTCAAAGTTTAACTTAGCTTTACCATATTCATGATGATCAGCTGGAATAACAGAACCACCAAAATGTTGTGAAATTAATTGCATTCCATAACAAATTCCTAAAATTGGAAGTCCTAATTCAAAAATTGTAGTATCTGGATGATATGAATCTTCAGCATACACAGAAGCTGGACCACCTGAAAGGATAATTCCTTTAGGTGTTCTAGCCATAATATCTTCAATACTTTCAGAATAAGGTACTATTTCAGAATAAACACCTGATTCTCTAAGTTTTCTAGCAATGATTTGTGTATATTGACTACCGAAATCTAATACTATAATTGGTACATGTTTCATATTTTAATATCCTCTTTTTGATTTATCTAAATCGTTTAATTATTGCGATTATATCTAAAAATTTGTTTAATTATGTTTAAAACAATTAATACCTTTTCTGCTTATTTTTTACATAAAAAAAGGCTTCCAAGGAAAACCTTGAAAGCCTTTTAAACTCTTTAGAAAAGAAACTATTATCTAGTGTCCAATTCCTAAAACTTGATATTGTAAATACCAAACTGCAATAGATACAAAGTATCCAATTACAATAGTCCAAGCATATTTCATATGTGCACCAAATGTATAAATACCATGTAATTTACCCATAACACCAACACCGGCTGCAGATCCAAATGAAATCATAGATCCACCAACACCAGCTGTAAGAGTTACAAGCATCCATTGATCAAGTCCCATTTCTGGACTAGCTTTTAAAACTGCAGACATAACAGGAACGTTATCTACAATCGCTGAAAGGAAACCAACACCTATATTTGACCAAGTTGGTCCTAATACTGAAGGGTCGTAAACAACTGCTGCTAATGCTAACCAACCAATAAAGTATAATGCACCTACAGCTGCAAGAATACCAAAGAAGAACATTAATGTATTATTTTCAATTTTTGCCATTGAATGGAAAATATTAAAGTGATCCACACCATATTTTCTTTTTAAGCCATATGAATAAATTTTTAGTAATGATAAACCAAACATCATACCCCACATTGCTGGAAGATGTAATACTTGATGAGACATAACTGCACAGAAAATTGTAAATACACCTAAGAACATTACAACTTTTGCACCTTCAGCCATTACAGGTTTAACTTCTGTAGTCACATCAAATTCTGGTACTTCATTAGGAACGAATCTAGAAAGAATAATAGCTGTTGCTAAGTAACCAAGAATTGAAGCTGGGAATAAGAATAAGAAATCAGTAAATGCACCTTTTCCTGCTGTCCATGCCATAAGTGTAGTAATATCACCAAATGGAGACCATGCACCACCAGCATTAGCTGAAACAACAATATTAATAGCACCTGGTACTAAGAAATCTAATCTTTTCTTTTCAATAGTAATTAATACTGTTGATAAAATAAGAGCTGTTGTTAAGTTATCTGCAATTGGAGAGATAAAGAATGCTAAGAAACCAGTAACCCAGAATAGTTTTCTATATGTCATACCTTTTGAGATTAGTTTATATTTTAATGCATCAAAAACACTCATGTGAATTAATGATTCAATATATGTCATAGCAACAAATAAGAAGAAGAATATTTCAGCAATCTCTAAAATTAAATGTTGTGCTTGTGTGTGAACAAGGCCCATATCCATGTGATTTAGTGAGTAGTAAATAGCTACTAACATAAACATAAAAGTACCTATAAATAAAGCTGGTTTTGCTTTATCTATCTCATATTTTTCTTCTGCTGCAACAAAGTAATACCCTATTACAAAAATAAATAAACATGCGAACCCAACCCATGTCATAGTAATATCTGGTATTGTTCCAGTACTTGCAGAACTTGCAAATAACGAAACTGATGATACCAGTAATGCCATTAATAATTTTATCATTAATTCTCCTTGATATAATGTGCGCCAAGTGATTCCCTACGCTTTAACGCTGTTTCCAAAATAGATTTTGCCGTAAGTAGCCTTAAAAATAATAATCTTCCTACATCTTGCTTCAAATAATCATTAATTTGATGTAAAGATTTTTCTAATTCTTTTGGTTCTCTTACAATTGCTACTGTCTTCCACATAATCTTTCTAAGATTGTTTTTAATATCTTTATCAATCTTTTGATTTCTGATATATGATTTTATACTTTTTGTATAATTTTCTTGTGATATTTTAAAAATATTTTCTAATGAATCTTCAACTGCTATCTGAGAAAATACTAAACCTTCTAGTAAAGAATTTGAAGCTAGCCTATTAGCACCATGAACTCCTGTACAAGCAACTTCCCCTACTGCATATAAGTTTTTCATACCTTTAACTTTTGCATCAAGTGTAGTTTCAATTCCACCCATTGCATAATGAAAAGCAGGAGAAATAGGAACTCTTTGAGATGGTAAATCATAGCCGATGTCTTTCAAATTAGCATAAATATTTGGAAATCTTTTTTGAAAATGTTCTTTTTCAAACATTTCAAAAGATAAAAAAACACCTAAACCAGTTTTTTTATGATAATCAAAAATAGAACGAGATACGACATCACGTGGAGCTAATTCTTCGTCTTCATGATACTCTTTTAAAAATCTGTAGCCATTTTCATCAACAATATGAGCACCCTCACCTCTTAAAGCTTCTGAAAGCAAAGGCTTTCTAGCAAAGTGAGTACCTTTTACAACTGTTGGATGAAATTGCATCATTTCCATATCTTTTAGACTTAATCCTTTATGAGAAATAAGTCCTTGCATTTCACCCGCAATTGCTGTTGAATTTGTATGATATCTATAAAGCGAGCCAATTCCTCCACTTGCAATTATAGTGTTGTGTGCGTAAACTACTCTTTGTTCAGTTTCACTTGTAAAAAACTGGACACCATAACAAATATTGTCTTCAATAAGTAAATCATTTACTACAGCATTTGTTACAATCTCGTGTTTACATTCTTGCAATAAAAAAAGATGAATCATTCGTCCAGTAGCATCTCCATCGGCATGAAGAATTCTATTTCTACTATGTGCTGCCTCTTTTGTAAATGCTAATTCACCTTTAGCATTTAAATCAAACTTTAAACCAGAATCAATTAAGTTTCTAACAGCTTTAAATGATTTCTGACTTAACAGTTCAACTGCTTTTTTATCATTATAGTTTACACCAGCAGTAAGTGTATCTTGGATATGTACAGGAACGTCTGCTTCATCAACAGCAGTTGCAATTCCACCTTGTGCCCAAAAAGTATTACAATCCCATGGAGATTTTTTGCATAATACTAAAACTTTTTTATCTTTAGGGATTAGTCTTGCAGCATTTAAACCTGCAATTCCAGTACCTATTATTATATAATCGTACACCATATTATTTATTAGCTTCTTTATTTACTTTACTTTGTGTAGGTTTGTCTTGTATATAAACGGGATCACCTTTGTATCCACAACCATTAAAAGATAATATAAAACCTGCTATAATAAGCGTATGAAAAAATTGAATGAAATACTTAGTCATCTTAAAAAAAATCCTGAATTCAGAAAAATCAATACCTCTTCTACAATTGAAAAATTTATAGAAGTACTTCCTTTAAAATTAAAAAAAGGAGTTAAATTTGCCTATATAAAAGGCGAAACTTTATATTTTGTATTAACTCATCCTGTTTATAAAATGGAATTTGAGTATAACAAAGCAGATATAAAATCATTATTAAAAATAGCAAACTTTGAAAATGTTACAGATATAGCTTTTTTCATTTCAAACAAAATAGAAAAAAAAGAAAAGATTATTAAAGTAGAACCTTTATATAAAGAAAGAGCAAAAGGTGTCTTTTTCAATAAGGCAAATGATGAAAAAATTCATCAAAAGTTTGAAAATATTAGAAATATTATAAAAGAGTCTTAAAAATTTTTTCTCTTTGCTTATAATCAGAACAAAATTCTCTAACTAAAGCCCAAAACTCTTTTGAATGATTTTTATGTTTTATATGAGCTAATTCATGAATTACTACATATTCAGCTATAAACATAGGAAACTTACAAAGTTGAGTATTAAACTTTAAATCATTTTTATAATTACACGAGCCCCATGTTCTTTTGTTTTTTCTATAATTTATCGAGTTTGGATAAAGTTTCATTAGCTTTGAATACTTTTCTACTAAAGGTGGAATTATAATTTTTATCTCTTCTTTATAAAAATTATCTAGATTTTTTATCTTAAAATCTTTTAGTTTTTTTACTTCACCAAAATATAAAAATTCATCATCCTCAAAACTATTTTTCTTTGATTGCTCTAAAATTTCAAGTATCCAATTCTTTTTTTTCTCTATTAATTCATATGCATCTTGTTTTGAGAAATAAATATTAGCTTTTATGTGAACTTTACTATCAACTACTCTCAAATAACAATGTTTTATATGTTTTTTGTTTTCTAACTTAACAGTAAGTGCCAAAGAATCAAGATTATAGTTAAATTCCAAACTTTTCCTTAAGATTATTTTTGTTATAATCACGTATTATATCATAGAAATATAACACAGATTATATAAGAGGAAACATCTTAATGAAAATTGCAAACAGAATGGAAAACCTATCTACATCGGTTACTATGGCAATTACTGCCCAAGCAAGAGAGCTGAAAGCTCAAGGTAAAGACATATTAAGTTTTAGTGCAGGAGAACCTGACTTTAATACTCCAGAAGTAATTAAACAAGCTGCTATTCAAGCTATTATTGATGGACATACAAAATATACAGCCGTAGAAGGTATTACCGAAACTAAGCAATCAATCATTAATAAGTTAAAAAGAGATCACAATATAGAATATAAATTAGAAAACATTATCATTAGTAATGGAGCTAAGCACTCATTATTTAATCTTTTTCAAGTATTAATTGAAAAAGGTGATGAAGTTATTATTCCAGCTCCATATTGGGTAACTTATCCAGAACAAGTAAAGTTCTCTGATGGAGTTCCTGTTATTATTGAAACAGATGATACAACAGGTTTTAAAGTAACTGCACAACAAGTACAAAAAGCAATTACTTCTAAAACAAAAATTCTTTTATTAAACACTCCTTCTAATCCAACTGGTGCTGTTTATACAAAAGAAGAGTTAACAGCTATTGGAAAAGTACTTGAAGGTACAGATATTTTAGTATTTTCAGATGAAATGTATGAAAAGATCATGTACGATGGGAAGAAGTTTACAGCTGCGGCTGAAGTATCTGACGATATGTATATGAGAACTGTTACAATTAATGGTATTAGTAAATCAGTTGCAATGACAGGATGGAGATTTGGTTATTTAGCAACACCTAAAACAGAACTTGTAAAAGCCATGACAAAACTTCAAGGTCAAGTAACTTCAAATGTAAATTCAATCACTCAATATGCAGCTATTTCTGCACTTGAAGGTGAAGCGGATGATATGATAGAAGTAATGAGAACGGAATTTGAAAAAAGAAGAAATATTGCTGTAAAATCATTTAATAACATTGATGGTCTTACTTGTATTAATCCTGATGGTGCATTTTACTTATTTGTAAATATTCAAGGTGTAACTTCTGATTCAGTTCAATTTTGTGCAGATTTATTGGACAAAAAAGGTGTTGCTTTAGTACCTGGTTTAGCATTTGGAACAGAAGGATATATTAGATTTTCTTTTGCTACAGATCTAGCAACAATTGAAGAAGGTATTAAAAGAATCAAAGAGTTTGTAGAAAGTAAATAATTATGACTCTTCAAAAAAAAGCTACAGTCGTATCAAGTTCAGTTGCGGCACTTCTTACTATTATGAAACTTGTTATAGGAATAGCTAGTGGATCAGTTGCTGTTTTAGCTTCAGCAATTGATTCAGTTCTTGACATGTTTGTTTCACTTTTTAACTATTTTGCAATATCGAATTCAGAAAAACCAGCAGACAAAGAGTTTAATTATGGACGTGGAAAAATTGAAGCCTTGGCTTCAGTTATTGAAGGTACTATAATTACAATTTCTGGTTTATTTTTACTTTATCAAGCAATCAAAAAAGCAATTAATGGTGAAATCTCACAATATATGGGAACATCTATTACAGTTATGATTATATCTTTAATAATAACTATTTCTTTAGTAATTTACTTAAACAAAGTTGCTAAAAAAACAAACTCTATGGTTATAAAAGCAGATGCTTTACATTATAAAACTGATGTATACTCAAATGTTGCTGTATTAACATCATTGGTTTTAGTTCACTTAACAGGCTATGAAATAATTGATGTTCTAGTTGGAAGTGGAATTGCATTATATATTATTTACTCTTCTTATGAATTAATTCATGATGGTGTATTAGTACTACTTGATCGTGCAGTTGAGCATGATATTGTAGAGAAAATAGAAGATATTATAAAAAGTAAAGAAAAAGTAAATACTCATCATCTTTTAAAAACAAGAGAAGCTGGTCATCAAACTTTTGTAGAAGTTCATTTAGTTTTTGATTGTATTATTACATTAATGGATGCACATAGAGTTAGTGATAAAATCGAACAAGAAATAGAAGACCTAGATAAAAATAGAGATTGGATAATCAATATTCATATGGATCCTTATGATGACTTTACAATTAATGATTCAAAATAAAAGGTAAACTATGAAAAAAACTTTTTTAATCTATCTTATTTTAGCTTTAAGTACTTTTTTAAATGCTCAAATAAATTACAATACTGCAAAACTTTATAAAGATGATATTTCAGCTAAGCTGGCATATGAAATGCAAGAAGATGGAGCATTACTTATTGACGTTAGAACAAAAGCAGAATTCAAAGAATTAAGAGCAAAAAGCTCTATTAATATTCCTATTTTTTATGCAAAAAAAGGAAAAAGAGTATTTAATAAATCTTTTTTAAGAGAAATTCATGAAGTATCAAATAAAAATTTATCAAAAAAAATAATCTTAATTTGTAGAAGTGGTTCAAGAACAAAACTTGCTAGCAATCTACTTGCAGAGCAAGGTTTTAACGATATTTATAATGTAAAATATGGATTCCAATTCGATTGGTTAAAAGAAAAACTTCCAACTCAAAAATAATATATAACTTTAAATAATACTAATTCAAACTCTCTTTTGATATAATTATCCTTAATAAAAAGGATTTTAATGAACTTTATAAAAATACTTGGAGCAAGTGGAAGTAAAGCCAAGGGAATAGGAACAACTTCTTTCCAAATTTTCAAAGATATTATTGTAGATGCTGGGAATGTTATAAATTCACTTGGAGAAGAAGCTAATCATATTAACCATATTTTTTTAACTCATTCTCATGCAGACCACATAACTGATTTACCTTTTATCATTGAAACATATTTTGAAAAAAGAAAAACTCCTCTTACTATTTATGCTTTAAAAGAAACTATTGATGTTTTAAGAAATCATTCTTTTAATGATTTAGTATGGCCTGATTTTACAAAAATTAATTTAGTTAATACTCAAACCCCTTCTTTAGTATTTAAAGAATTAAAAGTAAATGAAGTTATAGAAATAAATGATTATAAAATAAAAGCTATTGAGGCAGTGCATATACCGGGTGCATGTGGATTTGTAGTTACCAAAAATCATCAAGCATTTATTATAAGTGGAGATACATATAAAAACCCTATTATATGGAATGAAATTAATAATAATCATGAAATTAAATCATTGATTTTAGAGTGTTCATTTCCTGATAAATTAAAAGAATTTGCACAAAGAACTTCCCACTTATCTCCAGAATTAATAAAAGAAGACCTTAAAAACCTAAAAAGAGATGATATTTCAATTTTTTTATACCATTTAAAACCTCTATATATAAAAGAAATAAAAAGAGATATTAATAAACATAAAATATTAAAATATGGAGGTAAGATATTAGTTGAAGGTGATGTAATTCATATTGATAACGGAACTATTGAACATAATTTAATTAGTGAGGATATGTTTCATGAAATTATGAAAATCAACCTTGCTTTATCTTCTGAAACAAATAAAGATGTACTTTTAGAAAAAATACTAACACTTCTTAGAAAATTAACATCAGCAGAAGCTGGAACCTTATATTTAAAATCAAAAGATGGCTCAACACTTGATTTTAAAGTTGTTCAAAATGATAAATTAAATATTAATATGGGTGGAGCTAAAAATAATTTAAATTGGGATTCTCTACCATTTATCAAAGAAGACGGTTCTTTAAACAATGAGATGGTTGCAATTGTTTGTGCAAAAGAAAAAAGAATAATTAACATTAAAGATGTATATAAAACCACAAAATATGTTTTTGAAGGAACAAAAGTATTCGATAAATCAACAGGTTATAGATCAAAATCTATGCTTGTTATTCCTTTGATTAATCATGAAAATGAAGTAATTGGTGTTTTACAACTAATTAATAAAGTAGATAATCATGAAATTATTGATTTTGATAAATCTGATGAAAAAATATTAAAATCTCTTGCTTCGCAAGCTGCAATGTCACTTACTAATACACAACTAATACTTAGTTTAGAAGAGTTTTTAAATGCTTTTGTTTCAACAATTGCAAAAGCTATTGATGCAAAATCTCCTTATACAACAGACCATATTGCAAAAGTAGAAAAAATCGCCTTACTACTTGCAAATGCAATAAATGACGATAAAACTATATATAAAGAAGTTAAATATACTCAAAATGATTATAAACAAATAGGATTAGCTGCTTGGATGCATGATATTGGAAAAATTTCTATGCCTGATCACATTATAGATAAAGCAACAAAATTAGAAAAAATATTTGATAGAATAGAATTAATAGAATCAAGATTTGAAGTAATAAAAAGAGATAAAGAAATTGATTATCTAAAAAATAAGATATCAAAACTTGAATTTGAAAAAGAAGTAAATCTATTAAATGAATATATGCATTTTCTAAAACAGACTAATAAGGGTGGAGAGTTTATGGATGATAAAAATATCCATAAGCTAAATGAAATTGCAAAACTAACTTATCTAAAAGACGGAAAAAATACTCCTTTAATAGATGAAGATGAATATTATAATTTATCTATTAAAAAAGGTAGTTTAACAAAAGAAGAAATAGATATTATTAGAAATCATGCACTCTTATCACATGAAATGATTTCAACTTTACCTTTCCCTAAAAAATATAAAGATGTATTAAATATAGCTTGTAATCATCATGAAAAATTAAATGGTAAAGGTTATCCAAGAGGACTAGAAGCTAGTCAAATTAAACTAGAAGATAGAATTATGATTTTTGCAGATATTTTTGAAGCCTTAACTGCATCAGGACGGCCATATAAAGATGCTATGAAATTAACTCAAGTTTACGATATTTTAAATAAACTTGGGAACAATGGCGAAATAGATAAAAATCTTACAGAATTCTTTTTTAATCATAAAATACTGCATGAATATGCAAATGAATCCTTATCATCAGAACAGATTGATATAAATAAGTAAATAGATGATTGCTAAAAATAGATTAAAGAGAAACTTAATATATATTTTAACATCAATAGTTTTATCTTTTATTATTAGCTCTATTTACATATTTTCTCCAACTCTACCTACATCAATTGATAATAGATTAAAAGATTATATGTTTAATATCAGAGGAGAAATAGCTCCTAAAACTGATAGCATTGTTATTATTGATATAGATGAGAAATCTTTACAAAAATTAGGACAATGGCCTTGGTCAAGAGATATATTATCAAGAATTCTTAAGAATTTAACACAAAATAATATTGCAATTATAGGACTTGATATAGTTTTTGCAGAAGAAGATAGAACCTCTCCACATAATATTTTTAAAAAATTAAATATAAAAGAAGAAGATATAGTAAATTATGATTTTGAATTTGCTCAAACAATTGCATCAACACCTACTATTTTGGGATATCAGTTTGAATTTGAGGACAAAAAACATATAAATAAAGAAGCACCTTCAATTCAAACTATTTTTATTGAAAAAAATAAAAAATTAGGTAATAACTATTTACTTCAAGCAAAAGGAACTATCTTAAATATCCCAGTAATTCAAGATAATTCATATTCAAGTGGATTTTTTAATAACATACCTGATAATGCAGGAGTTATTAGAAGTGTACCTTTAATTATCTCTTATGATGAAGAAATATATCCTTCACTTGCTCTTGAAACTCTCAGAATTGCATTAGGGATTAAAAGAATATATATTAATTATGATGAAAATGGAGTAAAAGATTTACAATTAGATGACTATATAATTCCAACAGATAGGCATGGTAGATTACTTATTAATTTTAGAGGAAAAGAGAAAACTTTTAAATATATCTCTGCTTTAGACATATATAACAATGACTTCAAAAAAGAAGATATAGAAAATAAGATTGCATTAATCGGTACTTCAGCTGCTGCACTAATGGATTTAAGAGCTACACCTTTTGAATCAATTTTTCCAGGAGTAGAAGTTCATGCAAATGCAATTGATAATATTATTGCAAAAGATTTTTTATATGAAGCATCATGGGTTGATGGTGCAAATATTTTTCTAATATTTTTTCTTGTTTTATTTGTTGTTTTTTTAACAAAAAAAATACATTTAATTTTCATTCCTATTTTAACAACAAGTTTACTATTTTTAACAAGTTATTCACTTTATTATATACTTTTTAATTATGGTCTAGTACTAAATATCTTTTTCCCCCTTATTACTATTATTCTTGCAACTATTATTACAATAATGTTGCAATATTTCTATGAAATAAAAAAGAAAGATGAAATAAAAAATAAATTTGCATCAAAAGTTTCAAAAGATGTAATGGAACAATTATTAAAAAATGTAGATAATAACCAACTACAGGCACAAAATAAAGAAATTACAGTTTTCTTTAGTGATATAAGAGGTTTTACAAAAATTTCTGAAGACATAAAACAACCTGATTTATTAGTAAAATATATCAATCAATATATGACCCCAATGAGTGAAATTATCACAAAAAACAAAGGAACTATTGATAAGTATATTGGAGATGCAATTATGGCATATTGGAATGCTCCTTTTGATATTGAAGACCATGAAGATAAAGCTGTACAAAGTGCACTTGAACAATTAGAGAAATTAAAGGAACTAAATGTTCAGCTAAAACAACAAAATCAACCTTTGATTGATATAGGAATCGGAATAACAACAGGTATTGCAACCGTTGGTGAAATTGGTAGTATTGGACGAAGTGATTATACTGTTATTGGAGATACTATTAATATTGGGTCAAGAGTAGAATCATTATGTAAATTTTATGGTGTAAAATTAATCATTACAAACTTTACAAAAGATAGTCTAAAAGAGAATTATATATTTAAATACCTAGATTATGTTCAATTAAAAGGAAAAGAAGAAGCTATTGAGTTATGGGAAGTAATACATAAAGAGCACTTAAGCAAAGACTTAGAAAAAGAATTAGAACTTTATAATCAAGCAATAATACTATATAAAAAAGAAAAATTAGAAGAAGCAAAAAAACTATTTACACAACTAAATGAAATCAATTCGTCAAATATAAATAATCTTTATATCCAAAGATGTACAGATTTTTTAAATAATAAAAACTTCAAAAAGGTTTATAAACATGAAAATAAATAATAATAGGAATGTAATATGAAATTATTCTTAATAATATTATTATTGCCAATTACAACGATTTGGGCAAATACTTACACTTTACATATAGCATCAACTAAATACAAAGATGTTGCAAAATCATATATAGAAGAAGTTAATGATTTATTAAAAATAGAACACTTAGTAGTAAGAATACATAAAAATAAACATTATTCTTTAATAGTAAATCAAATAAAAGATAGAAATGAAGCAATTAAGATACAAGAGAAATTAAAAAATACATCATATAAAGATACTTATATAAAAAAAGACACAGCAGATTTAAAGTATCAAATAATTTACTATACAAAAATGACAAAAAATAGCGGTGTTGTAATTAAAGAAGATGAAAAAGATTTTCTACTAGATGTAGAATCGTCAAATGAATATATTACCGCATCAACCATGTATAATATTGGAAATTATAAAAGATCATATGAGCTATTTAATAACTTATTTTATAAGCACAACTACAATGTAAATATAAATTATTTTTTAGCTCAAAGCGCCATTAAAATTGGTAAATTAGATGAAGCATCAATTGCATTAGAAAGAGTTCTAATAGAAAATCCAAAATTTAATAAAGCTCGATATGATTATGCAAGATTATTAACAAAACTAAAACTAAACGAAGAAGCAAAAAAAGAGTTTAATATACTTCTAAAAGAAAATATTACAGATGAAACAAAAAAAGATATAGAAAAATATTTAAAATTTTTAAATAAAAAGAAAAAATACACTTCAAATTCTGCAACTATTATTGTAGGAATGGGTCATAATACAAATATAAAAAATAGTATCTTAGTTGAGGATTATAAAATTGATGGTTTAGATTTAGGAGAGGATCCAATTAAAGATAATTTTCACAATGAAATACTATCACTAAGTTTTAATAAGATTTTAGAAGAAAATAAAGCTGTAAAAATTACAAACAACTTTCTTGCTTATAATAAAAGTTTTTTTAATGAAAAGAATGAGAATACTTCAGTTATTGCATATAAACCAAATATATCATATATACATAATCAAAATCTTTACAGTTTAGATTTAAATGCAACAAGAGTAATCAAAAAAGAAAACAAAGATATAAATGTATTCTCCATTTCACCTTCTATTAGTAATAATAAATTTAAAACTTCAATAGAGTATCAAAAACTTCTTTACGCATATGAATATAATGATGATGGAGATAATAATAAAGACAATAACTTTGAAAAATTCTTATTTTACTTTAAATACAAACTATCAAATAACTTAAATATTTCTACAAATATTTCAAAAATAACTAGATTAAGAAAACAAAGACTAGATATAGATAAAATTACGAAAAGCCTATCATTATATTATAGTTATGATTTTTTTCAAAAAAATATGATATACTTAGGATACAAATTTGAAAAAAATAATTTTAAATACTTAAGTGGTTTTCCATTTAATAACAAAAGAAAAGATACAAGCCATAATATAATGTTTAATTACCTGTATTCAATAAATGACTATGATAGAATTAACTTATTAGCATCTTATACTAATAATAGTTCTAATCAAGATTCTTCTGAATATGATCAAACTGAAGTAACTATAAATTATATTAAAAAGATCCATTGGTAAAAAAGGAATAAAATGAAATCTTTATTTATACTAATAATATTTGCAAATTTACTATTTGCAAACGTTGGAAAAATTGTTTCACTAAAAGGTGAAGCTAATATAACAAGAGAGAATAAAACTTTTCAAGTTAAAAGAGATACTCTATTAAAAGAAAAAGATATTCTTATTACAAAGAATAACTCTAAAGTACAAATTCTATTTAAAGATGAAACAATCATCTCTATTGGTAAAAACTCTACATTTAAAATCAATGACTATTTATTTGAGAATAAAGACAATGTTAAAGCAGAGTTCTCAATGATAAAAGGTGTATTTAGAACTATTACAGGAAGAATTGGAAAAATAGCACCACAAAACTTCAAACTAAAAACTAAAAGTGCATCAATTGGTATTAGAGGTACTCAAATTATTACTGATATTACTGATGGAAAAGAAAGAATTTTTTGTACCGAAGGCCAAATTGAAGTAACACAAAATCTAACAAATCTTAAAATCATTGTTAATCAAGGTGAATTTATTGCAATGCATGAAAATAATGGTGCTGAATTACTGAAAAATAAAACAAAAACAAAAGATTTAAAAGAAGTAAATAAAAATGTTTCTATTGGTGAAAATAAAGCTGTTGATACAGTAAGCATAATAGAAGAAGTTTCTTCTCCTGAAATAGAAGAGACGACTTCAAATGTTAATTCTACACCTGATGTTGTAGAAGAAGTAAATGAAGTAGAAAAAAGTGAAAAAGTATCAGAACAACTTTCTGAACAAGAAGAGGCAGAAGCTGAAGCTCAAAGAATTGCTGACGAATTAGCTGCTGAAGAAGAAAGATTAGCACAAGAAGCTGCCGCTGCTGCTGAAGCTAAAAGAATTGCTGCTGAATTAGCTGCTGCCGAAGCTCAAAGAATTGCGGACGAATTAGCTGCTAAACTAGCTGCTGCTGAAGAAGAAAGATTAGCACAAGAAGCTGCCGCTGCTGCTGAAGCTAAAAGAATTGCTGATGAATTAGCTGCTGCTGAAGCTCAAAGAATTACTGATGAACTAGCTGCTGCTGAAGAAGAAAGATTAGCACAAGAGGCTGCCGCTGCTGCTGAAGCTCAAAGAATTGCGGATGAATTAGCTGCTGCTGAAGCTCAAAGAATTGCGGATGAATTAGCTGCTGCTGAAGAGCAAAGATTAGCACAAGAAGCTGCCGCTGCTGCTGAAGCTAAAAGAATTGCTGATGAATTAGCTGCTGCTGAAGCTCAAAGAATTGCTGAAGAACTAGCTGCTGCTGAAGAAGAAAGATTAGCACAAGAAGCTGCCGCTGCTGCTGAAGCTAAAAGAATTGCTGATGAATTAGCTGCTGCTGAAGCTCAAAGAATTGCTGAAGAACTAGCTGCTGCTGAAGAGCAAAGATTAGCACAAGAAGCTGCCGCTGCTGCTGAAGCTAAAAGAATTGCTGATGAATTAGCTGCTGCTGAAGCTCAAAGAATTGCGGATGAATTAGCTGCTGCTGAAGAAGAAAGACTAGCACAAGAAGCTGCCGCTGCTGCTGAAGCTAAAAGAATTGCTGATGAATTAGCTGCTGCTGAAATTCAAAGGCTAGAAGATGCTGCTGCAACAGCAGAAGAATTACAAAAACTAGAGGAAGAACTAGCTGCTGCTGAAGAAGAAAGATTAGCACAAGAGGCTGCCGCTGCTGCTGAAGCTAAAAGAATTGCTGATGAATTAGCTGCTGCTGAAGCTCAAAGAATTGCTGATGAACTAGCTGCTGCTGAAGAAGAAAGATTAGCACAAGAGGCTGCCGCTGCTGCTGAAGCTAAAAGAATTGCTGATGAATTAGCTGCTGCTGAAATTCAAAGAATTGCTGATGAATTAGCTGCTGCTGAAGAGCAAAGATTAGCACAAGAAGCTGCCGCTGCTGCTGAAGCTAAAAGAATTGCTGATGAATTAGCTGCTGCTGAAGCTCAAAGAATTGCGGATGAATTAGCTGCTGCTGAAGAGCAAAGATTAGCACAAGAAGCTGCCGCTGCTGCTGAAGCTAAAAGAATTGCTGATGAATTAGCTGCTGCTGAAGCTCAAAGAATTGCTGATGAACTAGCTGCTGCTGAAGAAGAAAGATTAGCACAAGAAGCGGCTGCTGCTGCTGAAGCTAAAAGAATTGCTGATGAATTAGCTGCTGCTGAAGAGCAAAGATTAGCTGACGAGTTAGCTGCTGCTGAAGAGCAAAGATTAGCACAAGAAGCTGCCGCTGCTGCTGAAGCTAAAAGAATTGCTGATGAATTAGCTGCTGCTGAAGAGCAAAGATTAGCTGACGAGTTAGCTGCTGCTGAGGCTCAAAGATTAGCAGATGAACTTGCTGCGGCAGAACTAGCAGAAAGTTTAAAAGAATTAACACCATCATCTTACTTTGAAAACAATAATTCAAAAGCAACATATATAGGAAATTTTAATGCTAGTCCTTTTGATGATAAAAGACAATATATAGAATATGATGATGATAAAACTGAATATGCAATTCCAGAAGAAACAACGATATCAATGGACATAGATTTTGGAAAATCTAAGGACCAAGTATCAAATGGAAAGATATCAGTAGAAGGTCAAGATGATTTAGAATTTGATGGTAAAATTAAAAGTGACAACAGCATTCAACTTAAAGCTGCTAATAATACTACAGGAGGTGGAGGTGATGCTTATCTTTATGGAAGTAATGGTGAGATTCTTAAAGGTGATATAAAATTAAAAAATGATGATTTAAAACTTGAAGGTGATTTTGAAGCAAATAAAAGTGACTTTATTGATTTAACACAAAGTAATGATTTAGAAGAATTAACAAACCTAGATTATTTTATAGACAATTCATCTTATGCAACATACAAAGGGGATTTTAATTCTTCAGAATATGACGCTTCAGAACAATATAAAGAAGTTTTAGGTGTTAAATATGAAATACCTGAAGAAACAACAATAAGTATGGGAATTGATTTTGGAGCAGACTCTAATCAAATATCAAATGGGTTAATAACACAAGATAATCCTTTTACAACAGATTTTACTTTTGATGGTTCAATTAATGATGATAAAAGTTTTACTTTAACTGGATCTGGCGATACAGAAGGAACAGGTTCTGGTAACTTTTATGGAAATGAAGCTGATGTAATTAAAGGTCAAGTAGATATGCAAGATAAGTATAGTCAATTTGGAACTTCAATAAAAGGAAATTTTGAGGCAGATAAAGAATAAGTAAGCTCTTATTCTTTACGCCTTTATACAATTATTAACTAAAGTAATATTTATCAATTACTAATCATATTTTAGATACACTTCCCTAAAATATAGGACGAGCTAAAACTACTATGGCACTAATAGACTTACAAAACATTTCTAAACAATACGATACGAAAGTTATTTTAAAAAATGCAAATTTCACCTTAAATCAAGGCCAAAGAATTGCAGTAATTGGTCAAAACGGTCAGGGAAAATCAACACTTCTTAAAATAATTACAGAGGAAGTAGAACCTGATGATGGTATAAAAGCTATTGATAAGTCTATTAAAATAGAAATGCTTGCACAACATCCAAAGTTTGATGATAATTTACTTGTTCGAGATGCTATTGAAAATCAATTAAAAGAGTTAAAAGATGCACGAACTGAATATGAAGAAATATCTTTAAAAATTGTAGATGATTATGAAAATAATGAATTAATAAATAGACAAAGCCAATTAGCAACATATCTTGAGTTTCATAATGCTTGGGATTTAGACAATATGATAGAGCGAGTTTTAAAAGAATTCCAACTAAAAGAGTATGAATTTAAAGATGTAAATCTTTTAAGTGGAGGTGAGCAAAGAAGAGTTTCACTTGCAGGATTACTTTTAAAAAAGCCTGATGTATTACTTCTTGATGAGCCTACAAACCACCTTGATGTTTATATGGTTGAGTTTTTAGAACAACTTTTAATGAAAAACAATTTTACATTAATATTTATCTCACATGATAGATATTTTATTGATAATATTGCTACTTCTGTAATTGAAGTTGAAGGTGGAAACTTACGTAAATTCCAAGGTGGATATTCTTCATATTTAGAGCAAAAACAACAAATCTTAGAAAACATGCAAAAAGACCATCATAATATGATTAGACTTTTTAAAAGAGAAGCACACTGGATGCAAAGAGGTGTAACTGCAAGAAGAAAGAGAAATGTAAGAAGAAAAGCAGAATACCTAGATTTAAAACAAAAAGTAAAATCAAATCCAGCAGCTATTAGAAAAATGAGTGTTGAACTTCAACGTGAGCAAAAATCTTTTAATAGTGAAGAAACAAGAACTTTAAATAAAAAGAAAATGCTATTTGAACTTGATGATATAGGTATCACACTGGGAGATAAACTTTTAATAAAAGATTTTACAACTAGAATTTTACAAAAAGATACAATTGCAATTGTAGGACCAAATGGAACTGGAAAATCTACAATGTTAAAAATATTCATGGAAAAACTAAAAGTTGACACTGGTAGATTTAAAAAAGGTGACTTTAAAGTAGGATATTTCGATCAACATAGAGAAATGCTAAATGACAATCAAAGTATTATGCACACCTTTTGCCCTAATGGTGGAGATTTAGTTGAGTTAAATGATGGTAGAACTATGCATGTTTATGGGTACTTGAAAAATTTCTTATTTCCAAAAGAGTATTTAGAGAAAAAAATTGGAGTTTTAAGTGGTGGTGAGAAAAATAGAGTTGCTTTAGCACTATTATTTACAAGAAGTATAGATTGTTTAGTCTTAGATGAGCCTACAAACGACTTAGACTTACCAACAATTAATATTTTAGAAGAGTATTTAGAAAACTTCCAAGGTGCTATTATTTTAGTATCTCATGATAGATATTTTGTAGATAAAATTGCAAAAAAACTATTTGTTTTTAAAGGTAAGAATGGAGAAGTTGAAGAAAGTTTCCAACCTTATAGTGAATATTTAGAAATTGAAAAAGAATTAAAAGATTTAAACTCACTAGAAAATAGTTTAAAAAAAGAAGATCAAGAAAAGTCTAAAGAAATAATAAAAAAGAAACAAGTAAAACTTTCATTTAATGAACAAAGAGACTACGATAATTTACCAAAAGAAATTGATGAGTTAGAAGAAAAAATTGAAGAAATAAATGAATGTTTAATGGACTCAAAATGTTACGAGCAAAAAGGCATCGTTGCTGTATCAAAAGAACTAGAAGAAATAGAAAAAATCTATGAAGAAAAAGTAGAAAGATTTTTACAATTAGAAGAGTTAATTGAAAGCTTTAACTCATAAAAAGATATAATATTATATAATAAAATAATAATTAAATACATAAGGACTAAAATGAGTTTAAAACAACGACTAAAAGATGATGTAAAAACAGCTATGAGAGAAAAAAACATAGTAAAAAGAGATTCAATTAGAAGTATAAATACTATGATTAAACAAATTGAAGTTGATGAAAGAATTGAATTAGATGATGAAGCTATTGTTAAACTTATTCAAAAAGGTATAAAACAAAGAGAAGAAGCTATTTCTCAATACAAAGACGCATCACGTGAAGATTTAGTTGAAAAAGAACAAGAACAAGTTGATGTTTTTAAACTATATTTACCCGTTCAAGCTTCAGATGAAGAACTTGAAATTGGTATGAAAGAAATTATTGTTCAAGTAGATGCAAAATCTATGAAAGACATGGGAAAAGTAATGGGGGCTGCTAGTAAAAAATTTGCTGGTATTGCTGATGGAAAAAGAATAAATGAAATGGTAAAAAAACTTTTAACTTAAACTTTAGGATTAAATATGAGTATAGAATTTGAAGAAATTGTAACACAATTAACGTCATTAGAAAAAAATGAAGTAACAAAAAATAAAATACAAACACCAATTGAAATAATTCCTATTCTTCTGAAAAGGGTTTCAAAAGAAAATGTAAAAGAGTTAGTATCATTACTTAAGCAATCTGCACTACCTTCTATTTGTTCGGAAACAGATGATGAAATTGAAAAATTATTTGAACAAATAGACAAAGATACAAATCTATTATTTAATCTTGAAATTCAAAAGAAAATACAAGAATTCATTGAAAAAAGATTTGAAAGAGATAAGCAAGTAGTTATTCAAAGAACTTCTGATATTTCTAAATTTGTTTCACTAATGGGTCAATATCTAAATGATGCTATTTCAAGTAGTGGATCAGGTTCTAAACACGTATTAGATATAAAAGAAAAAATTCAATCTATAGATTTATCTAAAGATGGGGTAAAAGGTTTAGAAAGCTTACAAAATGAATTAGTAGATGCTGCCTCATTAATAGAAGAAGAAATGAATACCGTAAGTGATAAGTTACAAACTGGTAAATCAAAAGTAGAAGAATTAGAAGAAAAAGTAACTATTTTAGAAAAAGAGCTTACAAAAACTAAAAATGAAAGCATGAAAGATCATTTAACAGGTCTTCTTACAAGAAGAGCATATAATGACGAAATAAAGAAAATCGAAAGTTCTTATAAAAGACATAACACACAATATGCAGTTGTTTTCTTTGATTTAGACTATTTCAAACAAGTAAATGATACTTACGGTCATGATTGTGGAGATGTTATTCTTTCTACTTTTGGAAAAATTTTAGAAAAGAACACTAGAGATCATGATATTGTTGGAAGATATGGAGGTGAAGAATTTGTAGCAATTGTTCATTTTAATCTAGATAGAGAATTATTACAATATTTAAAAAGAATTAAAATAATAGTTACATCAAATAACTTCAAATACAAAGATCATGAAATAAAAGTAACTTTCTCAGCAGGAGTTGCCCTAAGACCTGATCATCAGTCTTATGAGAGTACTATACAAAAATCTGATATTCTTTTATATGAAGCAAAAGAGAATGGTAGAAATCAAATCAGACTTGAAAATGGAAAAACTATTTAGTTTTTCTATTTAATATATTTTCTCCTGACCAATGCGATATAAAGAAAAATCGTATTTTATAGGATCTTTTTCATCAAACAGCCTTAGTTTTTCAGTGATTAACAAAGCAGATTTCAAATCATAAGTCTTTCTATCTAATAATCCTAATTTTTTTGATACATTAAAAGTATGAGTATCTAAAGGTAAAATCAAATCTTTTTTATCAATACCTTTCCATAATCCTAAATCAAGTTCATCCTCTCTTACCATCCATCTCAAAAACATATTCCATCTTTTATATGGTGCATTTCCTACTTCTTTGATTTGACCATTTTTATCTCTTTTTAAAGGATTTGAAACTAAAAATGTAAACCCCTGAGATTTATAATCTGCAACTTCGTGTATTTTTTTTATTAAAAAATCTAAGCCTTCAAGAATAGAATTGTTTTTTTTATATCCAAGATTGAATATTTCATTTAAAGAAGAAGTTTTTTTTAATTTCTTAAAAGTTTTAAATATAGTTTTAATATCTTCACTATTTTGAAATCTATAATAAAAAGAATCTAGTTCTTTATCAATTTTTTTATCACTTGCATCTAATAAAGAAAAATCTAAACTATCAAGAAATTTAACAATTAAGCTTGCTTTTCCATATGCAAAAAGTGCACAAAGTAAAATCACATATTCATCATCATATCTACTAGCAACCAATAAGGGATCTGGTTTATCATATGAAAGTTCATTATGCTTATTTCTTGATTGAAATTCCTTATCTAAACGTTCTTTTATTTTATTCATTATCTATCCAAATTTTTGATTGGGTATAATACCAATAATTAAAGAAAAAGAGTGTTAAATGAATAATATATTAATAACAGGATGTTCCACAGGTATTGGTTTAGAAACTGCTTTAGTTTTAAAACAAAATGGTTTTAAAGTATATGCAAGTGCTAGAGAGCAAGATGATGTGACAAAGCTTACAAACCTTGGATTTGACACATTTAAAATTGATGTTACAAAAAAAGAAGATATATCAAATGCTTTAAATACAATATTAGAAAATGACAAAAAACTTGATGCTGTATTTAACAATGCTGGGTATGGACAGCCAGGTGCTGTTGAAGATATAAGTGTTGAAGTACTTAAAGAGCAATTTGAAACTAATGTTTTTGGTTTACATGAATTGACTCTTCAAACTATGAAAATATTTAGAAAACAGGGGTTTGGAAAAATAATACAACATAGTTCTGTTTTAGGAATTATATCACTAAAATTTAGAGGAGCCTATAATGCAAGTAAATATGCAATAGAAGGATTAACAGATACACTAAGACAAGAAGTATTAAATTCAAATATTTATGTTAGTGTAATAAATACTGGACCCGTAACATCTGAATTTAGAGCAAATGCATTAAAAATGTTTAATAAAAATATTGATATAGAAAATAGTCATTTTTCACAAAAATATAAAAAAGAATTGAAAAAAAGATTAGAATCAAAAGAAGATAATACACCTTTTACTCTTCCTTCATCTTCAGTTGCAAATATAGTATTTGATATTATGAATAGCAAAAAACCAAAGCCTAGGTATTATGTTACTAAAGCGACATATATTTTAGGGTTTTGTAAAAGAATATTCTCAACTTCAATAATGGATAAAATCTTAAATAAAATGTAATATGAAAAGAAGTTTTAACTTCTTTTCATATCAATAATAAGTTGAGCAATTGATTTCTCAACTGAATCAAAAAGAGCTTTTTGTAAAATCGTTTTATTATTTAGCAAAGTACTTTCATTATATGAAAAAGAATCATTTACTACAGAATTTGAATAAATCACATCAGAATTTTTATTTAATATTTCTAAATCTATAAAAATCTTTATTGTTGCATTAGAACTAAAAAGTGAAGAATCAATCACAAGTTTTGGAATAAATAAATGAACAGTATAATCAGCACCAAAAGCTACATATTTATTTTTATAATAGCTGTCATTTTTCATTTGTTTTGAAAATTCTTCTTTTACAATATTCTCTAAAGATATATTATTAACCGCAATACTTTTTTCTAAATTTAAGGCTTCATCATTTGAAATATCAGGTCTTAAAACAGTTCCTACATTAACACCTACATGTCTAGATAAACTTCCACCTAAACCTAAATTGAGAGAAAAAGGACTAGGTACAGTTTTAGGAGCAGATAAAACTACAACATTTTTATATAAAGAAAAAGATTTCATTTGTTCATTTATTTTAACTTCATTTTTTGAAGAACAAGCAGTAAAAAAGAGTAAAGACAATGATATAAGAAGTGTTTTAAAAAGATATGACATGATAAAATTCCTTGTTATTTTTTATTTATAATAACATAATAAAAAGAAATTAATATTAAGTACTTTGTATCTCTTTTGTATTAAATTTACCTTGTAAGAAATCAGAAATTTGAATAAGACAAAAAGTAACCAGAAATATCATCAAACCAGGAAAGAAACTAACCCACCACGCAATATCAATAACACTTTTTCCATCACTTAAAAGAGAGCCCCAAGACATTTGAGGTGGATTTATTCCTAAACCTAAAAAAGAAAGTCCAGATTCAGCTAAGATTGAACCACCTACTCCAAAAGTAAAAGATATTAAAAAAATTGGAGCTAATAAAGGTGCAAAATATTTAAAAATTATTTTCATAGTTGAAACATTTGATAGTTTTAATATTTTTATATATGGTTTATTTCCTATTGCAAAACTTTCACTTCTAATTAGTCTTGCCATTCCCATCCAACCAGTAATTGAGATTACAATAATTAAAATTACAGATGAAGCTTGAATATATGAAACCAAGGCTAAAAGTAAAAAGAAAGTAGGAAAAGTTAAAAATAAATCAATCATAATTGTAATTGTTTTATCAATATTACCTTTAAAATATCCAGCATTTATTCCAATAAATAAACCAATCAAAGAAGAGATACTAGCAGCTAAAAACCCAATAATAAGTGAAGTTTGTCCACCTTCTAAAATTCTTGCTAAATTATCTCGACCAAGTCTATCTGTTCCAAATAAATGTTCAAAAGATGGACTTGTTAATATTTTTAAAGGATTTAATTCATAAGGAGATACAGTGTAAAAAAATGGCAATACAAAAACCAATACAATTAATGAAACTAATAAATATACTGCAAATTTATACATTTTTTCTACCTATGAATAAAAATAATATGAAAGTGAACTTTTTCCAAATTTTTTAGTTTTCTTCAAAGAAAATTTACCAAGAGTATTTGGAATTTCTAAAGTTGAAACATGCTCTATAATAATCATGAAAATATTTTCATTTTCAATTTCTTCAATCATTTTAAATGATTTTGTATATATCTCATCCATTCCTTCTCTATAATCAAAAGGTGGATCAACATATAATATAATTTCATCATTAGAATTTTTTAAAGACTCTAAAATTGCTGGAGTTTGAACAAATGTATCACCTAGCATAGTTTCACATTTATTCATTTCAATTGCTTTACAATTTTTAACTAAAATATTGTAAGAATTTCTATCTAATTCTACAAAATATGCTCTTTTAGCATCTCTTGAAACTGCTTCAAGACCAATTGAACCAGAACCTGCGAAAGATTCTACAAACACTTTATCAATTATATCAAATTGTAAAACATTAAAAAGTGATTCTTTAAGTCTTGATTTTGATGATCTTGTAACTTCTAATGAAGGTAAAGCAATTGTTTTACCTTTATATTTTCCTGCAATAATTTTTGTTGTTGGTGTATTTATTTTCATTTATCTTTTATATTCTTTCTTTTTTAAAGCTTATCTTGCGTAAGATTGAGCTCTTAATTCTCTAATTACATTTACTTTTATTTCACCTGGATATTGAACTTTTTCTTCAATTTCTTTGGCAATTTCAGTAGCTAAAATAACAGCTTCATCATCATTTACTAAATCAGCTTTTACTATAACTCTAACTTCTCGACCTGCATTAATTGCATAAGCATTTAATACTCCTGTTTTTGAAGTTGAAATATTTTCAACCTCTTCTACTCTTTTTAAGAAACTTTCTAGAACTTCTCTTCTTGCACCTGGTCTTGCAGCACTTAATGCATCAGCAGCACAAACAGCAGCACTTTCTACATTTATAGGCTCTTCATGTCCATGATGTGCATAAATACCATTTATTACAGTATCAGGCTCATCATATCTTCTACAAATCTCAGCTCCTAAATCTACATGTGAACCTGGCATATCATGCGTTAATGCTTTACCAATATCATGTAATAATCCAGCACGTCTTGCTAAAATTGCATCTCCACCCATTTGTGCAGCTAATAATCCAGCTAAATGAGATACTTCTAAAGTATGAGCAAGCGCATTTTGTCCATAAGAGGCTCTATATCTTAGACGACCAACTAATTTAACAAGTTCAGGATGCATTGTTTTTATACCAAGCTCATGAATTACATCTTCACCCTCTTTTAATATATTTTTATCAAACTCAATTTTAACTTTATTATAAATCTCTTCAATTCTAGCAGGTTGAATTCTTCCATCTTCTAATAAATCTTTTATAGTTTTTGTAGCAATTGCCCTTCTATAAAGGTTAAATGAAGAAATAGTAATAGTATTAGGAGTATCATCAATAATAATATCAACACCTAATAACATTTCAAGAGCTTTAATATTTCGCCCTTCTTTACCAATAATCTTACCCTTTGTTTCATCATCACTAATTGGTAAATTATTAATTAATCTTTCAGCTGCAAACTCGCCTGCATATCTAGTAACTGCATGAGAAAGCATATTATTTATTTCATTTTTTGTGTTTGCCTCTGCAAGTTTATATTTTTTTCTAAAAATTGAAGCAATTTGTGCTCTAGAGTCTTCTTTTACTTTTTCAAGCATTAACTCTTTTGCTTCATCAACTGTTAAACCACATGCATTTTCTAAAATTTTAATTGCTTCTAAAGTTTTAGTTTCATAAGTTCTTTTTTGAGCTTCTAAACCCTCTTTTATTGTTGTTATTTTTTTATTTTTTTCAACAATTTCTTCTTTTTCAGATTTAATTATTTTTAATTCTGATTCAAGATGTTCGTTTAGTTCTCGCTCTTTCTTTTCAATTTTTGCAAGCATTGTGTCATAATCTCTTCTTGCATTTTTGAACTCTTTATCACACTCAATTTTTGCTTTTAATTGAGAATCTTTTAAAGAAACTTCAGCTTCATGCTCAATTACTTTTGCTTTTGCCTTAGCTTGTTCAATAAATACTTGAAATTTAGCTTTATCTATTTTCCTAACAACAATAATACTTAGCAATGCACTAATAATTGCAACTGCTATACATCCAATAATATATTCCATATTCAAAACCTTAATTAGTTATTATATAATCTGCTTGAATATCGTAGCTTTCAGATAAAATTTTATCACTTTTACAAAGTATTAATTGCGTAAAAACAAGTGTTGGTTTATAAGATAATCTATCAAAAAATCTGTCATACATTCCTTTACCAAAGCCAATTCTTTTACCAATAGCATCTACTCCCACAATAGGTACTATGGCTAAATCAATCTTATCTGCTTTAAAAAAAGAGTTATTTGGTTCTTTTATTCCAAACTTCTTTTTTTGTAAAGGTAATCTATATTTAACTATCTTAAAACTGTCACCTTCCATATATGGAACATAAACATTTTTATTTTTTATTTTTCTTAATTTGTTAATTAATGCTTGAACATCAACCTCAATACCTAATGGTATATACAATAAAATATTTTGTGCTTTGTTTTTATTTATAAAATTTTCTAATTTCTTTAAGATTATTTTGTCTTTATAATACTTTGAAGTGACACTTGTAAACTTTAATCTTTTTATACACGATTTTCTAAAATCACTTTTGTGATTTAATTCCATTTTTAAGCCTCACTTGGGTAAAATTCCTACCCAACAAATAATTTTACCTAAAGGAATTAAAATGCAGTTTAAAACATTAGCATTTTTGTCAATATTATCAATTTTTATTTTTACTGGATGTAATTCAAAAACTGATAGCGACGAAGTTAATAAGACGACAATAGAAAAAGAAGAAGTAAAAAGAACCAACTTTGTATTAAAAACAACAGATAATTTAGATTTAAATGTTGAAATAGATAAAGATAAGATTATTTTCAAAGATTATCCTGAAAAAATCATTCTTCTAAACTTTTTTGCGACATGGTGTCCACCTTGTAAAGCTGAAATTCCAAATTTAATTGATTTACAAAATAAATATGCAAATGATTTTAAAGTTGTATCAATTTTACTAGAACAAGGTAAAACAAATGAAGATATAAAAGAATTTATTAGTAAATACAATATTAATTACCAAGTTACAAATAGTGAAGAAAATTTTGCTTTATCAACAGCTTTGGGTGAAATCAAATCAATTCCAACTATGTATATGATAGATAAGAAATCAACTATCTTCCAAAAATATGTAGGAATAGTACCTGTAGAAATGATGGAAATTGATATCAAAAAAGTTCTTGAGAAATAAAGGTATTTAATGTTTAGTTTTTTTAAAAAGAAAAAAGAAGAACCAAAAGTTGAACTTGAAATAAAAGAAGAATTCCCTAAAGAAGAAAGCTTAGAAAAAGTTTCTGAAATAAAAGAGGAAATTCAAGAGGTTCAAGAAATTGAAAAAGTTGAAGAAATTGAAAAAGCCTTAGATTCAAAAGAAGAAACTAACGAAAATAAAGGCTTCTTTTCAAGAGCCTTAGAAAAAACTTTTGCAAGTATCAAAACCGTAGTTCCAACTAAAAAAGAAAAAATCGATTTTGATGATATTGAAGAAATGCTAATTGAAGCAGATATGGAATATGAAATCATCGAAAAAGCAATGGATGGATTACCTGATGAAATTACAAGAAAACAATTAAGACACAGACTTGTAATGCTATTTGAACATGCACCTGATGTTGATTTAAATAACTTACCAAAACCTTTTGTAAGACTTATCATTGGTGTAAATGGAGCTGGTAAAACTACAACTATAGCAAAACTAGCAAATAAAGCTAAAAAAGAAGGTCAGAGTGTAATTTTAGGAGCTGGTGATACATTCAGAGCTGCAGCGATTGAGCAACTTTCAACTTGGGCTTCTAAACTTGATGTGCCAATTATCAAAACAAAACAAGGTCATGACTCTTCTGCAGTTGCATATGATACAATTTCATCAGCAATTGCAAAAGATATTGATAATGTTATAATTGATACAGCAGGAAGATTACAAACACAAAAAAACCTTAATAATGAACTTATTAAAATTGTAAAAGTTTGTTCAAAGGCACAAGAAAATGCACCACATCAAAAACTAATGATTTTAGATGGAACTCAAGGAAACACTGCAATTGCTCAAGCACGAGCCTTTAATGAAATGGTTGGTATTGATGGAATTATAGTTACGAAACTTGATGGAACTGCTAAAGGTGGAGCATTGTTTTCTATTTCAAATCAATTGGAATTACCAATATTTTTCGTAGGAGTTGGTGAAAAACAAGATGATTTAATAAAGTTTAGTCCAGATGAATTTGTTGATTCTTTACTTGACGAGATTTATACAGAAGAAAAAAACTAATAAAACAAGAGATTAAAACCTTTTGTTTTTATTAATATTATAAATTTAAAAAGCTATCTACTTTTCTAAAATATCTTTCAATTCCATCAAAAGAATGATTTCCGCCCTCTTCTATTTCTAAATTAGTTTCAAACAACTTTTCTTCAGCTTGCGTATAATCTAGAACTTCATCTTCCATTTGTAGAAGTGTTAAAAAGTTTTTAGGCTTTTTTATTTCTTTTACTTCAAAATTTAATAGAGATTGAGAATGAGAATAATTAAACTCAAATTTTGAATTATCATAATAATTCGTAGCCAATTCATTTTCATCTTGTCTATAGCTTTCTAAAGTAATCCAAGGATAAACACTAGGATTTATTAATACTGCTTTTAAATTATATTTATTTGCTAAATATAAAGCATAAAAACCGCCTAAAGAAGAGCCTATTAAAGATACCTTTTCATCTCTGTGCAAAAAAGCTTCAATAATCTGTTCTAAAGTTGAAATGGCTAAATTTGGGATAGTTGATAAAGATGGTGTGATAATTTCATCTTCAAAATATTCTAAAAACTTTTGAGCTTTAGCTCCAAAACCTGCACTTCCAAAACCGTGTATATAAATAATCATTTAATATTTTCCTAATTCTTTTATTATATAATTTAGAATATTACTACAAAAAGGATAAATATGAAATTATTTCTTTTACTCTTTTCTTTCTTATTTACAATAAATTTATCAGCTGAAGTTTTCTCAATAAATTTAGAAAATGATGTAGTTGATGGAAAAGATAAGCACTATACAAATGGTACTTCTTTTATGTATTTAAGTAACAAAGATACAAATGATTTAGATAAATATGATAATAAACTTTTTGAATACCTCACTTTAATACCAACTTTAACAAATAATACAAAGCATCAATCTCTTGGTCTTACTTACTCACAACTAGCCTTTACACCAGATGACTTAGAAAGAAGAGATAAAATAGTTAAAGATGTTCCTTATGCAGGTGTTATTACTTTAGATTTTTCTCTTTTTAAATGGAATGAAAAACTATTTCATAATTATATGTTAACACTAGGAATGGTAGGTCCTAGTACAAAAACCGCTCAGTTTCAAAAGGCCTATCATAACATTACAGGAAATACAAAACCAAAAGGCTGGGACAATCAGTTAAAAGATAATTTTTTATATAACTTTGCATACTCATTTGGGTATAAAAATTTTGAAAATAAGTTTGATTATGGAAAAATGGATTTAACAAGTAATGCAAGAATAGATATAGGTAACTATAATCGTGCTGTAATGATTAGTTCAATGATAAGATATGGAGATAATTATCCAAATAACTTTAATACTTTAGGTAGATTAATAGGTTCAAATAGTGATAAACTTTTAAATATAGATGAGAAAAGAAATGATAATTTTGCTTGGTCTATATCTTATGGATTAGGATATACCTACACTGATTATTTCTATATAAATGACTATGATAAATCTTATGAATTAGAAAAAATAAAAGATACTTTTACTCAATTGATTTCTGTAGACACATTTTTTGATGCATTTATCTTATCTTTTAATTTTAAAACTTCAAAATTTATTTTTACAAATGAAAATAGTACAAGAGAAAACTGGGGAGGAGTAAGTTTAAGTTATATTTTCTAATTTTATTTTACCTTATAGAAAAGATGCTAAACTTCTAACAAATAAAAATATTTTACATTATTTAAAAGGATAATTATGAACCATAGAGGCAAATCATTTTTTGAAGATACATTAATTATACTAGTAGTTATTGGGATTTTATATGGTTTATATTCTTTCTTTTTTTCATCAGAAACAAATACAACAAAGCCTAAAAATGAAATAGTAGTAATAGAAAAAAGTACAGTAAAAGAAAATAATGTAGATAATACTACAGAAAAGATTATTGAAAAAGAAATAAAAAAAGACGAAAATACTAAAGAAAGCATAAAAGAGAATATTCAAGAAACTAAAAAAGATAAAAGTGAAGAAACAAAAAACATTCTAAAAACTTTTAATGAACCTATAATAAAAAAAGAAGCAACAAACATTACTAGTTCAGATACAGTAGAATCTTTTTATAAAGCTATTGAACAAAAGATTTATGCAAATATTTCAAATAATATTAAAAAAGAGACGATAAATAGATTTAATCCTCTAGAGATTAGAGTAACTATTTTAAAAAATGGGAAATATGAGCAGCTTACTTTTATAAAAGGTGATAGGAATCATTTTAATTCAATAAAATCATCAGTATTAGAGATATTTCCATTAGACATAAATCCGTCTATAAAAGATAAATTTCCAAGATATTTTAGAATGAAAGTACAACACTAGAGATAAAACTATATACTCTTATCTCCTCTTAAAGCAGAACGTGAAGCTTTATCAACAATATTAAAAATATTATCAATATCATTTTTTAAACTATTTTTTTTGTGACCTTCTACTTTTATAAACTCACAATTATATTTTTGGGTAAGTTCAAAAAACTTTTTATAAAGCTGGCTATTATTTAAAATTTTTCCTGAACTAGAATGATAATTTAAACTTTTCAGCTTCTCTTTCCTTTTAGGAAGTCCTATAATATTTTGGCAATCAGTATAGATTTTAATAAAACTTTCTTTTTTATCAATATCTTCTAAAGCCCAAAGAAAAGTTTGAATTTCTAATTTTGTTGATGATGTATTTTCAAATCTTTGAAGAATTACTTTTGATTTTAAATACTCTAAATCATAGTTTTCATCATCTATTAAAACATAGGCACCAAATCCTATCTTTTCTTGTGGATTACAGCTTCCATCTACAAATAACTTAATATTTTTCATTTACAATTATGACTTTTCCACATTTGTTCATGTCCCATATCTATTGCCCATTGTGGAGCTTGACAATCATCTTTGATTTTAATATCTAACATAATCTCTTTTGATACTTTATATTTATAATTATTTAAGTAAAAATAAATTGATGAAAATAAGATTGTAAAACAAAATAAAAGAATTATTTTGCTTTTATAATCTTTTTTCTTTTTTCTATCATCAATTTCACAAACATCTCCTGCACATTTGTTTACATTTATATTTATTTTTTTATAAAGCAAGCACCCAAGACATATTCCAAAAGCAGACTCTAAAAAAAGTAGTACTAAACAAAGAACACATATAAGTAATCTTATAGGAGACATAAAATCAAAAACAATAAAAAAAGCCATTATAAAACCAAGAAGTACTCCAAGAATCCATGCAAATTTTTTAGGTTTAGCTTCAACCCAGTTTTCTTTTTGATTTGAAACAATTAAAGAAGCTAATATCATATAAGGAGCGTATTTTGGATTTATAAATACTCTAATAACAAACTCAATAATAAATGTAATTGAGAAAAGTTCCGCCCAAAATAAACTATTTATTAAAAAAACTGAAAAAAGACTAAGAATTCCTAATAAGAACATAATTCCAGCACTCGCTCGTGCATCATTTTCATTTATAACTTTAAAGTCATATTCATCTACAGTTTCACCAAAACTAATGTATTTACCCATTAAATAATTCCTTTATTTTTTGTATTTTAGCATAATTAAAAATAAAGAAATTTATTTCAATTTGTAATATTTTAAATGTAGTAATTATTTTTATACTATAATTCAAATATAAAAGAATAAAAGGTTAATTAATGGCTAAGAAAAAAACATCACTATTTGAATGTCAATCATGTGGAGAACAGTCTACAAAATGGCTTGGAAAATGTCCAAGTTGTGGTTCTTGGGATTCATTTATTGAGTTAAACCATGACCAACAAGAAGTACTTAAACAAACTTCAAAAGTAATAAACACACAAACAAAAGCAACACCTATAACACAAATCAAACAAGATGATGTAATAAGATTTTCATCAAATAATGATGAATTTGACTTAGTATTAGGTGGAGGAATAGTTCCTGGAAGTCTAACTTTAATTGGAGGAAGCCCAGGAGTTGGAAAGTCAACTCTACTTTTAAAAGTTGCAGGCTCAATTGCAAGTAGTGGTAAAAAAGTATTATATGTTTCAGGGGAAGAAAGTGCTGGACAGATTAAACTTCGTGCAAATAGACTTGATGCAAACCATGATAATGTATATTTATTAAGTGAAATAAAATTAGAAGAAATTCAAGATGAACTATTAAGAGTTGATTATGAAGTTGTGATTATTGATTCTATTCAAACAATTTACTCTTCAAATCTTACAAGTGCACCAGGAAGTGTTTCTCAAGTTAGAGAGATTACTTTTGAGCTTATGAGAAAAGCAAAAGAATCAAATATTGCAATGTTTATAATAGGACATATCACAAAAGATGGAAGTATAGCAGGTCCAAGAGTTTTAGAGCATATGGTTGATACTGTTTTATATTTTGAAGGTGAATCAAGTAAAGAATTAAGAATGCTTCGAGGTTTCAAAAATAGATTTGGTTCAACATCAGAAATTGGAATTTTTGAAATGACAGCTGAGGGTTTAATATCTGCTAAAGATATTGCTTCAAAATTCTTTGATAAATCAAAAGCACAAAGTGGTTCAGCATTAACTATTTCAATGGAAGGAAGTCGTGCTTTAATACTTGAAGTTCAAGCACTTGTAACAGAAAGTACTTATCCAAATCCCAAAAGAAGCGCAACTGGTTTTGATGCAAATAGATTAAATATGCTTTTAGCACTACTTGAAAAGAAAATTGATTTACCACTTAATAACTATGATGTATTTATAAATATTTCAGGTGGAATAAAAATTAAAGAAAGTTCTGCAGATTTAGCAGTGGTTGCTGCTATTATTTCATCATTTAGAGATAGACCTATTTCTAAAGAGTCTGTATTTATTGGAGAAGTTTCATTAACAGGTGAAATTAAAGATGTTTATTCAATTGATATGAGATTAAAAGAAGCACAAGCACAAGGTATTAAAAAAGCTGTAATTGCTCAAAAAACTAAATTAAAACTAAGTCTAAAAGAGTTCCCTGTAGATGAAGTATCTAAAATGATAGAACTGTTTTAAAATAGTTCTATCATTTAAATTCTTTATATTTTACTTAGACACTCTTTTTTTAGCACCATCCATCAATCTTTGTGTTGAAACAATTGCACGTGTGTGTGTTCCTGTTCCAATTTTTCCAGCAGAATCAACAACTTCAATTGTAAACTTATAAAGCTTTCCCTCCATACCATCAAACTTTGCAGTTGAAACAGCAGTATCACCTTCAAGTGTTGGTGCTAAATGAGTAATATTTACACCAACACCAACTGACAATTCTCCTTCTTGTAGAAAAGGAATTAAAATCTTTGCAGCTGAACATTCCATAAGTGCTACCATTCTTGCAGTTGCAAATACATCTGGAAAACCATCATGTTCTGATATTTTTAAATTACTTGCTAAATCTGATTGTTTTACTTTAAATTCTATTTTATCTTCTGTTCCAATTTCTAAACCCATATTAAGTCCCTTAAAATTAATTTTGATTTATTCTAACATAGAATTAACCTTGTAATATATAAAACTTTGATATAATCGCGAAATTAAAGGGAAAAAATGATTGATATTGAAAATAACACTTCATTTATAGCTCCTATATCAAAAATTGAAGATATTACTAAAACACTTACAAATAAAGATATTGAGCTTATAATTGTACATAATGATGAGATTCAAGAGCTAAATAATGAACATAGAAATATAGATAAAGCAACAGATGTTTTATCATTTCCTCTAGAGTTTGATATGCCAAATATGCCTTTGGGTTCAATTGTTATATCACTTGATTATGTTGAAGAAAAAGCAAAAGAGTACAAGCACTCAAAAGAAGAAGAGTTTATACTTTTATTTATTCATGGTCTTTTACATCTTCTAGGGTTTGATCATGAAGTTGATAATGGTGAGCATAGATTAAAAGAAGAAGAGTTAATCAATCAATTTAATTTACCAAATAGTTTAATAGTAAGGAATTCATAAAATGGACATTTTAATATTTATAGTTTCAATGGCAGCACTTATTTATGGTGCTGATTACATCATTGAACAAAGTGAAAAAATAGCACTTCATTATAATATCTCAAGTTTTGTTATAGGTGCAACACTGGTAGCTCTTGGGACTTCATTACCTGAAATGGCAGTTTCAATGTCGGCTACAGTAAAAGGAAGTGGAGATATTGCAGTTGCAAATGTAATTGGAAGTACAATTTTTAATATTTCACTAGTTTTAGGAGTTGTATTTTTAATTGCAAAAAAAGTTAGTCCTAAAAGAGATTTATTTGCAAAAGATTCAGCATGGTCTCTTTTCCCAATTTTAGCATTTATTTTAATGGGTATAGATGGAAAAATAAACTTTGTTGATGGTATTTTATTTTTAGCTTTAATGGCTGGATATTTAATGTTCTTAATTTCAAGCAATTCAATGGAAGAAATTGATGAAGAATTAGCAAAAGAAAAATTTGCTTGGGGAAAAACTGCAGGATTATTAGTAATTGGATTTATATTTGTAGTAGTTGGTGCTGATTTTGCAATTGATTCAGCTTCTAATATTGCAAGAGATTTTGGTATTTCTGAGTGGGTTATTGGATTATTCTTAATTGCTTTTGGAACATCTTTACCTGAACTTACAATTTCTATTAAATCAGCAATGAATAATAACACTGATTTAGCAATTGGTAATATTATTGGATCAAACGTTGCAAACTTTACAATGGTTTTAGGAGTATCATCTTTAATAAATCCACTTAACGTAGATCTAAGTGCTAATTTCTTTGATATTGCAGCTGCATTTATAGCATCACTTATGTTAGTATTTATAACTGCTAATAAACTTTATAATAAATCTGCAGGAATTGCATTAATGGTGATTTTAGCTCTTGTAGTACAAAATAGTCTAGCTTAAAACTAGACTATTTTGTTGTATAATTAGTGTTTACAGTTAGGACAAAGTCCACTTAAAACTAAATTTGTAGAGTCAATCTCGAACTTGCTAATTGTAGCTACTTCATCTAGTACACTTTGTACATTTAATGTAATATCTTCAATATTTCCGCATAATGAACATACTAAATGAGCATGTTCATTTTTAACTAATTCAAAAACTGACTTAGTATTTGGAAGTTTTACTTCTGAAAGAAAAACCTTTTCAATCATTGCATTAACATTCTTGTATATAGTAGCAAGAGAAATTGAAGGGAACTTTGCAAGTAATTTTTGGTAAAGTTCATCAATATTCATATGTCCATTCATATAAAGCTCTTCTACAATAGCAACTCTTTGAGGTGTAACTTTTAGATTATATTCTTTTAATAAAACTGTATAGTTTGTCATATCTTATCCTTTCGTGAAATTTTATAATATTTATATTCATTCACATATTTTTTTAAATTTGAAGAATTATAACATATATTTTATTAAAGGAAAATAATTTTCCTTTAAGTTTAATTATATTATACTTTCTTCAACGGAAAAAAATTTTCCATAAATAAAATTTATCAAGGAATTTAAAATGAAACAATATCAAACATATAAATGTAACACATGTGGATGTGAAGTAGAAGTGCAAGAAGCAAATGAACAAGCAAAATTATCTTGCTGTGGAACTGAAATGGAAATGATTACAGAAAACTTAACTGCAGTTAATTTAATGAAAGCCTTTGCAGGTGAATCTCAAGCTAGAAATAAATATGAGTTCTTTGGCGAAATTGCATTTGAAGAAGGTTTACATAGAATTGCTAGATTCTTTAAAGAAGCAGCTGAGAATGAAAAGTACCATGCTATTGCAGAATTAAAAGCTTATAATAAACTAGTTAATAATGTTGAATTAGATTCAACTGCAAATAATATTCAATATGCAGCAGACGGTGAAAAATACGAGCATGAAGAAATGTATCCAAACTTTGAAGCAATTGCAAAAGAAGAAGGTTTAAAAGAAATTGCTAGAATGTTTAAAGGTATTGGAAAAGTTGAAGTTGAGCATGAAAGAGAATACTTAGAATTAAAAGAAGAATTAATAAAAGAAGGCTTCTTAGAATCTGATGATAAAGATGAAGAATGGGTTTGTGAAGTATGTGGTCACGTTCACAGAGGGAAAAAACCACCTAAAGCTTGTCCTTTATGTGCAGTTGAAAAAGAATATTTCAAAAAGAGAAATAAAGACGTAACAGTAGGATAATTTAAGAGTAATTTTATACGAATAGGACTAAAATTACTTTATCAAAAACATAAGAGGAAGTAATAATGAAACAGTACGAAACATATAGATGTAACAAATGTGGTAATGAAGTAGAAGTTCAAAACGTTGGTGGAGGGAAACTTACATGCTGTGGCGATGAAATGGAAATGATTACAGAAAATTTAACTGCGGTTAATTTAATGAAAGCATTTGCTGGTGAATCAATGGCTAGAAACAAGTATGAATATTTTGCAAAAATTGCACAAAAAGAAGGTTACAGAGATATTGCTGAACATTTCCAAAGAGCTGCTAATAATGAAAAAATGCATGCAAAACTTGAGCTTAAAATGTACAATGAAATGACAATAGGCAAAGAGTTTGGAGATACTGTTGAAAACCTTAAATATGCAATTGAGGGTGAATCTTATGAAAATGTAACAATGTACCCTGATTTTGCAGCTATTGCAAAAGAAGAAGGACATAAAGAAGTTGCAAGAATTCTTGCAGGAATTGGTAAAATTGAAATTGAGCATGAAAATATGTATAGAATGCTACTTAAAAGACTTGAAACTGGTGCAGAGCATGAAAGTGAAGAGGAAGAAGAGTGGATTTGTGAAGTATGTGGACATGTTCATAGAGGTAAAAAAGCACTAAAAATGTGTCCTGTATGTAAGCATCCTCAAGAGTATCAATCAAGATTAAATTCTAAAAAGTAATTAAAAAAAGGATATCTTTGGTAATATAAGAAAAAATTACCGGAGATATCCTTGATTAAAATACTTCTACTATCAATTTTTGCACTATGTATTTATGCAAAAGATTTTACGATAGCTTCATATAATGCTGAAAACTTATTTGACTTAAAAAAACAAAATAGTGAATACAAAGAGTTTATTCCAAATACTTCTTCAAATTGGAATCAAAGAAACTTCAATATAAAAATCAATAATGCTGTAAAAGTAATAAAAGAAATAGATGCGGATATAATTGGACTTCAAGAAGTTGAGAATAGAAGTATTATTCAACTTTTATTAAAAAAACTACCACAATACAAATACTCATCATTTGCAAAATACCCAAGATCTTCAGTTGGTATTGGATTTTTATCCAAAATACAAATTAAAGATAACAGACGTATAGATGTAAAGTTTACAAATAAAATATTTAGACCTATTTTAGAGACAACTTTTGTTTTAGATAATAATGAATTTAAAGTTTTTAACAATCATTGGCCTTCAAAAAGAGTTGCTGAAAGCTATAGAGTTAAATTTGCAAAAAAATTAAAAGATAGATTATATAAACTTCCAAGAGATTATGACTATATTCTTCTAGGAGATTTTAATTCAAACTATGATGAAATGAGATCTTTTAAACATAATAGTAAACTAAATAATACACAAGGTATTACAGGAATTAATCAGGTTTTAAATACAACTATCAAAAATAGATATGTAACGTATGATGATGTTTTAAAAATAAAAAGAGATGTACATTTTAATCTTTGGTTAGATTTACCATCAAATCAAAGGTTTTCAAATAAATATAGAACAAGAAGTAATACTCCAGATAACATTATTGTATCACCTGCTCTACTTGATACAAAAAATATTTCATATATTCATAATTCATTTAAAGTTTTTAAACCAGATTATCTATATAGAAATCACAAAGTTTTAAGATGGCAAATGAAAGGTTCAAAATATAATAAAGTTCATGTAGGAGCTGGATATTCAGATCATCTACCAATTTATGCAAAATTTTCTACATCTGAAGAGAAAACTAATCCAATAAAAGAGATTAAAAAAAGTAGAAAAAAAGAATTAAATGATATTTCAGATTTATATGAAAGAATGGAATTATCAGAACCAGCAATAATTAAAAGAGCAATTGTAATTTACAAAACAAAAAATGGCGCAATAATCAAACAAAGAAATAAACGAGCAATTTATATTTATAATCATGCAAGAGATTTAAAACTTGGCCATTCTTATACTTTACAAATAAACGAGATTATTGATTATAATGGATTAAAAGAAGTAGAGTCTTTTTCAATTTTAGATGAAAAAGGAAAATATTCTAGATATAAAGATTTACTTTTAGATGCTAGTAAAAAAGATATTTTAAAAACTAAATATCAAAATGAAGTGGCTTTTAACTTAAGTGGAAAAGTAAAAAATAGAAAACTATATATTAAAAATTCAAAAGGAAAAACTATAAAATTATATGCAAAAAACAAAAAAGATTTACCTAAGAATGGTTCATTTATAAGTTTTAAAAATGCACATATAGGAACATACAGAGGTAATCCTCAAATTTTAATACACAGTAAATCTGATTATAAAGTTAGCAATTAATGCTTTTAAAATCAATTTTTACAAATAGTACAGGAATATTAACTTCTAGAATTTTAGGATTTATAAGAGATTTATTAACAGCTTCAATATTAGGAGCAAATATTTATTCAGATATTTTCTTTGTAGCTTTTAAGTTACCAAATCTTTTTAGAAGAATATTCGCAGAAGGTGCTTTTACGCAAGCTTTTATACCAGCTTATGCAAAATCAAATCACAAAATTAGATTTTCTTCTGTTGTATTTTTACAGCTATTTGGATTTTTAATTATACTTTCATTGTTAGTTACAATGTTCTCTTCACTTGTAGCAAAAGCCATTGCGATTGGTTTTGATGAAGAAACTATACAATTAGCAGCTCCACTATTTGCAATAAACTTTTACTATTTACCTATGATTTTCGTTGTAACTTTTATGGCTGCACTTTTACAATATAAACATCATTTTGCAACAACTGCATACTCAACTGCCCTACTTAATCTTACAATGATTTCAGGTCTTTTAATCTCACAAAATATGGAAAAATATGAGATTACATTTTATTTATCTTATGGAGTATTAGCAGGTGGAATTTTACAAATATTAGTTCATTTATATGCAATAAAAAGACTTAATTTATGTAAAATATTTCACTTTAAAAAACATAAGAAAAAAGAAGAAAACAAGTTTTATAAAAACTTTATGTCTGCAACAGTTGGCTCTTCTACAACTCATATATCAGCTTTTTTAGATACTTGGTTAGCATCATTTTTAATGACAGGTTCTATTTCATACCTTTATTATGGAAATAGAGTTTTTCAACTGCCTCTTGCACTTTTTGCAATTGCTACTTCAATTGCACTATTTCCAATGATTGCACGAAGTATAAAAAATAAAGATGAAGATAAAGCTTTGAGTTTAATGAAAAAATCTTCACTTATTTTATTTGCTCTTTTATCTATTTCTACATTTATTGGAATATTTTTTAATGAATTCATTATCTCCCTTCTTTTTGAAAGAGGAGCTTTTACTGCAAATGACACAACAAATACTGCACTTATTTTAGCTATGTATTTAATAGGACTTATTCCTTTTGGAATAGGAAAGATTTTCTCGCTTTGGTTATATGCAAAAGAACAACAATTTTTAGCTGCTAAGATATCTGTTTATTCTCTTGGATGGAATATTGTATTTTCACTAATTTTAATACAACCTTACGGTGCAGCAGGACTTGCTTTTGCAAGTACACTTAGTGGATTTATATTATTTTTTCTTACAATTAAAGCTTTTGGATTCCAAAAGTTTATACTTATGTTTAAAAGATAAATAACTCTAATCTTAGTAATTAATTACAATTTAGCTATAATCGCTTCTTTAATAAATATTACTAGGATTTAGATGAAAGAATTTTTCAAACAATATACCCCCTTTTATAAAAACTATAAATTACAATTTTTCTACGCTTTTATAGGAATTATTTTAGTTGCAGGTGCTACATCTGGAACTGCTTATGCCATACAACCTTTACTTGATGATATTTTTATAAATAAAGATGAAGATATGTTATATATGATGCCTATTTTTGTAATTTTATTATATACAGCAAAAGGTTTTGGAAGATATATACAAGCTTATTATATTTCTTTTATAGGTCAAGATATTACTAGAATTGTAAGAGATAGACTATTTGCTCATGTTTTAACTTTAGATATGAACTTCTTCCAAAAAAAACATGGAGGAGAACTTGTAAGTAGAATCATAAATGATATAAATAGAATTCAAAGTGCGGTATCAAACTACATAGCTGAATTCATAAGAGAAGTTTTAACTATCTTTGGACTTGTTGGTCTTGTAATTTATCATTCACCAGAACTTGCATTTTATGGATTAATTGTTCTTCCACTAGCAATTTACCCTTTATCAAAATTAGCAAAAAGAATGAAAAAACTTTCATTTAAATCACAAGAAACAAATGCAGATATTACAACATCATTAAGTGAATCATTTAACAATATTGAAATCATAAAAGCAAATTCAACTGAAAAAATTGAAAGTAATAAATTTTCAATTCATAATAAAAACTTCTTCAAATATAATATGAAAGCAGTTAAAACAAATGAGTTAACTTCTCCTTTAATGGAAATGATTGGCTCACTTGCTTTTGCAGCAGTTATTTTAGTAGGTGGTTCAAAAGTTATAAGTGGTGAGCTTACAACTGGTGTTTTTAGTTCTTTTATAGCAGCACTTTTTATGCTTTATTCTCCAATTAAAAGATTATCATCACTTTACAATAAAATGCAAGATGCCTTAGCAGCAAATCATAGAATAAATGAAATGCTAAATCAAAGTCCAACAATTCTTTCAGGAAATACACAATTTCCAGAAGAAATAAAATCAATTTCTTTTAAAGATGTATTTTTAAAATATGATGATTTTACAGCTCTTTCAAATATAAACCTTGAAGCAAAAAAAGGTGAAACAATTGCACTTGTTGGAGATAGTGGTGGTGGAAAATCTTCTCTTATAAATCTAATAATTAGATTTTACGATACCTCAAAAGGTGAAGTAAAACTTAATGATGAATTATTAAATGACCTTGATATAAAATCTTTAAGAGAAAATATTTCAATCGTAACACAAAGAGTTTATATCTTCAATGACACAATTTCTGCAAATATAGCTTATGGTTATGATATTGATGAGAAAAGAGTTATTGAAGTATTAAAACAAGCTCATGCTTATGATTTTATACAAAAAATGCCACAAGGTATAAATACAACACTAGATGAATTTGGTACAAATTTATCTGGAGGTCAAAGACAAAGAATTGCAATTGCAAGAGCTTTATATAAAAACCCTCAAATTCTTATACTTGATGAAGCAACATCAGCACTTGATAATGAAAGTGAATCAATAATTTCTCAAGTAATTGATGAAGTAAGTGTTGATAAAATTACTTTTATCATTGCACATAGATTAAGTACAATTAAAAATGCTACAAAAATTGCTGTATTTAAAGATGGTGAAATTGTTTGTATGGATACTGAAGATAATTTATTAAAAACTTGCGAAGAATATAAAAGATTATATAATTTAGCAAATATGTAAGCCTTTAAATAAGCCTATTTTGGGCTTATTTTTCATCTAATCAAACTTAAAACTTTCATTAAAACTTATATTTAACGATTTTTAGATAAAATATCTAAAATTTAAAAAAGGTACATACTTGTTTAGCTATAACACAATTAAAAAAGTTTTATTTAAATTCGAACCAGAAACAGCTCATAACATCGCTGAATGTGGATTAAGAATAGTTGGTAAATGTAAACTTATCAAAAATCCTATGAAGAAAAAGAACTTTATAAATAATTCAAAACTTTCACAAGAGATTTTTGGAGTTACATTTACAAACCCAGTTGGCTTAGCAGCAGGTTTTGATAAAAATGCAACTATGGTAAAAGCTATGCCTTCTTTAGGATTTGGATTTACTGAAATTGGTACGATGACTCCAAAGCCACAAGATGGAAACCCAAAGCCAAGAATGTTTAGATATCCAGAAGCAAAAAGTGTTCAAAATGCGATGGGATTTAACAATGAAGGTGCACATAAGGTACTTAAGAATTTAAAAGAAGTTTATCCAGCATCTATTCCAGTTGGTGTAAATATTGGGAAAAATAAATTAACGCCTGAAGAGTTTGCATTAAGCGATTATAAAATGCTTATTAAAAAATTCGAGGAAACAAGTGATTATTTAGTAATTAATATTTCTAGCCCAAATACTCCAAATTTAAGAGATTTACAAAATGAAAAGTTTATTACTGAATTATTTGAAATGGCAAAAGAGTATACAAAAAAACCAATTTTACTAAAAATTGCTCCAGATATGGAAGCTGCTCAAGCAATAGAACTTTGTAAAAGTGCTATAAATGCTGGTGCTGCTGGAATAATCGCTACAAACACTACGATTGACTATGATTTAGTTCCAGGCTGTAAAGACTTTGGAGGATTAAGTGGAGCTTGTTTAACGGATAAATCTTATGCAATATTTAAAGAAATTGCTAAAGAGTTATATGGAAAAACAGTATTAATCTCAGTTGGTGGAATAGCAACAGGAGAACAAGCATACGCAAGAATTAAAGCAGGAGCTTCTCTTGTTCAATCATACTCAGGTTTAATTTTTGAAGGGCCTTCAATGGTACGAAAAATAAATGAAGAATTATTAGAACTAATAGCTAAAGATGGATATGCAAATATTCAAGAAGCTATTGGGACTGATTTAAAATAGGAAATATCAAAATGAATTTAATTAAATCAACAAAAACTAAAAAAACACTTTTATTTTTTCTTGTTTCATTATTCATTATAACAGGAGAATTAATGGCTAATAGCTTACCAAAATATTATACTAAGACATTAGAAAATGGCTTACAAATAGTTGCCATTCCAATGAAAAATGGCTCAAATGTAGTATCAACTGATATATATTATAAAGTTGGTAGTAGAGATGAAAAAATGGGAAAAAGTGGAATTGCACATATGCTTGAACACTTAAACTTTAAATCAACTAAGAATCTTAAATCAGGGGAATTTGATGAAATTGTAAAAGGATTTGGAGGAGTTAATAATGCTTCAACAGGTTTTGATTTTACTCATTATTACATCAAATCTGCATCTAAAAATATGGATAAATCATTAGATTTATTCGCAGATTTAATGGAAAACCTTACATTAAAAGATGAAGAGTTTCAGCCAGAGCGTGATGTAGTAGCAGAAGAGAGACGTTGGAGAACAGATAATAACCCTATGGGATATTTACAATTTAGATTATTTAACAATGCTTACATTTACCATCCATACCATTGGACACCAATTGGTTTTATGAGTGATATTAGAAATTGGAGTATTGATGATATTAGAGATTTTCATAGTACTTATTATCAACCAAAAAATGCAATTATTGTAGTTGCAGGTGATATAGATAAAGAAGAAGTATTTGCATCATCAAAGAAATATTTTAAAGATATTAAAAATAAAAAAGAAATACCATCAAAACTTCATACAGTTGAACCAAAACAAGATGGGGCTAAAAGAGTTTCTATTTTAAAAGACTCAGCAGTTGAAATGTTAGCTATTACTTATCATATTCCTAATTTTGAGCACAAAGATCAAGCTGCCCTTTCTGCACTTAGTGAATTTTTCTCTTCAGGGAAAAGCTCAATCTTACAAAAAAGATTAATAGATGAAAAAAGATTAGTAAACTCTGTTTATGCATATAACTTAGAGCTTAAAGATCCTGGTTTATTTATGTTTATGGCAGTAGCAAATGAAGGTGTTAAAGCTAAAGATATTGAAAAAGAAATCTTAAGCATAATTGATGAAGTTAAAAAAGGTGAAATATCTAAAAAAGATATTGAGAAAATAAAAATCAATACAAAAGCTGATTTTATATTCTCACTTGAAAGTTCATCATCAGTTTCATCACTTTATGGTTCATATTTTGTAAGAGGTAATATTAAACCTCTTTTAAATTATGAAGAAAAAATTGCAAAATTAACTAAAAAAGATTTAATTAAAATTGCAAATAAATACTTTACAAAAGATAATTCAACTACTGTTATTTTAAAGCCTAAAAAGAAAAAATAATAGAAAAAACAGAAATATAAAATTAGAACTAGAAGATTTAGTAGTAAAAAAAGGATAGATATGGAAATTATTACAGGTGCGATGACCGCACTAATTACCCCATTTAAAGATGGAAAAGTTGATTTAGAAAAATATGAGTCTTTAATCAAAAGACAGATTGCACAAGGTATTGATGCTGTTGTTCCAGTTGGAACTACTGGTGAGAGTGCTACACTTTCACATGCAGAGCATAAAGCATGTATTGAAGTTGCAGTTGCTACTTGTAAAAATACACATGTAAAAGTAATAGCAGGAGCGGGTTCAAATGCAACTCATGAAGCAGTAGAAATTGCAAAACATGCACAAGCTGTTGGAGCAGATGGATTATTATCTGTAACACCATATTATAATAAACCAATGCAAGAAGGTTTATATCAACACTACAAAGCAATTGCAAGTTCTGTAGAAATTCCATTTATGCTTTATAATGTACCAGGAAGAACTGGTGTTGATTTAACAGCTGATACAACTATTAGACTATTTGACGATATTCCTAATATTTATGCAACGAAAGAAGCAACAGGATCACTAGATAGAACAATAGAATTATTATCACAAAGAAGTGACTTAGTAATTGTTTCAGGGGATGATGCAATTGATTTTCCTATGTTAGTTAATGGTTGTAAAGGTATTATTTCTGTTACAGCTAATTTACTTCCAAATCTAAAATCTAGATTAGTACATGCAGTACAAGAAGGAAATTTAGAAGAAGCAAGACAAATAAATGAAGATTTATATGCTTTAAACTCAGTATTATTTTGTGAAAGTAACCCAATACCAATTAAAGCAGCAATGTATTTAGCTGGTTTACTTAATACTTTAGAATACAGACTTCCTTTAACTGCTCCAAGTGCAGAAACAATGAAACTACTTGAAACAACATTAAAACAATATGAGGTAATAAAATAATGAGCGAATCTATGAAAAATAAAACTTTAGTAATTTCTGGTGGTACAAAAGGTATCGGTAAAGAGTGTGTTTATAAATTTGCACAAAATGGTGTTAATGTAGCATTTACATATAATTCAAACCAACAATTTGCTGAAGACATTTGTAAAGATGTAGAAGAAAAATATGGTGTAAAATGTAAAGCATATCCTTTTAATATTTTAGAGCCAGAAAAATATAAAGAATTATTTTTAGAAATTGACAAAGATTTTGATAGAGTTGATTTCTTTATCTCAAATGCAATGATTTATGGACGTGCTGTTGTTGGTGGTTATGGTAAGTTTATGAAATTAAAACCAAGAGGTTTAAATAATATTTATACTGCTACGGTTAATGCATTTGTATGTGGTTCACAGCAAGCTGCAAAAAGAATGGAAAAAGTAGGCGGTGGAGCAATTGTTTCTTTATCTTCAACTGGTAACTTAGTATATATTCCAAACTATTCAGGACATGGAACAAATAAAGCAGCAGTAGAAGCAATGGTAAGATATGCAGCTACAGAGTTAGGTGAAATGAATATTAGAGTAAATGCAGTATCTGGTGGTCCAATTGACACTGATGCACTAAAAGCCTTTACAAACTATGAAGAAGTTAAACAAAAAACAATTGATTTATCAGCTTTAAAAAGAATTGGTCAACCAAAAGATTTAGCACAATCTTGTTACTTCTTATGTACAGAAGAAGCTTCTTGGATTACATCTCAAACTTTAGTTGTTGATGGTGGAACAACTTTCAGATAATGAAAGAAAAAGCTCTTAACCTTCCAAATACTCTAGCTTTATTTAGAATAGCATTAGCTCCGCTAATGCTATGGTTTTTTATAGATAGAGACAATACTATTTTCGCTTCATGGCATCCTTCTTGGTTTGATTACTTCGCTGGTTTAATATTTGTTATTGCATCTGTTACTGATTTTTTTGATGGCTATATTGCAAGGTCTTGGAATCAAATGACAAAGCTAGGTGGTATTTTAGATCCACTTGCTGATAAAATGCTAGTTCTTGCTGGTTTCTTAGGACTTATGGTGATTGATAGAGCAAGTGCATGGGCAGTATTTTTAATACTCTCACGTGAGTTTTTTATCACTGGACTTAGAGTAGTGGCTGTAAGTGAAGGCAAAAATGTAGCTTCAACAATGGCTGGAAAAATAAAAACCGTAATTCAGATGATTGCAATAGGTTTTTTAATTATGAATTGGCCATTTGCAACAGAACTTTTATGGTTAGCTGTTGTTTTAACAATGTATTCAGGATATGAATATATTAGAGATTATTTTAAAATATAGAGGTTTTTCTTGGGTACTATAACATTTTTACTAGTTCTTTCATTTTTAGTTTTCTTTCATGAATTAGGACATTTTTTAGCAGCACGTTACTTTGGAGTAAAAGTTCATGTCTTCTCAATAGGTTTTGGGAAACAACTTTTTGCAAAAGAATGGAAAGGTACTGTTTGGCAGTTTTCATTAATTCCACTAGGTGGATATGTAAAAATGAAAGGTCAAGATGATTCAAATCCAGCTTTAAAAGAAGAAGGAGATGATTCATACAATACAAAATCACCGCTTCAAAGAATTGCCATACTTTTTGCAGGACCTTTTGCAAACTTTCTTTTAGCTGCAATTTTATACTTTTCTATTGCAATAATTGGTGCTTCTGCTTTAGCTCCATCAATTGGAACAGTTCAAGAAAATTCTCCAGCTTTTAAAGCAGGGATTTTAAAAAATGATGAAATTATCAGAATTAATAATACTGAAATTACAACATGGAATGAAATAGGTGAAATTATTGTAAATACGCAAGGTGCCTTAAAATTTTATATAAAAAGAGATGGAAAACTAATTGCAAAAACAATTAGTCCTCATATTTCAGATGCACAAAATATGTTCAAAGAAGATATCAAAAAAAGAATGATAGGTATTTCACCTTCTGGAAAAATAGTTCAACTTGATTTATCATTTGGGGAATCATTAGTTTTTGCATATGAAAAAACTATATTTGCCTCAACTATGATTTTTCAAGGTGTTCAAAAATTAATTCAAGGAATTATTCCAAGTAGTGAAGTTGGTGGAGTTATTACAATTGGAAAAGTAATCTCTGATGCAAGTGAGTCAAGTATTATTGCATTACTTACAATTACAGCATTAATTTCTGTAAATCTTGGTGTATTAAACCTTCTTCCAATTCCAGCACTTGATGGTGGACATATTATGTTTAACTTATATGAATTACTAACAAAAAGAAAACCAAGTGATAAAGTATTTATGATACTTACAATTACAGGATGGGTGATACTAGGTAGTTTAATGCTACTTGGGATTTATAATGATATAAATAGGATTTTTTTAAATGACTAAAATTACTGCAACACAAAATTTAGACGATATTATTACAAGAGTAGAAGGTGCTAGACTTAAAATATCTGAGCATCATATTGTAAAAATTATTGGTATTAGTAAATATTCAGAAGCAAAAGATGTTGAAACATTATATAATGTAGGTCAAAGAGCCTTTGGTGAAAATAAAGTTCAAGATTTAAAAAGTAAAAGCGAAGCTTTAGAAGAACTACCAATTGAATGGCACTTTGTAGGAACATTACAAAAAAATAAAATCAATAATTTAATTGATTTAAGACCTACTTTAGTTCAATCAATAGATTCAATAGAGTTAGCACAAGAACTAAATAAAAAGCTTGAAGCTAAAAATAAAAAAATGAGTATTCTTTTACAAATTAACTCTGCACGTGAAGATACAAAATCAGGTGTAATGCCAGAAGATGCAATTGAAGTTTATAAACAAATACTTGCTACTTGTCCAAATTTAAGACTAAAAGGTGTTATGAGTATTGGTGCACATGTAGAAGATGAAAAAATCATAAAAGAATCTTTTAAAACTACTAAGAAAATATATGATGAATTAAGCCCTTTAGGAGCAGTTTATTGTTCAATGGGTATGAGTTCAGATTATGAGCTTGCTATTGCTTGTGGTTCAAATATGATTAGAGTAGGATCTACTTTATTTAAAGACTAATTATTTAACAGATATATTTATATCTGTTAATATCCAAGTTCTTCATTTACTATAATCAAAACAATTCTATCTTTTTCATCAGCTTTTATATATGTAAATTTATTAGCAATATTATCTAAGTTATGTCTTGGTGCTTTTCCCATTTCAATAGCTTTTGAATTCATTCTATCAATATTTTTAATAGCACTAACCTCCATTAATCTTTTAAAACCATCTTCTACATTATCAACTATTTTGTTTATTCCAATTACTACTAAAACTTTTTTAGGACCAAATATTAAAGCAGCAACTCTATTTCCGCTTCCATCGGCATTTACAAGTTTACCATCACGTGTTAAAGCATTTGTTCCTGTTACATAAATATCAGTTAGTATCCCAGCTCTTCTTCTATGAATATTCTCATCCATAGTAATACCTTTTTGATATTGATTAAATAGTGTGATATCATCTTTTTTAACTAAAAAATCCAATAATCCAATTTCATCAACTGTAGTTGAACCACCTAATCCTACACTCATACCCTCTTTTATAAAAGTTTTACTCAAAGAAAGTGCTTCTTCCTTATTCTCAACAAAATGTGCATCGTAGCCACAATCTTTTAATACTGCTAACAATTCTTTCATTAATACGTCCTTATTTATAAAAAGTAAATTACTTTGATTCTTCTCTAATATTACTAACTGTTTTCCCACCTATTGCATAATTATCAGTATTTATTTCTTCAATTATAACAACAGCACTAGAAGCTCCACGACCATTAAAAATAGAAGCAAACAGTTCTGTAATACCTTTACTTAAAGCTTCTTTTTGCTCTTTACTAGCACCTCCATCTTCATGTGTCATTTTTACATTTATTAATGGCATCTTAATTCTCCTATTATGATTTATTTAAGATAGTATATTATTTATGTACTTTGAGTTTAATAGACATTTACTTTATGGTAAAGATAGAACTGCACTATTACATAAATCGTCACTTTCAAAAGAAGTGATATCACCTTTTTTTAAATTAGGAACAGGAAATAATCTGACAGTTAATGGCTTGTTTAATCTAAATGCCATTGTCCCCGTATCCCTCATTATTTGCTCAATTTTTTTATTAGGAGTATTTCCTTCAATTGGGACAGTATCTAAACCAATTCCACAAATTGCACTATTTGTTAAAAGTGTTCTTATGTCAAAATCTTTATCAATAGTTCCTTGTGCTAAACCTTTATCTTCAACAACTGCTAACATAAGACCTGAAAAACCAACTAGAGGTAATTCTTTAACACTTTTAAATATTTTTGTTAATAATGAAGATATTTCAATAGTACCACTTCTTCCAAAGCAATCTAATCCCATTTGTTTATACACTTCTACCATTGATGAGCAATTTTTAGAAGGAGCTGCTGAGGAATCAATTCCTTTAAAGATAAAAGAGGATTGATTTCCGATTTTTTCTTCAAACTTATCTAATATATCTTTAATATTACTACAATGATAAGAAAGAGCTTCTTTTAATATTTTAAAATATGAAGCCATTGCAACATTATGTGATAACTTAGGATTTTTATCATTAAATTCTTTTAAGACTTCAACTAATAAATCAGGAGTTTCTAAACCTAATACATATGCATTTTCTAGCTGGCTTTCATGATAAGAAGCAGGAAAATAAGGGATAAAAGGTTTACAGTTAAAATTAACTGTAAAGTTAAAGTTCCCCTCTCCTCTTGGTGTGATTTCTGATATTTTTTTTACTGCTTTTACAGATTGAGTTATAAGTTCATTATCTAGCACTTCATTTTCATCTAAAGATACATTTACACAAGCATTTGCTAAATCACCAAAAGCTAATATTAATTCAGGAAGTAAAGATATTTCTTGATTTGTTTTAGCTTCACCAATTGCAAATCTAATACGTAAACTTGTAGTACTTTTATCTAAGATATTTGAAATAAATTCTAAATCTTTTTTAGCACTTTTTATAGATGATGTATCTAAATACTCTCCAAAAGCATTAGTTACAATTCTTATTGATTGTACTTCGTAGTCTTCTTTTATGAATTTTTCACTTAAATCTTCACAAAAATCACAAGCTTTAAGAAGTTCATCTTCCCATGAGTTTTTATTTTTGTTTAGACTTAAAAAAGTAGTTATAGTTCTAATTTTACATAATTGTTTATTTTTGAAAGTCATGAAAAGTCCTTTTTATTTATTAGTTCTACTATAACTAAAAAAATACCTAAGGACAATCCATATATTGCTAGTTAAGTGCGTTTTTGAACTTTGTTACTTCATCTTCAATAGATGATTGTCTCATAAAATGCTCGCCAATTAAAAATGCATCAGCACCAATTTTTGATAATCTTTGAATTGTTTCAACATTAGAAACACCAGATTCAGCAACAATAATTTTCCCATTTGGAATCATTGGAATTAATTGGTCACACATAGTCATATCCATTTGCATAGTATCAAGGTTTCTATGATTAATACCAATAATACTAGCTCCACATTTAATAGCTTTTGTTAAGTCTTCTTTATCATGAATTTCAACTAATACTTCAAGTCCAAGATGAAGTGCATATTCATATAATTCTTTTAACTCTTTTGTAGCTAAAGATTTTGCAATAAGTAAAATAAAATCAGCTCCATAAACTAAAGCTTCAACAATTTGATATTTATCAACAATAAAATCTTTTCTTAAAAGAGGAGTTGGTACATATCTTCTTATTTGAGTTAAATATTCTAAATTACCATGAAAATAATGTGGTTCAGTTAAAACTGAAATTGCATTTGCCCCACTATTGCTATATGCTTGCGCAATTTCCATAGGATTAAAATCTTCTTTTATAATACCTTTTGAAGGACTAGCTTTTTTAACTTCAGCAATTATTCTAATAGGCTCACTTGAAGTCGATGTTAAAAAAGGTTTTACATCTCTTGGTGCAAAAGGATTTGAAGCTAATGTTCTTCCTAATAAATCTAAACTTATCTCTTTTTTTCTAATCTCTAAATCTTGTTTTGTTCTTTCTACAATTTCATCTAATATCACTTAGTACACTCCTTAATTTTTTCCCAATGTAAAGTTATTTCGTCATCTTCAAATTTAGCATTTTCAATAACATTTTTCATATTTTTATATGCATTTTTACAATCTTTAATTTTATATTCACCCCAAGCAAGCGTATCAATATAGGCTAGATTATTTGGATCTTTACTTAATGCTTTTTTAACTAAAATCAATCCTCTATTTATATCTAAATCATAATCAATTAAGATATATGCTAAATAGTTTTCATAAACAGGATTTGAAATCTTCTCTAATACTTTATCAAATTTAGAAATCACGGAATTTAAAACTTCTTTTTTATTTTCTGCCATCTCAAATTCTAAAATAGCTTTTTGTCCTAAAAATTCTAAATTATTAGTTTTTTTGTATAATAAGTCTAATAATCTATTTGCTTTTCCTATTTCATTAGCATCTCTATATAAAGTTAATAATGCTGGATTTTCTTTATCGTTTTCTTCTAAAAATTTTATCGCTTTTTTACTATCTTTTTGAAGTAAATATCTTGATAATAAATTTTGTGTATTAGATAATGATGGTTCTTTATTTTCTTTTTTATAATATGAATACATTTTTTCTAATAAAGGTATTATTTTTTCATTCTCTTTATCTTTTTCATAAAAAGATAATAATTGTAAAGATAAAGAAAAAGGATATGAATTTGAAGTTATATACTTTTCCATAGTATTTTTTGATTTTTCTTTTTGATTTGTAAAGTAATATTGTATATTTGTAATAGTTTGTAAAGTATGCACTGACTTATTAATTTTATAAGCTTTTTTAAACTCTTCTTCAGATTTTTCATACTCTTTTAAATCTAGATATATACTAGCTAAAAAAGTATGATTGCTTTTATGATAAAACTTTTTAGTAAGCTTTTTTGCATATTTTATACACTGTTCTTTCTCATTAAGTTTTAATAATGATAATGTATATAATTTTAAAATCATTTCTTCTTGTTTTATATCTTCAACTAAGTTTAAAGAAGCATATTCTTTTACATTTTTATAATCTTTAAGTACAAACGATAAATTTAAATATTTAACTAAATACTCATAATTATTTGTATTTTTAAAAAGTTTTGAATATATTTCTCGTGCAGAGATATAATCTTTTTGATTTTCATATTCTAAAGCATACATTATATATGGGTCTTCTAAATTAAAAGACTTAGTTTTATTTTGTATAACTGTTTTTTTTATTTCACTGTTTTTTATAATTTCAGTATTTGCAGTATTAACACATCCACTAATACATAATAAAAAAGTAGTAAAAATTAAATAGTTCTTATAGCTGGGCACTCTTCATAAACCTCTTGTGTATTTTCTTTAAAATAATCCCAAAATGGGAAAGTACGACATTGTATTGGTCTAGCTTCATATATTGAGCATTGTCTTTTTTCTAAATCAAAAAAAGTACATGCATAATTATCTTCAGCTGATTTTACCTCTTTTATACTGTATTTATAACCTTTTTTTTCTAAATACTTACTTCGTAACTCTTCAAGTGATATGTTAAGATGAGTTGCCAAGGTATTTATCTCTTGTGCATTAATCCAAATATATCCACTTTCTCCAATACAGCAATTACCAGCACAAGTATCGCAAGCACTTGGCTCAAAAGCATAAGGAAAGCCATCTTTTTTAATTAAATTGTTCACTATCTACCTTTATACTATGAGTTGAGGACTTATCATAAATATCTTTCACCTCTTGTGTAAATTCACTATCTTTAAATACAAAAAGCGGACTTAATATTTTTGTTAAAGATTTTGAATTCTTTCTTGCATAAACTAAAATCAATGTTGCATCTTTAGATTGCTTTGGATAAACAAATTGTAAAGCCTCTAAATTTAGTTTATATTTGTTTAAAAAAATGATTATCTCATTAATTTGTTTCACATCGTAACAGAAAAAAAGCTTTCCAGAATCCTTTAAAATAGAAGAACTTTTTTGTATAAAACTTTCCAAAGGCATTGAATCATTATACCTTGCAATTTTAATATTTTCATTTTCACTCTTAATTACATTACAGTGGTAAAAAGGTGGATTTGAAATACACATGTCAAATTTTTTATCAAAATCAATCTGCAAAAAAGAACCTTCATATAGTTTACTTTTTTGTTTATTTGTTTGTACATTTTTTAATGAAAGGAATTGGAATGTTTTTTGAACTTCACATTGATTCAAATTTAAACTTTGGTATTCTCTAGAAACAAGTAATCCTAGTATCCCACTACCACTACCTATATCTAATACTTCACCTTTAACATTTTTAAATTTTTTCATATTATTAACAACAAAATTATATAAAAAATGTGTATCACTATTATAACAATAACCATTCATTGGTTGATATAAAACCAAACTTATTCCTTTTTACATTTTAGGTATTATATCTAAGATTAACCAACATATGATTTAAATAAATTTCAATCATTTTCATTGTAATTAATAGCAATATTTCACTTAAGCTTAATCTTAGTTTCGTAGCAATCAAAAATATACACATAGCACTAGTGTAGCAAAATGTAACAAGAGCTAAATTAGCTTTGTAAAATGAAAGTTTTACTAATCCTTTAGATGTATTATAGGTTATTATTCAATCATAATAATTGAGTTTATTCAAATATTGATTAATAAAAATTTTAAGGGGAAATTATGTCTAATATGGAAGCTCCTGCAAACACACCTGTTTGGGTTAATGAAGCTAGATGTAAAGCATGTGATAAATGTGTATCTGTTTGTCCAGCTGGTGTACTAGTTATGAGACAAGAAGTTCATTCAACATTAGGTTCAATAATAAAAGTAGCAAATCCTGATTCATGTATTGGTTGTACAGACTGTGAATTAGCATGTCCAGATTTTGCAATTTATGTTGCAGATAAAAAAGAATTTAAATTTGCTAAACTATCAGAAGAAGCAAAAACAAGAAAAGAAGCAATTGTTAAAAATAATTATAGAGAATTAGAGGCTTAAGGAGAATTAATGGCAAGAGAATTAATATCAACAGGTAATGAATTAGCAGCAAAGGCTGCGTTAGATTCTGACGTTCAATTTTTTGCGGGATATCCTATTACTCCTTCAAGTGAAGTAATGCATATTTTATCAACTGCATTACCAGCTAGAGGTGATGCATGTATCCAAATGGAAGATGAAATTTCAGGAATTTGTGCGGCATTAGGTGCAGCAATGTCTGGAAAAAGATCGTTAACAGCAACATCTGGACCAGGTATTTCTTTAAAAGCAGAAAACTTAGGTGTAGGGTATATTTCAGAAGTACCTTTAGTTGTTATCAATGTAATGAGAGGTGGTCCATCAACTGGTTTACCAACAAGAGTTGCACAAGGTGACTTACTACAAGCTAAAAACCCTACTCATGGTGATGTTAAATCAATCACATTAGTACCAGGTAACTTAAATGAGTGTTATACTGAAGTTGCACGTGCATTTAACTTAGCAGATAGATTTATGCAACCAGTATTCGTTTTATTAGATGAAACAATTGGTCACATGAGTGGAAAAGCAAGTATTCCTGATTTAGAAACAATTCAAGAAGAAAAGATACCAAGAAAGAAATTTACTGGTGATAAGAAAGATTATAAACCTTATGGTGTTGAAGCTGATGAACCAGCTGTATTAAATCCAATGTTTGAAGGTTATAGATACCACTTTACTGGATTACATCATGGACCAACTGGACATCCTACTGAAGATGCTGAAGTTTGTGATGCTTTAATGAAAAGATTATTCAATAAAGTTGATGCACATATGGATGAATTAGAATCTAATGAAGAATATATGTTAGATGATGCAGACATTATGATTATTGCATATGGTTCTGTTTCATTAGGTGTAACAGAAGCAATTAACAGAATGAGAGCTGAAGGTATCAAAGTTGGTATGTTCAGACCTAAAACAATCTGGCCAAGTCCAGAAAAAAGAATCAAAGAATTATGTGACAAATTTGACAAAGTATTAGTTGCTGAGTTAAATATGGGACAATTTGCTGATGAAGTACAAAGAGCAAGTGGTAGATCTGATTTTGATACATTATTCAAAGTTAACGGAAGACCACTATCTCCACTAGAAATTATTGAAAAAGTGAAGGGAATGTAATATGGCTTTTAATTATGACGAATATTTAAGAACTGATAAGATGCCAACACTATGGTGTTGGGGATGTGGTGATGGAGTTATTTTAAAATCTATCATTAGAGCTATTGAAAAAACTGGTTGGAACATGGATGATGTTTGTGTTGTTTCTGGTATTGGATGTTCAGGAAGAACTTCTTCATACATCAACTGTAACACTGTTCACACAACTCACGGTAGAACTTTAGCATATGCTACTGGAATTAAATTAGCTAATCCAGAAAAGAAAGTTATTGTAGTTGGTGGTGATGGTGATGGTCTTGCAATTGGTGGAAACCATACTATCCATGCATCAAGAAGAAATATTGATTTAAATTATATTATTATCAATAACTTTATTTATGGATTAACTAACTCACAAACTTCTCCAACAACTCCTCAAGGAATGTGGACAGTTACTATGAGTAAAGGTAATATTGACCCTACTTTTGATGCTTGTAAATTAGTTGAAGCAGCAGGAGCATCTTTTGTTGCTAGAGAAACTATGTTAGATCCTAAAAAACTAGAAAGAATTTTAGTTAAAGGTTTCCAACATACAGGATTCTCATTTATTGAAGTATTCTCTAACTGTCACGTTAACTTAGGAAGAAAAAATAAAATGGCTACAGCTATGGCTAACTTAGATTGGATTAAATCTATTTCAGTTGGAAAAGCTAAGTTTGAGAAATTAGAACCAGAAGAACAAGTTGGAAAATTCCCATTAGGAATTTTAAAACATGATGAAACTGCTGATGAATATTGTGAGTCTTACGAAAAAGTAAAAGAGGCTAACAAAACAAATACTATGATTCAATTCTAAGGAGAACATTATGGCTAAAACATTAATGAGATTTACAGGTGTTGGTGGACAAGGTGTACTTCTAGCAGGTTCTATTTTTGCAGCTGCAAAAATTAACGATGGTGGTTATGGTTTAAAAACTGCAACATATACATCTCAAGTAAGAGGTGGTCCAACAGTTGTTGATATTACTTTACAAGATGATGAAATTTTATACCCTTATGCAAATGATGGTGAAATTGACTTCATGTTATCAGTTGCTCAAATATCTTATGACCAATTTAAAAATGGTGTAAGAGATGGTGCAACTATTGTAGTTGAGCCAAATTTAGTTACAGCAACTCCTGAAGATAAAAAAAGATGGAATATAGTTGAAATTCCAATTATTACTATTGCAAAAGAAGAGATTGGTAATGTAATTACTCAATCTGTTTTAGCACTTGCAATGGCTAACTACTTTACAGGTGAAACAGTTGATAACGAAACGTTAAGAAAAACTATGCTTTCAAAAGTACCTGCAAAAGTACATGATATTAATAATAAAGCCTTTGATTTAGGTCTTAAATACGCAGCTGAAGCTTCTAAAGCTTCATAAAAAAAGGAAGTAGTCAAAAGACTACCTCCTTTTTTAACTTGCTTAAATTTTATCTTCTAATTACAATATTGTTTGTAGTTTTCTATTTTTTCTTCTAATCGTACCGATAAATATATATTCGAGTTTTTTAAACATGAAAGAATAAAACTAGCTTCTTTTAAATAAGCTTTCTTTTTATCATTTTCCCAATGTTTTGGAGGAGTTGATAGGTTTGTAATTCTGTCTGCTAGTTTTACCATTTGAACTTCATAAGGTTGTTCCAAAAGCATTTCAATACTTTTTTTCATCTGTTCTTGCTTTGATTGCAAACTTTTATCTTTACTAAGTGCTTCAACACCATTTGCAATTGCTTCACTAAAGTCAACATATAAATCATCATAAGTAATTTTTGTATCTTCTATAGTATCATGTAATAAAGCACACGAAATTGCTAAATTAGCTTTATCTTCATCCATTTTTGATTTTTCACAAGCATGTATTACTTCCATTGTAACTGATACTACATGTGCGAGATAAGGTAGGTTTTTGGGAGTTTTTTGTTCAGCATGGGCAAGTGCTGCATATTCTAAAGCTTTAATATATACATCTTGTGAAAACATTATTAATCTTCCTTTTGCTTTTGTATTTTTTCTTTTTGTATTTTTTCTTTAATTGATGCAATTGTTTTTGAGTTTTTAGAAAAGCTTATTAATTTTTCTACATTTGTAATTTTATCCTTACAAATATTTTTTAATGACTTTTCAAATACTTGAGTAGTTGCTAGTGCATCATCATAAGCTCTATGATGATTTTCAAGCTCGATATCTAATTCTTCTTTCAAAAAACCTAGACCATATCTAGGAGAATCAATAGTTCTTTTTGCTAAATCAATACTACAAAGTTTTCTATTTTGAAGTTTTCCTAAATCATATTTTTCTAGTGAGTCTGAGATATAATTGTAATCAAATTTAATATCATGTGCAACAAAAACATCATCTTCTAAAAAAAGCTTAAACTCTTTAAGTACTGCTTCTAAAACTGGAGCATCTTCTAGCATTAAAGGTGTTATATTTGTCACTTCTTGGATATAAGAAGGAATATCTTTTGCATAAACTAAGGATTGAAAATTATCAATTATTTCACCATTTTTATATTTTACAGCACCAATTTCAATTATTTGGCTACCTTTTTTTATAGATGAACCATTTGTTTCAATATCAACAATACAAAAACATTGTTCATTAATAGAAGTCTTATTAGTTTTTAAATAAATTTTGTTTTTATCAAATTCTAAAGGCAAGCCATTTGATAATAAAAGTTCAAATTCTAATTCAGGAGTATCAAAAAAAGTATCACTTGCTTTTTCTAAAAGAGTTAGAAACTCTTCATATTCAATAGACTCTTTTAGTAATCTTTCAATAATATTGGATATTTTAAAAGTAGGTTTTACAATTATTCTTTTTTTAGATTTCATTTACTGCTTTTATAAAATTTATCATTTTTTGCTTATCTTTTTTTCCCTTTGAAGCCTCAACACCAGAGCTTACATCAATCCCATAAAAACCATAACCTTTTAATTCATTTAAGTTGTTTTCGTTAAGACCACCAGCTAAAATCATTTTAGAACAATCAATATCTTTAAACCATTCTAAAGCAAGTCTTTTCCCTTCACCACCAAAACCATCAACAAAAGCATCAACTAATACATACTCATCTTTTGTATTTAAGATATCTTCTTTAGACTTTGCTCTTAATACTTTTATATATCTAGTGTCTAAAGTATTAAAATCAGTGTACGCATCATCATCAATGACTTGTGCTGATTGCATCTTTGCATTTATACACACTTGATTTATAAAAATATTTGGTTCATTTACAAATAATCCTATTGTTTGTACAAAAGGAGGAAGTTTTTCAACAATTGCTCTTGCTTGAAATGGTTCAATATATCTAGGAGATTTATCATAAAAAACAAAACCTAAAGCATCAGCACCTGCATTTATAGCATTAAGTGCATCTTCAAGATTTGTTATTCCACAAATTTTAACTTTCATAATTAAACCTGTAAACTCTTAATAGCTTTTGAATAATCATCATTACCGAATACATAAGAACCAGCTACAACTACATCAACTCCTGCTTCTTTTAATTCATGGATATTTTTATCATTTACTCCACCGTCAACTTCAATTAAACAGTTTGGGTTTCTTTTTTTAATTAATTCTTTAAGTTTTTTTGCTTTTTCAACAACACTAGTAATAAATTTTTGTCCACCAAAACCTGGGTTTACTGACATTAATAAAACCATATCTAAATCTTCTAAAAGGTATTCAATTGACTCGGGTGTAGAATGAGGATTTAAAACTATTGCAGGTTTAATTCCTAAAGATCTGATTTTTTGAATAAGTCTATGAGGATGTTTTTCACTTTCAATATGAAATGAAATATATTTAGGTTTCAAAGGTGCAAAAAGCTCAACAAAGAATGTATTATTTTCAACCATTAAATGTACATCTAAGGGTTTTGTAGAAGCTTTTGCTACAGGATTTACAACTACTGGACCTAAAGTCATATTTGGAACAAAATGACCATCCATTACATCAACATGAACTAAATCGCAACCACCGTCACAAATAGCTTTAATTTCTTCATTTAATTTTCCAAAGTCTGCTGATAGTATAGAAGGAGCAACTTGCATTTTATAACCTTTATTTATTAATTTTAGGCGATTATACCATGAAATATCTTTTATACAAAGTATATTAAAACAAAAATTGTATAAAATAAGCTTTTAATTTTAAGGGTAGTACTAATGAAATATATTTTGATTTTTTTATTTAATTTGATCTTATTAAATGCGGCTGATGACTTTACTAATATTTACACAAAAGCACAAAGTTATGAAAAAGAAGGTAATTATAAAGAAGCTATGCTTTTATATAAAAAAGCTGCTGATGCTAAAATATCAAAAGAAGATAAATATATTATCGATTTGTCTAATAATGAAGAACATAAAGTTCAGACTTTTACAAAAATGAAAAGTGATTTTTATAAAAACTACATCGACAAAACAAATGATAAAGAAACAAACTCAAATTTAAAACAAATGATAACAGGTGATTTTGGACTATATCCTTATAAGAAAAACTACCTACTTCCTACTACTTATGATTTAAATAAAACTTCAGATAGAGATGCTTTTGAAACTAGCTTCCAAATTAGTATAGAAAAACCAATTTTATATGATTTTTTTAATTTGAGCGAATCAATATCAGCAGCATATACTCAAAAATCATTTTGGCAAACAAGTTCTAATTCTTCTCCTTTTAGAGAGTCAAATTATAAACCAGAAGTATTTGTTCAGTTTCCCTATGAAAAAAGTAGCACATTAAAAGGTTTAAAAATTGCATTAATGCATGAATCAAATGGAAGAAATGATGAAGACTCAAGGTCATGGAATAGAATATACTTAGAGAGCTATTTACAACTATCTGAACTTTTTGTAATTCCTAGAATTTGGTATAGAATTCCTGAAAAAAGTGAAGATGACGATAATCCAGATATTGATAAGTATTATGGATATGGAGATTTAAATTTACTTTATGCATATAAAAAACATAATTTTGAGTTAATGCTGAGAAATAACATGAGATTAAATTCTCAAAATAAGGGAGCTGCAGAGTTAAACTGGACTTTTCCTCTACCTGAATTTTTATCAACACCAAATTCATATGGGTTTTTACAAATATTTTCAGGATATGGAAATAGTTTAATTGACTATGATAGAGAAAGTCATAAGATAGGTTTAGGAATAGCTTTTTCTAGATAAAGCTATTTCTTTTTTAAGTTTTTAACATAGTAATATATAGCATCAATTTCTTCATCAACTAGAAAATATGTTGGCATAATATTTGCTTTATATACTAACTTCTCACAAACTTCTTCCTTTGAAAATTTTTTCTTTGGATTCTTTTTGGCATTAACTTTTTTATAAAACATATCATATTCTACATCCTTAATACTAGGAACTGTTAAAACACAATCATATTTTTTCTTATCATAAACATGTTTAAAAGATACAATTTCTTTTCCTTTTGCATTATCACCATGACAAGTATTACAACCTATTCCTCTTGGATTATTATAAAGCATTTCTCCATACTCAAATTTAGTAATAAAAGAATTATTAACTTTTATCAACTTTGTTTCATCTGCAATTAAATTTAAATAGCAAAGAGAAATTAAAAATATTAAGCTCTTCATTTTATATTTATATTCTCCTATTTTTCATAAACCAATAAAAAGAAAACATTAAACCAGGTGTTTTAGCTTTACTTTCATCAAAAATAAATTCATCAATTTCTTCAATTGGTAAAAACATTAAATCAATTTGTTCATCATTTATACCACCACCATCATGAACTTTCATAGATTCATTAATCTTTGCATAAAAAAGATTTTGACAAGATCCACTAACACCTACATTTGTATAAAAGGAAGTCACTTTCTCAATAGCTTCTAAAGGAACATCATATCCACACTCTTCATCAATTTCTTCTTTTGCTATTTGTTCTAGTGAAACATCTTTATCTATTATTCCAGCACAAAGTTCATAAGTACATAAATGACTTTCATCATTTAAATATACAGGAGCTCTAAACTGTTTTACAAGTAAAAAAGCATCTTTTTCTTCATGATAAAGTAAAACGGCAACAGAATCAAAACTTTTAACTGCTTCCCATGCTTTTTGTTTTCCATTTAGACTATATGTAATCTTAACAGGATGTACAAACCTTGTATCTTTTAAATTATTTGTTTTAAAATCTTTTATAATATTTTTCATATCTTATTTTTACTTTCTAAATCACACTTTGAACCATTAATAATTGATGAAAAATCTACATAAAAAGTTGAACCAACTTTAAGTTCTGATTTTAAATCTAATTTTAAATCATATTCATCACTTATTCTTTTTACAATATCTAGGCCTATTCCAAAACCACCTTCAATATTTGTACCTCTTTTATATCTTTTAAATATTTCTTTTTGTTCTACTTCACTAATTCCAATACCAAAATCTTCTACGCTTAAAGTATTGTTTTTAATGCATACATTAACAATTGAATTATTATGGCTATATTTTATAGCATTTGATATTAAATTATTCACAATTTTCTGAGTTTTTGTTTTATCCATTAAAATAATACAATCATCTAAATCATCATTTATTACTATTTTTTTAGTAATTGAAATATCATTAAAATATTCTACACTATCTTTAACTAGAACTTTTAAATTAAACTCTTCAAAAACATCTTCATTTATTTCATTAAAAGCTGAAAAATGAATATCATTATAAATCTGAGATATTTGCTTCGAGCTACTTAAAATATACCTCATCATTTTTTCAGAATTTTTACCTTTTTTAAGCATTGATGTTGATGTCATTAATACAGTTACAGGTGTATTTAATTCATGCGCTGAATCTTTAATAAACTTATCCATATGTTCAATTTTTTCTCTCACTGGTTTTAATAAAATCTTTGCAAGTAAAAATCCAATTAAACCAATAAAAATACCACTTAAAATTAATTTTACAACAACATAAATTTTTAAACTATTTCGATTATCAATTCCAATACAAGTTTCAATAGCAATATATTTAATAGGAATTGTTTCTTCATTTAATTTTGTTATGTAAAATTCAAAAGCAGAACTTTCATACATGTTTCTTGAAAAATCAACAGCATCAGGGTCTTTTAAGTATGAGAATATTACTTTTTGGTCTTTATCATATAAAGCGTAATTTATATCATTATTTTCTAATTTTTTAGGTACATACTCTTTATGTTTCATATAAGAGTTTAAGATGTCTGCTTCAATTTGCATAGAAGCACTACTCATTTCCATACTACATGAATCTGAAACTGATTTTAACTCATCATTATAATATATATAAAGTAATACAGATAGAAGTAAAACCGTAGAACCTACATAAATAGATAGAAAACTAACTAGAGCTTTTTTTTCATTCTTATTCAAATTTATATCCTATTCCTCTAATTGTACTAATCTTCTCTTTTCCAATAATTTCTCTTAAGTTTTTGATATATACTCTTATAGTTGCATCTGTTGGAATCTCTTCATAAGCCCAAATATTTTGCAATAACTCATCACTTGAGATTACTCTTTTTTTATGAGTACAAAAGTATTTTAAAATATCTCTTTCTTTTTGAGCAATACTTACACTCTTATCTTCTAAAGTAATTCTACAAGAATCAGGGTCAAAAGAGATTGTTGGAGTTATTACAATATTGTCATTTTGTTCAATTGAGAACTGTCTACATAATCTTAAAATTCTTTGATCTAATTCTTCTAAATCAAAAGGCTTTTTTATATAATCATCAACACCATTTTCAAAAGAGTCTTTTAAATGTTTTGTATCTTGATAAGCTGTTAAAATTATTACAGGTATTTTAATTTTATACTCTTCTCTAATTGTTTTAAGAACTTCAAGTCCAGACATAATAGGAGTATTAATATCTAAAAGTGCAAAATCGAACTTTTCATCAATTAAATATTCTAAAGCATCTTGTCCATTTAGACATAAAGTTACGTCATAACCTTTATCAATTAAATGGTCATTAAGTAAATCACTTAATAAATTGTCATCTTCTAATAATAAAACTCTCATAATCATTCCTAATTTTTAATGATATGATTATATAGTAATTTTGTTTATGAAGTGTGTATAGAATAAATATACTTCAAGTTAATGAAGTATATTTAAAAAAGTATTATCTAAAGTTATCAAATACTAATGGAGCTTTTAGTTCTAGTGATTTTAAATGCTTCATTACATTTTGTAAATCATCAATATTTTTACCACTAACTCTAATCTCATCACCTTGATTTACAGCTGTTACTTTTAATTTTAAAGATTTGATTTCTGTTTGAATTGTTTTTGCTTCATCTTTTTCAATACTATCAATAATTTTATAAGTAAATTTTCTATTTCCACCACTTGAATCTTCTGTTTTTAACTCTTCTAGTGAATTAATAGAAATATCTCTTTTATTCATCTTTGAAATTAAAATATCTTTCATTGCATCAATTTTATTATCACTTGCACTTGTTAAAGTTAAAGTCTTAGCACCTTGATTTAAATCTATTTCTTTTGTAATACCCTTAAAATCATATCTGTTATCTACTTCTTTTTGTGCTTGTATTACTGCATTTTTCATCTCTTGCATATCTAATTTTGCCGAGATATCAAACTGATGTTCTTTTGATTTAGCCATTTGTTTCCTTTTTTAATTTTATTATAAAGTTTACACCTCTATATGAAATATCATCTATTAATGTATCTTTGTTATTAAGTGTAATTGTACCATTAACTTTTTCAAGAATAGTTTTAGCCATATATAATCCTAAGCCTGTACCATCTTCTTTCTCTTTTGTTGTAAAATAAGCTTCAAAAATTTTATCTTTAATTTCATCGCTTATTCCACCTGCAAAGTCAAGAATACTAATAATTAGTTCATCATTTTCTTCTTTACAACTTATCTCAATTCTTTTTATATCACAATCATTCATAAGTATTGCATCTCTTGAATTATTTATTACATTGATAATTACCTGCATAATTTCATTTTCATAACCTAATGTAAGTTCTTCTTTAAAACTATCTTGCATTTCTAGTTTTATAAATATTCCTTGATAATTATAAATCTTTTCAATTAAATTAATTGATTTTTTTATCATTGATGAAACTTTATATTCATTTTTAACATTGTTCTTAAAAAAGTTTCTAAAATCTTCCATTGTAGTAGACATTAATTCGATTTGTTTTTTAATAGCAATATTATCTTTTTTTAATTCTTCTTCTGTGTTCTCACCAATTAATAATCTTAACTCAGCTGAAGAGTTAATCATACTTATAGCATTTAAAGGTTGTTTCCATTGATGAATAATCATAGAAATCATTTCTCCAATTGCTGCCATTTTATTATTTTGAACTAACTGTGCATCTTTTTGTCTATTTTTTGCAACAACTTTTGATATTCTAATTTCTAAATCTTCATTAATCTCTATTAATTCTTTTGTCTTCTCTTTAACACTTTCTTCTAAATGTTCATTTAATTGAGTTTGTTCACTTATTAGTTTACTAATTTTAGAAGCCATTTCATTAAATGATTTTTCCAAATTACCAATTTCATCATTACTTTCATTATTGATTCGATAATCAAACTCGTTGTTTGCAAACTTTTTTGTTCCAATAAGAAGGTTTTCAATCTTTGAAGAAATATAATCTGACATCAATATAGCAATTACAATAACTATTGCAATCATTATTAAACTAATAAAAGTTAATTCTTTAATTATATTTTTAATATAACTACTAATTTCATATTTATTATCATCGACTATTTCTTTTACAATATTATTTTGAGTTTTCAAGATTTTTGTTATATTTTCTCTAGTTTTATTTGCAGCAAAATGGAATTCATCAACATTAGCACCAATTGTTACAAAACCAAAACCTCTTTTAGAATCTTTAAACTTACCTGTTTTATATGAAATTGGAGCAGCAGTTACTAACTTCCATACTCCACTCCAAAAAATTATGAAAGAACCATGTCCTCCATCTTTTGTAAGTTCCATCCAACCATTACATTGTGGTGCAAAATTTAAATATCTACAATCTAATGAAACTTCACCTTTTTCTAAAAGCTGTTTAATATTTGGTTTTTTTGATAAGGATTGCTCTTTGAAAACAGGATAAGTTAATAAAAAATCATTTAAATCTTTTTTACCTGATTTTAAAAAATCATCTTTTAAATCCTTACTAATCCAAGGGGCAATACGTTTTCCAGTTTTCTTATTAAACCCAGATATAAAATAATCCCTTGGATGAGAGATATTACGGCCTAAATAATCCCACATAAAAGCATAATTACCTTCTCCTGCATTTATAATTTGCGATTTTGAATAAATACCAATAGGATTTAAATTATCAGTATATTCCATTATATGCCTATGATTTAAAGCCATTGACAAATAACCAATTTTAATCTCGTTTTTAAATACAGGTGTAATAAATCGTACTATACCTTCAAATCTTTTTCCATTTGGATTCTCTAATCCTGAATATGCACTACTTTTTGCATCAAATTCTATATTGGCTTTTTTAGCTTTTTCTTTTGTAAATGTACCTATTATTTTTGAACCTATATATTCACCAATAACATCAGAAACAAATATCTCACCTTCTTCTAAATATTGTATTTTTTTAAAGTAATTTTCTGAATTTATATAAGTATTTTCTTTTAATGAGACATCTAATTTTTTTTGATTTAATGATGAAACTTTATTAATTTCAATTCCTTCTAAATTGAAAAAAGATATTTCTTTATAAATAGGTATTAATTTTGTTTTTACTAAAGATTCCGGGTTGTAGTTAAAATCTGTTTTATTATCACTTAATATTTTAGGAGTAAAATTATTATTAGGTATTTTATTATCTATATACCATTTTTGTTTTTTATCATTATAATTATACTTATCATGAACTACTATTTCTTTTTCTTTGCTATTATAAAATTCTTTTAATGTCTTATCTGTAATATCAAGTTTTGATAAAAATAAAATATCAGAATCTCTTTGTTTTAAAAATTCTGATACTCTATTTGCAATTTCTAAAGTAAGTCTTTCAAGTGATTCTTGAGATTTTTTATTTAAATTAGTAATACTATCGTTAATAGATTCATTTGCAGTATTAAGGATAATCTCTTTACTTTTATTAGATAAATAAGTAGTGCTCTTATTCATATATTCATTTAAATTTTTAATACTTATATAAGAAATGTAAGTCATCACTAATAAAGGAAGTATTTTAATTATTATAAATAATAAAATTAGTTTTATTTTAATTGTTAATTTACTCATTAAAAATTATAACAGATAAATTTTAAATAACAAAATGAAGCTAGCTAAAATAAGAATTTTAGCTAGTTAATAATTGAAGTTTTATTCTTTTACAGCTTGTGGTAGTATTAGATTTAATAAAATTCCAACAATTGCACCAAGTCCAATTCCAGAAAAAGGTACTCCACCAAAGTTAAATGTCATTCCACCAATTGAAAATACTAAAATCATAGAAACAATAATCATATTTCTAGGACAAGTAAAATCAGTATTTGCTTTGATAAGTGTTGCTATACCTAAAGTTGCGATAATACCAAATAACAATAACATAATTCCACCCATTACAGGAGTTGGAATTGTTGATAATAAAGCACCAATTTTTCCTACAAAAGCTAAGGCAATTGCAAAAATTGCAGCCCAAGTCATAATTGCAGGATTATATGCTTTTGTAATAGTAACAGCACCTGTTACTTCAGAATAAGTAGTATTAGGAGGACCACCAAATAAAGCAGCTACTGAAGTAGCAAGACCATCACCTAATAATGTATTTTTTAAACCTGGCTTTTTTAAATAATCTTCTTTAGTAACATTTGAAATTGCTAACATATCACCAATATGTTCAATTGCAGGGGCAATTGCAATTGGCAAAATAAAAATTATTGCTTGCCAGTTAAATTCAGGTGTAGTAAAATTAGGAATACTGAACCAAGCAGCTTGACCAACTGATGTAAAGTCAACTATTCCATAAATTAAAGCAAGAATATATCCAATTATAATACCAGCTAATATAGGAATTAACTTAAACATTCCCTTACCTAATAAAGAGAAAAACACAGTTACAAGTAAGGCTATCATTGAGATAACAATTGCAGTTTCAAACGGTACTAACACAATTGACCCATCACCTGTTTTTCCCATTGCCAAATTAACTGCAACAGGTGAAAGAATTAAACCAATTGACATAATAACAGGTCCAACTACAACTGCTGGTAATAATTTGTGAATAAAATTATCTCCTTTTAATCTAATAAGCATACTTAAAACTACATACAATAACCCAGCAGCTACAAGCCCAGACATAGTTGCTGCAATTCCCCATGTTTGAACACCATAAGAAATTGGAGCTATAAAAGCAAATGAAGAAGCTAAAAATATTGGAGGTACCGCACCTCTATTTACAAATTGGAAAACTAAAGTTCCAATTCCTGCTGTAAAAAGTGCAACACTTGGATCAAGTCCTGTTAAAATTGGCACTAAAACAAGTGCACCAAAAGCTACAAATAAAAATTGTAAACCTAAAATAGAGTCTTTTGCTCTAAAATTGTAATCTGTGGGTTTCATATTACCTCTTGTGTTTTGATATTTTGTATCATATCGAAATATCAGTTAATTAAAATTAAATTAATGTATAATTTATAAGTAATTTTTTAGTAATATATAAGCTTTAAAATTAAAGTAATTTTTAAACTTATAAACCAATAATAGGAATTAAAATGTATAAAGAAAGTACAAATGTTGTTGTAAAACATCTTGTAAATAGATTAAGAGATGTAAGAACAACATCAAATGAGTTTAGACTAACTATTGAAGAAATATCAAGAGTAGTAGCCTGCGAGGCACTAAATGACTTTGAAACAGTAAGCCAAAATATTAATACATGGCAAGGTTCTTTAGATGTAGAAATGATTGAAGTACAAAAATTAGTACTTGTTCCTATTTTAAGAGCAGGTGAACCAATGCTTACAGGTATTTTAAAAACTCTTCCTTATGCAAAAAGTGGTTTTTTAGCAATGAAAAGAGATGAAGAAACATCTTTAAGTAAACTTTTTTATGAAAATATTCCTAGTTTAGAAGGAAGAACTGTTTTACTACTAGACCCTATGATTGCAACCGGAGGTTCTTTAATTGATGGAATTGATTATTTAAAAACTAAAAATCCTAAAAGAATTATTTGTCTAAATGTTTTAGGTTCACCTTTTGGAGTTCAGAAAGTACAAGAAGCACACCCTGATGTAGATATTTTCATAGCTCAAATTGATGAAAGATTAGATGAAAACAACTATATAAGACCAGGTCTTGGAGATGCAGGTGACCGAGCTTTTAATACAAACTAAAATTTTAAATTATTAGTGTTAATACTCAAAGGGGTTTGGATATTTATATTCAAATCCTAAACTTGAAATTTTACTTCCATCTATAATTCTATTTTTAATACCTTTTTCATTCTTGAAAATCGATTCTTTAAATCCATGTTTCTGTGCATTATGTAAGTATATTTCTTCTTTTGTTGGATGTTCTTTTGAACACAAATTAAAAATTCCATTTATATTATTATTGATTACAAAATAAGTTGCACTAATTACATCATCTCTATGTATGTAATTTATTTTTATATCCTTATCATTTACTATTTTTGAAGAAGAACGCTTACCTGCAACTCTGTTATAACCCATAAGTCCAGAGCATCTAAAAATGACATCAGTTTTATCTTTTATTAAAAGTTCAGATTCATAAACTTTAGGGGACTTTTCATTTGATAATTTTGAATCTTCTTTATAAATTCCATCTTCACTTGCATAAATAGATGTAGAGCTTACAAATATAATCTTTTTTATATCTTTTATTTTATTATGAGAATAAATTTTTTCTAAGAATGATGAATAATCTTCAAACTTTGAAGGTGGAAAATTTATAAATAGATAATCAGTTTGTAATAATTTATCTAAAAAACTCAAATTTTGCTCATTTAATAAAAAAACATCTAAACCTAGCTCTTGAAACTTTTGTCTATTTTTTTCATCTTTAATTGATACTTTTACATTGTAGTTTTTTTTTAATTCACAAGCAAGTGGAAGACCTAACCACCCTGCTCCTAATATTGTAAATGTTTTCATTTATCTTTCTCTTTTAATTCTTGAACTTCTGTTCTTAAAGATTTTATTTCTTCAAGCAGTATATCTAATTTTAAACTATCTTCATGAATCTCTTTTTTCATCTCTTCTTCTTGAAGTTTTTGCATTTCACCAATAATAACAGCAACAAATAAATTGAAAAATACAAAAGCTGCAATAATTACAAAAGAAACAAAATAAACCCAAGCCCATGGATAAACTTCCATAGCCTCATACATTACATCTGTCCAATCTTCAAAAGTTAGAACTCTAAATAATGTAAGCATTGAAATTAAGAAATCTTTCCAAAGTCCTGAAGGCAAGTCTACAAAGAAAAAACTTCCAATAATTGCATAAATATAGAAGATTATAAATAATAAAATTACAATATCAATAATAGAAGGAATTGCTTTAATAAGCATATCAATAATTGCTTTTAATTCTGGACGTGCAGTGAATAATCTTAAGATTCTAAATACTCTCATAAGTCTTGCAATTGCAGCGAAACTTGATGACTCTAAAGGTAAAAGAGTAATTACAACAATAACAAAATCAAAAATATTCCAACCTGATTTAAAAAAGTTTGCAAACTTTTTCTCAGCAACCATTTTAATTGCTAATTCAAAAACAAAATATATAGTTACAAAATAATCAGCAACTTTTAAAAATAAATTATAATTAGTCTCAACTTCGTCTAAAGTCTTAAAACCTAAAATACAAGCGTAAGCAATAATAATGAAAGTTGTTAAATTAGAAAACCACTTTGAATCTCTAACTTCTTCAATTTTTTGCATTGTAGTCATTTAATTATTCCTTTAATAAGCTATAAGTTACTACTAACCAAGCAATAATTAATAAAGTTCCACCAATTGGAGTGATAGCTCCAAGTATTGGTAAATTTAAAACAACCAAAGCGTATAATGAAAAAGAAAATATTATCATTCCAATAATTATAAGCCATGCACTTAGTCTTAATTTTTTTGAATCAGGTTTAAAATTAATTAAAAAAGCCACTATAAAAAGACCAAGAGTATTATAAAATTGATACTGTATTCCAGTATTGTATATTTTTAACATTGAGTCTGTTACTATTGATTTAAGTCCATGTGCACCAAAAGCACCAAGAGCAATTGAAAGAGCCATCATAAAAGAGGCAATTGCTAGAAATTTTTTACTGTTATTATTAAGTGTCATAATACTTCCAAAAGTTAATTTTTGCGAAGTATATCAAAAAAAAGTTAATAAAATATTTTATTTACTTTTAGATATTTTTTCTAAGGACTTATCTTTTGAGAATCCTGCGCCTTTTTTTTCTTTTTTGACTAATTCTAAATCATTAATTAATGTTTTATAGTCAATTCCTTCTTTGTTCATATAGGCAAAACAAGCAGCGATAGATGCAATTGCATTAGGAACTTCTTTCTTCTTTTTATAAGCTTGAATATTTTTTTCACTAACTTTAATTAATGCTGTAAATTTAGGAATTGTAAGTTCTGCGTCCAAAAGTAATTTTTTAAAATCTATAAAAGTCATTTGTTTTCCAGTAGTTTTTTTAAATTATACAAAGTAGAATGTAAAAGTTAGGTAAAAGTTCAAGATTTATATATAAAAGTAATATTTTATGTAGTTCTGAATCCTAATAAATTAGGATTCAATTTTTATTTTACATCAACTTCCCAGAAGAAATCAATCCATTGAGTCGCTTCTCTTACCGTATAGTCAGGTTGTAAAACTGCAGTTTTTTTATAAAATAGCGTTGCTAATTTGAATTCTACATTTGGAAACTTTTCTTTTAATATTTTTAAAATTTGTTCCATTGTTTCACCTGAATCAACAATATCATCAATAATTAAAACCCTTTTTGCATGTGATACATCAGGAATATTAAAAATATTGAATGTATCAAGCTTTAAATCACCTTCATAATGAACAGAATTTAAGCTATATAAATTTCTCATATCCATTGCTTGTGCCATTAAATGAGCTAATGTCAAACCACCTCTTGCAACTGCAAGTAATACATCTGGCTCATAATCTCTACAAGAGTTTACTAATTTTTGTGTATCTTCTTTAAATAAATCATAACTATAATAAAGTTTTTCCAAAATTTTTCCTTATAAAATAAATGCTAATGCACTAATAAATGTTATTACTAAAATACCAATATTCAAATCACTAAACTCTTTTTTAGCTAATTTTATAATTGTATAAACTAAAAAACCTGCTGCTATACCATTTGTAATAGAGAAAGTTAATGGCATTAAAATTACAATTAAAAATGCTCCTGCACTTGTTGCTAAATCAGAATCTTCAAAATTTATTTTTCCAAGTTCTGTAAACATTAAAACACCAACAACAACTAAAACAGGATAAATTGCATTTGCAGGAATTGCTTTAAATAAAGGAAGCATAAATAAAGTAGTTACAAAAAACATTGCTGTAAATACAGCAGTTAAACCAGTACGTCCACCCTCTTCAACTCCTGATGCACTTTCAATAAATGCTGTTGTAGTTGAAACTCCAACTAATGCACCTGCAGTTGTTGCAATTGCATCTGCTTCAAGCGTTTTTTGTAATGACTTATCATTTTTGTTATTTTCTTGAAATAACTTAGCTCTAGTCCCTACTCCTGTTAAAGTACCTAAAGTATCAAACATATCAGTAATTAAGAATGTAATAATCACAGGTAATAAAGATAAAGTAAAAGCACTTAAAATATCAAGTTCCATAAAAATAGGTGAAATTGAAGCAGGCGTAGAGATGACACTTTGAGGTAATGCACCAAGACCTAGAATCCAAGCTACAATTGATGTAATAGCAATTGAAAGAATAAATGCACCTTTAATTCTATAAGCATAAAAAGAAAATGCAAGAATTAAACCTAAAACTCCAAGTAGTACATTTGAATTTGAAAAATCACCTAAGGTAACTAATGTAGCTTCACTTGCACTAATCATTCCCATTTGCTTTAAACCAATAAAAGCAATAAAAGAACCAATACCCGCAGAAATTGCTCGTCTTAAACTCATAGGAATTGATGTCATAATCCAAACTCTAAAATTTGTTAAAGATAAAATTACAAATAATATACCAGATAAAAATACAATACCAAGTGCTGTTTCCCAAGGAATTTTCATACCTAAAACTAAGCCATAAGAAAAGTATGCATTAAGTCCCATACCAACACTCATTGCAATTGGAGTGTTTGACCAAAGTCCTGAGAAAAGTGTTGCTAAAATAGTAATAATAGCAGTTGCAGTTACAACTGCATCCATAGGTAAACCTGCATCTGCAAGTATAAAACCATTAACTGGAACAATATACATCATTGTTAAAAAAGTAGTAAACCCAGCTGAAAGCTCAGTTTTAACTGTTGTGTTATGCTCTTTTAATTTAAAGAAGTTCACAATTTATCCTTATTTTTTAAATAAGCGCAAAGTATACTCAAACTTAAATAAAAATTAATATAAAAGATGTATAAACAATAACAATATTGTAATATTTTGAAATTAATCTGAATTATAAGAAAGATATTTATTTTTATTGATAGCCATCAATGTTATTAAAAATAAAAAATATTAAAATTACAACAATAACTTTTAGGAGATTAAAATGCAATTATTACCCAAAGATGCGAAAAAAATTGAAATAGAAGGTTCAACAGTAGATTTTTATAAATATATTAAAGATGGTATCTCATACTATTATTTTGACACTTCTGAATGTGGACCACCAGAACCAATGGTTAATGCAATGGCAGGCTTACAATTATTAGATAAAAACTCTAAACTAATTATGATCAATCATAAACCACCAATGGGATTATTCCCAAAAATCCAACAAAACTTTAATTATGAAATAGATGAAATTGAAAATGGAATGCACAGCGTTACTTTTACATCTAAAGACGGAGAAAACAAAGAAACTGATTTCTCTCAAACTTCTTGTGCAGGATAAGAAAAGAGTTTCAAATGATGAATATAACACAAGACTTTGCACCGCCATTTAAATTAATTGCACCTTATTTTATAATAGGTGTGATTTTTTATTTATTCTCGTCAATATTTTCTTTAACTTTAAATATTAATGAACTAAATATTCATAATCCAGATTTACTATCATGGACACATCTATTTTTATTAGGGTTTGTTATGATGATAATATTTGGTGCAATGGCTCAATTAATTCCAGTTACACTTGAAGTTGGACATTTTAGTGTTGAGTTTTATTATATAATTTATCCTTTACTATTAATAGGTACACTTTTAATGGCTTTTGGATTTTCAAGTAATAGTAGTTTTTTACCTTATGGCGGTGTCTTAGTATTACTATCAATGTTTATTTTTTTAAGCGAAATATTACTAACGATGAAAAAAGTTACAAACTTTTCAAACGTGATAAAAAGTATTTTAGTATCAAATATTTTTCTTTTTATAGGAATTATTTTTGGAATAATCATGGCATTAACTTATGCAGGACAATTTGATGCAGATATTAATGAACTGTTAAAAGCTCATGTTTTTTCCGTTGTTTTAGGTTATATAATTATTAGTATAATGGCCTTATCATTAGTTTTAGTACCAATGTTTGGCTTATCACATAACTTTTCACAAAAACCACTTAATAATGCAGTAATTATTATGACAACAGCAGTGAGTTTTATAATCATATCAGCAATATTCTCTTTAACAATAATAGACAAAATTGGGTATTTACTAGCAGTATTAGCATTAAGTATTTATTTTTATCAGATTTTTCTAATTTATAAAACAAGAGCAAGAAAAGAAAATGATATTTATGTTATTTCATTATTCTTTTCCTTTGCAACATTTTTAATATCAATAATATTAGGATTTTTGTATATATTTATAGATTATGAACCTTTATTATTCACTGCTTCATGGTTAATGTTCAGTGGTTTTATAGCCTTTGTAATTATTGGTCATTTATATAAAATTGTTCCTTTCTTAGTATGGTTTGAAAAGTTTTCACCTCTAGTTGGAAAACAAAAAGTTCCAATGTTAGCAGATATGGTTCCAGTTAAAGATGCAAATTATCAATTTATATTTGCAAGTGTAGGTGTAGTAATATCATCACTTGGTTTACTATTTATGTCAGATGAAATTTTTAAAGCTGGAGCATCATTTATATGTATTGCTTCAGTATTTTTATTAAAAAATTTATTATTTATGATAAGGTTTAAATAATGTATACAAAAGAAGAAATATTCAAAGCAGTATCAACAGTACTTGATCCAGAAGTAGGATTTAATCTAGTAGAAATGGGACTAATATACGATGCTTCATGCAATGAACAAAATGAAGTTACAGTAACTATGACTCTTTCAACAAAAGCTTGTCCTTTACATCAAATGATTGTAAATTGGGTAGAAGAAGCAGTTCTAAGAGAACTACCAAAAGTAGAAAAAGCAGAAGCTATTGTAGTTTGGGAGCCAGCTTGGAATGTAACTATGGCAAATGATAATGTAAAAAAAGCCCTAGGAGGATAAACTCTTTTAAGAGTTTATCTTATCTTCAAAACTATCAACAATATATGATAGTTTTTTAATTCCTTTTTTTATCTCTTTATAACTAGCATTTGTAAAATTAAATCTTGCCTCATTAGACTTTTCATTTAAATAAAATACTTCAGCAGGAACAAAAGCAATATTTTCTTTTAAAGCCTCTTTTGCTAAAAGCATAGAATCAATTTTAAAAGAACCATAAATAAACATACCACCTTTGGGTTTTTTAAATTTAAAAGAAGGAATATATCTTTTAAAACACTTAGCCATAAACTCCATTTTATTTTTATACTCTTTATTTATTAAAGAAATATGCGAGAATAAATCATTATCATTTAAATACTCATCAATTAACATTTGGTTAAAAGTTGATGAGTGTAAGTCTAAAGATTCTTTTGCAGCTAATAACATTTCTATATTCTCTTTTTTGGCTCGAATCCACCCTAATCTTAAACCAGGAGCAACTATTTTAGAAAAAGAACCTAAATGATAAGACTCTTCATAAAACTTTGAAATTGGAGTTTTAACTTTATTTTTAAAATTTAAAAAACAATAAGCAGCATCTTCAATTAAAATTGATTTTCTTTTATTTAGTATATTAGAAATATTCTTTCTTTTTTTGTTGCTATATACATTTGTAGAAGGATTTTGATAATCACTAATAGCATATAAAATATTTGAATTATTTAACAAACTTTCTAAGTCATTAATTTTTTTGAAATCAATAATCTCTTTGTCTAATATTTTAAATGCTCCTAAAGCACCAATATATGATGGACTTTCAACTATGATTTGCTTTAAATCTAAACTCTTTAAAATAATATCAAAAGCTTGTTGACTGCCAGTTGTAATTAATATTTCATCTTTTGATGTAAAAAATCCTAAGTTCTTAGTATATATAGAAGCAATCTTTTCTCTTAAACTCTCCAAACCTTGAGATTTAGAATATTGTAAACAATCACTATTCTTAAATACTTTTTTACTAGCTTTTGATAATTGTTTTAAAGGAAACAATTCTTTATCAGGAAGCCCTCCTGCAAAGGAGATAGTATTAACATCAGTAGCATCTAATATTTCTCTAATATATGACCTTTTAATTTTATTACTCACTTACTATTCCTTTTTTGTTGTATTATATATAAAATCAGAAAAATATTCTTTATCTATAATTTCAAAATAGTTATCTTATATTGCTATTTATATCTTAAAAAATAGAATAGATACTATGGATTAATTTAAAAGAATAAAAATTAAGAAAAAAAGAAAAAGATTAGAAAGAAGATTTAAATAAAAGTAAAACGAAGGAAAAACCCGAAAAAAGAGGCTAAAAAAAAAGCTTTCAGCTAAAAGAACAAAGTTCAAATAGCTAAAAGCTTGTAAATAAATACTCAAGAGCTGGCAGCGGCCTACGTTTCCACAAGGGGACCCTGCAGTATTATCAGCGATGAAGAGCTTGACTTCCAGGTTCGAAATGGAGCTGGGTATTTCCTCTTCTCTATAACCACCAGCAAAACTGAGTAATCAATATACCATTGCAAAAATGCTAGTATACTCATTACTCAACTTTAGGTTGAGTAAAGATATTAATAATGTTAAAGTCAACACATTTTATTTTTTATTCATACATTGCGTACACTTAATAAGATAGTAAACCAAAGAATACTAAATTTGAATTATAAATAAGCCAAACGATCTATTAGTACTAGTCAGCTAAACGTCTTACAACGCTTACACATCTAGCCTATCAACCAGCTAGTCTTGCTGGGATCTTCAGGGAAAGTTAATCTTGGAGTTGGCTTCGTGCTTAGATGCTTTCAGCGCTTATCTCATCCGTACGTAGCTACCCAACGATGCTCTTGGCAGAACAATTGGTACACTAGTGGTACGTTCATCCCGGTCCTCTCGTACTAGGGACAAATCTCCTCAACTTTCCTACGCCCACGGAAGATAGGGACCGAACTGTCTCACGACGTTCTGAACCCAGCTCGCGTACCGCTTTAAATGGCGAACAGCCATACCCTTGGGACCTGCTTCAGCCCCAGGATGCGATGAGCCGACATCGAGGTGCCAAACCTCCCCGTCGATGTGAGCTCTTGGGGGAGATCAGCCTGTTATCCCCGGCGTACCTTTTATCCTTTGAGCGATGGCCCTTCCACACAGAACCACCGGATCACTATGACCGACTTTCGTCTCTGTTCGACTTGTATGTCTCACAGTCAAGCTAGTTTATGCCATTATACTCAACTGGCGATTTCCATCCGCCATGAACTAACCTTTGTAAGCCTCCGTTACTTTTTAGGAGGCGACCGCCCCAGTCAAACTACCCACCAGACATTGTCCTGAATGAGGATAACTCATCCCAGTTAGTAACTCAAATATTCAAGGGTGGTATCTCAAGGATGGCTCCACTAGAATTGGCATCCTAGTTTCATAGCCTCCCACCTATCCTGCACATGAATATCCAAGCTACAGTGTCAAGCTGTAGTAAAGGTGCACGGGGTCTTTCCGTCTTTCCGCGGGTAGGAGGAATTTTCACCTCCACTACAATTTCACTGGATCCCTGGTTGAGACAGCTCCCATCTCGTTACGCCATTCATGCAGGTCGGTATTTAACCGACAAGGAATTTCGCTACCTTAGGACCGTTATAGTTACGGCCGCCGTTTACTCGGGCTTCAATCAAATGCTTCGATAAATCTAACATCATCAGTTAACCTTCGAGCACCGGGCAGGCGTCACACCTTATACATCCTCTTACGAGTTAGCAAAGTGCTGTGTTTTTGGTAAACAGTCGGGAGGGACTCTTTGTTGCAACCTCTCTAGCTTTCGGAAGTAAATTCCTATACCAAAGTAGGCACACCTTATACCGAAGATACGGTGCTAGTTTGCAGAGTTCCTTAACCAGGGTTCTTCCACGCGCCTTAGAATACTCATCCCACCCACCTGTGTCGGTTTACGGTACGGGCAACAAACAATATGCTTAGTGGCTTTTCTTGGCACGACAGTATCATCGATTCTCCATCTCCTCCGAAGAGTGTCAGGAGCCTGTAAGATCTCGGTCTCATGTAATCCGGATTTGCCTAAATTACGACCTACGTCCTTCGACCCACTATTCCATCAGTGAGCTCGATTAACTCTATGCGTCCCCACATCACGCTTGTTTGTTGGTATTGAAATATTAATCAATTTGCCATCGTCTACCCCTTTCGGACTCGACTTAGGACCCGACTAACCCTACGATGACGAGCATCGCGTAGGAAACCTTGGGTTTTCGGCGTTGAGGATTCTCACCTCAATTATCGCTACTCATGCCTGCATGCTCACTTCTATCCGCTCCAACGCTCCTTACCGGTACATCTTCAACGCTGAATAGAACGCTCTCCTACCACTCAATATAAAATATTGAATCTAAAGCTTCGGTGCATATCTTAGCCCCGTTATATTTTCCGCGCAGAATCACTAGACCAGTGAGCTGTTACGCTTTCTTTAAAGGATGGCTGCTTCTAAGCCAACCTCCTGGTTGTCACAGTAACTCCACATCGTTTTCCACTTAGATATGACTTTGGGACCTTAGCTGTTAGTCTGGGTTGTTCCCCTCTCGACATAGGATTTTATCACCCTACGCCTGACTCCTGCGATTACACATATAGTATTCATAGTTTGATAGGGTTTGGTACCGCGGTAAGCAGCCCTAGCCCATTCAGTGCTCTACCCCTATATGCTACTACGCAAGGCTATACCTAAATATATTTCGGAGAGAACCAGCTATCACGAAGTTTGATTGGCCTTTCACCCCTATCCACAAGTCATCCGAGCACTTTTCAACGCACACCGGTTCGGTCCTCCACTGGCTCTTACACCAGCTTCAACCTGCTCATGGATAGATCACTTCGTTTCGGGTCTGCAGCATCTGACTAAGTCGCCCTATTAAGACTCGCTTTCGCTACGGCTTCGCACTTGGCTTAACCTTGCCAGACACCACAACTCGCAGGCTCATTATGCAAAAGGCAGTCCGTCACCCTGATAAATCATAGGGCTCCGAATGATTGTAAGCTAATGGTTTCAGGTTCTATTTCACTCTCCTCGCTGGAGTACTTTTCACCTTTCCCTCACGGTACTTGTTCACTATCGATCTGTAAGTAGTATTTAGGATTAGAGGGTGGTCCCCCTAGATTCAGACAAAATATCACGTGTTCCGTCCTACTCAGGATACCAATAGAGCTATTAAACATTTCGATTACAGGAGTATCACCTTCTACGCTTAACCTTTCCAGGTTATTCATCTATATTCTCTAGTCTCACATCTTGGTCCTACAACCCCCTATGCAAGCATAGGGTTTGTCCTAATCCCATTTCGCTCGCCGCTACTTTGGGAATCTCTTTTGATTTCTCTTCCTCTGGTTACTGAGATGTTTCACTTCACCAGGTTTGCCCACTTTCGTGTAACTAATATCTCTATTAGCTGGGTTGTCCCATTCGGATATCTACGGATCAAAACTTCTTGACAGTTCCCCGTAGCTTTTCGCAGTCTAGTACGTCCTTCATCGCCTCTTACAGTCTAGGCATCCACCATTAGCCCTTAATAGCTTATAATAAACAGAATTTAATCTGTCGCATTTGATAATTATTCTTTGGCTACTATCTTATTAAACATACATTAATGCATATTTTATAAAATAATAAATTGTGTTCTATCTAATTTCTTAGATAGTTTTTAAAATTGTTTATTAAATATTTCTAACTTTATTAAATAAAATTAGCTTTCTTTAATGAAAAAATTAAAAGACTTTAACATTATATTTTTAAATATCATTTTGGTAATTAAACCAAATATAAATACTTTATATAAGTACTTATATTTAGTTTAGCAACTAAACTTTTATCAGTGTAATTTCGTTTATATGATGGTGGAGAATAGCGGGATCGAACCGCTGACCTCCTACGTGCAAGGCAGGCGCTCTCCCAGCTGAGCTAATTCCCCATCGTAGTATATTAATTATTAAGTTATAGATTATTTAAGAATGGTGGGCCTACCAGGACTTGAACCTGGGACCTCACGATTATCAGTCGAGCGCTCTAGCCAGCTGAGCTATAGGCCCCTATTACCTATTAAATAAATAATCTTTATAAACCGAACATAATACTCTTTATTTGTTTTTCTTGATGAGACTTAAAACGAATTAAGTCTCTTTCTCTGAAAGGAGGTGATCCAACCGCAGGTTCTCCTACGGTTACCTTGTTACGACTTCACCCCAGTTACTGAATCCACTGTGGAGGGTAGCTACTTTAGCATTCCCGCTTCGAATGAGTTCAATTCCCATGGTGTGACGGGCGGTGAGTACAAGACCCGGGAACGTATTCACCGTAGCATTGCTGATCTACGATTACTAGCGATTCCAACTTCAAGCAGTCGAGTTGCAGACTGCTATCCGAACTGGGAGATATTTTTGAGATTTGCTCCACCTCACGGTATTGCTGCTCTTTGTATACCCCATTGTAGCACGTGTGTAGCCCTGGACGTAAGGGCCATGATGACTTGACGTCGTCCTCACCTTCCTCCTGGTTACCCAGGCAGTCTCATTAGAGTTCTCAGCCGAACTGTTAGCAACTAATGACGAGGGTTGCGCTCGTTGCGGGACTTAACCCAACATCTCACGACACGAGCTGACGACAGCCGTGCAGCACCTGTATGATAGTTCTAGCAAGCTAGCACTATTACATCTCTGTTATATTCTATCTATGTCAAGTCCAGGTAAGGTTCTTCGCGTATCGTCGAATTAAACCACATGCTCCACCGCTTGTGCGGGTCCCCGTCTATTCCTTTGAGTTTTAATCTTGCGACCGTACTCCCCAGGCGGCACACTTAATGTGTTAACTGCATTACTGCAAGGTCTAGCCTCACAACAACTAGTGTGCATCGTTTAGGGCGTGGACTACCAGGGTATCTAATCCTGTTTGCTCCCCACGCTTTCGAATCTCAGCGTCAATAATGTTCCAGTAGATCGCCTTCGCAATCGGTATTCCTTCTGATCTCTACGGATTTTACCCCTACACCAGAAATTCCATCTACCTCTCCCATATTCTAGATAGAAAGTTTCAAAAGCAGTTCAATAGTTGAGCTATTGGATTTCACTTCTGACTTTTCTATCCGCCTACATTCTCTTTACGCCCAGTGATTCCGAGTAACGCTTGCACCCTCCGTATTACCGCGGCTGCTGGCACGGAGTTAGCCGGTGCTTATTCATATAGTACCGTCATTATCTTCCTATATAAAAGGAGTTTACGCACCGAAATGTGTCATCCTCCACGCGGCGTTGCTGCATCAGACTTTCGTCCATTGTGCAATATTCCCCACTGCTGCCTCCCGTAGGAGTCTGGACCGTGTCTCAGTTCCAGTGTGACTGATCATCCTCTCAAACCAGTTAAGCGTCATTGTCTTGGTGAGCCATTACCTCACCAACTAACTGATACTGTACAGGCCGATCTTCAAGCTATAAATATTTCCCTTGCAGACTTAAGTCCTAAAGGCATATAGGGTATTAGCAATCGTTTCCAATTGTTATCCCCTTCTTGAAGGCACGTTACCTATATATTACTCACCCGTGCGCCACTTAGCTGACAATTAAAGCAAGCTTTAATCCGTTCTCGTTCGACTTGCATGTGTTAAGCACGCCGCCAGCGTTCACTCTGAGCCAGGATCAAACTCTCCATAAAGAAGTGCGATACAAAGTTGACTTAATGTCAAGTTTTATAAACGCGTCTAGTTTGATACTGACAAATTTGTATTGTTATACAAAATTATCACTCAAATTTATAGACAAGAATTAATTCTTGTTATAATTTTTTTATTTTTTTTAAATCTATTTCTTTTAGATTATATATTAGAGTATTATATTCAGTTTATAAAGATTACTTTACAAACTTCATTACATTGTTAAAGATCATCCGTTTATGTGTCGCTTGCGCTCTACTTAAATTGGACGGGAATTATAGAGAATTTTTTATGCTTTGTCAAGAGGTATAACTTAAAATCTGTTTAAATTTTTAGATTTGTTCTTTTTTCGGTTTTTTGATTGGCTTTCACTTACTTTTGCTTGGGTTTTTATAGATTTCTCTAATTATCGAAATTAGTATCATATATATACTCTGAAATTTCTTCTAGTGTAGTTTTATCATATCCTAATTGTGGCATTAGTCCATATTTTTTTATATCTGTACTCATTAATGATGTTTCTTCATTTGGATTTAAAACCCATGTACTCATGTAATCAATAAAATCTTTTTTGTTAGGAAATGCATTCTTGTAATTATTTTGTATTTCTTGTATTCTTGGAGCTGATTTATTTAAGTTATCTGTTTTATGACAAGTAATACAATTGCCATTAAAAAGAAGTGCTTTATATGAGGCATTTATATTTGTAATAAAAAGTATACTTAAGAATATTAATAGTTTCATAAATAAAAGTATACTCCTATATACCTTTATATTATTTAACTACGGACATTCTTGTGTATAAACCTACTGTTGTTGTATACCCTACTTCAGAAAATTCTAAATTCTTTTCTTTATTATATATAAGTGTAGTTGGGAAAACTTTAATATTAAATTTTGATGAATAAAAAGCATTTTCATCATTTACTACATTAAATGTTAAATCATTACTTTTTAAATATTCTTTTATTTCTTCTTCGCTTCCTGATTGAACTGCTATTGTTATTACTTCATAATCTTTTGATAGTTTTTCTATATTTGATGCCTCAAGTTTACATGTTGGACACCATGTCGCCCAAAAATGAATTACTAAAGGTTTATCTGTTTTTATATTGTATTCACTCCCATCTAATAATTTGAAGCTTTTAATATCTAAGTCGTTTTTGTTTAAGTCTTGTGCTCTGTAAAAACTAACTACATTCATAGCTATTGCTAGTGTAATTGTAAATATGATAATTTCTTTTATATATTTTTTTAATTTATCTTTCATTTTTCTCCTTAAGTATGCTTGTATTATTACAAAATAGTATTTAATGATTGTTAAGAAAACTGCAATATTTTATATACATTAGATTGTATACTTTTTATACATGTATATACTTTCTATATACTTTTATATTCGATATACTGAATTATGTTAAAAAAACAAAAAGAAAACTATCTTATATTTACAGACTTAGATGGTACATTACTTGATCACGAAACATATAGCTTCGATGATGCTAAAGAAATGCTAAGCTATCTTAAATTAAATGATATTCCATTAATTATAATTACAAGTAAAACAAAACATGAAATATTAAAACTACGAGAAAAGCTTGAATTAAAACAGCCATTTATTGTTGAAAATGGTGCAGGTATTTTCATTCCCTTTGAAAATGATTTTAAACAGATTAACTTAGGAAAGACATATCTTGAAGTTTTAGACTTTTTTAATATTTATAAAAAAGAGTATGAACTAAAAGGCTTTTTTGATATGAGTATTCAAGAAGTAGCATTATTAACTGATCTTAGTTTAAGTGATGCAAAACTTGCAAAAAAAAGAGATTTTTGTGAACCTTTTATTATAAAAGATGAATCAAGAATTACAGAACTAAAAGATTTAGCTTTAAAAAAAGGTTTTGATATTGTAAAAGGTGGAAGATTTTATCACTTAATTAGTAAAGGACAAGATAAAGCAAAAGCACTTTTAGAACTTCGTAAAATTTACGAAAAAGAAAATAATACAAAATATAAAACAATTGCACTAGGTGATGGAGCAAATGATATTACAATGCTTCAGTGCGCTGATATTTCTGTTTTAATTAAAAAATTTGATAATACATTTATTAATTTTGAAAAAAAAGATTTAATAAAAACAGAAGGAATTGGTCCAAAAGGTTGGAATGAAGCATTAAAAGGAACTTTATGCAAGTAAAAGAAATATTAAAAGATTCATTTTTTGAAGTTCTAAAAAATATAGAACCTAGTAAATTAATTGATAATAAATGTGAATTTAAACAAAATGAAATAATTATAAATAATGAAGTTATTACTTTACCTCAAAACAAAAGAATACATCTTTTTGGTTCTGGAAAAGCAGTTTTAAGTATGGCTAAAACTATTTACAATAAGCTTGATGAAAAAATTGAAAAAGCTTTACTTGTTGGACCTTATGAAAATAGCTTGAATAAAGAAAATCTAACATATTTACAAAGTTCTCACCCTATTCCTACTTTTAAAAGTGTAAAAGCTGGTAAAAGTTTAAAAGAAGAAATAGAAAATCTTGATGAAGATGATTTCTTCATATATTTACTTTCAGGTGGTAATTCTGCTTTAGTTGAATTACCAATTGAAGATATTACACTTGAAGATTTTCAAGAAACAACTGATTTAATGTTAAAAGGTTCAATGCCAATTGTTGCTATGAATTGTATTAGAAAACATTTATCACAAGTAAAAGGTGGAAGACTAGTAACAAATTGCAAAGCTAAAGGTATTGTTTTAGTATTAAGTGATGTTTTATCAAATGATATCGAAGCAATTGGTTCAGCTCCACTATATTTTGATAGTTCTAGTTTTGAAGATGCAATTACATATTTAAAAGAGTATGAATTATTTGAAAAAATTCCTTTAAATGTAAAAGAATATTTACTTAAAGGTCTTAATAAAGAAATAGAAGATACTCCAAAAACTGAAAATATTGGTATTAAGCATTTTTTAATAGCTTCAAATGAAATACTTTTAGAAGATATACAAAAAGAACTTTCTTCTAAACATATTTCATCTGTAATTATGAATAAAAAAATAGAAGAAGATGTTGATATTGTTATTGATGATTTACTAGATTTTATTAAACAAAAACAGCAAGGTTGTTTTATTTTTGGTGGAGAAGCACTAGTTAAAGTAAAAGGTGATGGGAAAGGTGGAAGAAATCAACATCTAGTATTATCATTTTTAAATAAATTCCCTGATAACAAGAAAATTACTCTTTTAAGTGCAGCAAGTGATGGAGTTGATGGCAATTCAAATAGTGCTGGTGCAGTTGTAGATAATTTTAGTATAAAAAACTATAAAAATTTAAATTTAGATATAAAAAAATATTTAGAAGATTTTAATTCAAATGAGTTTTTTAAGAAAACAGGTGACTTAGTGAACACAGGGCCTAGTCATAATAATATGTTAGATGTATTAATACTTCATATAGAAAAATAAAAAGGGAATATAAATGTCAGATTTTTTTCAAAATGGTGTTGTAACAACACTTCAAAACTTAGGTGCTAGAAGCTTAGAAGATATGGAAAATGAACTTATAAAGTTTAGTAGAAGAAGAAGAATGGTTCTTTTATTACCTGCTTTATATTCAGAGTTTCAAACTCCTGCTATGCATACAATTATAGAAGAGCTTAAAGATGTTAAGTATTTATATAAAATTATATTAGGACTTGATCAAGCGACTAAAGAGCAATTTGAAGAAGTAAAAGAGCTTATGAGTCAACTACATTGTAAAGTTGATGTTTTATGGAATGATGGTCCAAGAATTAAAGAACTTTATTCTGAACTTACAAATGAAGGTTTTCCAGGACTTGATACTCCAGGTAAAGGAAGAAATGTATGGACAATGTTAGGTTATGGATTAACAGATAAAGATGCTTATGCTTTTGCACTTCATGATTGTGATATTGTTAATTACTCAAGAGAAATTCCTGCAAGATTGTTTTATCCTATTATTCATCCAGGTTTAGATTTTGAATTTAATAAAGGTTATTATTCAAGAGTTACAAATAAACTTCATGGAAGAGCTACAAGATTACTTTATACACCTTTGATTAATTCATTGAAAAAAGTTCATGGACATAGCAGATATTTAGAATATATGGAAAGTTTTAGATATGCACTTTCTGGAGAGTTTTCATTTATAAGGTCAATGGGAAGGGGTATTGCTATTTCTCCAACTTGGGGACTTGAAGTTTCAACATTAAGTGAAGTTTATAAAAACACCTCAAACAGACGAATTTGTCAAACACAAATCATGGATACTTATGAACATAAACATCAAGAGTTAGGTTCACAAGAGAGTAATGGTGGAATTTATAAAATGGCAAATGATATTGCTAAAACACTTTTTAGAGTAATGGCACAAGAAGGTGTTATCTTTTCTCCTTCTACTTTTAAAACTTTACTTGCAACCTATTTCCAAGAATCAAGATTTGAAATATCAAAATATAATGCACTTAGCAAAGTTAATGGATTAGATTATATAAGAGAAAAAGAAATTAAAGCAGTTGAAGCTTTTCAAGAAGCTATCAAAGAAGCTTCAAATGAATATTATGAAGACCCAATGGGTGTTCCAGCTTTATCTCCATGGATTACAGTAAGATCAGTTTTACCTGATTTTTCTGATAAATTTCATGAATATGTTCAAAAGGATAATCAATGAAAAACCATATCTCAGACCCAAAGCATAATATAAACAAAAGACTACATAAATTATACCCTGAAGAAACAGCTCAAAAAGCAATAGATGGAATAATTGATTTAATTTATAAGTATAAACAAAGAATTAATTCAAAAGAGTATCATTTAAGTCAAAAAGATATCATTTTAATTACTTATGGAGATCAAGTTTCTAGAAATAGTGAACCTGCACTTGACACTTTAAAACAGTTTATGGATAATCATTTAAAAGGAGTTATTAATTCAGTTCATATTTTACCTTTTTACCCTTATTCATCAGATGATGGATTTTCAGTTGTAAACTATACTGCTGTTGATCCTCATATGGGATCATGGAGAGAAGTTGAATCATTGTCAAAGGAATATAGAATAATGGTTGATGGTGTTATTAATCATATTTCTCAGTTTTCAAATTGGTTTAAATCCTTTTTAGCAGGTGATAAATATTTTGAAGATTTCTTTATTGAACTTGATCCTACAACTGATTTAAGTAAAGTTGTACGTCCAAGAGCAACACCTCTTTTGCATGAATATATTGCAGACGATGGAAAAATTCATAATATATGGACAACTTTTAGTAAAGACCAAGTTGACTTAAATTATAAAAGTTATAAGGTTTTAAGAGCTGTTCTTGATGCAATGTTTTACTATGTTGAAAAAGGTGCAACACTAATTCGACTTGATGCGATTGCATTTATTTGGAAAGAGTTAGGAACGGGTTGTGTTCATTTACCTCAAACACATGAATTAATTCAACTTATGAGAGAAGTAATACACGAAGTTGCTCCTGAAGTAATTATAATTACAGAAACAAATGTACCTCATCATGAAAACATTTCTTATTTTGGAAGTGGAGATGATGAGGCTCAAATGGTTTATAACTTTGCACTTCCTCCACTATTACTAAATTCAATGGTTTGCTCAAACACTAAAAAATTAACGACTTGGGCTAAAACATTAGAACTACCTAGTGATAAGGTATGTTTCTTTAACTTTACTGCTAGTCATGATGGTATTGGTCTTCGTCCAGTAAAAGGGATTTTGAGTGATGAAGAAGTAGCTAATATTGAAAAAAGAGTTAAAGACCATGGTGGTTTAGTTTCATATAGATCTGAAGAAGATGGAAGTAAAACTCCTTATGAATTAAATTGTAGTTATATTGATGCTTTAAGTAATCCAGAAGATGAGCAAATATTAAGAATAAAAAGAATGCTGGTAACTCAAGCAACTGTTTTAGCAATGCCTGGGGTTCCTGGGATTTATTTTCATTCATTAGTTGGTTCTCAAAATTATAAAGATGGTGTTAAGCACTCTGGAATAAATAGAACTATAAATAGAGAAAAGTATAATGTTGATTGGCTTGAAAATGAACTTTCAACAATGGGAAGTTTAGGAAAAACTATTTTTGATGCGTATAAAAGAATGATTTCAATTAGAATAAATGAAGATGCTTTTAATCCATTTACTCAATTTAACTTTTTAGAATTAGATGAAAGAGTTTTTGTAATTGATAAATTTAGTGTAGATAAAAAAGAAAGAATACTCTCTCTTAATAATTACTCTAATGAAGAAGTTACTATTACATTACCTAAAGATATAAAATTACCATTATGTGATATTTTAAGTTCAAACTATTGTGATGATAATAGTATGAAAAAAGAATCAACAATTACTCTTGAACCATATCAAGTTATGTGGCTTAAGGGAAAAATATAGCATATTAAATGCAAATTAAAAAAATTAAGGAGAATATATAAAATGAGTCAAATTACAAAGTGTTTATTTCCAGCAGCAGGTTATGGTACAAGATTTTTACCAGCAACAAAGGCAATGCCAAAAGAGATGTTACCAGTACTTACTAAACCATTAATACAATATGGAGTTGAAGAAGCAATGGATGCAGGATGTGATGTAATGTCAATAATCACAGGTCGAGGGAAAAGAGCTATTACAGACCATTTTGATATTTCTTATGAGCTAGAACATCAAATACAAGGAAGTTCAAAAGAAAAAATGCTTAGTGATATTAGAAGTATTATTGAAAAATGTACTTTTACATACACAAGACAAAATGAAATGAAAGGTTTAGGTGATGCTATATATAAAGGTAAAGTTTTAGTAGGAGATTCTAATCCTTTTGCAGTTATTTTAGCTGATGATTTATGTGTAAATCCAAAAGGCGATGGAGTTCTTAAACAAATGGTTAAACTTTATGAAAAATATAAATGTTGTATCGTAGCTTGTATGGAAGTACCAAAAGAAGAAGTTCATAAATATGGTGTGATTGAAGGAAAACCTATGGAAAATGGTGTTCATATTATTTCAAATATGATAGAAAAACCAGATAATGACAAAGCTCCATCAAATCTTGCAGTAATTGGAAGATATATTTTAACTCCAGAAATTTTTGAAATTATCAAAAACACAAAACCTGGGAAAAATGGAGAATTACAAATTACTGATGCACTTTGTACTCAAGCAAAAAACCAAATGGTATTAGCTTATAAATTTGAAGGAAAAAGATTTGATTGTGGTTCAATCGATGGTTTTGTAGAAGCTACTAATTATTTTTATGAATTAGAAAATAAAAAATAAGATTTTTTAAAAGCAAGCTTTAGATAAAATAATAAATATATAAACAATTAAATGAAAATAAGGACAAAATTTGATAAGCAATCTTGCAGGGAAAGAAGCACCAAAAGAAATACTTGAAGACATTGAAGAATTAATTGAATGTTACTATGAACATAAACCAGATGTAAATATTCAAAATCAAAAAGTTTCTTTTGGAACATCAGGTCATAGAGGTACTTCATTAAAAACTAGTTTTAATGAAAATCATATATTTGCAATTACACAAGCTTTATGTGAATACAGAAAAAGTGTAGGAATTAATGGTGTTATGCATATTGGAATTGATACACATGCTTTATCTAGACCTGCTCAAATATCTGCATTACAAGTTTTCTTAGGAAATGAAGTAAAATGTAAGATTGCAAATGAAGATGCCTTCACTCCAACACCTGTAATGTCTTTTACAATTATTGAAGCAAATAAAAACTCTGATGTTTTAAATGATGGTGTTGTAATAACTCCATCTCATAATCCTCCAAGTGATGGTGGATTTAAATATAATACTCCAAATGGCGGACCTGCTGATAGTGATGTTACTTCTATTATTGAAAAAAGAGCAAATGAAATACTAAAAAATGGTCTAAATGAAGTAAAAGCATTAGCACAAGATAAAATTAGTAAGTCAGATTTTTTAGATATTGATGATTTTATTACTCCTTATGTTGAATCCTTAGATAGTATTATTGATATGACTGCTATTAAAAATGCTAATCTTAAAATCGGTGTTGATCCTCTTGGTGGTTCAGGACTTGATGTCTATAAAAGGATAAATGAAGTTTATGGATTAAACCTTGATATTGTAAATGAAAAAATTGACCCTACTTTTTCATTTATGACATGTGACCATGATGGAAAAATTAGAATGGATTGTTCTTCTCCTTATGCTATGGCATCTCTTATAAAACTAGCAGATAAATATGATATTGCATTTGCAAATGATCCTGATTTTGATAGACATGGAATTGTCACTAAAAGTGTTGGACTTATGAATCCTAATCACTATTTAACTGTTGCAATTTGGTATTTATTTTCAAATAGAAAAGAATGGAAAAATGACTTAGGAGTTGGAAAAACTTTAGTTTCTAGTTCTATGATTGATAAGGTTGTAAACTCTATTGATAAAAAGCTTTACGAAGTACCTGTTGGTTTTAAATGGTTTGTAGAAGGACTTTTTGATGGAAGTTTAGCCTTTGGTGGAGAAGAAAGTGCTGGAGCATCTTTTCTTAGAATTGATGGAAGCGTTTGGTCTACTGATAAAGATGGAATAATTTTAAATCTTTTAGCTGCTGAAATTACTGCAAAATTAGAAAAAGATCCAGGTGTTATTTATCAAGAGTTTGAAAAACAGTTTGGAAAAGCTTATTATAAAAGAGTAGATGCTCCTGCAAGTTTTGAGCAAAAAGCAAAGTTAAAAAGCTTAAGTGTTAAAGATATTACATCAAAAACTTTAGCAAATGAAGAAATTGAAAATATCTATACAAATGCAAGTGGAAATAATGCAAGCATTGGTGGATTAAAAGTTACAACTGCAAGTGGTTGGTTTGCAGCACGACCATCTGGAACTGAAGATATTTATAAAATATATGCTGAAAGTTTTAAAAGTGAAGATCACCTAGAGCTGCTAATCAAAGAAGCACAAGATTTAGTTATAAAAAGTATATAAGAGTAAAACTCTTTATACTTTTTTTTCAACAATATCACTAAAGTTTTTTAATACTGTATTACTAATATCACAAGATCTTAAATCTTTAATTGTTTCTTTTTGATTTAAAATATACTCTTTCATAATTTCTTTATCAAATTCAGGATGAAATTGTACTCCCCAAATATTACTCTCAAATCTTACGGCTTGTGTATTATCTTTTGAGTTTTTAGCTAATATTTTTGCCTTTGCAGGTAATTTTATAACTGTTTGATAATGTGTTTCAAAAGCATCAAACTTTTTAGGAAAGTTTTTTAGTAAAGGGTCTTTATTCTTAAAAGAAAGATTTTTTATTTTTACAATACCTATTTCTTTTCCCTTTTTATTAAAACCACTCTTTCCACCTAATGCTTTTGCAATTAATTGATGTCCATAACAAATTCCTAAAAGAGGAATATTTGTTTTAGAAATTTTCTTAATATACTTTTCTAATAAAAGACTCCAAGGAAGTTCATCTGTAACCATTTCATGTGAACCACTTATTATAAAACCTTTTGCACTATTTATATTTGGCAATTTATCTTTAGATAAAATATCAATAATCTTAATTCTAGTTTTGGTTTTCTTTAAAAACTTTAATATCCACGTATCGAAATCTTTTAATTTTTCTTTTGTTAAAAGAAAGGTTTCTCCTACTTTTAAAATATATAAATATTTGATAATAAACTCCTAAACTTAATAATACAATTATATATAAACATAATATTTTTATACAAAATATCTTGTATGCTTTTTAATCAAATATCTTTAATATACAATTTCATAGATAATGATATAATCAAATCCACATTAAAATAAAGCATCTAAAGGCACGAAATGAGAAACTATAATGGATAAAGATATAAGTTACATGATAATGGCTTCATTATCAAATATTTGGCATATTGTGCCTATTATTATTGCTATTGTATTATTCAAAAAATATATGAATATGAGAAATAGAAAAAACATAATACTTAAAAATGAAGAACATGAAAAAAATGGTTTTACTTTACAAAGTAGAGCAATAAAAAAATATAAAGATTTAGGCTATGAGGTTACAATATTAAAAGATGAAGATAAAAAATTAGGTCTAGATTTATTATGTATAAAAAATAAAAAATCAATTATTGTTCAATGTAAAAATTCTTTTGAATTAAAATCAATTATAGATGAAGATATAAAAACTTTTTGTAATAATGCAAAAAAATATAGCAAAGAAAATAATATAGAAAAAAGTGATGTTGAGTTTAGATATATAATACCATATAGTGATGTACTAAATAAAACTGCTATAAAAATATTAAGTGATGATTACTATAATTGTAAATATGTTATTTTGTAGGATTATAAAAAAGTAATGGCTCCGGCACCTGGATTCGAACCAGGGACCAAATGATTAACAGTCATCTACTCTACCACTGAGCTATGCCGGAATTTGTATAAGTTTTAGTCTAAATTTAAAAAGATGGCTCCGGCACCTGGATTCGAACCAGGGACCAAATGATTAACAGTCATCTACTCTACCACTGAGCTATGCCGGAATCTAATAAATTTAATTTGTATGTTTCATCAAAAAGGTTAATGGCTCCGGCACCTGGATTCGAACCAGGGACCAAATGATTAACAGTCATCTACTCTACCACTGAGCTATGCCGGAATATATATTCCTCTTTAATGGGGTGGAATTATAGTAAAAAAGTTATAGTTTGTCAAGAGATTTTTGATTTTTTTGTTAAATTTAATAGAAGAAAGAAAAATTACTATTTTTTACTAGTAGAATAGGAATATCTATCCTATTCTATTCGAGTTATTTTTTTGAAACTCTTTTACATTCAGATACAAAATGTATCGCATTTTCAACAGGAACATCTGGTAAGATACCATGTCCTAAGTTAAATATATGTCCCTCACCTTGCATAGTTTCTTGTATTACTTCAACACATTTTGTAGTCTCTTCTTTTGAGTAAAGTCTACATGGTTCCATATTTCCTTGAAGTACATACTTCTCACCTAGTTTTGCTTTTGCCATTGCCATTGGTGTTCCCCAATCAACTCCAAATACATCAAAGTTTCCATATACTCCACCCATATTAATAAATGCAGATACACCTTTAGGGAACATAATAATTGGAATATTAGGATATTTAGCTTTAATATAATCAGCAATTTCTACCATATATTTCCATGAGAATTCATCATATTTACCTGGTTCAATAGCAGCAGCCCATGAATCAAAAATTTGAACTACATCAGCACCTGCTTCAATTTGTTTAATCATATAAAACTTAACAACTTCAGTTACTTTTCTTAAAATCTTGTGTAATAGTTCAGGATTAGAATACATCATTTTTTTACAAAGATTGTATGTTTTAGTTCCTTGTCCTTCAATCATATAAGTAGCAAGTGTCCAAGGTGCTCCAGTAAATCCTATAAGCGCTTTATCTTCAGGAAGTTGTTGTTTTAATAGTTTGATTGTTTCATAAACATAAGTTAATTTATCAGCAGCTTCTTCACCACCTAAAAGAGCATCAATATCAGCTTCATTTTTAATTGGATCTTTGAAGATTGGACCTTCACCTTTTATAAACTCTAAATGCATTCCCATTTCATTTGGAATTACTAATATATCTGAGAATAAAATAGCAGCATCAACACCTACAATATCTAAAGGTTGAATAGTTACTTCAGCAGCTTTTTCTGGATTATGACAAAGGTTTAAAAAGTTTCCAGCTTCTGCTCTAACTTTCATATATTCTGGTAAATATCTACCAGCTTGTCTCATCATCCATACCGGAGTGTAAGGAGTTTCTTTTCTTAAACATGCATCTACAAAAATCTTTGACATTTTATACCCTTAATATTAATCTATTATTTTTTATACTCTTTTTGTCCAACTTTACCTAAAAAGTAAAGTCCAATTGCAAGAACCATAATTGATACTGCAAAATACAACATTTCTAAGGCAGAAGTATATTTCATATGTAATACTCTTTGGAAAAATCCAACTACAAGTACCATAATAATTACTTTTGCTATTTTATCTTTTAATTGGTCAAGTGAAGAAATAGCAAGAATATTATTGCCTGTTTCTTTATTTTCAGCAGCTTCTATTTTTGATATAAAAAGTTCATAAATACCAAATGCAAAAATCAGCATTACAATTGCGATTAGGTATAAATCTACTGCTCCAATTATTTTACTTACTATTACTTCATGAAAATCTTTTGGATGTAATCCATTTGCATAAACATTAAATGTGTACATTAAGACTTCATAAATATCAACTGATGCAACAATAAAAAGAACTATTGCACCAATAAGACCAAATACAACTGCTAGAAGAATAAATAATCTAGTCTTCCACATTGCACTTTCAAAAAGTCTTTCTAACATTAAATATCATTCTCCATTTCAATCCATTTTAATGCAATTCTTACAGAATTAGTAGCAGCTCCAACTCTTACTTGATCTGCAACATTAAAATAGTGAACAATATTTGGTGCATAAACATCTTTTCTAATTCTACCTACATAAGTAATATCTGTATCAGTTGAAACAATAGGCATTGGATATGCATTGTTTTCTAAATCATCAATAACTTCAACATTTTCAAAGTTTTCTAAGCAATCTCTTACTTCAGCTACATTTACTTCTACATTATCTTCAAATGTAACAGTAATAGACTCTGAGTGAGATCTTAAAACAGGAACTCTAACACAAGTTGCTGCTACTTGAATCTGTTTTTTTAGAATCTTTTGAGTTTCATTTACCATTTTCATTTCTTCTTTAGTAAATCCATTCTCTTGTGCAACATCAATTTGAGGAATAACATTTAAAGCAATTTGATGAGCAAAAGCTTCTTTTTTTGCTTCACCTAAATTAAATGCAAAGAACGCTTGCATTTGTTTTACAAGTTCTTCCATACCAGCTTTTCCAGCACCAGAAACTGCTTGATAAGTTGATACATCAACTCTTTTAATTCCGTATAATTCATCTAATGGTTTTAAAGATAATACCATTTGAATTGTTGAACAATTTGGATTTGCAATAATTCCAGTTTCTCTCCATAAAGTAATATCTTCAGGATTAACTTCAGGAACTACTAAAGGAACATTTGGATCCATTCTAAAATGACTTGTATTATCAATTACAACAGCTCCTGCTTCAACAGCATATTTTGCAAATTTCTCAGAAATTGAACCACCCGCAGAAAAAAATGCAATATCAACTTCATTTTCTTCAAATACAGTATCAGTTAATTCTAATACTGTATATTCTTTTTCTTTATATTCAATTTTACTACCTGCACTATTTGCACTTGCTAATGGCACGATATTTGCAACAGGGAAGTCATATGCTTCCATTACTCTAAAAAGTTCTTCTCCAACAGCACCAGTTGCACCAACTACTGCTACATTAAATTTTCTCATCTACTTATTTTTCCTCGTTATTTTCTTCGTTTTCTTCATTATCTAATAATGATGGTGTTTCTTGAACATTTGATTCTGTATTTAAATCTACTGGGTTTAAACCTTCAACTGGTTCAACTACAACAACCTCACCATCTTCTGTATATCTAATCACATTTCCATTTTCATCAACTTCAATTTCTTCAGCTTCTTTTGGACATTTTGCTATTGATACAACTTTATCACCTTTATCAACATTTACAATAATTACACCAGAAGTATTTCTTCCTGCTTTTCTAATTGTTTGCATATCAACTCTAATCATTTTACCAATAGATGTAAGTGCCATTAAGTCTTGAGTTTCATCAACTAAAACTTCTCCAACAACATTACCAGTTTTATTTGATAATTTCATTGATATAACTCCAGAACCTGCTCTATTTGTTAATCTATATTCAGAAACTGTTGTTCTTTTTCCAATACCTTTTTCAGAAATTGGTAATAATTCTTGTGATTCATCTGTAATAACATCAGCATCAACTACAAAATCAGAGTCATGTTTGAACTTAATACCTCTAACTCCTCTTGTAGATCTACCTTGTTCTCTTGTTTTTTCAATATCAAATCTAATACATTGACCTAAACTTGTAAATATCATTAAGAATTGCGAGCTTGGGTCTGTAATTTTAGCAGTTACAATTTCATCAGTATCATCAAGAACAATAGCTCTTACCCCATTTGATCTAATATTTGAGAATTCAGATAATGATGTTCTTTTAACAACACCATTTCTTGTAAAGAATGCTAAAGATTTAGACTCATCAAAATCAGACGTTGGAATAATTGCCATAATTTTTTCATCATCTCTTAGGTTGATTAAGTTAACAACTGCTTTACCTTTTGCAGTTCTAGAACCTTCTGGAATTTTATATACTTTTAACCAGTATAATTGTCCCATATTTGTAACAAACATTAAAGTATCATGAGTATTAGATACAAAGAATTTCTCAATGAAATCATCATCGTGTGTAGTTACAGCTGTTTTACCTTTTCCACCACGTCTTTGTTTTTCATAAGATTTAATTGGTACTCTTTTTACATAACCGTTATGAGTAATAGTAACTACCATTGGCTCATTTGGAATTAAATCTTCAATATCAATTTCATCATAAGAATCTTCAATATCAGTTCTTCTATCAGATGCAAATCTTTCTTTTACTTCTTCTAATTCTTCTCTAATAATTTCATTTAATCTATCTTCAGATTTTAAAATTAATTCTAAGTATTCGATTAAAGCTAATAATTCTTGATATTCAGCTTCTAATTTATCTCTTTGAAGACCAGTAAGTCTTCCTAATCTCATATCTAAAATAGCTTGAGATTGAATATGAGATAATGAGAATCTTTCCTGAAGCTTTTCTCTTGCATCTGCATCATTAGCAGAAGCTTTAATAATTTTTACAACTTCATCAATATTATCAAGTGCAATTTTTAGACCTTCTAAAATATGTGCTCTTGCTTTTGCTTTTTCAAGTTCGAAAATAGTTCTTCTAATAATTACTGTTTTTCTATGTGATAAAAATACAGTTAATAATTCTGGCAATGTAAATACTTTTGGTTCTTTATTGTGAACTGCAAGTAAAATAATTCCAAATGTATTTTCCATTGGAGTTGATTTATAAAGGTTGTTTAATACAATTTCACTCATTGCATCTTTTTTAAGTTCAATTACAACTCTAATTCCATCTCTATCAGATTCATCTCTAACTTCTGAAATACCTTCAATTTGTTTATCTTTTGCTAAGTTTGCAATTTGCTCAATTAGTCTAGATTTATTTACTTGGTAAGGTAATTCATCAAGAATAATAATCTCTTTCTTACCTTTTGTTTCAATATGATGCTTTGCTCTAATTCTTACACGTCCTCGACCTGTATTATAAGCATCGATAATTCCACGACGACCAAAAATAGTTCCACCTGTTGGGAAATCTGGACCTTTAATAAATTGCATTAATTCATCTGCCGTAGCTTCTGGATTATCAACCATATGTAAAACAGCTGCTAATAATTCATTTGAATTATGCGGTGGAATTTTTGTAGCCATACCAACAGCAATACCTTCACTACCATTTAATAATAAGGTTGGAAGTCTTGTTGGAAGAACTGAAGGTTCTTTCATAGTATCATCGTAGTTTGCTGTAAAGTTAACTGTATCTTTGTCTAAGTCTCTCATAACTTCTTCAGCAACTTTTGTCATACGAGCTTCTGTATATCTCATAGCAGCTGCATTATCACCATCAACAGAACCGAAGTTTCCTTGACCATCAATTAGTGGTGCTCTCATTGAGAAATCTTGTGCAAGTCTTACTAATGCATCATAAACTGAGTTATCACCATGTGGATGGTACTTACCAATAACATCTCCAACAATTCTCGCAGATTTTTTATAAGCTGATTTTGATGTAATATTTAAATCATGCATAGCATATAAAATTCTTCTGTGAACTGGTTTTAATCCATCTCTTGCATCTGGTAATGCACGACCAATAATAACACTCATTGAGTAATCTAAATACGAAGCTTTAACAGAGTCTTCAATATTTATATCAATAATATCTTGATTTTCGAAAAGGTTTTCCATGTACATAGGCCTTTGTTTTATAAAATTAAGTTATTTTATCTAAAAAGGGCTTAGCATAAGTTGTAAGAATAAAGAAGAGGAAAAAAATGCATAAAAAAAGGGCTTAAAGCAAAACTTTAAGCCCTTTTAATTAGTAAAGTTATTTAGAATTTTTATATGTAATAATTATATTATAAACTTCATCTTTAAGTTTTAATTTTTCTTTCTTTTTTGTTTCAATTGTAACATCATCAGCATGAGCTTCAATTAATTTTGTAATCTCTTCATCTAAATCATTATGCTTATCAAATAATCTATGAAAATGAGCATCTTTTTGTTTTAATTCTGTAATTAATTCTCTATGTTCGTGAAACATTTTTCGTCCTAGTTTTGAATTTTTGTTATTTAATTATACTCTTAGTTTTCTTAAAAATATTTTACTATGTACGATAATCAGCATTGATTTCTACATACTTATAACCTAAGTCACATCCATAAGCTGTAAATGATTTATCACCTAAACCAATATCACAAATAACTTTAAATTTATCATCTTTTAATACTTCTGAAGCTTTTGCTTCTGTATTTGCATCAAAGCAAAGTTCACCTTTATTATATACAATAATATTATTATATGATATAACTAAAGTTTCTTCATTACATGTAATTTTACTAGCACCAATAGTTGAAGCAATTCTTCCAAAATTTGGATCTTCTCCAAAAAGTGCAGTTTTAACAAGTAGTGAATTGGATAATGCTTTTGCAGCAATTTGTGCATCTTCTTTAGTAAGTGCATTTATTACTTCAAAGGCAACAGCTTTTTTAGCGCCCTCTCCATCTGCTACCATTAACATTGCCATATCATGCATTACTAATCGTAAAGCTTCAAAGAAAGCTTGCTTTTCATATGAGTTTGATTTCTTATTTGCTAGTAACATTACTGTATCATTTGTAGATGTATCACCATCAACTGAAATTGCATTAAAAGTTGTTTCACTATTAACTTTTAATGCTTCTTTCATATCACTTACAGGAATATTTGCATCCGTACAAATAAAACATAACATAGTTGCAAGATTTGGATTAATCATTCCTGCACCTTTTGCAACTGCACCTATTTTAAATGAGCTTCCATCTTCAAGTTTTACTTCATACATACAAGTTTTTGAATAAGCATCAGTAGTCATAATTGCTTTAGATAAGTTTTCACCACTTTTTGATGATAAATCAAAAGATTTTGCACCATTTACTATTTTTTCAATAGGTAAAGGATTTCCAATAACTCCAGTTGAACTCATAATTGGGTTTATTAAATCAAAATCTAATTGAGAAAAGATAGTATCAATATCTTCAATACCTTTTTTTCCAGTCATTGCATTTGCATTTTTTGAATTAATTAAAACAAAGTTTGTTTTAAAGTTTTCTTCATATTGTAAGAAATGTTTTAAAGGAGCTGCTTGAAATTTATTTTCAGTAAAAACAGCTTGAACGTCACAAGGTTCGCTTACATAAATAAAACCTAAGTCATTATCTCCACTTGGTTTTAATCCTGCACTAATGCCATCACAATAAAAACCATCAATTTGGTCGATAAAACCTTTTATAGGTAAGATTGTAAACATTTTATTCATCTCCTGGTTTTCTATTTAGACTTATAATTCTTTTTGCTCTAGCAATTCCTTTTTGTGAACCTACTAATAATAATTTTGAATTAGCACTTATCACAACTGAACCACTTGGCATTTGAATAAACCTACCTTTTGCTTCTGTAATTCCAATTACAGATACTTTAAGTTTATCTCTTAATCGTAAATCTTTCATTTCTTTATTAACTACCCAAGAGTCTTCGTTTACGAAAGCTTCTTCCATATCAATTGGAGTATCTCTTTTATATAAAAACTCATCAAGTACATTTTCCATATCTGGTCTAATTGCCATGGCTGAAACTCTTTTTGCCATTAAAGACGGAGTTGCTACAACTTTATCGGCTCCAAGTTTTTGAAGTCTGATTTTTTCATTTTGTGTTTCTGCATTAGAAATGATTAAAAAAGGACTTCGTCCTAATTCTTTTTCATATAATCTAACAGAAGCAATTAAAGTAATATTGTCTGAAATATTTTTTGATAAAGATATTGCACCTTTTGCCGAAGATAAATGTGATTTCAAAAAAGCTAATTCTTTATATGGTTCTTCTTTTACCCAATATGGATAACCGTTTTCTTTTGCAATTTTTTCAATATCTTCGCTAGGATCTACAACCACAAAAGGAACTTGATTGTCCCTGAATTGTTTAGCTAATTGTAATGTATATTCATTGTGATAAAAAATCACGAAGTGTCTTCTTAATCTTGCAATTTTGTAAAGCATATTTCTTTCCTTATACAAATCAAATAATCGGCCTTTTATTACAGCATCAATTAGTACAGCAGTTGAAAGTGTAAAAGTAGCAAATCCAAAGATTATTAGTGTGACTGTAAAAAATCTACCTGCTTGTGATATTTCAGCAACTTCACCAAATCCAACAGTAGTAAATGTAATACCTGTTTGATAAATAGCATCTAAAATTGGGAAATCATCAATAATTATATATCCAAGTGTTCCTATCATCATGATAACTTGAACTAGTACGAGTGGTAGTCTAAATGGTTTTAGTTGAGAGTATATTAAAGGGTTTAGATCATACTCAGGCTTGGCTGTTTTGAATTCCCAACCAAGCGCTTTTCTGACTCTTCTAAAGATGCTCATGAAAGCACTTTCATTAGCCTTCTATGAGTGTTTTTTAAGAGTTCTTAACTCTTTAGCAGAAATTCTAATTTTCTGAGTAGTACCATCTTCTAAAGTAACTCTTACAGTTCTTAAGTTTGGTAAAAATCTTTTTTTAGTTCTGTTTTTTGCGTGACTTACGTTGTTACCAACCATAGGTCCTTTTCCTGATATTGCGCATCTTCTTGACATTTGTCTTCCTTCTATAGTGAAAAATATTGGCGTATTCTACCTAATTTATCTTAATATTTATTTAAATACTCTCTATGATTGTGTTTAATTTATTTAAATTCTTTGATAATTCATATTTCTTTGCAATTTTTCTGTTTTCTTTTTGAATAAGCTTTAAATCTTCTTCTCTTGATAATAGAGCATCAACTTTAAAACTAGTATTTGGATCACTAGGGTTTTCCATCGTTGCAAAAACATCAATCAACTCACTTGCATAGTTTGTTGTAGTACTTAAAACAGCACATTTACAATACATTGCTTTTAAAATATTTGTTGCAAAACTTTTATTATATGTTGGAAGAATAAAAATATCAGCTGCTAAAAATAAATCATTTGGTTTTTCATAATCTTCTAACAATAAAACTTCATCACCAAAATTGTACTTTGATATTAAAAACTTTAGTGCATTTATTTGATTTTTATCTGAAGAAACTATAATTTGTTTATTCATAGAACGTAAAGTGACAATGATATCAAAGAATTCTTTTACACCAGAAGTTTTCAAATTATTTGCTGTAAAGTATATAATCTTTGGCGTTGAATCTATATCATATTTTTTACATAATTCTTCTTTGATTTGTTTTGGCTTTTTATAGCTCATATTTATACTGGGATAGATAACTTTTATATTCTCTTTTGAGATATCTGTTTTTTCAAGGATTTCTTTTTTAAGTAGCTTTGAATTTACAATAGTTTTTTTTGAGTTTTTAATATTCAAAATTGCTTCTTCATCTAAAGTTCCTGAGTGAAAATAGATATCTGCATATTCTTTTTTTGCAAAAGAAAGTTTTTTTAATAATGTTTGTTTTTTTAAGACAAAAATTCTTTCATCTTTTTCTAATTCTTTTATTAGGTTTGTTTTATTTTTATAATATATTGAAGTTTTAGTCACATTTTCTCTTTATACTAATCTTTTTTAAACAATATATAATTTTCACTTACTAGTCTCTTAATTAAATTAAGAATACATTGTGTTATAATAATATTTATTTATAATAACTGAGGATTATAAAATTGACAAGACAAAAAATAGTTTTTCTTGACAGAGATGGTGTAATAAATATTGATAAACATTACGTTTATAAAATTGAAGATTTTGAGTTTATAAATAATATATTTGATACTTGTATTTATTTCCAAAAACTCGGATATAAAATTATAATTGTTACAAATCAATCTGGCATAGGAAGAAAATATTTTAGTCAAAATGATTTTGATAAATTGTCGGAATGGATGATAAAAGAGTTTAAAAATAAAAAAATTGAGATACTTGATGTTTTTTTCTGCCCTCATACACCAAATGATAATTGTTTTTGTAGAAAACCAAAACCTGGAATGATTACTCAAGCTTGTCAAAAGTATGATATTGATTTAAATACTTCATGGATGATTGGAGATAAAATATCAGATATTGATATGGCTTTTAATGCAGGAATTAAAAACTCAATTTTAATTTCTAGCCAATATTCATACAATATAGATGATCTCAAAACAAAAAATATTGTTGAAGATATAATTGAAACAAAAAATATAATAAAAGCTTAGGATACACTTAGTGAAATACACTGATATAAACTTTAATAACAAAACAATTTTAATAACTGGAGGAGCAGGATTTATTGGTTCAAATCTTGCTTTTTACTTTCAAAATTATTACCCTGATGCAAAAATTATAATCTTAGACTCTTTTAGAAATAATGAGACATTTTCAAATGGTAACCTAAAAAGTTTTGGTCACTTTAAAAATCTTTTAGGATTTAAAGGTCATGTTATTAGTGGTGATATTAATGATAAAAAACTATTAGAAGATTTAGAAGAGAATTATTCTTTTGATTATATTTTTCATCAAGCTGCTATTTCTGATACAACAGTGAATGAACAAGATTTAATGATACAAACAAATGTAAATGCTTATGAAGATTTATTAAAAATTGCAATTAAGCATAATGCAAATGTAGTTTATGCAAGTTCAGCTGCAACTTATGGTGATAGTAATCGCTTTGAAGTTGGATATGAGTCACCAAATAATGCCTATGGTTTTTCAAAAGTAATGATGGATAATATCACAAATGAATATCTAAAAAAAGATTTAAATATTTCAATTGTTGGATTAAAATATTTTAATGTATATGGTCCAAGAGAGTTTTTTAAAAACAAAACTTCTTCAATGGTAGTTCAATTTGGACATCAAATATTAAAAGGACTTACTCCTAAACTTTTTGAGGGAAGTGACAAAATATTACGAGATTTTATTTATATTGAAGATGTAATACAAGCAAATATAAAAGCTTGTAATCCTAAGAAATCTGGAGTTTATAATGTGGGAACAGGAAAAGCTAGAAGTTTTGAAGATATTGTAGATATTTTGCAAAGTGAACTAAATATTGATAAGGGAAAAGAATATATTAAAAATCCATTTATTGGTTCTTATCAATTTTTTACACAAGCTAATATTGAAGATACACAAAAATACTTAGATTATAAACCAAGGTATGAAATGGAAGAAGGCATTAAAGAGTATATTCCTGAAATAAAAAGACTATTTAAAGAAGAAGTAAAATAATGATTAATTTAAAAAATAAAAAGCCTAATATTTTAGTAATTGGTGATTTGATGATTGACCATTATTTATGGGGAAGTTGTGAACGAATATCTCCTGAAGCACCAGTACCTGTTATAAATATTCAAAAAGAAAACCAAGCCTTAGGTGGAGCAGGAAATGTTTTAAATAATTTAAAAACATTTGGTGCAAAAGTATCTGTAATTAGTGTGCTTGGAAATGATAGTATTGCAAGTGAATTAAAAGAAATGCTTGAAAATATTGATATTCAAACAAATATGCTAATAGAAGAAGAAAATAGAAAAACTACAAAAAAAAGTAGATTAATAGCTTCACAACAACAAGTATTAAGATATGACAAAGAAAGTACACAAAATATATCTGATGAAAGTGCATCAAAAATATTAGAATTTTTAACAAAAAATATATCAAAGTATGATGTTCTTCTTTTATCTGATTATGGAAAAGGTGTTTTAACTAAAAAATTAACTCAAGAGATAATTTCTATTTCAAATGAAAATAAAGTAAAAGTATTTGTTGATCCAAAAGGAAATGATTATGATAAATACAAAAATGCTTATGCAATAACACCAAATAAAAAAGAAGCTATTGAAGCTACAAATATTGATATAAAAGATGATTCAACTCTTGAAAAAGCAATAAAAGAATTAAAAACAAATTATCAATTAGACTTAGCATTAATAACTCTTAGTGAAAGTGGTATTGCAATTTATGATGATAAATTAAGAATTAAACCAACTGTTGCAAAAGAAGTATATGATGTAACAGGTGCCGGAGATACTGTAATCGCATCAATTGCTTTTGCAATTGCGAATGGTTTAGATATTGATAAAGCAGTAGAGTTTGCTAATTTAGCAGCAGGTGTAGTTGTAAGTAAAATTGGAAGTGCAACTGCTAGCATGGATGAAATTTATGAATATGAATCAAGTTTACATAAATCAAATTCTTTTTCAAATATAAAAAATATCGATGAAATAAAAGCTATATCTAAACGACTAATTAATCAAAAGAAAAAAATAGTCTTTACGAATGGTTGTTTTGATATATTACATGCAGGTCATGTGAAGTATTTAGAAGAAGCAAAAAGTTATGGTGATATTTTAATTTTAGGACTAAATTCAGATGATTCTGTTAGAAGATTAAAAGGTTCAAATAGACCTATAAATAATCAAGAAGATAGAGCCTATTTATTAGCCGCACTAGATGCAGTTGATTTTGTAGTTATTTTTAATGAAGAAACACCATATGAGTTGATAAAACTAATACAACCTGATTTATTAGTAAAAGGTGGTGATTATATTGGTAAAACTGTTGTAGGTAAAGATATAGCAAAAGAAGTAAAACTTGTTGAATTTGTAGAAAATAAAAGTACAACAAAAATAATTCAAAGGATTTTGAATAATGCAGAAAATGATTGAAAAAGAGTTCTTATCGCATATAGATATTGCTAAATTAACATTTGATAAAATAAAAGATAAATTAGAAGAGGCTTCTTCTTTAGTAGTTGAAACATTAAAAAATGGGAATAAAGTATTAATTTGTGGAAATGGTGGAAGTGCTGCAGATGCACAGCATATTGCAACTGAAATAGTTTGTAAATATAAAACTGTTAGAAAAGGCTATCCTGCTATTGCACTTACGACTGATACAAGTATTATAACTGCTGTATCAAATGACTTTGGTTATGAAATGGTATTTAAAAGACAAATTGAAGCTCTTGCAAATAAAAATGATTTAGTAATTGGCATTAGCACAAGTGGTAATAGTGAAAATATAGTCAATGCATTAAAATATGCAAAAGAGATTGGATGTAAAACTCTTGGGTTTAGTGGAAATGATGGTGGAGAAATTGATAAGTATTGTGATATCAACTTAATCGTACCCTCAAATAATACACCTAGAATACAAGAGCTTCATATTCTATTTGGGCATATTATTTGTCAGATTGTTGATGATAGTTGTTGTTAGTCTATGATTTTCTGGTTGTATTAATACATGCGTAATTAAAATATCTAAAAATACTATAAGTTTTTTATAGTATTTTTAATTTTCCAAATAATAAAAGTATATAAATCATTAAAACTTCTTAGTCTCATTTGTCTTCTACCATAAATTTTATTATCAGAACTAATTTCAGATTTTTTTTCTGAAGAGTTTTCTGTTACAATCTTATTAATCATAGCTAATAAATTGTACTCTTCAATTACCCTTCTTCTAGCTTCTTTTATTGCAGGTAATCTTCTCTCATATTCACCTGGTGTTGCAATAATTTCTTTAATCTTTTCAAGTGAACCTTCAATATCATAAATATCGATTAAAATAATACTATCTTTTGGAAAATATTCATAAATATTTGGACAACCATAATAAATAGGTACAGCAAACCCTAAGAAAGTATCAGCTAGTTTTTCCGTCCAAACATGTGGAGAATAATGGTTTTCTATAGCAACATGGAATTCATAATCATCAATAGCTTCAGCTTTAGTTTCAATCCATTTAAAACCTTTCCCAAATCTTTCTAACTCAGAAATCTTATCTTCCATAATTTTAGTAAAGTCATATCTTAGTTTATGAATAGTATGCCCTTGTTGTTTATTTGAACATACTGTTGATATTTTTTTTATTTTTTTAGGTTCTTTTTGAGCAACTATTTCATCATATGTTTTCCCATAAAACCATACATTACCTGTTTGTGAACGTATAGCATTTAGATGAGGAAGAGATTTTTTATCTTGATTTGTGATTACATATTGAAATTGATTAGTAAAACCTTTCCCATATTTTGTAATAGTATTTGGTTCAGTAGTCACAAATATTGTATTTTCTTTAGGACAAGAAAGAACTTCAGTTTGATTTAACAAAATTTTAGAAACATCATCTTGTATTACTAACCAATCATAATCTCTATTTAAAGGATTAAATGTAAACTGACAATTCCCGACAATTCCTTCTGAATCTTTACTTTGGTTTCTAAATGTTGTATTTTCAGAAGCTTGGCTTCCTCTATGTATCAATTTAACTTTTATATATTTCATTTGATTATACTCTTTAATAATTTTTTTGAAACTAACCTTGAACCTTTAAAATTTAAATGACTAGAATCAGCAAAATAAACATCACTTAAATTTAATATCTTTTGCAAGTTTATATATTTAAAACTATAAACCTTATTTAAATCATATATTTTATTTTGATATGTATTATATTGACTTACGAATTTATCTTCACTGAAAAATATTTCTCTATAAGGTGTTGTAACAAAATAAAAATCTATATTTTTTTCTCTCAAATATTTTAACATATCCTCAAAAGAATCAAAATGATTATTAAGTTTAGTTATATCTGTAATTGCATTCCATCTATCTTGACTCGAATTTTCTTCATTTATTTTTAAACCTATATCTCCATACTTATTAAATCCCAAGTCACTATATTTAGTTTTATTTAAATATCTTCTTTCCCAACCTAAATAATCTTTTAAGTTCTTACTTAAGCTGTTAAAAGTATTAAAATATGCAATAAAATATGAATTATCATATAAATAGTTTTTAACATCTTGAAAATTATAAGGTTTTATACTTTCTCCATAAAAATCAAAATATTGATTTAAATAAATAATTTTTTTTACGTTTGATAAATCTAAAATTTTCATAAAATCAAATATTTCATTAACTTTTAATCCCCATGAAGATAAATTTAATATTTTATCTCCAAGTTTTTCAGATAATATTTCAGTATTAATATTGTTTAATCCCATAGATGAACCAATAATTATTATTTCAACATCTTCTAACTTATTAGTGTTTTTTAAAAACGATAACTTAGCATCAAAAGATATTGAGTTTGTAAATCTAAGAGGTACATTTTTATATGTATTTAAATAAAATATTAAAAAGAATGATACTACTATTAAAAAAATGAGTAAGATAATCCATTTCTTTAACCAAGTTTTTGAATTCATATTAAATACCTAAAAATTAAAATATAAAAACTCTGATATATTATTTAAATTTAAAAGAGAATAATAAAATAATAATAATGAAAACGCCAAATTATACTTATTTAATTTCATATTTAAATTATTATTGTTATTTTTTGTAAATATTATAAAGAAAGTAAAAAATAGAATCCAATAAACTACTTTATTCTTTCCATCTAATACTGTAAAAACCGTAGAAAATTCAATACCCCATTGAGATAAGAAAATAAGTTTGGCTTCCCACTTTTCTTTTAATACAATACCTGTCATCCCAGCCATACCCATAAGAACTTTAATAGCATCATCCCATTCTTTAGCTCTAAAAAACACCCAAGTGATATTAATAAAGTTAAAAGTAATAAACCAAGCTAACCAAGACCACATTTTAAATCCGAGTGTTTGCCATAGTCTGTGAATAGATAAAGCTAAACCATGAAGAAATCCCCAAAATAAAAATGTCCAACCAGCACCATGCCAAAATCCACCTATAATAAAAGTAGCCATTAAGTTTGAATATGTTCTAAACCTTCCTCTTTTATTTCCACCTAGAGGAATATAAACATAATCTCTTAAAAACCTTGATAATGTAATATGCCATCTTCTCCAAAAGTCTTGTATAGATAAAGCTTTATATGGAGAGTTAAAGTTAATAGGCAGTTTTATATTAAATAGTAATGCAATACCTATTGCCATATCTGTGTACCCTGAGAAATCAAAATACAATTGAAAAGTATAAGATAATGAAGTAGCCCAAGCTTCAAACAAGTTCAATGTTGTTGCTACATCAAATCCTTGATTTGCCCAAACAGCAAAAGTATCTGCTATTACTACTTTTTTAAATAATCCCATTGAAAATATAAATATACCTAGAGCTATATTTTTATAATTCTTTACCATATTTCTATTATTAGCAAATTGAGGCATCATCTCTTTATGATGTACAATTGGTCCTGCTATTAATTGAGGAAAGAAAGTTACAAAGAGTGCATAGTTTAAAAAGTCATACTCTTTTGTCTCACCTCTATAACTATCCACTAAATATGCTATTTGTTGGAAAGTAAAAAATGATATTGCTAGAGGTAATAATAAGTTTAACAAATCAACATTTGTTCCAAGTGCAAAATTAAAGTTTTCAATAAAAAAATCTGCGTATTTAAAATATCCAAGTAATGATACATTACAAACAATACCAAAAATTAAAATTGATTTATTTGAAAATGTTTTTTTACTAGTTTTCTCTTTCTTAGTTTTAGCTAATGTATTTCCTATTGCATAATTAAATAGCATACTTCCTAGTATTAGAGGTAAATAAGCTATATTCCAATAAGAATAAAAAAATAGCGAAGAAAAAACGAGAAAAGCTTTACTTGCTGTTGTTAGTCTTTTACTATTTAAATAGAAATAGATAAAGAATGTTATTGGTAGAAATGCGAATATGAATTCATAGCTATTAAAGAGCATTTTAGTTAAAGTTCCTTTTTTCTATATTATACTTACTTTTAAATTTATTAATATTATTTTTAAAATCATTAAAAAATGTATCTAAGTTTGATTTATTTAATATTATTTTATGTTTACTATATTTATGTAGAGAAGATAAATCTTTTGCAATAATATCTCCTATAAAAGGATAGTAATGACTAGAGTCGAAGTAATTATTTAAATTAGTTGTAATATCATTTAAAAACATATAATGACTTACTTCATTAAAAACTTCTATAGTATCTTTTAACCAATTATAATATTCATCTAATTTCTCTCCATTAATGATAATAGAATAAATTAGTTCAGAACTTATAGGTGAAGTAAAAATAATAAATTTAGTCTCAGGATTATTTTTCTTTAATTCAATTAATCTTTTTTTATAATTAGAATCCCATTGATAATTTGAATTCATAAAATTTTTAGTTAATTGAATAATTCCATTTCTCTGTCTTTTTTCTAATTTAATTTTATCAATTGTTTCAGAATAATGAATATTATTTCTATCGTAATATATTTTTTTATCTTTAAATGAATATGAAATATTCTTTAAAGAATTCTCTACTGTATCATAAGACAATAATGTTTTAAATAAATAAAAAGGATCCTCAACTTTTTCTATATAATATTCTGGGTCTTTTACTAATTTATTTTTATTTAAATTTGTATTATGAAAATCTAATCCAAGTATAATATATTTAAACTCTGAATCTTTTATTTTTTTCAAATATTGAATATAACTATTATATTCAATTAAATCCATAGAAGAAGTAGCAAAATTATAAATTTTAAAATCATTATAAAATTTAAATTGATTTATATAAGTTGATCTACTATTACCTAATAATAATCCATTGTAGTTTTGTAAACCATTATTATAAAGATCATTTAGTTTATTATGTCTTTCATCACCAACTTTCTGTTTACTATTTAAATTATTTTGATGCTTAAAAAACCAAAATGGATCAATATAATAGTTAATAAAAGCCGTAAAAAAAAGCATAGTTGATAAAATAAATAAAAAATTAATTGACCAAGTTCTTGATTTAATATTCTTTCCTTTAAAAATCAACTACAATCCTAAATGACCAAAAACTTTTTCATAAGATTTTTTTGCAGTATAATGATTTAAACATTTCTCGTATCCTTTCCTAGCAATACTTTCTCTTTCTTCATCATTCAATAAATAATACTTAACTTTCGCTAATAAATCTTCTTTTGACATATAAGTCTCAATATCTTTTCCTATAGTAAAATATTCTTTCAATTCTTCATGATAACCTGTAATGTAAAAACTACCTATTAAAGGTACTTCAAAATCCCTACCTTTTAATATATTAATATCATCATTCTTTCCAACGGTTGAAAATCCCAAAACTATTTTTGCTTTATTAAAGATTTCAATCATTTCATCAGCTTCTGCAAAACCTTCTTCCCAACCAGAACCTTTAGTATAAACAGATATTCCATTCTCTCTTAAAAAACTTATATATTTACCTCTGATTCCATAACTTGCACCAACAAAACAAACATCATATTCCTTCTTTAATATCAATTTTCTATAAATTCTTTCATTTCCTGCATAATCTTTATAAATTGGATTGCCACCCTCAACTAAATATTTAATTATTGCACTTTTAGAAGTAGTTAATGAAAGATCAAAGAAAGAGCAAATATCTTTTACTCCTCTATAACAGCCATCTTTACCCCTTCTACTCTTAAATTTTCTTTCATCATCTAAAGACTCATTTATAATAGGAATATTAAAGCTTTTTAACTCTTCTAATGATTCAATAGATATAGAATACCCTGAAACATAACACACTATAATATCAATTATATTATTATTAATTATATTCTTAACAAAATTTATCATTTTCTTATTGACATCTAATTTTTTATTATACCAATCTTTTTCATGAGGGTTTTCTGTAAATTGAAATTTAAATACTCTCCCTATTTCCTCTAAAGGTTTTAATGTATTATTAATTCCGAAAGTACTATCAAAATATGTCAAATAAATTATATTTAATTTATTTCCTGAAAAGTTATTTGTTTTTATTTTAAAATCATCTATATTAATTGATTTACCATACTTTTTTGAATAAATGTAGTTTTCTAAATTATATTTAATTTTTTTTATCATTTTAAAACTCATTCAAGATATTAACTATTTTTATAGTTTGTTTTAAGGATTGTACTCCACCAATAGGCAAACTTAATACTTCATTATGAATTTTTTCACTTATTGGGCATTTTACACTTTTCCACTCTTTATATGCTTCTTGTTTATGCGGTGCTAAGGGATAATGAATAAGTGTTTGGATTTCATTATCTAGAAGATATTTTTGTAATTCATCTCTTTTATTTGTTCTGATTACAAATAAATGCCAAACATGATTGTTTTCTTCTCTTACTGTTGGTAAAATTAGATTATCGTTTTTGATATTTTCTAAATAATAATTAGCAATTTCTCTTCTTTTTTCTATTTCTTTATCTAAGTATCTTAGTTTTATTCTTAACATTGCTGCTTGAATTTCATCAAGTCTACTATTTACGCCTTTATAGAGGTTCTCATACTTTTTATAACTTCCATAATTTCCAAGTGCTTTAATTGCATTTGCTAATTCTTCATCATTTGTTGTAACTACTCCACCATCACCTAATGCACCGAGGTTTTTCCCTGGATAAAAACTAAATCCGCTTGCATCACCTAAGTTCCCACATCTTTTATCTTTATAGTATGCACCATGTGATTGTGCTGAGTCTTCTATCACTTTTAAATTATATTTCTTTGCTATTGCGTTTATATTATCCATTTGGCAAGTTTGTCCATATAAATGAACAGGCATGATTGCTTTTGTTTTTGAAGTTATTTTTCCTTCTATTTTAGATGAATCTATTAAATAAGTATTAATATCCGGTTCAACTAAAACAGGAACTAGATTATTTTGTGATATTGCTAAGATAGAAGCTATATATGTATTTGATGGAACTATCACTTCATCACCATCTTTTATTATTCCTAATTCTTTATATGCTCTTAATATTAAGATTAGTGCATCAAGACCATTTGCTACACCTATTGCATATTTTGTACCACAATATTGTGCAAATTCTTTTTCAAATTCGTTACATTCAGTTCCTTGTATGTACCACCCACTATCTATAACTTTTGTACATGCAGTTATTAATTCTTCTCTGTATTGAGCATTTATACCTTTTAAATCTAAAAATGGGATCATCTTTTATTTTCTCCTTTACATTCATTACAAACTAATGAATTATCACATTTCTGTCCACATTTACAAACATAGCCTTTATGAATAGCTGGGTTACCAAACCAAAGTTCTTGAACTCCTACATCTTTTGTCAGAACACTTCCTGCACCTATCATTGCAAATTCTTTTATAGTTATACCACCAACAATTGTGCTATTAGCACCTATTGAAGCTGATTTTTTTATGATGGTTTTTAAAAACTCTTTTGGATATTGTTTGCTTCTTGGCAAAAAATCATTTGTGAAAGTAACATTTGGACCAATAAATACATTATCTTCTAAAGTTATGCCATCCCATATTTGAACACCTGATTTTACAGTTACATTGTCACCAATAATCACATCATTTTCAATTAATACTTGAGCGTTAATATTACAATTGTTTCCAATTTTAGCATTTTGCAATACAACACAAAATTGCCAAATATTTGTATTCTCTCCAATATTTTCTGATTGTATATCTGCTAATTTATGAATCATTTCTTACCACTTCTAAGAATTTATTATAATCTCGTATATAATCACTTTCATCATAATGTTCACTGGCTATTACAACTAAAACACAATCTTCACTAAAATCTTTCATTTCTCGCCAAATAAGTCCTTCTATCAAAAGTCCTTTATTTGGATTGTCAAGTTTTAGTTCTTCTCTTGTTTTACCATTGTCAAGAGTAAAAGTGCAAGAACCTTTTACAACTATTGCCATTTGCTTAAGATTAATATGAGCATGGAAGCCTCTTTCTACACCCTCTTTTGTATCAAAAATATAATAAACTCTTTTTATTTCAAAAGGCGTATTATAACCTTCTTCAATAGCTATTAGTGAACCTCTTTCATCTCCTAATGTTTTAAAGTCTATAACTTCATAGTTAGATTTTTTTACCATCATAAAAAACGTAGTCCTTCCATTCTATATTTTCATCAATTTCATTATTATTTATTAAATTAAGCATATAATTTGTAACTCTTTTAGAATTAGATATTTCGTAAGCTTTTAATTGACCATCAGAAGCTATATTATTATAACTTTCGTCATTTAAAATTTTAAGTAACTTTTCAAAACATTCTTTAGAACTTTCAAAATAAACTACATGTTCATTGTCTTTATACAATTTATCTAAGTCAATAATTTTAGGAGAAAAGGTACAAGTTTTTGATCCAATAAAATGATTCATTCTATCCGATGTACCTAATATTTTATTATGGTTGTAAGTATCTATTAGATCTTCTCTATTAAAATTGATAGCAATTCTTGCTTTAGATATTTCTTTATAGTAGTCATTTCCAAAAACATATGGATTCCCTAATGATCCATACATCTTTAAATTGATATTCTCTTTTTTACAAAATTCATTTAATAATAATGCAAATTTATATCTATTGTCTTCTTTATGATCTCTAGCTATATATAAAACATCATATTCTTTTTTAATATCAATATTTACATCAAAATTAGGATCTGTAATATTTGGGATATATGAGAATATAGTATTTTTATACTTTTTTGATAATTCTAATAATCCTGTTCCCGTAGTTTGTAAGAATACATCTATATACTTAAACTTTGAAAAAAAATCATTATTTTCTTTATTTATAAAATCTACATACCATTGAATAATCTTAATATCTGGCAATAGCTTTTTAATTTTTTCTAATGATTCTAAAGAAACTAATTCACATTTACCTAACAGCAAAATATTTGGTCTAATATTAATACAATGATCAACCAAATCTTTATTCATTTTTTCAATACTTCTTTTTTTTAAACCCAAAAACCTCTGGGCTTTTGCAATATCTCTGTAACTAAATTCATAAACCATATGACCATTTTGAATAAATCCATGAGATATTTTTCTATCCATTGAATAATAAGCTTCACCATTTTTAAATGTACTAAAATTTGCACAATGTAATATTCTTAAATTATTCATAATTATTATCCAAATACTTCTTCAAATACCATTCAATAGTTTTAACAATCCCGGAATCAAAGTTCTCATCAGCTTTCCAACCAAGCTCATCTTCTAGTTTTGTTGCATCAATTGCATATCTTCTATCATGTCCTGCTCTATCTTCTACAAATGTAATTAACTCTTTATAAGAAGATAAAGTTTTTGATGGAACTTTAGTATCTAAAATAGTACAAATAGCATCTACTATTTGAAGATTTGTTCTTTCATTTCTTCCACCAATATTATAGGTATTTGCTGTTTTTCCTGTATGATAAACTATATCTATACCTTTACAATGATCTAATACATACAACCAATCTCTAATATTCTTTCCATCTCCATAAATTGGAATGGCTTCATTATTAAGTGCTTTTCTAATAATTGTAGGTATTAGTTTTTCATCATGTTGTTTTGGTCCATAGTTATTTGAACAGTTTGTTATTACTGTATTCATTCCATATGTTTCATTATATGCTCTTATTATCATATCACTTGATGCTTTTGAAGCTGAGTATGGAGAGTTTGGTGCATATGGAGTAGTTTCAGTAAACAAATCTTTTGGATCATCTGTAAGCGTTCCATATACTTCATCTGTTGAGATATGGTGAAATCTACTTTTCTTGTAATCTGCTTTATAATTAAATGGTTTATCCATCCAGTATTTATATGCTACATCTATTAGAGTAAAAGTTCCATTTACATTTGTATTTACAAACACACCAGGATTTTTAATAGAGTTATCTACATGTGATTCTGCTGCAAAGTGAATTACACCTTGAATATCATATTCAGTAAATATAAACTCTACTAAATCACGATTACAAATATCACCTTTTATAAATTTATATCTAGGATTTTCTTCACACTCTTTTAGATTTTCTAAGTTACCTGCGTATGTTAGAAGGTCTAGGTTTATTAGATTATATTCAGGGTATTTATCTAGGAAGTATGGCACAAAGTTTGATCCTATAAAGCCTGCACATCCTGTTACTAGTATTGTTTGATTTGAATTAAAATTATTTGACATTATTTCTCTTTCACTAAATCAATAAGATATTGTCCATATCCATTTTTAGAAAGTGGTTTTGCCATTTCTAAAACTTTCTCTTTTGTAATCCATTTATTATTAAATGCAATTTCTTCTAGACAAGCAATTTTATAACCTTGTCTATGTTCAATTGTTTGTACAAATTGTCCAGCTTCAATTAAACTATCATGAGTTCCAGTATCAAGCCATGCGAACCCTCGACCTAAAAGCTCAACTTGTAGTTTATTTTGTTTTAAATACTCTTCATTTATTGTTGTAATTTCTAATTCACCACGATGAGAGGGTTTTACATTTTTAGCAATTTCAACAACACTATTATCATAAAAGTATAGTCCTGTAACTGCAAAATTTGACTTGGGTTTTTTGGGTTTTTCTTCAATACTTATAGCTTTTCTATTTTCATCAAATTCAACTACTCCAAATCTTTCAGGATCTTTTACTTGATATCCAAAAATTACTGCTCCATTTTTTATAGAGGCAGATTTTTTTAACATATCAGAAAAACCTTGTCCATAGAATATATTGTCTCCTAAGACTAAAGCAACATTATGTTCTCCTATAAATTCTTCTCCCAAAATAAATGCTTGAGCTAATCCATCTGGCGATGGTTGAATTTTATATTCTAAACTAATTCCCCAATCACTACCATCTCCTAAAAGTTCTTCAAATTTTGGTAAATCTTGAGGTGTGGAAATAATAAGTATTTCTTTTATTCCTGCTAGCATTAAAACTGAAAGAGGATAGTAAATCATTGGTTTATCATAAATTGGAAGTAATTGCTTGCTTATACTTCTAGTTATTGGATAAAGTCTTGTTCCACTTCCTCCAGCTAAAATAATACCTTTCATTTACATTCCTTTATAAATTCTACTATTCTCTCACAAGCCTTACCATCACCATATGGGTTATGTGCTTTACTCATTTTGTTGTATTCTGATTTATCATCTAAAAGTTTTTGAGCTTCTTCTATGATAGCTTTAGTATTTGTTCCTACAAGTTTTACTGTTCCTGCATCTACAGCTTCTGGTCTTTCAGTTGTATCTCTCATTACAAGTACTGGTTTTCCTAAAGATGGAGCTTCTTCTTGTACTCCACCTGAATCAGTTATTATAAAATATGATTTATTCATCATGTATATAAACTGTTCATATTGAAGTGGATCTATTAGATATACATTTGATACATCTGATAGTATTTCTTTTACTGGTTTTTGTACATTTGGATTTAAGTGTACTGGATATACGATATCTATAGTTGGATTATTTACTGCAAGTGTTTTTAATGCTTCACAAATATTTATAAATCCTTGTCCATGATTTTCTCGTCTATGTCCAGTTACTAAGATAAGTTTTTTATCTTCATTTATTTTATATTGAGAATTTATTGATGTTTCTATTTTAGTTCGAAGTTCAGAATCATTTTCTATTTTATCTATTGCTAAAAATAGTGCATCTATTACTGTATTTCCAGTTACTATTATATTTTTAGGATCTTTATTCTCTTTTTTTAGATTATCAGCACTCGTACTTGTTGGAGCAAAATGATAGTTTGCTAATACACCTGTTATTTGTCTATTTGCTTCTTCAGGCCAAGGAGAGTAAATATCACCTGTTCTAAGACCTGCTTCTACATGTCCTACTTTTACTTTTTCATAGAAAGCTGCAAGTGAAGATGCACTTGTAGTTGTAGTATCACCATGAACTAAAACAACATCAGGTTTAAAGTCTCTTAAAATATCTTTTAGTCCTAATAGTACATTAGCTGTAATATCATATAAATCTTGACCGGGTTTCATAAGATCTAAATCATAATCAGGAGTAATATCAAACATATCAAGAACTTGATCTAGCATTTCTCTATGTTGAGCTGTTACACATACTCTTGATTCAACATTAGCATCTTTTTCAAATGCTTTTACTAATGGTGCCATTTTTATAGCTTCTGGTCTAGTTCCGAATACTAGTAGTACTTTTTTATTCATACTATACTCTTATATTGATCAAGTGTTTTTTTAGCTATTTCTATCCAATCAAAATATTTATCCACCATCTCTTTTGACTTTTCTCCCATTAATACATGATCACTATCAAGTAATTTATCAATTTTTTGTGCTAAATCTTCTGGACTCTCACTTTCACACAAGTATCCATTCTCTCCATCTTTAATAATTACAGGAATACCTCCAACATTTGTACCAATAAGAGGTAAGGAAGCAGCCATAGCTTCTAATCCACTAATACTTGTAGCTTCCATTAAAGATGGTAAAATTGATAAATCTGCAGCACTATAATAATCTATAATTTCATCGTGCCTTTTTGAACCTAATAAAATATATCTATTTTTAAAATTCTCTTCTAAAATAGTTTTGATTTCATCATATTGTTCACCATCGCCAATAAAAAGAAGTTTTAAATCTTGATTTTTAAAATATTTTGTTGCAAGAGCTAAAAAATTAACCCCATTTTTCCAAACCATCCTTCTTGTAACAATTCCTAGTTTTTCATTATCTTTTATTCCAAGTTCATTTCTTATTTCACTTCGGACTTCAGTATTTCTAGTGAATTTATTAGAAATAACACCATTTGAAATAAATACTTTTTTTGCATTAAACTTAAAAGGAACATCTAAAAGTTCTTCACTAGGAGCTAAGAAAAGTTTTGGTTTATCAAATAATCTTTTTAATAATGGGATTCTATATCCACCTTTTTTTATTCTTTTTAAGTATCCTGATGTATGATTTGTGTAAACCAATGGAATATCTTTAATATTAAAAAACTCCAAGGGTCTCATCCCATGAATATGAATAATATCAAACTTTTCTTTTTTAATTAAATCTTTTAAAAAGTAATTTATTTGAAGACCATAAGAAAATCCAACATATTTAAGTTTAAATCGATAAATATTAACATCATTAACAGTTTCAAAAGCTTTTTGATTATTATCAACAAATTTTGTTGCAACACTAATTTTACATCCAATATTTTTCAATGCTTGAGATAATTCATATACATGTGCAGTAATGCCACCTATTGTAGGGGGATAATCTAGACTAACCATTAATATATTCAATTTTATTCTCCCAAAACTCTTTTATAAACTTTTAAGTTCTTATCTAACATATTATTCAAAGAAAAATTACTAGAAATATAATTATATCCATCAAAACTTAAGCTTTTCGATTTTATGATTTTTTCTGATAATTCTTTTTCATCTCCAACTTCAAAAAAGAAGCCATTTTCATTTTCAATTATTATATCTTTTACACCACCATGATTTGTAGCAATCACGGGAGTATTAAGTGCAATAGATTCAGCAACAGCACGTCCAAAACTCTCTGGTTTTTTTGAAGAGCTTATTACAACATCACTTAATGAATATATTTCTGCTATTTTATCTTGACTTCCTGTAAATATAATATTTTCTTCTAAATTATATTCTTTTATTAGTTTTTCTAATGAAGACAAATAATCTTGTTTATTACTTCTTACTCCACCTACTATTAGTGCTTTTATATTATAATTTTCTTTTTTTATAATAAATATGGCTTTTATGAATGTCTCATAATCTTTTAATTGAGTTATTCTTCCTACAGTTGTTACAATAAATTTATTTTCTAAAGAATATCTATCTCTAAAATTTTCTACAAACTTATTATTTATATTTCCTATATTAAATAATTCTAAATCTATTCCTCTAGGGATTACTGTAATTATTTTACTATTTGTATTATATTTTTTTTGAATATAATCTTTTATACTATTACTTACACAAATAACAGCATCTGCTTTTGTCATAATTTTACTATAAAAACTAACTGAATTAAAGCCATGTACAGTGCTAACAACTTTAATATTTAAACTTTTATTAGCAAAAAATACTAACCAGGCAGGAACTCTACTTCTTACATGTAAAATATCTGGATTTAATTCTTTTAATATTTTTTTTAATTTAATGACTCTTGAAATTGAAGTGAATATATTTTTACTACATATATCAAGTGTTATGTGCGTACCACCATCTAAATCAATTTGATTTGATAGTTTTCCACCATTACTAATAACAATAGATTTAATACCTAATTTTGAATATTCGCGATTAAGTTCAACAACACCACGTTCAACTCCACCCTCATTAAGTTCAGGAAGTAACTGTACTATTTTCAATTTTTTAAATACCACTCATACATAGTCTTAACACCTTCGTGAAGTTCAACTTTGTGTTTCCAACCTAAACCATGTAGCTTAGAAGGATCAGTAAGTTTTACCATAGTTCCATCAGGCTTATCTGTATTAAAAGTAAATTCACCTTCATACCCAACAATTTCTTGTATTAAAAGTGCAAGTTCAGCAATAGATATATCTACTCCAGTTCCAATATTAATATGTGTATTGATTACTTCTTTTGCATCTTTCTCATAAGTACACTCCACTTTCGCTTTAGCGACGGGAGTATCGGCATTTAGTGCCAGATCAGAGAAATCTCTACTTTCTAATAAAAACACACAAGCATCAGCCATATCTTCAGAGTATAAAAACTCTCGTCTTGGTTTTCCTGATCCCCAGATTTCAACTGAAGTTTCATTTACTCCAAAGTTTGAAAGATATGTTTTTGCTTCTTCAATAGTATTTACATTTAAATCTTTTACAACTTCATCATATTTCTTTTCATTTAAAAGTTTTGCGCAATGTATCTTTCTAATTAGTGCTGGAAGTACATGAGACTTTTCTAAATCAAAGTTATCATTTGGTCCATATAAATTTGTAGGCATTACAGAGATAAAGTTTGTACCATATTGTAAGTTATATGATTCACACATTTTTATACCAGCAATTTTTGCTATTGCATATGGTTCATTTGTATATTCTAGTGGAGATGTTAATAAACAATCTTCAGGCATTGGTTGTGGTGCCATTTTAGGATAGATACAAGTAGATCCTAAAAACAGAAGTTTTTTAACTTCATATTTATAGGCATTATGTATTACATTATTTTGAATTTGAAGGTTTTCATATATAAAATCAGCTCTATATGTATTGTTTGCAACAATACCACCAACTTTTGCAGCTGCTAGTATTACATATTCTGGTTTTTCTAGTTTAAAAAACTCTTCTACATCATTTTGATTTACTAAATCTAATTCTTTATGTGTTTTATATACTAGATTTGTATAACCTTTTGCTCTTAAGTTTTTTACAATTGCAGAACCAACTAAACCTCTATGGCCTGCAATATATATTTTAGAATTTAAATCCATCTAAAACTTCCTATTCAAAGTAAGATAATGTCTTATATCCACCATCTTGAAGGTAAACATCTTTTGTCATTAGTTTTAAATCTGATTTCATCATATCATCTACTAATTCTTTTAATTGATATTCTCTATTCCATCCAAGTTTTGTTTCTGCTTTTGTAGGATCACCTAAAAGTAAATCAACTTCTGTAGGTCTAAAGTATTTAGGATCTACTGATACTACATTAGATCCAATTTCTACTTGATAATCAGGATTTGAACAAGATACAACATATGCTTTTTCATCAACACCTGTACCTTTAAATTCTAATTCAATACCAGCGTATTTAAATGCCATAGTTACAAAGTCTCTAACAGTTGTAGTTTGTCCAGTAGCAATTACCCAATCTTCTGGCTCATCAGCTTGTAAGATCATCCACATCATTCGTACATAATCTTTTGCATGACCCCAGTCTCTTTTTGCATCTAAGTTACCTAAGTAAAGTCTATCTTGAAGTCCAAGTGCGATTTTTGAAGCTGCTCTTGTGATTTTTCTAGTTACGAAAGTTTCACCTCTAACTGGTGATTCATGGTTAAATAAAATACCATTACAAGCATACATACCATATGCTTCTCTATAATTTACAGTAATCCAGTATGCGTACATTTTAGCAACTGCATAAGGAGATCTTGGATAAAAAGGAGTAGTTTCACTTTGTGGAGTTTCTTGTACTTTTCCATAAAGTTCAGAAGTAGATGCTTGGTATATTCTAGTTTTATTTGTAAGTCCAAGTAATTTAACAGCTTCAAGGATTCTTAGTGTTCCAGTTCCATCAGCATTAGCAACATATTCAGGAGTTTCAAATGACACAGCAACATGGCTCATTGCAGCTAAGTTGTAGATTTCATCAGGTTGAACTTCTTGGATAATTCTAGTTAAGTTCATAGAATCAGTCATATCACCAAAATGTAAAATAAGGTTTCTATTTTCTACATGAGGATCTTGGTAAAGGTGATCTATTCTATCTGTATTAAATAGTGATGATCTTCTTTTTACTCCATGTACTTCATAACCTTTTTTTAGTAAGAATTCAGCAAGATATGATCCATCTTGTCCTGTGATTCCTGTGATTAGTGCTACTTTTTTTTCTGTGTTTTCTGCCATTTTATTTCCTTTGTTTAAATTTAATTACTTTTTACTACTTTCTAGAAAAATCATCATCTATTCTAACAATATCATCTTCACCAGTATACTCACCAACTTGTGCTTCTATTAAAATCACAGGTATTTTTCCTTCATTCTCTAATCTATGAAGTTCTCCCATTTTTATATATGTTGATTCATTTGGTCTTACATATTTCTTTGTATCTCCAACAGTAACAGTTGCAGTTCCTGATACTACTATCCAGTGTTCATTTCTATGGTAGTGTTTTTGTAAAGATAGTCTTTTACCTGGTTTTACTTCTATTCTTTTTACTTTATAACCTTCTTGTTCTGTTAATACTGTATATGTTCCCCAAGGTCTATGTCCTGTAAGATGAATATTATGAAGTTCTGTAGTTTCTCGCACTTGTGCTACTACTTGTTTTACTTTTTGAGAACTTCCTTTTTTAGATATTAAAAGTGCATCTCCAGTATCTACTATAATAGTATCTTCTATATCTACTGTTGCTATTTTTCTTTCATTCCCATATACAAGATTGTTTTTAGAATCTATTGAAATATGATTTGGATTTAAAGTATTATTATTTTCATCTTTTGGTAGTTCTTCATATAGAGCATCAAAGCTTCCTACATCAGACCATGCAATATCACTTGGTATTACTTTTACTTTCTTTGATTTTTCCATTACAGCATAATCTATACTATCTTCTGGAATATTACTCATATCATCATGAGTGATTCTTACAATTCCTTCTTTATTTGCATTATTGAAAGCTAGTTTAGAAGTTTCATAAATTTCTGGAGAATAAGTTTTTAGTTCATCTAAGAATACTCCAGCTTTAAAGCAGAACATTCCAGAGTTCCAGTAATAATTACCAGCTTTTACATATTCTTCAGCAGTTTGCTTATTTGGTTTTTCATGAAAGGCTTTAACTGCTAGTCCTTCGGCTTCAATATAACCAAAGCCAGTTTCAGCAAATTGTGGAGTAATACCAAAAGTTACAAGATTATCTTCACTTGCTAATTCTTTAGCTTTTTCTAATACTTTTGCATACTCTGTTTCATCTTTTATTAGATGATCACTAGGAGTTACTAATACTATTTCATCATAAGGTAAATCTAAACATGCTAGTGCAATTGCAGGTGCTGTATTTCTTCCAACTGGTTCTAGAAGATACTTATTATTTACTTTTTCTAACTCTTCAAGTTGATCTAATGCTAAAAAGTATTGTTCAGCATTTGAAACTATATATTGAGAATTACAATTTTTAGAGTTTCTTTCAACTGTTAGTTGGAATAATGACTGTTTTTTTTCTTCACAACTAAAAAGCTTTACAAACTGTTTTGGCATAAGTGTTCTACTTATTGGCCATAGTCTTGTCCCTGATCCACCGCATAGTATTATATTTGTCATTTTATAATTTCCAAGTAGATTTTGGTATTACATTTTTAACATCAATTAAGACATTTTCGCCATTAATTAAAGATTCAAACTCTTCTTGAGTGTATTCTCTAAATTTATCATGTCCAACTGCTACAACAACTGCTTCGTATTTTTTATCAGACTTAATTGGATTTTCAACAAAATTATAATCATAATAATCTTTATCTTTTTCATCTATCCATGGTTCATATACATCAATATTTGCACCATATTCTTTTAATTCTAAAATAATATCAACTACTTTTGTATTTCTAATATCAGGGCAGTTTTCTTTAAAAGTAAGTCCCATTATTAAGATATTTGAATCTTTGATAATCTTACCTTTTTTAATCATAATCTTTATAGTCTTTTCAGCTATATATTTACCCATACCATTATTGATTTGTCTTGCACCTAAAATAAGATTTGGTTTATATCCAAGCTCTTCTGCTTTAAAAGTAAGGTAATATGGATCTACACCAATACAATGTCCACCAACTAATCCTGGCTTTAATTTTATAAAGTTCCATTTAGTTGCTGCTGCTTCTATTACATCATTTGTATCTATACCCATAGTATCAAATATTAAAGCTAATTCATTTACAAGGGCAATATTTACATCTCTTTGAGTATTTTCTATTACTTTTGCTGCTTCTGCTACCTTTATTGAGCTTGCTTTATGTGTTCCTGCTGTGATAATTGATTTATATAGTTCATCTACTTCATCAGCAATTTCAGGGTTTGATCCTGCTGTGATTTTTAGTATTTTTGTAACTGTATGTTCTTTATCACCTGGATTAATTCTCTCAGGAGAATATCCACAGAAAAAATCTTTATTAAAAGTCATACCTGATTCAGATTCTAGTTGTGGTACACATACTTCTTCTGTAACACCTGGATAAACAGTTGATTCATAAATTACAATATCATCTTTTTTAAGTACTTTACCAATCATTTGTGATGATTTTACTAGAGGAGTTAAATCTGGTCTATTTGAAGAATCAATAGGAGTTGGAACTGTTACAATATAAATATTTGCATCTTTTATATCATCTAGGTTAGAAGAATAAGTAATAGAATCTTTTACTTCTAGTAGTTGTTCTTTGTTTAATTCTAATGTTCTATCAAAGTCATTATTTAATTCATCTACTCTTGGTTTATTTATATCAAAACCTACAACAGTATATTTTTCTGCAAATGCTGCTGCTAGTGGCAAACCTACATATCCTAGGCCTATTATACATATTTTCTTTTTCATTTAAAACCTTCTATATTTCAACTTTTTCTAATAACTTATTAAAATCAATTTTAGTATCAATATTATTAGCTATTTGTGCTAATTTATGGAATTTTGTATCTTTATGTGAAGATCTTAATTCTATAATTGAAATATCAGCATGAGAATTTGCTCTTGCTTCACTAATCATTGAAGTTGAATCAATTGTTATAAATAATTCTTCACATTTCTCAATAAAATCTGGTATTGGGTTTATTGTTGGAGTATCTGAATATACTAATTTATAATCAAATTCATATTGATTTAATAAATCTTCTATATTTTTTGATGTTCTTCTTGATGTAGTTATATATTTTAAATACCCATCATAGTTTTTAAATATTAAATCTAATACATTTTTAATATTCTCAACATCCATTTTGAAAACACTATTATCTCCACCTATAATAATGCCAATTGATTTATCATCACTTGATTGTTTTATTATATTTTTTGACTTTACAAAAGACAGGTTAAAAGGTATTGATATTATATTTTCAAGTTTAGGAGCATTATCATGTTCTTGCGCAATAATATAATCAAAATCTTTATAATTATAAGATTTTGGAAGCATAAGAGCGATTGATTTAATATTATATTTTTTTGAAATAAATTTATTAAAATAATAAGTTCCAGAACCTGTACTAACAACTGCATCATAAAAATCGAAGTTATATTTCTTATATTCTTTAAATAACTCATCAGAATATCGCTCGAACTTATCTAAGGCATAAGTAAATAGTTTAAATATTTCTAATTTAAATTTTACTTCTAAAATATCATAACTTATATTTTTAATTTTACAAAAGGCGATTGATTGATTTAAGTGACCTGGTTTCCCGTCACTAATTATTAGTATTCTTTTCATATATCTCTCTATAATGACTTTTAAACCTTTTATGAGGCCAAAACCATTGTTTTTTATCTTCAAGTATTATATCAGATATTGCATTAGCTTGAAGTTGAGATAAGACTTTTATGTCATTTTCTTCATTATTAGTTCTAATAGGTAATATAGGGTCATAAACTTTAATTTTATATTTATAATCATCTTGATTAAATATAGCAATAGGTATAATTGTTGCTTCAAACTTTCTAGCAAGAATAGATGATGTAGAAGTCTGATATGCTTTTTTCCCTAAAAATTCAACCTCGGTACCCTCTCTTGAATTTATACTTTGATCAATTATTAATGATATCGCTTCTTTTTTTATTAATGCTTTTACAAGTTTTTTAACTGCTCCATCTCTAAATATTATTTTAGAACCAGATTTTTCTCTTGCTTTTACAATAAACTCATCTATTTCTTCAAAATTTGATTGCCTTGCAACTTGGTGGATAGTTAGAATGTTTTTATTAATATAAGTACTTAACATTTCCATATTTCCAAAATGTGCAGAAATAAAAATAATAGGTTTTCCTTTTAATAAAGCTTCATCTATTATTTTTTTATTTTCAATACTAACACTATTTTTTAGTTTATCATTAGTAACATCTAAGTTTTCAATAAGAGATTGAACCCATAATAGCATATTTAAATATGAATATTTTTGTATTTTTTGTATTTCTTTTTTTGAAATTTTATTATCGAACACAAGTTTTAAATTTGCTTCAATAATCTTATTAGTTTTAGAAGCAACTAAGTAAGCAAAATTTGCAAGTAATTTAAAAAAGCCTCGTCTTATAAACTTTGGTAATTTTCTTAAAATAAATACAAAAACTAAGAATATATTATAAACAAGTTTATTCATTATAATACCTCTAGATTAAACTCTTTTGGTAACTCTAATTTTTCAATATTTGAATTAATTAAAAAAGTTTTATTATCAAGCTTTAAACTTAATGTATTTGTCTCTTCATTTAAAATATAATCTATCTTTGGTCGAGACATATCTAAATTTGATACAATATTTAATGAAATCATAAAAGACAACCATCTCATAACTTCAATATCAGGTAATAACTCTTGGTATTCGCTTATATCTTTTTTTGAAGGTAATGACTTTTTAGAAAATTTAATCATATGTGCAATTATAACTCTTGTTGTATGTAAAAAATCGTAAGAAAGTCCATTTAAAATAAAATCAAAAGCATTGTCATTAGATTTATAAAAGTTTAGTGTTGAACCAATTGAGTGAAGCTTTGAAGCAATTACTAAAAATGTTTTATATTTATCATCTAATTCATGCATTGGCTTTAGTGCATAAAATATTTTTGAAGCATTATTTCCCATATATGAACTTTGTTTTGGTTCAATTTGAAATCTATCAAGAAGTGATCTTACACTAACATTAAAATTTGAAGGAAACTTACAATTAGAAGTTCTAAGTAAATCGTTTAAGTAAACACCTTCACGTACACCAGCACCTGAAGTTATAACTTTTGAGATATTTAATTCATCTAAAATAGTTTTGAAAATAAAAGTACCTTCTTTTATCGTATCAAACCTATCTTTTTTAACACCTAAGGATTTTAATTCATCATTATCTTTAGCATTTATAATTTCATTTAAAAAATCTTCTTCTTTTGAAACTTTATACTTATAACCATGTAAAATATCTAAAGGATATTCATTTCTTTGCATGATTATTTTAGAAACAGACCTAATACTACCTCCAATACCAACAATTACATCAGGGATTTCAATATTAAGTTCAAAAATCTTTTTTAAATTATCCATTATGTATTCTCTTGCACCATCAATGTCATTTTTATTAAAAAACAATTCTTTCATACGAACTGTACCTATATTTAATGAAATTGATTTCACAATATTTTTATCTTTTACAAAACAAAACTCAGTAGAACCTCCACCTATATCAACAGTTACAAAACTATCATCATGTAAAAGATTCATAGCAGCAACTCCACCAAAGTATGCTTCTTTTTCTCCATCAATTACTTTAATACTTAAGCCAAAATCTTTTTTAATTCGTGATAAAAAAACTTTTGAATTTGGTGCATCTCTTAGCGCTGATGTAGCAACACAGATAACTTTTCGTGATTTAAGGGATTTGGATATATTTAAAAAAGATTTCATAGATTCGTAAGCACGTTGCATAGGAATTTCTTGAAGATTTCCATTATTTTCATAACAGCCTTCAGAAATTTTCACCCTACTTTTCGTTTCATTTATTAGATTAAATGCAAATCTACTACTTTTTTGTAGAACAACCATACGCATTGAGTTAGACCCAATATCAATAATAGTTGTAACTTTAGACATTAAACTTCTTCTTCTTGTAGTTGCTTAAATTTGAATTTTAATTCTTCCATTGTTTCTTGGTTATCTGGATCGATGATAATACAATCAACTGGACATACTTCTATACAAGAAGGCTCTTCATAATGACCTACACACTCTGTACATCTGTCAGAATCAATTAAGTATATTGGATCACCCTCTTCAATTGCATAGTTTGGGCACTCTTCTCTACATGCATCACATGCGATACATTCATCTGTAATAATTAAAGACATTTAACACTTTCCTAAATAAATTATATATCTTGGAGTTATAACCAATTATTCTTTAAGTATTTCTTTAATTTGATTGAATTTTTGTATATTTTGTGCGATAAGTACAAATTTATCAGTTTTGTATAAAAATAGATCATCACAAATGTATAATGAAGCTAAAATATCAAACTCTCTAATATTACCAACAAACAATACAAAGTCATAGTTTTTTGCATCACACAAAGACAAAGCAACTGCACCTGGAGATCTAAATTTTATATTTTTTTGTCTTAATTTTGTACAAATATTGGGATATGCATATGCTCTTTCAAAAATACCTATTTTTTTATTTGAAGTAATTAATAAATTATCTCTGTTATCTAATAAATACTCGTATTTTACTTCTTCATCAAATGCTTTATAAGTTAAAATTCCATTTACTAAATTACAAACAAATCCTGCTATAGTTTTATCATTTGAAACTAAGGCAATAGAAGTTCCATAATAAGGTAAATTAGAAGAAAAGTTATCACTTCCATCAAGAGGATCAATTATAATATCAAAGTTTTTATCATCAGATAAACGTCCGCACTCTTCTGAATAAATATTTCCAAATACTTCAAGATATCTAATAAATATCTCTTCAGCAATTAAATCTATATTCAGCGTTTTATCGCCACCATATCCAATTTGTTTTGAGTAGTTTAAGTCTTCTAGTTTGAGTTCATTGTTTATATATGTTAGTAGCTCTTTATTAGCTAATATCACAGCCTTTATAAAAGTGCTTTTATAAAGGTCTGTAATTTGAGTTTTCATTATGCTAAAGTTTGAATCATTACTCTTGCAGCATCTCTACCATCAGCAGCTGCTGTTACAGCTAAGTGAGCACCTCTTTGACAATCTCCACCTGCATATACTTTTGAGTTTGAAGTTGTAAATTTATTATTAGTTACAACTCCTCCCCATGAATTAGTTTCTACATTTAAGTCATTTAAGAATGCAGGAGCTTCAGGAGAGAAACCTAATGCCATAATAATAACATCAGCTTCTTCTAAATACTCACTTCCATCATTGATAACAACTTTTTGTCTTCCTGATTCATCAGGTTCACTCATTGAAGTTGTAAGTAATTCAACACCAATTGCTGATTTGCCATCAGTTTTAAAAGATTTAGGGCTTACATTAAATACAAATTCAACACCCTCTTCTTTTGCATTAACAACTTCTTTTTTAGATCCAGGCATATTCGCTTCATCTCTACGATAAAGACACTTAACACTAGAAGCACCTTCTCTAACTGATGTTCTAACACAATCCATTGCAGTATCTCCACCACCAATAACTACAACTTTTTTATCTTTAACATCGATATAATCAACATTTTTCTTTCCAAGGTTTCTTTTTTGAACGCCAGTTAAAAAGTTCATTGCAGGATGAACATTTGAAGAATTTTCACCATCAATTCCGGCATTTCTTCCAGCTGTTGCTCCAAGTCCTAAGAAAATAGCATCAAATTCATCTTCTAATTCTTTTGCTGTTTTATCTTTTCCAATTTCACAGTTTAAGTGTAATTTCATTCCAGCTTCAACTAACCAACCTACTCTTCTATCAACAGTAGTTTTATCAAGTTTAAATCCTGGAATTCCATACATCATAAGTCCACCAGCTCTATCAGCTCGTTCGAACATTTCAACATGGTAACCTTTTCTTAAAAGAAAAGTAGCAGCAGAAATTCCAGCAGGTCCAGAACCAATTACTGCAACTTTTTGTTCTTTTTTCTTTGAAGAGAATTTAGGTTTCATACCCTTAGCAAATGCTGTTTCTGAAATGTGTGTTTCAACAGCACCAATAGAAATAGCTCCATGACCTGTATTTAAAGAACAAGCACCTTCACAAAGAACATCTTGAGGACAAATTCTTCCTAAAATCTCTGGAAAAGGAGATGTTTCATTTGATAAAGCAAATGCTAAATCTGGATTTTTTGTAGCAGTTTGTTTTAACCATGCTGGAATATAGTTTCCAAGTGGACAACCTGTATGACAGTATGGATCACCACACTGCATACATCTATCAGATTGTTCTTTTGCTCTTTGTTTTCCAAATACTTGATATACTTCATTGTAATCTTTTAGTCTTTGAAGAACATCTCTTTTTTCAGGATTAATTCTTTCGAATTTTGTAAAATTTAACATATTCTAATCTCCCTCATCTGGATCCAGTGGTAACACTGTCATATTTTTAGGTTTAACCATCCAGAAGTTTCTAATTTCTGATCTAAAGTTTTGTAATATTCTATCAGCTTCAATACTTTCAGTCTCATGTAAATAATCTAATAATAGTCTTTTTAAATAAAGTCTTTCTCTTTCAGTATCATCTGTATCAATTCTTACTGCTTCGATTAACTCTTGATTCATTTTATCAACAAATGCTTTTTCATGATCATAAACAAATGAAATACCACCTGTCATACCAGCACCAAAGTTAATTCCAGTATTTCCTAAAATAACTACAATACCACCTGTCATATATTCACAAGCATTATCACCTGTTCCTTCTACAACAGAAATACATCCTGAGTTTCTTACAGCAAATCTTTCACCTACAGCAGCTCTAATGTATAATTTACCACCAGTAGCTCCATATAAACAAGTATTACCACCACCTGCAAAGTTTTGACCTTGATGCTTAGGATTTACAATGATTTTACCACCATTCATACCTTTTCCAACATAGTCATTTGCAGCACCATCAAGATGTAAAGTCATACCTTTTGAAATAAATGCACCAAAAGATTGACCAGCAATTCCTTTTAGATTAATATTAATAGAATTTTCTGGTAAACCAGTATCTCCATAATATCTTGCGATTTCACCAGAAATTAAAGCACCGAATGATCTATTTAAGTTAGTAATTTCTGTATTAACTTTAATAGGTGAATTTGGGTTTTCAATTGTTCTATGAACTTTTTTAAGTAATTCTTTTTCATATTTATTATCATCAAAAGGAGCATTTGTCTCTTTTTGACAAGTATCAATACCATCAATTCTTCTTAAAATATTTTGGAAATCAAACTTTTTAGCAAAATCATCATCAATTACTTTTAATAAATCAGAACGTCCAACAATTTCTTCAATTGTTGAATAACCTAAAGTTGCTAAAATATTTCTAACATCTTGAGCAATAAATGTAAAGTAAGAAATCAATCTTTCAACTGTACCTTCAAAATGTTCTCTTAAAGTTTCATCTTGAGTTGCAACTCCAACTGAACATTTATTTGTATGACAGATTCTTAAAATTTTACAACCAAGAAGTGTAAGTGCAGCTGTACCAAAGGCATAAGACTCAGCACCAAGCATTGCAGCTTTAACAACATCAAGTCCTGTTTTTAATCCACCATCAGTTTGAACATGAACAAACTCTCTTAAGTGGTTTGCTTTTAATGCATTATGAGCTTCTGAAAGTCCCATTTCCCAAGCATTACCAGCATGTTTAAGTGATGTTAATGGTGCAGCACCAGTTCCACCATCTCCACCTGAGATAATAATTTTATCTGCATATGCTTTTGCAACACCAGCAGCAATTGTTCCAACACCAATAGAAGATACTAATTTAACTGTAATTTTAGCCAATGGATTGATTTGCTTTAAATCAAAAATTAATTGAGCTAAATCTTCAATAGAATAAATATCATGATGTGGTGGTGGTGAAATTAAAGTAACACCAGCAACTGTATGTCTTAATGTTGCAATAAGTGGAGTAACTTTATGTCCAGGTAATTGTCCACCTTCACCAGGTTTTGCACCTTGCGCAACTTTAATTTGTAACTCTTCTGCTGATCTTAAATATCCAGGTGTTACCCCAAATCTTCCTGACGCAATTTGCTTAATTTTTGAATTCTTTAAAGTATTAAATCTTTTTGGATCTTCTCCACCCTCACCTGAGTTTGAAGAACCACCAATTGTGTTCATAGCTTGAGCAACAGCTTCGTGAGCTTCTGGAGAAATTGAACCACATGACATAGCAGCAGATGCAAATCTTTTGAAGATTTCATCTTGCGATTCAACTTCACTTACATCAATAGCTTCTTTATCTGAATTAAACTCAAAGAAATCTCTAATAAATTTTTTATCTCTTGTTTCAACTAATTCTTTTAAACTATCAAAATCAGAGATATCTTCTTTTTTACTTGCATTTTTATTATGCATTGCTTTTGTTGTAGCTGGACCATAATCATGGTATTCACCACCATTAGAATATTTATAGAAACCACCTAAATCAAGTGGGAACATATCATTTTCTTCAACGTAAGCATTTATATGAGATTTTTCAATTCTTTTTTCAATATCTTCATATGTAAGTCCTGCTAAATCTGTATATGCACCTTCAAAACAGTCTTCAGTGATTTCATCAGATAATCCAATAACATCAAATAAACCTGAGTTTCTATATGAAGCAATAGTACAAATACCCATTTTAGACATGATTTTTAATAATCCAGCATTAACTGCTTTTTGAGTATTTTTTAATAATCTTTGTAATTCATACTTAGATAATTTTTTACTTTTGTATAATGCAACAGTTGTAGCATACATCATATATGGATAAATTGCAGTTGCTCCAAATCCAATTAGAACAGCAGCCATATGTGGATCATAAACTTCACCAGTTACTGGAACAATTGACACAGAATGTCTAGCTTCAGCTTTTAATAACTGGTGATTAATATACCCAACAGCCATTGCCATTGGAATTAATTTTGCTTTTTCTCCAACTGCTCTATCATCAAGAATAATAACAGTAACATTATCTTCTTTTACAGCTTTTACAACTTTCTCAGATAATTCAACTAAAGATGCTTTTAAATCTGTTTTAAATGTAGTTGAGAAAGATCTATTTTTATAATAAGCATCATATCTAGGAGATTCACTAAATCCAAATGAGTAAAGAATATCGAATTTCTCTTTCATTAAAATTGGACTTGTAGTTTTTAATCTTTTAGCAAATTCTGGTTGCTCAGATAAGATATTATGAATTTGTCCAAATCCAGTCTCTAAAGACATCACAACTTTTTCTCTGTATGGATCAATTGGAGGATTTGTAACTTGTGCAAACTTTTGTTTAAAGAAATCTGTAAAGTTTCTGTTTACTTCAGAGAAACATGCTAATGGAGTATCATCACCCATAGAACCAACTGGTTCTTTTCCATCATTAGCCATTGGTTCAATCATTTGATCAATTGCTTCATAAGTAATATTAAAATACTTTTGTTTTTTCTCTAAATCTTCAAATACATAATCACTTGTATTTAAGAATGAATCTTCAATATATTCTTGAATATAATCCATATCTTCATTTAACCATTTAGAGTAGTATTGAGATGATTTTAAGTAATCATTAATATCATCTTCTTTTAAAACTTTTCCATGCTTAAGGTCAAGTGCGATCATTTCACCTGATTGAAGTCTTCCTCTTTCTAAAATATTATCTTCATCTAATTTTAATGTTCCATACTCAGAAGTAATATATAATTTATCATCTTTTGTAATTACATATTTAGAAGGTCTTAATCCATTTCTGTCAATTAAACAACCAATATGTCTACCATCAGTTAAAGAGACTGCGGCTGGTCCATCCCAAGCTTCCATTGCAGTTGCAGTGTACTCATAAAATGCTCTTAAATCTGCATCCATATGAGGAGCATTTTGCCAAGGTGCAGGTACAAGTGATCTTGCTGCTTTAAAAAAGTCAACACCATTTGCTAACATAAATTCAAACATATTATCTAATGATGCAGAATCAGATGAACCTACTTGTAAAATTGGTAATATTCTAGCAATTTCAGCATCTGTAAAAATATCAGATTTTAATTGTTCTGATTTGATTTCTACATTAAATCTATTTGCTTCAACAGAGTTAATCTCACCATTATGAGCAATTGCTCTAAACGGTTGTGCTAATTTCCATTGAGGTAATGTATTAGTTGAAAATCTTTGGTGAAATAATGAAAATGAGATTTTAAAATCTTCATCTCTTAAGTCAACATAAAAATGCTTAATATGCGTTGGCATAATAAGACCTTTATAAGCTATTACTTTAGATGAAAAAGTTGGAATATAAAAATCTTTTTTATCTATTAATTTATGCTCACACTCTTTTCTTGTTAAGTAAAGCATTGCATCAAATCTCTTTGATGACATTAAAGTATTAGGTACTACAAATACTTGAATTATATTTGGTAAAGATGCTAGTGCTTGTGCTCCTAAGGCATCTGTATCTACAGGAACTGTTCTTCTTAATACTACTTTTAAGTCATTGCTTTCACAAAACTCTTCAAATGTATCTATATCAGATAAGTCTTTTGCGAAAATCATAGCAATACCATAAGTTTCAGGTAAATCAACACCTTCGTCTGTTGCTACTTTTCTCATAAAATAGTCAGGAATAGATAATAATAAACCAGAACCATCTCCAGTTTTACCATCCGCTGCTACTGCACCTCTGTGCATCATTCTTTCTAGTGAAGTTATCGCATCTTCTAAATTTTTGTGACTTTGTCTATTTTGCATATCAGCTACAAGACCAAAACCACAGTTATCTTTAAAAGAAGTTAGTAAGTCTAAATTACAACCCATCATTTTCCTTTATATATTAATCTTTATATATTCCATAGTAAAGTGCAATAATATACTTTAAATTTGTTTAAAATATGGTTAAAATCCCTTACTTGAAATTTTACACTGAAATTTTAAATTCTTCTGTATCCTTAGTTATAGCAGTATTTTCAACATAAAAGTGAAACTAATGTATAATTATTATGCAACTTATTATTATCCTGATTTATTTAAACTTAATTTTTTCTTTAAATGAAAAATTAAGTACTTTTCACTATATTTATTTAACAAAAAAAAACTTTTTGAATTTTATAAAAAATACATAATTGATACATAAGTTTAGACTATAATTTTTTCATATCAAAATTAAGGAGATATAATTATGAAAAAATTACTATTAGGAACTATCGCAGCAGCAGTGGTAGCAAGTTCATCAATGGCAGCAGATTACACGTTAAAATTCTCTCACGTTGTAAGTGCAAACACACCAAAAGGTAAAGCAGCAGATTTCTTTGAAAAAAGATTAGAAGAATTATCAGGTGGAAAAATTGACGTTCAAGTTTACCCATCGTCACAGTTATATAAAGATAATGCAGTTTTAAAAGCATTAAGATTAAACTCTGTTCAAATGGCAGCACCATCTTTTTCTAAGTTTGGTAAAATTGTACCTCAATTAGCATTATTTGATTTACCATTTATCTTTAGAGATGCAAAGCATTTACATGATGTTCAAGATGGTGAAGTAGGACAAGCTTTAAAAGATAAAGTAACTGCAAAAGGTATTGTTGCATTAAACTATTGGGATAATGCATTTAAACAATTATCATCAAATAAAAATGCATTAACTATGCCAGAAGAAGCAAAAGGTCAAAAATTCAGAATTATGTCTTCAAAAGTATTAGAAGCACAATTCCATGCAGTTGGTGCAAACCCACAAATGATGCCTTTCTCTGAAGTATACTCAGGTTTACAACAAGGTGTAATTGATGCAGCTGAAAATCCAATTTCAAACATTTATACTAAAAAATTCCATGAAGTACAAAAATACTTAACTGTTTCTAACCACGGTTACTTAGGATACTTAGTAGTAATGTCTAAAAAATTCTGGAATAGCTTACCAGCAGAATTACAAGCAAATGTAACTCAAGCAATGAATGAAGCAACTGAAAAAGAAAGACAATATGCAGCTGAATTAAATGATTCACAATTTGAATTAATTAAAGAATATGCTAAAAAAACTGGTAAATTAGAAATTAATGAATTAACTGCTGAGCAAAAAGAAGCTTGGAGAAATGCAGTTAGTAAAATTTACCCTGAGTTCTATTCTGACAGAAAAATCGGAAAAGAATTAATTGAGAAAACAATAGCGACTAAATAGTCATGTTTAATCTAATCAGTAAAACTATAGGTTTTATAAATCAATCAATAGCAGCATTCGGTATAACAGCCGGTGTTGCTGTTGCTTTTACTAATGTTGTTGCAAGATATGCTTTTGATGCGTCATTAGTATGGGCAACTGAACTTACAATCTTTTTATTCTTATGGAGTGCTTTTTTTGGTGCTGCTTATTGTTTTAAAAAAGATGCACATATTGCAGTTACAATTCTTTTAGATGTAATGCCTTCTAAAATTGCTAAAGGTATGCTTTTATTATCACATACAATTACAATTATTTTCTTACTTGCAGTTTCTTACTATGGATACGAATATCTATTATTAGTTGCAGATATAGATGAAAGATCGATTGATTTATGGGATATGCCTATGTGGGTTATATATCTTGTTATTCCAGTAGCATTTTTCTTTGCAGCATATAGAGTTGGTGAAAAAATTGTTCAAATTTTAAGAACACCACATGAAGAAGTTGTAGCTGAAAGTGAAGCTGAACAAGTATTAGCTGGAATGGGTGTTGCTGCAAAAGATAATGATAATGAACACGTAAAACATTTAAATGACATTGTAAAAGATGTTGAAAAGAAAACAGGAGGAATGCTATGAGTGTAGGTTTATTATTTGGTATATTTTTCTTCCTTGTTCTTTTAGGAACACCTATTGCAATTTGTTTAGGTGTTGCAACTTTTACTACAATGATGGTATTTACAGATATTTCACCAATTGAAATTTCTGCAATGATGTTTGAAAAAATTGAGCATTATTCATTAATGGCAATTCCTATGTTTATTTTAGCTGGTAACTTACTTTCAAAAGGTAGTGCAGCTACTAGAATTATTGAATTTGCTAAGTCAATTGTAGGTCACTTACCAGGTGGTCTTCCTATTTCTGCTATTTTTGCATCTATTATTTTTGCAGCTGTTTCTGGTTCATCTCCTGCAACTGTTGTAGCAATTGGATCTATTATGTTTGGTGCAATTATTCAAGCTGGTTATCCTAAGAAATATGCAGTTGGAACTATTGCAACTGCTGGTTCTTTAGGTATTTTAATTCCACCTTCAATTGTTTTAATTGTATATGGAGTTACAGCTGAAGTTTCTATTGGTAGACTATTTATGGCAGGTGTTGTTCCTGGTATTATGTTAGGTATCATGATGATGGTAGTTACTTATATTGGTGCAAAAAGACTTGGGTTTAAAAGAACTGAACCTGCACCATTTAGAGTAAGACTAGCAAAAATGAAAGATGCTTCATGGGGTCTTATGACAATTGTTATTGTTATTGGTGGTATTTATGGTGGTATCTTTACACCAACTGAAGCAGCAGCAGTTGCAGCAGTTTGGGCATTTGTAATTTCTGTATTTGTATACAAAGATATTAAAATGTCAGAGTTTTTTGACACAGCTTTAGATTCAGCAAAAACAACAGCAATGATTATGTTTATTATTGCAAATGCAATGTTATTTGCACACTTCTTAACAATTGAGAATATTCCTCAAGGAATTACAGAAGCATTAATTGAAGCAAATGTTGATAAATATATGTTCTTACTAATGGTAAACGTTTTATTAATCTTAGCTGGTTCATTTATGGAACCATCTGCAATTATTATGATTATGGTTCCATTATTACTTCCAGTTGCGGTTGCACTTGGAATTGATCCAATTCACTTTGGTATTGTAATTACAATCAATATGGAGCTTGGAATGGTATCTCCACCTGTTGGACTTAATCTATTTGTAACTTCTGGACTTACGGGTATGAGTATTAAAGACGTTATAGTTGCAGCGTTCCCTTGGACGATGACAATTTTAGCAGGATTATTACTTGTTACTTATATACCAGAAATTGCTCTTTGGTTACCAAATCTAATGTATGGTTGATTTTAAAGTATATTATTTTTAATCAAAAGGGTAAGAGTTTTAACTCTTACCCTTTTTTTTTACCTTGTTTTTAATTTTATTTTGTTTACTTTTTATTTACTTTCATAACTTAAAATGTAAGTATTTAAATAAAAGGAAGATAAAATGAAAAAAATTACAACAATTTTAACAATGACAACACTTTCACTTATGAGTTTAAATGCAGCTTCTTTAAGTGCAACTTTCGCAGATGATATTTGGAAAAAAACTGCAGTACCAAAATCAGAAGTTTGTAGTAATTTTAATACAAAAGCAGGTTCTACTCCTAGTATTAATTTAGAAAATATTCCTGCAAATACAGATAAAATCATATTAACATTTAGTGATGAAACATTTAAAGGAATGAGAGATGGAGGTCATGGAATAGTATCTTACGCAGTTCCTACTAATTCTTCATCACTTACAATTCCATCAATGCAAGGTGAAACATTTACTCTACCAGTAGGATTTACAAGCGTAGTTAAACATAGAGGAGAGAAATACAAAAAAACTCCTGGAGCATATTTAGCACCTTGTTCTGGTGGAAAAGGGAATACTTATAGTGTTGTAATTAAAGCTATGAGTAAAGATAAAATATTAGATGCAACTAGTTTAACATTAGGTATATTCTAAAAATTTTTATTATTTATTATTAATAACATTTGGATATACTATCAAAAAAATTTCAAGGTAACTAATGAAAACTAAGCTAGTACAAATATTATTAATTTCTTTTTTAGTAATAACATTTCAAGGATGTATAGTAGGAACTGTTGTTTCTGCTCCTTTTAAAATAGCAGGAGCAGTAGTAAATACTGTTACACCAGATATTGTTGGAGATACAATATCTGGTACTGGTGATGTTATTGATGCTGTAATACCCTTCTAATGAATGATTTTCAATCTGAAATAATAGGTTTTTGTATAGTTGCAATTGTTGTAATTATGCTAGCCTTTTTTACATCCAAACTAGAAAAAAAATATAATAATAAAGATCAAGAAGATATATAAGTTTTATTAATATAAATTTTCTTCTCAGTATGATATTTAATTATTATTTTGTTAGAATAAGATAAATATTACTAGCAAGGAAAAGTTATGTCTACTCAAGTGAACAAGTTAAAAGGTTTATCTATTGGTAAAAAATTGACTATTTTTGGAATAGTCATTTTTACAGTTATTTTTATAATTACTCTCATTAAATTTAACATTATTAAAGATACTCAAGAAGATTTTCAAAGATATTCACAAAAAGCTGTAACAGGTAAAGTATTAGCATTACAAATTGGGAAAGATTTAAATTATATAAGTCGTTGCACAAGAGATATAATGCTAGGAAATACATACGAAAAAAATATAGCAAAAATTCAAAAAAGTAAAGATAATATTATTAAATCTTTTGAGGGATTAAAAACTACAGTTCAAGGAACTCCAAACGAGAAACAAAAACTTGAAGGAATAGAACAATCTAAAGAAAAAACTTTAGCATTTATTGATGATGGATTCAATAAAATGAAAGCCTTAGCTAATATTGAAAGAACTCCTAATATTTTAGCTAAGACCTACCAAAGTTATAAAAAAGACGCAACTCCATTAGCAAATGCTTCAAGAACTGCTTTTTCAAAAATTGTTAAAACAAAAGATGACGGTCTTAAAAGAAATACGATTAAGATACAAGATGAATTAGCTGACTTACTTACATTTATATTTATTGAAGCATTAGTTCTATTAGTTCTAATAATATCATATTTATTGTTCTTGACTAAAAATATAACTACATCATTAAAAGAGTTTTCTAAAGGATTAGTATCATTCTTTGATTTCTTAAATAAAAAAACAAATAATTCTGAACTTATTAAAATAAAAACAAAAGATGAATTTGCACAAATGGCAGATATTGTAAATAGTAATATAGAAGCAATTAAACAAAACCTTCATGAAGATAAGGAATTAATAGATGATACATTAACTGTTATTAATAAAGTAAAAAATGGTTGGTATTCAGAGCATATAGAAGCTTCAACATCTAATGAAACACTTATAATTTTAAAAGATGGGATTAATGATATGATACATTCAACTAAAGATCATATTTCCAATATTAATTTAACATTAGAAGAGTATTCAAATTATAATTATACTAGAAAGGTTGAACTTCAAGGTATAGAAAAAGGTGGTGTTTTTGAACTTTTGATTAATGATATTAATAAATTAAGAGATGCAATAAATACAATGTTACGTGAGAATAGAGAAAATGGTTTAACACTTGATAGTTCAGCACAAGTTTTACTTACTAATGTAGAACAATTAAACTCTTCTTCAAATGATGCTGCTGTAAAATTAGAAGAAACCGCTGCTGCTCTTGAAGAGATAACTGGAAATATTAATAGCTCAACAGAAAAAATTGCTCAAATGTCAAACATATCAAACAGTGTTACATCTTCTGCAACACAGGGTGAAAATCTTGCTAGTAAAACTACAAATGCAATGGATCAAATAAATGAAAAAGTAAGTGCAATTAGTGATGCGATTACAGTAATCGACCAAATTGCATTCCAAACAAATATTCTTTCACTAAATGCAGCAGTAGAAGCAGCAACTGCAGGAGAAGCAGGAAAAGGTTTTGCAGTTGTTGCACAAGAAGTAAGAAACCTTGCAAGTAGAAGTGCTGAAGCTGCAAAAGAAATTAAACACTTAGTAGAAGATGCAAATATTAAAGCTAATGAAGGTAAACAAATCTCTGATGAGATGATTAAAGGTTATGGAGGATTAAATAAAAATATTGATGAAACAATTCACTTAATTGATGATATTGCAACTTCTTCAAAAGAACAACAATCTGCAATTTTACAAATAAATGATGCAATTAATTCTTTAGATCAGCAAACACAAGCAAATGCATCTGTTGCTACTCAAACAAATGATATTGCAAGAAATACACTTGTTATTGCAAATGATATTGTTAAAAACACTGATAATAAAGAGTTTGAGGGTAAAAGTTCAATAAAAAGTAAAGAATTAAATACAAAGAAACAAGAAATAAATATACCAGTAGTTAAAAAAAGTATTAAAAGTGAAACTAAGACTATAAAAGAAAATGTTATAAAACCAACAAAAGTTGTTACTTCATCAAAAGATGAAGATGAATGGGAAAGCTTTTAATATATAAGAAATAGAAAAGATTTATCTTCTTTTCTATTTTAAATCTTTAGGAGTATGAATTCCAAACTTTGCTCCAAATTCAGTATTACGAACTCTTAATTTACCTTTCATATTTTTATCTACAATAATCTTTGACATATATAAACCAATTCCTGTACCATTACTATCATCTTTAGTTGTAAAGTATGGCTCAAATATTTTTCCTTTTGGTTCAACTGTAATTCCACCTGCATTATCTTCTATAAATAAAACAACATATTCATCCTCTTCATATGCAGAGATTTTTATTTCTGGGTTATCAATATTTTTTTCTATTAATGCATCTTTTGCATTTTTTAATATATTTAAAATAACTTGTTCATATTCATTTATATAAGTTCTTAATTTAATATTTTTATCAATATTAATATCAACATTAATTTTATCACTTTCTAATGAACTAGAAACAATAGTCATAACAGAGTCTATAACTTTTGATAAGTAAAACTCTTCTTTTTCTTTTTTTGGCATGAAAAAATTTCTAAAGTCATCGATTGTATGAGACATATAATCTAATACTACATCTGCTTCATTTGCTTTTTTCTGCATTGTTTCATTATCAAGAGCGTTTATACTATGTTTAAATTTTATAAACATAAGAATTGAAGATAACTCAGATAAAGGCTGTCTCCACTGATGGGCAATATTTGATATCATTTCACCAAGGGCTATGAATTTCGATTTTTGCACTAAAAGCTGTTCTTTTTCTCTATTTTTTTCGATTTCATCTTTGACTTTATTTTCTAAAGTTTTATTTAGATTTTCAAGCTCTTGTGTTTTTGCTTTTACTTTGTTTTCATACTCTTTTAATACTTCTTCAATCTTTTGTGAAACTAAAATTGATATTAAAATACCAAGTGATAAAAACATAATAAATAAAACTACATTTTGCCCTACTTGCCTTTTAATACGTGATTCTAAATGTTTTCTTTTTAAAGAAATTTCTTTATCTATATCATCAATATAAACTCCAACAGCTAATACCCAGTTCCATTGTTTATAATATTTAAAATAAGAAAGTTTCTGCTGTACTTCTACACTTCCTGGTTTTTTATATGTATACTGAGTATATGATTCATTCTTTTCTCGAATATCTTTTAAGAAGTTTTCTCTAAACTTTATTCCATTTGAATCTTTAAAATTAGTAGAAATTAAACGTCCTACAATGTCTGGTCTGTTTGGATTTACAAGAAGTTTTGCAAACTCATCTCCACCTTGAATATTATTTATCTCATATACAAAAAAGTAGTTACTTTTATTTTTCTCAAATCTAATATTATTAAGTAATCGTATCGCATCTGCTTTTTGTTCTTTTAAACTTATATCTGTTTTTATAATATTATAGTTTAAAATATCAAGTACTGTGTCAACTTCTTTTTTTAGTGTTTTTTTCTTTATTTCATAATACTCTTCTTTAAATACTTTCATCTCCGATTCAAAATCTTCATAAGTATTTTTTACATAAAAATAAGTAATCATGAAAATCATTGAAGACATAATAATTATAAAAATATAAATAGTAATTCTTGATAAGTTCTTTTCTGTTATTAGTTTCAAGCTTTTCCTTGGTTAACCTTAATTATGCTATGATATCATAAATTTTCTAACAAGGATTTTTAATATATGCAAGAAATATTGATTAATAAACTAAATGCTTTTAGAGTATTATATGTTGAAGATGAGAAAGGTATTAGAGAAAATATCAATGAAATATTAGAGCATTATTTCAAAGAATCTTATACTGCAAAAAATGCAAGTGATGCATATATAAAATATGTTCAGAATAAACCTGATTTAATTATTACAGATATTCAAATGAACGGAGAAAATGGTCTTGATTTAATTAGAAAAATTAGAGAATCTGACTCTAAAACTAGAATAATTATTACCTCAGCTCATACTGATTTAGATTATATGTTACAAGCTACTGAGTTACACTTAATTAAATATATAATAAAACCTATAACTCATGATAAATTAATGACTGCATTAGAAGCATTCATTAAAAGCTATGATGAAAGTAAAATATATAGTTTAAATGAAAAATGGATATTCGATTTTAGTAAATCTGTTGTTACAAATAATGAAGAAGAATTTAACTTAACTAAAAAAGAGAGTTTATTTTTAAAACAGCTTATTACAAAGAATAGAATAATTACTTATGAAGAAATGGAAAATCTTATTTGGGATGAAGATTCAGTCATGACAGCAAATGCAATGAGATTATTTATTAAAAACTTTAGAAAAAAACTGCCCCTTAAATCATTAAAAAATATTCAAGGAACAGGATATAGATTAACTAGGGAATAAGAGCTATTTTTTCTTTTTCTTCTTTCTCATCTATCTTTGAATCTGGAATATCTAACTTATACATTTCTTCAAGCTTAACAAAATAACCATTACCTAAATAAATAATATAAAAAACAGCAGTAAAAAGTGTAATAAATGGAATCATTGATACAAAATACAATAGTAGTGTTCTAAGTCTTACTGTATTTGCTTCTTTTTTATATATAACTTTAAACTCTTCTTGGCTTAATATTGTAGATGATACATCATAATTTAATAGCTTATGGAAAAAGTAATACAAAGGTAAAGAAAAAGCAATTATATTAATCAAGGGTACAAAATATAAAGGAATAAACAATATAAATAATAACATCATCATTAATAAACTTTTAAATAATACCCACAAAGGAGAAAGAAGTGTTCCAAAGCCATGTAAGCTTAGATGAGAATAATGCTTTTTATGTACTTTCTTTAAAATAATTGGTGTTAAAAATCCTATTACAATAATAGTTAAAATCACAGATATATTTAAAACGACAATTGTTCCAACTGTGTATAGTAAAAATCCTGCTATATATGAAGTAAATGAGTACTTAAATAAAAATATTATTACATAAGTAGCCCAAACAAAATAAAAAGGTGCGCTTTCATCAACTACTATTTCTTCACCATTTTGTGAGGCTTGTGCAATTTCTTGTAAAGCACTTATTCCAAAATCTGCAGCTGTAAAAAATAATATATATAAAAATATCATTGTTACAATCAATGGTATTAATGCGATTTTTAACATTTCTGATGTTAAGAAGTCTTTTACGCTTCTTGAAAAAATATCTACTTCACTCAAACTATTTCCTTTTCATTTTTATCAAATCTAGTTCTATATTCACATTTTTGACAAAGTTCTTCTACTACTTCACCTTTTTTAAAACCATTTTGAATATTTTTAACTCTAGATGAACTTAAGATATCTTTTAATTGTGTATCATTTGTATTTCCAAGATTAATACATGCGTTTTGATCTAAACAACATGGAACTACATCTCCTGATGTTAAAATACCAAAATGAGAATCTAAACCATAACAAAAACCTTTGTCTGAAACAAAATCATTTTCTAAGCTAGGCCAGTTAAAATATTCATCAAAATTAAAAAAAACTTTCTTTGCAATTCTAATATTTTTAGGTCTTTGTTTATATACATCCTCTATATCAATATTTGTATTAAAACATTCGTTCACTCTTTTAAAAACTTGAGTATTAAACTCTTTTGCACTTTTTGATTCATCTAAATTCCAGATTCTAAAATTTATAAAATATTCATGTTGTTTTCCTTGTGCATATTTTACAAAATCTAAAATAGGATTTAAATACTCATCAAGTGATTTCTTATGAGAGTTTGCATTGTATGAATTTATTGAAAAGTTTATTTGTTTAATTGTTTTATTCATTAAAGCATCGTAATCTTTAGGGCTTATTTTATTAGCAGTTGTAGTTATATTTACTTTTAAATCATTTTTTAAACTAATATCTAAGTATTCATTTAGATTTGATAGAACTAATGGGTCACCAACCATATGATAAGCTAACTCTTTTGTATAAGGTTTTAATTGCTTATTAATATCATCAAATTTCTCAAGTGACATTATTCCATTTGGAAGAATTTTTGGAGGACAAAAGGTACATTTTAAGTTACATATATTTGTAATTTCAATATGAACTTTTCTAAATTTTTTAATGATGTTAGCCTTAGTGATTATTTCTTGTGATTGTATCGAATCCTTAATAAAGACCTAATCAAGAAGTAACCAAGCTTTTATTATAATGCGCTTTAATAAAAAGCTTTAACAAATGTAAAACAAGGGTAATAAATGGAAATGATTTTAAATGAAAATGATTTAGTTGTAGGTGCATCATTTGAAAATGGAACAATACAAGATTATATTGATGAAAATAAAACTTATGGATTAATTAGAATTGAAGACAGCACTGCAAATTGGTTTTTATTTAACAAGCAAGAAAGTGATGATGATTTACAAGAACTTTATAAAAATATTTTAAAGCAAGAGCATTTTATTCAAGATGATTTTGGTGAAGAAATTGTAATTTTTAATAAGCAAGGAAATAAATCTTTTGATGATTTTAGTAAAAAAATCGATGGTTATTTAAATGATGAAATGGGAAATATATTTTAAACCCATTTCTTCTTTAAAGAAGCTAATCAATAAATAGCTTCTTATAAACAGTATCAAAGTTTTGAATACTGTTTATATTAAACTCTTCTTCTTTTTCTTTACTCCAATATAAAAACCTATTTCTTAACTTATTAGTACTGTTTAAAAACTTTATACTATATGCTGTACCTATTATCAAATTAGAATTAGTGTCTATGAATCTATATTCAAACTCTTCATAAAGCTTTTTAAAATAGCTTTCTTTTTTTACTTTCGTAATTGTATATCTAGCTTTTTGCTTTTCATCTTCTAAAAAAGAATTATCATATTTATAAACATTTAAAAACACTCTTTTCTCATTATAAATATATTTATTAAATCTGTATCTTACAGTTGTAATATCAATAAATTTATTTATATAAGATTCATGTAGTCTTACAATATTATCTTTTTCAGTTTGACTTAGTGTTGATTTATATAAAGGATAGTTATAAACTCTTACAGTTGATAAGCTATCGATTTTCCCTTCATCATTTTTTATAGGATATGAATAAATTGTCCTATTTTTCTGCACTATTTCATAATAGTTTTTAATCACATGTTTAAATATCAAATCTGAATACATCAAACTTAAAAATCCTAATAATGCAATAAAAAAAACAATAAAACTTCTTGATAATCTATAAATTAAAAAACTAATAAAAAAACAAAAAGAAATATATGATAAATTAGCTGGTATAAATAAAAAACTTTCAGGTACTACTAACTCTAAAGGAGGCATATATTAACTTAAAAGATATGGTAAATCTCGTTTTAAACTCTCTAATAAGTTTTCATTTAAAAAAAGTTTACAATAGGCTTTATCATCATTTTTATAACAATTCGCACAAACATATCTATTTCTTTTGATTAATTCTAAGGCTTGTTCTAAATTAACTTGTAAAGCTTCATTATTTGTATAGTATAAATACATTTCATTTAAATTTTCTTCTAGATCATTATCTTTTAAAAATACAATTGATTCTTCCATAAATTCAATTACATTCTCACCACTTTGCTTTATATTTAAAAAAGCATGTTTAACATCTTCAAATCTCATATCAAATTTTGCACCAACTAATAATAACTCTTTTAAATTTTTTAAATCATTTTGTTGAAAGTAGTATTGTAATAGTAAGTTTAAATAATGCTCTTTCACATCTGAGTCTAAATCTTCTATATATTCAAATACTTCATTTGCATCATCTATTTTTTTATTATTTATTAATTCTTTGTGAATAACACCTATTTGGGAAATTATTTCGTGTAATCTATCGCTCATATAATACCTTATTAAAATTTGTCTAATTATATCAAATTATTACACTACTTTAATAGGTACGTAAAAATCTAACTTAAAAGTATCATTATCTTCTAAATAATGATTTTGATAATATATTGCATAAGAAGGAAGTGTTTTAGCTTCATAACCACTTTGGGGCATCCAATAATGATATATATAAGTCATAAGTTTAGCAACATCACCGTATACACCTTCATAAGAGAATATCGCATATAAAGACTCAATAACCTCTAACTTACTAATTGAATTTGTTGCTTCAAAATCATCATCTACTTCAATTGCTGCTACATAATTACAATCTTTATAATCTGTAATAACAGGATTATCATGATAAAGACCTATTTGAGTATTGTTAAGTATATTTTTCTCATATGCAAAGGCAAGTAATCTTTCCCATGTTTTTGATAAGCCTTCTAAATCATATCCTTTAAGTCTTAAATATGCACAAGTTTTTGAAGGAACTACTTTGATTTTTACATCAATATTTTTAAAATTTAAATAAAAATCTTCTTCTAAATTTAATGAATCATGTGAAAAGTTTTTATAAGCACCTTGTCTCCATTTTGAAGGTGTGTATTCAAATCTTTTTTTAAAGGCTTTTATAAAAGATGTATGAGAAGAGTAACCGCATAATTGACTTATTTCACTAATTGTTGAGTAAGTATTTGTAATAAGTAAATTTGCAGCTTTTTGTAATCTTATAGAGGTAATTCTTTCAAATAAATTCTCCCCTACTTCTTCTTTGAAAATTCTCAAAAAATGGTACTTACTTACACTATTTAATTTTGCTAGTTCATCCAAAGTAATATTTGTATCAATATACTTATAAATATAGTTAAGAGATTTATTTACAATATCAGCTCTTAGATGTTTTGTGTCTTTTTTCATAAAAAATTATATCACGAAAATATTAAACTATAGGAATTTTTATAGTAAACTGTGCACCTTTATTTGTTTCATTATTATATGAAGTATCTACATTTTTAACAGAAATAAAACCATGTATTTGTTTTGTAATAATTTGATTAGTCATATATAAACCAATACCTGTTCCAATAGATTCATGTTTTGTAGTAAAATATGGGTCGAAGATATGTTCTATTGCATTATCTTTTATTCCACCAGCATTATCTCTAAATTTAAGAATAATAGCTTTTTCTTCCTTTTTTATTGAAACGTAAAAATATTTTTCATGTTGAACTGTTGAGAATGCATCTTTTGCATTATTATAAATATTAAGTAAGGCTTGAATTAAAATATTTTCATTATAATCAAAATATATATCTTCACATTTCTCTTCATATTGAATAAAATTACTATTAAAACTATCAATACTAAGCTCTCTAACTTTTTTTAGAGTATCTTTTAAATTTGTATTCTTAGAAGAGGATACGTCATCCTTAAAAAAACCTCTAAAGTCATCAATTGTTTTTGATAGATGTTGAGTATGATGATTAATTTTACTAAGAGTTTCTTTCATTTGTTCTTTATTAATTTCTTCATCAAACTCTAATGAAAGTTTTAATCCTGTTGATGCAGTTGAAATCACAGATAAAGGCTGTCTCCATTGATGAGCAATATTTCCAATCATCTCTCCCACTGCAGCGGTTCTTGATTGTTGGAACATCATTCTTTGCTGAATTACGTGTTCTGTTATATCAGTTAAATAAGCTATAAACTCTGTTATTTCACCTTCTGAATTATTCAATGTTACTACATTTTCCAAAATCCATTTTTCTCTTTCATCTTTAGTTTTAATTACATAAGGCTCACGTTTAAAATATTTTGATTTATTGCTTAAAGCTTCTTGAGACTTATTTCTAATTTCTTCAAGATATTTTTTATTTACTAAAGATGTAAAATCTACTTCTCCTGATGTAAATTCACTATTCTTATATCCTGTTAATTTATAAATACTTTCAGATGCATATTCAACATCTTTATTTTTATTATTCTTCCATTTAAAAAGAACAACATCTCCTTTATCAAATAAAGATAATAAACCTTTTTGATATTTATTTAATTCTTCGGATAAGTATTTTGCAGTTATATCTTCTGAAATAGAACGATATCCTATTTTTTTACCATTAAAAAATAATGATTCGATATAAACATTAAAATGTTTTATTTTCTTGTCTTTAGAAAAATTAGTAATCCGCCCCTTCCACATAAAGTCATTATTAAGTACTTCCCACATTTTTGCAATATATTCACTAGTAGTACTAGAATGTTTCATTATTGAATGTGTTTTACCTATTAATTCACTTTCACTAAAACCCAATGTTTTACAATAAGCTTCATTTGCATGTGTAATAATTCCATTTAGATCTGTAGTTAATATTAAAACATATTTATTTACCATTTCTTGCTGATTAATTACGTCTTTATTAGCTTGAATAAGTTTTCTATTCATAATTTGTATTGATCGATTTTTATAAAGAATAAGTATAAAAACAATGATAAAAAAAGCAAGAGCATATGCAATTCTTGCAAAATCAATACCTTGATCAACTTTTATTTCAATCCATCTATTTACAATAGTATTTAACTGTTCTTCCGAAATTTGATTTAATGATTTTTGCATAATGGTGTTTAATAAAGGTTCATCATTTCTCGAAGCAATACTTAAATCTATATTAAATTCTAATTTCCCTGCAATCTTTAAATCAACGATTCTATGCTTTTGCATGTTATAGCCAATAGCTGCCATAATATCTATATAGCCAAAAAGTTCTCCCTTTCTTACTTTTTGTAAACCTTCTTCTGCATTTTGTACTTCAACTATCTGAACTTTTGGATTGTTGTTTTTTAATACTTCAATAAAAGCATAACCTTTTACAATTCCAATTTTTCTATTTCCTATAGCTTTACTATCTTTTATAAAAAGTTGATCTAATTTAGTAGCAATAACAAAAGGTTCACTAGTATATGCATTTGTAAAGTTCATGCTATTTCTACGACTTTTTGTATTCATCGCAACAGGAAGGATGTCACATTTTCTATTTTTTATATTTTCTAAAGATTGTGTCCATTGCTTTGTATGAATCAATATAATTGGCGTATTGATTTGCTTTGAGATTAAATCTATAATATCTTTTGCAATACCTTTGTGATTTCCGTTTTTATCAATTTGTTCAAAAGGAAGCCAATTGGGTAAAACACACATTTTAATTTGCTTTTTTTCTTTTAAATATGAGTATTCTTCTTGAGTCAGTATATCAGTTTTATTTGTAGCAAATAAATTTGCAAAAAATATTATAAAAGTTAATAGAAAGATTTTAAACATCAACAAGACCTTATAAATATCAATAATTTTACTATTATAGTATATATAACTTTATAAGAAGCATTATATACATTTCTTTACACTTTTAATAATAATTACAAGTTTTATTTTTTATTTTTATTAAAAAATATTTTAAGATAATTTTTTCTAAAATATAATTTTTTGAGATTTTAGAAAAGTCAATAAATCATAATAAATAACCAGCTAAATACTTTAAGTATAATTTTTTTCTAATATTATTTATTTATACAGCTTTAATTTTAGTATTCTTTCAATTAGCTATTAATACTTTCCACACAAGTAATATGTAATATAATCAGTAAAAAAATAATAAATACATATATTATCTTTTTATACTATTAATAATAAGTAAATAAAAATAATCTTCTAGTCATCTTAATCTTTTTAATTATAATAAAAAATCATTTATTATAATTAATAAAATAAGATATTTTATCTATAAAGATGCCTATTTATAGGAGTTTGTAAGAAGTTGATGAAAAAATGAATTTAAGTTGTTTGTAATTCTTATCTATGTATATTACGCAAATTTTAAAGGTTAATTTATACATGAATGAAAATAAAAATCTTCACTTATTTGAAGTATTCCCTTGGAATAAAAATTTTGAACTGGGAATTAAAAGAATTGATTCAGAGCACAAGCAAATCGTTAAACTTTTAAATATATTAGCAACAACTTTAACTCATCCAGAAGAAAATGATATTACAAATATTTTAAAAAAACTCACAGAGTATTCAAATTATCATTTTGAATCAGAACAAAAGTTTTGGGCATTACATATAAAAGATGAGACTTTAATACATAAACATAAACAAACTCATGAATCATTTCTACCAGAAGTTTATAAAATTCAAGAAGAGCATAAAAATAAACCTTTATATATTACGGTTGAAGCAATAATTACATTTTTAATACGTTGGATTACCTTTCATATAATTGAAGAAGATAAAGGTTTATGCTTAATAATTTATGCTTTAAAAAAAGGATATACCTTAGAAGAAGCAAAAGTGATTTCTCAAGAAGAAATGGATGGTACAAACAAAGTATTAATTGAAACAATCTTAACTATGTATGAAGGTTTATCATCTAGAGCTATTTTGCTAATGAGAGAATCAAATGCAAGAATCAAAGCAGAAAAAGAACTAAAAAGAGCCAATAAGAAACTAGAAGAATTAGCTATTACTGATCAATTAACAAAAGTATATAATCGTAGACATTTTGAAAATGTTTTTTCTTATGAATTAAAAAGAGCAACAAGAGCAAAGTCATTATTTAGTATTGTATCAATTGATATAGATTACTTTAAACAATTAAATGACACCTACGGACATCAAAGTGGAGATGCAGCTTTAATTTCTATTGGTAAATGCTTAAATGAAATATGTAAAAGATTCGGAGATTTTGCGTTTAGAATTGGTGGTGAAGAGTTTGCAATAATTATTACAGATAGTAAAGATGAATCCGCAATTAAACTTTCAAATAAACTACAAGAAAAACTTAAAAAGTTAGAAATAGCGAATAAAAATAGTGATATTTCTAATTATATGACTATTTCCATAGGTATTGTTTCTTTAATTCCTAGTACAAAGGATAATATAGATTCTATTATGAAAAGTGTAGACAAAAAATTATATCTTGCAAAAGAACAGGGTAGAAATCAAATAATAAACTAATTTATACTATCATATCTAAACAAGGATTAGATATGGAAAGTATAATTGCAATAGAAGAACTAATTAATCAAACACAAAAACAAATTGATTTACAAAATTTGCAACTACAAAGACATTACAGTGGAGAAGGTAAACTTTCATCATTAATTCTTGCATCAACAGAAAATACACTTGAAGTTGCTACAAATCAATTAAACAAATATAATAAAATATTAAAACGTCTTTTAGGTGAAGATGGGGAAAAATTAAATGAAGAGTATCGTTTAAGAATTGCATCAAAAAGAAAAAGATACTTCGATACTCAAGACTCAAGAATAAAAGCTAATAAAGAACATTCTAGTGATATAAAACTTGCAGCAATTAGAATTTTAGGAGAATTACCTCAAGAAATTGAACTTGATGATGAGGATCTTTTTGAAATAGCAGTTAAATCTGCACATCTAACTCTTCCTGAACTAAATGAATTATCAAAACTTCTAGACACTATTAGAGTTGAATTTAATTCACAATTAGAAAAAAATAAAGAAGAAGATATTAAACAAATAGCAACTCTTGATTATCTAATTCCTATTGTAATTTTACATTTTAAAATTTTAAGAGATAATATTAGTCAAAGTATTCATGATAAAAATCTACATAATCAAGAACTACTAAAAGAAGGAAAAATTGAAAACTTCGAAAAAAAGAAATTTTCAACATGGCCTAAATATCAAGACTGGTGGGTACGAGAACTTTGGGTTAGTCATCAAGCTTATTTTTCTTTATTTAAGTGGAAAGAGATTATAAATAAACAGTGTCAAACAACAGAACAAAAAAAAGCTTGGAGTATCATTTACGATAGATGGATAACTATTAAAAAACTATTAAATGATAAAGGAACACTTGCTTTTCACTATCATTATGTTTTTGATAAACTAATAGAGAAATATGCTAAACTCGAAGAAGAAATGGATGAAGAAAAAATGAATAATATAGAAAAAATATATTTAAAGCTTTCGGAAAAAGAAGACTTTGAAAAGAATTCTAATTTCCATAATATTATTACTCCTTACTATAAGTATAAAAAAAGTAAATAATAAATATTAAGATTAATCTCTTACTTAAATTTGGTAAGTGCTATTAATCCTAATACTGTAATTATAATTCCTAGTACTCCAATTTCATTTGGAAAAACTGCATTTAAAAAAATCATTTCTCCAGCTAATGCAAAAAACACTTCACCTGATTGTGAAGCATCAACAGCAACAAGTTTTGAGGGTGTATTAGCATGAGACCTTGCATATAAAAATAATGATGTAGCAATTACCCCTGAAAGTATTGCAATAAAAGCAACACTAATTAATTGCCCGCTTGAAGGAACACTTGCATCTGTAAAAAAGTATAAAACAATCCAAAGAGGAAAACTTCCAAGTGTTAAAAGAAATACTTTTACAAAAGCATTATTTATTATAGTATTATCAATTAATTTTTCTTTTCTTTTTTTCTTCTCTTCCCATACAAGTTGATTTCCAATAGGATAGCAAAAAGCTGCAACTAAGACAGGGAAAAAGCCTAAAAATAATGCATCTAAATTATCAAAATCAAAATGACTAATATTTACAAGAGTAATTCCTAAAAAAATAATAACAGTAAAAAACCAAATCTTTTTTGATAGCTTTTGACCAAAAAAAGATAATACAAATAAGGAAGCAAGTATTGTCATTTGCCATGTTGTAGCAACTACCCAACCAGGAGAAAAATCAGCCACAAAACAAATAAGTGCATAAAAGAACCCAAATCCAATAGTTCCAGCAATACTCCAAAACCTAAAGTTTTCATAGTACTCTTTCAATACTAATTTAAAATATGAAATTCCTTTAAAAAAAATAAGTCCAATGCAAAGAAAAGCAAGAGTATATAAAAATCTAAGTGATGCGGAAAAATACCAATGCCCACCATCAAGAGATATAGCTCTATTTATTAAAAATGTAGCAGAAAAAAACAGTGCTGATATTAAACCAATTATTAGTAAAAAAGAAGAATTAGTTTCATACTTCTTTATAGTATTTTTTAAACTCATTTATTTAATATTATTTTCATCAATAATAAACATCAAGTCAATAATCTTTTTATTTTTAATTTCAAGATCTTTTATTAAAGATTTTATTTTTTCATGAGAGGTGTCAACTTCTTTAGTAAGAGTAATAATATCTTCTACTTGCTTATCTATTTTAACTTTATGTAATTGAAGTGCATTAACATGCATTTCTATTTCACTTTTTTTATTCATCAACATAGTTGAATATTTCTCATCAAAAGTAGCAATGTCTTTTTCATATTTTCTTAATTGATTATCTTGTCTAAGAATCTTTGTATTTAGTTCATCAACTGTAACTTGATTGAAGTTATTTATGATTCTTTTTGAATTCAATAATTCTTCTTTTAGTTTTGATATATCTTTATGTAATAATTGTTCTTTTTTATTAGCTTCTTTAATATTCAAAATTACTTTTTTCTGAAAATCTCTTTTTTCTAAATTTTCTTTAGTAGTTAGAAAAGATATCGTTATAAATTCTTCATTATTATTATCTTCAATTTTAAAAATAGAATTATTTAAATAAAATACTTCTTTATTTTTTGATAAAAACTTAGTATTACCTTTCCAGAGTTTTCCATCTTTTAAGTAATCCCAAGTTTCTTTAATATACTTTGATGGTATTTCAGGATGTATAATATCTTTAAAATTTAAATTTCTTATCTCATCTTTTCCATATCCAGACATTAGTAGCATACTTTCATTCATATAAGTAATTGCCCCATTAGCTTTCATTTTATAAATTAATGCTACTTTATCAACAGCTGAAATATAGTTTTCTACTTCATTATCTTTTATAAGTAATTTTTTCTTTAATAAAATTCTTTCTGATAATAAATCAATTTTTTCAAGCAATTTTCCTTGACTTATAGGTTTAGATAAAAATGCATTAACATTTAAATCTATTAATTCTAAAAGTACTGAGGCTTCAACTTCTTTACTTGTTATAATAAAGCCAATATTTGTATCTGAAAGTCTAATCAATTTTAATAAGTCTACACCACTTATAGCAGGTAACTCATCACTTGAAATAATAATATCAATTTTATTCTTTTTATATAATTCATAAGCCTCTTTTCCATCATTTGCTTCAAGTATTACATTAAAATATTTTGATAAAATATTAAATAACTTCTTCCTATCATCTTCATCACTTTCTGCAATAAGAATAACTATATCTTCAAAACTTCCACTCATTTAAGTCCCTTATTTATAAACCGTATTGGCAATTATACTATAAATAGTCATTTGTTTAGTCTAAGTATATTATATTTATTAAATTAATTTTAAATCTTTTAGATAATTTTCAATCATTGGTGAATAATCTTTTCTACAAATTAAATATGTATCTAAATCAAAATCCATTTCTGTAATTTTTAATTTATCTAAATATCCATATTTTTCAACAATTTCTCTTGCAAATAAAGCTACACCATAACCTGCATTTACACAAGCTAGAATCAATTCATAATTTTCCAAATTTATTCTTTTATAGATTCGTTTTTCTTCTTTGCTTAAATATTGTTCTAAAAAAATACGATTCAAATATCCATTTTTATACGCTAATATAGTTTTTTCAGGAACCTTATCTTTTGACTGAACCAAAACAAAATCTTCTTTAAATATATTTAAAACCTCAATATCTTTATGATTTGGGTTTCCATTAACAAAAGCAATATCAAGCTTATAATCAAGTAATTCATCAATAAGATTAGTACTGCTATCTACTTTAAACTCTAGCTTCATATTTTCAAAATCATTGTTTATTTTTTCTATAAATTTTGTTAATCTAATACTTGCATTTGATTGAGTTGAACCAATTTTTAAACGTTCTTGATAGTTGATATTTTGCATTTTTAATCTAGCTTCTTCAACTTTTTTTACAATATCAACTGCAAAGGGGAAAAGTTTTTCTCCTTCTAATGTTAGAACTACACCACGATTTGTTCTATGAAAAAGTTCATAACCTAAACTTTTTTCAAGTTGCTTAATCCTTAATGTTACGTTTGATTGTGTAAAATTTAATTGCTTCGCACCTAATGAAATACTTTTTGTATCTACAACTGCTAAAAATACTTTTAATAAATTTGAATCCATACTTAACCTTTTAAGAATTTAGAGTTTGAATAATCAATGTTAAAGCAGTAAAAAATAGTACTACTTTTAAAATCTTTACATAAAACTTTGCATCAATAAATCTTTTAACTTTTGATCCAAGATACATTCCAAAGAATACTACAACTAAAGTCATCATAGAAATACTAAAAGCTTCACCAGTAAATGTCCCAAAATATACAAATACTGATATTTGTCCAATTTTTGTAAATAAAAAACACAAATTTGATAACTGTATAGTGTCTTTTTTACTATACTTCAGCTCTAGAGTATACATAATCATCAAGGGTGCTACTACATTTGTAAGGCCTGAGATTATTCCTCCAAATATACCTAAACCGTAAGTAGATGATTTTGGATGAGTAGTAACAAATGAAGCATTGATTTTTATCAAAGATTGTAAAAGATAAAGTAAAATAATAAAAGCTAAAAGCAGTTTAAAATATTCGGAATTTACATAAACTAAAAGAATAGTTCCTAAAGTACTTCCTATTATCATTAAAAGAATAATTACCCAAAACTTTTTTAAAGCTTCAAGAAAATTTCCTTCACTTAAAATACTCATTATATTTGCAAGCATAGTAGGTATTAACATAAAAAGTATTGTAGTTTGAATATCTGTAAATAATGCAACTAAAGCAGTTGATATCATTCCAAAGCCAAAACCAATACTTCCGTGAACAACTGAAGCCCAAAAAAGAATAAAAGCCAAAGCAATTATAAAATCTATTTCCATATGAGTATCCTTAATATTACATATAATTATTAGTAATACCAAATGATATTACTAATAATTATAGCTAAAAAGAATAAAAATTTTATAAATGAGTATTTAGTATTATTAAAAAAGTTAAATTTTGATTGATAAGGAATATTATAAAAGTACAAATGGTACCAGTGACCGGGCTCGAACCGGTACGCCCTAGGGCAAAAGATTTTGAATCTCTCAAGTCTACCATTCCATCACACTGGCACAATAATAAATTGTAGCTAAAAAAAAAGCTTCTAGCTAAAAGAACTAAAAAAGTTCAAATAGCTAAAAGCTTAAATTGGTTACGGAAACTGGATTTGAACCAGTGACCTTCGGGTTATGAGCCCGACGAGCTACCGTGCTGCTCTATTCCGCGGTTTGAAATACTTAAAGTATTTATTAGGAATTATATCATCATTAAAAAACTTCTTGCTTAAAGTTTAAAAAGTGGATGGGGTAGAAGGATTCGAACCTTCGAATGACGGCACCAAAAGCCGTTGCCTTACCACTTGGCGATACCCCAAGAATAAAGATTTTGTGCATTCACAACAAAATTTAATGGAGCTGGTGAAGGGACTTGAACCCCCGACCTGCTGATTACAAATCAGCTGCTCTAGCCAAGCTGAGCTACACCAGCAACAATAAAATATTTCTAAAAAGCAATACCGATTGTATTCTTTTTAATGGTGTCAAGAGAGAGACTTGAACTCTCGACCTCCGGCTTATGAGACCAGCGCTCTAGCCAGCTGAGCTACCTTGACATTGGCTAATAAAATTGGTTGCGGAAACTGGATTTGAACCAGTGACCTTCGGGTTATGAGCCCGACGAGCTACCGTGCTGCTCTATTCCGCGTTAACAAAATATTTAAGTGGAGCGGGAAACGAGACTCGAACTCGCGACAATCTGCTTGGAAGGCAGAGGCTCTAGCCAACTGAGCTATTCCCGCACACTAATAGTAATAAAAATGAACCTAAATAGTATTACTACTTCTATTTAGATAATGGAGCGGGAAACGAGACTCGAACTCGCGACAATCTGCTTGGAAGGCAGAGGCTCTAGCCAACTGAGCTATTCCCGCATACATTATACAATGGTGGGTCTAGAAGGACTCGAACCTTCGACCACTCGGTTATGAGCCGAGTGCTCTAACCAGCTGAGCTATAGACCCTGGTTAAAGTGGCGGACAGTGAGGGATTTGAACCCTCGATACCGTTGCCAGTATGCATCCTTAGCAGGGATGTGGTTTCAGCCACTCACCCAACTGTCCGTTGTTTCACAAGTCTCGTTTATCACGAAATTTGGATGGGAATTATAATCATATATCACTTAAAACATACTTAAAATATTTCTTTTAATATAAATAAATAAAAAGCAATAATAAACTCTATTATTAAATAAAAAAAGTAGTATAATATATTAAGTTAAAGGTAAACTTATGAAAAAAGTATTTAAACTTTACAACATCTTTATTTTTTTATTAATAATCTTTTTTATAGGACTATCATTTATTTATGAAAAAGAAGAAAATCAACTTAAAATAAATACTTTAAATAAAATTCAAACACAATCAAAATACATTAATGAATACTTCTTAATTAATAAAGCTTTTATTTTATCATTAAAAAATAGTCTACTTGGTAATTTAAATATTGATAATTTAGTACACCCTGCTTTTGGAAAAATAAAAAATAAAGAAAAAAAAGATATTTATAACATATTATGTAATGTTAATGATATAAAATCAACACTCAATGGTGTAGGCTCTTTAGCAAATATTGATATTGATACAATACAAGAAATAAATTCTATTTTATATCTTAATCCTTTGTTTAAAACTATTCTAAATTCTGAACATGACATACAATGGGTTTATTACTCATCTAAAAAAGAATTTATCTATATAGCACCAACAAATGAAGTATGGGATAAAAAGTTTCTAAAATATCTATATACAAAAGAGTTTTGGACAGAAGCTATTCCTTCTAATAACCCTAGTGGAGAATTAATACTTACAAAAATCTACGATGATGGTGCGGGAAAAGGTTATATGACTACTTTATCTTTGCCAATATTTTTTGATTCAGAATTTAGAGGTATCCTATCAATTGATATAGCACTAAAAACTTTAAATAAAATGATTAATAATATTAAACTTCCAGGAAAAATATATTTAACAAATGAAGATGATTTAATAATTTCATCTAATCAAGTATTTAAATTAGATGAATATTTAGATAAAAAACATATTACATTTTCACTTGATTTATTTGATAACAAATTAAAACTAGTTTATATTGAAAATAAAAAAAACAAAATCCTCACTATTTTATTAAATATTTTACCTATTGTTATACTTTTACTATTTAGTTTAATTATTGTTTATATATTAATGCATCAGGTTTTATTAATAAAAAAAATTAAAATAATAGCAAATAAAGATTTTTTAACTTCTCTTTTAAACAGACGTGCAATGATGCGAGAAACAATAAAACAACTAGAGATTGCAAATAGATATAATTTAAAAATGTCATTACTATTACTAGATATTGACTTCTTTAAAAAAGTAAATGATACATATGGACACCAAGCAGGAGATTTAGTAATACAAGAGATTTCTAAAATTCTTGCTAAAAATACAAGAGAATCAGATTTAGTTTCAAGATATGGAGGAGAAGAATTTTTAATTTTACTTTATAATACAGATGTTGATTCTGCATATTTATTAGCAGAGAGAATAAGAAAAGAAATTTTAAATTTAAAAATTAAAGGTATAAATTCTTCTTTGACTATTAGTATTGGATGCACTGAATATATAAAAGATGAATCTATAGATAGCTTTATAAATCGAGCAGATTGTTTACTCTATAAAGCAAAAGAAAAAGGAAGAAACCAAACTATAAAAGCTTAGTTTCTGTATTTTTTATATATTAGCTAGTATTTTTTCTACTACAGCTTTAGGATTATCTGCTTTATAAATAGGACGTCCTACAACTATAAAATCTACTAAGTTTTCTTTTGAGAAAGAAATATCAGCTACCCTTTTTTGATCCCCTGAATCTTCACCAAAAGGTCTAATACCAGGACATAATGTAATAAATTCATTTGAAGTATTGTTTTTAATATCTAAGCTTTCAAAAGCAGAACAAACTACTCCATCAACTCCAGACTCATAAGTATCAACTGCAAGCTTTGTAGCTTTAGTATTGATATCTTCATTATAAATAGCTTTAAACTCATCATTATCAAAAGACGTAAGAGCAGTTACAGCTATTACTAAAGGTTTATTTGGAATATCTTTGATTCTATTCATAACTTCACTCATAGCACGTTTACCAGCGCTTGCATGAACATTACACATATCAACTAAACCAAAATTAGCAATTTCTTCTGCTGCATCTGCCATTGTATTTGGAATATCATAAAGTTTTAAATCTAAAAATATTTTAAAACTAGGATTTATAGCTTTTATATCTTCTAAAAACTTTTTCCCATCTCTAATGTAAGATCTAAATCCAACTTTTAGCCAAACATCAAAATCTTTGATTTGTTCTACTAATGCTAGATTTTCTTTTGCACTTGGCAAATCTAAAGATACACAAAGTTTTATAGCTTTACTCATCTTTATGCCTTAGAAACTTTATCTAAAAGTCCATTCATAAACTTTGGAGCTCCATCACTTGCAAGTTTTTTAGATAATTCAATTGCTTCGTTGATAATAATTGCTTTTTCAAGTTCAGCAAATTGAATTTCATAAACTGCAAGTCTTAAAATCGATTTTTCAACTGAACCAATATCAGCTAAAGTTCCTTGATTTAAATGAGAAATTATTTCCTCATCGATTTTGCTTAAGTTTTCAACAACTCCATTAAAAAGATTTAAAGCAAACTCTTTTTGCTTGTTTCTAATCTTTTTGTCTTCTAAAATATCATCAACATATTTTACAATACCTTCATTACCTAAATCATAAGCGTATAAAAGACCAATTACAGATTCTCTTGCTTGTGTTCTTGTTGCCAATTTATTTATCCATCGCTTTATATAAATCTAACATTTCAATAATTGTAATCATAGCTTCTGCACCTTTGTTACCAACTTTTGATCCAGCTCTTTCGATTGCTTGCTCAATTGTATCTGTAGTTAAAACTCCATTTGATACTGGTAAACCATGGTTCATAGCTGCTGTTGCAATACCTTTTGTAGCTTCTGCTGAAATGTAATCAAAATGAGGAGTTGCTCCTCTAATTACCGCACCAACACAACAAACAGCATCATATTTACCACTTGCTAATGCTTTTTCTAAAGCAAAAGGAATTTCAAATGCACCTGGTACTAAAATTAAATCTAAATTATCTTCATTTCCACCATGTCTTTTAAATGCATCTTCTGCACCTTCAACTAATCTATCAGTTATAATGTGATTAAATCTACCATTAATTACTGCTATTTTTTCATTACCAGTTAATCTTAAATTACCTTCAATAATATTCATTTATTTCTCCAAAAAAATTAGTAATTTTATAAAATTACTCAATTATATTTATTTTATATTTTGCGATTATATCTAAATTTTGATTAGTTTAAAGAAAAGAGTTTTTTTGTAGTTTATAAAAGGACTGTAAGTCCTTCTATATTGTTTGTATGTTATTTGTAGTTTAATACATCTTGAATAGCAAATAAATCATCAATTACTTTGTATAATTCATCTACTTGAACCATATTTGGTCCATCACTTAGTGCAACACTAGGATCTGTGTGAGTTTCGAAGAAGAAACCATCAACACCAACAGCTGCTGCTGCTTTTGCTAAAGAAGGAACAACAGCTGAATTACCTCCAGTTGTTCCTCCAGTACTTGGAACTTGCGCTGCGTGAGTTGCATCAAAAATAACTGGTGCATATTCTCTCATAGCAATAAGATTTTTCATATCAACTACTAATGCTCCATATCCAAATACATTTCCTCTTTCACAAAGCCAAACACCATTTTTATCAGAAGTTTCATAATTAACTTCATCTATACCTCTAGTCTTTAGTATTTTCTCAACTGGATGCTTCATACTTCCTGCTGCTAAGAACTGACCTTTTTTGATATTTACTGTACAGTTTGTTTTTGCAGCTTCAACTAATAAATCAGTTTGTCTACATAGAAATGCTGGTATTTGTAAAATATCTAATACTTCACCAGCAGGTTTAGCTTGATATGATTCATGAATATCAGTTACAAGTTTGTATCCAAATTGTTTTTTTATTTCTTCAAAAAGTTTTAAACCTTTTTCTAATCCTGGACCTCTATATGAGTCTAGGCTTGTTCTATTTGCTTTATCAAAAGAGGCTTTAAAATAAAACTCTACTCTTTTGTTTTCACTTAGTGGTATTAATTTTTCAGCAATTCTCATTACTGTATCTCTATCTTCTAAAACACATGGTCCTGTTAATATTTTCATTTGTTTTTTCCTTTAAAAAATGTTCGTTTTTCTTCACCTGTTAATGCATAATGAAACTCATTTGCATTTTGACAAATATATTCTATATCGCTTTTTGCATGTTCATCACATGCTAATAAAATTTTATCCCCTATTTTTAAATTATGTTCAAAAATAGGTAGAAGAAGTATTTCTTCTTCTCTTTGTAAAAGTAATGGTACCACATTATTTCTCTGTTCTTTATTATGTAAAGAAGTAGCTAAGATATCCAAAGATAAGGTATTTTTATTTTCTAAATGTTTAGTTAATTCTGGTGTATATTTTGAATTAATATATACTTCCATTACTAAAGGATCATCATTAATATCTTCAACTAGTTTTCTAACTACTTTAGCCGCCCAATCTTCATCTTTTTTGATAATCATACGTAAAAACTTATCGGCTAAGGGGTTAATTAATGCATTCGCAGTTTTATTGATTAATATTTTTGAAGGCATGAAAATATGATTTATATTTGCACTTTCAAAAATAGAGTAATCTTCCATTTCATTTTCTCTAACAATTGTCATAATATTAGGATTTAGTTTTTTTGCAGTTGCTAAAACTGAAAGATTTGTTGTATCGTCATTTGTAGCAGCAATAATTGCAACAGCATCTAATATTCCAACGTCTGAAAGCATTTGTTTATCATCTGCATTTCCAAAAGTTATATGAGACATTTCTTCTTGTGAGTAATTATTTATATCATTTTTATTAATTTCAACTAATTCTGCTTCAATATTATTTGCTTTTAATTTTCGATATATTTTTCTACCCATTCTTCCATATCCACAAATAATATATTTTCCTTGTGGAAAAGTTGGAAGATTTGCACTCAAATTATCAATTTTATATAGCCACTTTTCTAGTTTAAATAAATTTGGTGCACTTAAAGCCATATTTACTTCAGAAGAAATAATTGAAAAAGGATTTGCGATAATCTCTACATCTAAATCTTTTAAATTTTCAGTGTGATTAATCGTTGTTGATTTCGCTGCAATTCTTACGTGTTTATTAAGAAGTTTTGATGTTAATGCAATTTTTAAATTTAAAGCATCATCTTCAAATAAAGAAACAATTGCCTTACAATTATACTTTTTAATTCCCGCAAATTCTAATGCGTCAAGATTATAATTTTCAGAGTATAAAACAGGAACAGTGGGAGTAAAACTTTCTAAAATCAAGTGATTAATTTTATTCCTATCTTTTTCTATAACAACAGTTCTAACACCATTTTCAAGTGTTTTTTTAATAATTTCACTTGTGATTTGATTGTATCCTAGAATAATAATAAACTTGTCTTTTAAGTTTTTTACTTGTCTTCCAAACTTTGCACGTTCAAGTTCTTGTAAAAAAAGTTTGTCTTGAAGCAGTGAAACTAAAGAACCTATTCCATAAAACCATCCAAGAACAGTCAAATAAATAGAAAAAGTAACCCAAATTCTTTGAGAATAAGTAAACTCATATGGCGCTTCACCAAAACCAATAGTTGTAGCCATATAAGATACAAAATAAAAAGCATCAAAAATTCCCATCTGATGAGGATTACCATTCTTATCAATACCTTCTATTAATATTAGTCCAACAATTGAAATAGTGTAAGTTATAATAATTACAAGAAATGGCGTACGCATTCTTTGTAATATTATAAATAAAGAACTGCTTTTCAAATTCTTACCTAATTTATCGTTTTGATTTAAGTGTATCTCCAACATATAAAGATACAGATACAATGTTTGCTAATAAAGCACCACCTGATAAAGAAACAATAATACCAATTATTTCAGCATCTACAACATATACATAAGCTGCAACTGTCCAAATAATAGCTGCAACAATTAACTGTATATCTGCAACTAGTGAAGTTGCAAGTAAAACAGAACCCATTTGTGTTTTATCACCAAGTTTTAATGTTGTTGCAATAATATTAATAACAATTGCAGCAAAAAGTTCATATTTACTATGTGCTTCTAATGAATGCATATCTCCATAAAAGAAACCAAAATTTATAGTCATTGCTAATATAATAAAAAAACCTGATATTACCTTATCTAAGTTCATGGTACTCATCCTCCAAATCTTTTCCGATATCTAATCTTCTTGCAAATACTTTATCAATATTATCATGAACTCTTGAATCTTTATCTAAGAATAAAATTCTATGTTTATTTAATTGATTAATATTTTTTAATCCCATAATTGCAAGCATTCCCTTAACACTTTTTAATAAATTATTATGATAATTTCGTACTTTTTTAGCTTGTTTATATACAAAATATTTTTTTCTTTTACTTTTATCTTGTGTTGCTAATCCAACTGGACAAACATGCCCTGTTGTACCAGAACAATATCGTGCACGTATACAACCAGCACTCATCATAAATCCACGAGCTATTTGGATAAAATCTGCACCAATTGCCATATTTATAATAATATCATCAGGCGTTAAAACTTTTCCACTGGCAATTATTTTAACTTTTTCTCTTATACCATATTCTTTTAAAACACTATCAGCTAAATAAATTGAATCTCTAATATTTAACCCAACTCTTTCCATCATTTCAATAGGAGCAGTGGCACTTCCTCCAGATCCTCCATCAAGTGAAATAAAATCAGGATATCTGCTATCTGCTATATCAATTCTTCTTTTAATCTCAGCTGCATATGGTTCAATATTTTCAACATCTGAAATTACTATTTTTATACCTACTGGTTTATCTGATAACTCTTGTAAAGTACCAATAAAATCAAATAATTCTTCAATAGTATTTGCATAAGGAAATCTATTTGGTGAAAATACATCTTTATATGCTTCTACATTTCTATAATATGCAATTGCAGGTGTTACTTTATGAGCTGCTAATTTTCCACCAGTTTGTTTTGCACCTTGAGCTATTTTAATCTCAGTCATTTTACAAAAACGCATTGTTTTTTGATATCTATCTGGGTCAAAATTACCTTGCTTATCTCTTGCACCATAAAGCCCTGAACTTAATTGTAAAATGATATCAGCCATATCTTCAGGCACTTCTTTTGGAAATTTCTCTAAAGGAGCATCCCAATTTATTCTGTGAAATAATTGCGATTTTAAATCAAATACATAAGTCTCTGCTTCTTTGTCTTTTCCAAAAACAAGATTTCTATATACATCTGCAGCCATTGCACCATTAAAGAAAAAGTCTACTATATCTTTTGCTTTTTTAGCAAAAGTACTTCCATGAACTATTTTCATATATTCAGGATTATATTTTTGATGAGTAATAAAGAAGTTTGATGTAACTCCACCCTCACCTGAATTTATAGGAAAACCTCCCATAAAAGCTCCTCGAACAAAGGCTCTTGTTCCTTCAGGAGAAATTGAACCATCACTCATAGCTGATCTTGCGATTATTGATTTTGCAGTATAAGGTTTTTTTCTATTTGCACCAAATGTAACTTCAAAATCTTGATCAACTTCATCATCATTTAATACTATATTTGCATGACGAATCATAAATTTTGGCTTTGGTAGAGGTTGCGAAGGAGAAAAAGAAGCATAATTTGGAACATCATTTGCAGCTTTATAAACCCAATCTAATTTATCTTTTGATTCATAAAACTTTTCATCTCCAAAATATTGTCTAAAAGGTTCTCTTGCTTCTTCTAATACATATCTAAGTCTTCCGATAATTGGATAGTTTACCAATAACTGATGATCTCTTTGAACATATTTATCATGTATATACCAAGCTATCATTACAACAGCAAATAATATCCACTCATACGTGCTTAACTCTAAATCCATAATATTCCTTTTCTAGCTTTTTTTGCTAGAGACTAAAAGTCCACTTAAAACTATAAGAAGTATACCAAAAGAAATCCAAATATCAGGAAATGCATCTCCTAAAAAGATTCCTAAAATAATTGAAAATGCAATATTAGAATAAGATATCGTTCCAATAATCCCAGCTTTTGCACAAGAATATGCTTTAGTCATATAAATTTGTGCAAATGTTGCAGTAATTCCTAATAAAACAATAAAATACCAATCATTTGCTTTTGGTACTACAAATGAAGCAAATAAGAAATCTAAATCAGGATTAGTATAAAAAGAACCAATAAGTAAGAGTATTAAAGGTCCAATTGTTCCTATTGTCATAAACGATAAAACAATAGCTCTTGAATCATAAAACTTACGAAGTTCTCTTATTGATGTATATGCTAAACCTGCACCAACTCCACATAAAATTCCTAAATAGTCTGTTTTTTCTAAATTATCTGGATTAAAACCTGTCATAAATAAGATCCCAATAAAACCAACAAATACACCTAACCAACCTCTAAATCCAAGTTTTTCTTGAACAAATAAATAAGCAAATATTGCAGAAAATATTGTAGATGTTTTAGAAAAAGTCATAGCTTCAGCAAGTGGTATTTGAGCAATATTATAGAAAAAGAATAATAAAGCAATAAAACCAGCCATTCCTCTAAAAATTAAAAGCCACATTTTTCCACCAACTTGTGATAGTGGTTTTCTATAAATTGATATTAATATTAAAACAACTCCAAATACGTTTCTAAAAAAAACTACTTCAATTGAACTCATTGAGTTACTTAACTCTTTTGCAACTGCTCCCATAAAAGCAAATAACAATGAAGCAAATAACATATATTTAGCACCTTTTAGTACTTGATCTTCCATTATAATTCCTAATTTTTAAAGCGAAATTGTAGTCCTTAATATATTAAAGAAAGGTTATTAGTTTCATTATTTAAAGCATACTTTAGATAAAATATCTACTTTATATACAATAACAATATATTTATAGTAGGAATAATATGGAATATTTAAAAATTCTTGGAGAAAACAAACTATCAGGTGAAGTTTGTATTTCTGGAGCTAAAAATGCAGCATTACCTTTAATTGCATGTACAATTTTGGCAAAAAATGAGATTACAATGGGAAATTTACCAAATGTAGTTGATATCAATACTTTTTTAAAACTTATTGATAAACTAGGTGGTACATATACTAAAGATGGTCATAGTGCAAAAATATCAACTGCAAGTATAGATAAAACAACTGCAACATACGATATTGTAAAAACAATGAGAGCATCAATTTTAGTTTTAGGGCCAATTCTTGCTAGATTTGGACATTGTGAAGTTTCACTTCCAGGTGGTTGTGCAATAGGTCAAAGACCTGTTGATTTACATCTTAAAGCTTTAGAAGCAATGGGTGCAGAAATTATTATTAACCATGGATATATTGAAGCACGAGCTCCAAAAGGCTTAAAAGGTGCAAAAATTGTATTTGATAAAGTAACAGTTGGGGGAACTGAAAATACTGTTATGGCAGCAGCTTTAGCCCATGGTGAGACTACAATTATTAATGCTGCAAAAGAACCTGAAATTGTTCAACTTTGTGAAGTAATTGCAAGTGCTGGAGTTAAAATAGAAGGTATTGGTACTTCAACACTAAAAATCACAGGAACAAATAAAGAACTGTTAGACATCAAAGATTTCGATGTAATTCCTGATAGAATTGAAGCTGGAACATATATGTGTGCAGCAGCAATTAGAAATGAAAAAGTAAAAATAAACAATGTTATTCCTTTACATTTAGATGCAATTACTTCAAAGCTTGAAGAAATGAATTTTGAAGTATTACAAGATAAAACAAGTGTAACTATTCTTCCTACAAATGAAATTAAACCTGTAAATATCATTACAACTGAATATCCAGGTTTTCCTACAGATATGCAGGCTCAATTTATGGCACTAGCAACTCAAGCAAATGGTACTTCTACTATTGATGAGAGATTGTTTGAAAATAGATTTATGCATGTTAGTGAGCTTTTAAGACTGGGTGCTGATATTCACTTGAATGGAAACACAGCTACAATTAACGGTAAAAGTGGAACATTAAATGGTACAGATGTAATGGCTACAGATTTAAGAGCCTCATCTGCTTTAGTTTTAGCAGCACTTGTAGCAAAAGGTGAAACTAATATTCACAGAATTTATCACCTTGATAGAGGATATGAAGACCTTGAAGGAAAGTTTGCAAAAATTGGTGCAAATGTAAAAAGGTTTACAGAATAGAACACCTTTAATAATGATGAGTCAAAATCTCTTGACTTATCATTTTTTTAAGTATAAATTAAATAGAATTATTTCAATTACACAAAAGGTGAAACTAATAATATGAAACTAGAAATCTCTTTATTCAAATTTGACAAGAACTCTGATTATCTTCCATTCTACACTAAACATTTTTTAAAAATTAAATCAGAAAAAACACTATTAGATATTTTAAACACAATAAATGATGAAAGTACATTTGGTTATGAAAATGATGAAAACTTTGATTTAGTAGTAAATGGCTTATATTTAAAAGCCTCTACAACAATTGAAGAATTAGTTAAAAAGTTTGGGAAAGACTTAACAATTGATCCTATTTCAGTTAGAAGAGCAGGAAATGATTTAATTATCAATGACGACGACTTTAATAAAAAACTTTTAATCTTAGATGACTTTATCAATCAAGAAGATAAAAAAGCTTATTCAAAATTAAAACAATACTATTATGCCTCAAATACTTTAGATTACAAAAGTGAATATATTGGTGATGCTGTTTTAATTTTAGCTTACGATTTAATCCAAGCTGATAAAACAAATGAAGTAGCTATTTTAAAAGTACTAAAAGAGCAAGAAGTTGGAGCTTCTTATCATACAAATTTAAAAAATAGAATATTTAATTTTGACACTAGTATTGAAGATAAAATTGTAAGTATTCAAAAGAAACTAGATTTAATACATAATGATGAAGATAAAAACTTTAGAATTAATAATACTCTTATTATCGACTTTAAAAACTTTGAAGATTCAAATGAAATAAAACATGATTTTAAAGACTTTAATATTGCTTATTATCCTTCAAAAGAATGTGAGAAAGTAGATTCTTTATTAAATAATTTAAGTGCAAAGTTTTTAAGTCTTGATACTTTAAATTTAGACTTAGCAAAAAATACATTTAACAAAAATCAAGAAATTACATATTGTGTTGCAACTACAATTCTTTTAGATGCTTTTGATAATAATGCAGACTTTTTATTAGTTGACAATGATGATGATTTTTATATCTTTGATTATAATAGAAAAGCTTTTGAGAAATTCTCAGGTAGAGATGTTATTTTACCTGTAATTCATGTAAATGAGTTACAAAAATTAGCAAGTGGTGAACATAAGATTGCAAATGAAACACTTACAAAGCATCAAATTAATCCTGAAATAATATAAGGAATACTTAGTGATATTAGATTCAACTTTTGTAATTTCTTCAAGTTTACTTATTGCTTGTTTAATTCCTCTTTTTATTTATAGAAAAAAGGTTTTTCCTTTTGTCTATAAAACAGGAAGTTTAGAAATATTTATAAAAGATTTGAAAATTCATATGAATGATAATCATCCAAAAATAAATTTTGATTATTCAATAATTCAAAAAACAAAAGATGAAAAAGATATAAGAATAAGAGAAACATTAATAGTTGAAGATATTATTAATCAATTTTATTATTTTGAATATCAAAAAAATACACAAAATGGTATATCAAGAGATAAACTTTGGAAAGGATATGAAGAAAAATCATTTTCAAATCCAAAAACTCCTAATGATTGGCAAGAAAGACGTGAGCTTGCATGGCAAAGAGATAAAAACAAATGTAACAGATGTGGAACAAAAATAAAATTAGAAGATGTATTTACTACTTTTGCAAAAGATATATCAAAAGGTGGTGGTTATAACTTTGAGAATATTATAATTTTATGTTCAGATTGTAATAAAATTTTAAATGCAAAGAATCCTAAAAATACAATAGCGTCATTAAATTTAAATGATGATTTAATGAAACTTGTAAGAGGATAAAATAGAAAGCAGTTAATTTCCTAAAATTTCTGCAACTCTTTTTTCATGTTCAATTCTTCTATTTATTTCTTCATTTTGACTTATTAATTGAACTTCTTCATTTTTAACTTTTTGATATTTCTTTTCTAATTCAAGTAATTTGTTTTTATTCTTTTTTTTACTAACTACTTCCTCAATTTGTTTTTCTTTTAGTTTTATTAATGTTTCTTCTAAATATTTATCTTCTAATTGTTTTAACTGTGCTAATTCATTTCGAACATAGGTTAAATCTTTTGATTTTGGAATAATATAAGGAGTTACAATAATTACTAAACTTCTTTTTCTTATATCACTCTTTTTATGAGTAAACAATTTTCCCAGAACCGGTACTTCACTAACTCCTGGTACTTTACTTCGTATTGACTCTACTTTATCTTCAATTAATCCACCTAAAATAACTGATTCTCCATTTTTAACAATAGCTGTAGTTTTAACTTCTTTTTTTGTAGTGTCTGCATTTCCACTATTAGTTACAGTTGTTTTTACATCTTCTAGTATTGTATTAATTTCTAAAGTTACTTTATTATCATTTGAAATTCTTGGTTTTACTTTTAATGTTAAACCAATATCTTCTCTTTTAAAGTTTTCATTCTTTGTACCTCCATCGCTCAAACTTGATGAAGTTTTTACTGAAATTGTTTCACCCACATAAATAGAACTTTCTTTATTGTTTATAGCTAAAATTGAAGGCTCTGAGACAATATCTAAAGCTCCGTCTTGATCTAACAAACTAATAGAAGCACCCAGTGCTAATCCTGCACTTATTGTAGGTATTGATAAGCCAATACTTGATGGAGCAAAGGCAAGTGCATTACCACCATTTAAATTTGAAGCAAAAGTGCTTAAACCTTTACTTTTAGAACTACCACCTGATATTCCATATTTTATTCCTACTTCATCAACAAGAGAATTAGTAACTTCTATAATTCTAGCTTGCACATAAACTTGAGCTTTTTCTTTATCAAGTTGTTTTATAATTAGATTTAAAGAATCAATTTCATCAATACTACCTACTAAAACAATTGAATTTGATTCTTCATCAAGAGATGAAATAGGTTTTAATTTTATATCTTCATATTTTTTCTTTTCTATTATTGCATCAATTATTTTTATAACACTTTTTGCTTCAACATTTTTTAAAGATACTACTTCTACAACTTTTTTTATATATAAATCTTTTTTATCAATATCTTTAATATAATTTTTTATATATTTGATATTTTTCTTACTTCCTACAATAGATAAAGAGTTATTATTAATATTAGGAACTACTGATACTTTTTGGGTTTCTATGTTTTCATTAAAAACTGATTTGATTACTGCATCTAAATTTTTAATAGCATCTAGTACATTTATATTTTTTAACTCAATAATTTCAACACTTTTTTTTGCTCCTAAAGTCATAATATTAACAACTTTTTTAATAGTATTAATATTGTCTTTAAAGTCAGTAATTATTAAAGTATTTGACTCTTTATTTGTTACAAGTTTTGCATTTTTTGAAAGTAAATGATTTATTTTAGAAGCTATATAATCAGCATTTGCATTATGTACTGTGAATATTTCTGTAAGCATTTGATAATAAAGTGTTTTTTTATTTCCATTTATTATAGGTACATTATTTTTTATACCTTCAGAAATTTTTATAACTCTTAAAATATTTTCATCATGAACAAGAGTAAAACCTTTTGATTGTAAAGAGTAGTTTAATATTTTTACTAACTCTTTTTTACTTAAAGCTTTAGTAGAAATAAAATCAACGGTTCCTTTTATATCTTGTGTTACTAGTATATTTTTATTAATTAGTTTAGAGGTAATTTTAACTAATTCCATTATTTTTAATTCTTTAAAATTTATATCTATCTTTTCATTGCTAAGAGATATTGTACTAAATATAAATATTAGAAAAGTGATTTTAAGTAAGTTCATTGTTTTAACTCCATTCAAAAGGGAATCAAGTATACAATTAAATAATTTAATGTATTATAAAAGTATTATATTTCGAGGAAGTTGTATTTTTAATTGCTCTAATTCTTCTTGGCTTAATTCTATATTTACAATTATTTCATTTGAAAAGTCTTTTTTTACTATAGTGATATTTTCTTGTTTTAAGAGATATTCTAGTTTTGATAGTTCAGAGTATTCACATTTTAATCTTGCTTGTTCAAGTTTTTTATATTCAAAGAGTTCACTAATATTTATAACATCATTAATACTAGCAGAATAAGCGCGAACTAAACCACCTGTTCCTAGTTTAACTCCACCAAAATAACGAACTATTATTACAGCTGTATTGATTAAATCATTTCCTGCTAATACAGTAAGAGAGGGTTTTCCTGATGTACCTTTTGGTTCTCCATCATCACTACAATTTTCTACAATTTGCTCAAACTCATTTAAGTGTCTATAAGCATATACAAAATGACGAGCTTTTGGATGTTCTTGTCTTAATTCTTGCATGGTTTTATCAAAATTATCATAAGGCATAAGATATGCAACAAATTTTGATTTTTTTTCTTCATAAGTATTTTGGAATAATTCTTTTATATATTTCAAATTATTCCTATTTAATATTGTTTATCTTGAAAAAACTTTCTGCTCTTTTATAGCCTTTATCTTTGGCTTCTCTAATTAAATCTATACCTTTATCAACATTTCTAGGTACCCCATAACCATGATAATAATATAAACCTACATGAAATAGCGCAGTTAAACTATTTCTTTGTTTTGCTTTACTATACCAGTAGAAAGCTTTTTTATAATCTTGTGATACAACTTTACCTGAACCATAAATATTAGCTAGTTTTATCATAGCTGGCAAATTATTTTGCTTTGAAGATTTAGTTAATAAATCAACTGCTTTATCAATATCTTCAGGGATCCCATCAGCTGTTAAATACATCATAGCAAGGTTTGCTTGTGCTATTGCATTTGAAGCATCTGAAGCTTCTTTAAACCAATAAAAAGCCTTCTTTTTATCTGTTTTAACACCTCTACCTGTATAATACATTTTTCCAAGATTATTTTGTGCAATAATAACACCTTGTTTAGCTGCTTTTTCATACCATTCAAAAGCTTGATTAACTTTATCTTCATTTGTACTAAGATCAAATAACATTGCAAGATTTAATTGTGCTAAACCGTAACCTGCAAGTGCAGCTTTTTCATACCATTTTTGAGCTTCTTTTAAATCTTTTTTAACAACATCACCTAAATAATACATATGAGCTAAATTATTTTGTGCGACTAAGTTACCATTTAAAGCAGCTTTTTCGTACCAGAAGAATGCTAATTCTTTATTACTATTAACTCCAATACCTTTATAATTCATAAGTGCTACATTATATTGGGCATTAGCATCATCATTTAGAGCAAGTTCACTAAATTGCTCATATGCAATTATATATTTTTTATCTTTGAAATTTTGAGTTGCTTCATCAAATGTGAGTGCAAATGAGTTTATAAAAAAGATAGATATAAATATAAAAAACTTCATAATAGATTTCCTTAGTTAATTGTTAATTAGTTTCCAAAGAGAATTCACTATTCTCTTTTAAATTATTACTTTCAGTGATAATTTTATCTATTTCTTTATCATTTAAAGAACTTTTCATATTTACAATATCTTTCATATTATCTTTAAATTCATCAATTGATTCATCACTATTTTGAATTTCTTCTTTTACATTACTGTTTTCAACAGTTTCTTTTTCTTCTTTCTTTTTAACAATTTTTATTGCTTTAGTTTCTAAAATAGTATTTTCCATAATTGGATTTAAAATATTACTATTTAAAATATCTTCATTAACATCAAGAATATTATTGCTTTTATTTATTTTTAGATCTGTATCAAGAAATATATCTGCTTTTATATTATCAATAGTATTAGCATTATTTCTTTTTTCTGAAATTAAAATATTTTTTATAATTTTATTATCATCTGGTTTATTAGTTAATAAATAATTATAACAATTTAAACTATTAAAATCAGAAGAAAAATAGCTAGAACAAGATTCCCATGTAGTATTTATTCCTAATAAGTAATCTAACCTATCCCAAAATAACTTATAAACATTATTATTGATTTCTTTTTTATCATCAAAGTCAACTGCATCAGTTCTTTTAATACTTAAAATAGCTCTTGATTCATTTTCAAATTCATGTACTTCTAAAATCCAAGTATCTAACATTAAATCTACTCTTATAATACTATTTTGAAAAACAACTTTTTCAACTATTATATTGTCTCTATAAGAATTTATAATAAAATCATTATTTTTATTTTCTTTATTTGAAAGAGAAAAAAGTATTTTACTAGCATGAAAAATTGCATCTTTTGAAATATTAGGATATGTCTTTTTTGTAATAACAGAACCTTTTGCAAAGGCAGTACCTGTTGAAATTAGCAAGACTATTAATAATATATATTTATTCATTTAATACAACCTTATCTATTTATTGCGTATATATCTAATTTACTTAAATATCTATAATCATTATCTGATTCTACGTTTTCTGCTAAAATTTTAACATCATTTAATTCACCAAAAATAACTATATTTTTTACTCTATGTTTCTTAATTAAATCATTGTGAACATTTTGAGTAAGGTCTCTATCCATTTTTATATAATCAATCTTAATTGATGCCAATTCTTCTAATGGGAACTCTTTTGTTTTGAACCTTTTGATTAAAATCTGGATATTTAAATCATTCATTAGTTTAACAAATTCACTAAATTCTACTTTATATGCAGAAGCAGAGTATGATGTAATACTAAATAAAATATGTGATAAAGTATCAGCTTTTTGTTTTGATAAAGTAGTAATAAACTCTATAAAACTAATACTAGAAATAGTTTTAATTGATAAATTAATAGCTAATTTATAATCAATTTTATTTGCTTCAATAAAATTAATTGTTTTTAATATAACTTCTTTATCAAAATCTTCATTTAATCTGAGTTTCTCACTTATAGCAATAAAAGAACCTATTGGAAGTACTTTTCCTTCATTATCTTTAAGAATTGGTTTTAATTCTTTCATAAGTAATTTATTTTCTAATGAATATGTATCAAAAATAAAATCAATTGTAAAATTACTATTAGAAATAATTGATTTAACTTTATCTTCTAAAGCTAAAACATTTTTTTGAATTTGAGATTCTTTTATGATTACACTACAATTAATATTATTTAACATAGCACTATTATAAGCTTCTTCAACAGATTTCATAATAGAGTTTGTTGTACCATAAGCATCAAAAGGTGTTCCACCTATATGGAAAATATTTTCAGGTAGTTTATAACTTTTTGTAATTTGAACTAATAGACTATCTATAATTTTATTTGAAAATGCTAATGCTTGTTCATAATTAATTTCTCTTGCAATTATAATAAACTCAGACCCATAGAACCTATAAAAATTTATGTTTTTTTCTTTATAATCAGAAATAATATTATTTATGATATTTGTAAAAGATAAAATAAAGTTATCAGTATTTAAAGACCCATTTAATTTAACTATCTCATCTAATTTAGCAATCTTTAATGAAAATAAATATCCTTCACCTGAGTAAACAAACATACTCTTCATATCAATATCAAACATTTTTTTGTCAGGTAAGCCTGTTAAGTTATCAGTTAATAGGTTTCTTTCTAAAGTCTCTTTATTAATATTTAATTCATTTTTTAAAGAAGCAATATTACTAGATAGTTTAGAAAGATTAGTAAGTACTTTATTGTAATCTTTAATTTTAGAGAATTTATTAGTATTTATATTTGTAAATTTTGAGTTTAGCATATTAAGTACTACTGCATCTAAATATCTAAGAGGTTTTAATAAATATTTTCTTTTTAAATATTTTTGATACAACCACACTAATAAAAACATCAATATACAAATAACTGTAGAATATATAAGTAGTTTTTTTAGAAAAGAGACTATGTCTTGTTCAATAAAAGTATTGTTTTTCTTATATTCAATATTTGCGAAAACAATATTTTTAATAATTAAATCTTTTTTAATCGCATCTTGAGGATCAATTTTTGCAAACGAATCAATAAAACTTTCTTTTTTCTGTTTTTCAGTACTATCTTTGTAAATATCAAAAAGATTGATATCTACAAAAATTAAAAAATTTTTAATCTCTTCATTTTTGAATAATTGATATCGTATTACAACTTTTTCATTTTTATCAAAAGTTGCTGAGGGGATAAACTCATAAAAAGAGTTACCTGCTAATTTCTGAATTTCTCCATATTTATAATCTACTGTTACATTTGTAAGATTCCATGAACTATCATTAAAACTTTTTGTTTGGAATAGTAAGGTATCTTTATTAAAAAGATATCTATTTTGTGTAATCTTTATTTCTTTTATATACTTATCTTTTTTAATATTTTGATTAATAAATTGAATTGAATTTTTATCAAATAAAAGTACTTTCTCTTTAATTTGATTATTGAACTTCTCAATACTTAATTCATAATTTACATTTGAATATTCAATACTTTTATTTTTATAATCAATAAAAAAAGACCAGATTGTAAAAAACAGTATTAAAGAAAAGATGAATGTTAAAAGTAATACATTTTTAATTATGTCTTTTTTATTTTTTTTTAACATTATTTAATCTCATTACTTTGTGCTAGATCAAAATATGTATAGTTTTCTTTGTATGCATCTTGTTTTCTATATATTTTTTCAGTTCTAGCTAGATTTATTTTTAATATATCTTCAGGTAATTCAAGAAGTATATTATTAGCTTCTGCTTCATTTTCAAAGATTTTATACATTATTTTTATTTTATTTTTATTGTTTAAAAGTCTTACAACAAATATATCTTCTTTTAAGTCATAAATATTAAGAAAATATTTTAATTCAGTTTCATTATTTACACTTGCTAATAGTATTGAATAATATTCTTTTGGAGAATTTAAAAATTCAAATTTGAAATCTTGATCATTATACTTATCAATAGCAATAAATTCTAAATATTCTTTAGATTGATTTATTTTTTTTAACTCATCTTTATTTTTAGAATCTTCTATATTTTCCTCTATTTTATTCTCTATAATTTTGTCATCAATTACTTGTAAAGATTTAATACCGATTTTTTCAACTGAGCAATTAAAATCTTTTAATAGTAAAGGATTGATTTTTTTTAGATTTTTTTCTGCTTCTTCTTTTGTTTCATATAAACCATAAACAATATTTTTGTTTTTTGTTTTAGTTAATTGAGAATTGAAAGTAAAAACTTTGATATTATATTTTAAATCATATTGATTTAAAAAACTATTTATAACATCATCTTTTGTGTCTGAAAAAGTAATTATATTAATTGTATATAAGTCTTTATTTTCTGATATAAATGCTTTAGTCTTTTTAGTATTAAGAATTTCGTTATCTATATTATTTTGAGCTTCTTGTAATGGAACATGTTCAACTTTTGGCACTTGTATTAAAGTTGGAATTTCTATAACTTCATCATTTTCTGTATTTTCTTCACTTAGAGTAGTTTCTTCAATTTTAGTATTACTATTAGCAAAGAAATTACTTACTGTTGTAAATAGGTTTGCTTCTTCTTTTATTTCTTCGATTTCTGTTAATGTTTCAATAGAAGAAAGGTTTTTAGTTTCTATTTCTACTTCTGGTACTATTTCAATTTCAGGCTGTTTTGCCAATTGAGGAATTAAATTTTTAGTTTCTTCTTCTAATGTTAATTTTTCAATCTCTTTTTCTGTATTTTTTTCTTCTTTTTCTTTACTAGTAAATAAATTACTTACTTTTGAAAATAAGCTATCTACTAAGCCTTTTAAGTTTTTATCATTTGAAATATCTACATTCTTTAATGAAACTGGATCTTTATACACCGTATTTGAAGAAACTTTTATATATTCATATTCAGGTTCTTTTTCTTTAACTTCAGTATTTAAATCAATATTTGCATTATATAAAGCTTGTTCTTTAGAGATTTTTTGAATTACTGGATAGAAATTATTTTTAATATCACCTAAATCATTAATCGCTAATTGAGCTTCATCATAATTTTCATAAATACCATATACCCATCTAAATAGTTTTTTAGAATCAACATAAGTATAAGCAAATGAATTATCATATAAATTTATTTTTTCAATCAAAATATCTTCTAATTCTTTCATTTCATTGAATGAAGTTATATTAATTGTATAGAATTCAGGATTAGCATTTAAAAACTTAGTTTCAAACTCTTTATTTAAAACAAGTTTATCTTCTTTTTTAATTTGTTTGATTTTCTCAATAGTATTTGTTTTTTCTACTATTTTAATCTCAGGAGGTACAGGTTTAATCTTAACTTCTAAACCTTTTAAATAATCATTGTAAAGTTTTTTTACATCTCCTATTTTTTTAAGACTTAATTCTTTTCCAAGATCTTTATTTTTCATTTTTTCTAATTGTTTTAAAGCTTCTTCTTCATTTTTATAAATACCAAAAGTTACTTTTGTATTTATATTTAAATCATCTACTACATCATAAGAGAAGGCTTCTTTATCAAAGTCATTTATTTTAATAAAATTATTTGCTTTTAGTATATTATCAAATAAACCAATATCTATTGTATAGTATTCATTATTAGCAGATAAAAACTTACTCATAAATCTTATTATATTTTCATCTTTTAAAGCTTTAGAGATTAGTGTTTCTTTAATTTTTTCTTGTTCTTCTAATTCTTCTTGTCTTTCAATTCTTTCTTTTTCATCTAAAAACTTATCATCAATATAAACATCTTGTGTATATCCGCTTTTTGAGAAATCAATAAATCTTGGATGTTCAGGATCAATGTCAAAGAATGCTAAAATATCTCCTGTGTATTTTAATAAAGTAAAGAAATCTGTAATATTGTTTTTTTCATAAGAAATCAATTCTACTTCTGCTGAATTTAATGACTTTTGTCCTTGAAGTAAAACTTGTAAGTCTTGGTCACCTAATTTGAACTCTTCCCAATAAGCTTCAACCATTTTTCTTAAAGCTATAACTTCTGATATATTACTTTTTAATGATTCATTAGTAGAATTTATTGCAGTAAATAACTTAGATACATTCCATTTTAATTTTCTTTTTTCTTCATCTAATTTAAAATTTAATTCTCTAATTGAACTATAAGAGTTTAAAACTTTATTTTTATCTCTTCCACCGTTATATAAATTATATGAAAGCTTAACTAAACCATTGACAGCCTCTTCTCTTGTTTCTGAACCATCTTGATCCATAACATTATCAACTGAAAACTCTAAATCAACTTTTGGTAAAAAATTTGATTCTTTTGATTTTAAATTGAACTTTTCTGCTTCAATTGAGTTATAGTAGTTTCTTAATTCTTTATTTCTTTTTAATGCTCTTTCATATAATAAGTCAAAAGTAGTAACATTAATATTAAAGTTTTTTTCATAAGGTAAAGTTTCTAAATAAACTTCACCAACGATGTATTCATAATATCGTAAGGATTCAATAAACTTAGATTTAACTTTAATTTGTTGTGTTTTAGCATTAGAAACATTTGCTTTAATTGCTGTTAAATCACCAATAGAAGCTGCTCCATTTTCGTATTTTATACTAACAATATCTAATATTTTATTTAATTTCTTCATATTAGAATCACTAGTTAAAACAGTTTTATATGAGAAAACAACATCAAAATATGCTTTGATAGCTTTAGTTACTTCTTCTGATAAAACTAAGTAATATTGATTTTTAGCTAAATCTAATTTTTTCTTTAGGTTTTCAACATCATTAGTTGTTGCTCCACCTGCATATAAGTTTTGATTTAAAACAAATTTATAATTTCTATCATCATAATATCTAAATGCATTTGTTCTATCATCAGCAGTATTAGTAGCTCTTGTTTTTCCTATTTCATATTCGAAATTTAAAGTAGGATAGTAACCTGCAATTGCATCTTTTAATTTAATTTCATTTTGAATAACTTTTTCTCTAGAAGCTTTCAATAAATCACTAGTAGATACTGTTTCTAAAACAACATCCATAAGAGAAACTCTTTTATAATTATCAACATCAATATCAGATATTCTTGAATAAGAGTTTAATGAAGGATATGAAGGGTTCATCTTTTTTTGAATTTCTTTTTCACCTAAAAAAAGAGACAATTCATTTAATTTATCTTCTTTCTCTTCAATAATAAAATTTTTATCATCTTTATTAATTAATTTATCATTATCCGCATTTGCACATAATGATAAGATTATTAAAGATAGCAATTGTTTCTTCATTTATCTCTACTTTTTAATTGTGATTACTAAATATCCATTAGTATCATCAATTTTTTCTTTTATATTTGGTTCTTTTGTTAAATCAATTTTAACGTCTTTCTTTTCATAACCAAACTTTCTTATTAAGTTTCTTGTACTTATAGTTCTTGCAAGTGATATCTGTTTTGAAATAGTTGCACTTAACTGTTTTTTCATATCTTTTGTATATATATGAATTTCATGTTTTCCACTTCTTTCTTTTGCAGAACTTAAAAACTGTTTTATTTTTCTTGTAATTCCATCATCTACAAATATCTCATTACTTTTATATGTAACGATTAAGTAATCTTTATTTTCAATAATTTTTTGATTTTCATCATTTGTTTCATTTTTATCTGCTATATCAATACCTGCTGATTCAATTTTATTACTTTTTTCTGCACTATTTTGATTTTCATTTACTTCAATTTGATTTTGTAAAGTTAAAATTCTTTGCTTTTGTTCGTTAATAATTTTAATATTAATATCTGAATTTGAATTTGATCCAGCACTAGGGTCTGTAACTTTTTTTGTATTAAGTTCATTTTCCTCACTTGACCTATTATTATTTAAAATAATATCATCATTGGAAATTGAGCCTGTATAAGAAACTTTATATTTAAATTGTGCGTAATAACCTAGATTTACTAAAACTACTAATAAGAATAATAGTAATACTAAAATTACTGAAGAAAAAATATCAACAAATGATGGCCAAGGGTTGAACTCATCTTCACATCTAGACGCCATATACTATCTTTTATTCTCTTGATTGTCTTTATTTTGTAAAGATTCCACTAGCTGCACAAGTAATTTATTATTTTCTTCTTGCAACTGTAAACTTTTTTTGATTGTCTTATGTTCTGATAAAATTACACTTGATATCTCTTGTAATGACTCTTCAATAAGTTTTGAATTTGAGTATTGATTTACATTAGATTCTTTCATAATTTCTATCATGTTTTTCAATAATATAGATTCATTATCTGTTTTATGGATATTATGATCTAGCTTATCAGCAATTTTCATAAACATCTCTTGAGACACTTGATTTGATCTTTCCATTTTATCTGTAAAATCTCCCATTGTGTCAACAAAAATATCAATAAATCCAGCACTCATAGGAGATGAATTATCTGAATTAGAAACTAAATTAATATTTCCAATATCATCTGTGCTAGACAGTGAATCAATACTTGTATTATTTGATTCAACAATTTTACCTTTCATCCAATCTTGTACATCTTCGACAAACGCAGACTGATTTCTAGTTAAAATATATTGCATTACATTTAGAATAATTGCAGAAGCAACACCGAATAAAGAAGAGGCAAACCCAATAGCCATACCACCAAGAGGTCCAGAGAAACCTGTCATGATTTCTCCAATATCAATATTATCTCCACCAAAAGATAAAATAATACCTCCCATTTCATCAATGGCTACAAGAAGTCCTGTAAATGTACCAAAAAGTCCTAGCATTAATGAAGTACCAACGAAGAAAGCTGTATATCCTTTTTGTTGGAAGAATTGTCCTTCTAACCAATCGATAACTTCATGAGCTTCTTGTTGAGTAAAATATAAAACACCTTTCTTAGCTCTTCTTTGGAACATATGCGCAATAGTTGCAGGCATTAATCCAGTAATACCTTCTAAGTAAAACTCTAAACTTTTACCTGTTTTATAAGCTAAGATACCGAAGGTACCAGCAAGCATTGTAAGTCTAATTGCAGATTGATAAACAACTAATAAACCAATTAAGAACATTGTTGTAATAGCAACATTAAATGTTAATGTTGACATAAAGAATGTATATACTAAAGAAAAGTTAGCATAAATAGTAAAAACGATAAAAAGCATTACTACAAAAAATATTTTTAATATTTTTATACGTCTCATCATCTATCCTTAAAACATGAATAGTAATATAGATATCACTAAACCAAGAGCTACTGTAGTAACAGTTTTTGTCATATTATCAACAATATTTACAAAAGCTCCACTACCTTCAACTTTTTCACCTAAAATGATATAACCAATGATTACTCCATTAATATCGGCTACTTCTTTATATGTTTTAAAATATTCTTCATTTACACTATATCCATCTATTTTAAAATTAGAAAAGGCTTCTTTACCTTCTGTTAATATGTTTGAGAAGAATTGTCCATCATAATTTCGTTCTTCAACTTTTAAATCATTAACAATTGTTCTGTAACTTCCATTTTTTGCATCAATACTTACATTTGCAAGCATTCTTTCTTCTAGTAAAAATAGAAATATACCTTGTCTGTTTCGTTCTATATCTTTTTTAAGTGTAAGAATACTTTCCTTAACTTCAATAACACCTAAAACGTTTTCACCATCTAAGATAGGTTCTAAATAGACTATATTTGGTCCAGATGGAAGTACTTCAATACCATATAATGCAGTCTTTCTATTTATTGTTGTATTAATACTATTTCTAAATTGATTAGTTTGATTTACAGTAGAATAAAATACTAAAGAAGTAGAGCCAAATCCAGCTTCTACTAAACTATTATTGTAATTTGTAATTATAGGGTCTATTAAAGCTTTGTTATTTAGGTTATTTTTAAAAGTGTCGTTTATTTTTAGTCCTAAAACTAATTTACTAAAACCTTTTTGTTTATCTTCTAGTTTATGTTCTAAACTTGATTTGTAAACATTAGACATATTTAAATATACTTCATTCCCTACGCTTTTTGTCATACTTGTAAGGATATACATTGACAAAAAAATACCAGTTATTGCGAGTAGAGTTAAAAGAGTAAACCAAAGGCCTTTCTTCTTTTTTAATTCACTAAGTAAATTTTGTAACGCTTTAATAAAACTAAACACCCACATCCTTTTCGTATAATAGTCGCTATTATATTTATATTTTGCTTACTTAATTATTAAAGTTCCCTATTTTAGAGCTAATTAGGGCTTAATATTATTATTTATTGTTCACTTAATGCATTTTTTCTAATATTTTTTAGTGGTTTTAAAATATATTCTAGTACTGTTTTTTTACCAGTTAAAATATTTACATTTGCAACCATTCCAGGTAGAATTGGAAGATCAGGTGCAAATTGATTTACATCAGCTCTAATTTTTGCAATATAATAAATATTTCCTGTTCTATCCTCAAAACTATCAGAAGATATTAAAATCAATTTACCATTTAGTAATCCATATTTAGAAAAATCATAAGCTGTTATTTCAACTGATACATCTTGACCTTCCCATATAAAGGCTCTATCTGAACTCTTTATTTTTGCTTCAATTGTCAATGTATCTTCAATAGGAGTTATTTCTGCCATCTTATCTCCAGGCTTTACAATACCACCTTCTGTATAGAAATATAGTTTATTTATTATTCCATTTACAGGTGAAATAACTGATTTTCTAAGTTCTCTATCATCATTTGCTTTGTTCTTTTCAATTAATTTATTAATCTCATTTTTAACTTCAGAATACTTTCCTAATAGTTTACTTCTAACTTCAGACTTAACACTATTTATTTTTCTATTTGCTTCTTCAATTTCTTGTTGTAAAATTGGAATATTATTTCTAGTTTCTTCTATTTTTGTAACAATATTTTGTTTTTTTGATAATTCTGAAATATATTCTTTTTTAGATGTAACTTTTTTTCTTAATAATTCATCTAAAATTTTCATGTTTTCAATAGCTAAATTTAATTCTATTGTTAGGTTATTATATTTGATTTTTGTTTCTCTTAATTTATACTCTTTTTGTCTTGCTTGATCTCTTGCAATATCAATTTTTCTTTTGTTATTTTCTAATTCTTCATAAAAAATATTTGTTTCATTTCTTATAATATCAGGAATTTTTGATTTTAGTTCATCTGAAAATTTGATTTTTTTCTTATTATCAATTAAAGATTCTAATCTAATTAATACAGCTTGGAATGTTAATAAGTCTAGCTCTTTTGATACAGAATCTGCTTTAAAAAACTCGTTTGAAAGTGTATAAATAATATCACCTTTTTTTACACTATCACCCTCTTTTAATAAAATACTTGAAACTATTCCGCCTTCAAGGTTTTGTAAAATTTTAGTTTGACCTGAAGGTACTACTTTTCCAGAACCTCTTACAACTTCGTCAACTTGACTAAAATATGCCCATGAAAGGAAACATATAAAAAACAACATTATTGGAATTACAGTAGTATAATAATTCCAATCTTTTTCTTCAAATAATCTATTATTTTTCATCTTACTTCTTTTCTTGTAAAGCTTTTAATACAGTATCTCTTGGTCCATCTGCTACTACTTTTCCTTGATTTAACACAATAACTCTATCAACTAGTTCTAGTGCTGCAAATCTATGAGTAATTACAATCAATGTTTTTTTCTGTAATATTTGTTTCATATGAGAGATTAATGATTTCTCTAACCCCACATCTAAACCTGTTGTTGGCTCATCTAAAAGTAAAATCGAAGGGTCTTTTAATAAAGCCCTTGCAAGTGCAACTAAATGTCTTTGACCAACAGATAAATTACAACCTCTCTCCCCTACTTGTAATCCATCACCTTGACCTGATTTTTTAACTAAATCTTCTAATCCTGTTATTTTAATTAATTGCATTAATCTTTCTTTACTAACAGGAGTTGAAAGTTCAATATTTTCTTTTAAAGTTCCAGAAAATAAAAATGGTTCTTGAGGCATAACACCAATATTTTGACGTATTTCGATAGGATGAACTGTTGATATTTCATGCCCATCAATATAAACAGAACCTTTTGTAGGGCTATCTAAACCTGTTAAAATACGCAAGAATGTACTTTTTCCAGCTCCTGTTTGTCCTATAATACCTACTTTTTCACCCTCTTGAATTTTAATATTACAGTTTTCTAAAGAAGGATATTTACTATTTTTATAATAAAAATCTACATTTGAAAATTCAATATTTCCTTTTATTTTACCCAATCCTATTTCTATATTTTTATCATTTTCTAAAGGTAGGTGCCAAAAATCATTGATATTATTTAAAGATTCTTTTATTTCTTTAAATTTTATTGCCATCATTGAAGTTTGAATTATTGGTATCATTGCTCTACTTGAAAGAATAGTAACAGCAATTAATCCCCCAACTGTAAGGTTTTTATTTGCTATTTCAAATACTCCTACAACTATAACTAACATTGTTACAAACTGAATTACAGTTTGTGATAGGTTTAATGAAAAAACATTTAAAGATTGAATTTTTAATGCTATTGAATCTGTAACTGCAATAATATTTCTCCAATTAAAAAGTTTAGTTGAACGTGCATTTGAAAGTTTAATAATTTCACTTCCTTGAATAGTTTCAACTAAGTATGCATGTTTTGCTTGTACATTTTCAATATTCTTTTTACTTAAATTAGAAATTGGTATTTGCATAAATATATTAAATAATAGAATTAATATTGCAGTTATAAAAGGAACTAAAGCAACCATTGGAGAAATGATAAAAATTACAGTAATTGCTAAAAAGAAGAAAGGTAAATCAATTACTTGGACAACTGATTTTGTTGCAAAGAAGTCTTTTATTTGGGCTAATTCTCTAAATAAATTTGCTTTTGTACCTACTAGCATATTATCGTATTGAGCTTGTAAACTTAATACTCTTTTTAATAATTCTTCTTCTAAATAAACACCTAATTCTTTTCCAACTTTTTCAATAATATGATTTCTAACACTTTTAAAATATACATCAAAAAGTAAAATAATAACTACACCAATAGCTAAAACAAATAGTGTTTCAGTTGCATTATTAGGTACTACTCTATCATAAACACTCATGGTAAATAATGGTACAGCTAGTGCAAAAATATTTATAAAAAATGTTAGAAAACCTATTTCTATATATGAACGCCAGAATTTCTTAACAGGATTCCAGAACCATTCTTTTCCCTTTACTTCATCAAGAACTTTTTCTTTTTGAGGATCTCTAAATACTAATATTGCTTTTTTAAATTTTTTTAAATAACTTAGGTCTTTTTTTATTTCTTCTTTACTTACAGGATCAAAAAGAAAGCACTCTTTTCCTTTCTTTTGTAAAATAAAAGGTTTGTTTTTACTATCAAAAATAATACAAGGTAAAAAATGATTTGGAATATCAATAGCTTTCATATTTCTAGAAACAGCCGTTAAGCCAACTTCTTTTGCTACATCAATTGCTAATTCTTCTGTAAAACCTTTATCAGACTTTGCACTAAAATTAACAATTGTTTCAATAGAAATATCTCCAAAATAAAAGTCTAATAAATATTTTAAAGAGAAGAGTAAAGGAAACTCTTCTCTACTTAGACCACTATTTTCGATTTCTACATTTTCTTGATTTTCCAAAAAATACCTTTAGCTTATTTTGATTTTATATTGTTTTGAGATTTTTGCAATTAGTGATTGAAAAACACTGTCCCAAGATCTATTTGTTTTCTGTCTAATTAGTTTTGCACTTGGATACCACTTTGTTGTTTCACCTTTGTTTGTCCATCTCCAATCAGGTATTTTTTGTAATGGAATAAATACTTGTTTATTTATAGCTCCCGCTAAATGTGCAACTGAAGTATCAGAAGAAATAACAAAATCTAATTTATTAATTAATGAAGCTGTTTTATCAAAATTAACTAATTTGTCTGTTAAATCAATAATATTTTTTTCATATCCATATTTTTTAATATCTTCACTTCCATCACCTACTTGTAATGAATAAACATTTATTTTTGGATTTTTAATTAATGGTTCTAAATATTTTAAATCAAATACTTTTCCATCATAACTTTCACCAGTTAAGGATGCACTCCAGCAAATACCAATATTAATTTTACCTTTTGTTTTTTTAATATCAAAAGAATCATCATCTTTTACTATTAAGTATGGGTTCTTAATTGGTAAGTCACTAATGTTTTTCATTTCTAAAATATATGGCATACTCATTATTGAAAGTTGATAGTCAAAATTTGGTGTTTTTTCACTTCTATCAACAATAGTATCTATTTCTTCAATTCTAGAGAATAATTCTTTTAATCCTTCTCTACATTTAACAGCAATTTTACATCCATACTTTTCTTTTAATTGTGGCAAGAACCTAATAAATTGAATACTATCTCCATATCCTTGTTCTGAATGAAGAAGTAAAGTTTTACCTTTAATATCTTCTTTCCCTGTGAATAATGGTTTTGAAAAAACATCTTTATTTTTTATAATATGAGGAATCATTTCCTCTTTTCTAAATCTCCACTCATATTCTTTCCAACCATTTTTAAAATCTTGATTAGCAAGATACATTGTTGATAAATCAAAATGTGCATTTACAAACTTTGGATTCAATTCAATTGCTTTTTTATAAGCTTCAATTGATTTTTTAGAAAAACCTAAATATTTATATGAAGTCCCAACATTACTATATGCATTTTCACCCTTAGGGTCTAGTTCAATTGATTTTTCATGTAACTTTGAAGCTTTCTTATAATCAAATATTTTATTGTAAACATTTCCAAGATTTGTATAAGCACCACTATGATTTGGCATTTTTTCAATAGCTTTTTCTAAAGACTCAATTGCTTTATCATAATCTTTAGCTTTATTATAAGCAGCACCTTTATTACTATAAACCTCATTATAATTTGGATCAGTTTTAAGTGCAATTTCAAAAATTTCTGCTGCTTTTTTATATTCTTTTTGTTTATATAAAACAACACCTATATTATTTACAGATTTTGCATGTTTTGGATTAATTTTAACTGCTTCTTTATAAGCTGCAATTGCTTTATTATTATCTCCAATTGTTTCATAAATAATTCCAAGATTATTAAAAGCATTAAAATCATTTGGATTTAATTTTATAGAATCACTGTAAGCACGTATAGCCATTTTATAATTTTTAATTTCTTTAAAGGCATTTCCAATATTATTGTAAACAGATTTATTTTTTGGATTTAATTTTATAGCCTGAAGATAACACTTAATAGCAGTATTCACGTCACCTTTTGATTTATATATCACACCAAGGTTTCCATAGGCTTCTGAATTCTTTGGGTTTATTTTTATAATCTCTTCATATTTTAATTGAGCATTTGTAAGATCTTTTTTCTTATAAAACTCTATAGCTTCACCAAAAAGTAATTTTTGTTTTTCTATCATTTTATTTCTACCTTCTAATTATATAATTTTTGAATTATATCTAATTTTTTTGTTTTTAATAAATAATTATTAAAAATAATTTTTATACAAGTACTTAGAACTTAAATACTTGTATTCTTTTACACATCAGTTAAATCAATCGTAAGTGTTGTATTTCCTAAATTATAAGTTGTATTATCACTTATATCACTATTCGTATTTCCAGAATTATAACTATTTCTTTCTGTTGAACTTGAAGTATCAGTAAATTTAATTAAATCTGCTTGTGTTGATGTTAAAGATAAAGTTAAATTACCAGTTGAACTTCCTGTCCATGATTGAATTAATGCATCAGTGAATTCAAATTCTGTACCTGTATCTGCAGTATCCAAGTTTAAAGTTCTTATATCTAGTTTTTCTATATTTGTAAAAGATGATGCATGTCCAAATTCAGTATCACTACTTATTGAATTAGAATTACCTGTTAACTCAACATTATCTGTATTCGATCCACCATCAATATTAAAGTTATCAATATTACTAAAGTTTAAAGCAAAAGTATCATCGCCTGCTTCACCATTTACATTAGTAGGTTCATCTCCACTTAACGTGATATTATCATTTCCACTTGAAAGATTTAAATTTTCAAGATTTGAAATGTTGCTAAAATCTAAATCTCCAGAAACAGCTGTATCAAATGCTAAAGTGTCATCACCATTACCAAAATCTAAGATATCACTACTATCTAGTTCATCAAAATTAATATTTAGAGTATCATCGCTTATTCCAAATGTTGCATCTATAACTCCACTTGTATCTGCAAAAATAGACTCTACATCATTTGTTGCAGCTGTTCCTGTAATTGTTGCATTATAATCAGCATCCATAGTAATACCTGCATCCTGAAGTGCTTCAATTTCAGTACTTGTTCCTGTAACACCTGTAATACCTGATGCATCTACTGTACCTGTTCCATTTGTAGTATTAAGTGTAGTAATTGCATTTGCTGTTTCAGTTCCAGCACTTAATGTTGAATCAAAATTTGCTGGATTCGTATCAAGATCACTTAACGCTGCATTAATTTCTGACACACTTCCATTAATTGCAGTTAAGTTTGAGCCATCAATTGTACCGTTTCCATTAGCCGTATTTAATGTTGTTATATCTGTAGCATCAACAGAAGCTGCGCTAAGTGTAATATTTGTATCTTCACTTGTATAACCAGCTATTGTAGTAGCTTCAGAAATACTTACAGTATCATCTATTGTAATATTCTCATTTCCAAGACCATTATATTCACTAACATTTGTATCATAAATATTAGTTAATTCTGCTGCTGTACCGTTAATAGTATGTATAGATGTTAATGCACTTACATCAATTTGTTGGTTTGTTTTACCATTTAGAGCAACCAAATCAGCAGCATCTTGATTACCAGCAGTTACGGTTATAGTAATCTCATCAGTTGAAGCTGTAGTCAATCCATTTAAAATTGAAGCATCATTTGATGTCGCAGTTGCTGTTACTACACCTGTTGCAGAGTCTGCATTTATTGTATTTATATCTGCAACACTTACACTTCCACTTACATCTACTGCTAAACTTCCATCTGTTACTGTTGTGATTGTTGAATCTGTTGCTAGTACATCTTTTACATCTGTTGCATTACCAGTTAATTTTGTAATTACTGTTGCATTTATTGCTATTCCTGTTTTTGAATCGATTGTTTTTAAATCTGATGCTGATGTATCTGCCGCTGCCATATTTACTGTGATGTCATCATTATCATCTGTTGATAATCCAGTTAATGTTCCAGCAACCCCTGTATTTGCTGTTGCAGTTACTACTCCACTTGTTGAAGATATTGTATTTATATCTGTTACTGAAATATCTCCACCTGTTATTGTTACATCTTCATCTCCATCTAACAATACTAAACCTGTTACTACATCTGTAATTGTTCCATCATCTTGTGTTACTTCTTCAATTGTTGATACTGTAAAGTTATTAACTTTTGCATTTAAATTAACTAAATCACTCGCATTTACACTTGTATCTGTTGTTGTAAATGTTATTACATCATCTACGCCTACATCTACATCTGTAATTGCATCTAATGTTGCTTTTACTGCTCCTGCTGTGATTGTTGCTGTTACTACTCCACTTGTATCTCCAGCTATATCATTTATTACTGAAGCTGCTACTGTATCATCTACATTTATTGCTTTTGTTCCAAGTCCTGTTATTGTTCCTGCTGTATTTGCAGCTAGTGCTGTCTGTATAGATGTTGCTGTTCCTGTTAATTCAGTAATACTGCCTGCATCTACTGCAACACCTGTTGCACCGTTAATTATATTTATATTTGCAGCATCTGTACTTGCTGCTTCTAATTCAACTGTAATCATATCTGTATTACTTGTTGTTAATCCTGCTAACGTTGTTGCATTTCCTGTATCTACTGTTCCTACTGTTACTACACCTGTTGCAGAGTCTGCATTTATTGTATTTATATCTGCAACACTTACACTTCCACTTACATCTACTGCTAAACTTCCATCTGTTACTGTTGTGATTGTTGAATCTGTTGCTAGTACATCTTTTACATCTGTTGCATTACCAGTTAATTTTGTAATTACTGTTGCATTTATTGCTATTCCTGTTTTTGAATCGATTGTTTTTAAATCTGATGCTGATGTATCTGCCGCTGCCATATTTACTGTGATGTCATCATTATCATCTGTTGATAATCCAGTTAATGTTCCAGCAACCCCTGTATTTGCTGTTGCAGTTACTACTCCACTTGTTGAAGATATTGTATTTATATCTGTTACTGAAATATCTCCACCTGTTATTGTTACATCTTCATCTCCATCTAACAATACTAAACCTGTTACTACATCTGTAATTGTTCCATCATCTTGTGTTACTTCTTCAATTGTTGATACTGTAAAGTTATTAACTTTTGCATTTAAATTAACTAAATCACTCGCATTTACACTTGTATCTGTTGTTGTAAATGTTATTACATCATCTACGCCTACATCTACATCTGTAATTGCATCTAATGTTGCTTTTACTGCTCCTGCTGTGATTGTTGCTGTTACTACTCCACTTGTATCTCCAGCTATATCATTTATTACTGAAGCTGCTACTGTATCATCTACATTTATTGCTTTTGTTCCAAGTCCTGTTATTGTTCCTGCTGTATTTGCAGCTAGTGCTGTCTGTATAGATGTTGCTGTTCCTGTTAATTCAGTAATACTGCCTGCATCTACTGCAACACCTGTTGCACCGTTAATTATATTTATATTTGCAGCATCTGTACTTGCTGCTTCTAATTCAACTGTAATCATATCTGTATTACTTGTTGTTAATCCTGCTAACGTTGTTGCATTTCCTGTATCTACTGTTCCTACTGTTACTACACCTGTTGCAGAGTCTGCATTTATTGTATTTATATCTGCAACACTTACACTTCCACTTACATCTACTGCTAAACTTCCATCTGTTACTGTTGTGATTGTTGAATCTGTTGCTAGTACATCTTTTACATCTGTTGCATTACCAGTTAATTTTGTAATTACTGTTGCATTTATTGCTATTCCTGTTTTTGAATCGATTGTTTTTAAATCTGATGCTGATGTATCTGCCGCTGCCATATTTACTGTGATGTCATCATTATCATCTGTTGATAATCCAGTTAATGTTCCAGCAACCCCTGTATTTGCTGTTGCAGTTACTACTCCACTTGTTGAAGATATTGTATTTATATCTGTTACTGAAATATCTCCACCTGTTATTGTTACATCTTCATCTCCATCTAACAATACTAAACCTGTTACTACATCTGTAATTGTTCCATCATCTTGTGTTACTTCTTCAATTGTTGATACTGTAAAGTTATTAACTTTTGCATTTAAATTAACTAAATCACTCGCATTTACACTTGTATCTGTTGTTGTAAATGTTATTACATCATCTACGCCTACATCTACATCTGTAATTGCATCTAATGTTGCTTTTACTGCTCCTGCTGTGATTGTTGCTGTTACTACTCCACTTGTTGCGTTTGCTATTGTGTTTGTATCACTTGCACTAATAGCTCCTGTTATTGTTACAGCTTCTGTTCCGCCAGTTATTGTTAAGGCTTGTGTAACAGTTGTGGCATTTGCTCCAATATTAGTAGCATTTTCTGTTATTAAATCAATTGTATCTACATTAAAGTTATCTACTTTTACTTTTAAATCAACTATATCTGAAGCATCTGCACTTGGATCATTTGTTGTAAATGTTATATCATCACTTGCATTTACATTTGTTATTGTTGCTAATGTTGTATCGACTGCTCCTGTTGTAATAGTTGCAGTTAAAGTTCCACTAATAGCAGTAGCAACATCATCTACATCACTAGCATCTACATTTGTATCAGTTAATGTAATATTTCCTGCACCACTTAAATTAGAAGTTTTACTATCTAATTTATCAAAAGTTGTAGTTAAAGTAACACTTGAATCAACTAAAATACTTGAATTACCAAAATCTCCATCAAAAGTAGAATCAGCTGTGAACTCAACTGTAGTATCAGATTCTATTGAATCATCTAACAGTGTTGCAAAATCAGTACTACTATTTGTACTAACTTCTATTGTTGCTGTTCCACTTCCTGTAATAGAAGTTGCCGTTGTAGCTTGTGTTTCAGTTAATGTTACATCACCACTTACATTTATTACATCAATATTACCTGTACCATGAATATCATGTGATGTTAAATCTACTGTTGTTATTACATCTAATTGAACACTTCCTGTTCCTGTTTTATTAAATGTAATATTATCAAAGTCATGGTCATTTTCATCAGAAGTTGTTTCTATAATTAAAGTTCCACCATTTAAAATCTGAATTTCAAAATCTTCATCATCTAAGTTTGTCGCACTTAAAGTTGCTGTTTCATTTTCAGGAACAATAATTGTTTCAAAATTAAGTAGTGTAACTCCAGATAAATCAACTGTTCCACTTAAACTTAATGTATCAGTTCCTGCTCCTGCATCTAGAGTTGTTACATTTGAACTTCCAGTATAATTAAATGTATCATCTCCACTTCCTGTAATAATATGCTCTACATTTGAAAGAGTATCAATAGCACTTGTGTCATCTATAGTTATATCATTTGTACCATTAATATCAACAGTAACAGCCGTTGTCATTGTAGTATAATCAATTTTATCCGTATCGCCTAAACCATCAAAAGAAATACCACTTACATCAGTTGTATTTAAAGTATCAGCTTGTGAAGAACCAATAAAGTTTTCAAAACTTTCAAAAGTATCTGTACCAATATTTGAACCTGATGTAGTACCATTTTTATTTGTTGTATCTGTTAAATCAATAATTACACTACTTGTTGCTTGAGATACATCTAAGGTATCACTTCCTGCTCCACCTAGTAAACTATTATTGTAAATATCACCTTGAACGTTATCATTTCCATTACCCATTTTTACATGTTCAATATTTGAAATAGTATCACTAAGATCTGTTGCCGTAGCAGTTCCTGCTGTTAGATTAATTGTTACATCAGTAGATGATAAATCAGAATAATCTATCCAATCTCCAGTAGTTTCGCTAGATTCTCCTCCATCAATAGTATTTGTTCCAATACCACCATAAAGTCTGTCATTTCCTGCTCCACCTTGAAGGTCATCATCTCCTGCATTACCAGTTAAGATGTCATCTCCTGCATTTCCTATAAGTGTATTATTATTTGAATCACCAGTGATTAAATCAGCTGAGCTAGTTCCAGTAAGGTTTTCAATATTTGTTAAAGTATCTGTTCCATCAATAGTAACAGTTGCAGCTCCATCTACTAATGTTACATTTAATGGTCCAGTTGCCGTACTATAATCAACAGTATCGCTATCATCTGCTCCACCATCAATAGTATCATCTCCCGCACTAGTAATGAAAATATCATTTCCTGCGTCACCATACATAACATCTGCACCAACTCCACCATCTATATAGTCATCATTATCTCCACCATGAAGTTCATCATCTCCGTCTAAACCATAAATAAAGTCTGCTCCACCTTGACCATAAATAGTATTACCAATACTTGTACTCGTATCTCCTGTTAAAGTATCCCCTGAAGCACTTCCTACAATATTCTCAAAATTAGAAATTGTATCTGTACCAATATTTACCCCTGTAGAAACTGCTGTTTCTAAGTTTACAGTAACTCCTGAAGTCGAAGAAGAATAAACTAAAGTATCAATATCTAATCCACCATCTAAGATATCATCTCCTGTTCCACCTTCAACTATATCATCACCAGCACCTAATGTTAATTCATCATCTCCACCTAAACCTTGAATATAATCATTACCAGCACCACTATCAATAGTATTATTCTCTCCATCAGCTTTAATATAATCATCTTTATCGCTTCCATCAATATTCTCAATATCATAAAACTTAGTTGAATTACTTGCCCCTGAAGAAATAAACTCGATATTATTATCAGTTGTCATATCAACTGTATTTTCATATGTAGCTGGACTAGAATCTGGGTTAATTAAAATGTCACTATTTGCATCATTTACTGTACCATCAACATTACTGCTTAAGATTATTTTATCTGCATCACCATCACCACCATAAATATAATCAGAATCTCCAGATTCATTTGTAGTAACAGTAAAAGTATCATCACCATCTAAACCATAAAGAATATTTGTAACTCCATCTTCTCCAATAATTACATCATCTAATGATGTTGCTGTAATATTTTCTACATTTGTAATTGTTTGATCATTTGCAAATGCATCAGTACTTGTATTACTTCCTAAATCAACAACAACACCTTGTGTTCCTTCTTTAAAAATAACAGTATCTTCTGCTGCTCCACCATCTATAGTATCAGTACCTTCTTCATCATGAATAGTATCTTCTCCAGAATCTCCTGATAAGTTATTCGTTCCAGCTCCACCCCAAATAGTATCATCATTATCACCAGCATCAATATCATCATCACCAGCTTCACCATATAATCTATCATCTCCAGAAGAACCAGCAATAACATCATCTCCAATTCCACCGTATATTAAATCATTATCAGATCCACCATTTAAGGTATCATTTCCATCCATTCCAAGAAGTGTATCTGCTCCTTCATTTCCATTTACTGTATTATTTGCATTATCTCCCACAAATACATCAGCAACATTACTTAATGAAAATCTTTCAAAATCAGCTGTTCCATCATCTTCTTGATAAATAAGATCAGTATCTCCTCTTGAGTCAGTAACACTAAAGAAAGTATAATCTCCATCGCTAAGTGTTTTTAAACCACTTATTGTTACTGTTTGTGTTGTACTAGTTACAGAAGTATCTGCTGTTCCATCATCATTTGTATCAATATTCGCATCTTGTAAAATAATATTAGTACTTGACCCAGTAGAATATCCTCGATAATCTAGAATATCTTCTCCTACTCCACCAATTAAAGTATCATTTCCATCACCAGCATATGCCCTATCAGCACCATCACCTAAGTCATATACATCATTTCCATTTCTACCTAAAACTGTATCATTTCCATCATACATAATAAATGTGTTATCACCTGTAGTTCCCCAAGCAGATTCATTTCTTGCAGAACTATCTCTTCCTGATACATTTTCAAAATTATGTAAATTATCTGTACTAGAATTTAAATCTACTGTAGAAATATATGCATATTTTAAGCTTAGCCAGTCACCATTAGTTTCACCACCAGTTCCACCATCTAAGTAATCTGTTCCTGTACTTGATAAGTAAATTGTATCGTCACCTTCTTCACCATATAAAGTATCATTAGCAGCATCATCACCTCTTATAATATCATCTTGATTTGAACCTAATACTTGATCAATATTAGTTAAAGTATCAATATTCCCATATCCATCATTATTTACTCTATTATTTGTTAAATCTACATCAATTTTATTTACTGTATCATCAAATGCAGCATCACCCCAAGTATTATCAAAAGCTATAGTATCAATACCTGTATCTCCACCATTAATAATATCTGCACCATCTCCACCGTATAAAGTATCATTATCTTCGCCACCATCTAACTCATCAACACCAGCTCCACCGATTAATGTATCTTCACCTGTTCCACCATATAAAGTATCAGTTCCACCATTACCATCTAGAGTATCACCTCCACCATGTCCAAAAATAGTGTTAGTATCATCATCTCCACTTAATGTATCACCATAAACTGAAGTACCAATAATATTCTCAATATCTGTAATAGAAGATAATTCTTCGTTTCCATATCCATCTTCATTTACTGATGATGTAGATAAATCAACATCAACACTAGCTTCTACATCAAAGAAACTAATTGAATCATCGTCAGCTCCACCATCATAAGTATCAATACCATCGCCACCTATTAATATATCAATACCATCATTACCAAGAAGATGATCATTACCATCTCCTCCATTTAATTCATCGTTACCTTCATTACCATCAAGAGTATTATTAAGACTATCTCCTGTTAAACTATCATTTTCTATTGTTCCAAATAGGTTTTCTATATTTGAAATATTTGTTCCATTTACAACTACATCAATTCCAGAAGTAAATGTTCGATAATCTAACCAATCTCCTCCTCCACTACCTGAATTATGATTCCCTCCATCAATAATATCTGTACCAGAAGTTGCAAATATAGTATCGTCACCTTCTCCTGATTTTATATTATTAGAAGAAGCATTTCCTTTAATTGTATCTCCATATTCTGAACCTATAATATTTGATATAGATACAACTTGGTCTTGCCCATCAAATCCATCTTGTACAACTTCAACAGAATTTACAGTATCATTACCATCTTCATCTTTAGCATCTAAATAAACCTCAACAGCTTTTAAAGCATCATTGAAATCTAAAGTATCAGTTCCTGTTCCACCATCTATTTCATCATCACCAGCTTGTCCACTAATAGTATCATTTCCACTTCCACCATAAATAGTATCATTTCCAATACCACCATAAATGCTATCATTATTTGATTGCCCATATAAAGTGTCACTATAATCAGCTCCAGCTAAAGTATTAATAGAATCATTAAATCCATAAATTGTATCAGTACTTGCAGAACCTTTTAAAATCTCGATGTGGTCTTCTAAAGTATCTATATTACTTCCTATAGTTACTGTTCCAAAATCTCCATCTACTCCACTTCCAAGGTTTGCAATAATTTTTGAGCTAGTAATTTGTTCGTAAGTTAAAGTATCACTATCATCTCCACCTGTAATAAGATTACTTCCTACTCCAGAATAAATAATATCATTTCCAATTCCAGCATCTATAGAATCATTTCCTTCACCAGCACTTTTATTGATAGTATCAACACCATCTCCACCACTAATGCTATCATCTCCAACAGCACCATCAAGAATGTCATCACCTGTTCCACCTTCAATAGTATCAGTTTCTGATCCTCCTAAAATAGAATCATTATCTGCTTCACCTTGAAGTAAGTTACTTCCTGCGATACCTGTAATTGTATCATTACCATCTCCACCTATTAAAGTATTAGCCTCACTACTTCCTCTTAATTGGTCATCACCGTTAGTACCTAAAACAATTTCAATACTTTTTACTACATCAATAACCGCAACAGATGAATTTTGATATCCATCATCAGTTACTTGTTCTAAACCTAAATCAACAATAACTCTATTTTCATCTGCATTTGCGACATCAATAGTACTAAAATCTAAAGTATCCGTTCCATCTCCACCTATAAATGTATCAACTCCTTTTGAAGCATAGAAAGTATCATTTCCTTTATAACCATCTAAAACATTTATTTCAGTGAAGTCATCACTTCCTTTAAGAGTATCAATATTTTTAGTACCTTTAACATTTTCTATTCCAAATAAATTATCAGCATTTGTAGTAGTTACACTATCTTTAACTTGCTCTGCACTTAATGATAAATCTGCATTAATAGCAGTTGTGTCTGTGATATAACTATAATCAGCAGTATCGATTCCACTGTCAATATGAGTAGAACCATCATATGTTCCACCATAAATATAATCTCCATCTAAGCCACCTAAAATAGTGTCATTATCTCCTTGACCTTGTAGAACATCTGCTCCTAATCCACCGCTTAATAAGTCATTTCCACCATTTCCAGAAATTGAATTTATATTTTCATCACCTATTAAAGTATCTGCAAGATTTGAACCTATTACATCTTGAATATCATATAATTTATCTGTTCCTTCACCAACAGCAGTTTGAGTGCTAAGTGTTGTTGAAGATTCTTCAGATAACTCAATTGTACTATCTGAAGAAGAAAGATTTAATGAGATTATATTTGAAGCATTCGAATAATCAACAACATCTCTACTAGAATCTTCACTTAATATATTTTCTTCATTACCATAAATATAATCATCTCCTGAACCACCTGAGAATATATCTGCTCCTGTTTGCCCAATAAGAATATCACTTCCAGCTCCACCTTTGATAATATCATCATTAGCTCCACCATCAAGTAAATTATTTTCATCATCACCTGTAATATCATCAGCATAGTCTGTACCAGTAATATTTTCTATACCTGTAACAAACTCTTTATTATCAAATCCATCATTTTGTACTCTATATGTACTTTCTGTATCCAATGTTTGTGTAGTTGATAAATCAACAATTATTCCTTCTGTACCATCACTAAAATCTATAGTATCAGATGTTCCTTCTCCACCATCAATATAATCTTGTCCATCTAAACCTTTCAAGATGTCGTTTTCAGCTCCACCAAATAATGTATTTGAATATTCATCTCCTGAGATATTATCAGACCTATTAGTTCCTATAACATTTTCAATATCTCTTAAAGTATCAACTTTAGAGTTTGAAGAAGCAGTTCCAGATTTTGAACCATCATCATTAGTATCTAAATCAACTGTTACACCATAAGCTAAATCTGAGAAATCAGCTGTATCTTCATCAGCTCCACCGTCAATAACATCTGCATCTTCTCCACCTCGGATTGTATCATTACCGGCACCTGTTTCAATAATATTAGCTTGTGCATCTCCATAAATTGTATCAGCACCATCTCCTGTTAAAATATTTTCAACACCATCTAAAAACTCTTTGTTTCCATATCCGTCATTTTCAATCTTATATGTATCTTCACTTCCATCTGTTTGAGATTTTGTCATATCAACAATTACAGTTCCACTAGCATCTGTGAAATTAACAGTATCTGTTCCATTTCCACCTATTAATTTATCAGAACCTTCTCCACCTACAAGATAATCATTACCATTTCCACCATCTAAAGTATTGTCACCTGTATTTCCTAATATATAATCAGCTTTATTTGAACCTACAATATTTTCTATATTAGTAATAGTATCTGTTCCAAATTCGTTATGAATATATTGGCCATTATTATCATTTAAATCTACTGAAATACCTGTAATTGCTTGTGTATTATATATTCTACTATCATCATTAACATCTATTGAACTATAATCTAAAGTATCTGATGTTCCATCTATAGTTCCGCCATCTCCATCAATAGTATCATCACCTTCTCCAGCGTAAATATAATCATTTCCATCTCCACCTTCAACAACATCGTTTCCAGCTAACTCAGAGATAGTGTCATCACCTTCACTACCTAATAAAGTGTTTTCACCATCTGATCCTGTTAATGTATCTTTACCTACACCACCTGTAATATTTTCAATTCCAGAATAAATATCTATACCAATATCTGTACCTGTAGCATTTGTAGAAACATTTGCAATAATATCAGAAGCTACACCAGTATAATCAGCAGTATCACTACCTGAACCACCTATAAACTGGTCATTACCTGCACCACCGAAGAATGTATCATCTCCAGCATTACCAGTTAAAGTATCTTCACCAGCTCCACCATCAAGAATATCATTTCCAGTTCCACCATATAACTTATCTGAATCATCTCCACCAATTATTGAATCATTTCCAGCTCTTCCGTAAATAGTATCAGCACCAGTTCCACCATCTAATATTTCATATACAGTAGAATTTTCATCATTATCACTATTATCTCCACCATCAATATAATCGTCACCTGCACCACCAGATATTTCATCTGTTCCATCATTTCCAAATAGTGTATTATTATTTAAATCACCTGTAATAGTATCAACAAAATTTGTACCTGTGATATTTTCTATATTTACAATAGTATGATTATTTGCATTTGCATCTAAATTAACTTGAGCAATAGTTGCATCATTTAATGTAACATTTACACCTGCTGTTATACCTGTAACTAAACTATAATCAACTGTATCTGTGTCATCTCCACCATCTATTTCATCACCTGTAAAATCTAATAATTCTGTACCTGTAAAAGTTTCATTACCAGCATCTCCAAATAACTTATCAGCTCCAAGTCCACCTGTGATTTGATCATCATTATCTCCACCTTTAATATAATCATCACCAGCTCCACCATCTAAAATATCAGCCCCTGACATTCCAAATAATGTATTTTCATCACTATCACCAGTAATATTATCAGCAACAGTACTTCCTATAACATTTTCAATATTACTGATTGTATCATCAAATGTAGTATCAGCTATATCAACTGTAGTATCTACTCCACCATTTAAGGTTACTGTAATAGCATCGTTTCTTGAACTATAATCAATAGTATCACCTTTTGATTCTGTTCCATTTACATCACTCTCTCCACCATCTATTACATTTGAAACTGTACTTGAAGTTACAAAAGAGTCATCATATGAAGATCCTACAATATTTTCTATAGTTGTTAATGTATCTACACTTCCACCATTTTCACTTGCAGTTCCAGCTTCTAAATCTACATCAACTCCAGATGTATTATCATAGTCATATCGTACTTCATCAATACCATCTCCACCTTCAAAAGTGTTTACTAAAGAACTACCTGTGAATACATCATCACCTGAAGTTCCAATAATATTATTAATTGTATTAATAGTATCATTATCTCCACTTGCTAAAGTTACAGTTGAATCTCCACTTGCTAATAGTGTAGCTGTAACACTATTTGAAGTATCAGTTATAACGCTATAATCAATTGTATCACTACCAGTTCCACCTGTAATAGTATCAATTCCATCATTTGCGCTTGTAGCAATAAATGTATCTGAACCTTCATTTCCTACTAGAGTATCTGAACCTTCATCTCCATAAATTACATCATCTCCAATTCCACCATCAATTGAGTCATTTTCAGTTCCACCATGAAGTTCATCATCATCAGCTCCACCTAAAAGTGTATCAGCTTCTGCTCCACCGTATAATGTATCATTACCACCTTGTCCACTTAGTGTATTTACATCATCATTTCCAGTAATTACATCTTTTTCTAAATCAGAGCCAATAATATTTTCTATTCCATATAAACTGTCTGTTCCTTGATCAGCACTAGTTGCAGTTCCTTGAGCATTTCCATTTGCTAAGTTTACAGTCATACCTTTAATTGCTTGAGTATAATCAACTGTATCAATACCACTATCTGCTGAAGCATCACCACCATAAACAATGTCAGTTTTATTATCAGCTTGTTCAAATGTGATTACATCATCTCCATCTCCTGAATAAATTGTATCTGCACCTAAACCACCATTTATATCATCAGCTCCATCTCCACCATAAATAATATCATCATCATTTTCACCTTTGATAATATCTGCGCCGTCTTCTCCATAAATAGTATCTTTACCTGATCCACCAATTAGTTCATCAGTTCCATCTCCACCATAGATTTTATCATCACCTTCTTTTCCATCGATATAGTCATTACCAGATGATGTTGCATCTGCTTGATCATTTCCACCATAAAGGAAATCAGCACCTTCTTGACCATAAACTGAATCATCTCCACCCATTCCTTGAATAGTATTAACACTTGAATTTCCAGTTAAATCATCATTTTGTTCGGTACCTGTAATATTTTCAACTTCTTCTAAAGTATGAGAATATGAACCAATATTAACAGTTGCTGTACTACCAGTTCCAAAGTCAATTGTTACACCACTTGACGTAATACCATTATAATTAATTGTATCAGATCCATCTCCACCTATGATAACATCATTACCAGTGTCACTAATATCATTTTCATCAACAATAAATATATCATCACCATCTCCACCATCAAGTTTATCAGCACCTTCTAAACCTTGAAGAATATCATTACCATCATTCCCACTTAATGTATTTGATGAATCACTACCTGTTAAGGTATCATCATTTGCAGTAGCTGAAATATTTTCAATTGCATATAACTTATCTGTATAAACAGTTGAATTATCACTATTAAGACGTACTTGTGCACTTGTATAATCATTTCCATCATTTAAAGTATTACTTAAATTTACTACTAAATTATTATCTGTGTTAATACTATTACTATAATCAGCTGTATCACCTGTTGTATGAGAATCAGTATGAGTCCCACTTGTAACATTTCCACCATAAAGGAAATCATCACCAAGAGAACTTATAAATGTATCATTACCATCTCCACCTTCTAATGAATTTACTTGAGAACTTCCTGTAATTTCATCATTTAAATCTCCACCGATTACATTTTCAATAGAAACTAAAGTATCACTATCATTTGAATCAACTGTTGCAGTTCCTGCTTCTAAATCAACACTTACAGCTTTTGATGTAAGATAAGAATAAGACACTGTATCAAACTCTACTGAGCTTTCAGTTTCACCTTTTTTAAATCCATAAATAGTATCAATACCATCTCCACCAGATAAAGTATCAGTTCCCGCTCCACCTTGAATTACATTTTCTTGAGCATTAGCAATAATAGTATCAGTTCCCGCTCCACCAATAATATTCTCAATACCTTTTACAATATCGTTATTTCCAGTTGTTCCTGCAATATTAACTTCCCAAGAGTCATTTCCGCCACTTCCATCAAAATCATGTGTTGCAACTTGACTTAAATCTACTTCAATATTATTAGAAGAAGTAAGTACTGAATAATCTAAAGTGTCATTTCCTGTATCTGCATCAATATAATCAGCTCCATCTGTAGCGCTTGAAGCAATAATTGTATCATCACCACTTCCTGCTAATACAGTATCATCACCTTCTCTAGCTTCAATTTCATCATTTCCACTTTGAGAATCAATAACATTTGTTGAAGAATTAGCATAAATAATATCACCTGTAAAGTTAGAACCTATAATATTTTCAATTCCATATAATTCATCAATACCTTGCCCATCATCACCTGTAGAACCAACAAGTTTACCTTCTATCGTCCCATCAACAGCTAATCCACCAGCAGCAGCTAAATCTAAATCTATTGTAAGTGATTCTAAGGCATTTGTATAATCAACAGTATCAATATCTAATGCATCATCTACATGAGTAGTTCCATCAAATGTTCCTCCATAGATTTTATCATTTCCTAAACTTCCAGTTAAATAATCATCTCCTTCATTTCCTTGAAGAGTATCATCACCAGCTCCACCAAGTAAACTATCATTACCTAAACCACCAAGAAGGATATCTTTTCCATCTTCACCTGATAATACATCATCTCCAGCATTACCTACAAGCGAATTATTTTGAACATCACCTTGTATACTATCATTATCAGCAGTACCTTTTATATGTTCTACATTTAATATTGTATCTGTTCCTGTTTGTCCATTTACAGTAACAGTAGTTTCATTTGCACTATCAAGTGTAACTTCAATACCTTTTGTTGATTCAATACCATCATCTTCTATAACAGAATAATCTGCCCAATCTGCTGTACCTACACCACCATCAAAATAATCTGCACCATCATCTACATTCTCAATAGAATCATCATTATTAGTATCTGTTCCTGCTATAAAAGTGTCATTTCCTGCTCCACCTTCAAAAGAGTTTGTTGAGTCAGAACCAATAAAAGTATCGTCTTTTGTAGAACCAATTGCATTTTCTACTGAAATAATAGTATCACCATCATTTGTTACTACATCTTGTTCATCTTCATAACTTAGATTCACTCTAACAGCGTTTGAAGTATAATTTTCATAAGAAATAGTATCATCATCACCTGATCCATCAATCTTGTTTTCTACTCCATCTTCATTCATAATAAAGATGTCTTTGCCTGTACCACCAATTGCATTTTCAATAGAATCTAAAGTATCAACTTCTGGACCAGAACCAACTGTTGCTGTATTATTAGTGAAATCTACTGTTACTCCGATTGTTTTTTCAACATATGATGCAGTATCAGAACCTTCACCACCGACTAAAACATCACTTCCACCTTGACCACTTAAGATATCATCTCCATCAAGACCTGTTAATGTATTTACATCAGAGTCACCAGTTAAAACATCATTTCCAGCAGAACCTGTTAAGTTTTCTATATCTTTTAAATAATCAGTTGTTACTATTACTCCATCTTGATATATATTAGCTTCATAATAGCCCTCTGCATCCGCTGCGCTTGATAAGTCAATAACTACATTATCTTGATCTTCTTGAGAACTGTCAACATTTACTCCAACATAAGAGATACTATCTCCATTTGTCTCATTGCCTTCATTTCCATCAAATTTATTTGAAACAGTTAGTTTTGAGATAAAAGTATCATCATAAGTTGAACCTATAGCATTTTCAATACCATCTAATTCATCAGTACCTTCACCTGTTGCTTCATCATTAACAAAATCTACAGTAACTCCATTTATTGCACCTTCATAAGTTACTGTGTCATTATTTGATGAATCTGTTCCAGCTTGATCTCCACCATAGATTTTATCATCATTAGCTCCACCACTTATAGTATCATCACCTGCTCCACCATATAAAGTATCAGTACCATCATTACCTTCTAAGTAATCATTACCATCACTTGTAGAATGTGCTTCATCATCTCCATGAATAATATCAGCTTCACTTCCACCTTTTATAGTATCAACTCCTATCCCACCATAAATTAAGTCTTCTCCAGCATCACCAGTAATTGAATCATCACCTTCTCCACCATAAATAGAGTCAGCTCCTGAACCACCTTCTATACGGTCATTACCTTCTTCACCATATAAGGTATCAAGGTCTCCAGCACCAAGAATAGAATCATTCCCAGAACCACCATAAATAGTGTCATTACCTGAACCACCATCTAATAATTCATATTCTGTAGTGTCTGTAACAGTGTTTGAACCACCATATATTTCATCATTACCAGCTTCACCATATATTGTATCAGTATCATCTGCACCACTTAGAATATTCTTATCAGAATTACCTCTAATTGTGTCCTCACCTGCTGTTCCAGTAATATCTTCTATATTTCTAACAGTATCACTATCAGCAAGAGAATTATCACTAGCATTTCTAATATCTAATGTATTATCTATTAAATTTGCATTTAGATTATATGAATTAGAAATTGCACTATAATCAATAGTATCTCTTAAACCATCATTACCAGCACTTGTATCACCTTCTATAACATCATTTCCATTATCTACATCGATGATATAGAAAGTATCATTACCTGAACCACCTACAAGTGAATTATCATCACTATTTCCAGTAAACTCATCATCTTCATCACTACCAGTTACATGTTCAATATTATATAAATAATCTGTAACTAAACCATTTATTACTACTTGATTTGTATCTAAATTCGCAACTATTGCATTTGAAGAATCTTCATAACTTACTGTATCATCTTCATCATTAGCATGCTCACCAATTGTTGAATTTAAAGCATCATCTAAACTAGTAGTTCCCCCATTAAAAATATTTGAAACTGCATTATCACCTTTAAAACTATCTGCTTGTGTTGAACCAATTACATTTTCTATATTTACTAAAGTATCACTATCATTTGCATCTACTATTCCAGTTCCAGCTTCTAAATCAACTGTAACTGAGCTATTAGAATATGAATAATTTGCAGTATCACCATTAGTTTCACCATCAGTTCCACCATCAAGATGGTCATTTCCTGATTTACCTTCTAATAAGTCATCTCCATCTAAACCCTTTAGAGTATTGTCACTATTATCCCCAGTTAATGTATCATTTCCATCTGTTGCTATAATATTCTCAATATCTATTAAAGTATCAGTTGCAGTTACATTTCCACCTTGATATACTTGAACACTTGAACCATCTGAAACGATTTTATCTTCTGTTATGACATTTACAGTTAAATCACTATAATCAACTGTATCTCCTAAATTATGTGCTCCACCATCAAAAGAGTTATCTGTATCAAATTTTGATTTGAAAGTATCATCAAGATCAGAACCAATAGCATTTTCAATTCCAATTAAAGTATCACTACCTTCACCCGTTGCTGTACCATCTTCTAAGTTAACAATTACAGCTGTTGCTGAATCTTCATAAGTAACAGTATCAGAAGTTGAAGTATCATTCCCATCTTCATCTCCACCATAAAGAGAATCATTACCTAATCCTCCAGATAAAATATCATCACCTATTTCACCATAAAGAATGTCATCTCCTGCTTGTCCACTTAATATATCATTTCCTGCTTGTCCACTTAATATATTTGAACTGCTATTACCAGTAACATTATCATCACCTTGCGTTGCAATTATATTTTCTATATTTGTAACCCAATCTGTATCTCCATCGTTAACTAATATATTAGATGAAGTAATCCCATCTTCAAGAGATGCAGTAATTTGATTTGATGAAGATAAAGCGCTATAATCTACTGTATCACTACCATCTGAAGAAGTACTTTCTTCATAAGCTCCATAAATTGTATCAGCCCCATCACTTGCACTCGTTGCAATAAAAGTATCATTTCCAGAACCACCTTCTAGAATATCTATACCGTCATTTCCTTGAATTAAATCATTTCCTGCTTTTCCTTCAAGTTTATTTCCTTGTGAATCACCAATTAATGTATCAAAACTACTAGAACCTGCAACATTTATCATTCCATATAAATGATCTGTTGATTCAAGATTTGTAAAACCATCATCTAAAATTGTATTTGATTTTAATGCTTCTGAATATACATTTCCCTGTGCATCTGTAAGAGTAGTGCTTAAATCTACATATACTTTTGCAGCATTATCATAATATACTTTATTATATTCACCATTTTCTACTGAATGAATTCCATTACTATCAATACTTCCTGCATAAATATCATCACTTCCTGCAGTTGCATAAAATTTGTCATCACCAAGGTCACCAATTAAAGTATCAGTATTACTTGAACCAGTTAAACTATCATCATGTGTAGAACCAATTACAATTTCTATACTTGATAAATCATCTTTATTTCCAAATCCATCATTTGAAACTTCGTAACCATCTCCATCAGTATCACTTAAGTCTACAGTTACTGCATTAGTAGAATCAATGAAAGTAATTGTATCTTGTCCTAAACCACCTTTAATAGTATCAATTCCATCGGCACCACTTAAAGTATCATCACCTTCATCTCCATCAAGTATATTATTATCATCATCACCTTTGATAATATCATCACCTTTTGAACCTGTAATATTTTCTATTTCTTTTAATAAATCATTTGAACTTGTATTAGCAACATTAACAGTAACATAGCCATTTGTATCAGGTGTTTCATTTAAATCAATACTTATATTATGACTTGTTCCAAAAGCAGAGTAATCAACAGTATCTCCAATGCCATCTTCTTGACCTTCACCACCAACAATATAATCAACACCATCATCTCCATCTTCAAGTATTTTATCTTGTAATGTGCTTGTATCATCATCAAGTCCTGCTTTAAAAGTATCATCTCCATCTCCACCTTTTAAAGTATCACTTCCACCTGCTCCAACAATTGTATCATCACCTTGGAAACCATCAATTAAATTGTTGTCATTATCTCCACCAATATAATCAGCACCTGTTGTTCCTGTAATATTTTCTATATTTTTTAAACTATCTTCTTCTGATCCAATAGTAGCACTTGCATAACCTGAGCTATCTTGATTCATAAGATTTACATCTAAGTAAATAGACCCTGTTTTTGAAGAATAATCTACTGTATCTCCAACTACTTCAGATCCTTCTCCACCATCAATAATATCATCACCATCTCCACCACTTAACTCATCATCTCCAGTTCCACCATAAAGTTCATCATTATCATCTCCACCTTCTAAGATGTCATCGCCATCTCTTCCGTATAAAGTATCTTCTCCTGATTCACCTTTTAATTCATCATTTCCAGTTCCAGTTTCGCCTGTATCCGCATCTGCTTCGATATTACTTAAATCACCACCATAAAGGATATCATTATCATCTCCACCTCGTAGTAAATCATCATCAGCTCCTCCAAATAATTCATCATCACCTGAATCACCTTTTAATGTATCTTCTCCTGAATTTCCATAAAGTGTATCATTTCCTACATTACCAGAGAACTGATCATCACCATCATTTCCAGTTAAAATATTTTTATAAATATCTCCATCAACAATATCATTACCAGCACCACCAATTACATTTTCAACATTTTTAATATTTGAATCATTAGTCCCATTTGCAATTGTTACTTGGGCATTTGTATCTGCATTTAAAGTTACGTTAATAGCCTGATTTGATGCATTATTTTCGTAAGAGATAGTATCTCCACTTCCACTTCCACCATCAACAGTATCATCGCCATCAGAAGCACCCATAATAAATAAGTCATTCCCTGCTCCACCTTGAAGATTATCATTTCCATCTAGTCCATCAATAGTATCACTATCATCGCCACCATTTATAGTATTAGAATTAAGATCACCAATTAGTATATCTTTATATAATGAACCAGAAATGTTACTAAAGTTTGTAATAGTATCTGTATCATTTGTACCATCTAAATCAGTATCTGTTGAAACAGATATAGCACTATTTGATGCTATTGTTGTTGTGTTATATGTGTAATCATTCCCAGATAAATTTACATTTACACCAGAACTTACTTCATTAAATTCTAAAGTATTATTTCCAGTTCCTCCATCTAAATTATCATCACCATCTCCACCATCAATAATGTCATCTCCACCCATACCTTTTATAGTATTAATAGAACTGTTTCCTATAATAGAGTCATTTCCTACATCACTACTAGTAATATTTTCTATATTAGCTATTGAATGGTCAGCAATTTGATTTCCAACTGTAACATCAGTTCTTGCACCATTTTCACCTAAAATTACATTTATATTTGTAGTTACTAAATTTGTATAATCTATTGTATCCCCAAGAGATTCTTCTCCAGTACCACCATCAATGTCATCTCCTGTAAAGTCATTACCTTTAAAAGTGTCATCTCCTTCATCACCCTCAAGTTTGTCTGCTCCACTATTACCTGTGATCTCATCATCACCTGTTCCACCTGTTAAGGTATTTATCTCATCATTCCCTATTAATACATCATTCCCATCTGTACCTATTATATTCTCTATATTTGCTATTGATACTGTTGTTCCATCTGAAATTACTGCATTATTATTTGTTTCTAAATCTACTGTTACTGTTGAGTTTAATGAAGAAAAATCTACTGTATCACTATTTAAACTTCCGTCTGTATTCCCATCATCTTGGCCATCAATATATCCATCAATAGTATCATTTCCATCACCTTCATTTATTATAAAAGTATCATTACCTACTCCACCATATAATAAATCTGCTCCAGCTTTTCCTTCTATATAATCGTTACCTACATTTCCTGTTATAACATTTACATTATCATCACCTGTTAATGAATCATTTCCACCCGAACCTGTTAAGTTCTCAAAATTACTAATAGTATCTAGGCCTTCATTTACAGTATTCTGTTGTGTTGTTATTGATAAATCTACTGTTACACCTGCATTTGAATTTTCATAAGTTAAAGTATCTATTCCAGCTGATCCATCTAGAATATTATCATTACTATCACCTTCTATAATATCATTTTCTGAACTTCCTAATACATTATCTATATCAGTATATGTATCTGTTTTCCCATATCCATCTATTCCATTACCTTGATCTAAACTTACATTTATCCCAGAACTATCTGTAGCATATGAAACTGTATTATTTCCACTTCCACCAATTATTGCATCTGATCCATCTCCACCTACGAGGATATCATCTCCAGAAGAACCATCAATAATATTATCTTGTTCATTTCCAACTAGTGTATCTGCTGCATTTCCACCTAATATATTTTCAAAGCCGTATAAAGTATCTGTACCAATATCAGATCCTCTTGCTGTTTGTGCATCTATATCATCTTCACTTATATCTGCATCATTATCACCATCTATATCTATATTAGATATTGTATTACCTAGGTTTACATATACACTATTTGTAGAGTCTTCAAATGAAATAGTATCTTCTCCACCATTACCATCAAGTGTATTATCAGAAGAATTCCCTTGAATAATATCAGCTCCTGATCCTGCTATAATATTTTCAATATTTGCAATTTCATGATCTTGTGTATCATTAATCTCAACATCTGCAAAGCCTATATCATTTAGAGTAACTTTAATATTTTCTGTTGCTCCTAATGTTGAATAATCAACTGTATCTCCAACACTTGTATTTGAGCCACCATCTATTTTTGAATCTGTGAATTCATCACCTTTAAATGTATCATCTCCATCTTCACCACTTAAAGTATCTGCTCCACCATTTCCTGTGATTTCATCATCACCTGATCCTGCATTAATAATATTTGCATTTGAGTCACCTGTTAACACATCAGCAAAGTCACTACCTTTTATATTTTCAATAGAGTTTAATGTATCTGTTCCTAACTCTGTACTTACTATTTGTCCTGTACTTCCATCATTATAGCCTGCTGTATTTAAGTCAACTGTTACACCTTCACTTAAGGCATCACTATAATCAGCTGTATCATTCCCTGTTCCACCATCAAGCAGGTCATTTCCTGCTCCACCTATTAATATATCATCATCTGCTTCACCATATAGAAAATCATCTCCTGCTTTTCCATCGATATAATCATCACCATTTCCACCATATAATGTATTACTTGAGGCATCACCATATAATATATCATCAAAGTCTGTTGCGTTTATATTTTCTATATTTGTTAAAGTATCTGTACCATCTTCTTTTTCTACAGTATATGCACTAGCTCCTGTTGCTGTTATTGTTACACCTGCTGTTAGTTTTGAATAATCTACACTATCTCCTGTGCTATGACCTTCTCCATCTATGGTATCATCCCCTAATGATCCTACAAAGATATCGTTACCTTCTCCACCTTTTAGTATATTATCTGAGCTATTACCTGTAATCTTATCATCACCTGTTCCACCAGTAATATTTTCTATATTTGTTATTGTATGATCTGTAGAATTACTTCCAATTTGAACAGTTGTAGTTTCACCATTATCTTCTAAGTCAACAATTACTGAAGATGTAATGTCTTGATAATTTACAGTATCCCCAAGAGATTCTTCTCCAGTACCACCATCAATGTCATCTCCTGTAAAGTCATTACCTTTAAAAGTGTCATCTCCTTCATCACCCTCAAGTTTGTCTGCTCCACTATTACCTGTGATCTCATCATCACCTGTTCCACCTGTTAAGGTATTTATCTCATCATTCCCTATTAATACATCATTCCCATCTGTACCTATTATATTCTCTATATTTGCTATTGATACTGTTGTTCCATCTGAAATTACTGCATTATTATTTGTTTCTAAATCTACTGTTACTGTTGAGTTTAATGAAGAAAAATCTACTGTATCACTATTTAAACTTCCGTCTGTATTCCCATCATCTTGGCCATCAATATATCCATCAATAGTATCATTTCCATCACCTTCATTTATTATAAAAGTATCATTACCTACTCCACCATATAATAAATCTGCTCCAGCTTTTCCTTCTATATAATCGTTACCTACATTTCCTGTTATAACATTTACATTATCATCACCTGTTAATGAATCATTTCCACCCGAACCTGTTAAGTTCTCAAAATTACTAATAGTATCTAGGCCTTCATTTACAGTATTCTGTTGTGTTGTTATTGATAAATCTACTGTTACACCTGCATTTGAATTTTCATAAGTTAAAGTATCTATTCCAGCTGATCCATCTAGAATATTATCATTACTATCACCTTCTATAATATCATTTTCTGAGCTTCCTAATACATTATCTATATCAGTATATGTATCTGTTTTCCCATATCCATCTATTCCATTACCTTGATCTAAACTTACATTTATCCCTGAACTATCTGTAGCATATGAAACTGTATTATTTCCACTTCCACCAATTATTGCATCTGATCCATCTCCACCTACGAGGATATCATCTCCAGAAGAACCATCAATAATATTATCTTGTTCATTTCCAACTAGTGTATCTGCTGCATTTCCACCTAATATATTTTCAAAGCCGTATAAAGTATCTGTACCAATATCAGATCCTCTTGCTGTTTGTGCATCTATATCATCTTCACTTATATCTGCATCATTATCACCATCTATATCTATATTAGATATTGTATTACCTAGGTTTACATATACACTATTTGTAGAGTCTTCAAATGAAATAGTATCTTCTCCACCATTACCATCAAGTGTATTATCAGAAGAATTCCCTTGAATAATATCAGCTCCTGATCCTGCTATAATATTTTCAATATTTGCAATTTCATGATCTTGTGTATCATTAATCTCAACATCTGCAAAGCCTATATCATTTAGAGTAACTTTAATATTTTCTGTTGCTCCTAATGTTGAATAATCAACTGTATCTCCAACACTTGTATTTGAGCCACCATCTATTTTTGAATCTGTGAATTCATCACCTTTAAATGTATCATCTCCATCTTCACCACTTAAAGTATCTGCTCCACCATTTCCTGTGATTTCATCATCACCTGATCCTGCATTAATAATATTTGCATTTGAGTCACCTGTTAACACATCAGCAAAGTCACTACCTTTTATATTTTCAATAGAGTTTAATGTATCTGTTCCTAACTCTGTACTTACTATTTGTCCTGTACTTCCATCATTATAGCCTGCTGTATTTAAGTCAACTGTTACACCTTCACTTAAGGCATCACTATAATCAGCTGTATCATTCCCTGTTCCACCATCAAGCAGGTCATTTCCTGCTCCACCTATTAATATATCATCATCTGCTTCACCATATAGAAAATCATCTCCTGCTTTTCCATCGATATAATCATCACCATTTCCACCATATAATGTATTACTTGAGGCATCACCATATAATATATCATCAAAGTCTGTTGCGTTTATATTTTCTATATTTGTTAAAGTATCTGTACCATCTTCTTTTTCTACAGTATATGCACTAGCTCCTGTTGCTGTTATTGTTACACCTGCTGTTAGTTTTGAATAATCTACACTATCTCCTGTGCTATGACCTTCTCCATCTATGGTATCATCCCCTAATGATCCTACAAAGATATCGTTACCTTCTCCACCTTTTAGTATATTATCTGAGCTATTACCTGTAATCTTATCATCACCTGTTCCACCTTCAGCATTCTCAATATCTTTGATTATTAAATCATTACCATTAGCATTATCAGTATTTTGTTCATTTAGATTTGATAAATCAATAGTAATATCATTTGTGTTATTTTTAAAACTAATAAAATCACTACCCTCTCCACCATCAAGATAATCAATTTCACCAGAGTTAGTTGTTCCACCTGAATCTAAAGTATCATCACCTGCATTACCAATTAGTGTATTTTCGCTACTATTTCCAGTTAGTTCATCATCTCCACTTCCACCAATAACTCCTTCAATTGATTCAAAAGTATCTGTACCTTGTGAAGCACTAATAGTCTTAATTCCATCAGAAATATCTACAGTTAAATCTTCACTAGCCTCGCTATAATCAACAGTATCAGTTCCACTTCCACCTTTTAGTACATCATCTCCACTTCCACCTTTTAGTGTATCATTTCCACTTCCACCAATAAGTTCATCATTTCCAGACTCTCCAGATAAAATGTCATTTCCATCTCTACCTTCAAGAGTATTTTTATCACTATTTCCTGTTATACTATCAACTAAATCAGTACCAATTATATTTTCAATATCTTTAATCTGATGGTTTTCATTACTAGAACCAACTTCAACATAAACAGAATCTGTATCATCAAGATCTACATTTATAGCAGAAGTTAATGAACTATAATCTACAGTATCACCATTTATTTCACTACTTTCTCCACCATCAATAAAATCATCTTTTGATTCATTAGCAACACTTCCAAACTTAAAAGTATCATCTCCTGCATCTCCATATAAGTTATCCGAGCCAGTTCCACCTATTAAAGTATCATCACCATCTTCACCTCGAAGATAATCATCTTCTGCTCCACCATCAAGTGTATCATCTCCTGTATTTCCATATAATGTATTTACTAAGCTAGAACCTTTAATATCATCATTATCTTCAGACCCTTTAGCATTTTCAATATTTAAAATACTATCTATTTCATCATTTGCATCAAAAGTATCATTATTATCTATATCAACAATTGCTTGGCTATTAGATAGATCAATATTTACACCATCTGTTCGTGAAGAGTAATCAACATAATCTCCACTTGCCGTATTATCTCCACCATCAAGTATGTCATTACCTAAACCACCACTTAAAGTGTCGTTTCCTTCTTCACCATATAAAGAATCTTCACCTGCAGCACCACTTAATATATCATCAGAGTTTCCACCTTTAAATACATCTTTTTGGCTATCACCTGTCATAGTATCAGCAAAATCAGAACCTTGAACCTCTTCAATTTCTGATAAAGAATCTGTTTTTCCTGAAGCAAGTTTATTTACAGTATATTCATTTGTTCCAGAATTTGTAGTAAGAACAATTTTTTGTGATTCATTTGAATAATCAACTAAATCTATATCATTTGAAGTTGCATCAACTCCACCTTTTATAGTATCATCTCCATCACTTGAAAAGAAAGTATCACTTCCTTCATTTCCATCTAATATATTATCTTCTGATGAACCTGTAATCTTATCATCACCTAACCCTGCTGTTAAGTTTTCAATATTTAATAGAGTATCATTATCGCCACTTGTAATTTCCTGAGAAGAAGAGTCACTTAAATCAACTGTTATATCAGTTGAAGCAGTATAATTTGAATAATCAACAGTATCAACTCCAGCTTTTCCATCAACAGTATTAGAAATATTTTCTTCTTTCATAATAAAAGTATCGCTGTTTAAACTTCCTATTGCATTTTCTATACTTACTAATATATCTGTATCTGTACTATCATTTGCTGTTGATGAATTAAAATCAACTGCTACACCATTAGCTTGAGTATTTAAGTATGAGTAATCAGCAGTATCACTTCCTGCTCCACCATCTAGTGTGTCAATTCCTTCATTTCCAATAAGAGTGTCATTCCCACTTTGTCCATAAAGACTATCATCACCTAATCCACCACTTAAAGTATCAGCACCATCATCTGAAGAATTATTATTAGTAATGTTATTACCATATAAAGTATCATTCCCAGAACCACCATCTATAGTATCAGCACCAGCCATACCTTCAAATAAGTTATCAACATTATCATCAGTATCACCAATTATTTCATCATCATTTTTAGTAGCTCTAATATTTTCAATATTTTTTAAATCATCAACGAAATTTGCTTCGTAAGTAACTTCACCAAGTAAATCACTTCCATCAGTCCCTGCATTCATATTGGCAACAAGACCTACTCCACTTGTAATATGAGAATAATCGGCAGTATCAATTCCACTTTCTCCATCTAAGACATTACTTTGAGCTTTTCCTATTAGCCAATCATCTCCACTTCCTGATAAAAGTGTATTTGAAGAAGTATTACCTATTAAAGTGTCATTTCCTGCGCCTGTTTCAATATTTTCAATATTTACAATTTGGATATTTCCAGCAGCACCAGCATCTTGATAAGTATCTACTGAACCATCTTCATCATTATATAAATGTCCATTATCAGTGTCAGTATAAGTAAGTCCTAGATTAATATTTACATCACCAGTTTCATCTTTATAACTTACAAAATCCTCACCAGTTCCACCATCTAGATAATCATAACCAGTAGTTGTTCCCCCTCCAGTTAAAGTGTCATCTCCGGCATTACCTATTAAAGTATTTGCTTCGTCTGTACCAGTAATACTATCATTATAATTTCCACCAATAGCACCTTCAATTGAAATAAAAGTATCATTTCCTAATCCTGCTCCTATAGAAACAGGAGTTGTAGAAGTAGAAGAAAGGTCAATATTTACAGAGGCATTAGCATCAGAGAAATCAGCAGTATCAATTCCATCACCACCATCTAATATATCATCTCCAGCTCCACCTTTTAGTGTATCATCTCCTAAACCAGCATCTAATAAGTCATCACCTTCTGCACCTTCTAAAATATCATTTCCAGCTTCACCATGAAGAGAATTATCTGATGTATTACCTACTATTGAATCATCATTCTTAGTACCTGTAACATTTTCTATATCTTTAAGAATATCAAGACCAACTAAGGTTCCATCCGTCATATCATTTGCAGTTTCATTTTCTAAATCTACATTAACACCTTTGTCATATGTAGCTTCATTATTTATATAAGTATAATCAACACTATCCCCTACACTTGTGTTATCTCCACCATCTAGGTAATCATTTCCTGAACCACCAGATAAAGTATCATCCCCATCATTTGAAACAAATGTGTTGTCATTATTATCACCTGTTAAAATATCATCACCGCTACCTGATATAATATTTTCGATATTCTCTATATAATCATTATCAGTGCCATCTATTTGAACTCTTGTTTGAGCTGTACTATCTAAAGTTACTACAACAGAATCATTTTCTGTACTATAATCAATAGTATCATTATCAGCACCACCATCTATAGTATCAATTCCATCATTTATTGAAGAGATAAAAGTGTCGTTTCCAGTTCCACCATCTAATATATCACTACCTTCTCCACCATCGATAATGTCATTTCCAGCTTCTCCAAAAATAGTATCATCGCCAGCAGCACCAATTAAAGTGTCATCACCTTCTCTACCTTCAAAAATATTATCATTAGAATCTCCAACAATATTATCATCTTGATTTGTTGCTATAATTTTTTCAATATCATTTAATGTATCTTTAGAACCATCTTCAAGATTTACTTGTTCTTCATTTTTTGTTAAGTCAACATCTATTGATTCATCTGATAAAGATGAGTAATCAACAACATCAATAAAATTAGAAACAGTATCAGTACCATTTGTAATAGATATTGTTTCTTCTGATTGAATTAATAATTCATTTCCATCTACAACTAAAGAACCTAAACTTCCATCTAAATTATTTTCATTAAATTGAGTAAGTATTTCATCAAGCATTGCAGTTTCATCATTGGCACTTGCATTTGTAGTTGATAAAATTATTGTTCCTACAACAACAGTGAAAGTACTAGCTGTGTTAGAAATATTTACTCTATGAGATTGAGAGTCTTTTCCTCCATCTAAAGTATCATTTCCTCCATTTCCAATAAGAGTATCTGAACCAAATCCACCTTTTAAAATATTATCATTATCATCACCAGTTAAAATATCATCACCGAATCCACCATCAATATTTTCAACATTTGTAACAACAATTTCACCAATACCACTAGTTTGAGAATTAGAGTCAGATAAATCTAGAGTAATATCATTTGAAGTAAATCCAAAACTAACTAAATCGTTACCTGTTCCACCATCTAATGTATCATCTCCTCCATAGCCAATTAGTGTATCATCACCTGCTTCTGCACTGATGATATTTGCATCTGTTGTACCAATTAAAGTATCATCTCCACTACCACCAATTACACCTTCGATTGAATCAAAAGTATCAGTTCCTTGGCCAGTTGCAACTTCTGTTGGCGTTAAAGATTTTAAATCAACATATAAATCTTCTGAAACATCACTATAATCTACAGAATCTGTTCCATCTCCACCTAAGAAAGTATCATCACCTGCTCCACCTTTCAAGGTATCATTCCCAAATCCAGAATCTAAAATATTATCTTGAGAATCACCACTGATTGTATCTGCATTTTTAGTACCAATTACATTTTCAATATTCTCAATATAATCTGTGTTATTATTATTTAAATCTATTCCACTATTGGCTGATAAATCTACATTAACACCCTTACTATCTGTTAATACCTCATCTATATAAGAGTAATCAACTGTATCACCCTTTGTTTCATTGCCTTCACCACCGTCAATATAGTCATTTCCTTTACCACCTGATAAAGTATCATCACCTTCTTGACCTTTTAATACATTACTATTTGAATCTCCACTAATTGTATCATCAGCTTGCGACCCTATTACATTTTCAACTTGAAAGATTGTATCTTTTTCTATTCCAGATTCTTTTAATATTGATGAATTATTTTCATCTAAAGTAACATCAATAGAATTAGATCTTAAACTATAATCAATAGTATCAGTTCCAGTATTTCCTATTAAGCTATCACTTCCATCACTTGCTAATAATGTATCATCTCCAAGGTTTCCATCAAGAATATTATCCTCATTATTTCCACCAAAAGTATCTGAATATTCAGATCCTGTAATATTTTCTATATTTTTTACAGTATCTTCTTCAATTCCAATTGTTGAAATAGCTTCTAAACCAGTATCAGCAAGTATTAATTTAACTGCATCTGAATCACTATAATCAACTGTATCAATACCTTCTTCCCCATCTAAAAGGTCGTTTCCTTCTCCACCAATTAAAGTATCAGAATCTTCACCACCAAATAAAGAATCATTACCAGAACGCCCTGAAAGAATATCATCACCTGCAAGTCCATATAATTCATTATCTTTTAAAGATGAACCTGTTAATACATCACTTCCTAAACCACCTTCTAAGTTTTCAATATTCTTAATTTGAATATTTCCTAATCCAGTATTTTGTTCTTCATCATCATCTAAATCAACCGTAATACTTTCTGTTTCATCTTTAAAAGTTAATAAATCATCACTTCCAGAACCACCATCTAAGTAGTCACTTCCAAGAACACTACTTCCATTTGATGTTAGAGTATCATTTCCACTTCCACCTAATAAGGTATTGTCATTAGCATCACCACTAAGTGTATCATCAAATGCAGAACCAATAACATTTTCAATTCCTGTAATAGTATCAATACCTGCATTTACAGTGTCTTGAGCCTCTTGCTCAAGTAAAGAAACAGCAACTCCACCTAAAGCATCACTATAATTGGCAATATCTTCACCTTCACCACCATCAATAGTATCATCACCTAATCCACCAGTTAAAGTATCATCATCTAGTCCACCAAGTAATGTGTCATCTCCTGCAGCTCCATCAATAACGTCATTTCCTTCATTACCATCTAGAACGTTGTTATTAGAGTCTCCAATAATCTCATCATCAAAATTTGAAGCTATTACATTTTCAACATTGTAAAGTCTGTCAATTCCATCTCCACCTTTAGCACGATTAATAGATAAATCAATTTCTTCTGCAGAAGAAGCATCTGAAAAATCTACAGTATCAATACCCTCTCCTCCATCAATTGTATCGTTCCCAGTATTCCCAATAATTAAATCATTACCATCTAAAGCATTAACAATATTGGCATTTGAATCACCTTCAATAATGTCATCATAGTTAGAACCTGTAACATTTTCAAAGTCCCATAAAACATCAGTACCATCAATTCCAGTAGCACTTCCTAATCCAGAAATATTAGGATCGTCTTCTAAAGTTACTACAACACCATTATTGTCAGAACTTACTGCATTTTCATAAGAAACTGTATCTATTCCTGAATCACCTTTAAGTAAATCTTCTCCTAATCCACCTTCTAATGTATCATTAAAATCTCCACCTTCTAATGTATCATCACCTTCATTACCATAAAGAGTATCAGCTCCAGATTCACCAATTAAAATATTTACTTCTGAGTTTCCTGTTAAGATATCATCATCTTGTGTTCCAGTTATATTTTCAATATTAGAAACAGTATCTGTTCCATCACCTGTTACAGTTCCACTTATTAAATTAGCATCTATACCTATGTTATCTTGGTCATCAATTGTTGAAAAGTCTAAAGTATCATTTCCAACTCCTCCATCAACTGTGTCATCACCAAGACCTGAAGTAATAATATCATCACCAGAATTTCCATAAATTGTGTCATTTTCGATTCCTGATATAACTGTATCATTAGAAAAACCACCATTAATAGTATTTTCAACCGTTTCTGATCCATAAATAATATTATCATTTATATTTGTAGTTACTACAAAACCAGATTCAACAAGTTGACCTTCTGAATTAGTAAATGATTCAAAAAGATATTCATCAGGATCATTTATATTCCCAACTTCTTTGACATTTATTCCATAGCTTTTTTCAAATTCTAATGTTGTTTCAACAGGAATTTCTACAGTTGCTTTATTTTCTTCTGAAACATTATCAATATTAAATTCAGATTGTGCTTGAATATTAATCTCAAGATTTGGATTAGTTTGAGATCTGTTCATAGAAAATTCAATTTGAATATTTCCTTCTGAATCAAAAGTAAACCCATCAATTTCATCTGTATCAGGATCATCTTTTTGGATTACCCATTGATTATTTTCAACTGTTCCATAATTTGCAACAAAATCATCTATATTATCACTAGCGCTTAAAGTAACTGATTCAACTGCATAACCTTCAGGCTGTTCTGGGCTAATTGTAATTGTTCTACCGATAGTATTTTCATCAAAATATTCACTATTATCTGCATTAATAACAACACTTGAGGCTTGGATACTTGTTACTGTAGAATAATCAATAACTTCAGAATCTGTTTGTTTTATAATTTCAGTTCTATCTACAGTAGTATTTGTTTCAGGATAAATATTACTATATCCACTACCTCCACCACCTTCAACTGTAAGAGTTTTAATACCTGCGTTTGAAACTGAAGTATCAGAAGAAATTCCTATATGTTGAATATCAATATCAAAACTTAAAGTGGGAGTTGCACCTTCTATAACTGATTCTTCAGAACTAGAACTTGAAGAGCTATCTGAATCATTTGAAGTAAATTCGACTTCTACAACATCAATATTTTCAGCTGGTGTATCAAACTCTCCTGTACTTTCACTTTCACTTATACTTTCACTAATAAAATCATTCTCGGCAACTGATTCATTTTCTATAACTATTACTTGAGGGGCTTTATCTTCGTTTTCTTCTGTAGTTTTATTCTTTTTTTCTTCATCTGATGTGGCGTCAGGGATATTAATAAATTCATTTGTAGCAACAGAAGTTATAGGTAGGGCATTTACTTCATCAATATTTGATAGAATATTTGATAAAGAAATTGTTTTGCCTCCTGTTAAAAATGATGGAGGGGTATCACCATAGGCCATTAAAGCCATTGATACAAAAGTATAAGAACCAGCATCTGGTATTTCTAATACAATATCTCCTCCTACTAATTTAAAATTAGCGTTCTCTAAATCAAACCCTAATAATTCAAAATCAATTTTATCTCCAGGCCTTACATAAACGGCTATATTGTCGCCGTTTTCAGGTTTACCTTTTATTGCTACTTTTTTGTTTAAATATTTAACAAACTTAGAATCTTTAGTTGCCACTTGTTTATCCTCTTTGTAATAGTGTTATATACTTTATAATAACATAATCTGACTTAAGAATACTGAGTATCACAATTCTATAAAGATTTTTTAAAAATAAATATCAAAAAAATAACTTTTTCAAAACATTTAATAATTAGTTTTTGATAAAACTTTTACTATAATTCCGCCATGAGATTAGATCAATATGTAAAAGAGCACTTTAATATTCAAAGTAGAAATAAAGCAAATGAGCTTATAAAAGCAAATAAAATAAAAGTAAATAATAAAATAATTACTAAAGCATCATTTGAAGTTAATGATGAAAATAATGTTGAAATATTAGAAGAAGATTTCTATGTTTCAAGAGCAGCTTATAAGCTAAAATACTTTTTAGATGAAATAGCAAACTTAGACTTTAAAAGTAAAGAAGCACTTGATATTGGAAGTAGTACAGGTGGTTTTACACAAATACTTTTAGAAAAAAATATTAACAGTGTTACATGTGTTGATGTAGGTTCTAATCAGTTACATGAAAGAATTAAAGATAATAATAAAATAACTTTTTTTGAGAATACTGATATTAGAATTTTTAAAAGCAAAGAACCTTTTGAAATAGTAACTTGTGATGTTTCTTTTATTTCTATATTAAATATCATTGAAGATATAAATAGACTATCTTCAAAAGAAATAATTATTTTATTCAAACCTCAATTTGAGGTTGGAACAAATGTCAAAAGAGATAAAAAAGGTGTAGTAAAAGATAAAAAAGCTATTACAAGAGCAAGAAATATTTTTCTTGATAAAACACAATTTTTAAACTGGGAACTAAAATATAACTCAATGAGTAAACTACAAGGAAAAGATGGAAATGAAGAAGAACTTTTCTACTTTAGTAAGTAAAAATACAATAACATCACTTGCTATTGGTGGTTTTGATGGAATGCATTGTGCACATCAAGAATTATTTAAACATTTAGATGAAAACGGCGCAATTTTATCTATTGAATCAGGATATGCTACATTAACTCCTAAAAAATATAGACAAGAGTATTCTAAATATCCTATTTATTATTATGTTTTAAAAGATATAAAACATCTTGCAGGTGATGAGTTTATAAAACTTTTAAAAGAGCAATACCCAAAACTTCAAAAAATAGTTGTAGGTTTTGATTTTTGTTTTGGTAAAAATAGAGGATATTGTATTCCTCAATTAAAAGAGATATTTGAAGGAGAGGTAGTTGTAGTTGATGAGTTTAAAATTGATAATATTCCTGTTCATTCTAGAACAATTAGAGAATATATATCAAATGGTGAGTTAACAATTGCAAATAAACTATTAAATAAAGAATATAAAATCTATGGAACACAAATCAAAGGTCAAGGTTTAGGTTCTAAAAGTTTTGTACCAACAATAAATTTAAAAGTGGATGATTTTTTATTACCACAAGCTGGTGTTTATATTACTAAGACTATTTTAGATGAAAAAGAATATGATTCTATTACATTTCTAGGTCATAGAGTTACAACTGATGGCTCTTATGCAATTGAAACACATATTCTCAATAGTGATATAAAAGATGATGAATATGAGATTCAAATTAAGTTTTTTAAAAAAATTCGTGATAATAAAAAATTCGAATCTTTTGAAGGACTAAAACAGCAAATATTATCAGATATTAATGAGGCTAAAGATTACTTTTTAAATTAATTATTTATTTCGAAAGTATATCTTATTTTTCTATATTTTTTATGATTAGAAATAATAAATACCTTATCAAGTTTTAATCTTTTTTTTGTAAAAATTGCTTTTTCTGCTTTAAACTTTATGTTTTTATATCTACCAATCAAAGCATACATAATAAAATTTCCTTCTAAGAAATAGCCTTTATTAAAATCTATTTCTAATTCTTTAGTTGATAAATTACCATTTAGATAATAAGAAGATTCAGCTATTACTTTTTCTTTATTATAGAATTTGAATTTCTTTAATTTTTTTAGATTTATGTTCTTTGATTCTGCAGTAATTTTATATGCGATTTTTTCTTCTGTAATTTTATATTCTTTTATATCATATAAGTTAATTGTTCTAGAGTTTAAAATTGAAAAAGAGAGAAGTAAGAAGAATATAATTTTCTTGTACATTTAAGACCTAATTTTTTATTATTTTATAAAAAGAGAGTTAAGCCTCTCTTTTTATATTAATCATTTGGATTTATACCCGTTTGATTTTCAAAATATTGTAATGCACCACTACCTGTATATAAATAATCAGAATCAGTATATCCTATTTGATTTATTTCAGATTCAACAATGTCATTAGAAGAATTAAGCTCAAATGACATTAGTACTTTGTAATCAGTTGATAAATCAACTTTAATTTTACCATCCTCTTTTCTCCAACTTGCACTTGATACTTCTGCACCATAGCTGAAGTGATCACCATATTCATCTGAACCACTAAACATACCTTTAGCCACAATACCATTTGACTTCAACATAAATGTAGTGTTTGCAGTTTGAAAATATGTGTTACCATTTGTAAATAGTGTAACTAATTCATCAATATCTGTAGCACCATGATCATCCCAGCCCCATGTATCAGACTCATTTGTTTCAACAGTATTTGTAAACTTAATATCACTTTTAAATAAATCTTCTCCTACTTGTACTGTATTCATTATTTCAGCACTACCTTCTTCTCCTGCTTGAGTAATATTAAAAGTACTAGATGTTGTAGTTAAATCTGTAGTAAATGTTTCAGATTCAGAGTAAACATAAGTACCATCATCATTATCATACATTTTTAATGTAATAGAACCATTATTAACCGTCATAATATCATACCATGGATTCTTACCTGTTAATATAGCTGTATCACCTACAGATAATGTAGCTAGTGCTGCATCAGGATACGAATCAACTGTACTAAAAGAATGTACTCTTAGTTTTGTTGGAGTTGTGATTTGATCATATAATGTACCATCATCAGAAGATAATCTTACTTCTGCTCTAAATCTAGCTTCATCAATACCTAAATCAAAAGAAGAATCAGTTGTAATAACTTTTTCATCATAATTCTCAATTACCGTACCTGAACCATCAACTTTACTTACATTAAAAATAATATCCGCTCCACTTGTTGCAATGCTTACAGCAAACTTCACAGAAGCATCATCATTTGCAGTTGAAGTTTCTGCAAATTTATGATTGCCATTTGTATAATCAGTATAATCTTCTGCCTCGATATTCCCTGTTGAATCATATCTTCCTACATAATATTGTATTCGATTATTTCTAAGTTGAATATGTGCATAAATTCTTTCATCAGCTGAATTAATATTATTCATTACAGCTTGGAAAGAACCTCTACTTGTAGTTGAATCTACCTCATCAACATCTCGTAATCTAATTTTTGCTTTAATTTCTGATTTAGGTATATTAAAACTTCTTTTAGCTTGAGCTTTAGAAGAAATCCCATCTGCTTTATAAGCATTAACTTTTAAAGTACCATATTCTTCACTAACCTTTACATCATTTCCATTTACTAAATAATCACTAGAATATTTACTATTCCCCCATGTTGTACCTAGTGCTTCAACTTTTGTTTCATCTTCAAGCACAAAATCAATCATTTCTTGCCCTGTTAAAATAGTATCATCAATTTTTGTAATACTTAAAACAATATCATCAATTTTTGAATTATCAGCAGTTGGCATAGTTTGAGGTTCTGCTTCTGCACTTTCAAAATGTGCATAAGTTACTCCTGAATATGAATCATACCAATCAACTACTTTACAATCTAAAGTACCTTCAATTTTAGCTTCTTCAACACTTATAATATCACCTTCATAACATAAGTTTTGCCAGTTTGTTCCAAAACTTGTAATATCTAAAGCTGTTGATACATCATACATCTTAGATAAATCAACTTTCACTTCCTTAATATCTTCATCATCATCTACTTCTAAAGTATATGCAGTTGTACCAGCTAATGATAATTTAATTGAAGTTATCTCATCTTTATCTTCTTGAGTTAAACCTGTTTCTTCATCTTCAATATCACCATCATAACCAAGAGGTAATTCTAATAATAAATCAGCAGCTTGAGATAGAAATGCTTTTGCTTCTGGTAATCTAGAACTTGCATCTGAAGTTAATTTATAAACAGTCCCTTCGTTTAAAACAGCTGCTAGATCAACATTAATATTTCTATATTCGTTACCTTCATAATCTCTTATTTCAATATCAGCATTACTTCCCCACTGATAAGATGATTGCTGTTTTAACTGTGCAGCGAAACTTAAAATACCCGCTCTTAAGGCTAAAGAATCATTATAATTCATATTTTCACCATCGTAAGTATATACATCATCATCTGAACTAAATAAGTTTCCAAATTCATCACTAATTTTCTTTAATTCATCAGCAACTTTATTTAATTTTTGTGTTGATACTGAACTTAAGTTTGTAGCATCATCTTTAACCGATACAGTAACTGTGTTCATTACAGTTGATCTTACAATTGTATTAAGTGTAGAAAGTGAGCTAATAGCTGAACCATCATCTAAATTTAATAAAGAAGCAATATCATCATCATTTGCAATTTCTGCAAGTGAAATGGATAATCTTACAATTTCAGCTTCAGGATTTGTATTTTCATTTAATAAATCTTTTGCTTCATTTAATTTAATATCAATATTTTCTGTTTCTAGATCAATTGATTTAATTTTTTCAATAGCATCATCTACATCTTTATTTAAAGGAAGACTTCCATCAGTAACATTTATACTAGCTGTGTACATTTGAGAAGATGCACCAGCAGTATCTTTAACACTAAACTCAAAAGTATCAGTTCCTGTAAATCCTTCATCAGTTGTATACGTAAATGTTCCATCAAGATTAGATGTTAATGTTCCACCATTAATTGCTCCAAATTCAAAAGTAATAGTATCTCCAACATCAATATCATTTCCAGTTAATGTTCCATTTAAAGTTAATGAAGTAGATGAATCTAAGTTAAATGATTGATTTGATGATGTTGGTGCATCATTTGAATTTTCAATAACAATTTCAAATGTATTAGAAACGCTTAATCCTAATTTATCTGTTGCTATTACTTTAATATCAATCTCACCAACATTCTCATTTTCTCCTACTACGCTAAGAATATTTTCGTTTAATGTAATCCATGTAGGTAAAACACTTCCATCCGATAAAGTAGCTTTAAATGATAAAGTATCATTTGCATCTACATCTGCAAAATAGTCATTTAAATTGATATTAGTTGGAGTATCTTCTATAAAAGTAATATTTCCAGGGATTGTAGGTGTAGATACTGTAGGAGAATCGTTTCTATCTCTAACGTCTAATGTAAATGTATCAGAGATATCAATTAAACCATCACTAGCAATTACTACAATTGTTAACATATTAATATCTGCATTACCTGGTGTACCATTAAATATTCCATCTTCAAAACTTAACCAAGAAGGAAGAGAAGCTCCCCCTTCAAGTGTAGCTGTATAAGTTAAAGTATCATTTGCATCTATATCTTCAAAATTTGACTTTATGTCAAGACTAAATAATACAGTTTGTTCTGCCGCTGTATCCAAAATAGGTGTCTTAACTTTTGGTGCATCATTTAGATTATTTACAGTTAATGTAAAAATATCACTAACCATTAAACCTTTTATATCACTTGCAGTAACTTTTAAACTTATATTTCCAACATTTGTATTTGTAGGAGTTGCACTTAGTACTCCATTTTCAAAACTTACCCAAGAAGGTAATATTGTTCCATCTTCTAAAGTTGCAGAATAAGTTAATTCGTCGTCTATATCTATATCTGCAAAGTTTGGTTTTACATCAATTGAAAGAGTATTATCTCCTTGATTAATTGAGGCATCTTTAATTTCACTTGAAACAGTAGGAGCATCATTTATATTTAATACTTCAACAAATACTTTTTTAGTTCCAAGAGTAGTATTTCCACTGTTTACTTCTATATCAAAAGTAAAAGAGCCTACATCTGAATTTGATGGATTGTCAAAAACAAGTTCTTTTTCTTCGCTATCATCAAAAACCCAAGTAGGCAAACCTGTAACTGAATAAATAAAATCTTCACTTCCTTCTATATTATTAAAAGCATCTGATAAAGATAATTCTATTTTCATACCTTGATATACATTTACTTTAGGAATTGAAACTTTCGAAACTTTTCTTTCATTAATTTTTGCTAGAATTTCTGAGTACTTAGGATAAGTAGTAATAAAATCTGAATTTATAACTTCATAAAAATTGTTAAATTCAATTACAGGATCAGTAATAGCTACTAATTCATTTGCAATTGTATCAATATCTCCACTCACACCTAGAATATCTAATTCATTTACAATACCTATTTTTCTTAATTCACTTTTAGATTTTTTTAAAATAGCTGAGTTTTCATCTAAAACTTCTACATAACCATCAGTTACTTCATCTTTTTCTATTGCTTCTTCTAGTTTTGAAGTTTGCTCTTCAACTACAATAATTACTTTTTCAACAATATCCTCAAAAGTTTCGCCAGATTCTTTATTTAAATCAATTTGCTCAAAGGCTTTATCAATATTATCTGATACAGTTTTAATACTTTTTGTAACTTCTGTAGTTAGAATTTTTCCTGTTAATGTAAATAATTCAGAAGTATTATTTTCTGCTTCTTTAGTTGTCTCGTCAACAACTTTTTCAATATTAGCAGTTGTGTCATCTTTTAATGCTTCAACTTTTTTTGCAAGTGTTTGGATTACTTTCTCTTGAATTTCATCATTTGAAGTTGAACCATCATCTAAGGCCTTAGAAATAAGCTCAACCGTTTTTTGAACTTGTAAAGCTACTTTATTCAATTCTGTATTTTTCTTCGAAATAAAGTCATCAGAAATATCTACATCAGAAGAAATACCAAGTACTTTTTTCAATGTTTCTTTTTTAGTGTTAACAATATCTTTAATTTCTGATTCAGTTTTATTTGATAGATCTTCAGCTTGAACCATTTTAGATACAACTGTAGTCATAGGAGTAAGATTATTACTTGAACCATTATTAGGTGCTTCAAGTTTTCCTTCAAAGGCTTGATTAGTGTCAGTATCAATACCTCCAGTCGCAATTAATGGTGCAATATTAAAATTCGTGTGACTTCTTTGTTCAGAAGTAAGAGAAATAGAATAACTACCCTTTTCATCTGTTATCGCAAAAGGTTCTAAATCAGAAGTAAAAGAACCATCTAAGTCAAGGTCAAGAAAAACTTTTGAATTTTTAATATACCCATCAATTACAGATCCACTTAACCCACTTAAAGAACTAGAAGACGTTCCACTACCTGAACCAAAACAACCTACAAGCAAAGTTGCAGCAACAGTCGATAAGACAACATTTTTTACACTTTTATTCATACTTTCTCCTTAATTATAATTATTTGTTATAATAAAACTACATAATTATTACATAATTAAGCTTATTATTCTCACTTAAAATAAGCTTTATTTACTATGTTTTATCTGTAAAACTTATATTTATTTATTATTTACATATTAATTGTAATAAAACATAAAAAAATTATATATTTTACAAGTTATAATTTTATAATTCTTAAAAAATAAAATTTACTACTTTGTTTAATTAATTAATACATATTAATAAGCATTTAGATAAAATAATACTTATGGTAGATAAAGTATTTGAAAAATCAATAATAAAACAATTTGAATTTGATGAAGAAGTTGCATCAGTATTTGATGATATGTTAAATAGATCAGTTCCTTTTTATAAAGAGATGCAAAGATTATCAATAAATTTTGCATGTAATTTTTTAGAAGAAAATGATAAAGTATATGACTTAGGTTGTTCAACAGCTTCAACTTTAATTGAATTAAGTAAACACTGTGAACATAACTTAGAGTTAATTGGTATTGATAACTCAAGTGCTATGTTAAATAGAGCAGCTAAAAAAGCAAAAGCTTTTGGTGTTGATATAGAACTAATAAATGCAGACTTACACGATGTCGAATACGCAAATGCAAAACTAATTCTCTCAAACTATACATTACAATTTATAAGACCCTTACAAAGAGAAAAATTAGTAAAAAAAGTTTTTGATTCATTAAAAGAAGAAGGTATTTTTATTTTTAGTGAAAAAGTAATATCTTCAAATTCAAAATTAAACAAACAAAGTATAGACGAATATTATGAATTTAAAAAAACACAGGGCTATTCTGAGTTTGAAATTTCTCAAAAAAGAGAAGCTTTAGAAAACGTTTTAATACCATATACAGAAGAAGAAAATAGAAAAATGATATTAGATGCAGGATTCTCACATTGTGAGACAATTTTTAAATGGGTAAATTTTGCCACATTTATTGCAATAAAATAGAAGATGAAGGATTTAATTATATGTTAGAAATAGGAAATAAAGCACCAGATTTTTGTGCACCAAATCAAGATGATGTTGAGATTTGTTCAAGAGATTTAGACGGTAAATGGATAGTATTATATTTTTATCCAAAAGATTTAACTCCAGGATGTACTACTCAAGCTTGTGATTTTACAAGTTCACATTTAGAGTTTGACGACTTAGATGCAGTTATTTTAGGTGTTTCACCTGATGATGCAGCAAAGCATAGAAAATTTATTGAAAAACATGATTTATCAATCACGCTATTAGCAGATGAAAATAAAAAAATGTGTGAAGATTATGGTGTTTGGCAACTAAAAAAATTCATGGGTAAAGAATATATGGGAGTTGTTAGAAGTACTTTTATAATATCACCTGAGGGTAAAATTGCTGCTGTTTGGGAAAAAGTAAGTGTACGAAAGAAGAAAACTGTAAAAGGTGAGAAAATAGAAATCTTACACGTAAATGAAGTAAAAGAAAAACTTCAAGAACTACAAGCAAACTAAGGACTAAAAAATGAATAAATTTTTACTAATTGCAGTAACAACATTACTATCAATGACAATTGCTAATGCAAAAACTACAGTATGTTATAAAAAAGATTGGAATTCTCCTTCTACAATTGAAACAACTTCATTAGATGGTGGAGAATGTGCAAGTAAATATTCAATAAAACAAATGAAAGATATGGGATGGAATGTATTAGATATTAAAATAGATTCTTCTGAAAATAATTTAAGTTATCAGTATCTTTTAACAAATGATGCAATCAATACAAACAGCACTCAAGAAGTAAAAGTTGCTTCAAATACAAATAATCAATTATCATTTAAAGCAATTGGTGCAAAAATTGTTGATGTAAAAGATAACAAAACTACTATTGATATTGGTAATTTAATTATTGGTCAAAGTGGTATAGTTATTCATATTTATGATAATGACAAAAGATTAATTGTAGCAAATGCAGAAGTTATCGAATCAAATGAAACATCATCTGTTGTTAAATTTTCTGAATTTAAAGATATAAAACAAGATGCAATTCCTACATCAAATAGAACTGTACAAAAAGATGATATTTTAGTTTTAAACTATTTATATACAGCATCATTACTAATTGCTCCTAATTTAGAAACATTCCAAACTGTAAGAGGAAGCTTTAAATACAATAACTTTTTACATTCAGACATTTTTGCTACTAAATTAAAAATAGATAATATGCCTTTTTTAACAAAAAAATATATTCAAAACTATGCTATTAATCAAAATTTAGGAACTATATTTTTAGTTGCCAATCAAAAAGTTAATGTATTAGATACAAAAACTTTAAAAATATTAACAAGTTACGATATTGCTTATGACACAAGTAAAACTGAGATGCCATTTTATACAAGAGTTACTGATATTGAAAAATCTAATTTAGATATAGATTTTAATGTATTTACTAGTAAAGAAAACCTAAGTTATGATCAATACTACAAACAATTATTAGGGTTAAAATAATGATAGAACAAAGACATTTAGACTTCATTACAAATATTGTAGGAAGTGAAAATATAAAAAGTGATAAAGCACACTTAATTGCTTATTCTTATGACGCAACTAAAACTAGATTTGAACCAGATGCTGTTGTATTTCCAAGACATGAAGAAGATATCTCACAGATATTAAAATATTGTAATGAACATGAAGTAGTAATTGTTCCAAGAGGTGCAGGTTCAGGCTTTACAGGTGGAGCTTTACCTGCAAATGGTGGGATTTCACTTTCACTAGAGAGACATATGGATAAGCTTTTAGAAATTGATATGGAAAATATGGTTGGAGTTGTTCAACCAGGTCTTATTAATATGGATTTTCAAAAAGCTGTTGAAGCTGTTGGATTATTTTATCCGCCAGATCCAGCTAGTGAAAACTACTCTACTTTAGGTGGAAATGTTTCTGAAAATGCTGGTGGAATGAGAGCTGCTAAATATGGAATTACAAAAGATTATGTAATGGCATTAAGAGCTGTTTTACCAAATGGTGATATTATAAAAGCTGGTAAAAAAACTATTAAAGATGTTGCAGGTTATAACACTGCAGGAATTTTAATAGCAAGTGAAGGAACACTAGCTGTTATTACTGAAATTACTCTAAAATTAATTCCAAAACCAAGACATAAAAAAACTTATATGGGAATTTTTCCAAGTGTTGAAAATGCTATGAATGCAGTATTTAAATCACTTGCAAAAGGCGCAAATCCTGTTGCTATGGAATTTTTAGATTCACTTGTAATTAAAGCCTTAAGAGATAAGTTAAATGTTGATTTACCAGAAGAAGCAGGTGCTATTTTAATTGGTGATGTAGATGGTAACTTAGAAGATGAAGTAATTTTTCAATTAGATACTCTAAAAGAATCTTTTTTAGAAAATGGTTCTACTGATTTTATAATTGCAGAAAATGAAGAAGAAGGTAATAAACTTTGGTTTGCAAGAAGAAATGCATCACCAGCAGTTACAATTTATGGAACAAAAAAACTTAATGAAGATATTTCAGTTCCACGATCAAAACTTCCAGAAGCCTTAGCAGGTATTTATGAAATTGGTGAAAAATATGGTTTCCAAGTTCCTTGTTTTGGTCATGCAGGAGATGGTAATATCCATGTTAATGTTATGGTAAAAGATAAAGACAATGAAAAAGAAATGGAAGATGGTCATAAAGCCATTGAAGATATTTTCCAATTTGTTGTAGATATGGGTGGAACTTTAAGTGGTGAGCATGGTATTGGTACTTCAAAAGCACCATTTATGTCAATTGCATTTAATGATGAAGAAATGAATCTATTTAGAAGTATTAAAAAGGCTTTCGATCCAAAGAATATTTTAAACCCAAATAAAATGGGATTATAATGTAAATATGAATGAAAACAATAGTGAAAAAAGTTTAGCAAAAAAGACTCTAGATTTATTAGATTCTTTTTTCAATGATGATACAACATATTATGCAGCATCATTAAGCTTTTTTACTATATTTTCAATTCTGCCTATAATTGCATTATTAATAGCAATAATATCTAACTTTCAAGAATTTGAAAGCTATCTCGAAATATTTACTTCATATATATTTGATATTATAAACCCAACGCACTCAGAAGATATTATAAGTTCACTAAAAAATTATATTTCAAACTCTAATGAATTAGGAACCATTGGAATTGTATATATGCTTTTTGTATTTATAATGTTTTTTAAAGATTACGAATATATAGTAAATAAAATTCATAAAACAAAAAGAAAATCAATTCATATTTCTTTTATCTTTTATTCAATTTTTTTAGTATTAATTCCTATAATTTTTATAGCACTTAATATAATTGTATCTTTTTATAATAATACTATATTTGATAAATTTATATCATATTTATTTTCATGGTTAATTTTTTATGCTCTATTCAAATTTAGCGTGAATCGTAAAATAGATAATAAAGCAGCACTAATATCTTCTTTAGTAACACTTCTAAGTCTTTCTCTTACAAAAAATCTCTTTATATACTATGTAATTTATAATAAAACATACACAACAATTTATGGCTCACTAGCAACACTACTATTTACATTTTTTTGGATTTATATTTCTTGGATTATTTATTTATATGGAATAAAAATGTGTCATAAACTAAATTTAAAAGCAATCTTAAACAAAAAGGCAAATCAATTATGAAAAGAGTATTATTACCTTTACTTCTAGCAAATAGTGTAAATCTATTTGCACAAGATAACAACTCATATTTAGAGAATTTTCTTACAAGTACAAATGATCAAAGAAAAGATATTCACAACTATTTAATTGCTATATCAACTAACTTAGATAATTATGTTGATAATAGCAAAATTGATATGAACCAGTACTCTTCAACTTATGGATTAATTCAATTTTCAGCATTTCAAGACCAACATGGAAGTGTAAAATTTGATCAAAAAGTTAAATTAAAATTAAAACTTCCAAAACTAAAAGATAGATTTAGATTAGTATTTGAAAGTGATGAAATAGATGAAAATAAAGATTTTGTTGAAGACCATAAAACTAATAATAATGATGATTTTAATTTAGGTTTATCTTATGAGGCTTTAAAGAAAGATTATAAATTTAAAGCAAAAGTTGGATTAAAATTAAGAAGTAAACTTGACCCATTTTTAAAACTTAGTTTAAACAGAACATGGGAAGATATTTATTATGATGTAGATTATACTTTAGGTCAAACATTAAAGCAATCAGTTATTAAGAAACTTGAATCTACTTCATATATGAGATTTGATAAAAGTCTAAATGATTACTATTCATTACATAATTATAGTGAATACTATTGGCAGTCAGAAGAAAGTAGAAATAGTCAAATAATTAACTCAACTTATTTAAACCAACAAATCAATTCAAAGAACTATCTTACATATACTGTATCAACAAATATAGATAATCAAGATACAAACCTAAGAATAAAAAGAAATACACTACAAATCCATTATAGACACTTTATAAAGAAATGGTTATACGTAGATACAATTCCTGAGAATTATTATAGCTATGATAATAATTTTAAACCAAGATACGCAATAAGATTTAATTTAGGGATATATTTTAATAAGAGTTCATATAATTAGAGTAAAAAGCTAAAACCCGAAAAAGAGGCTAAAAAAAAAGCTTACCAAATAACAATAAAGATTGTTAGTTGATAAGCTAATTGAATAAATACTCAAGAGCTGGCAGCGGCCTACGTTTCCACAAGGGGACCCTGCAGTATTATCAGCGATGAAGAGCTTGACTTCCAGGTTCGAAATGGAGCTGGGTATTTCCTCTTCTCTATAACCACCAGCAAAACTGAGTAATCAATATACGATATACGTATACTCATTACTCAACTTTAGGTTGAGTAAAGATATTAATAATGTTAAAGTCAACACATTTTATTTTTTATTCATACATACTGTACACTTAATAAGATAGTAAACCAAAGAATACTAAATTTGAATTATAAATAAGCCAAACGATCTATTAGTACTAGTCAGCTAAACGTCTTACAACGCTTACACATCTAGCCTATCAACCAGCTAGTCTTGCTGGGATCTTCAGGGAAAGTTAATCTTGGAGTTGGCTTCGTGCTTAGATGCTTTCAGCGCTTATCTCATCCGTACGTAGCTACCCAACGATGCTCTTGGCAGAACAATTGGTACACTAGTGGTACGTTCATCCCGGTCCTCTCGTACTAGGGACAAATCTCCTCAACTTTCCTACGCCCACGGAAGATAGGGACCGAACTGTCTCACGACGTTCTGAACCCAGCTCGCGTACCGCTTTAAATGGCGAACAGCCATACCCTTGGGACCTGCTTCAGCCCCAGGATGCGATGAGCCGACATCGAGGTGCCAAACCTCCCCGTCGATGTGAGCTCTTGGGGGAGATCAGCCTGTTATCCCCGGCGTACCTTTTATCCTTTGAGCGATGGCCCTTCCACACAGAACCACCGGATCACTATGACCGACTTTCGTCTCTGTTCGACTTGTATGTCTCACAGTCAAGCTAGTTTATGCCATTATACTCAACTGGCGATTTCCATCCGCCATGAACTAACCTTTGTAAGCCTCCGTTACTTTTTAGGAGGCGACCGCCCCAGTCAAACTACCCACCAGACATTGTCCTGAAAGAGGATAACTCTTCGCAGTTAGTAACTCAAATATTCAAGGGTGGTATCTCAAGGATGGCTCCACTAGAATTGGCATCCTAGTTTCATAGCCTCCCACCTATCCTGCACATGAATATCCAAGCTACAGTGTCAAGCTGTAGTAAAGGTGCACGGGGTCTTTCCGTCTTTCCGCGGGTAGGAGGAATTTTCACCTCCACTACAATTTCACTGGATCCCTGGTTGAGACAGCTCCCATCTCGTTACGCCATTCATGCAGGTCGGTATTTAACCGACAAGGAATTTCGCTACCTTAGGACCGTTATAGTTACGGCCGCCGTTTACTCGGGCTTCAATCAAATGCTTCGATAAATCTAACATCATCAGTTAACCTTCGAGCACCGGGCAGGCGTCACACCTTATACATCCTCTTACGAGTTAGCAAAGTGCTGTGTTTTTGGTAAACAGTCGGGAGGGACTCTTTGTTGCAACCTCTCTAGCTTTCGGAAGTAAATTCCTATACCAAAGTAGGCACACCTTATACCGAAGATACGGTGCTAGTTTGCAGAGTTCCTTAACCAGGGTTCTTCCACGCGCCTTAGAATACTCATCCCACCCACCTGTGTCGGTTTACGGTACGGGCAACAAACAATATGCTTAGTGGCTTTTCTTGGCACGACAGTATCATCGATTCTCCATCTCCTCCGAAGAGTGTCAGGAGCCTGTAAGATCTCGGTCTCATGTAATCCGGATTTGCCTAAATTACGACCTACGTCCTTCGACCCACTATTCCATCAGTGAGCTCGATTAACTCTATGCGTCCCCACATCACGCTTGTTTGTTGGTATTGAAATATTAATCAATTTGCCATCGTCTACCCCTTTCGGACTCGACTTAGGACCCGACTAACCCTACGATGACGAGCATCGCGTAGGAAACCTTGGGTTTTCGGCGTTGAGGATTCTCACCTCAATTATCGCTACTCATGCCTGCATGCTCACTTCTATCCGCTCCAACGCTCCTTACCGGTACATCTTCAACGCTGAATAGAACGCTCTCCTACCACTCAATATAAAATATTGAATCTAAAGCTTCGGTGCATATCTTAGCCCCGTTATATTTTCCGCGCAGAATCACTAGACCAGTGAGCTGTTACGCTTTCTTTAAAGGATGGCTGCTTCTAAGCCAACCTCCTGGTTGTCACAGTAACTCCACATCGTTTTCCACTTAGATATGACTTTGGGACCTTAGCTGTTAGTCTGGGTTGTTCCCCTCTCGACATAGGATTTTATCACCCTACGCCTGACTCCTGCGATTACACATATAGTATTCATAGTTTGATAGGGTTTGGTACCGCGGTAAGCAGCCCTAGCCCATTCAGTGCTCTACCCCTATATGCTACTACGCAAGGCTATACCTAAATATATTTCGGAGAGAACCAGCTATCACGAAGTTTGATTGGCCTTTCACCCCTATCCACAAGTCATCCGAGCACTTTTCAACGCACACCGGTTCGGTCCTCCACTGGCTCTTACACCAGCTTCAACCTGCTCATGGATAGATCACTTCGTTTCGGGTCTGCAGCATCTGACTAAGTCGCCCTATTAAGACTCGCTTTCGCTACGGCTTCGCACTTGGCTTAACCTTGCCAGACACCACAACTCGCAGGCTCATTATGCAAAAGGCAGTCCGTCACCCTGATAAATCATAGGGCTCCGAATGATTGTAAGCTAATGGTTTCAGGTTCTATTTCACTCTCCTCGCTGGAGTACTTTTCACCTTTCCCTCACGGTACTTGTTCACTATCGATCTGTAAGTAGTATTTAGGATTAGAGGGTGGTCCCCCTAGATTCAGACAAAATATCACGTGTTCCGTCCTACTCAGGATACCAATAGAGCTATTGAACATTTCGATTACAGGAGTATCACCTTCTACGCTTAACCTTTCCAGGTTATTCATCTATATTCTCTAGTCTCACATCTTGGTCCTACAACCCCCTATGCAAGCATAGGGTTTGTCCTAATCCCATTTCGCTCGCCGCTACTTTGGGAATCTCTTTTGATTTCTCTTCCTCTGGTTACTGAGATGTTTCACTTCACCAGGTTTGCCCACTTTCGTGTAACTAATATCTCTATTAGCTGGGTTGTCCCATTCGGATATCTACGGATCAAAACTTCTTGACAGTTCCCCGTAGCTTTTCGCAGTCTAGTACGTCCTTCATCGCCTCTTACAGTCTAGGCATCCACCATTAGCCCTTAATAGCTTATAATAAACAGAATTTAATCTGTCGCATTTGATAATTATTCTTTGGCTACTATCTTATTAAACATACTTTAATGCATATTTTATAAAATAATAAATTGTGTTCTATCTAATCTCTTAGATAGTTTTTAAAATTGTTTATTAATCTTTACTAATAAATTAGTATTAATTAATGAAAAAATTAAAAGACTTTAACATTATATTTTTAAATATCATTTTGGTATAAAACCAAATATAAATACTTTAATAAGTACTTATATTTAGTTTGAATAACTAAACTTTTATCAGTGTAATTTGGTTTATATGATGGTGGAGAATAGCGGGATCGAACCGCTGACCTCCTACGTGCAAGGCAGGCGCTCTCCCAGCTGAGCTAATTCCCCATCGTAGTATATTAATTATTAAGTTATAGATTATTTAAGAATGGTGGGCCTACCAGGACTTGAACCTGGGACCTCACGATTATCAGTCGAGCGCTCTAGCCAGCTGAGCTATAGGCCCCTATTACCTATTAAATAAATAATCTTTATAAACCGAACATAATACTCTTTATTTGTTTTTCTTGATGAGACTTAAAACGAATTAAGTCTCTGTCTCTGAAAGGAGGTGATCCAACCGCAGGTTCTCCTACGGTTACCTTGTTACGACTTCACCCCAGTTACTGAATCCACTGTGGAGGGTAGCTACTTTAGCATTCCCGCTTCGAATGAGTTCAATTCCCATGGTGTGACGGGCGGTGAGTACAAGACCCGGGAACGTATTCACCGTAGCATTGCTGATCTACGATTACTAGCGATTCCAACTTCAAGCAGTCGAGTTGCAGACTGCTATCCGAACTGGGAGATATTTTTGAGATTTGCTCCACCTCACGGTATTGCTGCTCTTTGTATACCCCATTGTAGCACGTGTGTAGCCCTGGACGTAAGGGCCATGATGACTTGACGTCGTCCTCACCTTCCTCCTGGTTACCCAGGCAGTCTCATTAGAGTTCTCAGCCGAACTGTTAGCAACTAATGACGAGGGTTGCGCTCGTTGCGGGACTTAACCCAACATCTCACGACACGAGCTGACGACAGCCGTGCAGCACCTGTATGATAGTTCTAGCAAGCTAGCACTATTACATCTCTGTTATATTCTATCTATGTCAAGTCCAGGTAAGGTTCTTCGCGTATCGTCGAATTAAACCACATGCTCCACCGCTTGTGCGGGTCCCCGTCTATTCCTTTGAGTTTTAATCTTGCGACCGTACTCCCCAGGCGGCACACTTAATGTGTTAACTGCATTACTGCAAGGTCTAGCCTCACAACAACTAGTGTGCATCGTTTAGGGCGTGGACTACCAGGGTATCTAATCCTGTTTGCTCCCCACGCTTTCGAATCTCAGCGTCAATAATGTTCCAGTAGATCGCCTTCGCAATCGGTATTCCTTCTGATCTCTACGGATTTTACCCCTACACCAGAAATTCCATCTACCTCTCCCATATTCTAGATAGAAAGTTTCAAAAGCAGTTCAATAGTTGAGCTATTGGATTTCACTTCTGACTTTTCTATCCGCCTACATTCTCTTTACGCCCAGTGATTCCGAGTAACGCTTGCACCCTCCGTATTACCGCGGCTGCTGGCACGGAGTTAGCCGGTGCTTATTCATATAGTACCGTCATTATCTTCCTATATAAAAGGAGTTTACGCACCGAAATGTGTCATCCTCCACGCGGCGTTGCTGCATCAGACTTTCGTCCATTGTGCAATATTCCCCACTGCTGCCTCCCGTAGGAGTCTGGACCGTGTCTCAGTTCCAGTGTGACTGATCATCCTCTCAAACCAGTTAAGCGTCATTGTCTTGGTGAGCCATTACCTCACCAACTAACTGATACTGTACAGGCCGATCTTCAAGCTATAAATATTTCCCTTGCAGTCTTAAGACTTAAAGGCATATAGGGTATTAGCAATCGTTTCCAATTGTTATCCCCTTCTTGAAGGCACGTTACCTATATATTACTCACCCGTGCGCCACTTAGCTGACAATTAAAGCAAGCTTTAATCCGTTCTCGTTCGACTTGCATGTGTTAAGCACGCCGCCAGCGTTCACTCTGAGCCAGGATCAAACTCTCCATAAAGAAGTGCGATACAAAGTTGACTTAATGTCAAGTTTTATAAACGCGTCTAGTTTGATACTGACAAATTTGTATTGTTATACAAAATTATCACTCAAATTTATAGACAAGAATTAATTCTTGTTATAATATTTTTATTTTTTTTAAATCTATTTCTTTTAGATTTTTTAGAGTATTATATTCAGTTTATAAAGATTACTTTACAAACTTCATTACATTGTTAAAGATCATCCGTTTATGTGTCGCTTGCGCTCTACTTAAATTGGACGGGAATTATAGAGAATTTTTTATACTTTGTCAAGAGGTTTTTCTTTAAATAAACTTAAATTTTAAAATTTATGTTTATTTAGGTTTTTATCTTTCGTGAAGTGCGTTTTCTTTTGTTTTTAAAATAGGTTTTAATATAAAATCTAAAATAGACTTTTTACCTGTAATAATGTCTACGCTTGTAATCATACCTGGTATGATTGGAAGTTTTTGTCCATTACGTTCTAAATAGTTTTGTTTTGTTTTTATTACAATCTTGTAGTAACTTTTTTGATTCTTATCATTTTTATCTATAATACTATCTGCTGATATTTCAGTAATTTGTCCATCTAAACCACCATAAATAGCAAAATCATAAGCTGTAATCTTTACAATTGCTTTTTGTTGTGGGTTTATAAAAGCTATATCTTTTGGGTCTATTTTCGCTTCTATTAGTAGAATATCACTTTGTGGAACTATTTCTATCAGTTCCATTCCTGATTTGATTACTCCACCTACTGTGTTAACATTTATTTGTTTTACTATTCCATCTACTGGTGAATGTAAAACTGTTTTTTCTAATTTATCAACTTCTGATACAAGTTTTGATTCATATTTCTTAATTTCAGTATTTAGTTTTTGTAATTCGTTTGAGGCTTCTGCTCTAAATATTTTAGCTTTTTCTGAAATTCTATTTTTTGCTTCTTCCATTGCATATTTTGCTTTTGGAATATTTATATAAGCATTTTGTAGATCACCTTGAAGCTGAGATAGCTCTTTTTTAATTCTGATTAAATCTACTTTTGATTTAGATCTTCTTTTTACTAAAAGCTCCATAGTTCTTGCTTCTTCTTTTACAAGCTTAAGACTTCTTCTTAATTGTGAGCTTGTATTTCTAAGCTCTTTTACTTCTTGTTCTTTTTGTTTTAGTTGAATTTTGAAAATTTCTGTTGTACTTTTTAATTCTTCTAATCTTGATTTGAAAAGTTTTTTATCGTTTTGAGCAAATACCTTTGCTTGTTTTAATACCTCTTGGGAATATTTTAATTCTGGTATTGGTTTTGAAAGATCAATTTTAGATTCTGCTTCTAATCTTACTTTTGTAATTAGTAAATGATAGTAAGTTTGTTTATTTTCTTCTAATGATGCTTCAAATCTAGTAGTGTCAATTTTCATCAACTCTTGACCTTTTTTTACTATTGCACCTTCTTTTACTAAGATTTCTGAGATTAGACCACCATCTAAACTTTGAATTGTTTTGATTTTTTCAGAAGGTATGACTTTACCCTCTCCTCTTGTTAATTCATCAATTTGTGAAAAATATGCCCACGTGAAAGCACCTACAAAAAATATAATAATAGAAAAGAATAGTAGCAATACTTTAAAATCTACTTTTGCATTTTTTTGTGCATGCAACATATTTACAAAATTTACATCTTCATTATTATGCATTTGGAACTCTTTTCACTCTTGTTGCTTTATTCCCAAACGAGGCAACAATATTATCTTTTGGACCATCAGCTACGATTTTTCCGTCTTCTACTACTATTAATCTATCAACAAGAGATAATAATGATGGTTTATGTGTTACGATAATTACTGTTTTATCTTCTATAATAGTTGAAAGTTTTTGCTTAAAGCTATTTTCAGATAATTCATCCATCATATTAGTTGGTTCATCTAATACTAAAATATTTGGATTTGAAAGAATTGCACGAGCTAGTGTAACTGATTGTCTCTCTCCTCCTGATAATCCTTCTCCTCTTTCTCCTACTATTAAATCATATCCAGATTCATGTTTTCCTAAGAAGTCATGAACTCCTGATACTTTTGATGCTTTTAATATCTGTTCATCTGTTGCGTATTGTTCACCTATTGTAATATTGTCTTTGATACTTCCCATAAATAAAAATGGTTCTTGAGGAACATATCCTATAGATCTTCTTAAATCAACTGGATCAATTTGTCTAATATCAGTATTGTCAACTAAAACTGAACCTTTTGATGGTTCGTATAGATTTAATAGTAATTTTGCAAGAGTTGATTTACCTGAACCTATTTTTCCAATAATTCCTATTTTTTCACCTTTTTTTATTTTTAGATTAATATCTTTTAATACATCAAATTTTTGATCTTTATATGCAAAGTTTACATCTTTGTAAATTATGTCTCCATTTAATTGAGGTCGGCTTAAATAGTTTTGATTAGTTTGTCTTTCTACTGGCATTTTCATAATTTCATCAATATTATTTAAAGATAACATTGTTCTATCAAGTCTTATTATCATACCTGCTATTTGAGAAACTGGTCCTATTACTCTTGAGTTTAACATCATAGCTGCAATAATTGCACCCATAGTCATAGATCCTTCACTTGCCAGTAAAACACCACCTGCAACGATTAAAACACCTGAAAGCTGAGATATTAAACCTACAAAGTATGTAACTATTTGAGATAGATAATGTGTTTTATTTCCATAATATGAAGTTTGTGAGATTGACTTTTCCCAGTGTGTTCTCATTCTATTTTGTGCTCGAACTGATTTTATAATTTCTAAACCTGTAACTGTTTCTGTTAAAACTGTCTGTTTTATTTGATCTTCTTTTGCTGAGTTTAAAATATTTTTCTTAATTGGTCTTTGCATAAAAAAAGAAAAAAGTATTGCAATAAGCATTGTAGCAACAGATATATAACCAATAGGTCCTCCAACATAGAAGATAATAAATATAAATAAAATAACAAAAGGTAAATCTACAAAAGCTGTGATAGTTGCTGTTGTAAAAAACTCTCTTACACTTTCAAAAGATTGAAGCCTACTTACAAACATTCCTGTAGAAGCAGGCTTTGAGTCTAGTTTTATATTTAACAATTGATCAAATATTTTACTTGACATTCTTATATCTGCTCTTTTTCCAGCTTGTTCTATAAAATATGCTCTAATTAGTTTTAAAATAAAATCAAAAATAAGTACAAAAACAATACCACTTAATAAAACCCATAATGTGTCAATAGCTTTATTTGGTAAAACTCTATCATAAACATTCATAGTAAACAAGGGTACAAAAATTACAAAGATGTTTATAAGTACTGCAGCTATTATTACTAGTTTATAAATACCTAGGTTTTTTTTCATAGTTCGCCAGAACCATTTTTTTGTATCTGTTACTTCAACATCTTTATCTACTCTGTTCTCAAAATTGTATGCTGGTTTTACTATAAATAAATTTCCTGTGTATAGCTTTTCTACTTCTTCAATACTTAAATTTAATTCACCTTGACTAACGTGTGGCATTATTAATTTTACTTTGTTATTTGCTGAATCAATATTTAAAACTACACATGCTTTGTTATTGTTTAAAAGCATTACTGCTGGAAGTGCAAGATTGTCTATTTCATGAAGTTTTCTATTTACTGCTTTTACAATAAGGCCTATTTTTTTCGCAGATTTTATGAACATTGCTGGAGTCATTAAGGTGTTGTGTATTGCTAATCCTGCGATTAGCGATTCTGCTGAGGCTGTACGTTTGTGAAATTTAGATAGAAAAAGAAGAGACTCTAAAAGAGTATCTTCTTCATTTGATATGTTTTGATCTATTTGCAATAGTTATCCTAATTATTTTTTCTTGATGTAGTATGATCCTGGATATTTTGAGTTTAACTTATTTTTAATAGAAATTGCCTGAGATGAACCTTCTATATTGTAAATTGCAACTGTATATGTACCATTTGTATTTGATACTATTTTTGTTTTCATGTTATTTTCAAGGCTTGAGCTTAATGAAGCCAATACATTTTGAGCTGAAGCTTCACTTTTATATGTTTCAACAAATAATGCATATTCATTTTTTGGATTCATTGCAGAACTTTCTACTGCTTGAAGTGGAGTTGTAATTTCTTCTGTTTCTTCAGACAAAACATCATTCATAGTTTCTTCTTCTTGTACAGTTTTTAGTACTTCTGCTATGTCTGATGTTTCATTTGAACAAGTACCAACATTTGAGTTTTCAATAGTTGTTTGTAAAGATGAAGTATTTTTTAATATTTCATAATATGCTTTGTACATTGCAAATTCAGTATTGATTAGATTTGTTTTTGAGTTATATAAATCTGCTTCCACGTTTAATACGTCAATAAAATTTCTTGTTCCTGCATCAAATTGGTCGTTGTAAATTTCTATAATTGTTTTGTTTTCTTCGATGAATTGTTTTAATTCTGCTATTTGTTTTTTTGCAGTTTGGTATGTTTCGTAAGATACTGATAAATCATCAACTACTGATTTTGTAATTGTATCAAGTTTTAATTGTGCTTCTTTTAAGAATAATTCTTCTCTTTGACTTCTTCTTTTATCGCTTAAACCATTGAATAAGTTATATTTTAATTCAAGTTTTCCACTGTAAATACTAGTATCTAAGTTTTCTTGGTCAATTAAATCTTTGTCATAAATACCTTGTAATTTAAACTTTAAAGTTGGTAAAAAGTTTGAGTTTTCTTGAGATACTATTGCTTTTTGTTCTTTAATATTTGCAATTTGCTCTAAGATTGCATAGTTAGTAGTTAATGCTTTTTTTTGTAATTCATCGAATGTTGCTGGGATTTTTGATTCATCTAATGCTGGTCTACATATACCACCTGATAAAGTCATTCCTACGTTTTTGTTAAAAGCACTTTTTGCTGAATTTTTATTATTCATTTCATTAAAAAGGTTACTTTTTGCTGAGTGAATTTTTGCTTTTGTTTGAACTTTATCTAAAATTTCTCCATTTATTGCTTCTGTTTCTTTTGCAATTGAAAGGTAAGATTCGTGAACTTTTAGGTTTGCTTCTGAGTTTGCAACTCTTTCGTCGTATTGAAGCATTTCAAGGTATGAATTGATACTATCTAAAAGAATAGTTTCTACATCATTTGAATTTTTAAATTTGTTCGATTTGTAGCTTGCTTTTGCTTCTTTAACTTTTGAAGGAGTTAGGTTTCCATCATAAATTAGCTGTTCAAAATCTAACTGAATGTTTGAACCATTTTGGTCTGCATCATTTGTAATTGTAGAATTATTTGAATCCTCAACAGTTTTCTTTTTTTCTAGATACGCAGTTAAATCTAGCTTTGGATAATATCCACCTTTTTGCTCATCAATATATTTTCTAAATGCTTTATTATTTAAAGATTTAGAAATTATATCTTCATTATTTTGAACTGTATGTTCCACAACGTCTTTAATTGATGTTGCTTCTAATGATGTCAGAAGCATTAAAACTGGTAGGCTGTACTTGTATTTACTAATTTTCATATGTTTACCTTTTGCTTTTATTGCAGGTATTATAATATAAAAAATCAAGAAGAACAATAGATTTAATAATAAAATGAAATATTTCTTAATTATTTTTAGACAGGCAACATTTATTGATTACTTTGTATACAGTTTGTAACTAAAAAGTAACTACTTTTACAATAAAATAAGAAAGTTTATATTATAATCATAATATTCAAGATTATTACAAGGATGCAAAAACTTGACACCTACACTTATTATATTTTCACTGGCATTATTTTATTTGACTTACTTTTCTATTAAAAGATTTATCAAATTAGCTCCTACTTTGAACCTTGTTGATGTTCCAAATCATAGAAGTTCACATAAAGTTGCTACGCCAAGAGGAGCGGGAATTGTCTTTGGTTTAATTTTTATTGTTGGTCTTATTGTTTTTAATTTAAATATTTTTAGTGAAATAAAATTTATAGTTCTATCTATACTAATAATCTATATATGTGGGGTTTTAGATGATATTTATACACTTAGTTCTAAAACAAAACTTATTTTTATAATTCTTGCTTCTACTATAGCTTATTTCTCGGGTGTTCAAATTACTAATATAGGTAATTTTTTTGGTTTTGAATTTAACCTTGGTTTTTTAGCTTTTCCTTTTACACTTTTTGCAGTTGTAGCTTTTACAAATGCCTTAAATTTAAGTGATGGACTAGATGGTTTAGCTGGCTCATTATCTGTAATTATATTAACAGCACTTTTAGCTATTGGTGTTATATATCAAGATGATATGTTGATTATTTGGCCATCAATATTGATATCAATTATTTTAGCTTTTCTACTTCTTAATTGGTATCCTGCAAAAGTATTTATGGGAGATAGTGGTTCTTTGTTATTAGGTTTTATAATCGCAATTTTAAGTATAAAAGCTATTGAATATGTTAATCCTGTATCTATTTTATTTTTGGCTGCTGTTCCAATTTTGGATACACTTACAGTTTTTAGAAGACGAATTCAAAGAAGTCAATCTCCATTTACTGCTGATAAAAACCATCTTCATCATATATTAAATAATATCAAACAAGATAAAAAATTTACTGTAAAAATGCTGATTTTAATGCAATTGTCTTTTACAGTGATATTTATACAAGTACACAAGCAAAACGACCTAATAAATTTGCTAACGTTTGTCTTATTATTTTTAGTGTTCTTCAATCTTTTTGATCCAAGAGCTAGAAAACGTGCTGCTGATGCGAGATTAAAGAAAAAATATCAAAAAGAAAAAAAGAAAAAAAAGAATCTAAAAGAAAAACTTGGGCTAATCAAAAAAAATAAAAAAAATGATGATAATATAGAAGGGAATATTTAATGCAAATACTTATAACTGGAGCTGCAGGATACATTGGATCTCATGTAGTAAAACAATTACTTGAAGAGACGAATTATGAGATAATTATTATTGATAATTTATGTACTGGTTTTGAAAATACAATTAAAACGCTAAATAGTTTAGATACTAGCAATGAAAGAATAAAATTTTATAATCAAGATTTATCTATTTGGAATGAAGTTGAAGAAGTTTTCAAAGAAAATGATATAAAAGAGATTATTCACTTTGCAGCATCTTTAGTAGTACCTGAGTCTGTTGAGTTACCTTTGAAATATTATCTTAATAATACAGCTAATACTTCTAATCTTGTAAGTTTAGCTGTAAAGTATGGAGTTAAGAAATTTATATTCTCTTCTACTGCTGCTACTTATGGCGAGCCTGATAAGAAGTTTATTCCAGTAAATGAAACTTGTCCTACAAGTCCTATAAATCCTTATGGAAATTCAAAGCTATTTTCAGAGTCTGTTATAAAAGATACTGCTTTTGCAAATGATGATTTTAAGTTTGTGATTTTAAGATATTTTAATGTTGCAGGTGCTGATATAGAAGAAAAAATCGGACAGTCTACATTAAATGCTACACATTTAATAAAAGTTGCTGCAGAAGCTGCACTTCGTAAAAGAGAAAAAATGGCTATTTTCGGTGATGATTATGATACAGAAGATGGTACTTGTATTAGAGATTATATACATGTTCAGGATTTAGCTGATGCACACTTAAAAGCTTTAGAGTATTTAGAATCAAATCCTAGTGATACTTTTAACTGTGGTTATGGTTATGGCTATAGTGTAAAAGAAGTAATTGAGACTATGAAAAAAGTTTCTGGTGTTGATTTTCAAGTAGATATAGTTCCAAGACGTGCTGGTGATCCTTCTACACTTATTTCTGATAATACAAAAATCAAAACAAAAATGAACTGGGTTCCTAAGTACAATGACTTAGAACTTATATGTAAAACAGCACTTGAATGGGAGAAGAATATATAATGAGCGCATCTATATTTAGAGAGTATGATATACGTGGTATTTTCCAAAAAGAGTTAAATGAAAATATTGTTAAAAAAATCGGCTTTTATTTCGCAAAAGAGTTAATGGCAAAAGTTCCTGAGGCATCTTTTGTATCTGTTGGATATGATGCTAGACTTCATTCACCACAACTTAAAGAGTGGTTGGCTTCTGGAATTAATCATGCAGGATTAGAAGTACTTGATATGGGACTTGTTCCTACACCTGTTAATTACTTCTCTAACTTTGTTGATTTTAATGGTTTAGAATGTGATGGATCTATTATGATTACTGGTTCACATAATCCCCCTCTTTATAATGGATTTAAAATCACTATAAATAAGGATCCATTTTTTGGTGAGCAGATTTATTCTATGGGTAGAGATATTTTAAAAGATGACTCTGTTATTCCTGATAATAATATCACTATTGAAATCGATGCTAAAAATAAATATATTGACTATATTGTAAATCATTTTAAAGATTTAAAACTTAAAGGTAAAAAGTTTGTTTTTGATTGTGGAAATGGTGTTGCAGGTGTAGTTTTAAGAGAGATTCTTGATAAATTAAATATTAAACATCATATACTTTTTGAGCAACCTGATGGAAACTTTCCAAACCACCATCCAGATCCAAGTGATGAGCATACATTAGTTGATATTCAAAAAGAGCTTGCTAGTGGTGAGTTTGATTTTGGTTTTGCTTATGATGGAGATGCAGATAGAATCGCCCTACTTTCAAAAGAAAACAACTTTAAAGGTGATATTTTAGCTATATTCTTCTCAAAGTTTATAGAAAATCCTACAGTAATTGGTGAAGTAAAATGTAGTCAAGTTATGTATGATATTATCAATTCTTATGGTAAAGCTGTTATGTATAAAACAGGTCACTCTAACCTGAAAGTAAAGATCAAAGAATTAAACGCATCTTTTGCAGCTGAAGTATCTGGGCATTTATTTTTTAATGATAGGTATTTTGGTTATGACGATGCTATTTATGCAACTTTTAGAGCATTAGAACTTATGGATAATGGGTTTGATTATGATCGTGAGTATGAAGCACTTCCAAAAGTATACTCAACACCTGAGATAAATATCACAGTAACTGAAGAGACAAAGTTTCAAATTATTGATGATTTAAAAGAAGCTTTAAAAAATCCTCCCGAAGATTTCGAAAATATTAAAGATATCATCACAGTTGATGGTGTAAGAGTTATTTTTGATAAAGGTTGGGGATTAGTAAGAGCTTCTAATACAACACCAAAACTTGTAACAAGATTTGAAGCCAATACAAAAGAAAATGCAAAAAGATATGAAGAAATATTAGTAAAAATGTTAAACAATTTAGAAGGAAATTAAAAATGATTAAAAAATGTTTATTCCCAGCAGCAGGATATGGTACAAGATTCTTACCAGCTACGAAAGCCACACCAAAAGAGATGTTACCAGTACTTACTAAACCACTTATTCAATATGGTGTAGAAGAAGCAATAGAAGCAGGTATGACAACTATGGCAATAGTAACAGGTCGTGGGAAACGTGCTATTGAAGATCATTTTGATATTTCTTATGAGTTAGAGCATCAAATCCAAGGTTCTTCAAAAGAGCCACTTTTAAAAGAGATTAGAGATGTTATTACTAAGTGTACTTTTTCATATACTAGACAAATAGAAATGAAAGGTTTAGGTCATGCAATCTTAACAGGTGGTGAAACTCTAATAGGAAATGAACCTTTTGCAGTAGTTCTTGCAGATGATTTATGTGATGCTAAAAAAGGTGTTTTATCACAAATGTGTGAGCTTTATAAAAAATACCAATGTTCAATCGTTGCTATTGAAGAAGTTCCAAAAGAAGAAACATATAAATACGGTGTAATTGATGGAAATGAAATCGAACCTGGTATTTTTATGATCAAAGATATGGTAGAAAAACCAGATCCTAAAGATGCACCTTCAAACTTGGCGATTATTGGAAGATATATCTTAACTCCTGATATTTTTGAAATTATCAAAGATACAAAACCAGGAAAAGGTGGAGAGATTCAAATCACAGATGCACTTCTTACACAAGCAAAAAAAGGTATGGTTTTAGCTTTTAAGTTTGATGGAGATAGATTTGATTGTGGAAGTATTGATGGGTTTGTGGAAGCAACTAATCACTTCTATAATAAAACACAAGAAAAACCAAAAAAAGCAGAGAGTAAAAAGTAATGGACTATACAAAAAATTTCTACCAAATAAAATCAAACGAAGAGATATTTTATAAAATATCAAGAGAAAAAGAGACAATAGGTTACTATAATCTTGCTTTTCAAGATACAAGTGAGTTTAAAGAGTATGCTAAGACTGTTACTCAACAAGATATTGTGATAGTTGGTATTGGTGGAAGTTCATTAGGAACATATGCTATTCATAAGTTTTTACAACATAAAGAAAATATGAAAAAGCTTCACTTTTTAGAATCTACTGATCCTTTAGATTTAGAGAGACGTGTAAGTAAATTAGACTTAGATGACACTCTTTTTATAATCATCTCTAAATCAGGAACTACAATAGAGACTGTAAGTATTTTAAAATATTTAACTAGTATCACAACACTTGATAAATCAAATACTATCTGTATTACTGAAGATGATAGTAAACTAAATACTTATGCAAAAACAAATGATATGAAAACATTTGAAATACCAAAAAATGTAGGTGGAAGATTTTCAGTATTTACAGCTGTTGGTCTTGTGCCTATGGCTATTATGGGTTTAAATATTGATGAGATTTTAACAGGATGTAAAACTATCTATAATGACTACTTTGATAGAGGGGATTACTATCTTTCTATTATGGAAAAAGCTAGATTTATTGTAGAGAATAAAAATAGATTTAATATAAACGTAGTTTTCTCTTACTCTTCATTACTTGAAGGATTTAATAAATGGTATGTACAGTTATGGGGAGAATCACTTGGTAAAATAAATATCAACCAAACAAAACAAGGACTAACACCTGTAGCGCTTACAGGTCCTATTGATCAACACTCATTTTTACAGCTAATAATGGAAGGGAAAAGAGATAAAACAGTTACTTTTATAAAAGTAGCAGACTTTGAAAATGAACTTACTATTCCAGATATTACACTTCCTGGACTTGAAGAACTTGATTATACAAATAATATCAAATTTAAAAATATAATAAATGAACAAGCAGATGCAACAATAGAAGCTATACAAAACCTAAAAGATATTCCATGTGATATTATCACAATAGAATCACAAAATGAATACAATATCGGGAAACTTATGTATTCGTATGAATTACTTACTTCAATAGTAGGAAGCTTTGTACAAATTAATACTTATGATCAGCCTGGTGTCGAAGCTGGGAAGATTATTTTGAAAAACAAATTAAAAGCAGATAATAAATAATTTTATTATGGTATAATATTATTTATTTTAGAAATAAAAATATATATAAAACAATATAAGGAGCAAAAATGAAAGGAATAATACTAGCTGGAGGAAGTGGAACAAGACTATACCCAATAACAAAAGGTGTTTCGAAACAACTAGTTCCAATCTATGATAAACCAATGGTATATTATCCCCTTTCAATTTTAATGCTTGCAGGTATTCAAGAAGTATTAATTATTTCAACTCCACATGATCTTCCAAGATTTGAAGAACTTCTAGGTGATGGTTCTGATATTGGTATGAAATTTGAATATATAGTTCAACCAAGTCCAGATGGATTAGCACAAGCTTTTACACTAGGTGAAAAATTCTTAGATGGGGATGATGCTTGTTTAGTTTTAGGTGATAATATCTTCTATGGACATGGAATGACTAACCTTTTAGCTAACTCTATTAAAAATGCAAAAGAAGAAAATAAAGCAACAGTATTTGGATATAGAGTAAATGACCCTGAGAGATATGGTGTTGCTGGATTTGATGATGAAGGTAATGTAACTTCTATCGAAGAAAAACCACTTGAACCAAAATCAAACTACGCAGTTGTAGGACTTTACTTCTACCCTTCTGATGTAGTGCAAAAAGCAAAACAAGTAAAACCTTCTGATCGTGGTGAATTAGAAATAACAACTTTAAATCAAGATTACCTAAAAGAAGAAAGATTAAAAGTTGAACTAATGGGAAGAGGATACGCTTGGCTTGATACAGGAACTCATGAATCTATGCTAGAAGCTTCAAACTTTATTCAAACAATAGAACATAGACAAGGACTTAAAGTAGCTTGTTTAGAAGAAATAGCTTATGAGATGGGATATATAACTAAAGATAAACTTTTAGAACTAGCAGTTCCTCTAAAAAAGAATAACTATGGTCAATACCTAATCAAAAGAGCAAAAGAAGGAATAGTAGCACGATGAATTTTATAAGAACTAATATTCCAGATGTAATTATTTGTGAGCCTGTTGTACATGGAGATCATAGAGGATATTTCGTAGAAACTTTTAGAGCAGATAAACTAGAAGAATTCTTAGGCTTTAAAATAAACTTCTGCCAAGATAATGAATCAAAATCAAGTAAAGGGGTCTTGCGAGGACTTCACTATCAACTGCCTCCTCATGCACAAACAAAACTTGTTCGTGTAATTTCTGGAAGTGTACTAGATATTGCAGTTGATATAAGACGTGACTCACCTACTTTTGGACAACATGTAGCTGTTGAACTCTCAAGTGATAATAAAAAGCAACTTCTAGTTCCAAGAGGCTTTGCTCATGGCTTTGTAGTGCTTGAAGATGATACAACATTTGCTTATAAAGTAGATAATTACTATTCTCCTGAGTGTGATAGAGGAATAGCTTTTGATGATAAGGATTTAGATATCAATTGGAAACTAAATCATTCTGAATTAAAACTATCAGAAAAAGATACTAAGCAACCAAAACTATTTAGTATTGAAGATGAAAATGAGATATTTAAATTTGGAGTTGATTACTATGTTTAATATCTTAGTAACAGGCTCAAACGGACAAGTTGGACGTGAACTAAGAGAGTTAGAAAAAGATTATGATTATAACTTCTTCTTTACAACAAGAGATGATTTAGATATCTCAAATAAAGAAGATATAAAAAACTTTTGTGAATCAAATAATATTAATACTATTATAAACTGTGCAGCTTATACAGCAGTGGATAAGGCTGAAGAAGATATTGAAAACGCAGATAAAATAAATCATAAAGCAGTTAAAAAACTAGCAAAGATATCAGCAGAATTAAATATAAAACTAATTCATATCTCAACAGACTATGTATTTGATGGTAAAAACTTCAAACCATATTGTGAAGAGTTTCAAACAAATCCACAATCAGTTTACGGTAAAACAAAACTAGATGGTGAAAATCAAATGATTAAAATAAATCCTAAAAATTCTATTATTATTAGAACATCTTGGGTTTACTCAAGCTTTGGTAATAATTTTGTAAAAACAATGCTAAGACTAGGTAAAGAAAAGCAAGAACTTGGAGTTATATTTGATCAAGTAGGAACACCTACATATGCAAGAGATTTAGCTAAGGCTATTTTAGATATCTTGCCAGATATTAATAACTCTAAAGTAGATATATATAACTACTCAAATGAAGGAGTACTATCTTGGTATGACTTCGCAAAAGAGATTATGAAAATGGCAAAAATAACTTGTCAAATTAATCCAATAGAAACTTATCAATACCCAACACCAGCAGCAAGACCACATTTTTCACTTTTAAATAAAGCAAAAATAAAAAATGAATTTAATATACAAGTTCCTTTTTGGAAAGATAGTTTAGATAAGTGTTTAAGAAAACTAGGAGAAAGATCATAATGGATATAAAAAATAAAAAAAATATATTACTAACAGGAACAGCTGGATTTATAGGTTCAAACTTTGTACCATATTTCTTAGATAAATACAAAGAGTATAATCTAATAAATTTAGACCTTCTAACTTATGCAGGTGATATAAAAAACCTAAAAGAGTGTGAAGCTAATCCTAGATATAAATTTATTAAAGGTGATATCTGTAATAGAGATCTAGTAGAATTTATTTTTACTGAATATGATATTCAAGGTGTAATTCACTTTGCAGCAGAATCACATGTAGATAACTCTATTAAAAATCCAGGAGTATTTGTAAATACAAATGTAAATGGTACTTTTACTCTTATTGATGTTGCATATAAATACTGGATGGATAAACCATTCCATTTTAAATCAGATTACCAAGACTGTAGATTTCATCATATCTCAACAGATGAAGTGTATGGAACGCTTAGCGATGATCCAAAAGATTTATTCCTTGAGTCTACTCCTTATGCTCCAAACTCTCCATATTCAGCTTCTAAAGCTTCAAGTGATATGATTATAAGAGCATATAATGAAACATATGGAATGAATACAGTAATCACAAACTGTTCAAATAACTATGGACCAAAACAACATGATGAAAAACTAATACCTACAATTATTAGAAAAGCTTTGAATAATGAAGCAATTCCAATTTATGGAGATGGAAAGAATATTAGAGATTGGTTATATGTACTAGATCATTGTAAGGGAATAGATATAGTTTATCATACAGGAAAGACAGCAAATACATATAATATTGGTGGAAGAAATGAAAGAACAAACCTTCAAATAGTAGATGCAATCTGTACTATACTTGATACTAAGGTTCCTTCAAAAACTCTAAGTTCATATAAAGAACTAATTACCTTTGTAGAAGACAGAGCAGGACATGATAGAAGATATGCAATAGATGCTACAAAACTTGAAGATGAGCTTGGATGGAAAGCTGATGAGAACTTTGATAGTGGGATTGTTTTAACTGTGGATTGGTATTTGGGGAAGTATGAAGTTTGATAACAAAATTTAAAAATATTGCTAAAAATAAAAAATCATTAATATTTTTAGATCAAATACTGGTTAGTGGTAGTAATTTTTTACTAGGTATTTTACTGGCTAGATTTTTAGGATTAGATATTTTTGGACAATTTTCATTATTGTGGCTAATTGTATTATTTTTTAGTAGTATTCAATTGGCACTAATAATTTCACCACTTTTAACACATGCACCTAAAAAAAACAAATTAATAAAAGATTATTATTTAACTAATATGTTATATATGCAATTTATTTTTTCTATAATTTGTGTATTAATATTAAGCATTTTATTTTATTTTTCAGAATTAATCACTAGTAAATATAATATCTCTGAATTCAGATATTATATATTATGGATGGTTTTTTCTTTCTTATGTCAAGATTTCATAAGAAGATATTTTATCATTAAAATATCTTATTTTAGATTAATATTTATTGATGTTATTGCATATATAGGACAACTAATAGGAATAAGTTCATTAATATTTTTTGAACAGCTTACTCTAATTAATACTTTTATATCAATATCACTTACATTTACAATATCTTTTGCTGTAGGATATTTACAAATAAACTTTAAATCTTTAAAATCTACTCATATAAAGTTATTATTTTTAAAAAATTGGAAATTTTCTAAATGGTTAGTTTATTCATCTCTTCTCCAGTGGGGAAGTGGAAACTTTTATATTTTAGTAGCTGGTTCAATTTTAGGTCCATGGTCCGTAGGGGTTATTAAAGTAATGCAAAATACAATGGGTATATTTCATGTTATATTTATTGCCTTAGAAAATATCCTTCCAATTAGATTTGCAGAAATTTATAAAAATAACGGATATCAAAAAACAATATCTTTCTTTAAAATACAATTGCAGTATGGATTTTATATATTTTTAGTTTTAATATCAGTACTTTTTATTTATGGTGAAGAACTTATATTAGTAATTTATGGTGATGAATATGTATCTTACTCATATTTATTATTTGGTTTTATGATTATGTACATATTTATTTATATTGGAATGTTGCAACGTTATATTCTAAGAACCATTGAAAATACAAAGAAAATATTTATAAATTATATAATAACAACTATTTTTTCAGTTATAGCATCTTTTATACTTATAAAAACATTAGAAATAAACGGAGTCGTTATAGGAATGATACTTACTCAAATATTAACATCAATTATATTCTTTATTGAAATAAAAAAAATTAGTTTAAAGTCTGCAAATGATTAAAATAGTTCATATAGTCTTAGGAAAAGCTAATCCAAATAGAATGAACGGCGTAAATAAAGTTGTTCATAATTTGGCTAGTACTCAAGTAAGATTAGGACATCAAGTTATTGTTATTGGATTAACAAATAGTTTTGATGAGGATCATACAATAAAAAGAAATTATTCTTTGAATTTATACACTAGAAAAAAATATTTCTTAGATAACAAACTGGTGGAAGATATAAAGAAATTTGATAAAAATACTATTTTTCATATTCATGGAGGTTTTATTATTGATTTTTATTCAATATCAAAAATGTTATATAATCTAAATCATAGATATATTTTTACTTCTCACGGTGCATATAATAAAGAAGCAATGAATAAGAGATCATTAATAAAAAATATCTTTTTTAACTTATTTGACAAAAAAATTCTAGAAAGAGCATGGAAAGTTCAATTTTTAGGTAAAAGTGAATATTTACATATAGATAACTTAACTACAAAAATAAATAAAGTATTAATTCCAAATGGACAAAATCTTGATGAACTGAAATTTGATTTTTATCAAATAAATTCAAAAAACAAACCTATATTTGGTTTTGTAGGAAGAATCGATTCACACACAAAAGGCCTAGATCTATTATTAAAAGCTTTTAATATTTACAAAAAGGAAAAAGGGTCAGGAGAATTATGGATAGTAGGCGATGGTCCAGATTTAAATGATTTAAAAAAAGTTTCTGAAATAAATAATTTAGCAAATTCTGTCGTATTTTATGGTTCAAAGTTTGGTAATGAAAAACTTAACTTACTTTCTAATATGGATGTATTTGTACATACTTCAAGATTTGAAGGTTTCCCAATGGCTGTACTAGAAGCAGCAGGATTAAGAAAACCATTATTAATCTCTAAAGAAACTAATTTTGAAAATTATGTTGAAGAATTTAATTGTGGACTTATATTAAAAGAAAATAATTCTAATGAAATAAAAGATAAACTTCATCAATTCCAAAATATCCTTTTAAGTGATGAATTACATATTATGGGAGAAAAATCATATCAAATGATTAAACAGCATTTTAGTTGGGAAAAAATAAATAATGAACTTATCGAAGAAAAAAAATGGAAATAGCTTTAATAACTAATGTGAAATTTTTCATATCCTTAGGAATATTGCTTTTTGCTTTTATTTATTTAATTCAAAAGAGATATTTTTATTTTAATTTCAGAATATTAACGATTATGATACTATTTGGATTAATAGCTATTCATTCTTTACTATTTAGTTATAAACCAGATTATTCACTTGAATATTCACTTAAAGCATTATATATTATTTTTTGTATTATCTTGGTAACATCACTATTCAAAAATGAAAAGCTTTTTTTATATCATAAATATATAATAGAAACATTATCAATTATTTTAATATTCTCATCATTTTTTTTGTTAGTTTGGAAACCAGCATTCGCTTATAGACAGGGACACTTTCAAGGTATATTTGATAACCCAAACCAATTAGCACTTTATATTAGTGTTATAATAATACCATATTTCTTAAATAAAATTTATCTCTTGAAAGATAGCTCAAAATTATCTAAGTTAATATTATTTGGTTCAATATTTATATTAGTATTGTCAGCTTCAAGAACTGGTGTAGCAGTTACAATCATTATATGGTTAATATTGTTAATAAAAAGTAAAAGAATATTTACTTTTAAAAAAATTGTAATTGCAATAATACTTAGTGTAATTATCTTTCTTTCATCCGATTTAATAATGGGGTTTGTTAAAAAAAATAATCAATCTGATTCAAGTTTATTATCAACTCGAACAATGCTTTATGATCTTAGATTTAAAGCAATTGAAGAAAAACCTTACTTAGGATGGGGTTATCATGTTAATGAATTTAGTTATTTTGATAAGTATCATGATTTTCCTAAATTTGAAAAAGGCAATACCTATTTAGCACTAATTGAAGAATTTGGTTTCTTTTTTGCTTCCATAATTATAATTTTTTTTATGAGAACTTATTATTTAAGTTTAAAATTAACAGATAATATTTATTATGTTAGTTTAATATTAATGGCAGCGATTATTCACTCTAATGCTGAAACTTGGATATTTATAATGCATGGTAACACCTCAATATTATTTTGGACAACATTAATAATAATATTCAGAGCAAGTACAGACATTAATTATTTTAAAGAACAAAGGCAAAAAATTGAGTAACAGAGTAACATTTATAAGAAAATTTTTTATTTTTATTAGAAATTTAGATTATGCTGTGCTTAAATATACAGAAAACAATTTAAATGAATTAAGTTTCACATCAGATATTGATATTGCTATTAAAAAAAGTAATTTGCCTAACATATTAAAATTTTTACAATCTACAGATATAATTGAAAAATATCATATTTTTAAAAATTCTTTTATGTACACTATAACTTTTTATTTTAAAGATAGAAGTTTTTTATCATTAGATTTAATTTATAAATTTATAAGAAAAGATTTAGAATATATTAAACTTAATAAATTATTAGAATCGAAGGAAACTAATCATGAAAATATATCTATCCCAAATATTGAATATCAATTTTTATATATCTACTTCTTCTATATTATAAACAAAAGTAACATAGGCGATAAATATAAATCATACTTATCAAACTTAAATACATATCAAAAAAATAAAATTTTAGGTTTTATGAAAACTAACTATGATATAGAATTTACAAATATAGAAGATTCATTTTTTTATAATCAATATATTCATGCTAAAATTATAACTAAACTTAATATCGAAAACAATCTAACTGATAGATTATTAAATAATAGTAATTATTTTTTTGACTTATTTAAAAATAGAAAGAAATCTACTTTTATTAATTTATTTGCTAAAAATGATCTTCCAACTATTAAAGAGATAGAGAAATTTAAAGAAGTATTAATTAATAAGTATAGATTAAATGTATTGACAATTAATACAAACGAAAATATAGGAGTAAATAAACTATTAGTTATTCTTTATCACTTATTTAAAGGTTACACATTAATAATAATTGATTCTCAAAAAGAGAAAATATCATTGCCTAAATCTATAATAAAAGTAATCTCAAATTTATCTTTTAAAATAAATTTAGAGAATAGTCTTAAAGATAAACAAGAACTTTATAAACTATGTGAACAAACTTATTTGTCTAAAATTAAAGGTCATAAATGAAAAAAATATTAGCTACAGTATATGATATAAATCCATATAAAGGTTCTGAATCAGGAACTGGTTGGAATTTAGTTCAACAAATAGGACGATACAACAAAGTTATTGCCATTACAAGAAAAAATAATAAAGAGAATATTGAAAAATATATAAAAGAATTTAATATTGATGATACAAATCTTGAATTTCATTATTTTGATTTACCTTATTGGATGAGATTTTGGAAAAAGGGAGCTAGAGGTTCATCTTTATACTTTTATTTATGGCAGATGCTTATGCCTATATTTATAAAAAAGAATAAAATAGTATATGATATATTACATAATCTAAATTTTCATACTGATGCTTTCCCCACTTTTTTATGGTTATTAAAAAAACCTTTAATCTGGGGTCCTATCAATCATCATGAATTAATACCTAGCGAATATATTAATAAAAACAGTAATTATTATTATAAAGATAGAATAAAGTGGATTATAAAAAAGATTAACTGGAACATTGATCCATTTTTATTTTTATCTAAAAAGAAATCTGATTTAATTATATGTGGAAATAAAAGTGTTATCAAAAGATTGAATTTAGATACTAAAAAAACTATTATTATGTCACAGGTGGCATCAAGTGATAGTCAAAATATTTCTGATATAAATAAGTTATCTACAAAGTTTAATATAATCTCTGTTGGAAGATTCGTACCATTGAAAGGCTTTGATCTTACTGTTGATTGTTTTGAATTATTTTATAACAAGCTAAATAATTCTGATAGGGATAATGTAACCTTAACATTAGTTGGTGATGGTCCAATGAAAAAAGAATTGAAAAAGAAAATTGAAAAATTTAATTCTAAAGATAATATTTATTTAATTGAATGGGTTACAAAAGATGAATTAGAAACTTATTATGAGAATTCTGATTTATTTTTGTTTCCTTCATATGAAGGAGCAGGAATGGTTGTAGCAGAAGCACTTTCACATTCTTTACCTATTATCTGTTTTGACAATTATGGTCCAGGAGAGCTTACAAATGATGACTGTGCAATACAAATACCCTATACTAATTATGATCAATCAATATGTGACTTCTCAAATGCCTTGTTAAAAATCTATGAAAATAAAGATTTACAGGCTAGTATGTCTGAAAATGCAAGAAAGCTTTATTTGGAAAAGTATACTTGGGATTCAAAAGGTGATCAACTTAATGTAATTTATAATAAATTATCTAACAAAGGTTCAAAATAATGTCTATTATAAATAATGAAGATACAAATATAATCGATTTATTGTTTATAAATAAAAAAGATGGTGATAACCTATCATCATTTTTTTATATTTCTAATCCTGATGGAACTATAAGATGGATATATCCTATTAGTTTAAAAAGACCTACATTTTTAGCTTTTTATTCTACATCATCAATGAGAGCAAAACTAATAGCTTTGAGTATAAAAACATTTTTCTTATTCAAGTTAAATAAACTTTTAAAAGCAAAACCATTAGAAATAAATATAGATAAAAAAAGTATTATTGGCAATATTTTAGAAAACTATCCTACATATAACTATTCTATTTTTACAGGAACTGTAGGTGTTAATAGAAAAGCAATTTTAGAATTAAATAAAAACAATGAAACTGAATATTTTGTAAAAATTTCTCTTACAGAAAGTTCAAAAGAGTTGATACATAATGAAGCAGATATTTTAGAATATATTAATTCATTTACTTTTGAAAATATAGAAATTCCAAAAATCATAGAAAAAAATGATGACTATATTATTATAGATAATATTAAGCAAAACTCATCGTACCAAACTAATTCTATTGATGATATACATATAAAAGCTTTAGATGATTTGTATTCAAGAACATTAACAGAAAAGAAACTAGAAGATATTGATTCAGTAAAAGAATCAAGTTTAATATTAAATAAGCTAGAAACAAGTGAGATAAATACAAAATTACCACATGAAAAAATAAAAGACATCTTGACAAATATTGCTAATATAAAAAGTACTTTAACTAATGATATAAAAATAAACTTAGGTTTAGCTCATTGTGATTTTACACCATGGAATATGTATGTAACAAACAATAAATTATCAGTATTTGATTGGGAACTTAGTAACAAAGATACCGTACTACTATATGACTTATTTCATTATATATTTCAAGCTGAAATACTTATAAATAAGCAAGGTTATTCTTCAATAATAAATACTATAAATACAGTATTTCAAAATGAACATTTGAAAGAAATTATAAAGAAATACAATATTGATATTAATTTAAATTATATTCTATATTTAGAATATACAGTACTATATTATTTAGATAAATATAACTCTCAAGAAGAACTTCATAGTCAAGTTTTTTGGCTAATAGATATTTGGAATAAAGCATTAAAAGATATTGTAAAAAAAGAAGGAAAAGTAATACATGAATAAAAATATAAAGATTATTACATTTAGTGGAGTTGATGGTGCAGGTAAGACTACAATATTAACAAAAGTTAAAGAGTTAATTGAAAATAAATATAATAAGAAAGTTGTTGTAGTTAGACATAGACCTTCAATTTTGCCAATATTAAGTGCCATAAAACATGGCAAAAAAGAAGCAGAAAAAAAGACAATGGAAGTATTACCACGAACAGGTGGAAATAAATCAAAATTATCATCTTTGGTTAGATTTTCTTATTATCTTACAGATTATATTTTTGGTCAATTTGTATTATATTTTAAATATACAAGAAAAGATACGATTATAATATATGATAGATATTATTTTGATTTTATTAACGATTCAAGAAGAACAAATATTGATTTGAATAGTAAATTTGTAAAATTCTTTTATAATTTTGTTTTTAAACCAAAGTTAAATATTTTTCTATATGCAAGTCCTGAAGTTATATTGTCTAGAAAGCAAGAGATGGATGAAAAGAGTATAGTAGAACTTACAGATAAATATAAAAACTTATTTGCTGAGTTTGATAATAAGTATGACCAAGAATATTTAGCAATTGAAAATATTGATATTGAAGAGACTATGAATATTATTGAAAATCAGATTAAATAAAGGCTACGTTATGTTAAAAAATTTGATAGAAAAATATGTACAAAGAACAAAGAACAAAAACTTTAACTTTGATGAATCAATAGATTCATCAATCCTTTTGTCATTTACTATAGATAAAATCATATCATTAATCAGAGGATTTAGATTTTTAGATTCAAGACATTTTTCTAAAAAGATTTTTTTAGGTAAAAATGTAAAAATATTTAATAAGAAAAATATTGAGCTTGGTAACAATGTGAATATTGGGGATTATGTAAAAATATATGCACTAGGGAAAAAGAAATTAACATTGAAAGACAATGTAAATATTGGCTCATTTTCACAACTAGTTATTTCTGTATCATTTGATAATATTGGAGAATATATCGAAATTGGTAATAATGTAGGAATGGGAGAATTTGCATATATAGGTGGAGCAGGAGGAGTTAAAATTGGTGATAATACAATTATTGGTCAATATTTAAGTTTACATCCTGAAAATCACAATTACGAAGATAAAGGCATTTTAATTAGAGAACAAGGTGTTTCTAGAAAAGGAATCACTATTGGTGAAAATTGTTGGATTGGATCAAAGGTAACTATCTTAGATGGGGTTACTATTGGTAATGGATGTATTATTGCAGCAGGAAGTGTTGTAAATAAATCTTTTCCTGAAAATGTAATCATCGGTGGAGTTCCTGCAAAAGTATTAAAGGAAAGATGTTGAAAAAAATAGTATTTATTCATCTATTAAACGACTATAGCGGTAGCCCAAAAGTTCTATCACAAATAGTAAGAAATGAAGTTTTAAATAATAGCAATATTTACTTATACACATCAAAAGATGATGGTTTTTTATCAAATATTACTAAAAATCATTTTAACTTTTTTTATAAAAGATCTAATAATAAATTTTTTACATTATGTACTTATATATTATCTCAGATGGATTTGTTTTTTAAAATATTAAAATACAAAAAAGAAGATATGATTTATATCAATACATTACTTCCTTTTGGAGCAGCGATGGCTGCTAGATTTAAAGGATGTGAAATTATATATCATATTCATGAAACATCTATAAAGCCTTCAGTATTAAAAAGATTTTTAAGATATGTTGTAAGTAAAACTGCTAGTAAGGTTATATTTGTTTCGAATGATTTAAAATCTAAAGAAAGTTTTGAAAATATAAAAGATGAAGTAATACATAATGCTCTTGAACATAATTTTTTAGAAACAGCTTCACACTATGAATATAAGTACTTACATCATGATAAGTTTATTGTAACTATGATTTGTTCATTAAAAGACTATAAAGGTATACCTGAGTTTATTAGTATTTGTAAAAAACTTGAAGAACAAAAAGATATATCTTTTAGATTGATTTTAAATGCAGATCAAATAGAAATAGATACTTATTTTAACTATGACTTACCTGATAATATTGAAATATTTTCAAGACAAAAAGACTTGACTAAGTTTTATTCAAACTCTTCTTTAGTTTTAAACTTATCTAGAGTTGATCAGTGGGTTGAAACATTTGGTTTGACTATTGTAGAAGCATTAGCTTATGGTGTACCTATAATCTGTCCTCCAGTTGGCGGTCCTATTGAAATAGTAGAAAGTGATAAAGAAGGATATTTAATATCATCATATGATATAGGTAAAATATCAAATAAAATATTAGAATTATCAAGAGATGAAGATACATGTCTACGTTTATCTGCAAATGGAAAAGAAAAAGTGAAAAGCTTTAGTGAAAAAGTATTTTTAGAAAAAATAGAAAAGGTGATATATGAATAAAAAGAAATTATCAATTATTGGCACAGTAGGTATTCCTGCAAAATATGGTGGCTTTGAAACTTTGGCAGAATATTTGACAAAAGATTTAAACAAAGAGTATGATATAACTGTTTTTTGTTCTTCTAAATCATATCCAGAAAAACTAGATTCTTACAACAATTGTAAGTTAGAATATATAAATCTTAATGCAAATGGAGCACAAAGTATTCCCTATGATATAGTATCTTTAATCAAATCACTTAAATTTGCTGATACTATTTTGATTCTAGGTGTATCAGGATGTATATTTTTACCTTTTTTAAGACTTTTTAATAAAAAGATTAGAATTGTCACAAATATTGATGGTTTAGAATGGAAAAGAGATAAGTGGAATAAGTATACAAAATCTTTTTTAAAGTTCTCAGAAAAACTAGCTACAAAATACAGTGATGTTGTAGTTGCTGACAATAAAGTGATTCAAAATTATGTAAGAGATGAATATAAAGTTGAGAGTGAGTTAATCGCTTATGGAGCAGATCATGTAAATAAAGTCGAAATATCTACTGAACTAAAAGAAAAATATACTTTCTTAAATGATAAATATGCATTTACAGTATGCAGAATAGAACCTGAGAATAATATTCATATAATTTTAGAAGCAGTATCAAAAAATGAAAATTTAACTTTTGTAATTATTGGAAATTGGGATGCAAGTGATTACGGGAAAGATTTAAAAGAAAAATATTCTTCATTTACTAATATAAATATACTAGATCCTATTTATAATCAAACTATCCTAGATCAATTTAGATCAAACTGTTATGTGTATTTACATGGACATAGTGCAGGAGGCACAAATCCATCATTAGTTGAGGCTATGTATTTAGGTCTTCCTATACTTGCTTTTGCAGTTGAGTATAACAAAGAAACAACACAACATAAGGCTTTGTATTTTAATTCTTCAATTGAATTAATAAAACTATTAAATAATATAAATGATACTAAATTAATTGATTTGTCAAAAGATATGAAAACTATTGCAGAAGAAAATTATAATTGGAATTTAATATCTCAAAAATATAGCTCTTTATTTTAAATGAAAAAATAGAATGTCTTATAAAATTTTAACTCTAGGTTTTTTCATTTGCATTTTTGTTTATCTATTTACAAATCTTGGAAACTACTTAGACATATCAAAAGATCCAATTAAATCAGATATTATAGTATCTTTAGGTGGAGGAAAAAACTTACATAGATTCAATAAATCTATTCAATTATATAAAGAGAATTATAGTAAACAAGGAATATTAATTATTACGGGTGGAACAAAGTATAGTCAACAAAATAATTTATCAGATAATAGAATTGCTCATATTAAGAATACAAATCAAAAAATTAATTATATTTTCAACCCTTATCTAAAAAATACTGCTGAAGAAATTCTCTTTATTAGAAACTATCTGAATGAAAACAATCTTAAATCAGCACTTTTAGTTACAGATTCACTTTATACAAGAAGAATATCAATATTAAGTAATTTATTAATACCAAAGTCAGATAACCTTAGTATAAATACAGCAGTGACTGATTTAGAATGGTGGAATAAATCGTTATTCTATGAAAACAAGATTGCTTTATTGAGCGCATTTATGGAGTTTTTCAAAATTTCATACAACTATATTGCATATGGTGTATTTTATAAATTAGATTTATTATATTTACTTGAAGATATTGAAGAGCAATATGAATTAAAAAGAACTATTCATGATTTTATAAACAAGTATAAAACATAAAAAAAGTATAAGATAATTATTTACTTTTTTTGAAAAACCTTGATAAGATATTGAATGGTCTTATTATATAATATAACAATTCTGAATTATAATCTTTATTTAGACTTTGATAATCTAAGAACGAAGGTTTGAAAAGATAAAAAATATAAAATATTTTTTGTTTTACAGTATCAAACATAATTAAATTAATAATCGAGAATTTATCTTCATCCATATTTTTCTTATTTTCAATTATTAGTTTTACTATTTTTTTATATTTATCATTATATTTATTTTTTATATTTTCTGGTAATTTAGTATTAAGTAAATATCTAGATAAAAATAAAGAGGAATAAACTATTATTTTAGAATCACTTTTTTGAATTATATTATCAATTAATTCCCAATCTAAATCATATTTGTTTATTAACTTATGAATATCTAGTATCCAAGATATTCTTGAAAAAAGATGCTTAGAACCATGTAGACAAAGGTAAACTAATAAGTATTCTTTAGAAAAACTATTTATTGAATTATTATTAATTAATATATTAGTAGTATTTTTAAAAAAGATATCACTATTTAAGTTAATAGGGAAATCAGAAGAAAATAGTTTGTTATGAATTTCTATTGGAATATTATTATTTGGGTTAATAAAAGTATGATCAGAAAGTAATTTTTCAATCTTCTTTTTTCCAATTGAATACTCAAATTTTTCTTGATAATCAAACTTCTTTAAAATAGTTACTGTATTATCAAAATAATCTTCTTTTATTAATAAATCTATATCAACATATTGTCTAGAAATAACATCATCGTATACTAGCTGACATAAAGTAGGACCTTTGAAAGCTATTGCTTCTATATCATTTTCTTCTAATAGCTTCATTACTTTGATAAGCTCACTTGTCATTAGCATGTTTTGTTTTGCTATGTCCATATTTATGGTTTTTAGTTTTAGAGATAAATCTTTAGGTAAAATATCTTTGTGTTCTTTTAAAGTATGATAAACTAAGGGAAAGACTCCGTGAGTATAGCTAAGAGCAATAAAATCATCCCAGTTTTTTATAGTGCTGATTTTTTCTTTTATTAGTTCTTGGTTTTTGTCTTCTTTGCAAGATTCTATTATAAGTATGATATCGTCTGATAAAGTTGTATTTAGATTTTTTATTTGAAAAGCCTTTTTTAAGTTATTTTAAATGTTATCAAAATCTAATGTAAAAACAAATAAATCTCATATATTTTTAGATAAATGCATTATACGAAGGTATAAAATGATAAACATAATACTATGAGGATGTTCAGGAATTGAATTAGAATTTAAAGATACTGGAGTAGATGAAAAGGATATGTAGTATCTTATTCAAACCCACAATACCAAATAGTGATCTGGCTAAACTTGATAAAGACAATAAAAAAGAACCGGTCAAAATTTTCGACTGCTTCAAAATATTTAATCACTAAAATACTCAAAGTGTAAAGAAGATATAAAGAACTAGACTTTAAACCAAAATGATGTAGAAAAATTCTTTGAAGATGAAAAACAAGAATATGTAATACTAGCAGCAAAAGTTAGAGGAATAGTAGCCAATAATACATATAGAACTGATTTTACGGTCTCGCGACTAATCACTTGTCTTTATAAGATTTCTCTCATTTAAAGATTTTACAAAATCTAAGATATCATTTTCTAGCTGTTTTTTTTCTACTTCCATAAACTCATTTAGTTCATCAAATATCTCTTGAAGTGTATTTTCTTCTAAAAGCATATCCCATATAACCTTTCCTAATGAAGAAAAGTTAAAATATTCTTGTGTGTTTGTATCAAGAACTATTGTTTCGTCATCTACTTCTTGTGAAAAAAGTGTATCTGGTATAGTTACTTTAGTGTTTAAATTCATTTGCTTCCTTTTTGATAAAGATACATATTTTATCATATACTTCTTCTAGTCTATCTAAATCCCAAGGTATTGAGATATTGTAAATATCTACTTTATTTGCTATATTTGCAAGGGATTTAAATCGTGATTGTTTATGTACAGGAAGATCAATATCTGTAGCATATCGTAGTGCTTTAAACTTATCTATTCCTGATATTTTTTCTATGTTTATATCAGAGTTTTCATCTGATTTTATTAGGTTAAAAATACAATGAATTGGTTTGATTTCTTTTGCAAAATTTTCTACAAATATACCTAAATCTTCCATCTTTCTATATGGTCTATGATAAGGATAAGAGGGAACTGCATATATTTTTTCTTCTTTTTCAAAAGTTGCAACTTTATCATCAGAAATCATAGTGTGACCTTTTTTTATGAAAAAATCTGTTAGTGTAGATTTTCCACCAAAAGAATCTGCTATAAAAAGTACTGATTTGTTTTCGATTTCTACTGCACCTGCATGTAAAAAATAGTACTTATTTTCAAAGGTGAGTAAGATAGGTAAGAAAGTATGATATAACCAGTATTCTACTAATAAATCACTAGCTTTTTTTCTTCTTTTTATAATTATAGAATTTGTTCCTATTTTAAATAAAAAAGAAACTACGTCTTTTACATCAAAACTAAAGTATTGGTTTTTTACTATATTATCAAAAGGCTTGTCACTTTTGATTTGTACTTCTCGGTATTGGTTATTGTAAAGAGTTAAGACATGAGATAAATCAACAGAGGGAAAATCTCCCTCTGTTAAAAGATAATAATTAGCATCAGCTAAAGTAGTAGGTTTATGGAGTAAAGAATAATTAAATAATTTCATTATCTAATTTAGAAAGAACCTTTAAATCCACCTTCATCGTTGTTACCTGGGATAGTTGAAGGAGTAGTACTTGGTTCGTTACAGTTTGCTGAAATACAACTAGCTGCTGCTGATGTAGGGTTTGAAATTGCTCCAAGTGCTATTACAGTTGGTGCTACATATGCAGCTTTTTTTAAGAAAGCTCTTCTTGATTCGTTTGTTGTTTTTTTGCTCATCATAGTCTCCGTATGTTTGAATAATTAAATAGATTATAACATAACTTTTTAAATTATGATATTAAAATTAACTTAAATATAAGCTTTGAAGTTTAAGTTGACCTTTAATAAGGAAATGTGTTATTATAAGAAAATTTTGTTTAAAGGGAACATATGAAGAATTCTTTGTCAAGGGCATTACTTATATCAGGTCTATTAGTATTGTTTAGTGGTTGTACATTAAAAGATTATAAGCTTTTTCAAGTAGAAAAAAAAGAAGAAACTGTAATAACTAAAGTATCAAAAGAAGACTATGTAAAAGAAGTTGCATACGAAAGTAAAATTGCTGCAAATGATAGAGTATCTATTACTGTATATATACAGTCAGGTAAAGGCTCTCAACAAATGACTTCTATACTTACAAGCCAAAATACTAATAATACTGAAGATGTAGATGACATTGGAATATTAGTAACACAAAAAGGAACAGTAAGACTTCCTTTGATAGGTAGTGTTAAGATATCTGGATTAACAGCTGATGAAGCATCCGAAAAGCTTATAAGTTTATATAAACTTTATATAAGAAACCCTTATGTAACAACTGAAATAAAAAACCAAAGAGTTATAGTAATAGGTGAAGTTAAAAATCCTGGTGTTGTAGCTGTACAAAATGGTACAATGAACTTGATTGAAGCAATTGCTCAAAGAGGTGATTTAACTGATTATGCTTCTAGAAATAATATCAAGATTATAAGAGGGGATTTAAGAAATCCAGATATTAGAAATATTGACCTTGCAAATTTAACTGCTTTAAATGACGGTAGTATGCTGTTAAAACCTAATGATATTATATATGTTCAGCCAACAGATTTAAAAGGTTATAATAGAGCCTTTAATGATATTGTTCCTTTCTGGAATATGCTATCAGCAATCCTAGATCCATTTACACAAAGAAAAGAGTTAATACAATAATGAGTAACATAATAAATGTTCAACAAAATGATGAAATAGACTTAAAACAAGTTTTTAAAATAATTAGCAGGTATAAATATATTATATTACTACTTGCTATTGTATTTACTATTGCTACTGCTGTTTTTGCATATACAAAGCCAAATATTTATGCTTCTTCTGCAACAATAGAAATGCAAGAAGAACAAAGAGGATATAACAGTGCTGATGCTTTAAAACAAGCATTTACAGGTGGTGGAATAAATGTACAAAATCAAATCGAGATATTAAAATCAAGATTTTTGGCAGAAAAAGCTCTTAAATCTTTAGATTTAAATACTAGATATTTTACAACTAAAAACTATAGAAAACATGAGTTTTATCAAAATTCTCCTTTTGTAGTAGGGACTAAAGTTTTAGATAATATTATTTATGGAAAGAAGTTTATACTAACACCTATAAATGAAGATACTTTTAATCTTAAGATTCTTCCAACTTCAAAGTATTCAAAAAAAGGAATACTTGCTTTATTAGGTGTTTCACCTCTTAAAGAATATGATTTAATTTCTTATGATAAAAATCACAAATATGGTGAAGATATTAATACAGAATGGTTTGAAATAAAAATCAATCAAATATCTCAAATGGAAAATGAAACTTATTCTTTTCAGTTTATCCATCCTTCAATTGCTGCTGATGTATTTTATAGTGGATTAAATGTATCACAAGTATCAGAATTAGCCTCAGTACTAAGAATATCTATACAAGATACAGTATCTACAAGAGCAAAAGACCTTTTAAATTCGTTATTTAAAGCATATTTAGATGAAGAAGTAAAAAGAAAAAGTGAAGTTGCTAATTTATCTTTAGCCTTTATCGATAAACAATTAGAAGATATTAATCAAAGACTAAAAATATCTGAAAATAAACTAGAAGTTTATAAAGAATCAAATGATGTAATAAGCTTACCAGAAAAAGCAACTGCAACTGCAAAAAATATTACAGAGTACGAAGCAAAACTTCAAGAGATAATCATTGAAGAGAATATTCTTAAAAATTTACAACAATATATTGTTTCGAATACTAATCTTTCAGGATTAACTGTAGGATCTATTCAGTTTGCTGACCCTGCTCTTGCTGCTTTGATTACAAAGCTACATGAACTTTCAACACAAAAGGAATCTGTACTAATTGACTATACAGAACTACACCCTGATGTTGAGAAGCTTAGTAAAACTATTGCGTCACTTAGAAGATCAATTAAAGCCTCTTTAAAATCAAATTTAAGACAACTTAATCAAAGAAAAAAATCTATGAATAGACTTATTTCTAAATATACAAAATCTTTAGAAACACTTCCTAAACAAGAAAGAGAACTTACAAGATTATCTAGACATTTTAATGTAAATGAAAAAGTTTATTCATTTCTACTTGAAAAGAGAGCTGAAACTGCTATTTTAAAATCATCAACTATTTCTAATGGTAGAATTTTAGATGAGGCATTAAACTACCCTCAACCTATCAAACCTAAAAGAATGTTGATTGTTTTAGTTGGTATGATTTTAGGAATTATTTTTGGTTTAGCATATGCATTTATCAAAGAGTTTTTAAATGATACTATTAAAAATACAGAAGAAATAGAAAGACTATCTTCTATTCCTATTTATGGGGTTATTCCATTAAATAAAAATAAAAAGATTGCAAATATCTTTTTTGAAGCATTTAGGTCAATACGTACTAACTTACAGTTTTTACCACAACATGAAAAAAGTAGAGTTATTACTATTACTTCATCTGTATCAGGAGAAGGTAAAACTAATACTGCCGCAAAACTTGCAGAAGTAATTGCTAAGAGTAATAAGAAAGTTATAATCTTGGATTTAGATTTAAGAAAAGCTAGTGTACATAATGAATTTAATATTCCTAATAATATTGGGTTTAGTAACTATTTAACTAAACAAAATACTCTTGAAGAAGTTATCAAAAAAACTTCTGAAGAAAACATTGATATTATTACAACTGGAGTATTACCTCCTAATCCTTCTGAATTAATACTTATGGATGAGACAAAAGATACAATTGAGTTATTAAAACAAACTTATGATTATGTTATTATAGATACTCCACCTGTTGGACTAGTAACTGATGCGTTGATTTTGATGAACTATACTGATATTACATTCTTTATTGTTAGAGCTAATTATACTAGAAAAGAGTTTATTAAAAATCTTGATAGACTTAGCAAAGAGCACTCACACAATCACATTGGTATGATATTAAACGGTGTTGAGATTGGTGATAAGTATGGATATGGTTATGGTGTTAGTTATGGATATGGTTATGGAAATGACAAATACTACAAAGGTAGATAAATAAGATTAAGAATCAAATAAAGTTATTCTTTATTTGGTTCTTATCAAATACCTCTTTTAATTTACTCGTTTGAGTAAACTCTTTCAAAGAATCAAAATACTTCATTGCATGAATATCGCTTCCTACAAAATCTACTAAATGATTATCCACTAAATATTGAGCAGCTTTTTTAGGTTTTTTACCATAGAAGCTGTTTAAGGAATTTAAATTTATTTGAAATAATAAGCCTAAGTCTTTTAAACTATTGTATCTACTTAAATCTGAAGAGTAATAAGTATATCTTTCGGGATGAGCTAGAACTGGTTTATAACCTGCAGATAAAAGCTCAAATATCACTTGTTCTATTCCAAAAGGTTTTGTGGTATATGAAAACTCAAATAAAACATAATTATCACCAAATGTTAATAAATCTTTTGCTCTTATTAAATCAATAAAATGTTCGTCATAGTAATACTCTGCTGCCATTTCAAATATGATATCAATATTTTGTTTACGTAATTCTTCTTTTACTTGATTGTAACCTAGTGTAATAGTTTCTTTTGTATTTGGAAATCGGTGGCTCATTATATGAGGTGTAGTGATAATCTTTTTATATCCTAGGGATTGCATTTCTTTTATAATTGAAATACTTTCATCAAGAGTTTTAACACCATCGTCAATAGATGGTATTAAGTGAGAGTGAATATCTGTTGTATAACATTCCCAAAGGTGATGTTTTTTATTTTTTATTTTTGAAAATAATTTTGAAAACATTTTTTTTCCTTTTGAAGTATTAGACTTTTAAAGTCTAATACTTATGGTACTTCTACAGTTATTGTATCTTCTATTAGAAGTTTTAAAGATTGATCATCTTTACTTGAATAATAAACATTGAAACCATCTTCTTGGTATGGAACTCCATCATTCATCATAGCTTGAGACCAATTTTGAGAAGGATCTAGTTCGATACTATCTACATCATCTCCAAATATTTTAAGTGTATTATCTTCATCTGTTAATGATATAAACTCATCAAGTGTAAAGTTACTTAAGATATGTGCAGCATCATTTGCACCTGTGTCAATATTTTCAATATTATAAACTGATACATTTTCTAACAATGATGCTAAATCTAAGCTTGAACCTTCACCACTTAAATCTAATGTATCTTCACCATCGTTTGCATCTATATATCTTGTAGGTGAATCATCATTTAAAACAATGATATCATCTTCTTCTGATAAAACTTCTGTATTATCTCCAATTACAGTAGTAAAATCTTCTCTACCTTCATTATAGCTTTCAACTTTTGTGATTACATTTACTTCACTTTCTAGGTTTGTTATTGTAATTTCATTATTAAATGATTCAACTATATTATTTGAATCAATATCATTACTATCAATTGTAAAATAGTAATCAGCTGGTGCATCATCTAAATAAACTGGATATTCATAGTTCTCATTATTTTCAACTTCTGCTAATAATGTTTGAATTGATTCTACAGAAATAGAATCTCCATAGTACCAAACTCCCTGTTCTTGTGAAACTCCAGGAACTTCAATTTCTGTTTTATAAATTTGTTCATTTTCTTCTTTATATACTATTGTTCCTTCGTTAGTAATTTCTACAATTAAATAATCTTGTCCATTAATTATCTCAGTACGCCACCCTCCGTCTGTAATACTTAAACTAAATGTATTGTAAATAGTTCCATTAGAATTTAACTTATATGCATTATTTTCTGTATAAATAGATGTAAAGTCTTCTGGGTTAAGTAATTTTGATTCGAAATCTATTAAATTATTAGATTCAAATCTTTCAGTCCACCAATCATCAATATTATCTATAGTTGGTACCTCAAGTGTTTTAAATGTAACATCAACTTGATATAAACCATATAAACTTACATCTATACCATTTATATTTGTAACTTGTCTTGCCTCACCAAAAATTAATTCGTCTTTACCCCATGTTCCTTGAGCTTCTAAAGTCCCGTTGTTATCGCTATCAGTTAAAATTATGTTTTCAATAGCAGGTTCTTCATCTGCTTCATATTGAGTATCTACTAATGTACCATTGTCAAAATCAAGTTTTTCAACATACATCTCACCCTCTTCAAAACCAAAATCATAAAGTGTTTGAGTACTAGTAAGTGTTGGTGCTATAAAAGAGTTATCTTCATCTCCTGATGTTAATACAACTCCATCATATGTAATATTTACATTATCAGGTTGTGTTGCAGCTTTTGCTTCAATTACATTGCCTGCAAATTCTAAAGTAGAATCTGCTGTTGCACCATCTACAAAAATATTTATAGTTCTTATATAATTTGTTTCATTAATATTAGAATCTAATGTAAAAGTTCTACTGCCATCCATAGTAAATTCTGAAAGTTCTGAATCGATATATAAAGAATTATCATTGTTATTACCAGAATCAATAGGTGTAGCTACAGTTTTTTCTATATTAGTAATCATAGTATCACTTGAAATAGTAAGTTTATATGGTCCACTATCAGTATCATTTTCATTGAAACCATTTATAATATCTTCTTCAGATAAAGGATATGTACCAACAACTAATGTATAATCACCAGAAGCTAAATTATCTATTGAAAGTAAAGAATCTAAGCTTGAAGTTGAGCCATCTTCTCTACTGATATCTGAGAAAGAATCATCATTAGAATCAATTAATGATTCAGAATTAAATACACCTGTATTATTATATAAATATATATATGAATCTATTGGTTCTTGTACATTATTACCATTTATATCAATATATGAAGTAACTTCATCTTCTAAAACAACTTCGTCTTCCAAATTAATTTCATCGTCATAATCACTTTCTTCAGTTAAAATATTAAATAATATCCGCCCTCCATTATGTGTGAAATTAATATAATCTATACTATTACCATTTATCTCTCTATATGATGTAATTTCTCCATTTACTTCAGTAGAATATGCAAAAGATGGATTAATAATAACTTCATCCGTAACCCCACCAATTGTTACATTTACTGTTTGTTCTTCACTATATGCTATTCCATCATATGCTCTTACTTTAAACGTTGCATCTATTGAGTCTGTTGTATTTAATGCATCTATTTCTTCACTATAGATTATTAAATCCCCTACTTCTGCTCCACTTGGCATTGAGCCTATATTTGTTGTTGTTACTTGGAATACTCCGTTTGTATTTGTACTTGTGATATCTATTCCATCTTGTGCAAACGTTGAGCTATCTGTTGTTAATGACATCCCTACTATTTCATCATCTACATCTGTTATATCTAATGTATCTAACACTGTTTGTAATTTTATTAATTGGTAGTAACTATTATTTGTTGAGTTATCTGAGAAGTCTATTTCATTTAATGTTAACAATGAGCTTTCTGCTGTTATTTCTGGTGCATCATTTGTTCCATCTATTGTTACATTTACTATTTGTTCTTCACTATATGCTATTCCATCATATGCTCTTACTTTAAACGTTGCATCTATTGAGTCTGTTGTATTTAATGCATCTATTTCTTCACTATAGATTATTAAATCCCCTACTTCTGCTCCACTTGGCATTGATCCTATATTTGTTGTTGTTACTTGGAATACTCCGTTTGTATTTGTACTTGTGATATCTATTCCATCTTGTGCAAACGTTGAGCTATCTGTTGTTAATGACATCCCTACTATTTCATCATCTACATCTGTTATATCTAATGTATCTAACACTGTTTGTAATTTTATTAATTGGTAGTAACTATTATTTGTTGAGTTATCTGAGAAGTCTATTTCATTTAATGTTAACAATGAGCTTTCTGCTGTTATTTCTGGTGCATCATTTGTTCCATCTATTGTTACATTTACTATTTGTTCTTCACTATATGCTATTCCATCATATGCTCTTACTTTAAACGTTGCATCTATTGAGTCTGTTGTATTTAATGCATCTATTTCTTCACTATAGATTATTAAATCCCCTACTTCTGCTCCACTTGGCATTGAGCCTATATTTGTTGTTGTTACTTGGAATACTCCGTTTGTATTTGTACTTGTGATATCTATTCCATCTTGTGCAAACGTTGAGCTATCTGTTGTTAATGACATCCCTACTATTTCATCATCTACATCTGTTATATCTAATGTATCTAACACTGTTTGTAATTTTATTAATTGGTAGTAACTATTATTTGTTGAGTTATCTGAGAAGTCTATTTCATTTAATGTTAACAATGAGCTTTCTGCTGTTATTTCTGGTGCATCATTTGTTCCATCTATTGTTACATTTACTGTTTGTTCTTCACTATATGCTATTCCATCATATGCTCTTACTTTAAACGTTGCATCTATTGAGTCTGTTGTATTTAATGCATCTATTTCTTCACTATAGATTATTAAATCCCCTACTTCTGCTCCACTTGGCATTGATCCTATATTTGTTGTTGTTACTTGGAATACTCCGTTTGTATTTGTACTTGTGATATCTATTCCATCTTGTGTAAATGTTGAGCTATCTGTTGTTAATGATATCCCTACTATTTCATCATCTACATCTGTTATATCTAATGTATCTAACACTGTTTGTAATTTTATTAATTGGTAGTAACTATTATTTGTTGAGTTATCTGAGAAGTCTATTTCATTTAATGTTAACAATGAGCTTTCTGCTGTTATTTCTGGTGCATCATTTGTTCCATCTATTGTTACATTTACTGTTTCTATATTTGTTTCTGAACTATTTGTACTATAATCAAAAGTAAATTTTATAGATTGATCTTCTTGCATACTATTGAATAATGGACTTGATATTGTATAGTTTCCATCTGTTTGTACATCTATAAATAATAAATTCTCTTCTTCTAGTTTATCTACATATGATTGTGTTACTTCACCTTCAACTGTTATTTCACCTGTTGCTACATCTACTGTTACTTCTTCAAAACTATTTAGATATGTTACTAACGTTGACACACTTGGTGCTGCTAATATTCCAGCTGCTACATTTTGAAGTGTTGCATATTCTGATATTACTGTTGCTATTAATGGGTTTGAGATAGCTTGTGTAAATTCTGCTTTTAAGAATGCTAATGATTCTGCTGTATCTGCGTTTACTGCTGCGACGATTGCACTTTGTGTTGTTGTTAATTTTATTATTAAATTACCTAAGTATTCAAAATTTGGTATTTCATCTTGTCCACTTGGTACTGTTAATATTCCTTGGTAAACATAATCTGTTATAGGATTATCTATTAAGTCATTTTCATTAATAACATTTGAATTTTCTAATAATGAAGATAATAAAGAGAAAGATGTAAATGAAGGTGTAGATGTAGATTCAAGTCCTGTTTCTCCATCTATTAATAAGCTAATTGTTTTTATACTTGATTCATTTACTCCATCATTTGCTATATAATCAAATTTTAATTCTGCACTTTGATTATCATCCATACTATTGAATAATGGACTTGATATTGTATAGTTTCCATCTGTTTGTACATCTATAAATAATAAGTTCTCTTCTTCTAATTTATTTACATATGATTGTGGTACTTCACCTTCAACTGTTATTTCACCTGTTGTTACATCTACTGTTACTTCTTCAAAACTATTTAGATATGTTACTAACGTTGACACACTTGGTGCTGCTAATATTCCAGCTGCTACATTTTGAAGTGTTGCATATTCTGATATTACTGTTGCTATTAATGGGTTTGAGATAGCTTGTGTAAATTCTGCTTTTAAGAATGCTAATGATTCTGCTGTATCTGCGTTTACTGCTGCGACGATTGCACTTTGTGTTGTTGTTAATTTTATTATTAAATTACCTACATATTCAAAGTTTACTGTATCATTTAAATCTGCATCTATTCCTGTTAATAATCCTGAGTAATTATAGTTTGGTACTAATAATGAATCATTTAAATCATTTTCGTTTACAACATTTGTTACATCTTCTATTATTGGTGCATCATTAGCTCCTGTAACTGTTAAACTTACTGTTTTTATATTTGATTCATTTACTCCATCATTTGCTATATAATCAAATTTTAATTCTGCACTTTGATTATCATCCATACTATTAAATAATGGACTTGATATTGTATAGTTTCCATCTGTTTGTACATCTATAAATAATAAGTTCTCTTCTTCTAGTTTATTTACATATGATTGTGGTACTTCACCTTCAACTGTTATTTCACCTGTTGTTACATCTACTGTTACTTCTTCAAAACTATTTAGATATGTTACTAACGTTGACACACTTGGTGCTGCTAATATTCCAGCTGCTACATTTTGAAGTGTTGCATATTCTGATATTACTGTTGCTATTAATGGGTTTGAGATAGCTTGTGTAAATTCTGCTTTTAAGAATGCTAATGATTCTGCTGTATCTGCGTTTACTGCTGCGACGATTGCACTTTGTGTTGTTGTTAATTTTATTATTAAATTACCTACATATTCAAAGTTTACTGTATCATTTAAATCTGCATCTATTCCTGTTAATAATCCTGAGTAATTATAGTTTGGTACTAATAATGAATCATTTAAATCATTTTCGTTTACAACATTTGTTACATCTTCTATTATTGGTGCATCATTAGCTCCTGTAACTGTTAAACTTACTGTTTTTATATTTGATTCATTTACTCCATCATTTGCTATATAATCAAATTTTAATTCTGCACTTTGATTATCATCCATACTATTAAATAATGGACTTGATATTGTATAGTTTCCATCTGTTTGTACATCTATAAATAATAAGTTCTCTTCTTCTAGTTTATTTACATATGATTGTGGTACTTCACCTTCAACTGTTATTTCACCTGTTGTTACATCTACTGTTACTTCTTCAAAACTATTTAGATATGTTACTAACGTTGACACACTTGGTGCTGCTAATATTCCAGCTGCTACATTTTGAAGTGTTGCATATTCTGATATTACTGTTGCTATTAATGGGTTTGAGATAGCTTGTGTAAATTCTGCTTTTAAGAATGCTAATGATTCTGCTGTATCTGCGTTTACTGCTGCGACGATTGCACTTTGTGTTGTTGTTAATTTTATTATTAAATTACCTAAGTATTCAAAGTTTATTGTATCACTTTGAATATCTGTTCCTGTTAATAATCCTGCGTAAGTAAAGTCTTCGACAAGAGCATTATCTATTAAATCATTCTCATTTACTAGATTTGTTACATTTTCTATAATTGGTGCTGTTTGTGATTCTTGTGCCTGAGTAACTGATCCTACTGTAGCTTCATTTACTCTCATTTGGAATACTTCTCCTGTTGAATTACTAACAGCTGTAGTTGTATTACCACTTAAAATACCAGCTTCTAACTCATTTTCTGTTTCTTCTGCAGCTATTTGTTTTTTTGCTAAATTTTCAAATGCTTCTACTACATTTATTGTATCAGTTGTTGAATTTATTATTGCAGTATTTGTATTTACAATTATTGTCAGTATATCAGTTTTAATACTATCACTTATAGTTGTATTTGATGTAGTTAATGCATTTGTTATTAATGTATCTATACTTGAACTACTTGTAAAATCAAGATTACCTAATATTATCATTTTTGCTATTTCTTGAGAAATAATATCAGAAGCATCTCTTTCATTAGTTCCATCTAATGCTACGGCTAATTGTCCTATTGTATTATTAATTGTTACATTTAGTGTTTGAAAAGATACATTATTATTTACAATTGTTGAATCTTCAGAACTTATTGCTGTTGCTATTGGATCTGCTTGTAAGTCTACACTTGAATCAATATTAAGATTATTATAAATTAATGTTTTTGCTTCAGTTAAAGTTTTACCTTCATTCATTAAATCTACTAATAAACTTGTTATTGGGTTTAGTACTGTTGATCCCTCAGGTGCTTTATATATACCTTCAAAAGCTAAACCTGTTGAAATATCTGTTCCACCATAACCTATAACTGTTCCACTTAAATCGCCACCAACTAGAGTGAAATTTCCTATCTCATCTGTAAGAGTATGTGTTTCAGTACCACTTATAGTTTTATCTCCATCTAAATCACTTAATACTGTCATCCCTGTAATATAACCATCAATACTAGTACCTGATAGCGTATCCGTAACCCCACCAATTGTTACATTTACTATTTGTTCTTCACTATATGCTATTCCATCATATGCTCTTACTTTAAACGTTGCATCTATTGAGTCTGTTGTATTTAATGCATCTATTTCTTCACTATAGATTATTAAATCCCCTACTTCTGCTCCACTTGGCATTGATCCTATATTTGTTGTTGTTACTTGGAATACTCCGTTTGTATTTGTACTTGTGATATCTATTCCATCTTGTGCAAACGTTGAGCTATCTGTTGTTAATGACATCCCTACTATTTCATCATCTACATCTGTTATATCTAATGTATCTAACACTGTTTGTAATTTTATTAATTGGTAGTAACTATTATTTGTTGAGTTATCTGAGAAGTCTATTTCATTTAATGTTAACAATGAGCTTTCTGCTGTTATTTCTGGTGCATCATTTGTTCCATCTATTGTTACATTTACTATTTGTTCTTCACTATATGCTATTCCATCATATGCTCTTACTTTAAACGTTGCATCTATTGAGTCTGTTGTATTTAATGCATCTATTTCTTCACTATAGATTATTAAATCCCCTACTTCTGCTCCTACTGGCATTGATCCTATATTTGTTGTTGTTACTTGGAATACTCCGTTTGTATTTGTACTTGTGATATCTATTCCATCTTGTGCAAACGTTGAGCTATCTGTTGTTAATGACATCCCTACTATTTCATCATCTACATCTGTTATATCTAATGTATCTAACACTGTTTGTAATTTTATTAATTGGTAGTAACTATTATTTGTTGAGTTATCTGAGAAGTCTATTTCATTTAATGTTAACAATGAGCTTTCTGCTGTTATTTCTGGTGCATCATTTGTTCCATCTATTGTTACATTTACTATTTGTTCTTCACTATATGCTATTCCATCATATGCTCTTACTTTAAACGTTGCATCTATTGAGTCTGTTGTATTTAATGCATCTATTTCTTCACTATAGATTATTAAATCCCCTACTTCTGCTCCTACTGGCATTGATCCTATATTTGTTGTTGTTACTTGGAATACTCCGTTTGTATTTGTACTTGTGATATCTATTCCATCTTGTGCAAACGTTGAGCTATCTGTTGTTAATGACATCCCTACTATTTCATCATCTACATCTGTTATATCTAATGTATCTAACACTGTTTGTAATTTTATTAATTGGTAGTAACTATTATTTGTTGAGTTATCTGAGAAGTCTATTTCATTTAATGTTAACAATGAGCTTTCTGCTGTTATTTCTGGTGCATCATTTGTTCCATCTATTGTTACATTTACTGTTTGTTCTTCACTATATGCTATTCCATCATATGCTCTTACTTTAAACGTTGCATCTATTGAGTCTGTTGTATTTAATGCATCTATTTCTTCACTATAGATTATTAAATCCCCTACTTCTGCTCCTACTGGCATTGATCCTATATTTGTTGTTGTTACTTGGAATACTCCGTTTGTATTTGTACTTGTGATATCTATTCCATCTTGTGCAAACGTTGAGCTATCTGTTGTTAATGACATCCCTACTATTTCATCATCTACATCTGTTATATCTAATGTATCTAACACTGTTTGTAATTTTATTAATTGGTAGTAACTATTATTTGTTGAGTTATCTGAGAAGTCTATTTCATTTAATGTTAACAATGAGCTTTCTGCTGTTATTTCTGGTGCATCATTTGTTCCATCTATTGTTACATTTACTGTTTGTTCTTCACTATATGCTATTCCATCATATGCTCTTACTTTAAACGTTGCATCTATTGAGTCTGTTGTATTTAATGCATCTATTTCTTCACTATAGATTATTAAATCCCCTACTTCTGCTCCTACTGGCATTGATCCTATATTTGTTGTTGTTACTTGGAATACTCCGTTTGTATTTGTACTTGTGATATCTATTCCATCTTGTGCAAACGTTGAGCTATCTGTTGTTAATGACATCCCTACTATTTCATCATCTACATCTGTTATATCTAATGTATCTAACACTGTTTGTAATTTTATTAATTGGTAGTAACTATTATTTGTTGAGTTATCTGAGAAGTCTATTTCATTTAATGTTAACAATGAGCTTTCTGCTGTTATTTCTGGTGCATCATTTGTTCCATCTATTGTTAATGTAATTTTTTTTGCAATTGATGTTGCATTTGCTTCACCTGAATCATCAATTACTTGTACATCAAATGTTACTGTAGCACTATCACCTGCACCTAGTTTATCAATTCCTGCACCACTTAATGTATAAGCTCCTACATTTGTCATTGAAACAGTAACTGTTCCAATCCCAACTGAATTTATATCAGTAACTGTTGTACTTACATTTGTAAGTGCCACAAATGAAAGTGTGTCATTTATATCTACATCAGCTGCGATTACATCTGTTAATGAAATTGTCCCTGTTAATATATCTTCTGCTACATTTGTTACTTCTGTATAATCAGAAATAATTGGTGTGTCATTTATTGAATTAACAGTTACATTAAAACTTTGGATTGTACTAGTACGTCCATCACTTACTTCTAGTGTTACTACTGCATTTCCATTAAAATCTTGATTTGGAGTAAAAACAATATCACCATTAGCATCAATAATAACAGTACCATTTGTAGCACTTACAGTAGGTATTAAAGTATCATTATCTAAATCACTTGAGTTATATGCAATTGTAATACTGTTATCTTCATCTGTTGTTTGTGCAGAAATTAATTCAATTATAGGAGCACTATTTTGAATAATAATATTGTTTCCAGCAGGAGCCGCAGCAACAACTCCTCTTGGTAAAGTTTCATTATCAATTACAGCATTTTGTGTATTATTTTGATCTGCAAGATTATCATCCTCTTGTGCTGGAGTAGCACCACTATCTGAATTAGCATTAGTCTCTTGACCTGGACCAGCAGCGGATTCTTGTAATGCACTAGCTAAATCTGTAATACTAGCAAGTGCATTTTCTTTTCCATCTGGTAGTATTTCAATTAGTTCAACCAAAGTAAAGCCATTATTTTGAGCAAGTAGTTCAGCCATATCTTTTAATATTAATTCTAAAATATTACCTTCAATATCAGTAAATACAATTTTTAAATCATTCTCTTCTAAGCTTGAAATATATTTAATTCCCGCTGGAATTTTTATTTGAACTGTATTATTTAATACTAAATTCTCCAATGTTAATGATTTTTTACCATTTAATGAAACTATTTTTGATAAATCTATTTCTTGACCGTACTTTTCAATTGAAACCATTCTGTAATCCTTGAATTTAGCTATATTTATATTATATATAATAGCTAATAAGTAGTTACAAATTAGTTTCTTTTTAGCTATTTAATAATATTATATGATATAATTTAATTATGAATCTTAGCTTGAAAAAATTATTAAAACAACTAACTATTTTGTATGTAAGTAAAAAAGACAGCAATTATAAAAAAATAAATACAACATTAGAAATATTTTTTGATAATATCATACGTTGTAATAATAAAGAAGATGCCCTATTTATTTATAAGGATACTTTCCCAAATATAATAATAGTAGATATTGACTTAGTTGATTCAAATGGAATTGAATTAATAAAAGATATTAGAAAGAAAAATAAGAATATCCCTATATTAATAATTACTAATAATATAGAAACCCACAATTTAATTGAAGCAATTAAACTTAATTTAATTGATTATTTACTAAAACCAATAGATGTAAGTAAGTTAATATTTTCTTTGAATAAAATTGCAAAAATAATTCTCAATAGTGGTGAAATAAGTACATTTATTAAAAAAGATATAAAATATAATTATTTAGAAAAAACCATACTTCATAATAATAAAACAGAAGTACTAACAAAAACAGAAAGTAGACTTTTAGAATTGTTACTTACAAATAAAAATAAAATAGTATCAATAAAAGAAATAAAAAAAGTAATTTGGAGTGATAAAGAAGTTTCAGAATCTGCTTTTAAATCACTTTTAAATAGATTATCAAAAAAGATTGGGAAAGATACCATAAGCAATTCCTTTGGAATTGGTTATGGTCTTATAAATAAATAATTACTTATTTAACTTTTCAACTATTTTAATTAAATAGTTAGCAGAATTAACAGCACTTGATTTTAAAAACTCATCAAAATCAAAACCTGCATCCATATCAGCACTATCAGAAATAGCACGTAATACAAAAAATGGAATATCTAAAGCATCACATACAACTGCAACACTTGCACCTTCCATTTCTAAAGCATCAGCTTTAAAAGTTGATTCAATAAAGTTTTTTCTTTCAGTTGAATGAACAAATTGATCACCTGTTGCAATAGTACCAACTATTACTTTTAAATCATTCTCATTTGCAACTTGTGTTGCTACATCTCTTAATTCTTTTGATGTTTCAACAAAAACACTACCACCTGGTACAAAACCATTTGGATGTCCAAAAGCTGTAATATCTAAATCATGTTGGCATAATTTGTCTGCAATAATTAAATCACCAATTTGAAGTTTAGGATTAATAGCACCTGCAACTCCAGAAAATAGTAAAGTATCACAGCCAAATTTTTCAATCATTGTTGTAGCTGTTAAGCTAGCAAAAACTTTTCCAATTTTTGAGTATGCAATAACTATATCTAAGCCATTGTAATTTACTTCATAGTATTTATTATTTGCAAATTCTACAATATTTACATCTTTAAAGTGCGATAAAAGAGGTTCAATTTCCTCTTCCATTGCTCCCATAATTGCTAACTTAGTCATTTAATGCCTCAATTGTTTTATCAAGTGATGCAAAATCACTTACATTTAATGTTGGAATTGCTTTACAAATTTTTCTATTTAAACCTTTTAAAACAATACCATTTCCAAATTCAATAAAAGCATCAACATTTGCATGTGCTAAAATTGATTGCTTATATTTAACAGGTGAAGTAAGTTGAGATGATAATAACTCAATAGCTTCATCTTTTGTTGTATAACTTTCAGTTGTTACATTTGAAATAACAGGTGAGAACTCATCTTTTAAGTACTCTTCTAAGTATGGTTTTAAGTTCTCAACAGCTGCTGTTAAAAGCTCACAATGAGAAGCAACAGACATATCTAAAACAATTGCTCTTTTAGCACCTGCTTCTTTAAATGTATCTACAAGTGATTCTAAATCAGCTTTAAGCCCTGCAAGTACTAGTTGTCCATCCATATTATAGTTTGCTGGCCAAACTTGTTTTCCTGCATTTCTTTGCTCTTCACAAATATCTTCTACTTGCTTATCATCCATTCCAACAAGTGCCATCATTCCAGCACCTCCACCAGAACAAGCATCAACCATAAATAACCCACGTCTATGAACTAATTCGATTGCATCTAAGTAATCAATTGCACCAGCTGCTACTAGTGCTGAAAATTCACCTAAAGAGTGTCCTAAAACAAACTCAGGTTGTATTTCGTATTTTTCTTTGAATATTGCATTTGCAATTGAAGAAACTAATAAAATTGCAGGTTGTGTAAATTCAGTTTTACCTAAGTTGTCATTTTCTGTAAATAATAATTCTTCAAAATTAACTCCTAAACGCTCACTAGCTTTAGAAATCATTTCTTTTGCAATGTCACTATTTTCAAAAAAATCTTTTCCCATTCCAACAGTTTGAGAACCTTGTCCAGGAAAAATAAAAGCAACTTTTTTCATTGTAATACCTTCTTATAATTAAATTTTATATTTTTATTATGTAGTTTATTTTAAAACTATTCGTTAAAGTTAAAAGCGAACCCTAAAAAATAGTTTTGCCCAAGTGTATAAGATACACTTGGGCAAGATTGTAATATAATTTTTTGTTTATCTAAACATTTTGCTAACCTAGCAACTATTAATTACAACCACATCCACCAGACTGAGGTGCAGCTTCAGAAGAACCACCACCACAACATCCGCCACCACTCATAGCAGCCATTCCACCTACAACACCAGTTTGAACTTCTTCTTCACTTGCGTCTCTTAATGAAAGAATTGTAACTGAGAACATTAAAGATCTTCCAGCCATTGGGTGATTGTAATCAATTGTAACTTCTTGATCATTGAATGATTTTACTAGAACTTGAACAGTTTCACCTTGCTCACCAGTTCCGTATAAAGACATACCTTCAGCTAATTCAATACCAGCAAATTGCTCAGTTGGTAAAGTTTGAATTGCTTCATCGTTGTATTCTCCATAACCATCTTTTGGCTCAACTAAAACGTCTGCAGATTCATTTGCAGCCATAGTTTCAACTTTTGCTTCTAAACCTGGAATGATTTGACCTTTTCCAGTAATAAATTCTAAAGGCGCAGCACCAAGGTTAGAGTCTAATTGCTCACCTGTTTTTGCGTCTTTTAAATTATATTCAATACCGATAACTTTATTTGACATAAATTTTCCTTTATAATTTTTTTATAATTTTGATAAATTTTTCTTTGCTACTTTAGACTCAGATGAACTTGGATAAAGATCTATTAAAGTACTATAAAAGCTTTTTGCATTTTCTTTATCGTTTGTTTTCTCAAATGAGATAGCACTGTGCAATAATAATGTAGGCATATAAGCTGCTTGATCATAAAGAATCGCAGATTTTTTAAAATGACTTATTGCAAGATCATATTTCTTTCTTACATACCACATTTCAGCAAGGTAATAATTACCTTCTGCTGGTTTATAATTTAACTCTACAAGCTGTTCAAATTTTGGAATAGCTTTTGTAAAGTTTCTATTTTTGTAATCTTCTTTTGCACTAGCAGATAAATTTCTTCTATCTGTTGCAGTTAATTTTTTATTTTTTTTTTCAACCTTAGCTACAGTTACTGGAGTTGAAGATACTTTAGAAGAACTTGTAGATTTAACACCTACAGCTTTTTTTAAAGCTTCAAATTCAGCTCTTGTAACAAACTGATTCATATTAGTTTTTAATTCATTTTCAGAAACATACTGAGAATTAATTTTGTTAACTAATTTAGAAAGTTTAGAAACTGCTCGTTTTAAAGTAGAAATACTTTTTTTAACTTCTTTATCAGTCTCTTCTTTCATATTTAGAAGTTGTTCTGAAACATTTTTAATTTCTTCAGTATCTGCACTATTTTTAGAAGCTACATCAGAAGACATATCAACTTTTTGCATCAATTGATTCATTTTTAAAACTGTTGAATTTAACTTTGAAGAATCACCTTCATAAATAGATTCTAAACCTTCTATTCTTTTATTTAAAGAATCAATTAACAATTTTACATCACTTACTTTTGAAGTTAGAGAATTTAAATTTTTTTGATTCTTTAAAATGTGTTTTTCAGAAGAGTTTAATCCATAAGGATTTTTAGCATTTAAATCACCTGCACCAAAAACTGAAACCTCTTGGGCTACAGCTAAAGTGCTTGTGATTAAAAAAGATAAAATATATTTATTCATAAGAACTATTTACTAAGAGCGTGTTCAACTCTTCTGTTTTTTTGCCAACAAGCAGTAGTCTTAGAAGTACAAGTTGGATTACTTTCACCTAATGTAACTAAAGAAACATTTGCAGCAACACCATTGTTTACTAATACGTCTTTAACAACTTTTGCTCTTTTTAAACCTAAAGCATAGTTATACTCATCAGTTCCCCACTCATCAGTATTACCTGTAACTTTAATAGTTGAAGTAGGATTAACTGCTGATAATTTATTTGCATTTGACATTACTACATCTTTCATTGAAGATGTTAAGTCATATTTATTAAATCCAAAGTATACATTTTCAATTAATACTTTTTTACCATTAATAATGTAATAAACACCATTATCAGCTTCACCAGCCATTGAGAAAGAACCGTCAGTAATTTCATTGATAGTTGTATCTGGAATTGTGTTTAACGCTGATTCTGAATTATCAACAACTTGCTTTGGCGTATTGTCAACAGTCATGTCAACATTTTTTTCACTACAACCTGTTGTAAATAAAACAGATGCTACTAGAAAAGAGTAAATACTAATTTTTTTCATAAATTTATCCTTAAATTAAAAATTACCTTGATTTTACAAAATCAAAACTTAATTACCAATCAATTGATTGAATTCTACCATTTTTAGATGGAAATAAATAAGACTTATTGAAATTTAATCTAATAATTCCTATTGAACTTACACCATTATAGTTTTTTATAAATAAAAGTGATTCACCATCTGGTGAAAACTTTGGAAATTGGTTTGTTCCACTTGAAGTTAATCTTTTTAAATCATCAGATTTTGTTGACATTAAATATAAATTAAAAGCTCTTGTTCCTAATTCATTATTTTTATCTTTACTTGCATAAACAATATTATCTTTAAATGCAGTTGCTGAAGAGTTGTTTTTACTATGGTAAACTAATTTTTCAACACCACGAGAATTAATACTTTTTGCAAAGATATTTGGACTTCCAAGTCTATCTGAAACAAATACAATTCTACTATCATCTTCTATATATTGTCCACCAACATCAATACCACTGTAAGTTGTAACTCTAGTTTTAGATCCAGTATTTACATTATAAGAATAAATATCAGGTTGTCCTGATGGAGATGCTGTTATTAATACTTTTGATGCATCATTACTAACATCTGAAGCTGCAATCATACCATCTGAATTCATGATAACTTTCTTTTCTCTTGTAAAAATATTTAGTTTTACAAGTGTAGGTTTTGCATAATTATAAGATGTATAATAAATACTTTTTTGATCAGAACTTGCCCATTTTGGGAAAATATTTAATCCACCTTGAACAATAGTTTTTCTATAAGTTAAAGTATAATCACCAATCATAATATTAGCTTTTCCAGCACCTTGATATACAGAGTAAATTACAAATTTATCCATCCATTTAATACTTGGAGCCTTGAAGTGATCATTAATAGATATTGCTGTTCTATGTGCTAAAAATGGATACCTATTCTCTCTTGAAGTTGTAAAACTTTTTTCTAAAATCATAGCTTGTGCATTTATATCATACAGTTTTGTAAGAAGTGAATATCCACCTGAAACATTTTTAACAGCTGATAAGTTTAAATATAAATCAACACCTTGAGTTGATAATGTATTTATATCAGGTAGTTCTTCATATTTAATAATATTTTGAATATTTAAAACTTCAAAATGTCCACTTATTTCTAAATCTTTAGAAAGTAAATCTTTTATTTTTGAAAGTGTAGATATTTCTACAGTGTCACTTGCAACTGATATTAAAATTTTTGGTAGTGTGTTTGCATTTTTTACAATTTCAAGTTTTGCATCTACTGCTGCAAAAGCTGTGCTTATTATTAGTAGTGTTATTAGTAATATTTTTTTCATATTTATCCTTTTGATTTAAAGTCAACATTTATTTGAACTTTTTTACCTCTTTTAGGTTTTGGGTACATTATACTTTTTTGTTCTTCTAAAAAAGCTTTTAAAGAAATATCAAAATCACTATTTCCTGAATATTTTGAAAATCTATAATCAAAGCTTCCATTTGGACTTATAATTACAAGAACAGTAGCTGTTAAATTATCTTGTCTAATTAGTGGAACCCAAGCATCAAGTAAAGCAGAAACTTGTGAAAAGTATTCATTGCTTTCTTTACTTTTACTTTTGCTTGAACTTCTAACATTTGTTGTAGTTTTTTTATCATTCAACAATTTATCAAGTTTTACATTTGATGATTTTTTTTGTTTTTCAAATTTTGATTTAAATCTTTTTGGGTCAATAGATTTTACAACTTTATTTACTTCTTTTTTTGCAACTGTTTTGCTTTTTGTTTTTACATTTGCAAATAATGATTTTAAATCAGGTTTTTTCTCAGCAGCTTTAGATGCAGCTTTTTCAACTACAACTTCTTCTTTTTTTTCTATTTTTTTATCTTCTTTTTTTTCTATTCTTTTTTTATCACTTTTTTCAACTATTACATCAAGTTCTAAAACTGTTGCTGTTGTTTTTGTAGTATATTTTTTTACTGGTGGTTTTGTAACATAGTAAACTACTAAAGCACAAATAAAAATGTAAAAAGAAAAAGATATTATTCCTGAAATTAAAAAAGAGGATTTATTTTGCATAAATTAACCATCTGTTACTAAAGCAACTTTAAAAAATCCAGACTCTTTTACTGATTTTAAAACAAATATAATATCATCATATTTTAATGTTTTATCAGCTCGTATATGCACTGGTGTATTTTTATCTTTACCATTAACAAATAATAAAAAACTATCTGGGAAATTGTTAATTTCATATTTCTTTTTATTAATAAAAACAATTCTATCTTTATTAATTAAAATATCAATTTTTTTGAAATCTGAAACTTGTTTTGATTTGCTTCCACTTGGAAGATTTATAGGTTCTTCAAACTCTATTACTGGTGCAGTTACCATTAATATTGCTAAAAGTACTAACATAATATCAACTAAAGGAGTAATATTTAAATCTGGTTTTTGATTAAAATCATACATTTTAATTACCCTTTAGCAATTAATATTTGAGATTGAGCCTTGATATAAGTATTTAACTCATAAACTTTTCTAACTAAAATTTGGTGAAAAGTATATGCAAAAATTGCTACAAAAATACCTGCAGCTGTTGCAACTAATGCTTCACTAATTGCTGGTGCAATCACTGAAAAAGCAACTTTAGAATGAGTTGAAAATTTTGCAAAAGATTCTAGTATTCCTACAACTGTTCCAAATAAACCAATAAATGGTGATGTAGATGAGATAATAGCTAACCAAGAAATTCCTGAACTGGCTTCTTTAATAATATTAATTTCGCAAGCATAAAGTAATTCTTTTGAGTTTGTACTATTTGCACATTTATTAAGTGCAGATAATGGTGAAAATGTAGCTTCTCTTGAAGTTAAAGATTCTAATGATTTTTCTTCATTTCTAATTAAAGCAACTATAGAAAAATATCTATATAAGAAAATCCATATCGTAATGATTAAGTAGATTGACAATAGCGCTAAAACTATATAAGTTATAGCACTACTATTCGTCAAATAATTTAGTATTGTATCAGTCATAAGCTATTATGCGAATGAGTTAATTCTTGCTTCAACTGAGGCAACAGAGACTTTAGAATCTTTAACAGAGTTAACTAAATCTTTTGCAGCTTCAATATTTTTAGCAATTTCAGAATCTTGTCCAGCTGTAAGTGCAATTGCACCATCAGCTAAAACGTCAACTGACTTTTCATCAACTTTAACATGTCCCCAATTTATGGCAACAGCTTCAGTAGAATCAGCTTTTTCAATAATAATTACGCCAACTGTTAGAGAAGAAACTAACGATGAGTGTCCAGGTAAAACTCCGAACTCTCCCTCTTTTCCAGGAAGAGTTACGGTTTTTACATCATCGTTAAAGATTTCTCCATTAGGTGTAACTATTGATAATTTAATTGTATCCATGTTATGCCTTAATGGTTAATTATTTTAAGCTTTCAGCTTTAGCTAAAACTTCGTCGATTCCACCAACCATATAGAATGCCATTTCTGGGATATCATCGTATTTACCTTCTAAGATTCCTTGGAATCCAGCAATAGTATCTTTTAATTCAACATATTTACCTGGTGAACCTGTGAATACTTCTGCAACGAAGAATGGTTGAGATAAATATCTCTCAATTTTTCTAGCTCTAGAAACAACAAGTTTGTCAGCTTCAGATAATTCATCCATACCAAGAATTGCAATAATATCTTGTAAATCTTTGTATTTTTGAAGAACTGATTGAACACCTCTTGCAGTATCGTAATGCTCTTGTCCTAAAACTTCTGCACTTAAAATTCTTGATGTAGAATCTAATGGATCAACTGCTGGGTAAATACCTTTTTCAGCAATTTTTCTGTTAAGTACTGTAGTTGCATCTAAGTGAGCAAAAACAGAAGCAGGAGCTGGATCTGTTAAGTCATCCGCAGGAACATATACAGCTTGTACAGATGTAATTGAACCTTTATTAGTAGATGTAATTCTTTCTTGTAATTTACCCATTTCTGAAGCAAGTGTTGGTTGGTAACCAACAGCTGAAGGAATTCTACCTAATAATGCTGACATCTCAGAACCTGATTGTGCAAATCTAAAGATATTATCAACGAACATTAATACGTCAAGACCTTGTTCATCTCTGAAGTATTCTGCCATTGTAAGACCAGTTAATGCAATTCTATTTCTTGCTCCTGGAGGCTCACTCATTTGACCATAACATAATGCAACTTTGTCCAGTACGTTAGAATCTTTCATTTCGAAGTAAAGGTCATTACCTTCTCTTGTTCTTTCACCAACACCTGCGAATACTGAGTATCCTGAATGTTTGAAAGCAACGTTATGGATTAATTCCATGATAATAACTGTTTTACCAACACCGGCACCACCGAACAGTCCAACTTTTCCACCTTTTGAATAAGGAGCTAATAAATCAACAACCTTGATTCCAGTTTCAAACATTTCTGTTTTAGTTGATTGCTCTTCAAATGCAGGAGCGTCTCTGTGAATAGACCATCTTGGAGTATCTTCAGCAACAGCAGCACCCTCATCAACAGGGTCTCCAATTACGTTAAAGATTCTTCCTAATACAGCTTCACCAACAGGAACCTTAATAGGACCTCCTGTTGCGTTACATTCTTGACCTCTAGTTAAACCTTCAGTCATATCCATTGCAATAGTTCTTACTCTACTATCACCAATGTGTGCAGCAACTTCTAATACTAATCTGTCAGCATTAGCGTCTGCTAATACTACGTCAATAGCTTCATTTATTTCTGGTAGGTATCCGTCGAATTCTACATCAACAACAGGACCCATTACCTGAATAACTTTACCTTTCATACGCGATGCTCCTTTAAATTATTTTAATGATTCTACACCAGAGATAATTTCGATTAACTCTGTTGTAATTGCAGCTTGTCTAGCTTTGTTATATTCTACTGTTAAAGAATCAACTTTCTCTTTTGCATTTTTAGTTGCAGCTTCCATTGCTTGCATTCTTGCAGAATGTTCAGCAGCTAAAGAGTCAATAAGAGCGTAATACATATTGAAATCAATATATTTACCTGTTAATTCATTTAATACTTCTTCATCATCATCTGGTTCAATATTTAACATAGAACTTGCTTCACTTAAATCCGCATTTTCTAAGCTAATTGGTAACAATTCTCTAACTCTAATTTCTTGAGTTAGCATGTTTAAGAATCCATTATAAACAACTACTACTTTATCAGTAGTACCATTATTAAAGTCTTCTACAACATCATTAATAAAATCTGCTGCTCTATCGTACTCAGGAGCTGAAGATAAATCTGAAACTGATTGATGTAAATCTACACCTTGGAAGTTAAAGTAATCAACACCTTTTCTTCCAGCAGCTCTTAATCTAACTGTTGTTCCTTTTGCACTATATTCATCCATCATTTTACTAACAGTCTTAATTGTTGCCATATTAAAACCACCACAAAGTCCTTTGTCAGCAGTTACAAAAACAATATCCACTGTTTTTGGATTATCGTTGGCGATAAATGCTTTACCGATGTTTCCGTCGTCTTGAACTTTGCTAACTCTAGTAGCGATATCAGAAAGAACATCATTTATCTTACCTGCATAACTTTTCGCTTGATCAGACAGTTGTCTAGTTCGAGTAAGTTTTGCAGAAGATACAAGCTTCATAGCTTTAGTTGTCTTCTGAGTGTTTTTCACACTACCAATTTGTAATTTAATCTCTTTTAAGTTAGCCATTAACTAATCCTTAGTTTGCACTAAATACAGTTTTAAATTCTTCTAATGCAGCTTTTAATTCTGCTTCAGTTTCATCGTCTAATTTTTTCTTAGATTTAATTGCATCTAAAATATTAGTATATTTTTGTTCAAAGAATGCATGTAATTCAGCTTCGAATCTAACAACGTCACCAACAGCAACATCATTTAAATAACCTTTTACACCAGCATAAAGAATAACAATTTGTTTTTGAATTACTAAAGGAGCACTAACACCTTGCTTTAATACTTCAACCATTCTTTGACCAAGCTCAAGCTCTTTTCTTGTAGCTTCATCAAGATCTGATGCAAACTGTGCGAATGCTTCAAGCTCTCTAAATTGTGCTAAAGATAATTTTAAAGTACCAGCAACTTGCTTAGTAGCTTTAATTTGTGCAGCTCCACCAACTCTAGATACTGATAAACCAACATTAATTGCAGGTCTAATTCCTGAGTTAAACAGGTTAGTTTCTAAGAAGATTTGTCCATCAGTAATTGAAATTACGTTTGTTGGAATATATGCAGCAACATCCCCTGCTTGTGTTTCAATGATTGGTAATGCAGTCATAGACCCAGCACCATTTTCATCTGACATTTTAGCAGCTCTCTCAAGTAATCTTGAGTGTAGGTAGAATACATCCCCTGGGAATGCTTCTCGACCTGGAGGTCTTCTTAATAATAATGACATTTCTCTATATGCAACGGCATGTTTAGTTAAATCATCATATACGATTAACGCATGTTGACCATTATCTCTAAAGTACTCACCAATTGTAACACCTGTATATGGTGCTAAGAATTGTAATGCAGAAGAATCAGCAGCGCCAGCATTTACAATAGTAGTATATTCCATTGCTCCAGCTTCTTCTAATGTTCTAACAACTGTTGCAACAGTTGATGCTTTTTGTCCGATTGCTACATAAATACATTGAACATTCTCACCTTTTTGGTTAAGAATAGTATCAATAGCAACTGTAGTTTTACCAGTTTGTCTATCACCAATAATAAGTTCTCTTTGCCCTCTTCCGATTGGAACAAGTGCATCAATTGCTTTAATACCAGTTTGTAATGGTTCATGAACTGATTTTCTAGCCATGATTCCTGGTGCTTTTTCTTCAACTAATTTAGTATCAGTTGCTTCAATAGCACCTTTACCATCAATTGGTTCACCAAGAGCATTAACAACTCTACCAGCCATTGCAGGACCTACAGGAGTAGATAATAAAGAACCAAGTCTTTTACAAGAACTTCCTTCTCTTAAACCATTACCTTTTCCAAGAACAACAACACCAACAGAAGATTCTTCTAAGTTTAATGTAAGACCTTTGTCTCCATTTTCAAACTCAACAATCTCTCCAGCCATAACATTTTTTAGACCGTAAACTTGAGCAACACCATCTGCATAAGAGATGATTTTACCAGTTTCATTTACATCTACGTTTAATTCAAAGTTATCAATTCTTTCTTTTATGATCGAACTGATTTCATCAGCTTGAATTTTTGTACCCATTCAATTTCTCCTTTGTTAAGTTCTAAACTGCTTGTAGAATATGATCAATCATTTGCGTTTTTAATCTTTCTTTAGAGAAAGAAATTTCAACACCTAATCCATCAATATCTACTTTGATACCATCATAATCACAAACATTTTGTGATAACGATAATTTAACATCAAATTTTTTACTAAATTGTTTTTCAATTGAAGAAACGTAATCTTTCGATAATTCTTCGTTTGTGTAAACAACTCCAACATAAGTATTATTCATTTTTGCAATTTGAACATTAAGTTCTGATGCGATAAATGGTAATATTTCTAGTCTTCTTTTTTCACCAAGTAAGTTGATGAAGTTTGTTAAAGTTTGATCAGCTTTTTTCACTAATGAAATTACTAATTCAACTTTTTTACTATCATTAACTTCAGGTGAAGAAATAATTGAGTTAAATTTTTCATTAGAAAATGCTGAAGAAATACTATTAAGATTATTACTAATTACAGCAATACTCTTAGCATCTCTTCCGTCAACTAATGCTTTAACATATTTTTTTGCTACTAAATCATTCATATTAAGCTACCTTCTTTAAAACAATATTTACTAACTCATCTTGAGATAATTTAATATTGTCAGATTTTAATAACTCTTCAAGAACTTCTGCAACAACTTCTCTTTTCGCTTTTGATGTTTCAACTTTAATCATTTCTTCAAGATTTCTCTCTAAGTTAGTGATATCAGAATTAACAGCTGCAGATACTTTTTCTTTTACAGAATCAATATCAGCTTTAGCGTTTTCTACAATTTCAGCTGCAAGTTTATTTGCATCTTCTAATTGTTTTTTAGCCGCATTTACTTTATCTTCAGAAGCTTTTAAAGTATCTTGTACTTTGTCAAGTTCTGCTTGAATAGATAAAGATCTATCGGCGAAAAATGCTTTAACTTTATCGGCAAGTAAATACCATAAAATTCCAGCAAATATAATAAAGTTAACGGTTCTTTGAACAATATCTGTTTCTACCGCACCTTCGCTACTTGCAAATAATGCAAGAGGAGCTAAAGCTAATCCAAGTAATACAATTCTTTTCATATATCCATTTCCCTTTTAAATTGAGCTAAGCTTAGCTTTTAGGCTCTCATTAAATTGAGGCATTGTAGATACTAAAGAATCTCTTAGAGCTTTAGTTTCATCTTGTAAGTTTTTAGCAAATTCTTCAGATTTTGCTTCTAAATTAGATTTAGCACTCGCAAGTTTTGCATCAGCACTCTCTTTGGCTTCCTTATAGGCTTGTTCCCTAATAGCAGTTGCTTCTTTTTTTGCTTGGGCAATCGCATTGTTTGCTTCTGCAATCATTCCATCAACGTTCGCACCGTTTGATTTTGCATCTTCTAAATCTTTAGAAATAGAAGCTGATCTATCATCCATGTGCTTAAGTAATGGCTTGAATAAACAGCTGTTTAGTCTAGCAAGAACTAATAGAAAGATAACACCAGAGCTAAGCAATAATACAGGACTTATGTCTAACATTCATTCCTCCATATTTTTTACAGTTTAGTTTAACTAAAACTCATATATTTTAGCAAAGTTAACTATAAAATTATATTAAAAGAAAAAATTAGATTGATAATTTTTAGATTTTGTTACTATTGTAACTTAAAGTAAGAAGAAATTTTTTCTATATCTTCTTGTGAGTTGATTTCAATTTTAAAATAATTCTTCTCAGCCTTGACTTTTAGGTCACTTGACTGTAGTTGTGTTAGTAAGTTTGATAAAGGTTTGAAATCAAAATCTGAAGACTTTTTACTTGTTTTAACTTTAGGATTAATCTTTTCTTTTAAGTCTTTTACAAGCTTTTCAGTTTCTCTAACTGACAGTTTTTGTCCAATTATTGAATCACATACCATTTTTTGTTCATTGTCACTCAAACCTAACATAATTTTAGCATGACCTGCTGAAATTTTATTACTTGCAAGTGATTGTTGAACATAAGAGCTTAATTGTAATAATCTTAGAGTATTTGTAATTGATGTTCTACTTTTAAACACTTTTTTTGATAATTCTTCGTGTGTAAGATTATGTTCGTTAATTAATTGTGCATATGAATATGCTAATTCAATTATATTTAAGTCATCTCTTTGAATATTTTCAATTAAAGCTAATTCTCTTAATTTTAAAGTATCAATATCTAAAACAATAGATTTTACTGTTTGTAAGTTAGCTAATTTATGTGCTCTTAATCTTCTTTCACCAGAAATTAGAGTAAAAGTATCATCTTCATTTTGTATTACACTTATAGGTTGTAATAATCCATGCTCAACAATTGAAGAGCTTAATTCTTGTAGTTTTTCTTCATCAAAGATTTTTCTAGGTTGATTTGGATTAGCTTGTATTAAAGAAAGGTCTAAATCTACAACTTTTGAATTATAATCATCTGTATTATTGCTTTCGTAAGCTGATTCAACTTCACCTAATAATTCTCCTAATCCTCTACCTAATGCCATAAGTTTTCCTAGTTATAATATATATTTTGTGTAAATTATGCAGTAATTGCACGTGCAAGATTTGTATATGCTTTAGTACCACTAGCACTTGCGTCATATAACATAATTGGTTTTCCAAAACTTGGACTTTCTGCAAGTTTAATATTTCTTGGAATTACTACATAAGAACTTTCATCAATTTTGAATAATTTATTTTCAAAATGTTGTGCTAAATCTGCAAATACTTGCTTTGACAAGTTATTTTGAGATGAGTACATTGTAGGAAGAAAACCTCTAATTAAAAGGCCTTTATTAATTGTTTGTTTTACTAATTTAATAGTACTTAATAATTGTGCTAAACCTTCAAGTGCAAAGAATTCACATTGAATTGGTATTAGTACTGAATTTGAAGCACTTAATGTATTAATAGTAATAGGACCTAGTGCTGGTGGTGAATCAATAATAATGTAATCAAAATCTTTTTTTATTGGGTCGATTTTTCTTTTTAAAACTAATTCTCGCTCTTTAGTATTTTTGTAAAACTCTTTTTCAATTCCAACTAATCCAATATTTGAAGGAGCAACTTTTAAGTTTTCAATTTCTGAATCTAAAATAATTTCATTTAACTCTTTAGTTCCTAACATTACATGATAGATATTGTATTCATAAGTATCTCTATGGAAACCTAAAGATGTTGTAGCATTAGCTTGTGGGTCAGCATCAATTAATAATACTCTTTTACCTTCTATTGCTAATGCAGCACTTAAATTAACAGCAGTAGTAGTTTTCCCTACTCCGCCTTTTTGATTAGCTATTGCTATTATCTCTGTCATCTTAAACTAAATACCTTTTTATTGTTAACTTGGATAGAACCATCATCATTTAATAAAGCGTTTTCAAGTGAAACTTTTTCATCACCAACGCTAGCTTGGAACTTTCGACTATTTTGAAATTCTATCTTAAATTCACTAAAAATTTGCTTCCATGAATCTTTTAGTTTTAATTTATTAAAGTAACTTTTTAAAATATTATCGCTAGTTATAGAAATATCAAGTTTTCCAAATTCTTCATTTACATTTATTAAATTTAATCCTATTCCACAATAAATTAAATCATTTGAAACTGTTGTAATTGTACCACCAATTTTTTTATCACTAATATAAAAGTCATTTGGCCATTTAAGCCAAACTTCTGAACCTATAGTTTTTAAAATGTCTTTTAAAATAAATGAAAAATATATTGAGGCACTTTGTATTGGTAAATCTTTTGGTAATTCATTTTTATTTAAAACAAAAGAGAAAAATAAATTTCCTTTTGTTCCTGTCCAAGAATTTCCACGACTTCCAATACCATTAGTCTGATAATCACTTGTTATACAAATAGCTTCGCTATATCCATTTGTTTTTATATAATCTTTTAAATATGTATGTGTTGAATCAACTTCGTCTAGTTTTATTATTTTCATAATCGAAGTATACATAATTACTTTACAAGATTATATTAAATATAATCTTTTTAAAAAGGTCATTATGTTAGATCCAGTTTTACCAATTGCTATATATCTTTTATTAGGATATTTATTCAAAATTATATATCATGATAATTCAAAACAATTAATTGAATTTGTAATATATTTTTCACTTCCTGCAATTGTATTTTCCAAAATATATCCATTAACTTTAGATGCAAAAATATTTGGTCTTATTATTATGTTTATTGGATTTATACTTTTTAACTTAGCACTTGCATATTTCATTGGTAGAATGATGAAATTAAATAAACTTTTACTTGCTACGTTTATGATTATGGCTACTTTCGGAAATACATCTTTTATTGGTTTTTCTTATATTGATGCCTTTTATGGACAAGACTTTATTGTTTATGGATTAATTTATGATTTATTTGGTTCTTTTTTACTTTTAGTTTCTTTGGGTATGTTTATAATTACTTGGGGAAGTGGAAGAAAAAACGATACAAAATCTATATTTAAAAGTGTATTTTTATTTCCACCAAGTTTAATGTTTTTTATTACAATACTTGCTAAAAACTTTGAAGTTCCAAATTTTATGCTTTTAACAAGCCAAACATTAGGAGCAACTTTAGTTCCAATTGCTATGATTGCAATTGGTATGAAACTTGAACTTAAACATATTTTTGTCAAATTTCATATAGTTTCAATGGCTATGATTTTAAAAATGGTGATTGTTCCAATTATTATACTAATTGGGTTTCAGATTTTTTATGGTATTAATGAAACTTGGGTTAAAGTTACAATAATTGAAGTTGCAATGCCACCAATGACTATGGCAACTGTTTTAGCAATTAAAGGTGGATTAGATGAGAAAGTTGCAATTAACTCCTTAGTACTTGGAGTTTTATTAAGTTTATTTACAATTACAGCATATACAACTTATTTAGGCTAATTTAGCCTGGTAAGTTTATTGTAAAAAATGCTCCAAAATAATGTTTATCTCTATAAACAAACTCTTTATTTTTTACACATAAAGAACCTTTCATATGTTTTTCAATAATGAGTTTTGTTAAATATAATCCAACTCCAGAAGCTTCTTTCTTTTTATTTGAAGAATAATGCTCTTCAAAAATACTCTTTTTGAAAGAAGAATCTACACCTCTTCCATTATCTTTTATATGTAAAGTGATTTGATTATTCTCTTCTTCAAATAAATCTATAAATATATATCTTTGCTCTGACATTGGAACTTTTGTTATTAAAGTATCTTTAGCATTTGTTAACAAGTTTAAAATACATTGTGTAAATTCATTCTTTAAACCATAAATATATAAACTACTATCTAAATTCATTACAACATTGATATCATTAATTGTTATTTCAGTTTCTGCTATTTCAATACTTTTTTTAATCGAATCTGCTATGTTAAAATTTTCATCCATTGTATCTACGTTATAAAAGTCTCTAAAATCGTCTATAGTTTTGGATAATACTTTTGTTGTATCAACAATTTGTCTTAGTTGAGTAATATCCCTTTTAATATCAGGTTCACCAACTTCTAAATTAATTGAAACTCCACTTGCCAGTGTTGAAATAGTAGAAAGTGGTTGTCTCCATTGATGTGCAATATTACCAATCATCTCACCCATTGAAGCCATTTTTGATTGATGAAAAATAATTGCAGATTTATTTTGATTTTCAATGATTTTTTCTTCAATTCTTCTTTCTAGTTCTTCATTTGATTGCTCTAGTTTTTTATTTAGTTCTTGAAGTTTTAATACGTCATCTTGTGCTTTGGAAACTGACAAGGAAATAAAAGCACTAATAGTTGAAATCACTTCTTTATCTTTAACAGTAAAAATAGAATATCTATCATTTTCTTTTTTATTTAATAGTTGAACCACACCAATAACTTTTTGATTAATAGGGTGTATTAAGGGAACTGAAATAGTAGAATGAGTTTTATAATTGAATTTTTTGTCAAACTCTTTTGCACCAATAAACTCATATTCAGGAGCATCGTAAACATCATCAATCATAATAATTTTTTTTGTTAAAAATGAATCGACAGCTAAGTATTTGTCTTTTTCATCTAAAGAGAGTTTATATTCATTTGTAGAGTGATAGAATCTATAAATATTTTCATAAGACAAGGCATCATTTTGGAAAACATGAAACTTAAGATAGTTTTTATCTTTTATATAAATTGTTCCAGCTTCAGCTTGGAGTAATTCTCTAGTATACTTAAGTATTTCGTGCAACAATACATCTAGATCACTTATATTAAACAAACTTATATCATATATATGTTTTAAATCATCACTAGCCATAGTCCCAACTTTAATAATTTTTAGTCATGATATCATAAGTTATTTTAAAGTATCACCTTTTTCTAATCTTTGCCCTCTTATATAAATAGATGAATCTAATACTTTCTTTGATGGGGCTTGTAGTGTTTTTATTTTTATACTTCCCTTTTTACATCCAATTAAAATAAAATTATCATCAATTTCTAAAATAGTTCCTTCTTTATTATTTGAAGTATTTTCAATCAATTCAATATCTTTAAGTTTTAATCCAGAAGAGAGAAACACTCCTGGCCAATATGAATATGCTTTATATTTTAAAAATAAACTTTTTGCGGATTTAAAATCAACTAAACCATCATCTTTTTTTATTTTTTTACAAAAGCTTACTTCACTTTCATTTTGTTTTTTAGGATTTATATTTTCAAAATTATCTAAAGTTGTAATAGTTAATTTTGCAGCAATATCAGATAATGAATCAAAGGCTTGTGCAACTTCCATTGTAGGAGTGATTTTTAAATATTGCCAAGCTAAAATATCACCTGAATCTAAACCTTCTTCCATAAACATAGATGTAACACCTGTAAAATAATCATCATTTAAAAGTGATTCTTGAATTGGAGAGGCACCTCTATATTTTGGAAGAAGAGATGCATGAAGATTAATACAAGGTGCAATATCTAAAATTTCTTTTGGTAATATTTGACCATAAGCTGCAACAATTATAAAATCAGGATTTAATTTTTTAATATCAGATGCAGCTTCCTCATTTCCTCTTAGTTTCTCTGGTTGAAAAATTGGAAAATCTAAATCTTTATCAAGACAAAATTGTTTAATATGAGGTGCAGTTAGAACTTGTTTTCGTCCAACTGGTTTATCAGGTTGAGTAAAAAGACCTACTATTTCATAAGGGCTATTTAATAATTCTTCAAAAATTCTTGTCGCATAATCAGGAGTTCCCATAAAAAGTATTTTTTTACTCATAAGCTTACCTTTATTTTATTTATTTGATTGAAAGATTGTTCCACTTTTATGATTATCATAAAGTAAGAAATCATATGCATTTTTTAAATCAAAACCAGATGTTAAGTACATTGGTTTATTTCGTTTCATTAAAAAACTTGCTGCTTTTAATTTTGTAACAATTCCACCTGTTGCAAATTCTGAATTAGGAGTATGTTTCATTTGAAGTTCTTCTTCATCAATTTCATTTACAAATTTTAACATTTTTGCATCAGGGTTCTCATGAGGATTTGAATTATAAAAACCATCAATATCACTTAATATTGCTAACATATCTGCATCAAAAAAGAAAGCTGCATGTGCTGCCATTTGGTCATTATCACCAAATAATAGCTCATCATTTGCAATTACATCATTTTCATTTATTATTGGAACTACATCATTTTGAAGTAATATTTCCATAACTTCTTTTGCATTTTGCGAACGTTTTCTTGAGTCAAAATCTTCTGCAACTAAAAGTATTTGAGCACAAGTCATATTATATTCTGCAAATCTTTTTTTATAATACTTCATTAATAATGGTTGCCCAATTGCAGCAAGAGCTTGCCTATTTGAAATGTTTGTTCTATCTAAGTTTAATTTTGTATTTCCAGCAGCAACTGCTCCTGAAGATACTAAAATTACTTGAAGGTTTTTTTCCTGTTTAAGCTTAGCTATAAAATCAACTAGATTATTTAGTCTATTAATAGCTAAATCAGTACCTTCTCTAAGTACTGCACTACCAACTTTTATAACCAAACGTTTCACTATTTTTGCTCCAATAAATTGTAAAGTGCAAAAGTAATAGATTTTGTATTTTTTCTAGTAACAGAAGAAATTGGTAATACAAAAAATGGTTTAGAATTATCAAATCTTGAATAAGTTAAATCTTGAACATAATATGGATACTCTTTTTCAAATCCAAATTCGTTAGAAGATGAACATTCTAATCCAATATCAGTAATAAATTGTTTAATATCAGCTTCTAAATCTTCACCATAATATCCATCAATTTTACTCAATGCAATTGCATAATTTCTTCCAGCTAACTCACCAGAGAATTTTGAAACTTCTTCTTTTAAAACATTATATTGATCAATCATAGTTCTATAATTAGCAACATCAACCATAAATAGTAAAGTTTTTGTTCTTTCAATATGTTTTAAGAACTCTAGTCCTAAACCTCTACCATCTGCCGCTCCATCAATAATTCCTGGAATATCAGCCATAACAAAAGAGTTATAATCTCCAACTTCAACAACACCTAATTTTGGTGTTAAAGTTGTGAATTCATAATTTGCAATTTCTGGGTTTGCATTTGATGTAGTTGAAATTAATGTTGATTTTCCAACATTTGGATATCCAACAAGTCCAACATCTGCAATTAATTTTAACTCTAATCTAATATTTTTACTAAGACCTGGAAGACCTGGTTGAAAATATGTTGGTCTTTGGTTTCTTGAATTTTTAAAGTGAACATTTCCAAGTCCACCTTTTCCACCTTCAAGAATTTTTACTTTTTGGCCTTCTGTTACTAAATCAAGTAAAATTTCACCTGAATCATCATCAATAACTTGAGTTCCTGGAGGTACAATTAATACAAGCTCATCCGCAGACTTTCCAGTCATTCTTGATGCCATTCCTTGCTTTCCATTATCAGCTTTGAAAACTTTTCTACCTTTATAGTTAGATAATGTATCAGTATTAGAATCTACTAAAAAGTAAACATCTCCACCTTTTCCACCATCTCCACCATCAGGACCACCTTTAACAACAAATTTTTCTCTTCTAAAAGATGAACAACCTTGTCCACCTTTTCCAGAATAAACTACAAATCTAGCACTATCTATAAACATTTTAACCTCACTTTTGTGAAAAATAAAAAATCAACTCTATATTAACTTTTTATTTTCCATTTTGTATAAATAAAAAAAGGGTGCTAGCAAATTTGCCAACACCCTTCTTAAAAAACTAAATAAGTCCAGAATTACGAAGCGTAAACTGAAACTTTTTTTCTTTTTTTATCTTTAACTTCAAATTTAACAACACCGTCAATTAAAGCATAAATTGTGTGATCTTTTCCGATACCAACATTTTGTCCAACATGGATCTTAGTACCTCTTTGTCTGATAATAATATTACCAGATCTAACTACTTCACCACCATATTTCTTTACACCAAGTCTTTTACCAGCTGAATCTCTATTATTCTGTGTACTACCTTGACCTTTCTTATGTGCCATAGTTTATCTCCTTAACTGTGTTGTGCTTATGCAGCGATTTTAGTAATTCTAATTTTAGTGAAGCTTTTTCTAAAACCTCTTTTTAACTTAGAATCTTTTCTTCTTCTTTTTTTGTAAATGATAACTTTTTTGTCTCTATTTACACCTGTACCATCTAATACTACTTCTGCTTGAACAGTTGCTTTTGATACAGCATCACCTGTAACTAATTCACCATTATTTACAGCTAATACATCAGTAATCTCTAATGTTTCTTTTGCAGCTTTACCAGTATAATCAATGTCTAAGATATCACCCTCAGAAACTTTATACTGTTTTCCACCACATTTGATAATTGCGTACATTTTTATTCCTCTAAATTAACTTCTCTTGTGTTAACTTCATTTTATTAATGCTAACTTTATTTTGAACGGGAATATTATCTAAAGTTAGTTTAAACTTTCTTTAAGACAATAAGTTTTTTATCTATAATCTGATGCAGTTGCAATACAATCAACCATAATCATTGCACCAATTGGCAATCCATTAGTTGATATAGTGCTTCTAGCAGGCTTGTGTTCACCAAATGCTTCTGCAAATAAAACATTTACAACACCGAAGTCTTCAATATTTTCTAAGTATACAGATACTTTAATAACTTGTTCCATTCCACTTTCAGCATCTTCTAATAATGTTCTTAAGTTTGATAATACTTGTCTTGTTTGAACTTTAATATCTCTTTCAACCATAGTACCATCAAGAGTAATAGGAACCTGTGCAGATGTATAAACTAAACCATTTATTTTCACAGCAGGCGAATATGGACCAATTGCTGCTGGTAAATTATCACTTTGTATTAATTTCATTTTTTTTCCTCTTTATAATCTATAAAACTTTTTTTGTATTCTACAAGAAATAATCTAGAATAAAAATTAAACATTAAAATTAATTTCCAATTATAAATTATAGCTAACTAGTTTTCCGCTTTTTAACTGTCTTAAGGCATCTTGTATTTTTCTAAGATTTAAACTTTTCTCTTTTAAAGACAGCTTGTCATTAAATTTTGTTGATGTTAATTTATTTGTATAAAATTTATAAAGTAAAGTTAATAACTCTTTATTTAATCTCTCATCATCATAATTTTCTAGTTTCTCATTTAAAGTAATTGAATTTAATGAAATATTTGTAATATCATTTAATAATAGTTCAAATTCATATTTGTGTGCTTCAAACATAGATGAGTCAACTATGTCTAAAACTGAATCTAATCTTGAAGGCTTTTCTAAAATTGATTTGATTATACATAGTTCAGCTATATCTATTTTTGATAAATTAGATTCTTCTGGTCTTTTTTGTATATCAGCACTTACTTTTACTAAGTTTTCACGTATATTTAATTTTTGAGCAATATATCTTTTATATTCATCTTGATAAATTACTCCTAAAGATTTTAAATAATCATTTGCTTCAATTAATGCTTTTTGTTTTTGGGCTGGGTTATTTATTTCATATTTTGAAATAATATAATCAATTGCATAAGGAATAAAAGACATTGGACTTGCGAATATCTTATTTAGCTCTTCAGTTTTTCCATCTTTTACCATATCAGCAGGATCAATGCCTTCACCAAAAATAACAACTCCACCTTCAAATTCACTCTGAGATAACATAACAGAAGCTTTAAAAGCAGCAGCAAGACCTGCTTTATCTCCATCATAGGCTAAAATAATCTTAGGTTCACCTCTTCTTATAAGTGGCAAGTGATCTTTTGTAAGTGCAGTTCCTAATGTTGCAACTGCTGTATTAAATCCTGCTTGATGTAGCATTATTACATCTAAATAACCCTCACAAACAATTAATTGATTTTTTTTATAAATATGCTCTTTTGCTAAATGATATCCATATAGTAGTCTTGATTTATTAAATACTTTTGTTTGCGGTGAGTTTACATATTTTGCATTATGTCCTGTAATTGTTCGTCCACCAAAACCAACCATTTTCCCATTTATTCCATAAATTGGAAAAGTAATTCTTTCAATAAACCTCGAGTATAAACCATTAGTTCCTGTATCAATTACACCTAAATCTATTGCATCACTTAAGTTATAGTGATTTGATTTTAGAAAATTAATTGTATCACCTGAACTTGGTGCATAACCAATTTCAAATTTTTCAACTGAAAATTCTGAAATTCCCCTACTTGCAATATACTCTTTTGTAGTATTATTATTTACATAAAGTCTTTGATAAAATTTATTAACATCTTCTAATATTCTTATATCTTGTTTTTTAGTATTTACATTATCGTATTCTAAAGTAACATTATTCATAGATGCTAGTTTTTCAATAGCTTCTGGATATGAAAGTTTTTCATATTCCATCATAAATTTTATAGAATCACCACCAACTCCACAATTACCTACAATGAAATTTTTTGTTAAAAAAGTATGACTTTTATCTTCTACAGTAATATCATATACCAATTCTTCATCTTCTGATTCTTTAATACTTTTTACTCTCATAAAAAGATACTTAACATCATTAATATTCTCAAAAAAAGCTTTTAAGGACTCTCTTTTATGAAAAAGAATTGTATAAGATTTCTTATGATTAACATTTTTTTTATCTTTGTATTTTTTTTCTTTATAAATAGAAGGAATAAGTTCTAAACTTATTGCTAAATCAAATAAAAGATAAGATAATTTTTTACTTATTGTTTTATAAGTTCTTCTAGAATAACAACCATCTCCATCCATCAATCCTTCAAAAAGTGAACTCTTAAATGATTTTTTTAAGTAGTTAAAATAATATGGATACTCTTTATTTTGAGCACCACTTGCAAAAAGCTTTTTAAAAATATATTCTAAATTAGTACTTGAGCAAGTAACTTCTAAAGAATTTTTTCTATTTTTTGGATAAAATAAAGAGGCTTCTTTTTTAAAAGATTTCTTTAATGTTTCAATTATTTTCTCAGCATAATTAATTTCTTTAGAATGTAATGAAAATTTAATTCCCCCTCGATATGTACTTCCTTCTGCTATGTACATACCAAATAACCACATTAAATCCTTTGTGATTTTTACTTTTTTTATAATATCTACAGAAGGACCCAATTTATTCTTTTCCCAAAATTCAGAGAAATCAAAAGTTTTGTTTGTAATTACTTCCCTATCAATTGGATATAAGAAATAATCTCCTTTTTTAACTTCTTTTGCAAATAAGACTTGAGTCTTGATATTAATTTCTTTTTTATGTTTTCTTCTTTTTATATTTCCATAAAATTTAAGAGGTCTATTTTTTTCAACTCGAATATAAGGCAAATTCTTTTTTACATCATCTTGAGTTAAAACGACCATATCATGATTTTGAGTAAAATATGACCATTCATCAAACAAATCAGTTTTAAATTTCAACATTCCATATTGAGGTTTATGAGATAAGGTTTCAATTACTTTTGTTTCTTTTCCATTAGAAGCAAATACATAATCTCCAATTTGAATATCTTGAATTTCTTTTATACCATCTTTTGTTCTAATTTCTTCAGTTGGAGCTAAACACCCAAAACAATGATATATTTGTTTTGCAGGACTTACTACAAAAGAAGGAGTTGATTCTCCATGAAAAGGACAACAAGCTTTAAAGTTAGCACCTGATTTTTTAACTTCTAAAAACTGTGAAATTACATCAACAATATCAAGGTTGTTTTTTAAATTTTCAATCGACTCTTTTTTAATCATTTGCGATTATAGCACTTTATTTTTTTATATGAACTTTTATGATAATATTATTGTCTATTTCAAGATATAAACAAGGCCAAAAGTGGATAATATAGTTTTAGAGTATAGAGACCCGTTGTTTAGTATTATAATACTTGTAGCACTTGTATTTGTGATATCTTTTATCGCTTATTCTTATGGAATATATAGAGAAAGACTTGCACGAAAAGATTATAGAAAATTATCACGTAGGTTTGAACTTGGGAAACTAAAAGAAGACGACTATGTTCATTTATATAAAACATATAATCTACCTTTTGATTCAATACTTTTATTAGCCTCATCTTTTTTACATAAAGGTGATTATAATAAAGCAATAAATGTATACTTAACACTACTTGAACATGTAAGTGATAGAGTAAAAAAAGAAGAGTTATTAGAACTTTTAGGAACTACTTATTTTAAAGGTGGTTTTTTACAAAGATCAAAAGATGTATTTATGAGAATACTTAAATTCTCACCTAGAAACAAACAAGCTTTAACATATTTATTGATAATTCATGAAAAACTTAAAGACTTTAAAAAAGCTAAAGAAATAACAACTTGTCTAGAAGAATTAAATAAAAACGTTAGCAAAGATCAAACTTATCTAGATGCACTTATTATATTAAACGATCCAATTTATTCTTATGAGAAAAGAACCCAACTTCTAAATGAGATTTATAAAAAAGATAAAAGTATTCAAAGATTGTTTGTACAGTTTTTATTACAATTTAATAAAGACTTTTTTTGGGAAAATGTAGAAAAATTCGATGCCAAATCGTTTATTGATTTAATGTGGTATTTAAATTTTGACGATATTCATTTTGAGAAAGTTGCTTCAAATGAATTTTTGCTTGAATTATATAATGCAAAAGGCTACTTAGATAATTTAAAACATAGTGAAGACTTTGTTTTTAATATTTTAATATTACTTCATAAATATTCAAAAGAGGTAAATGCAACTTTAGATTTTGAATTTATTTGTTCATCTTGTAAACATTCACATCCAATTTATGACAATAGATGTCCACATTGTCATAGTATATTAACATTTAATGTTAGTCATACACTAAGTAAATCTTTAGACCAAGCTACACAATCTTTACAATAATAAAAGATGTGATATAATCTCGTGCATTAATTATAAATAATTATATTAATGTAAAAATTTTAAGGAAAGTAAGATAATGAGTGATTATTCAAAGTTAGAAAAGTGTTTGGATTATCAGTTTAAAGATAAAAACCTGATAATCGAAGCACTTACACATAAAAGTTTTAAAAAACCATATAATAATGAAAGATTAGAATTTTTAGGAGATGCAGTTTTAAACCTAATAGTAGGAGAATTTTTATTTTTAAAATTTCCAAAATCTAATGAAGGTGAACTATCAAAGATAAGAGCATCATTAGTAAATGAAACTGGCTTTACTAGATTAGCAAATGATATTAAATTAGGTGATTTTATTTTTATATCAAGTGCAGAAGAGAGAAACAAAGGAAGAACAAAAGCTTCTATTCTTTCAGATGCTTTTGAAGCAATAATGGGTGCTATTTATTTAGAATCAGGATTAGAGGCTTTAAAGCCAATTATTCTAAAACTTCTAGATGAATCATATGACAAAATTAATCTAGATGTTTTATTCTCTGATTATAAAACTGCTCTTCAAGAAATTACACAAGCTAGATTTGGTTCAATTCCTGAGTATAAAATTGAAGCTTCATTTGGTCCTGACCATAAAAAAGAGTTTGAAGTATCAATTTGGATTGATGATAAAACTTATGGAAAAGCAAAAGGTAAAAGTAAAAAATTAGCTCAACAAGCAGTTGCAAAAATTGCAATTGATATTTTAAAAGGTAGCGAATAATGAATACATTTGGACATAGATTTAGATTTTCAACTTTTGGTGAAAGTCATGGAAAAGCTCTTGGATGTATTGTAGATGGAGTTCCTGCTGGAATAAAAATTGATGAAGAGTTTATTCAAAATGAAATGGATAGAAGAAAACCTGGAAAAAACAAATACGCAACTGCTAGAAAAGAAGGCGATAAAGTAGAAATACTTTCAGGTGTATTTGAAGGAATTACAACAGGTACTTCAATTTCAATGGTAATTTTTAATGAAAACCAAAAATCTAAAGACTATACTAATGTAAAAGATCTATTTAGACCAGGTCATGCAGATTTTACTTACTTTAATAAATATGGAACAAGAGATTATAGAGGTGGTGGACGTTCAAGTGCTAGAGAAACTGCTGCTAGAGTAGCAGCTGGAGCAATTGCAAAATTAATGCTAAAAGAGCTTGAGATTGAAGTTCAAAGTGGTATTTGTGCAATTGATGGAGTTGAAGCTAGTGAATATGACTTTTCAAGTGTAAGTGACTCTGAAATATTTGCCCTAGATAAAAATGTTGAGCAAGCACAAAAAGATGCAATACTAGCTGCAAAAAATAAGCATAACTCTGTTGGTGGTGTTGCTCTTGTAAATGTTAAAAATGCTCCAATAGGTTTAGGTGAACCATTATATTTTAAACTTGATTCACAAATTGCAAATGCGATGATGAGTATAAACGCAGTAAAAGCTGTTGAAATTGGAGATGGAACACTAAGCTCAAAAGTTAAAGGTTATGATAATAATGACCAAATAAGAAAAGATGGCTTTAAAACAAATCATAGTGGTGGAATTCTTGGTGGAATTTCAAATGGCGATGATATTAATGTGAAAGTTTATTTTAAATCAACTCCATCTATTTTTATTAAACAAGAAACAGTTGATATTCATAACGATGAAGTTGATTGCGAACTAAAAGGAAGACACGATCCTTGTGTTGCAGTTCGTGGTTCTGTTGTTGCTGAGTCTATGATGGCTTTAGTATTAGCTGATATGGCATTACTTAATATGTCATCTAAAATAGAAAATGTAAAAAAAGTTTACTCAAAATAAAAGAGTAAACTTTTACTCTTTTAAATTTACTTATTTTTTAAAGTTCACTTTTTAATTCTTCAAGTCTTGCAATTCTATCTTCAGTTGTAGGATGAGTTCTAAACAATCCTCCAAACGTAGACTTTAAACCTGAAAATGGATTTATTATAAACATATGTGCTGTTTGTTCAGTTGCATTATGAACTTGATGACCATTTCTAGCATAATTTTCTAATTTTGATAATGCAGATTGCAAGCCACTTGCATCACCTGTCATTCTAGCAGCTCCCTCATCAGCCATAAACTCACGACTACGACTTACTGTCATTTGAATAATTGAAGCTGCAAGAGGTAATAATAGTGCCATTAATATCATCATTATAGGATTTGAATTTTGTCTATTACTTCCAAACATTGCACCAAATTGCATCATATTTGCTATCATTGCTATTGCACCTGCAAAAACAGCCGCAATAGTTCCCACTAAAATATCATAATGCTTTATATGAGATAATTCATGTGCTATTACGCCTTCAAGCTCTTTTTCATTTAACATTTCATATAAACCCATTGTAACTGCAACTGCTGCATTTTCATGATTTCTTCCAGTTGCGAATGCATTTGGAGTATGATCTGGAATTAAATATACTTTTGGCATTGGTAATCCAGCTTTTTGTACAAGTTTTTGAGTAATTTGATAAACAGGATGTCTTTTATCTTCAAGAGGTGTTGCATCATAATGCTTTAATACTTGTTGGTCTGAATAATAATATGCATAAAAGTTCATACCACCTGCTATTAAAAATGCGATTAACATACCAGTTGTTCCTCCAAAAGAAAAACCAATAAACACAAATAAAACTGTTAAAGAAGTTAATAAAAATACTGTTTTTGCTTGTTCCATAATATTCCTTTCATAATTTTAGTAATTATATAAAAAAATAGTTAATAAATATTAAACTAAATTCTATTTAAAATTGATTCTTCTTTATATAAAACTTTTGCACTTGGTGTTTGTTTTGAAGTACTTTCTAAATGAACATCTTGGTCATCAAAGAAAATATCAGCACCAAAAGCTTTTACTACTTCATATTTATCAACTCCTCCTAGGAAAAATGCTTCATCAAGTCTTACATTCCAATGTGAAAGTGTTCTAATTACTCTTTCATGTGCAGGTGAATTTCTTGCAGTTATTAGTGCTGTTCTAATTGGTGTTTGCTCTTCTTGATATTTAGCTTGAATATTTGATATTACTCTTAATAGCTGAGCAAAAGGCCCATCTTGCATTGCATTTGATACATTTGCTTTTTCATGTTCTAAAAAGGCTTCTAAACCTTGAGTTTTATATATAACTTCTGATTCTTCTGAAAATAAAACTGCATCGCCATCAAAGGCAATTTTTACTTGGTTTGAAAATTCATTATTTTTATTTTCATATGGTAAAATTCTAGCAGATGCTATTCCTTCATTAATTGCATTTTGAACATCATGTTCATTTGCTGATAAAAATAAATCTACTTTAAAAGGTTTTAAATATTTTGCAATATCGTTTCCTCCTGTCCAAGCTGAACGTTGAATATCTAGTTTGTATTTTTCTATTGATTTGGTAATTCGTAATGAAGTTGCTGAATTATTTCTAGACATGATAATAACTTCAACTTGTTTATCATCAGGAAAATCTTCATTTATTTTTAATAGATTTTTTACTAGTCTAAAACCTGTACCTTCATCTATTTGTTTATCTTCATTTTCAATTTGATATTTATAATAATCATCTAAACCTTTTTCTTCAAATATTTTATTTTCATCTTCTAAATTAAATAATGCTCTTGAAGAAATTGCAATTACTAATTTTTTGTTTAAATCATATCCCACTTTAATTAACCTTAATTTTTTTCTATTATACAAATATTAAACTATAAAATAAATTTTTTCTATAAAATACAAAAGAAAAATTCAAAATATTGATATTTTATATGTTTAATGACATAATAATTATTTAATTTTTAAGAGCCCTATTTAAAAGCAATAAAAATATTATTTGTAAATAATAAAATAATATTGATATTTTTTAATAAAAACTTGTAAAAATTACACATTGATATTGATTATATACAATAAGGTTATAATTTTATAATAAAAAAAGGATTTTTCTTTTAAAATCATAATTAATAAGAATAAAGAGTAATAAATGAAAAAACTATATATTGTAAGACACACTAATAAAGCTAATGAAAAACCTGGTCAAGATGATTATGATAGAGAATTAAGTCAAAAAGGTATTGAAGAAGCTAGAAAAATAGCTCAAAAGTTTGTAGATAAAAATGTTACTACTGATTTAATTGTATCAAGTCCTGCACACAGAACTAAGCAAACAGCTGAAATATTTGCAGAAGTGCTAAATTATGATAAATCAATAATGTATAATGAAGTTTTATATATGGCATTTGTAAATGAACTTCTTGAGACAATATCATACACATTTGATACAGTTGAAAATATGATATTAATTGGACACAACCCATCTTTAACTGCGCTTGCAATTACTCTTGTAGATTTTAAAGAGAAATTTGAAATAGGTGGAATTATGGAAATTGAGTTTGATTGCAATTCATGGATTGATATATCAAAAGAAAATGCAAAATTGGTTTCTTATATATATCCTGAAGAATAAAACAAAAGATAAAAGTAAATTTACTTTTATCTCAAATCTTTAAAACTATTTACCTAAACAAAACTCTCCAAACATTACATCTAACATTTGGTCATTTTCATATGGTCTTGTAATATTTGATATATTTTCTAAAGCTTCTGTTATATGATGAGCAAAGAATTCTAACTCACCACTATCAAGTGGCATAATAGATTGCTCTATATGAGATAGCGTTAATTCAACTGATGATACTTGTCTTTTTGAAACAAGAGTCATTTCATCACTATGTGTATTTGAATCTAATATTGTTTCAATATTTTTTATAAGTGGATTTATATCTTGTTTTGTAGATAATTCAATAAAATCACTTATTAAAGATTTATCAAAGCTATTTTCTAAATCAGATTTATTTAAAACTTTTATGATCTCTTTTTCTTTATTTGAAGATATTAAATCTATAATTTTTTCATCTTCACTATCACAAGTTTTACTATTATCAAATAATGCAATTACAATATCAGCTTCATTAATCGCTTCAATTGATTTTTCAATTCCTATTTTTTCAATAACATCACTTGCATCTCTAATTCCTGCAGTATCAACTATTTTAATTATATGAGTACCAATTTTTACAGACTCTTCAATAGTATCCCGTGTAGTTCCTGCAATATCTGAGATAATCGCTCTATCATAGTTTAGAAGCTTGTTAAGTAGCGATGACTTTCCAACATTAGGTTTTCCAATGATTGCCACTTTAAAGCCTTCTATCATTCCCTCACGTCTTTTACTAGCATCAAGAGTATTTGATAGTTTTACAATAATTTTATCCATTTTATTTTTGATTTGCTCAAAAATATCTGATGGTAAATCATCTTCAGCATAATCAATTGAAACTTCTGTATAAGCTAGCATAAATAGTAAATCTTCTCTAATATCATTTACAAAAGATGTTAGTTCACCTTTTAATTGTCTTGCTAATAATTTAACTGCATCTACGCTTCTAGCTTCAATAATTTTAGAAATTGCTTCAGCTTTTGATAAATCTATTTTATTATTTAAAAAAGCTCTTTTTGAAAACTCACCAGGGCTTGCAAACCTAGCTCCATGATTAATAGTTTCATTTACAATCATATTTGCAATTGCAACTCCACCATGACATTGAAATTCAATTACATCTTCACCTGTAAAAGAAAATGGTGCTTTAAAATATAGAACTAAAGCTTCATCAATAACTTCGTCTTTTTTAGAATATAAAGAAGAAAGTGTTGCTAATCGTGGTTGAAAGTTTGATTTTTTAGAAATTTTTAGAGCGATTTCAAGAGCATTTACTCCTGAAAGTCTAACTATAGAGATTGAACCAATTCCATTGGCTGTTGCTATTGCAACTATAGTATTATCATCAAACACTTTATTGGTCTTTGCTTCTATACTCATTTACAAGTACATATTTGTCGCCTCTTACATTTGTTTTTACAGCAACATATTTATTTGGAAATTCATCTCTTAATTTTTTAAGTGCAATATGAACTAAAATACCATCTAAAGGTTTAGTTTTAAAAGTACCTTTTTCTTTAATTACTTCTATTACAGGTTCTAAATAAGTATAGATTGAAGCTTCTTGATTTTTTAAAAACTCTGCTACTTCTAATCTTAGCATTAATCCATACTTTTCATTTATCCAATTAAATAAAATATAAGATAAGGCTTTATATCTATAACCTTCTTTTCCAATTAATAAAGCAGAATCATCACCTGTAAATTCAACATATAAAGTTTCTTCATCATAGAAATCTACTTTAATATTATCGATTTTGTAACAAGTATTTGAAAAAAGTAAATCCATTCCAGCTTTTATTTCGTTGATAATATCTTGTTTATCTTTTTTTACCACTAAAGAAGAAAGTTCATTTGAAGCTTCATCTTCATTGTAAAAGTTATCAAAAATTTTATCTTTTGAAGTATCTTTTGGAACTTCATTTAAAATAGGCTCTTCTTTTAACTCTTTAGCTTTTTTTACTATTTCATCACTTTTATTTGAATCTTCAATTCTTTTAGAAACATCTTCAATTTTTACATCTTTTTTTCTAAATGTTTGTGATGCTGATTTTTTTTCATATTTATTACAATTATCTTTATAACAAACTTGAATAATAGCAGTTTTTTTACCAAGCCCAAGGAAACCCTTGCTTGGCTGTTGAATTACATCAATTTCTAAATCTGTAATTGAACACTTAAAATCAGCTGTTGCTAATTCGTAAACTTCTTCTAAACATTTAGCTTCAAATTTTTTCATTGTAAATCCCTATTATTCTGCTTTTTGTTTTTCCGCTCTTTTTCTTTCAAACATTTTATTAATGTAATACTGTTGTGAAATTGTAAACACGTTATTTACGAACCAGTATAATGTAAGTCCTGCAGGGAACCATAAGAAGAAGAATGTGAAAATAATTGGTAACATTTGGAATATTTTCTTTTGCATTTCATCTTGCATTGTATTTGGCGTAATTTTTTGTTGTAAGTACATTGAAGCACCCATTAAAATTGGTAATACAAAGTATGGATCCATTTCAGCTAAATCATGTACCCATAGCATCCATGGTGCACCTTTTAACTCAATAGCATTTAATAAAACTCTATATATTGCGAAGAATACAGGAATTTGTAAAATTAATGGTAAACATCCACCCATTGGGTTTGCACCATGTTTTTTATATAATTCCATCATATGCATAGATTGTTTTTGCTTATCATCTTTATATTTAGCTTGAATATCTTTCATTTTTGGTGCTAAATCTTTTAATTTTTGCATAGATACCATACCTTTGTATGATAAAGGATAAAGTACTAATTTAATTAAAATAGTTAATATAACAATTGTCCAACCCCAGTTTCCAACATAACTTTGAATAAATTGAAGTAATAAGAACATAGGTTTTGCAATAAATGTAAACCAACCATAATCAATTACATCAATTAATTCAGGATTTAAAGCTTCTAAATCTCTATGATTTTTAGGACCCATGAAACCTGAGAAAGAGATATTACTTCCACCATGAACAAAAGCTTGAACATCTGAATTTGAGTCAGGCATTAAAGAAACACTTAATGACTTTTCAAAATTATAAATTAAACTTGTATAATATCTATCAAAACTAGAAATAAATTTTGCACCAATAATATCTTTATTTTTATCTAAATCACCATCTTCAATTGTTTCTAAAGTACTATCATTTAATTTTGCGATAAAACCATGAACTGCATACATATCAGCTAAAACATTTGGTCTATATCCATTTGTAATAAAAAATTGCTGATTGTTTGTAGAAGAAACTTTTAAATCATAGTGTCCATCAGGATAGATTGTAAACTTTTTAGTTAAAACTGTATTACTTAATGTCTGAGTTAATACTAATTCTTGAACATTACTTGTAGCATCAATATTAGCAGAACTTGCAACAGTTGCAACTTTGAAAGCTTCAGCATTTAAGTTTGCATCTGCAAATCTAACTTCTAAAGGTCTTAATTGATTAACTTCAAATAATTTGATTTGATTTAAATCTTCATCTTTATATTTTTCTTGAGTTAAAGTAACTTGAGCAACTCTACCTAAAGTATCAATTTCAATAATATTTTTTGCTGTTTTAATAACAGAAACTATTTGTGAACTTGCAATTGTTTTTGGAGATAAGGCTGCAACTTGGTTCGACATATCAATTGGATTGCCATTTACATCTGTTGATACCATTTGCGTAGTAGACGTTTTTACATCTGGAGCACTGTTTTCTTGTGTTGTTTGCTCTACTTTAGCTTGAGCAGCTTTAGCTTCTTGCTGTGGTTTTAATACTAAAAACTCATAAGCTATAAAAAATACAAAAACGACTACTGTCATTATAAGCATTCGTTTTTGCATTCCGTTATTTTGATTCATATTGTTCATCCTTGTTTTTCCACTGTCGGTTTTTAACTACAAAATATTTATTGTTTTTTGTTGGAACATACCAATAAACTATTTTGATTTTTTCAAAATTTACATTTTGAAGTTTTTTTAACTTTATAACTGGATAATCTATTCCACCAGAAAAAAGTTGATTACATTTTAATACGCGTGATATTGTAAAATAAATCGCCTTAAAAAACGTATTATTATCTAGTTGCCATAGGGCATATTGCGAACAAGTTGGATAATATCTACACGATCCAAATGAAATCACACTCAAATACCTCTGGTAAAACCTAATAAAGTATTTAAAAATTGTTTTCATTGTAGTAATTCAAGTCTTTTAAATGCAAAATCAAAATCTTTTTTTAGCTGTGAGAAGCTTTTATCGTGTATTGTATTTTTAACAACAAAAATATATTTACCGGATTTGATTTGATTTTCGTAAGTAGCAAATAAAGCTCTCATTCTACGTCTTGCTTTATTTCTTAATACTGCGTTTCCTACCTTCTTTGAAGTTACAAAAGCAGCGTTTAATGTATCGTTAGAACCAAAAAAAGCGACAAATGATGACGTATGCCATCTTTTGCCGCTTTTATATAGTTTATTAAAATCTTTCGAGCTATTTAGTCGATGTCTTTTGCTTAAACAGCTAATCTTTTTCTACCTTTAGCTCTTCTTGCTTTAATAACTTTTCTACCATTTTTAGTAGCCATTCTGATTCTAAAACCATGCGTTCTCTTTCTAGGAGTGTTATGTGGTTGATATGTTCTTTTCATGTTAGTTATTCCTCTATATTCACTAATTAAGTTGGGGATTATAGTTAAACCAAGCTTAAGATTTCTTTAGTTTTGTTCTATTTCCTTCTCTTTTTTTTCTATTGGCAGAATTATTTGAAATAATGCACCTTTAAAAGAACTTGAATTATATTCAAATTTTACATTTTTTACATTAATATATCCACCTAAATGATTAGAAATTATTTGTTCACTCATAAACAATCCAATACCAGTACCTTGCGATTTTTCTTTAGTTGTAAAATATGGCTCAAATATTTTACTTGTATTATTTAAGTCAAGACCATTTCCATTATCTTTTATTTCAATAATAAACTTATTATCTAAAACTTTTGAATTTATAAATATATATTTCTTTGTATCAATTTTTGATACAGCATCAATTGCATTGTTTAAAATATTTATTAATACTTGTAAAAGCTCATTTTCTAAAGTATTAAGTACTATGTCATCTATTTCTTCTATAATAAAAATATCATTTTCTGTACATTTAGTTTCAATTAAATTTAAAGACTTTTGAAATAAAGCACTAAACTTAAACTCATTAATTGTTTTTGTTGTCTTAAAATAGTTCCTAAAATCATCAATTGTTTGAGAAAGATATTGAACATGTTTATTAATCTTATCCATTGCATCATTTTCAAAATCTTTATCTAATATTCCATTTTCTCTTTGTACTTTAATACCTGTTGTAATTGTAGATATTGTGGATAGTGGTTGTCTCCATTGGTGAGCAATATTTCCAATCATTTCACCCATTGCTGCCATTTTTGATTGATGGGCTAAAATTCTATCTGTTTTAATATTCTTTTTTATTTGATGTTCTATTTCTTTTGTATATTTAATAAATTCAGACTCAAGAATTTTTGAAATATAAATTAATACTAATAATAAGATTAGTGTAAGAGTAAAACTAATATATAATAATTGTTTTAATTCTTCATTATTTGTTTTTAATAATTCCTTATTCTTTATTTCCATTTCTTTATAGAAATCATCCATATAAAAACCTGTTCCTATTATCCACTTCCAATCTTTAATCCCATCTACATAACTTATTTTATTATTTTTTGCTTTTGTAATTGGTTTATCATTATGAGTATATGTCATAAACCCAGCTTTAATTTCAGATTTTTTTTTCATCTCTTTCATCATTTTTTCAGGATTTCTAACAAGCATAAGGTCTTTTATATTTTTTCCAATTGCATTTTTATTATGATAACTAATGTAGTTTCCATCATAGTCTAGTGCAAAGATATATGATTCTTTTCGATAATGATATTCACTAAGTTTTTTTGATAAACTATTTTTTAATTCAATATCAAAGTCTTTTATATATTCTCCAGTTCCTATAAACCAATTAAAAGGTTCAAAAAATTTAAAGTAACCAACTTTTTCTAGCTCTTCACTTTGATTTTCATCTTTTGCCCAATACCATTTATAAAAAGTTGAATCCTTTTTACTTAGAATTTCATTCATTCTTTGAATTAGAAAAGTCCCTTTTTTGTCTTTATAATTCCACATATTTTTATTTTCTAGATTTGTTTTAATTGGATGTAATATATTTGTTCCAAGCATTGAATAGATAAATAAATATCCTCGTTCTTCATTAAACCTAATATCTCTTAATGCATCTTTTATAAGTTTGATAATTTCATTTTGTTTTTTGTCTTGATTATTTTTGTATATTGATAAGGCAATATTATAAGCATTATCTACTTGTAATTTTAATTCTTTTTTTAGTTTTTTTCTTTGATTGGCTTTTTCATCTAAGATAGTTTGTTTAATTTTTTGTACTTGGAATTTTATTAAATCTTTATTGATTTCTATATATTTTTTCTCCAATTTTTGAGCTTCAAGCTTGAATCTTTCAATATTTTGGAAATATAAGTAAAAGGTTAAAACTCCTGAAATTATAAGCGTTAATAAAACAGGAATATACTTAATAAGATTAAGTATTCTTCTTTCTTTGATTTTCATTTGTCTTCTTAGTAATTAGTTCTGATATAAGTATAACATATAATCGTCATACTTATATCTTGACATTTGATAATTTATATTATGAAATATTAACAATTACCTCATCATTTACTACATCAAACTCTACTTTTGAACCTTCAAAAATTTTATCTTCTAATATTAAATCTGCAAGTTTATCTTCAACTATTTCATAAATAGCTCTTTTTAATGGTCTTGCCCCATATACTGGATCATATCCAGCTTTGGCTACATAAGCTTTTGCGTTTTCGCTTAATGAAATATGTATATCTTTTTGCTCTAATTTCTCTTTTATACTATTAAACATAATATCAACAATATTTGTAATTGCTTCAAGTCCAAGTTGCTCAAATATTACAATATCATCAAGTCTATTTAAAAACTCTGGTTTAAAGTATGCTTTTAAATCATCTAATACTTCTTTTCTTCTTTGTTCTTTATCTGATATATCAATAATTTTAGCACTACCAATATTAGATGTTAAAATTATAATAGTATTTTTAAAATCTATTGTAACACCTTTGTTATCTGTTAATCTTCCATCATCTAATACTTGTAATAAAATATTAAATACATCAGGATGAGCTTTTTCAATTTCATCAAATAATATTACAGAATATGGTTTTCTTCTAACTGCTTCAGTTAACTGTCCACCTTCATCATATCCAACATATCCAGGTGCAGCTCCTATAAGTCTAGATACTGCATGTTTCTCCATATACTCACTCATATCAAATCTAATTAGTGATTTTGGATCATCAAATAAAAACTTAGCAAGAGTTTTTGCAGCTTCTGTTTTACCAACTCCTGTTGGTCCTAAGAACATAAAAGAACCAATAGGACGTGAATCATCACTTAATCCTGCTTTATTTCTTTTAATAGCTCTAGATATAGCTTTTAAAGCTTCATCTTGCCCTACTACATCTTCTTTTAACACAGACTCAACTTGTAATACTTTTTGTTTTTCTGAATCCATCATTTTATTAACAGGAATTCCTGTCCATCTTGAAACTATTCCTGCAATTGCGTCTTCATCTACAGAATTTCGAAGAAGTGTTCCTTCTTTTTGCATTCTATTCCATTTTTCTTCATTTTCTTTTATTTTTGTTTCTAATGCTGGGATTTCACCATATTCAATAGATGCTGCTTCTTCAAATTTAGATTCTCTTTTTGCACGCTCTGCTTTTGTTTTTAGTTCATCAATTTTTGCTTTTAATTCACTTGTAGCATTAAAAGTCTCTTTTTCATTTTCAAATCTAGCTTCAAGGTTTTGTTTTTCTTCTGTTAAGTTAGCTAGTTCTTTTTCAATTTCTTCTAATCTATCATCATTCTTTTTACTTTTTTCCATTTTTAAAGCTTCTTTTTCTACATTAATAGTTTGAATTTCTCTTTTTAATGTTGAAAGAACCGTTGGTTCTGATTCAATTTGCATTTTAAGTTCAGCTGCTGCTTCATCAATTAAATCAATTGCTTTATCAGGTAGAAATCTATCTGTTATATATCTATTTGATAACTTTGCTGCACTTATTAGTGCTGAGTCATTAATAGTAACATTATGATGCGTTTCTAGTTTTTCTTTTATTCCTCTAAGAATTGATAATGCTTCATTTACTGTTGGTTCATCAACATTTACAGGCTGGAACCTTCTTTGCATTGCTGTATCTTTTTCAAAATACTTTCTATACTCTTTTAATGTTGTTGCACCTATTGTATGTAATTCTCCCCTTGCAAGACTAGGTTTTAAAATATTTGCTGCATCCATAGAGCCTTCACTTGCACCAGCTCCTATGATTGTATGAATTTCATCAATAAACAGTATTATATTTCCTGCTTTTTTTACTTCATCAATTACTGATTTTAATCTATCTTCAAATTCTCCTCTATATTTTGCACCTGCTATTAGAGAACTCATATCTAAGCTTATTACTTTTTTATTAAGTAAAGAAGTTGGAACATCTTTGTTTACAATTCTTTGAGCTAAGCCTTCGGCAATTGCAGTTTTACCAGTTCCTGGTTCTCCTAGAAGTATTGGATTGTTTTTTGTTTTTCTTATTAGAATTTGCATCATTCTATTAATTTGCTCATCTCTACCAATTACTGGATCTAGTTCCCCATCAATAGCCATTTTGTTTAAATCAATTCCATATTTTCCTAAAGCTTCAAGATTATCATCGCTACTTGCTGAATCAATTGTACTTCCAGCTCTCATAGCTTCTAGTTCTTTTGTAGCATCTCTTAGATTAATATATTTACCTAATACTTCTTTTAACTCTTTTGAGTCAAAATTTGAAATAAGCCAAGTATCAATAGCAATAAACTTATCTCCTTGTTTTGCTGCTTGTCCTTCTGCTTTTTCTAGACTTTGAACTACGTTTCTTGATAATTTTATATTCTCTTTTGTTACTGATGAAACTGCTGGTAATTTTCCTGCATATGATTTAGCTTCTAATTCAATTGCAGCTTTATCAATATTCATCTTATTTAATAACTGGTTTAATACCGAGTTTGTATTTGTTAATAAAGCCCAAAGTAAATGTATTACTTCTACTTCCTGATTTTTATTATGTAAAGCTAATGCAACAGACGAATCTATTGTTTCACTTAGTTGGTTTGTTAGTTTTTCAAATAATTTATTCATATTAGCACTCCTTTAGTTTAACTGCTAATAAAATTATAGCACCTTGAGTGTATGTTTGTCAAGTAATTTGAAAAAGAAATTATAAAGCCTCTTTTTATTAAAGATAATATACTATTTGAAAAAAGATTGGATTATATATGTTATGTGGTATTGATGAAGCTGGTCGTGGGCCTTTGAGTGGGCCTTTAGTTGTTGCTGGATTAAGACTTAAAAAAGAGATTAAAGAATTAAATGATTCAAAAAAATTAAGTGAAAAAAAAAGAGAAGAACTATTTCCACTTATAATTGAAGACAGTGATTATCATATAGTTTTTAAAAGCGCAAAGCAAATTGATGAAAAAGGTTTAAGTTATTGTCTAAAAACAGCAATTGAAGAAATCATGCAAAATGTAAAAGCAGATGAATATTTAATGGATGGGAATACATCTTTTGGAATAAATACCTTACAACATAAAATAAAAGCCGATGCAACAGTAAAAGAAGTTAGTGCAGCTTCAATTTTAGCCAAAGTGTCTAGAGATAGATATATGAAAAAAATTGCACCTTTATATCCAAACTATGATTTTGATAAACACAAAGGCTATGGTACAAAAGCTCACGTAGAAAAAATTAAAGAGTTTGGAAGATGCTCTGAGCACAGATACACGTTTAGATTAAAAGCTTTAGGTGAAGAAAAAATTGGTGTTCAAAAGAACTTATTTTAGTTCTTTTTCATCTTTTTTGCTAAGGTAATTTTAAAGCAAGCACCTTTTACATCTTTTCCTAAATATTTAAAATCTACATTTGAAGCTTCAATTTTTCCAAATAAATGTTTTGTAATAATTTCATGAGTCATATATAATCCAATACCAGTTCCAACTGATTTGTGCTTAGTTGTAAAATAAGGCTCAAATATTTTTAATAAGTTTTCTTTTTCTATTCCAAAAGCATTATCTTTAATGCAAATAATACAGTTTTCTTCATCCTTATAAGCATCAATAATAATACATTTCTTTTCAATATCTTTTTCATTTAATGCATCAAAAGCATTGTTTATAATATTTAGTAAAGACTGAAGTAATTCATTTTCATAAACTTCAATGATAATATCATCAATATTTAATACTAAATCAATTTTTTTATTTTGGACTTGTGATTTAAAAAAATATGTTGCACTATGTATTAATTTTTTAATATTAACTTTGCTTTTTACTCTGTCTTTATTTAAAAAGTTTCTAAAGTCTTCAATGGTCTGAGATAAATACATACCACTTTTGATAATCTGTTCCATTGAATCATCTATATCTTCTTTTTTTGTCATATTTAAATTATTTGAAATTTTTAATCCACTTGCTACTGTTGTGATAACTGATAAAGGCTGTCTCCATTGATGTGCAATATTTTCTAACATTTCACCCATTGCAGCTTGTCTTGATTTTTGAATAAATAAATCTTTTTGTTTTAATACTTCTTGTTCTAATTTTTTTCTTTGATCTATATCTTGATGAATTCCTACAACTAATGTAGGTTTATCATCTTTATCTCTTTTTACAATTGAGCCATTACTATATATCCATTTATAATTACCATCTTTACAAAGCATTCTAAATTCTACTTCATATTGTGATTTTTCTCTATTTTCATGTTTTTTAAATTCCTCATTTATTAAAGGTATATCTTCACTATGTATTAAAGTAAAAAAATCAGATAAATCTTTGATATCATCTTTTTTATATCCTATGATTTGTGCCCAAATATCATTTGTTTCATTTTTATTTGTTTTTGGGTTCCAACTCCAAGTTCCAAGTTTTGCACTTGAAATTGTAAGGTTTAAAAGTTTCTTAGCTTCTTTTCTTTTTCTAATTTCTGAATTTAGTTTTCTATTAATTAACAGTACAAATATTATAATAAAGAAAGAAATCACAAGTATGCTTAGCATTGAGGAGAAATAACTCTTTTCATATACAATAGAAAGCCATTTATTAAAAATTTCCTGCTTTTCTTTTTTTGGAACTGTTAAAATTGCCTTATCTAAAATTGATTTTAATAAGGGTTCATCATTTCTTGTAGCAATTCCTAATTCCCATCTTTCATCAAATTTACCTGCAATTTTAAGCTTACCTACAAAGTCATTTTGAATCTGATATCCTACTGTATATAAAGTTCCAATAAAACCAAAAAAATCATTATTTTGTAATTTTGTTAATCCATCCTTTACATTTTCTACATATACAAGATTAATAAAGGGATATTTTGTTTTGATAATTTCTGTGTAAGCATAATCTTTTACAATCCCAATCTTTTTACCCTTTAAATGCGAAATATCATCTATAAATAATTCATGAATTTGGGTACTTATTACTAAAGGAATATCGAAATAAGCTTTTGTGAAATCTAAATATTTTAAACGTGATTTAGTAGGCATTATTAAAGAGAACATATCACATTTCCTTTTTTTCCCTAACTCTAAAGATTGACTCCATGTTTTACTTTGAACAAGTTTTATTTCAATATTAATATTCTTTTCTAATATCTTAATATAATCAGCTGTCATTCCAATATGCTTAGTATCCTTAATCATTTCATAAGGCATCCAGTTAGGATCAACACAAAGATTTAATGACTTTTTATTTAATAGGTATTCTTTTTCAAGTTTTGTTAATGATAATTCATTTGAGAATAAAAAAGTAAATGTAAGAGTTAATAAAAGAAACAAATTTTTAACCATAATTCTCCTAATATTTTAAATAAATCTTTTATAATTATTTTAACATTAATATATATAAAAGTGTATATGATTGTATAAATTATAAGAGTTAATTTCAACTATTTTTTAAGAAAATTTGATAAAATATATACATAAAAATTAAAAGGAATATAAATGCAATTAAATGTATCACCTGAGGTAATACTATCTCAACTTGGTTATTCAAAAAGTGATTCTTCAGTACAACAAGCAGAAAAGATGATTTCATCTACAGATAATTTTGATAAATTTTCTAAACATATTTTTTCACTAAATGATCATTTAAAAAAGATGAACGCTTATGTTGGTTTATCAAATAAAACAGACTATCTAAAAATTAAATGTGATGAGAATGATGCGGATGCTATTTTAAAAGAGTTTCATGATGAAGTTTCACACTGGGCAGATAAATACAATGTAAAACTTCAACAATTAGATAAAAAACCTATTTATTATATTTTAGGAACAGTTTAAAATATTTTTTATAACTATAATAATTAAGACACCTTTTGGTGTCTTTAATATTTAAAATTATCTGATATATTATTTTTCTTTTTCAAAATCTATAGAAACTGAGTTTACACAGTGTCTTGTATTTTTTGAAGTTAACCCTTCACCTTCAAAAACATGACCTAAATGACCACCACAATTATTACATACTATTTCTATTCTTCTTCCATCTGCATCAGGTACTCTTTTTACTGCACCTTCTAAATTATCATCAAAACTTGGCCAACCACAACCTGATGAAAATTTACTATCTGATTTATACAATGCAGTATTACATTTTCTACAAGTAAAAATACCTTTTTCATAAAAATCGTTAAATTTTCCAGAAAATGGTCTTTCTGTACCTTTTTTTTCAATAACTCTTATTTCTTCATCACTTAATTTATTAAATTCCATTTTATTTCCTTTATGAAGCTATAAATTCTTTTTGAATTAATACTTCATTTTTGTATAATATCTTTCCAATAAATTTATCACCAATTTCAAATTTTCCAACACCCTTTGGTGTTCCTGACATTATAATATCTCCATCTTCAAAACTTAAAAAAGTATTTGCTTCTTTTATAATATCATTTGGTTTATTTATCATCATAGAGACATTACCATCTTGTTTTAATTCATCATTGATGAATAATTGAACTTGAAGCTCATTAATATCACCTTCAAAGGCTTTAAATTCTGAAAAAACTGCTGCCTTATCAAATGACTTAGCTCTCTCCCACGGTAAACCTTTGCCTTTTAGTTTTGATTGAACTTCTCTTAGTGTTAAATCTAAACCAAAACCAACAGCAGTGATCTTATTTTGCTCTATTACAAAAGAAATTTCTGCTTCATAGTGGCAAGATTCATTTCCTTTTGGGAAAACCAAAGTATCACTAATAGCTGAATTTGGTTTAATAAAAAAAACCATCTCATCTGGTGTTTCATTGTTTAACTCTGCAATATGTTCAGTATAATTTCTTCCAATACAAAAAACTTTTGATGGAATTATTTCTTTATTTTCAATTAATATTTTATTCATCTATTTTATTAATCTCTTTTTTCTCATTAATTCTAATCTACTTTTTGAATAATCACTTCCTGATTTTTCATAAAAAGTCTTCGCTTTTTCATAGTTTCTTTCAACTCCATAGCCCATTTCAAATTGATATCCTAACCATGACATTGCATATTTACTGCCTTTTAGTGCAGATTTTTTAAACCATTTGTACGATTCTTTATAATCTTTAGCAACACCATAACCTTTAGCGTAAAGATAACCAACTTTTTCTAAACCATAAGTATTATTTTTACTTGCCGTTTTTCTATACCAGTGCATTGCTTTTTTATAATCTTTTTCTACACCCCAACCTTGTTCATAATAATATCCAATTTCATTTTGAGCAAAAACATCATCTTGAAAAGCAGCTCTTTCAAATAAATTAAAAGCTTTTTTGTAATCTTTTTTTACACCATAAGCACGATCATAAAAATAACCTAGCTCTCTTAGTGCAATTTTATCATCTTGCTTTGCAGCTTTTTCAAGCCATAAAAAAGAGTTTTTATAATCTTTTTTTTCTAAATAATTAAGCCCTAATTCTCTTTGAGAATATTTGTCATTTTGCATTGCTGCTTTTGTAAACCAAAAGTCTGCTTTTTCTTTATTTTTTGGAACTATTTTTCCAACATTATAATAGTATGCAACCCATGATTGAGAAGTTATATTACCATCTTCTGCTTTTTCTAAATGACAATTAAATTTTTCTTTCTCATCTGTTAATGCTTTACAAGTAGATACATTAGAAGATTTTGTTGTTTGATTTAAATTACTTTGAGAACAACCTGTAAAAATAAGTGTTGTTAGTAATAATGTGTATATAAGTTTCAAGTTTAACCCTTTAAATTAATTTTGACTATTTTATCAAAATTGTCATTATTAATAAGAGTTAAACTCTAAAATAGATTATTTTTTTGAAAAATAATTATCAAGTGAGAATTTTCCCGCACCAAATGAAGCAAAAATTCCTAAAAGTAGTAAGAAATATAATGGTATTTCAAAGCCATTATCACCTGAACTAAACCCATTTCCAATATGTACTGTTAAAATAGCCACCACCATTGTTCCAATTAAAGGTAAACTAATAACTCTAGTTAATAAACCTAGTGCTAATAAAACCACACCTAAAGACTCAACAGATGCTGAAATATAAACATTTAATAAAGGAAAGGGAATTCCTAAACTTTCATACCAAGACGCAGTATCTTCAATTGCATTCCATTTATTTAATGCTGGATCTAAAAATCCATATGCAATAGTAAGTCTAGCTAGTAGAAGAAAAAAACTTTGGAAGTTCTCTAAAAACTTCTGTGAAATATTGTTGATTTTGTTAATCATAACTTATCCTTGTGTTATTTAATATTTCAAAGTATATACAAAGAATATTTAGTTACTGTGTAGTCAATCTTGGTTTAATATTTTTCTAATAAGTCATTAATAATTACAGAAGTAATACCCCAAATAATTTCATCTTCATATTTGTAAACCCAAACTTTATGTCTTTTATTTCCCCAAGGTTTTTTATAAGTATCAGGTAAACCTAAATCATCAGCAGGAAAAAGAATCTCTTTTTTCCCTTCTTCATTTATTTTATATGGCTGAATTTCATGTGCTAATGTATATTCAACAGGATCGGTATTTTTAAAAAAAGAAACTGGAATTAGAAGTGTTTTTTCAACCTCATTTTTATCAATTACCATAGTTTTTAGTACGTTTTTTTTTATCTTTGCAACAAAAGGTTCAATTACTGCACCAATTGGTGCTACATATGTGTCAAGTCTTCCTATAATTTTTATATCTTCTGCTTTTATCCCTAGTTCTTCATAAGTTTCTCTAAGTGCTGTATCTTCAAAATTTTTATCAAGTTCTTGTTCAAAACCACCACCAGGAAAACAAATATCACCACCTTGTCTTATATGCGCTGCTCTTTTTTGAAAAAGTAAATAATACTCACCTTTTATTTTAATAAGTGGGATTAAAACTGCTGAATTAAAAAATCTTTTTCGTCCTAATACACCTGGAGTTTTTGGTAAGTTATTTGATAATTTTTTTAAATTTTCTTTTTTCATTATTTTGTCTTTATTTCTTTAATTGCATCAATCATTGTTTTTACTATTTTTCTTAAATCATCTTCTTTTATATTATATGAAACAATTGAATATATAAGTTTCCCAAAAGGCCTAATCCAAACTCCATTTTTAACACAATAATCTTGTATTCTTTGAGCATAAGATTCATCTTTTAATTCTATTACTCCAATTGCACCTATATTTCGTATATCTTTTACTAATTCTAATTGCTTTGCTTTCTCTAATTCATATGTGAAAATTTCTTCAATTTTATCTACATTTTTTTTCCAAGAATTATCTTCTAATAAATTTAAACTCTCAATTGCAACGCTACAAGCTAAAGGATTTCCCATAAAAGTTGGTCCATGCATTAAAATACCTAAGTTTGAATTAGAAATAGTGTCTGATACTTCTTTTGAAGTAATCATAGCAGCCATTGTCATATAACCACCAGTTAAACCTTTTCCAACAGTCATAATATCTGGTTTTATACCTGCCCATTGGCAAGCAAACATTTTTCCAGTATGTCCAAATCCAGTAGCAATTTCATCAGCTATTAATAAAATATCATACTTAGTACATAATTCTCTAGCTTTTTTTAAGAATAATGGATTATAAATTCTCATACCACCTGCACCTTGTACAATTGGTTCTAAAATGAATCCTGCAACTTCCTTTTCATGTTTTATAAAAGTTTCTTCTAGTGCTTTTATTGAAGCAGAACAATCTACATTAAAACCAAGTTCTGGAGCTTTTGTAAAAATATGTTTTGGTAAGTAAGAACCATAAATACTATGCATTGAATTATTAGGATCACAAACACTCATTGCTGCAAGTGTATCTCCATGATAAGCATGTTCTAAAGCAATAAACTTAAATTTCTTCAAGCCTTTTGCTTCTTGATATTGAATAGTAGTTTTTAATGCAACTTCAACAGAAACCGAACCTGAATCACATAAAAATACACTATTTAAACCACTAAGCTTTGCTAACTTTTCACAAAGTATAGAGGCTTTTTCATGAGCAATTCCACCAAACATAATATGAGGCATAATATCAGCTTGTTCTTTTAATGCATTTGTTAATTTAGGATGATTATAACCATGAATACAACTCCACCAAGAACTCATTCCATCAATTAATTCTTCACCATTTTCTAAAAATATTGATGTTTTATCAGTCTTTTTTACAGCAAGCAAGCTACTTTTTGAAGGTAATGCATTATAAGGGTGCCAAACGTGTTGTTTATCTAAATCAATCCAATTCAAAGACGTTCCTATTTTAAATATATATTCTTATATTATAGCTAAAACATATTTGACAAACTTTTAATTTATAAAGGTAAAGTAATTACTGTTTCTAAACCTTTATATTCAATATCATCATAAATATATTTTTTATTATCAGATTCAATTTTACCATTCATATGTTTATCAATAATCTCTTTTGACATATAAAGCCCAATTCCTGTACCTTGAGATTTATGCTTAGTTGTAAAATACGGTTCATATATTTTTTCTAGAATATCTTTTCCTACTCCACCTGCATTATCTTTTATTTTAATTAACACCTCGTTTCCTTCTTTTAAAACATCAATAAATATTAATCTTTTTCCATCTTTTTCATCACAAAATGCATCTCTTGAATTATTTAAAATACTCATTATAACTTGAATTAATTCACTTTCAAATGCTTTTATATCAATTGATTCAATATCCTTAAGTACTTTTATTTTTTTATTTTTTAATTTTGAATTTAATAAATCTAATGTTTTATTACAGCATTCAAATAAAGAAAATTCTGTTTTCTCTTTTGTTGGCTTAAAAAAGTCTCTAAATTCATCAATTGTACTAGATAAACTTGTGGCAGAAAGTATGATAGAATCTAGAGTTTCAATCATAAATTTATCTTCTAAAATATCTAACTCTTTTTTTATTTTTAAGCCACTTGAACCAGTAGTAATTAAAGATAATGGTTGTCTCCATTGATGTGCAATATTTTCCATCATTTCACCAATTGCAGCCATTTTAGATTGTTGAGATAATATCCTATCTTTTTTAAGATTTTCATCAACAGCTTTTTTAATTCTTTGTTCTAATTCATTATTAATTAAAATTAATTCTTTTGTTTTCTCTTCGACTTTTAAACTTAATGATTTATTCATTTGTTTTAATAGTCTTTGTTTGTATAAAATAGCTAGAATAAGAATAGAAAGTACAGCAATTACTTGCCATATAACTGTAAAATCAAACTCTTTTTTATATTCTATTGTTAGCCATTTATTTAGAATACTATTTTTTGTTTCTTCATCTAAATTAATTACTATTTTATTTAATATTTTTTGTAATTGCACATCTTCTTTTTGTATTGCCATTCTAATACGAGTTACGTCATCAATTTTTCCAGAAATTTTTAAATTATCAATAAATTCAGTTTGTAATTTATACCAAGTTGTAGCATTAGTACCGATAAATCCAAAGACTTCTCCATTCTGAACTTTTCTTAATCCTTCATCTAAATCTTTAACAGGAATTATTTGAATATTTTTATATTTATTTTTTACTATTTCTAAAATTGAATAATCTTTAATTATTGCAATTTTCTTCTGTTCTATATCTCTGATATTAGAGATAAAAGGTACAAAGTTTTTAGTAATTAATACATGAGGTACATAAGCATAAGTTTGCGTAAAATTGAGTAATTCTTCTCTATATTTAGTTTTACTTAAAGCAGGTATTACTTCACATTTTTTATCTTTAATAAATTCTATACTCTCTTCAAAAGAGTTAGTCGCAACACTAAAAACAGGTAAACCTATTTTCTCTTCTATTAATTTCATATAATCAGAAATAAGACCTTCTATCTTATTATCTTTAAAATTACTATATGGCATAAAATTTTTAACTGCACATATTCTTATTTCTTTTTTATCTGCTAAATACTTTTTTTCTTTTTCTGTAAACTTTAAGTTCTCTATTTTTTTATCATAATAAACAAAATCATCAATATCAATTGCTTCTGTAGTTAATCCCATTACATTATATAAGTCATATATTCTTTGTATTTTTTCTTTTTTTACTTCTCCTAAATGACTAGTTTTAAAATATGCTAATTTTTTTAGCTCTCTTGCTTCATAAAGTAAGGCTTCTTTACTTAAATTTGAAACATTATATTTTTCAATAATTAAATCTGCAGCCTCATCCATATTTGAAAAAGCGTAGTTCCACCCTTTTATAGAAGCTTTTTTAAAGTTATCTACAGTTTCAATATCATCATTTATTAATTTTTCGCTTGTAAATAAAAAATCACTATACATATCAAAACCATACATTTTAGGGTCAAAAACATTATATTCAATTCCTTTTTGTTTTAAATCAAAAGGAGATTTCGATAAATATGCTGAAATAACATCTGTTTTTTTATTAATTAAATCATTAATATCATGAGTGTGTTTTATAAAATTCAAATCATCAAATTTAATACTATTAGAGCTAATCATAGATTTTAATGATACTTCACTAGCATCATCAATTGTAGTCATGATAGTTTTACCTTTAAAATCTTCTACTACCTCTATTTTCGATTCTTTTGTAGTTAATAAAACTAAAGGTGTAGCTTGGAAAAGGGCATAAAGAGCAACAATTTTTTGTTTACTTGTTCTTTCTAATAATAAAGTTTCTCTACCTACAGCAAAATCAAGATTACCTAAGCTTACTTCTTTTGGAATATTAATTCCAAATTCAAAAGGTTTTATTGTTACATCAAGGCCCAAATCTTCATAAAAACCTTTTTCTTTTGCTATATAGTAACCCGCAAATTGAAACTGGTTAAACCAAGAAAGTTGAATAGTAACAGGTTTTAAATCTTTTGCAAGTAAAGTAAATGGTAAAAATATAGTAATGATAAATAAAGATTTTAGGTAATTTATAAACAAGTATAATCCTTTATAGTGAGTTTATACTTTAGCATTTGTTATATTTATTTATATTTAAAATATAGCAGATATCTTAAAATTATTTAAGATATCTTTTTTTGTATTTGTTAGTGTAAGAAGTGTCTTTTCCCTGAGAAGTATAAAGCCATACCAAATTCATTAGCAGCTTCAATAATTTCGTCATCTCTAATTGAACCACCTGGTTCAATTACACATTTAACACCAGCTTCTTGCGCTGCATCAATACTATCTCTAAATGGGAAAAAAGCTTCAGATGCTAATACAGAACCAGATACATCAATACCTAAGTCTTCTGCTTTTCTTAAAGCAGCTTTTGCAGCATCAACTCTTGAAGTCATACCCATACCAACAGCAACCATTGCAGAATCTTTTACATATACAACACAGTTAGATTTAGTTAATGAAGCTACTTTATAAGCAATTTCCATATCTTTTTGTTCTTGTTCTGTTGCCGTTCTAGTTGATTTTAACTCAGAATTTTTAACTTCATCATCTTCAACTTTGTCAGCATCTTGATATACAAACCCACCATCAACAATTTTAAAGTTAAAAGCATCATTTGCCATTTCTAATTTTGCTGTACCTTGTTTAAATAATTTGATTCTTTTCTTTTTATTTAACTCTGCTTCAGCTTCTGCTGTAAAATCAGCTGCAAACACAACTTCTAAGAAAATCTCATTCATTTTAATGGCTAAGTCTAAATCAACTACACCATTAACAGCAACAACTCCACCAAATGCAGAAATTGGGTCACATCTAAGTGCTTGCTCATAAGATTCTAATAGAGTATCTTTAATAGCAAAACCACATGGATTACCATGTTTTACAATACAAACAGCATTGTCATCACCAAAAGCAGATGCAATTTTTGATGCACCTGAGATATCACCCATATTATTAAATGATGCTTCACCTTTTAGAGTGATAAATTTATTTGATAAGTGATTATCAAATTCGTATAATGCACCTTTTTGATGTGGGTTTTCACCATATCTAGTATCAAATACTTTAACACCCGTGATAAATTGTTTAGCACCCATACCGTTATTAAATCTTTTGTTCATATAATTTGCAATCATTGAATCATATGCAGCAGTATGCTCATATGCTTTAATCATCATATCACGTCTGAATTCAGCAGTGTTAGTGTCATTTTTAAGATTGTTTAAAACTACATCATAATCAATAACATCAGTAACAATAATTACAGAGTCATGGTTTTTAGCAGCTGATCTAACCATTGCTGGTCCACCAATATCAATGTTTTCGATAATCTCTTCAAAATCATCAGTTTTTTCAATTGTTGCTTTAAATGGATAAAGATTTACACATACTAAATCAATACCTTCAACACCTAATTCTTTTGCTTGGTCTAAATGTGATTGCTTATCACGTCTGTGTAAAATTCCACCATGAATATATGGATTTAAAGTTTTAACTCTTCCTTCAAAACACTCTGGAAACTTTGTAACTTCATTTGCTTCAATTACAGCAATACCAGCTTCTTTTAACTTATTATATGTTCCACCAGTTGAAATAATTTCATACCCAAGTGTTACTAATTCTTTTGCAAAATTTTCAACACCACTTTTATCACTTACACTAATTAATGCTCTCATTTACATCTATCCCTTTGATATATTTTAAATACTTATCTTTGTTGATGCGATTATATAAAATAATTAGTTAGTACTAGCTTTTACAATAAACTATTGCTATTGATATATATCAACATTATTAATTATTGTTCTATGTTAAAATCTTTTTTAAGAAAAAGGTTAACATGAAAAATTTATCACTTATCGCATATTTAGATTTAAAAGAGTCCTTACGAGCAAAATGGTTTGTAGTTTATTCTTTAGTATTTGGTGGAATGATTGCACTGTTTTTTATAGCAGGTGTAACACAATCACAGGTTATGGGTTTTAGTGGATTAAGCAGATTATTACTTATGTATATTCAAGTTACTATTGTAATACTCCCTATTTTTATTCTAATAACAACTGTAAGGTCTATTTCAGGAGATAGAGATAATCATATCTTAGAATATATGTTATCTTTTCCAATTTCCTTAAAACAATATTATTGGGGTAAGATTTTAGGTAGGTTTATTACTGTTTTTTTACCAGTATTTTTTGCAATGCTTATTGCAATTATCTATGGAGCATTAATTGGAGCTTCAATTCCTTGGGAAATATTCTTTTTATATACAGGTTTATTGTTTGCATTATCTTCTGCTTTTCTAGGAATTGCATTTTTTATATCCTCTTTCGTTAAATCAAGTGAAGTAGCACTTGGGATTTCATTTTTTATTTGGATATTTTTACTTGCATTTATTGATATAGCTTTAATATCTTTAATGATGCAAAACAGATTTGAAGAGTCAATGATAATTGCAATTGCACTAGCTAATCCTATGGAAATATTTAGAGTTGCTGCAATTTCACTTTTTGATCCTGAATTAACTGTTATGGGACCTGTTGCTTTTTATATCTTAGATACATTTAAGCAGTCGACATTTGTTTTATTTTCTATTCTTTATCCTATATTATTAGGAATTGGTTTTGCAATGTTAGGATTTAGAATATTTTCAAAAAAAGATTTAGTATAAGGGAAACTATGAAGAAAAAACTATTAAAAACATTATTAATATCAAGCATACTACTTACAAGTTCAAGTTTTGCAAGTGATAAACTTACAATTAACTTTACAAAAGAAACAAGTGGTGAAATAAGAAAATTAAAAATATATAAAAATCCTGCTTGGGCATCAAAAATTAATTTTTCAAATAAAAAGGAAGCTTTTTTCAGCTCTCCTAAATCTATGTTTGAGTTTTATTTTAATAAAAATAAATGGAAAAAATTTAATGTAAAAACAGTTGATGATATGGAAGATATACTTGTTACTGATTTTAAATCACATAAAATAATTGATGCAAAAAAAGCATATTTTATATATGGTTCAAATAAAATATCACCTGCCGGTGATGATTTAGTTTCATTTAGTAGCATTGAAGATGCCAAAAACTTTAAAGTTTCAAATAATGGAAGAAGAATATTTAGGTTTAGTGAAGTCTCAAATGCACTAATTAGACTTCTAAATGGTAGAATATAAACTTTAGTTTCTTACTAAAGGTTATATTTTGTTACTCTTTGAAACATTAAATTTATAAATTTCTTTCTAAATTTATAAAAATTAACACTTAATTAACACTTTCTTGACCTATATCATTTTTCAAAACAACTCTTACAGTTAAAATTAGTAAAGATTTTTAATAGAAATTATTAAAGAACCTAATACACATGGAAAGGAGTTTTAAGATGAAACCAATGCTTAGTAAAATTTCTTCTTTACTTATAGGTTCAGCTTTAGCTGTAACTGCAATTAATGCAGCTGAGGGTGAACTTTCAAAAGTAATGAAAGATAGAGGTTTATCAGAACAAGATGTTATTCGTGCAGCGAAAACATATAATCCAACAGGGGTTAAAGATAAATATGTAATTTTTTCTTCAGGTGGACAAAGTGGACAAGTAATTGTTTATGGTGTTCCTTCAATGAGGATTTTAAAATATATTGGTGTATTTACACCTGAACCTTGGCAAGGATATGGTTATGATAAAGATTCATTAGCTGTATTAAGACAAGGAAACATAAGAGGTAGAGAAATCAATTGGGGAGATACTCATCACCCTGCACTTTCAGAAATTGATGGAAAATATGATGGTAAATGGTTAGCTATTAATGATAAAGCTAATCCAAGAATTGCTGTAATTGACTTAGAAGATTTTGAAACAAAACAGATAGTTCCTAATCCTGTTTTTAAATCAAATCATGGAGGAGCATTCTTTACTCCAAATTCTGAATATATTATTGAAGCATCGCAATACGCAGCACCTTATGATAACAACTACCATGCAATAGATGACTATAAAGAGTCATATAGAGGTGGTGTTACAATGTGGAAATTCGACCATAAGATTGGTAGAATTAAACCAAAAGATTCTTATACAATCGAAATGCCTCCTTACCATCAAGATTTATCTGATGCTGGTAAAGGTATTAGTTACGGTTGGGGATTTACAAACTCTTTTAATACAGAAATGTATACAGGTGGGATTGAAGTAGGTAATCCACCAAATGAAGCGGGTATGTCTAGAAATGATACAGACTTCTTACATGTGTATAACTGGCAAAAACTAGCAGAAGTTGCTAAAGATCCAAAAAATGTAAAAGTAGTAAATGGACATAATATTATTCCTATGGATATTGCAGTTAAAAATGATGCCTTATTTTTAATTCCTGAACCAAAATCACCGCATGGTGTTGATGTTGATCCAACAGGTCAATATTTAATTGTATGTGGGAAATTAGATACTCATGCATCAGTTTATGATTTCACAAAAATTAAAAAACAAATTGATAACAAAGAATATATTGGTAAAGATCCATATGGTATTCCAATCTTAGATATGAAAAAATCTTTACATGGACAAGCTGAATTAGGACTTGGCCCTTTACATAATCAATATTCGCCAGTAGATGGAGAAGTGTATACTTCATTATATGTTGATTCACAAGTTGTTAAATGGAATTTTAAAGATTTAAAAGTTTTAGATAAAGAGAATGTTCACTACAACATTGGTCACTTAGCAGGTATGGAAGGTAAAACTGCTGATCCTCAAGGTGAGTACATCATTGCACTTAATAAACTTGCAATTGATAGATTCCAAAATGTTGGTCCTTTACATCCACAAAATCACCAGTTAATTGATATTTCTGGGAAAACAATGGATTTACTTGTAGATATGCCTTTACCTTTAGGTGAACCACATCAAGCAGTTGGTATTAGAGCAGAAAAACTACACCCACATGTAAGATATAAAATGGGTACAAATAGTAAAACTGGTAAACAACATATTGGTAAAACATTAGCAGGTCAAGAAAGAATTGAAAGAGATGGAAACCATGTAACAGTTTACTCTACATTAGTAAGATCACATATTAACCCAGAAAGAGTTACAGTTAATAAAGGCGATTTAGTTACTTTCCATATGACAAATCTAGAACGAGCTCAAGATGAAACACATGGATTTACAATTGGTGGCTTTGATCAACATGCATCATTAGAACCAGGTGAAACTACAACAATGGAATTTGTTGCAGATATTGAGGGTGTTTTCCCTTACTATTGTACAGAATTTTGTTCTGCACTTCACTTAGAAATGATGGGATATATGATGGTTAAAGATCCTAACAAAAAATATGTAAGTGCTCAAAAAATGAAAATGAAAACTATGAGTCCAGAAGAATTAAAAGCTGAATATGATAAAGCTGTTGCAGTAAATGCAGCAACAGATACAGTTATCCAATCAGTAGTTAAATTCCTAAAAGATAATAAATTTGGTGATCATAAAATTGTTGCTGATTTAGTTACAGATGCTTTTGACCAATATGGACAAATTCCTGCTGAAAAGAAAAAATCTGATGAAGCAGTTAAAGCTGGAAATATGGAAAAAGCTGTTTTACATGAAGGTATGATTTGGCAATTAATGGTTAAAACTGCTGATGTTGGTATTAGAGCAAAAGATACATTAGTTACAAAAATTGCAACTGAACAAAGTGCCGCAGCAGCAAGAGGTGCAACTGCATTTGCTGAAGGTGGTTGTAATGGTTGTCACGTAATTGGAAAAGTTTCTTCAGGTCCTGATTTAACAGGAGTTTTACAAAGACATGAAAATGGTGAGACATGGGTTAGTAAATTTATTATGGATCCAGAAAGTATGTATGAAGATCCATACATTGAAGGAATGATTGATTATTTCAAAATGAAAATGCCTAATCAAAATATGAGTGAAAAAGAAACAAAAGATATTATTGAATACTTAAAATGGATTGATGAAAATGCAAACCTTTTCTAGGATTTCAACTTATTAGAGTGATTAAAAAGGAAGAATTATCATATTCTTCCTTTTTTTATTGATAAGTATCAATACCAAAAATTTACATTTACGATAATCTATATTTATACTTAGTTCTAATTTATGATTTATAAATATAGCTTATATATTAGAACTTAAAAAGAAAGGATAATCAAATGCATCCAAGTTTTATAAAAGCAAAAATATTTGCTAGTCTTGCTCTTATTATTATGACTATTTCATTTACATTTCCAATGATAGCTTTTCACGGAACATTAAACAAAATACATGATGAAAAAATAGATGAGATATCACCAATGGCAATAAAGATATGGAACCTTTACAATCAAGGTAAATACAAAAGTACAACAACTCCAAAAGAAGCTCATAATGATTTATTAAAAATGATTGATACATCTTCAGAAATAGGTGTAGCTTCTCTTCCTATTTGGTCTTGTTCATTAGAAGCCCCAAACTATCCTAAGAAAGCATTTCCAGAAGGTATTCCTGTATATTTCCACTTTGATGGTTTTTCAGGTGAAGTTCATGAAATGAATACAATTAATCACTATGTTGGAATGGATCCAATGTGGAGAGGTGGCCAATTTGAACGAGAAATTGGTATTTATGCGCTTTTAGGATTATCATTATTAATGATATTCTTTATTATTTATGACAAAAAGATTTTAACAAAAATCATGATAATTCCAGCAGCACTACCATTACTTTTTATAGCTGATTACTCATATTGGTTATATTGGTTTGGTCACAATCTTCATGATTGGGGTGCATTTAAAATTAAACCTTTTATGCCTACTGTTTTTGGTGATGGGAAAATTGCACAGTTTACAACACATTCTTATCCTAGTATTGGGTTTTATCTTTTACTTGCAATTGGTATTTTTAGTCTTTTAGCAATTTTAGCTAAAAACAAAGCTATAAGAGAAACAGATAATAACTAAGGTTTTTTATGTATAAAATAATTCTAACTCTATGTCTATTATCATTTAATTTCCTAATAGCAGGTATTTTGCAAGATGCTATAGATAAAGCAGCAGAAGGCTCAATACTAAAGTTACCTAAGGGAGTTTATAATGGTTCAATTATTATTAATAAACCTATTTCAATTATAGGAAAAGAAGACGGAGTTATTATAAATGGTGAAGGTACAGGCACAGTAGTTGAAATAAAAAGCCCTTATGTGACATTAAAAAATCTAACAATTGTTAATAGTGGAAATAGACACGATAAAATTGATGCAGCAATCAAATTATCAAACTCTAAACAATCAGAAATTTCAAATTGTATTATAAAAGATTCACTATTTGGAATAGATGTTGCAATGACAAATAATTCTATTATTTCAAATAACTACATTACTTCAAAAGATCTAGAATTAGGTTTAAGAGGTGATGGATTAAGACTTTGGTATTCAAATGACAATATTGTAAAAAATAATAAAGTTATTAAATCAAGAGATATGGTAGTCTGGTATTCTCATGGTAATGACATTTCTGATAATTTTGGAGAATATAATAGATACTCACTTCATTTTATGTATGCAGGTAAAAATTTTGTTAGAAATAATACTTATCAATACAATTCAGTTGGGATTTTCTTTATGTATAGTAAAGACACAATTGCAACAGGAAATATAATAAAGAGTTCTTTAGGAGCAACGGGAATGGGTATTGGCTTAAAAGATGTATCAAATTTTACATTAAAAGATAATACAGTTATTTACAATGCACAAGGTATTTATATAGATAGATCGCCATTTGAACCTGATTCTAAAAACTGGGTTGAAAATAACAAAATTCTATATAACTCAGAAGCTATACATTTTCACTCACTTAGTGAAAATAATGTAATTAAAGGAAATACTATCTTAGGTAATATCGAAGATATTATCAATGATAGTAGAGGTGCAAAAACAGATGAGAATGATATAGAGGGTAATTACTGGGATAACTATGAAGGTTTTGATAAAAATGCAGATAATATAGGAGATACTCCCCATAAAGTCTATCAATATGCAGACCAACTTTGGATGTATAATAAAGACGTAAAGTTTTTTTATGGTTCACCTGTAATTACACTATTAAATTTTTTAGCAAAACTAGCACCTTTTTCACAGCCTGCATTTTTAATGCAAGACCCAAAACCAAAATTAAAGATGTAAGGATTTAATTATGGCAGAAATAAAAAAAGACAGAAGAGATTTTATTAAGTTTTCTACTTTAGGAATATTAGGAGTTGCACTAGGTGGAGGAATTATAATAAGCCCCTACGCATTAGAAGCACAAATGAAACTAAGACCACCTGGTGCAGTTTCAGAAAAAGAGTTTTTAGCTCTTTGTATTAAATGTGGTCAATGTTTACAAGTATGTCCATATCATTCAATTAAGCTTGCTGATATGGCAAAAGGGCATGGTGTTGGTACTCCGTATATAGATGCTTTAGAGCGTGGTTGTTATGCTTGTACAGCAGTACCTTGTGTGTTAGCATGTCCAAGTGGTGCACTTGACCATAGTTGTGAAAAACCTGAAGATATAAAAATGGGAATTGCCGTATTAGAATTTCCCAATAAATGTATCGCAATTACAAATACACCTGTTCCAAAAGGTCATAGTAAAAAGATTCATGATTTTACAAATAGCCAAAGAAATGTAACCCAACTTGAAAAAGATATGCTAGAAAAGCTAGATGGGTTTGAAGGCAAACAATGTACTATTTGTGCAGATATGTGTCCAATACCTAATCCACTAAGTGCTATTTCTATGATAGGCAGTGGTAATGGAAAGAAACCTGAAGTTTATGAAGGATGCATTGGATGTGGAGTTTGTGAAGAGTTATGTCCAGCAAATGAGCCTGCTATTGTAGTCAAACCTAGATTAACTTATGAAGATTATTATGTTAAAGGAATAAAAGCGTGATTAAAAAAATACTATTTACTACAGCCATTATTATACTTATTTTAGGTTGTTCAGAAAAAAAAGAAGAAGAAAAAGAGACTTCAAATAAAAAAGAAGCAATAGCACAAACACCATTGAAAATTGAAGTTGAAGAAAATAAAAATATTAAAGAAATAAAAGTTGAAGAAAAGAAACAAGAAAACAATAAAAATGAAACTTATTACTTTAATTATAATGGTGTAAAGACAGCTTACGACCCAAATTCAAAACCTGCAAATGAAGATGCAAAAATAAGAGTTAAACCAAGAACTGAACTAGATGCGAATATGCATGTTAGAAGTCCTTATGAAAAGATAAAAGTTTCACTTTTAGTAAAAAGTCTTAGTAAAGATTTTATCGTAAAATGTTCAGCTTGTCACAACGATTATGCAAATGGAATAATAGGACCTTCATTATTAGAAAAAGACGCAGATTCAATTTTTCAAAGCATTAGTAAATTTAAAAATGATAAAAATGCAAATGTGCTAATGACAGGATTAGTTAATCAAATGTCAAAGGAAGAGATTAGAAAAATAGCAGATGAAATTTATGAATTTAACAAACAAATTAGGGAGTTAAAATGAAAAATATAATAGCCGTAATTTCAACAATAATAGTTTTAGGACTAATGGCCTATACATATACTAATGGAAGAGCTTTTCAAGGTGGAGAAGCTGGAAAAATTATTGAAGATATGAAATATTTAGATAATAATTCAGTAAAAGCATCACTTCCAAAAGAAAATGAAAATATTGAAGAAGACAAAATTAAGGCCTTAAGAGATAAAGCTGGGAGTAATTCAATGTTTACAGTAAGTAATAACTATAAAAGTAAATGTGCTTCATGTCATGGGCGTGATGGCTCAGGATTACAAAATGGCAAGAAGTTGATGGGTCCAAAACTTATTGGACAATCTGAAGAAACGTTATACAAAGATTTAGTTGATTTTAAAGCAGGTAGAAAAGAGAATCTTATTATGAAAGGTTTACTAATAAACTTATCAGAGGAAGATTTAAAAGAGTATGCAAAAGAAATCTCTCAATTCAAAGCAAGAAGAGATGCTTTAGAAAAATAGCAATTTGCTGTTAGGAAATTAAAAATGGATAAATGGAATACAAGAGCAACAATAAAAAATACAACATTCTTCTCAACATTTTTTGATAAAACAAAAGAAGGAAAAACATTTCTCTCATATAGAATGAAAAGATGGATTGTAGTTATATCAATTCATTTATTGTTTTTCTTATCATTTGCAATAGATATACAAGCTTTAGAAGGAACACTCAATGGTTCAAGGTTTTTAGGATTTCATTTAATTGATCCTTTTACAACTATACAAGTTTTTTTATCTACTTATCATATGCCTATAAATGTAATTATAGGGACGTCTACAATTGTACTTTTTTACATTTTTATAGGAGGAAAGACTTATTGTTCATGGGTTTGTCCTTATGGAATTATTAGTGAGATTGGCGAAAAAATTCATAATACTTTAATAAATAAGAAGATAATTAAAGAAAGAAAATTTGATCATAGAATTAGACATGTTTTTTGGTTTATGTTTTTGATTATGGCAGCTACAAGTGGTTATTTAGTATTTGAAACTTTTAATGTTGTAGGAATATTAAGTAGATTTATTACTTATGGTTGGTCTTTAGCTTTAGGCTGGGTATTAGTAGTATTTTTAATTGAAGTATTTTTCTCTCGTCGTGCTTGGTGTACATATGTATGTCCAATTGGAACAACTTATGGCTATATTGGAAAAGTAAGTGCACTTAGAGTTCAATGGAATGATAATTGTGACCATTGTATGGTTTGTCATGATGTATGCTTTGAAAATCAAGTATTAGATTTAACAAAAGCAAAATATGATAAACAAAGAGAAGAAAAAGGTATAAAAACTCAATATGTAACAGGTGCTGATTGTACTTTATGTGGTAGATGTATCGATGTATGTCATGCAGATGCATTAAAATTCGATTTTAGATTAAAAGGTTTAGTATAAAATGATAAAAGTTTCAAATCTAACAAAAAAGTTTGCATCTCATATTTCATTAGATGATGTAAGTATTGAATTTAATAAAAATGAATATATAGCATTAATGGGACCAAATGGTGCAGGTAAAACTACACTTATTAGATCTATTTTAGGATACTATCATCCAAATTCAGGGAATGTATCAATAAATGGTATGGACCCAATTAAACAAAGAATTGAAGTATTAGACAAAATTTCTTTTGTGCCTCAACTTCCACCTCCAATTAAATTAAATCTTAATGAATTAATTCAGTATATAGAAGCTAGTTCAAACGTTGATAAAGAATTAATTATGCATTATGCAAATGAGATGAAATTAGATTTAAAAGCAAACTTAAATAAATCATTTTTTAAACTATCAGGTGGAATGAAACAAAAAATGTTAATTGCAATTTCCCTTGCTAAAAAAAGCAATATTATAATTTACGATGAACCAACGGCAAACTTAGATCCAGTAGCACGTGATGATTTTTATAGACTTTTAAAACAAAATGAAGATGAAAAGATTCTTCTTTTTGTAACTCATAGGCTTGATGAAGTTAAAGAAATTGTAAATAGACAGATATATATGGACTTAGGGAAAATTGTATCTGATGAAATTGTATAGGAACCAATATGAATAAAAAATTATTAAAAGCTTTGTTTATCTTTACTCTTTTACTCTCATTAACTTCTTGTGAAAAAAAAGTTCATACAGGCGTACATGAAATTCATTGGGATAGAGATATGTGTGCTAGATGTATAATGGTTGTAAGTGATAGAAATCAAACGGTTCAAATAGAAAATCCAAACACATCTGAACACCATGTCTTTGATGATATTGGTTGTACTATATTATGGTTTAAAGACCAAGATATAAAATGGAAAGATCAAGCAATTATTTGGATAAATGATATTAAAACATCAAAATGGATAAATGCAAGAACAGCTTTTTATGACACTATGAACGTAACACCAATGGCATATGGTTTTGGAGCTCATGAAAGTAAAGATACAATTCAAGAAGGTCTAGAAATTATTGATTTTGAAGAAGTTGAAAAAAGAGTATTAAAAATAGGAAGATAAAAGTAGTAGCATACTTAAAATGCTACTACTTTAAAAGAGATTAGAACTATAAATCTTGTTCAATTACTCTTTTAAATTTATTAAAGTAAGTATCAGATGCAGCATCCAACTCTTTATAAATATCATTGATAGAAATTTTATCACCTTGCACTAAACCAAGTCTAGAGCAATCAATATTTTTACTATCAGCTAATTTTTCAAATGCTGCGCAGTTTTCAGGTTTTACTTCAACAATAGCTCTACTTAAAGATTCAGAGAAAATATCTTTTGAATCATCTAAAGAAATACTAGCTTCAACTCCAAGTTTTCCAACTACTGCCATTTTAGCTAATGCAATTGCAATACCACCAACATTAACATCTTTTGCAGCTTCTAATAATGAAGATTTATTTGCTTCAATTACTGTATCCCAAAGTTTTAATTCATTTGTATAATTTACTTCAGGATGAGAACCAGCTACTACTGAATACATTTTTTTCATATATAAAGATCCACCAAACTCAGATTTAGTATCTCCTAAAATATATAAAACATTTCCTTCATTTTGAACACAAGAAGGTAAAACTTTGTTTGCATCATCATTAACACCAACCATTGCAATTGAAGGAGTTGGGAAAACACCAACACCATTTGTTTCATTGTATAATGAAACATTTCCACCAATTACTGGAGTATCAAGCTCTTTACAAGCTGTTTTAATTCCTTCACAAGAAGCAGCAAATTGCCACATTACTTCAGGATTTTCTGGATTACCAAAGTTAAGACAATCTGTAATTGCTTTTGGTGTTGCACCACTCATAGCTACATTTCTTCCTGATTCCATAACAGCTGCTGCTGCTCCTAATTCAGGGTCAATATAACATAATCTTGTATTACAATCAGCAGACATAGCTAAAGCTTTATCTGTTTCTTTAATTCTAATAGATGAACCATCTAACGAACCAGGTCCTTTGATTGTATTTGTTTGAACCATTGAATCATATTGAGAATAAACCCAAGACTTGTCAACTACTTCCATATCAGAGAATAAATCATCAAATGCAGCTTGATTTGAAATTTCTCTATCAAGTTTAATTTCATCAAGTCCATCTAAATATGCTGGTTTTGCAACTGGTCTATCTAAAATAGGAGCTTGTTCAGATACTGGTTGAACTGGAACTTCTGCACATTTTTCACCATGCCAGAATAATTCCATATTTCCAGTATTTGTAACTTCACCAATTACAGCAACATCTAATTCCCATTTTTCAAAAATATCAATAATAGCTTGTTCGCTACCTTTTTTTGCACAAATAAGCATTCTCTCTTGAGATTCAGAAAGCATAAAATCATAAGGAGTCATTCCTTCTTCACGTGCTGGAACTTTATCTAAATGCATAATCATTCCAGATTCACTTCTTCCTGCCATTTCAAATGAAGATGAAGTAAGTCCAGCAGCACCCATATCTTGAATACCAATAATTAAATCAGCTTTAAATAATTCTAAACAAGCTTCTAAAAGAAGTTTTTCAGTAAAAGGATCACCAACTTGAACAGTTGGTCTTTTTGATTCATTATCTTCTGTAAATGATGCAGAACTCATAACAGCTCCACCTAATCCATCACGACCTGTTTTTGAACCTACATACATAACTGGATTTCCAACACCTTCTGCAAGACCTAAGAAAATCTCATCAGCTTTTGCAAGTCCTAAAGTAAAGGCATTTACAAGATTATTTCCAGCATAACACTCTTCAAATGTAGTTTCACCACCAATAGTAGGAACTCCCATACAGTTACCGTATCCACCAATACCAGAAACAACACCTCTTAATAAAAATCTATGTTTTTGTGCAATTTCTGAATCACCTTCAATTCCAGCAAATCTAATTGAGTTCATATTAGCAATAGGACGTGCACCCATTGTAAATACATCTCTTAAAATTCCACCAACACCAGTTGCAGCACCTTGGTAAGGTTCAATAAACGAAGGATGATTATGTGATTCCATTTTAAACACAGCAGCATAGCCATCACCAATGTCAATAACACCAGCATTTTCACCTGGACCTTGAATAACCCATGGGGCTTTAGTTGGGAAACCATTTAAGTATTTTTTACTTGATTTATACGAACAATGCTCGCTCCACATAGCAGAGAAGATACCAATTTCTACATAGTTTGGTTCTCTTCCTAAAATTTCTTTGATATTATCTAATTCTTCAAGTGTTAAAGAGTGAGCAAGTGCTAACTCTTCTAAATTCATGTCTTTGTTTTGCATCTTTAGCCTTAAATATGGTAGTTATAATTAAGGCGAGTATATCTAAAAAAGGGTTAAATTTACTTTTAACCTTCTACTAAAATTTTAACTTCATTATTAACTATTTCTAAAAATAGTTCTTTTTTACCGTTAAAATTTACAGTTGGACTTACATATTTTTGATCCATTAGTATCTTAAACATACGCTTATTTAGAGAGTTTGGATAAGGTGTGATACTTATATTTGAAAATCTAATTTTTTTTCTTTCTCTTTTAGAAAAAATTCTTTTTTTATATCTTGAAAATTTTTGAAAATCACTTCCATCATCTTTTTTAAATTCAGGCGAGTAATATTTCAAATAACTTTTTATATCAGATTTTTTCCAAGAATCTTTCCATTTAAAAATAGAAGAAAGAATTAATGAAATTTCTTCTTTTTTAGCTTTTTCAAATTCTTTGTCACTAGTTAATAAAAGTGCGTTATCTAAATCTATATTTTTATCAAGTTTTTCAAGTTCAGGATTATCTAAAGCGATACATCCTCTTGTATATTTCTCTCTTTCTTCATTTTTTAAAGGCATTCCATGAATCCAAATACCATAACCTTTTTTATCTAGAGTTCTATCAAACCTATTAGGATATGATGTAACTAAAGCAAGAGGTCCATAAAACTGGTCTAAATTAGTTTTTTTACTTGTTAATTCATATACACCTTCAGGAGTCTTTTTATCACCTTCTAAATATTTATCACCTTCTTTTTCACCTACAATTACACTATTTCTAGTTATTAAACTAGACTGATTATCATTGATTTCATAAAGTTCTAATTCAGATTTTTCTTTGTGTGTTAATATTACATATTTTTTTGTTTCATAATAACCTAAATCTACATTTTTATTTTCTAAGTAATTATCCCAATATTTTTTATCTTTTAAGCTATCTTCAAGTTGTTTCTCTACAGCTGAAAGCCCTTGAAGTCTATATAAATTCACTAAATCATTTGCAAAAATATTAATAACCATACATAATAAAATTATGATTTTATTCAATTGTATCTCCATATTATTTTTTAAGTTGCGCAATTGTATAATACTTGTTCTAATTTTTTAATAAAAAGTGAATTAACAGTGAAAAAAATCATCTTATCTATTATTATATTTTTTAACCTTTTGCACTCTGCAGAAGTTAAAGAAATTCCATGGCCTTCAGGAGAAAGCTTTCTAACATTTTTAGAAAAATATGCTATTCCCCAAAAATTATATTTCGATCTTGAAAAAGAAGATAAAGAATTATGTTCAGAAATTGTTGCAGATAAAAGATTTTATCTTTATTTAAATGATGACGAAAGTTTTAATCAAGTTTTAATACCAGTATCAGAAGATATTCAATTACATATTTATAAAGAAAGTGATGGGACTTTTAAATTTCAAACTTTACCAATAAACTATGTAGAATATAATGAGACAGTTGCAATTCCTGTAACAGTTTCAGTTTCACATGATATCCAAAAAGCTACAGGAGATGTTGCTCTTGCTCTTCAATTAAAATCATTGTTTAAAGGTATAGTTGATTTTAGAAAAATGCAAAAAGGTGATTTTATTGCATTAAAATATACAAAGAAAAGTCTTCTTGGACGTCCACATGGATTGCCTGAGTTAGATGCGGCAATGGTTGAAATTAGAGGTAAAAAATATTATAGAATAAAAAATAATAAAGATGATAAATATTATGATGAAAAAGGAAAAGGTTTTACAAAAACATACTTTTTCAAAATACCTTTAACTTACAAAAGAATTTCAAGTGTTTTTACTAAAAAAAGATGGCATCCTGTTTTAAAGAGATATAGAGCTCACTTAGGTACAGATTTTGCAGCGCCTAGAGGAAGAAAAATATACGCAGCAGGTGACGGAAGAATTGAATTTAAAGGTCGTAGAGGTGGATATGGTAATACTATTATTATAAACCACAGAAATGGCTATAAAACTCTATATGCTCACCAAAATGGATTTAGAAAAGGTCTAAAAAGAGGTGCAAATGTTAAAAAAGGTCAACATATTGGATATGTTGGAAGTACAGGACTTAGTTCTGGACCACATTTACATTTAGGTGTTTATAAAAATGGTAAAGCTGTTGATCCTTTAAAAGTAATAAGAAGACCTAAAACAAATGGTTTAAGTGGAAAACATAAAGCTACATTCTTAGCTAATTCAAAAAAGATAACTGATAAATTTAAATCAGAAATGCAAAGCGAAAATAGACAAAAAGCTACAAGATTAGATAGACTTACATATAAAAGTGATGTAAAAAAAATATAAGGATAAAAGTTCATGCCTCAAGATCAAATTATAAAAGACCCTAGTAAACTTTTAGAAGAACTTGAGAACTTACATCCAAGTGATATTGCAAATAGTCTAAAGAAAATTGAAAAACATAGCGAAGATGACTTTTTCTTCGTTTTAAAAAAACTTCCAGATGACATCTTAGGAGAGGTACTACTTGAGTTACCTGAAAACTTAAGAGAAAATGCTTACTCTGAACTTACAATTGAACAATTAACAGAAGCTGTTGATGAGCTTGAATCTGATGATCAAACTGATATTATCCAAGAGCTTGAAGAGTTCGATGAAGAAAAAGCAAAAGAAATTTATGATGGATTAGAAGCAGAAGATCAAAAAGAAATTGACTGGCTTAAAACTTATGAAGAAGATCAAGCTGGTTCGTATATGCAGACTGAGCTTTTTTCTGCAAACTTAAATGAAACAATAAAAGCTTCACTAGATAGACTAACAGAAGGAAAAGCACGAGATGAACTAGAAAATATCCATCAGGTATTTATAGTAAATGATGATAAAAAACTAATTGCTTCAATCTTACTTGAAGATTTAATTATTATTGATTTTAAAAAAACTTATGCAGAAGTTTTAAGTGAATATGATGAAAATAGGTTTAGTCCTTTTGTTGTTCAAGATAAAGATGATATTGATGATGTTGCAAAAAAGTTTGAGAAATATGATTTAAATGTAGTTGCAGTTGTAGGATATCAAGATATGCTAATGGGAAGAATTACATCTGATGATATTTTAGATGTAATTGAAGAAAATGCGACAGAACAAATGTACCAACTAGCTGGAGTTGATGATGACTTTGAGCATGAAGATAATCTTTTCGCAACTGCTAAAAAAAGAGCAATGTGGTTATGTTTAAATCTTGGAACTGCAATTTTAGCTTCATTAGTCATAGGTATTTTTGATGAAACAATTCAAGCTTATGTAGCACTTGCAATTTTAATGCCAATTGTTGCATCAATGGGTGGAAATGCAGGAACACAAACCTTAGCAGTTATGGTTAGACAGTTAGCATTAGGTAATATTGAACTTGAACACGCAAGAGATGCCGTTAAAAAAGAAGTAATAATAGCTTTATTTAATGGTTTACTATTTGCTATTATTATGGGTGTGATTGCTTGGGTTTGGTTTGATGAAAAACTTTTAGGTCTTGTAATAGGTCTGTCAATGATTTTAAACTTATTCTCTGCTGGTTTCTTTGGAGCATCAATACCTTTAATTCTTAAAAAGTTTGATATAGACCCAGCTATTGGAAGTACAGTTTTACTTACAACTGTAACAGATATTGTTGGTTTCTTCTCTTTTTTAATGCTTGCAAAAGTGATCTTATTATAAAAAATAACAAAGAATTTTAATTCTTTGTTATAAATATTTTTATTTTGTTAATGAAGATGAAACTATAGATAAGAACTCATCTTTAGTTTTTTTATTAGATTTAAATAAACCTCTAAGTGCTGAAGTAACTGTAGTAGAACGAATTTTCTGAACACCTCTCATTTCCATACACATATGTCTTGCATCAATCATAACTGCTACACCTTTTGGTTGTAAATGCTCATTTAAAGCATCACAAATTTGCTCTGTTAATTGCTCTTGAATTTGTAATCGTCTTGCAAAAACATCAATAACTCTAGGAATCTTAGAAAGTCCAACAACTTTTCCATTTGGAATATATGCAACATGTGCTTTACCAATAATTGGAAGCATATGATGTTCACATTGAGAATAAAATTCTATATCTTTTACTACAACCATTTCATCATTTGTTGAAGTAAAAAGTGCTTTTTGTAAGATTTCTTTTGGATCTTCTTTATACCCACTACATAAAAACTCTAGTGATTTTCTTACTCTACTTGGAGTATCTAATAACCCTTCTCTACTTGGGTCTTCTCCAACATGTTCTAATATCTTTTTAATAGAATTTTCGAACTCTTCATTTTTATCCATAAAATATTTCCTTTAACCTTTTATCATATTCCCCATATCCCAAATTGGTACAAAAACTGCAAGAACAATCCACAGAATTAAACTCATAATACCAAGTAAAAAAAATGGCTCAATAATAGATGTTAATAAATTGATTTTTTCATTAAATCTATTTTTATATATCTTCTTTATTTCAGCTACTGTAATGTCTAAAGAATTAGATAATTCCCCTGTATTAATCAGGTTTAAAGCAATATCATTAAAAATATCAGCTTTTTTAAAAGAATGACTTATTCCTTTACCATTTTGTAGTAAATTGTCAATAAGCGACATTTTATCTAAAAGGTATTTATTTTTAATTAAAACTTTTGATGAGATAAAAGATTTGTGAAATTCATATTTAGATTTAAGCATAATATCTAAAAGTAAAAAGAACTTGTACAACTGCATATTCAAATAAATGTCTTTCACTAGAAATATTTTTTTCACTAGTAGTTTGTGAATAAAATATTTAAATCTTTCATCTTTTTTATAAAACAAATAACATATAAAATATGCTAAAGGAAATATACTAAGAATTAAAACTATATAGTTTTCAAATAAATACTGAACTTGCAATAATACTTTTGTAGCAAGAGGAAGTTCTGTAGTTGATTGTTCAAATATTAATTTAAATTTTGGAATTACAAAATAAAAAATTGATATTAATGAAAAGAAAAAACTTATTAGTAAAATTATAGGATAAGTAATAGCTTTTATAAAATTCTTTTTTATTTCATTTGATTCTTTTAAAAGTTCATACAAAGCTTTAATATTTTCATTAATATTACCATTGTCTTGGGAAATATCAAAAAAAGAACCTACTAAATAATTTATTTTGTAAATTTCTAATTCTTTAGAGATTTTACTATTACTTGTTAGTGAGGTTTTTAATGTATTTAAAAAAGATAAAATTGTTTTATCTTTTCTATTTTTAATCAAAATATTCAAACTATCAAGAAGAGTCATATTTGATGAAAGCATAAGGTTTAATTCATAAAAAACATTTATTAAATGTTTGTCTTTTATTTGCTTTTTATTATCAAATAAATTTTGAAAATCTAAATTTTTAATTTCTTTGATACTAATTATATTTGAAGGTAATTCTTCTTTTGAGATATCACTAGTATTAATATCTTTTCTTTGTATTCCTTTACTATTTTCAAAGGTTAATCTATATTTTTTCATTAATAATTTACAACTTTAAAAACTTCATCCATTGATGTAATATTTAAGGATACTTTCATTTTTCCATCATCCATAATTGTTTTAAAATTAATAGTTTTTAGATATTGTTTGATTTTATTAATATCTTCTTTTTTAAAAATCATTGAAGATATATTTTCGTCTATATTTAAAACTTCTGCTATACATGACCTATCATAATACTTTGTATAATTACACTTTTCACAGCCTTTTGCTTCACAATATTTACAATAATTTAATACTAATCTTTGAGCAAGTATTAGTTTTAAAGTACTTGAGATTAAAAAAGGATCGGCATTTAAATCCATAAGCCTTGAAATAGTTTCAACTGCATTATTTGAATGAATACTAGCTAGAACTAAATGTCCAGTTAATGAAGCTTGCAGTGCGATATCTAATGAAAACTTATCTCTAATTTCTCCAATGAAAATAATATCAGGGTCTTGTCTTAAAATATTTTTTAATATGACTTCAAAACTCAACCCTACTTTTGAATTAACAGCTATTTGCGAAATTGAATCAATTTTATATTCAATAGGATCTTCAACTGTTATTATCTTCTTTTCATCTGAATTTAATTCTTGTAAGATTGAATATAAAGTTGTTGTTTTACCAGCACCTGTAGGTCCTGTAATTAGTAATAAACCTTGCGTTAATTTTAAAGCTTTTTTCAAAGTTAAAAATACATCTGAAGATAGGCCTAAATCTTCAATGGATTTATTTATATTTTTCTTATCAAGTATTCTTATTACTAGTGATTCAGATTGACTTGTAGGCATAGTTGAGAGTCTAAAGTCAAAAACCTCACTTTCTACTTTTATTGAAAAACGTCCATCTTGAGGTAGTCTTGTTTGCGTGATATCTAAGTTTGCAATAAGTTTTATATAAGAAGAAATTATTTTTAATAGTTCAATATTAAAAGAGAAAAAAATCTTTAACTTTCCATCAACTCTAAATCTAAATAATACAAGATCATTAAACTCTTCAATATGAATATCACTTGCTCGTGTGATAATTGAAAAGTTTATTAAGCATTCTATAAAGTTTTCTATATGTTTATCATTACTATTAATTTTATCTATTGCTTTACATGAGAGTTCAAATAAAGTCATTTTTATATCAAGAAAACTTAATAAAAATAGTAATTCATTAGTAGATATTTGTTTGAATTTTAATACTTTATTAAAATCATTATTTATGTTTAATAGCTTTGATTCTTTACAAACGAAGAAGTCTAATGAAATATCATTTTCACAAATAGGAACAATTTTATTTTTTAGAAAATATTCCTTATCATAAGTTTTAAATAGTTTGTAATCTATAAGAATATTATTCATGATGTAACCTTAAATTTATTTTTTTATCTTTATTAGTTAAAAGAACCCTATTCTTTTGAACCTCTGTGATTTTATAATCTAAAACTTCATCATTTAGGCTATACCAAGTACTATTTATTAAAATATGATTTGCAACAATTGCTTTTAATTCAAGTTTATTATTAGTTTTTCTAATTTCTTTTTCAACCTTTTTTGACTTAATTTCAGAACTTACTTTCTTTTGTTTCTTTTTCAAATAATATTTTTTAAATTCAGTATTAATCTCAAAATTATAAATATTTAGATTTTTCGTTTTTGAAATATTTAATAAACTAATATTTGAATAATTATTTAGATTTTCTAGTTTATTTATAAGATCTTTGATTTTTAAAATAGAAGTTTTACCTTTAATAAGTAAATTATTATTCTTATAATCAATAAAGTCTATTTTTATTTTGCTAGAAGCTAGATACTTCTGTAGATCATTTATAATTTTAAGATATGATTTATTAAACTTTTTATTTTTAAGAGATTCTAAATTATATTCATTTGATCTTATTAATTTAGTATTGTAATCTACATAAAAATAAAGGTAGAAATAAACAAAAAATAGAGGTAATATAAATAATTGTAATTTAACTTTATTACTACTTTTACAGTAACTATTTACTATTGATTTTAACATTTAAAATACTTGTAAATATTTTTTTTGAACTTACTTCGCTAATACTATTAGATACTAAATTCTTTTGGTAATACTTTAAAAATAAATATATATTATTTTTATCTTTTGACTGTACTTTTATCTTCATGTGAGTACCTGTATAATTTAATGAAATTAATTCTAATCCATATTTACTAACAGTATTTATTAGTTTATTGTACTCTTCTTCATAAGGTTTAAATTTTAGAGTTTTTAAAGTTTTTAAGTATTCATTTTTTATGATCTCTTGTTTCTTTTGAATATCTTTTGTATAGGAAAGCTCTTCATAGTTTTTATAACCTACTGAGGCACCAATACATACAAATATATAAGACAAATACAAAAGAAAAACTTTTTTACTTTTTTCATTAATATTCTTTAAATTCGAAATATTTGAAGATATTAAATTCTTTTCTATTATCTTTTCAATTTCAAAATCATCCAAGTGAACAACATTTTTAATTGTGATATTAAAATTTTTATTTATATACTTTAAGAGTTCATTTTGAGAATATTCTTGATTAATTTTTTGGTAGGTATAAATTTTGTTTTTTTGAAATATAACAAAAGAATCTTTTGTTATATAAAGAGTAAATTCAGTTGATACTTCTTTTTTTGTATGCAACAATTCAAATATCATATATTTAAATTTATTATCAAAAATGAAGATTTGGTATTGATTTGAATATTCAAGGAAAATACAATAAATAGTATTTGAAGAATTGTAATTTATATTATTTAACTTTAAAGAAGTATATACAAATTTTTTAATATTTTTTTCTAATATTTTTTGTGAAACATCAATTATGATACTTCTTATATCAGAATCTTTTGCAATATTTTCCATATAAACCAACTTAAAATAATTTTATAAGTTACTTTATAATAAAAAAATTATATTTTAATTAAAAATAATAATTAATATTTTTATTTAAAAATTAATTCTAAACAGAAATATCTGTTTAGAATGTTACATCATAACCAAGCTCTCTAAGACCTTGCTTATCTTTTGTCCAGCCTTTTTTAATTGAAACAAATAGTTCTAGGAAACATTTTCTTCCAGTTAATTTCTCAATTTTTAGTCTTGCGTCTTTTCCTATTCTTTTAATAGCTTCTGCATTCTTACCAATAATCATTCCCTTTTGTGTTCCTTTTTGAACAATAATAGTAGCTTTGATTACATCGATTTTTGGTTTTTCTTCTACTTTATTAATAAGTACATCTGTTTCATATGGAATTTCATCAGAAATATTCTCAAAAATTGATTCTCTAATAAACTCTTTAAAAATATCTCTCATATGTTCAGTTGTCATGATTTCAGGGTCAAATAAATATGGATGTTCTGGTAAGTGCTTAACAACATCATCTAAAATATTTCCATGCGTTGTACCCTTTTTAATTGATACTGGAATAATTGATTCATATTTATCAGAATGAACTTGATACTCTTTCATTTTTTCTAATACTTCTTCGTTAGTAACATTATCAACTTTTGTAAGTAATAAAATATGTTTTACATTTTTTTTGTTTTTAACTAAAAAATCTTCGTAATGAGTTAGTTTATCTGTAACAGGTGCTAAAAATAGAATTAAATCACAATCACCCATTGCTTTTAATGCTTCATCTAACATGAATTTATTTATAAGTTTTTCTGTTTCATGGATACCTGGAGTATCTACAAATACAATTTGATCATCTTCATGCATTACAATTATATTTGATCTTTTTCTTGTAGCATTGGCTTTATGTGAAACCATTGCAATTTTTTCACCAACTAGCCAGTTTAATAGTGAACTTTTACCTGCATTTGGACGTCCTACTACTGATACATAACCACATTTAGTCATTTTTTCTCCTTAAGCAATTTATTGCTCTAATATTCCGCAATATTAGCATCTTTGTGATTATAGAGGGGTAAAGCAGTTTTTATCGTCGTCTAAAACTTAAACTTTTTAGTAAATCTGCTTTTGTAATATCTTTATTATTATTTAAATCAGCAATAGTTCTTGCTACTTTTAATACTTTGTTTATACTTCTAAAAGTTAGCTCATAAGAAATAATAGCTTTTTGGAAAAGAAAAGAAGATTCCTCATCTAAAATACAATATTTTTTTATATCTTCATCTTTCAACTTACCATTTAATTCACTTTGTCCTCTATTTTTTTGAGCAATAAAAGCATTTATTACATTTTGGTGTAACTCTTCTGAACTTACTGTATTTTTAGAATCATTTGAAGTATCATTCATAACAACATATAAATCAATTCTGTCTAAGAATGGGTCTGATAATCGGTTCTTATATCTTTGAATTTCTGCTTCATTACATCTGCATTGTTTAATGCTTGAAAGTAAATTTCCACAAGGACATGGGTTCATAGATGCAACAAAAATAAACTTTGTTAAATATTCTGTTTTACTATTTACTCGTGAGATTAATATTTTATTATCTTCTAAAGGCTCTCTCATAGCTTCTAAAACTGATTTCGAGAAATGTGGCAATTCGTCAAAGAACAAAATACCGTTGTTGCTAAGTGCAATTTCTCCTATTTTTGCATTTGTACTTCCTCCTCCAAAAATTGAAGATTTTGTAGAACTGTGATGAGGATTTCTAAAAGTTCTAATAGGTACAAAATCGATTTCTTTATAATCTAAAGCTTGCAGTTTTGCTTTTTCAAGTATTTCTTCAAGACTCATTGGTGGAAGTATATTTTTAATTCTTTTACTAATCATTGATTTTCCACATCCAGGGGAACCTTCAAAAATCAAATTATGATTTCCTGCAGCACTAATTAATGCTGCAAATTTTGCATTTTCTTGTCCTATTACATCAGAAAAATCTTCTTCATATTTTTTATCATAATAGAATTTCTCATCATTAATATCTATTGTTTCATATTCTAAAGTAGTTGATTTATATTTGTATTTTTCTTTATCATCATTATTCTTTAAATTAAAAAATTCTATTGCATTTTTTAGATTATTTACAACATATATTTCTAAATTAGGTATATTAGATATATATTTTGCACTTTCTTCACAAACTAAAAGTTTTTTAATTCTTTTATTTTTAGCTAAAGATAAAACAAGAGGAAAGATTGTGCTTGTATCTTTAATATCACCATTTAAACTAAGCTCCCCAAAAACATGAAAATCGCAGAATACATCTTTTTTTAAATCATATAAAGCAATTTGTAATGCAATTGCTAAATCAAAATGTGTACCTTTCTTTTTAACATCTGAAGGGGATAGATTAATTGTAATTTTTAGTGGAGGGAATTTGTATTCATTCATTAAAAGTGCAGATTTAACTCTATCTTTTGATTCTTGAATACTTGTTGAAATTAATCCAACAATAGTAAATGATGGCAAACCTTTTGTAAATGTTGATTCAACATTAATATTTAAAGCGTCAATTCCATCTAAAGAAGCAGAATTTATAATTTTCAAAGAATATCCTTTAATAATATTTAAAATTATTATAGCTTATTATTTACTCTTTTTACTTATACTATCAATCAAAATTGTTATAATGCAATTAATTAAATAATACAACAATAGGAAAATAATGACATCAAATAAAAAATCTTTTGGACTATGGAACGCAATATTTTTAGGAATTGGTTCAATGGTTGGAGCTGGAATATTTATAGTAATTGGACAAGCAGGAGCAATTGCTGGAAATTTTGTAATAGCTTCTTTTCTTATTGCAGGAATTATTGCTTTATTATGTGGATACTCACTTAGTAAACTTTCAGTTACCTATCCAAGTCGTGGAGGGATTATTGAGTATTTAGTCCAAGCATATGGAAAAGGTTTATTTTCTGGATCATTAGGAATACTTTTTTATTTTGCTCAACTTATATCAATTGCAGCTGTAGCAAAATCTTTTGGTACCTATGCTAGTACATATTTAAAATCAGGAATAAATGACTTTAATATTAATATGTTTGCCTTAATAGTATTAGGAGTATTTGTAATTATAAATCTACTAGGGGCTGCTTTTATTTCTAAAATAGAATCATCAATTGTCATTATTAAGTTAATTGCTTTAATCATTTTTACCTTTACTGCAATACTTTATATTGAACCTTCACATTTTAGTTTTAAAAATAGTCCCAGTTCTTTGACAATTTTATACTCATTGGGATTAACTTTTTTTGCTTTTCAAGGTTTTAGTGTTATTACAAATAGTGTTGAAGATATGGATAATCCTTCTGATACAATGTTAAAATCTATGATAATCACAATAATTTTAGTAGCAATTTTATATATAAGTGTGAGTATCGCTGTTTTTGGGAATTTAAGTTTGGAACAAATTATTAAAAGTGAAGACTTTGCACTAGCTAAAGCTGCACTACCTATATTTGGCATATTAGGATTTAAACTAATAGCAGCAACTGCATTATTAGCAACAGCCTCTGCAATTAATGCAACACTTTATGCAGCAACACAAATAGGCTATACTTTAGCAAAAGAAGGTGATTTACCTAATGTTTATCAAAGACATATTTATCATAATACAGAAGGGCTTATTATTTCAGCTTTAATTGTAGTACCTATGATATTATTTTTGGATTTAGGAACAATTGCATCAATTGCTGCCATCATAGTTTTATTAATACAAGAATTAACACATATTGGCCATTTATTTGTAATAAAAGAAACAAAAGCTAATATCTTTATAATTATCTTAAGCATATTAGGTACTTTTTTAGCTGCAGGGTTTGCTATATATTATACATCTAAAGAAATTAATTACTTTTTCATTTATATTCTAATTACTTTTATTATTGCATTTATTATTGAAATATTACTTCGGAAATTAAATAAAAGAGAAATAAAAGAACAATGTTAAGTAAATGTCTTGTACTTTTTAATTTTTAATATCAATACAAACTATAAATTGGTATAAATATATCTTATATAATTTAATAAATTTAAAGGAAAATACTTTATGAAATTAATGTCATGTCCAGAATGTCAAAGTGAAATTAAAGAACAGTTAGGAACAGTTTGTCCTAAATGTGGATATACAGTTGGATATTTTAATGAAACAAATAAAAGACCAAAGTATGCAAAGTTTTTTGCACTTAGCGTGTTTTTACCTTTTATAACGTTTATAACTATCATTTTTACATCAATAAATACTATAAGTTTTATATTTGGAGTTATTGTTTTTTTATTTTCTGCATATAAATCTTTTCCATATTTTTATAGGAATTTATTTATCACAAAATTTGAAAAAATATTCTTTTGGTTAGTTTGGATATTAGTAAATAGTTTGCTTTTATCTATGATATATAATGTAGTTCATAAACTGCAGTTAGTTTAATAAGTTAAAGAAAAAGAAAAAATATTAATTTATTTTTTCTCTTCTTTTAGTTTTTTCTTCCACTCTTTTTCAAACTTCTTTCTTTTTAAAAAAGATAAGTTTTCAATAAATAAGTGTCCTGATAAATGTTCCATTTCATGTTGCCATGCAACAGCTAAAAAACCTTCAGTTTCCATTATTTGTTTTTCGCCTTCACGATTATAGTATTCAACTACAATATGTTCAGCTCTTGTAACATCTTCAGTAAACCCAGGTACACTTAAACAACCTTCTGTAAAAACTTGCTCACCATCTTTATGAGTAATTACTGGATTAATAGCTTCAATTAAATTTTCTTGGCTTTGAACATCTTCTTCATCTGGTAAACAAATGATTAAAATATTTAAAGGAATAGCAACTTGAATTGCAGCAAGTCCAACACCAGCATGATCAATCATAGTTTCGTACATATCATCTAAAAGTGTGTGAAGTTCTGAGTCGAACTTCACAACATCTTCAGACTTTAATCGAAGTAATTTATTTGGATAAGTTATAACTTCTCTAATCATTAGATTTACTACTTATGTTTAGCGATAACTTCGTCAATAAGACCATACTCACAAGCTTGAGGTGCACTCATAAAGTTATCTCTTTCAGTATCTTCAGCAATTTTTTCAACTTTTTGACCAGTTTGTTCTGCAATCATTGCATTTAAATCGTCTTTCATTCTTTGAATTTCTTTTGCTTGAATTTGAATATCAGTTGATTGACCTTGAGCACCACCACTTGGTTGGTGAATCATGATTCTTGAGTTAGGAAGAGAATATCTCTTTCCTTTTACTCCAGCTGATAATAAAAATGCACCCATAGATGCAGCTTGACCAATACAAATAGTACAAACATCAGGTTTAATATAATTCATAGTGTCATAAATAGACATTCCACTAGTAATTACTCCACCTGGAGAGTTTATGTATAAATAGATATCTTTATCTGGATCTTCAGCTTCTAAGAATAATAATTGAGCAACAATAGTTGATGCTACTTGATCATTTACTTCACCACTTAACATGATGATTCTATCTTTAAGAAGTCTTGAATAAATATCGTAACTTCTTTCTCCTCTTCCAGTTTGTTCAACTACATATGGTATATAACTCATTTTTTATCCTATAACCTAAAAGGTTTTATTTTGCTAATTTTTCGTCTAATAATTTAGTAATTACTTTTTCTTCAATCATAGACATTTTAATTGCTGGAAGGTATCCTGCTTCTTGATATTGTTTTAATACATCTTGAGGATTTTGTCCCATTTGCATTGCTTCGTAGTATAATACTTGAGAAACTTCTTGATCTGTAACATCAACACTCTCAGCTTTTGCTAATGCATCAACGATGAATGTAGCTTTAACAGAATTTTGTGCATCTTCTTTTAATTCTTCTCTCATTTCTTCAACTTTAGCAGCATCTTCTTGTAAAGCTTTAATTTCGTCTTCACTCATAGATCTTACTTTGTTGTTTAATGCTTGATTAACTTCTTGATCAACAACAGTTGATGGTAATGCGAAAGTTAATTTTTCAACTAAAGTTTCTAAATATGCAGGTTTTAATTCTTCTCTGTAGTATTTATTTTTTGCTTCAGCTTTCATTTGCTCTTCAAGTTTTTCTTTTAATGTATCAACAGTTACATTTTCTTCACCTGGTAACATTTTTGCAGCGAATTCGTCATTGATTTCACCAGCAGCTTTTTCTTGAATTTCATGTAATTTTACTTTAAATACAGCTTCTTTACCAGCTAAATCAGCTGATTGGTATTCTGCTGGGAAAGTAACAGTGATATCTTTTTCTTCATCATATTTCATACCAATTACTTGATCTTCAAATCCTGGAATAAATGAACCAGAACCGATGTGTAATGCAAATTTCTCAGCTTTTCCACCATCAAATGCAACACCATCAACAAAACCTTCAAAATCAATTAAAGCGTGATCTTGGTCTTTAACCATTCTTTTTCTAGCAATTTTAGTTAATGGTGCAGATTGTGCAGCCATTTCTTCTAATTTAGCATCAATTTCTTTTGCATCTATTGCTTTGTCTTCAACTTCTGGTAAGAATGATTTATAATCACCTAATTCTACTGCTGGTTTACAAGCAACTGATACTTCAACATCAATTGAACCATCTTCTTTTTTATCAAATTTAGTAATTGAAGGCTCACCTACTAAATCTTCATTAGTAATGTTTAATTCTTTTAAACCATCTGCTAAGATTGCTCTTAATGCTTCACCTTCAGCGTCTTCAGTTAATTTATCTGCATATCTTTGTTTTACAACAGCAACAGGAACTTTACCTTTTCTAAAACCTTGAATATCCATAGTTTTAGCAGCTTGTTTAGCTACTTTATCTAAGTTAGTGTCAATTGTTTCTTTTGTAATTGTTGCAGATACTACTGCGTTTGCTTCGTCTACTTTATTTGCTTTGAATTCCATCAAATTTACTCCGATTGTTATAATTTAACCGTGATTTTATCTAAATATTACTAAGCCTTTTATAAAATACATTTTTAAAGGAGTTTTACCTTGCAATTTTTATACATAAATGTGATTTACTTAATGCTAATACCAGCTTTTATTTTAATGTTTTTTATAATCACAAAAAAGAATTCATTTGAACAATATTTTTCAAAAGATATATTAGAGAAACTTTCTGTTTCAAACCAATATTCCTCAAATAAAGCTAGAAATATAACTTTATTTATTTCATTACTATTTATGATAATAGCACTCGCACGTCCAGTTGCAAATGAAAAAACACACGAATCAAAACAAGAGCTAAATGCAGTTATAGTTGCAATTGATGTTTCAAAATCCATGCTAGCAAATGATATTTATCCAAATAGATTAGAGTTTGCAAAGAAAAAATTACTTGATATTATAGAAATTTCAAAAACAAATGCATTAGGAGTTATTTTATTCGCAAAGTCCTCATTTATCCTCTCACCAGTAACTCAAGATTTTACATCTTTAAAAATATTAATTGAAAACTTAGATACAGGAATCAATTTTGATAATGGAACTAATATCTATTCAACATTAGAAACAACAAATAAATTATTAAAAGACTTTAAGCATAAAAACCTAATCTTATTAAGTGATGGAGCAGATAAAAAAAACTTTGAGGAAGAAATAGAGTTTGCAAAACAAAACAACATAAATATTTACACAATTGCAACTGCAAGTAAAAAAGGCTCAGCTATTAAACTTAAAGATGGAAACTATTTAGTTGATACTAAAGGCAATATTGTAAATGTAAGATTAAATGAGAATATCAAAGAATTAAGCTTAAAAACAAATGGTGCATATATTAACTATTCATTAGATTCAAATGATATAACTCAGGTTTTAAATGAGATTAATTCAAAATCACAAAAACAAGAGTTTGAAGAAAAAAGATTTAAAACTTATACTGAACTTTTCTATTATCCTCTTGGCTTGGCTATATTTTTAATACTAATTGCTTTTTCATCATTGCCAAAATTAAGCTTTAAAAATAAAAAAAACATAATTTCAATTTTTCTATTATCTTTATGTTTTAATTTACAAAATACAAAGGCAGCTACTTTTGATTTCCAAACAATCAATGATGCAAAAAACGCTTATAAGGCTCAAAATTATGGAAAAGCTGCAAAAGAGTTTTCAAGTATAAAACAAAGCTCCCAAGCTAAATATAATCTTGCAAATTCACTTTATAAAGAAGGTAAATTTAAAGAAGCTATAAATGAGTATAAAAGTATAGAAAGTGATGATAAAGATTTAAACTATCAAAAATTTCATAATCTTGGAAACTCTTACGTAAAAGCAAAAAATTTACAAGAAGCAAAAAAAACTTATGAAGAAGCACTAAAATTAAAGAATGACAAACAAACAAAAGAAAACCTAGATTTAGTTAATAAAGCATTAAAAAAACAAGAGCAAAAAAATAAAGGTAATAAAAACAAAAAAGATAAGAATAAAGACAAGAAAGAAAATAAAGATAAGAAGAAGAATAAAGATTCAGAAAAAGAGAATTCAGATAAAAAAGATAAAGACCAAAAGCAAGATAAAAACAAAGATAAAAAAGATACACAGAATAAAAAAGAAGAAAATAAAGACAAGCAAAATAAAAAAGATACACAAGTAAAAAAACAAAATGAAATATCAGATTTAGAAGAGCAAAAATGGTTAAAACAATTAGATAATCAAAAAACAAACTCTTTAATGAAAAAAATGGAATCTAAAATACAGAATAGTAACTCGCAAAATCCTTGGTAGAACTTTGCGAATTTAGATAAGCGGAAAACTAAATATTAGTAGTTTTTAGATTTTCTCATTTGAAGTAACTCTCTTTGAACAGAAATATTTACATCTTCATTTGGTTCATAATCAAGTGAATAATTTCTTCCATCATAATCAACAGAATTTAAAATTACTTTAATAGCTTCAAGTCTAGCTTTATGTTTATCATCTGATCTAACTATATGCCAAGGTGCTGATCTTGAAGTCGTACGTCTTAACATCTCATATTTCTTTTCAGAAAACTCATCCCATAAATCTTGCGCTTGCATATCAACTTCAGAAAATTTCCATTGTCTTAATGGATCTTGAATTCTTCTATCAAATCTTCTTTTTTGTTCTTCTTTTGAAACTGAGAAATAAAGTTTGATTAATATCATTCCTTGTCTTACTAAATCTTGCTCAAAATTAACAACATCTTCCATAAAAATTTCATGTTCTTCTTTTGTACAAAATCCAAAAATAGGCTCTACCATTGCTCTATTGTACCAAGACCTATCAAATAGTACTATTTCACCACCTGTTGGGAAACGTTCAACATATCTTTGAAAGAACCATTGTGTTCTTTGAGTTTCTGTTGGCTTACCAAGGGCTACAATTCTGTAATGCTTATTATTCATATATCTAGTCATACGTCTAATTGCACCACCTTTTCCAGAAGCATCTCTTCCTTCAAAGATAATAATCATTCTTTGCGAATTTGATTCTAAATGATTTTGAAGTTTAATTAATTCAATTTGATATTTTTTTAATTCTTCAAGATCGTATATTTTTTGTATACCTTCAGCTAAAATTTCAGGATTAAGCTTTTTATAATTACCTAAAATTGCAATTAATTCTTCATTTTCTTTTATTAATTTTGATAACTGTTCATTTTCAAAACTATTATTTTTTTCTTCATTTTTAATAACAGTTGGTTCTATAGTATCCTCTTTTACGATTATTGAATCTTTAAATTTAAGCATCAAATCTAAAGCTGTTTTTTTTGTTAGACCATCTTTTCTAGTATATCCTAGTACTTTTACGTATCTTTTTCTTTCATATTGAAATCTTGCAATATATTTTTTTCCAAAAGTAGGATGGGCAGCTTTAGAAATATATAATCCACTATGGTTTGTTTTCTCAAAATCACTTAAATTCATAATTATACAGACCTTGCAAATTTATTTTCTTGTTCCATATTTCCTATCTCTTCTGTACCTGAAATTAAGATATTATCATCAGTTTTTATATGTTCATCATCTATTTTATTAGGATACTCAACATGATCTAAAATATATTTTATACAATTTATTCTAGCTTGTTTTTTATCATCACTTTTAATAACAGTCCATGGTGAAACGTCAGTATTTGAAGCCATTAACATTGAAAACTTAGCAATTGTATATTTATCCCAAAGTTTTTGAGACTCTTTATCTACAGGTGAAAGCTTATATTGTTTTAAAGGATCTACTTCTCTTTTTTTGAATCTTTTTGCTTGTTCTTTTTTAGAAACTGAAAAATAGAATTTCATTAAAATAATTCCTGATTTTACAAGCATTTGCTCAAATTCAGGAACTTCTTTTAAAAATTCATGATGTTCTGTTGTTGAACAAAATCCCATTACAGGTTCAACTCCAGCTCTGTTATACCATGACCTATCAAATAGTACAATTTCTCCCGCACTTGGAAGATATTGAGTGTATCTTTGAAAATACCATTGAGAGGTTTCTCTATCACTTGGTTTCTCTAGAGCAATAACTCTAGCACCTCTTGGGTTTAAATGTTCAGTAATTCTTTTGATAGTTCCACCCTTACCAGCAGCGTCTCTACCTTCAAAAATCATAAGAACTTTTAATCCCTGCTCTTTTACATGATTTTGGAATTTTAATAATTCAATTTGAAGTTTAGTTAGTTCTTTTTCATACTCTAAAGTATCTTTTTTAACCCAAATTTGGACTTTCTTTGATTTTTTCTTTTTCTTATTTTTCGAATTTGAATCTTTATCTTCTTTATTCTCTTTTTCTAGTGAAGAGTTTAAATCTTCTAAATCTTTTATTTCGTTATGAATAATATCTCTATCTTTTCCCATTAATTTAATCCTTTATGAAAGTCTGCTTATATACTCATTATATCCAAAATTGTTTACAATTTGATAACATGAATCTGATACTTTAATTACAATTGATGGTAACTTTATTCCATTAAATGTGGTAGTTTTTACCATTGTGTAATGTATCATGTCTTCTAAGATTATTTTATCACCAATTTTTAAGGGCTTATCAAAAGAGTAATCTCCGATTATATCTCCAGCTAAACAAGTATTTCCACCAAGTCTATAAGTAAACTCTTTTTCATTTGCAAGTGCACTATTTCTAATATCTGCACGATATGGCATTGCAAGAGTATCTGGCATATGTGCTTCTGCTGATGTATCTAAAATTGCTAAATTCATTCCATTTTTAACTACATCCAAAACAGTTGCAACTAAATAACCAGTTTGCCATCCAACAGCTTCACCTGGTTCTAGATATACTTCAAGGTGTGGATATCTTAATTTAAACTCTTTTAATAATTTAATTAAACCAACAACATCATAATCAGCTCTAGTAATATGATGTCCTCCACCAAAATTTACCCATTTTAATTGTGAGAAATATTGTGAAAAGTTTTTTTCAAATGCTTCAAGTACACCTTCAAGAGCATCAACATTTTGCTCACAAAGTGCGTGAAAATGAAGACCTTCAACACCTTCAAGATTATTTTCTTCAAAGTTTGCTTTTGTAATACCTAATCTTGAATTAACAGCACAGGGATTGTATAAATCTACCTCAACAGATGAATACTCAGGATTTATACGTAAACCTATTGAAGTTTTATTTATTGCTTTTTGTCTGTATCTATTTAATTGGTTAAAAGAGTTAAAAACTAAGTGGTTTGAAAGATCAATTATTTCTTCAATTTCTTCATCTTTAAAAGCAGGAGAGTAAGTATGAACTTCTCCACCAAACTCATTTTTAGCAAGAAGTGCTTCATGTAATCCTGAAGCACAACAGCCTTTTAAATATTTTTTACACAACTCAAAAGTTGAGTATAAAGAAAAACCTTTTAAAGCTAAAAGAATATTTACATCAGCTTCATCTTGCACTTTTTTTAATAGTTTTAAATTCTTTTCAAGTAAGTCTTGTTCACATACAAAACTAGGACTTGGAAGTTTTTCAAAACTATCTACTGTTTGATTAATCTTCTTCAAAAGGCTCAAAGTCCTCTTTTGTTACACCACAATCAGGACATTCCCAATCTTCTGGAATGTCTTCAAATGCAGTTCCTGCTTCTATTCCTGAATCTGGATCTCCAAGAGCTGGGTCATAAATATAATCACATACTGTACAAATATACTTTTTCATTTTAATTCCTTTTTATTTTTTTATATTTTTTTATTAGTCTACTGGTAAATCTAAAATTGTCCAAGGTAAACCTTGAGTCATAAGTTCATCCATAAATGGTTTTGCATCAAACTCTTCTATATTAAAGACACCTTTTCCATCCCAAATACCCTGATAAATCATTTTAGTTCCAATCATCGCTGGAACTCCTGTAGTATAAGAAACTGCTTGAGCTCCCGTTTCTTTATAACACTCTTGATGGTCACATATATTATAAATATATACTTTTTTCTTTTTACCGTCTTTTATACCTTCGATAATACAACCAATATTAGTTTTTCCAACAGTTCTTGGTCCTAGTGATGCAGGATCTGGTAAAAGTGTAGCTAAAAACTCAATAGGAATAATTTTTTGTCCCTTGTGCTCTACTTCTTTAATACCTAACATCCCTACATTTTGAAGGCAATTCATGTGTTGAATATAAGCATCACCAAATGTCATAAAGAATCTAATTCTTTTTAAACCTTTGATATTTTTACATAATGATTCTAATTCTTCGTGATATAAAAGATAAGAAGGTTTTACACCAACTTCTGGATAGTCATGCTCAACTCTAATTTCTAAAGGTTTAGTTTCAATCCACTTACCCTCTTCCCAATATCTACCATTTGAAGAAACTTCTCTTAAGTTAATTTCAGGGTTAAAGTTTGTTGCAAATGGGTAACCGTGATCACCTGCATTACAATCCATGATGTCAATATAGTTTATCTCATCAAAAAGGTTTTGTTGAGCATAAGCACAAAATACACCTGTAACTCCAGGATCAAAACCAGAACCTAAAAGAGCTTTTACATTTGCTTTTTCAAATTGCTCTTGCTTTGCCCATTGTTCTTTGTATTCAAATTTTGCTTCATCTGGATGTTCGTAGTTTGCAGTATCTACATAATCAACACCTGTTTGCGTACATGCATCCATAATTGTTAAATCTTGATAAGGTAAAGCAACATTTAAAACAACACGTGGTTTTACTTCCTCGATTAATTTTACTAAAGAAGGAACATTATCTGCATCTACTGATGCAACATTTATAACTACGTTTTGATTTTTTTTGATATCACTTGCAATTGCTTCACATTTTGATATGGTTCTTGATGCTAAAGTAATCTTTTCAAATGTATTTATGTTCATTGCACACTTAGTTGTTGCAACACGGCTAACGCCACCAGCTCCGATAATTAAAATACCTGTATTAGTATTTGCCATCTTTACCTCTTTTAATTTATATTAACTATTATTATATTATATTTTAAGTAAATATTTGTTAAAGTTGCGAATTATATATGGGGATGATTTGGCTTCGATTAGAGCATTGAAGTCTAGTTGCATGTCGGCCTGAACACGCCGTTATACGGTTCATTTTTTTTAAACGCAAATAATACTAATTATTCTCCAGCTTACGCAGCAGCGTAAGTTTTAATTTAGACTCCCCTTAAGTGGGTCGAGACTAGGAGGCTCATTCTACTGATGCTATATAGGTAGATTTAAATGGGCTCACCCTAATAGCTTATCTTTAAAGAGTTGATTTAACTTTAAAGAGACATTCCTAATCTTATCTTTCATAAGCCTTGCAGGTTGAGCTTATGATAAGTGAAATTGATCGACCTCTTCTAAACATGTAGACGCTATGCGGATATGTTTTAAGACTCCGGTTCAATCCCGGACATCTCCACCAAAAAATTATTTTATCTATACAAGTCCTATTTTATCTATACAAGTCCTATTTTATAGGTCTTTTAAAGATTATTTCCATACCTAATAAAAACTTTAGTCACCTATTAGACACCCTAAAAATAAATTTCAAAATTTACACATATAATTCAAAAATTTAAATTATACTTTTTAGTTTTTACAATTTTTATATTAATTTTTTATTACAATAGGTAAAATGTAATCGTTTTTAAGAGTAAATATTAAGATTAATGTAAATTTAATATTTTGTATAATATAATAAAAACAATAAATGCGAAAGCAAGATGATTATTCATCACTTGGGCTGGTCTTTCTGATAGACTAAAAGGGTTCTTCTTTGAAGAGCCCTTTTTTATTGCTCTTTTTTCGGAAACTTAAATTCATATATTCTTTTATTTAAATTAAATTTCTCATTGAACTCATCTTGTGTTATATGATGATGTGAATTTATATAATACTCATTTTCAATATTCCCAAGGTGTTTTTTTAATGAAACATAATGATAATTAGAATTTTTTCTTCTTACAAAAATCATATCTGTTTTTAAGTTAGATAATTTTAGAGATTCTTTTGTAAAAACATACAATGGTTTGTATAAGGTTTTTTGAATCCATGAAAAAGCTTGAATTTTATTAATATCACATCCATCTAATTCATAATCATGTGTTAAGTTTGATTCATAAAATATGTTCTTAATAAATTCATCTTTTGTTGTTTTAGAAAATATTTTTTTTCCATCTTCAACATGATAATCTTTATATCCAATTAAATGAGGAAAATTCTTTAGATTAACATTTATTTTAATAGGCATTTCATTTTTAAATATTTCTTCAAATGTTGTTTTTAAAGACTTCTGTATTCTATTTAAATTATTATTATATAAACTAAAATCAAGCGTCATATTTTTATATGTAAAAGTTTCTAAAAAATAAAAAAGTAAAGCTTTGTAATTTAAATATTCTAATTCAAGCTTTTCAGGAAATTTTGTATCTTCAATATATTGTTTTATATATTTATCTTTTTTTATTTTCAGTTCATTGATAATTTCTCTTTGAGTTTCATGTTTTTTAAGTTCATTCTTAAAGTTATCAATTATATCTTCTAAATAATCTTCTTTAATTAATGACTCAATTAATTCATTAATTTTAATCTCTTTATTCTCTTTGTATTCTGTTTCTAAATTCATAGTGTAATTATATATAAAATTAATACAAAGCTAGTTAAATTTCTATTTCCCTTTAATTTTTTTCAATTTATCGTAAGCACTATTTATATTTTGAGTAATTTCAGTATAAAGTTCAATTTCATCTAAATTCTTATCAGGATGATAAATAGAAACTAAAGCCCTATACGATTTTTTGATATGTGAAAAATCATCATTTTCACTTACTCCTAAAATGATATAAGCACTTTGAGAATAGAATCTTTTAAGTTCATCTGCTATATGTTCTAAGTTTTCATACTCTTCATAAATAGTTTCTTCTTTAGTTTCCTTATATGAACCTCTAAAGTCTTCTTTGTATCTTTGTTCTCTTTTCTTTGAATCATTATCTCTATAGCCATTATATGAGTTCTTAGAGCTATAATCATCTTCTTTTTTTGAATAATCATTATTTGATTGTTCTTTATTTCTATTTGAGAAATCTTCACTTTCATTATATGAATATTCTTGTTTTTCATTGTGTGAAGAATTTGAATAATTTTCTTCTTTTTTTGTTCTGAAAAAGAAACCTTTTATAACAAGTAAAATATCTTTAATCCAATTAAAGAGCCTAAGTATTTTATAAAAAATAGATACAAAGAAAAAGTAAGTATTAGAAGTCATATTTTTAATACTTGTAAAAATATCAGCTATAAAGGAAAATACGAATTTTACATGAGGTATTATAAGTCCAACAGAAACAACAATATCTTCATTTAGAAGTATATGAGTTTTACTTGTAGCTGTAATTAAATAGTAAGAAAATAATAAGATTATAATTCTATAAATTGGTTTTTCAAATCTCTTTGAGATGAAATAAGATATAGCAAATACTATTAAAATCATTACTGAGTTATCAAAGTTTAAAGAATCAATATCGTTTAAAAAAGTTTCTAAATATTCCATTTTTAAAACTCTACATTTTCAAGATCAACGTAAGAAATATTATCATTGATATTTTTATAATTAATAGCATAAGGTTTCATTTTTGAAAAACCATTAAACATAAAATCTTTGTAGTAAGGTTTTATATTTAATTTTAAAGGCTTTTTGTTTGCATATATAAATAAAGCTTCATCATCTTGCATGGTTCTAATTTCACTTGCACTCATTACATTATTCTTTTCAAAAACTGGTTCACCTAGTGCTGATTGTTCTAGAGTTTTTTTATGTCCAAACATTCTTTCAAGATTTGAGGCTAAATCTAAATCAGCACCACTTAGAATTAATTTACTTGCAACTCCACCATCAAGAATAGTTTTAGCTTTATTTACTGAATACACTTCGTTTAATTGGCTAATACTTTGAATGATAATAGAAATTGAAACTTTGTATTTTCTAATAGTTGTAATAATAGAAGGAAATTTTGGAATATTCATATTTCCAAACTCATCAAGTAAACAATAAATTGGTAAGTCTTTTTTAGATGGTATCTTTTCCATCATTTCATTAAATAATTGAGAATAAAAAAGACTTAATAAAAAAGAATATTGTTCTTGATATTGTTGTTCTATTCTAATATATACAACTGATTTTTCTTCTCTAAACTTCTTAAAATCAATATTATGTGAATAAGTTAATTTTTCTAAATTATCATTTATACCTATTGGACTAAGGGCAATATTAGCAGTAGAAATAAAAGATTGAATAGTTTTCTCATTACCTGTAACAAATCCCTTATATTCATTAAAAGTTTTATCATCTGCATATCTTTTTACAAAGTCATCTAAAGGCTGTCCGTTTGTACCAAAGTTATTAAGCATATATCTAACATTTGCTAGATTAATATATTTTTTATCACCCGTACCTTTTAAAACTTTTATCAGAATTGATATAAAGTTTTTAGCTCCATCACTCCAGATTTTATCATCTGCATTACTTCCTTTTAACCCTGATGAGCTTATTAATATCTCGCTAACCATATCAATACTCATAGAATCATTTGCATAGTCTAAAGGATTGTATCTTATGGATTCGTTTAGGTTTTTTGGATCTAGTACATGAATATGGTAACCTTTACTTTTTAAGTAACCACTTGTTTTTTCAAATATCTCTCCACTTAGGTCTGTAATAACCATAGAAGTCTTCCCAGAACCTAGTTTATAGATATTAGGTAATACGAAAGAAGTTGTTTTACCTCCACCAGTTCTAGAAATTAAAGCAAGATGATTAAAGCTCTCTTTACTCGTTAATCTTTTATTTTTTCCATCTATTAATAGTCCATCATTAAACTTTGAAAAAAGCTTTGATTCATCGGCTCTTTTCATCATTCCATCATCTTTATTAAAGGGTTTAAATAGAAGGTAATATATCCAGTAGAATGGATTTAAAAATCCTATTCCCAAACCTTTAAAGAATTTAAGTACGAATTTAAGCATAAAAAATATTATTAGTAAAAGTATAACAAGCTGAACAATATTATCCATAGAAAGCCTTATTTTTAATTGTATTTATTTTATATTAAAAATAGTTATTTTTTGCTTTGCAAGATAAATCTTTTTGTAATTTGATTTAGTCTGTTTTTTCATCTAAAGTGTGAGCTTTCACGTGAGTAAGATTTATCTTGTTTTTGTTTATCCCGTCTTATTTCTCTTTCTTTGATATTTTCAAACTCTTTTGTTTTAGAAGTATATAAAGTATCAAGCCCTAGAGTTTTTAATCTATATTTCTTCTTTTCATAAATTACCCCTAAAGTTTGACCTCTTTTATATACTTCAAAACCATTATTCTTTAAATAGTTATCTAGAAAAGTTTGTGAAGTAGCCTTATTTAGTATTCTTTCTAGATTCTCTTTGATCTTGTCTTTTAATGTTTTTGTATTTCTTTTTGTTTTAATCTCTTGCTCGTTTTGTTTATCTTTTGAAAGGTCTTTTGTTTTTTCGTAGTGTCTAGTTTTTCCAAGCTCTTTATATTTCAAGTTTTTATAGCTTTCTATCTCTTTTTGAATATATGCAAACTCTTTTTTTGAGAGTCTAATTCTTTTTTGTCCTTCAATTTCATTTGCACTTATCATTAGTGGAGTGGTAACATGAATTCATACTCGGAATTTAACAATTCTGAGATAAAATAAAATGAATAAAGGTTACAAATGAGAAAGAGTAAATACAGTAAAGAGTTCAAAGATTCCACAGTACAATTAATTTTAAATGATGGTGAAAGCGTTGTAAAAGTAGCAAAAGATTTAGGTTTAAATACAAAGACATTATATCATTGGGTTACTATATATAAAAAAGCTCATAATATACCAATACGAGATATAAATTCTTCTTCTAAAGAAAGTGATAATGAAGAACTAAAACGACTGAGACGTGAGAATAAAATACTAAAACAAGAAAGAGACATTTTAAAAAAGGCAGCAGCATACTTCGCAAAAGAAACTCTATAAGGTATGCTTGGATATTTGAGAATAAAAAGAGTTTTAGCATTAAGCTTATGTGTAAAGTTGTTAAAGTAGATTTATCTTCTTATTACCATTGGATAAAAACAGGGTCTGTTGTAAAAAAAGTAGATAAAAAACTTAATGAATTAATTGAGATTATTTTTCTTCAAGGTAGGAATAACTACGGTACTCGTAGGATTAGAGATAAACTAAAAGAATTATATGGATTAATTATTTCAAGAAGACGTATTTCAAATATCATGAAAGATTTAAATCTAAAAGTTAAAATGAAAAGAAGATATAAAAATACAACTGATTCTAATCATAATCTGCCAATTGCACCTAATATCTTAAATAGAGACTTTTATGCTTCAAGTCCAGATCAAAAATATGTAGGGGATATTACTTACATTCCAACAGGTGAAGGCTGGTTATATTTAGCAACGGTAATTGACCTATACTCAAGAAAAGTAGTTGGCTGGAGCATGGATGATACGATGAAAGTATCATTGGTAAATGATGCATTAAGTATGGCAATACTTCATAGGAATCCACCTTCTGGACTCATTTGGCACACAGATAGAGGCTCACAATATGCTTCTTATAGCCATAAAGATTTATTATTAAAAAACAATATTACACAAAGTATGAGTCGAAAAGGCAATTGCTGGGACAATTCTGTTGCTGAGAGTTTTTTTAAATCATTGAAACAAGAATTAGTTTATAACACATATTTTTATACAAAGAAACAAGCTAAAAAAGAGATATTTGAATATATTGAATTTTATTATAATAGAGTTAGAAGTCATAGTTATGTAGGAAATTTATCTCCTGTTAAATTTGAAGAAAAACAAAATGCGTTACAAAGTGAAATGGTGGCTTAGGGATAAGCAAAAAAGTGTATGAATTTTAGTTACCTCTCCACTTCAATTAAATTAAAAATACTCTTATCAAGAGAAAAAAAGTGTTGTGATATATTTTTATTTTCTTCACATACAAATTCAGATTCAAAAAAGCTTGGAGCTCTCCATTCTAATTCAATGCCTGAACTGTTAGCTTTGTCTTCTACTTCAATCTGCCCTTTTGGTTTTTTACCTTTATCTTGTCCCCATTCTTGATTAGTATAAATTAAAAGTTTTGTGATACTAGGATAATCTCTTTTTGCCTTATCTATTGTATCAAGTAAATCTTTTTTATGTTCAGAAATTCGTACTTCATAAAATTTTGCTTGCCAACCTATTACTTCATTATCAACTTCAATAGGATTTGTTTCTACTGCAGACTGATTTTTATAACGAAAGATTCCATAAGGTTGTTTATATTCTTTACAAAATAATAAGTAAGAAAACCATTCAAAGTTTTCTGTGCAATTGTCACTAAATTTAGCTTGAAATATTTTCCAGTTTGGTTTTATCATTTTTTCTTCTTGTATAAATAATTTAATTTGATTATATCAAAGAAAAAGATAATAACAAGTAACTTCAATTACTCTCAAATAAACAACTCTTTTCATAAAATAAGGATAAACTACAATTTTAAAAGATGTTCATAATCTTTCTTTATAATTCTTAAGATTTTTACCTTGTCTTTAGATATAGGGCTGTGTATCTAATACTATTCATTTATATAATATTGAACTTCAAATTTTAATATTTCATTTTCATTATTTTCTTCCATTGCTTGAATAATATTACTATTTACCTTTAAATCATTCTCTAAATTAATATATTCATTATATAGACCACTTTTAATTACTTTTGCTAGTTCAATGGAGAAACCTTCTTTTAAAAGTTTAATCATTTGAATATCACTCGTTCCATACTTTATTCTATCATAGAAGCTACTTTCGATTAACTCGAGGTCATTTAATATTTCTACATATGGCATTAAATTGAAATCTATAAAATCTTGCTCTTCTTTAATCCTTAATATAGCTATGTTAACTTTTTGACTTGGAGATTTTCTTGATAAGTCAATGTACAATTCTCTAAAACCATCCTGATATGGAGATGTTATCTCACCCCATCTTCCACCAACATAAATATATGAGTCTTGTTTAACATTCTCCCAGTACCATATAAATTTATTAATCATTTCATTATAGGAAGTCCCTGTTCCTCTCCATTCTAAAAACATAGAGTAAAAAGCTTTTGCTTTATCATTCTCTATACGGCTAAAGTTGGCAGAAGATTCATCCTTTAATCTTATTCTAAATAAAAATATTTGAGCAATAAGGAATATTAACCTATCTGAGGTAGATATAGGTTCAATATTTTTTGAATTATTATAGTTTTCTTCTAATTGTCTTTCATTTTCAAATATATCAAAGTCATGAATATTATTTTTAAAACATGCCTTTGCAATCTCGGTAGTTACAACTCTAAGGTTTTCAAGTTCACTCGTTCCTTCTTCTATATTTTCTTGAAATTCTTCTGCTTTTCTAATCTGATTTTCTTCTTCTGTAGTTAATTCATCGTCAAGATTTTTTTTAATTAATGGGTTATCTATTTCATCACTAATTATCTTATTATCTTTAACCCTTTCTTTTAAAAAATTTTCTATATTTGCTTGGTTATTAGAAAATTCACTTTTTATAATATAAACTTCAGGTTCTAGTAATTTTAAACTACCATTTTCATTGTCGAAAACTTCACTAAATCTACAAACCCTTCCTACTAAGTTTTTAAATTGTGAACTATTTAAGTTTCCTTTACCTTTTTTTGTATCTAAAAGAAATATTTTTTCTGCAGGAATATTAACTCCTTGTAATAATGTTGAAGTAGTGACTACATATTTAATCTCTTCAATTTTTGAAAAAGCATTTTCTACATATAAACGTACATTTTCAGGCATTCCTCCATGATGATAAACAACACCATTCCTTAATGTTTTGATTAAATCATAATCTACATGCAAAAATTCTTTCAATGCTTCTTGCACTTTTCTAATATTATCTGTAATTTCAATAGGATTTTGAATACTTTTAGAGAAGTTCTCTACGTACTTTGGTCTATTTATATATATAATATTTTTACTAGCTGCAAATCTATTTATAAAATCAAATGGATTTTGAATCATTTGCAAAGTTTGAATATCAAAGAACTTATTAACAAACTGGTCATAAATTTTTAATATTTTTTCATTAGAAATAAAATCATATACAAAATATTTTTCTACTTTTATAAATTCATAAATTTTATCTACTAATAAATTATTATTATTAAAAACTTTTAGTTTTTTTGGTTCAACTAAAAAAGGAGTAAAATAATAGTACCTTGTTTCAGGATTTCTTTTTTTTAATATTTTTAAATTTTGAATTGTAAGAATTTCTCTTTCATCATTTTCAATTAAATTATGAGCTTCATCAATTAATGTCATATCAAATGTTAACTCAGGATGTTTTTGTAGTAATCTTAACAATCTTTCTTGAGTTAAAATAGCTATAAAGTTCTCTGAACTATCATTTAACATATCAGGATGAGTAATTACTTTATTACGACTTTCCCGAATAAGAGAATTTTTAATAATTCTTTTTCTTGTTTGAGATAAAAGTGATTTAGTAGGAACTAAGATACAGATATTTTTATCTAAATTATCTTCAACCTTTTGAATTATTAATTCTGATTTCCCATATGAGGTAGGTGCTACAACAATAAAGTCATTTTCATTTTTAGAAAATTCAAAAAGTCTTTTTTGTCCAGCAGAAAAATAAATATTTTTATCATCTTGAGGATGTTTAAAATCTTCTTTATATGAAGACATTAAAAGTCCATGAAAGCTTTCACTAAAACTTTCAGAATTTAAATATTTTTCCTCAATAAACTTCGAAACAGGAATATAATCTTTATTAATTGAAATATCATAAAGTGGTTTATAGTCATTAAACGTATTTGCATACATCAATATGATTCTGTAACCAAATTTTTCTAATTCATTCTCTCCATAATTTAAAAATACTATAGCTGATTTTAATAATAAAAACTTTTCATTATCAGTTAAAGAATCATCTTTTTTAATAAGCTTTTTATATGCACTAAAAAAGCTAGTTTCAGTAAGAGTTCTTATTAATTGTATCTTTTGTAATTTTATTTTACTCATTGTTATTCTCGTTAAATTGGTCAATTAAAAAATCTTCTATTCTAGAATAAGTCTCTTTCTGTATTGAAAAGACAACTAATCCTACAAAAATATTTTCTGAATCTACACCTATTTTATAATTTTTTAGATTCTCAGGACAAATTCTAGTATCTAAATTTTTATATAAAACTGAACTTAGAATTACATTTCTTTCTAAATTTCTGTTTTCAGTATCGGGGTGATCTTCATCCAATAATTCTTTAATATCTAATCTTCTTTCTGAATTGAAAATAGTTGAGTTTACATCTATTAAAACCGAATCCCATAAAGTTGCTCTATTCCCTAGAGAATGTGCTTCTATATCATCTTTTGCTTTTTTTAGAAGACTTATATTTTTTGTATCTATATTTTCAGTAGAATTAGTATCTCCTCCAGATTTGACTTCACAATACCAAATAAGATCACTTTCATCAGTATAAACAACATCAAAACCTTTTCTTATACTATTCTCTTCTTTATTTTTCATTATAGAAATAGCTTCTAAATTAAGATAAGTAGGAAGTAATAAATGTGTTAACAATTCACCTATCATTCCTTTTTTTGTATCTGCTGTTTTAGTTTGATATCTTTCTAGAAATCTTTTTACTGTCGTATTATAAGTAAATTGAGGTCTTTCTTCTGCATCAACTGAACCATGCCAAAGACTACTTAACATTTGTACTATTTTTTCTTTTAATTCATCACTAAATTCTTCTACATAACATATGTAAACATTATCTTCTAAATTATGATGAAAACTAATACCTGAAATCATATTTATATCTTTCATTAATTTTTAATAAAATAAAATTATTTTATTAATTATAATATAATAATGTAATATCTTTGTAACATATTTTATAAATTTCAATATTTTATAAAATTACTAAATTTATCTAAATCTTCTAAATCTATTTTTGACAAATACTTTTTAAAAGTTCTAATATCAAACTCTTTAGGGATACCATATAACTTTTCTAACATTTTTGAGCTTTTTACTAGCGGAGTTTCGGCTAGTTGAAGCTCTTTTTTGTTGTTTACAGAAAGTTCTAACATTAATTTTCTTGTTATATATGCCTTTCATTCATTATTGGACTTAATATAGCTTGTATAGTAGCTTCCTGCTAGTTCTAACATTATTAGGGTCTTCCTTTCAAAATCACTATTATTGAGGTTCTCTTTTAGCTCTTCTATATCTTTTATTTCATTTTCTATTTGATTATTTTTAGATAAATATATTTCATGTTTTATCTTTTCATCAAGATGTAAGTCTAAAAGCTTATTTTGTCTATTCTTTAGATTTACTATTTTTTGTTTTAAATCATCTTTTTCAATTCAATAATTTCAATTTTCTTTTTTTATTAAATCTAAAATAATATTTTTATCTATATCTTTTAATTTTTTACTATCTACTTCAATTTGTTTTATTTTATTTCAAATTTTTTGAAAAAGTAAATTTTCATTAATTGAGATTTTATGATTACTTCTGTATTGATGAGAATAATAGGTAATATCTTTCTTAATATAACTAGTTAAATTCATTCAAGAGGGGTCTTTAATAAATCATTTTAAATGATATTCTCACGGTTGTCTTTTTAGAATGGTTGTTTTCTTTTCATGTACTCACTTTCAAATATCATTAGCTTGGTCATATATTAGTTTTGTAATTATAGGTTGATGACTTCAAGTTATATCTTTTCCTTTCCACTTAAAAACACCATAATAAAACTTCATACCTACTAATCTTTGAATTCTACTTGAATCATAATTAAACTTGATTTTTTTAGAATACTTCTCTTTTAATACTCTAGCTATAGTCGTAAATGCTTTTCACTCAATCCTTAGGTTATATATCTCTTTTACTAATTTTGCTTCTTTCTTATCAAGTATAATATCTTTATGTCATTTTCTAATAGTAATATTTTTATATCAATATGGAGCTTTTCCTAAAAATCTTCAAGTGTTTCTTATGCATGATTCCATTTTATCTTTAGTATCTTTTCCCCTATCTTCATTATCCATCTTAGATAATGATAAATCTAGTTGTAATAGGAACTTATCTCTTGAATTATCAGATTTATATTCTCTTGAAGTTCATAAAATTCAAGCTATTTGATTTTTATCTAGTAAATCAATTATTCTTGATGTATCTAAATTGTTTCTAGAAAGTCTTTTTGGTTCATCTATTATTATATAATCTACTTTTCAAGATTTACATATTTTTATCAATTCATTAAATCAGTTTCTCGTTCATTCTGTTTTAGCACTTCTGCTCTCTCAAATTTCTTTATATGTTTCAAGTCATTTTAAAGTAGCCACTCTTCTACAATTTTCTAATTGATGTTCTAATGAATTAGCTTGTTTATCATCTCTATCTGTAGATTTTCTATAATAAATTATTGCTTTCATATCTTTATGTATTAAAAAATAAATCAAAATTTTCTACTAGTCATTCCCAAAATTGCACTCTTAATTCAAATATTTCTTCTATTTTTTCATCTGAGTAGCTAGGATAAAGTTTTTTAAACTCATCCTTATGCTCTAGAAAATTTAGCATAAATATAATGAGTTAAAAAATATTAATTTTTTATTTTCTAAATTAATGTTTTTAAAGGAATTGCCCAAAATTGGTATTCTTCAATTTTAAATGGTAGAACTTTATCCCCGCCATAAAATACTATACCTTTAAAATTTTTATTTTTAATTGTCTTAGCTATTGCAAGAAGACCTTTAAAATGCTCACTTTTAATATTTGAACCTGATTTTATTTCTAAGGCTACTATATCTCCTGAACTTGATTCCAGTACAAAATCAACTTCTTTTTTTTGTTGATCTCTAAAGTGATATATTTCTACTTCTTCATTAGCAAATGATTGATGTTTAATAAGCTCACTATAAACAAAGGTTTCTACTAAATTTCCTAAGTGTTCATTTTTACCTATCATAGATGATTCAACACTTGCATTAAGTAAAAAACTTGCAAGTCCTGAATCAATAAAATGGACTTTTGGACTTTTAGTTACCTTTTTAAGTGTATTATTTGAATAAGAAGGTACTAGTTTTATAATATATAATGCTTCAAGTAAACCTATATATTTTGCAACAGTTTTATCTGCAATTCCAATACTCTTAGCAATATTTGAATAATTTACAAGTGAAGCTACTTGCCCTGCTAAAACTTTTAGAAGTTTTGATAAATGAGAGATAGTATCTACTTGTACATTTTCAATACTTGCTATATCTTTTGTTATTCTAGCTTTTATATAAAAATCATACCATGCTTTTTTGGCTTTTTGTGGTAAGTTGTAAACTTCAGGATAACCACCATTAATTACAGCATTTATAAATTCTTCTTTACTTATACTCTCAAAGTTTATATCAAACTTATTAAAGTTATCACTAAATAACTTATCAATGATATTTATATCTCTAGAATTAATTTCACTATATGATAAAGGAAATAGATTAAAACTAACCATTCTTCCAGCTAATGATTCTTTTATTTTTGAATTTTTAAACATATCAGAAGAACCAGTAAGTAAAAACATACCTTTTCTATTTTCTTCATCAACACTCATTTTTATTGGAGGTATAATATCAGGTATCATTTGAACTTCATCAATAGCAACATTTTCATCTTTTGAAATATAATCTATAAAACCTTTAGGGTCAGAACTTGCTGTATCAAAAATTGTAGCTTCATCAAAAGTATAATACTTCATATTTTTATTCTTCGCTATTTTCTTTTGCAAAGTTGTTTTACCTGATTGTCTAGGGCCATTAATAGCTACTATTCTAAAAGATTCTAACATTTCTACTATTGTGGATTCTAATTTTCTATGTACCATCTTTTCTCCTTCTTACGAAATAAATATACTAACTTTACGAATTTTACAAGTAAGTATTACGAAATTTATATTGGTATATTACGAAGTTTATACTTAAAAGCAAATTTTTTAATCTAATTGTATAATCCATTAACAAACTCTTTTCCACTATCTGGCATTAATTTTGCATATCTTAAAGTCATTTCAATTGTACGGTGATTCATTAATTTTTGTACAGTAAAAATAGGTGTTCCATTAATAGCTAGATGAGAAGCAAAAGTATGTCTTAAAGTATGAATAACTACTCTATTTTTTGCATCTTTACTATCTAATCCTTTATTAAAATTCTTATCAAGAATTATTTTTAATTTTCTTTGTATTGTTGTAGTTGGATATTTATTTTCTAAACCTCCAATTACATAATCATTAATCCCTAATCCTCTTATATGTTTTTTTAATAATTGTTTAAAATCATCACTTATAAAACCTCTGTAATTACTTTTGTTTTTAAAATCTTTTAAGACAACAGTATTATTCATAATATCAATATTCTTTTTTTGAATATTGAGTACAGTCTCTAATCTTCCACCAGTATTTAATGCTAAGTTAACAAATAAAGATAAAACTACATCATGATTTACTTCTTCTAGTAAAATTTGAATTTCATCAGTATTTAAAAACCTTTCTCTATCATTATCCATATTTAGTTTTCTTAAACCAAAGCAAGGATTATTAAGAGTCATTTCTTTCTCTTTTATTGCATAGTTAATAATTGCATTTAATAAAATTACAATTCCATTAACTGTATTATTTGCTTTACCTTCTTTAAGTATTTTATTTCTAAACTCAGTAATATCACTCTTCTTTAATAACTTAATATTTGTATTACCAAAAATAGGTTCTATATGAGTTGTATATTTAGATTTTTGTCTTTTGTTTTGAGTTACATCTAAATCTTTATCATTAAAATACAATTCAGATAAATAGTTAATTGTGATTATTTGTTCTTTTTTGTGTTTTAAAGGTAGTTCTTCACCTAGACGAATTTTATTAATTAACTCATCTCTTTTTTGTTTACAAAATGGTTCAGTTATACCTTTTGATTTGTCACCAACTTTAATTCTAACAGATTTTCCGTATTCATTTTTATATCTAATGTAGTAAGAAATATCTTTATTTTTTTTATGATATAATTGTATTCCATCATATCTTTTTGAGTTAATATATCCCATATAAATCCTTCATTTTTAGTCACCTATTAGACACCCTCTTTGGTAAAATAAGCTATTTTTTGATTTAATATGATAACATAGATTTTCACTGTAAGTACGTGTAGTAAGTCATTTGAGAGGTTTTGATGACATTTAAAGAAGTATGATAAAGACCCGGATATGATCCCGGACATCCCAGTATATAATCCTTTCAAATCTAAAGTTTAATGTTACTTTCTATGTTACTTGATTTTAAAAAGTAACAGGAATTTAAATAAGGACTTAAAATTATGCCTAAAATACCAATGAAATGGTGGAGTGAGTATATTTTATCGTTGAAGAATTAATATCATATACTTGACTTTAATAAAATTATGTTCTACAATAGAGTACAAATATATTCTATAGTAGAACATACGTTCTAAATAAGAGTATGTAATTAAGGAATATTTATGTTAGAAGTATTATTTGGAAGTAAAAATGCAGAAAGAGTATTGCAATATCTTTTGTCAAAAGAATCAGGATATATTAGAGAGATTGCACAATTTTATGAAGTTAGTCCATCTGTTATAAAAAAGCAATTAGATAAATTTGAACTTGCAAATATTATTGTAGGTAAAAATTTAGCCAATATTAGAATGTATGAGTTAAATAAAAGATATGCCTTTTATGAAGAATTAGTTGCTCTATTAAAAAAAGCTCGTTCTACCTATTCAGATGAAGAAAGAATGAAACTTATTAGAAAAAAAAGAACAAGACCAAGAGCAAATAATAAACCTTTAATAATGAGAAATAAAAATGAAAAATAATCCATTAGATACGTTATTAACTTTAGAAGAAACAGCATCTTATGTATATACTAAATTAAAAGATAAAAATATTGATGTTGTTTTATCGGGTGGTTCATGTATGGAAATATATACAAAATCTAACTTTTCATCTTTGGACATAGATTTTATTCCAAATCCATCTGTTACTTCAAAATAAATTGAAGAAACAATGCTTGAACTTGGATTTGAAAAGACTGAATCAAGGTATTATAAATATCATAATAATCCAAACTACATTGAGTTTCCAACTGGTCCAGTTACACTAGGAAACGATTTAACAAAAGAATTTGCTCAATTAAAAACTCATGTTGGAACATTAACTCTACTTACTCCAACTGATTGTATAAAAGATAGATTATGTACATTAGTTTATCATGGTGGAGAAGAGTGTTTTAATCATGCAATTGCAGTAGCGCATTTAAATATTATAGATAAAGAAGATCTTTTTAATTGGGCAAAAAATGAAGATGATGAATATTATCCAAAAATGGATTCATTTTTTAGAAAACATATAAAATAAGATATCAATATATTTTATACTCAATTAAAAGTTTAGGGAACTTTTTAAGGGTCTTTTTATAAATAGTAATCTCAAAAGCCTTTATATTAACAAACTTAAATCTCCGGACACCCAATATACAATCTAATCTTTTAATTTCAACCTCAAATAAACTTTATACTTTAATTTATCTAATTTAATAGACAATTCTTCAATATCATTGGCTTCTAATATTTCTTGCATTTTCTTATAATTTCTTATTTTTTCATCAGTAATATCAACTATTAATAAATCTTTACTTGTAAAAGATTTACTATTAACAGTATCAATCATTTCTTGTATACTTTCTTTATTAACTTTTTTATATAACTTCCCATTTCTATGGTAAACTTTATCAAAATATCCTTGTTCTTCAAAGCTCATAATATTTATCCTCAAATTTAAACTATTAATATATTATCTAAAAATTTCTCATATTATAATCAAATCAATTTACAAATTATGATAAAATACAAAATAATTTAGGAGTAATAATGATAAATAAAACTAAAAAAGAGATATATGATTTTAGCTCAAATATTAAAACTAGTAAAAACAGTGATGAACTTTTAAACTATATCAATTATAGCTTTTATTCAAGTATCAAATTGCTAATAAGTATTTCAAAGGTATTTTCTATTTATTGGAAAGTAGTTTTACCTATAATTATCACAATTTCTATATTAACTCTATTGTCACTTGTTGAAAAGTTTCCTTCTATTTTAAGCACTGAAGTTTCTTTTGCTATTTTAGCTTTTTTAATAGCTTTTAAATTTTATTATATTTCTAGTTCAAAAAAATATTTTATTCATTGTATTGAAGAGATTAAAAAAACTTTCTAGACTAGTTTTCATTTCCTTCGATAATATTATAAGATAAGCTCGAAACTACACCGTCTTCGACGATATAAGATATTTCAATTGGTCTGCAACAAACCTCACAATCATCAATTAATGTTGTGTATTCATAAACACCAGTATCAACCAAAACTGTAACAGCTTGTAAGCAATAAGGGCATTGTATATTCATTTCTTCCATGATTATTCCTTTTATTCGTTTATTTTTATAATATCATTTTTAATTAAAAGCATTTTTATAACACTTCCAACTGAACGATATTCTAAATTTGCATACTCTTCAAGCTGCTTTTTTTGACTTGGAGTTAGGGCTATTGTTAAAGATGCATTCGATTGTTCTTTTTTAACTTTACTTCCAAGAGGACGTCCTGCTTTTTGTTTTTGTAAATCTTTATGTGTAAAATTCTCTTTACTTTGTGTATTTTTTAAATTATCAAACTTTGCTCTTGCCATAATAACTCCTAATAAATTCTATTATTCTAAATACTCTTCTATTTTCTTTACAAAATCTTTCATAATTCCGCTTATTTTCCTGTATGTGTGTTTTCTTAAGCCTGAACTATTTGCAAATTCGATTATACTAACACCTTCATTTTCAACTGTTTGTAAAGCTCTTGTATGTGGTATTACGAAAAAATCAATCTCATCTTGTGTATTTTCTTTTATGAAACTTATTGATTCTTCAACATCTTTATCATTTAAAACTGCATTCACTACAAATAACACAGGTACATTTTGAGTTTTTACTCTGTTATAACTTTTTAGTGTAGTTCCAAGAGAATTAATAGTTGGGTTAAAGGGAATGATAATCAAATCAGCACTTTTAGATATCTCATCTAATCTTAAATCATCAAAACCACCAAAATCATAAATAACATCACCCTCTTTTATTTCAGGTACTTTTTCATTTAGTTCAACTTTATAAACAATATCATCACCTAATGTATCATTTAACATTCCATATGGATCTAATTCGATTATAGTTGTATCAAAATAAAGTGCTAATTGAGTTGCAAGCATTGACTTTCCAACTCCACCTTTTTGATTATATATAATTATTTGCATTTATATACCTTGTAATATAATATTTTATAGTATATTACAATTATTTCTCTTGTTTTTAATTTAAATAAAATTAATATATTTAGATATAATTTATTACAAGGTAATTAAATATATTAAATTATAAAATTGATATAATAATAAATATTTAAAAAAGGATATAAAATCGCAAATTTTGAATTAAAAACACCCTATTTAGCAGCAGATGGAATAATTAAGCTCTATAATACTAAAGAAGAATTTCAAGGAATAGTTTTAATACAAAGATTAAATGAACCAAAAGGAATAGCAATTCCTGGTGGCTTTGTAGATGTAGGTGAAAGTGTAGAAGATGCAGCAATACGAGAAATGAAAGAAGAAGTAACTTTAGATGTGAGTATTGAAAAACTTCAAGGTGTTTATTCAAACCCAAAAAGAGATAAAAGATTTCATTGCGCATCATGCGTTTTTGTATGTAAAGCTTATGGAACACCAAAAGCAGCTGATGATGCAAAAGAAGTTTATATCTATCCTATAAAAGATATTCCTTATGAAAAACTAGTTTTTGATCATGCAGAAATTTTAAGAGATTTTGTTAAGAACTTTAATACAAAAAAATAAGTGCTTTTTAAGCACATTATAATAAAATATGAAACTTTTAAAAAAGGATACAATATTGGAACCACAATATGAAAAAATCATAGTATTAGTTATAGTACTTTTAGCAGGTTTTGTAACTTGGAAAATGGTAAAAGATTTTTATATTACAAAAATGCATAAAGTAATTGCACACTTAATAGCAGTTGCAACTTCATCGTTTATGTTATTATCAACGATGTTTTTATTTATGCCAAAGAACTATCAAAGAGGAACAGGTCCAGAAGTAGAACTAAGCTTCATGTCTGTTATTACTGTATTCGTGATGGTTGCAGTACTTTATGTATTTTTCAAATACGCACCTCAAAGCACAAAAAAGAAATAGACTTTAAGTCTTTTCTTTTTTTAAATCACTAAATGATATCAATTATTATTAACTTTATTATTAATACTTGCAGATAAAATATAATGATAACTACAATCAATATAAGCTAACTTTTAACTTTCTTTCATTATTATTCCACACAAATAAATGACTTCTCCTAAGAATTCAAATATAAAAAGGAAAAATAAATGAAAAAACAATTAAGTATTATTACAAGCGCGGTAATTTTATCAACTAGTTTTGCATATGCAGAATCTGAAAATGTAAATGAAGCTTTCAAAAATGGAAGTGTATCAGGTGATTTATCAGCGTACACTCAACAAGTTGATGATGGAACATCTAAATCAGGATTTTCATCTGCAACATTTGGTTTAAATTATGAAACAGGTAGTGTAAATGGATTTTCTGCACAAGCTGGATTTAGAGCAAATCATGAATTATCAAGTAAAAATGATGGTGACTATAATGGTGAGTTTGCAAATAATGCATTAATGACATTAGCTAATATTAAATACTCAAATAATATTGCAACTATAATTGCAGGTAGACAAGAGATAGATTTAGAATGGATTGGTGATTACAATGATGCACTTTTAGCAAAACTAACACCAATGGATAACCTTGAAATAACAGCAGCTTTTGCAAGAAGACAAGCAGCGGCTGGTGTTGATGAAAGTACAGATTTTGAAAAAATCGGAGAAGATGGTGTATATTTAATTGATGCGAAATTTGAAGCATTAAAAGGTTTAGTACTAAACCCTTACTTTTATGAAGCAAAAGATGTAGCTTCTTACTATGGTTTAAAAGCTACTTTTGATAATGATATGTTTGGACTTACAGGACATTATGCACAGAGTAATGAAGACGATAATTCAATAAAAGATGCTTCTATTTATAATCTAGAAGCTAGAACATCAGTAGCAAATCTTGACTTAGCTCTTGGATATATTAAAACAGATGAAGATATTTCTTCAATTGCAACAGCTGGAGATAATATTGACCCTACGGAAGAAATTGGTGACTCTGTATATGCAACAGATTCAAAAACTATATATGCAAGTGCAGGATATACAATTGCAGATATTGAATTATCAGCAGGATATGCTCAAGCTAAATATTCAAATAATAAAGATAAAGAGTTTGTTGTTGGTGCAGGGTATAGTTTTGTAGAAAATTTATCTGCTGAAGTTTTATATGTTGATTATGAAATTGCAGATGTTGATCAATCAAAGGTTGCTGCAACACTTACATACGAATTTTAATAAATACTAATTAATTACATTCTAAAAGGGAAAAGGCTTTTGTCTTTTCCCTTTTTTTATATCTTTTTATTTAAATGATAATTACTATCAGTATTAATAAAAGATTAAGCTTTATTATATATAATACTAATAACAATTATCAATATAAGGATTGAATTATGAATGAATTAGTAATCAAAAATAAAAAAGACCTAGTGAAACCTACAGGTTGTACTTGTATGTGGGGAAAATAAAATGAGTGTATTAATTATAGGAGGAGATCAAATCTCTTCAATTTCAACAATGCTTAAAGGTCTTGGTGCCCAAACAATCAATCATTGGGATGCAAGAAAAAAGTCTTCAGCTCCAAAAAAGAAAGTACCACAAGATACTGACTGTATTTTAATGCTTACATCATTTTTAAATCATAATACAATGCTTAAATATAAAAATGAAGCTAAAAAGAAAAATATTCCTTTTATCTGTGCAAAAAGATCAGTTTCATGTGTATATGAAGAGTATGTAAAAATCATGGGAATTGAAAATTGTGATCAATGTTATGCCAATTGTAAAGGAAAAAAATAATGGACTTTACTAATTTCGTAGGATTTGATGGGAAAAAAGAGCTATTACCATGTGGCTTTGATACTTTTGATTCTGAAGTAAAATTAAGACAACTATTTTTACACCTTAGTAATTTTGTTTTAAATTCAATATGTCATTTTAATAAATATGAACAAAAAAACTTTGCAAAAATTCCTTTAAAGAATGCATTTGAATCAAAAATTAAAAGCTTATTGCCTTTACACAAATTAAATAGATTAAATAACTTTGATAAAAATAGAAAATTCAATCTTTGTTCAAGTTCAACAAGAATCATAAATAACTATTACAATCCAAAAACAAGTCAAAGATTAATAGTAAATAGTAAAAAACTAATACCAGCAGCAAAGTTAATATCACACTGTTTTATAAACAATAAGATGCAGTTATTAATGGATAAAAATCTTTTATTTCATGAATTTGTTCTTGAAAAACTAAGAAAACTACATAAAGACAAAGAAGTTTTAGACTTAGGTGATTCAATTTCAATAAAACAAAAAGATGTTTGTGCACTTAAAATATATACATCATGGAAAAATATTCAAAGAAAAGATCCAAATATTGAAAAAGAAGTTAATCATGCAATAAACGTTATAAAAGAAGGAGATTACAATCAAGTATATTTAATTTATCCAAAAGATAATGATTTTACTAGACATATACCAGTTTATGTAGAAGAATTAAAATATAAAACATATCAAATAAAAGCAATACCTTATTCTTTAAGGTCAATTATAAGAAAAAATATATAGGAGTTAAAAATGTCAACAGCCTTATTTTATGCAAGTAGTACAGGAAATTCAGAAGAGATTGCAGATAAAATTGCAAGTGAACTTGGAGGGATTGAAATTTTTGATCTAAGTTCTTCTAGTGTTGAAAAAATCAATGAATATGATAAAGTGATTTTAGGTGGTTCAACATGGGGTGATGGTGAATTAAATGATGATTGGGATGAAGCTTGGGATTCATTTAAAACGCTTGATTTAACAGATAAAACAATAGCATTATTTGGTTTAGGTGATCAAGATGGTTATCCTGATGAATTTTGTAGTGCTTTAGGAATTATTTATGAACAAGTAAGTACTAGTGGTGCTAAAATTGTAGGTTTTACATCGACTGATGGTTATGATTTTGATGATTCAAAAGCTGTAATAGATGGAAAATTTGTAGGTTTAGTTATTGATGAAGATAATCAAGATGATTTGACTGATGAAAGAATTTCATCATGGGCTGAAAATATCAAAGCTGATATTCTATAAAAATATATTAAGAGGTCAAACTCTTAATATATTATTGACAATCTGAACATACACCATATAGTTGCATTGAGTGACTTGTAATTTTAAACTTATTCTTCTTAGCAATTCTTTCTTGTCTTTTTTCTATTTCATCATCTAAAAATTCAATAATTTTACCACACTCTGTACAAATTAAGTGATCATGATGAGATTTTGCATTACTTTCATATTTTTTACCATCTGTTCCAAAGTTAATAGATGTGATTAAATCAACTTCTTCAAGAAAACTAAGTGCTCTATATACTGTAGCAATACCAATATTTGAGTTGTTATCTTGTGATTTTATTTCGTTATAAACTTCTTCAGCTGTTAAATGGTCTTCTGCGTGAATTAATATATTTAATACGATTTCTCTTTGTTCTGTATATTTAAGACCTTTTTGCTTAACAATCTTTTTTAGTTCTTCAATTGCCTCTTCTGTGCTAATCATATAAATGTGCCTCTTAATAGTTATCTAATTTGAAAATAGTATAGCTAAAGTTTTTTTAAAACACAACAGCAATTATTATCCCTTGACAATAATCCTTATAATAATAGTTGATATCAATCAAGTATTAGTAATCTTAATTTCGTTATAATAATCATTATTAATTTTACAAAGGTAAACAATGACTCTAGATAAACTAAATATCGGAGAAAGTGCAATAATAAAAGCAGTAAACTGCGAAAATGCACTTAAGAATAGATTCTATTCTTTTGGAATGGTAAAAGGTTCAAAAGTATATATAGAAGAAGTGACTTTAACAAAAAGTACAATGGAGATAAGAATCAATACAACTAAAGTTGCAATTAGATTATCAGAAGCTAAAAAAATCGAGATAGAAAATGAACAATAAAGTAATAAAAGTTGCATTAGTTGGACAGCCTAATGTTGGTAAATCAATGCTTATTAACTCTATATCAAATGCGAGATTAAGAGTTGGAAACTTTTCAGGTGTAACAGTTACAAAAGAAGAAGTATTTTTAGATTACAAAGGTTATAAAATCGAAATTACTGATTTACCGGGTGCTTATTCTTTAAATGACTATACACTAGAAGAAAAAGTTACAAAAGAGTTTTTGGATAATTCTCCTTATGACATAATATTAAATGTATTAGACTCAACAAATCTAGAAAGAAATCTTTACTTAACATCAGAATTATTAGCATTAGATAAAAAAATGATTATTGCATTAAATATGATTGATGAAGCACAAAAAGAATCAATACAAATTGATGAGAAGCAATTAGGTAAAATTCTTGGAAAACCTTGTTTTAAAACTAGTGCTGCAAAGAATATTGGTATTAATGAACTAGTTGAAGCAATTGTAAAAAAGTTTGAAGATCAAAAACTTCCAACAAAATTAATATTTTCAGATGTAATTGAAGAAGAAATTGAAAATATTTCAAATTTATTTAAAGATACTGGATTTAAAACACATTGTACTTTTAGAGAACTAGCACTCAAACTTTTAAAAGAAGATAAGCAAACCTATAAAATGTTCCATGATGAACCAATATGGGTTAAGTTACAACCTATTTTAAATCATGCTTTTGAACATATGTATATTCACTATAATACTAAAAATATAGAAGATATATTTAATGATGAAAAATTTGCTTTTGCAAAAGGTGCAGTTACAGAAACAACTAAGCAAAAAATTTCAACTGCAAAAACACTAACTGAAAAAATTGATTCAATTTTAATTCATAAAATATTTGGTATTCCAATTTTTCTTTTCCTAATGTGGGGAATATTTCAATTAACTTTTGTACTTGGAAATATTCCTATGGATATGATTGACTCATTTTTTGCAAGTTTAATTGATGCAACAAAACAAGTCCTAGGAGATAATCAAATTTCATCCATGATTGCAGATGGTGCAATAGCAGGTGTAGGTGCAGTTATTTTATTTGTGCCAAATATTGTGATTTTATTCTTTGGTATTACCTTGCTTGAAACAACTGGATATATGAGTAGAGTAGCCTTTTTATTAGATGGATTTTTCCATAAATTTGGACTTCATGGAAAGTCATTTATTCCTTTAGTTACAGGTTTTGGATGTTCAGTTCCAGCTTACATGGCAGCACGTACTTTAAAAAATGAAAAAGATAGATTACTTACATTATTTATTATTGGATTTATGTCTTGTGGTGCAAGATTACCTATTTATGTACTTTTTACTGGTGCTTTTTTCTCACCTGAAAATGCTGGAAATATAATATTTCTAATATATATTTCTGGTGCAATTTTAGGATTAATTGCAGCTAAGGTATTAAAAATTGTAGTATTTAAAAGTGAAGATGAACCTTTTGTAATGGAAATGCCAAAATATAGAATGCCTTCAACAAAACTAATATGGCATACCGTTTCAAACCAAGCTTATATGTATTTAAAGAAAGCTGGAACATATATTTTAGCAGCTTCAATATTAATCTGGTTTGCTTCAAACTATCCTAAATATCCATTAATTGAAGATGAATATTCAGTAAAAATCGAGCAAGCTGTAAGTGAAGAAGAACAGCAATATTTATCAGATAAACTTGCTTTATATAATTTAGAGAATTCATATTTAGGTATTATTGGTAAATTTTCAGAGCCACTTTTTGCACCTTTAGGATATGATTGGAAAATGACGATAGCCTTAGAAACTGGTCTTGCTGCAAAAGAAATCGTTGTTTCTACGCTAGGTATCTTATATGGTTTAGGGGAAGAAAATGATGAAAATTCAAAAGGACTTATTGAGAAGATAAGAAATAATATACCTTTTGCATCAGCAGTATCATTTATAGTATTTGTAATGATTTACTTACCTTGTTTAGCTGCATCAATGGTATTTGCGAAAGAAGCTGGAGGATGGAAATATTTAGTTTATTTATTCGTATTTACAACTATAACAGCTTGGGTATTAGCATTTGTAGCATATAATATTACGAAGTTAATTGTATAAGATTTAATCTTATACAATTAATTATTTTAGTTCAAATTTAGATTCAAATACTTTTTCATTTTCAATAACTCTAAAAACCCAATCTCCAGAAAGTCTTCCATTTATATATCTAAAATCATAAATTGAACCATGTCCCGCAGGAACTATCATATTTCTACTTCTAGAAATATCCCCTTGTGGGTCAATCCATTGAACAACAATTTCTTGATCTACATTTATTCTATTTCTTTCAAATTTACAAATAATAGAATTCTCATCTTGTAAAATCAAACAATCAACAGAAGGTTCGATTTTAAGTTCATTTGAATAATCTATAGGTTCATTATCTATTAATTCATCATCTTGTGTATTAATATTTTCAGCATTAAGTATTGTTATTAAAAATAAAAAAGGAAACAAGTATTTAATCATTTTTATTCTCACTTTCATCTTCTTCTACATCCATATATTTAATTAATAGATGTTTTATTGGTGCGTAAAATGTTGTCATTGACACAATTGCTATAATTAATTGGGTTACTTTAAAAAGTCCACTCTTTTCATCTAATACTAGTAAAGCTCCATAATAACTCAATAAAAGAGATAGTATAGCACAAATAACAATACTTATGATTACTACAACATTATAATTCATATTTTTCCCAAATTGTTTCTTCATCTAAACTAGGTCTATTTACTAATACTTCAAAAGGTGTATATGCTTCTTTATATCCCATAGAATAATGATCTTTAATCCAATAACCTAAATAAATATAAGGAACATTCATCTCTTTTGCAATTTTAATTTGTGCCAAAATAGAAAACTTTCCTAATGATAAATCTGCATAATCATGGTCATAATAACAATAAATTGAAGAAATAGCATTAGGTAGCATATCAACTAATGCAACACCAATAAGTTTATTATCTCTCATATATAAAAACTCTTTTGCATACTCTTCTTTAGATTCAACATAAGATTTTGAATATTCATTAGGTTCAATAGGAGAATAAGGCCAATCTTTTTTTCTATTCATAAATTCATGATACTTATCATATAAATCCAAATGCTCCATAGTCATAGAAGGAGGTCTTATATAAAGTTTTGTATCTTTATTTTTATTAATTACCCTATTTTCAGATTTAGAGAATTTATAATTTTTTACATCAATTCGCATAGAAACACATTTTGTACATGTATTACATTCAGGTACAAAATGCATTCTTCCAAATCTTCTCCAACCACGTTCTAGCATAGCTTGATATGAATTTGGAGAGCATGAATACATATATTTATATCTAATATCTGATATATTATCTTCAAAATAAGAGCAAGATCTTTGCTCTTCAACAAATTCAATATCTTTATTTAAAATATGCATGATTATTCGTTTATTTTTTCTTTTATCTCTTTTGCAATTGCAGAGATTTTAGTAATTTTTTCATTATAAGATAAAGAATCATCAATTATATGTTTAACAAAAGTACTTCCAACAATTACTCCATCTACACCTTGTGATTTTTCTTTACATGTATTTTCATCCACACCAAAACCGATATATAAAGGTGTATTTGTATATTTTCTTACATTTGAAATAATAGTACTTAAATCTTCACTTTGTCCACTTCCTGTAATTCCTGCGTAAGCAACCATATAAATAAACTTTTTACTATCAGTAATAATTTCTTTTATACGTTCATCACTATCTGTTGGTGCTACAAATGATATATTTGCCTTATTATATTTTTCATATAAAGGTGTTAAACTGCCTGCCATTTCAAAAGGTAAATCAGGAATAATAGTTCCAGTAATCCCATATTCATCTGCTTTTTGTAAGAATTTTTCAATTCCATATCTATAAAAAGGATTCATATATCCCATCCATAAAGTATCCATATGTGGTGCTATTTTTGAAGAAACTTCAAAAAGGTCATTTAATTTAAACCCATTATTTAGTGCTAGTAAATTTGCTTTTTCAATCACAGGACCATCTGCAACTGGATCTGAAAATGGAATTCCCAATTCTAAGGAATCAACACCAGCTTCTTTCATACTTAATGCTAAATCAACTGTAAAGTTGTTTTCTGGGTATGAAGCTGTAATATATCCTACAAGTTTTTTATCAATATTTTCATTCATTTAACTATATCCTATTCAATTATTAACATATATATTATCTAAAATCAAGTTTATTCTCTCTTTAAAAAACTCTTGAAAGTTTTATTTATTTATTAGAAAGATTTTTTTGCTAAAATATCTATTATATTAATAAATGGGAAAATACAAAATGAGTATTATAAAAAATGATTTTGAAAAAATGAATATTACAAAAATTATAAATTATAAAAATAATAAAAAACTTACAATGATAACAGCATATGATGCACTATTTGCAAAACTTTTTGAAGAAATAGCAGATATGATTTTAGTAGGTGATAGTTTAAATATGAGTTTTGCAGGAAAACCTGATACTCTTTCAGCAACGTTAGAGCAAATGATTTATCATACAAATGCAGTATGTGCTGGTGCTTCTAAGGCTTTTGTCATTTTAGATATGCCTTTTGGAACATACATAAATGAAAATCAAGCTTTACAAAACGCTGTAAAAGTTTACCAACAAACTAACGCAAGCGCTGTTAAAATTGAAGGTGGCGAAGACAGAGCACATATAATTAAACACTTAACTTCAAATTCAATTGCAGTAATGGGACATATTGGCTTAATGCCACAATATGTAAGAAGTGAAGGTGGCTATAAAGTTAGAGGAAAAACAAAAGAAGATGAAGAACAACTAATAAAAGATGCTATTGCAATAGAAAAAGCAGGAGCTTTTTCTATTGTAGTTGAAGGTGTTCTAAGCCATGTTGCAAAAAAAATAACTGATGCTGTTTCTATTCCTGTAATTGGAATTGGAGCAGGAAATGTAACAGATGGACAAGTATTAGTTTGGTCTGATATGTTAGGCTTTTTTGAAGATTTTAAACCAAAGTTTGTAAGACATTATTTAGATGGAGCACAATTAGTAAAAAATTCCGTAAATCAGTATAGAAGTGATGTTCAAGATTCAACTTTCCCTTCTAAAGATGAAGAATACTAAGTATGGAAAGAATTGTAGAGGTTGAATCAGTATCTTTTGAAGAGGATAATAATGAAGTTAATTTAAGACCTTCTTCTTGGGATGATTATATTGGTCAAGAAAAAATAAAAAGAAATTTAAAAGTATTTATTGAAGCTTCAAGAAAAAGAAATGAAGCCTTAGATCATATACTTTTTTATGGACCTCCGGGACTTGGGAAAACAACAATCTCGTATTTAATTTCAAATGAAATGGATACAAATATAAAAATTACAGCAGGTCCAATGATTGAAAAATCAGGTGATTTAGCTGCGATTTTAACAAACCTTGAAGAAGGTGATATTTTATTTATTGATGAAATCCATAGACTCTCACCTGCTGTTGAAGAGATTTTATATCCAGCAATGGAAGATTATAGACTTGATATTATAATTGGCTCAGGACCTGCTGCACAAACTGTTAAAATTGATTTACCAAGATTTACACTAATTGGAGCGACAACAAGGGCAGGAATGCTTTCAAATCCTTTAAGAGAAAGATTTGGAATGCATTTTAGAATGCAATTTTATAATCATGAAGAATTAGCAAAAATTATTCAAATAGCCTCTACAAAATTAAATAAATATTGTCAAAATGATGCAGCAGAAGAAATTTCAAGAAGAAGTAGAGGAACTCCAAGAGTTGCTTTACGATTATTAAGACGTGTACGTGATTTTGCTGAAGTTGAAAATGAAGACGAGATACACCTAAAAAGATGTAAATATGCCTTAGATGAATTAGGTGTTAATGAAAGTGGTTTTGATGAAATGGATATTAATTTACTTGAATTATTAGTATCAAATAAAGGTAAACCAATGGGTCTTTCTACAATGGCCGCAGCACTTAGTGAAGATGAGGGTACAATTGAAGATGCAATTGAACCATATTTACTAGCAAACGGCTTTATAGAAAGAACAGCAAGAGGAAGAATTGCAAGTATAAAAACATATGAAATGTTTAGACTTTCATATCCTAATAGTGGCAAATTAGATGACGAAGGTAGTCTGTTTTGAAGCCCGTTTATTTCTTAATATTTATAGCTGCTATTACAATATTTTTTATGGTAGAGCTATTTAGTCCATTTTTAAAAGCATTATTTGTAGCCCTACTTCTAGCAGTTGCTACTAATTCTTTAACACTATACTTAGAAAATAGATTAAACAGTAGAGTTATAGCAACAGTTACGATGACTCTTACACTTGCTGGAATATTTTTTATTCCTGTAATGTATTGTATTTTTGCATTCGCTAATTACTTTAATGACCTTAATCAACAAACTTTAATAAAAGAGTTTTCAAATTTAAAATTTTGGGTACAAAACCTTTCAGATGACTTCTTATTTATAAAAGAACAACTAAGTTTTATTCTTACAAAAATAGATGTAGGTCAAATTGCACAAAAAACACTAGCAGTAGGTGGTTCTATTGGTAAAAACTCTGCAGGGTTTATGATGGATATGGTTTTGATTTTAATTTTCTATTTCTTCTTTACTTTATATTCAACAACTATATCTACTTTTGTAAAAGAGTTATTACCAATTAAAAAAGATGATTCAATTACACTTTTTTATGAATCCTCAAATGTAATGACAGTTGTTTTATATTCTGTAATAATTACAGCAATTTTTGAAGGGTTTTTATTTGGGTTTTTTCTAACATTTTATAGATATGACGGTTTATTATTAGGAGTTTTATATGGTTTTGCATCATTAATTCCCGTAATTGGAGGAGTTATTATGTGGCTTCCTTTGGTAATCTATGAAGCAATAACAGGTTCAATTACAAATGCAATTGTAATTGCAGTGTATTCAATTCTTATGATTTCAGTATTTGCTGATACTTTTGCTAAACCTGTAATTATAAAATATATAAATCAAAAAGTTGTAAAAACACCTACAAAAGTACATGAAATATTAATATTCTTTTCTATTGTAGCTGGACTTTCAACATTTGGTTTTTGGGGAATGATTATAGGACCTGCAATGGTTACATTCTTTATTTCAATAATGCATTTACTAAAAAAATATTCAGAAGAATCAAAAGAGGATGTATCCTAAAAAAAGGATACATCTTATAAATAAAGAGTCTTACTCTTCTCCACTTAGTGTTTCACCTTGGAATGAAGATATTCCATAATCTAAGTTAGCAACACTTTTATAGCCTAAATCAAGCATAATTCTTTGACAATAAGCTGATCTACTACCACTTAAACAATATACAACTACAGGAGTATTTTTTTGGTCATCAACTCTTTCAAGTGCTTGATAAAATGAAGTAGTTGGAACTAAATAATCTGTACCTTTAATTCTTCTTCCAACCCATTCCATCCATTCTCTTGTATCAATTAAATTAAATTTTACAAAACCTAATTCTCTAGCTTCAAGTAAAGATTCTAATTCACTTGAATTTACTTCTTCTTTTAAAAGTAAATCTGCACACTCTTCTTTAGTTAAACCTCTTGAATGAGTTGCAATAGCATCATGTAATTCTTCTTCTTTAGCACTTGTTTGTGCAAATTCTGGTGTACAGAAAATCCCACAGTGACAATTACCTTTTTGCGGAATCTCTTCTTTTAATGCAGGTTTACATGGACATAATCGGTTATCGGCAGCTTTTTGTTCTTCTTTTGTTTCACCAATAACCATAAAACAGGGACAATATCTTTTACCATAAATCATTTTATTTCGTGCAAGTCCCATTTGAATTGATTCATTCACTTCATCATTTGGATTATATGCAAATTTAAAGTTTTCAACTACTTTATCTGTGAATTGTTTAGTAAGTTCTAATTCTGTCTGAAACTCTTCACTATTTGTATCTATTTTTTTTATCATTATATAAAATTCCTCTCAATTTAAAAATGTATCTTAGTATAATATACTTTAGTTTTTACAATATTCTATGATTTAAACGTCTTAATATACAAGTTTTCGACCTTCGTTCTTGCCCATGGAGTTTTTCTTAAAAACTTTAAACTTGATTTAATTGAAGGGTTATTATAAAAACAATTAATTTTTATTCTTCTATCTAATTCTTCCCAACCAAATTCATCAACAAGTTCATTTAATATCATTTCTAATTTAATTCCATGTAATGGATTATTCTCATTATTCCCAGCCATTTTATTCCTTATCATTTTATATATTATAGCAGTTTAACTTTTTATTTTATTTAGGTTTTAATCCCTTTTTTTATATAATAATTACTTAAAGAATTATTATTTAAGAATAATATACAAATAAGAAAGGACAAAATGTTTAATCAAAAACAAACATATTTTACAATACTTTTTTTATTAGTCTTTTCTGGATGTTCAGCAATAAACCCTAGTAAAAATATTGAAGTTGAAGCTAAAAATATTGAGAAAGCAATTGTAAAAAATGAGATTAAAAAAGAAACAAAAAAAACTCCTATAAAAAAAGCTGTAATAAAAAAGAAAACTCAAAGTTATAAATATTGTAATAAACATAGAAAAATCATGGATCATGCTTCTTTATATATCAAAAAAGAGTTCAATAAAGGGTATTTTATTCAAAAAGATATACTTGGTGCAGAAGCTCAATTATTTTTAATAGAAAGTAATTCTCAAAGTATCTTTGCTAAAAATATAAATAATGCATTAAAATCTTATAATCGTGAATATACTATAGCAAAAAGAAATAGATGTAATCTAAGTAAATATAAGACTTCGCCAATAAACAAAGTGAAATTAGAAATTAAAAGATTAAAAAAAGAAGCAAAATGATACTAAAAAAAACAATTATAATATATTTATTATCTCTTACAACTTTTGCATTTGCACAGAATAAAGAAGTTAATAAATTATTAGAAAAAGTTAATCAAGCGCCAACAGCTGAAGTGAAAAAAGAACTAATTGAAGAATTAAAAGATAAATTAGCATCTGAAAATAAAAAAGCTCAACAAGAAGCAGATGCAATTATAAAAGCAAAGAAAAAAATTCCTCAAAAACTTTACAAGCAAAATACCTTATCAAAATGATTAAGCAAGCTAAAATCTTACTCTTAGAAGATGATGAAATACTAGCTCAAACAATGCTTCAAATTCTAAAAGATGAAAACTATGATGTAACACTTGTTAATGATGGAGAAGAAGTCCTTGAGTACACTTATGAAAATAAATATGATTTATATTTATTTGATATTAATGTTCCTTTATTATCAGGACTTGATACTTTAAAACTTTTAAGACAAGCTGATGATTTAACACCAACTTTTTTTATTACTGCAAAAAGAGATATAACAACTACACTAGAAGGTTTTGATTGTGGTTGTGATGATTATATAAAAAAACCATTTGATTTAGATGAATTACTTGCACGTGTTAAAGCTATTTTAAAAAGGAAAAACCCAATTATTAAATATTCTGATATAACTTTTGATTTACTTGAAAACAGAGTATTTAAGAATAATGAAGAAGTAGCCTTAGGCTTAGTAGAAAAAGAAATATTTTCACTCTTAATTAGAAATATAAATATGACTGTAAATAAATCAACATTTTTTGATTACATGAATAGACCAAGTGATAGTGCGCTTCGTGTTTTAATAAGTAAATTGAAAAAAGTACTAGATATTAATATCTCAAATACAAAAGGTATAGGATATAAACTTGAAGAATTATGAAAAAAAATCATTTTTTACAACCTTATATCTATTTTTTATTCCTTTATTATTACTTTCTTCTGTAGTTTTATATATGTATCACCAAGATAAAGTAAATGATATTGAGCAAAATATACTTTATCAAATGAAAGATTATACCTTTGATTTTAAGGGAGAAAAATTTACATTAGATATTATTGAAAATGATAAAAAAAAACAGTTATTTAAGATATATCATTGCAAAGAAGGTTTATGTGCATATTTCCAAACAGCATCAACTGGACCTTATTTATTAAAAGTTATATATGATAAAAATAAATATAAAAAAGTTTATAATGAATTCTTAACAGATATATTTAAATTTAGTTTTATTATATTGTTTTTACTTTTCTTACTCTCAATTGCATTTGCAATATATTCATTAAAACCTATGAAAGAAGCACTTTATCTCTTAGAAAACTTTTTAAAAGATATTATTCATGATTTAAATACTCCTGCAACCTCAATTTTATTAAATTCTAAACTATTAAGAAAACGTGGAGATTTTGATGAAATAGAAAGAATAGAATTAAGTGCTAAAAGTATTGCATCATTATATAAAAACTTAGAATATATGACACCTAATAGTATTAATAAAGATGAAAATATTTCCATAGAAGAAATAATCAATGAAAAAGTAGAAGTTCTACAAAAAATATATCCTAAGATAAAATTTATTAAAGACTTAAATCCATTAATAGTTCAAAGTAATAAAAATGGTATAGATAGAATTATAGACAATCTAATGACTAATGCATGTAAATATAATAAGAAAAATGGTCAAGTATCGATTAAAATACGTGAAAATCAAGTAATAATTGAAGATACAGGAATTGGAATAAAAGATACAAAAAAAGTATTTCAACGATACTATAAAGAAACTGATGCCGGACTAGGAATTGGAATGAGTATTGTAAAACAACTATGTGAGGTTTTAAATATAAATATTTATATAAAAAGTGAAATAAAAAAAGGAACACAAGTTATACTTGTATTCCCATAAATTTGACCTAATAAAATTAGAATTATTTTTTTAATTTTGTATCAATAATTTCTTTTGCTTGACTAAGATCTTTTTTATCAATAACAGAAAGTTCAATTTCTAACTTTTTCATTAAAACTTGTTTCTCTTTTGCATCACTTGTTTTGTTGATTTCTTCAACTAAAGCTGAAACATTACTAATTCCATTTGCGAATAGACTTGTACTTGCAGCGATTGCTATAGCTGCTATTAATTTTGTTACTTTCATTTTCATTCTCCTTAATTTGAATGTATGGAAGTATAAGATAAGAGTGTAAGTTAAGTGTTAGTTTTAAATAAGTTTAAAAAGTTTTACAATTATGAGAAGATTCTTTTACAAGATTTAAAAACTCTTTTCTAGCAATTGTTTTTGCACCTAAAGATTGTAAATGATTACTAGGTATCTGACAATCAATCATTTTAAAGTCATTTTCTTTAAGTCTTTGAACTAAATGAAAAAAAGCAACTTTAGAAGCATCTGTTTTTTTAGCAAACATAGATTCACCACAGAAGATATTACCAATATTTACACCATATCCTCCACCAACTAATTCACCTTCATAATAAGCTTCAAAAGAGTGTGCAAATCCTATTTCATGAAGTTTAGTATAGGCATCAATAATTTCATTTGAAATCCATGTACCTTTTTTATCTATTCCTTCGCGTATTTTTTTACATTCAATCATTATATTTCTAAAGTTTGTATCGAATTTAATTTCAAAAATATTTTTATTAATAGTCTTTTTTAAACTTTTAGATATTTTAAGTTCATCTAATTGCAGAATACATCTAGGATTTGGGCTCCACCAAAGAATTGGGTCAGATTCATTATACCAAGGGAAAATACCATTTAAGTAAGCAGTCATAATCCTATTAGGGTTTAAATCACCACCATAAGCTACGATACCTTTATCATTTGCATAATTTGGGTCTGGAAAGATATATGAGTTTTTATCCAAAGGATAGATATTCAAATATAAGCCTTATTTTTTAAGATTATATCTAAAAAGAAGTTTATATAAAGAAGGGATGTCCCTTCTTTATATTTAAAATATTATAAGTTAGAAATAAATCCAGCTAAAGCATCAATTTCAGCATCACTTTTAGTAGCTACTTGACCTTTCATTACGCCTTTCATAACTCCACCGTAAGAACCATCTTTATAACCATTTAATGCAGCAATTGTTTTAGCTTTATCCCAACCTTTAATAATTTGAGATTTACCTAATGCAGCTTTTTCACCATTTTGACCATGACAAGCAGCACACGCACCAAATAATGCTTTAGCATTAATAGAAGGTTTTGCATCTGCAACTTTTGCAACTGCTTCAGTTTTAACAGCTTCAACTTTTTCAGCTGTTGCTTCTTTTGTTGCAGTTGCAGCTGCAACTGTAGTTGAAACGGCACTTGAAACTTTTTCGCTAACTGCATTTGTAGCATCTGATGCTACAGCTTTAGCTTTTTCAACTGTTTGAGATACTGCAGTTGTTGCTGTATCACTAGCTTTTGTCATTGTTTCAGCAACAACTTCTTTTGCTGCATCTTTAGCAACAACTGCTTTTTCACTTACAGTTGCAACTGCAGTTGCTGCCATTTCTTTAGTATCAGTTGAACCATTAGCCATTGCTTCTTTAGCAGTATCTACAACATTTTGTGTTGTTTCTTTAACTACAGCAGTAGTATTATCAACAACTTTAGTTGTTGCATCTGTAACTGTAGTTTTTAATTCAGTTGCTGCTTTAGTAACAGTTTCTTTAACTTCTTTTGCTGCTTCACTAACAGTACTAGTTGCAGATTCAGTTGCTTTTGCTACTTCTGTAGTAACCTTTTTATCTTCACCACACCCTGTTAATAATAATACTGCTACAGCAGAACTAATTAAAATTTTTTTCATTTGCTTCGATCCTTTTAAAATAATTTTGAATTTTACTTTCTTTATCTTAAAGAAGTAATTAAATATGAATAATAATAAATTAAAATTGTATAAAAAATGTGTTTTACACAAGATATTCAAATACAAATTCATCTTTGTAATCAATATTTACAATTCCACCTTTTTTAAGTTTTCCAAATAAAATCTCATCTGTTAACACATCTTTGATTTTATCAGAAATAACTCTATTAAGTGGTCTTGCACCCATAGCTTTGTCATAACCAATACTTGCAAGTTCTTTTTTAGCTTTGCTAGTAATATTAATTTTGATATGCTTATCGCTTAATTGTTCTTCTAAATCAGTAATAAATTTAGCAACAACTTTACTTACAACATCGATTGATAAACTATCAAATGAAACAACACTATCAAGTCTATTTCTAAACTCAGGTGCAAAGAATTTACTAATAGCTTTGTTTTCATTTAAGTTATCATTTTTAGCAAATCCCATAACATTTGCTTCTGTTGCTCCTAAATTTGAAGTCATTACTAGTATTACATTTTGGAAATCAGCTTTATTTCCTGCATTATCTGTAAGTTCGGCATTATCCATAACTTGTAATAAAACTGACATTAAATCAGGATGTGCTTTTTCAATTTCATCAAGAAGTAATACTGTATGAGGATGCTTTCTAATAGCTTCTGTTAATAATCCACCTTGCTCAAAACCAACATAACCAGCAGGAGCTCCAATTAGTCTTGAAATTGTATGAGCTTCCATGTATTCACTCATATCAAATCTTTCAAAGTGAATACCTAATTGTAATGATAATTCTTTTGCAACTTCAGTTTTACCAACACCTGTAGGTCCTGTAAAAAGAAAAGAGCCAATTGGTTTTTTATCAAGACCTAATCCTGCTTTATTTCTTTTAATTGATTGAACAATTGTTGTAATTGCTTTATCTTGACCATAAACTCTTTTTTGCATATTCTTTTCTAAAGACTTTAATAAAGTCAAATCAGATTTTGTAGCAGATTTAGCAGGAATATGTGCCATTTTTGCAATTGTATTTTCAACATCAACTTGAGAAATAGTTACATTCTTCTTTGATTTTGTTTTAAGTGTAGATACTAAAGAAATCTTCTTCGAAGCTCCAACCTCATCAATAACATCAATTGCACAATCAGGTAGGAATCTATCAGTAATATATTTTTTACTTAACTCAACTGCGCTTCTAATTGCAGTTTTTGAATATTTAATTCCATGGAACTCTTCATATTTTGATTTTAAACCTTCTAAAATTAATATTGAATCTTCAATTGAAGGTTCTTCCACATCAACTTTTGCAAATCTTCTAGAAAGTGCTTTATCTTTTGAAAAATCATTTCTATACTCTGCAAATGTAGTTGCACCTATACATCTTAGTTTTCCATTTGAAAGCATTGGTTTTAAAATATTTGAAGCATCCATTGCTGAACCACCAACACTTCCTGCTCCTACAATTGTATGAATTTCATCAATAAATAAAATGGCATTTGGAACTTTTACTACTTCTTGTAAAAGTGATTTTAATTTTTTCTCAAAATCACCTCTATATTTTGTTCCTGCAATCATAGAACCCATGTCAAGTGAAAAAACTTTTGCATCATGTAAAAATTCAGGAACATTTTCTTGAGCAATTTCTAAGGCTAATCCTTCAGCAATTGCAGTTTTACCAACTCCTGGTTCTCCTACTAAAATTGGATTATTCTTTTTTCTTCTACTTAAAATCTCAATTACTCTTGAAATTTCTTTTTCTCTTCCAATTACAGGATCAATTTCACCTTTTTTTGCAACACTTACAAGTTCAGAAGAATTTTTATCTAAAACTTTATTAGATTTTTCTTCACCCTCTTCTTGCTGTGATGTTTCATCAACTTCTTTATGAGATATCTCTTCTAAAATATCAATTCTTTCAATTCCTAAAGATTTTAATAAATATAAAGCATAAGACTTTTCATCTTTTAAAATTGCAACAAACATATCTTCTACATTTGCATTTCCTCTACCACTTGTTTGTGTATGTGCAACCATATATTCAATTGTGGAAGTTAAAGAAATTGTTTCAATTGGTTCATCATCAATTCCTTCTGGTAACTTAGGTGTATTTTCTTCTATATATTTTTTTGTATCTTCAAATAATTTATTATTATCAACACCTAAATCTATAAACAAATTCTCAATTGATTCATCATGTAATAACATTAAAAAAATATGTTCAATAGTTAAATATTCATGATTACTAGTTTTTGCATAACTAACTGCTTGTGAAAAAATACTTCTTAATTCTTTACTTATCATTTTATTCTTCTTCCATGACAGCTTTTAAAGGAAAACCTTTTTCTCTTGCCATTGTTTTAACTTGCCCTACTTTAGTAGCAGCTATTTCATGTGTATAAACTCCACATACTTCACGTCCATTATTATGTATGTTTAACATAATATTTGATGATTCATCTAAACTTTTTCTAAATACTTTTACTAATACATCAATAACAAAATCCATTGTTGAATAATCGTCATTTAATAAAAAAACTTTATATTTTTTTGGTTCTTGTAAATCTAAATCATCTTCTAATTCTATTTCAATCTCGTTACTCACTTCAAACCTTTTTTATGATAAAATACCATTCTAATTTTTAAAAAAATATTATACCAAAAAAGAAATTATATGAATAAAGACATTAACTACTATAAAAATAAATCCATTTTCATTACTGCTACAAATACAGATGTAGGAAAAACTTATGCAAGTGAAAAGTTTTTAAGATACTTTTCAAGAAAAGGCTTAAAAGTAGGTTACTTCAAACCTTGTGAAACAGGTGTTATCACACAACCAATAGATGGTTCAAAGATGTTAAATCTAACAAAAGAGCTAAACAAAGATTTTAAAGCCAATATAAACGATGTAGTACCTTATCAATTTAAACTCCCAGCAGCACCTTATGTTGCAAAAGAAGATACAAGAATATCTTTAGAAGTATTAAAACAAAAGCAAGCTTATTTACAATCAATGTGTGATGTACTTATTATTGAAGGTGCGGGAGGATTAATGGTTCCACTTGAAGCTAATTTATTTATTATTGATTTAATAAAAGAGTTTGAGAGTCAAACGATTTTAATTACACCTTCTAAACTTGGATGTATAAATGATACCCTACTTTCAATTGAAGCACTTAAAAATAGAAATATTGATTTTGAATTTTTTATTAATTTATATCAAGATAAAGATAGCTTCAAAAAAGTTTCCGAACCATTTTTAAAAGACCATTTTAAAACACTTCAATTTTTAGATGATTTATAGAAATATTGTAAATTTGCAAAAGAATTTGTAAATTTGCAATATTTTATTCTTTATTATTCTTAAATTTACATCACTTTTCCTAGTGTTTTTGCATATTTTTCCCTTCTCTTTAAGTTTTCTTTCCCTTAGTCATGGTATTTGTTCTAGTTTTTTGAATTTAAACTTAAGTAAAAACACTATTTTTTTTTACATAAAAACAATTCATTTTAAATAATGTATAACTTTCACATCAGTTTTATTCTATATACTAATAGAGTTAAAAACAGTAAGAAAAGAAAATTCAACATACAAAGAAAGGTAGATAAAAAATGACTTCTGCAATAGATTTATCAAAATTAACAGCAAACGATGATTTGACACCAGTTTTAGGTGGATACTGGCCTGGTATTCAGATTTATTACCCACCAATTAAATTCAACCCACTTGATGGTACATATGAAAGTATGGAGCAAGCTAAATTAAGATTACAAAAACATGCTTATAAAACAAAAGCACATACTGTATTATTCGATTTAGAAGATGGTTGTAGACAAAAAGCTATGTCAAGAGAATTATTAATTCAAGAACTTCCAAAGTTCCCTGAAAGAAATTTCCAAATAGCTGTTAGAATTAACCCATTTAGAACAGATGAGTATGAAGAAGATTTAAAAATGTTAAAACAAATTCATCAATATATTGATGTAATTGTATTAGCAAAAGCTGGAGAAGTTTATGGATCTGCTGAAATTAGAGATTTATCTTCTTGGTTAGTATCTATTGGAAGTAATTTAACAATTCAACCAATTATTGAGCATCCAAAGTCACTTCAAATTGCTGATAGATTAATGGATCACTCAACAGTTAAACATGTTGTTTTTGGTATTCACGATTTCTCTAAAGCAATGGCTTATAAAATCACACCAGAAGGTTGGATTAATGAGTTAGAAACATTCTTTAATATGCTTACAATGGAAGCTAGAGTTAAAGGTGCTGGAGTTATTGGTGGAGTTGAAGTTATGCTTACACCACACTCACTACCTGATCACTGTGTTGAGAAAAAAGATATTAGAAGATGGTTAGATTTACATGGTGATGATGCATCTAGACATGTTTATGCACATGCACAAAGAGAAAATGCAATGGGATTAACTGGTAAACAAGTTATTACACCAAATCATATTAATGTTTGTAAAGTTGCATTTACACCAAGCCCAAAAGAGCTTGAGCATGATATTACTGTATTAAAACTAGCAATTGAGACTGATGCTTTATTAAGTGGAGCAATAAGATATAAAGGTGAAATGTTAGATCCACCAATGTTTGGTAAGGCTTTACAAAATATTTTAAGAGCATACGCACTTAGAAGTTTAAATAAAGAAGATGAGATATTTGCATTATCGGTATTAAATAGAATGCCTATACATACATTTAAAGAAAACTGGCCTTACGGTCAAATTTAATAAGGAGTTATAATAATGAGTTCAAATGTAACAATTGAAGTACCAGAATACTTAAATATTGGAGTTGCTTGTACATCTAAACATGTAGGAACAGCTAAAGAAAATAGTACTGCTATGATTATTGAAGATGATAAGCTTGGTACTGATGAAATAACATATAAAGATTTAGCTACTAAATCAGATCAAATTTGTAACTTCTTAACTGGATTAGGATTTGAGCCTAGAGATAGAGTTTTAGTTTGTTTAAAAAACTCACTTGCTTACCCTATTTCATTTTTTGGAGCTATTAAAGCAGGTATTATTGCAGTACCAACTTCAACACTTTTATCAGGTTCTGAAGTTAAATATTTAGCAGAAGATTCACAAGCAAGTGCTATTGTATTATCTGCAACAATGTATGATAATTTATTACCTTACTTAGAAAACCTTGATAACTTAAAAACAATTATCGTTGCAGGTGTTGATTCAACTGAAGGTTTAAATATTCCTAAGGGAATGAATGTTTACTCTTTTTCTGAGATTTTAAAAACTGCAGATAAAAAAGCAAATCACTATAAATCAAAATCAGGTGAGCCTGCTTATTTAGTATATACTTCAGGAACAACTGGTTATCCAAAAGGTGTATTACACTCACATAGATCACTTGTAGGAAGAACTCCTGCTACTGAATACTGGTTTGATTTTAAAGAAAATGACAGAATCATGCACTCTGGTAAATTTAACTGGACTTATGTTTTAGGTTCTGCACTTATGGATCCATTATTTAATGGTCATACAGTTATTGCTTACGAAGGTGGTAATGATGCTGGAACTTGGATTGAATTAATTAAAAAACATAAATGTACTATCTTTATTGGAGTACCTACAATTTATAGACAAATTATTCAAAAAACTGAATTTACAGCGGCTGATTGTCCATCTTTAAGATATTGTATGTCTGCTGGTGAGCATTTATCTGATGAAATGATTGGTTTATGGAGAGATAGATTCAAGCAAGATATTTTTGAAGCAATTGGAATGAGTGAGTGTTCTTACTATATTTCACATTCAAAAAACAATCCAATTAGACCTGGTTCTGCAGGATTTGTACAACCAGGACATACTGTAAAATTACTTGACCCTGATACACTAGAAGAAGTTCCAGATGGTGAAGAAGGTATGATTTCTATTGGTGAAGATGATCCAGGTTTATTCTTAGAGTACTGGCAATTAGAAGAAGAGACTAGAAAAGCTAAGCATAATGGTTACTTCTTTACAGGTGATTACGCTAAAAGAGATGAAGATGGTTACATCTGGTTCATTGGTAGAAAAGATGATATTATTAATACATTTGGATTTAGAGTATCTCCACACGAAATTGAAAGAGTTGTAAAAACTCATGATTTAGTAGCTGATTGTGTTGCTTTTGGTTTAGAAATTGGAAAAGATAAAGTAATTGTAGCAATTGCTGTAATTGGACATGAAGAATTAACAGCAGAACAAGAAGCAGAAGTATTAGCATTCTCACAAGCAAATCTTGCTAAATACAAAGCTCCTAAAACAATTTTTGGAATGAAAGATTATCCAAGAACTAAAAATGGAAAAGTATTAAGAAAGCAACTTGTTAAAAATTTACATGATGTTTATCATGCAAAAGAAACAGGTGAAGAGATTAAAGAATACAAAGCAAGAAGATCAATGTTATTTGTTCCTGCTTACAACAAACATAATGTTGAAAAAGCAAAAACAGTATTAGCTGATTCTGTAATCTTTGATTTAGAAGCAATTTTATCTGAGCAAAGAGAACCAGCTAGAGATACAATTAAATCAGTTTATAAAGAAAGTGGTTCAAAATTTGGTGAGTCTGAAAGAATTCTAAGAATTAACAACTTAGGAAGTGAAGATATTGCAAAAGATTTAGCTTTAGCAAAAGAAATTGAAATCGATGGTTTATTATTCTCAAAAATTGAAACAGCTGAACAAGTTTTAGAAGCTGTTAAACTAATTGAAGAAGTTAATCCAGATTTATCTTTAATGATTATGATTGAAACTCCATTATCAGTTTTAAATATCCAACAAATTTGTGCAGCATCACCTAGAGTTGAAGTTGTAGTTGTTGGTTCTAATAAACTTGCTAATAGACTTCAAATTGATATCAAAAAAGGTTCAAAAGCAATGTTTAACTATTTATCACAAATTGCACTTGCTGCAAAAGCATATGGTCAAACTGTTATTGATGGACCTCATTTTGATGTTCATGATGAATTTGCTTGTGAAGATTCAACAAAAGATGCATTTAACTTAGGATTTGATGGTAAGTCTTTAATCCATCCAATTCAAATTGAATACATAAATGATATCTTTACTCCAAAACAAACTGAAGTTGAAGATTATGAAGTTATGATTAATAAATATGACGCAGCTAAAAAAGAAGGTAAAGAAGTAATTTATCATAATGATAGATTAGTTGATGGTTCTAGAATTAAATGGGCTAAGAAAATGATTACATTATATGAAACATATAAATCATTAGGTCAAAACCTATTTAATAAATAAGGAGAAATAATTGTCTAAAATTAACAATAAAATCAATATGGGAAATTTCTTTGAAGATTTCTCTATTGGTCAAAAAATAATTCATCCCCTTCCTAGAACAATTAGTGAAGGTGACGTATCTTTATACATAGCATTTACGGGTTCTAGATTTGCATTACATTCATCAAATGAAGTAGCAAAGCAAATGGGTTATGATAAAAGACCTATTGATGATACTTTAATGTTCCACTTAACATTTGGAAAATCTGTTCAAGATGTATCTTTAAATGCTATTGCAAATTTAGGTTATGCAGAAATTGCCTTCCCTAATCCTGTTTATATTGGAGATACAGTTTCAATGACATCTGATGTTATTGGATTAAAAGAAAACTCAAATGGAAAATCTGGAGTTGTTTATGTTCACTCAATTGGTGTAAACCAAAATGGTGATGAAGTATTAAACTTCAAAAGATGGGTTATGGTTCATAAAAAAGATAAGGAAACTTCATCAGGTATTAATGAAGTTCCAACTTTTGCAAAAACTACTCCTATTTTAGATAAAATTAATCTTCCAGAAATCAAGTGTGTAGACACTGATTCTACTGGCGGAAAATTCTTCTTTGAAGACTATGAAGCAGGTGAAAGATTAAATCATCCAGATGGTATTACAGTTGATAATAGTGATCATACACTAGCAACTAAGTTGTACCAAAATAATGCAAAAGTTCACTTCAATGACCATATGATGAAAAGTTCACCAATGGGTCAAAGATTAATGTATGGTGGAATTGTTATTTCAATGGCAAGAACATTATCATTTAATGGTTTACAAAATGCGCAAAATATTTATTCTATAAACTCTGGAGCACATGCAAATCCTACTTATGCAGGAGATACAATTTATGCTTATACAGAAGTTTTAGAAACAATTGACCATAAAAGAGAAGACTTAGGATTATTAAGATTAAGAACGATTGCAGTTACAAACCAAAAATCTTCGGAAATTGAAAATCCAAAAGGTGAAGATGGAAAGTACTTAAAAAATGTAGTACTTGATTTAGATTACACAGTTGTTATTCCCAAGAAAAAGACAAAAAAGTAGAAAACAGCTAAGTAATAAACAAAAAATTAAATTTAATAAAAGGAAAATAATATGACACACCCTAATGAAGCACTATTCGGTTCTGGAGACAATTTACCAATTATCCCATCTTGTGAGCACTTTGCTGGTAGCGAAAAGCTAATCTTAAAAGGTTTTGAGATGCAAAAGAAACTTGGACCTGTTTTTGATATTACTTGTGATTGTGAAGATGGAGCTGAAACTGGTAAAGAAGTTGAGCATGCAGAAATGATTGTTAGAGTAGTTAACTCTGATGCTAACCCATATGCAATGGCTGGTACTAGAATTCATGATTTTGATCATCCAGATTGGAGACAAGATATTGATATTTTAGTACCTGGTGCTGGTGAAAAATTAGCATACATTACTATCCCAAAATCAACTTCATATGAAGATGCTAAAACTCAAGTTGAGTATATTCAAGAAGCAGCTAAAAAAGCTGGAATTTCTAGAGAGATTCCAATTCACGTTTTAATTGAAACACATGGTGCATTACAAGATGTAGAAAAAACTGCAACTTTACCATGGGTACAAGTTTTAGACTTTGGATTAATGGACTTTGTTTCTGGTTACCAAGGTGCAATTCCAGCTTCAAATATGAGAAGCCCTGGTCAATTTGATCATAGATTAATTGGTGCTGCTAAAGCAAAAGTTGTTCAAGCTGCTTTACAAAACCACATTATTCCTTGTCACAATGTTACACTTGATTTAAAAAACCCATACCAAACTTATAAAGATGCTGAAAAAGCAAGAAATGAGTTCGGATTCTTAAGAATGTGGTCAATTTATCCAACACAAGTTCAAGCAATTGTTGATGCAATGAAACCAGACTTTACAGAATTAGAAGCTGCGCAAAATATTTTAATTGCTGCACAAGATGCTGAGTGGGGACCAATCCAGTATGACGGTGAGTTACACGATAGAGCAACTTACAGATATTTCTGGGAATTAGTTCAAAGAGCAAACTTCTCTGGAACAAAATTACAAGATAGAGTTCAAGACAGATTCTTCTCTTAATCTTTATACAACTTAAGACTTTAGGTCTTAAGTTGACCTATTTAACCTATTCATAATCAATAATTCAAATTTCTTAAAACTATATCAAGAAGGTGTTAAAACACAACACTTTTAAAAATAAACTAAATGTAAACTAATAAAAAAGAATTTTTTCATTAGCGCATTGGTATAATAATAAAATTTCAAAAGCAAAAAGGAAAACAATGAGCGCAATAAAAGAACAAGATATTATAGATAGTATTGCTGATGCATGTCAATATATTTCATATTTTCACCCAGAAGATTTTGTAAAATCTATAGTTGAAGCTTATGAAAACGAACAATCTGAAGCTGCTAAAAATGCACTAGGACAAATTTTAATTAACTCTAAAATGTGTGCTTTAGGTCATAGACCTTTATGTCAAGATACAGGAAGTGTTAATATTTTTGTAAGAGTTGGATTAAAAGCTGACTTAGAAATCACTAAAGAACTAGTAGATGTATTAAATGAAGGTGTTGCAAAAGGTTATACTAATCCTGATAATACATTAAGATACTCTGTAGTTTCTGATCCAGCAGGTGCTAGAACTAATACTAAAGATAATACACCAGCTGTTATTCATGTAAGTGTTGATAACTCTGATGAAATAGATATTACTGTTGCTGCTAAAGGTGGTGGTTCTGAAAATAAATCTAAATTTGCAGTATTAAACCCATCTGATAGTGTTTATGATTGGGTTATGGCAAATGTAAGAGAAATGGGTGCTGGTTGGTGTCCTCCAGGAATTTTAGGTATTGGTATTGGTGGAAACCCAGAAAAATCAATGCTTCTTGCAAAAGAATCTTTAATGGGTCACGTTGATATTCATGAACTACAAGCAAGAGGTCCACAAAATGCTTTAGAAGAGTTAAGATTAAGACTTTATACTGATATTAATAAAATTGGTATTGGAGCACAAGGTCTTGGTGGTTTAACTACTGTTGTTGATGTTAAGATTTTAGATTACCCTTGTCATGCTGCATCTTTACCTGTTGCTATGATTCCTAACTGTGCAGCTACACGGCATATTCACTTTAAATTAAAAGGTGGAGAAGGTGCTGCTAAATTTGCTAAACCAGATTTAAGTATATGGCCAGATATTGAATTACCATTAGATTCTATTAAAAAAGTAAATATTGAAGATTTAACAAAAGAGAACTTATCTCAATTTAAATCAGGAGATACTTTATTATTAACAGGAAAAATTTTAACAGCAAGAGATGCTGCTCACAAAAAAATTGTTGAGTATAAAAATGCTGGTAAGCCACTTCCAAATGGAGTAGATTTAAAAGATAGATTTATTTACTATGTTGGACCAGTTGATCCTGTTAGAGATGAAAAAGTAGGACCTGCGGGACCAACAACATCTACTAGAATGGATAAATTTACTAAAGACATGATGGAAATTGGAATCATGGGTATGATTGGTAAAGCTGAGAGAAAGCAACCAACTATTGATTTAATTAAAGAATACAAATCTATGTATTTAATTGCAACAGGAGGAGCTGCTTATTTAATTTCTCAATCAATTAAAGATGCAAAAGTTCTTGCATTTGAAGAGATGGGAATGGAAGCTATTTATGAATTTGATGTAGTTGATATGCCTGTTACTGTTGCTGTTGATACAGAGGGTGTTTCTATACACACTACTGGTCCTGCTAAATGGAGAACAATTTAATACAATAAAATATAAAGACGCTACGTCTTTATATTTATTACCCTTGAAAAAACTAATCTCTACTAAATTACTTACTATAAAATACTCCTTAGAGTAAAAAACTATGTTTCATTTTTGACGTTAAGAAAAAATGATTAATGTTATATTTCATTATAAATAATAATACAGGAAAATTATAAATGTTATTAGAAGATTTAAAAGACTATTTATGTTTTGGAGTTGCAGGAAACTTTGCTAATCATTTAGGTGAAGCTGGAGAAGCTGATGAGTTTGCACAAATTAAAACAGACGAAAAAGATGCCCCTAAAGGAATGTTTCCTTTTTATATAAAAGGACATGATTCTTTTTTAGGAACATATCCAATATGTGACGAAATTATAAAGACACATGGAAGAGAAGCTGATAATATGCAAGTTGAAGCTGAAGTTGCTTTAATATGTGACTTTGTATATGAAAATGATAAGATAGTAGATATCACTCCTAAATATTTTTCAGCCTTTAACGACTGTTCACTTAGATTCCAAGATGGAAATAAACTAAGTACAAAAAAGAATTGGGGAACAAATACTAAAGGTATCTCTCAAGAAGTTATAGAGATTGATAACTTCACGGAAGAAGGTATTTTAAAAAGATATCATATTGCCTCATTTGTTAAAAGAGACGGTATAGTTCATGATTATGGAACAACATCTTCTGTAAAATCATATTCATACTTTTTTGGGCAATTAAAAGAGTGGATGATAGAAAAACTAAATTCTCAAGAAGATTGTGGTCCTTTAGAAGAATTAACACAATTTACTAAATATGCAAAAGATTCAAAAGGTATTTTAATAGCAGCAGGAGCTACAGCTTATGCTGAGTTCGGAAAGAATCACTTCTTACAAAAAGGCGATGAGATCTTTGTATATATTTATGACGCACATTTCCATTCATTTGATGATATGTACAATGATATGTGTGGAATGGATACTTTCTTAAGTAAATGTTCTAAACTTCATCAAATATTAGAATAAATAAAAAAATATATTTAATATTAATCTTATTATAAGACTTCTTAAATATAATCACAAAAATTATGTTTAAGGAACTTATATGTTAAAAGAATTCAAAGAATTTCTAATTAAAGGGAATATGGTTGATATGGCTGTTGGATTTATTTTTGGAGCAGCTTTTGCTACATTAATTAAATCACTTGTTGCAAATGTTATTATGCCACCTGTTGGAATGTTACTTGGAAATGTAGACTTCTCTCAATTATTTATTGCACTTGATGGTAAAACTTATGAAACAATGGCTAAATTAACAGAAGCAGGAGCACCTGCTATTAAAATTGGTTTATTTATGAATGACACAATTTCTTTTGTAATCTTAGGATTTGTGATGTTTATGTTTATTAAAACTTACAATAAAATGAAGAAAAAAGAAGAGGAAGTTGTAGAAGAACCAACTACAAAAACATGTAGTGAGTGTGCAATGGATATTCCAATTGCTGCTAAAAAATGTGCTCACTGTGGAAACACTGAAGTATAATAAAAATTAAAATTAAAAGGTCTAAACCTTTTAATTTTTTAATCTAAATCTACTAAAGCTTTAAATGTAGCTCCACATCTACCAATATTTTCAACATTTACATGTGACTTTTCATCTAATCTTCCCTCTTCCAAATATTGATGTTTAATCTCTAATATAATTGGCGTTGTAACACCTGGAATATCAACTGTAGAATAATATTCACATAGTAATGCACTTTGAGAAGAGCTTATCATTGGAGGAAAACTTTCCATAACTTCGTTAACATCAATTTCAAATTTTTGAATCTCACTATCTTCTTTTGGAAGTGGTATTGCACATTTTTTAACTTGGTTTGCATTATCTTTATTAACAAAACAAATAGTAGCTTTCTTATGCTTTAAAATATTTGCTAGTGTATCTTTTGGAACTCCATCTTCTTTTTCGCCAATTGCTACAATTACTAATGCAGGATTAGTAGAAATTGGAATAAAATAAGAAAAAGGGGCTGCATTTAATACACCCTCATCTTCTGTAACAATCCAAGCTATTGGTCTTGGAATTACTGTATCTGACATTATTTTATATCTGTTTAAATCGTTAATATCTTTATAGTCTAAAATCATTAATGTTCCTTACTTTATCTTTAAAATATAGCAAAATTATAGCAAAATTTATACACTTATAAAAGAATAAAAAATCATTTATTATATAAATTTAATTTATGTTTCTAAAAGTTAGTTTGAGGGAAAAACCAGAGGAAAAACTAGTTTGAAACATGCACCAAAATGAGTTTTATTTTCAATGTAAAATTTCTCATTTGATACAAAAATCTCACCCTTCATACTATTATTAATAATTTCTTTTGTCATATGAAGACCAATTCCAGTACCAATACTTTGATCCTTTGTTGAAAAGTATGGTTCAAAAATTTTATTTTCAATAGATTTAGGAATCCCTCCACCACTATCTTTTATAATTAAATAAGCATTCTTTTCATCTTGGAAAATATCTATAATAATGTATCTTTGTTTTTCCTCTTTTAATAATAAAATATCTTTTGCATTATTTATTATATTTATTGTAGCTTGTAAAAGTTCATTTTTAACACCATAAATTTTAACAGAAGAAAAATTCTGTATAACTTTTATATAGTTATTTTGTAAAGTAGAACCAACTAAGATTAAATTTTTGTCAATTAGTTCTCGTAAATCAAACTCTTCTATCTTTTTATTTTCCATAAAAAAGTTTCTAAAATCTTCAATTGTATCTGATAAGTGTTTTGTGCATTCTACAATTTTAGTAAAATCATTTTTCATATCATTGTTATTTATAAAGTCAAAATCAATCTTAACACAGTTACCACTAGCTATTGTAGAAATTGTACTTAAAGGTTGTCTCCATTGATGTGCAATATTACCTATCATTTCTCCCATTGAAGCCATCTTAGATTGTACTTGTAATAATTCATCTTTATGTCTGTTTTTTTGAACTTCTGAGTCAAATTTTTGTTTTAATTTATTATTTAATACTTCTAATTCTTTTGTTTTTTCCTCTACTTTTACTTCAAGGGTTGCATTGATATTTCTAAGTGCACTTTTTTGGTTTTCAATACTTTCTTTGTATTGATTTAACATATTAGTAATTTTAATAGAAATAAAATATGATAGAAAACTTGAAATAAAAATAAAAATTAATGCAGTTTTTATTGAATATTCAATAATTTCATTTCTTTTTGATTCATTTATTCCAATAATCCCTTCTATACTTTTATCGATATTTTTAATATTAATATTAATACCAATTAACCAATCCCAAGTATCTATATAACTAAAGACATCAAGAGTGTAATTATTCTTATCAATTTTATTCCAGAAATATTTATACTCATCTTCTATTAAATCAATTTTAGATAATTTTGCATAATCAAATAATGATGAAATCATATTTTTATTTGTTTGAATAGTTTCATAAGAAATATTTTTAAAATTATTTGAAGTGTCTTGTATCACATTTAGTTTATCATCAAGTGTAAAAATAAAACTATTTTTTTGTAGTTTCATCAAGTTTAATCTCTTCAAAATTTCTTTTTTAGTATCAACTTCAAAATCTTCTAAATACTCAGAATATCCTAATACTAAATTTAAAGATTCAAACTTCTTTAAATATGAAATTTTATTTAATTCTACAAGCTTTTTATCTCTTAATACAGTCTCTTTATTAAAAATAAAACTTGTATTCTTCTTATGTAATACTTCATCTATTTGAACATGAAAATCTTTATTTATATTATCTTTTAAAGATATATTTTTTGAATTAAAAGAATTACGATTTTTTGAATATCCATATAAAAAATACTTTCCCTTATCTTTCGAATTTAATTGACTAAGAGATGATAATATATTTATTTGAATTGCTTCTGAGGATTCAATTCCTATTGAGTTATTATATGATTCAGTAAGTATTGTATTTGCAAAATCTATTTTATCTTTTACTTTATCTTTTAATATATTTAATGAAGTTAATTTTTTATATTTAACATATGAATTTATTGAATCTAGAATAGTTACTAAACGTTCTTTTTCTTCATTTAAAAAAGTTTTTTCTAATTTTTTTGAGTCATTTTTAAATTTGCTATCTGCTTGTTTTATATGTATAAATGTAATAATTGATGCTGTTAGTATTATAAATAATATCGGAACAACAATTATTGTTTTTGATAAGTTTTCTTCTTTAAACATTTATATTTTAAATTCAGCTTCAACTTCTTTAGCAATAAGATTGCCTTTTAATGTGAGTAGACCATCTGTGATATATTCTTCAGTCTTTAACTTTTTTAAAAGTTTTTTTCCTTCTTTAAGTGAAAATAGTTGCGTATTTTCTAGAGTTACTACAATATCCATAAGTGTTTCATCATCTTTTTTCTTTAATATTGCTAACAATAATATTTTTTCGTTTATATCCATTTTAAAATCCTAGTATAGTAATAGGCAAATATAATAAATGCAAAGCCTAATAAGACAGTAATTATAGCAAGCGAAGTTAAACTTGCCATTAATCCAATAAATAGTGTAGTTATAATGCATGAAATCATGAAAAACATGTCATTATATGATATTACTCTACCTAAATATTTTTCCTCACATTTGTCTTGTAGTAATGCATAAGTTAGTGACCAAAGAACAGTTGTAAATAATCCTACGAAAAACATTGAAATAAGTGAGATATAAAAATTAAACTGTGTTAATCCCCAGATAATTATTGTAATTCCTTGAAAAATTAATAAATAATGTAAATTATCTTTATTAACATATTTTGAAATAAATATAGGTCCAATCATCAAAGCAACAGCTCTAGTTGCATTTGATATACCAATTGCAAGAGGAACTGAAATAACATATTTATACTCGCTTTTTGCAAGTAAAGTAATCAAGGTATCAAAAGATGTTAAACCTACACTAGCATGTAAAAGGATTAAGTGCATTATGATTTTATTTTCTTTTATATAAATAAATCCATCTTTTATTAATGTAAATATTTTATCTTGTACAACACTTGCCTTTACAACAAAATCAATTCTTACAAAAACAAAAAAAGCAGCTACAAAAAATAGTGAGTCAACAATAAAAGCAGCTTTAATTCCAATATAATTTACAATTAAAGCAGAAACTGCCATTCCAGCTGCATAACAAAAAGACCAAATAATTGAGTGTATTTCATTTGCTTTTTGTAAGGCTTCACCTTTTAAAAGTTTTGCGAGCAGGGACATTTCAGTTGAGAAAAAAATTGAAGCAGCAGACATTCTAATAAATATAAAAATCATTAAAAGCCATATTTGACTTTGATTTTCTATTGTTAAAAATAGCAATGTCATAATAAACTCTATTGCAAGTAAAGAAAGCATTAAAGGTTTTATTTTAAATCTATCTATAATTGCACCTGAAAAAGGTGCGATTAAAACAGCAGGTAAAAAGTGCATAGCTGTAACTGTTGCAATTGCTAATTCAGATGAACCAAAGTTAACAAGCATTGTATAAATAGCAACATTTGAAAACCATGCTCCAAAATATGCTATAAATTGAACAAGAGATAAATCTCTTATTATTTTATGTTCCCTAAAGAGTGCTAGATAATTCAATTTCTATTAATACTTCTTGAAACATAGCAGAAAAAGATTCTTCATCTTCTTTGTTAGGTGTTAAATAGTTTACTTTTTTATTTCCTGCATAAAAAAATGCACATTCACTTTTTATGTCTTCACTTAATTTAACTGTAAAATTAGCTTCTCCAAAAGATGAAGAAATTTTAACTGCATCATTATTTTTAAAACCACTTGATTCATTTAAGTAAACATGATTATCAATTGTAAATTGAGAATTCAATGAGTTTTTACTCTTTGCAGTTATTAAATAGAAATTTGTTGAATTCTTATGTTTATATAAAGGCTCAACATCTACTTCTTCAATAAATTCAAAAGTCTCAAACTCTTCATATTCAACAGTTTTATTTGTATAATAATCTAAGATTTCTTCTTCACTTTTTAAAGCTTCGAATCCAAATTTTTCAATTAAAACACTTGCTAATTTATATTCACTTATTGTGTTTTCTTTTGGGTTTTCAATAGCATTTGAAATAGCTTTATATTCATGTCCATAAGACAATCTTACATCAGCTTTTGATAAAAAAGAAGAAGCAGGAATTATTAAATCTGCATACTCACAAGTATCGTTGTATGTTGTTGTAAAACAAACTACAAAGCTATTTTTTAAACCTTCGATTACAGCTTTAGTATTTGGTGCAGAAACAACAGGATTAGCTCCTTGAATGAAAACTAAATCATAAGAAGAAAAATCAACTTGCGCAACTGATACTTTTTTATTTTTTATAGAGCTTTTAACTTTAAATTGATTTTCATATCCATGTGAAGAGTTACTTAAATACCAAACACCACCTGCTTGCTTTTTATGAACACCTAAGTATGCAGCTAGTGAGTCAATACATCTCATAATCTGTGCACCTTCAAAGTACTTTTGAACTCCAAGTCCTACAACAAATGATACTTTTTTGTTTTCAATTAATTCAAAAAACTGGTTTACTAAAGCTAAGGATACTCCTGTTGTTGCTTCATAAGAAACTACAGGTCTATTTCTAGTAATATCAAAAAACCACTCTGCGCCTTCGCTGTGTTCTTCTAAGAATTCTTCATCTTCAATATCTTGCATATTTGCAAAACGAGTTAATAAAAGTGCTAACTCGTAATCAGTTTTTGGATTAATCTGCATATGTATGTCAGATTTCTTTGCAATATCAGTTTTAATTGGATCAATTGTTATAAATGTTTTATCTTTTACAAGATTATACATATGAGATGAAGTAACAGAAAAGTTTCTTCCCCAAACAACAATCACATCAGAGTCAATAAGCTTTTGAATTGGAGGGTTTACTATACTTCCTCTTCCTTGTTCAATTCCTAAGCCACCTCCTCCATCACACAAACTTCCTTTTGTTAAAGTTGAACCATATTGTGTGAAAAAGTTTTTAACAGCAGCTTGCATTTTTCCTAAGTTACCACTTCCTTCATAAAAAAGTGTTTTAGATGCATCATTATCTTTTAATTTTGCACTTAAAACTTCAAGAGATTCTTCTAATGAAATATCTTCATTATTAAACTTAGGACTTTGATGATAATCTTCTTTTAATAGCTGTGCAAAGTTAACACATAACTTTGAATTAGTAGTAAAGTGTTCTTTTGAACCTTTGATATTCTCATCAATAATTTCAGCTTGACAGGCATCATAACAATCTAATGGACATGCTACTTTTTTATTTGAATTCAATTTTTACTAACCTTGAAAAAGTATCAATATTAGATACTAGTAATTGTATTTTATATGAAGAGATATGTTGTGAATCTGCAATAGTATAAATCTTATTTATTTTTACATCTGATTTTTTTCCATCAAGATAAATAGCTTTTTCTTTTAAGTTTTCAACTTCATTTATTGGAACATAAAATTCTAATTTTGCTTTTGATAAATCTTTTGATTCATATAATAAAGTTCCAGGAGTTACATAATCACCTTGTTTTACTGCTATATTTGAAATATAATTTGACTTTTCAATTAATTTTTTATTTTTAATTGTATCTTTTAAATTCTCTATTTGTATAGTCATATCAGCTTTTGAAGATTTCAAGTTTATAACTTTTAATTTTTGAGTATCTTTTTCAAAAGCAGACTTTGAAGAAACTTTATTTAATCTTTTATAATTATTATTTTCAATTGCAATCATATCATTTATGTATTTTAATTTATTTCTAGATTGAGATAAATCCATCTTATTAACTTTTGAATCAATTTCTATAATTACAGAATTATTTGCTTTTGAACCTTCAATTTTTGTATTTGAAAAAACAACTTTTCCTGAAACTGCAGATTTAACTGTGTAACTTTCAATTGGCTCTAATTTTGCATAATATTCACCTGCAATTAAACTATTAACTAATATAAAACAAAATATAAATATTTTCATGTACTTTTTCCTTATAATTTCAATTCTTTTAATTTTTTGATAATCTCTTTTTTAATTATCTTAATATCTTTTTGTTCTTCTAATTTAAAGATTAACTCATCTAAAGAAGAATTTATCTTTATATAAACTGCTAATATTTTTAATAATTCATCTTTGGTATTTGAGCTTTTTACTTTTTTTATTAAAGATGTTTCATTAGATTTATTTATTCGTTTATAATTTATAACATAGAAATATAAACCTAGTATTAACATTCCTACAATAATACCCAAAGTGAAGAAAATTATTCTATCTTTTTGTGAAGTTTTTTCTACTATTTTTATTACTTGTTTTTCTTTTACTTCTTTTTTAGCTTTTTGTAATAGTTCTACTTTTTTAATTTCATTATTTTTTTCTACTACAATATTTATTTCATCACTATATTTCGAAATAACTTGCTCTAAATCTTTATCAAAGTATTCTATTTTAATTTTAGGAATTGTTATAGAATCATTTGGAATAATTGAAAAAACTTTTGTATAAGTGCCTTTGTATTTACCATCTTCATATTTAGCTTTAATTTTGGGTTTATTATCATAAATTGTAGTATTTTTGATATTTAACTTTATATCTTTAATATCTTCAATATTACCATTTCCAGTAATTACTAACTTATATGATATAGCTTCACCTTGTTTTACTTTACTTTTATCAACACTAGCTTTTATATCAAACTTACCAATTAAATTTGTATTTGATGGTAATTTCTTTACATTAAACTCTAATTCATTAGAATATATTTTTATATTTGAGCTAGTATTTGAAAATAATGAATAGGAATTACTTGCATCAATTATTTGTGCATTAATTTTTAAAGGATTTACTTTTAAGATTCCTTCTTTTAAAGGAAATAACAAGAAGTTTAATTCTTGAACAATAAATCCATTCTCTTCATATTGTTTTGTGTTTGGTAATTGTTTGTACCAAAAATTATCAAAGTTTGGTTTTTCAAAAGATAAATCAACAATATTTGAATTCTTTTTATATTTAAAAACAACAGTTAAAACAAAGTTTTCACTTACATATAAATCTTTGTTATTTGTCTTTAAGCTCAAGTCAAATATTGGTGAAACAGTTTTTTGTGAATTTTTTAAAGTGATTTTTTGACTTTTAGTAAAAAATTCTTTTCCATCAATAATAAACTTTAAACTTGGAAATTCAAAATCTTTTGAAGGATATAATGAATATATTTTTCTAATACTTCTTGTAATTTTATTGTTAATTATATTCGTAGAAGTAGATGAAGATATCTCTTGAACACTATATGAATTTATAGTATCTAGTTTTGGCATTTTTATATCATTTGCACTTATTGTTAATGAAAAAACTAAAGGCTCACCTTTTATTACTTCTTTTGGCAAACTTAACTCAACATTAGAAAACAGTGAAATGATAAATATTGATGATAAAAACAAAAATCTAATTATTAACATGGCTAAAAGTCTAGTGTTCCTTCAATTGCAAAGTTAGCTTTTGAATCAAGTTCAGCATGAGATAATACTGTAATTTGTAAGCCAAATTTTTCATATATTTCGGAAATTCTTTTTCTTAATACTGGATCTACAACCATAGTAACTTTTGAGAAACCTTTTACTTCAATTTGGTCTACTAGTTCTTTTGTTTTAGTAACAAGATTATTAATTTCAGCAATTGAAAGTAAAAGTTGAGAAACTCCATGTTGTTCTTGTAATTTACCAATAAATTGCTGTTCAAGTTCTGGTTTTATAGTAATAATATGTAAAACTCCATCAGCATCTTTAAACTTATCTGTAATTAATCTAAACAGTTTTGATCTTACATGTTCTAGCAATACATCTGGTGCTTTTGTAAATTCTGCGATATCAGCAATTGCTTCAACAATTGTAAGCATATCAACAATTGGAATTTTCTCATGTAATAAGTCTTTACAAACTTTTAATAAAGCACCATAAGAAGTAACTTTCATAGCTTCTTCTATTACTATAGGGAAGTCTTTTTTAAGTCCATCTATAATATTAACGATATCTTGTCTTGTAATAATATCTTCAGCATGTTTTTTAATTATTTCAGAAATATGCGTTGAAATAATTGTAGGTGCATCAACAACTGTGAAACCTTTCATTAAAGCTTCTTCTTTTAAACTAGGACTAATCCATGTGGCTTCTAAATTAAATACAGGTTCTTTTACCTTTAAACCTTGTAATTTTTCATTTCCTAAACCACCCATTGCAAGAAGCTTTTCTATTTCAACTTTTCCACTTACAAGTGGTATTCTTTTTAAGAATAATCTATATTCATTTGGTGCTAGTGTTGCATCATCTGAAATTCTAATTTGTGGAATTACAAAACCTAACTCAGTAGCAATTGTTTTTCTAATTGCTTTAATTTTATCTAATAATTCTGAGTTACCTTGAACTAATTGTAAAAGCCTAATTCCAAGTTTTAATTCTAAAACTTCAAGTTTCATTATTGTTTCAATAGTTTGCTCTTCATTAGGAACAGCAGCTTTTTTCTTTCTATCTTTTAATACGTCAATATTATCATCAACTTTTGCTTTTGCATTTTCAGGTTTGAAAAATCTAGTTACAGCATTATCTTTTTCATTATTTATCATATCAATTGTGTACCCAATAAATACTAATAATAATCCCATAACAATCAAAATCCCAGAAGGAAAACCAGGTATTAATGAGAATAAAACCATTCCAATACCAACTAAAATTAAAGACTTACTATCTTTGATTAATTGATTAATTGATTGATTTGCAAACTTATCTTCATCCATATTTGAACGAGTAATAATAATAGCTGTTGCAGTTGAAAGAATAAGTGCAGGAATTTGAGCAACTAATCCATCACCAATTGTTAAAATTGTATAAATTTCACCACTTTGTGCAGCTGTCATATCATGTTGAAATAATCCAATTAGCAAACCACCAACAAGGTTTACTAAAGTAATTATAATACCAGCAACAGCATCACCTTTTACGAACTTAGAAGACCCATCCATAGCTCCATAAAAGTTAGCTTCAGAAATTAGCTCTTTTCTTCTTTGCTGTGCTTGTTTATCATCTATAAATCCTGCATTTAAATCAGCATCAATAGCCATTTGCTTACCAGGCATAGAATCAAGTGTAAATCTAGCAGTTACCTCAGCAACCCTTGTAGCACCTTTTGTAACAACCATAAAGTTAATAAGTACAAGAATAATAAAAATAATAACACCAATAACCATATTTCCACCAACAACAAAATCCCCAAAGGCCGAAATAATGGAACTAACTGCATCAGGACCATTATGCCCTTCGCTTAAAATGGACCTTGTAGTTGCAATATTTAAAGAAAGCCTAAATAACGCTAATATTAAAATAATGGTAGGAAAAGTAGTAAGGTCTGCAGGTTTTTGTATATATAAAGAAATAAGTAAAATTAACAATGATAAAGACAAAGAGATTATTAGAAAAAAATCTAATATTCCCTTTGATAAAGGAACAATAATAATTGTTAAAATTGCTACAAATAATGCAACAATGAATAAATCTTTACTTAAAAACTTTCTTAAATTCATATACTATTTTTGTCTAACTAGTTAAGAAAGTTTGTCAAAGATAATTCATTTGTTCTTTGTATTGTAGAATATAAAGATGTATATGTTAATTCTAAAGCAGCTGATTCAATAGCTAATTTAGTTAAATCAGCTGCTCCAACTTCTTGAGATAATATTGTATATTGTGTTAATTTAGAAGTAACTCTCTCAAGAGAAATTTCAAACATTTGATTTTTTGAACCAAGTTCTGAATGAGCAAGATTTAATGCATCATAAGATTCAGAAAATTTTTCTTGATTTTCAGATAATAAAGCATCTCTAGTATCATCATCAATTGCATTTCCATCTGAATCAACTTTGTTTAATGTATTTACTAAATCATCTATTAAATCAAAGATATTTGAACGTGCTTCAAATTTTGTTCCAGAATCAGAGCCTATATCATTTATAGTATAAGTAGGAGGAGTTAATCCATCATTACTATCTACTGCTTTTGAAGCAACTGAAGTATCAACAGTGCCATCTTTTTTCAACATTTCTATGTCAGTTTTAGCTGCATTTAACTTCCAAATATCACCATTTTCATCAATAATTGTATCTGCTTCTTTAAAATTTAAAGTTTCTCCAGATAGTGCTGTGCTTGAAGGATAAGTCATTACGTCATAGCCATTTACACCACGTTCTCTATATGAACCATCATCAACTGAAATTTTTCTTGCTATATTATTACCTTCATATGTAACATTACCATCAGAATCTTTTGTAAACGGAATCACTGATGAGTCTGAACCAGCAAATAAATATTCACCTTCAACTTGTGTATTAGCTAAATCAAAAAGATTTTCTTTTATACCAGCTAAATTTAGAGCAATCGCTTTTTTACCTTCATCACTTGTTGTATCAGTATTAGCTTTTATTATTTCTGTTTTAGCCAACTCAAAAAGTGCTTTCATTTCACCTATTGTTGAATCTGAAACATTATTTTGAGCAGTTGTTCTTTCTATTTGAGTTTGAATACCTTCGTATGTTCTAATTCTATCATCTATATATATTTCTCTAGAATATAAAGATGAATCTTCACTACCCTTGTCTATTACTTTTCCTGTAGACAGTTGATATGATATTCTAGTTTGTTCTGCGTTTAAATTAGATAATCTATATAGTGTTTGTTCTGTTTGATTAATCATTGTAAAACCTTTCTAAACATTGATACGATTTCATTAAAATCATATTTTTCATCAGTTCCCTGAATTAAAAATTCTCTTATTTGTTCTTTTTTAGCCATTGCATTATCAAGTTCAGGATCCATTCCCGCTTTATATGCTCCAACACGAACTAAAACTTCGTTTTCTTTTATTAACGATAATACTCTTTTTAACTTTAAAAAGTCATTATAATGCTCTTTATCAACTACTTTGTCCATTACTCTTGATGCAGATTTAAGTAAATTAATAGGAGGATAAAATCCTTGTTCTGTTAATTCTCTAGTTAATACAATGTGCCCATCAAGAATAGATCTACTTTGATCTGCAATTGGATCATTCATATCATCACCATCAACTAAAACAGTAAAAAATGCTGTAATTGAGCCTTTTTGATTATTCCCTGCTCTTTCCATTAATTGAGGTAATAAAGAAAATACTGAAGGTGGATAACCACGACTTACAGGAGGTTCACCAGTACTTAGTCCTATTTCTCTTTGAGCCATTGCAAATCTTGTAACTGAATCCATCATAAGTAATACATCATGACCTTTATCTCTAAAAAACTCTGCAACTGCCATAGCTGTAAAAGCTCCATATTTTCTCATTAATGCTGATTCATCAGAAGTTGCTGCAATTATTACAGTGTTTTCTAATTTATTGTCCAAGTTATAATGTATAAACTCAGGAATTTCTCTTCCTCTTTCCCCAATTAGTGCAACAACTTTTATTTGTGCCTCACAACCTTTTACAATCATTCCCATTAATGTAGATTTACCAACACCAGAACCTGCAAAAATACCAACTTTTTGACCTTTTCCAGAAGTTAGCATTGAATCAATTGATTTAACTCCTGTTGAAAATCTATCACCTATTATTCCACGTTCAAGGGGAGGCATTGATAGTTTATTAATTGCAGAAGTTTCTTCTAAATCTTTAATTTTCCCACCGTTATCAATAGGTTCACCTAAAGCATTTACAACCCTACCTAAAAGTCCATAACCACACTTAATAGATAGACCTTCTTTTTGTAAATACACTTTGTCATATATTCTAAACCCTTCAATAAAAGAAAAAGGAACAATAGTAAAATCATCATTAGAAATTGATGCCACCATTCCTAAAACTGTGTAAAGATGCTGAACAGATTCAATTTTTACAATATCACCAACAGCTACTTCTAATCCTGTTGCTGTAATTGTAGTTGTGGAAATATTTTTTATTCTTCCAAATGCAATTGAAAGATTTGTTGAATCAATATTATTAATTAAATTTTCAATATCCATTACATCTCATCACACATTTTTTTATAAAGACTTTCATTTGTATCTTTTACATCTTTACACTTAATAATATACTCATCTTGTTTTATTTTATTTCCTAATGCTTCGTATAATTTTAGAATATCATAATAAATTTTAACTTCATCATTTGGCTTTAATCTTCTTGTATTATCTTTACCTTCTAATAAATAATTAATCGATTCTTGTAATTGATTAGTATCTTTTGAAATTTTTGATAACTCCATTTCAACAAAAGGAGAATAAATATTTGCTTTTAATTCTTTTTGTTTTAAATATAATTTATTTAAAATTTCTTTTGCTTTATTTGTATCATCTTTCTTTAGTAAATATAAATAATAATCATAATAAAAATCTACAATTATTGGATTATTTTTATTTAATTCAATAAAATTTATGTTTCTATTTGCGTAAGAAAAGAACTTATCTAAAGATAAACCATCACCTTTTGATTTAAGTATTTGATATCTATATAAAAATTCTTTTGCTAAAACATCTTGATTATCAACCATTTCAACTTTTGCAGAATAATCAAGTGCTTCATCACTTAAACCTAAAGAATAAGCCATTCTTTCTAAATATAAGTATATATTTGGATCTCTACTTGTGTTAAAAGTATCTTTAACCTGTAAATATCCTCTTTCATAAGGTACTTCAATAAGACATTCAAAAAATTTATATTTTATAGTTTCATCTTCTATTAATTTTTCTAAAGTTTCATTTCTTGAAGTTTTTAATGCTTTATTTAATTCAAAACATTTCCCCGTATTTAAAAAATTTTTAATCATTTCAATATTTACTTCATCAAATATTGATTCAATTGATTTATACCCAAATCTTTTTGCTATTGTATTTGAAATTTTATTATAAACTTTTTTTGAACGCATTATAAGTTTATATTTTTTGTCTTCCTTATCATTTATAAGCTCTTGGAGTAATGCTTTTTGTTGCATAGCTTCAGATGATTTATATTTAGCCGCAATTACAGAAGGTTTAACTCTTCCTTGCCTCATAAGAATTTCATCAATAAACATTTTAGATCTTTTGGCATAAGCACCCTGTGCATAATCATTTATAATATCTTTATATAACTCTTTTGCTTTTTCCAAATAAAAATTTGTTCTATCATACATAAGCATATAAGTATTTGCTAACTTATATTTAAAGTCTTCAATAGATTCTTCTTTAGAAGTTTTATTTAATAACTCTTTTAAAATTTCAACTGCATGTTCTGGCATATCTGATTTTATTAATTTAGTGATTTTTTGGTTTGCTAAATATGAATCGTTAGCATAGTATTCAATATTGCTTTTTAAAACATTAGAAATCAAGTTATTTGCTTTCTCAAAATCTTTATTATCAATATAGACATCAAAAAGTTCATCTGCAACAATTGTAGCAATTAACTTATCATTAGTTTTTGCCAAAATAGAATATAATATTTTTATTGACCTATCATAAGCTCTTTGATATTTATATACTTTTGCTAATTGAATTTTTCCATAAGTCTTTGTAATTTCATCTTCAAAGTTATTTATAATTATTTGCGCAAAATATTTAGCATCTTTAGTTTTATTAATCTTTAATTTTAATTCAACTAAAAGCATATATGCTTTTGCTAAATCAAATTGATTTAATGAAGATGTGTTTATTGCATTTTCAAGCAGTTTTGAAGCTTCAAGTGAAAATCTTTTTGATTCTTTTTTTAATGACAATTCAGAATAAAGAATTATTAAGTCAGAACTTAAAACATTAATTTTATTTTTTTCTTTATAATCTTTTATAAGTGAATAAGCTTCATCAATTTTACCATCACGAGCAAGTAGTTTAGCATTTTCTATTATATCAAAGCCATCACTAATTGTTTGCTTTCTTTTTTCAGAAATTTGAGCACCAGAAGAATTTATAAAACTATAATAGAAATCTTTTTTGGCATAAAGAGTATTTAATAATATAAATAAAAGTATAAAAATTCTCAAACTCTACCTCTTCTTTTTTAATTCATACACATAAGAAAATATTTCAGCTAAAGCCTTATAAAATCCACTTGGTATTTCTTGTTCTAATTCTATTTGTTCATGTAATGCACGAGCAAGTGCTGGGTTTTCTATAATTGGTATATTATTTTCTTTTGCAATATCTTTTATTTTTACCGCAATAAAATCAATACCTTTTGCAATCATTTTAGGTGCAGAATCAACTTCATTATCATATTTTAAAGCAATTGCATAATGTGTTGGGTTAGTGATTACTACATCTGCATCAGGGACATCTGCCATCATTCTTTTACGTGACATTTCCATTTGTATTCTTCTAATACGACCTTTTACTTGAGGATCTCCATCCATATTTTTAAATTCATCTTTAATATCTTGCTTACTCATACGTAAAGATTTCATATAATAATGTCTTGTAAAATAAAAATCCATTATAGCAAAAATTATTATAATAAGTAGTATTGCTGCTAAAAAGAAAAATATTACCTCAATCATAGAAGCTATTGAAGCTGAAGTTTCTTGATCCATCATTGCAAGAAATTTTTTGTGTGTTAAAATAAATAATATAAACATTACAACAACAATAATTGTAAGTTTTGCGGTAAGTTTTAAAGCCTCAATTCCTTTTTTCAAACCAAAAATATTTCCAAAACCTTTTATTGGATCTAATTTCTGCAAATCAATTTTTAAAGGAGTAGTAATAAAACCAAACTGCATCCAATTTGTAGCAAAAACTAATACCATTATTAAAGCAAATAAGGGAAGTAATGCTGATAAAAAAGTCATTACTGTAGTATATGTAATTGCATAATATACGCTACCGTCCATATCTTGACCAATAAAGCTATAAGAGAACATCATCATTTTTTTAATTTCACTCATTGAATAAGAAGAGAAAAACAATAAATACATTGATCCTAAAGTTAAAATTGCAGCACCTGTAACTTCTGCAGATTTATTTACGTTACCTTCTTTTTTTGCATCTTCAATTTTCTTGTCGGTGGGTTCTTCGGTTTTTTCATCTTCATCAGCCATATTAAACCTCCCTACTCAAATTTTGTTATAAAGTAATTTGTAAAAGCTTCTGTAAAAACTTCCATACCAAGAATTAGAAAAACAAAAATCAATGCAAACTTCAATTGAAAAGTAATAACAAATGGAGAAAAAGAAGGCATTGATTTTGTTCCATAGCCATAATAGACATCCATAATAAAACCAATAAAAAATAATGGTAAAGCAAATGCAAATGCAAATGCAAACATTCTTTTTATTTCATCAATTGCTATTTGAATTCCATCATAGGAAAAGATATCAAAGGTTCCTAAATTAACCATAGAAAAACTTTTAATAAGTATTACTAAAGTAACTTCATACATTCCTGTTTGAAAGAACAATACTATAGCAATCCAATAAAGTAGTCTTGAGACTAATCCTTCCTGTGAACCAGTTGCTGGATCGAACATTGTAGCCATAGATAAAGCAGTTGCAAAACCAACAAACTCACCAATAATCCTAACAGACGCAAATATAATATTTACAAACATTGAAGCAACTAAACCTAAAGTAATTTCTGAAATCAAACCAAGAATAAATGTATCTTCTGTAATAGGAGTAGTGATTTCAACTAAAGGGAATACAAAAATAGTTATGTAAAAAGCAAAAGCTATTCTAATTCTTGTACTAACTGCTGTGTGTCCAAATACAGGCATAAAAGCCACAAAAGAGACAATACGAGCTAATAAAAGTAGAAATTGATATACAATATCTTCATTTAATAAAGATAAAAATGCTTCCATTACATATAGTCTAAGTTTCTATCTTCTGATTCTAAGTTTTTCTCTCTTGATTCTAAAATAGTTTGTGTATCAGATTCATTTGTAAATTGATTTTTAGAATCTTCTTGATTATTTGAATTATTATTATCTTGTTCGCTTGAATTAAAATCTAAATTAAATACTGTATTTTCATCAAATGTTTTATTTAAAGCACTTCTTAAACTATTTTGTCCATCAACAAAAGCATCTAAAGTTGCAGAGTTTGAAATATTTAAACTAATATTTATTCCATTATCTTTATCACTTTTCATAACAATTGCAATATTACCAAGTGCAGCTGGATTTAAATTTATTCTTAATGCAGTAACTGGTGGCTTGTAGTTTTCATACATTCTTCTTGCAATATCTGACATCATTGTTGACATTTGTTGTCTTGCTGCAATAATTCTTGTTTCAATATTTTGAGCTAAGGTAGCACTTACATTTACTGAAACCTCATTATCAGTATTTAGAGTATCATTGTTCAAAATAGCCTTACTAGCTTCTACTGAACTTGTTACTAAATTAGTCATTTCATTGTGTCTTGCATTATTATTTAATGCTAATTTATCTAAGCTATTTCTTCTATCTAATAAATTAAGACTATTATTGTTAATTTCATTTGTTTTAGTTTCTACCTTGATATCTTTAACATTTAATTCTAATTTATTGGCATTAACTTCTACTTCATCAATTGTTGTTGCATCTTTTACTGCATTTATTGCTTGAGATTTATTTGATAAAGCACTATTATTTATACTATTTTGTTGAGAGCTTAAATATATATTGCTTATTACGCTTTTTGAGTTAAATTCTTTGCTTGAAGTATCATTGTTTTTTAATATTGTTGTTTCATTTTCATCTAATGTAGTTTGATTCTTAATATTATTAGATTTTTCAATTAAACTGTCCATTAATGATTTTGGTTCATTTTTCTGTTTTAAAGGTAGTGATTCTATTTCATCTTTTGTAATGTTTATTTTCTCATTTTTAAGAGCATTACTACTTAATTCATTTAAATCTTTTGCTAATTTAGAGTTTTTATTCTCTACTTGCTCTTCACTAATAGAATTAGTATCTTTACTAGTTGTAACATTCTCAGACAACTTACTTCTATTTATTTCTTTGTCTGTATTATTTTGAATAGCTTGTAATTTTTCTGATACTTCATTTTTTACTGCGTTTGTGTCTTTATTTAAAAGTACAGATTGGTCAATATTTTCATCAATTAAATTAATAGTTTTTACTGTTTGAGTTGTTTCAATTTTTTCTGATATTTCTTTTTCTATACTACTATTTTTAGGCAAATCACTATTTAAACTAGAATCTATTTTTGTTTCAGTTTTAGTGTCTTTTACTTCTTTATTCTTATTATCTAAATCAATTACTTTTTCTACAGATTTTTCACTTATTTCATTTGTTTTTACTATTTCTGTAGTCTTAGCATTTTCTGATATTTCTTTTTCTACACTATTATTTTTAGGCAAATCACTATTTAAGCTAGAATCTATTTTTGATTCAATTTTATTATCTATTTTTGATTCAATTTTATTATCTATTTTTATTTCAGTTTTAGTGTCTTTTACTTCTTTATTCTTAGTATCTAAATCAATTACTTTTTCTACAGTTTTCTCTACAGATTTTTCACTTATTTCATTTGTTTTTACTATTTCTGTAGTTTTAGCATTTTCTGATATTTCTTTTTCTACACTATTATTTTGTGTGTTCTTTTTTGCTTCTAAGACTAATCTATCAAGTAAAGATGAACTATTACTACTTTTAGAAATATTTTTATCTAAAGGTTGATTATCAGACTTTTTTTCATCTTCTTTTGAAGATGTTAAATTAGAATCTAATTTTTTAGTATCTAAATCAATTACTTTTTCTACATTTTTTTCTACAGATTTTTCACTTATTTCATTTGTTTTTACTATTTCTGTAGTCTTAGCATTTTCTGATATTTCTTTTTCTACACTATTATTTTTAGGCAAATCACTATTTAAGCTAGAATCTATTTTTGATTCAATTTTATTATCTATTTTTATTTCAGTTTTAGTGTCTTTTACTTCTTTATTCTTAGTATCTAAATCAATTACTTTTTCTACAGTTTTCTCTACAGATTTTTCACTTATTTCATTTGTTTTTACTATTTCTGTAGTTTTAGCATTTTCTGATATTTCTTTTTCTACACTATTATTTTGTGTGTTCTTTTTTGCTTCTAAGACTAATCTATCAAGTAAAGATGAACTATTACTACTTTTAGAAATATTTTTATCTAAAGGTTGATTATCAGACTTTTTTTCATCTTCTTTTGAAGATGTTAAATTAGAATCTAATTTTTTAGTATCAGCAAAAGTTTTTTTGTTTTCAGTAAGTTTTTCATTTGAATCAATATTTTTATTATCAAGCTTTGGATTATTTGCTAATAATTTATCAAATAAAGAAGCTTCTTGTTTTACTTCTTTATTTCCACCAGATGTACTTTTTAAATTTTTAGCATCATTTGTATTAGTTAATAATATATCTACTTGCTTTGTCATAATCTATACCTCTAAGATACCTAATGTTTTAGAATCTATATTTTTATGAGTATTAAAAGCTGCAACATTAGCCTCATAAGATCTCATAGCCTCAATTAAATCTACCATTTCAACAACAGGATTAATATCTGGATAAGCTACATATCCTTCTTCATTTGCATCAGGATGATTTGGTTCAAATCTCAATACTGGACTTGCTTGTGAATCTAGTATTGATTTAACTCCAACTCCACGTAATTCATTTGCTGAATTTCTATTATTGTTAGTTTCAATATCATTATTATTTGTTTTGTTTGTTTGATTGACTAAAACATCTTCGAAAACAACTTGTTGTTTTTTATAAGGACCACCTTCATCAGTGTGCGTTGTTTTAGCATTTGCAATATTTGCACTTACAACATTTATTCGTGTTCTTTGTGCACTCATTCCTGAAGTAGATACGTTGTAACCATCAAAAAAACCCATAATTTATCCTTATATTTGCATATTCATAATTTCTTTATATGCACTAACTGCTTTGTTTTTAGTTTCAAGTGCAAGTTTCATAGAAAGCTCAGCTTCTTCAATTTGTTGAACAGCTTCTTGCAAGTTAGTAACCTTACCTGTAGCAATTCCTTCCATCGCTTTATAACCTTCTATTTGTTCATTATTCACTTCACCAATTGCATCATTTAGCATATTTTGAAATGACTTATTATCATTAATTTTTTGTTCACTGTTGTTTAAAGTAAGTGGACTTATTGAATTACTTATAGAAGATATATTCATACTTTATTCCTTAATTAGTGCTCTTAGTTTTTTTATTTGAAGCTAATACATCTTGAATATTTAACTCACTGAGCATTGCATCAATTTTTTCTTCGTTATATTTAAAATTTAATTCATTTTTTTTATTATCTAAACTAAAAAATGAAATAATCATCGAAAGCATAATATTAGATATGCCCTTTAGTATAATTGTTACTCCAATTATACCAAAAATCATTTCAATAGGTGTAAAAAAGTCAGCATTAACAACAAAGAATATTACTGTAGCAAAAAAACCAGAAGCAATAAATAAACGGAATATTCCACTATTTATTACATTTTGAGAAAAACGTTCAACAACCATGAATCTCAACTTTTAATAACAGTAATAAAGCATTAGTTACATAAAATGCCTGCACTTTAGCCATACCTTAATAAATATTTTTTAGTAAATAATTTATTACGTCCTGCAATTGTTTAGTTGAATCATCATCAAGAAACTCTTTAGTAAACAGCTTTCTTAACCTTCCGGTTGTAGAAATATTAGCAGACGTAGAAACGTTACCTATATATTCTACCATAAAATCTTGGTTTAGCCTATTTTTTTTTGCTAAATTAACTAAAGAGTTAGCTATTGTTTCTCCAATTTTATAATTTTTCGTATGATTAAAGCATAACATTAATTTATCTTTATCTATAGAGAGCATTTTTATTAAGGAGTAAACATCAGTTAAAGCACTAGGATCTGTAGTTGTAAGAGCAATAATATTATCAGAAATACTCAAAAATTCCTTTACAAAATCATTCAATCCAGCACCTGTATCAACTAATAAAATATCAAACTTATTCAAAGAAATAATATCTTCAACTACCCTTGTAAATACAAAAGAATTAGAGTGATTTGAATATTGATATCCACTTTTTCCAGCTAATAAAGAAATATTTTCATAAGAAGTTTGACTTATAACATCATTTATAGATTTATTACCATCTATGTAATCGAAAAATGTATATTTAGGCTTAATATCAAATAGAACTTGCATATTTGCCAAGCCTATATCTGCATCTAGTACTGCTATTTTTAAACCTCTTTGTGCTAATAAAAATGCGATATTTGCAGTAAATGTTGATTTTCCAACACCACCTTTTCCAGAGGTAATTGTAATTAGTTTTGTTTTAGAATCAACATTTCTTTTTCTACGTGTTGTGAGATTAATTAGCTTACTTGCTTGCGATGAAATACTATTAAACAATAATTATTTCCTAGTACATTTATTATTCATAAAGCAATCAATTAAAAAAGAAGAATCAGAAACAATCAAATCATCAGGTACATTTTGACCAATAGAAAAATATGTTATTGATTTTTTTGTTTTATGAGAAAAAGATATTAAATTTCCGAAACTTTTTGTCTCATCTAATTTTGTAAAAGTCAAATAATCAATATTTAATCTAGAATAATTTGCATAAATATCAATTAGATCACTTTGTTTTACATTTGCAGGAAGTACTAATATCTTTTCAATTGGCAACTCTTCTACTTTTTTCTGATATTCATTAATTAGCTCAATTTTATCAACATCGTATTGACTTGAACCTGCTGTATCTATAAATATATAATTACAATCTTTTAATCTAAAAAGAGCTTCAGCTAAATCTTCTGGTTTTTTCACTATTTCAAGAGGTAGTCTCATAATATTAGTATATGCTTGTAATTGCTCTATGGCTCCAACTCTAAATGAATCTAAAGTAACTATACCAACTTTATAGTTTTGTCCTAATTTATATGCATATCTTGCTGCAAGTTTTGAAATAGTAGTTGTTTTTCCAACTCCGGTTGGTCCCACCATCATAATAATTTTTCTTTGATGTTTTCGCAATGGAACTTCAAATTTAATTGGAATAATTCTTCTTAGAACTAATTTAAAGAAATCATTAATTTTTTGAGGATTAGACTTTAAAGAAACAGGCAATTGTTTAATTGTCTTTTTCATAATTGTATATGTCATTTCTTGATCAAATTCATTTTTTTCAAATAATGTATACATATCAATAAACTCATGAGGAATAGTCAAATCATATAATTGACTTTTAGGTTCCCAAATTGATTGCTTAACTTGCTCTAATGCTTTTTGCATTTTAAGAATTTCTTCTCTAAAATCATAAACATTAGCTTGTATTGGTTTGTTAGAAGTATTAGGTTTAGATATAGTTTGTTTTGTATGAGTAAGGCTATTTTTCTTTGTATCTTCTTCTATTGCTACAACAACTTCATACATATCTTGCCCACTATCATTTGCATTAGATATTTTTTTTGTTGAAATTACAATCGCTTCTTCACCACACTCTTCTTGAGCTAAACGTAAAGCAATTGTTGGCGTTTCTCCTAAAAAAGAGAGCATATTCATTTTAAACGTCCATCTTTGTATATTTTTTCTATCGTTCCGTCTTCTTTTTTTATACGAATAAACTCATCATTTTCAAAAACAATCTTTCCTTTTTTTTCAATCTCTAGTCCACCAAATTTAAAAACTACAGATTGTTTAGTATATGTTTTAACATCTTTTTGACAAATTATTGAATTTTTATTTATATAATGAGTTGTGATATATTTATTATTTTGAACTTGCTTTAATGTCAATGGTATACATGCTTTTTTTAATTCTGGTACACTCATTAATCTTAATTTTGAAGCTTTTAAAACTTGTTCAAAGCCAATTGATTGCTTTGAAACTAAAACACTTATTGAAAACGCATTAGTTGTAAGAAGAAAAAGAAATAAACTAAGCTTTAACATCAAAAATATTTCCTCCATTAGCTGCAGCAATATCATCAACTAATTCTTTATACATTTGCTGAACTGGTAATACAATTGATGCAAGTTTTTTATTTAATTCATAGAGTTCTTTTAATTCTTCTTCTAAAGAATCAACCTTTTGTCTATACATATTAACATCAACACCTTCTTCTATTTTCAAAATAAGTTCTTGATTTAATTTTGTTTTTAATTGAGTAATTTCATTAATTATATTATGTTTTTCATCATTTCTATTTAAAAGTGATTCATGCTTTGCTTTTTTTATATCAATGATATCAAGTTCTATAGAGCTTTGTAAACTCTTAACAAGTTCAGACATTCTTTGAATTATTTCATCTACCATAAGATTCCTTTTACTTATTATTTTTACTTAAAAACTCATACAACATATTACTAATACCAAAACTACCTGCTGAGTTATCAGCAATATTTTGTAAATACATACTTTTTATAATATCAGAACCAGGACCTTCTCCAGCAATGTTATTTGACTTTAATGAAACATCCATTATTTGATTTAAGAAAAATGATTCAAAAGAGTTTGCAACTTCTCTAAGTTCTTTATTTTCTAAATTTTCAGTATTTAAATTCTTAAAATCTTTATTTTGTAAAGTAGAGATATCTACTAAATTGTTACTATTTATTTCCATTATTCCAACCTATCAAAAAAACTTTCTTCATCTAATATATCATCTTGATTATCCTGAGCAAAAAATCTCATTTCAACTCTTCTATTATCAGCAGAATTATCACTTTTAGGATGATATGAACCATACGCTGATACTTTTAATACTGCTGGGTCAATTTTATTTTTTATTAACTCTTTAACAACTGATATTGAACGTAAAGCAGATATATCCCAAGCATCTCTAGGTATTGTAGTATTTTTAATTCTATTTGTGTCCGTATGTCCAATTATTTCTATATTAAAAGTTTGAGGCATTGTTCTAATTACTCTTGCTATTTTTGAAATAAACACTTTTGCAGCAGGATTACTTAGTTTATACTCTCCATCATCAAACATGATAGTTGAAGGTATATCAAGGGTAAATTCATTTTTACCTTTTTCAATACTAACTTCTTCGCTTTCATTTAAACTATTTGAGTTAACTTCTGCAATTAATTCTGATACTTCTTGAGCAGCTTCTTCAGCTGTAGTTTCAGCATCATCTTCGTCATCTGAATCTGAACTACTATCATCTGTTGAGTTTTTTTCTGTTTGTTCTTCTACTGAGGTATTTTTATCAAGAAAACCCATTGCTTTTCGCATAACTTCGAAATACTCTTCAACTTTCTTTTTATCCATAACGGCCATTGATAATAAAAGAATAAAAAATGTTAGAAGTAATGACATTAAATCACCAAATTGTACTAGCCAACCTGGTAAACATTTTTCACATTCTGGACACTTATCTTTTGCCATAATTAAGTACTTCTATTCTTCAACATCAGTTAAAATTGAATTTAACTGCATTTTAATATTACCTATAGATTCTTCTGCTGCAATCATAGATGCTCCTAAAATAATTACTTCACAAGCAACAATTTCTTTATCATTTTTTTGTGCTAATTTACTTTCAACAATTCCAGCAAATAAAGTACCTACTAAAGCTCCATACATTGTAGTTAATAAAGCAACAGCCATTGCAGGACCAACAGCAGCTGGATCAGAAAGGTTTGCAAGCATTGCAACAAGACCTACAAGAGTACCAATCATACCCATAGCTCCTGCTGTTCCACCAATATTTCCAAACATAGCAATCATTCTTCCATGTCTTTTACCCATATGTTCAAGTTTTGTTTCAAGTAAAGGAGTTAGTGTTTCTGCTTTTGTTCCATCAACTAAAAGTTGAAAAGCTTCTTTGAAGAAAGGATTAGTTTCAGCCATTACCTTTTGTTCAATTTGCATCACACCATGTTTTTTGATTTCAGTAGCATAAAAGGTAATCTTTTCGACTAGTTCAGGTAAAGGTTCAACCTTTACCTCATTAAAGGCTACTTTTAATGCAGGAGTAAATCTTTTTAAATCAGAAGCTTCAAATTGTCCTGCTGTAACTGCTGTTGTACCACCAACAACAATAATAACAGAAGGAATATCAATATATGGTCCAAAACCAACACCACCTAAAATAATAGCTAGGGCAACTAGTCCCCAACCTGCTCCCAATCCACCTGCTGTACTCTTATCCATAAATTATAATCCTACTTGGTTTAATTTAAATTTCTCATTACCGATACTTTTAATTTTAAGACCGAACTTACCTTCAACAATAACAGCTTCGCCTTCACCTATTTTAATTCCATTTACTAAGATTTCTAAAGGTTCATTAACCATTTGTTCTAATTCAATTATTTCACCAACATCCCATCTTAAAATATCTTTTAATAGAACTATTTTAGTTCCTAACCTAACACTAAGTTTTAATTTCACATTATATAAAAGTTCTAAGTTTTTTGGTGTTTGAACGCTTGCTGTATTATTTGAAATTGAAGAAGAAGGTTCAACATGTGCTGGTGTTAAAGAGTTGTTAGTATTTTGAACAACTTCTTTTCCTGTAATTGAAGAGATAAAAGGTAATATTATCTCATCAAAACATATAATAACAGGTAGTTTATCTTCATCTAATGAAACAGTAAATTCAAATAAATTACTTTTAGAAGATAATATTTCACCTTCTAAAATTGTAGAACTTTTAACTTCAGATTTAATTGATGAAACATCAGGAAAACCTTGTGCATTTACAGATGTACAAAAACTACCACTAATATTAGAAACTATTTCATTAACCGCATCAGTAATTTCATCATCAATATGTTCTTTAAGATCACCCAAACCTCCAAGCATCAAATATTCAAATTTTGTTGCACTAATAGTTGGAATATAAAAAATCCAAGTTGATGAAATATCTTTAAAGTCAAATGCTACAGTTGCTTCAATTACTTGTGAAGAAATATAGTTTTCGACATTAAGACTGTTTACTGTTTCAACCTGAGAGCTTTTTGATAATAGTTGCTCTAATGTATTAGATAACTCATCTTTAAAGATGTTAGATAAATCTGATGCCAATTACTTAAACCTTAATTTCTATTTTCTAATTCTTGTAAAATGAATGCTTTTACCTTCATCATATCCTCTGTTGGATATTTATATTCAGCTTCAGCTCTTGTAATTTTCACAAAAAAATCTTTTGAGTTTTTATTGTAACCAAAACGTACGTTATCCAAAATAACTTCATTTTTATCTACAATTTGCTCTTTTCCTAATGTTTTTTTATATTCATCATCAGCTACTATTTTGTTCTTATCATCAACATTGTTGATTTTTTGAACTTTCTCAATATTATTTGTTTGAGCATTATCAATGTCTGCTACTCTACTTATTTCCATAATATCTCCTTTTAGAAAAGTCACTATTTACATATATTATAGCACAAAATAAATAAATATTTAAAGAGATTCTAGATATTGGTCAAAACCTACAAGTTTAAAATCAATTAATGAATCTAAATAAGGTTCTTTAAGATATTGTTTTGCTGTTGATATTTTTAGTTCCTGAATTAACTGAACAGCTGTTAAGAAATCAGCTCCATCATCATTTAAAATAGCTCTTATTAATGATATTTGAACAGAAGCATCATTGTATCGACCTGCTTCTAATAAAGCTGCCACCATTAGATACATAGAGTACTTATCTTCTAAATTATATTCTAAACGAAGATAATCTAATATTTTAATTGTCTCATCCGAAGCATTAAAGTGTAAATCAGTTAAAGCTTTTGTTCTTAAATAAGAAGGTGAATGTTTAGTTGGCATTCTAAAATCTGCTTTTTTAAATAACCCTAAAGCTTTTAAAATATCTACATAATATTTTGTTACTATTAAAGGACCTTCTAAAAAGTTATTATTTAAAGTTAAGGGAATATTATCTTGAAGACGAGAATAATACGAAAGATCATTTTCATTTTTATCTCTTTGAACTAATCGAATTAAATATATTAAAGGATCTTTTCCATACTCTTTTAATAAAGGCTCAGATGATATATCTTTACCATCATTTAATTTTTGTAAAAAACTTATGGCTTTAAAGAAAATAGTATTTGAGTAAGAAAGTAATTCGTACGATGTTTTATATTCTGGGTTTATAAATAGCTTATAAATTTCTTTCCCAAAATAATTATATAAACCACCATCAGCTTTTATTATTTTTTCAACATATTCTTTATCTTTTATTTTAATTTTTAAAGTTTTTGCTGTAATTAAACTCATACTAGCATACAATTTATTACCAGGATTTAGCTTGAACGCTTTTTCAAAGTATTTGTAAGCATTGTGAAAATCATTAATCTGAGCATATGATAAACCTAAATTATAGTATACATAAGATTTAGTATCTTTATTTAAAAGTTTTTTTAATTTCACTACACGTAAAATTGGGTCTTCTTTTACTATATCCAAGAACTTTGCATTATATTCTACCATTTTGCTCAAGGAGTTAATATTTTCATCTGAATTAAAAATAAACCCTTTAGTTGAATCATAAATAACTTCTTTTGTATCTGAAAAAATAAATGGTGCGAAGTAAAATACAAATTCTTCTTTTCGATCACTCTTAAAATTCACAACTGAACTTAAGTATTCAGCAGGAGTATATTTGTTTTGATTAAAATATATTTCTAATGGAAATTCTAAATTAGCCTTAAAATTATTTCTTTTTTCATTTATCAATTCAAGATCGTCTTTTAATTGTTCTAATTTATTTGACTTTAAATTCGTAAAAACACTAAACCATAAAACTTTATTTAATCTATTAGGGTTTACAGTTAGATCTTTTGCTTTTGATAAAAGGATTGAAGCTTTATTATAGTTTTTTAGTTTCAAATATAATAATGCTTTTTTTAAATCTAAGGCATAGTCCATAGATTCTAAAACTTTTAATGACTTTTCATACTCTTTTAAAATTATATAAGTATCAGCTAGCATTCTTTTTGAATGCTCAGAAAGGTTCTTAAACTTTTTTGTTACTTTGATAATTATGTCTAAATATTTATTATCTTTTGATATTTGATATAAATAATAACATGAAGAAATATAAGAAAAAGTATGATCATTTGCATTAATCTCATTTTCATATATTTTATTTAAATATACAATTGCATTATCAATTGAATTTAATTTATAATAAGCAATTCCAATATTCAAAAAAGATGGAACTTCTAGTATTTTTGCAGTTTCTTTAAAAATTTCTATTGATTTTTCGTATTCATTTTTACTTAAAAGCAAAACTGCTTTATTAAAATCAACTTGTAATTTTAAGTTTTCTTGTGATTTTTTTAATTTATCAAATTGAAATATTATTTCAGGTTGAGATTCAATTAAATCTTTTTTAGCATATAAAGTACTATATAAAAAAACTAAAGCTAATATTATTTTATATACTAAACTACTTTTCAATTTAATTTTCCTAAACCATTGTATTTACTTGAGCGTAAAGTTCTTCATTTCTTTTTTCTAATTCTTCAATTTGATGTTTTTGATTCATATTTTCAAGTCTTAACTCTTGTAAATCATCTCTTGCTACTTGTAGATTATCATGATTAGTTTTTAATGTACTAGCACCTGTTTTTACTTGTTTTTCATATTTAGAAATAATACTTTCTAATTTTGTTAATTCTAATTCTAGTAAGTTTTTTTCTTCATTTACTTTTTTGTAAAGAGACTTATAAACATTTGCACTTGAAAAGAAGTAAAGTAATAAAACACCAATAATTATCAATAATAAAAAATTTTCCAAATCTATCCTATTTTTATATTAAATAAAGTAAGATAATTCTTACTTTATTTATGTTTAATTTCTATCTTTTAAGACCAATTAGCGTTGTTAATATTTCATCAGCAGTTGTAATTGATTTTGCATTTGCTTCAAAAGCTCTTTGGAATACCATAAGATTTACTAAACTTTCACTTAAATCAGCAGTACTAAGCTCTAATGTTTGACCTTCAACAGTAGCTGCTTTGTCATTATTTAAGTTATAAATTGGATCACCTGAATCTGTAGTTTTTGCAAGTAAATTATCACCTCTTGCTTCTAATCCAATATTGTTATTAAATAATGCAATTGATGCTTGTCCAATTGCAAATTCTGCTCCATCTTGAGTCATAGTAATTAGTCCTGAACTATCTACAGAAAACTCTCCAAAGGCTGAATCTGAAATACCTAAAGTATCAAGTCTTAATTGAAGTGAATCTTGAGATGAAGTTTGATTAACTGTATTAACCATTTCTATAAACTCAGCACCTGCTCCTGCTCTTCCACTTAAGTCATTATCTTTTTCAAGAGGATCTGTACCTATTTTTAAACTTGTACTAAAATCTACTTCATAATTTGCATCTTTAGTTCTAATTACTAATGAATCATTTATATTAACTGCTTCTAAGTAATCAGTTAAAGGAGGAGTTAATGGTGTACCAGTCGCAGTACCATCATCTGTACCGAAATTAAAACCTTCAATAAATTCGTCAATAGTACTTGCCACAATAGTGATAGGATCAGCTGTTTTAATTGCAGTCCCAGTATATGGAATTGGTATTGTATCTCCTATCTCTTTATCAAATATTGAAAAATCTAAAGTATAAGTTTTCGATGTCCCATCCATCTCTAAGTTAGTTTCTTTATAAACATCTTGTTGCTTACCAGTAATTAACTTAGCTAATGCATCTCTTGAAGACTCTAAAGCACCAGTTCCACTACCAGCACTTGCTGTTACACTAGTTCTTTTATCACCTTGAATAGTTGAATTTCCTGATATTTCACCAACTTCTGAAATCGTAAATTCTTCACCAGGTATTAAAGCTTTAATTTGAATCATACCTTTATACATATCTTCAACTTCTGTAGATAAAGAATAACTATCTGTTTCTTCTAAAGAATCATTTGTTATTCCTCCTGATTCTTTTGCCATATAAGCAACTAACCCAGGAATTTCAGATATTTTGTCTGCTAGAGCTTTATACGTAGCAATTTTACTTGCTTGTTTATCATATAATGCTGTTTGAGTTTCAGTTAGTGTTCCGGAAGAAGGGTCTCCATAAATAGCTTGATCAGCTGTACTTAATGCATTATCATATAAATCTTGTTGAAATGTTAAATCAGATGCTGTAGATATATAATTTTGAGATATTTTATTTCCATCTATATATACATAGATTTGATCACCTTCTTTGCTAATAATAGATTCAGCGTCAGATGTTTTAAAATTAATTTCAGACATTTGAGTTACTGATGAAGCTGATGACCCATCGGGTGTTTCTTTTAACTTTTGTAACCAGTTTGAATAATCAGATATTGCAGCTTCTACATCAGAAATTTTGGCAGATTTAGTCTTTAATCCTGCTCCTGAAAATACTGATTCAGAATCAGACATTGCAGATGCTGCATAATCTGTTGCTTTTGCTGTAATTGTTTCTACATAAGTTGAATGCTCAACTATTTTTGAAGTTAAAAGTTTTGTATAATCATTTGTAAAAATACTTACATTTGGATTTGTTGAAGTTACATCATTATCAGAATCAATTGCTGACATTGGCCAACCTTGAACTTCATTTCCTGCTGCATCTTGTAATGTTCCATTATCTCCCATCCTGAAGTTACCAGCCCGAGTATAATAGTTTTCAGATGTTCCACTAGCACTCTTATCAGCAACAGTAAAAAAACCATCACCACTAAGTGCCATATCATAATCTACACCTGTTAAATTTAAGTTACCTTGAGTATATAATTTTTCTGCATCTAATACAGTAGAACCTTTACCAATACTATCTTGGTACATTTGATCTGCGAATGAAATTCTAGATGCTTTATAACCTACTGTATTTACGTTTGCAATATTATTTGACTCATTGTCTAAAGCTGTTTGTTGTGACGATAATCCTGAGATTCCTGTCCAAAGTGCTCCAATCATGATTTATCCTTTTTGAATAAAATAGTGAACTTAATGTTCACATATTAATATTTGAATCCAAATACTAATATGTAAACACAGCTATTTAACTAAATCCATAGCTGTACTTAACATTTCATCTGAAGTTGTAATTGATTTTGAATTAGCTTCATATGCTCTTTGATAGACCAATAAACTAGTAAGTGAAGTACTAACACTTGCATTACTTAATTCTAAAGAACTAGATACTAATTCATTCATGTTTCCAGCATAAATAGCATCTCCTGAATCTTCAGAAGATTTATATAAATTATCTCCTTGAGCGATTAAACCTTGTTCATTACTAAAAGCAGCTGTTTCAAGTTTTCCAACTAAAAAACTATTATTCCCATCTTTTAAATATATATTTCCATCTTCAATAACAGTTGTACCAAAAGAGTTTTCAACTAAATTTAAGTTACCTAATTGCATTTGTATTTCATTAACATTTAATGCATTTTCATCAATTAAAGAAATAGTACTAGTTATATCAATTAATTTTGCATCTGCTGCTTCAAGCGCAGCTTGTAAAGCAGTCCGTGAACTATCAACTAAGCCTTGACCAGAACCTGTACTTGCTATTTGAGTATCAGTAATTGAAGTATAATTGTCATTTACAGAAGCATCTGCTAAGGAAATACTTTTCCCTGGTATTAAAGATGTAATCTCAAGAATACCACTTGTAGTATCAATAGTAGAAGTTAAGCCTTTAATATTTGATATTTGATCTGAAAAGTTATTTAATGTAGTCTCAATATTTGTATCAAACTGCTGTGATATTTTTGAATTATTAACAAAAATACTGATTGAATCGTTTTCATCTACTAAATTTGATGTTAAAGCAGAATAATCAACATTAGATATTTGTGAAGTAGAACTTATAGACGTAGCATAAGGTGATAATGAATAAGTTGACAAACTTTCACTATAATTGCTTATTAATGCGTCAATATCAGAAACCTTTGCATCTGCACTTTTATATCCACTTCCTGAAATACCACTAGATGTTGCGCTTTCTAAATAATTTGTAGCTTTTGCATTAATTGATTTAGTAAAAGCATCAGTACTTACTGATTGACTAGCAATAAAGTTATTGTAATCACTTGTAAAAACTTGTTCATTAATATCAGAGCTTATAACAGTATTTGTTTGAGGAGTTAATCCTAAAACTTTTTCTCCATTTGCTGTTTGTAATAATCCATCAGAAGCCATTTGAAAATTACCAGCTCTTGTATATGATATATCACCATCAGTTCTATTGGCTACGATAAAGTAACCTTTACCATCAATTCCAATATCATAATTATTTCCAGTTAAATTTAATGAACCTTGTGTAACATTCTTATCAACTGTTTGAACACTTGAACCTTTTCCATAACCTTGTTGATACATTAAATCTTCAAATTTTATATCATCAGATTTATAAGCAACTGTATTAACATTTGTAATATTATTAGATTCTACATTTAATGCTTTTTCAAAAGAGCTTAATCCTGATAATCCATTCCAAAGTCCACCAATCATTTTAAATCCTAAAAAATCTTAGTTATTTGAGAAAAAGGTATATCTGTAAATTCATCAGAATACACTGTAGAACTAAGTCCTGCTAATGCATAATTATGATCAGAAACTATCTCATTACTCGAATCTAAAATAACCAATGAATCATCTTGAACAATTGGATCACCAGGGCTATTTAAAGCAACTTTATAACCAGTTTTATCACCATTTGCATCAATGATTTCACCACTTGTATTGTAATCTAGTAAAATATCATTACTACTATCATCTGGGTCAGTTAACTTAATTTTGCTTTCAAGATAAAGTATTTCTTGAGCTCTAACTTGAACAACTCCATCAACACTTTCAACTGATGTTACTGTATAAGCCTTATTAATACCAGTGTCACTAATATTACCATCTTCAATATTTTTACCAATTACATTAGATGCATTAGTAAGTGCAGTTTGAGAGAAAGATTGTTGTAATGATTGCATAGCTGTAACCATTTCTTGGTTAGTACTAATAGTTGACATTTGCATTTGTGTTTGAAGCATTTGTGCTGAATCAGTTGGAGATGTTGGATCTTGTAACTTTAATTCTGTAATCATTAATGTTAAAAAATCATCATTTGTTAATTCATCATTACTTACTGAAGTAGTATATGAATTACCATCTAATCCTGTACTTGAACTTACTGCTATATCTGTAGCCATTTTAAACTCCTATTTCATATTTTCTTCGAAGAAATATCTTACAACATTATCTGAATCCATTGCATCTTGAACTCTTACTGCAAGTTTATCTTCAATTACAATTATGTCGCCAGTTCCTACAATTCGTGAGTTTACATATATATCTCCACCAGAACCAGCAGTTTTACTCAAAGAAATTATATCACCAGTACTTAGTTTTAAAAACTCAGCTATACTGATATCTGAATTACCTAACATCACGTCAACAACAATTTCTGTGTCAACTAATATATCATAATCTCTTTCGCTAATTTCCATACTTTACACTTTTAAATAAATTATTTTAATATAGTATATCATAATTGTGAAGGAATTGTATTTCTTTATGTAAGATAATATAGTTATTTTTTAAATAACTATATCAAGAGTTTCAAGCATCGAAGCAACTTTTGCTTCTATATTTCCATCAAAATTTCCTAAATCACTTGCAATTACAACTCCACCTGCAGAAACATTTGCATCTTGACGAAGTTCAATAAATTTCTCTAAATTTAGCTGATCTTTTAATATTTCATAATCTTTAGGATTTAAATGAATTTGAACTTTTGATGCAGTTTTTATTTTTTCTAATAAATGTGTAATTGTTTGTTTTGCCATATTAGCAGAGTTTTCACCAACTTCAATACTAATTATTTTTTGAGCAATTGAAATAGATGTTTTTAAAAGCTTAGCTTCCATTTGAAAAGTTGCTTGCTCAAAAAAAGCAGCATAATGTTTTAAATCTTTTATAGCTTGAACAACTTGAGCATCAATATCTTTTCCTGATATTCCATCATTTTCAATATTTGTAACTTTATTTGTAAGTACTGATAGTTGATTACTTAAATTTCTTACTTCAGTAAGTAAAGGGTCTACTTTTCCATTTATTTCTCTATCATCTAAAACAGCATTTGAATTTGATAGTTGATTATTAGAAGTATTATTATTTATAAATGTACCTAATTCATATTTTTCAACTTTATCATTAGTATTATTATTTACAACTTTTGCATTTGAATATACATTATTACTAGCCATTATTCATCCATATCTCTATCAATTACACCGTCTTCAATCATTTTCTGTGCAACATCAAGCATTTTTCTTTGTGAGTTTTCTATATCTTTTATTTTAACTTTATTAAGCATCTCAAATTCCTCTAAGAATCTATCTCTTGCTCTTTGAGACATTGCACCAGTAATTTTTTCTAAATCTTCTTCTGGTGCATTTTTCATTGCTATTGCAACATCACCAGTATCAACATTTTGTAAAATCTTCATTACATATTCAGCATCAAGATTTAATAAATCTTCAAATACGAACATATTTTCTTTTATCTTAGTTGCTAAAGTAGTATCAATACCATTAATGTTTTTTAGAATATCTTGAGATTTTGGTCCTAGTTTATTCAACATATCTGCAACAACTTTTACTCCACCTACATCAACAATTGAAGAAAGAAGTGATTCAAGTTTCTTCTCTAAAACAACAGAAATAGTTCTTACAACATCTGGCGATACATCTTTTATTGTAGCCATTTGCATTGTAACTTTTACTCTTGTTTCTTCTTCTAATTGCATTAAAACATCAGCTGATTTAGAAGAATCCATATGAGATAAGATAACTGCAATCGTATGAGGAGATTCATCTTTTATAAAATCTGATAATTGCTTAGGATTAATTGCATCTAAATAAGAAAAAGATTGTGAAGCTAATTTCATTCGAGAAAGTTTTGCTAGTACTTCATCTGCCTCACCTTTACCTAAAGATTTATATAAAATATCTCTAGCAAAATCATAACCACCAGAACTAATAAAACTTTTTGATCTAGTATATAAATGGAATTCTTCTAAAATTGCTAAAGATATATCTTTATCAATTGATGAAATTTGAGTTATTGCTGTAGAAATTTCTTCTACCATTTCTTTTGGTAAATGTTGGAAAATTTTAACAGTTGATTCTTCACCAATTAAAACAAAAAATCTGGCTACTTTTCCCATCATTGACATACCTTTTAGTAAATCATTCTCTTCAGCCATTGTCTATTTTCCTTTCTTGAAATTCTGATCACCTTCAGAAAGAAGTAATTCAATCATTCTAGCAATTTCTTCAGGGTTGTTATTAATCTCTTTATCTAATTCTTCTATAAACACCTCATATTTTGCGGCTAGTTCTTCATCCAAACCATCAATATTATTTATGATTTGACTTTTAACTTTTGACTTTAATCTACCTTGTGCAGAGTCTAAATCAAAGTTGTCATCATAATCATCAAGGCTATCACTTTTTTCATTACTTTTATCCGCTATATTTGAATCACCTAAAACTACAACTTCATGATTTACAATAAATTTTTTATAAAATACAAATAATAAAATAGCTGCAATTAAATATTGTATATATTCGCTAAATTCTCTTAGCAGTGATTTAACCATTGCTATAGTATCAACTGGACTATTTGAATCTACACTAATTACGTTACCGTTTTCATCTAATTGTTGGGTAGTTTCATCTAAAGCTTTAACTCCAATAAATTTAAAGTCTTTTACAGTAATTTTATCGCCTCTTTTTAATTCATAGCCAATTGTATCTTCAACTATTGATGTAATAGATGCTAGAAATTCTTCTTTGTTTTCCTCATCTTTTAAAACACTAGAATCAAAAGTAACAGCAGCACTGATTCTATTTATTTTTGAATAGTTATTATCTTTTTGTTTAATTATCTTTTTTGATATTTCATAATTTGTAACTGTGTTAGTACCTTCACTAGCAGAATTACTAGCTCCACCGCCACCAGCTCCACCTGGTTCTTGAATATTATTATCAACTCCAGCTGTTCCACCAGTATTTCCAACTGTACCTTGAGAACTTGAAGTGTTTTCTATTACTTGCTGTGCTCTAATTGTTCCTTCTGGATCATATATTTCTTCTTCAATATTCTTTTTAATAAAATCTAAATCAACATTAACTCTTGCAACTACTCTTCCAAGACCAACAAAAGGTTCTAGTAATGCCACAATCTTTTTTTCGTAATCTTTTTCAATTTTATCTTTATATTTATTTTGATTTAATGATTTAATATTATCCATATCATCTGAGGATTTTTGTAATAAAGAACCATCTTGATCAATTAATTTTATATTTTCTTGTTTTAAGTTTGTAACAGCGGAAGCTATAAAATTTTTGATTCCATCAATCTGTTTTTGTGTTAAAAAAACTCCAGGTTTTAATGACAAAACAGCAGAAGCAGTTGTATCAGCTTTTCTTTCAGTAAATATCGTATCTTTTGGAATTGCAATTTTTACACTTGCACGCAAAACAGCTGATAAAGATTCTAAAGAACGAGAAAGTTCACCTTCTAAAGCTCTTAAATATTTAACTTTATTTTCAAAATTTGTAGTGCCTAAAGAAGATTTCTCAAATATTTCCCAACCAACGTGTTTTGAAGTTGAAGCTTCACTTGTTACAAGTTTTATTTTTGCAATATTTATAAACTCTTTTGACGTTTTTAAAGTAAGGTTATTTCCACTTCCAATTACTGAAAATTCAATTCCAGAAGCTTCAAGTTCATCACTTGCTAGCATAACTTGTGATTTTGTTAGGTTTGAAGCAATTGTATAATTTAATTTTTTATCTTCTGCTTTTATGTTTGAATAAACTAATAATCCAATTAAAAGAACAAATAATAATGAAAATCCTCCAATTATTACAGCTCTTTGTGCAGCATTTAAATTATTTACAAATTTTAAGAGTTGATCCATATATTACTTATCCTAATTAGTTTTTAGCAGATGATTCAATTACTGATCTAAATAATGAAGAATCTTTTTTAATTGCTGTTTGCACTGCATCAAACAGTACTTTATTTTTCGACATTTCGCTCATCTGAGCATCTAAATTTACATTATTACCGTCATTTTGTTCTTCTAAACCTTGAACTTCAATTAAAGAAGGTTTAGATACATTTAAATTAGAATTAATACTTGAAAGGTGGTTTCCATTAGTTTGAGCTAATTTTAAAATTGGTTGTTGAGCTTTTTTTAATTCATTTTCAAATGTTACATCTTTTGTTTTATAATCTGGAGTATTAATATTTGCAATATTACTTGAAATTACATTTTGTCTTTGCGCTCTAAAATTTAGATTATTAAAAAGTGTACTTGTAATATTACTAGCTTCCATTATTTAGTATTACTCCCTATTTTTTCAATTACAGTTCCATTAATTTCATCAATTGTTTTAATTGCTTTTTGAGATTGATCAAACCTTCTATGTGCATCTATTAATTCAACCATAGCAGTTACTGAGTTTACATTTGATTTTTCAATTGCACCTTCAATTATTAAACCGTCATTATTATCAAAAAGAGCAATTTCATTTTCATCTTTTAGCTTAAAACTGTTATTCCCAACTTTTTCCAAATTAGAAAAAGGAATTTGAGTTACCCCGATTTGAGCTCTTACATCGTCATCAATTTCAATAGGTGCATTGTCTGTATTAAGTATATTATTTCCATTAGAATCAACAAGAAAACCATCTGAATTTTTAAATGCTCCATCTCTTGTATAAACTATATCACCATTGCTATCTTGTAATTTAAAAAATGTATCAGCTTGTTCTAGAGCAAAATCTAGTTTATTTCCAGTAGTTGCAATTGGTCCAACTTCACCATCAATAAATTTTGCATCAATTTTTGGTATATTATTAGTAACTGTATTTATTTTACTTGGAGTAAAACCTTCATTTTGAGCTCTTTGTAAATAATGATTAAAGGTAGTCTCAGTTAATCCATCTTGTTTAAAACCATTTGTATTAACATTTGCTAAATTATTACTTATTTGATCCAAACGATTAAATTGATTAATCATTGATGCAGCTAATGGATATGTACCTTGATTCATAACTTACCTTTTATTTTTTAAATTCATCTATTAATTTATCTAAATCATCACCAATTAAATCATGATCTTTATCACCATGAATATGCTTTGCAACAGAAATTTCTTGTGAAGTACCATCATCTTCAAAAAGATTATTTAAGTATGAAGAGAGTTTTCTAATTACAGACATTACTCTTTCAATCTTTTGTCTATTTATATCATTAAACTGCATTAATTCCATAGCTTCAAAGATTTTCATATCTTCAGAGTTAACAATATTTGATATTTCACTGATATCTTTTTTCATTAAATTAGATAACTCTTTTTGCGTGTTAAATATTTCAATATTCGGAAATTTTGCACTTAATGAATTTAGCAATTCTAATTCAGAATTAATATATTTATCAAAACCTTCAATCTTATTTCTAATTTCAGTATTATTATCTAAAGTTAAACTTAAAACATCAAATATTTGAGATACTTTTTCTTCAGAATCATTTGCAACTTGAGTTAATTGATTAACTACTTTTGTATTACTATCAGCAGGTAAAGGGAAGACACCTTCATTAATTTTAGAATCAGCCCAGTCTTTACCGATTTCATCTTTATTATCATTTTCTTGAATTTTGTCATCACTTATTTTACTTGTAGATTCAACTATTCCTTCTTCATCAGCAGAAATATCATCAAAACTATCAGTTGTAATATCATTGTTAACAATTGGGTCTAAATCCATATCATCTAAAGGATCAATTTTACTCTCAACTTCATCAGTATCTTCTTTTTCAAGTTCAAGATCTTTTATTAAAGTATCAACATCATCACTACTTACAACTTCATTGGATGAAGGCTCTTCAATTTCTTCAATAACTTCTTTATCATTTTCATCAGCTGCACTAACTTCATCATTTTGTGAAATTAATTCTTCGATTTCATCAGTATTAACACTTACATTTTCCTCTTTAGAAGGAACATCATCTTTAGCACTTGAAGCATCATCATCAACTATATCTAGACCGTTCATTAAAGCTTCAATTTCTTCTTGACTCATACTCATAATAAAACCTTATGTTATTTTTTTAATACTCCATCAAGCTTTTCTTTTAAAATTTCTGCATTAAAAGGCTTAACTATATAGTTATTAACACCTGCTTTAAGCGCTGTTATAACTTCCCCTTTACCACCTTCAGTAGTAATCATAATAATTGGTGTTTTCATATGAGCACCACCAGCTCTTGTTTTTTGAACAAGTTCTAAACCATTCATATTTGGCATATTCCAATCTGTCAAAATTACATCATATTGAGATTCTTCAAGAAGTTTCCAAGCTTTTACACCATCTTCTGCTTCATCAAATTCTTCTTTTTTAAAACCTAATTGCATGACTACATTTCCGATTATTCTTCTCATTGTAGAACTGTCATCAACTATAAGAATTTTCATTTCTTAACCCTTTATTATTTAATATAATTTTAAAATATCATCTATTATATATGATTTGTTTTAAATTTTCACTTAATAAGATGAAAAATAACTTTTCTAATTTATCTAATTTTAATTGTTGTTAAAATATAATAATATAATATATAATACTCTTAAGGAAAAACTATGATTAGAGGACTTTACACAGCAGCAACTGGTATGAATTCTATGCAACACCAAATTGATGTAACATCAAATAATATTGCGAATGTAAACACTACAGGTTTTAAACAAGATAGAGCAGAATTCCAAGACTTAATGTATGAGACACTAAACTACACAGCAGGTCAAACTTCACTTACAACAAGAAACCCTACAGGTATTGATACTGGTTTAGGAGTAAGAATTTCGGGAATTCAGAAAAACTTTACAGAAGGAGATTTGAAACTTACTTCAAATACTCTTGATTTAGCAATTGAAGGAAATGGATTCTTTCAAATAACACTTCCAAGTGGGGAAACAGGTTATACAAGAAATGGTGCATTTAAATTAAATTCAGAAGGAACAATTGTTAATGGTAATGGATACGAATTATCTCCACAAATAGTTGTCCCTGAAACAGTAACAGATGTAACAATTGGAACAGATGGAATTGTTTCAGCTACAAATTCAACAACTGGTTTATCTGAAGAATTAGGTCAAATTGAAATTGCTGACTTTATTAATCCATCGGGCCTATCTCCACAAGGCGAATCAATATATATGGAGACAGATGCTTCAGGTGCAGTACAAACTGGAAACCCAACAACAGATCAACTTGGTAGTTTAAGACAAGGAATGATTGAGTTATCGAATGTTGCATTAGTAAACGAAATGGTAGATTTAATTACAGCACAAAGAGCTTACGAAGCTAATTCAAAAGCAATAACTACTACAGATAGTATGTTGGATACTGTAAATAGATTAAAAAGTTAGGTAAATAACTAGTTAAATGGATTTAGAAGAATTAAAAAAAATTCGAGCAAAAAATTTTATAGCACATAAAAAAAAGAAAAAAGAATATTATTTAAAAAATAAAGTTGCGAAGAAAGCTCCAAGAAAAGAAATTAATTATGAAGAAGAGCTAAATAATAAAAACTTTTCAAGTAAAATAAAAGAAATTGCAAAAGCTCAAAAAGCTCACATAGATGATAGAAAAGAATTAATTGTAAAGAAAATTAATGAATATAAAAAAAAGAAAAAAGAATATTATTCTGAAAATAAGAAACAACGATTAGAATATGATAAAGAGTATAGAGAAAAGAAAAAAGAAGAACTTAAACAATATAGAAGAGACTATTACAAAAAAAATAAAGAAAAAATATTAGCAAAACAAAAAGAAAAAAGAAAATCCTAAAAAAAGAGTAAATCATGGCAGAAGAACAAAATAAAGAAGAACTTGAAAAAGAGACATCAAACAATCAAGATGTAGAAAATGATTCTCCTGATGAAACAGAAACTCAAGAAGTTCAAAATGATGATAACTCGAAAAAAGAATCTACAAAACAAAAACAAGTACCTATTCTAAATAAAATTCTATTTTCAGTAGTTGGATTTTTAGTTTTAATATTACTTGCAGGAGTAGTGCTATATTTTATTGGCTTTTTTGATCCAGAAGAAGAAATGAAAGAAAAGAAAGATGAAGTAGTTAAAGAAAAAATAATTGAAGAAAAGAATACCTTTAATATAAAAGATATAAACTCAAAAAAACTAAATAGACAACTCCTTCAATTGACTAATAAGAATTTAGTTGAAGAGGAAGAGAATAATAGAAGAGAGAAAGAACTAGAAGAAAAAAAGATTAAAGAAGCAGAAGAAAAGAAAAAACAAGAAGCTTTACTTCTTGAAGAAGAAAATCTTTCAAAAGAAAAAGAATTATTAGAGAATAAAAAACTTGAATTAGAGAAACAAAAAGCCGAGCTTGAATTATTAAAAAATGAAGCTATTGCCTTACGAAAAGAGATGATAGAAAACAAAGAAACTATGGAGAGAGAAAAAGAATTAATTGTTCAAGAAGAAGCTATTAAAGATGAAGAGATAATTCAAAAACCTATAATAGAAGAAATCAAATTTGTTTCACTAATTAATGTTGCAAAAATAAAAGGTGAGTTATTAAAATCATATTTAGATAAAGTTACATCAATTTACAGTGATATAAAGCTTTGTAGAGATGATTTAAATAGAATTGAGATTTACTATGGTCCTTTTACAGATAGTAATTATAGAAATGAAATTTATAAAAGATTACAAGAAAATGGAATAGTTAATTCTTATGAGGTAGAATTAACAAAAGAAGAGTTTGATAAAAGATGTAATTATTAGGAAAACTCTATGAGTTTTCTAAAATTGCATAAGCGTCTTTAACTTTAATTTCTTTTTTATCAATATCAACACTTAAAATATATTGTTCAAATAAATGTGGTAATAAGAAAGTTTTAGGCAATTCTTTTTCAATTAACAAAGAAGATGTAGTTATTTCAAGATAATCGCTAATAGGATATCTATGAATATCTTTTACTTGCCCTAGTAGTAAATCATTTTCATAAACTTTACAATCAATTAAATCAAACCAAAAGAATTCATTCTTATTTAAATCACAATTTTCTCTAGTTTGTTGTGTTGATGCAAAAAGTTCTTGGTTTATAAGTTTTTTAGCTAAATCTATATCTTCATAGTTTTCAAATAAAACAGTTTCTCTATTAGAGTTGTATTCTACAACTTTTAATTGTATTTTTCTATTTGTTATAAAGATTGCATTTTTTTTAAATTGTTCAGGAAAATCTGAGTCTATATGAAGCTTTAAATGCCCCTTTAGTCCTACAGTTTTCCCTAGTTTTGCTACGTATACATCATTATTCATTTATTTACTTTGCAACCACTTGAATCTTATAAGATACACCATCTTTTGCTTTACAACCATTTGCCATAGTTTTTAAAGCATTAATCATGTTACCATTTTTACCAATAAGCTTACCAATATCAGAGCTATTTGCTTCAACTGTAATTTCAGCAAAAGTATCATCAATCGACTCAATAGTAACATTTACATCTTCAGGTACACTTACAATTAGTTTTGCATAGTTTTCAATAAATTCTGTAATCATAGCAGTTAATCAACTAATTATTTTGCAGCTAATTTAGCTACTTTTTCAGAAGGTTTAGCACCAACGCTTAACCAGTAATCATATCTTTCTTGGTCAATTTTTAATACTTTTGGTTCTGCTACTGGGTTAAAGTAACCAATTGATTCAATCCAACCTGAATCTCTTCTTTTTCTTGAGTCTGTTACAACGATTCTATAAAATGGTTTCTTGTTTCTTCCCATTCTTGTTAATCTAATTACTGTCATGTTTTTTTCCTTTTGTTTTATACTTTTTTTATAGTATTGAGATCTAAACTCTTATAAAAATAAAGTTCACAGCTCAACACTATTTGTTTTTATCTATCTTGGTAAGTTAGGCATTCCACCAGGTCCCATTTGAGACATCATGTTTTGTAGGCCTTTCATACCACCTTTAGATGATAATTTCTTTGCCATTTTTGAAGCATTTTTAAATTGCTTTAAAATTTTATTAATTTGAACTTCAGATAATCCAGAACCTTTTGCAATTCTTTTCTTTCTACTTGGATTTATTAAAGATGGTTGAAGTCTTTCTTTTTCTGTCATAGAACCAATTAAAGCTTTTATTCTTTTAATCTCATCAGAGTTTTCAAAATCCATATCTTTTAAAGGTCCAGCCATTTGTGAAAGACCAGGAATCATTCCAATAATTGATTTCATTGAACCTAATTTACTCATCATTGCTAATTGATCTAAGAAATCATTAAAGTTGAATTCACCTTTTTTAATCTTCTTAGCAACAGCTTTTGCTTTTTTTTCATCAATTACAGCAGATGTTTTTTCAGCAAGTCCTTCAATATCACCAAGACCTAATAATCTAGAAACAATTCTATCAGGAATAAATACTTCAAGGTCTGGCATTTTCTCACCAATACCAATAAATCTTAAAGGAACACCAACTTGAGAAGCAATAGATAAAGCAACTCCACCTTTAGTATCTCCATCGTATTTTGAAAGAATAACACCATCAATACCAATTTGTTCTTTAAACGAACTTGCTGTTTTAGTAGCATCGTGACCTGTTAATGAATCTGCAACATAGAAAATCTCATCTACTTTAATTGCGTCCCTAACATTTTTTAATTGAGTCATTAATTCTTCATCAATTGCTAAACGACCAGCAGTATCAACTAATAAAACATCATAGTGTTCTTTTATAGCTTTTTCTTGAGCTGCTTTTGCAATTGCTATTGGATCTGTTTGATTGTCATCAAAATAAATATCAACTTCAACTTGAGCTGCAATTTGTTTTAATTGCTCAACGGCTGCAAGTCTTTGTAAATCGCCAGCTGCAACTAATACTTTTTTATTTCTTTGTTTTAAATAGTTAGCTAATTTACCAGTAGTTGTAGTTTTACCAGAACCTTGTAGTCCTGTCATTAAAATCGTTGTAGGAGGTGTATTTGAATAAACAAAACCTTGATTACCTTCAGTAGTTAATACTTTAGTTAATTCAAGTTTTAATGCATTGATAAATGAATCTTGTCCAATACCAACTCTTTTTGTTTCAAGTTCAATTGCAGTTATTAATTCTTTTGTAGTTTTATGATGAACATCTGCTTTTAATAAAGATTTTTTTAATTCAACAATTGCTTTTTTTAATGAAGCAACATCATCTTTATGTCTTATTTTATTAACAGCATTTTTTATCGAACCGGTTATTGAATCAAACAAAGCAAAAACTCCTAGATTTTTTTAAATTTTGAGGATTATACTTTTTTTATACTTCAGAAGAGTTTAAATATGTAATATTTAAGATTTATTTTAGTTTATAATGTTTTTTAGTTTTTCAAGAAGCCCTAATTATAGGAATTCTTGAAATTAAACAATTAGTTTTTAGCTTAAATTTTAATTAAACTCATATACTTTGAATTCTCTTGGTTCTTTTGCTTCAAATTCATAATCGAATATTCTTGTAATTTTTGAATGTAATAAAACTCTAGTAACATTTGAAGCAGTTCTTCCATAAATTCCATCACCAATAATTGGTAATCCAACAGAATTTAAATGTACTCTAATTTGATGTGTTCGCCCAGATTCAATAACAATCTTAATTTTAGATTTGTTACCTTCTACTAGCATTGGGTAAACAGTTGATTTAGCTGGTTTACCTTTTTTAGCATCAATTTTAGATTTAGCACTTCCTCTATCTTTTGTTGTAAGAATTGGTTTATCAATTTCAATTTCATCAATTACTTTACCTTCAACAATTGCAACATATTCTTTGTAAACTTTATTTTGTTTAAACTCTTTAATTGCTTTTTTCTGGAAGTCTTCATTTTTTGCAAACATCATAACACCACTTGTTTCTTTATCAAGTCTGTTAAGTAATATTGCATCTGGATATTTTTTTGCAACTTCATCTGCTGTTAAAAATGCAGGTTTATCAACAACTAAAATATCATTGTCTTGGAAAATTACTTTTATTGGAGCAATATCTTTTACTACAAAATTAGTATCTGCACTAATTTCTCCACGTGCAATCATTACTTTTTTTCCACCAACTCTTACAAGTCCTTTATCTATTAACTCTTTTGCTTTAGAATTAGAAATTCCTTCTTGCATTGCTAATAGTTTATACGCTTTATCTCGTGCTGCCATTTATTTCCTTTATTATGGGATCAATTGAACCAACTTTTTTTAAAATTGGTTTTTTCAAATTATCTATATTATTTAAATAATCACCTAATTGTTCATTTTCTATTAAGTAGTAATTTTCTATACATTCAAAAAGTGGCTTTTGATTAAATATATTTTTACCACTAATTATTTTACAATTAAAAAAAGCAGGTTCAATTGGATTATGTCCCCCTATTTTTTCAAATGCTCCACCTAAAATCACAAGATCTGAAATTGCAAATATATTATTTAGTATACCCATTTTATCTACTAGAATTATATCAGAATCAAAGTTGTCTTGTTGTGAATACTTATGATATGTTAAAGCATTATTTTTCACATACTCTTTTATTAATAAATCAACTTCTAAAAATCTTTCAGGATGTCTTGGAACTATTACTAATTTTCCGTAACTTCTTTTATATGAATTTAAAATTAATTCTTCTTCATTTTTATGTGTACTTGCTGCTGTTATTAAAACATCATCAGTTTTTTCTAAAACTTTTGTAACTTTTGGAGTTTGCGCTAGTTTTATATTTCCAACTACTTGTACATTTCTTGCACCAAGTTCTTCTAATCTTTTTTTATCTAAATTACTTTGTGCAAATACTTTATCAATATTTTTAAATATTCTTTTGTAAAGAAAAGAAAATCTTTTATATGAATTATATGATTTATCAGAAATTCTTGCATTTATTAAAAAAGTCTTTGCACCTTTTTTCTTAGCTATTAAAAAAAGCATAAACCATAATTCAGCTTCCATTACAACTAAAACTTTTTGCTTGTTAATCCAAAATGGTAAAAAAATCTCAAAAGGCAAATACCTAACATTTGATGAACTTTTTAAAGCTTCTTCATATCCTGTATTTGTAATAACAGATACATTTGCCTCATCCTTATAATAATCTATTAAAGGTTTTATAGCTTTTGTTTCACCCATAGAACACGAATGGAACCAAATACCATTTTCTTTAAATGAAGGATTATTTTTTAGAAAAAACTTTGAGGGAATTGCATTTTTGTATTTTGGATTTCTAGATTTAAAAATTAAATAAGGTATTGCTAGTATATATACAAAACTTAAAAGTAAGTAATAAAATATACTAAAAAGGCTCAAAATTAAGCCTCTTCAGTTTCATCTTCTTTATAAAGGATTCTTCCACAATGTGGACAGTTTATAATCTCTTCTGATTTAATAACTTCAGCATAAGTTTTGTCATTAATTTTCATATAACAACCATAACAAGCTTGTTTTTTTACAGGAACAACAGCAGAATCTTTTGCCCATCTTTTAATTTTTTCATAGAAAGTTAAAATTTTATTATCAAATTTTTCTAATAATTCACTTCTATCTTGATATACAACATTTCTTTCTTTGTTAATTTCTTCAATAGTATTATCAACTGCAACTTGAATTTCTTTAATAGATTCTTCTTCTTCAGTTAATTTATCTTGTAACTCTTTTAATGATTCTTCTTTAGTTTCAGCTAAAGTATCTAATCTATTGATCTCTTCATTTGCAAATGCAATTTGTTCTTTAGCAATTTCTTCTTCTAATTGTAAAGCTTTTAATTCTTTTTCTGTTTGAACACTATCATTTTTCTTAGATATATCTTCTAACTTCGATTTTAATTCACTTAAGTGAATATTGTTTTTAGTTCTTTTTGATTTAATATCATCAATTTCTAAATATAAAGCATTAATTGATGCTTTAATCTCTTCTGCTGTTTCAACAAATGTTGCTAATTTTGCCTTCTCATTTTCGATTTTTGGTTCGAACATGCTAATTGCTGTATCAAATTTTGACAATTTGATTAAATCCTGTAAATACTTATTCAATCGTTTCTCCTTCTATAAAAAACTCAAATGGATTTTTTGAAGCTGTTATTATAGCTTTTAATTCATTTTTTTTCAAATATTCTGAAAGAAGTCCCTCTAGCAAGTTGCTGAAGAATCTTTCACTCTCATAATGTCTTATATCAATTAATGAAATACCTCTAGCTTTTGCTTCCATTGCATCATGATATTTTATATCACCTGTTAGGAAACAATCAGCTTGTACTTCTGTAATTAAAGACATTCCTGAACCTGTAACAATTGCTACTTTTTTAATAAACTCATTACACTTTACTGCTTTTGTAGTTTTTAAATCTAACTTTTTAGATACATATTTTACTAAATCATTAAAACTCATATTTACATTTGCATAAGATATAAACTCATCTGTGTTTTCTATTTTAAAACCAAGGATGTTTTCAACTACATATTTATTTAGATGAGTTTTATCTATATTTGTATGCATTGAAATTAAACATATATCTTTTTTGATTAATTTTTGTAATAACTTTGTACTATAAGAGTCATAATTAACTCTTTTTAATCCTGAAAAAATTAAAGGATGATGGGTAATAATTAAAGAGTTTTCTTCAATTTCATCAATTAATTCTTCATCTAAATCAATGCTAATATATATTTTTTTTATTTCATCATCAAAAGATCCTACAAGTAAACCTGCATTATCCCATTTTTCTTGAAGAGAAAAAGGTGATAAATCATCTAAAAAATCATATATATTTTGTACTAACATTTTGTTTTATCTACCTATTCTTTTTAATCGTTCAGGTTCTTGTTCTTTGTATAAAACAGCACAACCTTGAGATAATTCTCGCACCTTCAAGATGTAGTTTTGTCGCTCTGTTACTGAAATTGCTTTTCTTGCATCTAAAGTATTAAAAGCATGAGAAGCTATCATACATTGATCATAAGCAGGTAAAGGAAGACCATTTTCTAAACATACTTTACACTCGTTAAAAGCATCATCAAAATGTCTAAATAACATTTCTGTGTTTGCTACTTCAAAGTTGTATTTAGAAAATTCATATTCACTTTCTTTATGAACATCTGCATAAGTTGTAATACCATGTTTGTTTTCATTCCACACAATATCAAATACAGAATCAACACCTTGTAAATACATAGCAAGTCTTTCTGTTCCATAAGTAATTTCAACAGCAACAGGATCACAAGGAAGTCCTCCAACTTGTTGAAAGTAAGTAAACTGAGTTACTTCCATACCATCAAGCCAAACTTCCCATCCAAGTCCCCATGCACCTAGTGTTGGAGACTCCCAATTATCCTCTACAAATCTAATATCATGTTTAGATAAATCTAAACCTAGATATTCTAAAGATTGAAGATATAAGTCTTGAATATTATCAGGACTTGGTTTGATTAGTGTTTGAAACTGATAATAAGCTCCTAATCTATTTGGATTCTCTCCATATCTTCCATCAGTTGGTCTTCTACTTGGCGCAACATAAGCAGTTGACCAAGGAGTTGAATCTAAACTTCTTAAAAGAGTTGCTGGATGAAAAGTTCCAGCACCTGCAGGAATATCGTAAGGTTGTACGATATTACATCCTTCATTAGCCCAAAACTCTTGTAATTTTAATAGAATTTGTGAAAAAGTAAGCATCTATTTAATTCCTATTTTTGATTTGTTTTTATCAAAATAAATTCAAGTATTTTCTATAAAATAGAAAAAACTTGAATTTATACTGAAATAATATATTTTAAAGTATCTGATTTTTTAATAAAAAAGTAGAAGCAGTACTATAAATAGTACTGCTTAATATTATAAAATTACTTCTATTTCTTTTGAATCAGTTTCAACTTTTTTAGCTTGAACGATTCTGTCTTCTTTTAATTTAACAGCTAATTCACTGTCTGAAATCGCAAGGATTTGCATTGCAAGGTAGGCTGCATTAATTGCACCTGATCTTCCAAGTGCTACAGTTCCAACAGGCATTCCTGCAGGCATTTGTACAGTTGAAAGCATTGCATCCATACCATCCATTGCTCCACCTTTCATTGGTACTCCAAGAACTGGTTTAGTTGTAGTTGCTGCTAATGCACCTGCTAAATGTGCTGCCATTCCAGCAGCTGCTATGAATACTTTAGCACCTTTTTCTTCAGCTTCTTTGATATAATTTTTAGTTCTAACTGGAGACCTATGAGCTGAAGAGATTATAATCTCGTAATTTACATTAAACTTTTCGAAAGTATCTGCACAATGCTTCATAATTTCATAGTCAGATTTACTACCCATAATAATTGATACAAAATTCATTTTAATTCCTTTAATTTTTTATAAAAGCACGATTATATCAAAAAGATTCTAATAGTTTTATAATCTTAGAAATTTTAACTTTTTCCCATGCTTTATTTTTATATAAAGTCAAAGAATCATTATCGTAAATAAATTTTGATAAGGACTTAGATTTGTCTTTAATTTTGATTACTTTTGTATTATTATAATATTTTATTTTTCTATCTATATTTTCATCTGTTGACAATACAACTGTAGGAATCATAAAAGCATCACTTATATGAAAGGTAGATGTATCTGTTGTTATAACCTTATCCATATTAGAAATAATATAGATAAAATCATTTATAGTTTTAGATTCTCTAGCAAGATTAACAAATCTATCATCCGAAAATTTTGAGTCAATATTTAATGTTGAAACAATTGTACAATCATCCATTTGAGATACCATATTTTTTAATATTGATGATGCAATATTTTGAGGAATAGTTTTTTTAATATTTGCAGAAAAAGGATGAAATAAAACAACTTTTCCTTTTGTCTTTAATGTTGCAATTTTTTCTTTCAATTTATCAGAAACTACAATTTTTTTAATATCTATTTCATTATGCTTACTAAAGTCAGAAACTTTTTCATAATCAATTCCAAATTTATATAACCATGCATCAACAATATTTAAAGCTTCAAAATTTACAGATTTTTCAAGTATAGAGCTATTATCAATAAAATAATCATAAGTACAAAGTTTTTTGCTAGTAACACTTAAAGGTAAAACATTATTTATAAATTCTTGTTTTAAATATATTTGCTTATCTCTTGAATAAAAACTATTATTTGAAGCATCAATACATAAATCTATTTTAACACTTTTGTATACTTGACTTAATTTTTCATGTAATATTCTCAAAGCAGTTGAAGAACTTATCATTTGTCCAATACTTTTTCCAAGACCACCTATAATTATAATTGTTACTTCATCTTTTTTATTTGCTTTTAACTGTTTAAAAATATCAACTTTTGATGATTGCTCAAACATATTTAATATCTTTGGTGAAATTGTCTGAGAATTTTTTGTAGTATTTTCAAGCTCAAGAGATTTCAAGTATTCATTTTTATTACTGATACCTAATTCAATTGGAAAGTTTTCTAAAGCTCTAACTTTATCCTCTTTTAAAAGTCTTGTTTTATATTTATCTTTATCAACATTTTCAAAAACTTTTTTTAAATCATCAAAATCTTTTTCCGTAGTAATATAGACTGTGTCGTTTTCTAAATTTGATGGCATTTTAAATTTATTATATAAAATTAAAGTACCATCTGTAGTCTTAATGTTGATATTCTGTGTAACCCTAAAAAAAATCATTTGTTACCAAACAATTATATTTCAGTGTTTTCAGTTCTTAACATTGTTAAGTAAGGTAATGTTCCTGGTAATTGGATTTTATTTGTATTTCCACTATGAACTGATTCCATTTCCTTATTTGTTTCTGTTAAGATTTTTTTGAAATTAATATAATAAACACCATCTTCATTCTTGAAAATTTTACCTATTTCATTATCACATTCAACAATATTGCTATTTCTTGGAGGGAAGATTTCAATATCTTGATTTGGGTAAACTTTGTACTTACACATAAAATGCTTTTCATCTTCAGTTATAAGCCCTGTTACTTCATAAGAGCCTTTTGAAATTGCATATTCATGATTTTGTGAATCAGTTTTTTCAAATGGTCTATGCACTAAATAAGCATCAGTAAAACCTCTATTTTTTGTTGTATGAAGTTCTCTTTGATATTTATCAGCATCAAATGTATCTGCATAATAATCATCAATAGCTTCTCTATATGCATTTGCAGTTACAGCAGCGTAATATGGAGATTTTGTTCTTCCTTCAATTTTTAATGAATCAACTGCACCAGAATCCATAATTTCTTTAATATGTGAAGCTAAATTCATATCTTTTGAATTAAAAATATAAGTTCCGACACCTGGATCTTCTTCAAGTCTAAATAGTGTATTTTGATTTTCACTTTCAGCATAAAGTGTATAATCAAATCTACAATCATTTGCACATGAACCTCTATTTGGAACACGCCCACTTTGTACTGCTGAAATCAAACATCTTCCAGAATATGCAAAACACATAGAACCATGTACAAAAATTTCAATTTCCATATCAGGTAAATGCTTTTTAATTTGCTGTACATCTTTTAATGAAATTTCACGTGCAACAACAATTCTTTTTACACCTAAATCCCAAAATACTTGTGCATCTAAATAGTTAAGTACATTTGCTTGTGTTGATAAATGTACATCAATATCAGGTGCGATTTCTCTACATAATTTAACAACACCAGGGGCTGCTACAATAAAGCCATCAGGTTTTACCTCAGCCATTTTTTCAATGTGTTTTTTTAGTAAATCAATCTGTGAGTTAAAAGGAAAACCATTAATTGTTGCATATACTTTTTTACCACGTGCATGTGCGTAATCAATTCCTTCTTTAAAAGTCTCAAAAGTAAATTCTTTTCCTGCTCTAATTCTTAAAGAGAAGTGGCTAACTCCTGCATAAACTGCGTCTGCACCATAGTTTATAGCGATTTTTAGCTTCTCTAAGTTTCCTGCTGGTGATAATAATTCTACTTTGTTATTATTCATAATTTGTCCTTGGTAAATAAGTTATAATCTGTTAGTATTTTTAAAAACGCAATTATACCCAAATTTTATATAAATTTAATATAGACTATTTTAGTCATATTTAAAATAAAATATATATAATTATTATAAAGGATTAAAATGAAAAAGATTATATTATCAAGCATACTAACAAGCGCACTATTATGTGCTACTGATTTACAGTCAATTGGTGTTGATGTATCTTATACAGATTCAAATGATGAAGATAAAAACATTACAATAATCAGAAAAACTCCAGATAATTGTAAAACTGTAAAGTTTGACCCAAAAACTATTTTAGGTGGTAATTTAGTTGATGCTTCAGTTCCTGCTGAATGTAAGAAAACATTTATTACATATTTAGGAAAAGTATCTCCAATAAAATACTCAGATAAAGTAGAAACATATGGGGAAGTTGAAGTTCTAGAATTTATTGACAAAGCAAAAGATGATGAGAATATGCTTTTAGTTGATTCAAGAACTACTGATTGGTATTTAAACCAAACAATTCCATCAGCTATAAATGTTCCTTTTATTTATTTAAATAAAGGTCAATACCCTGATGATTTTTTAGATGCAATTGATACTTTAGGTGTGGAAGTTACAAAAGATGGATATGATTTTACAAATGCTAAAGAATTACTGTTATTTTGTAATGGAGTTTGGTGTGGTCAATCACCTCTATCTATGAAAAACTTAATCTCAATTGGTTACCCAGAAGAAAAACTAAAATGGTATAGAGGTGGTATTCAATCGTGGTTAAGTTTAGGATTTCCTACAATCAAACCAAATTAAAAGAAAGCTTCTTTTTAGAAGCTTTCCCATTCATCATCATCTTTAGATGGTTTTGATTCAATTACTTTATTTTTAACTTCTTGTGTTCTCTTAACTGAAGAAGAAGTAGAAGATGACGCTTTAGGTAAAGTTACAGTTTTTGGCTCTGTAATCATTTTATTTTCTACATTTACATTAATAACATTATCTCTTTTTATTTGATCAAGAGAAGCAAAAACTTTTTGTGTAGCTTTATCTAAATCACTTGAAAAGCTATTTAATTTTTCACTACTTGAATCACTCTTACAATTTTCATCAATATAATCTTGAACATTAGAATGAACTAATTCATGACTTTCTTTTAAATTTTTCCAGTTTGTAGTTTGTGTAAACTCTTTAGAGTTTTGTTCTTGCTCAATAATCCATTTTCCTAAATCACACTCTGTTGGTTTAGTAACAGACCAAGCGTTTGTCGTTGTTCCTATTTTTTCGAAATTAATATTTTTAAATTTAATATGGTCATTTTTTAATTTAGAAATTTTAAATACTAAATCAATATCTGAAATTTCATTTACACTTGACTCATTAAATTTTGCCCTATCTGCAATTTTTAATAAATTCTCAGATAAACCAGAAACTTCATTTGCTAAAGAACTAATAGTTGTAGCAGAACTTGCATTTACTTGTGTTGCTTGGTCAAGTGCATTTATTGCATCATTTATTTGAACAATACCACTTTCTTCTTCAACACTTGCAGTTGAAACATCTTCTATTAATTCAATTGTTTGATTTATTTTTTCATTAAGACTTGTATATCCACCAATCATATCATTGGCAATTACTTTTCCTTCATTTGCTTTTGAAGTTGCAGCTTCAACAATTCCTTTAATCTCTTTTGCAGCTTCTGCTGATCTATTTGCAAGATTTCTCACTTCTTGTGCAACAACAGCAAAACCTTTTCCAGCTTCACCTGCAGTTGCTGCTTCAACAGCTGCATTTAAAGATAAAATATTTGTTTGGAATGCAATTTGATCAATTACTGTAATTGCATCATTAATTGAATTAACTTGTGTATCAATATCTTCCATAGCCTGTGTAGTTTTAGATGCTAAACTTTGACCTTCAGAAGAAGAACTTTGTAAGTCATTTGCTAAAGAAGACATTTGTTGAACTTTTTGAACATTTGATTTAACGATTGATGTTACTTCTTCTAGTGCAGCTGCTGTTTCTTCTAAGGAAGCAGCTTGTTCATTTGCAGAACTAGATAATTTTTCAGCAGATGTTGATAAAACATTTGTATCATCATTTAGTTTTTTACCACTTGATACAATCATAGATAAGAATTCAGAAACAGCAATTCCAATTAATTTTGTACTTGAGTTAATAGAAGAAACAATTCCACTAACTTCATTTGCATTCGTAGTGTTGTCAACTGTAAAATCAGAACTACCATATCTTAAAAGTGTATTATTTAGTACCGTTAAACTTTCATTTGTTTTATCAATCATTGTATTAATTGATTCTTTCAATTCTTGTATTTGCGGGTTATTTGAATTTTTTTCTACTTTATAAACATAGAATCCATTATTAACTTTTGAAATTACTTCATCTACTTCATCAATTACAATAGCATCAGCAGCAACACCATCTTTTAGTTTTCGAACATAGCCATTAAAACTATCAACTAGTTTTCCTACCTCATCATTAGATTTTTTCTCTATTTCATCAGTATTTGAATCTGGATTGCTCATTTCTTTTATAGCCATATTTAAATTAAGCAATGGTTTTATTATTGATTTATTAATAAAGAATGAATATATGATATAAACTAGTAATATTGCAATTAAAGAGAAAATAATAATACTCATAATAATTGCATTTATTTCATCATTAGTATTTTTTTTCATTAATGAAATATCAGCTTCAATATCATCTACATAAACTCCTGTACCAATTATCCAATCCCAAGCAGCGAATCTTTGTACATAAGAAAATTTCTTAACAGGATTTTCAAACCCTGGTTTTGGCCACATATAAGTAACTAAACCACCTTTTGGTTCTTTATTTGTAACAACAGAAAATTCTTTAAATAGATATTTTCCGGCTTTGTCTTGTATATTTGACAAGTCTTTTCCATCTAAACTAGGTTTAATTGCATGCATAATCATTTTAGGATGAGAATCATTAATCCAGAAATATCCATCTTTACCATATCTCATTTTACTAATAGTAAGTAAGGCTTCTTTTTTAATTTTTGCTGATACATCAGATACGTATTCACCTGTTCCAATTACCCAATTATAAGGCTTAAATAATTTTACAAATGAAACTTTTGCTTGTGGCTTTTCAAAATTTGGTTTAGGCCATACATAATCAACAAAACCCTCACCTTTTGATTTTGCTACATTTGCAAACTCATTAAATATTTTTTTTCCACCTTTATCTTTATAATCAATAAGATCTTTGCCATTTAATTGAGGCTTAATAGGATGCATTACAATTACTGCATTTGTATCATTTATCCAAAAATATCCAGTATTACCATATCTACTCTCTTCAACTAAGGTTTTTAATCTAAACTTTAGAGCATCTTCGGATAATACATCTTTTAACTTTTCATATTCGGCTTCTAAAATCGAAAATAAAAAATTTGTTTGAGTTCTTAAATCATCTTGAACTTCAATTTTTATTTTTTCTATTTCTGTTCTTTTGTGATAAGCATCAACTGTCTTCATAGCTAAAGAGATATAGTTTTGTAACTCTTTTTCTTTTTTGGTGTAGGATTCTTCTTTATATCTTTCAATATTTTCATTTGAAAATTTATTAATTGAATATATTGAAGCAATTGCAATAGACAAAGATACAAAAACTATTGTAATAAGTGCTAAAACTAAAAGTTTTACTTTGATAGAGATATTTGAAAACATGACACTCTCCGTTTTTTATTATTAAATTATCTATATGATAACTATTTTATCTTTAATTTAGCAAGCTGTTTTAATTATTAATTTATTTTTAAAATTTTCTTTTAATAGTTTTCATTATGCATAAAGTATATCAAGGACTATATATTCAAGAATATCTTATCAATATCCTCAATTATAGAAATATCTAGTTTTTTATTATTTGCTTCATCTTTTAATATTAAGATAGCTTCATTATGAGTATGAATACTTCTATAATTTTTATTACTACATAAAGATGAATATTTATTTAAAGTTGACAATAGTCTATCTTTAAAACTTAAATCTTTAGCTCCAAGTTTAAATGGATAACCACTACTATCTAAGCATTCTTGGACCTTACTTGAACATAATGCCATATCGTTAAACCCCATTATATTTGTTAATATTTTTTTATTAAAATATGGATAAGATTTGATTTCTTCATATTCATATATACTTAAATTCTCATCTTTTTCTAAAATACTTGTAGGTATTAAAAGTTTTCCAATGTTACATAATGAAGCAGTAATCATAAAAATATATTTATCTTTATGGTCAAATTCATAAAAATCGCACATTTTTTCACTGTTTTTAACTATTTTAGACTTATTGTCTACAATATTACAAAAGCTTTGTGTTATATTTAGAACTTCTTCAAAGTCTAATGCAGTAGTGAAATCATGTAAATTATTAAAAATAAAATATACAATATCATTTTCATTTTGGATATCAATCCAAAAATCAATACTTGAACTTATCTCAATGAATAAATTTACTATTTTTTCATCAAATAAGATGTTAGAATTGTTCTTTACAAAAGTAATAATTTCATTTCTATTTTCAATACTTTTATTTGAAAAATCATATTTTTCATCTATAAATTGAGTGAAGAAAAGTATTTGTGAAAAAAGTGGGATAGCATTTTCTTTTAATTCATAAATTCCTGAACCATCAAACTTCTCTCCTTGATATTTTAAAATATTAGATTTCTTTGATAAAAAAGGAAAATCTTTAATCTTTTCTTCACTTAATTCATAATAATCTTTATTTTTAATTTTTTGTTCATTTAAAGCAATATCATGACATAAAGAATAAGCACATAAATCAAACATTTCTTCTGGGTTAAATCCTAATCTTTGTCCCATTTTTAAAGATAAAAAAGCAACTCTTTTTGAATGATTTTGAGAAGTGTTATTGTGTTGTAATTCAATATTATCTAATAAGTGAGATGTTGATAATAAAAAGTTGTTTAAATTAAAAGCTAATTGTTTTTTCTTGTCCATTGATATTCCTATTTTTTTACTAAAATTTTATTTGAAGAGTTTTTACTCTTCAAATAATGATGAAATTGCTTCTATACTTTTATCAGTCATATCTAAATCAATATGTCCTGCATCTTTAACTTCAACTAGCTGTACATCAAGTCCTTGTGCTTTCATTTTTTTATAAAAATCTTTTGTAACACTTGGTTTTGATATCTCATCTTTTGTTCCATAAATCATAATAAATTTTGATTCTTTATTCATTTTAGTTAAGACGTCATTTGCAAGAAGATGTTTTTCATTTGCATAATCAGGTCTTTCATATCTACCTGCTACTAATACAACATTTTTTAAAAGTTCAGGATTTAAACCAGCTAAAGATCCACTCATCATAGCTCCAGCTGAATGACCAACAATAGTGATTTCTTTACTTTCATATTTATCTTTTAAAGCAATTACTAATTTTTCTAAGAATTGAACATACTCTTTTGTAGCTGCTTGATGATTATACTCTTTACTTCCAATTGATTTTAATTTATTTAAAGAAGAATCTGAATAACCTGGAAGTGCTACAGCAATTGTACTAATATCACTTGACATATTTAAATTCTCAGCAAAAGGTGCATATCTACCTAATACATTACTTCCTTCATCCCATGTTCCATGAACAATTACGATTAACTTATCATTATCATCACCTTCAAACATTGCATAATTTATACATTCATTTCCAGCATAAATAAAACCTTCACCTTTTTGCTCACAATCTTGTTTACTTACATTTTTTGCAAATGAAAAAGAAGCTGTAACAACTAACAATAAAAATAAAACTTTTTTAAACATTTTGATTCCTTTAATATGTATTTTAAATAATTCCTTTATAATAAAATATTATAACTTAAGGAGAGGTTTTGATAAAAAATAAATATGTAAAAACAATTGTACTTGGACTATTTGTTCTATTAAGTAATCTTAACGCATTAGATATTGCAAAAATGCAAGAAGAAGCAATAAAAGAAGTAAAAGTAATTTCAACACAGGATTTAGTTAAACTTTTAGAAAAAAAACCAAATACTAAAATAATCGACGTTAGATCTAGAGCTGAAATCAATAATCAAGGTGGTTATATTAAAGCTAATAAAGTAAGTAATATACAAAGAGGAGATTTAGAGTTTTTAATTTCTCAAGAAGTGAAAATTGATGATACATTTGTTGTTCATTGTTTTAATGGAAACAAATCACTTTTTGCAGCTAAAAGATTAAAAGATTTAGGATATAAAAATGTTCTGTATTACAAAGATAGTTTTAAAGTTTGGAAAGAAAAGAAACTTCCAATTTCATCTTTAGATAAATACCCACAATCACTTTTATATAATAAAATACAAGAAGTAGCAAAAGATGTTTATACTTCAATTGGAATTACAGCACCCTATGAGTACGAATCAACTGCACATAATAATAACTTAGGTTTTATTGTAGGAGAAGATTCTGTATTAGTATGGAATGCAAGTTCTTCTTATCTTTTAGCACAATCATTTCATAAAGAAATCAAAAAAATTACAAATAAGCCAGTTAAATATGTTGTCTTAGAAAACTCTCAAGGACATGCAATTTTAGGTTCAAATTATTGGAAAGAACAAGGTGCAAAAATTATTGCTCATGAAATTGTTGAAGATGAAATTGCAATAAAAGGGCAAAGAATTTTTTCACGAATGCAAAGAGTTTTAAAAGATAAATTTGAAGGAACAAAAGTTGTAGAACCTGACGAATATTTTAAAGATAGTATGACTTTTGATTTAGGAAATAAAATTGTAGAAGCTAAATATCTAGGATATGCACATGAACACAGTGATATAATACTATGGCTTCCAAAAGAAAAAATTACATTCGCAGGTGATATTGCATTTAATAATAGATTATTACCAATATTTGAAATTACAGAAACTAAAAAATGGCTAGAAGCATGGGATAAATTTACAGCATTAAATGCTAAAATAGTTGTACCAGGTCATGGTGAAGTTACAAATATGCAAACAGTAACAAAATATACAAAAGATTACCTAGTTTATTTAAGAGAAAAAGTTGAAGAAATTTTAGATGATGATGGTGGATTAAATGATGCCTATAATATTGATATGTCTGCATTTGAGCATTTAGACACATATAAAGAACTTGGCAAACAAAACATTGCTAGAGTTTTTAAACAAATGGAATTTGAAGAGTAAAACCTCTTCAAATTTTAATAAGCATTAACTCCAATATATCCATCAATTTGTTTTTCTACAAACTCAACAATTCCTGCTTGAACATATTCTAAATCATCAATAAAATCATCTTCTGTCCATTTCATACTTTCCATAGTATTTTTACAAGCAAAAAACTCTACATCATATTCCATAAGCGAACTTATTCTCGCTAATGTTGCTTTATCAAAATCTTTTTTTAAAGCTCTCATTCCATTTCCATAAGCTACAACAGCAACTTTTAGAGATTCTTCAGGATACTCTTTTAAAATATTATAGATTGTTCCTAAATTATGATTTACTTTATCAAGTTCAGAATCATATATTTGGAAAACAACTTTTCTTGGCTCATCAAAAGAAGGCTGAGGGTTAGAAAAAGTTGATTCTCCATAAACAAAAACTGTAAAAAATAAAACTATTAATAAATTTTTCATTCTTATTCCTTTATATAAACTTCATTTTCTTTTTTTATTATACCACTGCTAAGTATTTTACAATATAAACCTCTATGATCTTTTACTAAACTTGGTAATTCTTTTCCAAAAACGCTCAAGTGGTTACAAATAGTACAATTTTGAGTAATTTCTAATTTAACACTTCCTATTACAAAAACTGTACCAATTTTATATTCATGAGGATTAAAATCGAATAATATATTTTCTCCTAAACTTCCTAATTGTAAATCAATCTTATTTTCTTCTGCAATATTATATGCAACTGAACCTACAACCATCACAGACTTATCTTCATCTTTTCCTGCAAATTTGTCATCTTTAATTCCAAAACCATTAATAATGTCAAGCTCATTTACTTTAGGTCTAGGTAGTCCTGATGAGTCTTTTTTTGCACTAAATATTTCAATTACTTTCCCAATTTTTTTCATTTATTTATTGTTTTCCTTTAATATTAATAAAAAATCTTTTTTATTCCATGAACCGGGATATTTGTTTTTTAATTTACCATTATTTTCTAAAGCAAAAAAAGTGGGTGTCATACCTCTATATCCTTTTGCAAGGTTAAAAGGCAATTTAACATCTTCAATATCAATTTTTAAAAAGAGATAATCTTCATCTATTTTATTTTTTACTTCATTTAAAGACAAAACTTCTTTGTCCATCTTTTTACAAAAATGGCAAGTTTTAGATGTAGCATAAACTAGTATTTTTTTATTTTCTTTTTTTGCATCATTTAATAATTCAGCTTCATTATAATTTTTAGATAACACTCTAATCTCTTTTTTTGTATTCTTTAATCTTTCTTTTTTATAATTCATAAAATATATAGCTAAAGATGATAAATCTTCATCATTTAAATTATAATTATTTGAAAGTTTTTTATCATAATACTTTATAATTGAAGGTTCACAAATACTATTATTTAAATCAGGATTTGTAAGATAACTCTTTAAATATTCTTCTATCTCAATTTGTTGCATTTCTAAATCATTATTATCACCTATATGCTTTGGACTATCAATTATTGCATAAGCAAGCATATTCTCAGTTGGATATTTTAGATTTAAAAGTTTATTTTCTTTTTCAAAAAAGTTTGTTTTTAATGTTTTCATATCAATAAATTTTCCATGACATGAAGAGCATTTTTGTAAAAATATTTTTTCACCATCTTTAAAGTTTGCGTTTAAAGATGAAATAAATGTTATAAAAATTAGTAGTAAAGCTTTTTTAAGCAATTAGTATTCCTTTTTTCAATTTAATAAATGGTTTTTATAACCACTTATTAAATTGAAAGAAGTATAAAGATTTAATCTTTATACTTTTTCATTTTGAATACTATATAACAATTCCTGGGTTATTTTTAACACCAATGATATCTGGAGTATCAACTCTTAAGTTTGCAATATGTTTTACATTTCCTAAGTAAGTTTCAACTGTTTCCCAAACTGGTTCACCTGGTGATTTAGCACCAACAGTTGACCAACCTGCTACTTTATAAGATTTACTAGCTTCAAGTTTTTTACCATTTTTAGTAAGTTGGATATCAGAAATTCTTTCACCCATCTTAGCTTTTGGATCAATTTTATAAGATATTCCACCAGTTCTTACCATATCACCACCTTGTTGGTAGAATGGATCTGCATTAAATAAGTTATCAGCAACATCTTCAAGAATATCTTTAATTCCTTGCCCTGTTATATCTCTTGCATAAGTTTCAGGATAAGTCATAGCTGTCTGTGTCATTAAATCATCAAATGTGATATCTTGACCTGGCATAACTGTTGTTCCCCATCTAAATCCTGGAGAAAGAGAAATATCTGCACCTTTTACATCAATTAATGCATCACAAATAATTTGATCCCATGAACCATTAAAGTTACCACGTCTAAATAATGTTTCTTCAGTTGTAGCAACAGTTCTATTTAAATCTTTAATATATGGTAATCGCACTTTTTCAATATAAGCTTTCATTTCTTTATCTTCAGGAACTAAATCAGAGAAGATTGGAAGAAGTGTAAATTTAAAGTCTTTGATTTTTCCATTTTGAATATCTAAATCAAGAACATTTAAGAACTTACCATTAGAACCAGCATTACAAACATATGTAGTACCATTTTCATTCTTAACAGGAACAGCTTCTGGAACACCATCATGAGTATGTCCACCCATAATAAAGTCAATACCAGTACATACTTCTGCCATTTTTTGATCAACATCAAAACCATTATGAGATAAAACAATAACAGCGTCAGGTTTTTCTTCTTCTCTTACTTGATCAACCAACTCTTGCATTCCATCATCATTAATACCAAATGTCCAATCTGGAATAAATCTTTGAGGATTTGCAATAGTAGTATAAGGGAAAGCTTGACCAATAATTGCAACTCTTGCATTACCCATTTTTTTAATTGTGTACGGTTTAAACGCGTGACCTGTATCTTCGTCATAAGCTTGCATCGCAACTTCAGTTTCTTCCATTAAGGCGTCTTCTTTTACCATAACATTTTGAGCTAAGAATTCAGCATCAAGTAATTTAACATTTTCTAAAACTTCTTCAGCTTTATATGTAAATTCCCAATGCCCAACAGCAACATCAACGCCAAGTAAGTTCATAGCACCAACCATATCTTTACCACGAGTGTAAAGAGCTGTTGCACTACCTTGCCAAGTGTCACCACCATCCATCATAAGAGTTTTTTCAGCTCCAAAATTATTTGTTAAATGATCAATTACTGTTTTAAGTTGAGCAAATCCACCTACTCTACCCATAACTTTTGCATGCTTTTCAAAGTTTACACAAGAATATGCATATTCTAATCTCTTATTACCTTTTATACCATAGTAATCTAATAGTTTATCACCAACAATATGAGGTGGTTTTCCATAATTACCATGGAAACCTAAGTTGACACTTGGTTCTCTAAAGTATACTGGTAATAATTGAGCATGAGAATCTGTCATGTGAAGAAGTCTTACATTACCAAAATTCTGTAGCTTATAGTAATCTTCTAATTTATTTGTCTCAACTGATCTAGTATGAGAGTTTGCAAACACTGGTGCAGCACCAAGTACTGACATCATATATACAAATTCTCTTCTACTTAATTTACTCATATTTTTTTCCTATTCTTTAATATAATATTATTCCCCAGATCCTACAACAGTAAAACCTAATGAAGTCCAAGCTTGCATACCACCTCTGTAGTATTTAATCTTTTCAACTGGATACCCCATTTTTAATAATGCAAATTCAGCGTTTTTAACCATACCTGGAGTTTGTCCACACCAGTAACCATTACAATATAATGCTAAAGTTTTTGCTTTTGAAAAATCTAAAGTACCATCGTCATTTTGAACAACACCCATTTCATCTTCCATCATTTCAATAGCAGTATCTTTTTCATCAAAATTTGTAAAAGGAACATTAACTGCTCCTGGAATTCTTAACTTTGCAAACCAACCTGGCTTTCTTGAATCAATAATTGCAATATTTTCATCAGTTTGAGCTTTTTTCATATACTCAATAAACTCTAATTCACCTAATGTTTCTAAACCATCAGCTAAAGAAATTGGTTGAGGAGCACCTCTAAAAGTTGTTTCATATAATGGAGAAATTTTATTAGTTTTTGATTGATTTCTCATAATTGTAAATTTTTCATCATTTAATTCCATATCAATAGATTTAACACCTTTTGAAATTGGAACATAATTATATGTAGCTTCTGCACTAAAAGCTGAACTTACTAGTAATCCAGAAAATGCAGATGCAATAAGTAATTTATTTAAAAGTTTCATTTTATTCCTTTTATTTAGTAAAAAAAAAGCCAAGAAAAAACTCTTGACTTTTTTATGTTTTTATTTAATAAATACTAAAACTAGTATTTATATCCATCTCCAGGTATTGCTAATCTCCAAGTAGATTTTGCTTCTTCAGCTTGTTGTAATGCTCTAATCGCAAATTTACAAGATCTGTGAGCTGCAAAATTAGTTTCTAATTTAGTTTTTGAAGCTTTACCTTTAAAAGTTTTTGGATTAACCATTTTAGCTTTAGTTTTAATTGCTTCTTCAACAGATGCAATTAAACCAGAGTTATTAACAGTTAATCTTCTAAATTCTAAACCTTTTTTAATAGCAATGTCATTGTATTGTTTTGCAGTTGCAATAACTTTTTCAATTCCATTAGTTTTAACGTTACAAACTTTTTCTACATCAATTTTTGAATACTTATCTTTTTCTCCATGATGATCTGCATTAGCATTAACAAATCCAAAAGATAAAAGTGCAACTGATGTAATAACTTTTAATGTAATTTTTTTCATAATTTTCACCCTTTACTTTCTGATATCTGGACCATCAACTGGTAAACCATTTGATAAGTATGACATGAAATATAATAATTCTTTCATAGTTTCTGAAGTATTTTTAGGAGGAACTTGTCCTTGATCTTTAATACATCCAGACATTCTTCTCTCTAAAGTACCTAAACCATCATTAGCTGCATTTCCAGCTGCCCATTTTAATCTATAAACTGGGAAATGCGTAGTTTGACCTAAACCTTGTGATAAAGATTCATTTCTAACTCTTTGACCTGCACCTTGAATATGACAAGTAGCACAAGAAAGGTTTAAATATCCTCTTTGAGTAAAGTAATATTCTTTTCCTCTTTCATAGGCTTCAGCAGCTTCTTTACTTTCAATTTTAATATCAACTCTTTTTTCTGCGTCTGCAGTTTCTTGAGCTAAAAATGCTTGTAAGTGAGCCATTTTACCTTTTTTCTCATTCCATTTCTTTTCACTATTAGATACTAAACACTCATTAACAGCTTGAGTTAAAGAAACAAGTTTTTTTGATTCTTGATCAAAGAATGGGTACGAACCTGCGATTGTAGTATCTGGAAAACAGTTTTTAAATGATTTTCCATTTGCAAAAGGTTCATTAAAAAGTTCTTCACCTTTTTCTACAAATTCTTCAGTTGGCGGAAATTCTTTAATTTCATCATAAGATAATCTACCATTTTTAGAAAATGCGTAACCACCTTTTGAGAATTCATCACCTTTAATTCCTTTAATAAAATTATTCTTTAACTCTTCAGTTGTAGAATATGGGAAAAAAGTACTTCTATTTTTTTCTGGATCAGAAAATTTAGCTTCAAAATATTTAGTAATATTTTCTTTATCAATTTCTGCTTGAGCATTGAAGTCTGCAGCAATAGCTGCAGTAGTAAATAAAGCAGCTAAAGTTGTAGCTTTTACAATTTTAAATAACATAATCTCTCCTTAGTTTTTCAATTACAATTTTGTAATTATTTGATTTTTGCAGAACTTACTTGAGTTTCGCCTTTTAAATCAGTCCATGTAATTACAACTTTGTCACCTTTTTCAGCGCCCTTAAATTGAAATTTTAAGTATGGATTCTTTGATAAGAATTGACTTGTTGATACTTCAAAAACAATTTTATCATTAACTGTTGCAGTTAAATATGTAATAAAGTTTACTTCTTTTTTTGCTCTTTCAGCTTCTTGATAACTTAACATTGCATGTGAAGCTAATGCTTTAACAGTTACAATACCTTTTTTTAATTTTGCTTTAATTCTAGTTTTTTTTGCCATAATATTTTTCCTTTTATTTTCTATTCATATTTTATTTATATTTTATAAGTGATTGAATTAAATCAACCTCCACATCCACCAATAGTAACTTTTACAAGTTTAGATGTAGAAACTAATTTTCCATCAACATCAGCAACAACTGTAACAGTACCTGTTTTAGCCATTTTAATTCTTACTGAATAGTCAATAATTCCATTTTCAGGAACTGTAAATACTGCAACTGCAGTTTCAGGATTAGCATCTTGGAAAATTGCTACTGTTTTTGCATTTAATTTTGTAGAAACAGTAACAGGAATAACAGCACCATTTTCTGCAATATCTGGAGCTTTTAATTTGATTTTACCTTCAGTAACTGTTGAAGTACCAAAAACTTCTTTTATAGCTTCATCTACTTTTGTTGCAGTCCATGCTTTTGGTTTTGTTTCTCTAAAGTTAATAGCACTTAAAGTTGATGGTGCCATTGAAACTGCTAATGCACCTAATCCTAAGCTTAAAAAATTTCTTCTGTTCATTTTATTTCCTTTTTATATTATTTAATTGTTTTTAAATAAGCAACTACTGCTTTAATTTGTGAATCACTTAACCAACCATTTTTACCAAAGGCAGGCATTGCTGAAATTGGATTAGTTGTATATGGGTCATATATTTTTTGATATAATAAATCATCTGGCCAATATTGTAAAGCTTGTAAAGCTGGTCCCATACTTCCTGGTCCATCTACATTTTTACCATTTGCTGAATGACAAGCTAAACAGTTACCAAGATTCTTACTCATAAAAATCTTTTCACCTTGTTTAACTAAATCTCCATTTGCAAAACTACTTGTTGCGATTAAACCACTAATAGCTGATGCTATTAGTAAACTTTTTGCTAATTTCATTAGTTCTCCTATTTTATTTACTTGAGTTAATCATGTAATCAACTACTTCTTTTAACTCTTGCTCTGTAATATCAGCTCCACCTTTAGGAGGCATCGCATTTATTCCATTTAATGCATTTGCATAAACAGTATCAATTCCTTTTGAAACAACTTCAGCCCAAGCTTCTTTGTCTCCAAGAACTGGTGCTCCAATTGCAGCATTTGCATGACAAGCACTACAACTAGCTTCATAAATTTTTGCACTCTTTGATACTTTAGCAGTTTCTTTAACTTTTGGCAAATCTTTTACTGTACTAATTACAGGATCAAAACCTACATCGATTTCAGCAGCAATACTTACAGGTTTTGGTTGCTTACAATCTTTCATACATCTAACACCTTGAGCTAAAGGACCTCTTTGTTCCTTAAGATCATTTCTGTCTGGATGAACTGGATAAAAACCATCTGGGTTATTCATTTTAACTGTATTGAAATTTTCTTTACTTAAAACGAACTCATCATCAATTAGTTCCCCACCAGCTTTGATATTATTTACAGATAATAAATAAGCAGTTAATGCATAAACTTCATTATCAGTTAAAGATTTAGGATGCGGGAATGGCATAGCAGTTTTTATGTACCAAAAAAGTGTACTTGCATAAGGCCAATAAGAACCAATAGTTTTTCTAGGACCTTCTGTTCCTTCTAAACCTAATTGATTTTTTAAACTTCCTTGACCACCTGCAAGTGTAGGATAACCACCTACTCCACCTGCACCAAAGTCACCATGACACATTGCACATTGTGATTCGTATAATTCATCACCATCTTCAACAGAACCTTCACCAACAGGTAAACCATGGCCATCTGGCATTACATCTGTATCCCAAGCTTTAATTTCATTAGCAGTTGGTGTTCTACCGTATGAACTAAAACCTTTTTTATTTTGTTCGCTTACAGCATAATCTGTATACATTCCATCTTTAACAGGATATATAACAGCACCATCGATATTCATTTTTTTATCTGCAGCAGTTGCGTTTGTTACTAAAAGTGCAGATACTACACCAATGGCTAATAATGATTTTTTAAGATCTAACATGAACATTATTTACAACTCCTTTTGATGTTACTTCCCAACCTACGATTGGATTTCTATGATAAATACCTTCTACTCCAACATTTTCAATTAATTTATCAATTGAAGGTTGAATGTGTCCTGTATCATCAATTGCTCTTGATAAAAGAACTTTTTTCTTTCCATCCCATTTAATAATATATGAGAATCTTGTCCAAGATTTTGGTAATACTAGACCTTTTAATTCGGCTTCTACCCAATTTTTACCACCATCTAAAGAGATATCAACTGTTTTAATTGTTCCTCTTCCTGACCATGCAATTCCAGATATTTCTACCATATCACCTTTTTTAAGATCAGTCCATGGAACTTCAGGACATGGTGAAGTAATAATTGAGTTTACTTCCATTGGCCAGAAGAAATTAATCGCCTTACCACTTGGTTGTAACATTGTATATTTTGAAGTTTCTTCTTTTGCATGCCATGGTTTATCAGAAAACTCTATTCTTTTAACCCATTTAACATTTAAGTTACCTTCCCAACCTGGAACTAATAATCTTACAGGATAACCTTGTTCTGGTCTTAATGGTTCACCATTTTGTCCCCAAACAAGCATTGCATCATCTAAGATTTTTTCAATTGGAAGAGTTCTACCCATTTCTGAGTTATCACTACCTTCAACTAAAGCCCATTGTGCTTCAGGTTTAAGGCCTAAGTCTTCTAAAAGAACAGAAAGTTTAACACCAGTCCATTCAGCAGAACTCATCATTCCTTTTACAAATTGTAAGTTATTAAATTGTGGTCCTCTCCATCCAGTAGATCCATTTGCAGGACACTCAATAAAGTGAATTCTAGACTCAGATGGATATCTTTTTAATTGCTCTAATGTTAAAACAATTGGTTTTTTTACTAAACCGTGAATCATAAGTCTAAATTTATTAGGATCAATTTGAGCTGTACCACCATGATTTCTTGTAAAGAATAAACCATTAGGTGTAATAATTCCCTCTTGCTGATGCAATGGAGACATTGATACAGTTGCATATCTATCACCTGAAGATAATAAATCATGAACTCTTCTTACATTATTATGTTCATAAGCAGAAGGCACACCATATGGGTACTTATCAACTTTATCACCTAACTTTGTTCCCCAATCAACATGATTAACAATATTTTCATCATCAGCTTTTAATTTTATAGGTGCTAAAACTGTAGCGGCAGTTAAAGCACTAGCTGAATAAATAGCTGTTTTTTTAAAAAAGTCTCTTCTACTAGATTTTTCTACAGAATCTACTTTTAAACTCTTTTTAGAATTTTTACTAATTTTCGTCATTTCCCCTCCTCATTTAATCTGGTATATTTAAAATACCAACTAAAACATACAATTATAGTTTTAATATCTTAATAATAAATAAATTTCTAGTATTAAAAAAACTTATTTCTAATTTATTTTTGATTTAATTTTTTATAATTAAAACTAATATTAGCTATTCTTATTTTAAAGTTATGATTATCTTATGCAAGAAATAGATATCTTATTAAATATACGATTTTAAGGGATTATTTAAATAAAATAATTTTATGTATTGATAAAAATTAATTTGGTAAAATATTCTTTACCAAATTAATTTATTTTTTTATTAAAAGGTTTTTTGCAAATTTTATTGCATCTGTAGTAATTTTTTCGCCGCTAATCATTCTAGCTATTTCATTGATTCTTTCTTCTTTTTTTAGAAGTTTTATTGTAGATATTCCATCATTTTTATCAACTAAAAAATGTTGAGAAGATACTGATGTTAATTGTGGTTGATGGGATATTGCAAAAATTTGATAAGATTTAGATAGTGTAGATAAAACATTAGCAATGGCATCACTTTCTTTTCCACTTAAATTAGCATCAATTTCATCTAAAAATAAAACACCATTATCAATAATGTCAAATTCACTCATTGATGTTAGAAGTGCCAATCTTAATCTATTATATTCCCCTGAACTAATAGTATTTAAACTAACTCCATTTAACTCAAAACTTACTTCATCAATACCATGTGAATCTAATTTTTTATTCTTAAGATTAATTTTTGCATTTGATAAGTATAAAAACTTTAGATACTTATTTATTTTTTCTTCAAGTACTACTAAACTCTTCTTTCTATAAGTAGATATTTCTTCTGCTAAATCATTTATTTCTAAAGTAATAATAGAAATTTTCTTTTCTAATATAGATTTTTCAAATGTTATATTCTCATAAGAATCTAATTCTTTTTTCTTTTCTTCTTTATATTCTAAAGCTTCAGCTATTGAACCAAATCTTTTTTGTAAAGAAGAAAGTTTTTCAATTCTTGTAAGAACAGTTTCTATATCGATATCTTCTAATTCATATAATGAATCATTAAATTTTTCAAATATATTATTAAGTTCATTCATTGTTTCATCAAAAAAACTAGAATCTTCTTCCAAAAGCTCTAAACTATTAGAAACACTTTGCCTAAAATTTAAGATTTCTGATGCACTTTTGATTGCATCTTCAATTTTTTCTTTTTTTGATAGTTTTCTTTTTAATAAATTTAATTCTTCATACTCATCAATACTAGGGTTTATTGCTTCAATTTTTTCAATTTCAAACTTGCTAAACTCTTTTAAATCTTCAATTTTTAATTCATCTTCAATAATTTTATTTAAATCTTTTTGAAGCTTACTAGCTTCTTTGAATAATAAATCAAATTTTTCTTTTTTCGAAGAAAAATCTTTATAATCTTTGTAACACACTTTATCAAGGAAGTTTAATAGTTTTACACTTTCAAAATCAGAAGTATCTCTTAAATTTAAATGCTTAATTAATTTAGAAGAGAAAGTATTTAGGTTTTTTTTAGAAATAGTTTGATTATTGATAAAAAATCTTACTTTTTCTTTTTTTATAGTTTTAATTACAATATCATCATTACTTTGTAAATCATATAATTCATCGCTAATTTTTGAATCACTGATTAAAACTTCACCTAAACTGGCTTTCACATCACTAAGAGCAAATAAAGATAAAATTGCCTGCATTAATATAGATTTACCTGCACCACTTGGACCGGTAAATACATTTAAACCTGTATTAAATTCTAAATCTATTTCTTTAAAAGACAAACAATCTTTTATATAAATTCTATTAATCATAAAATTAATTTCCCCATCTTAATTTTTCACTTAATACATCAAAATAGTTTCTTTCACATCTGTGAATCATTTTTGCATTTTGTTTTGCTATTTTAATTTTTATTGAATCGTTTTCCTCTAATTCATATATATCTTGACCATCTGCAATTACTACAGCACCTTGAGAATCTGTAATTGTAAACTCTATCTCAAAATCTGCAGGCATTACTAATGGTCTTTGTGTTAGAGAATGAGGGGCAACAGGAGTTACCAGAAAAGCCTCTGTTAAAGGATATAAGATAGGACCTCCAACTGATAAATTATACGCAGTAGAACCTGTAGGCGTAGATATAATTATCCCATCACCATAATATGAGTTAAAATGTTTATCATCGATTTTTGCATCAATTTTTATCATAGAAGAAATAGATTTTCTTGTAATTACAATATCATTAAATGCAACAAAACTATTTAAATTTAATGTACCTTCTATTAACATTCGACTATCTATTCTATAATTTTTATTAGTAAAATTTTTTAAAAAGTTTTCAATTTCATTCATAGAAATATCTGTTAAAAAACCTAATGTACCTAGATTTATACCTAATACAGGTTTTTTATAATTATAAGATTTTCGTACCACTGATAATAAAGTACCATCTCCACCCACAGAAACTAAAAAATCAATTTTTTCGCATAATTCATCTAATTGAAGACCTTTTTTATTAATCATTTTTGCAGAATTATTTTCTAAAAAAACTTCTATATTATATTTTTCAAATATTGATTTTATATTCTCATATATTGGTTTTAATTCTGGACTTGAAGGTCTTAGTATTATTCCTGCTTTTGAAAAAGAAGTGAGTAGTTCATTGCTTTTATTTAATCTCAAGTTTACCTCTATATATATGTATTTATACAATAGTATATAATAAGTTCTTTTAAGATTAATGTATATATTACAATTTGTTATATTTTAATTAAAAATTGAACAAAAAAAAAGCTTTGCCAAAAGGCAAAGCTTTTTAGAGATTTGAATATTACAGTTGTTTTATTCAGACCTTTGTCGTTCAATTACGAAATCAAAGATTTCTATTGAACAAGACAAAGCTCGTTTATTTAACGCTATTAACCATTTCTCTTTTTAATAATTTCATCAGAAACATTTTTAGGAACGTCCATGTAGTTATCAAAAATCATTGAGTAAGTTGCTCTACCTTGAGACATAGATCTTAAGTCTGTAGAGTAACCGAACATTTCAGCTAATGGAATCATTGCTACAACTAGTTTAACACCAGCTCTGTCATCCATAGATTGAACTTGTCCTCTTCTTTTGTTAACGTCACCAATAACGTCACCCATATAATCTTCAGGAGTTTCAATCTCAACTTTCATAATTGGTTCAAGAATTACAGGTTGTGCAGCAGCACTTCTACATCCTTGTTTGAATCCCATTGAAGCAGCTAATTTAAACGCCATTTCAGATGAATCAACATCATGGTAAGAACCATCATATAAATCAACTGAAATATTAACTAATGGATAACCAGCTAAGATACCACCAGCCATAGCTTCTTGACAACCTTTATCAACAGCAGGAACGTATTCTTTTGGAACAGATCCACCTTTGATAGATGATGTAAAGATATAGTTCTCTTCAGAGTCAGCAGGCATTGGAGTAATTGTTAAGTATACGTGACCGTATTGACCTTTACCACCAGATTGTTTAGCGTATTTGTACTCTTGTTTAACTGCATTTTTAATAGTTTCTCTATATGCAACTTGAGGAGCACCAACTTCAGCTTCAACTGCGAATTCTCTTTTCATTCTATCAACAAGAATTTCAAGGTGTAATTCACCCATTCCTGAAATAATAGTTTGTCCAGATTCTTCATCAGTAGCAACTCTGAATGATGGATCTTCTTGAGCTAATTTTCCTAATGCAATACCCATTTTTTCTTGGTCAGCTTTAGTTTTTGGCTCAACTGCAACAGAAATAACTGGTTCTGGGAAATCCATTCTTTCTAAGATAACTGGATCTACATCAGAAGCTAATGTATCACCTGTAATTGTCGATTTTAAACCAACAACTGCACCGATTTCACCAGCATATAATTCAGTAACTTCTTCTCTTTTGATAGCATGCATTTTTAAAAGTCTACCAATTCTTTCTTTTTTCATCTTAGTTGAGTTCATTACATAAGTACCAGACTTAAGAACACCTCTATAGATTCTTGTGAAAGTTAATTGTCCAACAAATGGATCTGTCATAATTTTAAATGCAAGTCCTGCAACTTCACCGTTATCAGTAGAAGGTACAATTACAGCTTCACCATCTTGAGTTTCACCTTTAATGTCTTCAACTTCTAATGGAGATGGTAAATACATAGCAACTGCGTCAAGTAAAGTTTGAACACCTTTGTTTTTAAATGCAGTACCACAAGTCATTGGAGTAACTGTCATATTAAGACAACCTTTTTTAAGACCTCCAACAATTTCATCTTCAGTTAATTCTTCACCCTCAAGATATTTTTCCATTAATGCATCGTCAGCTTCAGCAGCTGCTTCAACCATTTTTTCTCTATATTCTTCAGCTTTTTCTTGTAATTCAGCAGGAATATCTTCAACGTGGTAATTAGAACCCATTGCAGCATCTTGATCCCAAACAATAGCTTTCATTTGTACTAAATCAACAACACCTTGGAAGTTTTCTTCAGCACCAATAGGAATTTGAATTGGAATAGCATTAGATTTTAATCTTTCATTAACTTGAGATTCAACGTTAAAGAAATCTGCACCAGTTCTATCCATTTTGTTAACAAAAATCATTCTTGGAACTCTATATTTGTTTGCTTGTCTCCAAACAGTTTCAGATTGTGGTTGAACCCCACCAACTGAACAGAATACAGCAACAGCACCATCAAGTACTCTCATAGATCTTTCAACTTCAATAGTAAAGTCAACGTGACCTGGAGTATCAATAATGTTAATCATTAATTCTTCGTTAGTCTTTGGGTGAGTCCAGTTACAAGTAGTAGCAGCAGAAGTAATTGTAATACCTCTTTCTTGCTCTTGCTCCATCCAGTCCATAGTTGCAGCTCCATCATGAACCTCACCAATTTTGTGCTCAACACCTGTATAAAATAAAATTCTTTCAGTTGTTGTAGTTTTACCTGCATCAATGTGTGCAGCAATACCGATGTTTCTAAGTCTGTTAAGTGGTGTTTTTCTTGCCATTTTAATTCCCTACCATCTGTAGTGAGCAAATGCTTTATTAGCTTCTGCCATTCTATGCATATCTTCTTTCTTCTTGAATGATGCACCTCTATCATTAGCACATTCGAATAATTCGTTTGCTAATCTTTCTACCATAGTTCTTTCATTTCTTTTTCTAGCAGCGTCAACTAACCATCTAAGAGCTAAAGTTTGTCTTCTTACAGGTCTAACTTCAACAGGAACTTGATATGTTGCTCCACCAACTCTTCTAGATTTAACTTCTAAAAGTGGCTTAACATTTTCGATAGCTTTTTCAAATACTTCAATACCAGATTCTTCACCTCTAGCATCTAAGTTTGCAATTGCACCATACATAATTTTTTGTGCAGTAGATTTTCTACCGTCTAACATTACTGTATTAATAAATTTTGTGATCACTTTACTATTGTAGATAGGATCAGCCATTACTTCTCTAACTGGAGCTTTTCTTCTTCTCATTTTATTATCCTTCTACTTATTTCTTTGGTTTCTTAGTACCATACTTAGATCTTGCAACAGTTCTGTTTGCAACACCAGCTGTATCTAAGGCACCTCTAACAACGTGATACTTAACACCAGGTAAATCTTTAACTCTACCCCCTCTTACTAACACAATCGAGTGTTCTTGAAGGTTGTGACCCTCTCCACCGATGTATGAAATAACTTCAAAACCAGTAGTTAATCTAACTTTTGCAACTTTTCTTAAAGCCGAGTTTGGTTTCTTTGGTGTAGTAGTATATACTCTTGTACATACTCCTCTTCTTTGTGGACATTTGTCAAGTGCAGGTGATTTTGATTTCTTAATCACTCTTTTTCGCTCTTTTCTAACAAGTTGATTGATAGTTGGCATTCTTTCCCTTTGTATGTTGTAGAGTAATCTATAATATAATTTATGTAAGACTCTCTATTAAATTTGGTTAGAGCAATTAAAGCAATGCTCATGCTTCTCGTTTGACTTCAACATGCAGTTGAAACGATACTTCCATTCTAGAGAAACAATTAGGTTTTCTAAAAAGTTACGGATTATACTGAAGTAATTCTTAATATTTGGTTAGAAGAGATATTTACAATATCTCTTGAACACGTCCAACATCACCAGTAGTTGTTCTTACTTTTATTCCATGAGGGTGAGTTGGAGAATTAGTTAAAATATTTTTTACAATACCTTCTGTTAATTTTCCAGATCTTTGGTCTTGTTTTAAAACTATTTTAACTTTAAGACCTTGTTTAACGTTTATTCTTTTTTTTCCATCCATCTTGTATTCCTAAGCTTTGTAAGTTAATGCTTCTTTTGCAAACTCAATATTATAAAAATAAACTATTTTAAACATTAAATCAATTTTTGTATTTTTAGCTTCACTTGAATCAAGAATATTAAAATTAAACCCATGTCCATCTTTTTCATCATTTGAAGAAATTGAAATAGTAACTGGTTTTAAAGCTCTCATCATATTCATAGTTGCCTTATAATCTTTTGGGTTTAAACCATTAATAATATCACCATCTTTTTCTTCTTTTCTCATTGCAGAGAATAAAGTTGTTAATGTATCTTTAAAAATTGATTTACCCCAAGTAATCTTTCCTTTTTTATAATGGAAAGCTGCACTTTTATTTAATAATGAACTTGGTTTTTCAGCTCTAATATCTTCAATCATTTGAAGAAAAAAGTTCATTCCTCCAATACTATTTGCTTTATTAGTTAATTCATCATGTAATGATTTTTTTGTTTCTAAATCTAATTCACTAAATCTCATATTACTCCAATTGTTTTTATATGTGGAAGTATATCTAATAAATACTATTTTAACTATCGGTAAGAAGACTTTGAGTTTTTTATATCAACATTATAAAAACCATTTTGAGATAAAAATATTTTTACTTCTTCATCAATAAATTTATTTTTAGGTCCTTTTATTATTTCAACAATTGAATTCATATTTTTTGTATTTTCATTTATATCTAATTCAAAATATGGAATTAGATTCCCACAAACTGAGCGAAACTTCATATCTGAGATATTATCTTTAAATATATATTTCTCATTTTCTTTATCATCAATTATAATTGGATTGTGAATTAACCTTACTTCTTGTTCTTCTTTAAAAAGTTCATTTTTTGATCTTGCTGATAAGTTGTTGATTTCTATAATTATATTTGAGCATGTCTCTTTGAAATGTTGTGAGTTAATATCTACTTTAGCATCTAAATCATCTAAGGGTTGTAAAATTAAATCAATTGTTTTTTCTTGTTCTATTTCATCATATAAAACTTCTGAAGGATGAATCAATTTATTATTTTTAAAATAATCTTCATTAAAGCCAATTGCAACTCCAAAACCATCATTTGCATATGCTCTCCATTGACTTAATAAATCAGAACCTTTGGAAAAAGAACCTATGTAAACATTTGGTAGTTGCTTAAAGTATAACTCTTCAAAAGCTTTGTAGATTGAAAAATTGTTTTTAGTGATTGAATTTTGAAGTTTTTTTGCTAATTTATCTTTAATCCAATGTATTTCTTTATAGTCATTTAAATTATAAACAGAACTTAACCATAGAATTTTATCTTCAATAATTGCTTTAAACGACTCAACATTACAATAATGATAGATGATATTTCCCAAATTAAACTCCTATATATCTTTAGATAAATTTGCTAACTTTATAGTAAATTCAGCGCCTGTATATTCAATTCCTTCATATTCAAAAGTTTCATTTTTTACTTCAATTGATCCATTTAAATGTGCTCTTACAATCTCTTCACTCATATATAAACCAATACCTGTACCTTTTGATTTATGTTTTGTTGTAAAGTATGGTTCAAATACCCTATCAATTATGTCTAAAGGAATACCTTTTGCATTATCTTTTATTTTAATTACTACATTGTTTTCATCTGTAGATACATTTATAAATACATATCTTTTTTGTTCACTAGTATTTAATAATGCATCTCTTGAGTTATTAAATATATTAATTAGGACTTGAATTAATTCATTTTCAATTGATATAGTTTCAATATCTTCAATATCTTTAATAACCATAATTTCATTTGCTTTAAATTGAGCAGTAAGTAAGGTAAGTGTTTTATCTATTGTATTTAAAATTTTAAATTCTGCAATTTTATTATTAGTAGGATTAAAGAAACTTCTGAAGTCTTCAATAGTATGAGACAAGTATTGCGCTGAAGAGTTAATAGTATCTAAAGAAGAGTACAATTGTTCATCACTTAAAGAATCCAATTCTTTTTGCAATTTACTTCCTGTTGCACACGTAGTTATTGTTGATAAAGGTTGTCTCCATTGATGCGCAATATTTCCAAGCATTTCACCCATTGCAGCCATTTTACTTTGATTATAAATAATCTTTTCTTGCTCTTGAATTGATAATAATGTTTCTTTTCTAATTGTAATATCTTGAACCGTTCCAAGTGTTCCAATATGTATGTTATTATGATCATAAGAGTGTTCTGCTCTTTCTATTACATATTTAATTCGTCCATCATTAAAAAGTAGCCTATGCTCAAAATAGTACTCTTCTTTATTTTGAACACTATTTTGAAATTTAGATTGTAATTCTTCTCTATCATCTGGATGAACGATGCTAAGAAAATCATCAAATGATAAATCATGATCCAAACTAACTTCAAAGATATGATAAACTTCATTTGACCAAACTAAACTATCATTGTTATTGCTTTGTTCCCAACTTCCAATTTTTGCTTGTGCTTGTGCTTTATTTAGAATCTTATTTTGTCTACTTAATGTTTCTTTATAATTATTAAATAAACCTTCAAAATATCTTGAAATAAAATGTGAAATAATAAGTAGTAAAATTGTAATAATCAGAGAACTAATAAATATTGTTTTGAGATTTTCGGCAAATTTATTTTCTAAATTTTGAATTCTTTTATCAATAGATACTTTTGCACTTTCTAAATCAAAAGACAATCCTATAAGAAAATTTAGAGTATCAACCTTTTTTAAATAAGTGTATTCTATATTTCCATCTTTTTGTTTTTTATTTATAAAATTATCATCTTTATTTGATGTTATAAATTCATTTAAATCATCTATTTTCTTTGATTTATATTCTTTAGATTTACTATATTTAGTATTATAGCTTACTAGTACATTTTCATCATAATCTATAACAAAAGCTGCAGAATCATTATGATAATTTAAAATACTAATATGTGTTAATATTTTATCTTTTGTTATACTAATAAAATCTTCTACATACTCACCAGTTCCAACAAACCAATCATATGGCTCAAACTTTTTTATAAAACCAATTTTTTCATATTCTTTAATATCATTTTTTACTTTATTAAAATACCAATTTTGAAAACCTTCTTTATTTTGACTTTTTGCAATATCAATAGATTCTTGTACTATATATGTGCCATTTATATCTTGTGCATTAAAGAAATTTTTTCCTTCTCTTTGTGATTGTATTGGATGAAAAATATTAGTTCCATCTAATTCATATATAAAGAAATATCCCCTATTTTGATTAAAACGTATGTCTTTTAAAGCACTTTTAATTAAATCTTTTATTTCATTTTTTGTTTTTGTATTTTTATATGTTTTATAAATAGAACTCATAATATCATGAGCATTGTATACTTGAGTTTGAATAGTTTTTTTTAATTCATTTTTCGATAATGAAAGTTCTTTTTTAATATATTCATTTATAGAATTAATATTTGATTCAACAATTATTCTATTTTCTTCAATATATTTTTCTTGTATAGATTTTCTATCATCTTGTAGGTTGTCATAATGATTTATTGACATAAAATATGTTAGCAGTATTGACAATATTATAATTAATGTTAAAGGTAAAAACCTAATTAAGAATAATATTAATCGTTCTCTTTGAAGTTCCAAAAACACTCCTTTATATCTTATGTATTAATATACTAGCATAAAACAAATAAAGATTAAATAAGAGTGTTCTTTTAATTTTACTATTAAGCCTTTGGCATTATTTTAATTGGTACTATTTGAATCTCTTCCATATTCCAAACACCACCTTTTACATATGGCTCATTTTCTAACCACTCATTTAATTCATCTTCATTTTCAAAATTAGTAAGCACTGTAGATCCAACCATTGCATCTTCTTCAATCATTGCACAAGCACTTTCAATCTTTCCTTCACTCATTAACTTTTGAGTAGCTTCAACATGTGCAGGTCTTGCTTCCATTCTTTTTTCTAATACTCCATCATAATCATATGCTATTACTAAATATTGCATTTTTGTCCTTTAATATCATTTTGAGTATTAAGCCTGATTTTTTCTAAGAGATAATTTAAATGAAGAGTATAAGTTTATTAAATTAAACCAACTGCAAAAATAAATGATACTGGATAAATAAGAACATTCATATATCTAAATAATGGTGTCATATTAACATTAAAAGTAATAATTTCAGAAATATCTAATCCAGAAGATAGTTTTTTCATCAAGTTTAATTTAAATGAGATATCTAAAAACTTTATGATTAGTATTGAACTCATCCATAAACCAAAGTTGTTTAAATATAAAGATACAAATATTGTAAAAATAAATGTAGGATGCAGTATGAAATAAAGGAATATATTTTTCTTATAAATATGAAAATTATTAAGAACTAATCCATGTAATGTAGGTGATTTTTGCCATGTAGATTCAAACAGCTCTAAAACTATAAATATAAAAAGAAGTGTTATGAAATCCATTTTGAGAGTATAAATAATAAGAGGGTTACCTCTTATTATTTTAGTGTTTTAGTGTTCAGAAAATTTAATTTTTTGGTCTTTATATAAACCAGTTCCAACAGGAATAGTTCTACCAATAACAACATTTTCTTTTAAGTCTTCTAACATATCCATTTTAGCCGAAATTGCAGCTTCTGTTAATACTTTAGTAGTCTCTTGGAAAGATGCAGCTGAGATAATAGAATCAGATGTAACAGCAGCTCTTGTAATACCTAATAATAAAGGTTCAGCAATAGCAGGTTCTCCACCTAATTTAATAATTCTTTCATTCTCAATTTTAAATCTTTTCTTAGAAATCATATCACCAATAATAAACTTAGTATCACCACCATCAAGGATTGATACTTGTCTTAACATTTGAGATGTAATAACCTCAATATGTTTATCAGCAATATTTACCCCTTGAGATCTATATACTTGTTGTACTTCAGAAACAATAAAGTAGTGAAGAGCTTTATCACCTAAGATTCTTAATACATCATGAGGAGATGTTTGACCATCTGTTAATGCTTCACCAGCATGAACAAACTCACCTTCATGTACTAGAATTTGCTTAGATTTCTCAGCTAAATACTCTGCTTTATTACCAACTTCATCAGTAACAATAATTCTTTGTTTATTTCTTAATGGTTTACCAAAAGAAACAATACCATCAAATGAAGATAAAAGAGCAATTGATTTTGGTCGTCTTGCTTCAAATAACTCAGATACTCTTGGAAGACCACCAGTAATATCTTTTGATTTTTGTGTTGCTTTTGGTGTTTTACCAATAATATCAGCAATTTGAACTTTTTGACCTTCAGAAATATTTAAAGATGTTTTAGGATCTAAAGAATATCTAATAATTTCATCATTTTCAGTTGCTAATACAACAGTTGGTTTATATCCACTTGGAATATACTCATTAACAACTAACTTAGAAGTACCAGTTAATTCATCAAATTGTTCTGCAACAGTAATCCCTGGAATAATATCTTCAAAAGAAATTGTACCAGCTTTTTCAGCAATAGTAGGATTCGCATATGGATCCCATTCTGCAATCACAACTTGCTCTGCATTTTCTGGAACTGCAATAACTGAATCTTTTTCAACTTCAACATTATCATTAAGTTCAACAATAGAACCTCTTGCAATATAATGTCTTAAAGCTTCTCTACCTTCACCATCAACAATAACAGAGAATAAACCTTTATCACTAACTTTATCTCCAGATTTGATATCATCTCTTCTTTCTAAGTAATCACCAGTTAATTTATAGTATTTAACGAAACCTTTTGCTCCAGATGTAATCTTAGATGTAATTGGTGCTCCATCTTCAACTCTTAATTCAGATGCGAAAGGAATTCTGTTTGGAACATTCCAACCATCTTTAATCATTTCAACAATTGATTCGTTTTCTTCTACTTCTTCACCATCTTTATAAGGTAAGTATAGTTTACCTTCAATTTTACCAGAAACACCTGCTAATTCATTTGCTTTAGCAACATCATTTTTTCTTAGGTAGAATTCTTTTTTATCTTTACCATTAGTAATAGTTAAGATTGTATCTTCATGTAAAGTTTCAACTGTAACTTTACCTTTGAATGGTGCATTAATTTTAGGTTCAACAAGTAATATACCTGCATTTCTTCTATTTGCAACAATCGATTGACCTGATGAATTAGTGTACTTTTTGATATTGTAATATCTAATGAACCCTTCTTTATCAGCTTTTAATTCTCTTTCAGTTTGAGTTGCACTTGCAGTTCCCCCAACGTGGAAAGTTCTAAGTGTAAGTTGTGTTCCTGGCTCACCAATAGATTGAGCAGCAACAACACCAACAGCTTCACCTGGAGTTGCTTTTCTTTGCTCACCTAAGTTAAGACCATAACATTTAGAACATAAACCATGTTCAACTTTACAAGTTAATGGAGTTCTAATAGTAACAGCTTTTACTTCAGCTTCAGCAACAACTTTTGCATCTTCTTCAGTAATTAATGTACCCTCAGTAAATAAAATTTCATTTGAAATTGGGTCAATAATATCTTCAGCAATAACTCTACCAGTAATTCTCTCTTCAAGTGCTTCAATTAATTCATTACCAGAAGTAATATCAGTAATTTCAATACCTTCGTGAGTTCCACAATCTTCAATTGTAATTCTTACATTTTGAGATACATCAATTAATTTTCTTGTTAAATAACCAGCATTCGCAGTTTTTAAGGCTGTATCCGCAAGTCCTTTTCTAGCACCGTGAGTAGAAATAAAGTACTCAAGTACATTTAAACCTTCACGGAAGTTTGAAATAATTGGTGTTTCAATAATAGTCCCATCTGGTTTAGCCATAAGACCCCTCATACCTGCTAGCTGTCTAATTTGAGCAGCAGAACCTCTAGCCCCTGAATCAGCCATCATATAAATAGAATTAAATCCATCTTTATCAGCTTCAACTAAGTTCATCATTTCTGAACCAAGTTTATTATTTACTTCAGTCCAGATATCAATAATCTTATTATATCTTTCTTGCTCAGTTAATAAACCTTGAGAGAATTGTTTTTGAACTTCAATAACTTCTTTCTTAGATTTTGTAACGTGACCAACTTTTGATTCAGGTACATTAATATCATCAATAGAAATTGAAATACCAGCACTTGTAGCATATTTAAAACCTAAGTTTTTAAGATTATCTAAGAACTTCGGAGTTACTTCATATCCACCATGTTTGTAGATATAATCAACTAAAATACCAATATCTTTTTTCTTTAAAATTTTATTCCATAAATTAACTGGAACAAAATCAGGTAAGATATCATGAATAATTAATCTACCAACAGTAGTGTGAATAACTTTTCCATCAATTTGTGTTCTAATTTTCGCATGTAAATCTACTTGTTTCATATCTAAAGCAATTGAAGCTTCATCAACACCTGTAAATAATTTATGCTCACCTTTAACACCATCTTTTTCTAATGATAGGTAGTAAATCCCTAAAATCATATCCTGAGAAGGTACGGCAATTGCACGACCTGATGCAGGTAAAAGAATATTCATAGAAGACATCATAAGAATTTTTGCTTCCGCAACTGCTTCTTGTGATAATGGAACGTGAACTGCCATTTGATCTCCATCAAAATCGGCATTAAATGCAGCACACACTAATGGATGTAATCTAATAGCTTTACCATCAATTAAAACAGGGTGAAATGCTTGAATAGATAATTTATGTAATGTTGGTGCTCTATTTAATAAAATAGGATATTCATCAACAATTTCATTTAAACATTCCCAAACTTCATTAGTCTCAGACTCAATTAATCTTTTTGCAGATTTTAAAGTAGTTGCGTAACCTTTTTCTTCTAATTTAGCCATTAAGTGTGGTTTAAATAACTCTAAAGCCATTTTCTTAGGAATACCACATTGGTCCATATTTAATGTAGGTCCAACAACAATTACAGATCTACCAGAGAAGTCAACTCTTTTTCCAAGTAAGTTTTGTCTAAATCGACCTTGCTTACCTTTAATAATTTCAGATAAAGATTTTAAAGGTCTTTTATTAGCACCTTTAACTGCATTTGCAGTTTTACCATTATCAAATAAAGCATCAACTGCTTCTTGAAGCATTCTCATTTCATTTCTGATAATGATTTCAGGTGCGTCAAGTTCTGTTAATCTTTTAAGTCTGTTATTTCTGTTGATAACTCTTCTATATAAATCATTAACATCTGAAACAGCAAATTTTCCTCCATCAAGTGATACAAGAGGTCTTAAATCAGGTGGAAGAACTGGAAGTTGAGTTAACATCATCCATTCTGGTCTATTACCAGAGTTAATAAAGTTTTCTACAACTTTTAATCTTTTGATTAAAGTTTTTCTTTTTGCTTCTGATTTAGTAGCACTCATATCTTCTTTAAGTTTTGCAAGTAATTCAAAAAGATCCATAGTTTCTAATAAATCTCTTACAACTTGTCCACCCATATTTGCATGGAAACCTGTATGTTCAAATAAATCAGAAATAGTTCTATATTGTTCTTCATTTAAAATATCATATTTTAAAACTTTTTTAGTTTTTTCATTATCATAGTAAGCATCACCAGCATCAGATACGATGTATGCTTCATAATATAAAACTCTTTCTAAGTCTTTTAATTTAACACCTAATAAAGTACCAATTCTAGTTGGAAGTGATGATACCATCCAAATGTGTGCAACAGGAGAAACTAAGTCAATATGACCCATTCTGTGACGTCTAACTTTCGAAGAAGTTACTTCAACACCACATTTTTCACATACAACACCTTTGTATCTCATCTTTTTGTATTTACCACAAAGACATTCGTAATCTTTTACAGGTCCAAAAATTTTAGCACAAAATAAACCATCTCTTTCAGGTTTAAGTGTTCTATAGTTAATAGTTTCAGGTTTTTTAACTTCACCAGATGACCATGAAAGAATCTTTTCAGGACTTGCAAGTCTTAATTGAAAGGCCGAAAAGTCTGTCGGTCTTTCTAATTCTTTAATTTCAATAGGTTGTAATATTTTTTCAGTTTTACTCATTAGTTTCTACCTCTTCAAAGATCTCTACATCAAGTCCAAGAGCTTTAAGCTCTTTAGTTAATACAAAGAATGTTTCTGGAACACCAGAAGCTGGAACGTTTTCACCATTAGCAATTGCTCTATATGCTTTTGTTCTACCTTCGATATCATCAGATTTTGTTGTTAACATCTCTTTAAGTACATTAGTTGCACCATATGCTTCTAAAGCCCATACTTCCATTTCCCCAAATCTCTGACCACCAAATAGTGCTTTACCACCAACTGGTTGTTGAGTTACAAGTGAGTAAGGTCCAGTAGATCTTGCATGCACTTTTTCATCAACAAGGTGATGAAGTTTAAGCATATACATATATCCAACGTTAACTCTTTCTTTCATAACTTCACCAGTTGTACCATCTGTTAATGTAGTTTTACCATCTAAATCAACTTTTGCTAATTCAAATAATTTTACAAACTCATCTTCTTTTACACCATCAAATACTTGAGTTGCAAATCTAACACCTTTAGTCCAATCTTGACCATATTTAACTAATTCTTCATCAGATAAAGAATCCATAAATTCTTTTCCATTCATTAGTTTTGCAACTTGTGCAATATCAGTCATCTTAGCTCTAAGTTCTTTAATGAAATCAACTTTCTTAGCATCAAAAATATCTTGGATTTGTGCTCCAAGTCTTTTTCCTACTAAACCTAAGTGAACTTCTAGAATCTGCCCGATGTTCATTCTTGAAGGTACTCCAAGTGGGTTAAGAATAACATCAACAGTAGAACCATCTTCTAAGTAAGGCATATCAACTTGAGGAACAATATTAGAAACAATACCTTTGTTTCCGTGACGTCCTGCCATTTTATCCCCAACTTTAATTTTTCTCTTAGTTGCTACATAAACTTTTACTTGTTTAATAACACCTGAAGGTAAAATATCATCATGCTCTAATACTTGAAGTTTTTCTTCATGATCATCTCTTAATTGAGATTTTTGCTTAATAAAGTGTTCTTTAATGTCATTATATGTTTTTTCAATATCAGAACCAAAAGAAGCAACTACTTTTTTCATTGCAAATCTATTAACAGATTCTAATACTTCTAAAGGAATATTTGCACCTTTATCATATTTAACATCGTCTAATTCAACAGCTTTTGATAAAACAGCTTTTGATAATAAATCATTAATTTTTAAGATCTCTTCTCTATCTAGCATTAATAATTTATCATGATGCTTAACATCTAATTCTGCTTTTTCTGCTTCAATTTCTGCAACTGCTCTTTCGTCTTTTTCATATCCTTTTTTAGTGAATACTTTAACGTCAACAACAGTTCCTTCCATTGAAGTTGGAGTTACTAATGATTTATTAATAACGTGACCTGCTTTTTCACCAAAGATAGCTCTTAATAGTCTTTCTTCTGGAGTTGGTTTAATTTCACCTTTTGGTGTAACTTTACCTACTAAAATCATTCCAGGTTTAACATAAGTTCCAACCTTAACAATTCCAGAATTATCTAAGTGACCAATAGATTCTTCTTTAACACCTGGTAAATCTCTAGTAATTTCTTCATTACCATGCTTAAGCTCTCTACATTCAACATCTTTTTCATAAATATGAATAGAAGTAAATGCATCTTCTTTAATTAATCTTTGAGAAAGAACAATCGCATCTTCATAGTTATAACCATTCCAAGGCATAAATGCAACCATAGCATTAACACCAACAGCTAATTCACCATTATCCATTGAAGGACCATCAGCAATTACTTGACCAGCTTCAACAATTGAACCTTCTTTAGTTCCAATTCTTTGACCAAATGAAGTATTATTATTTGTTCTAACATTTTTTGCAACATTATAATGATCAATGAAAGCACCGTTATCATCTTCACCTCTGATGTAAATATTTTTAGCATCAGCTTTTTCAATAACACCAGATCTTTTTGCTTTAATAGCTTCCCATGCATCTCTTGCAACTGTTTTTTCTAAACCAGTTCCAACTACAGGAGCATTAGGACTTAATAATGGAACAGCTTGTCTCATCATATTCGATCCCATTAAGGCTCTATTGGCATCATCATGTTCTAAGAATGGAATTAATGAAGCTGCAACACCCATAACCATTTGTGATGAAATATCAATTAATTGAATTTTATTTTTATCAACTAATAAAATCTCTCCATCTTGTCTAGCTTCAGTTAAGGCTTCAACAATTTTACCATTTTCATCAACTTTAGTAGAACCAGGAGCAATTACTAAACCTTCTTCTTGAGTTGCAGTATAGTATTTAATTTCATCAGTTACAATACCATCTTTAACAGTTTTGTATGGAGCTTCAATAAATCCTAAATCATTAACTTTTGAGAAAGTTGATAATGTATTAATAAGACCAATATTTTGACCCTCTGGAGTTTCAACTGGACAAATTCTTCCATAGTGAGTTGCATGAACATCTCTTACTTCAAATCCAGCTCTTTCTTTAACAAGTCCACCTTCACCAAGTGCAGAAAGTCTTCTTTTATGTGTAACTTCTGATAATGGGTTAGTTTGATCCATAAATTGAGATAACTGACCAGATGTAAAGAATTCAGTAATTGTTGATGTAATCATTTTTGAATTAACTAAATCATGAGGCATAATATCTTCTAAAGTACCAGATAAAGTAGTCATTTTATCTTTGATAGCTTTTTGCATTTTTATTAAACCAGAATGTAATTCATTTGATAATAATTCACCAATTGCTCTAATTCTTCTGTTTCCTAAGTGATCTCTATCATCAATATGACCATGTCCTGCTTTAACTTTTACAAGGTATTGAACTGTTTTAATAACATCTTCATAAGTAAGAACTGTTACATACTCAGGAACATTTACACCAAGTTTGTGGTTCATTTTCATTCTACCAACTTTTGTTAAATCATATCTTTCTGGATCGAAGAATAATTTCTTAACAAACTCTTTAGCAGCTTCTTTAGTAACAGGCTCACCTGGTCTCATTACTTTATAAATTCTAATAGCTGATAAATCATTTTCATCATCTAATTGTTCTGTTTGCTTTAATAATTTTAAAGATTCAGCATCAGCTTTAAAAGCATTGATAATAGAATCATCAACACCAGTAGCTAAATCATTTGCAATATCAAAAGAATCAAAACCTAAATCTAAAAGTTTTTTTAATTTTAATTCATCTAAGTTAGTTAATGCATCAAATAATACTTCACCAGATTCTGGATCAAAGATAGTATTTGCTGTATATCTTTCCATTAATAATTCAATAGGATATTCAACTAATTCTAGACCACCTTCAACTAAAGCTTTAGCTTTTCTTGCAGTAAGTCTTTTTCCTGCAGCAACAATTAAGTTACCTTTTTCATCTTTAACATCAAATTCAATTCTTCCTGTAAAATCATCAGGATTAAATTCAGTTAAGAATTTATTATTCTTAATTTTAACATTTAAAATTGGGTAGAATAATTTAATAATATCTTCTTTAGAGTAACCAAGTGCTCTGAATAAAATAGTAACAGGTACTTTTCTTCTTTTATTAATTCTTACATAAAGAATATCTTTAGCATCGTATTCAAAGTATAACCATGAACCACGATCTGGAATAATTTGACCAGTGTAAATTAATTTATTATCAGCAGTATTAGATTCATCTTCTTTAAAAATAACACCTGGAGATCTGTGAAGTTGGTTAACAACAACTCTTTCAACACCATTTACAATAAATGAAGTTCTATCAGTCATTAAAGGAATTTCTCTAATAAATAAAGCTTGTTCCTTCATATCTTTAACACCGATTTTTTCACCAGTTTTTTCGTCTAAATCCCATAAAGTTAATCTAATATTAATTTTTAAAGGGATTGAATAAGTAAGACCTCTTACCATTGACTCACGTACATCATATTTAGGTTTACCAACATCACTACCTAAGTAATCTAAAGTAATTCTGTTTTGGGCATCGTGTATTGGGAAAATTGACTTGAAAACTTTCTCTATTCCAGCAGCAGTACGGTCATCTTGACCAATCATTAAAAAAGTATCATATGAGTTTTGCTGTAATTGTAATAAGTTTGGAATTTCGATTTGTTGAGGATTTTTTGCAAAATCAACTCTAAGTCTATTACCAGATTTTAAAGAGTTTAACATTATCGGCCTTGTAGTAAAATTTGATTTAGTTTAAGCTTTATAGCATATAAAGCACAAAAGCATCCGTAAAGGATAGGGTTAAAATTTCATTAAATTCTAACCTTAGCCTTCAAAGATGCTATTCTTTATACAAGGCAATTAAGCCTTGTATAACAAGTTTTTAATAAATTACAAGTGTAATTATTTAACTTCTACAGTAGCTCCAGCGCCTTCTAATTCAGCTTTTGCAGCTTCTGCATCTTCTTTAGAAACACCTTCTTTAATTACTGCACCAGCTTCTTCAGCAGCAGCTTTTGCTTCTTTTAATCCTAAACCAGTTAACGCTCTAATTACTTTAATAACGTTAATTTTTTTAGCACCAGCATCTTTGATGATTACATCAAATTCAGTTTTTTCTTCAGCAGCGTCAGCAGCAGCAACAGCTCCACCAGCTACAGCAACAGGTTGTGCAGATACACCAAATTTTTCTTCAAATTCTTTAACTAATTCTGATAATTCAAGTACAGATAATCCTGAGATATATTCTAATACGTCTTCTTTTGAAATTGCCATTTCATATTCCTTATTTTTTATATTTTTATTTATTTTTTATAATAGCTTAAAATTAAGCTGCTTCTTCTTCTTTTTTCTTTCTAAGAGCATCAAGTCCAATAGTAAAGTTAGTAAGAGGAGCCATCCATGTAGCTGCAAGCATACCAAGAAGTTCATCTCTAGATGGTAACTTAGCGAATGCATTAACAGTTGCAAGATCAGCAATCTCACCTTCAATAATACCTGATTTGATTTCAAATTTATCTTTGTTAGCAGATGCAAATTTATCCGCAACTTTACAAGCAGAAATTTGATCTTCAGACCATAAGAAAATATTTGTACCAGTTAAGGCAACATCTCCTAACTCAGCATTTTTAACTGCTACAGTTACAAGAGTATTTTTAGCAACCTGAACTTTAGTTCCATTAGCTCTAGCATCGATTCTTAATGATTCTAACTCTTTATGAGTTACTCCATTATATCCACATACTACGATAGCTTGAGAATCTTTAAATTCAGATGTTAAATTTTCAATTATTTCAAGTTTTTGTTGTTTATTCATTATTTCTCCCTTCAAAACATCGACTTCGGTAGGACTTATTAAAAACGGGAAGTTTTTAACCCACTGTCTTCAGTTTTTATTTCAGTGCTTTGAACACTCAAAAATATCGACCTATGATCAACACTATTGAATGTTTTATTAAATAAGGAAAATTCCTTATTTAATATCCATTAATTCTGATGCATCAACATTAATTGATGGTGACATAGTTAATGAAACTGCTGCATTAGTATAAAATCTACCTTTTGCAGAAGCTGGTTTTTGCTTGTTAACAGCTGCAATAAATGCTTCAATATTTTCTTTGATTGCTTCAGTTGAGAATGAAATCTTTCCAACTGCTGCTTGCATATTACCTTTTTTATCAACTCTATATGCTACTTGACCACCTTTAGCATCATTAACTGCTTTAGTAACGTCCATAGTAACTGTTCCAACTTTAGGATTAGGCATTAAACCTTTTGGTCCTAAAACTCTACCTAATTTTCCAACTAGTCCCATACAATCAGGAGTAGCAATTAAAACATCAAAATCAATGTTTCCAGCCATAACTGTTTCAACTAAATCGTCGTTACCAACAATATCAGCACCTGCTGCTTTTGCTTCATCAACTTTAACACCTTTTGCAAAAACTGCAACTCTAACAGTTTTACCAGTTCCATTAGGAAGTACAACTGCACCTCTAATCATTTGGTCAGCATGTCTTGGATCAACATTTAAGTTAAGTGCAACTTCAACACTTTCATCAAATTTAGTTGATTTTAATTCTTTTAATAATTCACATGACTCAGCAAGAGAGTAATCTCTTTGTTCAATTTTTTCTTTTAATGATTTATATCTTTTTGCCATTTTAATTCTCCGCAATATTTTATTTGTTTGCTACCAGCGTTTACGAAGTCTGCTGGTAAGACTTGTTTCAGTTTATAGCGAATACTATAATTCTGCGTCAATTCCCATAGATCTTGCAGAACCAGCAACGATTTTTGCAGCTTGTTCTTTATCATCAGTATTTAAATCAGCGATTTTCATATCAACGATTTCCATAATTTGATCTTTAGTTAATTTACCAATTTTATTTTTTAAAGGATTATCAGAACCTTTTTTGATTCCAGATACTTTTTTAATTAAATCAGTCATTGGTGGTTGCTTTAACTCAAATGTAAAACTTTTGTCAGCATATACTGTAATTTCTACAGGAATGTTAAATCCAGCTTTATCTTTAGTCTTTTCATTGAATGCTTTACAGAATTCCATGATATTGATACCTCTTTGACCTAATGCAGGTCCTACAGGTGGTGATGGGTTTGCTGCACCAGCAGGTATTTGTAATTTAAGTTTACCTTCTACTTTCTTAGCCATACTATTCCTTTTATATTTTAATGATTTTTAATGATTAGGCATTAGGCAAAAAAACTCTATTGGAAGCGAAGTTTTTTTGCCTAATGCCTAAAGAGTAATAATTATACTACTCTTTCAACTTGTGTATATGAAATTTCAACTGGAGTATTTCTTCCGAAAATTGAAACATTTAATTTTAATATTCCCGATGCCATGTCAAAGTCTTCAACAATACCATTGAAGTTCGCAAATGGACCTTCATTAACTCTTACCATTTCACCTTCATCAAATGAAACTTTTGGTTTTGCAGCTGCTCTATTATTAACTTTATCTAAAATAGCTGTAATATCTTTTTCAGATAATGGTGTTGGTTTTTTCGATTCGCCAATGAATCTTCCAACTTTTGGCATTGCCTGAATTCCATGCCATAGTGCAGTATCTAAATCAATTTTTGCAAATGCATAAGCAGGATATAAAGGTCTTTCAACAATCGACTTTTTACCTTTTTTAACTTCAATTAGATCTTCTGTTGGAACTAATACTTCAGCTATTTTACCATCAGCCATTTCTTCTGATAATTGAATTAAAGCTCTTTTTACTGCTAGTTCACTACCAGAGTAAGTTTGAATTGCGTACCATTTGTGTGCCATTATATTATTCCTTAGTTCATTATAGAAGATAAGCTTAATGACATTACCGCATCAATAAGAGCTAAAAATAAAGATATAACTGTTACAACTATAAATACTGAAAGATATGCTGATCTAATTTGTTCTTTAATTGGGAAAATTACTTTAAACAGTTCTTCTTTTGCATTTTTATAATATGTTTTTAATTTATTCACTATTGACTCCGGATAAAATAATAATAAGCTTTTAAATTCTTTTAAAAAAAGTTGAGACTACTTTTAAAAAAATTTTAAATCTTTAATAGGACGGGAATTATATCTAAATAAACTTTGAACTAGCTTATATAATATTTTTTATAAATAAAGTGTGATGGGATTTTTGTATAAAAAAATGGCAGGCCAGGAGGGACTCGAACCCACAACCGTCGGATTTGGAATCCGGCGCTCTACCATTGGAGCTACTGACCTAATTTAATTTAAATGGAAGAAGCTAAGTGCTTCTTCCTAAAGTCTTATGACTTTAATTTTACTTCTTTGTGTAAAGTATGTTTTTTTAATCTTGGACTATATTTCTTAGTCTCAAACTTTTCAGTATGAGTCTTAGGGTTTTTCATAGTAGTGTAGTTAATATCACCACACTCTTGACATTTTAATCCAATTTTGATTCTAGTTCCGCTTGCCATAAATCAATCCTTACTTAAGGATTTCAGCAACAACACCAGCACCAACAGTTCTTCCACCTTCTCTAATAGCGAACTGTGTTCCCTTTTCAAGAGCGATAGGAGCAACTAATGCTACTGTCATTTCAACGTTATCACCAGGCATAACCATTTCAGTACCTTCAGGAAGAGTACAAGAACCAGTTACGTCAGTTGTTCTTACATAGAATTGTGGTCTGTATCCAGAGAAGAATGGAGTATGTCTACCACCCTCTTCTTTAGAAAGGATATACACTTCACATCTGAATTCAGTATGTGGAGTAATTGTACCTGGCTTAATAAGAACTTGTCCTCTTTGAACGTCTTCTTTTTTAATACCTCTAATTAAGATACCAGCATTATCACCAGCTTCTGCATATTCCATTTCTTTTCTAAACATTTCAACACCAGTTACAGTAGTAGTTTGAGTGTCTTTTAAACCTACGATTTCAATTTGATCACCTAAGTTAATTCTACCTTTAGAAATAGCACCAGTTACAACTGTACCTCTTCCAGAGATTGAGAAAACATCTTCAACAGGCATTAAGAAATCTTTATCAGTATCTCTTACTGGAGTTGGGATGTAAGAATCAACAGCATCCATTAATTCCATAATTTTTGCAGACCATGGTCCATTTGTTCCAGCTTTAGCTTCTTCTAATGCTTGGAATGCAGATCCAGCGATGATTGGAGTATCGTCACCTGGGAAATCGTAATCAGAAAGTAATTCTCTAATTTCCATTTCAACTAATTCTAACATTTCTTCTTTATCTTCGTCATCTAATTGATCTTCTTTGTTCATGAAGATAACAATGTAAGGAACACCTACTTGCTTAGATAATAAGATATGCTCTCTAGTTTGTGCCATAGGTCCATCAGTAGCAGCGATAACTAAGATAGCTCCATCCATTTGTGCAGCACCAGTAATCATGTTCTTAACATAATCGGCGTGACCTGGACAATCTACGTGAGCGTAGTGTCTAGTAGCTGTTTCATACTCAATGTGAGAAGTAGCAATAGTAATTCCTCTTTCTCTTTCTTCTGGTGCATTATCGATTTGATCGTAATCCATCATTTCTCCACCCATCGCGTTAGTTAAAACTGCTGAGATAGCTGCTGTTAATGTAGTTTTACCATGATCAACGTGACCAATAGTACCGATATTTACGTGCGGTTTACTTCGTTCGAATTTTTCTTTTGCCATAGAATTTTCCTTCTAGTTTTTAGGTTGTTGCCCTCTGAGTAGATAAGCCCACTAGCTTCTCTATTCAGAGGGGATTTATTATTATAGTTACAAATATTTAAGTATCTGTAAAATTTGTGCGTGTATTATATTAAATTAATACTAAAAAAAAACTTAGTGGGATAAATATTTATAAAGAGTTATAAAATTTGTGCTTAAAACTAAGCTCCCAATAATCAATAAATTAATGGAGCGGGAAACGAGACTCGAACTCGCGACAATCTGCTTGGAAGGCAGAGGCTCTAGCCAACTGAGCTATTCCCGCGCTCATTATAATGGTGGGAAGAGAAGGATTCGAACCTTCGAAGCCGTAGGCGACGGATTTACAATCCGTAGGATTTGACCACTCTCCAACCTTCCCGTTGAAAATTATTGTTTCGTTTAGTGTTATTCTAATAAGAATTAGGCACTATATAAATGGAGCTGGTGAAGGGACTTGAACCCCCGACCTGCTGATTACAAATCAGCTGCTCTAGCCAAGCTGAGCTACACCAGCGCCTAATTTAAATGGTGGCTCGAGACAGAATCGAACTGTCGACACAAGGATTTTCAATCCTTTGCTCTACCGACTGAGCTATCGCGCCATTTCCTTAAATTGGAGTGGAAGTATACACATAAGATAATTAAAGTTTACTTAAATCTAAAACTAAATCTTTAAAAGTTTTTCCTCTTTGTGCATAAGATTTAAATTGATCTAGAGAGGCAGCTGATGGAGACAGTATTCCAATAGAATTATCTTTTAGATTTTTATTTATTTTAATTACTGCATTTTTTAATATTTCACAATTTTCAACTTCAATATTATATTCATTACAATACTTTTCTACTCTTTTATTATTACTTCCTATTGCATAAACTTTAACATTTAAGTTTTTTATTACTTCAAAAAGAGGTAGTAAATTTGCACCCTTATCATCACCACCTAGAATTAAATGTATATTCTTGTCCTTATAAGGTACTAAGGCATTTATAGTAGCATCCACATTTGTAGCTTTTGAATCATTAACCCAAACTCTATTTTTATTATCAATAAACTCTTCTACTTTATGTTCATCAATAGTAAATGTATTTATTTTCTTATAATCAATTTCATCGAATATTATCTTTTTACTTGCAAGTGCTAAAAGTGCATCCAATAAAAATGGTTCTTTAAACTTTATTTTGCTTTTATCAATTCCGAATTTCTCACATAAATCATCACTATCTTTATAAGTGATTTTATGTGCATTGCTTTTGTAGTCTTTATAACATTGGGGAATTATTGCAATTTCACCTTTTTTCATCAATGAAAGAGGTTTTAATTTTGCATTTTCATACTCTTCAAATGAGCCATGCCATGTAATATGATCTTCAGAAATTGGCAGTAATAAATATAAATTAGGTTTTGCAGTATTTGTATAATGCAAGGTAAAAGATGATGTCTCAAGTATCCATATTGATGCATTAGTATCTAATTTACTAAGAGGTGTACCTATATTACCACCACAAACGGAGTTTCTTTCATTTAGTATATGTTGACACATTTGTGTAGTAGTAGTTTTACCATTAGTACCTGATATCCAAATAGAAAAAGGCATTACTTCATCAAATAAATCATAATCACTTTGAACATTTTTAGCTTTTGTAATCATTTCATTATATGGAGGTATTCCAGGACTTACTATGGTTTTTTCACATGAAGACAAATCATAATCTTTGAAGTCATTATCATCATAAAGAAGTGCATTTGGAAACTTTTCTTTTATAGCTTGAGCAGTAAGTCCTTTTCCAAGGACTCTGATTTTCTCATTTGTATTCATATATACTCTTTTTTGTTTATCTGATTTTTAAGCTCATTAATGCAAGTAAGTTTGTCATAAAAGAAATTATCCAAAACCTTACAATAATCTTATTCTCTTTCCAGCCTTTTTGTTCAAAATGATGATGAATTGGAGCCATTAAAAAAACACGTTTTTGTCGTAGTTTATAAGAACCAACTTGTAAGATAACCGAGACAGTTTCTAATACAAATATGAATCCAATAACTGCTAAAAGAATTTCTGACTTCGCCACAATTGCCATATAACCCATAAAAGCCCCCAATGGCAAAGAACCAGAATCTCCCATAAAAACTTCTGCAGGGTGAGAATTAAACCATAAAAATGCAATTAATGAACCAGAAATTGCTGCACCCATTATTGCTAATTCACCTGCTAGTTTAATATTTGGAACTAAAAGATAAGAAGAAAAAATTGCATGGCCTGTTACATACACTAAAGCTGATAATGTGAAAAAGGCCATTATTGATGGAACTGTAGCTAAACCATCTAATCCATCCGTAAGATTAACTGCATTTGAAGCAGCTACCATTATTAGCATCCAAAATAAAATAGCAAAAATTCCCATATCAAATAGTGGCAACTTGTAAAAAGGTGTATATAATGTAGTTGTATGACTATAATAATATATAATAAAACCTACAATTCCTGCACAAACAAACTGTAATAGTAGTTTTGCACGAGCACTTAAGCCAGCAGAATTTTGATTTTTTGCTATTTTTGAATAATCATCTTGAATCCCAATTAATGAAAACAATCCAATTGTTACAAGCCCACCTATTATATAAAAGTTATTTAACTTTGCAGATAATAGTGTTGCAATTATAGTTGCAAAAATAAAAACCATTCCACCCATTGTAGGGGTTCCTGCTTTTTCTTGATGACCTTCAGGTGCATGCTCATATATTGGCTGAGATGCATTTTTTGATTTAGCCCATTTAATAAACTTTGGTAATAAAAACATTGTTAAAAAAAATGCTATTATAAAACTAATCCCAGCACGTACTGAGATATATTGGAAAATATTTATGTCTAAATGTCTATAGAACCAGTAAAACAAACTCAAACCTTCATTTTGATATAATGTGTGCGATTATATTATATTATACTTTTTAAAAGGTTTAAACAATGACAAACAAAACTATTCTTGTGATTACTGATGGTATTGGACATAACGAATCATCAGATTTTAATGCTTTTTCGCAAGCTAAAACTCCTACTTATGATAATTTATTTAAAAATACACCATATTCACTAATACATACATATGGTAAACATGTTGGTTTACCTAATGGCCAAATGGGTAATTCTGAAGTTGGACATATGACAATTGGTTCAGGAAGGGTTTTATATCAAGATTTAGTAAAAATAAATATCGCCATTGAAGAAAACACATTAAAAGATAATAAGGTTTTTAAAGATTGTATGAATGCCTCTAATAATATTCATTTAGTTGCACTCTTAAGTGATGGAGGAGTTCACTCTCATATTAGCCATGTTATTGCAATGGCAAAAATTGCAAAAACAGAAAATAAAAAAGTTTTCATTCATATGATAACAGATGGAAGAGATGTAGCACCAGATAGTGCAAAGAAATATATACAAGAAATAATCAATATTTGTGATGAAAATATTAAAATTGCTACTATTGCAGGTAGATATTATACAATGGATAGAGATAATAGATGGGATAGAATACAAAAAGGTCATGATGCCATTGCCTTTGCAAATCCAAAAACTTTATTATCTCCAATTGATTTTGTTGAAAGTTCATATAAAAAAGATATTTACGATGAGTTTATTATACCAACAGCTTTTAATGATTATGAAGGATTAAAAGATAATGATTCAATAATCTTCTGTAATTTTAGATCAGATAGAATGAGAGAAATATCATCTGTATTTGCAGGTAATGATTTTTCACATTTTACAAAATTTACTGAAAAATTAAATATTGCAACTATGACACAATATGATAAAAATATTCCAATACCTATTTTATTTCCAAAAGAAACACCAAAAAACACTCTGGCTGAAGTAATATCAAATGCAGGTCTAAATCAACTTCATACAGCTGAAACTGAAAAGTATGCACATGTAACTTTTTTCTTTAATGGTGGAGTTGAAGAACCATTCTTAAATGAAACAAGAGTTTTAACTCCGTCTCCAAATGTAGCAACTTATGATTTACAACCTGAAATGTCAGCACCACAAGTTGGAGAAAATGTAAGAGCTGCAATGGATGATAATACTGATTTTATAGTAGTTAATTTTGCAAATGGTGATATGGTAGGCCATACAGGTAGTTTTGAAGCAAGTAAAAAAGCAGTTGAAGCAGTAGATTTTGAACTAGGACTTATTATTCAAAAAGTTAAAGAGCAAAGGTATAATCTAATTTTAACGTCTGATCATGGAAACTGTGAAAGAATGAGAGATGAAGATGGAAATACTTTAACAAACCATACTGTAGGTGATGTTTATTGTTTTATTATATCAGAAAAAGTTAAAGAAGTAAAAAGTGGAAGTCTAAATAATATTGCTCCAACTGTATTAAAACTAATGGATTTACAAATACCAGAAGAAATGGATGAAACTTTAATAAAAAGTTAATTACTGATGCTAAATATTGAAATACAGAAACTAAAAGTAAAAAGCCAAGAAAAAATCTTGCTTGATATATCTTTTAAAATCACAAAATCAACTGCATTAATTGGTGAAAGTGGAAGCGGTAAATCTTTAACATTAAAAGCTTTACTAAATCTTTTACCAAGCTCACTAGATTGCGAAAAAGAAATCAATTCAAATTTTGACTTAGATTTTAATTCAATTGGTTTTATTCCTCAAAACCCTTTTACTTCATTATCTCCAATGACTAAAATTAATAAACAATTCTTTTGCAAAAAAGAAAAAAAAGAAGAAGTATTAAAATTAGTTGATTTGGATACTTGGGTATTAGATAAGTTCCCAAGTCAATTAAGTGGTGGACAAATACAAAGAGTAATAATAGCAATAGCATTAAGTAAAGAAATCAAATTTTTATTACTTGATGAACCTACGACTGCTCTTGATATTGAAAATAGAAATAATATTATCAATTTAGTTGATAATCTAAGAAAAGATTTAAAAATACTAATTCTTTTTGTAACACATGATATTGAATCAGTAAAAGATATTTGTGAAGAGATAGTTATAATTAAAAATGGACTTATAATAGAGCAAGGAAATACAAAAAGTGTTTTAAGTAATCCAACACACGATTATACAAAAACATTAATAAACTCAACATTTAAAAATAAAGATTTTAGGAAATAATATGATTAAATATATTTTTGGCTTTTTCCTGCTTGTAGGATTAGTTATTGCAGGATGGCTATATAATTTATATGAAGAAATTAAACATGATATTGATGTAGTAATAAATTATGCACCAAAACAAAGTACACAATTCTTTGATAAGAATGGAAAGTTAATTGCAAATACTTTTGTAGGAGAAAATAGAGAATATGTTAAATATGATGATATTCCAGCAAGAATAGTTGAAGGACTAGTAGCAATTGAAGATACACAGTACTTTGAGCATATTGGAATAAATCCTGATGCAATTAGTAGAGCGATTATTAAAGATATAAAAGCACGTGCTTTTGTTGAAGGAGCTAGTACTTTAACTCAACAATTAGTAAAAATGTTAGTTTTATCAAGTGAAAAAAAGATTATTAGAAAAATTAAAGAAGCACTTCTTGCAATTAGACTTGAAACAATACTTACAAAGGAAGAAATATTAGAAAGATATTTAAATAATGTATATTTTGGTCATGGATATTATGGAGTAAGAACAGCAGCAAGAGGATATTTTAATAAAGATTTATATGAATTATCATTAAAAGAAATGGCAATTTTAGTAGGACTTCCAAGAGCTCCTAGTTTTTATGCACCTACTAAAAACTTAAAAATATCACTAGCAAGAGCAAATCAAGTTATTACAAGATTAAACACACTTGGTTGGATTAATAAAGAACAATATGAAAGAGCAATAAAAGAAGTACCAACAATTCATAAACAAACACTTACAAAAAATAAAGCACCTTATGTTGTTGATTATGTTCTTAAACTATTAAAAGATGATATTCCTGATATTAAATCAGGTGGATATAAAATTAAACTTACAGTTGATTTAGATGCACAAGAAATAGCGCAAAAAGCATTAAACAACTCACATAAAGAAGCTGTAAAAAGAGATTTAGCAATAAGGAAGAAAACTAAAAAGCTTGATAATGATTCATATATTAAAAATTTAAATGGAGCTGTAGTTTCAATAGAAAGTAGTACAGGTAAAATTTTAGCACTAGTAGGAGGTATTGATTATAAAAAATCAATGTTCAATCGTGCAGTCCAATCTAAAAGACAACCAGGAAGTGCAATAAAGCCTTTTTTATATCAAATAGGTCTAAATGAAGGATTAAATCCAGCTTCTGAACTTGTTGATATTTCAAGAACTTATGATTATAAAGTAAATAATGTAAATAAAAAATGGCAACCAAAAAACTATGGTGGAAATTTCAAAGGAGTTGTTAATCTTCGTGAATCTTTAGTATACTCAAGAAATCTATCTACAATTAATCTTGTTACTGATACAGGAGTTGGAATTGTTTATAAAGGTTTAGAAGAGTATGGATTTAGTAATTTACCAAATGATTTATCAATCACACTTGGAACAATGTCTGTATCTCCATTAGAATTTAGTGAATACTTTAGTGCATTTGCAAATAATGGAACAAAAGTAAAACCTTATATTATTGAACAAATTACAAATAAAGCAGGAGAAACAATTACCTTTGAGCCACAAACTACACCAATAAACACTCCTGAGCAAACATTTTTAATAACATCAATACTAAAAGATGTTGTTACAAGAGGAACAGCAACAAGAGCAAAAGTTTCAGGAATTGAATTAGCAGGAAAAACAGGTACAACAAATAAAAATGTTGATGCTTGGTTTGCAGGATATTCACCTTCAATTCAAACAATAATTTGGTTTGGTAATGATGATAATACTCCAATGAGAAGAACAGAAACAGGTGGTAAAATTGCAGCTCCTGTCTTTTCATACTTTTACAAAAACTATCTAGAATCACATCCTGAAATTCCTAGAAGATTTATTAAACCAACAAAAGTTTATTCATCTAAAATAAATGGGAAAACTGAGTATTATACTGATGTTTCTCCACTACCCGAAATTGAAATTGTTATTCCTCCTGAAAATCCAGGAGAAGAAGTAATCGAGTTTTAAATTCTATTAAGATAATTTAAAAGACATAAAAAAAGGTAAGTTCATATGAACTTACCTTTTTTTTATAATTTATTCTTAGTTATTAACAAGAATAAGTTGATTTAAATTCAAATGCTGTTGGTCTAGCTTCGTCAGGTAGAACTTGTGTATCAAATTTGTACTCTTGGTAAGTATCTACCATTTCTTTAGTAAATACTGGTTGTAAGAAATCATTATCTCTGATTAATGCTTCTAATGAACCTCTTAAAGTATGAGGCATTTGAGGGATTTTTCTTTCTCTAATTTCAGATAAAGACATTTCAAATAAATCTTCATCCATTGGACCAATTGGTTCATATTTATTTTTAATTCCATCAAGTCCAGCCATTAACATAGCAGCAAATGCTAAGTAAGGACAAGCAGTTGAATCTGGGAATCTCATTTCAATTCTAGTTGCTTTTTCACCAGCACCATAAGGAACTCTACAAGAAGCAGATCTATTTTGAGAAGAATAAGTTAAGATTGAAGGTGCTTCAAATCCTGGAATTAATCTTTTGTATGAGTTAGTTGAAGGGTTAGTAAATGCAGCAACTGCTCTAGCGTGTTTAAATACACCACCAACATAATGTCTAGCCATTTCAGAAAGGTTACCATATTCACCTTCTGTATAGAATAAGTTTCTACCATCTTTCCAAATTGATTGGTGAACATGCATACCATTACCATTATCACCATAAAGTGGTTTAGGCATAAATGTACAAGATTTACCATTTAAGTGTGCAACCATTTTACATACATATTTATATTTTTGTACATTATCTGCAGCTTCAATTAAATCTCCAAATACAATACCAATTTCACCTTGTGCTTGTGCAACTTCATGGTGTCCTAAAATTACTTCTAATCCAACTTGCTCAAGAACTAACATCATTTCAGCTCTTAAATCTACCATTGAATCAGTTGGTTGTGCTGGGAAATAACCACCTTTAGTTCCAGGTCTGTGACCCATATTTCCACCTTCGTAATCAGTTGACGAAGCCCATTCACCTTCTTCAGAATCTACTTTGTAGTATGATTCATTAATATTATCAACAATTTTCACATCGTCAAAAATAAAGAATTCATTTTCTGGTCCAAAGTATGCAGCATCACCAATACCAGACTCGCTTAAGTGTGTTAATGCTTTTTTAGCAATAGATCTTGGACATTTTTCATACATTTCACCTTTATAGATATCATAAACATCACAAATCATAATAATAGTTGAATCAGCAGTAAAAGGATCTAAGAAAGAAGTTCCAACATCTGGCTTTAAAATCATATCTGATTTATTAATTGGTTGCCAAGCATCAACAGATGAACCATCAAAAGGCATACCAAAATTTAATTGATCTTGAGTAACTGCACTCATCATATAAGAAATATGATGCCACATTCCCTTCATATCTGTAAATCTAAAATCTACAAACTTTACTTCATTTTCTTCACAATATTTAAAAAACTCTTCTGTATTGTTAACAAATTTACCCATTGGTATATCTCCTTGAATTTATATATAATAATTCTATCAAAAATAAAATAAACTAAGCTAAATTAATTGTATAAAAAGTATACAAGTAAGAGAAAAAAGTATATTTTTTCCTTATATACCCAAAATTAAAACTGTACTAGTTTCGAATCTCTATTAGAAAAAGTTAAACATTTAGTAAAGCCTATGTCTTGAGCAAGTGATTTTACTTCTTCATATTTAAAACCAACTTGATCTACAGCATGTGCATCAGAACCAAATGTTATATTTATATCTAATTCATAAGCTAATTCAAGTAAAGTCCTTGAAGGATATGTTTCTTTTATTGGCTTTCTTAAACCAGCAGGATTAATTTCTAAAGCCATGTTAGATTTTTTAATAGCAATAAGTGCATTTTTAGCTAATAATCTAATATCTTTTTTTGGTAAAAATTTAAATACTTTAATTAAATCTAAGTGTCCTACAATATCAAAAAGATTAGTTTTTGCCATTGCTTCAATAGCATCAAAATATTCACTCCAAATAGTATCAATATCTTTAGATTCATATACTCCAATAAATTCAGGATTATCGAAACCCCACATATCATTTTTATTTTTTAAGAAATGAACAGAACCTATTAAGTAATCAACTTTAGCATTTAGTATTTCGTCTAATAAATATCCATCTAAATAGTCAACTTCATAAGCTAATAATATTTCAATATCTTTTTTATATTTATCTTTTAAATCTAATATTTCTTTTTCATATAAAGGCTTTGAAGATATATCCATTCTATACTTTGGATCATAATTCATAGGTGCATGATCTGAGAAGCCATAAACATCAATTCCTAATTCAATTGCTCTTAATATATATTCTTCTGTAGTACCACTTGCGTGATTACATAATGTTGTATGATTGTGTAAGTCTACTCTCATCTATATCTCACTTGATTTCTTCCATTTTTTTTTGCATCATATAATCCTTTATCTGCAAGTTGTAGCATATCATCAATATTTTTTCCATATTCAAAACTACATCCAATTGATACTGTATAATTAATCTTTAGCTCATTAATTTCAATAAAATTATTTTCAAAATTTCTTCTAATAACTTCTAAAAGTTTTTCAATTTCATCTTTTGTTCTATTATAAAAAAGAATACAAAATTCTTCTCCACCTAATCTTGCAATTAAAGAATTAGAAATTATATTTTTATTTAAAATTTTTGCTACTTCTTTTATAGCTTCATCACCTACATCATGTCCATAAGAGTCATTAATATTTTTAAAATTGTCTATATCAATTATAGATAAAGCTAATGACTTATTAGCTTTTTTATTATCTTCATATATCTTTTTACCAAATTCAAAAAAATATCTTCTATTATATAAGCCTGTCATATAATCTTTATTTACTTTATTTTTCATATCTTCAAAAAGTTCAATAATCTCTAAATTAGAATTTATTCTAACAAAAAATTCTTCTTTAGAAAACCCTTTATATAAAAAATCATTCGCACCTAATTTTAAAAATTTAGAAGGAATTCTACTATCTGAGGCATTTGATGTAACTATAATAGAAAGTTCATCTTTAGAATAATTACTTCTAATTCTTTTAGTTAGTTCTATCCCATCCATTTTAGGCATCAAATAATCTGTTAATACAATTTTAATATCTTTATTTTCTTTTAAAGTTTTTAAAGCATCTTCTCCATTTGTACTAAGTAATGGAATAAGTTTATATCTATTTATAAAATCTTCTGCTTGTTTTAGAAAAGTTTTAGAATCATCAACAACAAGTATTTTTATATATTGATTCTTAATAATTCTATTTACTATAGAAGCAGCATATTGTAAGGCTGAAATACCATCTTTTACAATATAATCAACAATGTTTTTGTTTCTAAAATTATTTTCAATATCAATATTATCAGAACCAGTTAAAATTACAATTGGTGTAGTAAATTTAGCCAAGAAATCAACTACTTCACCATTAGGAGCATCAGGTAAACCCAAATCAGCTAAGATTACATCAAACTTTCCTTTATACTCAAGAATTAATTGTGCACTTTCTTTTTTTGTTTTAGCAATGTAAACTTCAATATTTATATTACTTTCAATTAAATTCTTTAAGGTTTTTCCTATTGATATACTATCATCAATAACTAATACTTTATATTTTATGCTAATAACCCTGACCCTTTGATAGAAGTACTTCTATCTTCAGCATAAACTCTATCACCTTTAATAATATCATATTTCCAAATAGGAGCTTGAGCTTTAAAATCTTCTACAAACTCATCAATTAATTCTAAAGCAACTCTTCTTTTTGGAGAACAAACTGCTGCAATGTATGAGCTTTCATGGTTTAATACATCACCACGACTATGAGCCATTAAAACAATTGCATTAAGCTCTTTTGCTTTTTCTTCCCAAGAATTAAACCAAGAATTTAATATAGGTTCATAAATATCAAATGATAAACCATCAATTTTATTCTCATCACGAACAACACCAACAAATGTAATTATTGCACCATAATTTGAATTTCTGTATTTATCATACCATGCATTTGTAATTTTTTCTACAGGTAATTTACCTTCAAATAGTTCTAAATTTTCCACATTAAACCTTTAATCTCATCCACCACAAACAGGAGGTAATAATGAAATTTTATCTCCAGAGTTTAATTTTACATCTTTACTCGAAACTAAAGTATCATTTATAGCTACGGCACATGTTTGTAACCATGTTGCCACTTCATTATCTTTTTTTAATACTTCACTTAGTTGTGAAAGATTAGAAATGTCAAGATTCATTGATTCTTTATTAATTGGTCCTAGGAATTCAACTTTAACCACTTTAACCCCTTATTTATTGTTTTTTGATTATTATACCAAAAGAATTTTAAGTTAAAGGAATTACCTTTTCATGGTTTTCGCAAAAATAGATTTTATCAATTTATTACCCTTTCATGTATATATAAAAAAACATATTAGATCAACTCAAACAAAAGCAATAATTGAATATAAAAAATCATACCCATCTGCTATAAATAAGAAATTTAAAAAAAGAAAAGTTGATTCAGCTTTTATTTCATCAATCGCTTCAAGACATGAAAAAAAATTAAACTTAGGAATTGTTGCAAAAAAAGATGTATTATCAGTATTATTAATTCCAGGAAAAGACGAAAAAGATTTTCAAAGTGACACATCGAATGCACTTGCAAAAGTTTTAAACTTAAAAGGAAAAGTAATAATAGGAGATAAAGCTCTAAAATTTTATCATCAAGATAAAGATAAAAAATTTATTGACTTAGCAGAAGAATGGAATAAAAAATACAATTTACCATTTGTTTTTGCAGTTTTGTGTTATTCCTCACATAAAAAACAACTTGAAAAAATAACAAAAAACTTTAATAAAAACCATATAAAAATTCCAACATATATATTAAATCAATATTCTAAAAGAACAGGTATTTCAAATGAAAACATTTTAGAGTATTTGCAAAAAATTGATTATAAAATTGGAATAAAAGAAAAAAGAAGTTTAAAACTTTTTTTAAAACTAACAAAATAAAGGGAAAGATGTATGACAATATTTGATACTATAATCTTAGGAATAATTGAAGGAATTACAGAATTTCTTCCAATTTCTTCAACAGGACACTTAATAGTAGCAAGTGAATTTTTAGGAATTGAGCAAACAAATATTAATAAAGCTTTTGAAGTAATTATTCAATTTGCAGCAATTCTAGCAGTAGTATTAAATTATCCATCAAAATTTACTTTTAAACACGTAGATTTGTGGACAAAAGTTATGATTGCATTTTTACCAATAGCTATAATTGGATTTATATTTTCAAAGCAAGTAAAAGCTATGTTCTCAATTGAAATAGTTGCATATATGTTTATAGTTGGGGGTATTATCTTTTTAATTGTAGAAAAATTCTACAAAGAAAATGAAACTCATACTTTAGATGTTGAAGATGTTACATATAAACAAGCTGCATGGATTGGGTTTGCTCAAATATTTGCATTAATTCCAGGAACTTCAAGAGCAGGTTCTAGTATTATTGGAGCTATGTTAGTGGGATTAAATAGAAAAGCAAGTGCTGAGTTTTCTTTTCTTTTAGCTTTTCCTGTTATGTGTGCTACAACTGCTTATGATTTATTAAAGCATTATAAAGAACTATTTACAGATGCAAATATAATGAACTTAGCAGTTGGTTTTGTTGTCTCTTTTCTTGTTGCATTTGTTGCAATAAAACTGTTTTTAAAATTTTTAGAAAATTTTACTTTTGTAGCTTTTGGTATCTATAGAATTTTATTTGGTGTTTTATTACTTGTTATTTTGAACTATAATATTACATATTAAAGAAACAGCATTTGAATTAATTGATGAAGCTAGATTTTTACTAATAGTATGAATATCACTATTTATTGCTTTAAAGAAATCTTCTTCATTCAAATCTTCTTCTCTTTGTAAAAAACATAAACCTCTATCTTTTAAATCTTTTGCATTATAAAACTGATGATCTCCTGCTGCATATTTGTAAGGAATAAAAAATGTTGGTAAACAATTAGCACAAAGTTCCCATAAAGTTGAAGCCCCAGCTCTGCTTACACAAAAATCCGCTTCTTGCATTTTTAAAGGAATTTCTTTAGAAAAATCAAAAACATCAGCTTTTATATTTAATTTTTCATATTCATCTTTTACTCTTAGAAAATCATTCTTTCCTGCTTGATGAATAATTTTAATATCCATTTCATTTAATTTAAAAGCTACTTTTAATGCAAAATCATTGATAGCTAAGGCTCCTTGAGAACCACCAAAAAATGCTATTGTTTTAACTTCTTCTCTAATTCTACCTAATTCAAAGAACTCTTGAGAAACAGGATAATCTTTAATTTTAGAACTTTTTAAAAAAGAGGAAAAAACTTCAGTAGCAAATTTTGAAGTAAGCTTATTTAAACTTCCCATTACAGAGTTTTGTTCATGAATATAAAGCTTACAATCCAGCTTTGCAATTGAAGCAAATGTAGCAGCTGCTGCTGAAAAACCACCAACAGAGATAACAGTTTTTACATTATATTTTGTAAATAAACCTAAGCAATAAGCAGTTTTAGAAAGAATATTAAATAATGATTTTACTTTTCCAAGTGCATTTTTATTCACTACACCTTTTGTATCTAGAAAATATGTTTTTTTAAACCTTTTATCATTCTCAAACCATTGTTTATCTTGACCATTTGAAGAGCCAATAAATATTACAGGTATACCTCTTTTATTAAATTCATCAACAAAAGCATCAGCAACTTTTAAATGTCCACCTGTACCTCCTCCAGTTACTACAACACTTCCTCTCATTTTATACCTTTTTCTCATTTATTTTTATATCTTCATCACTTACAACTCTACTTATGGATAAAACTAAACCAATTGCAATAGACATGGATAGCATAGAAGAACCACCATAAGAAAGAAGAGGTACAGCAATACCTTTAATTGGTATCATTCCTGATATACCATAAGAATTGATTAAAAAGGCGATTATAATCATTAAAGCAATTCCTAATGTAAATAGATGATAAATAGGATTTTTAACACGTCTACTTATTCTAAATATTCTCCAAATGATAGAAAACATTATTCCAATAATACACATTAATCCAAGAAGTCCAACTTCTTCAGTAATACCTGCTAAAACAAAATCTGTATGAACTTCAGATAAAAATCCAACTTTAATATCGCCATTTGAAATACCTTGACCTAAAAAACTTCCATTATGCATTGCATTTAAAGAATGTGAAACCTGATAAGGTTCAGGTAGTTCATCAATTCTTAAATATGATTCAGCCCAAGAAGGTAGTACAGATAAAATACCATCTTGAACCATAGCCCACCAAGAATAAATTCTCTGAATTCTATGAGGAGCCGCAAGAATCAATCCAACTAAACCTAAAAGTGCTCCCGCTCCTAAAACTAGAAATATTTTAAAAGACCTATTTGCAAAAATTAAAAGAACAACTAATATTATTCCTAAAAGAACAACTTGACCTAAATCTTTTTGTAAAAAAGCCACAATAAATACAACAGCAAAAAATGTTAAAAAATATGGTGCTAAAAGTAATGACTCTTTTTTTAAGCCAATTTTTTTAGGTTGGTCCATAACTTTTCTATGAAAAGACCATGATAGAAAATATATAAAACCTATTTTGAAAAACTCTACAGGAGACAAAGAAAAACCAGGCATTCTTATCCATCTGTTTGCACCTCCTGATGCTGTTACCATTGAGGCTGGAAGAGCTGGCATTATTGCCATAAGAAAGAAAAATAGTAAAAATAAACTCATTCCCACTTTTCCTACTAATTTATCAGGATGAATTAATGAAAAAGACCACATTATAAGTATTGCAACAACAGCAACCATAGCTTGTCTAATAAAAAAATGAAATTGACTATATCCATAATATTCAACAGTATAAATACTTAAAGAATAGGAGAAAACAACGCTTAATGAAATTAATAAAGATACTAAAATAAGTAAAGGATAGTCAGCTTGTTGACAATTTAAATTATTTTTTAGTGCTTTAATCTTATTTTTGTTAGAATACATATCTTATTATATAATATTATGGATAAAGATGTCTTCAAACAAAATCGAAAAAATAAATAAAACAAAGAAAATAGCAATATTATTTATGATTATTTTCTTATTTTTGTTAATACTAATTATTTCAGTATTTAGAACAATAACTGAATATAGGCACATGCCGACTCTTCAGAGTGAAAAAAAAGAACTATCTGTGCGTGGTGATATTGTAAGTTCTGATAATTTCAAAATTGCATCTTCTAAGAAACTTTATAAGGCCTCAATTGATACTAGACATTTATCAGAAGATAAAAAAGAACTCTTTTTGCAACTATTTTCAATTTATAGCAAAATTCCATATAAAAAATTAAAGAAGAAACTACAAAAAGCTAAAAATAAACCTGGGAATTTAGTATTATCTTATAGTATTGATTCAAGAACAGCTAAAAACTTAAAAGAACTTGCATTTAAACTTAGACGTCTTGATGTTTTTATTTCAAGAAAAGTTAAAGGTGGAAAAATCTTAAGAGGTTTGAGTATTAGAGAAAGTGGAGAAAAAAGACTTTTTTCTTACGAAGACACTCTAACTCCAGTAATTGGGTATATATCAAAATTTGAGAGTAAAGAAGGAACAACAAAAGTAAAAGGAATTAAAGGTTTAGAAAAAAGTTACAATAAAGTTTTAAATGAATCAAAAGATGGCATCTTACAAGGAAATAGAGATGTTCTTTCATATATTGCATTTGATAAAGATTCAGTAATTAGAAAAAGAATTGATGGAGCTACACTAAACTTAAATATTCCACTTAAACTGCAAAAAAACAATGAATTAACACTTGATGTTCATAAAAAGAAACTAAGTGCAGATGAAATAATGGTATCAATAATGAATAGTAAAACAGGTGAAGTTTTAACACTTGCAAGTTCTAATAGATTTAACCCAGAGAAAATTAGACAAAAAGATATACCATCATTAAATGTAAATGCAATAGAATATCAATTTGAACCAGGTTCAATTGTCAAACCAATCTCGATATCACTTGTAATGGATAAAAATAGAATTAAAAAAAATGAACTCTTTTTTGCATATAATACAAAAGGTAAAGCAAATAGTAAAGGTGAATTTCCAAAAGGTAAATATAAATTAGGCCGATATACGATTGGTGATGATCATAGATTTAAAAAACACTACTTAACATTAAAAGATGTTGTAATTTACTCTTCTAATATTGGTACATTAAAGATTGCTCAAAGATTAACAGGTCCAGAGTTTTATGAAGGTTATAAAAGATTTGGTTTAGCTAGAAAAACAGGAATAGACTTGCCATATGAGAAAAAAGGAGTGATTCATAGTGTAAGACAATATTCAGCTGGAGATAGAGATAAAGAAGATAATATTTTTAAAGCTACAGATTCTTACGGACAAGGTATTACAGCAACATTTATGCAAATGATGAAAGCCTATACAGTTTTTAATAGCGAAGGATATATGTCTACACCAAAAATAGTTTCACACTTATTACATGACAATAGTAAGTATAAAGCTTATGACAACAAACCTGAAAAAGTGATTTCAAAAGAAACTGCTCTTAGAATGAAAAAACTATTAATACAAACTGTTGAAGAAGGAACAGGAAAAGCTGCAAAAATAGAAGGTCTTGAAATTGGTGGGAAAACTGGTACAGCACAAATTGCAAGAGGTGGGAAATATCTAAAAAAATATATTTCTTCATTTTTTGGTTTTGTTAGTGATGGCGAAAATTCTTATACCATAGGTGTTACAGTGATGAATCCAAATTCAACAGGTAAATATTGGTACTATAGATATGCTTCATCTTCAGCAGTACCAGTATTTAAAGAAATTGTACAAAATTTAATTAAATTAAACTATCTTACACCTAAAAACGATATAATTTCAAAAAATAAATAAAAGGTATATAATGTTCGGAAAAAAATTAAAAAAATATGATTATACAGCAGAAGAATTAGCAAAATTCCAATATGCAAAATTTACTACAAGTAAGGGAGTAATTTTAATTAAATTATTCAATGAAGAAACACCAAATACAGTTGCTAACTTTGCAACTTTAGCAAATGATGATTTTTATAATGGTCTTAACTTTCATAGAGTAATTGATGGATTTATGGCACAAGGTGGATGCCCAAATAAAACTGGTACTGGTGGACCAGATTGGGCAATTGAATGTGAAGTAGATAAAGAGAAACAAGTACATAATAAAGGTAGCTTATCTATGGCTCATGCGGGTCCAAATACAGGTGGAAGTCAATTCTTTATTTGTTTTGTACCTTGTCCTCATTTAGATAGACATCATACAGTATTTGGTGAAATACAAGCAGATGATAGTGATAGTTTTTCTGTTTTAGACTCGATTGAGCAAAAAGATGAAATAATTTCAATTGAAATATTAGAATCAATATAAGTTTTAATATATATAAAAATAAAAAAGGTTAATCGAAAGGTTAGCCTTTTTTTATGTAAAATTTAAAAGTAAAAAGCTAAACCCGAAAATGAGGCTAAAAAAAAAGCTTTCAGCTAAAAGAACAAAGTTCAAATAGCTAAAAGCTTGTAAATAAATACTCAAGAGCTGGCAGCGGCCTACGTTTCCACAAGGGGACCCTGCAGTATTATCAGCGATGAAGAGCTTGACTTCCAGGTTCGAAATGGAGCTGGGTATTTCCTCTTCTCTATAACCACCAGCAAAACTGAGTAATCAATATACCATTGCAAAAATGCTAGTATACTCATTACTCAACTTAATCTGTGAGTAAAGATATTAATAATGTTAAAGTCAACACATTTTATTTTTTATTCATACATTGCGTACACTTAATAAGATAGTAAACCAAAGAATACTAAATTTGAATTATAAATAAGCCAAACGATCTATTAGTACTAGTCAGCTAAACGTCTTACAACGCTTACACATCTAGCCTATCAACCAGCTAGTCTTGCTGGGATCTTCAGGGAAAGTTAATCTTGGAGTTGGCTTCGTGCTTAGATGCTTTCAGCGCTTATCTCATCCGTACGTAGCTACCCAACGATGCTCTTGGCAGAACAATTGGTACACTAGTGGTACGTTCATCCCGGTCCTCTCGTACTAGGGACAAATCTCCTCAACTTTCCTACGCCCACGGAAGATAGGGACCGAACTGTCTCACGACGTTCTGAACCCAGCTCGCGTACCGCTTTAAATGGCGAACAGCCATACCCTTGGGACCTGCTTCAGCCCCAGGATGCGATGAGCCGACATCGAGGTGCCAAACCTCCCCGTCGATGTGAGCTCTTGGGGGAGATCAGCCTGTTATCCCCGGCGTACCTTTTATCCTTTGAGCGATGGCCCTTCCACACAGAACCACCGGATCACTATGACCGACTTTCGTCTCTGTTCGACTTGTATGTCTCACAGTCAAGCTAGTTTATGCCATTATACTCAACTGGCGATTTCCATCCGCCATGAACTAACCTTTGTAAGCCTCCGTTACTTTTTAGGAGGCGACCGCCCCAGTCAAACTACCCACCAGACATTGTCCTGAACGAGGATAACTCGTCCCAGTTAGTAACTCAAATATTCAAGGGTGGTATCTCAAGGATGGCTCCACTAGAATTGGCATCCTAGTTTCATAGCCTCCCACCTATCCTGCACATGAATATCCAAGCTACAGTGTCAAGCTGTAGTAAAGGTGCACGGGGTCTTTCCGTCTTTCCGCGGGTAGGAGGAATTTTCACCTCCACTACAATTCCACTGGATCCCTGGTTGAGACAGCTCCCATCTCGTTACGCCATTCATGCAGGTCGGTATTTAACCGACAAGGAATTTCGCTACCTTAGGACCGTTATAGTTACGGCCGCCGTTTACTCGGGCTTCAATCAAATGCTTCGATAAATCTAACATCATCAGTTAACCTTCGAGCACCGGGCAGGCGTCACACCTTATACATCCTCTTACGAGTTAGCAAAGTGCTGTGTTTTTGGTAAACAGTCGGGAGGGACTCTTTGTTGCAACCTCTCTAGCTTTCGGAAGTAAATTCCTATACCAAAGTAGGCACACCTTATACCGAAGATACGGTGCTAGTTTGCAGAGTTCCTTAACCAGGGTTCTTCCACGCGCCTTAGAATACTCATCCCACCCACCTGTGTCGGTTTACGGTACGGGCAACAAACAATATGCTTAGTGGCTTTTCTTGGCACGACAGTATCATCGATTCTCCATCTCCTCCGAAGAGTGTCAGGAGCCTGTAAGATCTCGGTCTCATGTAATCCGGATTTGCCTAAATTACGACCTACGTCCTTCGACCCACTATTCCATCAGTGAGCTCGATTAACTCTATGCGTCCCCACATCACGCTTGTTTGTTGGTATTGAAATATTAATCAATTTGCCATCGTCTACCCCTTTCGGACTCGACTTAGGACCCGACTAACCCTACGATGACGAGCATCGCGTAGGAAACCTTGGGTTTTCGGCGTTGAGGATTCTCACCTCAATTATCGCTACTCATGCCTGCATGCTCACTTCTATCCGCTCCAACGCTCCTTACCGGTACATCTTCAACGCTGAATAGAACGCTCTCCTACCACTCAATATAAATATTGAATCTAAAGCTTCGGTGCATATCTTAGCCCCGTTATATTTTCCGCGCAGAATCACTAGACCAGTGAGCTGTTACGCTTTCTTTAAAGGATGGCTGCTTCTAAGCCAACCTCCTGGTTGTCACAGTAACTCCACATCGTTTTCCACTTAGATATGACTTTGGGACCTTAGCTGTTAGTCTGGGTTGTTCCCCTCTCGACATAGGATTTTATCACCCTACGCCTGACTCCTGCGATTACACATATAGTATTCATAGTTTGATAGGGTTTGGTACCGCGGTAAGCAGCCCTAGCCCATTCAGTGCTCTACCCCTATATGCTACTACGCAAGGCTATACCTAAATATATTTCGGAGAGAACCAGCTATCACGAAGTTTGATTGGCCTTTCACCCCTATCCACAAGTCATCCGAGCACTTTTCAACGCACACCGGTTCGGTCCTCCACTGGCTCTTACACCAGCTTCAACCTGCTCATGGATAGATCACTTCGTTTCGGGTCTGCAGCATCTGACTAAGTCGCCCTATTAAGACTCGCTTTCGCTACGGCTTCGCACTTGGCTTAACCTTGCCAGACACCACAACTCGCAGGCTCATTATGCAAAAGGCAGTCCGTCACCCTGATAAATCATAGGGCTCCGAATGATTGTAAGCTAATGGTTTCAGGTTCTATTTCACTCTCCTCGCTGGAGTACTTTTCACCTTTCCCTCACGGTACTTGTTCACTATCGATCTGTAAGTAGTATTTAGGATTAGAGGGTGGTCCCCCTAGATTCAGACAAAATATCACGTGTTCCGTCCTACTCAGGATACCAATAGAGCTATTGAACATTTCGATTACAGGAGTATCACCTTCTACGCTTAACCTTTCCAGGTTATTCATCTATATTCTCTAGTCTCACATCTTGGTCCTACAACCCCCTATGCAAGCATAGGGTTTGTCCTAATCCCATTTCGCTCGCCGCTACTTTGGGAATCTCTTTTGATTTCTCTTCCTCTGGTTACTGAGATGTTTCACTTCACCAGGTTTGCCCACTTTCGTGTAACTAATATCTCTATTAGCTGGGTTGTCCCATTCGGAGATCTACGGATCAAAACTTCTTGACAGTTCCCCGTAGCTTTTCGCAGTCTAGTACGTCCTTCATCGCCTCTTACAGTCTAGGCATCCACCATTAGCCCTTAATAGCTTATAATAAACAGAATTTAATCTGTCGCATTTGATAATTATTCTTTGGCTACTATCTTATTAAACATACTTTAATGCATATTTCATAAAATAATAAATTGTGTTCTATCTAATCTCTTAGATAGTTTTTAAAATTGTTTATTAATCTTTACTAATAAATTAGTATTAATTAATGAAAAAATTAAAAGACTTTAACATTATATTTTTAAATATCTTGCTAGCTTAAAAAAACAAGTTTTTTCAAGGTAACGCGTTTTGGTAATTAAACCAAATATAAATACTTCTTTTAAGTACTTATATTTAGTTTAGCAACTAAACTTTTATCAGTGTAATTTGGTTTATATGATGGTGGAGAATAGCGGGATCGAACCGCTGACCTCCTACGTGCAAGGCAGGCGCTCTCCCAGCTGAGCTAATTCCCCATCGTAGTATATTAATTATTAAGTTATAGATTATTTAAGAATGGTGGGCCTACCAGGACTTGAACCTGGGACCTCACGATTATCAGTCGAGCGCTCTAGCCAGCTGAGCTATAGGCCCCTATTACCTATTAAATAAATAATCTTTATAAACCGAACATAATACTCTTTATTGTTTTTCTTGACGAACTTAGAAACGAATCTAAGTTCATATCTCTGAAAGGAGGTGATCCAACCGCAGGTTCTCCTACGGTTACCTTGTTACGACTTCACCCCAGTTACTGAATCCACTGTGGAGGGTAGCTACTTTAGCATTCCCGCTTCGAATGAGTTCAATTCCCATGGTGTGACGGGCGGTGAGTACAAGACCCGGGAACGTATTCACCGTAGCATTGCTGATCTACGATTACTAGCGATTCCAACTTCAAGCAGTCGAGTTGCAGACTGCTATCCGAACTGGGAGATATTTTTGAGATTTGCTCCACCTCACGGTATTGCTGCTCTTTGTATACCCCATTGTAGCACGTGTGTAGCCCTGGACGTAAGGGCCATGATGACTTGACGTCGTCCTCACCTTCCTCCTGGTTACCCAGGCAGTCTCATTAGAGTTCTCAGCCGAACTGTTAGCAACTAATGACGAGGGTTGCGCTCGTTGCGGGACTTAACCCAACATCTCACGACACGAGCTGACGACAGCCGTGCAGCACCTGTATGATAGTTCTAGCAAGCTAGCACTATTACATCTCTGTTATATTCTATCTATGTCAAGTCCAGGTAAGGTTCTTCGCGTATCGTCGAATTAAACCACATGCTCCACCGCTTGTGCGGGTCCCCGTCTATTCCTTTGAGTTTTAATCTTGCGACCGTACTCCCCAGGCGGCACACTTAATGTGTTAACTGCATTACTGCAAGGTCTAGCCTCACAACAACTAGTGTGCATCGTTTAGGGCGTGGACTACCAGGGTATCTAATCCTGTTTGCTCCCCACGCTTTCGAATCTCAGCGTCAATAATGTTCCAGTAGATCGCCTTCGCAATCGGTATTCCTTCTGATCTCTACGGATTTTACCCCTACACCAGAAATTCCATCTACCTCTCCCATATTCTAGATAGAAAGTTTCAAAAGCAGTTCAATAGTTGAGCTATTGGATTTCACTTCTGACTTTTCTATCCGCCTACATTCTCTTTACGCCCAGTGATTCCGAGTAACGCTTGCACCCTCCGTATTACCGCGGCTGCTGGCACGGAGTTAGCCGGTGCTTATTCATATAGTACCGTCATTATCTTCCTATATAAAAGGAGTTTACGCACCGAAATGTGTCATCCTCCACGCGGCGTTGCTGCATCAGACTTTCGTCCATTGTGCAATATTCCCCACTGCTGCCTCCCGTAGGAGTCTGGACCGTGTCTCAGTTCCAGTGTGACTGATCATCCTCTCAAACCAGTTAAGCGTCATTGTCTTGGTGAGCCATTACCTCACCAACTAACTGATACTGTACAGGCCGATCTTCAAGCTATAAATATTTCCCTTGCTCCCTTATGGGATAAAGGCATATAGGGTATTAGCAATCGTTTCCAATTGTTATCCCCTTCTTGAAGGCACGTTACCTATATATTACTCACCCGTGCGCCACTTAGCTGACAATTAAAGCAAGCTTTAATCCGTTCTCGTTCGACTTGCATGTGTTAAGCACGCCGCCAGCGTTCACTCTGAGCCAGGATCAAACTCTCCATAAAGAAGTGCGATACAAAGTTGACTTAATGTCAAGTTTTATAAACGCGTCTAGTTTGATACTGACAAATTTGTATTGTTATACAAAATTATCACTCAAATTTATAGACAAGAATTACATTCTTGTTATAATATTTTTATTTTTTTTAAATCTATTTATTTTAGATTATATATTAGAGTATTATATTCAGTTTATAAAGATTACTTTACAAACTTCATTACATTGTTAAAGATCATCCGTTTATGTGTCGCTTGCGCTCTACTTAAATTGGACGGGAATTATAGAGAATTTTTTATGCTTTGTCAAGAGGTATAACTTAAATTCTGTTTAAATTTTTAGATTTGTGTTTTTTTGGGTTTTATTCTTTATAGATATATCCTGTTTTACTTTCTAGATTTATAGTTCTTTTTTGATCTAAATTATCTACTAATTCTATCTTACAGTTATTCATGATTTCATATGAATTTGAATCATTTGAGATATTACTTAGTTTTGAATATATTTTACCATCACTTGCAAAAGATAATTGTCCTAGAGAACTTGTTTCATTACATGAAACATTTACAGACTTGATATTAAAATTTTGTGTGATTAATACGTATTTACTATTTTTAATATTTTCTTTACAATGATTTGTACTATATATATTTTTTAAAGTAAGACTATCTTTTAAACTATCTTCAATACTTGGATGACCTGAATTGTTTTTATCACTATAAATTGAATAGTAAATTCCACCTACACTTTCTCGACATCTAAAAAACTTCAAAGTCCATCTTTTTTTGTGCCAGAGATTATTGTTATTATCAAATTTGTCATTTATCATAGATTGGTATCTTGTTTGTTTTAAATACAATACAAGCCTATTTGCCAATTCATCTATATTACTAATTTTAGTTTTTGGTATAAAGGCTGTATATAAAAAGCCTAATAGAGAAATTATTAACACTAGTTCTAAAAGAGTAAAAGATTTTTTCATTTAATTTATTTAATATAAACTTTATATAGATCTTTATTATAGTAACTTACAGTCATTTTTAATTTATATGAATCAAATTCATCTAAGCTAATATAATGTTTTGTCCCTTCATTTATTCCATAAAATTTCAATCTTAATAGTAATTGCTCATCATTACTAGAAATCATATCGATATTATTTCGTTTGAGTTCTTCTGCTAATTCTTTTATAAAATGGTATTTGTAAACAAAATGTTTTTTTGCATTTGGAAGCACTAAGTATAAAGGTTTATTTACAATTGTAAAAAACACATTTATAAAAAGCATAAATAAAACTAGTACTACAGCAATATTATGTTTTTTTCTAAATTCTTTTAATCTAACTCTATATGAATGGAAAAATATCTTTAACATAAAAGGTAAAGAAATTACAACGTAAGGTGCAAAATCTTCAATATACACTCTTTGTCTAAAAGAAAATAAAAAAGATAAAATTAATGCAGTAGTAGAAATATACCATGTTAATGATTTTTCTTTTTCTTTAAAACCAATTCTATAAATACTATAAAAAAAGTATAAAAAAAGTAGTGGAGAAAAGATTGATGCATAAATTGCAAACGTGTCAAGAAAGAAACCTCTTGGTTTTCCTATTGTTGAAAAACCATAAATATACATCGATAAAGAAAAAAGAATTAATGAGATCCAAGGTAATAAACTTTTTTTATCTTTTAATGAATAAAAAAATAGTGCTAAAAATAATATAGCAAAAGAATTATCAATAAAGACAAATAAACACAAAAGAACATAGGAATGTTTATTTGTGATTTTATAATAATACAAATATAGTAAAGTAAGGAAAGTTACAATAATTGCACTATTTACTAATAACGAAGCACTTAAAACTCCAGGTAAAAGCATAAAAATACAAATAGATATAAATCTATCACTTTCTTTATTAAAGTAATTTTCTGTAATTTTATACATCATTAAAACACTTAAAATATAAAAGAGTATAAAGGGTAGACGTAAGGCTATATCATTTTGCCCAAAAATATAAAGTGATGTATTTGTAACATAAGTTAATACAGAGTTATTTACAAATACATTTAGAGCTTCTTTGTATGAAATACTAAGTGTATTTGAGACAAACAGCAGTACAACAACTAATATTGATAGTAATAAATAAAAGTAGTAATTGTATCTGTTCGTATTTATCATAATTTTAAAAAGTTATCAATCATTTCATATCCATGCTCACTCATAATTGATTCTGGATGAAATTGTACTCCGTATATTTGTTTGTCTTTGATTTCTAATGACATGATTTCATCATCATCAAGACTCATTGATGTTGGAATTACAACATCTGGTAAATTATCTTTGTTTACAGTTAGAGAATGATATCTTGTTTCTATAAACTCATTTGGTAAATCTTTAAAAATAACTGTATCTTTTAGAACTTTTACTTTTGAAGTTTTTCCATGCATCATATTCTTTGCTCTAATTACCTCAGCTCCAAATACTTGTGCGATACTTTGATGACCTAAGCATATCCCAAATATTGGTTTTGTGTCACTAAAATGCTTTATTACATCAAGACAAACCCCTGCATCATTAGGTGTTGCAGGTCCGGGAGAGATGATAATTTTTTCTGGGTTTAGTTTTTCTATTTCTTCTATACTTAATTCATCATTTCTTATAACTTTTAAATCTGCTCCTAATTCTAAGCAGTATTGAACAATATTGTATGTGAATGAATCATAGTTATCAATCATTAAAATCATTTTATTTTTATCCTTGTCGTTAGATTATATCTTATTTACTTTAGGTTTTACATAAAACTTTTGGGTAAATTTTTATATAATATAAACAAATTATTAAATAAAGTTATAAATGAAAGAAATACAAGAAAGAGAAGTTTTTTATATAGCAGGATATGATCCAAGAGGTTATAGATACTACTATTCTTTATATAAAAAGAATGCTAAAAAACAAAATAAAATAAATAATCTTAATATAAAACTTTCAAAAACAAAGATAATCAATGATTATATTTCTTCATGTGAAATAACTACAGATAAAAAAACAAATACTACCTACAACTTTTTTTCATGGAATGATATAGTTAAACAAACTTGGGCTGAGGGTTTTTTACGAAATTTTATAGATACTCTTTATTTTATTAAGATGTACATGTTTACAGGAATTTATACAAAAGTTGCAAAAGAATCACCACGACAGATAATAGCTGGATCGTATCCTTTGGTTTATTTATTTATTACAATATTTACTACTGCTTATTTATCATTTTATAGTTATGAAATTCTTAGTGAGTATATGAATAATTTGATATCGGTAATCTTAGCTTTCGCTCTTTTTCTTTTAGGTATTAAACTCATTGAAAAAGTTGGTGATAAAGTCGCAGTTTTTTGGCTATCAAGAATTTATGCTTTTTGTGCAAGATTTTCTGAAAAAAGGGTTGAAAATATTGATGAAAGAATCGAACTATTTTCTAATCATATTTTTAATCAAATCAAAAACAATACAAATAGTAAAAAAGAATTTATTTTATCAACTCATAGTGTAGGAACTATTCTTGCTATTAGAATTACAAGTGATGTTATTAGAAAATGTGTGAAAGAAAATATAGATTATTCAAACTTTAAACTTTTAACTTTGGGAAATTGTTTACCTCTTGTATGTTATCAAAAAAAGTTTTTAGAATTTAGAGAAGATCTAGAACTTTTAGGAAAAACAAAAAACTTTACATGGCTTGATTATACTGCCACAATTGATGGTGCATGTTTTCCTATGGTTGATCCTATTGTTTCTTCTGGAATAAAAAGAGAAAAAGACTGTGGTCCAATATTATTATCTACAAGATTTTTTAAACTTTTTACAAAAGAAAACTACAAAAAAATTAAAAAAGAAAAATATAAAGCACATTTTTTATATTTAATGTCTACTGAACTTGCAGGAAACTATGACTATTTTGATATAACTGCAGGAAATAAAGCACTAGAAGACCGAATACAAAACTACAAGAAGGAAAAATAACATGGGACAATGTCCATTTCACCCAAAACCACACAAAAACAAAGCTTCACTTTTTACTACACTTTTTTTGAAAAGACGTTCATGGCTTGATGGCTTATATGAAAAAAGTTATAAAATGAAAATGGGTAGAGTTAAAATGCCTGGTCTTGATTTACATGTTGTAAATGATCCTAAAGAAGTACGAAGAATAATGGTTGATGAAGTAAGAGAATTTCCTAAAAGTGAACTATTACATGAATTACTAAATCCTTTACTAGGTGATAGTATTTTTACTACAAATGACAAAGTTTGGGAAAAACAAAGAGATCTAATCAAACCATCTTTTGAAATGACAAGAATTTCAAGAGTATTCACTCATATGAAAAATGCTGCAAATGATTTAATAGAACATTTAGACAAAAATAAAAGTGGTTCAGTTGTTGAAGTAGATGAAGAGATGACTTATACTACAGCTGATGTTATTTTCAGAACAATTATGTCGGAGCGATTAGACAGAGAAGAAGGTAAAAAAGTAATAAATGCTTTTATAACTTTCCAAGAAGAAACAGCACGTGCAGCTATGAGAAAAATGTTTTGTTTTCCAAGATGGATATCTTATTTTTTAGGTGAGAAAAGAAGATTAGCAGCTGGAGAGGAAATAAGAGTAGTATTATCAAATATCATAAAACCAAGATATGATGCAGTTACAAATGGAAAAGAAATTGAAAATGAAGATATTTTATCTTCTCTTTTACAAGTAGTAGACTGTGATACAAATGAAAGATTTTCTTTTGAAGAGATATTAGATCAAGTTGCTATGTTATTTTTAGCAGGTCATGAAACTACTGCTAGTTCTTTAACTTGGACACTTTACTTACTAAGTATGTTCCAAGAAGAACAAGAAAAAGCCTATGCTGAAGTTTTAGAAGTACAAGGTGAAGAAGAAGTAACAATTCAACATATACGAAAGATGAAATATCTTACAAATATATTCAAAGAAGCTTTAAGACTTTATCCTCCTGTTGGGTTCTATGCAAGAGAATCTAAACGTGAACATATTGTGATGAGGAGTAAGAATATCAAAAAAGGTTCAGCTATAGTTGTAGCACCATGGCTAATTCATAGACATGAAGAGTTTTGGGAAAATCCAAATGATTTTGATCCTAAGAGACATGAGAATCCTAAAGAAATCAAAAAAGACACCTATCTTCCTTTTGGTATGGGTGAACGTGTTTGCATAGGACAAGGTTTTGCTATGCAAGAATCAATACTAATACTATCTTCAATACTAAAAAATTATAAGCTAGAACTTGAAGAGGGATTTGTTCCAGATGTAGTTGGTCGTCTAACAGTACGTTCTGCAAATGGAATGAATATAATTTTAACAAAAAGAGAAAAGTAAAATAATGAAAGAAAAATTAGCTGGTACAATTCTACTTTGTGCAATAGTTCCACTTGCCGTTATTAGTTATCTTTTTATAGTAATTGTAGGAACTTTTGGAAAAGTATCAAGAGTAAGACAAGGTGTACGAGCACTTGATCACTTTGTAAATGCTACACTTTTTAATGGCTACGCATGGGAATCACTATCTTCTCATGCTTGGAGGAAACGAGATAAAAAATGGGCTAAAATTATCATAAAAATTACAGACTCTTTCCAAAAAGATCACTGCAAAAGAGCCAACAAAAGAGAACAAGTTGTAGTTGATTTAATTTTAGAAAGAAATCTTGATAAACAAACAGTTGGAAAACAGTTATAAAGTTCGCTTTTTATTTTCCAATTTCATCTTGCTTATCCTCTATATAATGACTAATAGCATCTTTTATATTTTCTAACTTATTTGGGTTTCCTTGAAGTCTAATAAAGTGTTTATCAATATCTTCATTTTCTTTTATTTTTAGATCTGCAACTTTTGAGCAAATATCTAAAAATACAGAATAAGGTACATCATCTCCACGTTTTAAAAAATGTATTGCTCTTTGTAGTGATACAAAAGGATTTGCACTAACTTTTTCTAGGTTATTTACTTTTGTATTGATATAGTTTATAAACTCTATTCTTAAATCACATTTTACAATAGTAAATAATCTTTTTTTTGTATCATAATTACATTCAAAAGCAATTTTTGTAGAATCAAAATCAAAGCCATCTACTAAAAAATTCAAAGTTGCATCTTTGAATTTTTCTCTAAATACAAGTTGATATAGATCGTTTTTATATCTATATGTATATGAGTTATTTTCATATTCAAAATAGTCTTTGTTTAAAGCATCGTTGATTAGTTCTCTATCATTGCTAACTGGAAAAATCATATCAAGATCTCTAAAAATATCAGACTTTATACAAGAGCCTGCTAAGAAAAATTTTATATTTCTTTTTTTAATATTTTTTATTAGTAGTCTTTGAAAAAAATCATTTAGTTTTATAGCTACATTATCTAGTCTATAATCAAAGGTACGTGATTGTTCATATGACAAAAGTTCTTGATACTCTTCCCAAAAATTATAAATCATTTATTATACTTCCTTTTTACAATTATAAGTAAAAGTTACTATTTACTTGAGTTGTTTGTATAAGATAAGCTCTATACTTTCTAAATAACTCTACATCTACTTCTTTATAATTTTCCCAAAACTCATCAATAGACATATCTTTTGAAATAAGTCCTTCTATATCATATATTGCATCACCTAAGCAAATAGTTGGTGTTTTATGATATAAAGAGGAAAGACCAACTGTACTATTTATCACAATAGTTCCAATAGCATTTTTTAAAAAAGTTGGAAGATGTACATCCCAAGTGATAATAACTCTATCTTTTATACCTAAAGTATAAGCAATATTTCTTATATACTTTGCGTGATTTTGTCTTCCTCTATCTACTGGATGATGTTTAAATACTAAAAGTTTATCTTTAGGTGCATTTTTAGCAAAGGAGTTTAATACTTCTTCTATAAATACATGAATAGTTTTATATTTAGAATGAGTCTTAATCTGAAAATCACCATGCGTTTGTAAAGGTACAAAATAATACTTTTTTGAAAGCTCTGTTTTAAACTTCTCATTTAGACCTTTTTCTTTTACTTTGTATATATACTTTCTAAAAACATTTAAACAACCAGATTTAAACTCATCCCATAAAGAAAAGTTTCTATGATGAATATAGTTCGGATATCTATAATAAAATAAGTTTGCTAACCAATAGTAGATTATAGCTTCTTTTGCCATCTTATTAAATGTTGGTTTGAATTTTACAGCTTGATTGATTTCTTTAATTAATAATTCATCAAGTTTAAAATTATCATAGAATTCTCTATTTTTAGGTTGTATACTATGTGCATTTACACCATGTTTTTCAAGTGTAATAAAATTTGGTCTAATATACCCCTCTTCAAATACAAATATTTCTATATTTATTTTTCTTGCAAGGTTTACAGCTATTGATTGATAAAATCTACAATCACCAAAAACAAATAACTTATCAATCTTATGTTTATCATAATAGTTTGAGATAAACTTACCCCAGTTTTTAGGAGTATCTTTATAGCCAGTATAGTTCTTTGAATTTGCAAAGAATTCATCTGCCGCATTGAATCCTATACGAAAAGTATTTGCTTTGTCTTTTGTGAATTTTTCATCTAAAGTATTGAAAAAACTTCCCATTGGACCTTGTAATAATAGTATGTTTTTATTTTTTACATCGCCAACTATTTTTTTTATTTTCATTTACTTCACCAAACTTAATATCTTTTGACTTAATCTACTTAAATATGAGTATATTTTACTCTTATATTTATATATTATATTATTATTTATCTTCTTTTTTTCTTTTTCTAATTCATCAATTAATGCACTTGGAGTACAATAGTTTAAAGTCTGCGGATTTACATATCTTGGATATAGTATATATACAGCACAAACTAGTTCATCAAGAGTTAGGATTCTGTTTCTTCTTTCACAAGTTTCTTTATCATCTGTCAATCCCCATCCCGCATAAAAAGGTAAACCATAAGTTACAACTTTCTTACCATAAAGAAGACCCTCAAATCCTGTAAGTGATGTCATCGTATGTACTTCATCAACTGCATCTAAAACAGATGACATACTAACATCAATGATTACTTCATCACAATACTTTAAAGCAAGTTTTTCTTCTATATTTCCTACCCTATTTCCACTTAATACATCTGGATGTGGTTTAAAAACTATATATGCTTTTGGATTGTCTTGCTTTACTTCTTTTAAAAGCTGTAAATTTGTCATTCCACTTGCACCATACTTTATAGAAGCATCATCTTCTACTTGACCTGAAACTAATATTTTTATTTTATCTTTTGGTAAAGATAACTCTTTATGATTTGAAGTGTTATATTTTGATATCTTTGTTTTTAGTATCTTTTCCCTTAACTCTTTAGCTTCTTTTAATAACTCTTGATTTGATTGAAAATCATAAGTTTTAAGTATAGTTTCTAAACTACTAGCTTGTGTAGGATCAAAGTATATACCTCCTTTATCTATTACAAGTGAATAAGGGCGTGTCAAATCAGAACCTAAACCAACAGATCTGATAAAACCATCTTCTATTCTAGTGATTTTTATATTACTTTCTTGAGCAAAGTTTTCTATATCTTTAAACTCTTTTCTTCCCCAAATAAATATTTCACTATTTTTATCTAAGCCTTTTTTTAATGCTAACTTATAATGAGTAGAAAGTATAGGATTAATAAAATGAATATTTTCATCTTTATACTCTTTTAAAAATGCTTTTACAAAGTTATGTTTCCAACGTGAGAAACCAAATAAGTATATTTCTTTTGATATCATTGTTAATTCTTTTTATTAGATATAATATAATTAATTATATCTAATATATTACTCTTTTTATTTGTGCATGGATTTTTATAGTTTGAATATAAAATATAAGATCCTATAAAAACTTCTTCAACAGATAATTTCCTTTTTCTTCTTTTAAATACATTTTTAACTCTATCATCTGTTATTCCCCATCCTGCGTAAAAAGGAACTCCAAAGCATATACATTCTTTACCTAATAAAACAGCTTCAAACCCCATTTGTGAAGTTCTTGTATAAACTTTTTCAAAATATTTTAATAAAGATATCGAATTCACATCTTTATCAATAATTTTACATCTCTTATTATGAAAATGAAATTCAAAACTATTTTTTTGTATTTCATCTGGATGAACTTTTATGTAAACTATTGAATCTGGATTTTCATTTATAGCTACGCTAACAATATCTTCTAATGTTGTATTATTTGTCAGTCCATACTTTAGTGATTGATCATTTTTGGCTTGTGCAATGACTAATACTTTTTTTTCATCATTAAAGTAATCTTTTGAAATGTTTTCTGAATGATTATATTTTGATATGTTATGTTCTAAAATTAAATCTATAGCTTCTCTAGCTTCTTCGATTATTTTAGGATTATTTTTGAAATCATAAGTATTTAAAATAACTTCTAAGTCACTAGGTTTTGTAGCATCATAATATATCCCAAGTTTATCTTTTACAGTTGAAAATGATGGAATTAATGATTTATCTAATTCTGTAGAACGTATAAAGCCATCTTCTAAAAGAGTTAATTTACCATTAAATAACTTACTACAAAAATAAGCAAATTTACCTGTAGGTTTTTTCCCCCAACCTTTAAAGTTTTTTGATTTAAATATTTGAGATATATTATAAATATAAAAATTCTTTTTAGAAATATCTTTTTTTAAAAGTAAACCTAAAATAAAAATAATTCTGTAAAAAAAGTCCCTTTTATAAAATGAATATTTAATCACGTTATAAATCTTTTTTATGCTAGATGTCTCTTTTGATAGATATTCTTGAAACTTTATCAATACTATCTTATCATTTTTAGGAAGGCTGTAATTTTTTAGAATATATGAGATTAATAAAAGGCGATTAGTTTTTATATAAGGTAGATAAAAATTTCTTTCTAAAATTGATTTTATAATATTTTTCAATTTTTTATTATTTTGTATCTTTTTACTATTATTACTGACATTAGTAGTATGAATTCTGTACTTTACTAATTTATTATCTAGAGTTATTCTTTTACCAAATATCTCATTTATTAAAGAAATCCAATAATCATGATTTTCTATATATACGGGAAAAGGTAATATTTTTTCTTTTAATGCTTTATTAAACATTATTGTATTGCCCATAACTCCACAAGGACCTAGAATATGTCCTAAATCTTTTTCTTTTTTTAATTTATATTTTCTATATTTAAAATATGAAGTATTAAAAATCTTATCTTCATCATTTATCATAGTCAAATCAGAATGTATTAATAAAGGCAAATCAATATTATTTTCTTCTTTTTGAATATTCTTTAGTAATAACTCTAGTTTTTGAGGTTCCCATATATCATCTTGATCACTTAATGCAATATATTTTGAGCTTGAAAGTTTAATCGCTTTTTCAAAATTTCTAGCATATCCTAGATTCTTTTCATTAATATATAGTTTAATAAAATTAAATTGTTTTAAATATTCTTTGATTATATTTACTGTATTGTCAGTAGAACAATCATCACATATTACAATCTCTATATTTTTATGAGTTTGTGTTATTATAGAATCTAACTGTTTTTTTAAATATTTTTCACCATTGTAAGTTGTCATTGCTATTGAAATTAGAACAATATTATTCATAAATAAGCTTTCCAAACTTTTTATTTCTAAAATCTTTTATTCCCAAAAAAATCATGTTAAATGATTTTATCTTTTCTTTTGAAAATAAAATATGTTTAATAAAGAATCTTTGAAGATACTTATCTCTTTTTAAGAAAAATTCTTTTTGTTCCTCTTTATATTTTTCTCTTAAATATAAATAGTTTCTCATCATATAATATAATCTAAAAGGTTTATATATAGTAATGTTTTTTTTGTTTTTAGTTCCTAATTCATGATTTATAGCAATTCTATAATCTTGTAATATTGTATATTTATTTTTAATTGTTTTAAAACAAAAATCATGATCTACTTCATCAATAAATAGTTTTTCTTCAAATCCATTTATTAACAAGGCTTTTTCTATATTTAAAATATTTCCAGATGTCATGACAAATGACTCTTCTTGATAATAATCTTTAATAAATTTTTTGTTATGAATTGGTGAATAAATCATTAGTTTTGATTTATTAGGTATCTTTGAAAAATAAGCTAGTAGTTTAGTAAAATCTTTTTTTATAAAAGAACTATCTTGATCCATAGTCATAATCCATTTAAAGTTATCATTAGCAGCTTGTTCTAATGCTAAATTTATAGCTTTTGAAATACCTAAGTTTTCACCATTGTGAAGTAATTTTATATTAGTTAGTTTTTGTAATTTTAATAAAAAATCATCTCTTATCAAAGAGTTACCAACTATATACAAGGTTTTTAAATCTCTTGCATATGTTAAAATATTTTCATAAACCTCTTTATAATTGGGTTTGTAAAGTATTATTATAGCTGCTAACTCTTCTTTCATTATTTGTATTTATCTAAATACCAATCAACAGTTAACACAATCCCAGTATCAAAGTTCTCATCAGCTTTCCAACCAAGTTCATCTTCTAGTTTTGTTGCATCAATAGCGTATCTTCTATCATGTCCTGCTCTATCTTCTACGAAGGTAATTAGCTCTTTATAAGAAGTTAGAGTTTTTGATGGAACTTTAGTATCTAAAATAGTACAAATAGCATCTACTATTTGAAGATTTGTTCTTTCATTTCTTCCACCAATATTATATGTATTTGCAGTCTTTCCTGTATGATAAACTATATCAATACCTTTACAGTGATCTAATACATACAACCAATCTCTAATATTCTTACCATCTCCATAAATTGGAATTGATTCATTGTTAAGTGCTTTTCTAATTATTGTAGGTATTAGTTTTTCATCATGTTGTTTTGGTCCATAGTTATTTGAACAGTTTGTTATTACTGTATTCATTCCATATGTTTCATTATATGCTCTTATTATCATATCACTTGATGCTTTAGAAGCTGAATATGGAGAGTTTGGTGCATATGGAGTAGTTTCAGTAAACAAGTCTTTTGGATCATCTGTAAGCGTTCCATATACTTCATCTGTTGAGATATGATGAAATCTACTTTTCTTGTAATCTGCTTTATAATTAAATGGTTTATCCATCCAGTATTTATATGCTACATCTATTAGAGTAAAAGTTCCATTTACATTTGTATTTACAAACACACCAGGATTTTTAATAGAGTTATCTACATGTGATTCTGCTGCAAAGTGAATTACACCTTGAATATCATATTCAGTAAATATAAACTCTACTAAATCACGATTACAAATATCACCTTTTATAAATTTATATCTAGGATTTTCTTCACACTCTTTTAGATTTTCTAAGTTACCTGCGTATGTTAGAAGGTCTAGGTTTATTAGATTATATTCAGGGTATTTATCTAGGAAGTATGGCACAAAGTTTGATCCTATAAAGCCTGCACATCCTGTTACTAGTATTGTTTGATTGTTGTTATTCATATTATTTTTTCTCCAGTTGGTCTATTGTCTTTAAACTTGTAATTGATTTTAGTTGTGTTATAGCCATATTATTTAATATTTCTAATCTTTCTTCTTGTTTTATATTATTTTTGATTAATTCAGCATTCATACTTTCCATATTAGATAAAACTACAAGTTGTTCTATACTAGAATAGTCTCTTATATTACCTTGTAGTTTTGGATTATGTTCTTTCCACTGTTTTGCAGTAATTCCAAATAATGCTACATTTAAGATATCTGCTTCATTTGCATATATAAAAGAGCTTTGAGCTTTTGTTATCTTTTGTGGTATAAGATTTTCTTTGATTGCATCAGTATGTATTTTATAGTTTATTTTAGCTATATTTCTTTTTAAATCCCAACCTAATTGATTTTTTTCTATTTCGTCATTTTTAAGTCGTTGAAATTCTTTAATTAAATATAATTTAAACTCAGCACTTACCCAACTTGCAAATTCAAATGCAATATCTTTATGTGCAAATGTTCCACCATTTTTACCTACTTTAGTAATAAGTCCTATTGCATTTGTAGTAGAAGTCCATTTAGTAGGAGATAGTGTAAAACTATTTGAACCAGCTTCATTTTTAAAGGAGTCGAATTCGACCCCTTTAAAATCATTATTATTAATAGTTTCCCAAAGACCTAAAAATTCAATAGTATTTTTGCTTCTAAGCCAGTTTTTGACTACATCTTTTGGTTCATCTTGATTTTTACTTCTAGCAATGTCAGTTAAGGATATAAAATCACTTTTATTTATTTTAGTTAATGAAACAGTTATATCTTTAACAAACAATTTATTTTGAGGCATTACTTTCTTTCACCCAGTTTTCTCAAAACTTTATCTAAACTATCTTTCCAAAAAGGAATAGTTATATTAAACTCATTTTTTATTTTTGCTTTATTTAAAAGTGAAAAATGAGGTCTTGCTGCTGGTGTTGGGTATTGATATGTCTCAATTGGGTTAATAGTACAATCAATCTTTGCCATTTTCATAATCTCTTTAGCAAAGTCATACCAAGAAAGTACTCCTTCATTTGAGTAGTTATATATACTTACTTTATCATTTTTTATATTTGGCAAGATATCTAAAATAGCTTTTGCAAGATCAGCTGCATTTGTAGGAGTTCCTACTTGATCAAATATTACACCAAGTTCTTGCTTTTCTTTTCCAAGTCTTAGCATTGTTTTAACAAAGTTATTTCCAAATGATGAGTAAACCCATGATGTTCTTATAATAATAGAATTTAATGGATTAATATTAATCATTTCATTTTCACCATCAAGTTTTGTTTTACCATAAACTGAGTTTGGGTTTGTTTGAAACTCTTCACAATATGGTTTAAAGTTTTTACCATCAAACACATAATCAGTTGAAATATGAATTAGTTTTATATTTAACTCTTTTGAAACAAGTGCTAGTTTTTTTACAGCTTTTCTATTTGTTAGGTCTGCATTTTCAACATCACTTTCAGCCTTATCAACTGCTGTATATGCTGCACAGTTTATGATTGAATTAATATTATTTGATTCACAGAAGTTTTTTATACTATCTTTACACGTAATATCTAGGTTTTCTCTTGTTGTAAAAAAGAAGTTATAAGAGTACTCTTTTTCTAGTTCTCTTATTTCACTTCCTAATTGCCCATTTGAGCCTGTTACTAGTATATTTAAAGTATTAGAGTTTGAATTATTTTTATTCATAGTAATTTATACCTGCTTCAAATATTTCTTTATTATCTTCTATATTAAATAGCTTTGGTTGTTTTGTATCTTTTTCTGATAGTTTTAACTCACCATGTTCTAATTGCCAGTTGATATTTAAATCTTTATCATCAAAGGCTATTCCTCTATCACATTGTGGGCTATAATAATTATCTACTTTATATGCAAATACTGTATCATCTTCAAGTACTACAAAGCCATGAGCAAAGCCTCTTGGAACTAGAAGTTGTTTTTTATTATCAGCTGATAATTCAACGCTCACGTGTTGACCAAATGTTGGAGAGTTACGTCTGATATCAACTGCAACATCTAATACAGATCCTTGGATAACTCTTACAAGTTTTGTTTGTGCATGAGGTGGTAGTTGATAGTGAAGTCCTCGCAAGACCCCTTTACTTGATTTTGATTCATTATCTTGGCAGAAGTTTATTTTATATCCCAATAATTCTTCAAGTTTATCTGCTCTAAAAGTTTCTACGAAGTAACCTCTATGATCTCCATGAACAGTAGGTTCTACTATAACTACATCAGGTATTGTTGTTCTTATGAAATTCATCTAGCTACTTTTCCTTCTTTTACTCTTTTAATTAGGTATTGACCATAGTTATTCTTTTTAAGAGGTTGTGCTAATTCTAAAAGTTTCTCTTTAGTTATATAACCCATTTCATAAGCTATTTCTTCTAAACAAGCAACTTTAAGACCTTGTCTATGTTCAATAGTTTGAATAAAGTTAGAAGCTTCTAGCATAGATTCATGTGTTCCAGTATCAAGCCAAGCGTATCCTCTTCCCATTAGTTCAACTTTTAATCTTTCTTCTTTTAGGTAATCTTGATTTAGTGTTGTAATTTCTAATTCACCACGATCAGAAGGTTTTACTTGTTTTGCTTTTTCTACTACATCAGAAGGATAAAAGTAAAGTCCTACAACTGCGTAGTTTGATTTTGGTTCAAGTGGTTTTTCTTCGATTGAAGTTACATTACCTTCATCATCAAATCCTGCAACTCCATATCTCTCAGGGTCATTTACTCTATATCCAAATACTGTTGCTTTATTTTCATCTTTAGCATTTTTAATTGAGTTAGCTAAAAGGTTAGTCATTCCATGTCCATAGAAGATATTATCACCTAAAACTAAACAAGCATCATCACCATCTAGGAATTTTTCACCTAGTGTAAAAGCTTGTGCTAATCCATCTGGGCTTGGTTGAACTATATATTCAAATTTCATACCAATATCAGAACCATCACCTAGAAGTTCTTCAAATCTTGGAAGATCATGTGGAGTTGAGATAATTAATACTTCTTGAATACCTGCAAGCATTAAAATTGAAAGGGGATAATATACCATTGGTTTATCATAGATTGGAACTAGTTGTTTTGAAACTCCCTTTGTGATTGGGTATAGTCTTGTTCCACTTCCTCCTGCTAATATAATTCCTTTCATTTTTGCTCCTTTATTACTTTTTTGAAATCATTAAAGTTAGATATATAACTACCTAATTTAATAAGTTCCATATTATTGAACCCATAGAACTTAATATTATTAGCTACCGATGCTTTATAATCAGTTATACTATCACCAATGAGAATACATTCTCTTATATTATATTTATATTTAGATAAAATATTCTTTACTAAGTCATTTTTATGAGTTGGAGAACCTTCTATTGTCTTAAAGTATTTACTTAGACCTAACTCTTTACATAGGAAATTCAACTCTTTTTCTTCTGAACCTGAAACAATATGAAAATTGTAATCTTTATAGTTTTTTTCTATAAATTCTACTGTTTGTGAAATAAGGTATTTTTCATCTACTAATTTTTCTTTCATCAATATAGAAAATTCATTTGCAAAGTTGTTTATTTCTTCTTGTGAAATAGATTTATTTAGCATATTTTCATATAGGTGTTTTATTTTTACAAATCTTGATAGTCCTGCATTATATCTATGATATGTGATAAATTCATCTATTATATTTTGAGAATTAGTAGCTTGTTTAGCTATTAATTCAAAGCCTATATCTCTTACTGCCATAGAGTCAATTATAACTCCATCAAAATCCCAAAATATTGTTTTAGACAATTTTACAATCCTTATAAAGTGGAAAAAGTTTATCTTCTTTCATCATATCTCTAACTATTTCTAAACCTTCTTGTGTATCAACACTTATTGCATCACTTTCAACTTCAACACCTTTAATCTTATATCCATATTCCATTGCTCTTAACAACTCATGTGATTCAATATAATCATATTCAGTTTGTTCTAATTTTTCATAAATTTTTAGCATTTCTTTAGTATATGTCATTATGTGATAAGCTTTTAAAAGATATTTTGCTTTATTTCTACATTCAGAAGGGATATCACTTCTTGATATATACATCACTTCTGATTTTTTATTTAAAACTATTTTAAAATCTGAACAAGAATTTCTTTTGCTATATTTATTATATAAAAGAGAAATATGACAAGAAGGATCTTTTATAAGTGCATTTACTCCTTCTGTTATATAATCAGGATTAACTAAAGCTTCATCTCCATTAATTAATGTATAAATATCAGCTTCAATATGTTTAGCAACCTCTATCATTCTTTCACTACCATTATTATGATTTATAGAAGTCATAATTACTTTTCCACCATATTTTTCAACAACTTTTTTTATTCTTTCATCATCTGTTGCTACAATTACTTCATCTAAATTTTTGTTCATTGAAACTCTTTTTAGAACATGCACAATCATTGGTAAACCTACTATATTAAGTAAAGGTTTTCCAGGTAATCGTGTTGATCCATATCTTGCAGGTATTACTCCAACTATTTTTGGTTTTGATTTTGATTCAAATAGTGATGAAGTGATAAAATCTATTCTTATTGATTGTGATAAAATTTTTATAGCATTTTGTATTGATTCGTTTAATTCATTTATTGACTTAGTATCTATTAGACTATCTTTTTCATCATAAGTATAGTTTTCATTTGTAGTACTAAAGCCATCTACACCTGCTATATTTACACTTGCAAATTGATTTTTAATTAAATAATTTATCATCATAACAGCTGAGTTATCATTGTGTAGGTTTTCTATATGACTTAGTGTTTTATACTCAACTTTATATTTTGCTTTTGATTTTATATTGTTTGAAACGATAACTTTGTTATGATCTAAATCATCACTAAATTCATTGTATCTTTTTTGACTACTAAAAAAGTAATAATCAGGTGTTATGTCTTTTGGAATATGATTTAATGAAATCATTAAATATTCTTTTTTATTATTTTTAATCTCATCTATCTTTTCATTTAGATTTTTTCCAGAACCTAAAAGCAATACTTTTTTATCTTTGCTTAATAATGGTTCATTTATAGTTTCTTGTTTATTTTCATTGTAGTTTATATATAGTTTTTCTATATATTGTTTGTTGTATTCATATTTTTCATTGTCAGGTACTTGTGCCATGATACGTTTGATTTCATTGATTGTAAGATGTTTTGTATCTAATAAATATGAAGCATAGTTTGGATGACACTCTAAAGATGCTGATAAAAAGTGAGCTAATGAATAACCCCATCCTTGAGTTTTGTATATATTATAATAATAACCATCTATTAGTTCAAGTATTTCTTCAATATTATATTTTAGGTTTATTTTTTTATTAATAAAATCTGCTAAAAGTTCTGTATTAAGATTTCCTGCACCTCTTCCCATACCATATACTGATGAATCTATTATGATATTTTTGTTTTTTGCTATTTCTATAAAAGTTATAGCAATAGAATAAGATAGTTGCATATTGTTATGTGAGTGAAAACCTAATGAGATTGTATCATCTAGTATTTTATCCATATCTTCATATAGCTTTTTAAAATCATCTGAAAACATAGAACCTTGTGTATCTACTACGTATACTGCATAAGGTTTTAAGGGATTTACAGTTTTAAGTAAATATTCTAATTCTTCTTTTGTATAACTAAGTGTTGATATAGGTTGTATAAATAGCTCATAACCTTTGGCTTTGATTTTAGGCATTTCTAAAAGTGCTTTTTGAAAATCAGATTTTCTAAAAGAAAATCTAATTCCTTTTACTTTACTATCTTTTGTAAGTTCTGGCAAAGTGTCTATATCATATTTTGTATATTCTACCATTGCTACTAGCATTTGATTATCTTTGATATTAATATCTTTTACAAGATTTTCGAGGTCTTGCATAGATTTAAATCTAGTACAATTTTTACTTTTACCTTTTTCTTTGTCTAAGAAACCACATTCTACTATCTCTATATTTGCATTTATAAGTTTTTGGATTGTTTTAAACGAATCTTTATCATCAAAAGCCCAGTTGTTTACATATCCACCATCTCGGAGTGTACAATCTAGAATATTTATGTTTATTTTACTCACTTTTAATTCCTTTTCTATTTTCTTTTATTCCATGTCTATAAAAATGGAGTAAAGGATTTACTTTTGCTTTTTTAATATCTGGATATTTTTCAAGATAATAAAATGTGTCAAAAATATCATTGATACTTAAGTTCATTTTACGCCAATTATTAATATAGTGTATAATCGGATCAGTAGATAAATCTTCAATCATATTATTTTTATGATAATCTTTCCAACAGATATCATAACCTTTCAGTTCATTAAATTCTTTAATAATATGACTTTCAGGAACTATATAATCTTTAAAAATTGTATCTCTTAATTTTTCTATTTTTTCTGTTGGAACATCTATAATTTTTATATTTGTACCTTTAATTTGATTAAGTACTTCTGCTGTTAGATTATAGATGTGTTGCCATGGGATGTAATAACTGTCAAAACTATCATCAGGTTTCCCTTTTTCTTTTATATCTATTATCATTGAATGATTTGCACATTTTATAGTATTAGTATTAATTTCTCCAAAAAGCCATAGTTTTGAATTAGAGTGTAAAACTCCAGGTTTTTTACAAAATCTTAAAGGAATTATACTTGATGTTCCTGCAGATGTAATAAATAGATTTATAGTACTACAATAACATATTTTAGTTTTATAGTCTTTACCAATTAAAGAAGTTAAATTTATTGATTTGTCTTTGATAAAAGCTTCATCTAAGTTTTTAAATATTTCTTCTTCTTCTTTATTTTGTATAGTTAGTCCATCCTCCGCTGTCATTCCATCTATATATATTTTTATTGTCTTAAAATATTTCTTTAATAAATTAACAATATTAATAAAAGCTTCATTTTGGTCTATCCAAGATCTTTTTTCTACTGATATTGAAAACCATAAAATCAAATCAAAATCTTCTTTCCTCACAATCTTGTCAAAATCTTTCATGGATTGAGTATATACTGAATGTTCCATCCTCTCATCAATTTTTTCGATTACCTTCTCAAATTCTAAGTTTCTATTTCCTTTTTTAAAACGGCTGATTCCATGCATAAGAGAAGGAATTAAATAAACTCCATCAGATATGATTCCCTTATCAAAATTCTCTGGTAGAAAAAAAGTTTTTTCACATAGAATTTTTTTAGGGTAGTTGTTTTCTAATAGATAAAGATAATTTATTTGATCATAGAAATGATGATAAGGTCTTGGTTGCTGAAGTCTAAACCCTGCAAATTTTACATTATATTTTATTGATTGTAGAGAATTAATAAATACACTTTCTATTTTATTAAGACTTGAAAGAACTATATTTGATTCTAATATAGATTCACTACGGTAGATATTATCCATAGTAACTATAATATCTACCATTCTTACAAGCTGTCCTAAAATCCATGGATTTTCTAGATTTTCATCTGCAAATATTACGAAATTGGATGTTCCAATTTGAGTACTCTCTATAGCTCTCGTTTTTAAGTTTGGAATAATAGGGTGATCTAATTCTAAGTATTCTTGAGAAATTATATCTTTCCAAAAATTAAGGAGTTTATTAAAGTCTTTATTTTTTTGCCATTGATATAAGTTAGATATTTCATCTTCTTTTATATTAATATATTCTTTTACAATATATTCATCTTCCCAATTTTTTATTTTTTTTAAAATCTTTTCTATTTCTTTACTCATATTTAATTATCCCTCTACCTCAAAATTCTCATGATCTAATGTTAAATTTACATTATAAAATGGATCTCCTTTTTTAAGGAATTCTTTATGTCTAGTTTTTATAAATTCTATTTCCTTATTAAATCTTTCTATTTTTTTTGAATTATCTTCAGCTCCTCTAGAGATTGATTCATGATGATAAGCTTCACAATATGGTGTAAAAATATTTTTGTAACCTTGTTCTTGTACCCGTAAACAAAAATCAACATCATTAAAGGCAATTTTTAAATCTATTTCATTTAGTCCCTTTACTTCATCAAATATCTCTTTTTTTACCATAAGACAAGCTGCTGTTACAGCAGAAAAATTTTGAATTAAATTAAGTCTAGAAAAGTATCCAGGATCTTCTCTCTCAAAATATTTATGAGAATGACCTGCTATTCCTCCAATACCTATTATCACTCCAGCATGTTGAATTTGTTCATTAGGGAAGTATAACTTAGCACCAACACACCCAACTTCTTTTCTTTGAGAATGCATTAGCATTTCTTCTATCCAACGTTCAGATATAATTTCTATATCATTATTTAGAAGAAGTATATGTTCACCATTTGCATAAGTATTAACAGCATGATTATTAATATCTGAATAATTAAAAGGTACATTGTATTCATAAAATTGAATTCTATTATCAAGATTCTTTAATCTATTCATTTCATCAAAAGTTTCTGATTCCTCACTGTTATTACTGATTCCTATAATTTCATAATTTTGATATGTAGATTTATCAAGGATTGATTCAATACACATTTTTAGTAATTCTGGTTTATCTTTATATGGTATAACTATACTTACAAGAGGATTGTTTTCTATTTCATAAGCTACTTTATAAGTTCCTGGATATTTACCATTTGATGCCATTGCTTTTATATTTCTTCTCTTCATTGCATTATTAAGTGCTTTTGTTCCTGCTTCTTGAGCATAGGATTTATCACTATATTCAGCTGCTGTAGAACCTGGAATTTTTCTCCAATGATACAATACTTTTGGGATATGAACTATATTATTTGTATGTTCTAATACTTTTAGATATAAGTCGTAATCTTGTGATCCTTCTAAACCAATAGCCCAACCCCCAACTTTTTCAATAAGAGCTTTCTTTATTACGCCTATATGACTTATATAATTTTGTGATAAAAACATATCAGGTGCATAGTCTGGTTTAAAGTGAGGTTCTGTGAATAAACCATCCATTTCTAGTTTATCTTCATCACTGTATATAAAGTCTGCATTTTTTTCATTGATTACTTTTACTATTTCATATAAAGCATCTGGAGTTAATTCATCATCATTATCCATTAGTAGTATATATCCTCCTGATGTTAAGGTTAGTGCTTCATTTGAAGCTCCTGAAATATTTAAGTTTTTTTCTAAAAACTTAATTTTAATTTTATCACTATCTATTGTTTTTAAATATTCTATTGTCTCTTTTTTTGTACTTTTATCATCTACAATACATAGTTCCCAATTTTTATACCATTGATTATTTAAAGATTGTATTGCCAGGTGAATCCATTTTGTATCCACATTATATACTGGCATGACTATTGAAATTAAAGGTTTATAATCAAATTTTTCTAATTGATTTTTTATATCTTCTGTTAATTCAGGATTTATATATGTATATGTTTTATTTCCAGGTATTTTTCTTGAACCAGAAAGGATCTCTGAAATACCGAATAGAAGAAAATGCTCATAAGGAGATTTTATACTATTACTTTTTAATGCCTCTAATATATCATTATTAGATAAAAGATATAAAGATTCACTAATAATAGGTAAATCATTATGTATTCTTCTTTGTCCAAACCTAACTTCATTTATCCCATTTTGTATAAAATGTTCAAAACCATTTTGAAAATCATTATTTTGAACAGCATTTTTAATATCTATATTTGCATCTAAATATGATTCTTCATTAAAAACTAATTTTATTTTTTCTATCAAACTACTATTTAGATCAAAAGGATAATATCCACCAATATTTCGTTGTAATGCTAAAAATTCTTTTGCTCCATTTTCAATAAAATGATTAAATGCTGAATCAATACCTTGATTTTCCAAAGCATTTTTAATATCATTATTTAATCTTATATATTCATTTTCTACAAAGAATGGAAATTCTATTCCTAATCTTCTTTTACTTTCTTTTATTTCAATCGCACCATATAAATTAAAATGTTCTGAAGCATTTTGAAAAATTTTGTTTTCAATTGCTTCACTTATATCTGGATTAGCTAATAAATAACTTTCTTCATCTACATAGCTAAAAAGATCTTCTTTTATAACTGCAATATTTAATTCTTTTTCATTATAGCTTCCTGATAATCTCAACTCTTCACTATTTTGAAACCTATTCTCTTTTTTACCAAATAATATATAATGACTAAAAGAATCAATTTTATCTATTTCTACATCTTTATAATATTCTTTATACCAAATAGGATCAAAATCTTTATTTGGTTTCCTATTTTCTTTTATTCCGTAATTAACATAATGATCTATGGGTAAAATATCTGCAAGTCGTACATCTCTATATTCTTTTAAATAATAAATTTTATCAAATAGTTCACTTTTTTCTATTCTTTTTTTTAGTTTTTTAATTTTATTTTTTTCTTTATTAAACATTGTTATTTTCCCTTAAGCCTATTTCTTCATTTCTTTAATATGTATAATATCTGATAATAACTCTTCAATATTTATAGTTAGACTCGAATTTTCTTCTACAAGTTTTGTATTTTTTTCTTTTTCTACTTCTATCTCTTGTATTACTAATTGTTTTGTTTCTTTTACTATTTCTAAATCATTTAATATCTCGTCCATATTTTTATTTAGATTTTCTATATCTTGTGTTTTTTGATTATATTCATTTTCTAGATTATCTTTTTGAGTGCTTAACTCTTGGATTGTAGAATTTAGATTCGAATTTTCTTCTACAAGTTTTGCATTTTTTTCTTTTTCTACTTCTATCTCTTCTATTACTAATTGTTTTGTTTCTTTTACTATTTCTAAATCATTTAATATCTCGTCCATATTTTTATTTAGATTTTCTATATCTTGTGTTTTTTGATTATATTCATTTTCTAGATTATCTTTTTGAGTGCTTAATTCTTGGATTGTAGAATTTAGATTCGAATTTTCTTCTACAAGTTTTGCATTTTTTTCTTTTTCTACTTCTATCTCTTCTATTACTAATTGTTTTGTTTCTTTTACTATTTCTAAATCATTTAATATCTCGTCCATATTTTTATTTAGATTTTCTATATCTTGTGTTTTTTGATTATATTCATTTTCTAGATTATCTTTTTGAGTGCTTAACTCTTGGATTGTAGAATTTAGATTCGAATTTTCTTCTTTTTGAATATTTAACTTATTTTTTAGTTCTGAGATGTATTCTAAAATCTTTTTTATAAAAGGAATTTCATTTAAGAAGATACTATTGTCTTCTGCCAATTTATTAGGAAGTCTTCCTTCTAAAATACCATGATTTAGAAAATGCTCATAAGGATTTATTATAGACTTATCAATATCTAAATATTGTTTTAAATAATAAATTTCATCAAACTTAAGCAAGTTGAATAATTCTTTATGATTATTTTTTATATTGTGTGATAAATTATTTCTTTTTGTATAGATACCATTTTTAATTCCCCAAAAATATAAATCATGACTTTCTTTATTTACTAAAAATTGATATTTATAAAAATACTTCTCTATGTCATTTCCAAAAGTTATTTTTATATCATCTTCAACTAGATTTTTATAATAATCTTGCCAAGATTCATCACTTTGAAGTAAAGGTGCTGATTCCGGTTCACTTCTTCTTGTGCCATGTTCAGGTCTTCCTTCTGTTGCACATGAAAAAAGAAATAATCCACCAGATTTAAGCATACGATACATATTTTTTATACTTTGTTCATAATACATATCATGTTCAAGCATTTCTGTACTAATTATTGTATCAAATGTAAATTCTGGAAATTGGAGTTCATGTGCTTTTTGTACTATATCAACGTTTTTACCTTCTCCAATATCTACTCCAATATATTTCACTCTTTCAAATAAATATTGATTATTTCCATTGATGTCTAAAGAACCTACATCCAAAACAAATGTATCTTTAAAATAATCAGGATAAAGTTCTCGAACTTTTTCACAAAAATCAATTTGTTCTTTATGTGCCATTTTATATTTCCTTCTTTCTAAATATTTTAAACATTTTATTATCTATCTTTTATTCCAAAATTTTCATGTATTAAACAAAGATTATTATTATAATAATAATCTTTTATAAGATAATCTCCCCACATATTTTTCATATACTCTACTTCTGTATTAAATCTTTTTATTTTTTTAGGATTATCTTCTTTCCCTCTACTTATAGATTCATGATGGTATAATTCTACATATGGAGTCCATAAGTTTTTGTATCCTAATTTAAGAAGTTTAAGACAAAAATCTATATCATTAAAAGCTACTTTTAGATTTTCTTCATTTAATCCTTTTACCTCTTCATATAGCTTTTTTCTTACAACAATACAGGCACCTGTAACAGCAGAAAAATTTTGTATTATCTTAAGTCTTGAAAAGTAACCATTTTCATTTCTTTTGAAATATTTATGCGAATGGGCTGCAACTCCACCAATACCAAGAATAACCCCAGCATGTTGAATACTATCATCATCATAGTATAACATAGCTCCAACAGCTCCTATTTCTTCTCTTATAGCATGTGATACCATTTCTGTAAGCCAATTTTTACTGATGACTTCTACATCATTGTTAAGTAGAGTAATAATCTCTCCTGATGCATGCTTTACTGCATAGTTATTTATAGCTGAGTAGTTAAAAGGTTTATCATAATCTAGTATTTCTATTTTGTCATGATTTTTAATTTTTTCAAAGTATTTTAATATTCTAGGTCCATTACTTCCATTATTTACAACTAATATTTCGTAGTTTTTATAAGTTGTTTTTTCAAAAATACTATTGATACATTTACTTAGAAGAGTGTATTTATTTCTTGTTGGAATTATTATAGTTACTTTTGGCTGATCTTCAGGAATAGGATATATTACTTTATATGTATTTGCTAGTAGACCACCTTCTACAGTGATATTCTCATTTTTTTTAGAAAAATAGTCTTTAAGTACTTTTAATCCAGCTATATGAGCATAATTTTTTTCTTTGCTATTTAATGCTGTTGAGCCTTTAATTGCTCTCCAATGATATAGTATTTTTTCTATTCGATTAATTTCATTATAATTTATTTCGTTTAAATATCTAAGAAGTAAATCATAATCTTGACTTCCTTCATATCCTTTTCTAAATCCACCTATTTTATCTACAATACTTTTTTTAAGTAAAACTAAATGACATAGATAGTTTTGAGAATAAAACATATCAGGATTCCATCCTGATTTAAAGTGTGGATCAAATCTATTTCCTTTTTCATCTATTTTGTCTTCATCACTGTATATTAATTTTAAGTTTTTATTTTCATTTAGTTTTTTAGTCATTTCATACAAGGCATTTATAGATAAGGTATCATCATGATCTAAAAGTACTAGATATTCTCCCCATGCTAAATTTAAGGCACTATTTGAAGCTTCTGATATGTGGCCATTTTCTTTTCTACAAATTACTTTAATATTTTCATATTTTGTTTCATAATCTTTTAGCATGTCAATAGTATCACTACTTGTTGAAGCATCATCTGCTATACATAGTTCCCAATTTGTATATGTTTGAGAGATTACTGATTCTATCATCTCTTTTAAGTATTTTATTTCTGTGTTATATGTGGGTGTGATTATTGAGATTAATGGTGTATAATCTAAATCTTCTATCAGATGAATATCTTCTTCATTCTCTTCTATCCAGTTTTGATATGCTTTTTTTTGATCTAAATATTTGCTATTTGTATTGTTTGTTTTTTTGTATTCATCATCTAGACGACTTATCATACTTTTAAAGCCATCTTGTCTATATTTTCTATAAGCTTTTTTATGGATGCAAAAAGGATCACCTCGTAAAGTATCTTTATATACTATATAAGAAAACTTTAAAATTGATTTAGATATTTTTTTTATCATAATCTTACTAATACTCCAGCACCAACTGCTATTTGGTACAGTATTTGAGTTATACTTTTTATTATCGGAATACTTTTTGAGTCTAGCTTTCCTAAGACTAGGACACTATCTCCTGGCTCAATTGTGATAATTTGATTTGAAAAGACACTATTATCATAAGTTGTTACATTTCCATCTTGTTTTATTACTAAGATATTGTCTTCATCAGCCCTTGAGCTAAGTCCTCCACACTGTTCTAGATAGTTTTCTAAACTCATATCTTCTACAAAAGAGAGTGATGAAGGTATTTTTACTTCACCTTGTACTGTTACTACATGGTTTCTTTTTGGTATAAATATTTTGTCTTCATCTTCTAGAACTATTTGAGAGAAGTCACTGTTTTTATTTAAGACTACTCGCCCTTTTGGTTCTACTTCTTTTGCTCTTTTGATAAAGTCAAGCACTGAGCTAGCCTCTTGTACTCTTATAGTAGATTCTTCTGTTGTAATTGAACCTGTTTTTAAAACTGATGATTCTAGTTCTTGTAAACTTGCATCTATTAGTTCTTTTTGAAGTTTTGCTACACTTTGTCTATATAGGTTTATGTTTTCTTTTGATGATAATTCTGAGAAGTTTAGTGTTGAGATAAGCTCTTGAAGTGTTGTACCTTTTTTTACTACTATATTTTTAAGGCCATTGTGTTCACCGTCTATTTTGATTTCAATTGTTTTTGTATTGTTATTAGATACAAACTTTACATGTTGATTTGCTTCTACTTTTACTTCTTTATCATTTATTGAATACATATTTAATGTTTTTTCATTGCTAATATCAAATTTTGAAATGATTATATCACTAGCTTCTGTATATGGCTGTACTAGTTTTGCTATTGTATTTATAGTTAAATATCCATTTGTTTCAATTTTTAGTGGTTTTTGTACATCACCATCAACTGTAATGTAACCTTTTAGGTACTCAATATTTATAATATCACCTGTTTTAAACTGTAGTAAATCTAATCTACCATTTAGTAAGTACTGATATAAATCTACATTTGAAATAATATTATTATCTCTAAGAACAGAGATATTCCTAAAACTTCCATTTTGAGCTATTCCTTTAGCTTTATCTATAAACTGTAAAATAGAATCAGAAGATAATCCTTCATAAAGTCCAGGCTTAACAGCACCACCTGATACAAAAACTGATATAGGCTGAAAGTTGTCAAGGTTTGCATAAATATATACATTATCTTTGTAAGTTTTTTGAAGTCTTTTTTTAATCTTTTCTGATAGGTCTTTATTTGCTACACCTAAAAGTTTGATAGCTCCTACTTTTGGTACGAAAATATTACCTTGCTCATCAATAGTAAGCTTCATATCTAAATCAACTGCACCCCAAAGTTTTAAGTTGATAGTATCAGATATGTTTAGAAGATAATCAGGATTGTATCTGTGTTGTGAAGATTTTGAAAATTCACCATTAAAAAGATTTTCTCCAAAGATTTTTATCTTTTTATTGTCTTTTAGTATTATCTCTTCTTTTTTATTTTCTTCACTTGGTATTTCAAGTGCGTTTGAAAAGTAGATTAAACTTAGTATTAAAAATATTATTTTCATATTACTCCCTATGATCTTTTATTATGGCATTTATCATAGATAAAATCCCATATAGTAGTGATAATACAAGTATCACAGTTACAAGCTCTCGAAATCTTTTCGGTTCACTATAGCTTTGTGCAAAGTTTGGATTTACTAGTACTTGTAGTGTTTTATTCTCTTTATTTACATCTATTTTTGCACTTTGTAGTTGAAGAAGGGCTTGCTTATAAAGTTCAGTATTTAAGTCTACTTCTGCTTTGATTTTTTCAAATTCGAAGATAGTTTTATTTAGTGTTGTTTTACTTCCTCTACCTGATTGTTCTTTTTTGATTTGATTTATTGAATTTTTGATTTGTGATATTTCTCTTTTTAAATCAATTATTTCAAAAGAACTGTTTGTAAGATACTTTGATAGCTTTTGTAGTTTTGCTGTGTTTTCTACTAGTCTTCCTTTTAGTTCAGAAAGAATTGTTGTATTTGTACTAGCTTGGCTATTTGGATCAAGCGTATTTTGAGTATCTTGGTATTTCGCAAGATTTTTAATAGACTTTTCTAATACTTCTTTTTGCTTACTTGTTTCTTCTTCTATAAAGTAGAGTTGTTTTGAAGCAGTTTGTTTATTGTATTCGTTTAGTTTGTATTCTGCTTCTTTTATCAAAAAGTTCACAATCTCTTGTGCTTTTTTTGCATCTACATGCAAAAAAGATATAGTAGTGATATTTGATGTTTCATCATATATGATTCCTAGATGCTTATTGTATAGTTCTACATACTCTTCATAAGAGTTGAAGCTATACATTTTTTGTAAAAAATCTAAATCAAAACTACTGTAATATGTATTTAAATCAAATTGTTTATTAAGCTTGTCATAAACTTCATATGATTTTAAATACTCTTCTAAAATCATAGTATCTTGAGTACTGTTATTTGACTGTCCACTTACAAATCCTAATAAACTTGATGTTGTAGATATATCATCTAAGTTTTTTATAGTAATTACTGCACTTGATTGGAAGAAACTTGTCTTTATAAGTCCTACGTAAACTATACTAAGCACTAAAAGTACTATAAAAACTATTTTAAACTTCACTCTTTTTACTTTTGATAACAATCTATTGCCTCCTGAACATCTTCAAAATATTGTATTTTACCACTATCTAGATAAATACCTACATCACAAACTTCTTTTAATATAGGCATTTGATGGCTAACTATAATTGCATTAGACTTTTTAATTTTTTCCATAAGTCTATCTTTTGCCTTATTCCTAAACTTTGGATCACCTACGGCAAGAACTTCATCTATAAGCATATAATCAAAATCAAAGAAAAGACTCATTCCAAAACTTAATTTTGATCTCATACCGCTAGAATAAGTCTTTAAAGGCATATCAAAATAAACACCTAATCCACTGAATTCATTTACATATTCTATTGCTTCTTTCATATGATTATCATCTTTACCATATATTCTACATACAAACTTTACATTTTGACGTCCTGTCATGCTTGCTTGAAATCCACTAGAAAGTCCCATAGGCCATGAAAATCTTTTTTTACTTCTAATTGTGCCTTTATTTGGAAAATCAATTCCTCCTAACATTCGAAGAAGTGTCGATTTTCCAGCGCCATTTGAACCAAGGATTGCTATACTTTTATCTGATGGTATTGTAAAAGTAACATCATCTAGAATATAGTTTTTACCTATATTTGTTTCATAATACTTTGTGGCATTTATAAGTTCTATCATGATGTTATTATCTTTCTTTCACTTCTTAAATAGATAAATAAAGACAGAAATAGTGGAACTATAGTCCATAAAGTCATATAAGTATAATCTACATATCTATCATCTAAAACATTTATATAATTTGCATGTATTGCTTCCACAAAATGAAGTACTGGATTGTAAAGTAATATTTCTATTATAACTTGTGGTAAGTCTTTAAGAGAATAAAATAATCCTGATGTAAATAACAATGGCATTGTAGTAAGATTTACTATTTTTTTAAATGTCTCATAAAATGAAACAATAATTGCAAAAAGTAAACCTAAACTAGCACCAAATAGGGCAAACCAAGCTAGTAATAGTATAATATTAAGAAGGTTTTCAGGAAAAAAATCAAAATGAAAAAACCAAGCGATAAGTAAAAAGAAAGAGCTTACAAAAATAAATATTAAAAATTCAATTAGGATCCTAGAGATTATAGTATAAATTGGTCTAACTTGTCTGTAGTTAAATAAAGCTTTATTAGCATCAAAAGCTGACATACCCATCATCATTATATTTTTAAAAAAGTTATATGATAAAAAACCAACTGCAATAAAAACTGCTATATCGTATCCAGAATTTGAAGTCCCAATAGCTGCATGAATAAAAGTAAAAATTAATATCTGAACAGATGGTTCAACAACTGCCCAAAAATAACCCATTTTTTGAGAACCAAATCGCGTTTGGATTTCTCGTAAGAATAATGCATATATAACATTGAAAAAATTAATATTTGTGTTAAAGAACAAACTTGCCTTTCTATATTATATTTGATTTTTTTAACGAGCGTTATTCTAACTAAAAAATAATTAAAAAAAGTTAAAAAGTTATTTAACAAACTTGATAATCATTCTTAGTATTAAGAATAAATAAAGCTTCTTTTTTCTATTATTCTAATAACAATTATCATTATAGATAAAATAAGAAGGAAGATTATGATAAAAAAATTAGCACTAAGTGCAATAATATTAACAAGTTCATTAATAGCAAGTAATAATGTAAATGTATATTCGAGTAGACATTACGATACTGATAAACAATTATTTAAAATGTTTGAAAAAAACACTGGAATAAAAGTAAAAGTAATTCAAGCAAAAGATGATGCACTAATTAAAAGAATGGAAAGTGAAGGTAAAAATTCACCTGCTGATGTATTTATTACTGTTGATGCTGCAAGAATTCAAAGAGCAACTGAAAAAAAACTTTTTCAGCCAATACAATCAGATTTTTTAGTAAAAAATATCGATAGCAAATTAAGAGATAAAGACAATCAATGGTTCGCACTTACTAAAAGAGCTAGAATGGTTACAGTAAGAAAAGATAGCAAACTTTCAAATAGTATTAAAACGTATGAAGAGTTGGCTGATCCTAAATATAAGGGTCAAATTATGGTTAGATCTTCAAGTAATGTATATAACCAATCTTTAATGGCAGCAATGATTAAACATCATGGTGTTGAATATGCAACAACTTGGGCAAAAGGCGTGGTTGCTAATATGGCAAGAGATCCTAAAGGAAGTGATAGAGATCAAGCAAGAGGAATAAATGCAGGTCTTGGTTCAATTGCAATTATGAATACATATTACTTAGGAAAGCTTGCAAATGGAAGCTTATCAGATAAAGAAGTAGTAGAAAATGTAAATGTGATTTTTCCAAAGTTTGAAAATGGTGGAACTCATGTAAATATTTCTGCAGCTGGAGTTGCAAGATATGCTAAAAATAAAGAAAATGCAATCAAATTTATTGAATTTTTACTTTCAAAAGAAGCTCAAGAAGTGTTTGCAAAAGGAAACTATGAATATCCTATAATAAAAGGCGCTGAAATTTCACCACTTGTTGCATCTTGGGGAAAAATTCAAGATGATAATGTTACAATTAACGACTTAGGTAAATTTAATAAAGATGCTGTAAAAGCTCTTGATGTTGCAGGTTGGAAATAACATATTTGAAAAATAAACTCTCTAGTTTAAAAATAAGTAGTGTATTAATCACACTACTTATTTCTATTCCTATGATTACAATATTTGTATATCTTTTTATTCATGACTCCGAAAATTGGGAACATATAAAAAATACTGTACTTCTTGAGTACATATACAATACCCTATTTGTGATGATAGGAGTTGGAATTCTTACAACTATTATTGGCTTTACAACTGCATATCTTACATCTTTTTATACTTTTTCTTTTTCAAATTATTTTGATTATGGTTTGATTTTACCTTTTGCATTTCCTACTTATATAATAGCTTTTATGTACAATGGAATGTTTGGGATTAGTGGAAATGTTACAACTTATATATTAAATCTTCTAGATAAAAATCTTAGTGAAGTAGTCTTTTTTGATATTCAATCTATTGAAGGTGCCGTTTTAGTGATGTCTTTAGTTTTATATCCTTATGTGTATTTGGTATGTAGAACTTATTTTAATTTTGAATCTGCTTCAATTATTGAAGCAGCTAAAACATTTAACCTCTCTTCATGGCAAGTTTTAAAAAAAGTGATTTTACCAATATCAAGACCTGCAATAATAGCTGGTGCAACGTTAGCAGTTATGGAAGCAACTGCTGATTATGGTGTTATGCAATACTTTGGTGTAAACACTTTTGTAACTGGTATTTTTAAAACATGGGAAGGTATGGGAAGTATTGAAGATGCTTCAAAACTAGCTAGTATGCTAATGACTTTTCTATTTATATTAATAATTTTAGAAAAATTTCAAAGAAGAAATAAAGTATATAAAAGTTCAGGAAAAGATTTCAGACCCATTGAAAAGATTAAACTAGAAGGAAGTAAGAACTTTCTTGCATCTTTTGTATGTTTTATTCCTTTTTTCTTTGGATTCTTATTACCATTTGTTCAGCTTACAATTTGGTTCTTTATTTCTTATGAAGAGATAATTGATGAAGAATTTGTTGATTTATTACTAAAAACTTTAAAATTAGGGATAATATCTGCAACGCTTTTAACTGCTATTGCAATACTTATTGTTTATAATTCACGTGTAAATAAAGACAAAAGTTCAAGCTCATTACCTCAAATACTAAAACTTGGTTATTCAATTCCTGGAGCTGTTGTTGCAGTTGGAATATTATCATTTTTTGGAATATTACATAAATATGTTTTAGATGTATTATCAATAGATTTTCTAATCTCAGGAACTGTTGTAGCTGTTATATTTGGATATGTTGTAAGATTTATAGCAATTAGTATTAATAACTTTGAAGCAGGATTTAATCGTATTCCTCAAAGCTATGATGATGCGGCTAAAATATCTGGAATTGGTCAAGTTAAAACATTTACAAAAGTATTTATTCCTTTGATTAAAAACTCTGCTGCTGCTTCATTTATTGTGATTTTTATCGAAGTTGTAAAAGAATTACCTCTTACAATGGTGTTAAGACCTTTTGATTACAACACACTTGCAATTAGAGCATTAGAATTAAATGAGCAATCACAAACAATAGAATCATCAGTTCCATCTATGTTTATAGTATTAATTGGAATTATATCAGTATTATTGCTGACAAAAAATATGAAAAAGGCACAGAATGCTAAGTATTAACAACTTTTCAATATCTTTTAATGAAACAAAAATTTTAGAAGATATTAACTTTGATGTAAAGCAAGGAGAAATTGTAACTCTTTTAGGTTCAAGTGGTTGTGGAAAGACTACAATTTTAAGAGCAATTGCTGGTTTACAAAAAGAGCATGATGGAAATATTTGTATTGGAGACACTTGTGTATCATCTAAAGAAGTTTATAAACAAGATAGAGAAGTTGGATATATTTTCCAAGATTATGCACTTTTCCCACATTTAAATGTTGAAGAAAACATATCTTTTGCTCTAGATAAATTATCTAAAAAAGACAGAAATAAAAGAGTAGATCAACTTCTAGAACAGTTTGATATTATAGCTCATAAACACAAACAGATCCATCAACTTTCAGGTGGACAGCAACAAAGAGTAGCAATCGCTAGGGCAATGGCAAATAAACCAAAAATATTACTACTTGATGAACCTTTTGCAAATCTTGATTCACAACTTAGATATAAGACAAAAATGTGGTTAAAAAATCTAATTAAGAAATATAATTTATCTGCTGTTTTAGTAACTCATGATAAAAAAGAAGCTTTAAGTATTTCAGATAAAATTGGAATAATTCATAATAAAAAACTTTTACAATTTGACGCAACACAAGATATATATTCAAAACCAGTAAATTTTTATATTGCAAACTTTTTATCTGAGATAAATATACTGCCAAAAGCATTAATTGAAAAATTAGAATTAAATGTGAAAGAAAACCAAACAGCAATAATAGAAATTTCAAAATCTAAACTTACTAATAAAAACACTTTACTTGAAGTAGAAATAGTAGATAAATCTTTTTGTGGAGAATACTACGAAATTTTAGTAAAAGATGTAAAAAATAATGAGACTGATGAATTATCAATGATTAAATCAACATTGGAAAATATCGATTTAAATGAAAAAATATACTTAGATTTAAAAAGAGAAAATATAAAAATAATACTAAAATAATAAAGTATCTTATTATTTATAAAATTTAGTGTATAATTTATTTTATGAAATTTAAAAATATACTACTAACACCTTTTATATTAGTTTCTCCTCTTTTTTCTAATGATGAAATATTATTAGAAAAATACCTTTATACCTTTACTATTCCTTTATTACTTATAATTTTAATTATCTTAATTATTAATCATAAAATGAGAAATGAAATATCTAGAAGAAGAAAAGCTGAAAAAGAATTACAAAATTATGCTAATAAAGATAGCTTGACTCAAATATTTAATAGAGGAAAAATTGATTTACTAATAAGTGATGAAATCAAAAAATCAAAAGATAAGAAGCAAACCTTTTCAATAATATTTTTTGATATAGATAACTTCAAACGAATAAATGACGATTTTGGACATATAAAAGGAGATAAAGTTTTAGTTCAAGTAAGTTACTTAGTTTCTAAAAATATTAGAGATACAGATACAATTGGAAGATGGGGTGGAGAAGAATTTGTAATTTTACTTCCAAATACAAGTTCTAATAAGGCATTTATAATAGCCGATGATTTAAAACAATTAGTTTCTAAAACAGATTTTGGAATAAATAGTGCTTTAACTATAAGTTTAGGAATTACACAATATATGCAAAATGACACAAAAGAATGTTTAATACAAAGAGCTGATAAAGCGATGTATTTTATAAAAAACAATGGTAAAAATGCAGTTAAAATTTTATAAAGGTAAGATTTTACTCTTATCTTTATAATTGGTATAGCTTTTTAAACTCATCACTAATATCAATAACTCCACGTTCTTGAAGCGATTTTAAAACACTTGGAGTACAATCAACATCATCAGGCCATGTTCTTTTATAATTATCAAATGAGTTTTTATTTGTAGCATCGATACAAATAGTATTTGCTTCAAAATACATATCTCTATTTGAATCGATATTATTAACAACTCTCCAAACTAGCATATAAGGATTATTTACGTCATTTTGATGTGAAGCATCAATTATTATTAGAATTTTTACATTCTCTAAAATTGGTTTTAAATCTTCAAAAAGATGCTTTTGAGTTCTTGTTTTTTCAACTGTTATAATTGTAACTGGGTTTTTTGTATTTGTAAAATATTGTTTTAATTCTTTTACTTCACTTGTAATTGATTGCATTTTAAACAATAATTCATCATCTTCAATAAGAGTAATACCAAGTTCTTCAATCTCTTCACCTGTACAATCAAGTCCTAGTTTTCCACCAACTGCAAACTTTGGACTTGAGTGATCAAGTGCATCAACTACACCTTTTGAAATCATCATATCATCGATATTTATTCGATTTAATATATGTTCAGCAATTGCTTTATGATCTGTTAAATCAGGTGCGTCTTCATTTACAAATAAGGCATGTTTTACAAAACTCATTTGTCCAACACCCCAAAATGCGTGCATCATTTGTTGTGCATGTCCTGGATATAAAGTTTTGATTTTTGCTAAAATAAGATTATGAAAAACTCCATTTTCTGGCATATAATAATCAATTAAATCAGGTGCAGTTGTTTTAAGTAATGGCAAGAAAATACGCTCTGTAGCATGTCCCATATATTTATCTTCTAAAGGTGGTTTTCCAACTACAGTTGCTAAATATGTAGGCTTTGCTTTACTTGTAATTGCTGTAACTTCCATAAACGGATACTCTTCTTCAAGTGTGTAATAACCAGTATGATCACCAAATGGACCTTCAATTCTAAGTTTAGTAGGATCAACAAAACCTTCTATAATAAAGTCATTATCTTTTGGAACCCAAATATCATTTGTAATTGATTTTACAAGTTGTGCATTTTTATTTTTAACAAAACCATAAAGCATTAACTCAAAAATACCAATTGGTAATGGAGCTTGTCCACACCAAATATACATAGGATCTCCACCAATTCCAACTGAAACTGGCATTTTCTTACCTGCTTTTTTATATTCATGGAAGAAGTGATTTGAATCTTTATGAATTTGCCAATGAAGACCTAAAGTATTATCAGGGAAAACTTGAAGTCTGTACATTCCAAGATTTTTCATTTCCCCATTTAAAGAAGTTGTGTAAACCTGCCCCATTGTAATAAATGGACCACCATCTTGCTCCCACGTTGTAAGAACAGGTAAATCAGTAAGTTTTGCATCATTTCCTAGTTTTATAACTTGTTGACACTCACCTTTTCCTCTATTTTTTTTAGGAATTGTATTTTTTAATGCAAAAAGCTTTCCAAAAGTTGTAAGTTTTTCACCTAGAGTTGTTGGTGGCTTCATTTTTAATAAAGATTCAATCTCTGAACCAATCTTATCTCCATCACCTATAAATAACTCAACTGCTTTTTCATTACAAAACACATTCATCAAAACAGGAATGTCAAATTTTTTATCATTTGCTTTATCTACAACATTTGTAAATAATAATGCTTTTGAATCTTCTTTTTTAACTTCAATATATGCTATATGTGGAATTTCTAAATTAATATCTAATTCATCATCTATAATTCTTAGTAAATCATTCTTTTTTAATAATTCGATTGCTTCTTTCATATTTTCCTCTATGTAACCTAATCAGGTAATTAGTATAAATCTTATATCATTTTATCAATAAAATATAGTTTATGGTAGGAGATTTATATATGATTGATAAGAATAAATACAATTTTGATGAAAAAGTAAATAGAAAAGGTACAAATTGTGCAAAGTATGATGGTTTAAAAAAATATTTTGGATATGAAGATTTAAATCCACTTTGGGTGGCTGACATGGATTTTAAAACTCCAAAGTTTATAAATGATGAAATAATCAAAGCAGCTCAAAACTCTGCTTATGGTTATAGTATTGATAGTGATGAATTATATGATTCAATTATAAATTGGCAAAATACAAGACATAATTGGCAAATAGAGAAAAAAGATATTTATATGATAAATGGTGTTGTACCTGCATACTCAGCATGTGTTGAAGCTTTTAGCGAAATTGGAGATGAAGTAATTGTTCAAACACCTGTTTACCCTCCTTTATTTAAATGTGTACTTGCAAATAATAGAAAAGTAATAACAAATGAATTAAAAGAAGAAAATGGTTATTACACAATGGATTTAGAAGATTTAAAATCTAAAATAACTAAAAAAACAAAAATTCTTTGTTTATGCTCACCTCATAATCCAGTAGGACGTGTTTGGAGTAAAGAAGAACTTGAAGCTTTAGCAGATATTTGTATTGACCATAATATTACAATTGTTTCTGATGAAATTCACTCTGATATTACTTTTAAAAAATTTACACCTCTTGCTTCAATTAGTCAAAAAATCGCAAATATTACAATCACTCTTAATTCAGCAGGTAAAACATTTAATATTGCAGGATTAAATTGTGCTTATGCAATTAGTAAAAACTCTGATATTTTAGATAAATTTAAAACTATTGCAATTAAAAGAGAAATTCAGTCAATAAACTTTTTTGGTTTTATTTCAACAAAGGCTGCTTATGAAAATGGAGGAGAGTTTGTAGATCAATTAAAAGATTATTTACAAAAAAATATGCAATTTACTAAAGATTATTTACAAAAAAATGCTCCAAATATTGATTTTATGTTACCAGAAGCAACATACCTTTTATGGTTAAATTTTAAAAATACTTCATTAAATCACAAAGAAATTAAAAACAGACTCTTAACACAATCAAAAGTTGCATTAAATGATGGTGTTTCTTTTGGTAGCAATGGAGTTTCACACTTTAGACTAAATATTGCACTTAGCAAAGATGCTTTAAAAGTTGCTCTAGACGATATATCTAAGAGTTTTAATAGCAATTAAATAGCAAAGTATTACCTTTTTTCTCATTCTATTAAATTAAATTTTTGGAAAGCTACTAAAGCTTTTCAGAAGTGTAAAATTAGTGTACACTAGAAAACGAAATTAAAAAATAGGATATGAAATGTCAACAGAACTGATTCTTGCCTCTGTTATTTTTGTTACAATTGGTTTCATTTTAGTGGCTGTTTTTGTACTTACTCGGTATATAGGTCCAAAAGACGAAGAAGCACAAATGAAAAACACAGTATACGAAAGTGGTGTTTCAAACCCAGTAGGAAATACTAATATAAGATTCTCTATCAAGTTTTACTTAGTAGCAATTTTATTTGTTCTGTTTGATGTGGAAATAATTTTCATGTTCCCTTGGGCTGTAAATATTAAAGAACTAGGATATTTAGGACTTTTTGAAATGTTTATGTTTATGGGACTATTATTTTCAGGACTAATTTATATCTATAAGAAAAAGGCATTATCATGGGATTAGGAGCTGAAGCTGGTTTAGGCGATTCTATTGTAACTACAAAACTTGATCATGCGATTAACTGGGGTAGATCATACTCTTTATGGCCAATGGTTTTTGGAACGGCATGTTGTGGTATTGAATTTATGAGTGTTGCAGGTGCTAAATATGACCTTTCAAGATTTGGTGCAGAAGTTGTAAGATTTTCTCCAAGACAAGCAGATTTATTAATAGTTGCTGGAACTATTTCATATAAACAAGCTCCTATTTTAAAGAAAATATATGAGCAAATGTGTGAACCTAAATGGGTTATTTCAATGGGTGCATGTGCATGTTCTGGTGGATTTTATGATAACTATACGACTTTACAAGGAATTGATCAAATAATCCCTGTAGATGAATATGTAGCAGGTTGTCCACCAAGACCTGAAGCTGTGTTAGATGCAATTATGAGAATTCAAGAAAAAGCAAATGACGAATCACTATTAAAAGATAGAGTTAAACCTTTCAAAGGATTTCTAGATGCTTAAGTGTGATATGCTAGTTGATTCTACACAAATCAAAGAAACGATATTAAAATTAAAAAATGAAGAAAATTATAATATTCTTTTAGATGTAACAATTGTAGATTATTTAAAATATCCTGATGTTACACCATCACGATTTGCAGTTGTTTATATTCTAAGAGACAAAACATTCAAAAAACAAATATCTGTCAAATCTTATATAGATGATGCAACTTTAACTGTTGATTCTTTAACTTCACTTTACAAATCAGCAAACTGGGCTGAAAGAGAAGCTTATGACCAATACGGAATAAACTTCAATGGTCATCCAAATTTAAAAAGACTTTTAAATCATCATCAATTTGTAGGACATCCTCTAAGAAAAGATTATGAAATTACAAAAGGTCAAATCTGTACTGAAACTGAAGATTTAATGGATGAAATGGATCCATTATTAGTTCAAAAAGGTTACACTCCTGAAGAAATAAATGATTTAATGCTTTTAAATGTTGGTCCTTCTCACCCTGCTTCTCATGGTACTATTAGAAACTTTGTAGCAATGGAAGGTGAAACAATTAGTGCTTGTGTAACTGAAATTGGATACTTACACAGAGGTTTTGAAAAATCTTGTGAGAACCATACTTACTCACAAGTAATTCCTTATACTGATAGATTAAACTATTGTAGCGCTATTTTAAATAACATTGGTTATTCAAAAGCTGTTGAAGAAATGTTAAAAATTGATATCACTCAAAGAGCTAAATCAATTAGAGTAATAATTGGAGAGTTAAGTAGAATCATTGATCATCTTGTTTGTAATGCAGCAAATATGGTTGATTTAGGTGGTCTTACTAATTTCTGGTATTTATTTGCTCCACGTGATACTGCTTATGATTTATTATCAAAACTAACAGGTGCAAGACTTACTAATACCTATACAAGAATTGGTGGTTTAGAGTTTGATTTATATGATGGTTTTGCTGATGATTTAGAAAATGTATTAAAAGAAGTAGAAAAAGCATGCTCTGATGCTTTAAGTTTAATTGCTCATAATAAAATATTCCATGATAGAACACAAGATGTAGGTGTAATTGAATCTGATTTTGCATTAAGTGCAGGAATTTCAGGAGTAAATTTAAGAGCAACTGGAATTCCACATGATTTAAGAAAAGATAAGCCTTACTATGGTTATGAAAACTATGACTTTGATATAGTTGTAGGTTCTCATGGTGATGTTTATGACAGAATGATGTGTAGATTTGAAGAAATGGTTCAAAGTACAAAAATCATTAGACAAGCTATGAAAGAACTACCAGATGGTCCTATAAATGTTGATGCACCTGGTGTTTTACTTCCATCTAAAAAAGATGTTTATGGAAATATTGAAGGCTTGATGAATCAATTTAAACTTACATTTGAAGGAATAAAAGTACCAAAAGGTGAATATTATTCTTCAACTGAAGCTGGAAATGGTGAACTTGGATTCTTTATTGTGAGTGATGGAGATGGGAAACCATATAAAGTAAAATGTAGACCTCCATGTTTTTATTCACTTGGAGCATATTCTAATATAGTTGAAGGTGGAATGCTTGCGGATGCTGTTGTTACAATGGCAAGTATGAACTTTATTGCTGGGGAGTTTGATAGATAATGAAAACATTTGTATTTACAGAAGAAAACGAAAAAAAATATCAAGAACAATTAAAAAAATATCCTAATTCAGATGCTATGATGTTACCTTGTTTATGGCTAGTTCAAGAGCAAGAAAACTGGATATCTCCAGAAGCTATGATATTTGTTGCAAATAAATTAAAGAAAACTCCTATTCAAGTATATGAAGTTGCTACTTTCTATACTATGTTTAATTTAAAACCAATTGGTACTTATCATATTGAAGTTTGTAAAACATTATCTTGCATGTTAATGGGTGCAAATGATTTAATCAAATTTATGAAAGATACAGTTGGAATTGAACCTGGGCAAACAAGTGAAGATGGTAAGTTTCATTTAAGTGCAGTTGAGTGTTTAGGTGCTTGCGGTGGAGCTCCTATGTTTGCATTTAATGGAGAATATAAAGAAAACCAAAGTGTAGAATCCTTAAAAAAATTAATTGAGGAGAGTAAATAATGGTAGTTAAAGTAGTAAGCAAAAAATTTGATATTCCAAACTATCATAAACTAGAAGTTGCACAACAAAATGGTGCATACTCTTCAATAGAAAAACTTTTCACAATGACTCCTGATGATGTAACAACTGAGGTTGTTAACTCAGGATTAAGAGGAAAAGGTGGAGGAGGAGCTGCTTGTGGTCCAAAATGGCAACTTATGCCAAAAAATGATCCAAGACCTGCGTATTTGATTGTAAATGGTGATGAATCAGAACCTGGAACTTTTAAAGATAGACAAATTTTTCAATATGATCCTCATCTTTTAATTGAAGGTATTATTTGTTCTTCATATGCAATTAATGCACATCATGCTTATATCTATATAAGAGGTGAATATAAATTCTTTAGTGATAGAGTTGATGAAGCAATACAAGAAGCTTATGCAGCAGGAATAATTGGTGATAGTGTTATGGGCCATGATTATAAAATGGAAATAACAGTTCACCGAGGAGCTGGTGCATATATTTGTGGTGAGAAATCAGCACTAATTGAATCACTTGAAGGAAAACGAGGACATCCAAGACTTAAACCGCATCAAAAAGAGTGTGAATGGTTCTTTGATAATCCTGCAACTGTAAACAATGTAGAAACAATTGCAACAGTTCCTTTTATTATTGAAAATGGTTATGAAGCTTATACAGCTTATGGAACTGAGAAATCACCTGGAACAATGTTATTTGCAATGAGTGGGGCTGTTAAAAACCCAGGAGTTTATGAATTAGCATTTGGAAACAAAATGATTGACTTCTTAAATGAAGTTGGTGGTGGTATGAAAGAAGGTAAAAAGTTAAAAGCAATTATTCCAGGAGGTTCATCTTGTCCAATTTTAACAGCTGATGAAGTACAAAAAGCTGTATTAGATTATGAATCTATGTGGGATATTGGTTCAACTTTAGGTACTGGAGGAATGATTGTAATAGATGAAGACATGTGTATGGTTGAAGCTGCTAAAAACTTAATAGAGTTTTACCATCATGAATCATGTGGACAATGTACACCTTGTAGAGAAGGTTGTGGTTGGATTGATGATGTCTTAGCGAAAATTCTAGCAGGTGATGGTTCAAAAAAAGATATAGATACTATTCTTGATGTATGTGTATCTTTAAATGGTAAAACAATTTGTGTATTTGCACCAGCGGTTAAAGATATTATCCAAAGCATGGTACAAAAATTCCCAGAAGAATTCGAAGCATATTTTAAAAAATAAATTTTATATTAGGAGAAACAAATAATGGCAAAAAATACATTTACTTTAACAGATAATAGAAACGGGAATTCATACGAATATAACGTAATTGACGGGACTAGAGGACCAAGTGTTGTTGATATTTCAACTTTTTATAAAGATTCAGGAATGTTCACTTATGACCCAGGTTATACTTCAACTGCATCTTGTGATTCAAAAATCACTTTTATTGATGGTGAAAATTCAGAATTAAGATATAGAGGTTATGATATCGGTGACTTAGCTGGTAAAAAATCTTTCTTAGATGTTTGTTACTTATTAATGAGAGGTGAATTACCAGGAAAAGAAGCTTCAGAAAATTTTGATTTAGAAATTAGACATAGATCATTTTTAAATGAAGGATTAATTAGAATTTTTGATGCATTACCAGATGGAGCACATCCAATGGCAACTATGGGTGCTGCTACTATGGCACTTGCAGCATTTTATAAAGATCACTTAAATTTAGAAGATGACAAACAATTTAAAATAATGAGAAGAAGAATTGTTGCAAAAATGCCAACAATTGCAGCTATGGCATATAGAAATTCAATTGGTACTCCACTAATTTACCCAGATGTAAATAGATACTTCACTGAAAACTTCTTATATATGTTAAGAGCATATCCAGGTGGAACTATGAAAAGACTTCCAGATGGTACTAATGAAGAAATTAAACAAATTGAAGTTGATGCTCTTGATGCTATCTTCACTTTACATGCAGATCATGAACAAAATGCATCAACTACAACTGTAAGAAATGTTGGTTCTACTGAAGCACATCCATATGTTGCTATTTCTTCAGGTATTGCTGCTTTATGGGGTTCTGCTCATGGTGGTGCAAATGAAAAAGTAATGGATCAATTAAAAATGATTGGTGATATTAAAAATGTTCCTTCATTTATTGCTAAAGCAAAAGATAGAAATGATCCATTTAGATTAATGGGATTCGGACATAGAGTTTATAAGAATAGAGATCCAAGAGCTGAATGTTTAAAAGGTTTACAAGATCAATTAAAAGAAGCATTAAACTTAGATTCAAAACTATTAGATATTGCTGCTGCTGTTGAAGAAGCTGCTTTAAATGATGATTATTTCAAAGATAGAGGTTTATACCCAAATATCGATTTCTATTCTGGTGTAATCTTAACTGCTCTTAAAATTCCAGTTGAAATGTTTACTCCTATTTTTGTTATTGGTAGAACTCCAGGTTGGATTGCACAATGGTCAGAATTAAAACAAGATCCTAAGAGTAAAATTGCAAGACCTAGACAATTATATACAGGTAACTAGAAATAATTAAATTGAAGTGTAAGGGGTAAATTAAATGAGTGAAATGGTAGAATTAACAGTCAATGGCGCACAAATGGAAGCTTCTAAAGGAAGTTTGTTAATTGATAAATTATTGGATGAAAATATCCATATTCCTCATTTTTGTTACCACCAAGCTTTAGGTAAAGATGGTAACTGTAGAATGTGTATGGTAGAAATTGAAGGTCAAAAAAGACCTCAGATTGCCTGCGATACACCAATCAAAGAAGGAATGATTGTAAGAACTAAGGGTGAAAATATCGAGAAAGTTAGACGAGATATTTTAGAACTTGAACTTATAAACCACCCAATTGATTGTCCTACCTGTGATCAAGCTGGAGAGTGTAAATTACAAGATTACTATATGGAATCTGGTTTTTATGACTCAAGAGTAAATACAGATACGAAAGTTAATGCAAGAAAAAGAGTTGATTTAGGCTCTAATGTAATGCTTGACCAAGAAAGATGTGTACTTTGTACTAGATGTGTGAGATTCTGCTCTGATATTACAAAGACTAATGAATTAGGTGTAATAAATAGAGCTAATCATTCTGTAATTGGAACTTTTCCAGGACAAGAATTAAGTAATCCATATGCTATGAATGTTATTGATATTTGTCCAGTTGGAGCTTTAACAAACAAAGATTTTAGATTTAAACAAAGAGTTTGGTTTTTAGAAACTTTTGATGCAATTTGTAATGGTTGTTCAAAAGGCTGTAATATTTATGTTGATCATAGAAAAGAAAAATATAAAGATGACCAAATATTTAGATTTAGACCAAGAAGAAATGATGCTGTAAATGGATTCTTTATGTGTGATGAAGGAAGACTGTCATACGAAAATGAAGCTAATAATAGATTTACAACACCTTTATTAAATAATGCTCAAACTGAAATAAGTAACACAATTACAAATATGTTTAAAGAATTAACAACTCAAAAAAATATTTTATTTGTATTAAGTCCAAATCTTTCTTTAGAAGAAATGCAAAATGTAAATAATCTAGCAAATAAATTAAATGCAAATGTTTCAGGATACTCTCCTGATACATTTGATGAAGAGTTTAAAGATGATTATTTAAAAACAAATGATAAAACTTCTAATAGAGCTTCATTTAAACAATTAGAAATAAATGAAGAACAATCTTTCTTTGATGAAAAAATCAAAGATGCAACGCTTGTAATTACAATTGATAATAAATATTTTGATGATAATTTAGAATTACTAAAGAATAAAAAAGTAATTTCATTATTTTCACATCATTGTTTAACAATTGGCTCTTCTGATATTGCAATTCCAATTGCTTCATTTTATGAAAAATCAGGAACATATATTAATGTAAATGGAACAAAACAAAAAGTAATCTCAAAAATGAATAAAGATAATCCAATGGAAACAATTACAAGTGTAATTGAACATTTAAAATCTATGATTGAAAAAGGAACTCTATGAGTAGTGCAATTGTAATAGCTGTAAACATAGCACTAGCTGCTTTTTTAGCAGTTGGTCTTACTCCTGTTTTCGTTTGGTGGGAAAGACGTGTATCTGGTTTCATGCAAGATAGAACTGGTCCAAATAGATGTGGAATTGGTCCAATTAGACTTGGTGGATTAATTCAAAGTTTTGCAGATATGTTAAAACTTGTATTTAAAGAAGACTTTACACCTTCACATATAAAGTACAAATTCTTCTTTACAATTGCACCTGTAATTGTATTTTTCTGTTCTTTTCTTACTTTTGCAACTATTCCTTTTGCTGATAACCTTGTAATTGATGGTCATTCGTTTATTATGTCAGCAATTCCAAATGAACTTGGAATCATGTGGTTCTTAGCCTTTGCTGGTTTATCTATTTATGGAATCATTTTAGGTGGTTATTCATCAAATAGTAAATATGGACTTTTAGGTTCAATTAGAGCAGCAGCGCAAGTAATTTCTTATGAAGCAGCAATGGCCTTAGCAATTATATCGATGCTTTTATCTTATGGTTCTATTCACTTAACTGATATTGTAAATGCACAAGCAGGAACATTTTTTGGAGTTATTCCAATGTGGGGAATATTTATTCAACCAATTGCAGCAATTATTTTTATAGTTTGTTGTTTTGCTGAAACAAATAGAGCTCCTTTTGATATAGCAGAAGGTGAATCTGAAATTGTTGCAGGTTATCATACTGAATATTCAGCTATGAGATTTGGTCTTTTCCAAGTTGGTGAATATGCTGCTATGAGTGCAAGTGCCGCAATTATTGTTACACTTGTATTTGGTGGTTATCAAATTCCATGGCTAGATACAGCAGCTGTTCAAAATAACTTAGATTATATTATGATGGCAATGATTGTTATTTTACCTATTAAAGCATATTTTATTACAGCTTGGATGAAAAAGAATAATAAATCAAAAGATGTAAATGATAAATCAAGAGATACTGAAACAAAAATTTTATCTATTGCATTTTGGGTTTTATCGCTAGGCGTTGCTGTTTTATTAGCAATATTCTTAGTACTAGGACTTGGAGAAAATGGTGTAAATATTGCAACAGCTGTATTACAAATAGGAACATTTTTAGTTAAATTCTTTATGATGGCTTTTGTATTCATTTGGATTAGATGGACAGTATTAAGATTTAGATATGACCAATTACAAATGCTAGGTTGGAAAGTATTATTGCCATTAGCACTTTTAAATATAGTAGTAACTGCAACATTTATTGTAGTTCAAGGGAGTTAAAATGGGAATTAAAGTAGTACCAAGATACGGTAAATCATTTAAGGATAAATTATATCTTCCTGCAATTTTTGGAGGAATGAAAACAACTTTTTCACACTTTACAAAAAACTTTAAAGATGTTGAGCAGTTAAAAACAATGCAATATCCAGAAGTTCAACCAACAGATTTAAATGAAAGATATAGAGGTGTTCACAGACTTACAAAATGGGAAGATGAAACAGAAAAATGTGTTGCGTGTTATATGTGTGCAACTGCATGTCCTGCTGATTGTATTTTTATTGAAGCTGAAGAGCGATTTGATGAGCATGATGAAAAAAGACCTAAAGAGTTTAAAATTGATTTACTTGAATGTGTTTTTTGTGGTTATTGTGTGGAAGCTTGTCCTTGTGATGCAATTAGAATGGATACTGGAATTTTTTCATTTACAGCAAGTTCAAGAGAAGAGTTTGTTCTAGATAAAAAAGCACTAATGGCAAATGACAGATCAAAGGATTTAAGTGATGATTGATGTAATATTTATAGCACTTGCTTTTCTAGCAATTTCAGGTGCCATTGCTATGATTGTATATGCAAATCCTATGTATTCTGCACTTGGTGTTTTAATTTCAATGCTTAGTGTTGCTGGAATGTTTGCGCTTTTAAATGCAACATTTTTATTTTTAGTTCAAATCATTGTTTATGCAGGTGCAATTATGACTTTGATTTTATTCATCTTAATGTTTTTAAACATTAAAGAAGAAGACTTACCAAAAGAGCCTAAGAAATTTAAACTAATAGCACTTGGTGCTGTTATTATGATTCCTTTAAATGTATTAATTTTAAAAGCAGTTTCAAAACTACCTGCAAAAGATTTTTCAATTTCAAGTAGTGATTTTGGTGATATAAAACCAATTGGACTTCAATTATATAATAACTGGTTATTAGCTTTTGAGTTAATTTCTATCTTACTTTTAGTAGCACTAATTGGTGCAGTTGTACTTGCTAAAAAAAGAAAGTCAAAAATAAATAATGAAGGAGAGCAATCATGATTTCATTAACATCTTATGCATTTGTTGCAATGATGCTTTTTTCTATTGGGGCAATTGGTGTAATTTCAAGAAGAAATATTTTTGTAATTTATATGTCAATTGAAATGATGTTAAATGGAGTTAACTTATTTTTAGTTACATTTGCTAGATATCATTTTAATATGGATCCTCAAGTAATTACAGTTATGGTAATTGCTATTGCTGCTGCAGAGGCTGCAATTTTCCTTTCAGTTATTATTCTTTTATATAGATCAAGAAAATCTCTTGATACTGATATTTTCAATACTTTAAAACAAGGAGAGAGAACATGAGTACAAACTTACTAGTTTGGATTATCTTAGCTCCTTTACTTGGAGCTATTTTAAATGCAGGATTTTACTTCTATCATATAAAAAAAGAAAAAGTATCTGATTTAGTTTTTTCAATTATTGGAACAGGAACACCACTTATTTCTTTTTTAATTACACTTTCTTTATTTTTAAGAATGAACGAAGAAAATATTATATTCAAGCAAGATTTATTTACTTGGGTTAGTATTGATAAACTTCATATAGGAATGTCACTTTTAGGTGATAACCTATCAATTTTTATGTCTATGTTTGTTACTTTTGTTGGTTGGTTAATTCATATTTATGCAATTGGTTATATGAAAGGCGATAAGGGTTTTGGTAAGTTTTTTGCATACTTTAACTTATTCTTAGCATCAATGTTAATTTTAGTATTAGCAGATAATCCAATTATTCTTTTCATTGGTTGGGAAGGGGTTGGAGTTTGTTCATACCTTTTAATTAAATTCTATTATGGAAAAGCTGAAAATGTAATCGCTGCAAATAAAGCTTTTATTGCAAATAGAGTTGGAGATTTTGGTTTCTTACTTGGTGTTGTAACACTATTTTTTGCTCTAGGAGAAGTTGATTTATCATTTGCTTCAATTGAAGCAAATATGGCAAATGCAAGTAGTGAACTTTTAGTGCTTTCTGGAATTTTACTATTTATTGGAGCTATGGGTAAATCTGCGCAAATTCCATTATATGTTTGGCTTCCAGATGCAATGGCAGGTCCTACTCCAATTTCAGCGTTAATTCATGCTGCAACTATGGTAACAGCTGGTGTATATATGGTTGCAAGATTTCATTTCCTTTATTCAGGAATGGAAGATATAGGATTGTTTATTGCATATATTGGTGCATTTTCAGCTCTTTTTGCTGCAATTATTGCAACGAAACAAACTGATATTAAAAAAATCCTTGCTTACTCAACTATGAGTCAATTAGGTTATATGTTTATAGCTGTTGGTCTTGGTTTTTATTCAACTGGATTATTTCACGTGTTTACACATGCCTTTTTCAAAGCAATGTTATTTATGGGTGCAGGTGGAGTTATAATAGCTGTTCATCATGAACAAAATATTTTTAAAATCGCACAACATAGAGCAACATTACCAATTATTGGATTTACTTTCTTAGTTGGTGTTATAGCAATTTCTGGAATACCTCCATTTTCTGGATTCTTTTCAAAAGATGCAATCTTAGCAGCAGCTTTCCAAGAAGGTCAATATTTAATATGGCTTATTGCAATGTTTACAGCATTCTTAACTGCATTTTATATGTTTAGATTATATTTTATTGTTTTCGTTGCACCTTCGCAACATAAAGAAAAATATGAATATACATCAAAAACAATTACCTTCCCTCTTGTATTATTAGCAATTGGAGCAATTGGGGCAGGATTCTTAAACTTCCCTGCAATATTTGGAGGAGAACATCAAGTTGATACTTGGTTAGCTCAGCTAAATTCAAAAACTATTCATATGTCACATACAACTGAATATATACTAATGGTATTATCAATTATAGTAGCAGCTGCTGGTATAAAAGTTGCTCATAGTAAATATGCAAACTTTGATGTATCAAAACCTGAAGAAGAAACAGGACTAATTGGAAATAAATTCTATATTGATGAACTATATGACAGATTATTTGTACAATCAAGTAAAAAACTATCAGTATTTATTGATAAAGTTTTAGATGATAAAATTATTGATGGCTTTATAATGAAATCTTCAATAAATTTTGTTAATTTAGGGAAGAAAGTTTCGATGATTCAAAATGCAAATGTAAGATTTTACGCTGCAACAATGCTTGTTGGAATGACTTGCATATTTATTTATTTATATATTAAGTTAGGATTATAGTATGAGCTCAGATATACTTTCATTTATCATATTTTTACCTGCAATTGTAGCATTTGGTTTAATGCTAACAACTAGGGATGTTAATACAATTAGAAATATTGCATTTCTTACAACTACTGTTATTTTAGCTCTTGTACTTAAAATTTATATAGAGTTTGAACCAAGTGCTGGAATGCAGTTTGTAACAAACTCAACTTGGATTGAATCTTATGGAATTAACTATTATGTTGGATTAGATGGTTTTTCTTTAACAATTTTAATGATGATTGCTATCTTAATTCCTACTTCTTATCTTTTATTATGGGAAGGAAGAACAAAAGGATATTGGATAAATATGCTTTTAGTTCAAACAGGAGTTACAGGAACACTATTATCTTTAGATGTTGTTTTATTTTACTTCTTCTGGGAAGTAATGCTTTTACCGGTATTTTTAATGATAGGTTCTTATGGATTTGGAGATAAAATATTTACAACAATAAAAGTAACTGTTTATACAATGGTTGGTTCTTTATTAATGTTTATTGCTATCTTATATTTAGGTGTTGCTTATCATTCAGAATTTGGAGTATGGTCGTTTGCTTATAATGATTTAATGAAAATTACAACTATAGAATACTCAACAAAAGTATGGTTATTCTTAGCATTCCTTGCAGCATTTGCTATTAAAATTCCTATTTTTCCATTACATACATGGATTATGGAAACATATAAAAATGCACCTACGGGAGCTGTATTTTTACTTTCTTCTATTATGGCAAAACTTGGTGTTTATGCAATTGTTCGATTTATGATTCCTATTTTTCCAGAAATTTATATTGAGTTTTCAGTATATTTTGTAGCTATTGGATTATTTGGACTTGTGTATTTTGGAATTGCTGCGCTTATGCAAGATGATATAAAAAGAATGTTTGCTTATTCATCTGCATCTCACTTAAGTTTTATTGCTGCTGGTATTTTTTCATTAAACGAATATGGAATTAATGGAGCTTTATATTTAATAATAGCTCATGCAATAGCAACTGGAGCACTTTTCTTACTTATAGGTTTAATTCATGAAGAAACTGGATTTAAAACAATAAAAGATTTAGGTGGAATTGCTAAACAAGCACCAATTTTAACTTTTATATTTGCAATTATGTTATTTGCAAATATCGGATTACCAGGTACTAATGGTTTTGTATCTGAATTATTAATCATTTTTGGTATTTATGAATTTAATCATACTTTAGGATATATATCTGCAGTTACAGTAATCATTGGTGCTTCATATATGTTATGGATGTTCCAAAGAGCTATTTTAGAAGATAGAAAAGAAGGAGCTCCTGCTTTAAAAATGAGAGACCTTAAAATAAAAGAAATCATTGGACTTGCTCCTTGGGTTGTTTTAGTATTTTTAATGGGTATTTATCCTGATATCTTTATTGATAAATTTGAACCTACAGTTACTCACTACTTAAGTGATATCTTACATATTGGAGCAGCAAAATGAGTGAATTTATCTATTTAATTCCAGCAATTACTGTATTAATTGGAGCACTTACTCTAATGTTTATGAGTATGTATGAAAAATATTCTGTTAAAAGCTTCATTACTGTTTCTACATTATTTTTAGTTATTGCTCTAGGGTTCTCATTATTAAGATTTACGGAGTCTTATTCTGTTCAGCCTTTCAATGAATTATTAAATAATGTACTAATCTTTGATACTTTTTCAAACTTCTTTGATATTTTATTAATTCTTGGAACGATTTTAACACTTTTAATTGGTGAGCATTATTTCCAACATAGATCATATTTTAAAGGTGAGTTTTTCTCAATTTTATTATTTGCTTTATTTGGAATGATGCTATTAGGTCATACTAATGAACTTGTAACTGCATATATTGCATTAGAAATTGCATCATTTTCTGTTTATATTATGGTTGGTGTTAATACGGAAGACTCAAAAAGAGTTGAAGCTATATTTAAATACTTAGTTTTAGGTGCTTTTATTGGAGCATTTTACTTACTAGGAACTGTATTAGTTTACGGAGCAACTGCAACTACAAACTTAAGTGAATTAGGTGCATATATAACATCACATTCTGGTGATGATATGATTTTAGTGTATATTGGATTAACATTAATTTTATTTACATTCCTTTTCAAAATTGCAGCTTTCCCATTCCAATCATGGGTTTTAGATGTATATAGAGGTGCACCAATGGTGATTACTGCTTATATGGCATCTACTTTTAAAATTGCAATTTTCTCATTTTTCTTAAGAGCAATACTTCAAGACATTGCTCCTATTATTGATTTTTGGGATGGTATTATTTCTGTAATTATAGTTTTAACTTTAGTATTTGGTACATGGTTAGCAGTTACACAAACAATTATAAAAAGAATGCTTGCGGCTTCATCTATTGTTCATACAGGATATTTATTATTAGCATTCATAGCTCTTTCATATAAAGATGGAGAAATTTTAAATATTGATTCTGCATATGCTACAATGTTTTACTTAATTGCCTATCTTTTATCAGCACTAGGAGCTTTTGGATTAGCTTCGCATATTATTTCTGAAACAAATGTTAGAGTTACTTATGATGACTTTAAAGGTTTAGCTCATGAACGACCTTTTTTAGCTGCTATGATGACAATCTTTTTATTCTCTCTTGCTGGAATTCCTTCAACAATTGGATTTATAGGTAAGTTTTATGTATTTACTGAAGCTATTCACGCTGGATATATTGGTCTTACAACACTAGCTGTAATTGCTACAATTGTTTCAGTTTACTACTACTTTAAATTAATTGCAGTAATGTATTTCTACCCTGCACCACTTACTTGTAGTATTGAAGGATTTAATGATAAAAGAGTTTCAACTTATGCTATTGCATTTGTTGCAATTTTAACAATATTAGGTGGAGTTGGATCTGCAATTGTATTCTTTATTCCAGTTTTAAATATTGATTCAATAATTACATTAAGTCAAACTGCAGTTCAATCATTATTTATAAAATAGAGTGTGTTAATACGTAACATATAAAAATATTTAAGACTTCTTAAAGAAAACAAAAAACTCTATGGAATGAAAGCCCTTTAAATGGGCTTTCTTTTTCTACACAAATGCTACTTTTTACACAAATGTACATTTTTAGTACAGACAAATACAACGATATTGAAGCACTTCTTTGCTATTATTATGCTATTAAAAAATAAAATTAAATCACTGGAAAGGATTGAATATGAGTAACCTAATAGAAGGCTATTTAGGTAAAACTGTTGAGGGGAAGAAAAGTAGATTACCTGCTAAACTTGATTATTTACAAAGTGTTACAGGTGGATTTTTAGCACTTTTCATGTGGGCACATATGTTACTAGTATCTTCAATATTAATTTCTGAAGACTTTATGTACACAATTACAAAACTTTTAGAAGCAAGTTTTATTATTGATGGAGGAAGCCCATTATTAGTAAGTATTACTGCTTTTGTAATTTTTGTAATTTTTATTGCTCATGCTGGATTAGGAATGAGAAAATTACCTGGAAACTTTAAACAATACCAAGTAATGAAAGCACATGCAAAGCATATGCAACATGATGATACAAAACTATGGTTTACACAAGCGGGAACTGGTTTTACTATGTTCTTCTTAGGTTCTGTACACCTTTATATCATTATGACAAATTCAGATGCAATTGGTCCATATGCAAGTGCTGATAGAATTTGGTCTGAGTGGATGTGGCCATTATATATTTTATTATTAATTGCTGTTGAATTACATGGAACAATTGGTCTTTACAGATTATGTGTTAAATGGGGATGGTTTGATGGAGAAAATCCAAAAGCTACAAGAATTGCCCTTAAAAAAGTTAAATGGGGACTAACTGTGTTCTTCCTAGCATTAGGTTTTGCTTCTTTAGCAGCTTATATGAAAATTGGTATGGAACAAGTAGAGAGAAATAATGTTGGTAACAAATTTGTACCAACTGCAAAAATTATGGAATATAAAATTCCGAATAAAATTATTGGAGGAATCGCATAATGAAAATTAATTACTGTGATGCATTAGTAATTGGTGGAGGACTTGCAGGTTTAAGAGCTGCAGTTGCTGCACAAAAAAAGGATTTAAGTACTGTTGTATTGTCACTTGTTCCTGTTAAAAGATCTCATAGTGCTGCTGCACAAGGTGGTATGCAAGCATCTTTAGGTAACTCTAAAATGTCTGATGGAGATAATGAAGATTTACACTTTGCTGATACTGTAAAAGGATCTGACTGGGGATGTGATCAAGAAGTTGCAAGAATGTTTGTACATACTGCTCCAAAAGCAATTAGAGAATTAGCTGGATGGGGTGTTCCTTGGACTAGAGTTAGAGAAGGTTCAAGAGAAGCTGTAATTAATGCTAAAAAAACAACAATTACTGAAGATGCTGATAGACATGGTTTAATTATGTCAAGAGACTTTGGTGGTACTAAAAAATGGAGAACATGTTACACTGCTGATGCAACTGGACATACTATGTTATTTGGTGTTGCTAATGAAGCACTAAAACATGATGTTGATATTAGAGATAGAAAAGAAGCACTTTCATTAATCCATGAAAACGAAAGATGTTATGGAGCAATTGTAAGAGATTTAATTACAGGTGAATTAGAAGCTTACGTTGCTAAGGGAACATGTATTGCTACTGGTGGATACGGAAGAGTATTTAAGCAAACTACTAATGCTGTAATTTGTGAAGGTATCGGTGCTGCTATTGCACTTGAAACTGGAGTTGCTACTTTAGGAAATATGGAAGCAGTTCAATTTCACCCAACACCAATTGTACCATCAGGGATTTTATTAACTGAAGGATGTCGTGGTGATGGTGGAATCTTAAGAGACGTTGATGGTCACAGATTCATGCCAGATTACGAGCCAGAGAAAAAAGAACTTGCTTCAAGAGATGTTGTTTCTAGAAGAATGATTGAACATATTAGAAATGGTAAAGGTGTTCCTTCTCCATATGGTGATCACATTTGGTTAGATATTTCTATTCTTGGTAGAGAGCATATTGAAAAGAACTTAAGAGATGTTCAAGAAATCTGTCAAATCTTTAATGGTATTGATCCAGCAGATGAAGGTAAAAAAGGATGGGCTCCAGTTTTACCAATGCAACATTACTCAATGGGTGGAATTAGAACTAAACCAACAGGTGAATCTCAAAAATTAAATGGATTATTTGTTTGTGGTGAAGCATCTTGTTGGGATATGCATGGATTCAATAGACTTGGAGGAAACTCAGTTTCTGAAACAGTTGTTGCTGGTATGATTGTTGGTAATTATTTTGCTGATTATTGTATTGCAAATGATGTTGTGATTGGAACAAAAACTGTTCAATCTTTCCTTGACGCTCAAGATACTTATCTTGATGAAATTTTAGCTTACGAAGGTAATGAAGATATTTTTAGAATTAAAAATAGAATGCAAAACCTAATGGATGAAAAAGTTGGAATTTTTAGAGATGGTAAAGGACTTTCTGAAGCTGTTGATGAATTAGAAGACTTACTTAAAAAGACTAAACAAATTAATGTTAAATCTAAAGAAAGAGTTGGTAATCCAGAATTAGAAGAAGCATATAGAGTTCCAAGAATGTTAAAAGTTGCACTTTGTGTTGCTAAAGGTGGAAGAGAAAGAACTGAATCAAGAGGTGCTCACTATAGAGAAGATTTCTTAAAAAGAGATGATGCTAATTGGTTAAATAGAACACTTACTTCATGGCCAAACCCAAGTGATACTCAACCAACTATCACTTATGAAGAATTAGATATTATGACAATGGAAATGCCTCCAGCATTCAGAGGTTATGGTGCTAAAGGTATGATTATTGAAAATGAATTATCAGAAAAAAGACAAGCGCAAGTAGATGAAACAGTTGAAAAAATGCAAGCTGAAGGTAAAGATAGACATGAAATTCAACATGAATTAATGCCATTTGATTTACCAATGAACTACAGAGAGAAAAATGAAAGAGCAGGAGACTTATAATGAGTATTGAAAAAGGTAGAGATATAACAATATCAGTTCTTAAATTTAATCCAAGATCTAAGGTTTCAAAACCTCATTTCGTGGATTACCATTTAGAAGAAACTCCAGGAATGACTTTGTTCATTGCTTTAATGAAAATTAGAGAAGAGTATGATCCAGATTTATCATTTGACTTTGTATGTCGTGCGGGAATTTGTGGTTCTTGTGGAATGGTAGTAAACGGTAAACCTGCACTTGCTTGTAGAACACTAATTGCAAACTACCCAACTGGTGTATTACAATTAATGCCTATGCCAGCGTTCGAGCTTATCAAAGATTTATCAGTTAATACTGGTAAATGGATGGATGCAATGTCAAAAAGAGTTGAATCTTGGATTGTTGATAATGGCGAAGAAAACGATATTACTAAAATGGAAGAAAGAGTTGATCCAGATGTAGCTGATGCAACTTTTGAATTAGACAGATGTATTGAATGTGGTATTTGTGTTGCTTCTTGTGGTACAAAACTTATGAGACCAGATTTTGTTGGACCTGTTGGACTTAATAGAGTTGCAAGATTTGAAGTAGATCCTCATGATAAAAGAACTGCTGAAGACTTCTATGAGTTAATTGGTGATGATGATGGAATCTTTGGTTGTATGTCTTTACTTGCATGTGAAGATCATTGTCCAAAACACTTACCATTACAAAATAAAATTGCTTATTTAAGAAGAAAATTAGTAGCACTAAGATAATTATAAAAGGGATAAATCCCTTTTATAATTTAATTCAAGTATAAAAAGTTAAGTATCAAATTTTGATATTTAACTTTTTGTATTTTAGGGAGATTTAATGAGCTTAGCTAACGACTATTTTTTACTTTACCACGGTATTACATTTGAACAAAATTTAGATGTTGAACCAATTGAAACAAATATTGATGATCAAACATATTCTATTTATGCTTTAATTTTAAGTGCTACAAGAAAAGATTATGAAAAATATATTCCACTAAACTCTTTTATTACTTTATGTAAACAGCTTAATATTAAAACACCTTCAAATATTAGTGAATTAAATCACTTACAACATAATATTGTTGAGAGTATAAAAGTTAATAAATCAAAGAAAAATATTGATACTTTACATGATTCATTTGAATATCTTAAAAGTAATTCTATTTTGAATCATGAAAATTATGACAAATTAGTTTCTTTATTCGATTACCAAGAATTAAATATAAATGAAGAAGAAATAGAAGAAATATCTACACCAATTATTGAAAATAAATCTTCATTTAAAGATTTAAAAAGTCTATTAGAAAATATCATTATTGAATTAAAAACAAATGCCTCAAATGAAGAAATTAAAAATGAACTTAATGAAGTTGATTCATACTTAAATAACCAAAAATTCTCAATTGGAATTACAGGTGTTATGAATGCTGGTAAATCTACAATGTTAAATGCTTTAATGGGAAAAGAAATATTAGGAAGTGCAGTTGTACCTGAAACAGCAAACTTAACAATAGTAAAACATAATGAAACTGAGAAAGCAAAAGTTTTTTATTGGAATCAAGCTGAATGGGATAGAATAGAAAAATCAGCAACACAACTTGAATCTATGAGAGCTTATGTAAATGAGACAAAAGAGATTTTTGGCGATACATTAAGCTCTTATGTAAAAAAAGAATCTAGATTTGATGAAGTTGATATAAATGATTTATCTTCATATACATCAGCTGAAGCTGAAGGTAAAAAATGTAACTTAGTTAAATATGTAGAATTAGGTTCTAACCTTGATTTTTTAAGAGATGGTATTGAAATTGTTGATACTCCAGGACTTGATGATCCTGTTATTCAAAGAGAAGAAATCACAAAAGAGTATGTATCTGCTTGTGATATGATGTTACATTTAATGAATGTATCTCAAAGTGCAACTCTAAAAGATGTTGAATTTATTATTGATGCACTTTTATATCAAAATATTTCCAAACTTTTAGTTGTAATTACAAGAGCGGATACTGTTTCGAAAGAACAACTTGAAGAAGTAATTGAATATACAAAAACGTCAATCAAAAGACAACTAAAAGCACAAAATAAAGACTCACAACTTGACTATATTTTAAAAACAATAAAATTCATACCAATTTCAGGGAAAATGGCATTACTACATAGAACAGGAAGAGAACAAGAAGCACTAGATGCAGGATTTAGTATTGAAGATACAGGAATTCTTGAAATTGAAGAATATTTAAATGAAACGCTATTTGGTTCAAACTCACAAAAAGGTGAGCTAATTATCCAATCTGGAAAATCACAAATTCTTAAAACTATAGAAAAAGAAAATCTGAGTTTAAATTATGAGTTACAACTCTTATCAAAATCTAAAGATGAATTAGAGAATGAACTTGATATGTTTAACAAGAAAAAAGCAGTAAATGGAAGAATGTTTACAGCTATGAGTGAAGATATTACTTATTATAAAAATGATGCAAATAGTTATATAGAATCTCTTGAGACTTTTCTAGAGAGTGAATTAATAGATTTACAAACAGTAATCAAACAAAGAGTTATTTCTGATGTTAGATATTCATTTGAGAAAACGAAAAAAAGACCAGAAAATTCTAGAATTAAAGTAATAGTAGAAACAGCAATAAAAGACGGAATAATTGATGTAATTAGAGATTATAGATATAAATTTATTAAAAAATCTCAAACAATTGGTGAACAATGTGAACAAAAATATCATGACTTTGGTTTTTCAATTGGACATAAAAATGATAACTTTGATGCAAGAGGTTTCTTTCAAGATGATTTTAAAGCAGGTTTCTTAACATCAAGTAATGAAGTACTTATTTCACAAATTGTTAATGCTGTATCAGTATCAAAAGCCAACAAGTTAAATGAATTAGATAGAGAGATTGAAGGATTTATTAAAAGTGAATTTTCAAGTATTGAAACAGATATAAAAGCAAAAGCAAAAAAAGTATCAAAAGTATTAATTGAATCTTTCTTTGAAACTTTAAATGCACCATTAAAAACAGTTGAACAAAAAATGATTAATGATGAAAAAATCATTCAAAATCAAATAGCTTCATTTGAAAATAATGATGAAAATAGAGCTGCCTTATCAATAGAAATACACAAAAAAATCAAAAAACTTAATGCAACAAGTAATAATATTAAAGGACTTAACTAATGAGTGCAAATATCAAAATATTAGAAAGTTTTATTAATGAATATAAAGAAGCTTATACTGAAAAAGAAATAGTTTATGAAAATACTCTTGTTGGTGATATTAAAAAAATTCAAGATAAATTACTTGATGAAAAGTTTTTACCTTCATCTCAATTAGTAAATATCTTAAATAAGCAAATAAGACGTGCAAGATTTCCAATGGAAGTTGCAATTACTGGACAATTTTCAGCAGGTAAATCAACTTTTCTAAATGCCCTACTTTCAAGAAATATCCTTCCAACAGGAATTACTCCTGTTACATCTAAAGTAAACTTTATAAATTATGGAGAAGAGTATAAATTAAAAATTACTTACTATTCTGGAGCTCAAGAATACGCTCCTATTGAAGCGATTTCTGATTTTACAGATCAAAGACAAGATGAAATGAAAGATATCAAATATCTTACATTATATGCACCTATGGATATTTTAAAAGAAATATCATTTGTAGATACTCCAGGACTTAATTCTCAATCCCAAGGTGATACAGATACAACAAGAAGTGTATTAAGAGATGTAGGTGGAATTATATGGCTGACACTTATTGATAATGCAGGGAAATTATCTGAAGCAGAAGTATTAGAAGAGTATATGGAACACTTTAAGGAAAAATCTTTATGTGTATTAAACCAAAAAGATAAGTTCACGCCTGAACAAGTTGAAACTACGACAAAATATGTATCAGAAAAATTTGGTAAATATTTTTCTCAAGTAACACCAATTTCAGCCAAAATGGCACTTGATTCAAGACAGTTACAAAAATCTGTTTTAATTGAGAATTCTGTAGATTCAATTTTAAAAGAATTCAAAAAAGATTTAAATGAAAATATGGATGATAATTCACTTGAATTCTTCAAAAGCAAATATGATAATTTTCAAAAAAATATAAAAGAAATTAAACAAAAAGATGTTTCTTCAAACTTAAAGCTATTAGAAGAATCAAATATTCAAGATGTTTTAGACTTCATAGAAAATACTATTAGACCACAAGCAGAAGAATCAAAAGAGTATGCAATTAAAAAAGATTTAAAAGGTGTTTGTGATATTCTAGAAAAAGAATACCAAACTATTATTGGTGTTTATGATGCACTTGAAGAAGTATTAAAATCATGTGAAGAACATGTGCTTGAATCATTTAATACTATTCATAAAAAATATTCTCAAGAGCTTTTTACTATTTATAATTCGCTTGAAGCAATTATGGAAAAAATTGCACATGAAACATATAAAAATATTAAAAGAAAAAAATCTCATAGATTTGAAGAATCAAAAGGTTCATTTTTAAAAAGTGATAAAATTCAGAAATTTGAATATGAAACATTCTGGATTGACTCTGATAATGTATATAAAAGCTTATTTTATGATGACCAAACAATTGATAAAATGTTTAAAAGGTCAATAAAATTACTTAAAAACATTGAAATAGATACAGTTGAAGCCTTTAGAGTTGTATATAGACATATTCATTCTGAAGTTGAGAAATGGCAAGAACCTTATGAGCTTATAAAAAAACACAGAGAGATTGCTTCAGATACTGAGTTTTCAAATACAAGACACTTTGCAGCAAAAGTTTATGAAAATGTTTTAAGAACTTTTTATAGAGCAATTTTGGAAAACATTTCAGCACTTAGAAAAAAGTTTGCTTATTTTAATGGTGCATTATCATATTCATATATCCAAACAACACAAGCAACTATTTCACATTTTGAGCAACAAATTGCAGAATCAGAAGAGTTATTTAAAAAAGAACCTACAAGATTTGCAGTACAACATCCAAGAGAAGATGAAATTCTTACAAAACTAAAAGCAAATTTTGGTTTTGAAAAAATTGAAGACTTTTTAACTTCAAAGAGAAACTATTTATTTAAAATTACTAAATACTCAAAAGAACAATATTTAGAATTAAATGAAGATAGAATTGCTTTTGTAAATTCTAAAAAAGAAGAGTATGTAGATAAAATAGAAGATTTACAAAAGATTAAAGAAGAAATCTAATTGAAAATATTTTTATTTTTAACTTTCTTTGTATTAATAAATCTAAATGCAAATGAAAATAAACTTGATACAAAATTTTTTGGGACCTTAGGTGGAGTTTATAATGACAACAGTGCTTATAAATTCACAAGAGGTGCTCATTCTAATGATGGCTCATCTAATGATTTAAATCTCTATGTAGATAGTATTCTAGGTCTACAATCAACATACAAACTTAACGATAACTTTTCTGTAATAGCACAAGGAATTGTAAATAAAAATGATAAAGGTAATGTAAAAGCAAAAATTAATTCAGCTTACTTAAAATATGATTCAAATGAAAATATAAGCTTTAAAATCGGTCGAATTAAATTGCCTTACTACAAGAATTCTGATAATAATGATATTGGATTCTCAAAGCTTATGATTAGAGAACCTATTTCTGTTTATGGACAAATGCCTCTTGATACATATAATGGAATAGAGTTTATTTATTCTAATATTATAAACAAATATTTTTATACAATTCAAGGAAACTATGGGCAAGAAAAATTTGATGTTCCTATTCAAACAATGGATCAAGTATTTGAAAATGAGTTAAAAGAGATAAAAGCCTTGAACTTTACATTTGGAAATGATGTAATTGAAGCTAGAGCCTCTTATTTGTATGGGAAAATTTCTACAAATAATCAAATATTAGATTCAATATTTTCAAATGTATCAAAAGAATTAGCACAAAAATATGAAATGAAAGATAAAAAAGCACAATATTTCGGTTTAGGAGTATTTGTTGATTACAATAATTTTATTTTCTCAAGTGAGTATGGAAAAAGAAAAGTTGATTCATTTTACTTAGATACTCATGGTTTTTATACAACTTTGGGATATAGATTTGGTTCAATAATTCCATATATCTCTTATGAAAAAGTAATGATGACTAAAGACACTTCGCTGAATACAGGTAATACAATTGCTAACAAACAATTAGATTATTTAGTTGAAATCCAAAATGTTGCACAAAGTTCAAGTACAATAGGATTTAAATATAACATAAATAAAAATTTAGATTTTAAGTTTGAATATCAAAGAGTAAAACCAAAGGGAAATCATGGTGGATTTAACCTAGAAGCAGAAGATCCATATACAAACTCAAATTCAAATATCTATTCTTTTGTAATAGATTTTGTGTTTTAGGAGCTGTTAGATGAAAATATTCACACTTCTATTTATTTTTATATTTACTACTTATCTTCAAGCACAAATCGTACTTGTTACAAATAAGAAATCAGATATAAATCATTTAACAAAAGAATCAATCAAATACTTGTATCTAGCAAAAGTAAGTAAAATTGCAGGAATAAAAATTAAACCCTTGCGTACTAATAATATGATATTACATAAAGAATTCATTAATGAAATCATTGATAAAGATATTCATCAATACAGAAGTTATTGGGCAAGACTTGTATTTACAGGAAGAAAAGCTATTCCACAAAGATTAAATAAAGAAGAAATTAGACAAGCGTTAAAAGAACTAAATACTATTATGTATATTAATAAAAAAGACATGAATACAAATTGGAAGATTATTTATGAGAAATAGTATTAACTTTTTAAGTAACTTTGTTAAATATTATAACTCCTTATCTATTTTAAAAAAATTTCTTATACCTTCATTACTTGGATTTATGTTTTTTTTACTTTTTTATATCTACATATTATCAAATACAACATATATGAAAGAAAAAATTCATGAAATAAATACACAAACAATTCCTTTGTATGAAACTATTTTTGATAATGAATTTTTATTACAAAAAATCTCACATGAGCTTCAAAGTGCAGTTTCTGCAGATGAATTGGAGTTGATTAAAGATACTGAAATTTATGCAAATAAATTTAGAAAAAACCTTGAAAGAATTAAAAAAAGTTCATCAACAAATAAATTAATTCATATTGAAAATGCCTTTAATAACTATTATAAAGAAGCTTCAAATTTAGCAAAAGATATGATTATTAATAAAGATGATTATCTTTATTTACATAAAAAAACACAACTTGTTGTAAATAAATATAATAAACTTTTAGATCTTTTTCAAAAGTCTAGAAAAGAAATAAAAGAAGAAATAAAATTTAATGTAACATCTGTTTATTCAGTTTCAAGTGAAATTTTATTTGGTAGTAGTTTAGCTTTTACATTATGGATGATTTTATCTATTCTAGGACTTTTATATGTTTATAAAGATATGAAATCTAGAATAAAACAAATTGTAGAAGAATCTGAAAATATTGCATCAGGAAAAGCAAATTTTCATAAAAGACTATCTTCAATCTCATCTGATGAATTAGGACTTGTTGTTAATTCTATTAATACATTTATTTCAAAATTAGAAAAGAATCATCATGAATTAGAAGATGCAAGAGATGATATTAAACGGTTTATAGCAGATACAGTTCATCAAATAAGAACTCCTCTTTCTAGTATTTTAATTAATGCAGAAATGATAAGAGATTCACAAAAAGATGATTCTTTAACTGTATTTGTTGATTCAATTGATGCTTCTATTAATATGCTTTCAAACTCTTATGAAGATCTATCATATGTGACATCTTATGATTCAATTCAGTACAAAGCAAATGTACTAAAATTAAGTAATTTAGTAGAAAAAAGAATAGATTTTTTTGGTACTATTTGTAAAATGAATTTAAAAGAAATTGAATCAAATATTGAAAAAAATCTTGAAACTTTTATTAATACTGTTGAATGTGAAAGAATAATTGATAATAATATTGCAAATGCAATAAAATATGCAGATATCGAGAAACCTATTTATATCAATTTATCAAAAGTTGATTCAAGCAATAAAATTATCTTAGAATTTAAAAGTTTCGCAAAAGAGATAAAAGACAAAAACAAAATTTTTGAAAAAAACTATAGAGAAGAAGACTCAAAAAGAGGTCTAGGACTTGGCTTAAATATTGTAAAAAACATCTGCGATAAATATAATATCTTATACAAAGCAAGTTACAATGATAATCAAAATATCTTTACTTATGTTTTTGAAGAAATTTAAAGAAAAGATTATAGATGAAATATTTAGAACACTATCCACAAAATATTCAAGAGCAAATTCAAACGCTTATAAATAAGGGTAAATTAACAGACTACTTAAAAAACAAGTATCCAAAAGAAAATACTTATAAAACAGATAAAGCATTATATTCTTACGTAATGGAATATAAAAATGAATATTTTAAAAAGTATCAACTTTCAAAAGTAATTTATGATGGAAAAATAAATGTTATAAATAATGCATTAGGTTTACATACAATTATTTCAAGAGTTCAAGGTAGTAAGTTAAAATCAAAAAATGAAATACGTGTTGCTTCAATTTTTAAGAATGCACCTATTAAATTTTTGGAAATGATTGTAGTTCATGAATTATCACATTTAAAAGAGAAAGAACATAATAAAGCTTTTTACAATTTATGTACTTTTATTCAAGATGATTATCATCAAATTGAGTTTGATTTGAGAGTTTATTTGTTACATTTAGATTTATATGGAAAACTTTATTAAGCTTTCCATATAAGATTTATTTTATTAATTTTATTTTTCTAGTTCAACTATATTTAAATAGTTTCTAAAAGAGTCTTGCCCTAAGTTATCAGTTTTATATGAAGCAATTAAATCACTTACAAACCCAACAAGTTTTGAAGCTTCAACTTTTACGCCGCTTTTATGAGCAATTCTACTTCCATTAGCACCATGAAGTTGTCCACCTAATAAAACATCGTAACCTTCAACTCTTTTTCCTTCTTCATCTCTAACTTTAGTTCCAACAAAACCAATATCAGAAATTTGTGGATGAGAACATCCATTTCCACATCCTGAAATTGCAATCATCACACTTTCATTAAAGTCTGGATTTTTCTCTTCTAATTCAAGTACAACTTTTTTAGCATACTCTTTTGTCTCTGTAATTCCAAACTTACAGAACTCTCTTCCTGTACATGATTGTAGTCTTGCTCTAAAAGTTGATGGCTCATATGGATAACCTAAGTCTTTAATTTCATTTGCTAAATTTAAAGCATCTTCATCTTTAATTCCATAAATTATGAAGTTTTGAGTAGAAGTTAAAGCCATTCCACCCGCATTATATTTTTTACAAATATCACTTATTAATTTGAAATCATTTCCATCAACTCTTCCTGAGTTAGTTGCAAACTCTACGAAAGATTCACCTTCTTGCTTAGATTTATTAATACCAAAATGGTTTCTATTTTCTAAAGGTGTAATTGTTGGTTCTTCTAAACCATCTTGTAACTCATAACCAATTACTTTTTCAATTTCATCAACAAACTTTTCTAAACCCCACTCATTTACTAAGTGTCGAACTCTTGCTTTATTTCTATTTGCTCTATTTCCATAATCTCTAAAGATTTCAGCACATGCAACAGCAACATCTTTAACTTGTTCTGGTTTCACATATTTATTAGCTCTTAATGCAATTTGCTTAGATTTTGAAAGACCACCTGCAAGTGTTAAATCAAATAATACCTCACCATTTTCATCTTTAAATGCTGCAAATGCAACATCTTGAATTTCATGTGCAGCTGCGTGTTTTGAACATCCAGAAATTCCAATTTTATATTTTCTAGGGAAATTACAGAATCTATCTTCATTTTCATCAAAATAAGTATCAACTTCTCGAGCTAGAATACTTGCATCAATAATTTCATCAGCATCAATCCCACCAACTGGTGAAGTCATGATTGGTCTTGGACCATCTCCTGATGCCATTCTTGAAGTTAATCCAACAGATTCTAAAAGTTTGAAGATCTTTGGAATATCTTTTATTTGAATATAGTGAAATTGGATATTTTGTCTATCTGTCATATCAACTAAACCTTGCGCATATTCAAGTCCAATAATTGACATTACTTCTAACTGTGCTAAATTCATTTTAGTATCAGTTAATTTAATTCTTTTCATAAAGTATTTTTTATCTTCAGTTTCATCTGCATTAATATGTGGATACATACCATACCATTTTAATAAACCTATATATTCATCACTTAAAGGAATACCTTCTTGTGCCTCTTTATACATATCTTCAACAACTTTTAAAGGATTCCTAGATGCTTTTAACTGCTCTACTGCTGATAATTCTTTCTCTGCCATGCTAACTCCTATATAGTTAATAATTATATTATCTATATATTATTAATTTTAATTTTCAAAAGTATAACATATTTAATTAAAAATATCTTTAATTAAATATACAAGTAAATTACTCAAGATATTTAAAGCACCAATATTAAGACTATAAATATATAATTTATATACAAGTAATTTACTAGTGTATTAACTTTTATAAAATTTGTTTTAAATGATTGCAATTAAGATATAATTCGAGGAAGGAATAAAATGACACAAATTAGTAATAATGTTTATTGCGCTGATTTTCTTACATCACTTAATATAGAAACAAAATATTTACCTAATCCATATTATGATTATCCATTCTTAATAATTGAAAATTTTATGAGTGAAAAAGGATGTAAAGAAATCAATTCTCTAATAAAGAAAGATAGAGATTATAAAAAAGCACAAGTAAAAATCAAAGAAAACATAGTATCAAGTAAAACAAATGAATCTATAAGAAAAACAAATATTTATAAATTAAACAAGAAATATTTAACAATATATAAAAATAATTTTAGAAAACATCAAGCAATGATTGAAGATTTTTTTAAAATGCCAATAACAAAATCTACTAAAGTACAAACACTAGAATACTTAAAAGATTTCTTTTATAAAATGCATAGTGATGATTCAAGTATGATATATAAAAATGAGAATCTAGTCGGATTTTTAACAGTTAGTAATGAAAGAAAATTATCTAGTGTTTTATTTACAACTTCTTATGATGAAAATGTAGGTGAAAATAGTTTTATTGGAGGAGAACTTTTATTTAACTATTTATATGATGAAAATAATGAACAAATAAAAATAAAGGCAAAAGCTGGGATGATGATTATATTTCCTAGTAATCCATTTTTTACACATGAAGTTTTAAAAGTAAAAGAAGGCAGAAGAATATCACTAGTTCAGTGGCATAACACCTTATAAGGTAAAGAAATATAAAATATTATATTTCTTTACTTAAAATATTAATAACTTAAATTTTGATATTCAGTATTTAATAAACCATTTGCTACATCCATAGGTTTAGCAACAGTAATTCCATCTAATAAAACAGAAGCATCTTTACCTGCATTTGGTAAATATAATGGACAAACTTTTACTTTTGCTCCTTTTTTCATAATTGCTTGTAACATCATTTTTGGACTTTTATCTTGAGGTTTTAAAACAGTACTTTTCATTCCTTTTACAGCTAAATCTCCTGCATTTGAACAAAGAGTCATATTAACTTCTTTCTTTTGTTTTAATGTCATCATTGATAAAACCATAGCCATCATTTGTGTTTGTGCATCAGAAGATGTAACAACAACATTAAGACCTTTTGCAGGGTTTGCACTTAATAAATTAGGGATAAATAGCATTGCTGCTAGTGTGATTGCGAATATTTTTTTCATATAATACTTCCTTTTAAAATATATTTTAGTTATTAACTAAATTGAAGAATTATATTATTTGTATACTTACATTATAATTAATTATAATAATAGTTGTATAAGCTAAGCTTATTTAAGAAAATAAAGTAGATAAAAGGAATAATTTCTTTTATCTATGATTTTAATAAGTTAAATTTTGAAAGTCTAAATCTAAAAGTTCTTTTGCACCATTTGCAGGTGTTGCCATTGTAATACCTTCTATTAATACAGATTTATCTTTATTAACATTTGGTAAATAAATTGGACATAGTGTAACATTTGCACCTTTTTTAATTAATGCTTTTAACATCATTTTTGGACTTTTATTCATTGGTTTTAAAACTTCACTTTTTATTCCCTTAACTGCTAAATCTCCTACATTTGAACAAAGAGTCATGTTTACTTTCTTATTTTGTTTTAAAGTTGCCATTGATAAAACCATAGCCATCATTTGAGCTTGTGAATCTTTAGCTGTTACAATAACATTTAAACCTTTTGCAGAATCTGCACTTAATAAATTTGGTATAAATAACATTATTGCTAATGCCATTGCGAAAATCTTTTTCATATAATATGTCCTTTTGATAAAATATCCTAACTTATGATAGTTAAAACTTATATATTATAAAGATAAAAGCCTTTCATAATAATTAATATTATGTAAATTAAATTATGTAAAATAATCAAACAAAAATAGTATTTTCACTATAATAAGCCAAACTAATAAACTAAGAGAAATAATGAAACTATCAAAAGAACAATTATCCCAATTCAATTCAAACGGTTTTCTAATACTACGAAATTTTGCAGATAAAGACTTATGCGATAACATTCTAGAAAAAGCAAAAGAACATTTAAAAAGAAAAGAAGCTCCCATTGAGAGCGAACAAGAATATATGAATGTAGATGAAGAAAAAATTACAGTTCGAAGATTAAGACAGGTTTACGATAGAGAACAAATTTTTCAAGATTGGATGACAAATAAAGAAATAAGACCAATTTTAAAACAGATTTTAAATGATACACCTGTTCTTACACTAGCTCATCATAATTCAATCATGACTAAGTTACCACATGAAAGTACTAGAACTTATTGGCATCAAGATAGAAGATATTGGAATTTTAAAAATGATGATTTAGTTTCTATATGGCTTAGTTTAGGTGATGAGTATTTAGAAAATGGACTTTTAGAATTTATTCCTGCATCACATAAGATTAACTTTTCAAAAGACAGATTTGATAGTAGTTCAAATTTTTTAGATGAAAATTCTGAAAATCAAGAGTTAATCAAAACTAAAACATCTCAAAATTTACAAAAAGGCGATGTAGTACTATTTCATTGTAAAACTTTACATCATGCAAGTAAAAACCAAAGTGATGATGCAAAAATTTCATTTGTTTATACTGTACGAGCAAAATCAAATACACCAATAAAAGATACAAGAAGTGATTATAAGGAAGTAATACTTGACTAGTAATTTACAAAAAGACTTAATTAATCTTTTAAAAGAAAAAACTAAGTTATCAAATAAAGCAATTGAAAATATTATAAACTTATTAAATGAGGGATGTACTATTCCCTTTATTGCAAGATATAGAAAAGACCAAACGCAAAATGCAACAGATGAAGACTTAAGAAAGTTTGAGGAAGTGTATAATTATTCTCAAAGACTTTTGAAAAGAAAAGAAGAAATTATAAATTTACTTGAAGAAAAAAACTTTTTAAATGACAAAGTTAAACAAACTATTCAAGAAATAAAAACATTACAAGCTCTTGAAGATATTTATGCTCCCTTTAAAGATAAAAAATCCTCAAGAACTTCATCTGCAATTGAAAATGGCCTTGAACCTTTAGCAAATATTATTCAATCACTAAAATACACAAATGAAGAGATAAATCAAAAAGCAAAACAGTTCACTTCTAAAAGTATCAAATCTTCAGATGATGCAATAACTGGTGCAAAAGATATAATAGCCCAAAGATATGCAGATGATTTTAAATCAAAAGAAATTATTAGAAATTTGATTGCTAACTGGGGTGAGCTTCAAATAAAAGAAGGCAAAGAATTTGATAAAAATGGTATATATGCTAGTTTTGCCAAAAAAAATGAAAAATTAAAATATATTAAATCTCATAGAGTATTAGCAATTTTAAGAGCAGTTAATGAAAAAGAATTATCAATAAAAATAGATATTGATGAAAATCATATTTTAGAAAACATTAAAAAGTATAAAATTCCATCATGGGCTAGTTCTTCAAAAGATATAGTTTTTGATGCTTATAAAGATGGATTAAAAAGACTACTTCTTCCTAGTTTAAAAAGAGAAGCGATAAATACACTAAAAGAAAAAGCAAGTGAGCAAGCAATTGAACTTTTTGGAAAAAATTTAAAAGAGTTACTTCAAACAGCACCTTTAGTAAATCAAGTAATTTTAGGAATGGATCCTGGGTTTGTTTCTGGTTGTAAGTTAGCAGTTATTGATGAAAACGGTATTTATTTAGATTCAAATGTAATTTATTGCACAAAACCAAAAGAAGATATAAAAACTTCAAGTAAAATCGTTCTTGACCTTATAAAAAAATATAAAGTAAATTCAATAGCAATTGGAAATGGAACAGCTTCAAGAGAAACAGCACAATTTATATCAAAGCTTATAAATGAAAACAATCTAGATATTAACTATGCAATAGTAAGTGAAATTGGTGCTAGCGTTTACTCAGCTTCTAAAATAGCAGCACAGGAATATCCAAACTTAGATGTAACAATAAGAGGAGCAATTTCAATTGCTGGACGACTAAGGGACCCAATGGCAACCTTAGTAAAAATTGACCCTAAATCATTAGGAATTGGACAATATCAACATGATGTAAACCAAAAAGAATTAGCGTTAAAACTAGAAAATACAACTGTAGATTTGGTAAATAAAGTTGGAGTAGATTTAAACTCTGCATCTTATAAATTATTATCTTTTATCTCAGGGATTTCTGAAAAATTAGCAATAAATATAATAGCACATAGAGATAATATAAAAAAATTCAATAGTAAAAATGAACTTCTAAAAGTAAAAGGCTTAGGAGCAAAAGCTTATGAACAAGCAGTAGGATTTTTAAGAATCAAAGAGGGAAAGTCTATTTTAGATAATACAGCAATTCATCCTGAAGACTATACTCTAACAAAAGCCTTGCAAAAAAGCTATAAGATTGAAGAAATAAAAGACAATCAAATTGAACAAATTGCAAATGAATTAAACACAAGTGTACTAAAACTTCAAGATATTATAAATGAACTAAAAAAACCAGGATATGATGTAAGAAATGAATTTAATCAAGTAAAATTCTCATCAGATGTAACAAAACTTGAAGAGCTTAAAGAAGGTTATATTTTAAGTGGTATTGTAAGAAATATCACAGATTTTGGAGCTTTTATAGATATTGGTCTAAAAAATGATGCCCTACTTCATATTTCGCAAATATCTGCAAAAAGAATTTCACACCCTAGTGAAGTTTTGAGTATCAATCAAAATTTAGAAAATATTAAGGTTGTTAGTGTTGATTTAGAGAAGCAAAGAGTTGGATTAAGTTTAAGATAATAAGCAAAATTATATTAAAATACTTTTATGGAAAAAGAACTTATAGAAACAACACAAGTATTATCACCAATCATAATTGGTTTAATAACAATGTTTTCAGGACTAACATCTGGTTTAATAGCTATATACTTGGGTCCAAAAATTAAGTTTAAATATGAAGATAAAAAAAGAAAAGTTGAATATAAAATAGAGACAATAAAAAATATTAGAAGAATGCTAGATAACACAACGAAAATCGAAGAGATTCAAGCTTCTTCATATTGGGGATTTATATTAGAAAACTTATCAGAAGAAGAAAGAAAAGAATTTTTTACAAATGCAATTATTATAAGTAATGGGCAAAACTCAACATACATACATAAAAAAGGAACCATTACACAAATGCTTACTAGAAAAGAAAAAGAATGGGAATTATTTAATTAAATAAGCTTATAACTCTTACTTCTTTCATCTTATATAACAATTTTATTACTGCAATCAAATATATTAAAAATATTACAGATAAATTTTTATTTACTTAATTGATTAAAATCAATTCTTTATACGACAATATTGATTATAATTATCAAAAATATTTAAAGGTCAATAAATGGAATATACACTAATTCTAATCATCCACTTACTTTCAGCAATCATTTTCATAGGTTTTATCTTTGCAGATGTGATAGTTTTCCCAGCAGTTAAAAATAAACTAGGAGTTGAGTTTCATACAAAAATGATAGAAGCAATCGTAGGACGGGGTCTTAAAATTTATCCACCAATTGTAATACTACTGATGGCTACTGGTGGATATATGTTTTCAAAGTATGTTAATAGTGAATTAGGATACTTTGAAACTTCTATGCAAGTTTTATTATGGATTAAATTAGCTTTTGTTGTTCTTATCGTTCTAGGAGTGATTTATACTATGTATTGTAAGCTTACAAAAACCCAACCCATTGCTTTTATGAACTATTTTCATTCCTATGCTTTAGTTTTAGGAATTGCCATTGTGATTCTTGCAAAAGTGATGTTTGTAGTTTAAATTTAGAAAATAATAATTGTGTATTAAATCATTATTTCTCTTTAATTAAATAAGTAAAATTGTAAATAATATATTAAAAGGTTTTTATAAATAATCAAAAGCCCTTTATAACAGTATCAATCAATTAGATTTTAAATAGTATTATGTAAAAATAAGTTATTAATAACTATTTGTAGTTATAGATAAAACCCAAGGAGACATAATGAGAAAGTTAAGTTTAATTGCATCTGCGTTTGCAATTTTATTGTTTACAGGTTGTGCAAATATCAATCTAAATGAATTAAAGAAATTAAATCCATTTGAGGATTTTAATAAAAAGTATACATCTGATAAAGACGTATTTATGATGATTCTTGATAGTTCAGGAAGTATGAATGAAAAAGATAGATATGGTCTTGTAAAAATGGATGCGGCAAAAGATATTATTAAAGATATCTCAACAAAATTAGATCCTAATAAAACAAATGCAGGATTAGTAAACTTCTCAAATGGCTGTTATAGCTCAAAACTTTTAGTTGAACCTAGTAATAATGATTTCAGTAAAATAGTTACAAGAACACAAACAATACGTGCAGGGGGAAATACTCCACTTGCAGCTGCAATTAGGAAAACTGGACAAATTATGCAAGATATTGATAAAAATATCAATATTGTAATTTTAAGTGATGGTCAAGAATCTTGTGGTGGAAATCCAATTGCAGAAGCTCAAAAACTAAAAAATATATTTGGAAATAGATTAAATATATTTGTTATAGGTTATTCTGTAAATTCAACAATTGAATATCAATTAAAACAATTAGTTGCTGGAAAAGGTGTTTATTTTGCTGCAGAAGATGGAAATAAACTTAACACTATATTAGATAAAATTACAGATGAGTTAAATATCAAAAACAACAATTGGTCTTCAGGTGTTTACAACTTTAATGTTAATTTTAATTCAGGTTCAAGTTATGTAAAAAAACAATACTATCCTCAAATTAAAGAGCTTGTAACATATTTAAAAAACAATGATTATAAAGTTGAAATCCAAGGACATACAGACTCAGTTGGGAAAGAAACTTATAATCAAAAACTATCAGAAAAAAGAGCAGCATCACTTAGAAAAGAAATACTAAAGTATGGAATTAATCAAAATAGAATATATTCTGTAGGATACGGAGAATTAGCTCCAATTGCATCAAATAAAACTAAGAGTGGAAAGTATCAAAATAGAAGAGTAGAAGCTCATATAGTAAAAGCTGGCGGATTAAATGTAGATTTAATTAATAATGCTAACTTCGCAAAACCTATTGATGTAAGAAAAGCAGACAAAAACTCATTTGTTGGTTACTACAAAATTCTAGATCAAAATAGATCTTATGCTAAATACCATGCTTATTATAAAATTTATGCAAATAACACTGCCTATTCAGCTGAATTTTTACCTTCACAAATATTAAGAGCAGATGATATTACTTGGGAATATAATAAAAATACACAAAAACTATTTATAGACTGGGAAAAAGGTGGCGAGAGTAATGCTACTATCAATGGAAATACTAATCATTTTTATTCAAACTCAGTTTGGTCTAATGGAACAAAATCTGTAACAGAATTTATTAGAATTTCAAAAGAAGAAATGGATTGTATGGATGCAAAAAAAAGATTTGTAAATAATAGATGTCAGTATTAAAAATTAAAAACTAGAGAAAATTCTCTAGTTTTTAAAAGCAATTGCATCAACTTCAACTAAAACATTTTTAGGTAAAGTTTTCACTGCTACTGTTGCACGTGCTGGTGCAGTTTCAGCTTTAAAATATTCTGCATATACCTCATTAAAGCTTGCGAAGTTATCCATATCAGATAAATAACAAGTAGTTTTTAATACATTCTCATAAGAAGACCCTGCTTCTTCTAAAACTGCTTTTAAATTATCCATTACAACTTTTGATTGCTCTTTTATTCCACCTTCAACTAATTCCATTGTTTCAGGTATTAAAGGGATTTGCCCTGATGTAAAAACTAAGTTAGCTAATGCTGTTGCTTGATTATATGGTCCAATTGCTCCTGGAGCTTTTGATGTTGATATTATTTCTTTCATTTATATTATTCCTTTATTTTTTTAAAATGTATTATATTAAATTTTAGTAAATTAAACTATTAATTTTCTATAGGAAAAAATAGCTCAAAATCTTTATTTATATGGGTTAGTGTTTGATGATTAGCACATTTAAAACCTTTTTGGTTTATTGCTGTTTCTACTATTGCTTTTGAATAATCTAAGACACTCTCATCACTTAGATAATCATCAACACTAACCCATTTAGCATCAATTATTTCTTCAGTATCTTCAATATTTATTTCAAAAGATTTTGCTTTTGCAGTACAAAGAATATACATATTAGATTTATGAAATTGATGTGGATAAAAATGACCTAAAGAAACAATAGATTCAAACTCTACATCTATTCCTGTTTCTTCTTTAACTTCTCGTGCAACCGCTGTTGATATCATTTCACTATTATCAATATGTCCACCAGGAAGTTTAAACCCTACATTTGAGATTCGCTCTTTGATAACTAAAAGTTTATTCTCATGAATTACAACTACACCAACACCTAAAGTGTGGTTAGCGGCAGTTGGAATAATCGCGTTATTGATTAATCTTTTTACTAATAAGACATATTTTTCTTCACAAGAATGAAAATTAAAACCTTTTTTAGTAGCTAAGGGAATAAAATCAGAATGATTTATTCCTATATAAATCCAAACTAGATTCCTTTTTTCTTTTGTTTCTTCAATTAAATAATCGAGATTTATTTCAAACTCATCTTTAGTACTTGGTAAAGATGTTTGCTCTATGGTAATTCCATTATAAGGGTCTAAAATTGTTTTAAAACACCCTATTTGTTCTATACTTGTATTATTCATAAATTCAACCTTTGAATGATTATACTAGCTAATATTTAATTAAACCTATTAAATTATAAGCAATTATAAGCATAATAATACCTATTGAGGTATCAAGTATTTTCCAAGTTATTGGTTTTTTAAATAATGGTATTAAAAGTCTTGCTCCAAAACCTAAAAGCATAAACCATGTAGAAGAAGCAGTAACTGCACCAAGTAAAAAGTATATTTTTAAATCACTTTGAATATTTGCACCAATTCCACCAATTAATAAAACTGTATCTAAATAAGTATGAGGATTTAAAAAAGTAAAAACCAAAAGCATTGTAATTACTTGTTTTAAAGGATTTGTTTTGTTTTTACCATCTATTTCTAAACTCTCATTTTTAAAAGCAGATCTAAAAGACATAAATGAATAAAAACATAAAAATAAAATTCCAATTATAGCAATACCATTAATTAGAAGCTGATTTCCTTGAATAAAAAATCCAAGACCAAAAACTCCTGCAGAAATTAATAAAGTATCAAATAATATACATAAAGAAACTGCAATGCCAATATATTGCTTTAAAAGACCAAGTTTTAAAATATATGCATTTTGCGCACCTATTGCAACAATAAGAGAAAAAGTTACAATAAACCCTTTTAAAAATATTTCAATAATCATTATATATACATCTTTGCTAAATTTATAATACCTGAAACTATAAATTGTATTGATATAGCTCCAACAATTAATCCCATAAGTTTGGTAATAATATTTTGTCCAGTTAGTCCTAAATATTTTTTAATATATATTGAATTTTTTAATACTATATAAAAAAGTGCTGCATTAACTAAGAAAGCTAAAGTAATTGATATCAAATCTGTATAAACTTCAGCTTGATGCTTAAAAATAATAATAGTAGTAAAAATACCTGTACCAAATGCAATTGGAATTCCTATTGGAATAACAGATAAATCGTCATGATTTTCTAAATCTTTGCCTTCTTCTTTTGTAGGTTTTTTATCTGTAGCACTTCCATTTACCATACCTATAGCCATTAGAAGTAAGATTATTCCACCCATAACTTTTAGTGAATGTTCACCAATACCAAATAGTTTTAAAATAAAATCACCTGTAATTAAAACTACAAAAAATGCTATTATTACAGTTATTGTAGATTTTTTGGCAACTTTATTTATTTGATCTTTAGTAATATTGTTATTAAGCAATGATAGTGCAATTGCACTAATTCCTATTGGATCCATAATTGCAAAAAAAGTAATACCCTGCTGCAAAAAGGTAGAGAAAAAAGATTCCACCTAAGACATTCCGCCTTTTGCTGCCATTCTTTTTTCTAACCTATGCCCAATAAGACTTAGTATAGAAGTAATAGATAAATATAAAAGTGCAATTACAATCCATGTTTCAAATGGAGAGAATGTATTTGCAACAATTTCTTTTCCAACTTTCGTTAAATCTGTAATCGAAATAACAGATACTAAAGATGAATCTTTTACAAGGGCAATAGTCTCACCTACAAGTGTTGGTAAAGCTCTTTTAAATGCTTGTGGTAAAATAATATGTCTCATAGCTTGAAAGTTTGAAATACCTAATGATTTTGCAGCTTCAAGCTGACCTTTATCAATAGATTGTATAGCACCTCTTAAAATCTCAGCCATATAAGCACCAAAGAAAATACCAAGAGATAAAATACCTGCAACCATTCGCTCTAGTTCAAAAATATTTGCAACTATAAAGTAAAATAAGAATATTTGTACAAGTAAAGGAGTACCTCTAATAATAGTAATATATACAGTTGCAATATCTTGTAAGAATATCATTGAAGATAACTTCATAAGTGCAACTATAATACCAATTACTAAAGTTAATAACATTGCAAAAAATGATATTTTAAGTGTAACCCAAAGACCAGATAAAATAGGTCCTGCATGAAGTTCTTCTTTTGAAGCGATATAATCACCTTCATATACATCTTCGCCTACTTCATAATCAAATGAAAAACTACTATCTAAATTAGTTACTTCTACTTTTTCATCACCTTGAATAAAGTATTTATTTGATTCTAATACTAGTTTTCCATCTATTGGAGCTTCAATTGAAATTGTTTCGTCATATGCAAAATATTTTGGAACACTATTCCACTTCCAAACATAGTTCATGTTTGCTGCTGCTGCATAGAAAAAGTATCCTACGGCAACAAAGAACAATAAGGCAACAAAGTGCCCTACTGTTTTATTTTGTCCTAATGGTATTCTTTTAGCCATTTATTACTGAACTCTTTTTAACCATTTTGTATCTCTTAACCATTTCTCATTTAATTTTCCATGGAAGTCAACAACTTTATCACCCTTCATTTGTCTTAAGAAGTTATTTAACCAGTTAAGAAAATCAGGATCACCTTTTCTAATAGCCCAACCAAGAGGTTCGTAAGTTAAAGGAGTATCTAAATGTACTAATTTATCTTTACCTTTATCAGACATAAATACAATGTTGTAAGGTTGATCATATACTACTCCATCAGCTTTACCATTTAATACTTCAGATACTGCATCTGATTCTGTTTCAAAAGTAATGATTTTTGCATTTTTGAAGAATTTTCTTGTTGCAATTTCACCTGTAACCCCAAGTTTTGATACAACAGTATATTCAGGTTTATCTAAATCAGCAGCAGATTTAATTTTTCCTGCTAACTCTTTTCTAATCATAATTGTTTGACCAACAACTACATATGGATCTGCAAAGTTAATTTTTAAGTTTCTTTGTTGAGTAATAGTCATACCCGACATAATAATGTCATATTTATTTGTTAATAAACCAGCAATAATACCATCCCAAGCAGTAGGAACAAGTTTTAATTTAACACCCATTTCTTTTGCCATTTTCTTAGCCATATCAACATCATAACCTATAATTCGACCTTTTTTGTCTTTCATTTCAAAAGGCATATATCCAGGCTCCATACCAACTCTTAACTCACCTCTTTGTAAGATTTTATTTAATGTAGAATTTTTCCACAAATTAATATCATCTGCAGATGAATTTGCAACAAACAATGTACTAATAGCAAAAACTGCTACTAAAAACTTTTTAACTAAATTTCTCATGTTTTTCCTTTTTTTTAGATTGGGTTTATTAACTACTTAGTGTGTTAAAATTTCTTTTAGAAACTTTTGTGCACGTTCACTTTTTGGATTATTAAAAAACTCTTCAGGAGAATTTTCTTCAACAATAACACCTGCATCCATAAATACAATTCGGTCACCAACTTCTTTTGCAAAACCCATTTCATGAGTAACACAAACAATTGTAAAGTTTTCTTCTGCTAAATCTTTCATAACTGATAAAACATCACCAATAGTTTCAGGATCCAGTGCTGATGTTGGCTCATCAAAAAGAATAACTTTTGGCTTCATTGCTAAAGACCTTGCAATTGCAACTCTTTGTTTTTGTCCACCAGATAAATCTCCTGGATAAGAATCAGCTTTATCTGAAAGTTTTACTTTTTCAAGTAACTCTTTTGCAATTTTTATTGCTTCATCATTTGATCTTTTTTTAACCAAATTTTGAGCAAGTGTGATATTTTCTAAAATTGTTAAGTGAGGGAAAAGATTAAAATGTTGAAATACCATTCCAACTTCACTTCTAATCTCTTTTAAATTCTTTTTACTTGCATGAATATCAATATTATCAACTAAGATAGTTCCATCATCAATTTCTTCAAGTCCATTTATACATCTTATTAATGTAGATTTTCCAGAACCTGATGGTCCACATACAACAACAATCTCACCTTTTTTTACAGAAAAATCAATATTTTTTAATACATGAAAGTCATCATAGTATTTATCAATTTTTGTCATAGAAATTATATTTTCGTTCATTAAAACTCTTTTTTATTTTGCATAACTTCAATGATACTAAACAATTGTTTAATTTATAATATAACTAAAGAGTATTTTATATACAATTTATCTATAATTTATATGATATAATCCCGCAAATTATCTTGGAGAAGTGAAAAGTGAAATCAAAACTATATGAATTAAGAGCAGATTTATTGCTATTAAGTGTTGCAATTGCATGGGGTGTTACATTTTTAATGGTACAAGAAGCTATTGATTCAACTCCTGTTTATTCATTTTTATTTTTTAGATTTGGCTTAGCTTCAATTTTAATGTTTTTTATTGCATATAAATATTTCAAAGAAATCAATAAACAAACAATATTATTTGGAATACTTCTAGGTTCAATTCTTTTTTCAGCATTTGCTACACAAACTTTTGGGCTAGCTTATACAAAAAGCTCAATTGTTGCATTTATTACAGGTCTTAATGTAATTTGTGTGCCTTTTTTAGCTTATTTTATATTCAAAGACCATGTTAGAAGAAATGTATTAATAGCAAGTATTATTGCTGTTGTTGGTCTATACTTACTAACAATGTCAGGAGAATTAACTTTAGGATATGGAGAGTTTTTAACACTAATTTGTGCTTTTCTTTTTGCTTTACATATTATTTTTACTGGAAAGTTTTCAAAAGAAGTTAATGTTTACCTATTAGTTTTATTCCAACTTATTACTGTATCAATTTTATCTTTAGCTTTTTCGTTAGTTTTAGATGACACTACTTTTAATCTTAATTATGATTATACATTTTTTAAAGCAGTAATTGTAACAGCAGTATTTGCAACAGTTTATGCATTTTTAATTCAAACATATATGCAACAATTTACAACTGCCACAAAAACAGCTGTAATATTTACAATGGAGCCTGTTAGTGCTTCTATTTATGGATATTTCGCAGGTGGCGAGATTCTTACAAGTATCCAAATTCTTGGAGCTATTTTAATAATTTGTGCAACATTAGTAGCTGAATTAAAATTCTCTAAAAAAGGATTAAAAACTTAAAATATTATTATGCTTTATTCCTGCTACTATTAAGTGCTAAGATTTAAGATTAAATTAAAGGAGACTTACTAGATGCAAAAGTTTTTATATATTACAGATCAAGATGAATACACTGAACATAGTTTTATTGGCCCTTTATTCGAGAAATACTTAAATAAACACTTCGATATTAATGTGATTTATTTTTCAAAAGCAAAAGATGATTTTGAAAAAAAAGATGATACTAAATTTATAATTCCATATAGATACAAAGATAATGTATTAAAAGAGTTAGAATCAAATGGAATAAATATAGAAGAATACTCTTACATTACAATAAGAAATGATATTTCTATTTTAAAATCAATTTTAAATGATAAGCTAAAATACAACTATAAAGTTGGATTTAGATTATCTTTTCCTAAAAGAATGGCAAAAATACAAATTGATGAAGCAAATAACAAAAAGAACTATTTTGATATTATCAATAACAAAATACAAACTTACAAAGAATCTTCACTAATTAATGACTGTGATATCTTTCTTCCAACTTCAAGACAAATGAGAGATGATTACCTAAAATCTGTTAAAACTAGATCATTCGTAATTCCTTCTGCAATTGACCCTGATATGATGCAACAAAATGTTCACCATGAAGGTGCTGAAAAAAGATTTTTTTATGCAGGAACTTTAGACAAATTAAGAGAGTTTGAAACAGTATTAAAAGCTTTTAGCCAAATTGATACTAGTAACTTTAAACTAATGGTTTCTACAAAAGATCCAGTTTATGCAAAAGAGTTATTTGCAAAATATCCAAATCTCGATGATTCTATTGAAATTTATGATGCTAAAACAAAAAAAGAACTTTTAGAAGTAATTGCAAAAGCAGATATTGGTCTTGCAGCTTTACCTAGTATTGAATTATTCAATAGTTCAACACCAATGAAAATCTTAGATTATTACTCAAGTGCAATTCCTTGTGTTATGACTGATAATGAAAACAACCGTTCAATATTTACAGATAATACAAGTGCATGGATGACAGACTTTACAGAAGATGCAATAAAAGAAAAACTAGAATACATTATAAATCTTTCAAAAGATGAAATCACTCTTGTTGGTGAAAATGGTCAAAAAAGATTGTTAGACGTTAGAAATTACGAGCGAATTGCTGCAGATTTAGCACACCAATTAAATATACTATAAAAAGAACTTTTTTCTTTTTATAGTTTTTTGACCAAAATCATGAAATAGCTTTTTATCTTGTGCTAAGATATTTTTTATTTATTAAAGGATATCTTTTGAAAACATTTTTAAAGCAATTTAAAAAAGTAAACTCCGAACCTTTAGAAAAATCCAATATTCTTTGGTCATGGATTGGTTCTTTTTTAGGAATACTTGCAATATCATATTTTCATAATGACATATTAAATGATAAAGATTTAACTTTAGTAATTGGTTCTTTTGGAGCAAGTGCTGTTTTAGTTTATGGAGCAGTAAACTCACCTCTTGCACAACCTAGAAACTTAATTGGTGGGCATATTTTATCTGCAATAATTGGTGTGATTTCTTTTAAACTCTTTTCTCAAAATATTTTATTAGCTTCCGCTTTTGCAGTATCTACTTCAATTTTTGTAATGCAATTAACTTTAACTCTTCATCCTCCAGGAGGAGCTACAGCATTAATTGCAGTAATTGGAAGTCCACAAGTTCATGAATTAGGTTTCTTATATGTATTAATTCCTGTAACATCAGGTGCTTTTATATTATTAAGTATTGCTGTAATTATAAATAACATACCAAAACATAGATATTATCCTGAATCATTAAAAGATTATAATAAAAAATGGTTTAGTGATGATTAGTTTTCATTAGTAAAAGTGCTTTGTTTTAGTACTTTATGTTGAAATTTTATAAATAGGATATAAATTGTCCTATTTATTGATTTAAATCAAGACAATTTTTGTCCTATTTAATTATACTTCACTTACAAATTTAATTAAAGGATAAAAAATGAAAAGATCTTTCAAATCTCTTTTGTTTTCGTTATTAGTATTTAGTACAGCATACGCTGGAGACAAATTTGGCAATTTAGATGAGAGTTACCTTAGTGATAATGCCTCATTAAATGTAAGATTAGTTATTGCAAAAGATCCAAAGACATCTCATAAAACACTACAATTATTAACACACGACAGTAATAAAGAAGTAAGAGAACACGCAAAAACTAACTTAAAATAATTTATAATGATATAGTAGATTATCTCCCTTTTCTACTATATCACTTTTTATCCCAAGATATTACAGCCCAATAAGCATAATCTTTTTCTTGTTTTTTCTCAAAATCTAAATTATCATAGTAATTTTCTAATCGTTTTACCTCATCAGAGCTTAAACCATCAATACTCCAAGAAACACTTTGAATAAACTTTTCTTTTGAAGTATAAATTGTACTTCTTCCTTCACTTTGAATAAAATTAACACTAGCATTTATTCCCATAGAATATAAAATATTTAAAACATAAATATAATCAGGCTTTTTAATAATATCTCTTTGAAGTATTTCTAAAATTTCATCACTTACAAAAGAGCCACCCTTTTTATAGGTAATTACAACTTTTTTATTAGCCTTTTCATTTAACTTTTCCAAAGCTTTTTTCATATCTTTAACTTCCATAGAACGAGATGCTATTACTAAATCAGCACTTTGTAGTTCATCCCAAGAGTCATACCAAGATTTGTTTATAATATTTATATTTTTTATATCTTGTTCTTTCGCATTTTCTTGTAATATTTCAAGCATTTTAGGTGAATAATCTAAACTATAAACTTTTTGTATTTTCTTTGCTAGTATCAATGATAAGTTTCCAACACCACAACCCACATCTAAAACACTGTGTATATCTTTTAAATCAATTAAATTTAAAAACTGTTCATTATAGATTGATTTATGAACTTTTTTATTCATAGAAGGTGCTTTTTCATCCCATGCATCTTTGCCTTTTGCTTTAAAAGAAGTAAGCTGTTTTTGCTTTACGTATAACTCATTAAAATCTATATCTTCAAAATTCATTTTTTATTCCTTTACTTTTCTTTACATCTTTTTTAAATAATCATATAAATACAAATGCTGTCTTAACTCTTGTATACTTCCATACTCTAAACCTTTTTCAATCCATTGTTTTATTTCTTGGGGAACTTCTAAAGGCTTTAATAACTCTTCTTTTTTTTCATTTGATATTTTTTCATGTTCATTTAATACATTTACATGAGAAAGTATACTTGTAAGTCCTAAGTCTCTTTTCATAGCAATATCTTCTAATCCAAAACCTTCTTGTAATAACTGATATGTATCTAAATATGTTTTTGTTAATTTCTTCAAAGGTCCTCTAGTTTCAATTTTATCTTTAAACTCTTCTTTTATTTCAAGACAAAGATTTAAAAAATCTTGTCCATACTTTTCAAACTTTACAAGCCCTACTCCATTTATATCTAACATTTGCTCTTTTGTAGTTGGAAGTTTTGAGCTAAACTCTTTTAAACTTTTATCTCCAAAAATTACATAAGCAGGTACTTCATGCTCTTGTGCCATTTGTCTTCTTAGACTTCTAAACTTTTCATATAATTCTTCATCAAAAGATAATACTTCTTGCGATTGCTCTTGTTTTACTGCAATTCCTAGTTTATCTTCATCTATTAAAAGTTTTTCATTTCCTTTTAAAATTTCCATTCCAAGTGCATTTATTTTAAGTACTCTAAACTCACCTAAATTAATAGCTTGAATATCAATTAATTTATCAGCAATTGCTACCCATTCATTTTTACTCTTATTAGCACCTAATCCATACACTTTTAGTTTATCATGCCCAAATTCTAAAAGTTTTTGATTTTTTGAACCTCTTAGTATGTCTATAATATGATTAGTACCAAATCTTTGCTCACTTCTATAAACAGCAGATAAAAACTTTTGTGCATCTACACTTACATCAACTTGTTCAATCTCACCTTTGGTACAATTATCACATAAGATTTTACACTCATCAATTTCATCTTCAAAATAAGAAGCAATTATTTTATGCCTACAATTATTTGACACACAATATCTATACATGGCTTCAAGTTTATCAAGTCCTGTTTGTTTATATGAATCATCAATTGCATCTTCTATTTGAAGTTTTCTTTTTACCTCATCACCTTTTGAATAAAGTAAATATACATAAGACATAGCTCCATCTCGTCCTGCACGACCTATTTCTTGATAATAGTTTTCTAAAGTTTTTGGCAAGCTTGTATGTATTACAAATCTAATATTTGATTTATCAATACCCATACCAAAAGCAATGGTTGCAACTACGATATCTACATTTTCATATACAAAATCATTAAAGACTTCATCTTTAACCTGCGCACTTAATCCTGCATGATAAGCTTTTGATTTATATCCATTACTAACTAGAAACTGTGCTGTTGATTCTGCTTCTTTTCGTGTAAAGGTATAAATAATTCCACACAAACCCTTATGAGATTTTAAAAAGTTTATTATTTGATTTTTACCATTAGCAATTCGAGGTTCAACTTTTATTTCTAAATTATCTCTTTGTGTTTTTGCTCTAAAGTGTTTTGCATTAACTAAATTTAATGAAGAAGCAATATCAGTCTCAACTCTTTTTGTAGCAGTTGCTGTAAAAGCTGCAATATTAGTATCAGGGAAAAACTGCTTAAGTCTATTAAGATTTCTATACTCAGCTCTGAACTCATGTCCCCAACCAGATACACAGTGAGCTTCATCTATTACAAAGTAGTTTATATTTATTCTTTGTAATACTGCTACAAACTCATTTGATGTAAATCTCTCAGGTGCAACATATACAAACTTTAATTCATTTGCTAATAGTTTTTGCATAGTAAAAGAGTTTTCATCATTACTTTGAGATGAAGATATCATTTGAGCTTTAATATCAAGGTCATTAAGAGCTTTTACTTGGTCTTGCATAAGAGCAATTAAAGGAGAGATTACAACTGTAACACCATCCATAAGTAATGTAGGAAGTTGATAACAAAGTGATTTTCCACCACCAGTTGGAAGTATTGTTAGTACATCTTGCTTATTTAATATACTATCAACTACTTCTTCTTGAAAGCTTCTAAAGTTATCATGTCCAAATATATCTTTTAATATTTGTTGTTTTTTATTCATGAATGAATTTTAGCATATTAATGATTTTATATTTAAAAAAATTATGATAATATTGATTTTCACAAATTGATTTCTCTTCAAGGATAAACTAATGTTAACAAACGAAGACTTTATAGATTTAAACTCAAAATTTTATACCTCATGCAGACCAACAGCTAGAATATTTAACCTACTTACAATTCCTACATTTATATTTGCTTTAATTATTTTAGGATACTTAGACCTTTTTCCCTTAAAAGTAGAAATTCATAGTGTTATATTAATTGGATTTATTTATATTATTTATCTGTTTTTTATAAAACACAATGCGTATTATGTATCTTGTAAATTTAAAACAAATTATCAAGATTTAGTTTTTAATTTAAAAAACTATATCAATGCGAATACTTTAACTATTGGAGATACTACAAAAGCAAATGGTAGTGCCGATGATTTTCTAAAAGATTACACTAGTAATATTAGAAATACAAACTTTTCCTCAATTGCTTCAGGTGTTTTTCCAACACTAGGAATTTTAGGTACTTTTATCTCAATTGCATATAGTATGCCTGATTTCTCATCTGGAACTTCAAGTGCATTGGAGAAAGAAATTTCACTTTTACTTGGTGGTGTAGGAACTGCTTTTTATGTTTCAATTTATGGAATATTCTTATCACTATGGTGGACTTTTTTTGAGAAAATTGGAATGAGTAGGTTTGAGCATGATACCTTTATCATAAAGGAAAATACAAAAACATTCTTCTGGACAAAAATTGATATTGAATCAATTAATATAAAAAGTAATCTTGAAAATTTTCAAAGAATGTCTGATGTATTTGAGCAAATTACTTCTAAAAATATACTTGATAATATCAATGAATCAATTGAGAAAAGAGTTACTTTACTTGAAGATATTATACAAAAAGAGACTCTTCTATCTTCGCAAGTTTCAAATAATATAAAAAACAATGAAGACTTATCGAATGTTATTACTTCAATGACATCAAATATAAGTTTAAGTATTCAAAACTTAGAAGCACAAAAGCAACTACATCAAACAAGCACAGAAAATTTAAATAAAAATGTTAATAATTTAAATCAAACACTTGCAAACTTAAGTGCAAAGAACTTAGAAGAGATTTACGTAAATATTATAAAAAGTATTGAAACTATGAAAAATGAAACAGATAAAATTGGCTGGAGATTTCACAAAGAGTTAGATGAATATGATTCTAAATTCTCAGAAAAACTAAAAAATTCTTTAGAATCAATTGATGAGCAAACGGTAAAGATAGTCGAAGATTTACAAGAGTTTAAAGAACTCTCAAAGTAGTAAGATATGTATAATAATGAACAAAAAAATGATGAAAACTTTTGGATATCTTATGCAGATTTAATGGCAGGTTTACTTTTTGTATTTATACTTGTGATTGGTGCTATTATTGTAAAGTATCTATATACACAAAACGATTTACAAGTAATTAAAACTGATTTAGAAAAAGAAAAACAAGCTTTAAATATGAGTGAAGAGGAATTATCTTCAAAAAAGAAAAAGCTTGAAGAAGTAAATGAAAAGTTTAAACTTTTACAAGACGAGAAAGTTCATTTATCTTTTGAACTAGCAAAATCACAAAATATGTTTGATAAAACAAAAAAAGAATTAGAAGAACAAAAAAAACAATCTGAAGAATTATCAAAAATACTTGATAATAAAAATAAAGATTTACAACTATCACTAGAGCAAATTGAAGAGATAACTGCAATTTTAGAAGGCAAAGAAAACAGTATAAAAGAAAAAACAAAACAACTTAGTTTAAATCAAGAAGAAATAGAAAAACTAAAAGCTTTATTATTAGCTTATGAAGTTAAAACTAAAGATTTTGAAAAAGAAAATACAACCTTATCAAGTAAATTAAGTGATAATGAAAATATCATCAAACTAAAAGATGATGAGTTAGTAATGCTTCAAAAAAAACTACTACTTCAAAGTAATAAACATCAAAAACTAGTAGAAGAGTTTGATATAACAAAAATTAAAATTAAACACCTTACAGGTATTAAATTAAATGTAATTTCAAATTTAAGAGAAAAACTTGGAAAGTCTATAAACATAGATGAAAAAAGTGGTGCTATTAAATTTTCTTCAAATATATTATTTGATCAAGGTGAGTATAAGTTAAAAGAAGATTCAAAACAAGAATTAAGTCTGATATTAAAAAAATACTTTGATGCTTTATTAGAAGATAATAATATCAAACAATATATTCAAAGTATTACAATTGAAGGTCATACAAATAGCGATGGTTCATATTTAGATAACTTGCAACTTTCACAAAAAAGAGCCTTGGAAGTAATGCAGTTTTTATATCAATCAAATATTATTGATAAAGATTTAATTAGTAAGTATGTAAATTCAAGTGGAAGATCTTTTTCAAACTTAGTTTATAAAAATGGAATTGAAGACAAAGATAATTCAAGAAGAATTGAAATTAAGTTTACAGTTAAAAATGAAAGTGCTATAAAAGAGCTTCAAAACTTTTTAAATACTAAACAAGAAAAGAAAGAAGATAAATAAATGAAAGATTATTTACATGATCCTAAAAAATTGAAATTTTTATCTTTAGAAATTAAAACAAAACTTGAAAAAAAGAAAAACACTTCTTTTTTTCAAAAGTTAAAAAATATTATTTTGAAGAAATAAAATTTCTTACATTATTTGCAACTAACTCAATTAGTTTAGTACGTGCTTCAACACTTCCCCAACCAATATGTGGAGTAAGAAGTAATCTATCTTTGTTTTTTACTTTTAGTAAAGGATTTGATTCTTCAATAGGCTCAACATTTACAACATCAATTCCACAGTAAATCTCTTTTTCATCAATTATCTTAGATAAATCTTCTTCATTAATAATTCCACCACGCCCAAGATTTAGTAATATTGCTTTATCTTTGATATTTTTCATATTTTCATAATTAAGTAAATTTTGCGTTTGAGGATTTAAAGGACAGTGAATTGAAATAATATCACTTGTTTTTAGTAACTCATCTAACTCAACTCTTTTAAACTCATTATTTGAATTTTTTCCACTAGTTGAATAATAAACAACTTCACAATCAAAAGCTTGTGCTCTTGAAGCAAAAGATGAACCAATTGCACCAAGACCAATAACACCTACTCTTTTTCCATCAAGTTCAAAAAATGGCTCATCAATATGAGTAAATAGTGGTGATTTTTGCCAATTACCATTATCTACGTATGATTTGTAATAGTTTAGTTTCCCAACAAAATAAAATATCATAGAGAAAGCAACTTGAGATACAGAAGAGTTAGAATAACCAGCTACATTTTTAACTTCAATATTATTATTCTTTGCATATTCTAAATCTACATTATTCATTCCTGTTGCAGTAATTGCAATAAATTTTATTGTAGAGTCACTCATTTCTTCTTTACCAAGTACTACTTTATTTGTAAGAACAATATCAGCATCTTTAACTCTTTGTTTTGTTTGATTAGGAGTTGTTAAATCATATGAAGTTACTTCTCCTAAAGTATCAAAAACTGATACATCCATGTCAAAACCTAAGCTTGCTCTATCTAAAATTACTATTTTCATAATTTTCCTTTTTTATTTTTTGGTTTTTTATTGATAAGAACTATTGCAAATAGCACTATTATTATTCCAAGTATCGTAACTAAATCTATTTGTGCATCAAATAAAAGATACGAGATAAAAACTGCACTAAGAGGTACAAGATAAAAAATAGATGAAACCTTTGAAACATCTGCATTTTTTATCATAATATACAACAATGATAAAGCTCCAATACTAACACCTACACTCATATAAAGTAAAGCAATTATAAAATCTCTATTCCAAACAATATTAATATCTTCATAATATAAAAAAGGAAGAACAAGTATTGTTGAAGCTAGCGTTTGTATTGCTCCACCTGAAAAAAGATTCATATTTAGACAATGTTTTTTTTGATATATATTTCCAATACTAAGACCTAAAAGTGCTAAAAAAGAATATAAAATACCAATAGATAAATCAATATTATCTATTTTTTGAGCAATTACAAAAAATACTCCAATAAAACCTAATAAAAATCCAAATATAATTTTTGTATTTCTTTCTTCATTTAAAAACTTCCATGCAAGAACTGCAACAAGAATTGGTTGTAATGCAATTACTAAAGCACTTAAAGATGCATCAATTCCGTAAGATATTGATAGAAAAACACCAATTGAAAATGTTCCAACAGTTAGACTTCCTGCAATTGCAATATGTATAAACTCTTTAATATTTTTTGGCCATGAAACTTTTAAAACTACTGAAAGTATTAGTAAAATCCAAAATGCAATAATAAATCTAATTGCTAAAAATGCCATAGGACTTGAATTTTCTAAACCATACTGTGTAAATACAAAACCACTTCCATATAATAGTATAAATAAAAAAGGTAGAATTGATTTTTTGATTAACATTTTTTACCCTTTTTAATTTACTTGACCAATTAGTCAAGTAAAAGAATAGCAAAACTTAATCACTTATGTCAAGTAAATTTATTAAAATAAAACTATTATTTGATTTTTAAAGAATTTAAATAAAATTCTAACTGTGAAATACAAGAGATATAAATATCTGAAGAATTGGATTTTTTAGCTGTTGCTAAGCATCCTTCAATAGAAGCTACAACAAAAACAGCTAAATCTTTAATATTTGGATGTGAGATTTCATTGTTTTTTACTGCCTTTATTAAAACAGTTTCAATAATCTCTTCAAAGTGAAAATATACTTTTTCTAAAGCTATTTTAAACTCTTCATCTTTAGATGAAAGTTCTTGTACAAGATTATTTAACCTGCAACCATAAGTGTAATTATATTTATCTCTTGTTGAAACTAGTTTGATTAAACCATCAATAATATTTTCTTCAAGTTTTAGTAAACTTGCATATTTATTTTCAATATAATCGTTTATATGAACTTCAATAACCCCAAGAGTTAACTCTTTTTTAGATTTAAAAAAATGATACATCGAGCCTTTATTCATAGCGGCTTTTTTTAAGATTTTATCAACTGAAGTAGCACTATAGCCATTTTCATATATCTCATTAAATGCTGTTTGAAGTAATTTACTTTTTGTATTCATTTTTATTCTAATCTTTTTTTACCCAAACTTTAAATTTCCAAGCAGGCGACTTTACCTTTCCATGTTCAAGTATTTCATCATAAGATTTTTCTTGCGCTAAATCCCAAGTTGAGAAGTCAATAGGCTTTAAAAATGCATCAGCAACACCTTCAAAATCAACTTCACTTAAATACATTTTATCAACATAAGGAAAAAGTGTTTCATAAATATTAGCACCGCCAATTATAAAAAGTTCTTCTTCAGCATTAGCTCTTGCAAAATTAAAAGCTTCTTGGACATCATTAAAAGTATGTACACCCTCATGTTCAAAGCCAGAATTTGATAAAACAAGTGAAGTTCTATTTGGAAGCGGTTTTCCGATACTTTCAAAAGTTTTTCTTCCCATTAAAATATGATGCCCTGAAGTTATAGTTTTAAAATTTTTAAAATCTTCACTTATATGCCATAACATTTCATTGTTTAAACCAATTTCCCAGTTCTTTCCGTAAGCTACTATCATTGAAATTTTCATAATTTTCCTTTAAGTTTCTACTATACAGCCATTACAGCTTTAATAGATTCATCACACTCATAATTAGTAAGTTCAAAATCACTCATTTTAAAATCATTAATATCTTTTATATCAGGATTAATTTTCATACTAGGTTTTTTATATGGAGTACGAGAAAGCTGTAAATTAACTTGTTCCATATGATTAGAATAAATATGTGCATCACCAAAAGTGTGAACAAAATCTCCTACTTCAAGCTCACAAACTTGAGCAATCATCATAGTTAATAATGCATAAGAAGCAATATTAAAAGGAACACCTAAAAACACATCTGCGCTTCTTTGATATAACTGACAAGAAAGTTTTCCATTTGCTACATAAAACTGAAAGAAAGTATGACATGGAGGAAGTGCCATTTTTTCTAACTCAGCTACATTCCAAGCAGATAAAATTAATCTTCTAGAGTTTGGATTAGTTTTAATTTGTTCAATTAATTCAGCTAACTGATCAATACTACTTCCATCTGTACCCTTCCATGATCTCCATTGAGCTCCATAAACAGGGCCTAATTCTTTAATTGTATCTGTGTTTACATAACCTAAGTCTTTACCTTGTGCATCTGCATTTGCAGTCCATACAGTTTTTTTGCCAATTAAATTTTCTGCCTTATCTCCAAAATTTATCTCAGCAAGTCTTCTTTCATCTGTGCTTCCTTCAATAAACCATAAAAGCTCTGAAATAATTGCCTTTAAATGTGTTTTTTTAGTAGTAACTAATGGAAAACCTTCATTTAAATCAAATCTCATTTGATATCCAAATACAGAAGTAGTACCTGTACCTGTTCTATCACCTTTAAAAACACCCTTGTCTAATATATGTTGTAATAAATCTAAATATTGTTTCATTTTCTACCTATTCTTTTATCTTTGAAATTGTAGCAAATTTAAAATAAACATGCTATTTTTATATTAATTTCTTCGCTGACCTGGCTTTGGTGCCGATACCTCTTTTTGTAAATCAAGGGATAAATTATGGTAAAAAAGCTCACCGTAATCTGTAGTTCTATTTATTATCTCATAAGCTTGAACTAATGTATTATTGTATTTTATAGCATCTTGTAGTATCTTAATTATCTTAACAGATTCTAAGAAATTCACATGAGATGGGGCTTCTATTGGTGAAGAGTAATACTTATGCATTCTTTCAACTAAGTTTTTATTTCTTATTTCAATAAATACAGACTCAATTGGTGATTTAAAAAATAGTATTTTTTGCTTTACATTAATAGATATATATGTTGTTTCCATTCCATATATTTTTCTAGAAAAAGAATCAAATAAAAAAAGTTTTTTATTATAATTATTATTGAATAATTCATATATAAGTTCAAGTATTTTAATCTTTTCTTCTCTTGAATAAAAATTTCCAATACTTGCAAAACAAAAAGATAATACTGATTTAATAGAATACCATTCTGTTGTATCATAATCATATCTTAGCATCTGATCAATTCTTCCTTGTTTCAACTCTTCTATGTCTTTACTAGATTTTGTTCTGTACACTTCTTGTACAGCAGTATCTCTATACATAGGTCCAGGGAACTGTGCTTGAATAACAAATCTTCTGTTTTGTTCTAGTTCCATGATGTATTTTAAACGCCCATAATAGTCTTCATCTATAATTCGCACCTCTTTTTGAGGTATTTGAGTAATTGATTTTAAAAACTCATCACTATGACAACCCTCTTCCCAAATATAATCAGGATATCTAAATATATTACAAATTTTATCTTTAATTTCATTACTTGGTTCAATATCTGTAACATTATCAATCCACGATGTAACAGTTCTTCTATCTTTATTAATAAGTGATGCAAATTTTGAAATACTAAGATTTGACCTTTTAAATATTTCAATAAATTTATCAATAGAGTTTTTATAATTCATCATTAACCTTCTTATTATCTTTAACAATAATTGTACCATTATAAAACATAAAAACAAATATTGTACATTATGAGACAATTGATGAAAAAGTTGCTATTTATAAAACAAAAATCATACAACAGCATAATCTATTAATGATGTATAATATTTCAACAAAACTAATTTAAAGGATGCACATGAGCGCAGGAAAAAAATTTAGAGAAGCATTAGAGGCAGAATCACCTTTACAAATCGTAGGAACAATTAATGCATACCAAGCATTACAAGCTACAAAAGTAGGACACAAAGCAATTTACCTTTCAGGTGGAGGAATTGCAAATGCATCTTACGGTTTACCAGATTTAGGTATGACTATGATCGAAGACGTTTGTATTGATGTAAGAAGAGTTACTTCAATTTGTGACACTCCATTAATCGTTGATGCTGATACTGGTTGGGGACATGCATTTAATGTTGCTAGAACTGTTAAAGAATTTATTAGATCTGGAGCTGCTGGTTTACATATTGAAGATCAAGTTGCTGCTAAAAGATGTGGACACAGACCAAATAAAGAGTTAGTATCTACTGAAGAAATGTGTGACAGAATTAGAGCTGCTGTTGATGCTAAAAATGAATTAGATCCAGATTTCTATATCATTGCAAGAACTGATGCACATGCATCTGAAGGTCAACAAGCTGCTGTTGATAGAGCATTAGCTTATGTTGAAGCTGGAGCAGATGCAATTTTTGCTGAAGCTGTTCATACATTAAAAGAATACAAAGAATTTACATCTCAAATGTCTGTTCCTGTATTAGCAAACATTACTGAGTTCGGTGCAACTCCAATGTTTACAACTGAAGAATTAGCTGAAGTTGGTATTGATATGGTTCTTTACCCATTATCTGCATTTAGAGCAATGAATAAAGCTGCTTTAGCTGTTTACCAAGAATTAAAAGACAAAGGTACTCAAGAAGGTGTTCTTGATACAATGCAAACAAGAATGGAACTTTACGATATGTTAGGTTACCACGATTATGAGCAAAAAATGGATGCATTATTTTCAAAAGGTAAAGCGAAGTAATTCGCTTTATTTAAACTAGAATAAAAATTAATTTAAAATAATAAGGGGAAATTTATGAGTACTACTACAGGATTTAAACCAAAAAAATCAGTTGCATTATCAGGACAATCAGCGGGAAGTACAGCAATCTGTACAGTTGGGAAAAGTGGAAATGACTTACATTATAGAGGTTATGATATTTTAGAATTTGCTGATAAATCAGAATTTGAAGAAATTGCACACTTAATTGTATATGGTAAATTACCAAACAAAGCAGAATTAGCTGCATATAAAACAAAACTTCAAGGATTAAGAGATATTCCTGCTGGAGTTAAAGTTGCATTAGAGCAATTACCAAAAACTGCTCACCCAATGGACGTTATGAGAACTGGTTGTTCAGTTCTTGGAGCAATTATGTCTGAAGATGAAGCTCATCCAAAAGATGAAGCACAAGCAATTGTTGATAAATTAATGGCATCATTTGGTTCTATGTTATGTTACTGGTACCATTATGCATATAATGGAAAAAGAATTGATGTTGTAACTGATGATGATTCAGTTGGTGGTCACTTCTTACACTTATTACATGGTGAAAAACCAAGAGAATCTTGGGTTAAAGCTATGCATACTTCTTTAATTTTATATGCTGAACATGAATTTAATGCATCTACATTTACTTCAAGAGTAATTGCTGGTACTAATTCAGATATGTATTCTTGTATTACTGGTTCTATTGGAGCTTTAAGAGGTCCTAAACACGGTGGTGCAAATGAAGTTGCATTCTATATTCAAGAAAGATACTCTTCAGCTGATGAAGCAGAAAAAGATATCTTAGAAAGAATGGCTAAAAAAGAAATTATTATCGGATTTGGACACCCAGTTTATACTTCTTGTGATCCAAGAAATGTAGTAATTAAAAAAGTTGCTGAAGATTTATCAAAAGAAAACAACAACACATTAATGTATGATGTTGCAGAAAGAATTGAAACAATTATGTGGGATAACAAAAAAATGTTCCCTAACTTAGATTGGTTCTCTGCTGTTTCTTACAACCAAATGGGAATTCCAACAGATATGTTTACTCCAATATTCATTATCTCAAGAGTTACTGGATGGGGTGCACACGTAATTGAGCAAAGAGAAGATGGAAAAATTATTAGACCATCAGCTACTTATACAGGACCTGAAGATTTAAAATTCGTTCCTTTAGAAGATAGAAAATAAGAACTTAATCTTAATCTAAAAAAATTCTAGCGCCACTTTGGCAAACAAAACTAAGGATGAGTTTCACTCATCCTTTTAATCTCAAATAAATGGATATACAATATGACAAATGATAAATATCTTAAAAAATTAGAAGGTTTTGACACAAGCTTTTATGATGTAAAAGCAGCTGTTGAAGATATTACTCCTGGTTCTTTTGAAAAATTAAACTACATTTCAAGAGTATTAGCAGAAAACTTACTTAGAAAATGTCCTAGTGAAGATTTAAAAGATTCTTTAATTCAATTAATTGAAAAAAGAACTGATAAAGATTTCCCATGGTACCCATCAAGAGTTGTAACTCATGATATTTTAGGACTTACTGCATTAGTTGATTTAGCTGGTTTAAGAGAAGCAGTTGAAGCTGGTGGTGGAGATCCTAAACAAGTTAATCCTGTTGTTCCTACTCAATTAATCGTTGATCACTCACTAGCAGTTGAATGTGGTGGATTTGATCCAGAAGCATTCCAAAAAAATAGAGATATCGAAGATAGAAGAAATGCTGATAGATTCCACTTTATTAACTGGACTAAAGAAGCATTTGATAATGTAGATGTTATTCCTCCAGGGAATGGTATTATGCACCAAATCAACTTAGAAAAAATGTCTCCAGTTGTACATAATATTGATGGAATTGCAAGTCCAGATACATTAGTTGGAACTGATTCACATACTCCACATGTTGATGCTTTAGGTGTTTATGCACTTGGTGTTGGTGGATTAGAAGCTGAAAATGTAATGCTTGGAAACCCTTCATTTATGAGAGTTCCTGAAGTTATTGGTGTAAATGTAATTGGTGTTAGAGCGCCAGGAATTACTGCAACTGATATTGCATTAACATTAACATCTTTCTTAAGAGAAAATAATGTAATTTCTTCATTCTTAGAATTCTATGGTGAAGGATTAAAATACTTAAACTTAGGAGATCGTGCTACTATTTCTAACATGACTCCTGAATATGGTGCAAGTGCTGCTATGTTTGGTATTGATGAGCAAACTTTAGATTACTTAACTTTAACTGGTAGAGAAGCAGAACAAGTTAAACTAGTTGAAGCTTATGCTAAAGCAAATGGTTTATGGGCAACAGAATTAACAAAAGCAACTTATGCAAGAGAATTAACTTTTGATTTATCAGAAGTAACAAGATCATTAGCAGGTCCTTCTAAACCTCATAAATTAGTACCAACAAATACATTAGTATCAGAAGGTATTATTAAAGATTTCAAAGAAGAAGATGAAAATAAAATCCCAGATGGTGGTATTTTAATTGCTGCAATTACATCGTGTACTAACACTTCTAATCCAAGAAATGTTATTGCTGCTGGTTTATTAGCTAAAAAAGCAAATGAATTAGGATTAAAAAGAAAACCATGGGTTAAATCTTCATTAGCACCAGGATCTAAAGTAGTTGAAACATACTTAAACGATGCAAAATTACTTCCTGAATTAGAAAAGTTAGGATTTGGTATTGTTGGATTTGCATGTACTACTTGTAATGGTATGTCAGGTGCACTTGATCCAAAAATTCAACAAGAAGTTGTTGAGAATGATATTTATTCAACTGCTGTATTATCTGGAAACAGAAACTTTGATGGAAGAATTCACCCATACGTAAAAGAAGCATTTTTAGCTTCACCTGCATTAGTAGTTGCTTATGCATTAGCTGGTTCTATTAGATTTGATATTGAAAAAGACTCATTAGGAACAGATAAAAATGGTAATGAAATCACATTAAAAGATTTATGGCCAAGTGATGAAGAAATCAACGCAGTTGAAAAAGCATCAGTTAGGCCAGAAATGTTTGATGCTATTTATGATCCAATGTTTGCTAAGAACTCTTTAGACAATGTTGAGATTTCACCATTTTATAAATGGAATACTCAATCAACATATATTAATAAGCCACCTTATTGGGAAGCTGAGTATATGGAAATGCCAGCTCTAAAAGGTATGAGACCATTAGGTGTATTCCCAGATAATATCACTACTGATCACTTATCTCCATCAAATGCGATTTTACCAACATCTGCATCTGGTGAATATTGTTTATCTAAAGGTCTTCCAGTTGAAGATTTAAACTCATATGCTACGCATAGAGGGGATCATCATACAGCTAGTAGAGCTACTTTAGCAAATCCAAAATTATTTAACGAAATGGTTAAAAATGAAGATGGAAGCGTTAAACAAGGTTCATTAACTAAAATCATGCCAGAAGGTACTGAATCTAGAATGTGGGAAGCAATAGAGACTTACACTACTAGAAAACAACCTTTAATTATTGTTGCTGGTACTAACTATGGACAAGGGTCTTCTAGAGACTGGGCTGCAAAGGGTGTTAGACTTGCAGGTGTTGAAGTTTTAATTGCTGAATCAATTGAAAGAATTCACAGAACTAACTTAGTTGGAATGGGTGTATTACCATTACAATTTAAAGATGGTGAAACTAGACATACTTACTCTATTGATGGAAGTGAAACTTTTGATATTGAAGGTGAGATTACTCCTAGAACTGATTTAACAGTTGTAATGACAAGAGCAAATGGTGAAGTTGTTAAGTTTACTGTTCTTTGTAGATTAGATACTTCTGCTGAAGTTGATGTTTACAAAAATGGTGGTATTTTACAAAAATTCGCTAAAGATGTTATTGCTTCTTCAAAATAGTAAAAAATATCTATAAACACTTTTAGGGTTCTTCCCTAAAAGTATTTAGAAGAAATTATCAAATTTTTTCTAAATACTTTTAAATATCAAAAAATTAAACTCAAGGAAAATAAATGTCTTACCAACCACAATTTAAAGTTAAAGCTACATATATGAGAGGTGGAACTTCTAAAGGAACTTTTTTCAATATTGCTGATTTACCAAAAGAGGCACAAGAAGATTCAAGAAAAAGAGATAAACTTTTACAAAGAATAGTAGGAAGTCCTGATGTTTATAAAAAACAAATGGATGGTATGGGTGGAGCTTCTTCTTCTACTTCAAAAGCTATCTTAGTTGGGAAATCTGATGTAGAAAATCATGATGTTGATTACTACTTTTGTCAAGTTGCAATTGATAAAGATTTTGTAGATATGAGTGGAAACTGTGGAAACTTAAGCTCAGCTGTTGGTCCTTTTGCAATTCATGAAGGTTTAGTAGATAATGTTCCCCAAAATGGAGTTTGTTGTGTAAGAATTTGGCAAGCAAATATCAAAAAAACTATTCTATGTTATGTAACAATGGAAAATGGAATGGTTAAAGAAATGGGTGATTATGAAATTGATGGTGTTGCATTTCCTGCTGAAGAAATTCAATTAGAGTTCGTAGAACCAGTTGATCCTAGTGAAGAATTATTCCCTACTGGAAACTTAGTAGATGATTTAGAAGTTGAAGGAGTTGGCACATTTAAAGCTACAATGATAACTGCAGGAATTCCAACTGTATTTGTAAATGCTGATGCTATTGGATATAAAGGTACAGAGCTTCAAGGTGATATTAACTCTGACACTGAAGCTTTAGCTAGATTTGAAAAAATCAGAATTGCAGGTGCGCTTAAAATGGGTGTTATGAAAGATGCATCTGATGCACTAACTCAACAACATACTCCAAAAATTGCATTTGTATCTCCTGCTCAAGATTTTACAACATCTTCAGGTAAAGAAGTAAAAGCAGCAGATATGGACTTACACGTACGTGCTTTATCAATGCAACAATTACACCATGCAATGATGGGAACAGCTTCTGTTGCTATTGGTGTTGCTGCTTGTATTCCTGGAACTCTTGTAAATATCGCTGCAGGTGGTGGAGATAAGGATACAGTTACTTTTGGACATCCAAGTGGTGCTATAAAAGTTGGAGCTGCATTATCACAAAAAGATGGGAAATATGTAGTTGAGAAAGCTTCAATGTCAAGATCTGCTAGAATTATTATGGATGGAAATGTTCATGTTCCAGCAGGAACTATGGATTAGTAATTAATCAAAAATTACTTGCATAAAAAAAGGCTTATGATTTTAAATCATAAGCCTTTTTTATTTGTTATTTTAAATATATTAAAAATCATCATCACTATCTAAAATTTTAAGAATATTACTTCTTTTTTGATAACCTTGAAACTCATATCTAATATGTAATTCACCCTCTTCTTTTTTTACAATAAATGAAGTTGGATAAACTTCTATTGGAAAAGCATAATTTTCAATTAATTCTTCATAGATTATATTATCATCTTGAACTTTCATATATTCAAAATTATCTCTATTTTCTTTTATTTTTTTTAGTACTTTTAATTGTCGTTCGCACCATGGACAAGAAGGAATACTAAACATAATAAATATATCCTTATTTGAAGGCATTTCTTTTACACTGTTAAACTCTTTTGCTTGAACTGCTATTAATAAACTAATAAAAAAACATAAAGTAAATACTCTTTTCATTTAACTCTTCTTTTTATTTCACTAATGATGAAATCTCTTTAAATACTGGATTCTTTGCATTTACAGTTAATTCAAAAAGAAGTGATTCATAAGTAGTTGGAATCACACCTGCTTGAATTAATCTTTGTATTGCAACATCCGTATCTCTTTGTTTTCTTGAAGTTACACAATCTGTAACAAGTACAGGTTGTAAACCAGCTTCAAGTAAATCAATACAAGTTTGTAAAACACAAACATGTGTTTCAATACCTGCAACTATTACTACTTTTTTATTAGCAGCTTTAATTGCATCCATTGTTGTTTCATTTTTACAACAAGAAAAAGTTGTTTTTTCAAAATGAGGATAATCATCAACAAGTTCTCTTAAACTTGGAATTGTTTCCCCTATTCCTTTTTTATATTGTTCATTTACAATAAAAGGAACATCATGAACTTTTAAACCTTTTACTAACGTAATTAAATTCTTTTCAATTTCATCTTTATTTGTAACATGAGGATATAACCTCTCTTGAACATCTACTAAACAAAATACTGTATCTTCAACATTGATTCTCATTTGTACTCCTTAATTTATATTATAAATAGTACTAAAATTTCATCTTTAATTCTTGGAAAATATTGCTAATTTTAACTTTTATTTAAAAGCTACTTTTTCTGCTCGCTCTAATAAATCTTTTGCACCTTGGTCTATAAAAGTTTGCGCTAAAATTTGTCCTACATTTTCATAATTTTTAATATCAGCTGTAATTTCTTCTGAAATTGACTCACTACCATCAGGCATTCCAACAATTGCTTGAACTCTAACAGAATTCTCATCTGCAATTGTAGCTTTTACTCCAATTGGCACTTGACAACCACCTTCTAATGTATGAACAAAACTTCGCTCAATAGTTGATTCAATTTGTGCATCATTATCATTTAATACAGATATTAACTCAACAATCTTAGGATCTGTAGTTGTTTCAATACCAAGTGTTGCTTGTCCCATTGAAGGTATCATTAAATCCGTTGAAATAGGTTCAAAATATTTAACTTCATTCTCAATACCAAGTTTTTGTACACCAGTTGCTGCTAAGATAATTGCATCATACTCACCTGCATTTAATTTTGCAATTCTTGTATTGATATTCCCTCTTAAATCTTTAAGTTCAATATCAGGACGTAAAAGTTTTAAAGCCATTCTTCTTCTTAAACTAGTAGTTCCAATTACAGCACCTTTTGGTAATTCATCAATTGATGAGTATTTATTACTTAATAAAGCATCTCTTGGATCATATCTTTTAGTAACTGCTGTAAGTTGTAAACCATCTTCAAATTGTGTAGGAACATCTTTTAATGAGTGAACAGCTAAATGTGCATTACCTTCAAGCATTGCTACTTCTAACTCTTTTGTAAATAAACCTTTTCCACCAATTTTTGCTAATGGTACATCAAGAATTTTATCACCTTTTGTTACAAATTCTTGTAATGTAATTTCCATATTGGGATAATGTTTTTTAAGTTCATCTCGTATAAATTCTGATTGCCATAAAGCTAATTTACTTCTTCTTGTTGCAATTACTAGTTTTTCCATATTTTATGCCTTTATTTATTTTTACCTAATTGTTCAAATTTAGTTTTCATTGTATCTTTTTCTCCATTAACAAATATAGTTGGAGTTCCTTGAACCATTACATCTTCACCCATTTTCATATCATTTTCAATTAATTCTAAAAGTTCAATTGATGATAAGTCATCTTGAGTAAATGATGTATTAAACTCTTTATTAAATCCATTAATTATCTTTTTTTCATCTTTTTCTTTTGAATCAAAATAATCATCCCAATTGGCTTTATAAACTTTTAATTCAATATCTTTAATACCTTTTTGCTTTGCTAAGTCCATTAATTTAGATAAAGGACCTGCTGCTGGATGTATTCTTAATAATGGGAAATGATAATAATATAAAGCAATTGAATCTTTATTTTTATTTACATGCTTAATTACATCAGGAACATAGTCCATACAAAATGGACATAAGGGATCTGAGAAAATTACAATTTTATCTTTTGCATTATGATTACCTGCAATTAATTTTGATTTATCATAATATTTTGAGCTTAAACTAGGACTTACTAAGTCTTTTAGAGATTTTCCATTTGTTGAATCTAATAAATCAAGTGAAATATATCTTCCGTCGGAAAATATAATATCTTTTGCATTTATAATTTTATCATCAATTTTAGCTTCAACATCTAAAACATAACCAAACCAACCTTTTACAGGTAATTCTTTTTTTGTATTTATTGTTATATTTTTTACTTCTAAGTTTGGGTTTTGAGATATTCTTTTCTTTTCAAATTTTATTACATTATCATCACTAACATTTGCAAATAAACTACTTGTTAATAAAACTGCAAGTGTTAATACTTTTGATACTTTTTTCATATATTTATTCCTTATAATTTAAAACTATTTATATTTTAACTGCATAGTATTAATCAAGAGTTAATACTAAGATCTTGATTTTACAGTAATTTTTTTAATATCAAAAAGCTCTTTTGCTCTATTTAACATAGGAGAATTAATAATATCATTTAATTGTAATTCTTGTTGTGCAGGAGTTTGAACTGCACTTTTATGCATATCAGCAACACAACCTGAACTCATTTCAACTTCTTCAATCATTGAACCTGATTCATTTTGGGTATTTACATTTTGATTTATTTCTTCTTTAATATCCTCGTTAACTTCTTCAACTTTTTTAATAGCTTCTTTTTTTAACTCAACGGAGGCTTCATCCTTTTTAAAATCTAACTCAACATCGTTTCCATAAACATCTTGGGCAAAGGTTCTAATTAATGCAAAGTGCTTATATAAAAACTTTCTATCTTCATCTTTAGCATAAGAAATAATTGATAATTTATTGTTTTCATAACCATTAAAGATAAAGTTTTTTTCAAAACACTCTCCTAAAGAGTAGTCTCTATCATAAACCTTTGATGTAAGTTGTTCATACATTTCATCTTTTTCTTCCATTTGTGGTTCATCAATGGGTACAACTTCAACTTCTTGAGATATATTAACTTCTTTATGCTCTTGAACAATTGGTTCTATTTGAACTTCTGCTGAAACTACAGGTGCTACTTCATTGAGATTTTTAACTTCTTTTTTTTCATTTGAATTTGTGTCTGTATTTATATTTGATAATGTCTCTTCTTTACTTGTAGGCAAATCATCAAAAGGTGTTGGATATGAAACTTCAGGAATTGAATCAATTACAGATAAATCAACCATTGAAGTGCTTTCAATTAAAACTTTATCAGCTTCATTTACCTCTTCAATCTTTGTTTCTGGAATGTTTTCCATAATTTCTTCAGTCATATTACTTTCAAAAGGATTAGATTCAATTACCTCAGGCTTAGGTTCTTGTTGTGTTTTTATTACCTGAGGAGTTTTTTCAACTAATTTTTCAACTGGCTTTTCTACTACTTCTTCTATCGGCTTTTGTATTATTTTCTCAACTGGCTTTTGTTCAGCTTTTGGTTTAATATCTTCAACTTGTGAAATTATTTCTTCAATTGTTTTAATATTTGTAGCTTCAATCATCTTCATTAAAGTTAAAATAAGAACAAAGCCACCATCAGAGTTAATCGATAAAAGATGCTTAGCATCTCCTATTATTCTAAAAAATCTATCAAATAAAAGTAAATCAAATCTTGCATCTTTTTCAAGCATTTTATGTTTTAAATAAATTGACATTTCATCACATACTTGTGATACATCATAATTTTCTAAATCTTTAATTATAGGTGTAATATCAGCTTTATTTAGAACTATTGTAAATACATTATCCATTACTTTTGGGTCTATTAAACCTAACATGTCAACTACAGTTGCTGTTGTAATTCTTCCACGCGAGAAAATAATAGCTTGGTCTAATAACGTTAGTGTATCTCTTAAGCTTCCCTGACCGCTTCTTGCAACAATTTCTAATGCATCTGTATCAAATTCAATATTTTCTTCATTTAAAATATGTGATAAATGATGAGTTACATCTGTATCTGATATTTTATTAAATCTAAAATGCTGAGTTCTTGAAAGAATTGTTGCAGGTAATTTAAGTGGATCTGTAGTTGCAAGTATAAACTTTACAAATCCAGGAGGTTCTTCAAGTGTTTTTAAAAGAGCATTGAAAGCTTGAGTAGTAAGCATATGAACTTCATCGATTATAAATACTTTAAATCGTGCAGAGCTTGGTTTGTATTTTGTATGTTCAATTAAATCTTTAATATCATCAATACCTCTATTTGAAGCAGCATCCATTTCAATTACATCTAGATGTCTATTTGCATTTGAGCTAACACAGTTATCGCAAACTTCACAAGGTTTTGAAGTTGGACCATTTGAGCATAAAAGTGCTTTTGCCATAATTCTAGCAGTTGAAGTTTTACCACTTCCTCTTAAACCTGAAAAAAGATAAGCATGTGATAATCTATTTGAATCTAATGCCAAAGATAAAGTTTGAGAAACAGTACTTTGACCTACTAAATCTTCAAATCTATGAGGTCTATATTTTAAAGCTAATACTTTTGTCTCTTGTCTTAATTCACTCATATATTGCATTTCCTAATTATAATTTTATTTTTATATTCACTTTTTTCAAATATTTTATTTATCATATTTTCATTAATATCATCTGTGGCATAGATTGTAATATCTAATGAACCTTCGTTAACATGACCTTTTTTACTACTTAGATCTATTAATCTTTTTGCAATTGCTAAACCAGTTTGAATTACTGTAATATCATATTTCATAATATTTTTGATTTGTTTTTCAATTAATGGATAATGAGTACAACCTAAAACAATTGTATCAACATTATATTCTATCATTGGCTTTAACCAAGATTCCAACATTGAATAAGTTAACTTTGAATCAGTTTGTCCTTTTTCAATTTGTTCAACTAATCCAGGGCAAGCTTGCTCATATAATTTAACTTTTTTATTCTCAAATAATTCATTAACAAGCAATTGATATTTATCACCTTTTAATGTAGCAGGAGTTGCTAAAACTCCAATATTATTTGTCTTCGTAGCTTCAATTGCAGGTTTAATACCAGGTTCTGTTCCTACTAAAATTAGCTTTGGAAATTTTTCTCTTAAATGTTTAACAGCAGCAGAAGTTGCAGTATTACAAGCAATAATTAAAGCTGATATTTGATGTTCTTTTATTAGAAATTCTGTTATATCAATACTACGCTTTAAAATCTGTTCTTGTGTCTTTTGTCCATAAGGTGCATATTTTGTATCAGCTACATAAAAAAGTTTTGCACCTTTAAATACTTCTGTTATAGAAGATACAACTGTTAATCCACCTAAACCAGAATCAAATACTCCAACTTTCAAATAAAACCTTAATATTATTTTTTAGATTATATCTAAATATGTTAAAATTCAATTAAAATTTTGTTTACCCAAAAGGTTGGTTTTCATGTTTCATCATTTTCATCCATATGAGCCATTTATAAAAGAAGATACTAAAAAACTAATAGTAGGAACACTACCTCCTCCTAGATTTTGTACAAAAGCGTATAAAGTAAATGATGTAGATTTTTGTTATGGTTCACAAGATGGATTATTATGGAAAGCTTTAGATGTAATTTTTGATTTAAAACTAGAATATTTAAATACAAAAGATGAAGTTACAAAAAGAAAAAACTTTTTAATAAAAGAAAAAATAGGGGTTTGTGATATTGTTAATTCTTGTAAAAGAGAAAAAATTGATGCAAGTGATTTAGGAATGAGTGAAGTTGAACTGCGTGATATTTTAAAATATATTAAAGAATTTAAAAACATTGAGACTATTATTTTTACAGGAGGAAATAGTAAGAATGGTCCTGAATATTTTTTAAGAAAAATTCTAAAAGAAAAAAATATAAAATTTATGCAAACTTCAAAAGAAATTCCAAAAGTTCATGAATTTAGTTTTGACAATAGAGTAATTAAAACAATAAGTTTAACCTCTCCTTCAAATGCAGCAAATAGATTTATTGGTTCAAATTCTTTGTATAAAGAAAATAAGATTAAAAATCCTGCTTATACTACTTTTGATTTTAGAGTTGAGCAATATGAAAAAGTTTTCAAATGCTATTAACTTTTAAAAGTTTAGTTTTTCCAACCATAAGTTCGATTGTCATATACATTCTTTTAAAAACACTTTCTTGTCTATATTCTAAGTTATGCTTTTTACATAAATCTTTTATAAGTGGTTGAAGCTTTTGATATTGACTTAGAGGTAAGTTTGGGAAAAGGTGATGTTCTATTTGATAGTTTAACCATCCATGTCCAAAATCAATTAAATTACTTCCTGTGTTGTAGTTTACACTTCCCATAATCTGTCTTAAGTAAAACTCACCTTGTGATTTATGAGGAGTATCAAACCTATATATATCTTCTGCTGAATGATTTGGAACAATTACTAAAAATGAGTGTAAGTTTGCAATATATTCAGCTATTAATGTAATAATAAAAACATTAAATACTGCTTCTAAACCTAATGGTAAAAATAGAAAAGGTATTAGTATAAATTTAACAGAAAAATATGGAAGTATATATTGTTTCCATAAAATTGCACCATTCTTTTTAAATGGACTTACTTCATAAGATTTAACTTCTTCTAGTTTTAACTTACGTCTTTTTTTATTCTCTAATATTTTCAAAGTATTTGGAGCATAATACGTAAGCTTCCAAGTTCCAGCAAAAGCATAAACAAAAACATATCTTAACCACATAGGAGTTTTTGATTGAATTAACCATTGCAAGTTATTCTCAACATTATCAGGATCTTCATCTTCCCCTAAATGATAGTGGTGCATAATATTATGCTCATGAATCCAAGCTTCAGGTTTAATCCAATCTAACCAGTCAAGATATCTTCTATTGTCTTTGGCAAATCCAGCTTTTGTATATCTAAAAGGAATTCCAGGAACTTTATCATATGCACCATGAAGTATAGGATGAGCAACATTAGCCCATCTTGATACATTTCCAACTGCAATTAAAGTTGCTGAAAATAGTGCTAGAATCCAGAAAAGAAATCCACTTAAAGCAAAAGATGATATTTCTAAAAAGCTTATAAGAGCTACAAGTCCATAGCCAGAAAAGTACAAGCCCTTCCCCAACGTTCTAGTTTTAGTAAATGTAAGAAGTCATCATAAGTACTTCCGTTTAAACTTTTTTTTACTTCGTCAATATCTTTTTTAAGTTGATTTTTATCAATATCTTTATAGTTTGCATAGGTACTCAATAATTTTCCTGAAATAAGTTTTTGTAATAAGTTTTGATTTAAATAGTTATAAAAAGTAGCCTAAAGCTACTTTTTATTCATTCATTCCAGCGAAGAATTCAGCGTTGTTTTTAGTTTTTTGCATTTTTGAATAAAGAAATTTTAAAGCTTCAACTTCATCCATTGAAGCAATTGCATTTCTTAAAATCCATGTTTTTTGTAAAATTTCTGGAGAAAGAAGTAATTCTTCTTTTCTTGTTCCTGATTTGATAATATCTAAAGCAGGATATACTCTTTTGTTAGCCGCATTTCTTGATAATACAACTTCAGAGTTTCCAGTACCCTTAAACTCTTCAAAAATAACTTCATCCATTTTTGAACCAGTTTCAATAAGTGCAGTAGAAATAATAGTTAAACTTCCACCCTCTTCAATATTTCTAGCAGCCCCAAAGAACCTTTTTGGTTTATGTAAAGCATTTGCATCAACTCCACCTGAAAGCACTTTTCCAGAAGATGGTGTAACAGTATTATAAGCACGAGCAAGTCTTGTAATAGAATCAAGTAAGATAACTACATCTTTTTTCATTTCAACAAGTCTTTTTGCTTTTTCAATAACAATTTCAGCAACTCTTACGTGATTTTGAGCAGGTAAATCAAAAGTAGAAGAATAAACCTCACCTTTTACAGATCTTTGCATATCTGTAACTTCTTCTGGTCTTTCATCAATTAATAAAACCATCAAAGTAGCTTCAGGATGGTTTTTAGAAATACCATGAGCTAAATCTTTTAAAAGTTCAGTTTTACCAGTTTTTGGAGGTGCAACAATTAATCCTCTTTGACCTTTACCCATTGGAGCAAATAAATCAAGCATTCTTCCTGTCATTCTTTTTGAATCATATTCAAATTTAAATCTTTCTGTAGAATATAGAGGTGTTAAGTTATCAAATAATGGTCTATTTTTTGATTCTTTTATTGGTAAGTAATTAATTGCTTCAATTTTTAATAAAGCATTATATTTTTCACTATCTTTATTAGGAGGTCTAACTTGTCCTGAAACAATATCCCCTGTTCTTAATGCAAACTTTCTAATTTGAGTAGCACTTACATAAGAATCATTTGATGTATCAGAGAAGTTTCCATCAATTGCACGAAGGAATCCAAATCCACCATCTTTAATCTCAAGAATTCCAGTGAATAAGATAAATCCACCAGCATCAATTTGAGATTTTAAAATGTTAAACATTAAATCTTGTCTTTTTAATTCTTGAGGGTTTTCTACATCTAATTCTTTTGCAATATTTAAAAGTTCTTCTAATGTAAGTTCTCTTAACTGCTCGATTTTATAACCTTCTACAGGTACGTGAGTTCTAGCTTTTCTAGGACTTTTAGTTTTATTCTGAGTTTTTGACTCTTCCATAAGTAATTTTTGCCTTTTTGATTGTACATTTAAGTATGTAATTTGTAGTTTTTTTGTAGTTTTCTATTAAGTATTATCGATATTGTAGTGTGAATTTTAAAATTTGTCAATAATTTTGACCTTTTATAAAATTAAAGACATAAAAAAAGCTATCAATATATATTGATAGCTTTTTTATTTAATTAAAAATGATTATTATAAATCACCCTCATGTTTTCCTAAGTATTCTGCAACACCTTCAGTTGAAGCTTTCATACCTTCGTCACCTTTTGACCAACCAGCAGGACAAACTTCACCATGCTCATTAGTAAATAACATTGTATCTACCATTCTGATCATTTCGTCAATGTTTCTTCCTAATGGTAAATCATTAACTACAGAGTGTCTAACAGTTCCATCTGCATCAATTAAGAAAGAACCTCTTAATGCAACAGCTTCACCAAATAATACATCGTAATCTTTTGAAATTTGTTTTGAAAGGTCAGCAACTAATGGGTATTTAATTCTTCCAATTCCACCATTATTTACATCAGTTTCTCTCCATGCAAAGTGAGAAAATTGTGAATCAACAGAAACACCAATAACATTAACACCTCTTGAAGTAAACTCTTCGATTCTTTTTGAGAAAGCAATAATTTCAGATGGACATACAAAAGTAAAGTCTAATGGGTAGAAAAATAATACTGCACCTTTTTCTCCAATATTTTCATATAAATTAAAATCTGCTACTATTTGACCGTCTGCAAGTACAGCTGTTGCTGTAAAATCTGGAGCTTTTTTTGTTACTAACATATATATTCCTTTTATTTTTGTTTAATTTTTTTGTATTGACATTATATAACAAATATTATAAATAAAAACTACAAATTAGCTTAAATTCTAAAATTTATAAAAAATTTTATTCTTTGATAATTTTTATCTTTTGTTTGCTATAATAATGAGTTCTTTATACACGAAATTAACTATTATTTTTTACATTTATTTAATTGTTTCAATTTTACTAATTTTTCTATTAATATTGATAATATATCTATTTTAAAGATAATTTTATAATTTGTGTGATAAAGTTTTTTAAAATTAAAAGGAGTTATATATGGCAGTAATAATTACAGATATTTGTATTAGTTGTGATGCATGTTTAGACGAGTGTCCTACAGAATCAATTGTAGACAATGATGAGAACCCAACAGGTGAAGATATTTATTATGTAAACCCAGAAACATGTACTGAGTGTATTGGTGATAATGATGCACCTGCATGTGCAGACGCATGTCCTACTGAAGGATGTATTCAATGGGATAATAGAGATTCAGCAGCTAATCCAGTTAGAGATGGAAAAACAGCTGGTGAACCTTGTGTTGAAGACTAATATTTAATTAGTTTTACACTTTTCACTACTTACAAAAAGGCAAGTAATTTTTAATTACTTGCCTTTTTTTTATTTTTTAGATATAATCCGCGACTTAATAAAAATCGAGGAATAACACTATGGAACAAACTTTATCAATCATTAAACCTGACGCAGTAGCAAAAAATGTTGTTGGAAAAATCTTATCAAGATTTGAAGACGCTGGATTAAGAATCGCTGCAACTAAAAAGATGCAATTAAGCAAAGCTGACGCTGAAGCTTTTTATGCTGTACATGCTGAAAGACCATTCTTTGGTGACTTAGTAGAATTCATGATTTCTGGACCAGTTGTTGTAACTGTTTTAGAAGGTGATAATGCAATGGCTAAAAACAGAGACTTAATGGGTGCAACTAACCCTAAAGAAGCTGAAGCTGGAACAATTAGAGCTGACTTTGCTGAATCAATTGATGCAAATGCTGTTCATGGTTCTGATTCAGTAGAAAATGCAAATATTGAAATTAATTTCTTCTTTGCACAGAAAGAAATTTGTTAATTATTGATTAATTAACTTATTTTATAATGAAAATAGAATTTAAAAAAGTACCACAAACTCCCAAAACTTTGGAAGCTGAGTTAAATTCAGTTAAAATTGAAGGTACTTTTTGTAAAATGTCGCAATCATTAGTAAAAATTGATGCAAAGTTAATTGGAAATACAAACATTGATTGTTGCCGATGTGGAACAATTGATAATATTGAAGTTAATGAAAAGCTAGACTTTTTATTAAGTGATGGTATATTCAAAAATGACGATTGCGAAGATTTAGTAATTGAAATAGAAGATGGTTTAATAGATTTTGATGAAATAATTCAAAGTGAACTTGAAGCTATAAAGAGTGATTATCATATTTGTGAACAATGTTCAAAAGATAATGATGATTTTGAAAAAGAATTTTAAAAGGAAATAAAATGGCAGTACCAAAGAGAAGAGTCTCTCATAGTAGAGCAGCTAAAAGAAGAACACACTACAAGATTACATTAAAAAGACCTGTTAAAGACACTGACGGAACATGGAAAATGCCTCATACAGTTAATCCAAATACTGGTGAATACAAAAACTAATGCATAAAATCGCAATAGATGCAATGGGTGGGGACTTCGGTCCTGAACCTATTATTGAAGGGCTTATTTCTGCTTTAAAAAGCAATAATAACTTTACTGCAATTGCAGTGGGAAAAAAAGATGTACTATTATCTTTAATACCTCAAAACTTTTTATCAAGAATAGAAATACTAGATACAGATGATGTAATTAGTATGAGCGATTCTGCTACTGATGCACTTAAAAGAAAAGAATCTACAATTTACAAAGCTATGGAATTAGTAAGAGATGGGAAAGCTGGAGCTGTTGTTTCTGCTGGTCATTCTGGAGCTTCTATGTCATTAGCAACTTTAAGAATTGGTAGAATCAAAGGTGTTTCTAGACCTGCTATTGCTACACTTATGCCTACAAGCGAAAATCAAAATACATTAGTATTAGATGTTGGAGCAAATGTAGACAGTGATGCAAAAAATTTATTCGAATTTGCTGTAATGGGTCAAGTTTATGCAGAAGATGTATTACAACTTGAAGATCCAATTATTGGATTATTATCTAATGGTGAAGAAGAAAGCAAGGGTAATGAAGTTACAAAAGAAGCTTATGGCTTAATATCAAAAGTTCCAAATTTCGCAGGTAATGTTGAAGGTAGTGATATCTTCAAGGGAACAGTTGATGTTGTTGTTTGTGATGGTTTTGTAGGGAATATCCTATTAAAAACTGCCGAAGGTGTTGCTGATACCATCGGAAAAATCATAAAGAAAAGTTTAAAGCGATCATTAATTTCAATTGCTGGTGCAGTACTAATGAGAAAAGTATTTAAAAACTTAAAAGTTAGAGTTGATTATGCTGAATATGGTGGAGCTCCATTACTTGGAGTAAAAGCACCTGTTATTATAGCACATGGTAAATCTAACCCAAAAGCTATTCATAATGCAATTCTTCAAGCAATTAGTGCAGCAAGTTCAAACTTGAACGAAGATATTGAAGAAAGATTAGCTAAATATAGTAAATAAGTTTTATTTATTATACTTTTATAATAAGGATATGTAAATGGCATATGCAGCTTTTAGATCTATTGGAGCATACGTACCTCCAAAGATTATGACAAATGCAGATTTTGAAAAAATAATTGATACTAGTGATGAGTGGATTACTAAAAGAACTGGTATTAAAGAAAGAAGAATCTCTGAAGAAAATGAAGCTTCATCTGATTTAGGTGCAAAAGCAGCAGAAGTTGCAATAAATAGAGCTGGAATCGCTAAAGAAGATATTGATTTAGTAATCTGTGCTACTGTTACACCTGACTATTTATGTATGCCTTCAACTGCATGTTTAATTGCATCAAAACTTGGACTTCCAGCTGTAATGGCTTATGATGTTAGTGCAGCTTGTACAGGATTTGTTTATGCTACTTCTATTGCAAAAGCTTTTGTTGAATCTGGTATGAAGAAAAATGTATTAATTATTGGAGCTGAAACTTATAGTTCAATCCTTGATTATACAGACAGAGGAACTTGTTTTATCTTTGGAGATGGAGCAGGAGCTGCTATAATTTCTGCAACTGATAATAAAGATGAAGCTATTATAGATGTAAATTGTTCAAGTGATGGAAACTATGAAGATTTAATTAAAACTCCAGGTGGAGGTTCTAAACATCCTTGTAGTCAAGAAGTTTTAGAAAATAAAATGGCTTGTATTAAAATGAAAGGAAATGAAACTTTCAAATTAGCTGTTAGAACTCTTACATCAGATGTAGAAGTAATGATGAAAAAACACAATATCACAAGTGAAGATATTAATCATTTTATTCCACATCAAGCAAATATGAGAATTATTACAGCAGTTGGAAAAGCTTTAGGAATGACTGAAGAGCAAACTGTTGTTACTGTTGATAAATATGGTAATACTTCAGCTGCATCAATTCCAATGGCAATGAACTACGCATATGAGCAAGGAAAAATAAAAGCAGGTGATACTGTTTTATTTGATGCTTTTGGTGGTGGTTTAACTTGGGGAAGTGCTTTATTTAAATTTGCACCAAATAAATAAACTTACTACTTAATATAAAAAAGGTCAAGTTTCTAGCTTGACCTTTTTTTATGTCTAAAATTTTCTAATCAAATATACTGAACCAAAAACATATAAAAGATTGTTCCAACAAAAATAGATATCAAATAATTCTTAAGTATTAAATGCAAAATAGCTGTAAAAGCTATTGCACCCACTTCTTTTAATCCATAAGGGAAAATCGAAAAATCAACATCTTTAACTGAATATACAATTAGTATTGTCATTATAATTGCAGGAAAGAATTTCTCAATAAAAACTATATAAGCGGGAAGTTCATTTTTTCTAAAAAACAAAAAAGGAAATACTCTTGTAAAAATATTTACAAGAGCCATTATTGCAATTGCAATGTATATTTCATAGTTAGTCATTTTCTATTTTCTTTCTAAAACTAAACATTAAAACTAGTGCAATTATTATTGACGCAATTAGCATTTTATCACTTGGAATAAAAACTAGTGAAAATAAAGAAGCTATAAGTCCAATAATAAAAGGAATGCTATTTTGTAAGCTTTTATATTGTTCAATACATAAAACTACAAATAAAGCAGTAAGAGAGAATTCTAAGCCTGCTGTATCAAATTTTATACCAGATCCTACAATAGCTCCTAAAGTTGAACCTATAAACCAATATGATTGATTAAAAGCTGTTAAAAAAAAGTAGTACCATCTTTTTTTTAATTGTTCATCATCTTTAATTGTTGTTAATAAAGCATAAGTTTCATCAGTTAAACCAAAGATTAAATATGGTTTTAATTTTCCTGTTTTTTTAAATCTTTTAAGAAGAGATAAACCATAGAAAGATTGTCTAATATTTACAAAATAAGATGCAATTGCAATATCTACAAAACCAGCTTTTGCATTAAAAAAATTGATTGCAACAAACTGTAAAGCACCTGCATAAATAAATAGTGACATAATAGGTGCTAAATACCAATCATAATCAAAGGAAACTAGTAATAATCCAAAAGCAAAACCTAAAACGCCATATCCCATCATTACAGGGATTGATACTTCAAAAGCTTTTTTTATCTCTTTTTCATGTTTCAAAGTTGTAATTTATTTAAATTTTTTATTATTTGGATTATTTTTAAATACATTCATAGAATTTTGTTCTAAATTTTTATTAAATTTATCAACTGTTGCAACAGAGTTAATATATAAAATAGATTCTTCTACAACAATTTGGAATATTGAATGTAAAGGAATTTTTGCAACTGAACCAAAGTTTTCACTTCCATAACCTGCTTCAAAAGATATAAAACCATCATCAATTCCAACCGTAGTATAAGTATAATTACTTAAAACAAATAAAGAAAATTTTGCTAATTGCTCTTTAATAGGTTTTGGTAATTCTGGATTAAAAGTAATCCCATCAATATTTGCAGTAATTGAGAATTCATGATTATTTTCTAATAAATAATCAATAGTTTCTTTCACTTGTTTACACACTAAATTTTTGTATTCTTCATTTTCTATAATATCTGTAATCATTTATTTAACTTTCATTTATAAATTTTACTGCTATTATAACTTATGAAACAAATAATTATGCTTATTTTTATAATATTTACTATTAGCAATTCTTACGCCTATGAGTTTAAACTAAATAAAAAAGATTATGAATATATAAACAACTCTTCAAAAAAGAAATTTATTGAAAATAGACTAGGTAAATATCAAACTTTAAAAGAAAAAGTTATTGATTATGAATTAATAAGAAAGCTCTCTCATGTAAATTCATTTATAAATAAAATATTTTCTAAACAAGATATTGATTCAAAGTCATCTCTTGATCATTGGGCAACACCAAAGGAATTTTTATTACAAGGTCATGGAGATTGTGAAGATTATGCTATTTCAAAATACTTCACACTTTTAGAGTTAAATATACCAAAAGAAAAACTATACTTTGGCGTTGTAAAAGTAAAAGGTTCAACTACTGCACATATGGTATTAATGTATTTAGAAAATAAAAACTCAACTCCATTAGTATTAGATAATTTAAGCTTTAGAGTAATTCCTCTGACAAAAAGAAAAAAACTTATTCCAAAATTTGCTTTTAATGAAATTGATGCTTATAAATTTACAAAAGAGAGATTTACACAAAAAGTAAAAGTCAACTGGGGAAAAGAAGATAAATGGAATAAATTACTAAAAAGAGTTTATAAACTTAAAGAGTAATCACTTATTTCATCAAAATCTATCATTGCATTCATTAATGCAATTTTTTCTGCTTTTTTTAACATTTCTAAAGTTATATCTTTTTCTATAATTTGGGTTTCATTTAAATATCTACTTCTTGTAGTTCCCTTTAACAAATATGACTTTGAAGTAATCCATGTACCTTCATATAAAATTGCTATATTTGCAATACTTGTATCTGTTACAATATTATTCTTAATAATTATGATTTCATCACTATTTTGTCTTTGATTAAATAGCTTATTTAACTCATCTCTATTTACAGTTTTTTTTGAATATGAAATATTATCATCATAAATTATTTTAAAAGATTTAATTTGTCTTTTTTTATATTCATCATATTGAACATCTAATATTCCACTTTCATCATAAATTACTTTACATTTTAATAACTTATTTGATGGAGGATAAATATATTCACTAAGATTAATATTTAAAGCTATTGTATTTGCAATTCTCTTACAATGATAATCAAGATTAAATATTTCATAATCATCGCATTTTATTGTTTCAAAATATTCTTGCATTAAAAACCTTTTTTTATTTTTTAGAAGGGTAAATATATTTTATCAAGCAGTTCTTGGTACTCATCTTTTACACTTGAATCACAAGTAATTCCACCACCACTTTTATAATATTTTTGAGCATTCTCATCTTCTTGAATAAATCTAATCATTACAGAAGAATCAAGATTCTTTCCATCAAAAATACCAAAAATACCTGTATAGAACTCTCTATCATACTCTTCAATTTCTTCTATGATTTCTATAGTTTTTTTCTTTGGAGTTCCTGTAATTGAGCCAGCTGGTAATAAAGAGGTAAGAATTGTTCCAATATTTTCATTCCAATTATCTTCTAAATGTCCAGAGATTTTAGAACTTACTTGTAGTAGTTTTTTATCTCCTGCATTTATTTTATCAATGTACCTGAACTTATCAACTCTAACTTTTGAAGAAACTATTGCTAAATCATTTCTTAATAAATCAACAACCATAGTGTGCTCAGCCATTTCTTTTATATCACCTAAAATTTTTGCTTGAGCATTTGCAATTGATGCATCAATTGTCCCTTTCATAGGATATGTTGATATTTTATTTTTTTTAATTTCAATAAAACGTTCAGGTGAGAAACAAACAAAGTTTTCATTTTCATTTTTAAATCTTAATTTAAATTTTGCATTTACTTTTTCATAAATTTCATCAAGAGAATATTCTGTTTTTATTTTTGTTCTAGCAGTTAAATTTGAAAGATAAGTATTTCCCATTTTTATTTGTTCTTGTAAAAAATCAAACTTTTTTTCATACTTTTTAAAGCTAATAGGATATTTTTCTATTTTAGTTTTATGTTTTATTTTTGAAGAAATATTAGTATTTATTTCAAATTTTATTCCTTTTGGAATTTTTGAAAGTTCTTTTACATAAAATTTTTTTAAATCATAAGAGATTACAAACAAAAAAGGCTCTTTTAAAGAGCCTAATTCATTAAGTTTTTTTTCTAGTTCTTTATTTTGCAAGTTTTATTTTACTAGTTTTTTAAGAATTGCCATTCTAACTGCAACACCATTTGTTACTTGTTCTAAAATTTTATTTCGGGGATCCTTTAACATTTCATCAGAAATATCAACATTTCTATTTACAGGACCTGGATGTAATAATAAAATATCTCTATTACCAAATGTTTCACTAGTAATACAATAATCATTTGCATATTCTTGAATTGATTCAAAGAAAATTTCATTATGTCTTTCAAGTTGAGTTCTTAAACTCATAACAACATCAACTTCATCAATGATTTCACGAATATTATCATATTGCTTGTGCTCATTATGTTCAGCTTTAAAACAATCAGGTGCAACAAAAACTACTTCCATACCAAATCTTGGAAGTAACCTTCTATTTGAACCTGCTACTCTTGAAGTTCTTACATCTCCAACAATTGCTATTTTTTTACCTTCAATATCATCATTAAAATGTTCTCTAATTGTATAAAGGTCTAGTAAGGCTTGTGTAGGATGAGCATGTTTTCCATCACCTGCATTTATAATTGGGCAATCAACATGCTCAACTAAAGTTCCAGGTAATCCACAATCACTATGTCTCATAATAATTGCATCAGGTTTCATTGCATTAATATTTGCAACTGTGTCAAAAATAGTTTCACCTTTGCTTCTTGAAGATGTTCCAACATCTAAAGAAACTACTTCAGCTCCTAATCTTTTTGCAGCAATTTCAAAAGCACTTCGTGTACGAGTTGAGTTTTCAAAAAATAGTGTAACTATTATTTTACCATCTAAAATTTTATTAGATTTCATATTTTTAAACTCTTTGGCATCCTTGAAAAGTTCAATAATCTCTTCTACACTAAAATCGGCTGTTCTAATTAAATGCTGCATTTTATTCCTTCAATTTTAGTTTGAATTGTAGCAAAAAGCTCTTTAAAAATTAGAAACTTTATGTATAATAATAAACTTTATTTTAGGAAAATATTATATGAAACTTCACTTACTTTTTTTAATTTTTATTACATTTCTTTTTACTGCTTGTTCTATCAAACCACTTGAACCAATAAAGTTTGAAAGTGTTAATAAAAAGATTTCTTTTGTTGATGATATTAAACCAATACTTGATAATAGATGTGTTTCATGTCACTCTTGTTATAACTCACCTTGTCAATTAAAACTATCATCTTTTGAAGGTCTTCAAAGAGGTTCTACAAAAGAAGATATTTATGCAAATAGATTAAGTGCAGCAAATCCTACAAGATTATTTACAGATGCAATAAATGAAAAACAATGGAGAGAAAAAGGTTTTTTCTCTATTGCTGATAAAATAAAAGACTCTGATGAATCTATAATGATGAGATACTTATTTCAAAAAGAAAAAAATCCTCTAAACATAGGAGAGTATTCTCCTGAAACTGATGAATTATCATGTGCAAAAGATAAAGATGAGTTAAATGAGTTTTTTAATGATAATCCACATAAAGGAATGCCTTATGGTTTTCCTGCACTTGAAAAAAATGAGTACAATCTTCTTTTAACTTGGTTAAAACAAGGATATAAAGATGATAGTATAAAAAATATTATTCCTAAAAAAGAACAAATACAAATATCAAAATTTGAAAAATTCTTAAATAATAATAGCTTAAAACATAAAGTAAGTGCTAGATATATTTATGAACATCTGTTTTTAGCTCATATTTCTTTTGATGATAAAAGCGAAAACTTTTATGAATTAGTTCGTTCAAAAACTCCTAGTGGAAAAGATATAGAAATTATTGCTACAAAATTTCCTTATGATAAAGTCCAAGGAGAATTTTTCTATAGATTTAGAAAAATAGAGTCTACAATTGTTCATAAAACTCATATGGTTTATAGCCTTAATGACAAAAAACTTTTAAGATATAAAGAACTATTTATAGATAAAAAATGGGATATTAATCCCTATCCAACATCTTACGACCCTAAAATTGCAGCTAATGCTTTAAAAGTTTTTGAACAAATCCCTGCACAAAGTAGATATGAATTTATGCTTGATAATATTCACTATACAATTATGACATATATTAGAGGTCCTGTTTGTAAAGGTCAAGTAGCTCTTAATGTAATACAAGATCACTTCTGGGTTATGTTTATGGATCCAAAATATGATGTATCAATCAATGATAAGTTCTTTTTACATGATAATATTGAAAATTTATTTATCCCAAATCAATACGGTGATAATCCAAGTATTTTGAAAACTGCCACAATTTTAGATAATTATGATTTAGCAAAAAAATACCAAAAAAATAAATCAGAAATATATAAAAGGTATTATCCAAAAGGATTAGATTTAAACTCTATTTGGAAGGGTAATAAAAATAGTAATGACTCAATTTTGACTATATACAGACACTTTGATTCAGCATCTGTTCATAAAGGTGCTTTAGGAAATATTCCTAAAACATTATGGGTAATTGATTATCCACTATTAGAAAGAATCTATTACTCTTTAGTTGCAGGGTTTGATGTTTTTGGGAATACTCCTCACCAACTATTAGTTAGAAAACATATGGACAGATTAAGAATTGAAGGAGAGAGTAATTTTTTAGAATATCTTCCAAAAGAGTCTAGAACAAACTATTTTAATTCTTGGTATCAAGGTTGGTTAGCATCTCAATTAAGTGTTTATATTCCATCACAAGTTCAAAGTAAAATAAAATATGAAACAAAAAACTATAAAGAAGAGTTTATTGAAAAAGTATTTGACTATACAAAGGTAGAAAAAGATTCAATAAATTACATAAATACAGATTATGTAGCAAGTAAAATAAAAGAAAAATATACAACAAAAGAAGAGATTGAAGAGACATTAAAAACTTTAACCCTCCCAAATTCTTCAAAATTGATAGAAACTTTTACAGGTTCAAAAGCTAATCTTGCGCATATTAGAATTAAAATGAATGATGGAAAAGATTTAGTTTATTCTATGGTAATAAATAGGTGGCATAAAAATGTTGCTTTATTATTTTCAGAAGAATCAAGGCTTGATGCTTCAAAGGACACAATTAATTATATAAAAGGATTTGTAGGTTCTTACCCAAATGCATATGCTGAAGTAAAACAAGATGATTTAAAAGATTTCTTCAATCTTTTAAAAAACTATAATGATTCTGTTTTAGATAAAAAAGAGATCTTAAAATATGTTATAAATAGAGCTAATCCTGATTTTTGGAAAAGCTTTGATTGGTTTAATGAAGAATTTAAAAAACGTGATAGTCTAAATTATGGATTAATGGATTTAAATAGATATATAAGTAAAGCAATTAATCAATAGGTATTAATAAATCGTTTAAATATTTTTGATATAATCCATTTATAAATAAAGTATAAATATAAACAAGTATATAAAATTAGGAAAAAGAATGATTGAACAAATAGATAAAGAATACGTATTACAAACATATGCAAGAAATTATGTTAATTTCAAAAAAGGTATAAATGCAACACTTTTTGATGAAAATGAAAAAGATTATATAGATTTCACAGCAGGTATTGCTGTAGTTTCAGTTGGACATGGAAATAAAAGAGTTGCTGATGCTATTTATAAGCAAGTTAGTAATATCACACATATGTCAAATCTTTATGCAATTGAACCACAGGCGCTATTAGCTAAAAAAATTGCCCAATTTTCAAATATGGATATAAAAATATTCTTTTCAAATTCAGGAGCAGAAGCAAATGAAGGTGCCATTAAAATTGCAAGAAAATATGGACAAACTCAATTTGAAAAGAAAAGATATAAAGTAATCACTTTAACACACTCTTTTCATGGAAGAACAATAACAACTGTAAAAGCAACTGGCCAAAAAGCTATGCATACACAAAATTTTGAACCATACCCTGAAGGGTTTTCTTATAATCACAGTATAAAAGATGTTTATGATGCAATTGATGATGAAACTGCTGCTGTTATGATTGAGCTAGTTCAAGGTGAAGGTGGAGTTCAACCTTTAGATAAAAAAGAAGTTCAAGATTTAGCTAATTATTTAAAAGAAAGAAAGATTCTATTAATAGTTGATGAAGTTCAAACAGGTATTTACAGAACTGGTGAATTTCTAGCTTCAAATCTTTATGAAATTACACCTGATATTGTTACATTAGCAAAAGGTTTAGGAGGAGGAGTTCCTATTGGTGCTGTCTTAACAACACATAAAGATATTTTAACATATGGAGATCATGGATCTACATTTGGAGGAAATTTCTTAAGTACAACAGCCGCTCTTGAAGTTCTTGATATTTTAGAAGAAACTAAAAATTCTGGAGCTTTAGATGAAACTATAATTCATTTCCAAAATAAACTAAGTGAAGTTTACGAAAAATTTACAAACTTATTTACAAAAGAAGTTGGTCTTGGTTTAATGAGAGGACTAAGAGTAAAAGATGGCGAAACATTAACTCAAATAATTAATGAAGCATTTACGCAAGGTGTTTTAGTTTTAAAAGCAGGAAAACATACATTAAGATTATTACCTCCTTTGACAATTTCAAAAGAAGAAATTAATGAAGGATTTAAAAGGTTAGAAAATGCACTTTCAAAAATCAAATAATATTAAACTACTATTATGTAGTTTAATATCTATAAATTTATTTGCAAATGAGTTCTCTTTAAATAATCAAGAAATTTTATCTGACACTAGAAAAAAGAGTATTGATTTATCACAAGAAAAAGCTAATGAAGATAGTGAAAAACTCAAAAAAGATTGGGTAAATCCAATTACATATAACTATACAAAAAACTTTGGAGAAGAGTATAAAAATGAAAAATCTGTTATTTCTATTGATCAGCCTATTTTTAGAAGTGGTGGAATTTATGAAGCTATTAAATATGCAAACTCTACACAAAAATATGCAAACCTAGAAATATCACAGCAAAGAAAAGAGTTGATTTATACTGCAACTAATCATCTTTTTTTAATAAAAAAAACAGACTTAAATATACAAAAAGCTAAGCTTTCTTTAATGAATGCAAAAATTGATGTTACAAGAAAAAAAGAGCAAGTTCTAAATGGCTTTTTAGATAGTTCATATTTAGATAATGCACTTTTAACTCAAAATGAAGCTAAGCATTCTTTAGTTGATTTAAAATATCAAAAACAAGAATTAATAAATAACTTCAATAATATTTCATCAAAAGATTATACAAATTTTTCTCTGCCAACATTAAAAATATTTAATGAAAAAGAGTATTTAGATAATAATATTGAAATTAAAAAAGCACAAGCAGATATAGAAAAGAAAGATCACTTCAAAGGTGTAACACAAGCAAATTATTTACCTAGTTTAAGTGCTTTTTATACATATACAAATAATCATTTTAAAGATGGTATTTCATCATTAGATGACAATTCTCAAACTTATGGATTAAGAGTTACTGTACCTTTTGATATAAGAACCTTTAATGATATTGAAAGTAAAAAGCTTGATTATTTAAAATCAAAAGTTGATTTACAAAATAAAATTACTGATGAAAAAACTTACTTTAAATCAAAACTTGAAAAGATAAGTATGCTTGATGATAGAATAAATATTACTAAAGAAGATTTAAATATTTATGACTCAATTTTAAGTATAATTTATGAAGAAAAAGAAGCACAATTAAAAACACAAAGTGATTTGGATACTTTACAAAACTCTCAAAAAATTAAAGTGATTGATTTGAAAACTTATGAAATTGATAAGCAAATTGAATTATTAAGCGTATATACAAAGTTACACAACTAATTTAACTATTAAAAAAACAAAGAGTCAAAGAATAACTTTAACTCTTTGTTTTAAAATCTACTTCTTTCCCTTAAAATTCAAATAATATTCAATCTCAGACTCAGTTAAAATCTTAATTGTATTTGTACTTCCTGGCATTCCTACTGGATACCCTACTGTTGCTACATAAGGTCCTTCTTTTTGAAGTAAGCCTTTTTGCTCTAATGATACTAACATCTTTTGAAACATTTTAGAGGCATGTGCTTCTTTTATTGTTCCTATTGGTTGTACTCCCCAAACTGCTGTTAATGAATTTAATACTTTTTTCTTATGTGTAAATGTTAAGATTGGAGTTTTTGGTCTATATCTTGACATTTTTATTGCTGATTTTCCTGAGCTTGTTAGAGCTAGAATTCCTTTTGCATTTAAATCATCTGCTAATTTTGTTACAGTTGCTTGTATTACATCAAATTCATCTAAGTATTCTAATTTACTTTGTTTATCAAAGTTATAAATATCTTCTGTTTTTGAAATAATATTACTCATTGTTTCAACTACATTTATTGGATCTTCACCAACTGCACTTTCTTCAGATAACATTACTACATCTGTTCCATCTAGAACTGCATTTGCAACATCAGATATTTCTGCTCTTGTTGCTCTTTCATTTTGTGTCATTGATAAAAGCATTTGTGTTGCTGTAATTACAGGCATTCCTACATTATTTGCTTTTTTAATTAGCATCTTTTGAATAGTTGGCACATCATAGTAAGGTACTTCAATACCTAAATCCCCACGTGCTACCATTAGACCATCAGATTGTTCTATAATATCATCAATATTTTCAACAGCATCAAACTTCTCTATTTTTGCTATTAATTTACCTTTATAGCCATTTAGAAGTTCTCTTGCTCTTTTCATATCATTACCATTTTGAACAAAAGAGATTGCAAAGTAATCTACATTATTCTCTACACCCCAAGCAATATCTTTTTCATCTTTTTTTGTAATTACATTAATATCAATTACTGTATTTGGGAAATTTACACCTTTTTTTGAAGATAGTATTCCATGGTTTTCAATACGAGCTATTACTTCACCTTCTATTTGAATTACTTTTGCTCTAATAGTTCCATCATAAAGGTAAATATATTCATCTATTTTTACTTTATCTAGAATATCAGGATAATTAATAGAAACTACATATTTTTTATCTTCTTTTTTATATCCTACAATTTCTTCTTTTAGAAAAGTGATTTCATCACCACGTAAAAGTTCAAAAGGTTCTTTTAAATCCCCTACTCTAACTTTCGGTCCTGAAATATCTTGTAATACTCCTACTGTTGTATTAAGGTTTTTCATAGCAGTTCTAATATTATTTAAAGTATCTAAGTGATATTCATGACTTCCATGAGAAAAGTTTAATCTAAACATATTTGCACCTGCTTTGATTAAGCCTTCTATTGTCTCTATGCTATGGCTTGCTGGGCCTAAAGTTGCTAATATTTTTGTTCTTTTTTCCATATATAATTCCTTAATTTAATAAAATAATTATAACACAAGTTTGTTACATACTAATTACTATTTTGTATAACTTTTATTTCACAATAATATGTTAAAATAATAAAATAAAATATTTGAGGACTTAAAATGAAACTAAATTTAAAATTAATGATATCTTCTCTTGTAGCAGCTACTATGATAAGTGGATGTGCAACAGGAACAGGAAATCCAACTATTGACGATAATCAAAAAGCAATTATTGGTACAACTTTAGGAGCACTTGCAGGTATTGCACTTGGGAATAATGTTGGTGGAGGAAGCAAAAGTAGAAATAAAGTAATTGGTGCAGTTGCAGGTGCTGCAATTGGTGGAGCTATTGGTTATAGTTTAGATAAACAAGCAAAAGAAGTAGCTGATAGTTTAAATACAAATGTTAATAATAATCCAAATGCTGTTTTAGATCCAAATCAAGATTTAATTGTATCAAATACTGATAATTACGTAAAAATAATGTTCAGAGATGCAATGATGTTTGAAACAAACTCAGCAACTCCAACTATGAGTGCAAGCTCAAAAATTTCTAAAGTTACAAGTGTACTTGAAAAATATCCAAACACTTTAGTTCAAGTAACAGGTCATACAGATAGCAGAGGTTCTCATTCTTATAATAAAACTTTATCAGAAAAAAGAGCTTCAAATGTGGGTAATATTATTTATAATGCAGGGGTACAAAATCAAATCTTTTCAAAAGGGTGTTCTTTTGATAAACCTGTAGCTCCTAATGATAATAATACAAATATGGCTTTAAATAGAAGAGTTGAAGTTTACTTATATCCAAACCAAGAATCAGTAATCGACACTTGTAAATAAAAAGAGAAATCTTTTTATTTACACCTCTCTTTCTTTATATCTCTCAAACAAATTTTGATACAATTACCAATGATAAAATTTAGTGAATACTTTAATCAATGGCTTTACGATAGTGATGGCTATTATGCTACATATAAACAAATAGGAAAAGATGGGGATTTTTATACATCCGTTTCTACCTCATCATTTTTTGGTGGTGCAATTGCAAAAAAAATTATAAAAACAATAGAAGATGGTTTTTTACCTAAAAATACTACTATTTTAGAAATTGGTGCTCATCATGGATATCTACTTGCAGATATAATTCAATTTATTTATACTCTTAAACCACAACTTCTTGAAACTTTGAATTTTTCAATAGTTGAAAGGTTTCCTAAACTTCAAGAAAAACAAAAAGAATATATTAAAGAGTCTTTTGGAAATACAATAAACTTAAAGCATTACAATGATTTAAATGAAGTTAAACTTGATAACGCTTATGTAATAGCAAATGAAATATTTGATGCTTTTGCATGTGAGTTAGTTTATACAAATGAGAAGGATGTTTTACAACAAGCTTTTGTAGAAAATCATAAAATCAAGTTTATTGATTGTATTGATAAAAATATTATAAATCATTGTAAAAAATATCAAATTACAAAAGGTGAGGTAGGTTTATCTTATGAAAGTTTTGTAAATACGCTATGTTCTAATATAAATAGTTTTGAATTTTTAAGTTTTGATTATGGAGATAGATATCCTAGAAATGACTTTTCTGCTAGAATTTATGAAAAGCATGAAGTATTTCCAATATTTGAAGAAGAATTAGATTTACAAAAACTATATAAAAATTCTGATATTACTTATGATGTTCACTTTAATCATTTAAGGGATTGTTTTAAAAATAATAAATTAGAAAATATAATATTTAATACTCAACTAAAAGCTTTAGTTGAATTTGGTATTATTGAATTATTAGAAATTCTTAAAGCAAATGTCGATGAATCAACATATTTAAGACAAACACAAAAAGTTAAAACACTACTTGAACCAACTGGAATGGGAGATAGATTTAAAATTATAAATGTTAGAAAATAACATAGTATATTATGATATAATCGATTATGAAAACCTATAATTATAAGCTAAAAAATGAAAACATTCAAGATATTATAAACTTTGATTTATTTAAAAATAAAGAGAATATTCTTATACAAGTTTTTTGCGGTCAAGAAAAATCAAGATTACAAGAAACGGTAGATTCATTATTTAGCTTTTTACCTAATGCATTTTGTATTGGAACTACAACTAATGGTGAAATTTATGAAGGTGAAGTAACTTCTTTTTCTATTATAATTTCTATTTCAATTTTTGAAGAAACATTTATAAAAGAATCTTTCCAAACACAAAAGAGTAGTTTTCAAAAAGGCTTGCAATTAGCAAAAGAATTAATCACTCCAAATACTAAACTTCTGATTTTATTTACAGATGCTTTACATACTAATGCAGATGAACTCTTAAAAGGAATAAAGGAAATAAATCCTTCAGTAATGATTGCAGGTGCAATAGCAGGAGATAATTCAAACTTTAAAAACACTTATATATCTTCAGGAAATAAAGTTTTTGATAATGGAACAGTTGGAATTTCTTTAAACTCAGATAACTTAAATGTTCAAAATGATTCAAGATTTAATTGGTCTCCTATTGGAATTGAGCATAAGATTACAAAAGCAGTAGACAACAGGGTTTATGAAATCAATAATATCAAAGCAATAAGTTTTTATGAAAAATATTTAGGAAAAGAATTTTCAGATTTATTTTTGCAAAATTCAATAGCCTTTCCTCTTTTAATAAAAAACAATAATTCATATATAGCAAGAGCAGCATTAAAGCTATTTGAAGATGGAAGTTTAGAATTTTCAGGCAATCTAAAAGAGGGTCAAAAAGTAAAGTTTGGGTTTGGTAATGCTGAAATGATTTTAAAAGACCCAATAATTCCTTATGATAAAGATTATAGTGATATACAAAGTTTTTTTATTTATTCATGTGTTGCAAGAAAAATTTTTGTTGGGGATTCAATAAATAAAGAAAATAGTGCTTATTCAAGTATTGCAAATACTGCTGGATTTTTTTCTTATGGGGAGTTTTACTATGAAAAAGAAAATACTAAACTACTTAACCAATGTTTTACAATGGTTGCTTTAAAAGAATCAATCACAAACAAAAATATTAACTCAAATTTAAATCAAAAAAATAAGAATATTACTTCTAGTAAGTATTCTAAAACTATGCAAACATTAACTCATTTAATTGAACAATCATCAAAAGATTATGATGAGCAATCAAAACACTTAGAAATAGAAAAAATAAATTCACAAATGCTATTAACCTCTCAAAAAATATTCTTAAGACATGCTGTACATGAAACAAATACACCTATATCAGTTATTATGAGTAATATTGAACTTTATGAAATGGAACATGGGAAAAATAGTTATTTATCAACAATTGAAGTTGCTTTAAAAAATATTTTTAACATTTACGATGATTTAAGTTATTTAGTAAAAAAAGATCAGTTTAATTATCCTAAAAGAGATATTGATTTTGTAGACTATATTCGTTCAAGAATAGATTTCTTTAATTTATCTGCAAAGCAATTTGGTTCAAACATAGTTTTTAATTCTATGTTTAAAACATTAACTTTTAATTTTAATGAAACTAAACTACAAAGAATTATTGATAATAACTTAACAAATGCGATAAAATACACTCAAGAGAATTCAAATATTTACATTACTTTGACAAAAGAAGAAAATAGTCATATTCTAACGTTTTCTTCTTGTTCTCAGTATATTCAAAACCCACAAAAAGTATTTAAAGAGTATTATAGGGAAGAATCTATAAAAGAAGGTTTTGGATTAGGCCTTAGTTTAGTAAAAAGAATTTGTGATGAAGAGAATGTAGATATAAAAGTTGAATCAAATGAATTTTATACCTCATTTAACTATATTTTTAATTTGGAGGCAAAATGAAAATCTTATTATTAGAAGACGATGTAATGCTAAATCGTGCAATTACTCAGTATCTTCAATCAACTAATCATGAAGTAAGAACAGCAAGAGATGGAACAAATTGTCTTAGAATATTGGATGAAGAAGCTTTTGAACTTTTAATACTTGATATTAATGTTCCAGATATTAATGGTTTTGAAGTCCTTGAAACACTTCATGGAAAGAATATAATTATTCCTACTATTTTTATATCTGCATTAATTGATATTGAAGAGATTTCAAGAGCTTTTGAACTTGGCTGTTATGATTATTTAAAAAAACCTTTTCACTTAAAAGAGTTAACTTTACGAATAAATAAAATATCGCAATCACAAATAGTTCCACAACAAAATAAAGTACTTTCACAATGTTATAGTTTTAACTCAAACTCTTTAACACTTATGTATAACAACACTACTCATACTCTTACAAAAAGACAATTACAAATTATTCAACTACTTGCAAGATATAAAAACGCTACAGTTAATTATGATATGTTTAGAGAATATGTTTGGAGAGATGATAATATTGATAACGCAACAATAAGAGCAGAAGTTAATAGACTAAAAAAAGTATTAAAAGAAGATTTTATTACAAATATTAGAGGTCTTGGTTATATGATTGAGTATGAAAAAGAAGAATAAAATTTATGAGTAAGAAAAAAGGTGATGAAGCAGAAGAAAAAGCTAAATCTTTTTTGCAAAATTTAAAGTATGAGATAATTGAACAAAATTTTTATGCCAAGAAACTTGGTGAAATAGATATTATTGCAAAAAAAGATAATGTTTATTTCTTTTGTGAAGTAAAATCTGCAAATGATTATGAAGTTGCAGTAAATAATATAACTCCTTCAAAGCTATCAAAAATCAAAAGAAGTCTAGATTATTATTTACAAATTAAGAAGCTAAATGTTGCTTACTGCATACATGTCATTATTGTTACACCTTCAAGTATAGATTTACTTGAAAATGTAACACTTTAATCTTCAAGTTTTACGAAACATAACTTTTAAATTTTTTTGCACCTAAAAGCATTAAAACTCCAGAAAATACAATAGCTGCAGTTACATATAAAGCATAATCATAATTTCCAGTCCAATCAGTTAAACTAACAGCATATAAAGGAGCAGTAACTTGACCTATTCCATATGCAGTTGTAAGTGCTCCCATAAGCATAACTGGATTCTTTCCAGCTAATTTACCACCTAAGTTCATAAATAGTGCAACAAGTCCAGTAAACGTTCCACCGTATAAAATTCCACAAAATAAGTTTAAATACATATTTGTAGTCATTGTAGGTATTAATATTCCAACTATTTGTATAGACATTGCAATTATAATTATATTTATACTTCCATATTTATGTGCAAGTTTCATCCAAATAATTGCAGCAGGAATTCCAGCAAGTCCAACTAGTAACCAAGATAAACCAGCAACTGCTTCTAAACCTGAAATTGATTTTAAAATAGTTGGAAGAAAAGTTCCTTGAATTACAAACCCAACACCTTCTGTAAAATATGCTGCAATTAATATTATAACAAAGGGTGAAAATAAAGATTTATTTAATGGATGTTTTTCATTACTAGAAGCTATTTGCTTATCAAAAGATAATATATACAAAGGATAAAAAGTCACAAGTGCACCTATAATAGTTAAAACAATCCATGATGTTTGCCAAGAAGAAATAGATAAAATAAATCTACTTATAATATCAGAAGAAGCCAAGGCAATTCCAATACCTGAAAAGTATATTCCCATTGCTTTTGTTTTATCTTCGAAATCTAATTTAGTCATTACAATAGCAGCACCAACAACTAAAGCCATAGCTGAACCAAAGCCTGCAATAATACGACCTATTGACCATAAAATATCATTTGTTGTAATACCCATAATTAAAGTTGTTAAAATACAAAGAACTGTACCTATTCTAAAATATTTAACTTTTGTATTAATATCTTTTATAAAAATAGCAAAAATTGAACCTGATAAATATCCAACATAATTCAAAGAAGCCAAAACTCCTGAAAAAGTTAAAGACAAAGTTTGGTCTTCAAGCATTGAAGGAAGAAGCGAAGTATATGAAAACCTTGCAACTCCAACTCCAATAAAGAGTCCAATTATTCCTGCTAATAAAATATTGAAATTATTGTTTTTATCTAATAAATTAAAACTACTCATCTTTTTCCTTTTTTCTACTTTTATTTATATCATTTTGATATGCTTTTGGTGTTAATGCAAAAACTTTTTTAAATACATTTGTTAAATGACTTTGATCATAAAAACCTACTTCAACAGCAGCTTCTGAAATATCGACACCTTGGCTAATTAATTTTTTTGCTCTATGAACTCTTTTGTTTACAATATAAGCATTAGCTGATAATCCAAAATCTTGGTTGCAAATTCGTATAATATGATAGGGACTCACTTTTAACTCTTTTGAAATACTAGTTAATGTCAATTTTGATGAAATGTTTTTTTCAACATATTCTTTAAAATCTTTTGCAATTTTTGTTGTTTCATCAATTTTTAAAAATGTTTTTTCAGAAACATATTTATTAAAAATATTTTTCAAAAAAGTTAACAATTCTAACTCTTTTTTTATTACATCACTTTTCTCATATAATATATTAAATAATTCAAAAAACTCTTTATTTAAATCCAAGTCATCTATTATATTTGATAAGGCAATAATGTCTTTTGTGTCAAATAATTGATTTTGCAAATTTTTATACCAATCTCTTTGAATATAAATCACATAATAATCTTTGTTTTCATCATCACAAATTGAATAATGAACTTCATTTGGATTAATAATAATTAATCTCTTTTCTTTTAAAATAAGTTCTTTATCATTAACAATAAATTTTGCTCTACCTTCTTTTAATCCTATTATACATATCATATTATGATAATGTTTTTGTGGACATTCAAAAAATCTTGTACTGTATTTTAACTCTAGATATGAAAGTTGGGGTATTTTAAAAATTCTGTTATTTGTATTTTCTATCATTTTGCTATCTTACATAATAAAAGTTTAAAAGTCTTGGAAAATATTGCTATTAGTGATTTAAAGGTGAAAGAAAAGTTGTTAGTAAACTTTCACCTTGCGTGTTTTAGCTTGTATATAAAAATTAGTGGAAAAAGTATAACAACAATTAGTAGCATTAAACTAGCATGATTATTACTTTTTAATTATTCAACGATTATTTAGCAATTTTAAGTTAATATAATTAAACACTAACGGAGAACTTTTTGTATTCAAAAGAACTATCATCTATCAAAAAATCAAATCGTTTTAGAACTCGAGAAATATTTTCAAAAGATATAATTGATCTTGCATCAAATGATTATTTAGGCTTATCTACGAATAAAGATATTTTCCAAAAAGCTTATGAAAGAGTACTAAAAGAGCAATACACTTCACCAAAAGCTTCTATGCTTGTAAATGGCTACAATCAAATTCATAAAGATTTTGAAGATCTTTTATGTAAAACAAATAAGTTTCAAGCAGGTGTAGCTGTTGGTTCTGGATTTCTAGCAAACATTGCAATGATTGAAGCATTATGTAGAAAAAATGATACTTTATTTATTGATGAAGATTATCATGCAAGTGGAATACTTGCCACTAAACTTTTAAAACCAGAACAAGTAGTTGTATTTAAACATAATGATTCACTTGACTTAGAAAATAAAATTTTACAAAACACTAGAAGTGGTAGAAATATCGTAGCAATTGAAGGTGTTTATTCTATGGGTGGAGATTTAGCACCCATAGAATTATTTCATATTCAAGAAAAATATAATACCCTACTTTTAGTTGATGAAGCTCATAGTTCAGGTGTAATTGGCGATAATTTACTAGGTATATTTGACCATTATAAAATTAAACCTAATAAGTATCATATTAAAATGGGCACACTTGGTAAAGCTTATGGCTCTTATGGTGCATATATATTAGCTTCAAATGAAATCATAGATTTTTTAGTAAATAGAGCAAAGCCAATAATTTACTCAACTGCTCCTTCCCTTTTTGATATAGCACTAGGCTTTGAATCATTAAAATATATAATTGAAAATAAAAAAACTCTAAAAGAAAAGATAAATGAGAATTTAACTATTATACGTACTATATTAGGTATAAAATCTAATAGTTTAATTATCCCTATTGATATAGGTGATAATAAAAAAGTAAAACAAATACAAGCTGTTTTACAAGAAAAATCATACCTAGTTGGTGCAATTAGACAACCGACTGTTAAAAGTGCGATTATACGGCTAATTGCAAAAATAGATATTAATGAAAATGACTTAACCAAGGTATGTCAAGTTTTAAAGGAATTAAAATGAGAATAGTATTAATTAGTTTACTAACATTATCTGCAGCTTTTGCTCAAAATACTATAAATATGAAAAAATGTGAACTACTAGAAATTTCTCCATATACAAAATTATTCTCATGTCATAAAATTGACTACTTAGTTGAATATAAAATAGAAGTAGATTTAAGCGAAGCAGATAGTATTAAAAAAATTACAATGATTACACCAACTTCACAAACAGTAATCAAAACAGGAAAATAAATGATAATAAATGATTTAGTAAAAGGTAATAAAAAATTTAGAGAAGTTAACTTTCCTAGATTTCAAGGAAATATTAAAGAGCTAGTTGAACATGGACAAAAACCAGAAATTCTTTTTGTAGGATGTAGTGATAGTAGAATTACACCTGATTTAATGCTTGATACAAAGCCTGGAGATATGTTTATTTTAAGAAATGTAGGAAACTTTGTTCCTCCATATAGTCCTGATGAAGATTACCATGGTAGCTCAGCTGCAATTGAATACGCAGTTTCAGTTTTAGGAGTTAAACATATTATTATTTGTGGTCATTCACATTGTGGTGCTTGTAAAAGTTTATACAAAGATATAGGTGATTCACCTGATTTAATTCACGTAAAGAAATGGTTAGAACTTGGTAAGAGAGCTAAAGAATATACACTTTTAGCAATTCAAGATAAAAGTGATAAAGAGAAATTATATAGAGCAACTGAGAGAATTTCAGTAGTCCATCAATTAGAAAACTTACTTACATTTCCAGATGTTGAAAGAAAAATAAAAAGTGGTGAATTACAAATTCACGGCTGGTATTATAGAATAGAAGATGGTACATTAGAGTCTTATGATGGAGAAAAATGTTCATTTGTTCCATTAATGGAAGATAATTATGGAAAATAATGAAGTAAGAAGATTACCAAAAAAAACCATTATAATAATTGTCATATTATTTCTTGCAGGTTTTGCAGTATTCATGACATTAAAAATATTAAAACAAGACAAAATGACCGAAATTCTTGCAACCTTAGGACATAAAAATATAGATAAAATTGAAGTAATAAATAAACTAAGTGTTGAAGATAAAGAAACAAGATATAAAAGTAAAGTGTATAAAGTTATGTTTCACGATATTGATTTAGATAAAACATGTATTGGTTTTATTCATATGGGTAGATATAACAAAAATACTAAAGACCTTGATTGTAAATAGGAATAATTATGAGTATTATAGAAAAATTAGAAAACAATGAAAGATTAAATTACGAAGATGCCATTAAACTTTATGATTTAGATTTATTCATACTTGCAAAATATGCAAATAGAATAAGAGAAGAGAAACATGGTAAAAAAACATATTTCAATATTAATAGACATATAAACCCAACAAATATTTGTAAAGATGTTTGCCAATTTTGTGCTTATAGTGCAAGTAGAAAAAACCCTTTACAATATACATTAACACATGAAGAGATTTTAGAAATTGTAAAAACTTCATCAAAAAAGGATATTAAAGAAGTACATATTGTATCAGCACATAATCCAAATACTGGCTTACAATGGTATATGGATGTATTTAAAAAGATAAAAGAAAACTTTCCATCAATTCATGTAAAAGCTTTAACAGCTGCTGAGATTCATTTTTTAAGTACAGAGTATAATCTTACATATGAAGAATTGATTGCAAAAATGATTGAGCATGGAATTGATTCAATGCCAGGTGGTGGAGCTGAAATTTTTGACGAAAAAGTACGTAAAAAAATCTGTGGAGGAAAAGTTACTTCACAACAATGGTTAGATATTCATAGAACTTGGCATAAAGCTGGGAAACAAAGTAATGCTACTATGCTTTTTGGACACGTTGAAAGTAGAGAACATAGAATTGATCATATGATTAGACTTCGTGATTTACAAGATGAAACAGGAGGTTTTAATGCCTTTATTCCACTTGTATATCAAACAGAAAACAATTACTTAAAAATTGATGCACCATTAACAGGTGTTGAAATTTTAAAAACTTATGCAATCGCAAGAATTGTTTTAGATAATATTTCAAACATCAAAGCATATTGGGCAACTTCAACTGTAAAACTTGCTTTAATAGCACAAGAATTTGGCTCAAACGATGTAGATGGTACAATTGAAAAAGAATCAATTCAAAGTGCTGCAGGAGCAACAAGTGCAAAAGGAGTTGCATTAAAAGAGTTTGTTGACTTAATAAGAAATACTGGATTTACTCCTGTTGAGAGAGACTCTGTTTATAATGAACTAAAAACTTGGTAAAAGTTTTTAGTTTATCTTTTTCAAATTATTATTTAGGTTGATTAAATACTAATTTAAACTCTATTTCTAAACCATTTAAAGTTTTTAACATACTTATAGGATACATAATATTTATTGAATAAAGTTCATTGTTTAACATTTCTATTGTTTTAAATAATTCAACAGGACTTTTAACTAGCATATTAACTGAATAGTAAAACTTAGTAATATCTTCATTTTTACTAGAATTAAATTTAATAATTGTATCTTCTGGGAATAAAATTTTCAATTGCTCAGTTACCCTAGAAATTGGCATAAACTCATCTGTGATATATTTATCAGTATAAGTTTTATAAACCACATCTTCAAGTTTTAGAGCACTTAAAGCTATAATTTTTGCATCTAACATATTCTTTTTATTTTTATTATTTTCATCTATGTTAATTTCTATTTTATTATAAATATCTTCTAATGCTGGTTGAACCGATTTGATAAAAGTGTCATCATTTAAAAGTGTAGCATTAATTTCTAAACTATTTTCTTGAAGTTTTAAATCTTTTAATACAATATCATAAGGTATTCTTTTAAAAATAGATTTTATACGTTTCTCGATTTTATCATTGATATTAACATGATCTGGTAGCTTAATAAATTTTCTAACTTCTTGTTTTTCTTCTTGCTTTTGTTCATTTATATTTAAATATAATTTATATAAACCAAAAAATGCTAAAACAAAAAATACCAAAATAAACAAACTGTTAAAGTTGGTTTTTTTAGCTTTCTTTCTAGGCTTGATAAAACTCTTTTTTAAATGTTTATCTTTAGTTAGTTCAAAAATTTCTTCATCGATATTTATTGGATGATAATCAATTGGTAAAATTAATTCATCACTTAATTGAGTAATTTGTTCACTTGATAATTGTTTAACTACATATAAAATTACAATTTTTTCAACAAATACATCTTTTGATTCTTCATAAAATTTATTAAGTGTGTTATGAATTATTTCATTTAATTCTAAATAATAAATTTCATCAAAAAGCTTTTGTCCTGTAATATCATCTTCATAAAAATGTGTTTTTTTAATTGATTCAAAATTTGGTAAATCAACTGTTTTATTAAATACTATAGAAGCATCGTTTCCTAAAATTAATATAAAAGCTTTATTATTAAATAGAAAAATTAATAATTGATTTTTACAAATATTTTGTTCTAAATGCAAGTTTAAAATATGAAATGCTGAATAAATATAATCAATACCCGTTTTTTCAAAATAGTTTTTTGTTTCAAATAATGTTGTTTTTAAAACTGCTATATCAAAATCTGCATTTAACTCAGAAATTTCACAATCTTTTAATTTAGAAGATAAAGTCTTAGGAACAAGTTTAGTAGTATCACTTATCAATAAAGTTGAAATATAAGTATCTGCAATCTCTTTTTGTGAAGCATTTAATTTTAGGGCAATATCACGTGAAAGAATTTCATCATCAACTAAAAAAACAGAATTATTAGCTTCTACAATTTGATTGTCACTTAATTTTTTATAATCAAGTTTAAGTTGAGTATCATATTTAATAGCATTGATATATAAAGACTCTTTAGTAAACATATATTTCCTATTTAAACTTTTTAAGACATTGCATTTATCATCATCTTATCTTTTATAAACTCTTTCGCTTCATCAAATTCTAAACCTTCAATACTATAAGGTTCAGATAAATAAAAGTCAATTCTTCCAAAAGGTTTTGGTAAAACAAATTTATCCCAAGAATTAAACTGCCAATATTTTGAGGGTTTTGAGTTTAATACAATAATTTTAGCATTACTTTTCTTGGCAATTGCTACAACACCATCTGCAATAGTATACCTAGGACCTCTTGGGCCATCAGGAGTAAGTGCAACATCACAACCATTTTTTATTTCTTTTATTGTACTAATTAAAGCTTTAGCCGCACCTTTAGAAGATGAACCTCTAATTAATCCAGTTCCTAAAAGAGCATATATTTTTGCAATTATTTCGCCATCTTTATTATGACTAATCATTGCTTTTACATTTCCATTGGGTCTGAATTTAAAGTAATTTGTAGGTTGTGCTAGCAAATCGCCATGCCAAGCAACAAAGATAAAAGCTTCATCACTGCTAACTTTAGAGTGATGAAAAACTTTTTTGTTTGTAGAATAAATGAATTTTACTAAAAAGTAAAGTATATAAGGTAAAATATTTAACTTAAAATATTTTTTCATTACTCTACAATTTCACCTTTAAGTGAAGTTCTAGTATTTGATGTAATTTTAACATTTACAAATTTTCCAAGTAAAGAATCACTTCCACTTGTAAATACTTGTAAGTAATTATCAGTGAACCCACAAACTTCACCATTTGGTTTTAAACTTTCAACTAATACGTTTAAAGTTTGTCCAACATAAGATGGCATTACAGCTTCTAAATGTCTTTTGTGTAATTCGATTAAATCAATTAATCTTTTGCTTCCAATTTCATCAGGAACTTCTTTTTCTTTCATATTAAGAGCTTCAGTTCCAGGTCTAGGAGAATATTTAAAGTTGAAAATTTGATCAAATTTTACTTGATTTACAACATCTAAAGTATCTTCATAATCTTCTTGCGTTTCTCCTGGAAATGCAACAATAATATCAGTTGTAATTCTTAAATCAGGAACTAGTGATCTTAATTTTGTAGCTCTGTTTATAAACCACTCTTTTGTATATCCACGCTTCATTGCTTTTAAAATTTCAGTTGAACCACTTTGTAATGGCATATGAATACATCTAGATATTTTTTTATTTCTTGCAAACTCTTCAATAAAATCATCATCCATATGCAAAGGATGAGGAGATGTGAATCTAATTCGCTCTAAACCTTCAACTTTTGAAACTTCTTGTAAAAGTTTAGTAAAAGTTGATTTTTCTCTACCATCTGAAAATCTTCTTCCATAAGAGTTTACATTTTGCCCTAGAAGCATAACTTCAACAGCACCTAAATCAACTGATTTTTGAACTTGGTCAACAATCATTTCAATAGGTATAGAAATCTCTTCACCACGTGTACTAGGAACGATACAGTAAGTACACTTTTTATCACAACCAATTGAGATATTTACACTTGCTCTGTATTTATTTGTTTTTGCAGTTGCAAATTCGTATGTTGATTCATCATGGTCAATACTGATTTCAACTGAACCTTTTACATCAACAACATCTTTAATTTTAGAAATATTTCTTGCACCTACAACAAAATCAACATATGGAGCTCTTTTGATAATATCTCTACCAAGATGAGATGCCGTACAACCACAAACACCTATTTTAGCTCCATCTTTTTTCTTTTTATTAAACTGACCAATTTCAGAAAATAGTTTCTGAACTGGTTTTTCTCTTACAGAACATGTATTTATGATAATTAAATCAGCATCTTCCATTTTATCAGTTTGTGAATAATCTTTATGTTTTTCTAACTCAGCTGCGATATGTTGACTATCTGTGTCATTCATTTGACAACCAAGTGTTTGAATAAATAGTTTTTTATTTGAACTCATAGTTTTTATCACTTATTAAAGTGCATGAACCTCATACATATACTCATCATCAGCTAATCCATATTTTACTTCTCTAAAATATACGTTCACACCTTCATCTTCTAAAGCATCAACTAATGCCATCATGTCTTTATGTGAATTATCTCTATCAAAATAGAATATTTTTTCACCATCTTTTTGTAAATCTTCTTTAATCTTATCTAGTTGGACTTTTTTAGGTTTTTCACTTAATTCAGTTCTTGCAAATAATAATTCCATATATTAAACCTTTTGTTTTAATTAGCCAATTATTTTATCCAAAAATTACTTTTATTTTTATAAAAGGAGATTTAGATATAATATCTATCTACACTACATTGAATTCAAAACATTACATTTCAATGTCAACAAATAAAAAGATATTAGAGGGTTATTAATGGACAAAATTATAGATATTTTAGACTCAATTGCATATGAAAAAGGTCTACAAATCAAAGATGTTGAGAATGCATTAAAAGAAGCATTGATTAAAACAGCAGAGAAAATGGTAGACGAAACATTAAGATTCGATGCAAATATAGATAGAGAAAATAAAAGATTACAATTATCACAAAAGATTGAAGTATTAGCAGTTGGAGATGAGAAACTAACTGGTGAAGTAGAAGATGAATACGGAAATGAAATGAATGCTGAAAACTTTATAGATTTAGATGAAGCAAAAGAGATTGATGAAGATTTAGAAATCGGTGATTTTATTGACTACGATTTAGAGTTTGAAAATATGGGAAGAAATGCAGCAACTATCTTACATAGTAATTTTGAATATAGAATACAAAGATTTATAGAAGAAAACCTAGTTGGAAAATATCAAGATAAAATAGGAAAAATTGTATCAGGTGTTGTTACAAGAGTAGATAGACAAGAAAACACTTATATTGAAATCGGTGAAGTTAAAGGTATGCTTCAACGAAAAAGTAGAATTAAAGGTGAAGTATTTAAAGTAGGAGATACTGTAAAAGCTGTTGTTCGTGGTGTTAATATTGATAAAACAAATGGTTTATTAATTGATATTTCAAGAACATCTCCTAAATTCTTAGAGTGTTTACTAGCTCTTGAAGTTCCTGAACTTAAAGACGAAAAAGTAACAATTGAAGCTAGTGCTAGAATTCCTGGATCTAGAGCAAAAATTGCATTAACAAGTATTGACCCTCAAATTGACCCAATTGGTTCAGTAGTTGGTGTAAAAGGTGTAAGAATTTCATCTGTATCATTCCAATTAAATGGTGAGAATATTGATTGTGTTGAATATTCTACTATTCCTGAAATGTTTATATCTCGTGCACTTTCACCTGCAATTATTTCATCTGTTAAAATTGAAAAAGCACCAGAAGGAAATGAAAAAGGTAAAGCAATTGTAACAATTCCAAGTGACCAAAAGTCAAAAGCAATTGGAAAATCTGGTTTAAATATAAGACTTGCTTCTATGCTTACTAAATATGAAATTGAACTTGTAGAAATTGAAGGTTCAACTCCTACTGATGAAGGTAATAATAAAAGAAATGAAGAAAGAACAACTGATACATCGTCATTAGAAGCGTTATTTAAATAACATGAATAAGATATATATTTATGATTCAGTAAAAAAAGAAAAAGTTTTATTTGAAGCAATAGAAGAAAAAAAAGCAAAAATCTATGTGTGTGGACCAACAGTTTATGATGATTCACACCTAGGTCATGCAAGGTCTGCTATTGCTTTTGATTTACTTCATAGAGTTTTGAAAAATAATGACTATGAAGTAACAATGACAAAAAACTTTACTGATATTGATGATAAAATCATAAAGAAAATGTATGAAACATCTAGAAGCTTAGAAGATATTACAAGTGAATATATAAAAGCATATAAAGCTGATATGAGAGAACTTAATGTCTTAGATAATACTATTGAACCAAAAGCTACACAAAATTTAGAAATTATGAAAGATATGATTAATAATCTAATTTCAAAAGATATTGCTTATGTAATTTCTAATGGTGTTTATTTTGATACTTCAAAAGATTCTACTTATGGTTGTATTTCAAATCGTGCTAGTGATGAAAATTCACAAGCAAGAGTTGAAGTAAATACTGAAAAAAGAAACCCATCTGATTTTGCTTTATGGAAATTTGCAAAAGACGAAGATGTAATATTTGAAGCAAGCTTTGGTAACGGTCGTCCTGGTTGGCACATAGAGTGTTCAGCTATGATAGAAAAGCATCTTGCGTATAAAAATACAGCTTACCAAATCGATATTCATGGTGGTGGAGCAGATTTACTTTTCCCTCATCATGAAAATGAAGCAGCACAAACTAGATGTTCTTCAAATCAAGAAATTGCAAAATATTGGATGCACAATGGTTTTGTAAATATTGATGGAGAGAAAATGAGTAAATCTCTTGGAAACTCTTTTTTCCTAAAAGACGTTCTTAAATCTTATAGTGGTGAAGTTATTAGATTTTATCTTTTAACTGCTCACTATAGAACAGATTTTAACTTTAATGAAGAAGATTTACTTTCATCAAAAAAGAGACTTGATAAACTTTATAGAGTTAAAAAAAGAGTTTACGGTGGAGCTTCAAGCACTGTAAATAAAGAGTTTAAAGAAAAAATGATTAATGCATTGAATGATGATATAAATACTTCAAAAGCAATATCTTTTATTGATGAAATGATTGCAAATGCAAATGATAAACTAGATATTAACCCTAAAGACAAAGCTTTGAAAAAAGAACTTGTATCAAATATAGAGTTTATTTCAGATGTTCTTGGAATTGGAAATAGTGATGCATATTCGTACTTTCAGTTTGGAATTTCAAATGAAGAAAAAACAAAAATTGAAGAATTAATAGAAAAAAGAAATGTAGCTAAAAAAGCAAAAGATTTTGATACTGCAGATAAAGTAAGAGATGAAATTTCTGCTTTAGGAATTTCACTTATGGATACACCATCAGGTGTTGTTTGGGAAAAAGTTTAATACTTTTTTCTAAACTATGTAGGCATAAAAAAAGGGAAGAAGTTAAAACTTCTTCCCTTTTTTTGTGCTTTAACTAGAGATTATCTAGCAAATGCTGCATCAGTAACATTTTTAGTGTTAACGATGTATGGAACTAGTGCCATATGTCTAGCTCTTTTGATTGCTTTTTCTACCATTTCTTGAGAATTCTTAGAGTTTCCTGTAAGTCTTCTAGGCATAATTTTACCTCTTTCACTCATAGAAATCTTTAATAAATCAGAATTCTTATAATCAATGAAATCAACTTTCATTTCAGTATATTTACAATATTTTTTTCCGTATTTTCTTCTTTCAGCCATGTCGTTTTCCTTTAATTTCTAAAACGGTATTTCGTCTTCGTCGATATCTATTTCAGGTATTTTTTGCTCAGGCATTGAAGCTGCTTGAGGTTTATTACCACCATAGTTGTTCTGTCCATTTTGAGCATTAGAAGTTTTGTTATATTGATTTTCTGCTGGTTGGCTATACGATCCTTGAGGATTATAACCTTGGTTATCCCCAGCATTATTATTCATTGAATCACTTTTTGAATCTAACATTTTCATAGTTTCAACTCTTAAAGAGTGTCTATTTCTGTTAGTTCCATCTTGAGCAGTCCACTGTTCAAATACAAGTCTACCTTCTAATAAAACTTTTGAACCTTTTCGTAAGTATTGATTAGCAACTTCAGCAGATCTACCAAACATATTAAAATCTAAAAAACAAACTTCATCTTTTTGTTCTCCAGCAGCAGATTTATACTTAAAAGATGTTGCAAGAGCAGATTTTGCAATTGCTGCACCAGATGGTAAATATCTTAATTCAATATCTCTAGTTAGGTTTCCTACCATAATTACTTTATTATACATACTTAAGTCCTTAGTTTATAATTTACTACTTAGCAGCTTTTGCAGCAGCAGCATCACTCATTTTTGTCCATGCAGCAATTTCTTTTTTATTTTCATATTTAATGAAAATGAATCTCATGATATTTTCATTGATTCTATAGTTTCTTTCGATTTCAGCAAGTCCAGCTGGTTCACCTTTGAAATAAATAACGAAGTAGTAACCTCTTTTATTTTTTTCAATTTCGTAAGCTAATTGCTGAGAACCCATATCGTCGCATGCAGCGATTTCTCCACCATTCTTTTCAATTGTTGCTTTAACAGCATCGATTTGTGCTACAGTTTCTTCTTCAGTTAATGTAGGCTTAACAATAAACATTGTTTCGTAATGTTTTAATTTAGACATCTAATTTTCTCCTTATAGATTATGCCGGTATTTTTAGTTTTAACTAATATCAGCAAGGGTACTTTTTTTATAAAGTCATGGATTTTATCCAAATAAAACTGTAAACTTTCTTAGAGTTGCTTGTAAATATAAATTAGTGTTATCAATTTTAGAACTTTTTAATTCTAACTCTAAATTTAAAAGAAACTCTAACATCTCTTGGAACATCTGAGGTTTTATATTAATAGCTAGTTTTGATTTTTTTTCCCAAACAGCTTTAGGAGGAATAAAACCTAAAATTTCTTTTGGATTAGGAGCTCCATATGCTCTTGCATATGATGCTATCAAAAACAATTGCTGTACAAATGATGTAACTTGAGTAACTAAAAACACTTCATTTACACCCTCTTCTAGTAATAAGTTCAAATCATTACTTATATCTTTTCCTGATAATAAATTATGTAAGAAATCTTCAAAAGAGACTATTCCTATTCCAAAACAATGCGTATTTATTATATTAGATGTTATCTTTTCTTCTAAAATTGCAAGTTTTGATAAATCATTTATACATAATGATAAATCATTTTTATGCATAAAGTATAAGTGATTTAATGCAGACATTTCATAATTTATATTATGTTTTTTTGCTTCATTTTCTAAAAGTCTTACTGCTTCATTGTCATTTGGAGCAAACATTCTTACAACTGCAGAGTTTGTTTTAGCTGTAAAACTCTTTTCCATAGTTTTAAAATCACCATCTCCCATACATGAAAAAATAACTGTGCTATCCATGTTTGTATTGCAAGCATCGATTAAAGCATCAACTTCTTTTTTTGGAAGTTTTTTCTCGCACTTTATTAATAGAATATTATTAGATGAGAATAGTGAAGATTGAAGAAGTTTATCTTTTGCATATTTAAAATCATATTCATCAAAATATAATTTTTCAATCTCATCAGCCAAACCAAGTGAAGTAGCAACAATATTAGTGTAAAGTTCAACTAAATATGTTGACTGTCCATAAAACATGTAGGCATTAAATTTCTTATTTTGTCTTAAATGATTATCAAATTCGTTTTTATACATAGGATATATCTTATCCTAAGTTATCTTTTAATATTATTCATAATCTAACAAAAGGTTTATAATGTATAAAATAGAACTACCACTATTAGGTTTTGAAAATATTAAAGAATTAAATATAAAAACTATTGATAATAATTTTTCCACTTTAATTTTAAATGAAAATAAAAAACTAAATATAAACATTGTAGATATATCTTATTTTAAAAAAATGAATTTTAATTTTAATATTGATGATGAAGTATTAAAAAAACTACATATACATGAACAAAAAGATTTTAAAATATACTTTTGTGTTGTAATGCAAAATCCAATTGAAGACTCAATTGTAAATTTAGCAGCACCTATTTTAATAAATGAAAAACATAAATTAATAGGTCAATATGTTATTAAAAATAAAATACCTAAGTTACTTACAACTTTAAAAGATAACATACTTTAAACATTAATATTTTTAACTTCTAAAACTCAACACTACACAAACAATAAACGAACTCTTTACGCAAGATACACATAAAAAATCTATAATACACTTATCAAACAAACGAAAATAAAAAATTAATATTTAAAAGGATTTTAAAATGAAAAAATTATCAACAACTATTATAGGATTAAGTTTATTAGCAGGAAGTGCATTATCAGCACAAGATACATTTGCAAGTTTTTACCCAGTTGAGAACGATGACACTCCAAGTTATCTTTCTTCAGTTCAAGATGATTCAAAAGCTTATCAAACTTTAGCAGTAGCAACTAGTGATAACAAAGTATTTGCATCTTTTTATCCACTAGAAAATAGTGATACACCAGATTATTTAAGTTTTAACAATACACAAACATCAGCAGCAAGTACTAATATTTTAGCAGCATCTGCTATTAGTCATTGTACACTAGCTTCTTTCTATCCAGAAGAAGATACTGATACTAGACTTCATACTTCTTGTTAATATTTTAACAAGAAACCCCTCTCCTTAATTTAAGAAGCTAGCAATTTATTTTGTTAGCTTTTTTAATATTTAACCGAACATATTACTTGTTTAGTAATAATATCAACCTCTTTAATTTTTACTCTTAATTTTGTGAAAAGTTTCTGACCTTTCATATTATCAATAGTCACTTTTAATCCAGAAATAGTATCATATGAAACTGCCCTATTTCTATCAGTATCTACTATTTTTACTTTTATTTCACTTCCAATATTATCATTTGCCCAACGTGCATATTTTCTATCTTCATAATCCCAAACTAATTGAGCTACTTTTCTTTCATTTAAAGAGATATGCTCACAAATTTCATCAATATTTTTTGGAGTTTGCTTTGATTTTAAAATTCTATGTAAAACTAAATCCGAATATCTTCTAATTGGAGATGTAAAGTGAGAATATGAAGAAAAACCTAAACCAAAGTGACCTAGATTTTTTGAGCTATATTTTGCTTGAGTTTGTGATTGAATAATAAGTTCATCAATCTCTTCACTCATCATTGAAGCTTTTGCTTTTTTCTGAATATGTGTAATTGTATCATGAACATCATTTTGTACTTTTACTTTTACACCTAAAATATTTACATCATCAACTAATCTTGAAATTGCTTTTAAAGATGGCTCTTCATGAATTCTATAAATTCCTACATTATTAACTTTTTTACTAGCTTCAATATTTGCTAAAAGCATACACTCCTCGATTAATTGATGAGAAGCAGTTGAACTTTCACTATCAACTGATACGATTTTGAAGTTTTTAAGTTTTTGTCGCAATTCTGTAGTTCTAAAGTCATAACCATTTTCTAATCTTTTAGCTCTAAAGTTTTTAGTAATTTCATATAAAGGTAATATATAATCAAATATTGTTTTATCTACATCTCCATATTGATCCAATTTACCTTCAAGAACTCTATCTATTCTTCCATAGGAATATTTTCTATGTGAATTTATAATAGCTTCAAAAAGTTGTGATTTTTTAGCACATTTATTTTTTAAATCTAATTGGATTTTAAAAACATAAGAGTATCTGTCAACTCCTTCTTTTAGTGAACACATCTCTTCACTTAATTCATTTGGAAGCATTGGTAAAACTTTTCCTGGCAAATAAATTGAAGTTGATTTTAAAAATGCTAATTTATCTAAAGCACTTCCCTCTTTTACAAAATAAGAAACATCAGCAATTGCTACATATAAAACTTCTTCATCTTTATCATAATAAATAGCATCATCGTGATCTTTTGCAGAATTTGGGTCAATTGTACAAAAAGGTAAATGTGTTAAATCAACTCTTTGATTTTCATCATTCATTTTTGCGTCAACTTCTAAAGGTTTTTGTGTTCTTATTACTTCATTATATAAATGTAAAGAGATAAGTTCATCTATTTTTGGATCAGCAATATTTCCTAAACTTTTTATTAGTTCAATAGATTTATTATCAACTAATAAAACCTCACCTTCTTCATATGAAGATGCACCTTTATTTTCTAATTTGATATTTTCTTTTACAGTATAAAAAGATTTCTCTTTTATATAAACTAAAATATCATTTTTCTTTCCATCTAAAACTTCAATGATATTAGCTTTTACTCTTGACCTTGGATTAAAAACTCTTTTTGCTAATACTAAGTCACCATTATAAGCTCCATTTAATTGATCAAACTCTATTTTTATGTTTTTATGTTCACTTATTAAATCTTCAAGTATTACTAAGTTTTTTCCAACATTAACAATTGCGACTTTATATTTTGAATTAAGTTCATAAGTTTCATCATCTAATTTAATGACAATACCTTTTTTAATAAACTTTTCTATTTCGATTAATTCAGTTTTATTATATGTCTTATCTGCACTTTGTATCTTTTTAAAAAGCTCTTTTAGCAAGTTAATTCCTTGTTTATATATAATGTAATCCTATCTAAAATATCTTGAGTATTACTATTTTTTATCTTTAGTTACTATGTTTTTAGCTTTTTTTGGGTATAATCTCTAAAATTTTACTAGAGGGACATAATAATGGCATTAGACGTATACTATGATAAAGATTGTAATATTGATTTAGTTAAATCAAAAAAAGTAGCAATGATTGGTTTTGGATCACAAGGTCACGCACACGCAGAAAACTTAAGAGATTCTGGAGTTGAAGTTGTTGTTGGTTTAAGAAAAAATGGAGCTTCATGGGCTAAAGCTGAAGCTAAAGGTTTTGAAGTTAAAACTGTTGCAGAAGCAACTGCTATTTCTGATATCGTAATGATTTTATTACCAGATGAAAATCAAGCTGATATTTACAAAAATGAAATCGAAGCTAACTTAAAAGATGGTGCTACTGTAGCATTTGGACATGGTTTTAATATCCATTATGGAAGAATTGCACCTGCAAAAAACATCAATGTAATGATGGTAGCTCCAAAAGCTCCAGGTCATACTGTAAGATCTGAATTTGTTAAAGGTGGAGGAATTCCAGATTTAATTGCAATTCACCAAGATGCAAGTGGAACAACTAAAGAATTAGCATTATCTTATGCTTCAGCAATTGGTGGTGGTAGAACTGCAATTATTGAAACAACTTTCAAAGATGAAACTGAAACTGATTTATTCGGAGAGCAAGCTGTATTATGTGGTGGTGCTACTGCATTAGTTCAAGCAGGTTTTGAAACATTAACTGAAGCTGGATATGATCCACAAATGGCATACTTCGAATGTTTACATGAGTTAAAATTAATCGTTGACTTAATGTTTGAAGGTGGAATCGCTGATATGAGATATTCAATTTCAAATACTGCTGAATACGGTGATTATATTGCTGGTAAAAGAATCATCAATGATGAGTCAAAAGCAGCTATGAGAGAATTATTAAAAGAAATTCAAGATGGTAGATTTGCAAAAGACTTTATCTTAGAAGGTCAAGCAGGATACCCAAGAATGAATGCTGAAAGAAATAATCAAAGAGAAACACTAATTGAAAAAACTGGTGTTGAACTTAGAGAAATGATGCCTTGGATTGCAGCGAATAAAATCGTTCAACAAGACAAAAACTAATAAAAGAATTAAGGAAGATTTTCTTCCTTGATTTATAACTTACTATGAGTAATAAAAAAACTAAACGAAAAACTAAAAAATCATCACAAGTTTCAAAATCTAAATTAGCAAAGATTTTCCTACTAATATTTTTATTTGCATTTATAGCTAGTGGCTTAAGCTATTTTATAATGAAAAATGAGAATTCAAATAAAACTATTAATAATGACATTCTAAAATCAGAAAAAAAAGAAATTACTGAACTCAAAAAATTCCAAAATGAAAAACTAGATGAATATTTTGATAAGCTTGAAACACCAAAAGAAAAATTTGAAGAATTAACAGAAGAGTTAAAAAAAGATTACGATCAACATGAAAAAGAAGATCATCAAACAGTAAAAGAAAATAAAGAACCTAAAAAAGTAGTAAAAAAAGAAACACCTAAAAAAGAACCCTCACCAAAAGAAAACCAAGTAATAAAAAAAGAACCTGTAAAACAAAAACCTAAATCTACTGTAAAAACTAAAAAAGAAACTTATCATTATAACAAAAAGAATAAAGCAAAAATTGCTATTGTAATTGATGATGTAAGTAGTAGCAAACAGAAGAAAGCAATTTTAGATATTGGTTACGATGTTACAATGGCTTTTCTTCCCCCTCAAAAAGGTCATATAAATTCTGCAAAAATAGCACAAGACCAAAAAGTACATATGATACATTTTCCAATGCAAGCAGGACCTGGATTTAAATCAACAGAAAAAATCACTTTAACAATAAATGATTCTTATGCAAAAATTGAAGGAATTGTGAAAAACTTACGAAAATGGTATCCAAATGCTGTATATACAAATAATCATACAGGTTCAGTATTTACCCAAAATGATGCTGCTATGGACAAACTATTTCGTGCATTAAAAAAATACAACTTTATTTTTGTGGATAGTAGAACAAGTGCTAAATCAGTTGCAAAAAAATATGCTTTAAAATATGGTATGCCTTATATCGTAAGAAATACTTTTTTAGACAATAAAAAAGATTATGATTACATTCAAAATCAACTTAAAAAAGCAATAAAAATTGCTAAAAAAAGAGGCTATGCAATTGCAATTGGTCATCCTCATTCAATGACTATAAAAGTTTTAAGAGAATCAAAACATTTATTAAAAGATGTTGAACCTATATTTATAAATAAACTTCCATATCTTTAAGCTTTAAAATATATAACTAATAATATTATTAAATAAAATATTATTAGGCTATTTATGATTAATCAAATTTCATTTAATATTCCCGAATTAGAAAATATGAAAAAATATCCAAGTGAACTTTTTTATATTGGAAATACAAATCTTTTAAAAAAGAAAAAAATATCTATAATAGGTACTAGAAGACCCTCAACTTACACAAAAGAGTTTACTCATAAACTTGCATCAAAATTATCAAGCTTTGATATTTGTATAGTTAGTGGTGCTGCTATGGGTGTTGATGCTATTTCTCATATTGCAGCAGGTTATGATAATACAATTGCTGTTGTTGCAAATGGCTTAGATATACGTTATCCAAGTGTAAATAAAAACTTAATCTCAGGAATCGAGCAAAAAGGATTAATGCTTTCAGCTTATAAAACAGGTGAAAAAGCACGTAACTATACTTTTGTTTTAAGGAATGAAATAGTCGTAGCTTTAGGAGATATTTTAATAGTAACCCAAGCTGATATTAAATCAGGAAGTTTAACTTCTGTTAATTATGCTCTTAAAATGGGGAAGAAAGTATATACTTTATCTCATAGAATTAATGAAAGTTTAGGAACACAAGAACTTGTAAAAAAAGGCTTAGTTGAAGTTATTTATGACATTGATGAATTTCTACAAACTATTACGAATAAACTTCCATCATTAAAACAAAATGATGAAATACTTCACTTTTGTGATACAAATCCAAGTTATGAAGAAGCTATAAGTAAGTTTGGTGATGCAATATTAGAATATGAACTTGAAGGTAAAATAAGAATTGAAAATGCAAAAGTGTCAATAATATGATTTTTTATAAAAAATAGTTATAATCAAATACTATATTACAGAGGCAGCTTATGAAAAGAAGAATTTATTTCTATTATCTTATATTTAATATAATCGTTGTTTCTTTCTTTTCTATTTATTTATACGCTTCTTATATTCAAAAAAAGTCTCTTGTAACTGAACAAACAAAATTAACAAGTCTTCTAATAAGTGAATGGATAAAAGGCTCATTTTTAGCATCTGATTATGTACTAAGAGATATTATTGATAAGGTTCCTGTTTCTGCATTAAAATATCCAGCAAGTAATCTTGTTGAGCATGATAGAATATCAAAACTTATAGTTAAAAAAAGTCAGACTTTAGCTCATTCAAATGGTGTAGGACTTAATGATGAGAACTGCATTATTACACACACTCCATCAATTGTAGGTTTTGATGCTAGTAAACGTGAATGGTGTTATAAACCTATGAGTAATCCTAAATTTGAAACTTATGTTTCTAATATGTTCATGAGTAATATCAATGAAATGATGGTTATTCAAGTACGTAAATTTCCAGACAATAAAGGCTTAGCTGGTATTGGTGTTAATTTATCATTCTTTTCACAATGGGTAGAAAAAGTTAAGTTAGGTAGAAATGGAATAATCAGTATAGTTGATAGTAATTTAAATCTTTTAGCTAGACAACCTTTAATCTTAGAAGCTTTAGGAAAAGAAGTAAAATCATCAATTGTAAAAAATTTTATCACTTCAAATGAAAAAAGTATGATATATTCAAATGCATCACCCCTTGATAATAAAGAAAGATTATATAGCGTTAGAAAAGTTGAAAACCTTCCTTTTATAGTTGTTGTAGGTGAAGCAAATGAAGATTGGCTTGATAACTGGCATATGCAAGTATTTATTTCTATATTAATTACTCTTTTATTATGGGTAATGGCTTGGATAATCTTACGTCATTATTCACATATCTTAAGTCAAAAGAGTGAACTTGAAAGAATTTCAATAACAGACCAACTAACTAAATTATACAATCGGCACAAGCTAAATGACGTCCTTCAAAGTGAGTTTAATCGTGCCCAAAGAATTGATTATTCATTTACTGTAATAATCATAGATATAGATGATTTTAAACTTATAAATGATACTTATGGCCATAATGCTGGAGATAATATTCTTAAAGAATTAGCACAATTACTTAAAGATAATATCAGGATTACAGATACTTTAGGAAGATGGGGAGGAGAAGAATTCTTAATTATTATTCCACAAGGTGAAAATAAAAATGAAGAAATTCTAGCTCAAAAACTTAGAAGTAAAATTGAAAAGCATTCGTTTTCTAATGTTCCAAAACTTACAGCAAGTTTTGGAATTTCACAATACAAAAAAGGTTATAGTATAAATGATCTAATTAAAAATGCAGATGATGCACTTTATGAAGCCAAAGGAAATGGTAGAAATCAAGTTAGAATAAAAAACATCTAATTTTTAAACCTTTTACGACTTTTAACTTTCAATAATATTAAATATCCAAGTACTCCAGAAAGAACAGAACCTATTAAAATAGCTAGTTTATCAGTATATGAAAACATAGCCGAGTCTTGAAAAGCTAGTGAATCTATAAATAAACTCATCGTAAATCCAATTCCTGTTAAAACACTAACTCCATAAATTTGTGCCCAAGTAGTACCTTTTGGCAAAGACGCAAATTTAAATTTAACAGCTAAGTAAACAAAGAAAAATACTCCTAATTGCTTACCAATAAAAAGACCAAAAATAATTCCAAGAGATACAGGGTTTATAATTAAATCCAAAGATAATGATCTTAAATCAATTCCTGCATTTACAAAAGCAAATATAGGTAAAATATAAAAAGCAACCCAAAAATGTATATAATGCTGTAAACTTTTTACAGGAGAAATTCTTTTTCTTTTCTCATTTATAGCATTTAGTGGAATTGTAAAAGCTAGAATAATACCAGCTAATGTTGCATGAACACCTGATTTTAAAACAAAAACCCATAAAATTACTCCAACAAAAGCATAAGTACTAACTAATGTAATTTGCATTTTATTCATAGTAATTAAAACAATAATACAAACTAGTGCCATAAGTAAAGACATAGTAGAAACATCTGAAGTATAAAAGAATGCGATAATTAAAATAGCACCTAAATCATCAAAAATTGCTAGTGCCATTAGAAATATTTTAAGTGAAACAGGAACTCTTTTTCCTAAAAGTGATAAAATTCCCAAAGCAAAGGCAATATCAGTAGCAGTTGGAATTGCCCAACCTCTTAATGCAAACTCATTATCATAATTAAAAGCAACATAGATTAAAGCAGGGACTAGCATTCCTCCAATAGCAGCAATACCAGGAAGTGCGATTTTAGAAAGAGATGATAAATGTCCTAATATCAACTCTCGTTTTATTTCTAAACCAATAAGTAAAAAGAAAATTGCCATTAATCCATCATTTACCCAAAGTATCAAAGGTTTTGAAATATCAAGAATAGTACCTATTTTAAATTCAATAGGAGTGTGTAAAAAGTTATTGTAAAACTCAGATAGAAAGGTATTGCTAAATATTAATGCAAGTAGAGTAACAAGCATTAATATAATACCAGCTGTTGATTCTTTTTGTAAAAATTTTCGTACTAATACTTTCATAATATTTGCCTTTAAAGCTTAATATATTATTTTAGTATAAAGTACTTTATTAAATATTAAAACGAATTTTTAGTATTACCTAGTGTCTTAACTGGTAAGTTATATCTCCAGCACCAACACCTAAGAAAATACCTTCATCATAACTTTTTATGATTTTTTCATCTTTTATTAAATCTATTCTTCCAGCAGTTGAAGAGATTCTATCTGCAAAGATTGGATTATATGCTGCAAACTCTTTTTCAAAATCTATATCAATTTTTTGTTCACCTGGAATTGTCCAAATAGGAAGGATAATTAACTCATCACATCTTCTAAAACACTTTTTGAAACCTTCAAGATTATCACTTGTTCTTGAGTATTTATGAGGTTGCCATAGAACTATTCTATTATTTAGATTTGTTAAGTTGTCATATAACTCAACTGATTTCATTGTAACTTCAATCTCTGTTGGATGATGAGCATAATCATCAATTACAACAAATTTATCATTTGCTTGAACTACATCAAATCTTTTTTTAATACCTTTATATTTTAAAAGGTTAACTCTTATACTTTCAATATCAAGTTCATTTAGTGCTGCTAAAATTGCTAAAGATGCATCAACTGCAATATGATAACCAAATCCCCATACTTCAAATGTTCCTAAGTCTTTTAAATCAAATCTAGTACAAGGCTCTTTATCTTTTAATGTATATGATAAGTTTTTAATATCCTTGCTTGGATAAAGATAAGTAGCCTCTTGAATTTTTAACTTAGCAATATCTTTATCTTCACCATTTAAAACTCTTTTTTTAGCAAGTCCTATAAAACTTTCATAAGCAGAGTAAAACTTATCATAATCATAGTGATAATATTCCATATGCTCTGGTTCTGCATTTGTAACAATTGCACAATATGGATTTGAAAGTAAAAAAGATGCATCTGATTCATCCGCTTCAAAAGCAACTAAATCGTTCACATACCTAAAGTTTGAACCAAAATCTTTTGAAATTGCACCAATTAGTGCTGAACTTTGTAAAATTGAAGCTAAAATCGCTGTTGTAGTTGATTTACCATGAGCCCCTGCCACACAATAATTTTTCTTATCACCTAAAACAATAGGAAGTGCTTCTTTTCTTGAAAGTGTTCTTGTTTGATTAAGTCTTGCTTGAATTAATTCAGGATTTTCATCTGTTACTGCTGCTGAATATATTACTAAATCAAAATCATCTTTAATGTTCTTTGCTTCTTGAGGACAAGAAACTTGTATACCTTCATTTTGAAGCTCTTTTGTAATTGGTGAGTCTTTCATATCAGAACCAGATATTTCATGACCATCGTTATTTAAAAATCTTGCTAGAGCAGAAAGTCCAATTCCACCTATTCCTATAAAATGTACTTTCATTAGCTATCCAATAAGTGTTTTAAATTTTTGTATTCTTTTTCTAAGGTGTCTTTATTATCATTTAAAAATTCATCAGTATTAAACTTGAAATTCATAATAAAGTAACCATATTTTTCTTCATCATTTTCTTTTTCATGATCAACACTAGTATCATAAAAAAAGTCTAGTTGATTTCTAGTAGATAAAACTATAATTAAAACATTTAAAGCTTTTTCAAGTTCAACATCTTCTATAATATTTGCTAGTACAAAAATTAATTCTTTTGCACCATCAAAATTATCATAAGACCATTTTTCAATTGCATGTTCATAAAATGCTCTTACATAAAGTAAATTATCATCTTCAAGTTTTAATTTTACATTTTCATTTACAATTTTTTCAACATTTGCAAATGATGTTTTTAAAATTTGCTCATAAAGTTTATTGATTTTTTCTTCTTCTAAATCTAAAACTAACATCGAATCTAATGTCTCATACATTGCTGAAATATTTTCTTCTTCCATTGATTTAACTCTAGTTTCTTCAAGATACTTTATAAAATCAGGGTTAGTTCTTGCTTCATTTAATTGTTCTTTATCCATCAATAAAATCCTTTAATCTTTTTAATACTTCTTCAGTTTTTTTTGCATTTTCTACAAGAGCTATTCTTACATAACCTTTTCCAATTCCTTCTCTTCCTAAAAAAGAACCAGGTAATACTTTTATGTTTTTTTGTCTATATAATTCTCTTGTAAACTCTATTTCATCTTCAACTTCAAGCCAAATATAAAAAGTCGCTTGAGGTGGTTTTACACCTAATATTTCATAAGCTAATTCAAAATTCTTTTTATAGATACTTCTAAAATACTCTACATGACTTTCTTCATTCCAAGCTGCAGCTGCAGCATATTGAAGAGGTACAGGAGAAGCACAGCCTACGTAAGTTCTATATTGCATGTACTCTTTTAATATCTTTGCATCACCTGCAATAAATCCACTTCGTAAACCAGGTGCGCTACTTCTTTTTGAAATAGAATTCATAACAAGTACATTTTTAAACTTATCATTTCCAACTAATTTTGAAGCTTCTAAAAGTGAAGCTGGTTTATCATTTTCATCAAAATAAATTTCAGAATAACACTCATCATTTATCAAAATAAAATCATATTTTAAAGCTTTTTCAACCCAAGTTCCTAATTCTTGCACACTCATAGAAGCCGATGTAGGATTATTTGGAAAATTTAAAACAACTAAATCACATTTTTTTAATTGCTCAGCACTTAGTTCTGCTTTAAAATCATTCTCTTTTACTAAATCAATATGTATAACTTCTGCCCTACTTGCAATTGCAGCACCTTCATAAATTTGATAAAATGGATTCGTAAAAGCAATCACAGGGTTTTTTATATCAAATAATGCAAACTGAGGAAAGTTAAATAATACCTCTCTTGTTCCAAATGTTGGAATTATTTGTGAAAAATCTAAATTTACATCAAATCTTTTACTTACAAAATTAATCATTGCTTCTTTTAATTCAGGTATTCCAGCAGATGCAGGATATTTTTTCAATAACTCAGTTGAGTTTTTTAATGTATCTTGTATAAAATCAGGTGTTTCAAATTTTGGTTCACCAATAGTTAATGCAGATAATTCATAATTTCCATTACCTTCAACATCACTTAAAATTTCTGTTAGTCTTTCGAAAGGGTATTTTTCAAAATTCATTTATTTTTCCTTAATTTCTATTGTTCTTCAACTATTGGAACTAATAATTGATTATATTTATTCATATCAAAAGAGATAAAATCAGTATTTGTATAGAAGAATTTAAATGAAAATCTTTTTTTAAGCATTTCTTCTTTTAAAGGTAAAATTTGAAGCATACTTTTTTGCTTTTTTAATTCACGTATAGGATTTTCACTACTTGATATAATTTCTATTTTTTCATTAAATATTTTTGCAAGATTTTCAAAATGATCTAAAAGGTTTGTTTTATCTTCTTCTTCACCAATAGGATCTAAATCAAAAATTCTTGTTTTTGTTTTCATTTGACTTGCAACATCAAAAACAATAGGTGAGATTTGTTCATAAGAATGCGTATCATTTAATAAAACAACTGTTTGTTTTATTGATTTCAATTTCTCATTTCCTAATTTAAAAATAGGAACTTTTAAGTTAATAATATTTTTTATAGAATCTTTGTCTTTAAACATTTCTTGGGTTAAAATCATCATTCCAATATCATACTTTCTAAAATCTTCTTTTAAAATTTTATTAAAGCCCTTATTTGAGTAATCAATTCGCATAACAATACTATCAAAATATTTAAACTCATTTTTAATATGGTCCATAATTTGAGGTGTTGTAGGTCTTGTAATTCTAACTATTAATTTATTGTTTTTTAATTTTTGATTTAATGTTTTAGCTTCTTCAATTGCTTTTTTTACACTTAATTCATTTTGTAAATAAAGGTCTAAATATAAATATATATTATGTCCAAAGGGCATTGGAAATTGACCTTGAGTTTTACCAATTGCATTATATATTTGCATTAAAACATAAGGTTTACCAATTACTAAAATTACATCATTTGGCTTTAAAACTAGTGATGGTTTTATATTTACTAATTGTTGATTTCTATAAAGTGCAAATATTTTCCATTCTTTTTGCTCAATTGATCCAATATATCTATAGGCATAAGAGCTTCCAAAAGGAACTCTAATTTCCATAATTTCACCTTGTTTTAGACCAATATTTTGAGCAACAACTGGAATATTTGGAAGTCTTTCAACCATCCCATTTGCTAAAACTTCAATTCCTTTATAAACATTTATATAAGGATCTTTTAACCCTAATCCCCAATAATCCAAAACTGTCATTTGAAGATTTTTTTTATGGCTTCTAATATTTTTTGTTACATTAATCATCTCATCTTTAGAGTTTAATGCAATTAAAACTTCAGTATGGATATTCTTATCTAAAACCATAGCAAGCTTAGAGTTTGAAGTTGGGTCAAACTTATAAAAAGTAAAGTTTGAGGGCTTTTGAACAGGAAGAATGGCATCACTCATATAAATAATATCATAAGAGTTATCGCCAGTATTTGCTTCTACGATACGATGCATCAATTTTTTTGCAACAATACCATCTAAAATAATCAAGATTTTTTTCATTCGGATATTATATCTTTTTTAAATTAATAGTAGATTTATATTTTTATCTTACTTCCTCACCAATTAATTTATCAATCTTAGCTAAAGACATTAGGTAATCATGTACATATTTTAAGTAATCAGCTTTTACATAAGATTCAATATATTGTGATTCAATAACCTTTTGAGAAGTCACTGCATCAATTTGATATGCTCTTATATGTAGTTCTCTACTGTTAGTTGCAAGTTTTTTTGCTTTCTTTAGTGTCTGTATTTGTTTAAAACCAATAAGTGCTGTGTTAAGTTCATTTTTAATTTGTAGTGCAACACCATCTTTTATCATATCTTCTAATAAGTGCAATTTCTTTTTTTCTAATTTCTTTTCTGCAACCATATTAGTTGTTCTAAAGCCATCAAATAATGGCATTTCAGCAGCAAAACCAACATTCCAAGAATTCTCTTTGTCATCACTTAAATATCCATATTTATAAGAGTTATAAGTATGTGAAACTTCACCCATAATTGCAAGTGTTGGGTAATGACCTGCTTGTTGTTCTTTTATTTGCTCTTTTGATATTTTTAAAGCAATATCCATTTTTCTAATATCACTATTTGATTTGTATGCACTTTGAACTAGTTTTGATAGTGAGTATTTAGGAGGTAATAATTCATTATTTGTATATTTTGCTTCTATTTTACTATCCCATGGTAATCCCATAGCATTTGCAAGTGCAGATTTTACTAAAAATCTATTCGCATCAATTTTTGCAACTATTGATTCAATCAATGCAAGAGTAACTTGAATAGATAAGTAATCAGTTTTCTTAACATTTAAAGAATCACCACTTTCGTAAAACTGCTTTGTTAAACTCTCAACATAAGTCATACTATCAAGTGTTGCTTTTGAAATCTTATATAATTCATTAGTTAAAACATATCCATAAAAATATTTTTTAATATCATATGCAACATCTAAATCAGTTCTTTTTATTGTATTCATTGCTAATAATTTATTTAATTTTGCTTGCTCAATTACAGAAGATATCTTTCCACCTGTAAATAAAGGGTATAAAAGATTTAATGAACCTTTTACTGTGTCTCTTCCTAAGGCAGTTGCATCAATATCAGCAGGGATACTACTCCTTCCTAGTGCGATAGCTAGATCAGCTGGTAGTTCAAAAGTACCTCTTTGTTGATAAATAACATCTTCTTTAACTCTTTGTCCTACAACCATTGCATTTATAGCTGGATAGTTTGCACTAATGGCTTGCTTATATTGTACATTTGCAATTTCAAGTGCAATTTTTGAAATTTTATTTTGTTTATTATTTTCTAATGCAATTTTTATTGCTTCACTTAAAGTAACTTCTTTTACACTTGCATACAAAGCATTTACTATCAATAGAAAAGCTAATATAAACTTCATTTATCTTCCTTGTTATAATTTTATTCATTAGTATAACATAATTTAATAATAATTAAATGAAAGTTAATAAATATTATTTTTATAAATTAATTTACTTTTGATATAATTGCGTAATTACAATAAAGGTTTTTTATCAAATGCAATTTCAAATAGATGCAACATCACACCATAAAACTAGAGCATGTACAATTAAAACAGCTCATAGTACAATTCAAACACCAGTTTTCATGCCAGTTGGTACTCAAGGAACAGTTAAAACACTTGATGCAAATGACATGCTTGAACTTGGTGCAAAAATTATTTTAGGGAATACATACCATTTATACTTACGTCCAGGAAGTAAGATAGTTAAAAAAATGGGAGGACTTCATGGCTTTTCAAAATTCCCAAACTCTTTTTTAACTGACTCTGGAGGATTTCAAGCTTTTTCTTTAAGCAAAAATACAAAACAACATGAAGATGGAATTATGTTCAAATCTCATATTGATGGAAGCAAGCACTTCTTTACACCTCAAAGTGTACTTGATACACAATATGATTTGGGTTCTGATATTATGATGATTTTAGATGATTTAGTAGCACTTCCAAATACAGATGAAAGAATTGAAAAGTCAATTCAAAGAACAACTAAATGGGCGCAAGAAGCAATAACTTATCATAAAGCTCAACAAGAAAAAGGTATTGGAGTAGATCAAAATATTTTTGCAATTATTCAAGGTGGAACTAGCAAAAAATTTAGACAAATGAGTGCTGAACAATTATGTTCACTTGAAGACTATGATGGTTTTGCAATTGGTGGATTAAGTGTTGGTGAACCTAATGTTGATATGTATAAAACAGTTGAATGGACAACAGACTTTATGCCAAAAGATAAACCAAGATATTTAATGGGTGTTGGAACTCCTGAAGATTTAATTGAAAATATTGAACGTGGTGTTGATATGTTTGATTGTGTAATGCCTACAAGAAATGCAAGAAATGGAACACTATTTACAACATTTGGAAGAGTTAATATTAGAAAAGCAGAATTTAAAGAAGACTCACAGCCTATAGATCCTGCTTGTGATTGCTATACTTGTAAAAACTTTTCAAGAGCATATTTAAACCATCTTTATAAAGCAGGTGAAATGACTTTCTTTAGACTTGCATCTATGCATAATATTCATTACTATTTAACTCTAATGAGTAAAGCTAGAGAAGCTATATTAGCTGATAATTGGATTGAATTTAAAGAAGATTTTTATAAAAAAAGAGAAAAATAAGCAAAAGAAGAGTTAATCTTCTTTTAGATAAAATACCAAAATATATAAACAATAAGACAGAAGGAATAAAATGACTGTTGATGATAACTTAATTGCAAAACTATCAAAATTATCTAGTTTAGAAATAGATGAGTCAAAAAAAGAAAACTTAAAAGCAGAACTTGCTGATATTATTAACTTTGTTGAAAATTTAAATGAAATTGATGTATCAGGTATTGATGCAACATTCTCTACTATTGAAGGTGGAAGCCCCCTAAGAGAAGATGAAGCTAATCAAGATTTAGAATTATCGAAGCATATACTAAAACACTCTCCAAAGAGTGAAGATGGTTACTTTGTAGTTCCTAAGATTATAGAGTAAGCTTATGATTAAAGTTTATGGAATAAAAACTTGTGACTCAGTTAGAAAAGCCTTAAGGTTCTTTAAGGACAACGAAATAGAAGTTGATTTTTTTGATTTTAAAAAAGAAACACCAACTTCACAAACTGTAGATTCATGGGTAGAAAAATCAGATTTAAATTTACTTTTTAATTCAAGAGGAACTAAATATAGAACTTTAAAATTAAAAGAGTTAAATTTGGATGATGAAGGAAAAATCAAGTGGCTAAAAGATGAACCAATGCTTTTTAAAAGACCAGTGATTGAATATGATGGAAAAGTAATGGTTGCATTTAATGAAGAAGTTTACAAAGAAACTTTTTTATAAAATATTTTAAACTATGAAATTAAAAAAGGGGAAGTTTAAAAACTTCCCCTTTTTTTATACAATAATATCTTTTCTAGCTTCTTTTAAAGTATCAGCAATCATAAATGATAACTCTAAAGCTTGATCAGCATTTAATCGTGGATCACATTGTGTGTGATATCTCGATGCTAATCCTTCAGTTGTAACAGCTGAACTTGTACTTCCTGTACACTCAGTTACATCTTGTCCTGTCATTTCTAAGTGAATACCACCAGCGTATGTTCCTTCTGCTCTATGGATTTGGAAGAATTGTTTTACTTCTGATAAAATAGCTTCAAAATCTCTAGTTTTATAACCATTATCAGCTTTGATAGTATTTCCATGCATTGGGTCTGATGACCATAATACATTTTTACCCTCTTTTTTAACTCTTTTTAAAAGTTTAGGGAAATGTTCACCTATTTTATTTGCACCCATTCGAACAATTAAGTTAAGTCTTCCTGCTTCATTATTCGGGTTTAATTTATCAATTAATTGAATAAGTTCTTCTTCTTTCATTGTTGGACCTACTTTACAAGCAATAGGATTTTGAATACCTCTAAAATACTCAATATGAGCATCTTTTAAGTCTCTTGTTCTATCACCAATCCATAACATATGTGCAGCACAGTTAAACCAATCACCAGTAATTGAATCTCTTCTTGTAAGTGCTTGTTCATAATTTAATAATAATGCTTCATGTGAAGTAAACAGTGTAGTTTGTGCAAGAGCAGGTGAAGTTTCACTTGTAATTCCACAGGCTTTCATAAAGTTTAATGATTCAGTAATTTTAGAAGAAACCTCATCATATTTATCACCTAAAGTATGATCATTTACAAAATCAGTATTCCATAAATGAACTTGATTTAAATCAGCCATTCCACCACGAGAGAAAGCACGAAGTAAGTTCATTGTCGCTGCACTTTGATTATATGCTTTTAATAACTTTTTAGGTTTTGGATTTCTAGATTTTTCATTAAAATCAATATCATTAACAATATCACCTCTATACGAAGGTAATGAAATACCATTTATTTCTTCAAAATCTGAAGATCTAGGTTTTGCAAACTGTCCAGCAACTCGTCCTACTTTTACAACAGGACAACCTCCTGAGAATGTTAATACAACAGACATTTGCATCATAACTTTAAAAAGATTTTTAATATTATTTGCATCAAAAGCTGTAAATGATTCAGCACAATCTCCACCTTGAAGTAAGAATGCTTTTCCATTAACAACATCTGCTAATTGATTTTTTAAATTTAGTGCTTCCCCTGCAAAAATTAAAGGAGGATAAGAAGCTAATTCTTTTTCTACTTTTTTTAACTTTTCTAAATCAGGGTAAGTTGGTTGTTGCTTGATTGGAAAATCTCTCCATGTATCTGGATTCCAATTATTCATTTTATTGCCTTTTAATTTTAAATTGTATTATTTTATCTAATCTCATCTTAATGAGTTTATATATCTTTGTTACTGTTTTGTAATTTTACTAGTTAATTAATTTTGATAATAAATCTTTAAACGATACTTTAAATGCATCTAAACCTTGTGTTAAAAGGTCATTATAAACTTTTTCCATATTAATTTTTTTCTCTTCTAAGTTTGCAAAGTATTCATTACACTCTTCTTCGCTTATTATTTGAGTTTCTTCTTTAACCCCATCTTTTAACCAATCTTCAATTGTTGCAAGTGGAGCAGTATTTACAGAGTTTGGAAAAATTAAATTATCAATGTAATAACTTGGAGCTAATTCATTACCTTTAACACCCGTACTTGCAAATAATGTTCTTATATTTTTATTTTTTAATTTATTAATTTCATGATAACATTTTGTAGCATTTACAATACCTAATTTAGAAGCTTCTAAACCTTTTGTTACAAAATCAGCATCACACATTCTATCAAATCTAGAAACGAATACAGAAACAACTGCTTTAATATCTTTATTTGATTCTATAATACCTTCATTAAGTGCTTGTGCACATTTAATAGCTTGATCTGGTGAGAAAATTAATGTTGCATTTACATGAATACCTCGAGAAGTTAACTCTCTCATTGCAATATATCCAGCATTTGTTGCAGGAACTTTAATCATTACATTTTCTGCATTAATTGAAGAATATAATCTTAAACCTTCTTCAATAGTACCTTGTGCATCATCACATAATAATGGATCAACCTCAATAGAAATAAATCCATCATCAGTATCATTTTTGTGTAAATCAGATAAAAGCTGGGCTGCTCTTTTAATATCTGTAAGTGCTAATTCTTCATAAATAGTTTTTGCATTATTAGCTTGTAACATATCAAGTTGTTGTTTATATGCAACAGAATTTGATATTGAAGATTCAAAAATTGCTGGATTTGATGTAGCTCCTTGAATAGTTTCATCTTTAATTATTTCTTGAAATCTATTTTCTAAAAAATCTCTTTCTATAAAATCACACCATAAAGAGTAATTAATATTTTCTTTTAAACTCATCTTTTATCCTTATATTTTTTCTAAAATTTTTGTTAAATCTTTTTCATCTATTATTATATTTGCTTCTTTTTTTAATACATCTCTTGCACAAAATGCAATTCTTGTATCAGCATGAGCAAACATAGATAAATCATTAGCTCCATCACCACAAACTAAAGTATCAGCTTTGCTAACACCTAAAATAGCTTGTAATCTTTGAATCATATCACCTTTTGATGATGAGAACATCATATCTCCACCTACAAGACCAGTTAAAATTCCATCTTTTTCATGTAAAATATTTGAAAAATCTGCATCTAAACCTAATATATCTTTTGCAGGACTTGTTCCTATTCTAAAACCACCTGAGAAACATACGACCTTGTAGCCTTTTTCTTTTAATGCAGGAATTAATTCTTTTGCACCTGGCATTAGTGGTAAATCTTTACATATTTCTACTGCTTTTTTATATTCTAAGCCTTTAAGTAATGCAACTCTTGTAGTTAAAGATTCAAAAAAATCAAGTCTTCCTGACATTGCTTCTTCTGTAATTTCTGCAACTTCTTTTCCTATTCCTAACTCATCTGCTAGAAAGTCAATTGTCTCTCCATCCATAAGTGTTGAATCAAAATCAAAAACAGCTAATTTCATTAATTTTCCCTAGTTTTAGTCTTTTAAGGATATAATATTATCTAAATTAAACTAAATATACTAAAAGGATTGTTTTTCACTATGTTTGAAACACTGATACAAAAACTACAAGAAGATAAATATTTAACATTAGAAACAACACCACAGCATGAACCATCTATGCATAATATTATTGAAAGAATTAAAAAGTTTAACCTACAAAGTAAAGTAGATGGATTCTCTTGTACAGATAATCCTCTTGCAAAATTAAAATACAATGCATTATTCGCATCATTAAAACTACAACAAGAATTCTCAAAACCCGTAATTGCAACTATGTCTATGAGAGATAGAAATAAAATTGCTTTACAATCTGATCTTTTAGGAGCAAGTGACTTTGATGTACGTGCTATTTTAGCACTAACAGGAGATCCTGCTAAAATGAGTGACCAGCCTCATGCAAAAGGTGTATTTGAAGCAAACTCATTAATGCTTTTAAAAATCATTAAGTCATTTAATTATGGAATGGACTTTGCAGGACATCCTTTTAAAATTGAACCAAAACAAATCTTTCCATTTTCAGTTGTAAACTCTTATGCAAAAAGCTTTACATCACTAGAAAAAAAGATGCATAATAAAATACAAAATGGTTCATTAGGAATTATTACTCAGCCTTTATTTGATGTTGATAATGCTAAAAAACTTTTAGAATCATTTGACAAAGCAAAAGAAGATGTTGAGGGAGATAAGAAAAAATCTCAACTAATTATTGGATTATTCCCAATTACAAAACTAAGAACTGCCTTATTTTTATCAGCCCAAGTTCCAGGAATTCATGTACCACAAATGTGGATTAATAAGCTTGAATCTGCTCATAAAATTTCTGTGGATGAAGAATATAAAGTTGGAATGCAATTAAGTCAAGATATTTATAAAGAAGTTCGGAAAATACATCCAAAAGTTCACTTAATGACAGCAAATAAATTTGATATTGCAAATGAGATTATTTCTTGAGTATAGCAAGTATTGATATTGGTTTAAAAAGAATTGGTCTTGCAATATGTGTTTCTTCAAATATTGTAACACCTAAAGATGCAATTTTGAGAAAAAATAGAAATCAAGCTGCACGTGATGTAAATATATTTTTAAAAGAATGGGATATCAAAAAACTTGTAGTTGGATATCCAAGTTCAAGTCTTGATATGCAAAAAAGAATAAAACACTTTGTAAACTTACTAGAGCTTGAAATTCCCTATGAATTTCAAGAAGAAAATATGAGTTCAATTGAAGCAGAAGATATGATGAAAGGTCAAATCAAGTATAAAAGAGATGGAAGAGTTGACTCAATAGCAGCAAAAATTATACTTGAGAGATTTTTAGCTAAACAATAACTATCTTTTTTATAATCTCTTTATTTTAAGATATTATGAACAACTGCTATTGCAAAACCTTCATCATGTGTAATAGAAACATGAGACTCTTTAATATTAAATTTTTTTCGCACCTTTTTCTTATATTTAATCTTTGGAGCACCTTTTTCTGTTTTTGATATTTTAATATCATGAAAAGAACAATCAGCTCCAATACCTGTGCCAATTGCTTTACTTGCAGCTTCTTTAGCAGCCCAAAAACCTGCAGCAGTTTCTGGTCTTTTAATTAAAGCTATTTCCTCTTCATTTAAAAATTTTTCATAAGCACGTCTACCAAATTTTTCATACATTTTTTTTATTCTATTAATAGAAGCTATATCTATTCCTGTCATTTTAAACCTATCTTTTTTATATCATTAATTCAAAGAATTATATCTTGTTTCGACTGTGTTTATTAGAAATACTTTGCAAGTCTATTAAATAATCCATGCCAAGTTTTATCTTCTAAAGTTTTTATTACTTCATCTATTTTGTATTCTTGATTATCTACTATCTCTTGACAAACTGCATCAATATTTTTTAAAATATCTTCTTCAAAACCTTCAATATCTTCACTAAAAGGAGTATCTACATTTTTTAATCTTGGCATTTTTATATACCTAATAGCTTTTAAATCTTTTAAATCTTCTCCTAAAAAATCATCAAGACCTGGTAAATTTGTACATATAACTTTTGCACCTGAAGCTAAGGCTTCGATTACAACTAAAGGAAGTCCTTCAAAAAAAGAAGGAAGAATAAATATGTCACAACTTCGTAAAAACTTTGCTAATTCATCTTGTGCAATTGCACCTAAATAGTTTATTTGCGTTTTTCTTACTTTTATACTATCTATAATTTCAACACTCTCTTCTACATTTCCATGACCAATTAAATTTAATTCAATATTTTCATAGTTTTTACTTTTATCAATTGCATTTAAAAGATTTGGTACACCTTTGTAATTACATATTTTTCCTATGTATGCAATTTTTATTTTTTTATTTTTATCTCTTTTTATTGGAAAAAACATTTCAGGGTTATAGCCACTTCCACTTGTAATTACTTGATTTTCTTTTAAATCATAAAGTTCTTTTATCTCTTTTTCTTGTGCAGAATTTAAAGCAAAAAGATAATCACACTTTGGCACTTTTTCTTTTACAATGGGTACTAACATAGGTGAGCGCTCAAGCTGTCTTAAATCAGTTCCATGACATAAAACTAATACTTTTAAATCCGGATATAAATCTTTTATAAAAGTACATAAAAGCCAAATATGATTACAAATTACTACATCTGGTTTAAAATCCTCAACTGCTTTTTTTATGATTTTTTTAAAGGCTTTTTCATATGCTTTAAACATTTTTTGATCTAAAGAACTATACTTTGTACTAGAATATGGCATAACATCACTCATTCCAACAACAGGAAAATCTAGCTCTTTTGTTTCAAATAATACAGGATAAAAGTTTTTTAAATCTAAATTATCAATTCCAGGGTCTTGTTCATAGATAGGAACACCTGCTAATACTGCTTGTTCATAATTTTTTTCAAAACCAGTTTTAAATAATTGTTGTAAAAATACACCACTTCCAGTTTTCCCTGGTCTTTGTGCTAAAGCATGTAATATTCTCATTTTTTCTCTTTAGATTTAGTTTTTTGTAAAGCCTACTAATAAAATCACCAATTTATAAACACTTATCCTGTATAATCATTTTATGAAATTATTTTTGAATAAACTATTATACTTAATTATTATGCTTTTTATTATTAGCCTTATTTCTTTTTTAGCAATAAATCTAGCACCTAATTCATTTTTTGCAAGTGGTTCTTTAAACCCTAATATTACAGAAGAATCAATTGCTCAATTAAAAGCAATTTATGGTTTGGATAAACCTTTATATATGCAGTTTTACTCTTGGATTATTGCAATAATACAATTTGATTTTGGGATTTCTTTTGCAAGTGGTTCTATGGTAAAAGATGAGATTTTAACAAGAATTCCTATTACTTTGATTATAAATATAATTTCAATGTTTTTAATTTTTGTTTTATCTTTATATTTAGGAATAAAAGCAGCTTTAAATAAAAATAGCTTTTTTGATAAATTTGTAAACCAGCTTTCACTTATTAGTTTTTCTATGCCTTCATTTTATCTTGCACTTTTAGGAGTTTTAGTTTTTTCTATTACTTATGAAGTTTTACCAATTGCAGGACTTCATTCCGTTCCTAACGATGGAAGTTTGAACTATTATTTAGATTTTGCTTGGCATTTAATAATGCCTATTACTATTATAGTATTTGGAGGAATTGGAAGTTTAACATTATATATTAGGTCTTTAACTATTGAAATATTAAAATCAGATTACATATTTTTTGCAAAATCAAGAGCTTTAAATGATAGGCAAATTCTGAGATATTATATTTTACCAAATTTATATCCTCCCGTTATTACACTTTTAGGACTTTCACTTCCTGGAATTATTGGTGGGTCTGTAATACTTGAAACTATATTTTCAATTGATGGAATGGGATTACTATTTTTTCAAAGTGCATTAAGTCATGATTATCCTGTAATTATGGGGATATTAATAATTGGAGCATTTTTAACACTAATTGGAAATATGATAGCTGATTTAGTTTTACTAAAATTAAATCCAAATTATGACGGAAAGTGATATAATTCACTTTTTTAAATCAAGGAAATGTATTGAAAATATTAAAAACTATTGAAGAAGTTCAAGCTATTAGAAAAACTATTACATCAAGTGTAGGTTTTGTACCTACAATGGGTGCATTACATGATGGACATATATCTTTAATAAAAAAAGCTAGAGAAGAGAATGAAATTGTTGTAGTATCAATTTTTGTAAATCCTACACAGTTTCTTGAAGGTGAAGATTTAGATTCATATCCAAGACGAGATGAAGCTGATAAAAAGATTTGTGAATTATGTAAAGTTGATTACTTGTTTATGCCTGATATTTCAACAATGTATTCAAAAGAAGAGATTTTAATAAAAGCACCAAATAAAAGCTACATGCTTGAAGGTCTTACTAGACCTGGGCATTTTGATGGAGTATTGCAAGTTGTTTTAAAACTTTTTGGAATCACTCAACCTAACAATGCTTATTTTGGGAAAAAAGATGCACAACAATTATCACTAATTATGCAAATGGTTAAAAATTTATTTCTTCCAATTAATATTGTTGCTTGTGATATTATAAGAGAAAAAGACGGACTTGCAATGAGTTCACGAAATGTTTATTTAGATGAAAAACAAAGAAAAGAAGCTTTACTTTTATCTCAATCTTTATACACAGCAGCTTCATTAATTTCAAAAGGTGAGTTAAACTCAATTCTTGTAAAAAGAAGAATTGAAGAAGTATTAAAAGATTTAGATATAGAATATACAGCAATTGTAAATAGAGAATTTGATGAAATAGATACAATTGAACTTAAAAATACAATAATTTTAATTGTTGTACGATTTGGAAATACCAGGCTACTTGATAATATTTGGATTTAAGTTTTTTTTATGCTAAAATTGCAAAAAAATTAAGGTCTTAATAATATATGAAATTCTCAGCACAAAACCCTGTTAAATCTTTGCATCTTGTATCTTTAGGTTGTACAAAAAACCTTGTAGACTCAGAGATTATGCTAGGTAAACTAAAAGATTATAAAATAAGTGATGATGCAACAAACGCAGACGTTTTAATAGTTAATACATGTGGATTTATTGATTCTGCTAAAGAAGAAAGTATTAATACAATTTTAGATTTACACGAACAAAGAAAAGATGAATCAGTACTTGTTGTTGCTGGTTGTTTAACACAAAGATATCAAGAAGAACTTCAAAAAGAGATACCAGAAGTTGATATTTTTACAGGTGTTGGAGATTATGACAGAATTGATGAATTAGTTGATCAAAAAAGAAGTGCTTTTACAAATCAAGTATTCTTAGCCTCAGACACAAATGAAAGAGTAATAACAGGTTCTTCATATCATGCATATGTGAAATTAAGTGAAGGCTGTAATCAAACATGTTCATTCTGTGCAATTCCTAGTTTTAAAGGAAAACTTCACTCTAGAACACTTCAATCACTTGTAAAAGAGGTAAAATCTTTAGTTTCAAAAGGTTATACAGATTTTTCTTTTGTATCTCAAGACTCTTCATCATTTTTAAGAGATCAAGGCCAAAAAGATGGTTTAGAACAACTAATAAATGAAGTTGATAAAATAGAAGGTATTAAAACAGCTAGAATTTTATATCTTTACCCTTCAACTACAACACTTTCACTAATAGATACAATTGCCGAATCAAAAACTTTTGAAAACTATTTTGATATGCCTTTACAACATATAACTCCTTCAATGCTTAAGATTATGAAAAGAGGGAAAGGTGTTGAAAAATTAAATGAATTAATGGATCATATGAAATCAAAACCAAATTCATTTGTAAGAACTACATTTATTGCAGGTCACCCAGGTGAGACACAAGAAGACCATGAAGCATTATGTGAATATATTGCAAACTATAAATTTGACCGTGCAAATGTTTTTTCTTATTCAACAGAAGAAGGAACAGCAGCTGCAAAATCTGATGCTTTAATCGATCAAGAAATTATTGATCAAAGAGCAGATGAAATTGGTGAAATAATTGCTAAAACAACTCAAGAATCATTAGAAAAAGAAATTGGAAAGACTTTTGAAGTTTATATTGATGGAGAAAGTGATGAACACGAATTTTTATTAAGTGCAAGAAAAACTACTTGGGCTCCTGATATTGATGGTGAAATATATATCAATGACAATGAATTATATGATGAGAACAATCCAGAGCAATTAGCTTTTGGGCAAATTTATACAGTAAGAGTTACTGAACTTTCAGGTGATAAACTACTAGCTACAGTAATTAAATAAACTTTAAAATATGAACTTAGATTTTTCTGCGGTAAAAGAGTCAAAAAATTTACTTGCTTTTTCAGCAGGTATTGACTCTTCTGCACTATTCTTTTTACTTTTAGAAAAAGACATAGATTTTGATATAGCAATTGTAAATTATAATACAAGAGATGAATCAAAAGAAGAACTTCAATATGCTAAAGACTTAGCAAAAAAATACAATAAAAAAATATTTTATAAAGAAGTAGAACTTCAATCAAAATCAAATTTTGAAAAAACTGCAAGAGATATTAGATACAGTTTTTTTAAAGAAATTATACAAAATAATAACTATGAAATATTAATTACAGCACATCAACTAAATGATAAATTAGAATGGTTTTTAATGCAACTAAGCAAGGGTGCAGGATTAATTGAATTAATTGGTTTTAACGAGTTTGAAATTAAAGATACGTATAAAATATACAAACCCTTACTTACTATTTCAAAAGAAGAATTAGAAAACTATCTTCAAAAAAGAGATATAAAGTATTTTATTGATTCAAGTAATAGTGATGAGAAGTATAAAAGAAATTATTTTCGTCATAATTTTTCTGATAGATTTCTTGATGAATATAAAGACGGGATAATTAACTCTTTCATCTACTTGCAAGAAGATATCAAGTCTTTAAACTTTAAAAATAAAGCAATAATAGAAATTGAAGAACTAGAAGTTTTTAAAAATTTAGATGATGATAATTTAAATATCAGAATTATTGATTTGTCATTAAAAAAAAGAGGTGTTTTATTATCAAAGGCTCAAAGAAAAGAGATTTTAAAACAAAAAAGTATTGTTATATCAAATAAGATTTCAATAACAATAGAAGATGATTATATTTGGATTTGTCCTAAGTCATTAAAAACAATGGACAAAAAGTTTAAAGAGAAGTGTAGAATATTAAAAATACCAAAAAATATTAGAGCTTACGTAAAAGAAAAAGAAATTGAAGTAAAAAATTTAGTGCTGTAAAAATTTTTTAACTTTACTTAATCTAATAAGTTCTAATCTACTATCTTCTTTATGTTTTTTTAGAAAGTTTATATTTTTAAAGAAAAGTTCTTCTAATTGCTTGAACTCATTTAATTCTAAATCAAAATCTCTAATGTCACTTTTAAGTAAGTAATCATCATGCCATTTTACTAATGCAGCAGCTCTTTCTACTGCATCTAATGAATCAATATAAATAAGCCTTTTAAGAGCTTCTATAGACCTGTTTCGTCTTTCCATGCGTCAATCAATCCTTGAGTAACTTTCATTACTTGGTTTATAGAGTTTATATTATCATCAACTCCAGCTGCAAAAAGTGTTTCTATTTGGTAAAGATATAAACCATCAAGATAATAAGCAACATCTCCGCCATCAAAATCAAGAACATTTCTTAACTCATCAAATATTGCAATAGATTTATTTATATATGTAAATTTAGCTTCAATATTTCCATCTTCAATTGAACTTTTAACAAAAGACAAATATTTAATAACACCTTCATAAAGTTTTAAAACTAAAACATAAGGATCATCTGATACTGCATTTTGTTGATTATAAGCTTCTATTCCCATATATTGTATCTCCATTCACTAATTTTCATTATGTAGTATATTATATTCTTTCTTAAATACATCATTGAATATTAAAAAATAATTTTATTCCTAGTCAGAATATGCCTCTGCTATTATTGATTCTAAACCTGAAAATGATGTTTCATATAATGTAATAATTGCAGCATAAGATGCAAATTGTGCAGATAATGCAGAATATTTATCATCTAAAGTTTCTTCAGCTTCTTCTAAATCATCATTTAAAATCTCTTCTCTGGATAATAATGAAGATTCATATAACCCTATTACTCCATCTGTATAACCCATATCATCAATTAGTGCTTTTAGTTGTGTTCCCATACCTTCATTCTCAGCAGTTCCAATAAAAATACTTTTCATTAAATCTGGGTCTTCATCAAGTGCATTATTAAACGCAGTAGAATCTAAAGAAAGCACTCCAGTACTATCTAATTCAAAACCATAATTAAAAACTGATTTATCAGAATCTTCCCCATAAGTTCCAAATAACTTATCTTTTATTTGAGAAATAATATCTCTAAGTGCAGATTTATCTTCAATAAAAGAATCAGCAGAATAAACTTCATCTTCAATTAAAGCAACAAGTCCATTGTATTGTGTAATAAATTCATTCATGCTACTTTCAACAGTTGTATTATCTTTTGTAATATTTATACTAGATGTTCCTGTTTCAGTTGCAGTAATACTTAAACCATCAACTTCCAAACTATTTGAAGAAACACTATATGAAACACCATCAACTGTTGCTTCCATATTTTGTGCTACTAATGTATGATTAACGGAAACAGAAACCGTCCCTCCATTACCATCATCAATATCCTCAGTTTTATTAAATCCAAATTTATCATCAGCCGCCGCAACACCTGAAATTGAAAGTGCATTATCAATTCCTGATTCATTACTTTTTAAAACTAACCTGAAAGAATCACTACCAACTTGTTCTATTGATGCATTTATATCATCACTTGCATCAATTTTATCTGCTAATTCTTGATAAGTTTTTCCTTCAGTGGCAAAAGTTTCACCATTAATAGTTAAATCTCCCATTCCTGTAATAGCTGCATCTTTTTCTGTTTCAGTAATTGCATTTGATTGATATACATCTTTTTGTGCCAAAGATGTGATATTAACAGTTGTAATTCCTGTGTTTAATGAAGAAACATCTGCAGCATCAAATGTAACTGAACTACCTGAAGCTGTTGCTGTTTTTTCATCAAATGCCGTAGTCCCACCAGTTACAAATAAGTCAAATACTTTTACAGCTTCAAGAAATTCATTAACTTTATCATCAATTGTAGTAAAAACTTCATTTTCACTTGCAATATCTTCAATACTTGTTTCTATTGGTTCAACAGTTGCTGCCCTTTCTGCTGTTTTTAGTTTATCAATTAATTCTTGATCTAGAGTAGCAGCTTGTCCTGAACCTAAACCTAAAATACCTTCAGCCATTATTTTGCCCTCCTATTATCTTTTTAATCCAAGTAAAACTTGTAACATTTCATCGATTGCTGTAATTATCTTCGCATTTGCAGAATAAGCTGCTTGGAATTTAATTAAGTTTATCATTTCTTCATCTGAATCAACTTTCGTTAATTCATTATATGTATTTTCTAGTGATTGTTGAATAGTCTCTTGTGTTGTTAATAAAAACTCATTACTTTCTTTATCTGAAGAAACATTTATTCGTATATCTTGAAAAAACTCTGATAATGAAGCAACTGAACTATTTGTACTATCTTGCTCTTCACCAGTAAAAGAAATATCTTTTTTCCATTGTAAAGTTGCCAAATAGTCCAAATCTTCTTGCTCTAAATCATTAACATTATTTTCATTAAATTTAAGTGTCATTACACTTCCACCTGAAAATAGGTTTAACTGATTTATTTCAGAATCAGAATAAGTTGATGCAGATCCATCAATACTTGTATCACCATAAATATAGTCATCACCATCTTTAATATATGCATCAGTTAAGTCACTCAGAGTTTGAGCAAAAGAGTCTAATTTATCTTTATAGTCTTGTATCTTGTTATTATAAGAAGTAGAATCTAAATTATCTAATTGTGGTTTTAATATTCCACTTTTTACAGTAATTTCACTATCATAAATACTTAAGAATGTTCTTGATTCTGACTCACTACTATAATCTTCATCTGCAAAATAATTACTTCGCGATTCTGCTATAGTTCCTGAAGCATCATTTTTAACTACAGTAATTCTACCTTCAAAATTTCCATCAGGTCCATCAACTTTTGACTCAATTAATAAAAAATTATCTTGATTTGGATAAAGTTCTGTTTTATCACCATTAGAATCTGTTTCATAGTTACCATTATATGCTTTTACTAAATTGCCTATTCCTGTTGTTTCATTTATTTTATCTGATAAAGCCCTTATATAATTTGATCCATCAACAGTTTGTGTAGTCTCTGTACCGTCATTATTCAAATCAGCAGTAAAAGATTCTCCATATGTGATACTAACTTCAAATTCATTATTAATTTTATAAGTAATTTCATCACCAATGTCAAAAGTGATAGCAAGATTTGAACCATCGTCTTGTACATACTTATCAATTTGAGGAGTTTTTTCTTCTTCTATTTCAAGAGCTCTTACGTTTGTACTATATCTAACAGCAGTTGTTCCTGCTATTTTTAGTTCATATTCTCCATTTTGAGTACTAACATCAATATCAACATACATTGATAATTCTTTTTCAAGTTGGTCTCTTTTATCTAAAAGATCATTTGAAGAAGTGTTATACTGTCCCATTTTTTGATTTACTTCACCAATTTCTTGAAGAATGTCATTTATTGTTGAAACATTTGCACTTAAATCTTCTGCTTCCAAAGATTGTTGCTTTTCAATATCAGAATAAATATTTTGTAATGACTCAACTAAAGTATTTCCTTCATTCTTTAAAGTTGTTTCATAAACTTCCGAATTTGGATTACTACGTAAATTTTCAACTGCTTGTAAATAACGATTTAAATCTGCAGAAAATCCACTAGTGTCAGTTTCTTGGAATATTGATTCAATATTGCCTAAAGTAGAAGACAGTTTATCATATTGGTTTACTTTAGAGTTTTCAGATAGAATATTTTCATACATATATTGAGATGTAATTCTATAAGCAGTACTTGAACTAACACCTCGTCCTGTTACTCTACTATCACTTTGTTCTAATTCACTAAGCTGAACAACTCTTTTTTTGTATCCTTCAGTATTCTCATTAGCAATATTATTTGATACATTTTCAACAGCTGTTTGTGCAGCTTTTAGCCCTGACTGTGAAACATTTAATGTACCTAGCATAGAGACTCCTTTAGGATAAGATATCTAATTATTGCATTACAATTCTTAAAATTAGATTAAAATGGCCAAATTGCTCTTATTATTTTTGTTCCCCATGGTGTTTCCATGATATCAGCTTCTTCACCTTCTTTATCGTAAAGAACTTTTAAATTAGCCATTTGAGAAGATTCTATAGAGTTATCAGAAGTAATATCGTAAGGTCTAATTACACCACTTACAATTATTTCTTGCTTTTGCCCATCTATTAGTAACTCTTTTGAACCTTTAATAAAATAATTACCATTTTGGTATGTTTCTTCAATTATTGCAGAAATTACAGTCTCAAATGTTTCATCAAATGAGGATGTAGCTTCACCTGAATCTGAAGAAGAACTATTAGTACTAAAGCCCACACCTAATGTACCATTTAACTTGTTAGCTAAGCTACTAACTGTCCCGTTTAAACTATTTGTTCCAGTACTTGCTAATATCCCACCACCAAGATTACTATCTCTACTACTTGATAATTCTCTTGAATTAGTAGAATCTGAAGATAAAGACTCACTAATATTGATTTGGATAATATCACCAACTTGAAGATCTTTTTTATCTGCAAATAATGAAGCACCTTGCATAGAATACAAAGAACCTTTATTATTTTTAGGTGCTGGCTGTTTTTTAGGGATTTGTATTTTGGGTTTATTAAAACTTATTTCTTGTTTTTCAGTTATTCCACATGCAGTAAAAAATACTGCGATTATTAATATCAGTATACTATTTTTCATTTAATCTACTTTCAACAATATATTTAACATCAATTGCGATAATTATCTCATTTAGTGTATTTTTGATTAATGCCATAGAACCATACCTTACTTTTAATGCATCTAAATTAGTTTTTGGTTCGCAAATAATTACTACTTTATTCTCAATAATTTTTACATGTTGTATATATTTTTGTCCTATTAAATCAACAGCTTTTTCTATTTCTGTTAAAATAGCAATTTCTAAATTCTTTTTATATTTTTTTTTCTCTTCAGCCTCTAACTTTTCTGCTTTTTTTGTTTCTAATTCAATTTTTTGTTGTTCTTCAAACTCTTTACTCATATACATATAATAGCCAGCAAACATTGCTACTAAAACTGCTAAGGAAATAAATTTAATTATTTTTTGTTTTTTATTTCTTTTTATAGCTACTATCATATTTCTATTTTATTACAAAAGTTGTAAATAATATCTTTTTAATATTATTTGCTTTCACTTCTTCATTATTTGATGTCATTTCATTAACTATAGCGTTTATCTCTTCTAAAAGCTCTTCTTTTAGTAATGCTTTTCCACCAACAGTTAATAGTTCTTCAGAACTTCTAGCACTAATTTGAGCAATAACAACATCAATGATTTCTGCTCTATACTCTTCAACTAATGCTGCAATTGTAGGTTCTACACTTTTTACAGCAAAAGATAATTTCATTAGTTTTTCTTTTCCTTTTGCATTAGTGATATTTAATACTAGATCATCAATATTAGCTTTAAATGTTTCTTTTGAATCTCCAGCTTCTTCTTTCTTAACCATTTCTTCTTGATTTTGTCCATCTTTAGGTGAAAACATACCTTGAGAATATAAGAAGTAAGCTCCACCGGCAACTGCTAATAATAAGATTACGACAAGTGCAATTAGAACAATAATCATTCCTTTTCCTCCACCTGAACTTTTTGTTTCTTCTTTATTTTCTTCTTCAGCCATTGTTATCCCTTTTTATTTTTCTGCTTTAAATTCTTGAAGCATTAACGTCAATTTTGCAGCATTTGGTACACTTAAATATTTCATTAATAATGTTACGTTTTTTTCTTTTAGTTTCAAAATTATATCAAAAACATCTTCAATTTTTCCATCACTAATCATTTCATTGAAAATAGCTGCTGAAATTTTTGGTTTCATTGAATTATAGACTTTTGCAGTTTTACTATTAACTGTTTCAGTCATATCTTGTAAAATTGATAGATTCTTGTCATGTAGAGCTTGTATTTCAGCTTTTTCTTTTTTAATTTGAGAAAGTATTGTATCTAGTTCTTTTTTTCTATCTTGATACTCTTTTTCTTTTTGGTTATAAAAAGAGTTTAACTCTTTTTTTAATTCTTTTATTTCAATTCTTTGTTTTATAAGCTCACTACTTGTTTCATTAGCTGCATATATAAAAATAGGAAATAATATAAAAATAACTATTTTGTTAATCAATTTATAAACCTTTATCCTGAAATATATTTACTTTGAATATATTCATTAGCTTCTTCTTCTTCAGCAACTAATATTCTTTTAATTGCTTCTTGTTTTTGCTCTTCTAAAATATATCCAAACTGTTCAGTCTCTTTTTGTAATTCTATTATATCTTTAATTAGTAATTCTAACTCTTCATTTAATAGTTTTTTATTTTTTTTCAATTCTTGAATATGAAGTCTCATAGTATTCTTATGCATTTCTAAAACTGCAAAATCTGAAATTGCTCCAAATTTTTGAACACTAGCTGAATCAATTTGAGTTTTAGTAATTAAAATCTCGGCTTCAAATCTCTCTATTTTTGATAATAAAAGACCTTTTTGCATAAGCTTTTGATCTGTTTGTGTTTTTTTTAAGTTATATAACTGGTCAATCATTTTTAATTACCAAAAACTAGTATTAAGTCCCATAAGTCTTTAGTATAAGTTTCAATATGGTCTCCAATCCAAGGAAGAGATATTAAAATAAACCCTGATACAAATATTACTTTTGGAACAAAACTTAATGAAGCATCACTAACTTGTGTTACTGCTTGAAAAATTGAAATCACTAATCCAATTACCATACTAACAAGTAATGAAGGTAATCCTAGAATTAAAATAATCTTTACAGTGTTCTCAGCAATACCAATTAAATCCACTATTAATCTTTAATCTTTACTGTAATTTCTAATGTTTTGTTATTCAATAATTTTGATATCAATTCTGCAATATCTTGAACATTTGAACTTTCTACTTCAATTTTTTCATTGCTTGTATTAGAATTTGAGCTAATAGTTGGACTATTAATTCCTTCTAAAGCATTTAAAATATCTTGCTCATTTAATGAATCAAGTTCTGTAAACTCTTTAGACATATCCTCTCCTTGTTTAAACTCTTCTTCAATTGTATCTTCTAGTTCATTGATATTTAAACTATTTTCTTCTGGTATTTCTTCAATTTTTTGTTCATCGTAATCAGAAGTCGTATTGTTTAATCCCACGTCTTCTTCAAAATTAATTAAAGAAGTCAATTCCTCTTTAGATAATTCATTAGAGTCATCTTCAAGCTCAATTAAACCTTCTAACTCATCTAAGTTAATATCTTTTTTGATTTCTACATTAGAAATCTCATCATCGTCATTTTTTGAACTTGATAATAATTGGGCTAGCTCTTCATCTAATTCAATATTAATATCATCCATATCATCAATATCATCAATATCATCTTCGTATGCTTCATCAACAATATCAATAATTGAACTTTGAATATTAGGCTCTATTTCTTTTTGTTGTTCGTATTTTCTTAATATGTATTTTGGAATTTCTTTTAAAGAATCTACAGATAAATCAGCAATTCCATTATCAAATAAAAATTCTTCTTTTATACCATCTTTTGGCGCTAAGAATTTTATTTTTTGATTAAGTGCATTTTTTTTAATAATTTTTTCATCATCAATTAAGTAAATATCATTAGGATTTGCTTCAATTGTAGATTTTAGTAATTCTAAATCTTCAATATCTTCGATAACACTATTGCTATCTAGTTTAAATTTTATATTAGCATGTTCTAAAGTTTCATGAATTTCTTTTTTAAAACTATTATTACCATAAATATAAATATTCAAATCAGTGCCCTATAATAAATTTTATTACATAGATTATACCTTTTTTTATTAAATTTACGATAAAATAATATCAATTAAGCGTAAGGTAACATATTGAAGTATTTTTTATTAGTATTAATTTTCTTTTCATCTTTATACTCACAAACAGTAAAAGACATTTCAAATATCATTGGAATAAGAGACAATCAACTTATTGGATATGGTTTAGTTGTTGGTCTTGCTGGTACTGGTGATAAATCAAAATTCACTATGCAATCTTTACAAAATTTACTACGTAATTCATATATCAAAATTCCTGCAACTTCTATTTCTTCAAAAAATATTGCAGCTGTTATGGTTACGGGAACCTTGCCTCCTTTTTCTAGACAAGGAGATAAAATAAAAATAAAAGTATCTACAATAGGTGATGCTAAATCTGTTGATCATGGTGAACTTTTAATCACACAATTAAAAGGTGTGGATGGTAAAGTATATGCTTTAGCACAAGGTACAATTGTAGCAACAAATAATAATACAACTACAGGTTTTATCTATGATGGTGCAACAGTAGAAAATGAGATCAATTATAATTTACAAGAGGAAGACTCAATTACATTAAGTTTATATAAAAGTTCTGCAAAAAATGCAGATCTAATTGAAACTAAAATCAATAAAAAATTTGGAAGAAAACTTGCACGAGCAGTTGATACTAGAACTATCAAAGTAAATAAACCAAAAGAAATATCTATAATCAAGTTTATATCTATGGTTGAGAATATTCCCTTAAGTTCTGATTTTAAAAAGAAAATAATTATTGATATGAATAGAGAATCAATTATTGCTGGTGCAGATATTGAAATATCACCTGTTACAATTGCTAGAGATTCTTTTACAATAAGAATTAAAAAAACTGCACTTACTGATAACCAATGGGTTGATCCTAAACAAAATAAAGGTGTAGATATTGGTGATGATGTTAAAATTGCAGATAAACCTGTAATTGATATTAATAATGCAATGATAAATACGAAAAAAACACCAACTGTTTCAGATTTAGTTAGATCTATGAAGGTAATGAACTTACCAATGACTGAAATAATAGATACTCTTAAAATGATAAAAGAGATGGGTGCTATTGATGTTGAATTTGAGATAAGAGGATAATATGGCAGAATTTTTAAGTCAAGATGAAATTGATGCCCTTTTAGATATTGCCGAGCAAGGTGAAGACATTGATTCTTCTCCAATGGAGAAGGTATTATCAAAAGAAAAAAACTATTCTATTTACGATTTTAAAAAACCTAATCGTATCTCAGGGGAGCAGTTTAAAGCCTTTTCAGCAATTCACGATAAAATGCTAAGAGATTTTATTACTGATCTTTCCGCAATGCTTAGAAAAATTGTTGATGTGAAACTCTACTCAATTGAGCAGATGACTTATGGGGAATTTATACTATCAATTCCACAAATTACATCGTTAAATACACTTTCTATTAAACCTATGGAAGGAAGAATTGTAATCGAGTGTAACCCTGGTATTTCACATAAGATTATTGCAGAATTACTAGGTTCTGGAGCTGTAAATACAAGTGATAATCTTGATAGAGAATTAACAGAAATTGAGATTGAGATTTTTGATCATTTTTATGAAATGTTTATAAAAAATTTATATAAAACGTGGGCTGAGATTTCAACTTTAAACTTTAAAACAGAATCTAGAGATACGAATGCGAATGCCATTCAAATTATCTCTGATCATGAAATTGTTTTACTTGTAGTTTTAGAAATAACTATCGATGAAGAATCAGGTTTCTTATCAATTTGTTATCCAATCTCTTATATTGAACCTTTATTAAATAAAATTGTTGAGAAAGTATTTTCTGAAGGTAAAAATAGAAAATCTTCTAGAAAAAAAGATATTACAACTTTAATATCAGGTGCTAAAATGAATGTAGAATCTATTATGGCTGAAACTGAATTAAGCGCAGAAGATATTTTAAATTTAAAAGTTGATGATGTAATTGTTTTTAATAAAAATGCAACCTCTTCTTCAAATAAAATTTATATAAATAAAAAAGAGAAGTTTTTATCATTATCGGGTATTTCTAATAATAGAAAAGCTATTCAAATACAGTCTAATCTTGATAAAGAAAAACAAGAAACATTAGAAATATTAAGAGTTATGAGAGAAGAAAGAATTGTAAAAGCTGCAGAAAAATCTTCAAATATTAAAAAACTTCTTGAAGATAGAACATCGAAAAAAGCTTAACTTTTTTCAATGCTCCAAGCTAATGTTTCATTAGCATACATAGGTACTACATTTTCATTTTTATATTCATAAATTGCAGGAACTACGAAATCTTTTTTTACTAACTTTATAGTTTTTTTCTTTGGCTTTAAATTATAAACTCTTTGCGCATTTAAAGACACAAAATCATTTAAATTATCTAAACAATTATGTTCTTCAAATAACTCAACTAATACCTGTAAAGCTATTGGAGAAGTAAAAACTCCAGCTGCACAACCACAAGATTCTTTTTTATGCTTAGGATGAGGAGCTGAATCACTTCCAAACATTAGCTTTGGATGAGCTTTAAGTGCTGCATTTAATAAAGCAGATCTATCTTCAGGTCTTTTTGCAATTGGCTTACAAAATAAATGCGGTTGAAGCATTCCACCTGCAACATCATCTAAAGTAATAAGTAAATGTTGTAAAGTTACAGTTGCATGTAAATTATCATACTTTTCAAGTAATTCAACTGCATCTTTTGTAGTAATATGCTCCATTATGATTTTTAAATCAGGAAAAGCTTGTGCAATTGATTCATAAATTGGCATAAACTCTCTTTCTCTATCCATTACAAAACCATTAGTTTCTCCATGAACACAAAAAGGAATACCTAATTTACTCATTGATTCTAAAGTTGGTCTTAAAACTTCTACATCCATAGATGAAACACCTGTTTCAGAATTAGTTGTAATTCCTGCAGGATAAAGTTTAATTCCAATAATATCATCTTTTATATTTTCCAAAAACTCATATGAGTAATCATCTTTAAAAAATAAAGTAACATGTGGATCAAAAATATCATCTTTACATGCTTCTTTAATTCTATCTTTATAAGATAGTAATGCTTCTTTAGTAGTAATAGGAGGTACTAAGTTAGGCATTATTAAAGCACCTGTAAAAGTATTTGAAGTTAAAGGTCCCACTAATTTTAACATGTCACCATCACGTAAGTGAAGGTGCATATCTAAAGGTTCATTTATTTCAAAAGTAGTTAAACTACTCATTAAATAGCTTCCTCATCTTCTTCACCAGTTCTGATTCTTACAATTTTTTCAATTGCAGAAACAAATATTTTACCATCACCGATTTTTCCAGTTTTCGCTGAATCAGTAATTAATTTAATTGTACTATCTACATCAGCTTCTGCTACAATTAATTCTAATTTAATTTTTGGTAAAAAATCAACTACATATTCTGCCCCTCTATATAACTCAGAGTGACCTTGTTGTCTACCATAACCTTTTACATCAGATACTGTCATACCAGTGATTCCAGCTTCTGTTAAGGCATCTTTTACGTCTTCTAGTTTAAATGGTTTTATTACTGCTTCGATTTTTTTCAAAGTTAATCCTTTTTTAATTGTTTCTATTTTATCAAAATTTATATAAATTTATATATTATTAGAATGCTCGTTTAAATTCTGGGTAAGCTTCTAAACCACATTCTTCTACATCTAATCCTTGCATCTCTTCGTCATTATCAGCACGTAAAGGCATGATTTTATTTATTATAAATAATATAATAAAAGAAGAAGTAAATGCAAATACAGCAACTAATAAAATACCTTTTACTTGACCTAAAAGTGTAATATCACTTCCATTAGATGCAAAAATACCAACTGCTAATGTTCCCCAAATACCGTTAAGTAAGTGAACTGATAATGCACCAACAGGATCATCAATTCTAATTTTATCAAAGAATGATACACCAAATACAACAATAATACCACCAATAGCACCAACTAAAATTGGAGTATAAATATCATATAAATCAGGCCCAGCTGTAACTGCAACTAATCCACCTAAAGCACCATTTAAAATCATTGTTAAATCTAGTTTTTTATATCTAAACTGCATAAAACAAGCAACCATAATAGCACCAGCAAGTCCAGCTGTATTTGTGTTCATAATAGTTAATGCAACAGCATCAGCATTATCTTTTGATGCAATAGAACCAACAGAACCACCATTAAATCCAAACCAACCTATCCATAAAAGAAAAGCTCCTAAAGTAACTAAAGGAATATTTGAAGCTGGGATTACTCTAATTCCACCCTCTTTTGTATATCTTCCTTTTCTTGCACCTATTATTAAAATTGCTGCTAATAAAGCCCATCCACCAGTAGAGTGAATCACAGTTGAACCAGCTAAATCATACATTGATAAAGAAAGAATTGTTCCATCTAAGAAATTTGATCCCCATGTAACATTTACTACAAGTGGATATAAAACTGCTGCCATAATAACAGTAAATACTGCCAAAGGAACAACTTTTGCTCTTTCACTTACTCCACCTGACATAATATTTACAACTTTACCAACAAAAGCCATTTGGAACATAAATGCTGCCCACTTACTCATTGAGTCACTTCCAAAATCTCCAAAAGCTATTGAATAACCTATTAAAAGGAAAGCCAATGATGCAATTGCATAAATTAATGTGTTGATTGTTAATACTGCTGTTACGTTTTTAGTCCTTACAATTCCAGCCTCTAGCATTGCAAAACCTGGTACCATGAAAATAATTAATGTCATTGCAAAAATAGCATACAATGTATCAATTATATAAGAGATAGATTCCATATTCATAAATAAACCCTTTTGTTTTATTTATATTATATAGGTATAAAAAATATTTGATTAAGATTAGGTGTATAAAAAGTATACAATTTAAGAAAAAAGTATATTTTCTTAAATTGCAGTATAGTTTTTAAGAACTATAATTAGATTGCGTCAGCACCTTTTTCTTCAGTTCTGATTCTTACTACTTCATCTAAAGATGATACAAAAATCTTACCATCTCCAATTTTACCTGTTTTAGCAGAGTTAACGATTGCATCAATTGCAACATCAACCATATCTTCTTGAACTACTAAATCAATTTTGATTTTTGGTAAAAAATCTACCACGTACTCAGCCCCTCTGTATAATTCAGAGTGACCTTGTTGTCTACCATAACCTTTTACATCATATACACTCATACCAGTAATACCAGCTTCAACAAGTGCATCTTTTACATCTTCAAGTTTAAAAGGTTTAATTATTACTTCAATTTTTTTCATATTTTAATTCCTTTACCTATGCTCTTTTAAATTCTGGATATGCTTCTAAACCAGTTTCATGAATATCTAAACCATTAATTTCAGTTTCTTCATCAACTCTTAATCCAACTACCATATCTAATATTTTCCAGATAATGAATGAAGTAATAAATACAAATGCTCCAATTACAACAATACCTTTAAGTTGAGCCATAATAGTAACTTCAGGATTAAAGATACCAACAGCTAAAGTTCCCCAGATACCTGCTACTAAGTGAACAGATAAAGCACCAACAGGATCATCAATTCTTAACTTATCCCATAAAGGAACAGCAAATACAATTAAAGCACCACCAACAATACCTTCAATAAAGGCAACAGTCATTCCTAAATCAGGACCTGCAGTACAAGAAACTAAACCAGCTAATGCACCATTTAAAACCATTGTTAAATCAACTTTTTTGTATAACAGTTGAGTTAATAAAGCAGCCATAATAGCACCTGCAGCAGCTGCCATATTTGTATTAGCAACAACCATAGCAATACCATCAATATCACCTTTTGAACCAAGTGCTAATTGAGAACCACCATTAAATCCAAACCAACCCATCCATAAAATGAATGTACCTAAAGTAGCTAATGTTAAGTTTGAACCTGGAATTGGTCTAACTTGTCCATTTTTACCATATTTACCTTTTCTTGCTCCTAAAATAAGAACACCAGCTAATGCAGCCCATCCACCAACAGAGTGAACAATAGTAGACCCAGCAAAATCAGAGAAACCAGCAATTACACCACCAAGTTCTGTTCCACCCCATGTCCAGTGACCTTGGATTGGATAAATAACACCAGATAAAAGAACAACAAAAATTAAGAACGGCCATAATTTCATTCTTTCAGCAATAGTACCAGAAATAACAGACGCAGCAGTTGCAACGAACATTACTTGGAAGAAGAAATCAGCAGCAGCAGGATAAGCAGCATCTGGTGCACTTACCATATCAATTGTTGAGAAACTTCCCATAAAAGATGAACCCTCACCATACATTAAGTTGTAACCTACAAAATAATACATAATACAAGATATAGCGAATAACGCCATATTTTTTGTTAATACAGTCGCATTATTTTTTGTTCTTGTTAACCCAGCTTCTAGCATCGCAAAACCTGCGGCCATCCACATAACTAAGATTCCTGAAAACACAAACAGAAACCCATCTAATATATATTTTACATCAGCAAAATTTTCCATAAGACCCCTTTGTCAATTTTTATGAGAGTATTATAAAATATATAAAATGATAAGTAAACATACCTGCTGTATATTTATTATACATTTGATTGTATTTTTTTTAATTTATATTTTCAAATTTAAAAGAACTCCAATATATCTATCTTTTAGCTAATTGATTATAAAATAAATAAAATTCTAATATAAAGATGATGTATGTTAAAAGGTTTTAGTAAAATTAAAGATTTTAAAGAAGAAGATTTATTAAAAGAATTATTAAATCCTGTATTTAATCAAAAAAAAATAGAATCAATATATGAAGCTAGTAATATTGACTTAAATTGGCAGAATGACAAAAAAGAGACATTCCTTCACTTATGCTCAAAAGGTGGATATATTGAATCAGTTAAATGGCTAATAAATAAAAAAGTTGACATGGAAATTGTGAATGCTGAAAATGATACAGCTTTATTTTATTCACTTCATTCTAATAACTTACCCTTAGTAACTATATTAATAGAATCTGGCGCAAACGTAAATCACTTAAATATTTACAAAAGATCATTAATTCAAGAAGCCATTATTGCAAGTAACAATAGATTAGTTAACTATATAATATCAAAATCAAGTAACTTATCAAATGAAGATAAATATGGTAATAATTTAATTTTTGATGCTCTTTCAAATGGAAAAAAAGAAATTATTGAATTAGTTGCAAAATTAAGTGATGTAGATATTAATCATGTAAACAAATCAGGAAATACAGTTTTACAACAAGAAGTTGTTTTAAAAAACAATAATATTGCAATAAGTCTACTAGAATTAGGTGCAGATCCTACAATACAAGATAAAAAGGGTAAAAACTTTTTATTTTATGCACTTTCAAAAGGTTATAAAAATGTTGAGATTTTAGAAAAAGCTGTTGAGTTAGGCTGTGATATAAATTCTAGAGCTTCAGATAACACAACAATTTTAATAGAATCGATTAATCACTATTTAAATACTCCTAAAGATAATCTTGAAGAAAGAGAAAATCATCTATTAATGATAAAAGAATTAATAGCAAAAGGTGTAGATATTGAAGCACTTGATGATAAAAATGAAAGTGCATTTTTTGCAGCAACTAGAAGTGGAAATGAAAAATTAATTGAAGTATTTTTAACAAATAAAAAGATTTCAATAAATCATCAAAATATATGGGGTGAAACTGTTTTATCAATACTTATATTAAAAGGTGTAGAACATATAAAAACCATTATAAATTTTTTAAAACATAATGCAAATCCAAATATAAAAAATAAAAAAGGGAAGAACTGTATTGAAATACTAAGTGATATTATACTATTCAACCAAAATCATAAACCCTTAGATAAAGAAATTGAAAAAGAGCTAAATATTGATGGTGAATATTTAACAGTTATTACTAAAATAATAGAACATTCAAAAATTGATTTTGAACAACTAAACTCAAAAGGTAAACCTTTATTTTTTGATTCAATTTTATATTTTAATTTGAATTTATTTAAGATATTTAGAGATTCAAATATTAATATTAATCTAAGAGATAAAGAAGATCACAATATTATTTTCGAACTTATGGATTATAATAATTCTCATATAGGAAAAAAAGAAAAAAAACAGTATCTTGAAATGATGCAAAACTTAATAAATCTAGGTGTAGATGTAAATGCAAAGAACCATGAAGGATTAACTCCCTTACATAAAGCAGTTGTTGAAGATTGTGAATATACAGTAAAACTTTTACTTGAAGCAAAATCTGATTTAGAAGCAGTTGATAACAAAGGTAGAAGTGTGATTCATAATTGTATATGGAAAGACACAACAAGGTATTTTAAATTAATTCATTCTTACAATCCAGATATTATAAATATTCCTGATAAATTTGGATTAAAACCAATAAATTATGCAGCATTTATGGATAAAAAAGATTTAGTTCTTGAAATGCTTGATGAAGGAGCATTAGTAAATAACACTTACGATAAAGATCCTAAAATTATGGCTTTTTTTGAGAAATTCCATAAAAATATAATTAATATTGAAGATAATGTAAAAAATGAAGTTGATAAAAGAAGTTTAAGATTATTAGCAAACGCTATGATTGCAGAATTCAATATAAAAGTATAAGATAACTTATATCTTATACTTTTTAGTTTATAACTTTATTCATCATCTTTTGCGAATTTTTCGTAAAGGAAACTTAAAATTGCTTCTCTACATCTAATATATTCAGGATGACTTTGAAGCTCAACTCTATTTCTAGGTCTTGGTAAATCCACTTCTAAAATTTCTCCAATAGTAGCTTCTGGACCATTTGTCATCATAATTACTTTATCACTTAATAAAACTGCTTCATCAATATCATGAGTAATAATAATTACAGTATTTTCAACGCTTTGTTGAATTCTCATTAAATGCTCTTGTAAATTTGCTCTTGTTAATGAATCAAGTGCTCCAAAAGGTTCATCCATTAGTAATACATCAGGTTTAATACTCAAAGCTCGTGCAATTCCAACTCTTTGTTTCATACCTCCTGATATTTCTCCAGGAAATTTATCTTTTGCATGATCTAAGTTTACCATTGATACAAATTTTTCAACTCTTGCTCTTAATTCTGAAGCATCAAGTTCTGGCATTACTTTTTTAACTGCTAATTCAATATTTTCATAAACTGTTAACCAAGGTAATAAAGAGTGATTTTGGAAAACAACAGCACGTTCAGGTCCTGGTCCTTTAATCTCTTTATTATTTAAAATAATATTACCTTTAGTTTGTGAATCTAATCCTGCTATCATATTAAGAAGTGTTGACTTACCACAACCACTGTGCCCAATTATTGAAATAATTTCATTCTTTGCAATATTAACATTTACATCAACAACTGCTTTATACTCTTTTCCACCAGGAAGGGGAAATGTCTTATCTATATTTTCTAATTGTAAAAATTTTTCGTTCATTTCTTTCTTCCTTACATTCTTTTTCTATAGTCAAAATAATCAGCAATTCTGCCCATAACTACATCTAAAATAAATCCAACTAAACCAACTAGAATAATTCCTATTATAATATTATGATAAGCAAGGTTATTATATTCATCCCAAATCCAGAAACCAATACCAATACCACCAGTAAGCATTTCAGCTGCAACAATTACAAGCCATGCAATACCTAAAGATAATCTCATCCCTGTAAAAATATAAGGAACAGCAACTGGTAGAATAATTTTATATACTTTCTCCATTGCAGTAAATCTTAATACTTTTGCAACATTTAAATAATCCTCACTTACATTTTTAACACCAAGAGCAGTATTTATAATAATCGGCCAGATTGATGTAATAAAAATTGTAGAAATCGCTGTTGCATTAATATCTTGAAAAATGAATAACAATAATGGCAGCCATGCTAATGGTGAAACAGGTTTAAATATTTGAATAAATGGGTCAAGTGCATATTGAACATTTTTACTCATTCCAACTAATAAACCAATAGGAATACCAACTAAAATAGCTAGTGCAAAACCTGCAAAAACTCTTTTTAATGATTCAAGTATTTGCCAAAATACTCCCATATCATCTTGATTTTCTATATAGAATGGATCAGATAAAACACCTTCTATTTCATCTCCATCAGAAGTCTCTCCTCCAAAAGCATAGACTGCTGTATCACTTGGTGTTGGAAAATCTTCTACAATTGTTGCAAGACCAGACCAAAATTGAATTATTAAAAATAATACAATAAATGGCAATATAATCTTTTTCATCAGTTCTTTGTTCATTTAATTAAACCTTTTATTTTTTTGTACTTTTAAGTACCTAGTGTAAATTAAGTACGATGTTTTTTGCTAGACACTTAAAAGACAAAGCTTTTAGCTTTATCTTTTTTATTGACTAAGTAGAGAAATCTACTTAGTTACATACTTAGGATCAGCACACCCTGCTGGTCCATAATGACACTCATATTTTGGTTGTTTAGTTTCAACAGACCATTTATTAGCTTTCATTAAAACTTCTTTTGATACTAATGAATTTTGAACTTTTACATCAAAAATATAATCAACAGCTTTATTTGGATCCCAAATTTTACCATCTAAGAATTTATTATATTCATCAACACCATCTTTTTTCCAAGCACTTGGAGGTAATTTATAATCAACTTCTGCAGCAACTTCGGCAAATAAATCTGGTCTATATACTTTTTCAATTAAAGCTTTCATATCAACTGGTTTATCAAGTTGTCCCCATCTATACATTTGAGTTACAAACCACATACCATGTGAATAGAATGGATATGCTGCATAGTTATTTGCAAATACGTTAAACATTGGGTTTGCAGAATCTACACCTTTATTATAAAGGAATGTTCCAGACATTGATTTTCTTAATACATTTTTAGGAGCTTTAACATAGTTTTTCTTAGCTAAGTAACCAATTGCCTCTTCTCTGTTTTCCCAAGATTCATCAAGCCATTTTTGAGCTTTAATAACTGCTCTCATAACTGCTTTAGTTGTTTCTGGGTTTTTCTTAACAAAATCAGCTCTTGCTTGTAAAACTTTTTCAGGATTATTATTCCAAATATCGTAGTTAGTAACTAATGCAGAACCTTTACCTTTAAGTACGATTCTTGAATTCCAAGGTTCACCAACACAGTAACCTTCAATATTTCCAGCAATTAAGTTTGATGGCATTGTTGGTGGTGGGAAAGGTTTAATTGTACAATCTTGGTCAGGTCTAATACCAGATGAAGCCATCCAATATCTTAATTCATAGTTATGCGTAGAAACTGGGTGAACCATACCAAAACTTAGTGGCTGATATTTATTCCCTTCTTTAGCTCTTTTTGCATCAATATATTTTTTTAAAGATTCAGCAGATACTGGTCTTTCAGTTTTATCTAAACCATATTCTTCCATTTTTTCAATAATATTATTACCATAAGTAATCGCATTACCATTAAAGTCTAAAGATAATAAAGCTTGTAAGTGAGCATTACCATTGATTCCTAATGTTGCAGCAATAGGCATTCCTGCTAATGCATGTGAAAAGTCATATTCTCCAGAAATTACTTTTTGTTGAATTCCTGGCCAACCACCACCTTCTTTTGCAACATGTACATCTAAACCTTCAGCTTTAAAAAAACCTTTTTCTTTAGCTATTACTAATGGAGCACAATCTGTTAAGGCAATAAACCCTATCTTTAACTTTGTTTTCTCCGGTGCAGCTAATAATGTACTTGCAACTAACGATAATCCTAAACCAACTTTTACTACTTGCTTAATCATCTCTTCCCCTTTAATTTTTTATATTAATTTTTAAGATAGGAAAATTCTAACAGAAATTTTTAATGATTATACAAAGTAGATGTTTATTATTTATACATTTTAACTTAAATTTACATAATATAAATCTATTTAAGAAAGTTTTATAGTAAAACTTCTTGATAAGTCTTTTTATAATCTTAAAATTACATAAAAAGTATATTTATTGACTTTCATATCCTTTCTAATGTATTTGTAGTGACATTAATTTCTTTACAATAAAAAGTTTGAGGGTATTGAGAGTTAATTTTATATTCATCTAAAACCAACAAATTACTATTCTTTGTAATAGCACTACAAAGAGACCAAGGTTCATGACTGATATTAGCTTTAAAACTAATTCCTAAGTATTTATTTACAAAAAAATATCTATTTGTACTCCAATTTGCAAAGGTATTGGCTTCAGGTATTTTTGCTTTAGAAACTATTTCATATTCTGTTTTAAATTGTAATTTTGAATTTCTATAAGAAGATACAATATTTTGAATACTATTATATTTACTTATTCTATATGGTAAGCCATATAAAACCCTTGCACCTAAAACTGATATTAAACTGTCTACATCTAAACTTAGAAATAAAACTCCTGGTTTATTATCGTGTATAATATATGTTCTTACATTTAATTCATTATATTTCTTAAACCAAATAATATTTCCCGTTGACTTATGTTTTACATCATTCATAGTCATTGAAACTAAACCTAAATAATATTTACCATCAAAACTATCAAACTTACAGTTTTTTGGAAGATATGATTTAAAAGCATCTATATCTGAAATCTCAAAATGTTGAAATAATAAATCTTTCCAAGTTTGTTTCCATCCTTTTTCCATAAATATCCTTTTTGTGATTTATATAATTGTAATCAAAAAAGAATAAGTTTGGTAGCCAATTTTTGTCTTTTAATCGCAAGAAGAATAAAACTTAATTTTACATTAATATATTTTGTATAATTTGCAATTGTTTACTAAATATACAATATTACTTAGTAATAAAGTAATAATTCATATAGAATAAACTTATAATTACATTAAAGGGAATAAAATGGCAGGATTAAAAGATTTAAAAGGTAAAGGGCACGCACCAACATTGTTTATGGCCTTCCTTTACTTTGATATGAGTTTCATGGTTTGGACAATGTTAGGACCTCTTAGTACAGAGATAAGTGAAGCTCTAGCTTTAGGTGGTCATATTATGACAGCAGGAGAAAAAGCTACACTACTTTCTCTTCCAATTCTTTCAGGAGCAATACTTAGAATTGTACTTGGTTTTGGAGTTGACAAGATTGGTGCTAAATTAACAGCGCTTATTTCACAATCAATTGTTATTGCTGCACTTTTAACAGCATTTTTACAAGGTGATAATATCACATATAACCAATTATTAATTGTTGCACTTGGTCTTGGTTTTGCTGGAGCTTCTTTTGCAGTTGCACTTCCTCAAGCTGGTCAATGGTATCCACCAAAACTTCAAGGTGTTGTTTTAGGTATTGCAGGTGCTGGTAATATTGGTGTTGTTATTGATTTCTTATTTGCTCCTAAAATTGCTGAAATTTGGGGATGGGATGCTGTATTTGGTGTTGGTGCATTTATGGCTATTATTGTATTAGTTGCTTATTTCTTCCTAGCACAAGATGCTCCAGAAGAAGTATATAAAAAGAACCCAAAGAAGTTAAAAGATTATGTTAAACTTTTAAAAGATAAAGATACTTGGTGGTTCTGTTTATTCTATGCTGTTTCATTCGGTGGTTTCGTTGGATTCGCAGGATATATGAAAGTTTATTTAATGAATACATATCAAATAGATATGGCAGCATTTGGTATTGATGTACTAGATGAAGGAAATGTAAAAGTTATTGCTGGATACTTTGGTGCTTTATGTATCTTTGCAGGTGCTATTTTAAGACCAGTGGGTGGAGCGGTTGCTGATAAAATTGGTGGTGTTAAATCATTATATTTCTTCTATGGTGTTGTTGCGTTATTAGCAATTATAAATGCTACTATCGAATTACCATTCGCTGTTGCAATTTTTGTATTATTCTTAATCATGGCAAATCTTGGTATGGCAAATGGCGCTGTGTTCCAACTTGTACCTCAAAGATTTGGTAAAGATATTGGTATTATGACTGGTATTGTAGGATGTGCTGGTGGACTTGGTGGTACTGCTTTAATTCAAACACTTGGTTGGTCAAAAGGTGCGTTTGATGGATATACAGCTGGATTCTTAATATTTGCAGTTGTTGTATTTGTAGCAATCTCAGGAATCTCACTTGTTAAAACAAGATGGAGAACTACTTGGGGTGTAAGCGCAGGTGGTAGAATATAAAAAGAGCTTAGGCTCTTTTTATATTTAGATTAAAGCTTTAAAACATAAGCTTTAATTTAAGTATAAAAAAGGTGATAAATTGAGTAAAGCAACTATTTCAACTTCAGGTTTTTCATTAGCAAAAAGACAAGAACTAACAGGTGATGATTATTATGAAATTAAACAATTTAACGATTTAACAATTGCTGTTGTTTGTGATGGTGTTGGTTCAGCTGAAGAAGGAGCCCTTGCTGCTAAAAAAGTTACAAATCATTTAATCACAAATTTTAAAAATATTCCAATAGCTTGGAGTATTGAAAAAGCTATCAAAACTTTTATTTCATCAATTAATTCAATTTTATATGCACAATCAATTAAAGATTACGAAAGACCAGAACTAGTAACTACAGTTACTATTTGTGTGATTAAAGGTAATAGATTATATGCTGCAAATGTGGGTGATAGTAGAATTTACTTATATAGAAATAAGGAATTAACTCAACTCTCACATGACCATAATGAAGAAGGGATGGATAGTGTTTTAACAGATGCCATTGGAATAGATAAAGATGTAGAAATATTCTATTTTGAAAATAATATTCATAAAGATGATAAAATTTTAATGTGTAGTGATGGCTTGTACTCTTTAATGAGTGAAAATATGCTCACAAAACATCTTGTAAATGGTGCTTATCATATTGTAAAGAAAGCCAGTTCTCTTGTAGAAGAGAATCTTCCAGATGATACAACAGCAGTTATTTTAGAAATCAATGAAATTGATCAAGTACAAAAATATAAAGACTTACCTCTTGATATTCCTGAAAAACTGCAAAAAGGTGATATTTTTGATGGCTATAAACTTACACTTTCATTAATCCAAAATGACAGAACTTGGGTTTGTGAAAAAAATTCTAAAGAGTATGTAATTAAATTTGCACCTTATGAAGCTTTGGAGAATGAAGAAATTCTAGATTTATACACAAAAGAAGTTTGGAATGCAAAAAGATTGAAAGCAGGATTTTTTCCAAAATCAGTAGTACCAAAACAAAGATCAGCTAGATACTATATTATGACAAAACTAGAAGGTATTACTTTAAAACAGTATTTAAAAAAACGAACTTTATCTATTGATGAATCTATTACACTTACAAAAACATTGTTATCAATGAGCCAATATTTACTAAAATTCAATCTTGTTCATGGAGATATAAAACCTGAAAATATAATAGTAATGCAAAGAGATGGGAAAAGGATATTTAAAGTAATTGATTTTGGTTCAATAACAGAGATATTTTCAATAACAAATAAAGCAGGAACACCTTCATATCTTGCACCTGAGAGATTTCAAGAGTCTTCTATAAATGAACAAACAGAGCTTTATTCAATTGGAGTTACTTTATATGAAGCCTTAACCGGTGAATTTCCTTATGGAGAAATAGAACCTTTTCAAAACCCAAGTTTTAAAAATATAAAGTTTCCACAAAAATATAATAGTAATATTTCTCTTTGGCTAGAAAGTATTATATTAAGAGCAACTTGTGTTGATCAAGAACTTAGATATTCAAATTATTCACTAATGAAATTTGAACTTGATAATCCAGAAAAAGTACAAGCTTTTTTCAATAAAAACACTCCCTTATTAAAAAGAAATCCATTACTAGTTTACAAAGTTTTATTTGGAATATCTTTATTACTTAATTTCTATTTATTTATTAGATTTTTTTAACAACTGTTTATTTTTTATATAGGCTATTCTTAACTTTACATAAATATAGTGTATAATTTCTTTTATATTAAAGAATGTAAAGCTTAAGGTAAGTAAAAATGGTAAAATCTGTATGTGGATATTGTGGTGTTGGATGTGGAATCGAATTTGAAGAAGATAAACTTCTTGGAGATTTAGCCTATCCTGTAAATGAAGGTAAACTTTGCTCAAAAGGAATATCAGAACTAATTAGTATTCAAACTCCTTCAAGATTACTGCGTCCACATCAAAGAAAAAATATTAATGATGAATATAAAGTTGTTTCATGGGATGAAACAATAAGTACAATTGCTGAAAAAATTAAAAGCACTTCGAAAGAAAAAATCGGAATTTATTTATCAGGACAATTATTAACTGAAGATTATTATATTGCTAATAAACTAGGAAAAGGTTTTATAGGAACTAATAATGTAGATACAAATAGTAGAACTTGTATGTCAAGTGCAGTAAGTGCACATAAAAAAGCTTTTGGAATTGATTATGTTCCTGTTCGAATGGAAGATGTTCATCATGCAGATTTATTAATACTTGCAGGTGCAAATACTGCTGAAGCTCATGTTGTTTTTCATAATAGAATAAAAAGAGCAAAAAAAGCAGGATTAAAAATCGTTGTTATTGATCCTAGATTTACAGATACTGCTAAAATTGCAGACCTTCATCTTCCTTTAAAACCAAATAGTGATATTGATTTTTTTAATCTTGTTTCAAAAAGAATTATAGATGAAAATCTTGTGGATGAGGAATTTGTTCTATCTCATGTAAATAATTATGAACTTTTAAAAAATAAATTCAAAAGAATTCCAACAACAAAAATGCTAAAAAGAACAGGCTTGACAAAAGAGCAATTTGAGCAGTTTTGGACTTTATATAAAAATTCACCAAATATTATAAGTGCTTGGACAATGGGATTAAATCAATCATCACAAGGTGTTGATAAAAACTTAGCTTTAATAAACACCCATTTATTAAGTGGGAAAATATTTACAAAAGGAAATGGTCCATTTTCACTAACAGGTCAACCAAATGCAATGGGTGGTAGAGAAGTTGGTGGTTTATCAACTATGCTTGCTGTTCATTTAGGTTTTGATAAAGAAGCTATTAAAAAAGTATCTCAATTTTGGAATACAAAAAACATTGATACAAAACCAGGTCTTACAGCTACACAGATGATGGAAGCAAAACTTGATGTATTAATTATTTGTCATACTGACCCTATTTATCATTTGCCAAATAGAAATAAAATGGAAAAGCTTATCAAAGAAATTCCACTAGTTGTAGAAATCAATGCTTATGAAAACTCTGAAACTGCACAGTTTGCACATATAAGACTTCCTGCTGCTCCTTGGGGTGAGAAGGAAGGTACTCAAACTAATCTAGATAGAACAATAACAAAACAAGAAAAATTAACTCGTACATCAATTGATTGTAAACCAGATTGGGAGATTTTCCAATTAATAGCTCAACAACTAGGTTTTAAAAATGCGTTTAATTTTAAAAACCCTCAAGAAATATTTGAAGAGTATCAAGAGATGACAAAATTAAATCCTCATTTAAATATGTATGATATATCATATAAAGATGTTGGGAACAAGCCATTTATTTGGGGAGAAGATATTAGAAAAAATAAAAAGTTTTTTACAAAAGACAAAAAAGCAAATCTACATTTTGTAGAAAATAAATTGTTATCTGAAAAAGCCAATTTAAAATATCCCTTTATTTTATTAACAGGAAGAACAAGGGACCAATGGCACAGTGGTACTAAAACAAATCTGCCTAAAACTCTTTTAAAATTTAAAGATTTAGATTTTTGTGAAATACATCCAAAAAATGCAAAAGCTTTAAATATAAAAGATGACGATGTTATAAAAATATCTTCAATTAGAGGTGAAATAATTTCAAAAGTACTAATAAGTGACAAAATTAGAATTGATACTATTTTTGTTCCTGTTAGTAATAGAGAAATTAATTACTTAACCAATGATTTATATGATAAAGAATCTTTACAACCAGATTACAATCACTCAGCAGTAAAAATAGAAAAAGTATAACTTCTAAACTTAATTTTACATTAATTAAATAAAATTTATCTAGTTAATGTAAAATTGTCTATTTTTTATATAGTCTAACTTTAATTTTACATAAAATAAAGGCTAAAATCATAACAATAAATATACTTTGGAGTTATGACAATGCAAGTTTTACAAGAAGCACACAATTTAAGAAATAAAAAAATCAATAAAATTGAAAAAATGAAATCAGAACAAGATCCTATGGAGTTTATAAAAACTTTTGAAGATTTTTGTAAAGGTTCTTATGAAGAAACGGTAAATGATTCTCATACAAAACACTTCTTAAAATGTCTTGGATTATATGACAAAGGAACTAGCGAAACATTTGTAATCAGAATTAGGATTCCTGGTGGACAATTAAGCGTTGAGCAGGCTTTAAAACTAGCCCAATGTTCAAAGAAATATGGAAATGACTATATAGATATTACAACTAGAGGACAAGTTGAATTTAGATATTTAAAATTCAATGAATTACCTTTATTATTAAAAGACTTATCAACAGTTGGAATTTCTGCAATTCAATGTGCTGGTGATAACTTTAGAGGTGTTGTAACTTCACCTTTTGATTCTTATTCTAAAACATCTCCAATTGAAACTATGCCACTACTTAAAGAAATTCAATCAGTATTCTTAGAGCAAGAAGCTTGGATGGGAACACTTCCACGAAAATTTAATATTGCAATTTTAGGTGATAGTATAAATACTTGTAATATTTTTGGAAATGACTGTGCTTTTGCATTAGCATCAAAAAATGGAGAAATTGGATTTAACTTATATCTTGGTGGTAAAGTTGGTGTTCAAGCAAGAGACTTGAATCTTTTTGTCAAAGATCACCAAGTAAAAGAAGTATTTGCAGCTGTGATTTCTTTATATAAAGAGTATGGTTTCAGAGATAATAGAAATAAAAATAGATTAACTTTTCTTTTAGATGCAGTTAGTTTAGAAGAGTTTGCAAAAGCAATTAAAGAGCATTCAAAACTAGAACTTCCACAAGCTGGAGAGTTATTAGTAAAAGATGAATTTACTCTTGATGATTCCTCTACAATTGAACTTAAAGATGGGAAAAGCGCTATTCACTTTGGTATTCCTTCTGGAATATTTTGTGGAAGTGATCTAGAACAAGCTGCTTTATTAGCACAAAAACACGATGGTGTAGTTAGATTAACATATGAGCAAAGTTTTTATATAATAACTAATACTTCAAGTATTGAAGATATTAAACAATCATCACTTTATAAAAAATATGACTCATACCACAATATATACTTTAATAATCAAATCGCATGTGCTGGAAATAAAGAGTGTTCTTTTGGTGTAATTCCTGGAAAACCTGATGCTATTAATATGGCTGAATATTTAAACAAAAATGTTCCAATTGAAGATGGGAAAGTAAGAATGTACTGGTCAGCATGTCCAAAAGGCTGTGGAATTCATGGTGTTGCGGATATTGGTTTTGAAGGTGCAAAAGCAAAAGATGAAGAAGGAAATTCATGTTATGGTGTTAAAATCTTCCTAGGAGGAAAGGCAGCATCTTCTATTTTAGAAGCTAGACAATTAACTAAAGCTGTTTCAATTCCTAAAGCACAAGAATTAACTGCAAAACTTTTAAATATTTATAAAGAAGAAAAGAATGAGAATGAAACATTCGAAAGTTTTGATACAAGAGTTTTATCAAGTTTAGCAATTGAAGAAATTCAAACAAGAATTGGTCTGTAATCATGAGTAGCAATGAAACAACTCCACTAGAGGACTTTATAAACTATAAAGCTGATACTAATATGCAATGTGGAAATTATAGTATTGATATTCCTAAGCCAAAAGAAGGAGAACAATATAGATTCCATTTTGATGCAACTGCATGTGTTGGTTGTCATTGTTGTGAAGTTGCATGTAATGAACAAAACAATAATCCAGCAGATATTAAATGGAGAAGAGTTGGTGAAACACAAAGTGGAATTTTCCCAAATGTTACAAATCACTTTAATTCGATGTCTTGTAATCACTGTGTAGACCCAGAATGTCTAAAAGGATGTCCAACAGAATCATATATAAAATTTGATAATGGTATTGTTTTTCATGATGATGATACATGTATTGGTTGTCAATACTGTACATGGAATTGTCCTTATGAAGTTCCTGTGTTTAATGAAGATAGAGGAATAGTAACAAAATGTCATATGTGTCATGATAAATTAGATGTAGGTCAAACACCTGCATGTGTGCAAGCTTGTCCTGCAGGAGCAATTGCAATTGAAGTTGTAAATGTAAAAGATTGGTTAGAAGAAGATATGGCAAAAGAGGGAATTGCACCTCATTTACCAAATATTGAGATAACAAAACCAACAACTAGATACACAATAGATGAAAAAGAAAATCAAGAAAAAGTAATACCAGCAGATGATCATATAATAAAACCAAACCATTCAGAATGGCCTTTAGTATTTATGACTATTTTAACTCAAATATCTGTTGGTGGTTTTGCTACTTTAGTTTTAGGTGAGCTTATAAGTTTACTAGGATTCAATCTTGCAAGTCCTAGTATATGGATGATGATTGCTGTATTTATTCCAGCAGCAATTGGTCTTCCTCTATCAGCGCTTCACTTAGGTCGTCCAGGACTTGCTTTAACAGCTATGAAAAATATAAAAACATCATGGCTTAGTAGAGAAGCTTTAGCTCTAGGAGTTTATGCAGGCGGATTAACATTACTTATAGGGATATTCTTTTTTGAATTCAATCAAGTTTTTAAACTAATTGTAGAACTTGGCGTTTTAGCTGCTGGTGTATATGGTATTTATGCACAATCTATGATTTATAGAATTAAAGCACGTCCATCTTGGAACAAAATTGAGACAACTAAGATTTTCTTCTATGTTTCTTATATTGGATTGCTATTAATTACACTAATTTTAGTACTTCAAGAACAGTTTACAACAGCTGGTGTAATATTACCATTTGCACTATTTCTTGGATATTTTCAATATGAAGAGTTTTCTAAACAAAAGAATTTTTATAAAGATTTAAATGAGCAAAAAGAAGAGAACTTCTATCAATTAAATAAAACAAAAATACTTTATGAAAAAAACTTTGTAAAACATAATGAATATAGAGAAAGATCTTTAGGTCTTGGAGCTTTAGTTTTACCACTATTAGCAATACTTTTACTTGCTAGTGGTAATTATTCTAGTACAGTTTTAGTATTAGGTTTATCTATTATTATTTCATTTTCAAGTGAAGTTGTATCTAGATTATTATTTTATAAAACAGCAGTAGCACTTGGTCTAGCTGGTAATTTCTTCGCTGGAAATCAAAGGACATAATATGATAAATAAAATTAAAGACTTTTTAGGTGTAGATATTAAAAATGATAAATACGCACTTGTTGATGATAAAGTATTTGGAAAAGTAGCAAAGCAAAAAGCTCCTACATCTTGGGTACGAAGTACATGTGGATATTGTGGAGTTGGTTGTGGTTTATATATTGGTGTTAAAGATGGAAAACCAACATACACAAAAGGTGATCCAGCGCATCCTGTTAATAAAGGAACACTTTGTCCAAAAGGTTTAAGTGAACATGAAATGGTGCAAAGCGAAAACCGATATACAAAACCAATGCTTCGTAAAAATGGACAATTACTTGAGTCTACTTGGGATGAAGTGTTTAAAACTACAAGTGATAAGTTTAAAGATATTCAAAAAAACCACGGAAATGGAGCTGTTGCTGTTGTATCAACAGGACAGCTTTTAACCGAAGAATTCTATACACTTGGTAAATTTGTACAAATGGGACTTAAAACAAATAACTATGATGGAAATACAACACTTTGTATGGCAAGTGCAGTTATGGGATATAAGCAAACATTTGGAAGTGATGGACCTGTTGGATGTTATGAAGATTTCTCATATGCTGATACTATTATGTTAATTGGTGCAAATATCGCAGATAACCACCCTATTTTAAAACTACATATTGCAAAAAATAAAAAGATTACAGGTAAAAAACCAAAAATTATCGTAATTGATCCAAGATTTTCAAAAACTGCAAAAATGGCAGATATGTTTGTACCTATAAAACCAAGATCAGACTTAGCACTAATGAATGGACTTTGTCATATTATTTTAGAGCAAGGCTGGGAAAACGAAAAGTTTATAAATGAGAGAACAACTGGATATAAAGAGTTTAGAAAACATATCATGGCCAATTATTCTCCTGCTGAAGTAGCAATTACAACAGGTATTGATGTAAAAGATTTATACGAACTTGCACGTGTTTATGCAAAATCAAGTGCGGCTATGAGTGCTTGGACAATGGGTGTTAATCAAAGCTCACTAGGAACTGATACGGTAAGTGCTATTTGTAATCTTGCACTAATTACAGGAAATCTTGGAAGAAAGGGTGCAACAGCACTTTCAATTACAGGACAATGTAATGCAATGGGTACAAGAGAAACTGGATTTACGTCATCAATTCCAGGATATAGAAACTTTGCAAGCTCTTATGATAGAGAAGAGTATGCAACAATTGCAAATGTTCCAGTAGAAGATGTTCCAACTGCAAGGGGTTATTCATATCCACAAATTATTGATGCAATTGAAACAGGTGAAATAAAAGCCTTATGGTTAGTAGCAACTAATCCACTTGTATCCTTTCCAGATCAAAAAAAGCTAAGACGAGCACTTAATAAACTTGACCTTCTTGTTGTTCAAGATGCCTTTAAAAGTGAAACAGCATTTAAAGCTGATGTAGTTTTTTCTGCGAGTACTTGGAGTGAAAAAGAAGGAACTTATACAAATAGTGAGCGACGTTGTAACAGAGCTAGAAAAGCAGTTGAACCACTAGGTGAGACTAAAAGTGATTTTGATATTGTATTAGAATTTTCAAAATACTTTGAAGGTGTAAATGAAAGTTTATTTCCTAAATGGGAAAAACCAATTGATGCTTTTAATGAATGGAAAAAATTAAGTGAAGGAAGACTTTGTGATTATTCAGGAATGACTTATGAGTTAATAGAAGAATTAGGTGGAGTTCAATGGCCATGTAATGAAGCTAATCCAAATGGAACGCCTAGACTTTATAGTGAGGATATGCCTTGTCGAACTGAAGATGGAAAAGCAAAACTATTAAGTGTTGATTGGCTTCCAATGAGCGAGCCTCAAAATAGTTCTTTCCCACTTATATTAAATACAGGTCGTACAGTTGAGCAATGGCATACAAGAACTAAAACTAAAACTATCTCAATACTAAATGATTTAGCACCAGAAGCGTGGATTGAAATCAATCCAGAGGATGCAAAAAAACTTGAAGTTAAAAGTGGTGATAGATTAGATATTTCTTCAATTAGAGGAAAAATCAAAGATATCATAGTAAGAGAATCTCAAAATGTAAGAGAAGGAAATATCTTTGTACCTTTTCATTATAATGAGCAACTTATTAACACAATTACAAAAGCAGAGTTTGACCCAAAATCTTTTGAACCAAACTATAAGCAATGTGCTGTTCAACTTCATAGTATTAAAGTTCCTAATGGAATTACATTTAAAGAAGAAGAAATAGCAGGTGCTTTAGAGCATATTGTTATAAAAAATGAACAAAGCTATAATACTACAAAACAAGCTAGCTATACAAAGTAATTTATAAAATGAGGGAACATTCCCTTATTTTATTTTTATTCTTTAACTCAAATAACACACTTCATTAATATACCATTAATATAAGATTCATAAACGATTAAAACCTCTACGTCATACTTTCAGGGTAACAAATAATAAAACATATAAAAGGATTTAAAAATGAAAACAAAATTATTAGTAGCAACAGCTTTAACAGCAGTATTAAGTACAGGTCTTTTTGCATATGCAGATAAAGATAACAAAGGTATGATGAAAAAAGGACATTCTTCTTGTGGAAAACATATGAAAAAATCTCATATGAAAGGTCAAAAAGGACCTATGTCATTATTAAGACAGTTGAATTTAACTCAAGATCAGAAAAAACAAATTAGAACAATCAAACAAGATTTAATGAAAAAAAGAGTTACTCCAACTGTAGCTTTTACAAGTACTTCATTTGATAAAGCAAAATTTATTGAAATTATGAAACAAAAAAGAGACAATAAAATCGAATTAAAAGCTGAAATGATGGATAGAGTTTACAATGTTTTAACATCTAAACAAAAAGAACAATTTAAAGTTTTAATGGATTTAAAAGCTGAAAAAAGAATGGCAATGATGGAAAAAAGAATGAATAATAAAGGTCAAGGTCAAAAATAATCTCTACTAAAATATAAGAAGATACAATCTTCTTATATTTATTCAATCTAAGCTAAGGCTTCAATCCACTCTAAAACTTCATTTAAAGTTTTCTCATCTTTATTCGAAATAAATACATAAGGTTTATTTTTTCTATTTTCTTTTACATCATTTTGCATTGAGTCTAAATCAACTCCAACATATGGAGCTAAATCTGTTTTATTTACAACTAATAAATCAGAGAAAAGTAATCCTGCCCCTTTTTTTCTTGGAATATCAGCACCTTGTGCAGTATCGATTATATACATATAATAATCAATTAATTCATAAGAAAAAGTAGCACTAAGATTATCTCCACCACTTTCAACAAAGATAATATCAGGATTGAACTTCTCTTCTAACTCTTGTACTGCTTTTTGGTTCATAGAAATATCATCACGAATTGCTGTATGTGGACAGCCACCAGTTTCTACTCCAATAATTTGCTCATCAGGCAAATCAAGTGTTTGCTTTAAATAGTTTGCATCTTCTGTTGTATAAATATCGTTTGTAACAATACCTATTTTGTATTTGTTTTTTAATATATTTGTAAGAGCTTCAATTAGTGAAGTTTTTCCACTTCCAACTGGCCCTGCTATTCCTATTTTTAAACTCATTTTCTTCCTTTTTTTCATTCTTTCTAATATTTATATTTTGCTTTAGTTCAATGCAAGATTTAAGGAGTTACTAAATGTAAATGACTTAAATTTTAACGCAGAAATAAAGCAAAAGAGGAATATTATGTTACGAACATTTTTGGTTCTAGTGTTTTATGCTCAAATATCACTTCTTCAAACAGTGGATTGAAGTTTGTAATCTTTTCATCAAAATTAAAATCCATATTTTCTAATATTTCATCAAATTCAAAAAGCATTTTTTGAATTTGTGAGGGTTTTATTCTTGATATTTTAAGCGTTGTTGCTGCAATATTGATTAAATTCTTTTTAGTCCACATTACAATAAAATCTTTAATATTTATATCTAAGTCATAAGCATAAGAAGCTAATACTATTAGCTCATTTGCATCGGATTTTTTCTCTTCAATTAAAGAATAATACTTTTTTACTTCATCTTTTAAAACTGTATCTTTAATTTGTACATAGTAATTATGTCCAATATCTTTTGAAGCTTTTGCATAATCAAATGTTAGATATGAAGATATTTCATTATCAAGTTTTTTAAGTAAATTCACTTTTTTCTTTTCTAATAACTCATAAGTTTTTTTAACATACACAAACTCCATTTTAGAGTATTGGTCAATAATCAAGTTTTCAAGATATATTTTTAGAGTATCAATATCTTTTACATGCTCTTTTACAATATGAGGTTCAAGCCCAAAAGAATGTACAAATACACCAGATGGAAAAGTTCCATCAAGTATTTGCATAAATCTACTAAGACTTTTTAAATTAGTGTGAATGATGTGCTTTTCCATTTGCTTTAAAATACCCAGTAGTTTTTGTAATTTTTATATCATCATTTTTATATGCAGCTTCAATTATATCTACTAATGAAATATCATCTAAAACTGTAATATTCATATCACTAATCATTACAGGTTGATGTCTATTTCCTATTTCATAAGCCACTTTCGCAAAGTTTAAAGCATCTGTAAATTCAAACACATAAATATTATCTTCACTTCTTTTTACTTTAATTGCATAACCATCCTCGGCAACTAAAATATCATCTTCATGTAAGTGCGTAAATTTTGCTTTTATTATGAAATTTACAGCCTTATTTGATACAGCTGTTAAATTTGGTTTTTGCATATCAAACCATGATAATTCTACCTCATCATTAGCTTTGATATCTTTTTTTATTTCTACTACTTTTTTTATCAAAGAATTTCCTTATATAATATATATACAATTGTATAAAGAATTTATAGGTTTGTATAGGAATTCTTTGTTTATTAATTAGACAAAATCTTTAAATAGTTTATATAAACAATAACTTTTAGACTTTAGAAGTTATATTTAAAAGCAAGTGTTGTGACACTAGTATCAACATCATCTTTATTTTCAGGTAATTCTTTGCCATTTTGATAAAGGTATGCAAGTACCACATCAAAATCTTTAAATTTTTTACCTAAACTTATCATATATCTTTTATCTTGTTCCATAGCATGATGTTGAACTTTTGTTCCATCATTAAATACTGTAAATACTCTTTTCCCAAAAAATGCCTGTGCACCTAATAGATAACTATTATAATTTGCATTTACTTTTAAACCTGCTGTTAAATAATCCTTATCATCAAAAGAATAACTCCCATACTTTTCTCCATCAATATTGATAGATTTAACTATTGCAGATACTTTTACTTTTAAATTATCTATTTTTAGTTTTTTACTAAGAGAGAAGTCATATTGGTGTACATCAAAAGTTTTATAATCACTTTTATATAAATCAACTGCTAATTCTAAACCCTTGTTTATATTGTATTTTGCTCCAAGCCCATAAATCTTTCCTTGATCTGTTGGTGCTAAATTGTCAATAATCTTTATATAGTTTGCTTTTAAACTAAGAGCTTCATTGATTTTATTTTCATACTTTAGATTATATTTCTTAACATCTAATGATTCAAGAGTATTATGACTGAGATAATGTTCTCTATCTACTTTATCATTTATATATCCTAAACTAAATTGATGTTGTTTTACTGATAAGTTAATACCAAGATCTTGTATTTTTCCTTCAAGTTTTGTTGCAGAGTTAGAAAAATCTTTTTTTGAATATTTATATATAAAAGAGTTCTGTGCCATTACTAAAGTTGATAGAAGTAGTGTTGTTAAGATAATTTTCTTCAAATAATTTCCTTTTTAATTATGCAACCAAGTTGCATTTTTGAAATATTATCAAAAAAATGTTAATCTAAACTTATATTATAAATATAAGTAAATACAATAACTAAGTGCTTTATTCTTATATTACAGCTATTATATTTTATGTTCTATTCTTAGAACATAAAATATTTTTTAGCCATTGGCACTGTTGTTACATAATCTGATGTGATTAATTCACCATCAACTAAAACATCATAAGTTTCAGGGTCAACTACAATATCTCCAATAAAGTCATTTAATTTCATATCTTTTTTACCGATATTTCTAGTATTTTTAACAGCCAATACCTTTTTATCAATTCCAAGTTTTTCTTTTAAATCACCACTTGCAACTTTTGAAGTAAAGATAGCACTAATTTTTGCACTGGCTTTTCCTTCTGAACCGAACATCTTTCTATATAAGTTTGGTTCTGGTGTTGGAATTGAAGCATTTGCATCACCCATTACACTTAAAGCAATAAATCCACCTTTAATAACTAAAGAAGGTTTCACTCCAAATAAAGCTCTATCCCACATAACAAGGTCAGCCATCTTACCAACCTCTACACTTCCTACATGCTCATCAATACCACATGCAATGGCAGGATTTATAGTATATTTTGCAATATATCTTTTAATTCTTTCATTATCACACTTTTCATTATCACTTGGTAATGCACCTCTTTGTTTTTTCATAGAATCAGCAACTTGCCATGTACGAATAAGAACTTCTCCAACTCTACCCATTGCTTGTGAATCAGAACTTGTAATACTAATAGCACCAATATCATGAAGTACATCTTCAGCTGCAATTGTCTTACCTCTAATTCTAGATTCTGCGAAACTTACATCTTCAGGAATTTTTGGACTTAAATGATGACAAACCATAAGCATATCAAGATGCTCTTCAATAGTATTTTTTGTATATGGTAAAGTTGGATTTGTTGAAGATGGTAATACATTTGCTAAACCTGCAACTTTCATAATATCAGGAGCATGACCTCCTCCAGCACCTTCAGAGTGGAAAGTATGAATAGTTCTATTCTTAAATGAACCCACTGTATTTTCTACAAAACCTGATTCATTTAAAGTATCTGTATGAATTGCAACTTGTATATCAAAATCATCTGCAACACTTAAACAAGTATCAATTGCCTTTGGAGTACTTCCCCAGTCTTCATGAAGTTTAAGACCCATTGCTCCTGCTTCAATCTGTGATTGTAAGGCTTCATATGATGAAGAGTTTCCTTTTCCCATAAAACCAAAGTTTAAAGGATAGTTTTCAACCGATTCAATCATTTTAGAAATATTCCACTCACCTGGAGTACAAGTAGTTGCATTAGTACCAGTGTTTGGTCCAGTACCACCTCCTATCATTGTAGTAACTCCAGAACTTAAAGCTTCATCTATTTGCGTTGGTGAAATAAAGTGAATATGTGAATCAACTCCACCTGCTGTTATTACTTTTCCTTCAGCAGAAAGTATCTCAGTATTAGCACCTATTTCTAAACCTTCAGTTATTCCATCACAAAGCTCAGGATTTCCAGCTTTTCCAATAGCTAAAATCTTTCCATTCTTTATTCCAATATCAGCTTTGTAAATACCAGTATAATCAATAATCACAGCATTTGTAATAATCAAATCAGCAACATCAACAGCTTTTGGACTTTGAGCCATTCCATCTCTAATAGTTTTACCACCACCAAATTTTACTTCTTCACCATAAGTTGTATAATCTTTTTCAATTTGGGCAATTAAAGATGTGTCTGCTAATCTAAATCTATCACCCGTAGTTGGTCCATACATCGCAGCATATTTTTGTTTTGAAATTTTCATATTATTTCTCCCCTAAAAATATTGATAAGTTTTTCATAGCTTGTTCTTTTACAGTTTCATCATCTAAGTTACCTTCAACTAAACCATTGAAACCACTCATATATCTATTTCCACTATATGAAACTAAATTTACTTTCTTTTTACTTCCTGGTTCAAATCGTACTGAAGTACCAGCAGCAACATCAAGTCTTTTTCCATAAGCATCACCTCTATTGAAATCAAGATTATTGTTTACTTCAAAGAAGTGATAATGTGAACCAATTTGCACTGGTCTATCGCCTGTATTTTCAACTTCTAAAGTTGTAATCTCTTTATTTTCATTTAGTTCAATTTCACCATCTTCTACAATATATTCACCAGGAATCATTGTGTCATTACCTTGTATTGGACTATGAACTGTTACAAGTTTTGTTCCATCATCAAAAGTAGCTTCCACTTGAACCATATCCATCATAGAAGCAATTCCATCCATAACATCATCATGGTTTAAAACTTTTGTAGCATCAACCATAAGTTGGGCAACACTTTTCCCATCTCTAGCACCTTCAAGTATATATGAAGTTATAATAGCAGTTGCTTCTGGAAAATTAAGTTTGCAACCTCTATCCTTGCGTTCTTGTGCAAGCTTTGATGCTGTGTAAATCATCAGTTTTTCTTGTTCTCTATTCGTTAAAAGCATATTTTCTCCTTATCCTAATATCATATTCGTTCCAACTAAAATTGAGACAATTCCAGCTGTTGTAAATACTCTTTTTATATTTTTTGTACTATTTAAAACATTTTCATTTATATAATTTATAATAAACCCAAAACATATAAACACTAAACTAACCCCTAAAACAAAAGCCATAACCATAGTAAAATCTACACTTTGTGAATTTATAACACCAAGAGTAATAAGCATACCTCTTACACCACCAATTCCCATTAGTGAACCTATAATAAAAGCACTTTTTGTATCTGTTTTTTTATGAGTATGATTTTTTGCAAAACTCAAATGTATATGTTCTTTACCTTCATGCATATGCTTGTCTAAGATGATTTTTTTAGCATTTACAAGATATATCAAATATATTCCCATAGCAATAATTACTGATGAACTTATAATATCTCCATATCCAAGATATGAATCTATTGAAGTAAACTCTTGTAAAACCTTTGCAAAAATAAACAACATTAAACCATGTCCTATTGCAAAGGCAAAAGTAATCAAAAATGTTTTTGTTTTACTTTTTCCAAGTGAAAAGTTGATTATTGCAACGATATGATCAGCTCCAAAAGCATGAAGTACTCCATACCAAAATAAAACTATTAAACCTACTTCCATATTATTGTTTCCCCATATTAAAACTGTTTTTTTCTAAATTTTTTCTATAAATATCCCAAACTTTTAAGACTTTATCTTTTAAAATAGCCATATTCTCACTACTTAAAACGCCAATTATCAGTCTTTTTGATTTAGAATATGTAAAAGTTGAAAACTCTTCTTTTTCTAACTTTTCTAAAAAAGCAACATTATCTATAGTTTTGATATAAACTTTTGCAAAAAGATTTGTTTTGCTACTTTTTCTTTTTATATAATTTTTTAACTCAATACCTTCAATATCAAACTTTTCTATATATTCACATCTCCCCTCTTCAATAAAAGAGTTTTTTATTTTCATACTAGTAAAATCAAAATCTTCGTAGCTTCGCCCATTACTTAAAATATCAGTATAAAAAAAGGTTGAATCTTTATCAAATTCAAGCTTAAATGTTTGAATAAATTTTGCATCTTTATATAAAATTAGTTCATCATTTAAAAATTCTAAATTCGATTTATTTTTGATTTTAATATCAATATTATTTAGACTAAAATATTTAGAGTTTGAAGGATATATTTTTGTAGCTGATTCTGTTGTAATTATTAAGTTTGAATTATCTAGTTTAAAGTTTGTTTTAATCCTATCTTTTGGAAAAATACCTTCTCCAATATTAAGAAGTTTGATATAGTTTTCCTCATCATTAAATAGATAATATCTAGAGGGAAGATTCAATCTATCTAGTGAAAATTTATCATTTTTAAAATTAAACTTTAAACTCATTCTATAACCCTTGTAGAAATATTTTATCAAAAATCATTGTATTAATATTTCTACAGTTGTTTATTTTTTAAACATCTATACAGATAAATGCTGTTTTACAATCTCATCACTTAACTGTGAAATCTCGCCATTAGCAACAACAGAACCTCTATCAATTACATAAAAATCATCACCATGTTTTCTAGCAAATGGTAACTTTTGTTCAACTAACATTACTGTCATTTGTTCTTCTTTTGTAAGATAGTCAATTACATCACCAATTTGAGCAACAATATTTGGTTGTATCCCTTCACTTGGTTCATCAAGAATTAGAAACTTTGGGTCAATACATAAAGCTCTTCCAATAGCAAGTTGCTGTTGTTGACCTCCAGATAAATCCCCACCTTTTCTATTTGCCATATCTTTTAAAACTGGAAATAAATCATAAATTTTTTCAGGAACACTTTTAATTTTATTTCTATTAGAAAGTACTCCAATTTGAAGATTTTCTTCTACTGTTAATTGTGAAAATATTTCTCTTCCTTGAGGAACATAACCTATTGCAATTTGTGCTCTATCATGTGCATTTAGTTTTGAAATATCTTGACCATCGTATATTAATTTTCCACTTGAAATTGGAAGTAATCCCATGATTACTTTTGAAAGTGTTGTTTTACCAACACCATTTCTTCCCATTAAACAAGTACATCTACCTTTTTTTAATTCTAAAGTTAAATCCCATAAGGTATGACTTTGAGCATAAAACTGATTTAATTTATCTATTTGTATCATGATTATTCACCTAAATATACTTTTCTTACTTTTTCATTGTTTTGAATACTTTCCATACTTCCTTCTGCAAGAACTGAACCTTCATGTAAAACAGTTACTTTTGAAGCAATACTTCTAATAAATTCCATATCATGCTCAACAACTACAACAGCATGTTCTTTTGCTAAATCTGTCAAAATTTGTCCTGTTTTATCAACTTCTTGAGGAGTCATTCCAGCAACTGGTTCATCAACTAATAATAACTTTGGATTTTGCATAATAAGCATTCCAATTTCAAGCCATTGTTTTTGACCGTGAGATAAAATTCCTGCTTCTTGATTATAAAGTTCTTTTAAACCAATAAGTTGCATTGTTTCTTCTATTTTATCTTTTTGTTCACCAGATATTTTTGAAAAAAGTGTTTTGAAAAACCTCTTATCATCTTGCATAGCAAGCTCAAGATTCTCAAAAACTGTATTATTTTGAAAAACAGTTGGTTTTTGAAATTTTCTACCAATTCCTACTTCTGCAATTGATGGTTCATCCATTTCAAGTAAATTTACAGCATCACCAAAAGTAACTGTACCTTCATCAGGTCTTGTTTTTCCAGTAACTACATCCATCATAGTAGATTTTCCAGCACCGTTTGCACCAATAATACATCGCAGTTCTCCATAATTAATAGAAAAACTTAAATTATTTAAAGCTTTAAAACCATCAAAACTAACTGTTACACCATCAACAAGAAGTATTCTTTTACCCTTTTTTAACTCACCAATATTATGTGAGTTTTCATGATCTAAAACTAACATTATGCAAGCTCCTTTTTAGTGTTTAGTTTATCTTTGATATTTGAGATAAGTCCAACAACACCTTTTGGTAAAAATAGTGTTACTAAAACAAACATACCACCAAGTGCATATAACCAAATTTCAGGAAGTGCAGAAGTAAAGTATGAACTTGCGAAGTTAACTATTATTGCTCCAATAATTGCTCCATACAATGTTCCTCTTCCACCTACTGCTACCCAAATAACAAGTTCAATTGAAAATAGTGGTGAAAAAACACCAGGATTTATAATTCCAACTTGTGGTACATATAATGCTCCTGCAATTGCAGCAAGTACAGCTGATACTATAAAAATAAATAGTTTGTATTGTTCAACTTTGTAACCTATAAATCTTACTCTACTTTCTTCATCTCTAATTGAAATAATTACTCTTCCAAGTCTTGAATTCATTATAAATCTACATAATAAATATCCACCTAAAAGTGCAAAATACGAAATAATTAATAATCCTATTCTAGTAGAGTCTTGTGATAAATCAAAGCCTAAAATATCTTTAAAATCTGTAAGACCGTTGTTTCCACCAAATCCCATATCATTTCTAAAAAATGCTAACATTAAAGCATACGTAAGTGCTTGAGTGATAATTGAAAGATAAACACCTGTAACTCTTGATTTAAATGCTAACCATCCAAATACAAAGGCTAAAAGTGCAGGTACAAACATCACCATTAAGAACATAAACAGTGGATTATCAAAACCATACCAGAACCAAGGTATCTCTTTTAAGTTCATAAATACCATAAAATCAGGTAAATCAGGATTTCCATAAACCCCTCTATCACCTATTTGACGCATTAAATACATACCCATTGCATATCCACCAAGGGCGAAAAATGCTCCATGTCCTAAACTCAATACTCCTAAATAACCCCAAACTAAATCAAGTGCAAGTGCTAAAAGAGCAAATGCTAAATACTTTCCAAGAAGTGTAACTGTAAATGTTGACACGTGAAATATAGAATCTGAAGGAACAGCTAGATTTAAAATAGCTACTAATGCAACTACAATAAATAGTGTTCCTAAAACTATTTTTCCACCTTTATCATTTTCTAAAATTTTTAATATTAATGATTTTCTTTTCATAGTCTAATCCTCTGCATCTCTTCCCTTTTTAGGGAACAGTCCTCTAGGTCTTTTTTGTATAAATAAAATGATAAATACTAAGATAATCACTTTTGCTAAAACCGCACCAGCAACTGGTTCAATAAACTTATTAAACTCACCTAATGTAAATGCTGCAATTAACGTTCCCCATAAATTTCCAACTCCACCAAATACAACAACCATAAAGGAATCAACAATATATGCTTGTCCTAAATTTGGTCCAACATTTGTAAGTTGTGATAAGGCAACACCTGCAACCCCTGCAATTCCTGAACCTAAACCAAATGTAATTGCATCAATCCATGAAGCTTTAATTCCCATTGCTCGTGCTATTTCTCTATTTTGTGAAACAGCTCGTACTTTTAATCCTAATGATGTTTTATTTAAAATATATAAAACAAACAAAAACACAATAATTGAGAAAACAACAATATATAATCTGTTGTATGTAAGTGATAAAGCACTATTAACTTCCAATGCTCCACTCATCCACTCAGGCGTTTTAACTTCTTGATTTAAAGGAGAGAAAACTGTTCTTACAATTTGTTGTAACACTAGTGAAATACCAAATGTTGCAAGTAATGTTTCAAGTGGACGTCCATATAAATGTCTAATCACAAGTCTTTCAATAGCAATTCCCACAAGTCCACTTACAATAAATGCAGCTGGAATTGCAACTATAATTGAATACTCAATTAAATTTGGCATAATTTGTTGAAGTGCATATGTTGTGTAAGCACCAATCATAATAAGCTCACCATGAGCCATATTAATTACTTTCATAACACCAAAAGTAACAGCAAGACCAATAGCAGCTAGAAGTAAAACAGAACCCATACTTAAACCAAAAAATGCCGTTTCTAGAAACGAATAAAAAGATCTATTTGTTTCTATTGAAGCAATTGAAGTGTTTGCTAGTTTTACCAGTTCTTTATCTTCACTATTTGATGAAATATTTTTCAATACTTCTAATGATTTAGGAGATAAATAATCTCCTAATTTTATTATGGCTTGCTTTTGTGCTTCACCATCTTTAAATTTTACACCTAAAGCAGTAACTGCTTCTTCAAGTACTTCTTTTACTTTAGTACTTTTTTCTGTTTGAAGAATTTCATTAATTAATTCTTCATTTTTTATATCAAGATTAGCAAGTAAATTCTTTGCAGAGTTAAATCTAATATCTTCATTTGAAGAAAATAGATTAATTTTTGCAAGAGAACTCTTGATAATACTTCTTAATTTATTATTGATCTTAACTTTTTTAAAATCATATTTTGAAGTAAGTTTTAGATCTTCTTTAGAAAAAATATCAGCAGTTTTATAATCATCTTCAATTTTTTCTTTTATGTAAACTATTTGTTTATCACTTTTTGTATAAAGAAGTTCACCTTTTAACAATTTTTGAAATAAAAATTCTAGCTTTTCATCTTTACTATATTTTGAAGTTAGTTCAATGATTGTTTTTTCTTTTGTTTTAAAACTTTTTGTTAGTAATTTGTTAGAATCTTCTTTTAGAGTAACTCCAAATGAAGCACTAAGTATTAATAAATTAAGTAATATTATTTTAAATATTTTCATGTTTACCTTTCTGTTAAAACATGAGAGTTAAACTCTCATATTTTAATTTATTTAGCACCTATACATTTTTTTGTAACAGTGTTATAATTTCCACAATTTACTGGGCTTGTCCAATCTGAAATTAAATCTTTAGATCCAGGTAAGAAATCAGACCATGCATCTCCAGCTACTTCACCTTCAGTTTCCCATACAGTTTCAAACTGACCGTCTTCTTGAATTTCTCCAATTAAAACAGGTTTTGTTAAGTGGTGATTCTTAAGCATTGTTGCAGTTCCACCAGTTAAGTTTGGAACAGAAATACCAACCATTGCATCAGTTACTTTATCAACATTTGTAGTACCAGCTTTTTCAACAGCTTTTACCCACATTTTAAATCCAATGTATGTAGCTTCCATTGGGTCATTTGTAACTTTTTTATCATCTTTTTTATATGCTCTCCATGTTTTAATAAACTCAGCATTTTCTTTTGACTCAGCACTTTGGAAGTAGTTCCACGCAGCTAAATGTCCAACAAGAGGTTTTGTATCAAGACCTGATAATTCTTCTTCACCAACAGAGAAAGCAACTACAGGAATATCAGAAGATGAAATACCTTGGTTACCTAATTCTTTATAGAAAGGAACGTTTGCATCACCATTAATAGTTGAAACAACAGCTGTTTTCTTTCCAGCTGAACCAAACTTTTTAATATCACTTACGATTGATTGCCAATCAGAATGACCAAATGGAGTATAGTTAATCATAATATCTTCTGCAGCTACACCTTTTGACTTTAAGTATGACTCTAAAACTTTATTTGTAGTTCTTGGATAAACATAATCAGTACCAGCTAATACAAATCTTTTTGCACCAATTTCATTGATTAAATAATCAACTGCAGGAATTGCTTGTTGGTTAGGCGCAGCACCTGTATAAAATACATTCTTACTTGATTCTTCACCTTCATATTGTACAGGGTAGAATAATAAACCATTTAACTCTTCAACAACTGGTAAAACAGATTTTCTAGATACAGAAGTCCAACAACCAAATGTTACATCAACTTTATCTTTTGTTAAAAGTCCTCTCATTTTTTCAGCAAATAAAGGCCAGTTTGAAGCTGGATCAACAACTACAGGTTCTAATTTTTTTCCTAAAACCCCACCTTTTTTATTTTGCTCTTCAATTAACATTAAAACAGTATCTTTTAATGTAGTTTCAGAAATTGCCATTGTTCCAGACAGTGAGTGTAAAACCCCAACTTTAATTGTTTCTGCAGCAGTTGCAGCTGATATTGTCAGACTAAGTAACGCAGAAGCGGCTAATGCTTTCGTAAATCTTTTCATTTTAATTTTCCTTTCAAAATTAAGTCTTTGTGACCTATGTTTGAAAGTATAAAGAAGAAGTGTTGTTTAAGTGTTGTTTTGGAAATAATTTTTGATATTTTTTGTATATAAAGTAAACAGGATGGAGAATACTTTTTATTTTAGAAGTCATTTTTATTGTTCAAAAAGTCCTAAGGATTTTAGAGAATATTTTATAGTACTTTTGGAGAATGTTCCACAATTCAACTTTTTTTGGAACAAGCTATTTTTTTGTAAAAACTGCTCCAGAAATAAGATATTATTGGCAAGGATATATGAAAGCTATTTATCTTAGTGTTTAAATCATTATAATGACGATATTAAAAATTTGAGCGTCTTAATGTACTTAAAATATATTTGGAGGAATTATTACTAGTCTGTCACTTTTTTAACTTTTACAGTAAATAAAGCTCCATTTTCTATATTTATAACATTTATAAAGCCATTCATATTTCTTTCAATAATATTTTTGGACATATACAAACCAATACCTGTACCTTGTGTTTTATGTCTTGTTGTAAAATATGGTTCAAAAATTTTATTTACGATATTTTTTTCAACACCGCCTGCATTATCTGTAATTTTTACAATTGCAAAATTTTCACCTTCTTTTATTTCTATGTTAATTTTTGGGTTTTCAATCTTTCTTTCAATCAATATATCTTTTGCATTACTTAAAACATTTAGAATAACTTGGGAATATTCATTTTTATATCCAAATATTTGTGTATCCTCAATGAGATTGAAAGTAACTTCTATTTCATGATATTTAAGTGAAGACTTTAAAATATTATAAGCATCTATACAAGCTTTTTCAATAGAAAATTCTTCCTTTTCACCTTGAGGTTTAAAAAAATTTTGAAAGTCTGATATAGTTTGGGACATATAAGAAGTTAGTGTATTTGCTTCTTTTATTTTTGTATCTATATAATCTTTTGTGAACTTATCAAAGTCATACGTAATTTTCATATTCATATGTATTGCAGAAATCTGAGCTAATGGTTGTCTCCATTGATGAGCAATATTTCCAATCATTTCACCCATTGAAGCTAGCTTACTTTGTTGTATTAAAAGTTGTTCTTGTTCAAGTCTTTGATTAATTTCTTTTTGAATCTTTTCTTCAAGATTTTCCATCATATCATTCATCATAATTTTTAGTTCATTTAAAGTTTCATTATTACTAGTTTTAGTAACTCTAGATCCTAAGTTTCCACTTTTAATATTTTCTAATACCTTCGTAGCATCTTTCATTACTATTTCATTATTTTGTATATTTTTTTGGATTATTGCTACATTTGTATTAATTGAAGTTGCAATTTGGTGAAACTCATCTTTTGAATTAATTTCAATTTTTTCTACACTATTTTTTTTATGATTTAAATATGAGAAAAAGTCATTTAACCCTTGTTGTACTATTTGTATAGAATTAATAATGTTTCTAGCAACAAACCATCCAATAAGTGTTGCCAAAATAAATAAGAATAATATATATATTAAAATAGATATCTTTAACTCTTTTGCCTGCTCAACTGCTCGAGTGTAAGCAATCGTAGAGTTATTTAGAAACTTACTCTGTGTTTTTAAAAGACTATCAATTAGTAAAGCAAACTGCTCCCTACTTGAAGTCGTAACATTTATATAAGCACCCTCTTGAAACTCTTCTTTTAAGTATTGTTCAGTTTGAAAAACAAAGCTTTTATAATTTTGCCACATTTGTAGAGTTTTTATTTGTTCAGGTTCTAATTTTTTAAACTCTAAATCTAGGTTTTTAATTACAAAATTTAAATCTTTTTCTATACTATCTCGTATAGAACTATTTGGAGCTATTACTAAAGATTGAGTTAATTCTCTTAGTTTATATAATGGTGTAATAATTTTATCTTGTAAAGATAATACATCTTGAGATTTACTATGTACGACTCTTAAGGTTTCTTTATTATGCTCACTTACTTCAATTGCTTTATATGATAATAGAGCAATTGATGTGCACATTATAAAAAATAGAACACCTAGTTTAAATTTGATATTTAGCTTATTTAATAGTTTCATATTTAATTCTTTTTGGTTTTATTGCTTTTTTAAATTCTTCTTTATACTCTATATTTTTAGGTCTTAAAGACCAGTGATTATTACTTATCTCTATTTCCCATAAAGGTATAATTCCACCTTTATATGGTTTGTATATTACTTCTTTATTTACTGCTGTTACTTTATTTTGAGAAGGGACTCTTAAAGTATAAGCCTTTTGCTTTGCTCTAAAAAGTATATCTTTTACAACTTCTTCATACTCTTTAGTTTTTGTTTTTGTGATAAAATACTTCTTTATATACTCTTGCATTAAATCATCTTTTTTTATAGTTGACCAAGCCCCTGATGTTTCATAAATAAAAAATACTGACCAAGGGTTTTCATAATACCAATCATCATCTCCCCATATTAATAAATCCCAGTTTTTATCATTTTTATTTTTATTAGTTTTTAAAAGCTGCTCATATATATCTTTTTCACTATTTGTAATTTTATAATTAAAAGTTACACCATATTTTTTTAATTGATATTCAATACCTTTAAGTAAAAACATAAACCTATCTTGAGTATAAATATTTAGTTTTAAGCCATTTAACAAACTATTTAATTCACTTTTAGAAAACTTTTTCTCTTCAAATTTATACTTTTCTGCAACTTTCTTTACAATATCGTAATTAATAGAAGTTGTAAATGGAGATATTTTACCTTCATTTTTATATACAAAATTAAGTAGGTTTTCTTGATTTAATGCTTGATTTAATGCTTGCCTTATATTTTGGTTTTGAAGTTTTTTATTTCCATTTATAAGGTTAAAAAATATTACAAAATTATCTGTGGATTCTGAAATAATAAGCTTTGAATACTCTGATAATAACACTTCGATTTTTTTATTAAAAGGGATTGGCATTAAATCAAGCTTTCCTTCATATTTTGTAATATCTTCGATTGCTTTATTTACATCAAGTTGTGTGTAGACTGTGATTCTTTGAATTTTTGGAAAGTTTTTATTCCAATAATATGGATTTGCTACAAGTTCTAGTTTTTCTGTTTGCTTACTTCCTAAAGCAAAACCACTTTGCAAAATATATGGACCCATTCCAAAAGCACCTGCTGCTTTTGTAGCTGTTCCTGTTTCTGCTCCTATTGGATTATATTTTTCTATGTACTCTTTAGTATAAAAATAAATTCGTGATAAATCTGTTAAAAACATCTCATATTTTTGTTTTAAAACTATTTTAAATCTTTTTTTATCAAGTTTTATAATATCAAAATCAACTTTATCAATATTGGTATATAAAAGTGGATTCTTCTTAAAAAATTCAAGATTAAATAAAACATCATCCATAGTAAAATCTTTTCCATCTTGAAACTTTAAATTTTCTCTAAGCTCAAAGATATAAGTATACTCACCAACTCTTTTGTGTGATTTTGCTAAATCATATATCCAACCTCTTTTATTATCATAAGATCTGATCAATCCTGAGTTTGTTGATTTAGCAATATAAGAATAAGGAATTGAAGGTAAAAAGATATTTATATGAGATTTTGGGTTTAGAGGTTTTGCTTTATTACTGTTCGCACTATCATCTCTAAACTCAAATTTAGAGATAAGATGCTCTTGTGCTAAGGAGTTTGTATATATAAAAATTAGTAGAATTATAATCCTATACAAATCGATATCCAACTCCTGAAAGATTAAAAATCATATCTGTGGGAAGTTTTTTTCGTAAATTCCTAACTAATGATCTTAGTGCGCTATCAGTCATAACATCATCGCCCCAAACTTTATCTTGGAATTCTTCATAATTAACAACTCGCGATTGATTTGATATTAAAACTTCTAAAAAAGTCATCTCTTTTTTATTTAAAATAATACTTTCATCTTTGTATTTTAATTCTTTTAAATCATAATCATAAACATAATCTTTATCAACTTTTAATATAACTTTTTTATTTGAATCTAGCATGTTTACACAGTTATTTAAAGATTCAAATAACTCATCTAAATCAAGAGGTTTTACAATATATTTTTCCATATGTAATTCAACAGCATCTAGCAAATACTCTTTATCTGTATGAGCAGTTATCATAACAACTGGGATATTTTTATCTGTTTGTCTAACTTTTTTTATAAATTCAATACCATTTACATTTGGCATACGAATATCACTTAAAATAATATCAGGATTTTTTTCAAGATATAATTTATATCCTTCCTCTCCATCATTTGCTTCATAAACTTCTTTTACATAGTATCTTAGAGAATCTGCAATATTTTCTCTAATTCCTATTTCATCTTCAGCATAAAGAAGAGTCAAGTTTTGTAATTTTTCAAGTACATCTTTTCTCATAATCTCTCCTTTTTGCTAATTATACTTAATTTTTACTTTTTTGTTTTTGGATAAAATCCATTATTAGATGTAGCTTTTACAAATCTTGCTAAATAAGCTGCTTCTTCTTCATCAAGTTGAGCAAAACCATTCATAGTTTGTAAAATAGCATCCCATTCTAACATTGAATGTTCTGTTGGTGCATGTGCTGCATGGCATTGTGTACAGTTTTCATAAAAAAACTCTTCATGTTCTTCCCAAATTTCAAGTGGATTACTAGCTAAATAACCTTTCTCAATTATTGCTTGAACTTTTTTTGTTTCACCATCTTTTCCAAAAGTACTTTTTTCTACCGATGCTAATAAGAGTGATTTATCTTTATTTATATAAAGCTTATTACCAAAAACCATTCCTGAAAATTCAACTAATGAATTCTTATCATCAACATCTTTTAATACTTTTACAGGAGTACCAATATAAAGTTTTGCTTTGTTATTGTCAATTTTTACATTTGCTGTTTGGAAGATGTACATTTCACTAGCACTTAGTAGGGAAAAACTCCCTACTGCAAATAATGTTATTAATAATCTTTTAAAAATATTTTTCATAATTAAGCTCCTTGAATTTTTGGTGGGTTATATGCTACATTTGGAGTAACTACATTCACCTTTTTAATTGAAACTAGTGTTGAGTTTGCTGTTGTTGCATTTGCCATTTGAGATGTTGGTCTTGATGACGTTAATACATTAACTTGTCCAGAATTACATCTTGAATTCTCTTTTGAACTATCTTCAGGAGAATACCAAGCTCCTTCCTCAATTGCTGCAACACCATCTCTAATAGTATTTGTAACCACTACACCTGCCAAAATACTTCCTCTATTATTATATACTTCAACAATCTCGCCATCTTTTACTCCAAATTTTTTAGCGTCATTTGGAGAAATTCTAATTGGCTCTCTACCTTGCACTTTATGCACATTTTGAACCCATGTATTATCCATTTGTGTATGGATTCTATATGTTGGATGTGGTGATACTAAGTGTAATGGATATTTTTTTGCTAATTCTTTATTCCCTAACCACTCTTCTGGCTCCATCCACATTGCATGACCTTTAAAGTCTTTATATTTATAACTTTCAAACTTTTCAGAGAAAATTTGAATTTTCCCAGTTTCTGTTTTAAGTGCATTTACTACAGGATCTTTTCTAAACGCTTCATGTCTAACATATTTTCTAGCTTCATCAGGAATATCATAATGAACACTTCCTTTTTCCCAGAAATCTTCAAAAGCAATTTTCATTACTTTATTTGCATAAGATCTTTTGTATAATCTTTGAATCCAATCCATTGGAGTTCTATCTCTTGTAAATCTTTTTTCAGTTCCAAATCTTTTTGCTAATTCAGTGAAAATTTCATAATCATCTTTTGACTCATATCTAGCATCAACTACTTTTCTCATTGCAAAAATTCTATCATTTGAGTATGACATACCAGAAGCAATATCATCTCTTTCTAAAGTTGTAGTTGCAGGAAAAACAATATCTGCCATTTTAGCAGTTGGTGTCCACCATGGTTCTATAACAACAACAGTATCTAATGTTCTCATAGCTTTAATTAGCTCATTTACATTTGGTTGATGTCCAATTGGTGAGCCACCTGCACTTAACATAAACTCAACTTTTGGATACTTAATAGTTTTACCTTTATAAGTAACAATTTCACCTGGTTTATTAATTAAATCACTCATTCTTGAAGCTGGAATAGTAAGAGTTACCGCACCACCTTTTCCTTGACTTAATCCACCAACAGTTCTTTTTCCAGATGCAGCATCACCACCACCTTCATAATGCATAGAGAAACCAAAACCACCACCTGGTAATCCAATTTGTCCAAGCATTGAAGCTAAAGTAATTATAGACCAATCAACTTGTTCACCGTGTGCTGCTCTTTGCATTGCCCAGTTTCCTGCAATCATAGTTCTTTTAGAAACCATTAATTCAGCTAATTGCTCAATTGTTTTAGCAGGTACTTCTGTTAATTTTTCAGCCCATTTTGTTGTTTTAGGAATTCCGTCTGTTTTTCCTAAAAGATATGGTAAAAATTTATCAAATCCATGAGTATATTTTTCAATAAATGCTTTATCATATTTACCAGTTTTATATAAATGATACATCATTGCCATCATCATTGCAACATCAGAACCTGGTCTAATTTTAATCCAATCAGCTTTAAACTCTTGTCCAGATGAATTATAAATAGGGTCAATTAAAATTACTTTCATACCAGCTTTTTTGTACTCTTCATAAGCATCATAACATCTGTGATTTGGTACAGAATAACCTGCTCTATTAGTTTTGTATAAATCAGCTCCCCATAAAACCATAACTTCTGTATGTTTGATAATTTGTTCATGTGCAGTTTGAATAGAATAAACTTCCATATCCCCAACAACTCCTGGATTTACCGGACCAGCAGCGCCATTTGAATACTCACCAGCAGTTCCAACAGCTCCACCAATTTGGTTAAAGAATCTTCCAGCTAAAACATTTGGCTTAAAAGCTCCTGGAATTGACCAACCACCATAAGATGCGTTGTAAAGTGCTTCATTACCACCTTTTTTTTGTGCTTTTTTAATAGCGTCTGCAGCTAAATCAAGTGCAGTTTCCCATGAAACTCTAACAAATTCTTCTTTACCTCTTAAATCACCTCTACCTTTTCCTTCTAAGTAAGATTTTCTTACTACTGGATATTTAACTCTTGAGTTTGAAGTATTCCTATCGGCTAAACCTTTTACTATAACAGTAGGGTTTGCATCTGAATCTAATTGTGAAGTGATGTCAACAATTTTGTCATCTCTTACATGAGCATAAAAAGGTCCAAAGTGAGAAGCACTTGGGATTTTTTTAGTTCTTGACTCCATAATATTTGTAGCAGCACCACTTATTGTAGTACTAGCAGCAATAGCAGCTGTCCCTATGGCACCTTTTTTTAAAAAGTTTCTTCTTGAATTGTTCATCTTAATTTCCTTAATTTGAATTAACTATAAAAGAAGTTTAACAAGAAAAAAGAGCAAAAAAATCGAATGATTCGATTTTTGGAAAAAATTAATAAATTAAAAAAATATAAGTAATCCAACCCCCTTGAAGGATTAAATCGTAAAGTGTTAAAAATAAGAACTATTAAATATCTTAAATTAGAATAATATAAATATTCACATATTTCATAAACTCTTTTATATCAATCTGACGAGATAAGATAAATTCCTACTTAGAAATTAAAAATATCTAAGTTAAAGTAATAAGTCTCTCAAACTCTACTTTTTGAACAAGTTAAATAAATTGAGCTATGTTATATATTTTTAGAATCTTTGCAAAGTTCAATAATCTCATGATATTTAAATTCATCAATTCTTGTTTTTATATCTTCTGTTAATTCTTTTGATAATTGTTCTTTATTTAACAATTCTGAAATTACTTTGTTATCCATATTATTACAAGCTTCAATTAGTTTTTCTAAATTTTCTTTTGAAATACTTTTATAATCAAGTTGTTTTGCTTCTTCATTATTTTCTTCATATTTTAAATCTGCACCAATGTATTTTTCTAACATTAATAAAAGTTCACTCTCTTCAATTGGTTTTGCTATAAAATCATTTGCACCTGTATTTAAAGCATTTTTCTTATCTTCACTAAATACATTTGCAGAAACTACAACTATTGGTATTTTTTTATCTGTTTTTCTAATTTCTTTTATTGTTTTAATACCATTTAATTTTGGCATTAATATATCCATAAAAATGATATCAATTTTCTCTTTTTTATAAATATCTAAAACCTCTAAACCATCTTTTGCTTCATAAGTTTTAATTCCATAAAAAGATAAAAGCTCTATAAGTAATTTTCTATTCTCTTCTATATCATCAACTACAAGGGCTGTTTTTGTAAACTCTTGATTTTTCATTCCTACAATTAAGTCTTTATTTTTAATATCTTCTACTAAATCTTTTGAAGCTTTTTTATAGTTAACAGAAAAATAAAATTTACTACCCTCTCCTCTTTGGCTTTTTGCAGAAATACTCCCACCCATTAAACTTATTAACTCTTTTGTAATAGACAAGCCTAATCCTGTTCCATTTTTATTGTAATTTTCTTCTTTGATCTGTTCAAAAGGTTTGAAAATCTTTTCTAAATCCTCTTTTGAAATCCCAATACCAGTATCACTTACTTCAAAAAACAATTTATTCATGCTTTCATAAATATATAAATTTATCTCACCTTTTGTAGTAAACTTTAAAGAATTACTTAAAAGATTAATCAATACTTGTCTTAATCTTTGTTCATCTAAAGTTACAAATTTTGGTAAATTTGAAGCATAAGTAATATTAAAATTTAAGCCCTTAGCTTTTGACCTAAATAAAAATAATGCTTCGATTTCTTTTATTGTTTCATGAAGATTAAATGTTTTTGGAAGTACTTCTATTTTTCCTGCTTCTATTTTTGATAATTCTAAAATCTCATTTATTATATTTAGTAAATAGTTTGCACTTTTTTTAATCGTATGAAGATTTTCTTTCTCATTTATATTAATATTGTTTGACTTTGAAAGTAAGTTTGAAAAGCCTAAAATTGCATTTAGTGGTGTTCTTAATTCATGACTCATTCTTGCTAAAAATATGGATTTTGCTTTATTTGCATTTCTTGCATCATCAATTGCAAGTTTTAATTGCTCCTCACTTGAAATAAGTTTTTGAGTATTTTCTTTAAAAATTGCAACAGAGCCAATCATATCTCCTACTTCATCTTGATATTTATTTTTATCTAATTGCACGTCCATTTTATTTGAAGAGAGTTTTAACATTGCAACTCTTAGTAAATCTATTGGATAAACAATTCTGATTAAGATTGTAAAAAATGACATTAGAAAAATTATAATAGAAAAAAGAACAATTACATTTACATAAAACTCTAGCTCTTTTACTTCAAGTTGTGAATTATCAACTTGTTTTTTTGTTCTTGATTCAAAAGCTTTATAAAACTTATCTAATGGCTTCATAATTCTTATTTTTGCTTGATGGTATTCATCAGAGTGCATTAAATCTCTTGCAAATTTAAAATCACCTCTTTTTACAGCTTGCATTGCTTTATGTTCTAAATTTGTTAGATAATCTGATTCGTCTTGGGAATTAATCAGTAAATTTAGCTCATCCTCGGAGAAATTTGCTCTAATCATTAACTCTCGTAAAGATACTTTTTCCCCATCCAGTAAAGGCTTTTTATTATTAAGCGTATAAAAATCCCAAAAAATTCCTCTATATCTTTTTGGTCTTGGTATTTTCCCATTTCTTATGTCTAAAACTGTTTGAAACTGTTCTTTAAACATTTCATTTCCAGTTACAACATAAGTTCTTGCCATTCTTGTTAAATCATCACTACTTTGTCTAAGTTCTTGTGCTAATAGTAGTGATTTGTATTGCATTTGGTAAGCATCTTCAAGTTGTATTGTTGCTTTTTGATATTTGTTAATTACAATTGCAACAAAAATAAAAGAAACTGTATTTAAAATAAACAGTAACATAAAAAGTTTCTTTAAATTCAATAGTTTTCCTCATATATATCTAATTTAAGTTCATCTATAATTTTACTAATAGAAAAACTCATAAGTGATTTAAACATGGTTAAAAAATATACAATACTAATAGTTGATGACAAAGTTGAAAATTTAAAATATTTAAATACAATTTTAAAAGAAGAGAACTACGAAATAAAAGCTACAATAGATGCTCATTTTGCTATTGATTCAGTAATAAAAAACCCTGTTGATTTAATACTTTTAGATATTAAAATGCCAGAGTTAAATGGTTTTGAAGTTTGTAAAATCATTAAAGAAAAAGAAAATTTAAAAGATATTCCTATTATTTTTATAAGTGCACTTGATGATGTAAACAGTAAGGTTGAAGCCTTTGAAAAAGGTGGAGTTGATTATATTACAAAACCTTTTGAAGAAAAAGAGATAAAAGCAAGAATAAAAATGCAGTTAGAACTCTCACAAAGTAAAAAAACTATTAGTGATTTATATGAACAACAAGACTTTTTCTTAAAAAAAATTGTTCATGAAATGAACACACCTTTAGGGGTTATAACTTTAAACATAAATAGCTTAGAATCAAGAATAGGTAAAAAAGATGAGTTTGAAGCAATACTTGCATCTTCTAAATCTTTATCTTCAATTTATGAAGATATTTATTATCTAAGTAAAAAAGAAAAAAGAGTTTTAGATGTGGAAGAGATAAATATGATGCGATATTTATCAAAGAGAATCTCTTTTTTTCATGAATTAGCATCTGTAAAAGATATCTTTTTAGACTTGCATATTGATGATGATTTTAGTATAAAAATGAATAAATACGAACTTGAAAGAGTTATTGATAATACAATATCAAATGCTATTAAACACTCTTTTGAAGATACTTGTGTTGATATATATATTGAAAAAAACAAAATAAAAGTTCAAAATTATGGACATGAAATTAAATCAACGGATAATATTTTTAAGGCTTTTCATCAAGATGATAATGAAAAAGGTTTAGGCCTTGGATTAAATATCATAAAAGAAATATGTGAAAAGTATGATATAAACATAGAATTAAATGTAAATGAGAAGAACACTGAATTTTCTTATGACTTTACAAAAATTTCACTAGGATAAATATGAAAGTTTTTTTATTAGAAGATGATTTTGCTTTAAATAAGATTATCTCAAACTCTTTAAAAAATAGAGGTTTTTTTGTAGATAATTGTTTTGATGGATATAAAGCTGTTGAAACGGTAATGAATAACTCTTATGATTTTTTTATCTTAGATTTAAATGTTATTGGTTTTGATGGACATAAAATCTTAGAAATCATTAGAGAAGAAAATAAGCAAACGCCTGTAATTATTATGAGTGCTCAAATTGATATGGAAAATATCAAAAAATCTTACGCTCTTGGTTGTAATTATTATATTAAAAAACCCTTTGATTTTGAAGAACTTTTTTTACGAATACAATATCATGTACAAAAACAAAATAAAACTGATAAGTTTTTAACAACGCTTGGAAACTCTTATAGTTTTGATTTATTAGAACAAACTTTATATTATAAAGAACAAAGTATTGATTTAAGCGTAAAAGAAAAACTTCTAATGTCACTACTTGTTCAAAATCTAAATAGTATTACTTCAATTGAAATGATTCATGAGTATGTTTGGGATTCAAAAGAGATGGAAGCAGTAAGCATGAGAAGTTTAATTCATAAAATCAAGAAAAAACTAAAAAGTGGAATGATTATTAATTTTAGAGGCGAAGGCTATAAATTAATTAATCATGAAGAATATTAATTAATTTAATGTAAAATTAAGCTTTAACTATCTTTATGTATACTTTTTTACTCCAAATATCACTTAATTTAATTTAAAATTAAGCAATTGAATATTTTATATACACTTTTTATAATCTTAATCTAAATAATTTTGTCATAATTATTCCATAAGCATAAAAAGGAAGATTTATGAAAGAGAAATTAATAGTAATTGGTAATGGAATGAGTGGTTTACGAACCATAGAAGATTTGTTTGATATTCAAAAAGATAAATATGATATTACAATTTTTGGGGAAGAACCTCATGTTAACTATAATAGAATCATGCTATCTTACCTTTTATCAGGCGAAAAAACTTTCGAAGATACAATTATAAATCATCAAACTTGGTACGATGAACATAATATCACTTTACACAAAGGTGATAAAGTAGTAAAGATTGATAAAGAAAACAAAAAAGTATATAGCCAAAATGGAAAAGAATTAAGTTACGATAAATTACTAATTGCAACTGGTTCAAACTCTTTTATTCCTACAACACCTGGAAGTGAACTTGAAAATGTTATAGGATTTAGAACAAAACTTGATAGTGATACTATTTTAGATTTAATTTCAAAAGATAAAACAGCAGTTGTAGTTGGTGGTGGACTTCTTGGACTTGAAGCTGCTTACGGTATTGCAATGCACGGAATTAAGACAATTTTAGTTCATAGAAGTGGTTCAGTATTATCTCAGCAACTTGACTCTACAGGTGGTAGACTTTTACAAAAAAACCTTGAAACTTATGGAATTGAATTTAAATTAAATACTACAATTGAAAAAATTGAGGGTCAAACAAAAGTTGAAAGTGTAACTTTTACTGATGGAGAGACTGTTGAATCAAATATAGTAGTATTTGCAACAGGAATTATTCCTAATAAAGCACTTGCTATTGAAACTGGTCTTGAAACAAAAAAAGGTATTCTTGTAAATGATCACCTTCAAACATCTGATGAAGATATCTTTGCAATTGGTGAATGTGCAGAACATGATGGAAATACATACGGATTAGTAGCACCTCTTTATGAGCAAGCAAAATTCTGTGCTAAAAAATTAGCTGGAAAAGATAGCGATGGTTATTCTGGTTCTACACTTTCTACTAGACTTAAAATCTCAGGTGTTGATTTATTCTCTGCTGGTGATTATTTAGGTGATGAAACAACTGAAGAATTAATATTACTAGATGAAAAAGTTGGTATTTATAAAAAACTTGTAATTTATGATAATAAAATTATTGGTATTGTTTTATATGGAGATACAGCTGATGCTTCATGGTATTTAAAACTTCTAAAAGAACATACAGATATCTCTGATTTAAGAACAAAAATTCTTTTTGGAAAATCAGCACTATCAGGTGATGCAGGTCATGGTGGAAATGATATAAAATCAATGAGTGATGATGAAGAAATTTGTGGATGTAATGGAATTACTAAAGGTCAAGTTGTTTGTGGAATTAAAGAAAATGACTTAAAAACTTTAGGTGAAGTGAAAACATGTACAAAAGCTGGAGCTTCTTGTGGTTCTTGTTTAGGTATTGTTGAACAAATTTTAGTAGATACTTTAGGTGATGAATACAACGATACAGTTGAAGGTATTTGTGACTGTTGTGATGTTGGACACAAAGATATAAAAGCTTGTGTTGATACAAATGAGTTTGATAATGTTTATGATGTATTTAGAAAACTTGATTGGAAAACAGAAGATGGATGTGTCAAATGTCGTCCTGCTGTAAACTACTACTTACTTGTAAAATACAATGATGACAAATATAAAAATGATAAAAGATCAGCTCTTATAAACGATAGAGTTTTTGCAAATATCCAAAAAGATGGTACTTATTCAGTGGTTCCTAGAATTTGGGGAGGATTAACAAGTCCTAAAGAGTTGAAAGATATGGCAGATATTGCTGTTAAATATGATGTTCCAACTGTGAAATTCACAGGTGGTCAAAGACTTGATATGTTAGGTGTTAAAAAAGAGCAACTAGAGCCTATGTGGAAAGATTTAAATGATTGTGGTTTTGTATCAGGTCAAGCTTATGCAAAAGGACTTAGAACTGTTAAAACTTGTGTTGGAAATCAATGGTGTAGATTTGGAACACAAGATGCAATGCAAACAGGTATTGATATTGAAAAAATGACTTGGGGTTCATGGACACCACATAAATTCAAAATTGCAGTATCAGGATGTCCAAGAAATTGTGCGGAAGCTACTATTAAAGATATTGGTGTAATTGCTGTTGATTCAGGATGGGAAATTAGTATTGCAGGAAATGGTGGTATTAAAGTAAGAGTTACTGACTTTTTTACAAAAGTTGCTACAAATGAAGAGTTGTATCATTACATAAAAGCAATTATGCAATTTTATAGAGAAGATGCATATTACCTAGAAAGAACTGCTCATTGGGTTGAAAGAGTTGGTTTACAATACGTTAAAGATGCACTTTTAAAAGATAAGTCGCAAGTAGATTTTTATGCAGCTAGATTTGATGAATCGCAAAGAACAGCTCAAATTGACCCATGGGAAAAATCAAGAAAAGACGGCTTTACAGATGAGTTTAGTCCAATAGTAATAGCACCAGAAAATTCAGAAAGTTTTGAAGCAAAGGAAACAGTATAATGGCAAAATGGATTAAAATAACAGAAACTGAAAATATCCCATCAATGGGTTCAAGAGTAATTCAATACGGTGAAATCGAAATCGCAGTTTTTAAAACAAGAGATGGCTCAATTTTTGCAATAAACAATGAATGTCCTCATAAACAAGGAAAACTAAGTGAAGGTTTAGTTCATGAGCATGTAGTAACTTGTCCTATGCATAATTGGGATATTGACCTTAAATCTGGTGAAGCTTTAGGAAATGATAGTGGATGTACTAATGTTTATGAAAGTAAAATTGAAGATAATATTTTTTATATAAATCTTTAAAATATATCCTTTTTAACACCTTTTTTATAAGATGAGTTTTACCTCATCTTATATCCTAAACCTGAAACATTAACAATATATTCACTTCCAAGTTTTTTTCGTAAGTCTCTTACGACACTTCTAATAGCTGATAAACTCATTGATTTATTTCCCCAAACTTGATACTCTATTTCATCATAATTTACTATTTTATTAAAATCTTTACATAATAATTTTAAAAGTCTTATCTCTTTTTTATTTAGATGAATCACCTCATCATTTAGCATTAACTGACATTTATCAAAGTCAATCTTTGTATTCTTATTTACTTCAATTATTGAAGGTAGTTCATTATCCATTTTTATTAGAAATGCTTCAAATGCTTTGAATAATTCATCTTCTGTTACAGGTTTAATTATATATCTATCAACACCTTCGTGTATGGCTTTTATAAGAAGGTCTGTATCTGTATGTGCTGATACAATTATTGTATAAGAGTTTGATGAAAGTTTTTTTATCTCTTCAAGTAAATCAAATCCACCCATATTTGGCATTTTTAAATCTGTCATTACAATATCAGGAAGATTTGCTTCATATTTATCAAGACCATCAAATCCGTCTATTGCTGTATATACTTCTTTAAAAAAGAACTTTAGCATTGAAGATATATTTTCTCTTATAATATTTTCATCTTCAACTAATAGTATTGTTTTAGTTTTTAGTCTTTGAACAATCTGCATTATCATTTCCTTTAATATTTGGCATAGATATAATAAAATTAGCACCTAGGTCTGTATTTTTTACGTTTAAAGTTCCTTGCATATGTTTTTGAATTATCTCTTTTGATATATACAAACCAATACCCGTACCATTATGTTCTTTTGTTGTAAAATATGGCTCGAAAATTCTATTTATATGTTCAGGTTCAATTCCACCTGCATTATCTTTTATTTCACAAAAGATATTTGACTCATTGCTTGATAGGTATATTTCTATTTTAGGATTTTGTATTTTTCTTTCTAGTAATACATATTTAGCATTAGATATTATATTTAAAACAACTTGGGAAAATTCGCTTGCATATCCAAAAGCTTTTATCTCTTTTGTATTATAAATTTGAAGATTAATATTATCATTTTCTAAAGATGCTTTTAAAATTTTATATGCTTTTTTTACTTCCATTTTTAAATCAAAACACTCTTTTTCTTTTCCAGGTTTAAAAAATGTTCTAAAATCATCAATAGTTTGTGACATATATTTTAACTGCTCATTAGCTTCTTTCATTCTATCATCTAAAAAGTTCTTATCTACTCCTTGAGAAATTGCTGTCCATTTTATATTCATCATAATAGCACTTACTGCACTAATTGGCTGTCTCCATTGATGAGCTATATTTCCAATCATCTCACCTAAAGCAGCTAGTTTTGATTGTTGTATTAAAAGATTTTCTTTTTCCCTTTGTTTTACAACTTCTTCATTTACTTTTTTATGAAGTGTTTTATTAAAAGTATCAAGCTCTTTTACTTTTAATTCTAAGGATTCATTTAATCTAGAAATTTTTTCTTCATCTTTTCTTTTTATATTTAGATAAACAATAAAACTAAGTAATACCCCAATTGCTACAAAAACTAAATATGTAATAGTTTGTTCTTTTTCTTTGTTTATTATTTGAAGTTGTTCATACTCTTCTTTAACATCAAAAGTAACACTAATACCACCTCTGATATCCCCTACTTTATATCCTTGATGAGAGTGACACTTAAGACAGCTTTGTTCAGTTTTTAATGCTCCCATAAATTTAAACTGATTATTCTCAATTTTCCAATAATATGGAACTTCAATATTTTCATCAAAATAGTTTAAAATCTTTTTCTCATCTTCATTTGGCGCATTATTTTTGTTTATTAATTTATTACTAGTTATTTTTAAGGTAAATCCATCTCTTTTACTTGCTATTTGTGATATTTGTCTTGTCATAAAAGCGGGATTAACCCAGACTAATGTCTCACCATTTTCTGATTTAATTGAATTGGGATTTAAGTATGGATTAGGACTTAACTCTTCACTTTTGATATATACACCATCATATTTAGCATTCCAGTGTCTCATATCAACTATTAAATCAAAAATAGCAACAGCTTTATTTTTTAATGAGTTTTGCAATAAATCTTCTTGTATCTTGTAAGAATCTTTTATTGTATTTCCAATTATGAAAAATAAACTAAGAAGAAAGAATAAAAAAACAAAGATAAAAATAATAGATTTCTTGATGAGTACTCTTTTTATTTATATTATAAATTATATTAATTACATTCTATTTATTTGATTGTCTATTTATTATACAGACAAATCTTATTTTCACATTTTTTTCCTCACTTTCTTTGTTTTAATATTCTCATGTGATTGAAACAGATGTTTTCTATCAAAATCTAAACTACAAAAAAGGAAAAACATGGCTTATTTAGAACCCTCAGAATTTGTTACCAAGATGGTTGATTCAGGTGAATCAAAAGTTTACATGTCTACAAAAGATACATTAATTAGAGCATATATGGCTGGTGCAGTTTTAGCATTAGCTGCAGTATTTGCAATTACAGTTGCAATGAAATCAGGATCTCCAATTTTAGGAGCTGCTTTATTCCCTATTGGTTTTATTATGTTGTACTTAATGAAGTTTGACTTATTAACTGGTGTATTTATGTTAGTACCATTAGCATGGCTTGATAAAAGACCTGGCGTTACAACAAGTCAAGTTTTAAGAAACTGGGGATTAGTTGCACTTGGTAACTTTGGTGGTGCTTTTTCTGTTGCTGTTATGATGGCATTTATCTTTACTTATGGATTTAATACTGATGGTGGAGCAATTGCTGCAAAAGTTGCTGCTATTGGAGAAGCTAGAACATTAGGTTATGCTGCACATGGAGGAGATGGATGGTTAACTGTATTTATTAGAGCAATGTTATGTAACTGGATGGTATCTATGGGTGTTGTTGGAGCAATGGTTTCTACATCAGTTTCAGGGAAGTTTTTAGCAATGTGGATGCCAATTATGCTGTTCTTCTTTATGGGTTTTGAACACTCGATTGTAAATATGTTTTTATTCCCATTCTCATTAATTATGGGTGGTGAATTTACTATTGCTGATTACTTATTATGGAATGAATTACCAGTTGCTTTAGGTAACTTATTTGGTGGTTTATTGTTTGTTGGTTTACCATTATATTACACACATGTTAGAACAGCTGCAAAAAGAGATATATAAAAAATAAGACTATAGGAATAATTCCTATAGTTTTTTTAATTAAAAGGAATCAAAGATGACTAAAATAGAAATGACAGAAGAAATTATCATTGCTAAAAAAGAGTTAGGTTTATCATGGGAAGATATAGCTTCAAAAGTAGATATTTCACCAGTGTTTTTAACATCTGCTTGTTTAGGAATGAATAGTTTACTAAAAGACCAAGCAAAAAAAGTTTGTAAAGTTTTAAAATTAGGAAAAGAAGTTGCGATAACTTTACAAGAGTTTCCACATAAAAATTGGGAAAAAACAATTCCTACAGATCCTGTTGTTTATAGATTTTATGAAATTGTAGGCGTTTATGGCGATACAATTAAAGAACTTATTGGTGAAAAATTTGGTGATGGAATTATGAGTGCTATTGATTTTTCAATGGACATAGACAAAGAAGAAAATCCAAAAGGAGATAGGGTTGTAATTACAATGAATGGTAAATTCTTACCATATAAATCTTGGTAATTAGATACAATTAAAAATGCCAAATAAACTAGAAATACAATTAGGACAATATTCTAATAAAGGACGTAAAGAAATCAATCAAGATTTCCACGATACTAGAATCCCTACACAGCCACAACTAACAAATAAAGGTATTGCAATTGCAATTGCTGATGGTATTAGTAGTAGTGAAGTAAGTGGCGAAGCTAGTAAAGTATCTGTTACTTCTTTCTTAGAAGATTATTATTGTACTAGTGAATCATGGAGTGTTAAAAAATCTGCTTCTAGTGTTTTAAAAGCAACTAACTCATGGCTTCACTCAAAAAACTGGAAAAACAAATATCACCTTGATAAAGATAGAGGCTATGTTTGTACTTTTACTTCATTAATTTTAAAATCAAATACTGCACATATACTTCATATTGGGGATGCTAGAGTTTACAGATTAAGAGATTCCAAACTTGAAGTATTAACAAAAGATCATAGAGTTTGGGTTAGTGATGATAAAAGCTATCTCTCAAGAGCTATGGGAATTGATTCTATTTTAACACCTGATTATGAAAATTGTGAAATACAAAAAGATGATATCTTTTTACTTATGACAGATGGAGTTTATGAGTTTTTAAAAGAAGATTTTATTATAGAAACCTTGCAAAAACAAATTGATGATTACAATATAACAGCAAAGTATTTAATTGATAAAGCTTATGAAAATGGCAGTGATGATAATTTAACAATTCAAATAGCAAAAATAGAAAACGTACCAAATAAAAATATTGATGAAATTCATAAGCAATTAACAAGTAGACCAATTCCTAATGTACTTGAAGCTAGAATGATTTTTGATGATTATGAGATATTAAGAGAGTTAAGTCATACAAGCAGAAGCCATGTTTATCTAGCATTAGATAAGCTAAGTGATGAAAAGGTTGTGATAAAAGCTCCCTCAATTGATTTAAAAGATGATAAAGCATACTTAGAACGATTCTTAATGGAAGAATGGATTTCAAAACGAATAAATCATGAAAACGTATCAAAATCCTATTTGCAGAATAGAAAAAGAAACTATTTATACAATGTTAGTGAATATATTAAAGGTGAGACTTTAACACAATGGCTAATTGATAATCCAAATGAAAAGTTTGAAGTAAAAAGAGATATTATCAAGCAAATAGCAAAAGGTTTATACGCTTTTCATAAACAAGAAATGGTGCATCAAGATTTAAGAACTGAAAATATTATGATTGATTATCAAGGAACAGTTAAAATAATAGACTTTGGAGCTACAAAAGTTAAAGGTATATTAGAAAATAACACTACTCTTGAACAAGAGAATCTACTCGGTACTGCTTTATATTCTGCTCCTGAATATTTTATTGGAAAACAAGGTACTTCAAAATCTGATATTTTTTCTCTTGGAGTAATTACATATGAAATGCTTAGTGGAAAATTTCCTTATGGAACAAGTGTAGCAAGATGTGTTAGTAAGGCTGCTCAAAATAGATTAAAATATGAAAGTTTATATCCTAAAGTTCCTATTTGGGTAGATGAAGCTTTAAAAAAAGCATTACAAGTAAACCCAGAAAAAAGATACGATGAGGTTTTAGAATTTATTTATGATTTAGAAAATCCAAATAAAAAGTTTCTAAGCAAAAAACCTAGTGCTTTAATTGAAAGAAATCCACTTTTATTTTGGCAAAGTTCTACAATAATTCTTTTATGTATTGTAGTTTTTTTACTACTTAAATAATATACACAAAAGAATAAACTGTATATTATATATTCAAATAAAGTATGATTTATATCCATAATAACTGTATAATAATAAAAAATCATATGGAAAAAGAATGAAAGAATTTATAGAAACCTATAATCAACACAAAGATGAAATAGAATTCTTTGTACAAGAAAGTGTTAAAAATCTTGGTGATTTAATGCCTCTTAAAAAAAACAATTTTTTAAAGTTATTTAATTTATTTCCATCACTAGAATTAATATATTTTACAAATAAAACAACAAAGATTCAGCTTGAAGGAAATTATTATCGAAATAGAATTGATTTAGAAGCAAAAGGCAAAAATAGATCTTATGTGATATCAAAGCTTGAATTTAAAGAAGATAATATTGCTTTTTCAAAACCATATATTAGTTCAGCTACAAGAAATACTTGTATTACGGTTACTGTAAAAGAAGATGATCAAATTATATTTCTAGACCTTCGTCTTGATATTTTATTAGAAAAATTAAATTTAATTGAACTAAATAAGCCTTTTCATAAATTAACAAAAGCCTTTTATATTCTTGCAGGTTTTTCAATGATTACTTTATCAATAATGACAATTGCATATTCATTATATGAATTTGTTTATTATATATTTATTGAAACAACACTAAATCTAGAAATGATATTTAAACCTATAATTGCGCTGACCTTAAGTATTGCAATATTTGACTTGGCAAAAACAATATTAGAGCAAGAAGTATTCTTTAAGTCCTACTCTAAAAACTCTAAGGTTGAAACTAAAATATTAACTAAGTTTTTAAGTACTATTATTATTGCTTTATCTATTGAAGCACTTATTGTTGTGTTTAAAATAGCACTTAATGATTATGAAAAGATGATAAATGCCTTTTATTTAATAGCAGGTATTTCAATAATTTTATTATCACTCACTGCATTTATTCATTACTCTAATAAAAAGCATAAATAAAAACAAGCCTAGTTTTCATCTCTTAAGGGTATTGAGATGATGAACTGGGCACCCTTATAAGTTTTATTATCAAAAATACTCTCTTTGTTAGAAACTTGTATATCTGCATTTAAATGCTTCTGTACAATTTCTTTACTCATATATAAGCCAATTCCTGTACCTTGACTTTGATGTTTTGTTGTAAAATATGGTTCAAATATTCTATCTATAATATTTTCAGAAATTCCTCCTGCACTATCGCTTACTTCGAAAATTATTTCATTTTTGATTTTTGATATATTAATAGAAATATATCTAGCATTAAGGTCTTCAATTTTTACTAATTCATCTTTTGCATTATTTAGAATATTTATTAATACTTGAATTAATTCATTTTCATAAGTAGTTATTTCAATTTCTTCTATTTCTTCAATAATCTTAATATTTTTACTTTTAAACTCTGCACTTAAAAGTTTAAATACCTTTTCTAATAAATCATTTGTAAGAGTTTTACTTTTATCTTTATTTGGGGTAAAGAAATATCTAAAATCATCAATAGTGTTTGATAAGTGATTAGCTGAATTAATAATTAAATCAAAAGATTCTGTATAATCTTTATCTTCTAAAATACCTAACTCTTTTCTTAGTTTTAAAGCTGATACTGCAGTAGTTATTAAAGAAAGAGGTTGTCTCCATTGATGAGCAATATTTCCTATCATCTCACCCATTGCAGCCATCTTACTTTGCTGGAATAAAACTTTATTCTTTTTGTAATTTTTTCTAACTTCTTCATCAACAGTTTGTTTTAAAGAGTTGTTTAAATTACGTAATTCTTCTTGGTTTTCATTTAATTTGTCATAAAGACTTCTTAATTCTTTTGAATATAAATAGTAGCTAATAATAAAAAGTACTAATCCTAACAATAATAAAAATAGTCCTAAATACAAAAATACACTTTGCTTATACTCTTTAATATCTTTTGTATCAATTTTATTTATATCTTTAAAAGATAAGAAGCTTGCAAGTTTTTCACCATTATAAAATATTGGTGTATTAATTATTAAATAAGTATCTTCAACTAAGTAGTCCTCTTTATTTATAAATTTATCAATATCTTTATTTTTTAAGTATTCTGTTATTTTTTTATCAACAGAGAGATTAGCTATATAATGATTTTGGATAAATATATTTGTAAATGCATTTTCTCTTAATTGCTTAGTAAATTTTTCTTCCACTATAATAACAGGTTCAATAGCATCACTATTTCTTAAACCTCTTGTAATTGAATTAAAATGTGTTATTGATTCAATGATTCCAATAAATTTATTATTCTCAAAAATAGGAACCATTGCTTTAAAAGCTATATCATACTTACCTACACTAATAGTGCTTTTGATTTTTGGTTCATTTATCATTGAAAGAATATCTTTTCTAATTTTATATACTTCATCATTTTTCTTTTTTGACCAAGTACGATATAAACTCACTCCCTTTGCATCAAGTACTTGAAACCATACATTTTTAAATGCCGTTTCCTTTCTTAAAAGGTAAGATAAATTATTTAGTTGTTTTCCATCTTTTTGGTATTTTATTATATTTAACACATCTTTATTTAAAGATAATGGAATAGTTAAAGCTAAAGTGGCATTCTTCTTTTTTTCTATTGTTGATTTTATTTTATCTTGTATACTCTTTGAAATAAGTGCATATTTCTTCGATTGTAGTTTATATTCTTTTTTTGAAAGATAATTGCTAGTTATTAAAATAGCTATTATAGAAACAATTATAAAAACAATTATTGTTATGATTTTATATAAATTTATTTTCATAATATAATTATTACATAATAGTAATAAAAGCAATAATAATTTTTATAATATATAATAATCAAATGGTTATTTTATAAACAGTTTGTAAAAATAGTTCATAAAAATATACTGTATACTAAATTATTATTGTTAATTTCTGTATAATTAATTTATACAAAAAAAGGTTAGAAAATATGCAAGACTTTATCGCACAGGATGAGATTTCAAAAGAGATATTAAACTCAGCAAAACTATTACAAGCTGTTAATGTACATGCCCTAATATTAGGAGGTGCAGGTGTTGGTAAAAAATCACTTGCTCAATATATACTGCCAAATTCTAATATTTATAATTCAAAGTCATTACAACAAGATATCCAAGATGAAGTAATAAATCTACAAAATGATGCAATAATTATTGATAAAATTGATGAACTTACGAATATTGACCTTTTCTTAAAATGGATAAATACAAATGATATTAGAATTATTGCAATATCGGAAAATAATATGTTAAACCAAAAGTTAAAAGATATATTTTCAATTAATCTTGAAGTACCAAGTTTACATAAAAGAGAGTTAGATACTAAAGCATTAATTCATAAGTTTTCACTTGAAGCTTCAAGAACTTTAGATATGGAAATGATCTCTTCATCTAAATTAATTACAAATATTACAAATAACACTCACTCATTAAGAAAATCTATTTATTTTTCTTATCTTTTTGAAACAATTGGTGAAGAAGAGATATTAATGTTTTTAGAAAAATATCTAGGTGAGAATCTAGGTGAAGATAATGCATACAAAAACCTTTTATATCTATTTGAAGTTCCTTTAATAAAAGCATCAACAAAAAAATACAAATCTCAGGTTCAAGTTTCTAAACATTTAGGCTTAAATAGGATAACATTAAGAAAAAAATTGGAAACGCATAAAGAATTACTATGAATGATTTAAATATACAAATTGAAGAACTTATCTCACAAAATGCAAATGATTTTGAGATATCAAAAGTTTTTAAAAACTATTTTAAAAACTATGTTGCATCTATTGATACTACACTTGAAACTACGGGTGGAAAAGACTTTTTTATAAAACATACAAAACATACTGATAAATTCCTAATTTTACTTTATAAATATATTTTACGTAAAAACTTTGGTTCATATCAACCAATGAGCTCTTCAGTTCCTATTAGTCTTGTGGCACTTGGTTCTTACGGAAGACAGCAGCTTTGTATCTATTCTGATATTGACATTATGATTCTATATGAGGATATAAAAGGTTATAACTTAAAAGAAATTATGGAAGAGTTTATTACTCTTGCATGGGATTGTGGTTTAAAATTAGGTTCTAGGGTTCATGAGTTAAAAGAAGTAGCACTTAGTGTTGCTGAAGATATAACTATTAAAAGTTCAATTTTAGAATCAAGACTTATTTTTGGTTCTAAATATCTTTGGTATGGTTATGAAAATGTATTACATCTTATTAGAAAAACAAATCAAAAAGAGTTTGTATTAGATAAGCTTGAAGAACATAAACAAAGATTATTAAAGTATCCACTGAAAATGGAACCTAATATTAAAGATGGTTATGGTGGTATTAGAGAATCAAATATGATGTATTGGATGGCAAATATTTTATATGGAACATCAGATACGAAAAGTTTGATAGGTAGCGAATTTACAGAAGAAGAGTATAGAAAATATAGACAATCTTTAGAATATATTTTCCAAGTAAGAAATGCCTTACATAATATTGCAAGAAAAAAACAAGACCAAGTAACTTTTGATATCTTGCCTGATTTAAGTACAAAACTAGGTTTCAAAAATACACCACGGCATACAAAAGATAGACAATGTATGGCAAAACTTTTAACATGTTTACATATTATTCATAGTTTTACAGCAACAATGGTTAAAAAATTTACAAGAAAAGTTATATTTAAAAAAGAAAATATCACTTTATTAAAAGAACATCGATATAAAAAGAATCTTTATATTGTAGACAATACTTTATATACATCTTTTAATGCAAAACCAAAGAGTTTAAATAACTTAGTAAAAGAGCTTATTGACTTACCTTCAAGTGTAAAAAGATTTGATAGGTCATATATTTACTATGCAAGTAAAGCTAAGCGTCCTACTACGCAATCAAAAGAGTTAAAAAAGAATATTAAATCAATGCTCTTTAAAAAGTCTTTATATCCTATTATTAAACTAATTTACAATGCAGGATTATTTCAAGCTATTTTACCAAATACAAAAAAGATTATTGATCAACCACAATTTGATGGATATCATCAACATCCTGTTGACGTACATTCTATTAAAACATTAAAATTTGCAGAACACATTAAAGATCCTTATATTCAAGAAATTTTTAATTCCTTAACAAAACAGCAACAAAGTATTACAAAACTTGTTGCACTTTTTCATGATGCAGGAAAAGGAAGACCAACAGATCATCACATTGTTGGTGAAAAAATCTTTAAAGATATGGGTGTCTCTTTAAATTTTGATGAAGAGCATACTAAAATTGGAGCAAGACTTGTAAGATATCATAATATGATGTCTTACATAGCAACTCATGAAGATATTTATTCTGAAAAAACTATACTTAATTTTACAGGATTAGTAAAAAGTGAACTTGCATTAAGAATGTTATATGTAGTTACATACTGTGATATTTCAGCAGTTGGAACAAATATTTATAATGCATCTATGGCTTCACTTTTAAAACAATTATATACACAATCTCTTCCGGCTTTTGAGAATGAAGCATTACTAAATGAAAGTGCAAGAAGAGTTGCAAAGCAAAACACAATTAAAAACCTAAAAAGATATAAAGAATTACCAAACTTGGTTAAAAAGAAAATAATGTATATTTCTTCAAATCAAATGTTCTTAATTCTAAAAGCTGAAGATATTTTAGATATTGCAATAAAAGCAAAAGATGTAGAAAACTATATTTATAAAATAATGAATGAAAGACATTTAACAATTAGAATAATAAGAAAAGCTCCACTTAACCTTGGATACTTATTAGGAAAATTAGAGTTTTTAAATATTGCATCTATGAATATATATAAACTTTATGATGATAAAAAAGCTTTTTATATATCATTTACTGAAAAAGTTGATGATGAAGATTTACCTTTTATTGAAGAAGTTATTAAAAGTTCATTTGATATGTCAAAAACTACAAGATTAATGGCGCCAATTATTAAAAAAGAGAACATTAAAGTTAATTGTAATCATACTGCTTATTTAGCAGCAATGAGTATAGTTGCAAAAGATCAAAAAGGTTTATTTGCTTACATTGCAAAAATCTTTGATGATTTTAATATTGAAATTGAGAGTGCTAAATTAAATACAATTAGAGGCTATGCAAAAGATTTATTCTTAATCGAAAAAAATGGAAACTTTTGCACAAAGCAAAATGAAATTATTGATTTAATGAGTATTGAAAATAAAGCAGATTAATCTGCTTTATTTGAACTCTTATTAACTTTTAGCTAAAAGCTTAGCTGCTTTAAAATCTTTTTTACCAGTCCCTAATTTTGGTACCTCTTCAACTATTTTAATCAAACTTGGAATCATTAGATTATTATCAAAAGAAGCTATTATTTTTTCCTTTAAACTACTTACAAACTCTTCATTTACATTTGAAATTAAAAGAATGATTTTTTCACCTTTCTTTTCATCTTCTATAGATGTTGCAATATAATCAGTATTTGTATCTTCAGGTAATTCAATAACTTTTGAAATCATATTCTCAATTGCAGTTAAACTAATCATCTCACCACCTAGTTTTGCAAACCTTGAATACCTATCAACAATTGTTAAAAAACCATCATTATCTAGTTTTCCTTTATCACCTGTTATGTAAAAAGTTCTATTATCAATTTTTATTAAAACTTCTTTTGTTTTCTTTTCATCTTTTAAATAGCCTTTCATAACCTGAATACCTGATATTAAGACCATTCCTTCCTCGCCAATTTCTAGTTCATCAAAAGTATCTGGATTTACTATTTTGATTAAGGTTCCAGGTAATGCCATTCCAACAGTGCCTATCTTATTTCCTTTTTGTACTGTAAATTCTGGTGTTAAAACATCAGGTAAATTACATGAAGTTACAGGTGTTGTTTCAGTTGTTCCAAAACCTTCTAAAATATCTTTTCCAAACTTCTTTTTAAAATCAATTCTTACATCATCTCTTAATTTTTCAGCACCTGCAACTGTAAGTCTTAAACTTTCAAACATCAAAGGATTTACTTTAGAATTTTTTGTATAAAGTCTAAAAAATGTCGAAGTTCCTGTTAAAATTGTTGCTTTATATTTATATATTAATTTACCCAACCCTAAACCATCAGTTGGGTCTGGATGACACACACACTTTATTCCTTCAATTAAAGGTAAAAAAGTAGTTACAACTATTCCAAAGGCATGAAAAGTTGGTAGTGAACCTACAAAAACGTCATCATCACTTACATTTAAAACATTTGCTATTTGCTGTGAATTTCCTAAGATATTATCACTACTTAACTCTATTCCTTTTGGCTTTCCTTCACTTCCTGAAGAAAATAAAATAACAACAGTATCATCTTTGTTTGTTTTTTCTAAATAAATAGCTTTTAGTAAAAAGCTTGGTAAAAACTTTACACTTAATAAAGTAATTAATCCACTTAATTTTGATATTTCTTTTTTCAAATCTTCTAAAAGAATTACATCTACTAACTCAAAGACTGATGATATTTCAATGCCTTTAGCTTCTAGTTTTTCAACAAACTTTGACGAAGTTATAATTGTTTTTATTTCTGCTTTATTTATAGCTTCTTTTATTGATTGCATTGAACTTGTAAAGTTTAAATTAACAGCTGTTTTTCCCATCATTAATACAGAATTATTTATAAAAGCACCAGCTGCACTTGAAGGTAATAATAATCCTAAGTTTTGTCCTTTTACTTTTTTCTTAAGTTGGTTTTTAAAAAGAATACTTGCTGTTAAAAATCTATTTCCACTTAACTCTAAACCTGTTGAATCTGCTATTATCATCTCATTTGATACTTCTTTTAACTTATCAAAAATTGTTTGACTTAAAGTTCCTAGATTTTTAATATGTTCCTTCCATGAAGATGTTGATAAAGCTATAATTTCTTGCTTTACTCTTGTAATATTTGCATTTTCTTTTTTCATTACTTTTGAAAAAGAAACAGTAACTGTATTTGTTCTATATGATTTTTTTAATTTATTATTAGCACGACTAAACATCGACTCCCACAAGCCTCTAATATAAAAAGAGACCACTCTTACATCACTGTGAGTCTGTCTTAGTATTAGTTCAAAACCTCTTTTAAACTCACCTAAATGACCATTTCTTGTAATATTTCCCTCAGGAAATAAAACTACAACATTCCCTTCATCTAATTGTCTTGCAACTTCTTTTATAGTTGATTTACTTGAAGTTCCAGAAATTGGGATAGCATTAAACATTTTAAGCAACCATTTTAAATACCATTTATTATAAATAGATTTTTCCATAACAAATTTTACATCACGTGGAACTGACATTAAAATTACAGCCCAATCAATCCATGAAACATGATTTCCTAATAGTAAAACACCTCCACTTGAAGGAATATTTTTAACATCATTTACTTCAAGTTTATACTTTAATCCAACAATCAATTTCAAAAATACTAAAATCATAGATTGTGGTAGTTTTATAACTGTAAAAAATGCACCAAAAGTTGTAATAAGTAGTATCAGATAAATAGTACTCAAAGGATCTAAAGAATAAAAAGAGACAATAGTTGTAAGGCTAAGCATTGCAAACATAAATAAAGAATGAAACCAATTATTACCTGCTAATATAGTTCCTAGAGTTTTTTTATTTGCATTAAATTGAATTAAAGCATTTAAAGGAACTACAAATAATCCTCCAAAAATGCCAAAGAATAAAAAAGATAAAGCTAGTAAAAATGGAGTTTGTACAATTGTTGAAATATAAACCATCAAAGCCATTCCAAACGCAGCAAGGGGAATAGTTCCTACTTCTATATAATGCTTTGAAAGTTTTGAGTAAATAAAAGCTCCAATTGCAATACCAATTCCTGAACATGCAATTACACCATTTATTACAAACACATCTGTTACTTCTAAATACTGCTTAGCATAAGAAGGGAAAACAGCCATCAAACCTTGTGAAATTCCCCAAAAAACTGAAAGTCCAATTACAGATAAAAATATTATCTTATTTGAAAAAATTGATTTTATATTTTTAGAAAAAAGCTTTCCTTTTAAGAAATCATTTTTGTTTAAAATTAAACTATCATTTCTTTTATGCGATGTTTTTATTTTTCGTAAAATAAGTAATGAAACAATCATTTCTAAAAAAGCAATTGGAAGGACATAGTAAGTAAGACTTAAAGTTGATGAAAGCAACTGCTCTTTTGAGCTTAAGAGCTCTAAATTATTAGAGATATAAAAACTTTCAAAAATAAAAGAGGTAATTCCTATTGCAAAAAGTATTGCAATTATTGAAATAGATTGTAAGGCTGCATTACCTTTTGCTAAATTCTTTTTTCCATAAATGTCTAAAATTATTCCAAATTTAGCAGGTGAATAAATAGCACTTTGAACAGCCAGTAAAACTAAAATAAACATTGCAAAATAAAAGCTTCCACTTAAATAAGCAAAAATCATAAGAACTGATAAACAAAAAGATGAAATAGCACCATAAACTAAAATTGATTTTTTATCATACTTATCTGATAAATAGCCACTTAGGGTAAACAGTAGTAAAAAAGGAATAATAATCATTGCATTAATTATTGATATCCAAATAACTTGTTCACTTCCATCGAACACTTTAAAAGCAATATTTTGAAGTAATACTTTATGTGATACATCAACTAAAGCATTACAAAAAACAACAAATAAAAAAGCTAACTTTATCAGGGATAAATTTTTGATTTTTTCAAAAAGCTTATTCATTAATTATCCTTTTTTAACTTCTTTTGTTTTCTATATTTTTTTATTGAATCTAATGAAAAAATTGCTAATGCAATCCAAATTAATATAAATGTAATCATTTTATCAAAATTAAACTCTTCATTATATATAAAAATTGCAAGTAAAAAAGCACATGTTGGTCCTAAGTATTGTAAAAAACCTAATGTTGTAAGCTTAAGTCTTGTTGCAGCACCATTAAATAGTAGTAGTGGCGTAATTGTTATTATTCCACCAAGACTTAGCATTATATTAATATATGTACTTGAATTTAAAAAAGATATTGAATTTGTAGTATATAAATAATATATTCCAATTAGTGCAAAAGGTATCATTATCAAAGTTTCTACAAATAATCCGACAATAGAACCTACATTTATTTTTTTCCGTATCATTCCATAAAAAGCAAAAGAAAATGCAAGTGTTAAAGAAACTAAAGGAAGAGAACCTAGACTAAGAACTTGGTAAAAAACAGCTATAAAAGCTATAAAAATAGCAATATATTGATTTTTAGTCATTCTTTCTTGAAAGAATAAATAGCCTAAAAATATACTAACTAAGGGGTTTATATAATAGCCTAGCGCTGTTTCCATAATTTTATCATTTGTTACTGCCCAAATAAAAACAAGCCAATTAAGGGAAATGAAAAAAGTTGATAATGCTAGGTATTTTAATTTAGTAAAATCTTTTATTAAAGTTTTGTAAATATCAACTTGTTTTGTAATAAAAATCAAAGGAATAAGAATAAAAAAAGACCATATAATCCTATGAATTAGAACTTCTAAAGGCTCAACACTTGATACTTCTTTAAAATATATGGGAGCAATTGCTCCCCAAAATAAAAATGCTAATACCGCATATATTTGTCCTAATTTAATTTCTGTCAAAATCTTTTAGAAACTTTCCCATTCATCTTTTGTTTCTTTCTTTGCCTCTACAATTCTTGGCGAAGCAGCAGTTACCCTAGTTCTCTTTACATCTATAGATGTAGCTTGTTCAATTTTTAAGTTCATTTCTTTAGCTTTAACATCAGCTTTTCCTATAAACTCTTTTTCATTCGCACTTGAAACAATAAGTTTTGCAATTTCATCTGTAGTTGTAGCTATCTCCTGTGCTTGAGAAGCAACAACTGCATTCTTTTGTGTTTGCTGATCGAGTTGAGTTACTGCCGTATTTATCTGTTCTATTCCTGATAATTGTTCTTTACTTGACATTTCAATATCTGAAATAAGACTTGTAGTCTCTTGAATATTCTGATTTAATTCTTTATATCCTTCAATCATATTTCCAGCAATATTTTTACCTTCATTTGCTTTGGATGTTGCATTTTCAACTATATCCTTGATTTCTTTAGCAGCTTCGGCACTTCTTGAAGCTAGATTTCGTACTTCCGCAGCAACTACGGCAAACCCTTTTCCTGCTTCTCCTGCTGTTGCAGCTTCAACGGCTGCATTCAAAGAAAGAATATTTGTTTGGAATGCTATTTGATCAATTACACTGATTGCTTCATTTATAGATTTAACTTGTACATTAATTTCATCCATAGCTACACTTGTTTGATTAGCAAGTGCTTCTCCATCTTTAGCAGACTTTGTAACAATATTTGAATTATTTGCCATTTTTGCAATATTTTGAGTATTATTTCTAATAGTTGCAGTTACTTCTTCTACAGCAGCTGATGTTTCTTCTAAACTAGCCGCCGCTTCATTTGAACTTTGATTTAATTTATCTACATTTTCTAAAAGTGAATCAGAACCATTATTAAGTGTTAATCCATTGGTTTTATTTTCTACTAACATGTCATTTACAACGTTGGCTAAACTATTTAAACCAACTGAAACTTCACCTAAATCTCCTGTAATTCTATGAACAAAGTTTAATGTCTGATAAGAAGTTAAGGCTTCTGTTATTTTATTTAAATCACCATCAACTTTTGAGGATACAACTTGAAATAAATCATTGATACCATTTTTAAGCTCCTCAATACCTTCATTTTTAGTTGATTCAATTATTGATTGTTGCATAATACCTGTCTTTGCTAGTTCAATAGCTTTCTTAGAAGATTCAATGACTTTTTTACTATCTGTTATATCCTGAGCAAACTTAACTACTCTAATTACTTTTCCATTTTTATTTTTAACAGGTGAATATGAAGCTTGAATCCATACAGAAGTACCGTCTTTTGCGAATCTCTCAAATTCATTTATTTTAGAGATTCCATTCGATAAATCTTTCCAAAAATTCGTATATTCTGAAGTACTTGTATATGTTTTATCACAAAACATTCGATGATGATTACCAACCGTTTCACTTAAGCTATAACCTAATACATTTAAAAAGTTATCATTTGCATGTATTATAGTACCATCTGGGTTGAATGATATAATGGCATAGTTTTCATCCATTGCACTTAACCTAGCTGATTCTTCTTCTGTTTTTCCAAAATTAAACATATTCATTCTCCTAAATATTTATATATTATACTTTAGAAAGTTAGTATACAATTTAATAACTAAATAATGACTAAATAGCTTAAAAGTAGGTTATACTTTTTAAAAATAAGCTTTTATCTCTTCAGAATTTAAAAGTTTTCCAGTAGATTTAACTTCACTATTTATTACAAGTCCTGGAGTATTCATTACACCATAATCCATAATTTTAACAATATCTTCCACTTTTTCAACTTGAGCAAAAACGCCAGCTTCTGCAACTGCTTTTTTTACATTTTCTTCTAAGGCTTTACATTTTGCACAGCCTGTTCCTAAAATTTCAATTTTCATTTCTTTCTCCTATTATTTTTATAATATCGCATTAAATATATATCCAACAAGTAATATTGCACTTCCTACAATTCCAAAAAATATTGAAATAAGTTTTAGTGAAATTACTCTTTTTAAAATCATGGCTTCTGGAAGGCTAAGAGCGACAACAGCCATCATAAATGATAATGCAGTTCCAAGTAGCATTCCTTTTGAAGTTAAAACTTCAATAAGTGGAATCATTCCTGCAGCGCTTGAATACATTGGAATTCCCATCACAACTCCTAAAAGTGGAGCATACCATGAATCACCACCTGCATAAGTAGCAATCGTTTCAGCTGGAACATATCCATGTATAAAAGCACCAATTGCAATACCGATTATTACATAAGGATATATCTTCTTAAAAATATCAAGTGTAGCTTCCCAAGCTTCTTTTACTCTTGCTTTAAAATTACTTCCTTCTTCTTGTGAATTACAACATGAAGTGGCAGGTTTAACTTCGATTAATACTTCTTTTTCTAAATTCATACTTCCTATTATTAATCCTGCAACCATTGCAATAAGCAGTGCACAAGAAATATAAAGTAAAGTAATCTTCCATCCAAAAAGTGAAAACAATAATGCAATCACAACAGCATCACTAAGTGGTGCTGAAACAAGATAAGAAAAAGTTACTCCTAAAGGAATTCTAGCTTGTAAAAATCCTAAAAACAAAGGTATTGCAGAACAAGAACAAAAAGGTGTTAGCATTCCAAAAAATGCGGCAGAAATATGACCTATTAGTTTATGTTTTCCACTTAAATAATCTCTTACTTTTTCAACTGGAAAGAAACTTCTTAAGAAACTTACAATATAAATAATTACAATTAAAAGAAAAAATATCTTTATCGTATCATAAATAAAAAAGTTTATAGCTTCACCTAAATGACCTTCTAAACTCCAAAGTTCATAAGTTAAATAATCAACAAAATCTTTCCACATAAGTATCCTTTTTTATTCCCACTCTAATTGATCGTATAAAGTTTTTGCATTCAAAGGAGCTATAGTTTTATAGTGATCATAATATGAAAAATTTTTATCATCTACATAATTATAAATATCTTCTACATCTACCTCATCATCGTATGCTTTTGTTACACTTTGTTTTAAAACTCTTAAGTATTCTAATGTTGGCTTATAAGAAGTTTTATCAAACTCTTTTCCATGTCCACCCATCACATACTTAACATTCATTTTTTCTAGTTTTTCTAAGGCTTTTATCCATTCATTTATATTTGAGTATTTTGCATACTTAATCATTCTGCCATTAAATACTGTATTTCCTGTAAAGATAAAGTTTTCACTTGGAACAAAAACAGATATATCTGAAACAGAGTTTGAAGCCTTACTTAATTTTAATACCTCAATATTAAAGTTTTTACCTTTGATAATATATTTATCATTAGTAAAAATATCTGCATCTACAACTTTAGATTTAGCGTATTCTTCTTTTGTAGTAACTCTTGGTATTCTATTAAACTTATCAGGGTTTTCTTCAAGTTCTTTGATAATTGTTTTATGAGCAATTATAGGAATATTCTTTTCTTTATAAAAAGAAGCTCCTGTATATCTATCATCATGAAAATTTGTAGCTATTACATAAGATACTTCTTTTGCATACTTCTTTTTTATTAACTCATTTAACTCTTTTGCAAAAACATATGTTGGACCTGCTTCAATTACTACTATAGAATCACCTGTATCAACTGTACAAACATTTGATACAAATCCTTTATTTTCTTTTGTTGGAGGATTAAAATCTCCAATATAACAATCTATGTTTGAAGTCACATTTACAGCTTTTAATTTATACACATCTGCGTATAAATTAAAAGATAGAAGTAAAAGTATATATATAAAAGATTTCATTTTTTGCCTTTTTATTATTTTAAAGCCTCTACAACTTTTGGAAGTAGAATCTCTTCTATTTCTTTATATGTATCTTCAAATGCTTCAAAACCTTTTCCATCTGGATCTACAAAACTTACATGAATTACTTTTACTGCTTTTGGAAACATTGGACAAGTCTCATGTGCATTATCACAAACAGTAACAACTAAATCATATTCATTATCAATTACTTTATCAATAGTTTTTGAGTGATATTCTTCTTTCCAAATACCTTTTTGTTCTAGTAATTTTTGAGCATTTGGATTAACTCTACCACTTGCTTTTACACCTGATGAATCTGAAGAGAAACCTTCTAGTTTAGCATTTATAAGTGCTTCGGCTATTATACTTCTACACGAGTTTCCTGTACATAAAATTAATACTTTCTTATTTGATTTGTTTTGCATTTTTTATCCTTTTTTATTTTAAATTAATATTTATATTTTAAAGCCACGCTAGTGACAACAATACTACTAGTAAAACTGGTGGTGTAATAATTAGACCAAATTTACTATACTGTGCAAATGAAATATTTACACCTTTTTTTGCTAATACATGTAACCATAAAAGAGTTGCAAGTGAACCAAATGGTGTCATTTTAGGTCCTAAATTACATCCAATAATATTCGCATATGCTAAAGCTTGATTTGGAATATCTTGAAGTGCTATATCCATAATCATGACTGTTGGCATATTATTCATAATTGCAGATAAAAATGCTGCTATAAATCCAGTTCCTACAATTGCAACAGTATCACTACGAGTGCTTAAATCTTGTAAGATTAAAGCTAAATAATCAGTAAGACCTGCATTTTTTAAACCATAGACAACTATATATAGTCCAATACTAAACCATACAACTTGCCAAGGTGCTTCTTTTATAATACGAACAGGCTCAACTGTTTTAAACATAGTTGCAATAATTAAAAATATTACTCCACCACCAAGAGCAAATACTGCAACTGGTAAATCATAAGCATCACCTATAAAATATCCTAGAATTAAAAGTGCTAAAAAAGCCCAAGATAGTTTAAATAAAGTATCATTTTTAATTACACTTGATGGCTCTTTTAAAAGTGAAATATCCACAGTTTTAGGAATATCTTTTCGCAGTAACAACCATAAGAAAACAATAGATATAAATACACTTACAATATATGGAATTAACATATTTGAAATATACTCAGAAAAGCCTATATCAAAATAGTTTGCTGTTACAATATTAGTAAGGTTTGAAAATACTAAAGGCAAAGATGCACTATCAGAAATAAATCCACCTGCAAGTAAAAAAGCAATGATTGATTTCATATTTAATTTTAATATTCTCATTTTTGCAAGTAAGATAGGAGTTAAAATAAGAGCTGCTCCATCATTTGCAAAAAGTGCAGATACAAATGCACCGAGTAAAATAGAATAAATAAACATCTTCATTCCACTTCCATTTGAGAACTTTGCCATTTTTAAAGCACACCACTCAAAAAAGCCAATCTCATCTAAAACCATAGATAAAATTATAATTCCAATAAAAGATAAAGTTGCATCCCAAACGATATCAGTTACTATTAAAACATCTGAGAAACTTACTACTCCTAAAACTAAAGCAACAATTGCTCCAATAACTGCTGTTGTTCCTATTTGTAAATCTCTTGGTTGCCAAATTACAAAAATAAGTGTAATAATAAAAATTGCACTTGCTAATAACATACTCTTCCTTTTTACTATTTTAATATATCAAGATATATTGATATTTATTTAAAAAAAAAAGAGTTACATTTAAGTAACTCTAATCTTCTTCCATTTCAATTATTTCTGGTTTTAACATATAAAGATATGTTTCAACATCTAACTCATCATATCGCTCAACAGTTACAGGAGTTCTTACAAACTCTTCACCTTCAAACTCATCTAAGTAATCCCAATGATTAATTAAATTTGATGAATAAAACAAATATCCATGAATTGTGTCTCTTGTTTTGTCAAGTCTAATTCCAGGATAACCCATTCCTGCAGACCAGCCTGCATCAACTAATTTACCTTTAACTGTTGCTGGTACAAATTTACCAACAACATTTTCTAAAACATGTCCATTTGGACAGTTTGGCATTAATGTTCCATATACAAAAAGTGTTTCAGTCATTATTTATTACATGCCTTTATTAAATTTGGAAGTTGAATATCCAAAGTATTTATCTCTTTTACGCAAGATTGTCTAAATTCGTCAAGAGGAGATCTAAGACTATAATAAGCCCATCGTCCTTCTCTATCAACTCTTAAAAATCCTGCTTCTTTCAATATTTTTAAATGTCTTGAAAGTCTTGATTGAATCATTTCAAAAGAATTTTCTAAATCACATACACAGCATTTTCCATGAATATTTAAAAACTTTAAAATTCTAATTCTAGTTTCATCATTTAAAGCAGATGTTGTTTTTAAAAAAATATCCATCATATTCCTTTGATTTTTTGAAGTATATCATAATAAAATTAATATATCAATATATCTTGATGTATTAATTCATATTTCACTTCTTATTCATATTTCACTTCTTATTTAAAGAAAGTGATTATTAAAGGCAAAAAAACAGCTGTTAAAATTCCACTAAGTCCCATTGCAAGTGCTGCAAAAGCTGCTGCTTTTTCACTTATCTCAATAGCTCTTGCTGTACCAATTCCATGTGAGACTAAACCAAGTGCAAAACCTTCAGAAGTTTCATGCTTAATTTTTATTAGTCTAAAAATGATTGAGCCAAATACAGCACCAATCATTCCTGTAATTATTACAAAACCAACTGCTAAAGATGGGATTGCTCCTATTTGCTCAGACGTAATAACAGCAATTGGAGCAGTAATTGATTTTGTTGTCATTGAAAGAATTGTAGGAAGTTCTGCTCCTAAAAACCATAATAAACAAACAGCTATAACAATTGAAAAGACTCCTGCAATAAAAAGTGTTGCAACTACTGGAATAAATAAAGCCTTTAGATGTTTCAAGTTTTTATACAAAGGAAGTGCTAAAGCAACAGTAGCTGGTCCTAAAAAGAAATGAATTATTTCTACACTTTTAAAATACTCTTCAAAAGAAGTATTTGTATATATTATCAAAGATAAAATTACAATATAAGAAGTAATAATTGGTTGTAATAAAGTATGTTTATTAAACTTTTCATAAATTATGATTCCTACTTTATACGAAAGCAAAGTAATAACTATCCATGTTAAAGGTGTGTTATTTATATATTCTAATAAGGCATTATAATTCATTTATATTCTTTTCTTTTGTTGTTTTAATTGTTAAATAATCCATAAATTTAGCAGCAAAAACAAGTGCTATTAAAGTTCCCACAATTAAAGCTATTAAAATTGCCCAAAACTCTTTTGCAATAATATCAACTTGCGTTATAATTCCCATAGCAGCTGGTATAAATAAAAGTGGCAAATATCTTAAATGCAGAAAAACAGCTGTATCTAAACTTTCAAAACTACTTTTCCTAATAATTAAAAAAATCAATAATAATACCATTCCAATAACAGGTCCAGGAACTAATAAGTCAAAAAGTTTAGTTATACATTCTCCAAAAAATTGGAAAACTAAAAGTGTAATAATTCCTTTAAGCAAGAGGGTCTTCTCCTACTTCCCAATTAGCTAAAAACTTTTCTACTAAATGAAAATCTTCTCCCGTGTGCTGAGTAAAAGTAATATATTGATTTTTTAAATCAATTTCAAAAAGAGCATGTACAATTTCCATATATCTTAGAGCAATTTCACGTCTTTTTTCAATACTTCTACCTTCTCTAATATCTAAATTCATTAAACAAATATCATCTTTTGGATTAGCACGTCCTATTGTAAGATTGTATTTATCATACTCTCTTATACTAATAGCTATATGATCTTTTCCTGTATCCATAACACTAGAGAAGACATCTCTTATTTGATTCACAAATTTATCTTTTGTTTCATTTGATACTTTTTTATTTATCTCAAATTGTAAATGTGGCATTTTTTATCCTTTATTCACCTTTAAATAATCTATAAATAGAAGAAAAATCCTCTTCACCTTTTCCCATCATTTTCATTTTAGAGAACAGCTCTTTTGGCATTGCTGCTGAGTATAAAGGTTTTTTCATAGAGTATGCTAAATCTTGTAATAAATGTAAATCTTTATTTATTGCATTATTTGAAAAATGTGCTGAAAAATCTTCATCAATTAGTTTTTGTTTTTTAGCATTTAAAACAAGTGAAGTTCCACCTCCAACACCCAAAATATCTAAAGCTTTATCTTTTGGAATCGAACAATCTTCTGCAAGTGATGTACACTCAGCAATAGTTGCCATAAAAGAACCTAAGCAAAGATTATTGATTAGTTTCATTTTTGTTGCACTTCCTTGTTTTTCTAAAAAGAAAATCTCTTTTCCAAACTTTTCTAAGAGTGGTTTTACTTCATCAAAAACTTCTTTTTTTCCGGAAGATACTAGTGTTAAAACACCAGCAAGTGCAGGAGCAACACTACCAAATACTGGATTTTCTAAATATTTTGCTTCTGCTTTTTCACAAAGAGCATGAAAATTTAAAACATCTTCATAGTGATGAGTACTTAAATCAATAATTATTTTACCTTTAAGCTCATTACATAAAAGACCATCTTGCATATTAAAAACATTATTGACAGCTGGTGAATCGAAAAGACAAATGAAAATTACATCACAAGATTTCAACAAATCTTTTGGTGTATCTACAACATTAAACCCTTTATCTAAGGCTTTTTCTTTTGTTCTATTATATGCGATTATTTCTTCATCCATTTGCTTTAATCTCGTAGCAATTGCTGTTCCTAAATTTCCAAGTCCTATAAATCCTATTGACATAATCTCTCCAAAATATTTTTTGTATGATTATAATCTAGCATTAGGAATTTGTCAATTATTAGAGTTGTTGAATATTGGTATTTTCTAAAGAAAGTTAAATTTGAAGTTTTTAAAAGTAAAGAAGAAATTCTTCTTTACTTTTATTTTTTATATTTATTTTTTAAAGTCAGCTATAATTTTTGCTTTTAATTTATCAATTGTAAATCCGAACTCATCAAATAAATCATTCGCAGGTCCACTTGCTCCAAATGTATCCATTCCGTAAACTTTATCTGCGAATCTATAATATTCTAAACCTCTTGCTGCTTCTACTGCAAATACTTGAGTATTACAATCAATTACTTGGTCAATATAAGATTGTTCTTGCTCTAAGAATAAATCAAAACAAGGAACAGAAACAACATTTGCTATTATTCCTTCTTTTTCTAAGGCACAAGATGTTTGTAATGCTAACATTAACTCAGATCCAGAAGCCATAATAGTAATATTTGCATTTTCTCTTTTTTTAAGTAAGTAAGCTCCATTTGAAACTTCACCAAATTCTTTTTTATCTTTTAAAACTGTAAGACCTTGACGTGAGCAAACAAATGCAGTTGGTGCAGTCATTGTTAAAGCTTTTTTCCAAGACTCAACATTTTCAGTAGCATCTGCTGGTCTGAATGTATAAAAGTTTGGTAAGGCTCTAAATTGAGATAATTGCTCAATTGGTTGGTGTGTTGGTCCATCTTCACCTACACCAATAGAATCATGAGTCCATACGAAGTGTTGAGGAATAGATGCAAGTGCTGCAATTCTAGCTGCTGGTTTTAAGTAATCAGAGAATACAAAGAATGTTGCAGAATAAACTTTGTATAAACCATAAAGGTTCATAGCATTTGCAATTGCTGCCATTGCATGTTCTTTAATACCAAAGTGAATGTTTCTTCCATTTGGGAAATCACCCTCACCTTTTAACTCAGTTTTATTAGATGGTCCTAAATCTGCAGATCCACCTAAGAATCCTGGAACTGCTGCTGCAATTGCATTTAAGATTTTATGATTTGAATCTCTTGTCGCTACTTTAGTATCAGCTTCAAAAGTTGGGTATTCAACTGCATCATAATTAGGGTTTTGTAATTCTTCAATTTTTGCTTTAGTTTCAGCACTTAAAGAATCATTCCACTCATTTTCAGCAATAGAACCTGTAATTAATTTATCAAAAGCACCTTTAACATCAGCAGGAACAATGAATTTTTCATCTGGGTTAAATCCAGCTTTTTTCTTTGAAGCTGCAATATCTTCTTCACCTAAAGGAGCACCATGAGCATGATGTGAACCTTCCATAGAAACAGAACCTTTTCCAATTGCAGTTTTTGCAATAATCATAACAGGTTTAGTAGCAGCCTTTGCTTGAACAAATGCTTTTTCAATTTGGTCAAAATTATGTCCATCAATTTCAATTACTTCAAAATCAATACCTTGGAATCTTTTCTTAACATTCTCACTCCATGCTAATGAAGTATCACCTTCAATTGTAATTGAGTTTGAATCATAAATAATTACTAAGTTGTCTAACTTTAAGTGACCTGCTGTTGCAGTTGCTTCGTAAGAGATACCTTCTTGTAAATCTCCATCACCACATAAACAATAAACTTTATGATTAATAACATCACTTCCTAAAGTATTTTGTGCATATTTTGCAGCTGATGCAAAACCTACTGCATTTGCAATACCTTGTCCTAAAGGACCAGTTGTAATTTCAATACCATGTGTATGTCCATACTCTGGATGACCTGGAGTTTTAGAATGTGTTTGTCTGAAGTTTTTTAAGTCACTTGATGCAACATTAAATCCCCAAAGATGTAATAATGAATAAACTAAACCAGTAGCGTGACCACCAGAAAATACTAATCTATCTCTATTTAACCATTTTTCATTTGCTGGGTTAACGTTTAAGTGCTTACTTAAAACTGTTGCAATGTCTGCAAGTCCCATTGGAGCACCTGGGTGTCCAGAGTTTGCTGCTTGAACCATATCTGCTGCTAAAAATCTTATTGTGTCTGCTTGTTTTTGTAATAATTGCTTTGACATAATTATCCTATTTATTTGATGAGTTTTCTATATTTTTGAGATTATATCTAAAATTGATTAAATACAATATGAAGTGTATTTTTCTTAAGATTTAGGGATAATAACTGTAAAAATTGCACCTTCTTTATTGTTGGATACTTCTAATTTACCATTCATATTATTTTCAATAATTAATTTAGACATAAAAAGTCCAATTCCTGAACCATTAATTTTTTCATATGTAAAAAAAGGATCAAAAACTTTTTCTATTGGAGTGATTTTTATTCCACCTGCATTATCTTCTATTTTTGTGATAATATCATTTTTATTTTCTGTTATTGTTATTTTTATTTTTGGGTTTTGGATTTTTCTTTGTACTAAAATATCTCTTGCATTATTTATTATATTTATTAGTACTTGAGAGTATTCATTCTTATATCCTAACATAACTGTGTTTTTTTGGATAATAATATCAAGTTTTATGTCATGAACTTTTAAACTACTACTTATAATGTTCACAGTTGAATTAATTTGTTCTAAAATTTCAAAATGAATTTTTTCTTTATCTTTTAAAAAAAAGTTTTTAAAATCATCGATAGTATTTGACATATATTTAGTAATATCATTTAATTTCTCAATTGAATCAAGAACTTCTTTATTATCTAAAGGAATATCCATATTTAATTTAGCTTCAATTGGTAGAAAAATCGAAGATATTTCCATTAAAGGTTGTCGCCATTGGTGTGAGATATTTCCTAACATTTCACCCATTGAAGCTAGTTTTGCTTGTTGGAACATTAGCTTATCTTTTTCTCTATTCTTAAATACTTCTTCTTTTACTCTTTGTTCTAATTCTTTATTATGTTCTTCTAATTCTAAGAAATCTTCTATTTTTGTTTGTCTCATTATTTATTTTAACTAAATAAACTAAAAATTATTATTTTAAAACTAGGATAGATTGGATATTAAATAAAAAAAGCTAAGAATATAAATATCCTTAGCTTTCTAGTTTTGTTAGTTTCTATATTAGAAATTATAAGTTAGTGTCAATCTCATCTTCAATTAATAATTTAACTGTAGAATTTGCACCTGTTCCAGTATAAACATTATAGCTTACACCTTCAACATCTTCTTTTCCTGAGTTATTCCATTCAGTTACATCAAGATCAACTTTATCTTCATTTTCACCTTTGATGATTAATTGATTATCAGCATCTGCTAAGTCTAAAACATCATCCATTTCTATTTTAATATCATTTGATTTATTATCTTCTAAATCAACTATATTTGCACCATCAACACTTTTCACTGCTGCACTTAAGTCAATATCAGTTGTTGTAAACCAAACGTCTTCAGTCATTATACTAGAACCATCTGCTTTTGTTGCAGTTGATTCCATATGCATTTTACCATCAAGTCCTGTTGTTTCAGTCATTTGAGTTGAAATTGAAGTAATATCAAGTTCAGCTAATGTTTTCATTTCACCGTCTTCAACTTTTGCATCACCATCATCTATCCAAACATCAAGACCTGTTAATTCATCACCTGTTAATTGTCCATCATTATTTGTATCTAATGCAGAAAGTTTTTCATATCCATTTGTATATTGTCCACCTTCTTCACCAAATAATCTTGAACCATCCATATCATTTGCAGCATTACCATCTCTATTATCAACTAATAATCCATCACCTGAACCATCAATCCATTCAATAGTATCTAATTCTCCGTCTGCATCAATATCAAATTGAACTGTCGCTCCAATTGTATTACTTATACCTTTATCAATTGAAGAAGTTTCACCAGTAACACCAATTTCACCATCACCACTTAAGTCAAATGTAATAGGAGAAACTCTAAATACACAAGTTCCATCATGTATTTCTACATTTTTATAATCTGAACTATATTCAATATTATCAGAACTGCTTCCTTCAACGTTTGAAATTCTCATTTGGAAGTTCTCTTCATATTCATTTCCAGCTGTGCTTGAATGTAAATCATTATCAGTTGTTATTTTTTCTTTCCAAGTTTGAACTTCAAAGTAATTTGACTGAGTTTCACCTGCTTGAATTAATACTTTTACAACTCCACCTTGTTGTACTAAACCATCTTTTTCAACTGTATAATCCCAAGTTGCGTAATCAGGTCCAACTTGTGATCTATTTCCAGAACTAACTGTTGTACCATTTGGAACTTTATCATGGATAACTTCTTTTATTACTCCATTAGAGTATCTAATATCGTATTTTCCACCCCACATAATATCTTGATGTGATTGTTCCCAACCATTAGCATCAACTCTTGTTGCTGTTCCATCAGTAATTTGTACAGTTACCCATGTATCTTGAGTTACTGCTTCATCTAATCTTACATTATACCAACCAGAATTACCTTCAGCAATATCTTTTGTACCACATAAAGATGCGTTAATTGGAACATCATCTAATCCTGTAACATTAACAGTTACATTTGCAGAATCTGATTTCTCTCCATCTGTAATTGTATATTCAAATACTACATCTTGATTTTCACCTTCATTTAATTTTTGTAACTCTTCTCCTGGAGTAAATTCAATTTGTCCATTTACAACTTGAGCTGTTCCTAAAATTAATCCAGCAATATTTGTTACATTTACTATTTGGCCATTACTTACATCTTGACCTTGAACATGAGTAATACTTAGTGCATCATTTTCTGGGTCAGTGTCATTACTTAATACATCTACAGTGATTGCTGTATTTTCATCCGTAGTTATACCTTGTGTTTCAAAAGTTTTAACAGTTTGAGTTAAAGTAATGTCATCAATAAACATTCCTCTACCTGCGTCTGGGTTAGATGTTCCTACTTCTCTAAATTGAATTTCAACTGGATTGCCTGTTCCTATAAATGAAACAGAATCATCAAGCCAATTAACTGTAGATAAACCCGTTCCATCTTCGCTATATGTTCCTAAAACAACGCCATCAACTGCAACTTCGAATGTACAAACTTCAGCATTATATCCTGGTCTTGCAGAGTAGTTAAAGTCTAACTCATACTCAGCTCCAGCAACTGTATCTACTGTTCTTGTAATACCTGATGAATCTGGATATGTATTTGAATCATCTGTATTTAATTCAACATATTTTGTTCCATCTGCTGCTAAACCTGTATATATAGTTCCACCACTTGTATTTTGAATTGTCTCATCTCTTACTTCTATCTTCTCATCACAATTAATTGATGTCCATCCATCAGCTGCATCTACAAATGTTACATCATCTGTATTTAAATTAACTTCAAATGACGATGTAAATACAGTCGTAACTTCATCAACAATTACTGCTGCTTGTCCATCATCTATAGCATTTGGTGCTGTATTATTTATAGTACAACCAGTAGTATCAATATCAAATGTTACAGTTGCTATATCAGACTCTTTTCCATCTGAATCAATTGCAACGTAATCAAATGAATCATCAACTTTATAATCAACATTCACTTCATCTGGAGTATATTTAATTTGAGCTGTCTCATCATAAACATCACCAATTTTAACTTCATTTCCATCTACTGTTAATACACCATCTTCTGGTAAAGACTCTATTCTAATTTTAACAATTGTTGAGTTTGCATCATCTTCTATATCTGATACAAAATCATCAAGAGTAAATTCTAATCCATTCTTCATTGAATTATTTTCTGTAACTTGTCCTACTAACTTGATATTATCAATAAAAGCACCATATGAATCAGAAGTACCGGTAGCTTTAAATGTTAAATCTGCATCATTACCAGATACTCCTGTAAATATTGCTTCTATTTCGTACCAACCTTCCGAATTTTCAACAGAAGTATATGTAACACCATTATCTGCTACAAATGTAACATTTCCACTTGTATCAGAATTTACCGCTAATTCAATTCCTCCAAAAGAAACAATCATATCACTTGAATCTTCTGAATCCGGTCTTGGTTTATAATCAAATGATAATACAAATGTATCATTAGAACCCAATTCAACATTTGTTTTAATTGCTGTATTTTCATGAGGATCTAATTCTGCATGCTGACCACCATCAGATGCAGTTGAACCAGCTGTATTTCCACTTTGTATTTCTATACCAGAATCATTTAATATCCATTGAACTCCATTATCTCCAGTATAAATACCATCTTGGTTATCTCCATAGTCTACAAACCATCCTGAACGAACGTCATCTCCTGTACCAGCTGTTGTCTCAAATGACTCACTTAGTAATAGTGTTTCACTAATAACTTCATCGGAACAAGTTAATTCATAATTTGCATCTTCAGCATCTGGTGCAATATTAGGTACATCAGTTCCATTAATATTAATAGTAACAGTATTAGTAGATTGATCACCATCATTATCTATAACTGTGTAAGTAAATTCTTGACTTATACTCTCACCTGCTTCAAGATTATCTCTCGTATCTTCGTTTACTACAAATGTATATGCACCATTCTCATCAACAGTCATTGTTCCGTAAGGATTATCTAAATCTCCCCAAATAATCTTATCTAGTCCATCTGCACCTGCATCATTACAAACATTACCACTTACTTCTGGTAATTCTCCTGTAGGTTTAATACTTGCAAATATTCCAAATGTATTATCTTCTGCTTCATTTGTATAAATTGTTTTTACGTAATCTCCATTTTCATCTTGGAAACCTTCTACTGTAAATACATAATCTTGCCCATTTACATCAATTATTACATCTTGAGTTGGTAAGGTAATTATATCTCTTGATTCAATCTCATTATTTGTATTTGTTGTTTCTGTATGGTCTAAAAGAACATCAAAATCTACTGATACAGCTTCGCCATTTACAAGAACATCCATACTCATAGTAATTGTTGTTTTATCTAATACTGATGTACCTTGGTAAACTGTCCAGTTTTGATGAGTAAATTGTGCTAATTCAAATATCCCATTTGTATCAATTTCAGCACCACTTGTTGTTGTAAAATCTGTATTGTCAATTAAGTTATATCCTGATTGACCATGTCCAGTAACTGCACTTGTTCCCCATTCAATAGTGTCGATTAATGCGTCTGAATCTGTATTTGTTTCTGTAACTTGATTAGTTCCACCTACAAACACTGAATCTTTAAATCCTGCACTTAAGTTACTTACAACTACTACATCTTTTTCAATATTAATTTCTCTAGTAATTTCACAACTAGTTGGCATATCATCTTCAATTTTTACGATAAATGAACCTGTTGTTGTTTCAGTACCATCATTAGCTTTTACACCAATATCTAAAGAAATTACATCTTCTGTTGTTGTATCTGGGTGATCTACTGGACCTAATAAGTCAACTGTGTATTCACCATTATCATTAATAGTTACTTTTATTATTTCTTCAGTTCCAACTTTACCAATTAACTCATTAGTATCACTTCCACTCCAAACGATTGTTTCACCATTTGACTTTAGAATAGTAGTTGGTGCAACTAATGTTACAGTTACAGCATCTCCATCTGGATCGGAAATACTGATATTTCCAGATAATGTTGCTTCATTTGTTGTATCATTAACTCCTGTTTCATCTTCAATTCCACCAGGTAACCCTTCTTCTGACACATTGATAGTTGATGTTCCAATTTCTGGTGCGTCATTAAGATCAACTGTATAACCTTCCGTATCCGTTGCTGTTGCTGTATTTCCAGCATCATCTGTTGTTGTTACACTCGCATCAATTATACTATCACTATCTGCTACTAAATCAGAACCAGCAACAATAATTGCGAAGCTATTATTTGAAACTGTTCCTGTATATTCAGTACCATTAATTGTTAACGTTACTGTATCTCCATCTTTAACATCTCCACCAACTGTACCTGTAATAGTTATGTCTTGATTTGCTTCTGATGATTTAATAATATCATCAGCAGTAATATTTTCATCTAATGTAATTGTTGCTTCAATTTCAGTATCAACTGTATAACCTTCCGTATCCGTTGCTGTTGCTGTATTTCCAGCATCATCTGTTGTTGTTACACTCGCATCAATTAAACTATCATTATCTGCAGCTAAATCAGAACCAGCAACAATAATTGCAAAGCTATTATTTGAAACTGTTCCAGTGTATTCAGTACCATTAATTGTTAATGTTACTGTATCACCATCCTTAACATCTCCACCAACTGTACCAGTGATAGTAATGTCTTCACCTGATTCACTTAAGTTAATAATATCATCAGAAGTAATTGCTTCATCTAATGTAATTGTTGCTTCAATATCTGTATCTACACTATAAGTCTCATCATCCATTACTGTTGTTGAGTTACCTGCTTCATCTGTTGTTGTTACTGATGCTTCTATTTTATTATCTGGATCTGCTACTAAGTCTGCTCCTGGAACGTCTATTGAGAACGTTAAATCATCTTCAACTGTTCCTGTAAACTCTTTTCCATTTACACTTAATGTTACTGTATCTCCAGGTTTTACATCATCACCAACTGTACCAGTGATTGCGATATCTTCATTTGCTTCACTCGCATTTATTACATCATCAGGTGTAATTGCTTCATCTAAAGTTATTGATGCTTCTGGTGGTGTTGTATCCACATTTGAAGAATCTGTTCCTTTTGGTGATGTATTCCCTGCTTCATCTGTAATTGTTGCATCTACTACTAATGTTTCTCCATCAATAATATCTTCTGCTGGAATTGTTACTGTTACTGTTCCATTTGTTATATCTTCTGGTGTTAACTCTTTTGTAAAGTCTGGCTCTCCATCTCCATCTGTATCTACATCTAATGTATCTCCAGCTACTGCTTCTGGTGGCAATGTAATTACTGCTTCAACTCCTGCATTCACTTCTTCTTCATTTAAGAATCCATCTCCACCGTCTAGTATCTCTACTGTTGGTGCTGATGTTTCTTCTGTATCTACACTATAAGTCTCATCATCCATTACTGTTGTTGAGTTACCTGCTTCATCTGTTGTTGTTACTGATGCTTCTATTTTATTATCTGGATCTGCTACTAAGTCTGCTCCTGGAACGTCTATTGAGAACGTTAAATCATCTTCAACTGTTCCTGTAAACTCTTTTCCATTTACACTTAATGTTACTGTATCTCCAGGTTTTACATCATCACCAACTGTACCAGTGATTGCGATATCTTCATTTGCTTCACTCGCATTTATTACATCATCAGGTGTAATTGCTTCATCTAAAGTTATTGATGCTTCTGGTGGTGTTGTATCCACATTTGAAGAATCTGTTCCTTTTGGTGATGTATTCCCTGCTTCATCTGTAATTGTTGCATCTACTACTAATGTTTCTCCATCAATAATATCTTCTGCTGGAATTGTTACTGTTACTGTTCCATTTGTTATATCTTCTGGTGTTAACTCTTTTGTAAAGTCTGGCTCTCCATCTCCATCTGTATCTACATCTAATGTATCTCCAGCTACTGCTTCTGGTGGCAATGTAATTACTGCTTCAACTCCTGCATTCACTTCTTCTTCATTTAAGAATCCATCTCCACCGTCTAGTATCTCTACTGTTGGTGCTGATGTTTCTTCTGTATCTACACTATAAGTCTCATCATCCATTACTGTTGTTGAGTTACCTGCTTCATCTGTTGTTGTTACTGATGCTTCTATTTTATTATCTGGATCTGCTACTAAGTCTGCTCCTGGAACGTCTATTGAGAACGTTAAATCATCTTCAACTGTTCCTGTAAACTCTTTTCCATTTACACTTAATGTTACTGTATCTCCAGGTTTTACATCATCACCAACTGTACCAGTGATTGCGATATCTTCATTTGCTTCACTCGCATTTATTACATCATCAGGTGTAATTGCTTCATCTAAAGTTATTGATGCTTCTGGTGGTGTTGTATCCACATTTGAAGAATCTGTTCCTTTTGGTGATGTATTCCCTGCTTCATCTGTAATTGTTGCATCTACTACTAATGTTTCTCCATCAATAATATCTTCTGCTGGAATTGTTACTGTTACTGTTCCATTTGTTATATCTTCTGGTGTTAACTCTTTTGTAAAGTCTGGCTCTCCATCTCCATCTGTATCTACATCTAATGTATCTCCAGCTACTGCTTCTGGTGGCAATGTAATTACTGCTTCAACTCCTGCATTCACTTCTTCTTCATTTAAGAATCCATCTCCACCGTCTAGTATCTCTACTGTTGGTGCTGATGTTTCTTCTGTATCTACACTATAAGTCTCATCATCCATTACTGTTGTTGAGTTACCTGCTTCATCTGTTGTTGTTACTGATGCTTCTATTTTATTATCTGGATCTGCTACTAAGTCTGCTCCTGGAACGTCTATTGAGAACGTTAAATCATCTTCAACTGTTCCTGTAAACTCTTTTCCATTTACACTTAATGTTACTGTATCTCCAGGTTTTACATCATCACCAACTGTACCAGTGATTGCGATATCTTCATTTGCTTCACTCGCATTTATTACATCATCAGGTGTAATTGCTTCATCTAAAGTTATTGATGCTTCTGGTGGTGTTGTATCCACATTTGAAGAATCTGTTCCTTTTGGTGATGTATTCCCTGCTTCATCTGTAATTGTTGCATCTACTACTAATGTTTCTCCATCAATAATATCTTCTGCTGGAATTGTTACTGTTACTGTTCCATTTGTTATATCTTCTGGTGTTAACTCTTTTGTAAAGTCTGGCTCTCCATCTCCATCTGTATCTACATCTAATGTATCTCCAGCTACTGCTTCTGGTGGCAATGTAATTACTGCTTCAACTCCTGCATTCACTTCTTCTTCATTTAAGAATCCATCTCCACCGTCTAGTATCTCTACTGTTGGTGCTGATGTTTCTTCTGTATCTACACTATAAGTCTCATCATCCATTACTGTTGTTGAGTTACCTGCTTCATCTGTTGTTGTTACTGATGCTTCTATTTTATTATCTGGATCTGCTACTAAGTCTGCTCCTGGAACGTCTATTGAGAACGTTAAATCATCTTCAACTGTTCCTGTAAACTCTTTTCCATTTACACTTAATGTTACTGTATCTCCAGGTTTTACATCATCACCAACTGTACCAGTGATTGCGATATCTTCATTTGCTTCACTCGCATTTATTACATCATCAGGTGTAATTGCTTCATCTAAAGTTATTGATGCTTCTGGTGGTGTTGTATCCACATTTGAAGAATCTGTTCCTTTTGGTGATGTATTCCCTGCTTCATCTGTAATTGTTGCATCTACTACTAATGTTTCTCCATCAATAATATCTTCTGCTGGAATTGTTACTGTTACTGTTCCATTTGTTATATCTTCTGGTGTTAACTCTTTTGTAAAGTCTGGCTCTCCATCTCCATCTGTATCTACATCTAATGTATCTCCAGCTACTGCTTCTGGTGGCAATGTAATTACTGCTTCAACTCCTGCATTCACTTCTTCTTCATTTAAGAATCCATCTCCACCGTCTAGTATCTCTACTGTTGGTGCTGATGTTTCTTCTGTATCTACACTATAAGTCTCATCATCCATTACTGTTGTTGAGTTACCTGCTTCATCTGTTGTTGTTACTGATGCTTCTATTTTATTATCTGGATCTGCTACTAAGTCTGCTCCTGGAACGTCTATTGAGAACGTTAAATCATCTTCAACTGTTCCTGTAAACTCTTTTCCATTTACACTTAATGTTACTGTATCTCCAGGTTTTACATCATCACCAACTGTACCAGTGATTGCGATATCTTCATTTGCTTCACTCGCATTTATTACATCATCAGGTGTAATTGCTTCATCTAAAGTTATTGATGCTTCTGGTGGTGTTGTATCCACATTTGAAGAATCTGTTCCTTTTGGTGATGTATTCCCTGCTTCATCTGTAATTGTTGCATCTACTACTAATGTTTCTCCATCAATAATATCTTCTGCTGGAATTGTTACTGTTACTGTTCCATTTGTTATATCTTCTGGTGTTAACTCTTTTGTAAAGTCTGGCTCTCCATCTCCATCTGTATCTACATCTAATGTATCTCCAGCTACTGCTTCTGGTGGCAATGTAATTACTGCTTCAACTCCTGCATTCACTTCTTCTTCATTTAAGAATCCATCTCCACCGTCTAGTATCTCTACTGTTGGTGCTGATGTTTCTTCTGTATCTACACTATAAGTCTCATCATCCATTACTGTTGTTGAGTTACCTGCTTCATCTGTTGTTGTTACTGATGCTTCTATTTTATTATCTGGATCTGCTACTAAGTCTGCTCCTGGAACGTCTATTGAGAACGTTAAATCATCTTCAACTGTTCCTGTAAACTCTTTTCCATTTACACTTAATGTTACTGTATCTCCAGGTTTTACATCATCACCAACTGTACCAGTGATTGCGATATCTTCATTTGCTTCACTCGCATTTATTACATCATCAGGTGTAATTGCTTCATCTAAAGTTATTGATGCTTCTGGTGGTGTTGTATCCACATTTGAAGAATCTGTTCCTTTTGGTGATGTATTCCCTGCTTCATCTGTAATTGTTGCATCTACTACTAATGTTTCTCCATCAATAATATCTTCTGCTGGAATTGTTACTGTTACTGTTCCATTTGTTATATCTTCTGGTGTTAACTCTTTTGTAAAGTCTGGCTCTCCATCTCCATCTGTATCTACATCTAATGTATCTCCAGCTACTGCTTCTGGTGGCAATGTAATTACTGCTTCAACTCCTGCATTCACTTCTTCTTCATTTAAGAATCCATCTCCACCGTCTAGTATCTCTACTGTTGGTGCTGATGTTTCTTCTGTATCTACACTATAAGTCTCATCATCCATTACTGTTGTTGAGTTACCTGCTTCATCTGTTGTTGTTACTGATGCTTCTATTTTATTATCTGGATCTGCTACTAAGTCTGCTCCTGGAACGTCTATTGAGAACGTTAAATCATCTTCAACTGTTCCTGTAAACTCTTTTCCATTTACACTTAATGTTACTGTATCTCCAGGTTTTACATCATCACCAACTGTACCAGTGATTGCGATATCTTCATTTGCTTCACTCGCATTTATTACATCATCAGGTGTAATTGCTTCATCTAAAGTTATTGATGCTTCTGGTGGTGTTGTATCCACATTTGAAGAATCTGTTCCTTTTGGTGATGTATTCCCTGCTTCATCTGTAATTGTTGCATCTACTACTAATGTTTCTCCATCAATAATATCTTCTGCTGGAATTGTTACTGTTACTGTTCCATTTGTTATATCTTCTGGTGTTAACTCTTTTGTAAAGTCTGGCTCTCCATCTCCATCTGTATCTACATCTAATGTATCTCCAGCTACTGCTTCTGGTGGCAATGTAATTACTGCTTCAACTCCTGCATTCACTTCTTCTTCATTTAAGAATCCATCTCCACCGTCTAGTATCTCTACTGTTGGTGCTGATGTTTCTTCTGTATCGATTACTGCTGAATCTGTATCTTCTTCTGACACATTTCCTGCTACATCTGTAATTGTAGCTTTTACTTCAATCTCTTCACCTTCTGCTGGTGCTGGGTATGTTAAGGCTAATCCATTATCTAACATATCTTGATCTACTGGGTAGTCAGTTGTTGTTCCATCTGGGTTTGTTACATTTAAAGTATCACCAATTTTTGCTTCTGTTGGTACTGTTATTGTTACATTTACATCACCATTTAATTCATCTGCATTAATTAATCCATCATCATTTACATCTTCAGTAATTGTTACTGTTGGTGCTGGAGGTGGAGTAATATCAACTGTATAATCTTCAGTATCTTTTACTGTAATTTCATTTCCTGCTTCATCTTTTACTACTAAAGTTGCATCAACAACTTTATCTAAATCAGTAATAAACTCTTCACCTGGAACTTCAATAGAGAATGTTAAATCATCTTTAACTTCTCCAGAGTAATCTTTACCGTTAACTCTAATAGTAACGATATCACCTTCTTTAGCATCGCCTGTAACAGTACCTGTAACTTCTACTGGTCCTTCTGATTCTAATTTATTAATAATTCCATCTTCAGTGATTTCATCTAAAATAATTGTTGCTTCTGGTGCAGTTGTATCAACAACTGATTCATCACTACCTTTTTCTGATGTATTACCTGCTTGGTCAGTAATTGTTGCATCTACTACTAATGTTTCTCCATCAATAATGTCTTCATTATCAATTGGTACAATTACTTCACCTGCAGTTATATCTTCAGGAGTTAATACCTTTGTGAAGTCTGGCTCTCCATCTCCATCTGTATCTACATCTAATGTATCTCCTACTATTGCAGTATCAGGTAATATAACTTTAGCTTCTACTCCTGCTGCTACTTCTTCACCATTTAAGAAGTCATCTCCACCATCTAGTATCTCTACTACTGGTGCTTCTGTTGCTTGTGTATCTACAGTGAAATCTTCATCATCATTAGCGCTTGCTTTATTTCCCGCTTCATCTTCAGTTGTTACTGTAGCTTCCACTAATTTATCTGCATCTGCTAATAATTCTGATCCAGGTACTTCTACTTTGAATGTTAAACCTGGTTCTACTGTAGTTGTATACTCTGTACCATTTACAGTTACAACAACTTCATCACCAACTTTTGCATCTCCACCAACTGTTCCTGTAATCTCTACTGGAGCTTGTGATTCATCGCTATTAATAATTCCATCTGTTGTAATTTCATCTAATGTAATTGTAGGTATTGGATCAATAGTATCAACTAATGATGTATCTGTACCTGGAGCAGATGTGTTACCTGCTGTATCTGTAATTGTTGCTTCTACTGTTAATACACCTTCTTCTGGAACATCTTCTGCGTCTACTGGTACAGTTACAGTACCTGCTGTTATATCTTCAGGAGTTAATACTTTTGTGAAATCAGCTTGACCATCACCATCTGTATCTACATCAAGAATATCACCAGCTACTGCATTATTTGGTAATGTAACAATTGCTGTTACACCAGCATCTACTTCTTCACCATTTAATTTTCCATCACCACCATCTTGTATTTCTACTGTAGGCGCATCAACTGGATTAATATTAAGTTCATAATTCTCATCATCTGTATCACTTGCTGTATTACCTGCTAAATCTGCAATTGTAATTGCTGCATCAACTAATTTATCTGCATCATCTACTAAATCACTACCTTGCACATCAACACTAAATGTACCATCTGCATTAACAGTTGTAGGATAATCAACATCATTAATTGTAACAACTAAAGGATCATTCTCTTTAAAGTCACCTGTAACTGTACCTGAAATTTCAACTTGAGCTTCAGATTCTGCTTTGTTAATAATTCCATCTACTGTAATTTCATCTAATGTAATTGTAACTACTGGTGGTACGATATCAACATTTGAAGTATCTGTTCCTTTTTCTGATGTATTTCCTGCTTCATCTGTAATTGTTGCATCTACAGTTAATACACCTTCTTCTGGAATATCTTCTGCGTCTACAGGTACAGTTACAGTACCTGCTGTTATATCTTCTGGTGTTAATACTTTTGTGAAGTCCGGTTGACCATCACCATCTGTATCTACATCTAATGTATCTCCAGCTACTGCAGTATCAGGTAATGTAACAATTGCAGTTACTCCAGCATCTACTTCTTCACCATTTAAATATTCATCACCACCATCTTGTATTTCTACTGTTGGTGCTTCAGTTGCATTTATATCTACAGTGAAATCTTCATCATCATTTGCTACAGCTTTATTTCCTGCATCATCAAATGTTTCTACACTGGCATCTACAATTCCATCAGTATCAGCTAATAAGTCACTTACTTGCACTTCAATTGCAAATACATTCCCTGCATTAACAAAACCTGTATATGTAACTCCTGCAACTATTAATGTTACTTTATCTCCAATTTTTACATCATCTCCAACAGTTCCTGATACTATAATTGTATCTTCTTGTGATTCAACAAAGTTAATAATTCCATCACTTGTAATCTCATCTAGTGTAATTGAAGCTTCTGGTAAAATTGTATCTACTAATGATGAATCAATTGCTTTTGGAGATTTATTTCCAGCTGGATCTACAATAATAGCTTCTACTTTTAATTCTCCATTTTCTGGAATATCTTCTGTAGGAATATCTACTATTACTTTTCCAGTTGCTACATCAGTTGCATCTAATACTTTTGTAACATCTGCTATTCCATCACCATCTGTATCTACTTCTAATATATCACCAATATCTGCTGATTCTGGAATTGTAATTTCTGCTTGAACGCCGGCAGCTATTTCTTCTGCATTTAATTTTCCATCTCCACCATCAAGAATTTCTAAACCTGGAGATCCAATTTCACCTGCATCAACTCCATATAATTGACTATCTTCAGCTGTAGCTGTATTTCCTACTGCATCACTTGTTGTAATTGTTGCATCAATTGTAGAATCATCTGTTTCTTTATCTGCTACTAAATCACTTCCTGGAACATCAATAGAGAATGTTAAATCATCTTTAACTTCACCTGTAAATTCTTTTCCATTTACTGTTAATGTTACTATATCACCAACTTTTGCATCTCCACCAACCTTTCCAGTTACTGGTACATCTGTTTGTGATTCGGCTACATTTATTACATTATCAGCTGTTACATCATCTATTTCAATAGTTACGTTTAATTCTGTTGTATTAACTACAGACGTATCTGATGCCTTTGGAGATTCTTTTCCAATTGAATTAACAATAACTGCATCAACTGTTAATGTTTCACCATTTTCAGGAACATCTTCGGCAGGAACATCTACAATTACTTCTCCTGCTGTAATATCTTCAGGTGTTAATACTTTTGTGAAATCTGGTTGACCATCTCCATCTGTATCTACATTTAATGTATCTCCAATTTCAGCATCTTCAGGTAATGTAATTTTTGCTTTTACACCTGCGTTTACTTCTTCTGTATTTAGTACTTCATCACCACCATCTAATATTTCCACTACTGGAGCTTCTGGTATTGGATCAACAGTTAATGTTACAGTTGCTGGTTCTGATAGTAATCCATCATTATCTTCTACTGTATATTCAAACGAATCTGGTCCATTATAGTTCTCTTCTGGTGTATATGTTACCTCTCCTGTTAGTGGATCTACTACTAACACACCATGTTCTGGTTGTTTTGTGATAACTACTGTTGTTGGATCGATTGTTCCATCTACATCTGTATCATTTCCTAAAATATTTAATGGTGTTGCTAAATCTTCATCTACATTAAACGTATCATCAACTGCAACTGGTGCATCATTTACACCAAGGATTGTAAGGTTTACTGTATCTGATTCACCTTTTAATCCATGCTCATCTGTTGCTGAATAATCGAATGAAATTGTTGCGCTATCATCTGGCCCTAAAAGATTAAATAATGGACTTCTTACATCATAGTTATCACCTGTGATTTCTATTGATAATAATCCTTGTGCTTCTAATGCTGCTGCTACAGAATCTGGTATCTCAGTACTCATTGTAATTGTATCTGCACCTAGTACTAATCCTCTAGTTGTTTCTAAACTAGTGATTAATGCTTTTAATTCTGTTGCATCATTTGCATTTTCAACTGCTGCTACGAATGCTATATATACTGGGTCATTTTGAACTACTTGACCTATTAATGAATTCTCTACGAAATCAAGTATTACATCTTTTGCTTCATCTAAAGGAACTGAAGATGGATCATCAAAGATATTTCTTGCATCTAAATCTGTTTTTGTTACAGAAATTTTTAAATTATTCTCATAGTTAAATGATTGAATAGCATCACCATCTGGATCTATCGCACTTAACGTTCCATTATAATGACTATCTTCTAAAGGAACATCTAATAAATCACTTTCCATTACTGTTGTATTTAATTCTGCTACTACTGGTGCATCATTTGTGGGATCTACAGTTAATGTTACAGTTGCTGGTTCTGATACTAATCCATCATTATCTTCTACTGTATATTCAAACGAATCTGGTCCATTATAGTTCTCTTCTGGTGTATATGTTACCTCTCCTGTTAGTGGATCTACTACTAACACACCATGTTCTGGTTGTTTTGTGATAACTACTGTTGTTGGATCGATTGTTCCATCTACATCTGTATCATTTCCTAAAATATTTAATGGTGTTGCTAAATCTTCATCTACATTAAACGTATCATCAACTGCAACTGGTGCATCATTTACTGGATCTACTGTTAATTTAACTACTGCTGGGTTTGAAACATCTCCATCAACATCTTTAACTGTATATGTAAATTCATCTGCTCCGTTATAGTTCTCTTCTGGTGTATATGTAACTGTTCCATCAGGATTAACTGTTAATGTTCCATGTGTTGGTTGTTTTGTAATTACTACTGATGTTGGATCTAATTGCGAATCTACATCTGTATCATTTCCAAGAATATCTAATGGTGTTGCGATATCTTCATCTAATGTGAATGTATCATCAACTGCTACTGGTGCATCATTTACTGGATCTACTGTTAATTTTACTACTGCTGGGTTTGAAACATCTCCATCAACATCTTTAACTGTATATTCAAACTCATCTGGTCCATTATAGTTCTCTTCTGGTGTATATGTTACTGTTCCATCAGGATTAACTGTTAATGTTCCATGTGTTGGTTGTTTTGTAATTACTACTGATGTTGGATCTAATGGAGAATCTACATCTGTATCATTTCCAAGAATATCTAATGGTGTTGCGATATCTTCATTTAATGTGAATGTATCATCAACTGCCACTGGTGCATCATTTACTGGATCTATTGTTAATTTTACTACTGCTGTATCTGTAGAACCATCTTCATTTATAATGTCATAAGTAAATTCATCTGGACCGTTATAATTTTCTTCTGGTGTATATGTTATTGTTCCATCAGGGTTAATTACAACTAGACCATGACTTCCTTGAGTTATTCCAGTTACATTTAAGTCACCTGAATCATGATTTTTATCATTATCTAATACATCAATAATTAAACTTGAATCTTCATCTAATTCTCTAATATCATCAATAGCATCAACATCATTATCTAATACAACCACATTTGCTTCATCATTATCTACATCAATTGTAGAATCGGCTCCAACTGAACTTAGTAATGAAACAGTTAAATCTTCATCTTCTTCAAATGTTGCATCATCAATAGTTTCTATATCAATTGGTGCTTCAGTTTGTCCTGCTGGGATTGTAACAGTATATAGTGTAGGTTCTGTGTAATCATCATTATCTACATCACCAGTTATTGCAAAAGTAACAACAACATCTTCATCTGAAGGTGTATCAATTTTTACTGTAAATTCAGCAGTTGTTCCTTCTGGAATTGAACTTTGTTCTGTGATAATCGAAACTTTTGGTGCAGATAATGAATCTAAAATTTCAGTTGATGCTTCATCATTTAAAGCATCTATTCTTGAGTTAGCACCTGTTGTATCTGTTATTTTAATATCTAAATCTTCAGATCCTTCATATATGCCATCTACAATAGTTTCAATATTTAATGGCACTTCAGTTTCACCTGCAGGAATAGTTACAGTATAAGTCGTTGGTTCAACATAATCTTCACCATCAACATCTCCACCAATTGTAAATGTAACCACAACATCTTCATAAGCTGGATTATCTAATTTAACTACAAATTGAGCAGTTTCACCTTCATTAATAGAATCCGTTATACCTTCTAAAGTAACAACAGGTTCAGTATCATTATCTTTAATAGTTCCTAAACCTGTATCAACTCCAATATTAGCATTAGCTGATTGATTTGTTAATAATACATTAAAGTTTTCATCAGTTTCATATACAAGGTCATCAGTAATTTCAACTTCAATAGTTTGTGTTGTTTGATTTGGACTAAATGTGATTGTTCCAGTTGTTGCTGTATAATCTTCCCCTGCAATTGCATTTAAATCTTCAGTTGCAAAATCAACAGTAATTTCTTCACTACTTGGATTAGTAAGACTAACTGTAAATACCATTACACCTTTATCTTCATCTAATACAGCATCACCAATAATAATTGACGGTTTCCCATCATCATCTATAATTGTTGCTGTACCTTCTGTTACACCATTTGTTGTTTGTCCTTCTGTTACTACTGCTTCTAGTGTAAACTCTTCATTACCTTCTGATATTTCATCTTCTGTTGTAACTACTCTTACTACTACTTGAGTTTCTCCTGCTGGAATTGTCGCTTCATCTGCTGGTACCCATGTTCCATCTTCTTGTAGTACTTCTACTTCTGGTGAGTAATCTTCTTCTGTTGCTGTTCCCTCTTTTGGAGTTAAACTTACTGTAATATCTTCATCACTTGGGTTTGTAATACTTACTACAAATTGTGCTGGTTCACCCTCTGTTACATCTACATTACTTATTTCTAATGTTGGTAAATCATTATCTTTAATTACACCTGTTCCTACTGGTACACCTATCTCTGCATTATCTGATGGGTTTGTTAATTCTACTGTGAATTGTTCATCATTTTCAAACACTAAATCATCACTAATTGGAACTGTAATATATTGTACTGTTGTATCTGCTGGGAATGTTACTGTTCCATTTGTTGTTACATAATCTTCTCCAGCTATTGCTATTCCATCTACTGTTGCGAAATCAACAGTAATTTCTGAGTCACTTGGAGTTGTAAGACTTACTTTAAATGTCATTACTCCTGCATCTTCATCTAGTACTGCGTCTCCTATTATAATTGATGCTACATCATCATCTATAATTGTTGCTGTACCTTCTGTTACACCATTTGTTGTTTGTCCTTCTGTTACTACTGCTTCTAGTGTAAACTCTTCATTACCTTCTGATATTTCATCTTCTGTTGTAACTACTCTTACTACTACTTGAGTTTCTCCTGCTGGAATTGTCGCTTCATCTGCTGGTACCCATGTTCCATCTTCTTGTAGTACTTCTACTTCTGGTGAGTAATCTTCTTCTGTTGCTGTTCCCTCTTTTGGAGTTAAACTTACTGTAATATCTTCATCACTTGGGTTTGTAATACTTACTACAAATTGTGCTGGTTCACCCTCTGTTACATCTACATTACTTATTTCTAATGTTGGTAAATCATTATCTTTAATTACACCTGTTCCTACTGGTACACCTATCTCTGCATTATCTGATGGGTTTGTTAATTCTACTGTGAATTGTTCATCATTTTCAAACACTAAATCATCACTAATTGGAACTGTAATATATTGTACTGTTGTATCTGCTGGGAAAGTTACTGTCCCATTTGTTGTTACATAATCTTCTCCAGCTATTGCTGTTCCATCTACTGTTGCGAAATCAACAGTAATTTCTGAGTCACTTGGAGTTGTAAGACTTACTTTAAATGTCATTACTCCTGCATCTTCATCTAGTACTGCGTCTCCTATTATAATTGATGCTACATCATCATCTATAATTGTTGCTGTACCTTCTGTTACACCATTTGTTGTTTGTCCTTCTGTTACTACTGCTTCTAGTGTAAACTCTTCATTACCTTCTGATATTTCATCTTCTGTTGTAACTACTCTTACTACTACTTGAGTTTCTCCTGCTGGAATTGTCGCTTCATCTGCTGGTACCCATGTTCCATCTTCTTGTAGTACTTCTACTTCTGGTGAGTAATCTTCTTCTGTTGCTGTTCCCTCTTTTGGAGTTAAACTTACTGTAATATCTTCATCACTTGGGTTTGTAATACTTACTACAAATTGTGCTGGTTCACCCTCTGTTACATCTACATTACTTATTTCTAATGTTGGTAAATCATTATCTTTAATTACACCTGTTCCTACTGGTACACCTATCTCTGCATTATCTGATGGGTTTGTTAATTCTACTGTGAATTGTTCATCATTTTCAAACACTAAATCATCACTAATTGGAACTGTAATATATTGTACTGTTGTATCTGCTGGGAAAGTTACTGTCCCATTTGTTGTTACATAATCTTCTCCAGCTATTGCTGTTCCATCTACTGTTGCGAAATCAACAGTAATTTCTGAGTCACTTGGAGTTGTAAGACTTACTTTAAATGTCATTACTCCTGCATCTTCATCTAGTACTGCGTCTCCTATTATAATTGATGCTACATCATCATCTATAATTGTTGCTGTACCTTCTGTTACACCATTTGTTGTTTGTCCTTCTGTTACTACTGCTTCTAGTGTAAACTCTTCATTACCTTCTGATATTTCATCTTCTGTTGTAACTACTCTTACTACTACTTGAGTTTCTCCTGCTGGAATTGTCGCTTCATCTGCTGGTACCCATGTTCCATCTTCTTGTAGTACTTCTACTTCTGGTGAGTAATCTTCTTCTGTTGCTGTTCCCTCTTTTGGAGTTAAACTTACTGTAATATCTTCATCACTTGGGTTTGTAATACTTACTACAAATTGTGCTGGTTCACCCTCTGTTACATCTACATTACTTATTTCTAATGTTGGTAAATCATTATCTTTAATTACACCTGTTCCTACTGGTACACCTATCTCTGCATTATCTGATGGGTTTGTTAATTCTACTGTGAATTGTTCATCATTTTCAAACACTAAATCATCACTAATTGGAACTGTAATATATTGTACTGTTGTATCTGCTGGGAAAGTTACTGTCCCATTTGTTGTTACATAATCTTCTCCAGCTATTGCTGTTCCATCTACTGTTGCGAAATCAACAGTAATTTCTGAGTCACTTGGAGTTGTAAGACTTACTTTAAATGTCATTACTCCTGCATCTTCATCTAGTACTGCGTCTCCTATTATAATTGATGCTACATCATCATCTATAATTGTTGCTGTACCTTCTGTTACACCATTTGTTGTTTGTCCTTCTGTTACTACTGCTTCTAGTGTAAACTCTTCATTACCTTCTGATATTTCATCTTCTGTTGTAATTACTCTTACTACTACTTGAGTTTCTCCTGCTGGAATTGTCGCTTCATCTGCTGGTACCCATGTTCCATCTTCTTGTAGTACTTCTACTTCTGGTGAGTAATCTTCTTCTGTTGCTGTTCCCTCTTTTGGAGTTAAACTTACTGTAATATCTTCATCACTTGGGTTTGTAATACTTACTACAAATTGTGCTGGTTCACCCTCTGTTACATCTACATTACTTATTTCTAATGTTGGTAAATCATTATCTTTAATTACACCTGTTCCTACTGGTACACCTATCTCTGCATTATCTGATGGGTTTGTTAATTCTACTGTGAATTGTTCATCATTTTCAAACACTAAATCATCACTAATTGGAACTGTAATATATTGTACTGTTGTATCTGCTGGGAATGTTACTGTCCCATTTGTTGTTACATAATCTTCTCCAGCTATTGCTGTTCCATCTACTGTTGCGAAATCAACAGTAATTTCTGAGTCACTTGGAGTTGTAAGACTTACTTTAAATGTCATTACTCCTGCATCTTCATCTAGTACTGCGTCTCCTATTATAATTGATGCTACATCATCATCTATAATTGTTCCCGTTGCACTCGCTTTTGAACCTGTAGTATAGTCAGAATTTGTTGTTGTTCCTTCTATAACTTCTGCAGTTAAAGTATATATTTCATTTGTTTCTGATAAATCATCTTCAATAGTTGGAATTCTTACTAAAATTGCTGTATTTCCAGCTTCTATAGTTGCTTCATCAGCTTGTGTCCAAGTAATTCCATTATCACTTGATACTTCATAAACTTCAATTAAATCTGCATCATAATCTGTACCTTTTTTAGCTGTACCATCTTCTGTAGAGAATTTAAATTTAATATCTTCTGTTGAAGGATTAGATATTTGAACAGTGAAAATATTATAATCACCTTCAGTTACGATTGAATCTGAAATTGATAATGTTGGGATATCTCCATTATTACCACTATCGGCTATTCTACCTTCACCTTGATTATCTGCTATTTCAGAGTTTACTGGGTTTGATAGGTCAATATACATACTTTCGTCAACTTCATAAACTGTATCATCTAATACAGCAATTGAGATTGTTTTTGAAGTTTCACCTGGTAAGAATGTAATTGTTCCATTATCCGCAACATAATCTGATCCAGCTATTGCTGTCCCATCAGTAGTTGTATAATCTACAGTTACTTCATCACTACTTGGATTACTTAAACTAATTGTAAAAGTTAGTACACCATCTTCTTCATTTATAGCTGAGTCACTAACTACTATTTGAGGAGTTCCATCATTATCTAAAATTGATGCTGTTCCACTATCTGTTGGGTTTGCAGTTGTTCCATCTACTACTTCACCTTCTAATGTAAACTCTTCTACTGGCTCATCAATATCATCTTGAGTTGTTTTTACTCTTACTGGTACTTCAGTTTCACCTGCTGGAATTGTTACACTTGTTGCTGGTACCCAGTTTGTTCCATCAAATACTTCTACTTCTGGTTCAAAGTCACTATCTTCTGCTGTTCCTGCTTTTGGTGCTAAATCTATTGTTATATCTTCTGTACTTGGGTTACTTAATTGTACATTGAATACTGCGTAATCACCTTCAACTGCTTCAGAGTCTGAAATTGTAAATGTTGGAATATCTCCATCATCAAGAATTCGTCCTTCACCCTCTTCATCTGCTATTTCAGAGTTTATTGGGTTTGATAATTCTATTGTCATACTTTCTGAATCTTCAAATATTGCATCATCTATTACTGCAATTGAAATAGTCTTTGAAGTCTCACCTGGTGCAAATGTAATTGTTTCATTTAACACTGCTTCATAATCAGATCCTGCTATTGCAGTCCCATCTACTGTTTTATAATCTACTGTTACTTCTGATGAACTTGGGTTTGAAAGGCTTACTATAAATGTTAATAATCCATCTTCTTCTTGTACTACTGCATCTGAAATTGTAATTTGAGGAGTTCCATCATTATCTAAAATTGATGCTGTTCCACTATCTGTTGGGTTTGCAGTTGTTCCATCTACTACTTCACCTTCTAATGTAAACTCTTCTACTGGCTCATCAATATCATCTTGAGTTGTTTTTACTCTTACTGGTACTTCAGTTTCACCTGCTGGAATTGTTACACTTGTTGCTGGTACCCAGTTTGTTCCATCAAATACTTCTACTTCTGGTTCAAAGTCACTATCTTCTGCTGTTCCTGCTTTTGGTGCTAAATCTATTGTTATATCTTCTGTACTTGGGTTACTTAATTGTACATTGAATACTGCGTAATCACCTTCAACTGCTTCAGAGTCTGAAATTGTAAATGTTGGAATATCTCCATCATCAAGAATTCGTCCTTCACCCTCTTCATCTGCTATTTCAGAGTTTATTGGGTTTGATAATTCTATTGTCATACTTTCTGAATCTTCAAATATTGCATCATCTATTACTGCAATTGAAATAGTCTTTGAAGTCTCACCTGGTGCAAATGTAATTGTTTCATTTAACACTGCTTCATAATCAGATCCTGCTATTGCAGTCCCATCTACTGTTTTATAATCTACTGTTACTTCTGATGAACTTGGGTTTGAAAGGCTTACTATAAATGTTAATAATCCATCTTCTTCTTGTACTACTGCATCTGAAATTGTAATTTGAGGAGTTCCATCATTATCTAAAATTGATGCTGTTCCACTATCTGTTGGGTTTGCAGTTGTTCCATCTACTACTTCACCTTCTAATGTAAACTCTTCTACTGGCTCATCAATATCATCTTGAGTTGTTTTTACTCTTACTGGTACTTCAGTTTCACCTGCTGGAATTGTTACACTTGTTGCTGGTACCCAGTTTGTTCCATCAAATACTTCTACTTCTGGTTCAAAGTCACTATCTTCTGCTGTTCCTGCTTTTGGTGCTAAATCTATTGTTATATCTTCTGTACTTGGGTTACTTAATTGTACATTGAATACTGCGTAATCACCTTCAACTGCTTCAGAGTCTGAAATTGTAAATGTTGGAATATCTCCATCATCAAGAATTCGTCCTTCACCCTCTTCATCTGCTATTTCAGAGTTTATTGGGTTTGATAATTCTATTGTCATACTTTCTGAATCTTCAAATATTGCATCATCTATTACTGCAATTGAAATAGTCTTTGAAGTCTCACCTGGTGCAAATGTAATTGTTTCATTTAACACTGCTTCATAATCAGATCCTGCTATTGCAGTCCCATCTACTGTTTTATAATCTACTGTTACTTCTGATGAACTTGGGTTTGAAAGGCTTACTATAAATGTTAATAATCCATCTTCTTCTTGTACTACTGCATCTGAAATTGTAATTTGAGGAGTTCCATCATTATCTAAAATTGATGCTGTTCCACTATCTGTTGGGTTTGCAGTTGTTCCATCTACTACTTCACCTTCTAATGTAAACTCTTCTACTGGCTCATCAATATCATCTTGAGTTGTTTTTACTCTTACTGGTACTTCAGTTTCACCTGCTGGAATTGTTACACTTGTTGCTGGTACCCAGTTTGTTCCATCAAATACTTCTACTTCTGGTTCAAAGTCACTATCTTCTGCTGTTCCTGCTTTTGGTGCTAAATCTATTGTTATATCTTCTGTACTTGGGTTACTTAATTGTACATTGAATACTGCGTAATCACCTTCAACTGCTTCAGAGTCTGAAATTGTAAATGTTGGAATATCTCCATCATCAAGAATTCGTCCTTCACCCTCTTCATCTGCTATTTCAGAGTTTATTGGGTTTGATAATTCTATTGTCATACTTTCTGAATCTTCAAATATTGCATCATCTATTACTGCAATTGAAATAGTCTTTGAAGTCTCACCTGGTGCAAATGTAATTGTTTCATTTAACACTGCTTCATAATCAGATCCTGCTATTGCAGTCCCATCTACTGTTTTATAATCTACTGTTACTTCTGATGAACTTGGGTTTGATAAGCTTACTACAAATGTTAATAATCCATCTTCTTCATTAATAGTAGAATCACTAACTACAATTGTTGGAATATCTCCATCATCTGTGATTGTAATTTCAGTTTCTTCAGTAGGATTAGTAACTATACCATCTGTTAATGTAGCTTCAATAGTAAATGTTTCAGATGGTTCATGTTCTAAATCATCAATTGTTTTTACTCTTACTTGTATTTCTGTATCTCCAGCTGGTATTGTCGCTGAATCTGCTGCTACCCATTCTCCATTTACTAGTACTTCTAATTCTTCATAATCAGCTGATGAAGCTGTTCCCTCTTTTAGCACTAAATCAAAAGTTGTATCTACTGTACTAGCTTCGCTTAAACTAATTGTAACTACAGCATAATCACCTTCACTTACTGTTTGATTAGATATAGAAAGAGTAGGAGGTGTAACATCACCAATACCAATGTCATCAGTAGTATCTACAGGAACAGAAGTAATTGATTCTGAAAGATTAACCCATCTATCACTATCTGCAATTCCATTTAAAGGATCAGAAGTATTAGCAAAGTTAGCACTAAAAGTAGAACCATCACCAGTTGCATTTCCATCACCTCCAGGACCTGCTGCTGCTGCTCCTAAAGAATCAAGTAATGTTTGAAAATCTGATATCAAAGCAAGATTATCTCCAGAAGTTCCTCCTGTATCAACAGGGTTACTAGCTAAAGCTTCTAATCTATCTAAGATTTCACTTCCATTAAATGCACTGTTATCTAAAATTGGATCGATATCTTCATTTTCTACATTCTTGTTAATAATTACAGCTGTAGGATTTTTAGTGTTGTCATTATTTGCTTGTAAAAAAGGAACAATTCCATTTAATTCAACTGTGATTGTTTTCCCATCAACATTAAATACTAAAGAAATTGATTCTTGATTATCTTTAAAATTTAATATATAATTTGAAAATCCATTTGAAAAAATATATTGTTCACCCTTTACAACATTAAACTCTAAATCTTTATTTAAATCTATAACTTTATTTGAACCAAATCCATTTTTAATTGTTAATTTCATATTCATATCCTCTTTTATATCTTATAATTCTATTGTAATATCTTCGTTGATTAATAGCTTAACTAATGAGCTATCACCTGTACCTTGGTAAACATTATATGTTACGCTATCTAGTATCTCAATTGAGTTCTCAACCCATTCGTTCTCATAAAAACTTATATCTTCATCATCAATAAGTAAATAATCATCAATAATCATCTTAGACCTTTTTAATTTTATGTAATTAAAATTATTTATTCTAATATAATATGACAATAAAGTCTCTAAAAAGTTTTTTAAATATAATTTTTAAGGTTTTTTTGAAGAAAAAGATAACTAAATATTAGTTATCTTTCATGTAAGGAGTCTTGTTTAACTTTTAAGATTGGTTTTAAAAGGAAATCAAGAATAGATTTTTTACCAGTAACAATATCAACACTTGCTACCATTCCTGGGATAATAGGTAACTTAGTACCATTTCTTTCAAGATAGTTTTTATTAGTTTTTACTAAAACACGGTAATAACTTTTACCTTCTTTAGATTCTTTATCAACTATACTATCAGCAGATATTTCAATTATCTTACCTTCTAATCCACCATAAATAGAAAAATCATAAGCAGTAATTTTAATAATTGCTTTATGACTAGGATTAATAAAAGCAATATCTCTAGGATCAATTTTAGCTTCAACAACTAATGCATCACTCAAAGGAACAATTTCAACTAACTCCATTCCCGATTGAACAACCCCACCAATAGTATTTAAATTAAGTTGTTTAATAATTCCATCAACAGGAGAACTAATAACAGTTTTTGCAACTTTATCTTCATCACCTACTAGTTTTGCTTCAAATTTATTAATTAATCCAGCTGTTTTTTGTAACTCATTTGAAGCTTCAGCTCTGAATGTATTTACTTTTTCATTAATTCTATTTCGAGCTTCAGTAATTGCATAATTAGACCTTGATATAGATAATTTAGCTGTATCTAAATCACCTTTTGTTTGTGTGTATTCTTTTTCAATATTAAGTAAATCAAATTTTGATTTAACTCCTCTTGAAACTAATTTTTTAATTGTTTTTCTTTGTTCAGTAATATATCCTAAACTTTCATCGAGTTTTTTAATATTACTTCTAATTTCTTTCAATTCTTGTCTTTTTTGACTAGCTTGATTTTCTAAAACACGTACAGAAGACTTTAGTTCTCTAAATCTATTTTCTAAAAGTAGTGTTTCATTAATATCATATCTTGAACTATCTTTTAGAACTTTTTTATTAAACTTTATTTTTGGTAATGATTTATTTACATCAATTCTTGATTCAATTTCTAATCTTGCCATAATGGCTAATAAAGACAAATACTCTTGTTTACTTTCATCAAGTGTTGCTTTAAACCTTGTAGTATCAATTTTCATTAAAGCATCACCACTTTTTACTGTTTGACCTTCTTTAATAAAAATTTCTGAAATTATTCCACCATCTAAAGATTGAACTGTTTGAATTTTATCAGTAGGAATAACTTTACCATTACCTCTAGCTAATTCATCAATTTGTGCAAATGCAGCCCAAAGAATTAACGATGAAAAAACGACTGTAACTAATAAAAAAATTATATTTGAAGACTTTGATGCTTCTTCATTAGCATTAGCATAACTTGAATAAACAAATTCTAAATCATCTTCTTCCTCATCAGATACTCCATAAAGTTTTTGTATCCAATTAATTAAGCCTTTCTTAGGTTTTCTAACTTCCTTAGTGAAGTCTTCTTTCTTATAACCTTCTTCTATTTTTTCTTCTTGCTTAATTTCTTCTTTTTCTTTGACTTCTTTTTTTGAAGTTTCAATAACAGTTAAATGATCATTATCCTCACTTAAAATATTATCAAGTTTATTGTTTACATCACTCATTTCTTACTCACTTTATTTGTGAATACTTCAGATTTCGGTCCATCTACAACAATTTGGCCATTTTCAACAATAATAACTCTATCAACTAATTCTAAAAGTGATGTTTTATGAGTAACTACTATAAGCGTTTTATCTAGAATAATTTTCTTTATTCTATCTATAAATTGCTTTTCTGTTTGCCTATCCATTGAATTTGTAGGTTCATCTAGCATTATAATATTAGGATCAGAAATAAGTGCCCTAGCTAATGTAACAGATTGCCTTTCTCCACCTGATAATCCTTCCCCTCTCTCACCTACAAGTAAATCATATCCTGCTGCATGTTTTCCTAAGAAATCATCAAGACCTGCAATTTTTGAAACTCTTAATAATTCTTCATCAGAGACAAACTGCTCGCCAATTGTAAGATTATCTTTAATTGAACCCATAAATAAAAATGGTTCTTGAGGAACAGTACCAATTGCTTGTCTTAAATCAGTTGGATCAATTTGTCTTGTATCTAAACCATCAATTAAAACAGATCCATCTGTTGGCTCATATAAATTCATAATCATTTTTAGTAAAGTTGATTTACCTGAACCTATTTTCCCCAATATAGCTATTCTTTCACCTTGTTTAATTTTTAGATTTATATCTTTTAAAGTTTGATGATTCTGATCTTTATAAGAAAACTGAACATCTTTTAATTCTATATCACCTTTTAAATTAGGTCTACTAATATAAGATTTATTCTCTTTTTCAACTGGCATATTCATTACTTCATCTAAATTATCTAAAGATAACATCGTTTTATCAAATTTAATAATCATTCCAACAAGTTGAGAAACAGGAGCAATTACTCTTCCATTAAGAATCATAGCAGCAATAATTGCACCCATTGTAATTTCACCATCTTGAGCTAAATACACTCCCCCTGCAACAATTGCAATATTTGAGAACTGAGAAATAAATGCAGTAAAATAAGTAATACTTTGAGATAAAAAATGCCCTTTATCAGCATAATGAACAGTTTTATTAATAGATTGATCCCAATGAGTTCTCATTCTATTTTGAGCTTTAACACTTTTAATAATCTCTAAACCAGCTACTGTTTCAATTAGGGTAGTTTGTTTAATCTGTTCTTCTTTTACAGATTTTTCAATAATAGTTTTTAAAGGACGTTGTAAATACCATGAAAATACTAAAGAAATTAAAACAGTAGCAACTGTAATATAAGCTAATGGTCCCGCAATATATACGATTACTAGAATAAAAATTAATACAAAAGGTAAGTCAACAATAGCTGCAATAGTTGCTGATGTAAAAAATTCTCTAACACTTTCAAAAGATTGTAATCTACTTACAAACTGTCCTGTTGAAGAAGGTTTTGATTCCATTTTAATATTTAATATATGATTAAATATTTTATTAGACATTATTGTATCAGCTCTTTTACTAGCTATTCCTAAAAAATGTGCTCTTAAAACCTTTAAAATCAAATCAAATAACATTACAATAGATATACCTATAAATAAAGCCCACAATGTTTCAATTGCATTATTTGGTAAAACTCTATCATAAACATTCATTGTAAATAAAGGTGTTGCTAATATAAAGATATTTATAAATAAAGAAACTACAATTACTTGTTTATATATACCTTTATTTCTTAATAATGTACCCCAAAACCACTCTTTTGGATTGTCAACTAAAACTTCTTTTTCAATTCTATTATTAAAATTATATTCAGGTTTAATAATAATTACTTCACCTGTATATTCTGATTCTAGTTTACTAATTTCCATTACTGTTTCACCAGAACTAAGACCAGGTAGTATAACACTTGCTATTCCAGAGTCTAAATCATAATCAAGTAAAACACAAGCCCGTTCTTTATCTAGAATTAAAACAGATGGCAATGCAAGTTTTGTGATATCTTTTATATTATTTCTTTTAACAGTTTTGCCAATTAAGCCAATTTTAGCTGCTGCTTCATGAAACATTGAAATATTCATTGAAGATTTATGAATAGGAAGTCCAAAAGTTAAGGACTCTGCAGAAGTTTCTCTTTTGTGAAATTTAGATAAAAAAAGTAGACAACCTAAAAGGTCATCTACTTTTCTTCTATCTTTTAAATTAGTTAATGTTTCACTTTCAGTTAAGTTAGAATCATTATTTTCCAATATTTACCTTTTTAAAGCCTAGTGGTATTTTTTATATAACTTTTGATGTTTACTAATATTATCAATATAAGGTTTACCAGCTTTTAAATCTGTTGAGAAGTTAGCTATTGCTGCTTTTGCTTCTTTTACTGAATCAAATATACCATAAATAACCTTTGCGCTTTTCATTCCTGGTCCAAATTCATAAGTATATGCTTGAGTTGAATCTAATCCTTTTTCAGATACAAATTCATTTGCTTTTTGTAAACCTTTTGTTGTAGCAATATTAACAGTATAACTTTCTGGTGAAGCATCTAAGAATGAGGCATATTCAATATATTGTGCATCTGCAGGAATAACAACAGCAGGAACAGTTTCATCTGGATTAACAGATAATTTGTCTTCTACAACAGTATTTGCAACATCATCACCTAATAATACATTTAACTCATCTGATACTTCTTCTTTTTTTGTTTCAACTGTATTATCATCTTCTAACATTTGAGCAACTTCATCAGTTTGTACATTCGTATTAGATTCAACAACTTCAACAGGTAATACACTTGAACCATCTTGATTTTCTGTTAATATAGATTCACTTAACATAGAACTATTATTTAATATTTCATAATAGTTTGAGTATAAATCATATTCTCTATTAACTAAACTTTTTTTAGCTTCATATAGTTCAGTTTGTGCATTTAAAATATCTACAAAAGTTCTAGTACCTGCTTCAAATTCACTTTTATATACATCAACAATATTTTCATTTGCAGTTACATATTTTTTTAATACTTCAATTCTATCTTTATTTTTCATAAATCTTTGGTAATTAACTTTAGTATTTTCTACTACTTTATTTGTAATACCATCTAATCTATCTTTTTGTTCAGCTAAAAATAATTCTTCTTGCTTTGAAACAGCATGATCTCCACCACCATTATAAATATTCCATGCTAAATTAATTCTACCGTATACTTGATCTTCTTTACCTTCTTCATCTAAAGATAAGTCATTATCAGTTAAAGCTTTTAATTCTAATCCTAATGTAGGTAAAAAAGTGGCATCAGCTTGTGCAATTAATTCTCTTTGCGCTTTAATTCTTTCTATTTGTTCTAATACTTCATTGTTTCTAAGAACAGCTAATTCAACTGCTTTTTGTAAACTTGTAGGGATTTTACTCATATCTATACTAGGTCTAGTTTCAGAACCATCTGCTTCAGAACCAATATATCTTTTAAATGTACTAAGTCTAGAGCTTTTTAAATCTTTTTCTTCTAGATATTTTTCTTTCACAAAGTTTAATTTTGAATCAACTTGATATGTTTCTAATACTTCACCACTAATTGATTCTTTTTCTTTAGCTATTTCAAGATTCTCTTCATTTGTTACAATCATATCTTTTGTTAAGGCTAATAATTCATTATATTGAACTAGACCAGTATATGCAGTTATTGTTTCTAATACAACATTCTCAATATTTGCTCTAGTTCTATATTTATTTGCAAGTTCATTATGCTTAGCTTCTCTTACTCTACTAGGAGTTAAATCACCATCATAAATCATTTGATTTAATGCAATACCAAAGTTGTATCCATCTTCATCATCAGTTGTATCATTTAATGTTGATGTAGAATCATATTCTTTTTTTGTTTTACTCTTTTCTAGTGTACCATCAATATCAATTCTTGGGTAATAATTACCTCTTCTTTCATCTATATATTTTCTAAATGCTTTTTGATTATTTTTTTCAGCTATAACTTCAGGGTTAGTTGCTAAAACTTTTTCAATACTATCTTTTAAACTAATAGCATGTAATGCTGTACTTGCAAGTACAGAAATACAAGTAAATTTTAATAGTTTACTTATTTTCATTGCTTTTCCTTTGTGAATGATTGCAGAATTCTTAAATAATTTTATTCGTTACTCTATTGAAATATAACTTAAGACTTGATAAAATGTATTGTAACATAAATAATAAAATTTTATGTTATAATTTATAATATTTTATAAGGCTTTTGATGAATACCATTGAAAAACAACTCGATTTTAATAATATATTAAAAAATTTAAATATTTTATATATTGAAGATGAAGATAATATAAGAGAAAATGTATCTAAAACATTAAGACTAATATGTAAAGAAGTTTTTGAAGTTAGTAATATTTCAGAAGCTATAAAAGAATCAATAGATAATAGAATTGATATAATAATTTCTGATATAAATCTAGGTGTTGATAATGGTTTAGATTTTATTGAAGAGCTTAGAAAAACTGACAAAAATATTCCAGTAATACTCATAAGTGCTTATACAGACACAAAATATTTACTTAAAGCTACAAAATTAAAATTAGTTGATTATTTAACTAAACCTATAGATTTTAAAATGTTAAAAAATGCTTTAACAAATTGTGTTCATGATATCATAGATAATGCTAAATATATCATTAGCTTTCCTCAAAATATAAACTACAATGTTCTAGAAAAAAAACTATATAATTTACAAAAAAAAGAAGAAATCACTCTAACTTCAAAAGAAGTCTTATTATTAGATTATTTAATAAAATATAATAATAGAGTAGTACCACATGATGAATTAAAAATTAATATATGGGAAGATATGTATGATGCAAGTGATTCTGCTTTAAAAAATTTGCTAAATAAGTTACGTAAAAAAATAGGAAAAGAAACAATAAAAAATATTTCAGGTCTTGGATTTAGAATTATTATATAAAGATTTATAAGAAAAAGATTAGAAAGAAGATTTAAATAAAAGTATAAAAGAAAAAAGCTAAAACAGGAAAAAAGCGGCTAAAAAAAAAGCTTTCAGCTAAAAGAACAAAGTTCAAATAGCTAAAAGCTTAGTAAATACTCAAGAGCTGGCAGCGGCCTACGTTTCCACAAGGGGACCCTGCAGTATTATCAGCGATGAAGAGCTTGACTTCCAGGTTCGAAATGGAGCTGGGTATTTCCTCTTCTCTATAACCACCAGCAAAACTGAGTAATCAATATACCATTGCAAAAATGCTAGTATACTCATTACTCAACTTAATCTGTGAGTAAAGATATTAATAATGTTAAAGTCAACGCATTTTATTTTTTATTCATACATACTGTACACTTAATAAGATAGTAAACCAAAGAATACTAAATTTGAATTATAAATAAGCCAAACGATCTATTAGTACTAGTCAGCTAAACGTCTTACAACGCTTACACATCTAGCCTATCAACCAGCTAGTCTTGCTGGGATCTTCAGGGAAAGTTAATCTTGGAGTTGGCTTCGTGCTTAGATGCTTTCAGCGCTTATCTCATCCGTACGTAGCTACCCAACGATGCTCTTGGCAGAACAATTGGTACACTAGTGGTACGTTCATCCCGGTCCTCTCGTACTAGGGACAAATCTCCTCAACTTTCCTACGCCCACGGAAGATAGGGACCGAACTGTCTCACGACGTTCTGAACCCAGCTCGCGTACCGCTTTAAATGGCGAACAGCCATACCCTTGGGACCTGCTTCAGCCCCAGGATGCGATGAGCCGACATCGAGGTGCCAAACCTCCCCGTCGATGTGAGCTCTTGGGGGAGATCAGCCTGTTATCCCCGGCGTACCTTTTATCCTTTGAGCGATGGCCCTTCCACACAGAACCACCGGATCACTATGACCGACTTTCGTCTCTGTTCGACTTGTATGTCTCACAGTCAAGCTAGTTTATGCCATTATACTCAACTGGCGATTTCCATCCGCCATGAACTAACCTTTGTAAGCCTCCGTTACTTTTTAGGAGGCGACCGCCCCAGTCAAACTACCCACCAGACATTGTCCTGAACGAGGATAACTCGTCCCAGTTAGTAACTCAAATATTCAAGGGTGGTATCTCAAGGATGGCTCCACTAGAATTGGCATCCTAGTTTCATAGCCTCCCACCTATCCTGCACATGAATATCCAAGCTACAGTGTCAAGCTGTAGTAAAGGTGCACGGGGTCTTTCCGTCTTTCCGCGGGTAGGAGGAATTTTCACCTCCACTACAATTTCACTGGATCCCTGGTTGAGACAGCTCCCATCTCGTTACGCCATTCATGCAGGTCGGTATTTAACCGACAAGGAATTTCGCTACCTTAGGACCGTTATAGTTACGGCCGCCGTTTACTCGGGCTTCAATCAAATGCTTCGATAAATCTAACATCATCAGTTAACCTTCGAGCACCGGGCAGGCGTCACACCTTATACATCCTCTTACGAGTTAGCAAAGTGCTGTGTTTTTGGTAAACAGTCGGGAGGGACTCTTTGTTGCAACCTCTCTAGCTTTCGGAAGTAAATTCCTATACCAAAGTAGGCACACCTTATACCGAAGATACGGTGCTAGTTTGCAGAGTTCCTTAACCAGGGTTCTTCCACGCGCCTTAGAATACTCATCCCACCCACCTGTGTCGGTTTACGGTACGGGCAACAAACAATATGCTTAGTGGCTTTTCTTGGCACGACAGTATCATCGATTCTCCATCTCCTCCGAAGAGTGTCAGGAGCCTGTAAGATCTCGGTCTCATGTAATCCGGATTTGCCTAAATTACGACCTACGTCCTTCGACCCACTATTCCATCAGTGAGCTCGATTAACTCTATGCGTCCCCACATCACGCTTGTTTGTTGGTATTGAAATATTAATCAATTTGCCATCGTCTACCCCTTTCGGACTCGACTTAGGACCCGACTAACCCTACGATGACGAGCATCGCGTAGGAAACCTTGGGTTTTCGGCGTTGAGGATTCTCACCTCAATTATCGCTACTCATGCCTGCATGCTCACTTCTATCCGCTCCAACGCTCCTTACCGGTACATCTTCAACGCTGAATAGAACGCTCTCCTACCACTCAATATAAAATATTGAATCTAAAGCTTCGGTGCATATCTTAGCCCCGTTATATTTTCCGCGCAGAATCACTAGACCAGTGAGCTGTTACGCTTTCTTTAAAGGATGGCTGCTTCTAAGCCAACCTCCTGGTTGTCACAGTAACTCCACATCGTTTTCCACTTAGATATGACTTTGGGACCTTAGCTGTTAGTCTGGGTTGTTCCCCTCTCGACATAGGATTTTATCACCCTACGCCTGACTCCTGCGATTACACATATAGTATTCATAGTTTGATAGGGTTTGGTACCGCGGTAAGCAGCCCTAGCCCATTCAGTGCTCTACCCCTATATGCTACTACGCAAGGCTATACCTAAATATATTTCGGAGAGAACCAGCTATCACGAAGTTTGATTGGCCTTTCACCCCTATCCACAAGTCATCCGAGCACTTTTCAACGCACACCGGTTCGGTCCTCCACTGGCTCTTACACCAGCTTCAACCTGCTCATGGATAGATCACTTCGTTTCGGGTCTGCAGCATCTGACTAAGTCGCCCTATTAAGACTCGCTTTCGCTACGGCTTCGCACTTGGCTTAACCTTGCCAGACACCACAACTCGCAGGCTCATTATGCAAAAGGCAGTCCGTCACCCTGATAAATCATAGGGCTCCGAATGATTGTAAGCTAATGGTTTCAGGTTCTATTTCACTCTCCTCGCTGGAGTACTTTTCACCTTTCCCTCACGGTACTTGTTCACTATCGATCTGTAAGTAGTATTTAGGATTAGAGGGTGGTCCCCCTAGATTCAGACAAAATATCACGTGTTCCGTCCTACTCAGGATACCAATAGAGCTATTGAACATTTCGATTACAGGAGTATCACCTTCTACGCTTAACCTTTCCAGGTTATTCATCTATATTCTCTAGTCTCACATCTTGGTCCTACAACCCCCTATGCAAGCATAGGGTTTGTCCTAATCCCATTTCGCTCGCCGCTACTTTGGGAATCTCTTTTGATTTCTCTTCCTCTGGTTACTGAGATGTTTCACTTCACCAGGTTTGCCCACTTTCGTGTAACTAATATCTCTATTAGCTGGGTTGTCCCATTCGGAGATCTACGGATCAAAACTTCTTGACAGTTCCCCGTAGCTTTTCGCAGTCTAGTACGTCCTTCATCGCCTCTTACAGTCTAGGCATCCACCATTAGCCCTTAATAGCTTATAATAAACAGAATTTAATCTGTCGCATTTGATAATTATTCTTTGGCTACTATCTTATTAAACATACTTTAATGCATATTTCATAAAATAATAAATTGTGTTCTATCTAATCTCTTAGATAGTTTTTAAAATTGTTTATTAATCTTTACTAATAAATTAGTATTAATTAATGAAAAAATTAAAAGACTTTAACATTATATTTTTAAATATCTTGCTAGCTTAAAAAAACAAGTTTTTTCAAGGTAACGCGTTTTGGTAATTAAACCAAATATAAATACTTTATATTAAGTACTTATATTTAGTTTGAATAACTAAACTCTAATATGTAAGGTTTTTAATAATCTTTATAAACCGAACATAATACTCTTTATTGTTTTTCTTGATGAGACTTAAAACGAATTAAGTCTCTTTCTCTGAAAGGAGGTGATCCAACCGCAGGTTCTCCTACGGTTACCTTGTTACGACTTCACCCCAGTTACTGAATCCACTGTGGAGGGTAGCTACTTTAGCATTCCCGCTTCGAATGAGTTCAATTCCCATGGTGTGACGGGCGGTGAGTACAAGACCCGGGAACGTATTCACCGTAGCATTGCTGATCTACGATTACTAGCGATTCCAACTTCAAGCAGTCGAGTTGCAGACTGCTATCCGAACTGGGAGATATTTTTGAGATTTGCTCCACCTCACGGTATTGCTGCTCTTTGTATACCCCATTGTAGCACGTGTGTAGCCCTGGACGTAAGGGCCATGATGACTTGACGTCGTCCTCACCTTCCTCCTGGTTACCCAGGCAGTCTCATTAGAGTTCTCAGCCGAACTGTTAGCAACTAATGACGAGGGTTGCGCTCGTTGCGGGACTTAACCCAACATCTCACGACACGAGCTGACGACAGCCGTGCAGCACCTGTATGATAGTTCTAGCAAGCTAGCACTATTACATCTCTGTTATATTCTATCTATGTCAAGTCCAGGTAAGGTTCTTCGCGTATCGTCGAATTAAACCACATGCTCCACCGCTTGTGCGGGTCCCCGTCTATTCCTTTGAGTTTTAATCTTGCGACCGTACTCCCCAGGCGGCACACTTAATGTGTTAACTGCATTACTGCAAGGTCTAGCCTCACAACAACTAGTGTGCATCGTTTAGGGCGTGGACTACCAGGGTATCTAATCCTGTTTGCTCCCCACGCTTTCGAATCTCAGCGTCAATAATGTTCCAGTAGATCGCCTTCGCAATCGGTATTCCTTCTGATCTCTACGGATTTTACCCCTACACCAGAAATTCCATCTACCTCTCCCATATTCTAGATAGAAAGTTTCAAAAGCAGTTCAATAGTTGAGCTATTGGATTTCACTTCTGACTTTTCTATCCGCCTACATTCTCTTTACGCCCAGTGATTCCGAGTAACGCTTGCACCCTCCGTATTACCGCGGCTGCTGGCACGGAGTTAGCCGGTGCTTATTCATATAGTACCGTCATTATCTTCCTATATAAAAGGAGTTTACGCACCGAAATGTGTCATCCTCCACGCGGCGTTGCTGCATCAGACTTTCGTCCATTGTGCAATATTCCCCACTGCTGCCTCCCGTAGGAGTCTGGACCGTGTCTCAGTTCCAGTGTGACTGATCATCCTCTCAAACCAGTTAAGCGTCATTGTCTTGGTGAGCCATTACCTCACCAACTAACTGATACTGTACAGGCCGATCTTCAAGCTATAAATATTTCCCTTGCTCCCTTATGGGATAAAGGCATATAGGGTATTAGCAATCGTTTCCAATTGTTATCCCCTTCTTGAAGGCACGTTACCTATATATTACTCACCCGTGCGCCACTTAGCTGACAATTAAAGCAAGCTTTAATCCGTTCTCGTTCGACTTGCATGTGTTAAGCACGCCGCCAGCGTTCACTCTGAGCCAGGATCAAACTCTCCATAATATGAAGTTACATAATTTAATATGTAATAGTTTGAAACTGACAAATTTGTATTGTTATACAAAATTATCACTCAAATTTATAGACAAGAATTAATTCTTGTTATAATATTTTTATTTTTTTTAAATCTATTTATTTTAGATTATATATTAGAGTATTATATTCAGTTTATAAAGATTACTTTACAAACTTCATTACATTGTTAAAGATCATCCATCGTATCGGCTGTTCATCAAATGTTTTTGATGTCGTTCCTCTGTTTTTGGACGGGAATTATAGGGTATAATTTTCTTCTTGTCAAGGGGTTTTTCTTAGATGTGGCTTAAATTTTGGAATTCCTTTGATTTTGTCTATTTTTTATCAATTTTGCTATTGAATTATTAAATTTTTTTATCTAAGCATATTACAGAGTATAATATATAAATAATAGTCAATAAAATATATCTAGCAATAATACATATTATAGAAAAAGAATTAAATATTTGAATTTAGAAAATGGAGGAGCTAGTCGGACTCGAACCAACGCATACCGGATTTGCAATCCGGGGCATTACCAGCTTTGCTATAGCTCCAATGTTAGATAAATCATTTTTATATTGGAAAGAAAATGATTAGTTGTAAATAAAAGTGGCAGAGAGCAAGGGATTCGAACCCTCGGAGGCGTGAACCTCGCCGGTTTTCAAAACCGGTCCATTCGACCAACTCTGGCAACTCTCTACTTTTATAATTAGTGGTGCGAATGGTCGGAATTGAACCGACACTCCGAAACCGGAATTGGATTTTAAGTCCAACGCGTCTACCTATTCCGCCACACTCGCACTATTTGGTAGAATCTAAAAAACTGATGTTTCTTAAATTGGAGTGGAATTATAATAGATTAATTATTCTTTGTCAAGAGTTTTTATAAAAAATGTTAAATTTTTTATTTTTTTTATTTTTTAATAAGATATCAACAGCAAAACATGTATAATAATTGAATAAACTATGTATACATTTAAAGGATTTAAAATTGAGAAGTGATGAAGTAAAAAAAGGCTTTGATAGAGCACCGCATAGATCTTTGTTAAGAGCTACGGGATTACAAGATGATGATTTTGAGAAACCATTTATTGGAGTTGCAAACTCTTTTATTGAGTTAATTCCTGGGCACTTCTTTTTAAACAAAGTTGGTGTGATTATTAAAGATGAGATTAAGAAGTGTGGTTGTGTACCTTTTGAATTTAATACTATTGGTGTTGATGATGGTATTGCAATGGGGCATGATGGTATGTTATTTTCATTACCTTCAAGAGAATTAATTGCAAGTTCAATTGAAACAGTAATGAATGCACATAAATTAGATGCAATGATTGCTATTCCAAATTGTGATAAAATTGTTCCTGGTATGATTATGGGTGCATTAAGAGTTAATGTTCCTACTATTTTCGTATCTGGTGGTCCAATGCAAAAAGGACATACTGAAGATGGAACTCCAATTGATTTAGCAACTGCATTTGAAGCTGTTGGTAAACATGAAGCTGGTGAAATTACAGATGAAGAGTTGCATGATATTGAATGTAATGCATGTCCAAGTGGTGGTTCATGTTCTGGAATGTTTACAGCAAACTCTATGAATACACTTATGGAAGCTATGGGAATTGCACTTCCTGGAAATGGAACAATTCTTGCTTTAACTCCTGAAAGAGAAGAACTATATAGAAAAGCAGCTAGAAGAATTTGTGAAATTGCTTTAGATAAGCAAGCAAGAGAAAAATACTTATTAAGAAATATTCTAAATGAAAATGCAGTAAGAAATGCATTTGCTGTTGATATGGCTATGGGTGGATCTTCTAACACTGTATTACATATGTTAGCAATTGCTAGAGAAGCAAAAGTTGATTTTAACTTAGAAGATATTAATAAAATTTCTAAAAGAGTTTCTCATATTGCTAAAATTTCTCCATCATTATCTACTGTACATATGGAAGATATTAATGTAGCTGGTGGTGTAAATGCAGTTATGAAAGAAATGACTAAACGTGGTGAAGATATATTACTTGATAATCTTACGATTACTGGTGAAAGTACTTTAGAGAAAATAAAAGACGCTTATATTAAAGATACAAATATCATTCATACTATTGATAATCCTTATTCTGATGTTGGTGGATTAGCTATTTTATATGGTAACTTAGCAGAAGAAGGTGCTGTTATTAAAACTGCTGGAATTACTGGTGCTCGTGCTCTTTCTGGGAAAGCTGTTTGTTTTGATGGACAAGCTGAAGCTATTGCTGGTATTGTTGGCGGAAAAGTAACTCATGGTGATGTTGTTGTAATTAGATATGAAGGACCTAAAGGTGGTCCAGGAATGCAAGAGATGCTTGCACCTACAAGTTTAATTATGGGAATGGGAATGGGTGATACTGTTGCACTTATTACTGATGGTAGGTTTAGTGGAGCTACTAGAGGAGCTTCAATTGGTCACGTTTCGCCTGAAGCTGCTGAAGGTGGAATGATTGGATTATTAAAAGATGGAGATATTATTAATATTGATGTTGATGCTTATCTTTTATCTGTTGATTTATCTGATGAAGAAATTGCAAAAAGAAGAGAAAACTTCACACCAATTAAAAAACCACTTACTTCAAGTTGGTTAGGACAATATAGATCACTTGTAACTAATGCAAGTAACGGTGCAATGCTAAAAACTGACCTTTAGTCTTAAATTTAATAGAATCAAGGAAAAACCTTGATTTTATTAACCAATTATTAACTATTGATTGAAAAATAGTTTACACTTATACCCTACAATTATATTAATCAAAAACTCAAAAGGATATATTGTGAAGAAAAAACTTTTATTTGCCTCAACATTAATTGCTAGTCAATTATTCGCTGAAACAATAAATTTTGATATGATGGATAAAAATCCTGAAAGAATAGCACCTAATACAAATAATCAAATTTTATCATTTAATGGTGCTATTAAAAAATCTATGAAATCAATTGTAAATATTTCAACAAAAAGACATGTTAATTCATCGACTGAAAACTTACCCTTACAAATGTTTAATGACCCATTTTTCAAAAGATTTTTTGGAGATCAATTTGGTAATCAATTTAAACAAAATAGAGTACAAAGATCATTAGGTTCTGGTGTGATTATTGCTAAGAATGGATATATTGTAACAAATAGCCATGTTATTGATAATGCTGAAGAAATTACTGTAACAATTGGAAATGATACAACAGAATATAGTGCTAAATTAATTGGAAAAGATGCTGATAGTGATTTAGCTGTTATAAAAATTGAGTCTGATAATTTAACTCCTATTAAATTTGGTCATTCAAAAGAGCTAGAAATTGCAGATATGATTTTTGCAATTGGAAACCCATTTGGAATTGGAAGTACTGTAACACAAGGTATTATTTCAGCTTTAAATAAAAATAAAGTTGGAATTAATAGATATGAAAACTATATTCAAACAGATGCATCAATAAATCCAGGAAACTCAGGAGGAGCTCTTGTTGATAGTAGAGGGGCATTAATTGGAATTAATACTGCTATTATTTCCAAAAGTGGTGGAAATAATGGAATTGGATTTGCAATTCCTGTAGCAATGGTTAAAGATGTTGTTAAAAAATTAGTATCAGATGGAAAAGTAACTCGTGGATATCTAGGTGTTGCTATTAGTGATTTAGACAAAGAAATGTCAAAAGTTTATAATCATAAAAAAGGTGCTTTAGTTCTAGATGTATCTCCTGATACTCCTGCTTTTAAATATGGTGTTAAAAGAGGTGATTTAATTTATGCTATTAACAATAAAGATATAAAAGATAGAACTTCATTACAAAATGTTGTAGCTTCATTTAAACCAAATGAAGAGATTGTACTTAAGATTGAACGAGATAAAAAGAATATTGAATTAAAAATCATATTAGGAAATAGATCAAGTCTAGTTCAAATCCAATCTAACAACGGTAGAGTTCTTGGCGGATTAAAAGTAAGTGCAATTGATGCTAATATGCAAAAACAATTTAGATTAGCTCCTGATACAAAAGGTGTGTTAATTTCTGATGTTGAACCAAAAAGTAAAGCTGAAAAAGTTGGTTTCCAAGCTGGAGATATTATAATTCAAATTGAAGATGTTGAAGTTAAAAACTTCCAAAATCTTGAAGTATCTTTAACAAAATACAAAAATAAACATAAAAGAGTTTATGTAAATAGATATGGGCAAACTATACTATTTGTTATAAAATAAAGGATTTACAATCATAAAAGTATTAATGATAGAAGATGATTTAGAGTTAGCTCAAATCATCACTGATTATTTAGCATCATTTGATATAGAAGTTACAAATACAGATAGCCCTTATAATGGGTTATCTATGCTAAGTGTAAATAAAGAGTTTCAATTAATTATCTTAGATTTAACTCTTCCTGAAATTGATGGATTAGAATTACTTCCTAAAATTAGAGAGAAATCTGAAATACCTATTATTATTAGTTCTGCAAGAGATGATATTTTGGATAAAGTTATGGGTTTAGAAAGAGGTGCTGATGATTATTTACCAAAACCTTATAATCCAAGAGAACTACAAGCTAGAATAAAAACTATTTTAAAAAGAATTGATAAACCAAGTGAAGTTAAAAAAGAAGAACATAATTCTGCTTTTAATATAAAAGAAGAAGATATGCAAATATCTTTTCAAGGTTCATCACTTACTCTTACTTTAGCTGAATATGATATCTTAAAATTACTCATTCAAAGAAATGGTGGAGTGATTGCTAGAGAAGATTTTATTTATGCTAGTGATAGTATTGAAGATGATTCATCGTTAAAAAACATTGATGTAATTATTTCAAGAATTAGATCAAAATTATCAAAAATTGATAATAGTAAAACATATATAAAATCTGTTAGAGGTATAGGATATCAATTAGTATGATTAGAAATATCTCTATTTCTGCTTTTATTAATATTATATTTTCATTAGCATTTATTGCAATACTAATTACATTTTCATTTTTTATCAGTTTTGATAAACAAAAACATGAAATCACTCAACAAAATAGATATGAGCTTATTGCTGAGAATTTTTTGAGTACTTTTCAAAATTTACCTGATGCACAATCTCTTTTTAAACTTTTTAAAAAATTTCAAGTTAAGCCATTAGAAGATAGAGATGAAAAACTAGAGATAATCAAAAATGCCCAAGAACTTACAATCACTCAAAATTACTTAGGAACATATAGAGTTTATAAATATGATAATACTTATTATATTTATGTACAACAATATGGATACAATCTTATGTTAAAAGATATAAGAAATCATAACTATAGTATGGCAATAATTGTAGGAGCTTTTATTCTTTCAATTGTAACAATACTTTTTTTATATGCGATTTTAAAAAGAAAATTAAAACCTTTAAAACTATTAAATAAGCAAATTATTGAGTTTTCAAATGGTAATAAAGATGTTAAAATAAAATCTGTTAGCAATGATGAAATAGGAACAATTGCAAAAAGTTTTAATGAAGCAATTACACTTATAAATAATCAAACAAAATCAAAAGATTTGTTTATGCGTAATATGATGCATGAACTTAAAACTCCAATTACAAAAGCCATGTTTATTGCAGAAACTCTAGATAATGAACAAACAAGAGATAATCTACAAAGAGCTTTTAAAAGAATGGACGATATTATAAAAGAGTTAGCAACTGTTGAAAAGCTAACATCTGCTAATAGTATGATGTATAAAGAGCCAACATCATTTTTTAATATTTATAATAAAACTTTAGAAATCATGATGGTAAATCCTGAAAATATTGCATCTAAAATCAAATCATTTAACTTTTCAGTTGATATTTCTATGTTTTCAATTGCTCTTAAAAACTTGATTGATAATGCAATTAAATTCTCTCCGAATAATAAAGCAATTATTAATGCTTCAAAAGATGAAATACAAGTTATATCTCTTGGAGAACCATTACAATATGATTTAAGTTATTACACAGAAGCTTTTTCACAAGAAGAAAAAAGAAGTGATGGCTTTGGATTAGGTTTATATATCGTAAAAACCATTGCTTGTTTACATGGTTATACTTTAGAATATAAATATGAAAATGGGAAAAACTACTTTATGATAAAAATGTAAAATAGCTATTATTATAACTTTTATGAAACTCTATTTTTTATTATAAAGTTTCATAAAATTGTAGTGAAGATATAAAGATAAAGCTATAACTGCACTTCCTAAAAAAAGTAACAAATAATTACTTGTTTTTTCCCAAATGATAAGATTTACAAGTAACCCAACTGGAACTAAAGCATTATTCATAATTGCAAGTACTCCTGCATCTACTAAACAAGCACCTTTGTTCCATAAAAAATATCCTAAACCAGAAGCTGCAACACCTAACCAAAATAAAACACCCCATTGAATTAATGAAGGAGATAGTTTTTCTGGATTTGCAAAAAGTATGAAAGATATAGCACTTATAATTAATGCTCCAAAATGAAAATATCCAAAAACATCTCTTTGTCTAATTTCTCTGTGTGACTCCATTACCTTTTTATAAGTACTTTGCCCCAAAGCAAAACAAATACTAGCGCCTTGAACCATTAAAAAACCTGTAATAAAATCCTCATTAATATTTTGATATCGAATAATATATGCACCAAATACAGCTAACCCAGTACTTACAAGATAAAGTGCTTTAAATTGTCCTTTTAACCCATCATAAAATAGTGTTACGTAAATAGGAGTGAATACAGTAAAAAGTACAACCTCAGGAACACTTAAAAATAGGAAGGACTTATAAAGAAAGATATACATTAGGCCAATTTGTACTGTTCCAATAAGCATGATTTTTAGTTTTAATTTATTGGGAATGCCTTTAAATTTTGTAAAAGGTAAAAAAACTAATGAAGCTAATGCAACTCTAATAAGTACTGCAAAATAACTATCCACTTGACCTGCTAAAATCTCACCTATTAAACTAAAAGAAAATGCCCAAAGTATTGTCACAAAAATTAAATATTGCATTTATTATTTAGCTTCTTACATCTTTCATTACTTCAAACCAAGAACGGTTAAAATGTTTTTTTATATATTTTTCTCTATGAGGAACTATACATCCTGAACAATTTTGATGAATATAATCATCTCCAATATATTGTGATCCATCTCGAGATTTAATATTACATACAGAAAATAAAGTTCTACCTTCCTCTGTTTTTTCAAAGCCTTCTGTTTTAAATCTAAAGTTTGGACAGGCACATAGATAACAGTTTAGGTCTTCCATATCATGGCATTTTTTATTGTCTTTATATAATGGACAGAAATCTGGCTCATTTTTTACCATATTATCAAATCTAAAATATTCTATTACCTCATCAACACTTTTATCTTCTAATTTTTTCATTACATTTGCGTGAAGGTTTCCTTGCTGGATAAACCATTCGTCATAAGTCATCATAGTACTCCTAAAATCAATACAATTATTATAAATAAATCTAAGCGATACTTTAACGAAAGTGTCTTTAAAACATCACTATTTTCAATACTTTCTTTTCCTATTCCAAAAAAAGCTTTTTCTTTTACTTTTCCAAAATATGAAGTTGAACCTCCAAGTTTTAAATCAAGACTTAAAGCCATTGCTGCAATTGGTAAGCCAGCATTTGGACTATCATGTTTAGAGCCATATTTATTAAACTCTTTTAATGCTTTTTTACTTGCAAATAATAGTCCAATTAAAAAAGCTGTAATTCTTGCAGGAATGTAGTTTACAACATCATCCAGTATTGCGGATACTTTTCCAAAGTTTTCATACTTTTCATTTCTATATCCAACCATTGAATCAAGTGTATTGATAGCTTTATATAAATATGCTCCAACTATTCCAAAACATAATAAATAAAACAAAGGAGCTATCACTCCATCACTTAAGTTTTCAGCGTATGTTTCTACTGCTGCTTTATTTACATCTGAGTTTGTCATATCGCGTGTATCACGACTAACTAACATACTAATTTTTTGTTTTTTTATCTCTAAATCATTACTTGATATTACATCTTTCACGCTATCGTATAGCATTTTTGAAGCAAGTGTAAAAGAAGCTAAAAAGCCTTGAAAAAATACATTATCAAAACTAGCTAGGAAAGAAGTGATGAGATATACTATTAAAAGTAATGAAAGAGTAAGAATTGCACCTACTTTAATTGAATCTTCATAGTATTTTTCTTTAAACCAATTTATATAATCGCCCATTAAAATAATTGGATGTTTTATAAATTTTAATTTCTCAAACTCTCCAAAGATATTATCTAAAATATAAGCTATCAAAGCAATACTATAAAACATTATCTACTATCCTTTGAACATCGAGTTTATCTTTCATTGTATTTACAAAAGTATCTATTGAATTCTTTTTATACTCTTCAAACTTATACCCTATATATGAAGAATTAATTTCTTTAAAATATGAAGTTCTAAACTCATCATTATCAAAAATGCCATGTACAAAAGTACCTTTGAATTTTTCACATTCAAATGATAATGAATATTCATCACTTTTTCCATGATGTATTTCAAAACCTTCTATTTGTGTATTAAATAAATCGTATGTTTTTTTTTCTAATATCTTCTGTTTTTCAAAAGTAATACTAGCAGGAATTTTGGCAAAGCCCTTTTCTATTAAAGCTTCACTATTTTCTAGTGCATACTTATCATCAAGATTTTCAAACATCATTTCATAACCACCACAAATACAACATATATCTTTTTTGTAGTTCTTAATTTGTTCAAATAGTCCATTTTCTTTTAGCCATTTTAAATCTTTTATCACAAGTTTTGAGCCTGGAAGTATTACAAGGTCAAACTTTTCAAGTGATACATTATAATCTACAAACTCTACAAATACCTCATCATCTGCAATTAGTGGTTCAATGTCATTATAGTTACTCATATATGGATATGAAATCACTGCAATATCAAGTTTTTTATTTTTAGGATTTTGTATAAAGTTTTTTAAAGAAGCTGAATCTTCAAAGCCTAAGTTAAATGGAATATATGGCAATACTCCTAAAACCGGAATTTTAAAATCTTCTTCAATTATTCTAATACCTTCATCAAATAAAGATAAATCACCTCTAAATTTGTTTACTACTACACCTATGATATTGTTTCTTAACTTTTCTGGAAGTAAATGATATACACCATAAATAGATGCAAACACTCCACCTTTTTCTATATCTGCTACTAATATGATTTTGGTATTATATTCGTTTGCTATAAAGATATTTGAAAGGTCTTTATCCATTAAGTTTAATTCAACTGGACTTCCTGCACCTTCATTTACAATGCAATCATATTTTGAATCTAAGTATTCATAGCATCTTTTAACAGCAGGTTTTAGTAAATCTAAATCTCTATAGTATTCTAGTACTTCTTTATTTGCTACTACCTTACCCTCAACTATTAAAGAAGCAGAACTTCCTCGACCAGACTTAAGCAATACTGGATTTAAATGATATGAAGTTTCAACTCCTAGTACTTCACTTTGAAAGTATTGGGCAATTGCTATTTCACTTCCATCATCACATACGTGAGAATTATTTGATACATTTTGTGCTTTAAAAGGTGCAACGCTGTAACCTAAGTCTTGAAGTATCTTTGCTATTACAAATGTTATAGTTGATTTTCCTGCGTCTGAGGAAGTGCCTAGGATTGATATGTTATTCATATACATCTTCATTTAATAGTTGTGTTACTTTTTTATAATTATCTTCATCTGCATAAAAATATTCTTCAAGTAATGGCTTGATTTTATATTCTTTTACAAATTCTAATTCTTCATCATTTACAACTTTCATAAAATAACTATGACCTAATTTATAATCTTCACCTATATTTTCACCAATAAATTCATTTAAATTCTTCATTAAAACTTTTGCATTATAAAAGTTTATCAACTCTTCATTTGGTTTCATTTTTAAAAAAGTGAATCTTCTTCGTAAAGCTATATCAATAGTAGCAATTGATTTATCAGTACTATTCATCGTACCTATAATAAATAGATTTGATGGTATTTTAAATTTCTCTTTTGAATAAGGAAGCGTTATCTCATAATCATCTCTTTTATCTTCTTCAATTAAAGTAATAAGCTCTCCAAATATTTTAGAGATATTTCCTCTGTTTATTTCATCTATTACTATGTAGAAGTTTTTTATATTTACTTGTCTAACTTCATCAATCTTAACTTTTTGTTTTTTTTGAAATTTATTAAATGATTTAATAAGATATGAAAAATAAGTTGCATGCTGATTTGCTAATCCACTCAAGCCTTCAGATTTTTTGATATCTTTTCTTTCACATATATTTAATTTATTCATTAACTCAATATCTGAAAATTTCATTCTTTGAGTATTTCCCCAACTATCACCAGTATATCTAAAGGCATCCTTTTCTATATCTGTAATGTATGCAGTATTATTTATTGTAAATTTTTGATTTGCATCTATTTCTTCTTGTATATAATCTTTATATAATTCAAATAATTCAAAAAAAGTTTTTTCATCTTTAATAGTGTTTATATCTTTATTTGATTCTTCTATATTTTTATTTGCAAGCTCTGCAATTTCTTTAAATATCCCATCTTCTAATTTTATATTTCCACCATCGGTTGGTCTAAATCCTTCAATAAAATCTTCATAAGAGTAACTTTGATGAAAAGTTACAAACTCGATTCTTTTTTCATCTTTTATATTTTGAAAGATATCATTATATTCATCTGTAATATTATCATTAGTACTTATTGATTTAAAAATATTTTGTTCTTTAATACCCTCTTCTATCATTGATATAAGTTTTTTATAATTATGTGTTTTACCAACTCCTGGTGCACCATATAGCATTATATTTCTAGTACTTATTTCATGATTACTATCTTCTTCATTGTTAATTACTTCTAAGCTAAACTCTTCCTTTATGGCAAAATCAATCATTTGATTAATATTGTCACAGTTTCCTCCATTGTTACCCCACTGTGTAGTAAAAAACAATTCTTCTTTATTGTAGATAATTGGGTCAAAGTATCTATTTTTTTGATTCTCAGTTTTCTCTTCCCATTCATCTCTGGATAAAACAACAAAATTGTTATTACAATGCATTTTATTAAATAATTCTTGAATAACTTTGTATGATAATTCTAAATGTAGTCCTAAGTATTGTTTAAAAATATTAAAACATAAATCTCTTAATGATTTACCATTTCTTGCATTTTTTTTATAAATTATATCATTAAATTTAACTTCCATATATTTTCTCCAATTTTATTTTAATACTTCTTATATATTCACTATAACTACTATCATCATAATTTAAATCTACAGTTTTAATTCTAAGATTTACTTTATTTTCATTCTTACCTAAAATCAATTCATCATCATATTCATTTTTATACTTTGGGTATAAAAGCATAGTATTTTTTATCTTATAATTATTTGCATAAACATACATTTGAAACTTATCATCTCTTTTAATTTTATGTTCACTACTTAACTTTTTATACTTAGTATCAATTATCAAATCATTTACAATAATATCTGGTTTTAATATCAAGTCTTCAAAAGTATCACAACTTTGGAGTTTTGTATTTGGTTCAATTTCTTTACTCATTTTACCAATAAATTTTTCAAATAAGATATTCATATCAAATAAAAAGGCAAAGGATTTTTTATCTAGTGAAAATAAAGGAATATATTTATTTAAAAGTAAAAGAGCAAACTCAAAAGAGTCTTTGAATCTTTGATTTAATCTATTAAAATGAATATTCAAACTATTTATATCAAAGTTCTTATCTTCTACCTCATCAAAAATTAATTCACATTGTTTTAAAAGCTTTTTATCTTTTACACTTTTTGCTAATATTTTTATTGCGTATAAGAAAAATTGATTTAAACTATTATTCATAGAGAATTCATCATATTCACAATAAATCTTTGTCTTTGAGAAGTTATACTTTAAATTTTCATTTATTAGATATTTCCCTCTTAATGTAGTCAAGTTATTTTCTTGAGTTGTATACTCTTTATAAATACCTTTTTGTAACTCTTTAAATAAATTTTGTGCGAACATTTGAATAAAGACTTCTATAAAACTATGCTTATGATTTTGACATGAAGCTAACTGTTCATTTTCAAGTTTTATGTCATAACAATACATTAACATATATATAAATATGTCTAAATTATTCTCATCTTGCTTAGAAATTTTAGGAAGAATAAAATAGTCTTTATTATAAATATTAAGAATTCCACAGTATTGTTGAGTTCTTACTTTTCCCCAATCTTCTTTAAAGTATTTATGTAAAGATTTATTATCTATTATAGTTTTTGAAATTTCTTCTGGAACTTCTTGGTATTCATATAAATACATTTATTCTTTTTCCTTAAGGAAATTTTCTATAGGCTTCTTTTCTGTGTCGAACTCTTATTATTTCTATAATAAGTTCATCTTTTTCAATCGAGTAAATTACTCTGTAATTTCCTACTTTAATTCTATAAATAGATTCAGTACCTAAAAGTTTTTTATAATTTGTGGGAAAAGGATCATTTGATAGGTTTTCTATTGAAAGAAAGATTTTCTTTATTTCAGTTTTATCAATCTTTTTAAATTCTTTTTTAGCAGATAGTTTCCACTGAATTTTATATAAGGCCATCTTCTTTTAATTCCTTGTAAAAATCTTCACTAGAAATTGATTCTTCATCTTTTCTTTGGGCAACAGTTACTAAATCTTCAAAGTCTTCAAGCATATTTTCATATTCTTCAATTGATATGATAACTGATGTTTTTTCTCCATTATCATTTGTAATATACTGAGGGTGTAAATTCATAGACATAGTCATTAGATACTCCTTTTTATAATAATTATATTATATCAAATTTTTATTTATTACTTATATTCTAACTTGTCTACTACTAACTGCTTATTCTTAAAAGGGTCAATAATCGCTTCGATTTCGTCAAATTTATATTTCAACCTAAAACCTATTTTTGAGTTTGTTGCTGTTGATTCTAAGATATAAAAAGCCTTATCATTTACATATAATGCTTTTTTATTTGCTAATTTACTTTTTAAATTTACTATTACAAATATATGTTTTGGAACTAACACAAAGTAAGCTTCATAGCCTTTCATATTTAGCATTGAAATTAGAAGATTTGATTTATCATCACAATCTCCAAAGTTTTGACTTACTACTTGCTTTGAACTTCTAGCAACACTTTCATTAACTTTATATGGTATTCTTGTTACAAAATCTAGCATTTTTTGAACTTCACATATTTCATTTTCTTGGCATGTTTTTGTTAGATGATTTGCAAGTCTTAAAGTGTAATCATCACGTCTTACTTGATTTACATAAGTTAAATCACCTATATCTATAAATTGTTTTTTGACAATATTATAAGATGTAAAAATCATATAAATTACGTAAGCAATAAAAATGAAAGACAGAATAAATGAAAAGTATTTTAAATATTTATTATTTACTAACATATTTCTTCTAAGGCTTTTTTCAAAATACTTAAATGATTTGATGATTTAACAGCGATTCGTACATATGAATCATCTAAAAAATCAAAATTTTGGCAGTTTCTTATCATGATTTTATATGGTTTTAGTTTTTCTTGAAATTGCCTTGCATTTATAGTTTTTAGTTTTGCAAGTATATAGTTTGCACTACTTTGATATATCAGTTCAATTAAATCTGAATTTTTTAGTATATTTTCTAATTCTAATTTATTTTTTGCATTTATTGCTTTTGAGATTCTTTTAAAACTATTATCTTCAAGAGCAGCTTGTAAATAGTTTGAATCAAAAGTTGAGAGTTTCCACATTGGCTCAAATCTTTTTAATGAATCAATATTTTTTTCATTTGATACAATACAACCTACTCTAATGCCCGCACTTGAATAAAATTTTGTCATAGATTTTAAAATATATAATTTATCATATTTTTCTAAATACTTAATAGCTGAATCCCCATCACAAAAATCTAAAAAGCTTTCATCTATTAAAATAGTACAATTTCTTTCAATCCAATATTCCATCAAATTATCAAAATCATAATATGTTCCATCAGGAGTTGAAGGGTTTACAAAAATTACTAAGCTCTTTTCTTTTACTGGTAAATTCATATTTTCAAAGCGATTTATTGTTCTTAATTCATAGCCAAAGTTTACACAAGCTTTTTTATACTCTAAATACGCAGGTGAATAAATAGTACAATGTTTTAAATTTAAGTGCCTAAAAAGTGCAAAAATAGCTGAGCTTCCACCATTGAAAAGCTCCATCTGAGATGGTTTTATCTTATAGTTTTTTGCAATCTTTTCATATAACTTGTCATAAATTGGATAAGAAGAGATATCAAGATTATTAAAATTAATATTTACCTCTGGTTTTATAAAGTTGATGTTTGAAGAAAGGTCGATTATCTCATCTATTTTACAGTTTAACTCTTTGGCAAAGAGTTCTACTTGTCCACCATGTTCATAAGTTTTCATAAAATTAAAGCCAATGCGATATTTAATAAAAGCAATTCTGTATGTTCTAGAGTAAAGCCTAAGCAATCACCATTTACAAAAGAAAACTTTTTATCTAAAACTTTTAATATAAAATAAAAACTAAGAAGTGAAATTATAAAAAGTATTATTACATTTGAAGCAAAAAACATAGCTATTAAAACATAAAGTAAAGTGATTATTTTAAGCTTCCCTACTCCTGCACTTTGAAAAGCAAGTGATAAAAAGCTATCTTTGTTAAATTTAAAAAATTGTAATAAATACATGAAATTTAGTCTAGAAAACACTAAAACTATAATAAACAAAGCATACTCTTGTTTATATAAAATATAAGTAGAGATTCCAACTTTTAATAAAACAAAGCAAAAAGCATATAAAGCACCAATTGCTCCAATAGTTGGGTCTTTCATGATTTTATATGGATCTTTTCCTGAATAAGAAGCAAACCATGCATCAACTACATCACATATAGCTTCTAAATGTAAAAATCCATAAAGAACCAAATAAAAGACAGATGCAACAAAAGCTGAATATAATGGATTAAAAAGCTCATTTAAAAAAAGATTTAAAGCTATTACAGTACACCCAAGTATAAAACCAACTAATGGCAAAAGAGCAAGAGAGTATTTATAAGTGTCATTTGTAATTTTCATCTCTTTTACAAATACAGGAATAATCGAAAAATACGAAAGTGCAAAATAAAAAGCGTTTAGTATTTGTTTCATTTTAATCTTTTTGAAAGTGAATATTTAACTTCATAAACTTCATCACAAAGCTTTACTAACTCTTGTCCTATAAGTCCTGAGAAATCTACAAATCTTCTAGACTCACTATCAAAAGGAATTACTCCACAAGAAACATCATTTAAAACAAAAACAATATTTGCATCTATTTTACAGACATTTTGTAATTGTTTTTTTAATACTTCTTCATCTTTTTCAAGATTGTTAAAAAGCCACATAGAAACACAATCAACTAAATATGTTTTATTATCTTCAATTACTTTGTCTAAATCTTTTGGCTCTTCAATAGTTAAAAACTCATCAACTCTATCTTCTAAATGTTTATCAATTCTATTTTGCATTGAAGAGTCATTGTAAGAATTATCGTAAGTAGCAACATAATATGGTTTCTGATTTATTGAAAGTTCAAGTGCTTTTTGTGAAGCAGCGCTTGTTTTCCCTGATTTTTGACCACCAAAATATAATATTTTCATTATAAACCTAAAAAGTTTTTAATACCCGTAAATACAATTTGAGCAGATAAAGCAGCTAAAAATAATCCTGTTATTTTTGAAATCACTAAAAGCCCTTGTTTACCGATAATCTTTTCAATAATATTAGAGCTATAAAGCATAATCCCTATTACTAAAACAGCACAAATCAAAGCTAAACTTCCCATTACCATTGAAGACTTGTTTTCAAAAGTTGCCCCCATTACTAGTAAAATACCAATAGTTCCAGGTCCAATGGTAATAGGAATAGCAAGAGGTACGACTGCTAAGTCTAAGATATCTTTATCTCCTACTTTAGCTGTAGCTTTGTTCCCTTGGATTAATTCAACTGCGGATAAAAACATTAGTGCTCCAGCACCTATTCTAAAAGCATCTAAAGTTATTCCAAATACATCAAAAATATGATTACCAAAAAACAATAATACTAAACTTACTACAATCACAGATGTTGTAACTTTAATTGCTAACTTTTTTCTTTCTTTTATTGTTGCATCGTGAGTTACTGTTAAAAAAACAGACAACACAAAAAATGGTGTCATAATAAAAAACATTTTTAAAAATGTTGATATAAAAATTTCCATGATTTATCCTAAAAAACTTTCAATTTTTTTTGTTAATGTGATTTTTTCAATTGAATTAATTGCTGCATAACATAAAGCAGCACCACAACCAACACCCTCTTTTGCTTCGCCTTCATCATATAGTTTCAATGCAGGGTGAGAAGATTCTGAAAAGTCAAAACTAGAAGCATAAGCATTTATAGGAAATGCAAGCTGTTGTAAAAGTGCTTTTATATTTGAGTTTTCATCTTCATTAATCCATTTAGTAGTACATAAAGCAATATTTGAAGAGTTAATTTCTCCTTGCATACTTTCTAAAATAGAATTAACAATTAAAAGTACAGTAGCCATTTGAGTACCACCAGCTAGTATTACTTTTAAATCTTTTGATGTACTTCCTAAAACAAAACCTGCATTAAAAATTAGCATATTATCAGCTACATTTGATAGTTTTGCAAAAACATCATCATTTTGTAAAACTCTATTTAAAGCATTTTTTATTGTTTCATTTTTAATATCACTTGGATTATTTTTAAAAGAGCTTGAAAAATATCCATCACTTGAATAACCTAAAGCCTTAGCTGTAGCATTTGCTGTTGTTGTTCCACTTGGAACTGATTCTGCAAGAATTACATAATCGTCATTTGTTTCATACGAACTTGCAAACTGTACTCCTGCTTGAAAAACTGCCATTGCATCAATTTTTGCACCATCATCAATTCGTGCACTTGGCTCTAAATCAAAATCATGTATTTTAAAGTAATCAATTTTTGGTTTAACTTCTAATCCTAAATCAAGTATTTCAATATTTGAAAAAGGTTTTAGTTCATGAACTGCCCTTGTGATAAGTGCAGGAGTTGGTACTCCTTTTGGAGTTTGAGCAATATCTTCTAAAGAACGAACTTCTTTTAAACATAAGAATTCTGCATCTAATGTAGGTGTTAATGAAAGTTTTCCAGGAATTCCAGCTTGAGAGATATTAGGAATTTCACAAGTTTTTGTAACACTTCCTGATAAAAGGAAAGTTGCTTTTTTACCTCTTAAATATTCAAGAAAATCGCTACTTCCCAAAATTGTTTCAAAGTTCATTTGAAGCCTTTTATTTAATTTTTAGGAAGTATAACAAATATGCGCTTATTTAAAATATTTATTCACAATTTCAAGAAAATCTTTTGGATTTTTGTATCCTACAATTTTAGAAGCTTTTACTTCTTTATTATTTGTATCCCAGAAAACTAATCCTGGAGGTCCAACTATTCCATATTTTGTTTGTAAAGCTTTATCATCATCATTGTTTGCTGTTACATCAGCTTTTAAAAGTGTAAATCCTTGAAGTTTTTTAATTACTTCAGGATCTTTGAAAGTTATCTCTTCTAACTCTTTACAAGCTACACACCAATCCGCATAAAAATCTAACATTACGGGTTTAGAAGAAGCTGCAATTGCTAAATCTAACTCCTCAATATTTTTAATATAAGAGAATTTCAAAGCTTGTGTTTGACTAACAACTCCTGAAGCATTTGTAAATTTTTCAAATGGTTTTAAAGGATTTGTAGCTCCTGAGATAGTTCCAAAGAATAAAGAAACACCGTAAAGGAATATTACAACAGTTACAAGTTGAGCTAAAATATGTTTGTATACGTTTAAGTAAATTGCAGCTCCTAAGAATAATAATGACCATAAAAACATTACAATACTTGCATCTAAAACTCTATCTAACATCCAAATAGCAATTGCTAGCATTACAATTCCAAATACTTTTGAAACAGAATCCATCCATCCACCAGGTTTTGGCATGAATTTTCCTGCACCAATTCCAATTAATAACAATGGCATTCCCATTCCTATGCTTAACACAAACAGTGCAAGTCCACCTAGAACTGCATCACCTGTTTGTCCAATATAAACCAAAGCACCTGCAAGTGGAGGAGCAACACAAGGTCCAACAATTAATGCTGAAAGGAACCCCATAATTGCAATTCCTAAGATACCTTGTTTCTCTTTTCCATCTGTAGTTTTATTTATTTTATTTTGAATACTTTGTGGTAACTCGATTTTAAAGTATCCAAACATTGAAAATGCAAGTGCTATAAATATAGCTGCAAAAACAGTTAAAACATAAGGATTTTGAAGTGCTACTTGTAAGTTTGCACCAAATAATCCTGCTATTACACCTGCAATTGTATATGCCATTGCCATTGCTAAAACATAAACTAGTGACAAAAAGAAGCCTTTACTTGCTGTCATTTTTTCATTTTGAGATGCACCTACAATAATTGAAGATAAAATAGGAATCATTGGAAAAACACAAGGAGTAAATGAAAGTAATAAACCAAATCCAAAGAATGTAGCTAAAACTAATAACATATTTCCTGTTTTCAAAGTATTTGCAATACTGTCTGTTTCATTTAATTCAACAGTACTATCTGCTAATTTTTCTACTTTTTTTTCACTTACTAATTGACTTGTACTCTCTTGCTTTGAAGTATTAGAAAAATCATTTAACTCAAACTTCTCACTCATTGGTGCATAACAAAGCCCAGCTTTAGAACAACCTTGAAACTTAAAAGTTAACTCAGCTGTGCTAGTTGCTATTTTTGATTCAATTAAAGAATAAGGTACTTCAATATTTTGATTTGTAAAATGAACAATAAACCCATCATATTCTACAGGTTTTGGAATATCCACTTCTTTTGTAATATCAATTTTTGAAGGTTTGGTAATTAATACTTGAAGTTTATCATCATATAAATATATATCCTTCCCTAAATTTAATTTGAAAACAATTTTTTTATTTTCTTTTACTATTTCCGTTTTAAAAGCTTCATCTGGCTCTAAAAAATTTTGTTCAAATTCTAATGAAAAAGCATATAAGCTTATAAACAATAGTAATAATATTTTTCTCATCAATAGTCCTAATATGGTTTGGTTGTAAATATATCTTATTATATTAAAATTTTGTAAAGAGTTTGTTAATTCTAAATTCTTTTCTTATTAAATATAAGATTTTATTATATTTATTTATAAGATAATTATGATAAAATCTTCTTTATAAAAGGATATTTATGAATGAATTAGTAGATTTACAACCAAGAATTGTAGAAAAAATGATTAATGATAATATTGTGATGATTGATGTTAGAAGGGAAGAAGAATGGAAGAGAACAGGATTAATTAAAAATTCTCATCTTTTAACATTTTTTGATGACAATGGTGAATATAATTTAGAAGATTGGATGAATAAATTTGAAAAGCTTGTTACATCAAAAGATCAAACTTTTATTTTAATATGTGCAAGAGGAAATAGAACTAGAACTATTGGGAATTATTTGATATCGCAAGATTATAAAAATACATCTCATTTATTTGGAGGAATGGTTTTATGGCAACAAGAATTAAGAGAAACTACTAAGTATGAAGCTTAGTAGTTTATAATTTTTCTATCTGAATCAACCCATTCATCAATTCCACCTTTAAGATACATTGCATTTCTCATCTTTTTTTCATTATATAACTTTGAAGCCAATTTTTCTGCTTTTTTGCCATCTTTTGATATCAAAACAAATGCTCTATTTTTGTCTTTAATTAATCTTATTAATGTATGTAACCATTTTTTTTCATCTTTACTTGTATAGGTTATTCTATAAGAGTTAGGAATAATTCCTGTTTGCTTCCATTTACTTTTATCTCTAATATCAACAATAATAATATTTTTCTGGATAAAAACTTCAAGTTCATCAACTATTAATGATTTAACATCTTTTGCAAAAGATGCCGTAGTTAGGTATGAAATTAGTGTAATAAGTATAAATAGCTTTTTCAATTGTTTCCTTTAATTAAATTAATAAGATAATTATAACAAAAAAAAGTTTCTAAAAAGTATTTATAAAGTAAAGATAAGAAAAAAATCTTATCTTTTATATTCTGAGATTATGCGTTTTTTCTATCTTCGCTAGCTTTTTGTAAAATAGTAATAATTTCATCTAAGTTTTCATAAGGAATATGTGATTTCCATTGAATATCTGTACCATTTAATGAAACACCAATACTTACGATATCTGCTGTATCTTTTCCGTAAGGCTCAGTAACATTAGAAACTGAAATAACACCTTTTTTTGTACCTGCTAATGGTAATGAACCTAGTTCTGTAATTGTAGACATTTTGTACCCTTATTATTTAATTTTTAATTCTGCTATTATTTTACAAAAATAAACTTTTGTTTTATTAAAATTACTCAATATGTGGATCAGGTTTTCCTAAATGGAAACCTTGGAATTCATCAACTCCTAATTCACTAACCAAATCAAACACCTCTTGTGAATGAATAAACTCTGCAATAACCCTTATATTTAAAGCTTTTGAGAATTCTATTATAGATTTTACCATTTCATATGAATTTTTATCCGTATTAATGTCTTTAATTAAAGAACCATCAATTTTTATATAGTCTGGTCTAATTTTTAAAATATGTGCAAAGTTAGAGTAACCTGTACCAAAATCATCAATTGCAATTTTAATACCTTGATTTCTATATTTCTCGATAAAATCTTCTAGGATAGTATAATCTGCAATATGGTCACTTTCTAATATTTCAAATACAATTCTTTTTTTGTTAACAGAATCAATTTTATCTAAGTTTTTATCTAAAGATTCAACAAAATCTATATCTAAGATATCTTTGAAACTTAAGTTAAAAGATATTTGTTTATCAGTTCTATTTAAATCAGATAATGCTTTTGAAATAACTTGATTTGATAATTGTAAATATTGCTTAGTTTTAACAGCAACATCTAAAAATAAATATGGAAGTAAATAAGTATCATTTCCTTCTTCATCTAAGTCTTTTATTCTCATTAATGTTTCATATTTTACTATTTCTTTGTCTTTGTTAAAAATAGGCTGATAAAATGGAGTTACTGTATTGTCTTTTAATGCACATTTGATTTTTTCTCTCCAGAAAATTGATTTCTCAATAATCTCTTTTGTATCTAATTCATTATTGTAAACAAAGAATCTTTGATTATTTTTCTTAGCTTTCTTTAAAGCAATTCCCGCAGTTTTAAGTGGTTCTTCTTGTGCAATTGAAATTCCTAATGTAATATCGATAAATATTTCAATATCTAGTTCTTCAATAAGAATAGCTCTATTTTTAAATAATGTTGATAACTCATTAATGAATTGGTCATATTTAGAGAATCCCATCATTCTTTTATCTGTAACACTAAATACATTACCATGAATTCTATTTACAGTAACATTGTATTTATTAGCAAACTCATTTAAAACATTCGCTGTTTCAATTAAAACTAGATTACCAGTTGAGAAACCATAAAGTTCATTAATATCATCAAAAGAATCAATATCAACTAAAGCCACTGAAACAAAATCACAGTCTTTAATATCTTCTTGTAATGCATATCTATTTTTCAGATTTGTTAGCTCATCGTAGTAAAGTTTGTCACTAATCTCTTTTGTTTTCTTTTGAACATGATCTTCTAATGTTTTTCTATTTGTTTCAACTTGATCAAGTAAAGTATTAAATTGATTTGCTAAAAAACCAATTTCATCTTTTGATTTTGGAGCTGATTCAAATTCATTAGTTTCTACTTGTGCTTTTTGAACTTCAGAGAACATCTTGTTAATAGGAGCAACCACTTTTACAGTAATAAATATACCTATGATTGCAAGTACTACGAATAATAAAATCGAAATGTTTAAAATTAAAGAATTAATTCCATCAACATAACTTGAGAAGTCTTCTTTATAAATTGAAGAAACTATGTACCAATCTAAACTTTTATTGTACTGTACCCACGAAATTTTTGGATAAGCATAGTTATAAATGTCATATTGTTTATTCCATAAATATTCAAAAGCCGTTTTACTATTATATGATTTTTTAATTTCATCTAAAAAAAGTTTATTTTCAGAATTTGGAAGAATTAGTTTTGATATATTTTTAGAGTCAAATTCATTACTTGAATCAATTACTACATTTCCTGAACTATCAAAAATATAAATTTGCCCAGTTTTTGCTAAAGTTACACTACTTAATAATAGTTCAACTTCTTTTAGTAATAAATCTTTATTTTCAAAAGTCTTAGATTTATTATTTATTATTGAAACAACTTTATTAAATTGAAGTCTTTCATTTTTAATTTCTGTATCGCTTAAGTAAGTATTTACTTTTGGTGAAAGAAAAAATACGACAAAAAATAAGTAACCAAGCAATGCTATAATAAGCATCCAACCAATTTTTAAAAAGATTTTATTATTCATAGTTATTCCAATTCTTTAGTTATGATTATTATAGCAAAATTATTTTTTGTTATTTATTAAGAAAATTATATTTCTTTTGCTATAACTTGTCCGAATCTAACATCTTGATTTAATAATTCTTCTATTTCAACACTATTTTCTTCCCATAGCATTACTACAGTTGAACCCATTTTAAAGTAACCTAAACAATCACCTTTAGAAATTTGTACATTTTCATATTCATATACTTTTATTTCTGCTGTATCTAAATTTGTTTCAACTTTTGGTTCGAATTCAAATACCATTTGACCAACATTAAGAGCACCTACAAAAACCATATAAAATAGCTTTCCATTTTTTTCACACTCTATAATAACTCTTTCATTTTGTACAAATAAATCAAGTTCTTTATTTAAATATTTTAAATTTACAGGATATAATTTTCCTGGAACATGAATAAGTTTTTTAAGATTAAAATCACTAGGAGCATGATATCTATGGTAATCTTTTGGTGATAAATAAAAATTCATAAATGAACCATTTTTAATTTTTTCTATTTTATCGTTGCAGTAGTAAGTTAATAAATCTTCTACACTATATTCCATTCCTTTAATTTGTAAAGCAATATCATCTTCTATTTTTCCACATTCAGTTATCAAACTATCAGTTGGAGAAATAACTACATTTTTATCTTCATTAATTTCTCTATTTATTTCTAATTCTCTTGTAAATAAAGCATTTAAAGATTTATAAAATTTTGGTTTTTTAAACTCACTCATATCTAAACCTAAAAATTTTACGTATCCTGCATTTATAGTTTTTTGAATAAATGAAGGAAACTCTTTTTTTGCAAATTTTCCAAAGTTCTGAGAAATTAAATTTGTAATATGCATTTTGTTCCTTTTGTATTAATAATTGAGATATTTTATCTATATTTACTTCTTAAATGGCTTTAATAAATTAAATTGCACTTTTTAGCTATTATTTCAGCATTAAAATTTATAAATTATATAAGGAGTTTTTGTGTACAAAATAGTTGTAGCAAACCAGTGCGCATGTTTTAAAAAAAGTAGTTTAGAAAGTAATATAAAGTTTCAATCAAAAGATGATGCACTTATGAAAGCATTAGAAATGAAGAGTACAATGAATAAAGATTTTTGTAAAAAGCATGAGTTTGAAGTAGAAGAAATGTATAACAATTTTGTTATAAAATTTTATTCAGATGCAAGAGATAATTGCTGTGGAAATGGTTGTTGTAGTTAAGAAAGTTTTCTTTTAATCAACTACAACATTAGGAATTAGCATAAAAAGTCTTCCTTCTTCTTTCATAAGACCTGCTAATTCCATCGCTTCATCTCCATATCCTAAAAAATAATCTGCTCTTATTTCACCTTTAATTGCACCACCTGTATCTGCTGCAATTACAAGTTTATTAATAGCTTTTTTTGTTTTTGGATTTGATGTTTCTAAGAATACTGGCATGCCTAAAGGGATATATCTTCTATCAACTGCAATATTTCTTTTTGCTACTAAAGGTACATTCAAACTTCCTGTTGCTGTTTGTTTTTTTTCAGTAAAGAAAACATAACTAGGATTATAGTTTAATATTTCATCAACTTTTAGTGGATTTTGTAATAAAAAAGCTTTTATAGTTTGTAAACTCACTTCTTCTTTTTCTAAGTAACCATCTTCTATTAATTTTTTACCAATTGATCTATATTTTCTTCCATTTTGATTTGCATAGCCAACATTAATTAACTCTCCATTATCTAATAAAACTCGTCCAGAGCCTTGAACTTGTAAAAAAAACAAATCAATTTTATCTTCAACATAACAAAGAACTTCTAAATCATCTCTTTTTTCAATTTGCTCTCTTGTATCATAAGGATAATATCTTCCTTTTTTTAGTTTTGCTTTATATCTTAAATGCTTAAAATTTGAATGTCTTTTTTTATTTTTAATTGTTACTAAATCTTTTGGAGTTTTATATATTGGATATGGATATAAATCAGACTTTGTTCTACTTCCATAAAGTAAAGGTTCGTAATAGCCTGTGATTAAACCAGTATCACCTGTACTTGAAACTAAAACTTTTGGTGTAAAGTTTTTTGTAAAAAACTCTTTTCCATTAGTAAAATCTAGCGAGTTTTCACATACATCTTTAAATTGTTCTTTTCTTTTTGATTTTGTACAAGCTTTTTTAAATACATCAAGCGCTAAGTCTAAGTCATCATCATAAAAGCCATCTAAATAGTCAAAGGGAGTTTTTTTTATTTTTGTAAGTTGTTTCGTTTTTTCAGTAGGTTTTACTTCTGGTAATACTCCATTTTTTGTAGTACAACCAATAAATAAAAAGAGTAAAAATGTAATAAATAAATAATGTTTCAAAGTACTAATCCCAAGTTTTTTGGAATTATATCCACTTAAGAGTTATAAACTTCCTTAAGTCCACACGATTTGCATCTATATTCAATATCTGGAACACCAGAGCATCCACCACCTTTTAATATTTTAGCACTTATAACTTCTTGTGTAAAAGTTGTTTTTGTATTATCATCAAAAAAAGTTTTTGTTTTTTCTTTACAATCTGGGCATTCGCCTGATTTTAATTTATCTAATCTTGAGTTTTTGCTTTTGAAGTATTGTAATACAGAGAATATTACAATTAAAAAAGTAAGTAGTAGAAATATTATTGTTTGCATGAAGCAGAGATTTACTCTACTTCAGCATCGATAACATCGTCATCGTCTTTTTTAGCTTTTTTGTTTGGTTGTTCACCAGCAGCACCTGCTTGATCTCCATCTTCTTTTTTATACATAGCTTCTGCTAATTTATGAGATTTTTCAGTTAAAGCTTTCACTTTTTCTTCAATTTGCTCTTTAGTAGCATTTTCATCTTTTAATAATTCTTCAAGTTCAGCTGCTGAATCAACGATTGCTTTACTTTCTTCTTCAGAAACTGCATCAGGGTTTTCTTCTAATGTTTTCTTAGTTGAATGTAATAAAGCATCAGCTTGGTTTCTTACTTCAATTACTTCTTTTTTCTTAGCATCTGCATCTTTGTTTGCTTCAGCTTCATTTACCATTTTTTCGATTTCTTCATCGCTAAGTCCAGATGAACCAGAAATAGTAATTTTATTTTCTTTACCAGTTCCTTTATCTTTAGCAGATACATTTAAAACACCATTTGCATCAATATCAAATGTTACTTCAATTTGAGGAACACCTCTTGGAGCAGCAGGGATATCAGATAATTCAAACATACCTAAAGATTTATTATCTTTAGCAAATTCTCTTTCACCTTGTCCTACGTGAATAGATACTGCTGGTTGGTTATCTTCAGCTGTTGAGAATACTTGAGATTTTTTAACAGGAATTGTAGTTCCCTTTTCAATTAATTTAGTTAAAACACCACCTAAAGTTTCAATTCCTAGTGATAATGGAGTAACGTCAAGTAATAATACATCTTTAACATCACCTTTTAATACACCAGCTTGAACAGCAGCACCTGCAGCTACAACTTCATCAGGGTTAACACCTTTATTTAAATCTTTTCCAAAGAATTCTCTTACAACTTCATTTGCTTTTGGTAATCTAGTAGATCCACCAACCATAATGATTTCTTCAATTTCATCTTTATCTAAACCAGCATCTTTTAAAGCAACTTTGATGTGCTCTAAAGTTTCAGTAATTAAATCTTCAGTCATTGATTCAAACTTAGCTCTTGTTAATGATTTAACTAAGTGAACAGGACCAGCTGAACCCATAGAGATAAATGGTAAGTTAATTTCTGTTGATTCAGCTGAAGATAATTCTTTCTTAGCATTTTCAGCAGCATCTTTTAATCTTTGTAATGCCATTTTGTCATTTTTAACATCGAAACCATTTTCAGATTCAAATTCTTTTGCTAACCAATCAATAATTGCATTATCAAAATCATCTCCACCTAAGAATGCATTACCATCTGTTGATAAAACTTCAAAAGTACCATCACCAATTTCAAGCGCAGTAACATCAAAAGTACCACCACCTAAATCATATACTAATACTTTTTCTTCACCTTTTTTGTCTAAACCATAAGCTAATGATGCAGCTGTTGGCTCATTAATAATTCTTAATACATTAAGTCCAGCAATTGTTCCAGCTTCTTGAGTTGCTTTTCTTTGTGCATCATTAAAATAAGCTGGTACTGTAATAACAGCATCAGTTACAGGAGCACCAAGATATTCTTCTGCATCTGTTTTTAATTTTCCTAAAATTTTTGCAGAAATTTCTTGAGGAGTATATACTTTATCTCCAATTTCAACTGCTGCTGCACCGTTTCTATCAACGATTTTATATCCAACTTTAGATTGTGCTTCTTTAGCATTTTCTTCGTCCATCATTAAACCCATAATTCTTTTTACAGAATAAATAGTTTTTTCAGGATTTGTAATAGCTTGTCTTTTTGCAGGATCACCTACTAAAACTTCACCTTTATCTGTGAATGCTACGATTGAAGGAGTTGTATTTTTCCCTTCTTTATTAGGTATAACTTTCGCTTCACCACCTTCATAAACTGCCATACAAGAGTTTGTAGTTCCTAAGTCAATTCCAATTACTTTACTCATTTTTCTTCCTTATCAAGTTTTATTTTTTAATTTAATTTTTGTCTAATTCATTCTAGTTTTTTGACATTACGGTCAACGCTTATTAAATCTATTTCTTACAAATAGAAACCATTGCTGGTCTCAATAATCTTTCTTTTAATTTATAACCTTTTTGAAGTCTTTGAACAATTTGTCCATCTTCATGATCTGGGCTATCAATTTGCATTACAGCATCGTGGAAGTTTGGATCAAAATCTCCATCTGTTTCTACTGTTGAAATATCATGTTTTTCAAAAGCTGTATAGAAGTTTTTAATTGTTAACTCAACACCTTCTTTTAATTTTGCTAATAATTCATCAGCTGGCATATCTTTTGCTGCTTCTTCTGCTGCTAGTGCCATTTCCAAAGAATCAATTGGTGCTAATAAATCTTTTGCAAATTTTTCACTTGCATAATCAATTGCATTATATTTTTCTTTTTCTAATCTTTTTTTAATATTTTCAAAATCAGCATGTACTCTTAAATACTTATCTTCTGCCTCTTTTAATTTTTCTTCTAATTCAGCTTTAACGCTTTCAACTGTTTCTTCTTTTGCTGGTACTTCATCTGTTATAACTTCCGTTTCAGTCTCTTGTACTTCTTCTGTTTGTAATTCTTCTTTTTTTTCTTCGCTCAAGTTTTTCTCCTAAAAAGTTGTAATTTTTTTATAAAAATATTCATAATTTTTTGGAAGTTGCCCAATTACTAGCATCTTCACATCTTCGTTATTAATTTTGCAATAATGACAAATACCTATATATCCAATAGGTAAGAAACCTTCAAAATATAAACCTTCATCCAATTCATCTAAAATTTGACCTTTTAAAAACTTATTTATAGTCAATTCATCAAAATCATATGTTAAGGCAAGATTTAAAAACTCTTTATAATTAAAGATTTCAAAATCTGAATTTTGTAAAGTTTGGTTAATAGCTTCACAAATGTCATAAGCTCCAACATCTTTAGATATTTTTAAAATATCTTTTAACGTAAGACCTCTCATATCTTGTAAAAATCTATATAATGCATCTGAAAACTTAACAGATATGGCAAATGAAGAAAATTCTAATATCATATATTTATCTTCTACATTTAAAACATCTTTTAAAATATCAGACTTTTCTTTTTTAATAAATACTGATACTTCTACTTCAGAAGCATAATATTGTAATGCTTTTAAATTTATATCTGTAACATCAAAATTAAGTTTTGTTTTCCAATACTCTTTTAAAGCTTCAGTTGTTGGAGTTCTTCCACTACTTATATGCTCTTGAGCTAGATAACCTTCATCACCTAATTTTTTAAAATAACCTCTAATTGTTGCAGGAGAATAAGTGATATCATACATAGATTTTAACTGCGTAGAACCAATTGGTTCTAAGTGTTCTATATATGCTTTAATAATAGACTGTAATAAAAACTCTTTTTTATCAATCATTTTACAACCATTTTAATTTATTAGCACTCATTGTCTTAAACTGCTAAAGAATTATAACCTATTGAGTGTATATTTGTCAAGTAGTTTTATAAATAAATTCATAATTACTAAAAAAATCCCTTATTTAGGCATTTTAAAAAGGTTTTATTTTTGAGATTTATAATATTTACTTCAAAAATAGGAAATCTTTATTTGTATGTTTTAAGCTTATATAAATTATAGATTCGCTAAATTTGTAACTTAATTGTAATTAATGTATTATTTATATGATACTAATAATTAAATTGCATGATATATAGTACTAAGATGCTATAATACATAAATAAATTAAAAGGAAGAAAAATGAAAAAAATCGCAACAATGACTTTATTAGGTGCTTTAACAATTCCAGCATTCGCAGCTGAGTTTGTTACTATAGGAACTGGTGGTGTTACTGGTACTTATTATCCAACAGGTGGTGCTATTTGTAGACTTGTAAACAAGTACAAGAAGGAAACAAAAATCAGATGTTCAGTTGAATCAACTGGTGGTTCTGTTTACAATATTAATACTATTAAAAATGGTGAATTAGATTTTGGTATTGCACAATCTGATGTTGTATATCAAGCTTCTAATGGAACTGGTAAATTTGATGGTAAACAAGTTAAAAAATTAAAATCTGTTATGGCTATCTACCCTGAATTATTAACATTAGTTACAAGAAAAGATGCAAATATTAATGGTATTGCAGATGTTAAAGGTAAAAGAATTAACTTAGGAAACCCAGGTTCAGGTAATGAAGCTACAGCTTTAACTTTATTTGATGCAAGTGGAATTAAAAAAGATGATTTATCATTTGCTGGTGCTTTAAAAGCTTCTGAAATGCCTGATGCATTAAGAGATAATAAAATTGATGGTTACTTCTACATGGTAGGACATCCAACTGCAAATATCAAAGATGCTTCTAATTCTGTTGATGTAAAAATCACTCCTTTAGAAGGTTCAAATATTGACTCATTAATCAAAAAATATCCATATTTTGCAAAAGCTGATGTTCCAGCTGGAATGTACAAAGGTAACCCTGATGCAACTCCTACATTTGGTGTTAAAGCGGTATTAGTTACAAGTGATGATGTAAGTGAAAAAGCTGTTTATACAGTAATCAAAGCTATTTTAGAAAACTTTGATGATTTCAAAAAACTTCACCCAGCATACAGCAACATTACTAAAAAATCTTTATTAGATGGTTTATCTGCTCCATTACATGAAGGTGCTAAAAAATACTTCAAAGAAGCAGGATTATTATAATCCTTACTATTTTCAAGAGCTTCGGCTCTTGAAACAATTTTTATACTTCATTTAAATTTCTTTAAATGAAGTATGACAAATATCAAATTATAAATACTGAAAGGATTTACTATGGCTCTTTATGAAGAGAAAGCTCACAAGCTTAGTGAATTAGAAGAAGAACAAGCCCGAGAAAGTGAAGCTGTTGTAAATGAACTTGAAGGACAAAGAGTCTTTGGAGCACAGCACTATGAATTCTGGTTAATATCAGGAATTTCACTTTTATGGTCATTATTTCAACTATATATAGTTGTAGAACCAATTAACTCTACAATTACAAGATCAATACACTTATCATTTGGTATTTTATTAGCATTCTTAATTTACCCAATGTTTAAAAAAACATATTTTTTACAAAAGATTAGATGGTTTGGATTTACGCTCGCTGCTATTGGAGTAGGAACTGCATCATATATTGCAGTATTTTATGAAGAAATATCACAAAGACCTGGAGATTATATAGCCTTAGATATTATTGTAGCTCTTGTTGGTATTGTTATCTTACTTGAAGCAGGAAGAAGAGTATTAGGTTTTGCACTTAGTATTATTGCTATAGTATTCTTATCTTACGATGTACTTGGACCTTATATGCCTGAACTTATTATTCATAAGGGTGCAAGTTTAAATAAACTTGCAGGTCATATGTTCTTAACAACTGAAGGTATCTTTGGTGTTCCATTAGGTGTATCTGCTGGTTTTGTATTCCTATTTGTTTTATTTGGTTCATTACTTGATAAAGCAGGAGCTGGTGAGTACTTTATCAATCTAGCATTTGCAATGCTTGGTAAATATAGAGGTGGTCCTGCAAAAGCATCTGTTGTTGCATCTGGATTTACTGGAATTATTTCAGGTTCATCAATTGCAAATACAGTAACAACAGGAACTTTTACAATTCCACTTATGAAAAAAGCAGGATTCAGGCCAGAACAAGCAGGTGCAGTTGAAGTTGCATCTTCAACAAATGGACAACTTATGCCTCCTGTTATGGGTGCTGCTGCTTTTATTATTGCAGAGTTTTTAGGAATGGCTTATACAGATGTTATTGTTGCAGCATTTATTCCTGCTTTTGTTTCTTATTTTGCACTGTTTTATATTGTTCATTTAGAAGCACTTAAACTTGGTCTTAAAGGAATGAATGATGAAGATATTCCACCAAAATGGAAGACATTTATTACAGGTATTCACTATTTAATTCCTATATTCTTCTTAATGTATACACTAATGGTATTAAGAGAAAGTGCGGCAAGTGCAGCATTTAATGCAATTATGTTACTTATGCTTTTAATGGTAGTACAACATCCATTTAGAGCCTTCCTTGCAAAAGAGAAAATTACAAGAGATGTAATGCTTAGTGGTTTTGTTGATATTTTAGCAGGAATGATAAGTGGTGCTAAAAATATGGTTCCTATTGCAATTGCAACTGCCTTAGCAGGTATTGTAGTTGGATCTATTACATTAACTGGATTAGGTCAAGTATTACTTGAAGTAATTGAAGAGTTATCTGGTGGAAATATCTTTATTATATTATTCCTTGCAGCATTTGTATCTTTAATTCTAGGAATGGGATTACCAACAACTGCAAACTATATTGTAATGGCTTCATTAACAGCACCTGTAATTTTAATTCTTGCAGCTGATAATGGATACTTTATTCCAGCAATTGCAGCGCATTTATTTGTATTTTACTTTGGTATTTTAGCCGATGATACCCCACCTGTTGGACTTGCAGCTTACGCTGCTGCTGGTATTGCAAAAGCTGATCCTATTAAAACAGGTATTCAAGGATTTAAATACGATATTAGAACAGCGATTTTACCATTTATGTTCTTCTTTAATCCAGAGTTATTACTGATTTCTGGAGTTGATGAGCTAAATCCTGCAAATCCACAAGGATGGATTTGGATTACAAATCCTGTTGAAATATTAGTTATATTTACAACTGCGTTTATAGGAATGGTAGCCTTTTCTTGTTTTACTCAAGGATATTTTGTTGTAAAAACAAATATATTTGAAAGATTTATATTCTTAGCTGTAGTTCCATTTATGTTCTTACCAAAGATTATGGAATCTTACTTTAGCTTACCAAGTCATTACTTATCGTACGCGATAGGTTTAGCTATATTTGGATTAATTTACATTTTCCAAAAAGCAAAACAGAAAGCTGAAAGTACATCACCTTCTGAAGTAACATTATAAAGAAAATAAAAAAAGGGGAAAGAGTTTAACTCTTTCCCCTTTTTACTTCTTATTAATAATTTCTATTTTACAAAAAGTTTTTCGATTATATATCCATAACCTTTATGAGATACAATAAAATCATCATCAATAATTTTATCTTTTAATCTTTTCATTACAGTTCTAAAAGCAGAGTCATTCGTATCTATATCATTCCAAACAGCTTCTTTAAACTTCTCAACAGATATAACCTCTCCAAGTGATTTTATAAGTACTTGTAAGATATCTGATTCCTTTTTTGAAAGTTTTACAATCGTCTCATGATTATAAAGCTTATCACTTGATAAATCATAAGTATAAGTTTTATTTAGTGTTACAAAATTTTCATTTGTAAGAGTTTCTTTTTTATCTTCTAATACTTCTTCTTTTGCTTTTTGTAGCATTTCCATCATATTATCAATATTTAGAGGTTTTAAGAAATATCCTAAAACTCTTAGGTTAATTAATTTTAATAAATCTTCTTCATTTTTATGGGCACTTACAATTATAAATCTTTGATTTGGAATAAGCTCTCTAATTAAATCAATCATTCCCATACCATCAACATTTGGCATATTTAAGTCTGTTAAAACTAAATCAAAAGTTTTATTATTTTCAACATTATCTTTTAAAATTGAAAAACCTTCTTGTCCATCACAAGCTAATACTACTTCATCAAAAATTGTATTTAAATAAAAAGCAAGGGTTTTTCTTGCAACATCTTCATCTTCAACTAAAAGTACTCTTGTTGTCAAATTACTCATTTTCTTCTTCCATTATTATAAATTACTAAGATTATAGCTAAAGTTAAATTAACACTTTAATTTGATTATAAACTCTACCCCATCATCTTTATTAATTGCATCAATTGTTCCATTCATGTTTTTTTCTATAATTGTTTTTGTCATATAAAGTCCAATTCCAGTACCTTGGTTTTCAAACTTTGTAGTAAAATAAGGTTCAAACATTTTATCAAGAATTGTATCATCAACATTACCACAATTATTAAAAATTGAAATTGTTATGTCTTCATCATCTTTACTAATATTGATTAATACCTTTGCATCAAATTTTATTGTTTTTGCTTTTATTAGCTTTGCATCACTTGCATTATTTAAAATATTTACTATTACTTGTTCAAACTCATTTTCATAAGAATTAATCTTTACATCACTTCCAATAATTTCTAAATTTATATTATTTCTTTCAAATAAAGCTTGTATAATTTTTGAGCTTTTCTTGATTGAATCTTTTATATCAAAATATTTTTTATCTTTTGTTGGCTGATAAAAATTTCTGAAATCATCAATTGTTTGTGACATATAATCTATTTGTACTTTTGCACTTTTTATAGAATCATGCATTTCTTCTTTTGAAAACTTATCAAAATTATCTCTAATAAAATATAGTAGTAAATTAATATTATTAAGAGGTTGTCTCCATTGATGTGAAATATTCCCAAGCATTTCACCCATTGATGCTAACTTATTTTGTTGTACAAGTAATCTATCTTTTTTAATATTCTTTTCTACTTCTAGTTCAACTTTTTGTTTTAATTCTTCTTCATTTAATTTCATTTCATTAATATCATTTAAATAGCCATATAAACCAATTACATTGCCATGGTCATCTTTTACTAAGATACTTCTATTGTATACCCATTTAATATTTCCTGAATTCTCAACAACTCTATGAATGTTTGTAAAAGAACTTGCATCATTTTCAATTGCAGTTTTTATAACTTTCTTTAAATTATCAATATCATCTTTATAAACTAACTCAAAATACTTAACATCATTACTTAAAAAATCTGTTGTTTTATATCCGTATGTTTCAATACTTTTTGAAACAAATTTAACTGTTAAATCTTCATCATTAAGCCACCTGAAAATTACAATTCTTCCAAACTCTGTAAGAAGTTCAACATTACGCAACTCTTTTGTAAGCTTCATTCTATTATCAATATCCATTGACATCATTAGCATTCTATTAGACTTGCCTTTTTTAAAAGCTTTTCCTCTAACTAACATCCATTTGTATTGATTTGATTTTGATTTTAATCTATATTCACAAGAAAAATGTTCACTTTTAGATTCTAAATGAGCTTTGTATCTTTTTAATACTTTTTCTTTATCATCTTTATGAATTAAGTTTAACCACTGCTCGAAGTTATTTATATCATCTCTTTTATAGCCAAACATATCAAGCCATTTATTGGAGAAAAATATTTCATTTGTTTCAAGGTTTATATCCCATAAACCATCATTTGAAGCAATAATTGCTAACTCATATCTCTCTTTCCATTTTTTATATAAAGCATTCTTTGTCTCTATTCTTTTGTTGTATCTATTAAAAATAGTATTAATAAATCTACCAAAAATATTTGAAGTTGTAATTAAAAGAAGTGCAACAAAAATAATAGTTAGAAAACTCATAATTATTTTGTATTCGTAGTCACCTTTTATTCTTCTAACCTCATCTTCTAAAAATGTCTCTTTTATAAATATTTCATATTGATATTTAGAAAAGCTATGAGACAAGCTTTTATTTTTTATCTTACTAAAGTCTTTAATTTCACTAGTATTTATTTCTTGAGATTTTCCATAATAGTTGAAAACTGTAGCTTTATTTTTATCATAAAAACAAAAATATGCATTGTTTATATTTTTACTTTTTGCAGCAATTGTTTCTAATATTACTTTTCTAGTTAAAAGATTCATATCATCAACTTTTGAAAAAGCTCCTAAGAAAAGCTCTTTCCCTTTTACATATTTAAAGTAACTTAGTTGAATATTTTCTTTTGTATTATCTATCCAATACATTAGATTATTATCACCCATGTATTTGATATTTTCAAGCATGTGTTTTATGAACTTATCTGTTTTAATTTTAGAGTTTGTAAGTTTCGCTAAGTTCTCAATTAATAGATCACCATGTAAAATATTATAATTATTTGTATCAAATAGTAAAAACTTTATATCACGATTATTTTCAAGTTCATCTATATATCTCTCAAATTTTACTAAATCTAAGTTTTTGTTATCAAATAATGAGGACTTGATATATCCATTTAACTCATAAACACTATTACTTAATTCTATTTCTAAATCATCAAAATTTGCACTTGTATTGTATTTTATATTACTAATATAATTTTTAAGCTCATCTGTCTTATAAAAGTTATCACTTTGAATAAGAAGTTTAACTTTATTGTTTTCTTGGTATGTCAGGAAAAAATATAAGACTATAGAAGAAACAACAGCTAATAAAATTACAAAAATCAAAGGAGTATATACAATTTGTTTTCGTATATCTAATAATGTATAAAATTTCTTTTTTTTAAAAAACATATTAGTAAATCACTTTCGCCAAATATAAACCATTAGCAAGAGCAGGAAGCCTATGAATGTTTTTTTCTTTTGCTAATTGAGCTTTTAAATCTTTTATCTCAAGTTTTCCTTCTGATATTTTCAATAAAAAACCAACCATTAATCTAATTTGAGATCTTAAATAAGAATTTGCCGTAAATTTAAATACATAAATATCTTTGTACTTATAAAATCTTGTATCATATATTTCTCTTACTGTAATTTCTTTATCACTTCCTTGCTTATGAAAGTATTCAAAGTCATGAACACCAATAAACTCTTTTATAGCTTCTTTTATTTTTACTTCATCAATATTTTTTGCTTGTGTTATAAACTTATTATTAAAAGCTGTGATATCTTTTGTAGTTATAAAATATCTATACACTCTTTTTTTTGCATGAAATCTTGAATGAAAATCATCTTTTACTTTTTTAATATTATGTATTCTAATAGATAAGGGAAGTTGTTGATTTAAAGTATCTTTTAATTTTGAAAAATTTGTCCAAAAATCTGGGATTTGGCAGTTAAAAACTTGTCCACTTGCATGAACATCTTTATCTGTTCTTCCACTTAGAATTATTTTAGTTTCAATATTTATTCTTTTAAAACTTTGAAGAAGTTTGTCTTCTATTGTTTGTTTATTAGGTTGCTTTTGAGAGCCTTTATATAAAGACCCATCATAAGAAATAACAAATTTAACATTCATAAAAAATACTTAGTATTCTTTTTTAACAGTTTTTGTATAAAGAAGATAAGTTGCTACTAACCATATTGCAGGAATCAAATATAAGGCATGTAAAAGTAATGAATCCCCAATAGCTTTGATTAGTACATAATATAAAACTATAGAAATTAAAGAGTAAGTAACTGCACGATTTTTTTCATATCTTGGATTAAAATATCCAAAAGTTATAACAAGAAAAAGTGATAAAACAGGAAATAGCGAAGTTAAAACGAAAAAACTTAAATCATCAATATCTTTTCCTTTGGCTATATTACTCTTCCAATATTCATAAGTTGTAGTAAAAATACCTAATTTACTTCCAGTAATTGAATCATTTATATGCATAGATTTAAAATCTATTTGATTAACTTCTGAACCATCTACAAAAAAAGCTTTACCATCATTTAGCCTAAAGCTTAGATTTCCTTTATCATTGTCTAAAATTGCTGTTTTACTTAGAATAAATTGTTCTTTTCCATTTTCAGTTTTAAAGAGTTTTATCTCGTTGTATACTTTATCTTCTTTATTTTTGATATAAATTAACCAATCACCAAATTTCTGCCCAAACTCAGATGCTTTTATATTAAAATTTGCTTCCTTTGTTTTTGCATCTATAAATTGCTTTGTTAAAAACTTTGTTTTAGGAATTAAACCAACTGAAATAACTAAAAGTGCAGTAGATAAAACAAGAGTTAAAGGTAAAAATATCTTTAGTATTTTTACAGGATTTAAACCAAAAGACGTAATAACTGTAAGTTCATATTCACTTGCAAGTTTTGAAAGTGTTATTACAAGGGAAATAAAAAAAGAAATAGGCATTGTATAAAATATAATTTGAGGAATCACATAAGCATATAGCGTGAATAATTCAAAAAAGTTAATTGTAATAATTGATGTTAAAGAAGCAATTTTTACAAGAAATACTATAGATGTAATAAAGTATAATCCTAAAAATATTGGGAAAAATGTAATTGCTAATTGTGAATATAAATATTGTTTTAATTTCAAAAAAGTACCTTTAAAATATTTTCTAAATCAAAGAAATATACACTTAACATTCCTAAAATTAAATAAGGAATAAAAGGAGTTTGAATATCTTTTTTTACGATGTTAGAATAAATTGATGGTATTATAGCAAAAATTGCTGCTAAAAATACAGCTATCATTGCAGCTTTTATTCCTAAAATAACTGCAATTGCTGCAATAATTGGAATATCGCCCTCACCTAATGCTTCAGCAGTTTTTAAATTCTCATCTTTTAAAATTCTTGCTTTTATATTTTGTATATAAAAAGTGATTATAAAATTCAATAAAACAAAAGCTCCAGAAAATAAAAAAGCATTTTTAAATGCTTCAAAAAGAGGAGTTGAAGTAGCAAGAAAAGAAAGAATAAATACTATTAAAAGTAAATAATCTGGAACTGCTTTATATTTAAAATCTATAAAAGACAAAGTAATACAAACGTAAACCAGTAAACTCATATACAAAAACTGCATTGAAAGACCAAGTTTTAAAAATAAAGCTAATGTAAGTATTCCAGAAAGTAATTCAACAATAAAATATTGCCATGAGATTTTTTCTTTACAATATGCACATTTTGCTTTTAGATAAAGAAAAGAAAAAATAGGAATATTATAATACCAAGAAATTGTATGATTACAGCTAGGACAAGAACTTCTAGGAGTTACAACAGATTTATTTAAAGGAAGTCTTAATATAAGAACATTTAAAAAAGATCCTATAACAAGCCCAAATATAAAACTAAACAGCTCCAAATCGTCTATCTCTACTATTAAAATCACTTATTATATCATCAAGCTCATTTTCATTAAAATCAGGCCAATAAGTTGGAGTAAAAAACATTTCAGCGTAAGCATTTTGCCATAGAAGATAATTTGAAAGCCTTACTTCTCCACTTGTTCGAATCATAATATCAACATCAGGCATACCTGCTGTATCAAGATTGGCTTCTATATTTTTTTCATTTACTTCTAGATTTTTTTCATTTATTTTTTTTACTGCTCGAACTATTTCATCTTTTGAACCATAATTTAAAGCTAGTACTTGTGTTAATTTTTTTCCATTTGCAGTTTTTTCTTCTGTTTCTTTTATAGTTTTTTGTAAGGACTTAGAAAACTTAGAAATATCTCCAATAGTTTTTAATTTAATATCATTTTCAAGATATATACTTAATTCTTGTTTTAGATATTTTTCAAGAAGCTTCATTAAAAATTCTACTTCTAATTTTGGTCTTTGCCAATTCTCAGTTGAAAATGCATATAAAGTTAAATACTTTACACCTATCTTTCCACAATGTTCAGTTATTTTTCGTACTACTTCTGCTCCAGCACTATGACCTGCTGTTCGTTTTAAATTTCTCTCTTTTGCCCATCTACCATTTCCATCCATAATCATGGCTATATGTGATGGAACATTATTACTAGGCATATTTTTCAAACTCATTTTCTAATGTAGTCAAAATATCTAAAGAAATATCTAATTTACTACCTTTAAATTCATGTGATTTTTCTTCTAATATTAATTCTATTTCATTATCATTAGAACCAAAACTTTGGGAATCATTTAAAATATTTAAGCAAACTGCATCAAGATTCTTTTTTTCTAACATCGAAAAAGCTGCTTGTTTTGCACTTTTTTTATCCATCTCCGCTTTAAAACCAATAGTAATTAAATCATTTTTATTTAAAGAACTTAGAATATCCATATTCTGTTTTAATTCTAAATTCCATGTTTCACCTATTGTGTCTTTTTTTAACTTTCCATTTTGAGGAAATGATGGAATATAATCACTAACAGCTGCAATCATAAATAAAAATGCTCGCTTTTGAATTAACTCAGGTCTTGAATCATCCATTAAAGTAGCTTTACTTAGAGTTCCTTTTTTTGCAACTCTTATTGCATCAACTAAATATTTACTCATTTCTTCTGAACTTTGAACAGGAATTAAATGAACACCTTTTGGAATATCCTCATATCCTCTAGTACTTACTAAACAAACATCAGCACCTTTAAAATATAAAGCTTTAGCCATCGAAGCTGCCATTTTACCTGATGAAAAGTTTGAAATATATCTAACTTCATCAATTTTTTCTACAGTTCCACCACCACTTAATACTACTTTTCTATTTACCCAATATTCCTCTTTTAAAAGTTCTCTTGCAGTTGCATTAAAAATATCAAGAGGTTCTGCCATTGCACCATCGCCTACATCTTTACAGACAAGCTCTTTCGTTTGCGAAGAAATGATTTCAAAATTACAAAGTTTTAGCATTTTTAAACTAGCTTGAGTAATTGGATTTCTTAGCATCATAGTATTTGCAGCAGGTGCTAGAAGTTTAACTCTAGGATAAGCAAGTGCAGTTTGAAGTAATAAATTATCAGCTAAACCATTTGATAATTTATTGATTGTATTAGCAGAACTTGGTGCGATTACAAAAATATCTGACCATTTACCTATATCAATATGATTATAGTCTTGGTTTTTATCCCAGTTTTCACTTGTTTCATCTAATACTTTACTTTGTGATATTGCTTCAAAAGTTAAAGGACTAATAAATTTCTTAGCACCTTCTGTCATAATAACTCGTACTTTTGCACCTGCTTTTATATATAATCGTATAAGATCTAAACTCTTATATATTGCAATTGAGCCTGTAACACCAACAAGTATTTTTTTATCTTTTAATAGCATATCAAATCTTTAGTTTTAAAATTTTTATTTCTTTTTAGAAGAAAAGTGCTTATCATAATATCCAGAAACAACTCTTTTTTTCGCACGACTTGTATATAACTCGCCTTCTTTTACATCTGAAGTTACTGTACTTCCTGCTCCAATCATAGTATTATCTTCAATAGTTACAGGTGCAATAAATTGTGTATCAGAACCTACAAATACATTTTTACCTATTATTGTTTTGTATTTATTAATCCCATCATAATTACAAGTAATTGTTCCACAACCTATATTTGTACCTTCATCAATTTCACAATCTCCAAGGTAAGTTAAATGTCCAGCTTTTACACCTGTTAATAAGGCTTTTTTAGTCTCTACAAAGTTTCCTAAGTGTGTTTCATTTAGCTCTGATCCTGGTCGTACTCTTGCCATTGGTCCTATATCTGAATCTTTAAGTACTGAGTCTTCAACTATAGAGTTTGTTTTTATATGTGAGTTTATAATCTTTGCATTTCCAAGTAAAGTAACTCCATTTTCTAAAATAGATTCACCTTCAATTTCAACACCTTCTTCTATATAAATAGTATCAGGTAATCTCATAATAACACCCTGCTTTAAAAACTCATTTTTAATTCTATTTTGATGTATTACTTCAGCATCAGCTAGCTCAACTTTAGAATTAACTCCTTTAAAATTTTCCTCACTAACAGCAAGTGGTTTTAAAACCTTACCTTGCTTAATTGCTATTTCAATTAAATCAGTTATATAATACTCAGATTGAGCATTGTCATTTGAAAGTTTTGGAAGGTTATCTAGTAAAAACTTCGTATTAAACTGATAAATCCCTGCATTTGCAGTAGTAACTGCTAACTCAGATTCATTTGCATCTTTTTGTTCAACAATTTTTTTAACAGCTCCATTTTCAACAATAACTCTACCATATCCATCTGCAGATTCTAATTCAAGTACTGACATAACAATAGTTGCATCAATATCAAATTTTTTAAGCTCTTCACTTTGGATTAAAGGCATATCACCATTTAAAACTAAAACTTCTTCATATTTTGGTGTAATACCCATAACAGCGCCACCAGTTCCAGGATAATTTTCATGGTCTTGAATAACATAATTAATATTTGAAAAATGCTTTTGCATTTCTTCTTTAACACGTTGTGCTTGATGAAATAGTACAACTGTAATATCATCACTTAATTTTAAAGCTTCTTTGATTGAATAATATAACATTGCTTTACCAGAGATTTTATGTAAAACCTTTGGTGTTGTTGATTTCATTCTTGTACCTGCACCTGCTGCTAATATAATTATTGACTTGTTATTCATTTTTATCCTTGTATTGCTTCTGCTATTTCTTTTTTTGTATTTTCTATTATTTCTTTAAATGCATTTTGCATTTTATCATCAATAATATTATTTATTAGTAAGTTATCAAGATTATTTTGTTTTTCTTTTAAAAACAATCCAACTTTTTTGTTTTTTTTGTTTTTATTATACATTAAAACACCCGACTTTATGAGTGTTACAACTAAATCAATATGTCCAAATATTGCTGCATAATTTAAAAGTGTAAACCCAGAGTTATCAGCTTGATTGATATCAGCACCAGCTGCAATTAGCCATCTTGCAATTTTATGATTACCATTCCATTGTGTATGATGAAGAGCTGTTCTTCCTTGTTTATCTTTTAAACTTAAATCTGCTTTTTTTGTAAGTAGTTTTTCAACAACAGTTAAATCATCTGCTATTACACTTTTGTGAAAAACTGTGTAACCTTTTTTATCTTGAATATCTACATTTACTCTAAATTTTAATAAAAAAACTAAACGTTCTAAAAATAGCTCTCTTTGCTTAGTATCCTCAATTTTAAGACCTTCATCTACTAAAATAGATAAAGGTGTATTCCCTTCATTATCAATAATATTTGGATTTATTCCATAGTTAAAAAGTAATCTAATCGTATCAAAATCGTTATATGTAATTACATCAAAAAGAATATTTCTTCCATCTGATCTTGTTCTATCTAAATCTGGTCTAAAAGTAAGCATTTTTTTAAAAAGTAAATCATAGTTTTCTTCTTCGTAGATATTTGGGTACTTCTCAAAGTCTTGTTCTTTAAAACCTTTATGAATTAACATAATTTCAACTAAGTCATCAATAATAGTTTTTTCTTCACCATCTCTTGATTCTATATCAGCTCCGTGCTCAACTAAAAATTTAATCATTTTATAGTTTGAGTTGCCTTTCATTACTTCATTAAAAAGTAATATTTTTCCATTTATATTTTTGTTATTGATATCAGCACCACAATTAATCAAAAACTCAACATGCTCATACTTTTTCTTTTCAACTTCTTTACTTAAACTTGTAATTCCATATTCATCCATTTTATTTATATCTAGACCATTTTCAATTAAAATACGAGCTAAATCTAAATAATTAGTATCTTTTTTTATTAGAGAATAATTTCCTTCAAGTTGAAGTATTTTTTTTGGCTTAAGTAATTGCAAGTCTAAAATATAAAGTAGTTCATCTAAGATATTTTCACCATTAATATCTACTTGATTAATATTTATTTTTTTATCAATCATTAATTTTAATGTTTCTATATTTTCTGTACCTAAAAGCACAGTATTATATAAAACATTTCTTCCGTGACTATCTAAGATATCTAGATTTACTCCAAATAATATTAAAGTTTGCGCGATTTTAGGATTATCTTTTAAAACTGCATTAAATAGTGCTGTTTCATTATTTTCATCTTTAACGTCAATATTTTGCATATTATTAACAAGCTCTTTTACAATTAAGACACTTCCACCTTCAACTGCATCAAATAATACTGTTCTTCCATAAGAATCAATATCATCATAATTTGGATGATAAGACATCAAAATTGAAAATATTTTAAAGTTTCCTTCTAAAGCCACATCTTGCAAAATTGTTCTATTACTAGAATTTTTATGGTTTATATCAAAACCATTTTCAAGAAGAAATCTAATCATAACACCATCAGATTTACTTACAGCTTCGCCTAAGACTGTTCTTCCGTATTTATCTTCTATATATAAATCTATTTTATTTTTGATTAATATTTTTATTGCATCAAGTTTCTTTTTAGCACAAAGTGAAAAAAGTACAGTTCTACCATTTTCATCAAGGGTATTTATATCAATACCCTTGTCTATACTTTTTTGGATTTTATTTAAATTTATATTATCGCTAAATAGTTCTTTCTGAAATGATTCATAAGTACTATTTTTAAATAGATTAAACATAAATATTTTCCCTTGTTTCAGATTAGTTTGCAGTATTGGTTATATTTTAGCTAATTTTTTATTAAAATATTTTGCGTGAATTAATCACGCTTTCTTCTTCTTGGTTTAAACTCACTTCTAGCTCGTCTTGGTCTTAATTTTTTATCAAACTCTTTTTCATCATTTCTTCTTGGACGTTCGTTATTATCTCTTCTTTTAAAGTTTCCACGTCTTGGATCATCTACTTGAATAATTTTACCTTTTAGCGAATTTTCAATAAAAGAGTTAAAGGTATTTCTTAAAATATAAGCCTTATCATGGTCAGGGAAAATTTCTGGAAGCTTGTAAGATAACCATAAATAAAGTGATATTTTTTTAACTTCATCTTCAACTAAAAGCAAATCTTTTTGAGTTATTGCTTTTTTAGGCAGAGTAATAGAAGGTTTATAATTACAAACTTTTTGCTTTACAACAGCTGCTATATATGCTTCATAAGCTTGCAAAATAATTGGTGATTTTGTAGTAATTGGCGCTTGTGCTAGTAAATACTTATCTTCTAGTTTTAAATTAAATCTTGTATCTACAATTTTCGAAGCTGTTATCATTGAGGAAATATTAGCAGCTACAAAAGGTCCACTAAAATACATATTATCAGCAAAGTATTTTAATACTTTTGTAAGTGAATTTGTTTTTATATGAGAAGCTAGACTTTCAAGCTGGGAAGCATTTATCTTAACTCTAAAAGGTGGTTTTATAGTTCGCACTGGTTGTTTGAATTCTTCGCTTATATGCTTTAAAATATCTCTTCTTGTTGCACCTAAAAATCCTGCTTCAAAGTGTCCATATCTTCCTGCACGACCAGCTATCTGAACTATTTCATTTACATTTATTTTTCTTCTTGATACTCCATCAAACTTTGTATCAGTTGTAAAAAGTATTGTTTGAATGGGAAGATTTAAACCCATTGCAATTGCATCTGTTGCTATTAAAATCTGGCTTTTCTTTTCTCTAAATTTTCGCGCTTCATCACGTCTAACTTCAGGTGAAAGGTTTCCATATATTACAGAAACTGTATAATTCTTTTTTAGTCTATGACGAAGTTTTAAAACATCAGCACGAGAAAAAGCAATAAGAGCAGTTCCTTCTTTTAAATTATCTAAAGAAGTGTATTTTTCATTTACTTTAAGTTCAGTTTTTCTTTTGTGTCTTACTACTTCAAGCTCTTCGCCTAAATAAGTAGCTATTTTTTTAATAGCTTCAAGAGCATTTACACTTCCTGTCATAATCACTTTTTTAGCAGGACAACCAATAATTGCATTAACCCAAGCCCAACCTCTGTCAATATCTCCTAACATTTGAACTTCATCAATAACAGCTACATCAACATCTAAGTCATAATCAATCATTTCAATTGTTGAACATACATGAGCTGCATCTTCATTTAACATCTGTTCTTCACCTGTTATAAGTGAAGCATCTATGTTTTCTTTTTTTAAGTCTTCATAACCTTCAAGGGCTAAAAGTCTTAAAGGTGCTAGATAAAGTCCAGAGTTTGCAACTTTTAATTTTTGCATTGCATTATATGTTTTACCTGAGTTTGTAGGTCCTACATAAAACTCTAGCTTTCTGTTTAAACTTCTTGCTAGCGGATATAATTCTTTTAAATCACAGTTTAATAAGCTGTGTAGTTGTTCTTGCCAATTTTCTTTCATGTGCGTATTATAATCAATTGAATATAATATCGCATTAAATAACTAAGGATAGTTGATGAATTGCGAATATTTTGGCAAATGTGGCTCGTGTACAATACATGATATTGGATATGAAGGCCAATTGGATTTTAAAATACAAAGAGAAAAAGAACGTTTCTCAAATTTTACAGACTTAAAAGATATTGATTTTGACATTATTAAAAGTGATGAGCAAAACTTCAGAAATAGAGCTGAATTTAAAATCTGGAAAAACTTTGATGAAAACGATAATGCAACACTATCTTATGCAATGACAAGTGTTGAAAAGAATGTATTAGAAATAAACTCATGCCAAATAGTAAGCCTTGATATTGCAAACTTAATGCCAAAATTATTAGAAGAGATACAAAAAAATAAAATACTTTCATTTAAACTATTTGCAATAGAGTTTTTAAACTCAACAACAGGCGATATGTTAGTAACTTTAATCTATCATAGAAAACTTGAAGAGGATTGGAATACTCTAGCATTAGAATTATCAAATAAGTTTAATATCAAAATAATCGGTCGTTCACGAAAACAAAAAGTAATTCTAGAAAATGATTATATAGATGAAAAACTAAACATCAATAATACAAACTATAACTTCAGATATATAGAAGGTGGATTTACACAACCAAACTCAAAAGTAAATATAGGAATGATTGAATGGGTTTTAAATAATATCAAAGACTCAAGAGAAGATCTTTGTGAACTTTACTGTGGTGGTGGAAACTTCACAATCCCACTTTCAAGTAAGTTTAGAAAAGTTCTAGCAACTGAAATATCAAAAACATCAATCAAATCAGCAAAAACAAATTGTGAGTTAAATAACAATACTAAAATTGAGTTTATAAGAATGAGCGCAGAAGAGTTTGTAGAAGCTTTAGAAGAAAAAAGAGTATTCTCAAGACTTAAAGATGTAGATTTAAAAGCTTATGATTTTGATTCTATTTTTGTAGATCCTCCTAGAGCTGGACTTGATGATACGACAAGAGCATTGGTTAAAAACTTTGATCAAATCATATATGTTTCATGTAATCCAGAAACTTTACATAGAGATTTAGAAGAGTTAACAAAAACACATAAAATCATAAACTTCGCACTATTTGATCAGTTTGCTTATACACATCATATTGAAACTGGTGTGATATTAAAAAGAAGTATTAATTAATAAGAATTTTTAGCTTAATTCCATTATAATAATACAGGTTATCATAATGGAGGTTATCATAATGAAATTTTATAATAGAGAAAACGAATTAGATTTACTGATAAAAGCAGATAAACTTAAATCAAAAAAATCAATAATGACCTTACTTATAGGAAGAAGAAGAGTTGGTAAAACTACTCTTGCTTTACAAAACTATTCAAAAGAACAAACTCTTTATTTTTTTATATCTAAGAAAAGTGAACAACTTCTTTGTGAAGAATTTATAGATGAAATAGAAGATAAACTTGAAACAAAAATTTTTGGGAAAATTACAAAATTTGAAACTTTATTCGAATATATAATCGAACTAGGTAAAACTAAGTCTTTTAACTTAGTAATTGATGAATTTCAAGAATTCTTAAAAATCAATCCTTCTATATATTCTTCTATTCAAAAACTATGGGATTTAAATAAAGATAAAACAAATATTCATTTTATAGCTTGTGGTTCGATTTACTCTTTGATGAAAAAAATATTTGAAGACAAAAAAGAAGCACTTTTTGGAAGATGTGATTTTAAAATTGATTTAAAACCTTTTAAAATACCAGTTTTAAAAGAAATACTTCAAGACAATAAAAGTTACTCAAAAGAAAACCTATTAGATTTTTATGTCTTAACAGGTGGTATGGCAAAGTATATTGAACTTTTTATTCTTAATGACAGTTTTACTTTAGAAAAAATGATTGAGACTATAATCAATCCTAATTCCATATTTTTAGAAGAAGGTAAGAATAGACTAATCGAAGAATTTGGTAAAGATTATGGCACATATTTTTCAATTCTTTCTCTTATTGCTTCTTCAAAAACTTCAAGAAGTGAAATAGAATCAATACTCGAAAGAAATATTTCAGGTCATCTTACACGACTTGAAAATGACTATAATGTTATCAAGTCCATCAAACCCATCAATGCAAAGGTAAACTCTAAAACACAAAAATATGAAATTGTAGATAATTTCCTTAGCTTTTGGTTTAGATTTATTTATAAAAACCAATCTCTAATAGAAGCAGAAAACTTTACTAAACTAAAAGAGATAATAAATAGGGATATAAGTACTTTTAAAGGTAAGTTTTTAGAAAAACTATTTATCGAACTTTTAAAGAAAGAAGAGAAATATACAACTATTGGTTCATACTGGGAAAGGAATCATCAAAATGAAATTGATATAGTTGCAATAAACAGTCTTGAAAAAAAAATGCTAATTTGTGAAGTAAAACTTCAAAAAAAAAGATTAAACTATAATGAGCTTTTATTAAAATCTCAAAAACTAATTCAAGAATATAAAGATTATGATATTAAATATAAATTATTAAGTATTGGAAATATAGACGACTATTTAATCTAACTTTAAGAATTGGTGTGTCATAATTCTTCATATACAAATTAGGTATCAATTGATTCCGAAGAAGAAAATTCTGTTTTCTTCTATGCTTGGTAAAACAAGAAGGTTGATAAGTGTGATTTATTTCACAATGACGTCATAACTAAAAAGGATTTATTATGATTATTAATACTAACGTTTCATCAATTACTGCTCAAGAAGCAGCTACAAATACAGGTAAAAACATTTCAAGTTCATTAGAAAAACTTTCTACTGGTCTTAAAATTAACAAAGCGTCTGATGATGCTTCTGGTTTAGCAATTGCTGATAAACTTAGAACACAAGCTACTTCAATTGATCAAGGTGTTGCAAATGGTAATTCAGCTGTAACTTTACTTCAAATTGCTGATAAATCAATGTCTGAGCAATCAACAATTCTTGATACTATTAAAGCTAAATTAATTCAAGCTAATACTGATACTACTTCTGATGATGGTAGAGAATCAATTAGAAAAGATATCAATAAACTACTTGAGCAACTAGATAATATTGCTGAACAGACAAACTATAATGGTAATGTTTTACTTCAAGATACAGCGACAAGTACAAATGCTTCATCTGAATTAGGTTTCCAAATTGGTGAGTCTAAAAATGATATCATTTCAAATACTGCAATTCAATCTAATACTTATGGTCTTGGTGGAGGAGCAGATAAATTAATTGATGCTGATTCAGGTGATGACTTAAAAAATAATACTGTTGGTCAAGCAGCAACTATGGAATTCAAAGGTGATGGTACAAATGCAGTAACTTTAAATGGAGAAGATTCTGCTTCAACTCCTGCTGCTACAACTATAGATGTTTCATTAAGTGGTCAAATTGGCTCAATATCTAGTGATGCAACATTAAATATTACAGATGTAGATGATGCAACTGCAGATGCATTAGACGCAATGGTTAACAATAGTGTTACTGGATTAACTGGGGATAGAGATGCTGGATATGCATTTGTTACTGGTACTGCTTTAGATTTTGGTGATTTAGATGTTGCAAAAATGACTATAACTACTGCAACTGCAGAAGACATCAGCATTACATCTGACCAAACTGTTAAAGTAACAAATAATGATGATACTGATGGAAATACATTAGATATTGAATCAGCTGGTACAGTAACTGGAGGAGATTTATTAAATTCTTTAGCAGCTTTAGGTACAGGTGAATTAACTAAAGATATGGCTGATAAATTCCAAGGTGTAGTTGATAATGCTATTACTGATCTGAATGGATATAGAGGTGACATCGGGTCAACTCAAAACCAAGTTGAATCAGCGGTTAGAAACTTAATGACTCAGTCTACAAACGTACAAGCAGCTGAATCTATTATTAGAGATGTTGATTATGCTTCAGAATCTGCAAACTTCAACAAACAAAACATTATTTCGCAAGCGGGTTCATATGCAATCAGTCAAGCAAATTCTGTTCAACAAAATGTTTTAAAATTATTACAATAATAGTTTTTCAAAACTTTTTACTAAAACTCTAGTCTTCGGACTTGAGTTTTTTTTTGCCTAAAAATTATTTTAAGAGAATATATGTAATAATATTCATGAAAAATAAAAAGGTAAAGTATGCAAAATAATACAATTCCAAAAGATATAATAAAAATCCAGCAAAAACTAGCTACTTTTGAAAAAGACTCAAGAAACTACAAAAAATACACAAAAATACTAGCAAAACATATAAAATCATTTTCAATGAAAAAAAGAGTAAATTCACATATTAAAACTATTGAAACAGTAGAAAAGATATCAGAAGAACAAGAAAAGTAAAAATTTAAAAATAAAAAATCTTACAATATGTAATATTACTACATACTTTAAAAAAAATCTGCTAAAATTCTCACATAAATAAAAGAATAGAAATAAACATTAGGAAATAAAATGGACGATAATCAAAAAAAATCACTAGACTTAGCAATAAAACAAATAGATAAAGCATTCGGAAAAGGTACTTTAATTAGACTTGGGGATAAAGAAGTAATACCAACAGAAGCAATTAGTACTGGTTCTTTAGGTCTTGATTTAGCTTTAGGTGTTGGTGGTCTTCCACAAGGTAGAGTTATTGAGATTTATGGACCAGAATCTTCTGGTAAAACTACTTTAACACTTCATGCAATTGCTGAATGTCAAAAAGCTGGTGGTGTTTGTGCATTTATTGATGCAGAACATGCACTTGATACTGCATATGCTAAAAATCTTGGTGTTGATATTGATAATTTACTTGTATCTCAACCTGATTTTGGTGAGCAAGCTTTAGAGATATTAGAAACTGTTATAAGATCTGGGGCTGTTGATTTAGTTGTAATTGATTCAGTTGCAGCTTTAACTCCAAAAGTTGAGATTGATGGAGATATGGATGATCAACAAGTTGGTGTTCAAGCTAGACTTATGTCTAAGGCTTTAAGAAAAATTACTGGTTTATTAAATAAAATGCAATGTACTGTAATCTTTATTAACCAAATTAGAATGAAAATCGGTATGACAGGATACGGATCTCCTGAAACAACTACTGGTGGAAATGCACTTAAATTCTACTCTTCTGTAAGACTTGATATTAGAAGAATTGCAACACTTAAACAAGGTGATAATTCAATTGGAAATAGAGTTAAAGTAAAAGTTGTAAAAAATAAAGTAGCAGCTCCATTTAAACTAGCAGAATTTGACATCATGTTTGGTGAGGGTATTTCTAAAATGGGTGAGCTTGTTGATTATGGTGTTAAACTTGATATTGTTGATAAAGCCGGAGCTTGGTTCTCTTATGGTGATTCAAAAATTGGTCAAGGTAAAGAAAATTCTAAAGTATTCCTAAGAGATAATCCAGAAATTGCAAAAGAGATTGAAAACAAGATCTTAGCAGCTATGGGTGTAAATGATGAGATTCTTGAAGGAACTATTAAAGATCCAAAAGACAGCGAAGAAGACTAAAAAACTCTAGAAACAAAACTTTACAAAATCAAAGAGAAATTTCTCTTTGATTTCTATCTTACACATCTTATTAATAACTAATAAAAATTATTTTTAACAAAGCAAACCAAAATCAAAATTTAGATATAATCATTCAAATTACAAGAATATAGGAGAACTACGTGGTATTTATTGACAATGTATACGCAGACGAAGTATTAGATTCAAGAGGAAACCCAACAGTTAGAGCTACTGTTGTTTTAAGTGATGGTACAAAACAAAGTGCTATCGTACCAAGTGGTGCAAGTACAGGTAAAAGAGAAGCATTAGAACTAAGAGATGGTGATGATAGATTTTTAGGTAAAGGCGTTTTAAAAGCAGTTGAAAATGTAAACACTCTTATTGCTGATGAATTAATGGGATTAAGTCCATTTAACCAAGCTGAAGTTGATGCAACTATGAAAGATATTGATGGAACACACAACTATGCAAAACTTGGAGCAAACGCTGTTTTAGGTGTATCTATGGCAGTTGCACGTGCTGCAGCAGCTTCTTTAAATATTCCATTATACAGATATTTAGGTGGTGCAAATGCAATGACTATGCCTGTTCCTATGTTTAATATCATAAACGGTGGAGAGCATGCTAACAACTCTGTTGATTTCCAAGAATATATGATTATGCCTGTTGGTTTTGAAAACTTCAACGAAGGTTTAAGAGCAACTGCAGAAATTTATCAGCACTTAAAAAAAGTAATTGATGAAATGGGTGAAAGTACAGCTGTTGGTGATGAGGGTGGATTTGCTCCAAACTTAAAATCAAACGAAGAGCCTTTAGAAGTAATTGTAAAAGCAATTGAAAAAGCTGGGTATGTTCCAGGTGAACAAATTGCATTAGCACTTGATGTTGCTGCTTCTGAACTTATTAATGATAAAGGCCTTTACGTATTAAAATCAGAAAACAGAGAAATAACATCTGAAGAGCTTGTAAATTACTATGCTGATTTATGTGCTAAATATCCAATCGTTTCAATTGAAGATGGATTAAGTGAAGATGATTGGGATGGATGGAAAGTATTAACAGAAGTTCTAGGAGACAAAGTACAATTAGTTGGTGATGATTTATTTGTTACAAATGCTTCAATTTTAAATGAAGGTATTAACAAAAACATTGCAAACTCAATTTTAATTAAACCAAATCAAATTGGATCTGTTTCTGAAACTATGTTAACAATTAGATTAGCTCAAAGAAACAATTATAATTGTGTAATGTCACATAGATCTGGTGAGAGTGAAGATGCATTTATTGCTGATTTTGCTGTTGCATTAAATTGTGGTCAAATCAAAACTGGTTCAACTGCTAGAAGTGATAGAATCGCTAAATATAATAGATTATTAGAAATCGGTGCAGAAATTGGTTATGCAGAATATTTAGGGAAAACACCTTTTTCTAAATAATTAAGTATTTATGAAAAACTTTTTACGTAGTTACAAGAAATTTATAGCAATTGCAATAGCCTCTATTGCTCTTACTATATTTCTTTCTTATCACGTAGCAAATACGCTTTTTGGAAAAAGTTCTTTAGAAGTTTACAACTCTTTAAAAAACAAGAAAACTTATTTAGAAAAAGAGATTGTAAGACTTCAAGAAGATAATGCATATTTACAAAAAGAATATTTTGAATTAAAAAATCTGGAGCCTGAAGAATGAAAACTTTATTTTTATTTACATTAACACTAGTTTTAGCATTAAATTTAAATGCTAGAGAGAATCCATTTGAAGCAACAAATGCTTATGAAGAAGAAGCAGCAAGAATTATTGAGCAAAATGAAATTGATCAAAATTCAATTAATGAAGAAGCTTACATAAAAGAAATGCAAGAAAAAATGTCAAAAGTTTCTGACAAACCAAAAGAAGATGCAAATAAGAATAAAGTTAAAGAAGCTGTAAAGAAATTAAAACCAGCTTTAAAAGTTGAAAAAACTTATACGAAAAAAGAAGTGAAAAAGTTAATCAAAAAAGCACAAGTTCAATCAGAAAGTAAAGTAAAAAAACTTGTAGAAAAAGAGCTTGAAAAAACAAAAGTAGTTGAACCAAAACAAGTAGTTTATGTAAAACCTAGAACAGATATTATTGATGATGAAGAAGTAATTAAAGCAAAAATGAAAACAAAAATGCTTTTAGATTTTATTAAAGTAGAATATAATGATTCTCAAATTACTATTCATACAAAAGATGCTGTATCAAAAAAATTCACTCTTGAAAAAGAGAATAAAATCATTATAGATTATAAAGCTAAAAAGAATTTTTATACAAAAAGAGATACATTAGAGTCAACAAACTTTAAAAAAATTGCTGTAGGTAATCATAAAAAAGAGAACTTCTATAGAGTTGTAATTCTTTTAGAAAATAAACCATCAACTTATAATGTTGATTATAAAGATGGTTTAATTACTATTTTCTCTTCTACTAATTAAATTAGCAAAAAACTTTATTAGAATCATTACTATTAATACTTCTAATATTGCTGCTAAAATAAACGCATAGTAATATTCTTGATCAATCGTATGATTGTTATAAGCAAGAGTTGTTACTGCTATTAAAAGTGTGATAGGCATTGAGTGTGTAAGTCCTATCATATAAAACTTATTCCATCCCATTTCTTGTATAAATAACATTGAAGCCACAAATCTAATAAAAATCATAGCAGCTACTATTAATAAAGCTTTTTGAAGTAAGCCATCTTGAACTAAAGCACTTAGCTCAAAAGATGCTCCTACAGATATAAAGAAAATAGGAACAAGCCAACCAAAGCCAAAGCTTTCTAGTTTATGCGGCAACTGCTTGTTATGTTTTTCAAAGAATGTTGTAATAAACATTCCTGCAATAAATGCTCCAAATGCAACTTTTAAATTAAGCAACATCATAACTGCAATCATTAAGAAAAATATAGACATTGAAATTCTTATATCTTGCTCTTGATGATCTTTTTCTGGCATTAAATAAGCTTTAATCTCAGGAAACCACCAAATAAGATTATGAAATACTTTATAGATAATAATCATTGAAATTAAAAACATTACAAATAAGAACATAGTTCTATAAAACTGCTCTCCCATTCCAAACTCTAATCCAGCTGATACTGTAGTTAATGCAAAGATTGATACAATCTCACCAATTAGACCTACTAAGATAGAAAGCCGAATCCACTCAACATCGCCATACTCTTTTTTTAAAGCAGCTAATAATCCAATAGAAATTAAAGGCAAAATAACAATAAATATATATCCAACATCTAAATAAAAGGTAATTAATGCGGATAATGAAAATAAAATGACATTATAAATAAGGGATTTTTTCAATATTGTAGGAGAGATATTTATAATCTTTTTTAAATCTATTTCAAGACCTGCTAAAAACATCAGATATAAAAAACCTAGTTTTGAAGCAAGGTCTAAAATGGCATGATCCATAATAAATGCAAAGTAACCTGCAAGTGCCCCTAGCATTATTTCAACAGTGATAGATGGAAGTCTAAGTGTTCTAGCAACTAGTGGAGAAATAAAGATAATTAATGATATTGATATAATTATTAATATTTCTTCACTCATTTAATACCTACTTCTCTTCTGCCATTTTTACTACATGCTTAGCAATTTTAAAGCCTTGAGCTTCCAATGCAGCAACATCATCTTTTGGAGTTTTACCAGCAGTTGTTAAATAATCACCAATAACAAAGGCATTAGCACCTCTATTGAAGATTTCATACTGTTCATCACCAAACATTAACTCTCTTCCACCTGCAACCATAATTTTATGAGCATTTGGAATCATTTCTCTTGCTAATGTAATTAAATCAAAAGCTTCTTCTCTTGAGATTGTGTTTTCAACAATTGGTAAAGCTTCATTTGGATGGAAAAAATTTAAAGGCACATTCATAGGATCTAATGATGCGATTGATTTGATCATAGAAATTCTATCTTCTTGCGTTTCACCCATTCCAAAGATTCCACCACAAACAAGTTGAAGCCCAGCTTCTTTAACATTTAAACATGTTTGATATCTATCATCCCAAGGATGCGTAGTACAAATTGATGGATAAAAATCTCTTGAAGTTTCTAAGTTGTGGTTATAATTATCAACACCTGCAGCTTTTAATTCTTTTAATTGCTCAACAGAAGCTGTTCCATTACATGCAATTAATCTTAATCCTAAGTTTTCAGCTTTTACAGCCTTTGCAGCTTGTGCAATAAACTTTGTTTTCTTATCCGTTAATCCAAGTCCCGCTGTTACTAAACAAAAACCAACAGCTCCATTTTCTCTAGCAATTCTTGCTTCTTTTACAATTTGCTCAATTTCTTTTAATTTATATCTTTGAATATCTGCTTTGTATCTAACACTTTGTGTACAGAATTTACAGTCTTCATTACAAGTACCACTTTCTGCGTTACATATTGCACATAAAAAAATTTCATCAGTTTTTTCGAATTTATCGCTCATATTTATACTCTTCTTTCTCATAATTGTTTTTATTTATATCTTTAAAATAGTGTGAGATTATATACTCATTTTCATTAATTTCAAGTAGTGCACACTCAATATGAGGCTTTTCTCTAGCACATACTTCTCCTGGATTTATAAATAGTGTATTATTTTTATACTCACATTCAAATATATGAGTATGTCCAAAAATTACTATATTTGAATCAGGACTTAAGTGATATGGCATATGCATTAATTTAAATGTAATATCTTTTATTTTGAAATAATATGGTTCTTGCTTAATAACATATTTATTAGAAACAGCAACTAAATTCATATCATTATTTCCAAAAACGCTTACATAAGGTAATTTTGATTCAACTAAAAGTTCAAGATTTTTTTCAATACATAAATCACCTGCATGAATTAAATACTGACAACCTTTTTCTTTTAGTAAATCAATTACTTCTTTAGTATAGTCACTTTTGAAGTGACTATCAGAGAGAATTCCTATTTTCATTATTTTTTAGCGGCTGGCTTTTTTGTAGCAGTTTTCTTAGCAGGTGCTTTTTTAGTAGTAGTTTTCTTTGCTGGCGCTTTTTTTGCTGTTGTCTTTTTAGCAGCTGGTTTCTTTGCTGCTGTTTTTTTAACAGGCTCTTTTTTACTACCTTTTGATTTTGGGTCTTTTGCAATAATTTCTTCACATTGCTCTAGAGTTAAATCTTCTGCTTCCATACCTTTTGGAATTTTAAAGTTTTTTCTACCTTGCTTAATATAAGGTCCATATCTTCCAATTAGTACATGTATTTTTTCTTTTTCAAATACTTTTATTGTAGCTTTTGCTTTTGCTTCTGTTATTTCTTGAATTACTTCTAATGCACGTGGCAACTCAATTGTATAAGGATCATCTTCTTTTAATGAGAAGTATGCACTTTTAACTTGTAAATATGGTCCAAATCTCCCAATATTTGCTTTAATATCTTCGCCATCTTTATTTTGTCCTACAACTCTTGGAAGTGTGAATAGAAATAACGCTTCTTCCATAGTAATAGTATCCATATTTAAATGCTTTGGAATTGCAACAAATTGTGGTTTTTCTTCATCATCTTTAGTTCCAATTTGAACAAAAGGACCAAATCTTCCAACTCTTGCACTCATAGGTTTTCCAGATTTTGGGTCAGTTCCTATTTCTCTAATTTGTAAATAATCTTCTTTATTTACAGTTTCTTCTTTTTCTTCGATAGTCTTTTTAAAGCCACCATAAAACTCTTGCATTACTTGTTCCCAAGCAATTTTACCTTCAGCAATATCATCGAATTCTTCTTCAATTTTTGCTGTAAACCCGAGATTTATTACATCTGAGAAATGGTCTGCTAAAAAGCTATTAACAATTTCACCAGTTGGTGTTGGGGCTAATTTTTTATCTTCAGTTTTTACAACATATTCTCTTTGTTGAATTGTTGAAATAGTTGGAGCATAAGTAGAAGGTCGTCCAATTCCTTCACTTTCTAACTTTTTAACTAAAGAAGCTTCTGTATATCTTGCAGGTGGTTTAGTAAATAATTGCTCTAAATCTAATTTTTCTAAGTTTAAAACAGTTCCAACTTTAATAGTTGGTAAAATCTTTTCAGTACTATCAAGTGCACCTTCTGGATTATCACTTCCTTCTGTATAAGCTTTCATAAACCCTGGGAAGATAATTCTTTGACCCTTAGTTTGGAATTCAAACTCTTTATCTTTTCCAGCTTGAATTTTATATGTTGTATTTGCAATTTGCGCAGGAGCCATTTGAGTAGCAAGTGTTCTTTTCCAAATAAGACTATAAAGTTTGTATTGTGAATTATCAACAAATGCTTTTATATCGCTTGGTTTTAAACTTAAATCAACAGGTCTGATTGCTTCGTGAGCTTCTTGTGCTCCTTTTGCTTTTGACTTATATGCTCTTGGCTTAGATAATGAATACTCTTTTCCATATTCAGATTCAATTACTTGTTTTGCAGCACTAGTTGCAACTTTAGAAAGATTAAGTGAATCTGTTCTCATATAAGTGATTAAACCACCTGTATGACCTGGAATATTTCCTACATTTCCTTCATAAAGTTGTTGAGCAATAATCATTGTTTGCTTAACTGAATATCCAAGTTTTCTAGAAGCTTCTTGTTGTAATGTAGAAGTTGTAAATGGAGCTGCTGGATTTCTTTTTGAATCTTTTTCTTCAATATCATTTAATAAAAAATTTCCAAGTTTTATAGAAGCTTCAATCTCTTTAGCTTGTGCTTCATTCGTAACTTTTGTATTTTTGCCATTTATTTTTGCTAGTTCTGATTTTAATTCAGGATCAGAAAATTCAGATTTAATTTTCCAGTACTCTTCTGGTTTAAACTCTTTAATTTCATTTTCTCTATCAACAATAATTTTAACAGCAACAGACTGAACACGCCCTGCAGATAAACCATATCTTACTTTTCTCCATAATAATGGTGAAAGTTCATATCCAACAGCACGATCAAGAATTCTTCTTGCTTGTTGCGCATCTACTAAATGCTGATCAACTTCTCTTGGGTTTTCTAAGGCTTTTAAAATTGCATCTTTAGTAATCTCATGAAATACAATTCTTTTAATAGGGTTATTTTCGATTTTTAAAGCAGGAATTAAATGCCAAGCAATTGCTTCCCCTTCCCTATCCTCATCGGCCGCTAGGTAGATTGTAGTATCTTTATTAATATGTTTTTTTAAATCAGTGATGACTTTCTTTTTATCAGTAGAAATTAAATATTTAGGTTTGAAGTTATCTGCTGGATCAAATCCAAGTTTTGACTTTGGTAAATCTCTTACATGTCCCATTGATGCCATTACAACGTAATCGCTTCCTAAAAATTTTGATATTGTTTTTGCTTTCGCAGGTGACTCTACTATTACTAAATTCTTCACTAAAAAAAACCTTATATTATTTTGAATTTTTGCATTCTAACATAAATTAATTAATATTACTAATAAATTATGATTTCAACTTTTATATCTATATTAAATTGCTGTTTTATTTTACTCTTTGCTAGATTGATTAAATATAGGGCATCTTCATATGTACCTTTACCATTATTAACCAAAAAGTTTGCATGCTGTGATGAAAAAGACATATCACCTTTTGCAAGCCCTTTTAAACCAATTTCTTCTATTAATCTTCCAGCAAAATCATTATCTGGGTTTACAAAACATGAACCTGCACTTGGCATATGTGGTTGATTGTCTCTCATTTTATTAAATTGTTTTAACATATCTTTTGAAAAGCCATGTGTTATATTAAACACTACTTCATAAACTATTGTATCTATTTTTGTATGTCTATATGAATAGTCTATATCTTCTTTTTTGATATAACCATCTTTTGTTTTTATTGAATGAACATAATTAAAAACTTCCCAAGATTTTAAACCTGCATTCATTTTAACCAAACCACCCATATTTCCTGGAAGTTTTGCTAGAAACTCTAAATCTGCAATATCATTATTTCTTGTATATGTTAGAAGTTTACCTGATGTTGTTGCACATCCAACATAAAGTAAATCGCCCTCTTGTCTTATATAATCAAACTCTTCACCTAATATTGCGAATTTCGGATGATTAGGACCTACAAGTGTATTATTACATCGTCCCATAATTTGATAATCTTTATAGTCATCAATTTTATTTATCACTAAAACTTCAGCCTTGGGACCAATTTTAAGTGATGAGTATCTAGAAAAATCAATTTCTTTAAAGTAGTTTTCCATTACTATTTATTTTGCTCTTAATTCTTCATATTCACTTGGTATTAAAAACTCTTGTGATTTCACTAAGTTTTCATAAAAACCGTGCTTATGCCCAAGTTCAAAAAGTTTGTCTAATGCTTTATATTGAATATCACTTAATTCTACTGAGTTATCATTTGCATAAAGGTCTAAGTATGTATCTAAAGTCTTAGCATCAACTCGAATAAGACCTTCATCTATTAACATTGGAGCTAGTACTTTTCTATTTTTATTTGCAACATCAACTGCTTTTATTAAAGTGTTTTCATAATCAATTGCACTATGAAGAGGAATTGAACGTCTAATACACATTCCACCTAAAGGTAATGGTAAATCTCCTCCACTTAACTCAACCCAAACATCCCATAATTCTTTTTCTACTTCAAGTTGCTCACTGAAGTTTAAAATTGATTCATGAATTAAAACACCTGCATCAACTGTTCCATCAATTACAGCTTGTTCAATTTCTAAGAAGTTCATATATGTTATTCTAGCTTCTGGATACGCGATTTTAAATAGTAAACCATTAGTAGTAAATTCACCGCTAAGAGCTACTTTAAAATTCTTTTTAAGTCTAGTACCTTTTTTCTTAATTAATTTTGGTCCATAACCTTCGCCAAAAGAAACTGCAGTTTTAAGTAATGCATAATCATCTTTTACAAAAGGATATAAAGCAAAAGAAATTGCACAAATGTCATATTCACCTTTTAAAGTAGCTTGATTTAATGTTTCAATATCATCTGCAATATTTGTAAAATTTGCATCTTTAGGTCTTACCCAACCAAACTTGATTGCATAGTACATAAATATATCATCAGCATCCGGAGAGTGTGCAACACTTATAGTTTTCAATATCGTGTCCTTAAAATTTATTACTGTGATTGTATCAGGTTGTGGTTTATGCTTTGGTTATGTGAGAGTTTATAGTTTATATTCAAGTTTAAGTTTTTTAATAAGTTCAAATACTTTTTCTGAATATTTAATTCCTGTTTTACTATTATAATTCCAACCAGTATTATAACTTGACCATGTTTTAAACCAATTGTCTTTATGTACTTTCTTCCAGTATTTTAATTCTATAATTGCATTTGCTGTAGCAAAACCTACATCGTTTATTAGTTTTTGAGCATAAATACTTCTATTATATGAATTGTCTTTTACTTTTTGACGGCTTAAAACGGTTTTGATATTTGCTTGAAAGAGTCCATAATCTTCACTTTTTGAGTTTATTACATATTTCCCTAGAGAGGATTCTTTTATTGCTATTGCCATTAGTGAATACTTCATCATTTTATCATCTGTAAGAGATTTTAATTTTTTTAAAATCACAATATCATTTTGTGTGAGATTTAAAGAGTTTGAAAAAAGAAAAGAAAAAGAGAGTATAAAATTAATAAATATTTTTTTCATAAATTAATTTTACAATAATTCTAAGCATTTTAGTAAATGCTTAGAATATTTATTTAAAATCCTGCGTTTGTAACGTAGTAATTTATCATTTCTAATAATGGTTCAATTGTTAATACTGAGATAATTGCTAAAAATACACAAATACCAATAACAGATTTCATAGGTGTTGTAGCATTTTGCATAAATTTATCATTTGCACCTTCAATTGGGTCTTTTAAGAACATATAAGAAATTGGTCTTAAATAGTAATAAGCAGCAATTGCAGAGTTAAGTACAATAATAACAGCTAGTGCAATTTGTCCTGCATTTACTGAACTAGCTACTAAATACATTTTTCCCCAGAATAATGCAAATGGAGGAAGTCCTGTAAGTGCAAAAAGGAACATTGCAAGAATAGAAGCTGCAAATGGTGAAATTTGTACTAATCCAGAATATTTCTCAAAAGTATATGGTGATTCATAATCTTTTGATTCTTTACCTCTATTTAACCATAACATACCAAAAGCACCAAAGTTAGTAATTGTAAATAAAATCCAATATAAAAATAATGCTGTTGTAGCTTGTGTAGTTCCTATATAAACAGCAGCCATTGCCATACCTGCATTTGAAATAGAAGAGTATGCTAGCATTCTTTTTATATCTGTTTGATGCAGTGCTATTAAGTTTGGAACTGTAATTGTTAAGACAATTGTAGTGTAAAGCATAGTTTTAATAATAATATCATCACTTGCAATAAACACTTCAAAGAATCTAATAGCAACTACAAAACCTGCCATTTTTGGAACAACTGATAAGAATCCTGCCATTGCAGAAGTTGAACCTCTATAAACATCAGGAACCCATACGTGATATGGGAATAATGATAATTTAAATCCTAAGGCTGCAAACATAAATACAAATCCAGTTAAAACAAATACATAGTTTGCATAGTTTTCACTTGATAAGAAGTTTTCTTGAACAATAATTGCAGAAATTTGTGATAAATCTAAACTTCCTGTAAGTGCATAAAAAATCATCGAACCAAAGGCAAAGAATCCTGCTGCTAATGCACCCATTGTAAAGTACTTAACAGATGCTTCAATTGATGTCATTTTATTATGCATTGCAATCATTACATATAAAGATAATGATGCTGTTTCTAATCCTAAGAAAATTAAAATTAAAGAATCAGAACTTACCATAAATTGGAATCCAGCAACTGCAAATAAATAAAGTGCAAAGAATTCTGCGTATCTAAATTCTTGGAATCTTAAATTTGATAATGAAAGAAAAATAAATAGTATTGCACCACCAATGATAATACATTGAGATAATATTGCAATTCCATCAAGCATGATTAAATCAAACATTCCATCAGGACTTCCATTGAAAGCAAGAAGCGTAAATAGATCAAATACTAAAAATAGTACTACTAAAATTACATATAAAGATTTATGTTTTTCTTTATTAAAAAGGTCAGTTAATAAAATACTAATAGCACCAATAATTGCTATTAGCATTGGTGCTAATGTTCCTAGGTTTAAAGAAGCTATGTTAATTGAAATAGGTTCCATTATTTAACCTCCCCTATTGTATTTAGTTCACGTAATCTATCTTTTGTTTTTTGTTCAACAGATTTAACATCCATTATTTTAATTACTTTTTGAACTGAAACATCAAGTGGTTCTAAGATAACTTTTGGATAAACACCTAAAGATATAATTAAAAATACTAAAGAACCTAAAGCTAAAAGTTCACGTCCATGAATATCTTTCATATCTTTGTTTTCTTTTTTAAGTAATTCTCCAAAGAATGTTCTTTTGTACATAGATAACATATAAACCGCACTTAAAACAATTGTTAAAGATGCAATAAATGTTAAGAATGGAGATACTTTAAAGAATCCAAGTAGGGATAAAAACTCACCAATAAATCCAACTGTTAAAGGTAATCCAATAGAAGCCATTAAAACAACTGCATAAACTAATGCAAACATTGGCATATTCTTAGCTAATCCACCAAACTCTTTTATCATCTTAGTTTTTCTTCTATCGTATAAAACTCCAACACTCATGAATAGTGCCCCTGATACAACACCATGCCCAATCATTAAGAATACTGCTCCACTTATACCTTCAGCATTTAAAGCAAATACTCCAAGAATAATTACACCCATGTGAGAAATTGAAGAGTAAGCAATCATTTGTTTCATATCTTCTTGCGCATATGCAACCATTGCTGTATAGATAATGGCAATGATTCCAAGTGTTGCCATAAATGGCATAAAATAAACACTTGCATCTGGAAATAATGGAAGTGAGAATCTAATAAATCCATAAGTTTCCATTTTTAATAATACCGCTGCTAATACGATAGATCCAATAGTTGGTGCTTGACTGTGTGCAAGTGGTAACCAAGTATGGAAAGGAAACATAGGTACTTTTACAGCAAATCCAAAGAAGAAAGCAATAAATAGCCATAATTGAACATCAAATGGTAAAACAACACTATACCAATCAAGTAAATTAAAGCTCCATACTCCAGTTGTTTCGTGATAAATATATCCAAAATATAACATACCAATAAGCATGATTAATGAACCTATAAATGTATATAAGAAGAATTTAATAGCCGCTTTAAATCTTTTTTCAGCTCCCCAAAATCCAATAATATAAAACATAGGAATTAGTGTTAATTCCCAAAAAATATAGAACATAATTAAATCCAGCGATACAAAAACTCCAACCATAGTCATTTCAAGGTAAAGAATTGTAATAATTAAATTTTTAACTGCTCTTTTTTCTGTAAGTCCAATTACTGCAATCATTGTCATAAATGTAATCATAATAATTAAGAATAATGAAACACCATCAACTCCAACAACATAATTAATTCCGTAAGAGCTAATCAGTGGTAATGTTTGAACAAATTGCATTTGTGCAACACTTGAATCAAATTCATTCCATAATAATAAAGCTAATACAAACTCAACAATTGTAACAACAACACCAAACTGACGCATAGAATCTTTATGAATCATAAATCCTACAGTAGCTGCGGCTGCTGGGAAAAATATCAGCATAGATAAAATATTTTCCATTTATTTAGCCCCTCCAAATAATGATAATACTAAGGCAAGAACTAATCCTAAAATAAGTCCTAAAACCATTAGTCTAAGCGATGATGATAAGTTTCCTGATTGAATAACTCTTGCTTTTTCACCCAATTTATAAATTGAGCTTGCAATTCTTTCAATTGTATTATCAATTATTTTTGTTTCAATAACATCAAATACCCAAACAGAAAGTTTGTAATATGGTTTAGTAACAAAGTTTTCATAAAACTGTGGAACATAATATTGGTTTGATAAAAGTTTATAAATACCTTTTTCTTCCCATTCTTTTGAGAAGCCACCATTTTTATATTTAACTACAGCATACACAATTCCACCAATTGCAATAGCACTTGTTACTAAGATTAAAATCCAAGCAGTAGAGTGAGCCATATTATTAGCTTCCCATGTTGGTAAAGTTTTTGTTACAAAATCAATAAATCCATGCTCAAACCATCCAGCAATTACTGCTAAAATAGCTAATGGAATCATTGCTGCTATTACAAATCCTTTTGCTTCATGAGGATGATATTCTTCGCTTGAATAATTTTGCTCTCCATGGAACACTTTCATTACAAGTCTAAATGAATAAAAAGCAGTTAACCCCGCTGTTATCCATAAAACAATCCATAAACCATAAGATTCGGCATTAAAAGCAGCTTCCAAAATCTTATCTTTTGAGAAGAAACCAGCTAATGGGAAAATACCAGCAAGAGCTAATGAAGCAATTGCCATAATAATTGAAGTAGATTTCATCTTAGAGTGTAAACCACCCATTTTTCTAATATCAAGTTCATCATTCATAGCATGCATAACATTACCAGCACCTAAGAACAATACTGATTTAAAGAAGGCATGAGTTGCTAAATGGAATAATGCAACCCAATAAGCTCCTAGACCAGCAGCAACAAACATATATCCTAATTGTGATAATGTTGAATAAGCAATAATTCTTTTCATATCATTATGAACAAGTGCCATTGATGCTGCAAATATTGCAACAAATGCACCAAGACAAGCAATACCATATCCAACTTCAGGAACTAGTGCATATAATTCATTTGATCTTACAACTAAGTAAACACCAGCTGTTACCATAGTAGCAGCATGAATTAAGGCAGATACAGGTGTAGGACCTTCCATTGCATCTGCAAGCCATGTATGAAGTGGGAACTGAGCTGATTTACCCATTGCTCCTACAAATAATAACACACCAATCCAAGCAATCGTGCTATATTCTAAAGTTCCAATAGTATCAAATACAACAGAATATTGTAAAGAACCTAAGTTCCAGTAAATCAAGAACATACCAAGTAAAAGACCTAAGTCTCCTACTCTATTCATAATAAACGCTTCATTTGCAGCCCAAGATGCAGATTCTTTTTTATACCAAAAACCAATCAATAGCCATGAACAAACTCCAACACCTTCCCATCCAATAAATAAAACAGCAAAGTTGTCACTCATTACAAGTACAAGCATTGAGAACACAAAAGCAGAAAGGTACGAGAAATACCTATTAAATCCATCGTCATGTTCCATATAACCAATTGAATGAATATGAACCATTGTTGAAACAACAGTTACAACAGACATCATTACTACACTTACATGATCAACTACAAAACCAAAAGGAATATTTAAATTACCTGCTTGTATCCAGTCAAACAAAGTTACATTAATAACAGTATCTGTTGAGTAAACAAACGAAAGTAAGTTTAAAGATGCAAACATTGAAACTGCTAACATAAAAGATGTAAACCATCCTGTAAAGGCAATTTTTCCTCTCATTGAGAATAATGCAGCTACTAGTGATCCAACTAATGGGGCAAAAAGTGCTATATATACGTATTTTTCCATCCTTACCCCTTCATTCTTGCAATTTCATCTAAGTTAATAGAACCAGTTCTCTTATACCAAAGAATTAAAAGACCTAAACCAATAGCAACTTCACTTGCAGCAACTGCAATAATAAAGAATGCAAACATTTGCCCTGCTAAATCTCCATGGAATTTAGAAATTGCTGCAAGTCCAACGTTTACTGCGTTTAACATAATTTCAGTTGAGAAAAAAAGCATTAAAACATTCTTTCTTCTTATTACTCCAACTAAACCTATACAAAATAACAGTGTTGATAGTATTAAATAAGCATTAAGTGTCATTTAACATCCTTTTTTGAAGCTTCTAATTCTTCTTGTTCTTTTATATATGCATCGATTTTATCTTCAGTCATATCCGAATATGAAACTTCCATTTTCTTTCCTGCTAATACAATTCCACCTATCATTGCAATAAGTAACATAATTGCGGCAACTTCAAAAGGAACCAAGTATTTAGTAAATAATACTAAACCAACATCTACTGTATTTCCATAACTTGGATTAACAGGGATATTTGCTTCAATATTCTCACCTAAAACTGGAGATATAAAAATAACTACAACAATTAAAGCTACCATTCCTGATAAAAGAAAAACTAATCTTGGATTTTTAACTTTTTCTTTTACTTCTGATAATGAATCAAAAAACATCATCCCAAATGCGTATAAAGACATAACAGCACCTGTATAAACAACAATTTGTACAGCTCCTAAAAAGTCAGCATTTAATAAAAAGAAAAATGCAGATATAAAAATCATTCCTGCTGCTAATGAACTTAGCGCGTATAATGCATTGTTTGTTAACACTGTAATACTAAACATAGTTATAGTTAAAACTGAAAACAGACAAAAAGCTACTATTTCAAACATCTATACTCCTTAGTACGACAATGGTGTTTTTTTAATTTTTTCATCAGCATCTGGTGATACTGAACCAAAACCAGCAAACTCAGTTTGTTGATTTAATTGATCAAATGGTGTTAAAATATCTTCTTTTAGTGAGAAGTGTGCTCTTTGCTCTGATGAGTTTTCATATCTTCCACCATGAACAATTGCTAACTCTGGACAAACTTCTGCACAGTAACCACAGAAAATACATCTACCCATATTAATTGTATATTCTAAAACTTCTTTTCTTGAGTTTTCATCAACTCTAGTTTCCATTCTAATACAATTTGCAATACAAATTTTTTCACATAAACCACAACCAATACATCTCTCTTCACCTGATTCTAAAAGTACAAGTAATTTATGTACTGCTCTATATCTTGGACCTATTGGTAGTTTTTCTTTTGGATACTGAACTGTTGCCATTTCTTTATTAAATAAAGCACCTGTCATCATTTTGAAAGTAATTTTTAAACCTGTAAAAAGTTCACCTTTTACAGATCTTGTTACTACTTGTTTAAATGCATCCCAAGATGTTTTAGGATAATTATCTTCTTGAACTACAACATAATCTTCTGATATATTTCTATTTTTAAATTCTTCAAATCCCATAATTATCTCCCTAAATCATTATCACAATAGCAGTTACTAAAATATTTAGTAAAGCTAATGGCATTAATATTTTCCAACATAACCACATTAATTGATCTGGTCTAATATGTGGCCATGATGCTCTTGTCCAAAGGAAAAGGAAAATTAAGAACATAACTTTTAATACAATAGCTAAACCACCTGGAATAAACCATAATGGCTCAAATCCACCTAAGAAAATTAGTGCAGTTAAGAAAGCAATTGTAAATAATGCTGCATACTCACCAATAAAGAACATACCCCATCTCATACCAGAATACTCAGTTGCATAACCTGCAACTAATTCGGCTTCATGCTCAAGTAAATCAAATGGTGTTCTATTTGTTTCAGCAAATCCTGCAATAACAAATAAAATAAACGCTAATGGTTGAGACCAAACAATCCAGTTTGATATTCCACCTGCTTGATAGTTATTAATATCAATTAAAGATAAACTTCCAACCATCATTAAAGGCGCTAAAAGTGAAAGACCTGACACTACTTCATAAGATAAAAGTTGTATTGCAGTTCTTGCACCTCCAAGTAGTGCCCATTTATTTGCAGAACTCATACCACCTAATAATGGTCCATAAAGTCCAACACCACCAACAGATAGTACAAATAAAACCCCAACATTAATATCACTTATAATTGGTCTTACTGTATATCCAAACATCTCAAATTCTGGGAAGAATGGAATAGCACTCATTGAAATAAATGCTGTTGCTGCTGTGATGATTGGTGCAATCATAAAGATAGGTTTATTTGCATTTGCTGGAATAAAATCTTCTTTTGTAAAAAGTTTAATACCATCAGCTGCAATTTGTAAAAGACCATAAGGACCAACGTTTGTTGGACCTAATCTTCTTTGCATAAATGCTAATATTTTTCTTTCAATATATGTTGTAAATCCTGCAAGGGCAGAAAATACTGTTAAAACTACTATTACTTTGATAATTGTTTCTATTATAATACTTGTTTCCATATTACACCTTTTCTATAACAGCTGTGTTATATCTGAATGTATCAAATAATGCTTTTGAGCTTGAGTTTTTATCAAACGTTGATACATAAGCAATTTCACCTGTAATTTGAATATCTGTATACGCGTTTAATTCTAAAGTTTGATTATTAGCAGTAACTTTTACTTTATCACCAACTTGTAATTCTAAACTTTCAAATTGTGCTTTTGAGAAGAAAATCCCTGCTTGTAAATCATCTTTAAATTCATGTGACATTGCTGTAAATTCATTAAATTGATTAATTGGGTTTGCTTTGTATATTACAACTTCATTATCTTTTGTTTCAAGTTTTTTAAGAGATATTTCTTTTACTTCATCGTTTGACTCTAATGTACAGGCAGTTAAATCATAACCTCTATATTCAACTCTGTCATTCCCAAACATGTTTGGTAAGTCATCAAATTCTACTTCTTTATAACCTTTTGATACTGGAAGTTGTGATGTATATTCAATTGTATATTCAACATCAACATCTAAAATCATATTTGCAATATTATTTAAAGCATAACCTTTAAAAGCTACTGCTGCATTTGTAGGAATGATTTTTTTATCAATATTTGTAAAAGTACCTTCTTGCTGATTAAGTGCTGGAATATCTAAATCTCCATCACCTAATGCTGATAATTGGAAATCTGCTGCTTCGTTATATCCAACTGTAAAGCCTTCTTCTTGCTTAGATAATGTACAGATTTGTGATACACCTAAAGTATTTGTAGAAGTTGGAATAATAACTACTTCAAATTCTGTATACTTAGTAATTAAACCACAAAGTTTTGCTAAGTTTACTGCATTTGGATGTGTGATTAAATCTTCACCAACCATTAAAGAGTAAGTATCTTTTTTAGCTAGCATTGTATCAATTAACTCAACAAATGTTTCATCTTTTCCAAAATCTTCTAAAAGTGAAATATATTCAAACTCAACTTCTTTAGATACTTTTTTAGGAACCATTTTAGAAACTTCTTTTTCTTCACCTGTTTCTTCATTCTTTACAATTTCAACAACTTTTTCTTTAATTGTTTCAGTAACAGTTTTAGTTCTAGTTTCAGTCAAAGAAGCTAAATAGTTTTTTGTAGCTTCTGGTAAATCTTTACCAAATTTATAAAGAATAAAATATAAAATTGATTCTTGAGCTAATGCATCATGGTAAATAAACTCAGTAGTTTTACCTTTTTTACCAATTTTCTCCATTACTGGATCTGCAATTGGATGGAAGTATAAAGCTGCACCTTTGTTCATAATAACTGAGTTATTAAGAGCATATCTTGCATTTGGTAAATCAGATTTTAAATATGAACCAACAGAAATTACAAAATTTGAATCATGAACAGCTGTTAGTGTTGAAGAGTATAAAGAAGTTCCTGCAGTACTAGAATAGTTAGTTAAAAACTCTTGATATAATCTTGCATCTTCATTTACTAGTTTTGCTCCAGTTTTATCTGCAATTTTTTGTAAAAGTAAAGCTTCTTCATTTGTAATAAATGAATTAAATTTAATATTTTTTGCTTTTTGGAAAGCTTCAATTGCATTTATAAATGCAGTTGTATCTTTTGTTTGTACTTTATTATCAAAATCATAAGCAAATCTTCCTGCACCATTTAATGTAGAATAATGAGGTTCATTTGTAACTCTATAAATTCTTTTTGTTTCGTGATTATCAATTGAATCTTGTTTGATTTCATAATAAATATAAGCACAGTCACTTGAATGAGAGTTTGCTGCTGGAATTTTTTTAAGTTCCCAAGAGTTTGAAGTATACTGGAAATCATGTGAAACTAAAGCACCCACAGGACAGGCTGCGATACACTCACCACAGTCAGTACAGGCATCAGCATCATAACCAATAAGTGACTTATTAAGTTTATTCCACATTGCGTATGCATCTTTTGGCATCTCTGATTTAAATGTTTTTTCAATTGCATCAGAAGGTCTTTTTACAGTACTAAGTGCATTTGATCCAACCATATCTTTACATACAGTTACACATCTTTCACATACAATACAAAGTCCAGGGTCGTAATTCATAACTCCCCAATGAGCAGTTGGTCTATGAACGTCTCTTATACTATAACTTTGAGAATCAACTTTCATATATAAAGAGTAGTTTTGTAACTCACACTCACCACTTTGGTCACAAACACCACATTGTAATGGATGATTAACATCATAAACTTCCATTATTGCACGTCTTTCTTTTGCAATATTCTCAGTTTCTGTTACAACTTCCATATCAGCTTTTACTTTTGTATTACATCCGTATACTTGTTTTCCATCAGCTTCAACTAAACATAATCTACAAGCTAGTGTTGGAGAACATCTTGTTAAATAACATACAGCAGGAACAAATACATCATTTGCACGTGCTACATTTAAGATTGATTCACCATCTTTAGCTTCAATTTGTTTACCATCAATTGTTAATGTAATCATATCACTCATTATTCATCAACCTTTTGTATTTTTACTTGTTTGTATCTATAATCTTTAAATATTTCTTCATCACAATCTGTTATTTTAGCAATTGCAATTGTTCCTTGTAGTTTTTCATCAATTTTAATAGTTTTTAACACTTTTGAGTTTTTGTAATTTAAATATACTTTATCGTTATTTGCAACTTTTGCAATTCTTGCAAAAGATTGGCTTGCAATTAAATCTTGTGTTGATTCATCTTCAATAAGCCTATAAACAATAGTTCCATCAAAAGATTTTAAATCTTCAACTTCTTCTAAATCTAAATTATTACATGAATTTATTTTTTCTTCAAATTTTTCGTCTAATACAATTATATTAAAGTCAGTAAATTTTTTAATTACGCAAATTAACTTTATAATATTTTCTACTCTTGGATGTTCAATTAAATCATCACCTATAATTAATGTTTTTACTTTTGCGTTTAAAGAATTTTCATAAGCTTCTTCAAACTCTTCTTCTCCTGCTGAACTTTCAGCTGAGATATAACCTAGGTCTAAATCATTAATATATTTTTGGATTTGCTCATTTGATTGCTTTACAAAAGTATCAAGTAATAAGGCTAAAATTCCTTCTTCGCTACCTACTTCATATTTTATAAATTGCGTATAATAAAGTTTTAAATCAATATTATCAATAGGATGCATATAAATAAACTGTGCGTTTGTTTTTGCAATTGATTCAATTATTGAATTTCTTACTTCTTCTTTATTATTTGAAAGCATAGTCCCAAGACAAAGAATAAAATCACTTTTAGAAATTAGTTCTTTCTTACTCATTACTTTCCTTCCTCTTTTGCAGTTTCATCTTCTTCAACAGCTCTTGGTTCTGGTTTTACTTTTTTAATAACTAGTGTCCAATCAACTTCTGTAAATTTAATTGAGTTCATTAATGTATAACCATTCTCATATACAACATCAGCAGATTTTTGAACATTTTCAAAATCTCCAATTTCAAATATAATAATTGCAGTTTCACCATCACTTATTTGCTTATCAAGTAGCTCAAGCATTCTGTCATAAAAATCATTTTTTAAATGTCTTAAATCAAATCTTTTCATTGTGCTTTCCCTTACCTATCAATCTCACCGAAAACTATGTTTAAGTTTCCGATTAATGTAACAACATCAGCTAATTGTAATCCTACAAGTATCTCTTCTAAAAGTGCAGTATGTTGAAAACTTGGTGTTCTTATTTTCATTCTATATGCATAAGGTGTTCCATCACTTACAACAAAATATCCAAGCTCACCTTTTGGTGATTCAGTTGCAACATATACTTCACCTTTTGGTGGTCTCATACCTTGAGTTACAAGTACAAAGTGTTGCATTAAAGAATAGTTTTGAGTCATAATTTGCTCTTTTGGAGCTGAAATATAGTTTGGTGCATGAGCCATAAGTTGAGATTCACTGTCTTTATACATCGGAACTAATTGTTTTAATATTTTTGAAGATTCATACATCTCTTGTATACAAATTTTATATCTTCCATAAGAATCACATGTATGTGCAATAGGAACATCAAAATCTAATTCATCATAAATACCGTAAGGCATTTCTTTTCTTAAATCCCATTTGATCCCACTTCCTCTTAATGCAATTCCTGAACATCCCCAAGATTTTGCCATCTTTTGAGTAATAATACCTACATTTTCTAGTCTCATTTTCCAGATTCTATTTTCTGTTAAAAGACCTTCATATTTTTTAATTTCTGTTTCTAAAATTTCTAAAAATGACATACAGTCATCAATCCAGTTTGATGGTAAGTCTAAAGGAACTCCACCAATTCTAACAGCACTATGAGTTAATCTTGCACCACAATAGTCTTCAATTAAGTCCATTGCGTATTCTCTTTCCCTAAAACAGTATAAGAACATAGACATAGCACCAACATCAAGTGCATGTGTTGCTAACCAGAAAAGATGTGAAGTAATTCTATTTAATTCTAAAAGCATTGTTCTAATAATTTCAGCTCTACGTGGAGCCTCTATTCCTAGAAGTTTTTCAATTGCAAGTGCATATCCGTAGTTATTTGAAGTTGCAGCTATATAATCCATTCTATCTGTTGTTGGTAAGAATTCATTATAAATCATATTCTCAGCCATTTTTTCCATACCTCTGTGAAGGTATCCAATCATTGGTCTTGATTTTACTACTTCTTCACCTTGAAGCTCTAAAATTAGTCTAAGTTGACCGTGGGCAGATGGATGCTGTGGTCCAAAGTTTACCATCATAGTATTATCTTCACGCTCGAAGTTAATATTTTCAAAGAAAGGTTTTAATCTATTAGGTTGTTGCATTTTTCTACCTTCTTCTTTTTAAAACAACTGATTCTTCAGGTTTTAAAGTTTTCATAATTTTTGATGTATCATCTTCTTGATATTGAATTGAAGTTTCAGGTTCAAACTCAGTAATATCAGTTTGGAAAGGAACTTCATGACCAAGTCTTGCAAATCGTTCAGTATCATATCTATCAATTGCAGCTGGATCTCTTTGCTCTGGTCCAATTATATCTCTAGCTTCTTTTCCAAAAATTTTATCAACTTCATACCATGAAGCTGCCTCATCACCTTGAAGTGGATAAGTTTTTCTTAAAGGATGGTCATACCAATCATCTGGCATGATTAATCTTTTCATATTAGGGTGATTTAAAACTTTTACACCTAACATATCATACATTTCTCTTTCACTCCAATTAGCAGAATCAAAAATAGAAGTAATAGATTCAACCGCATCGTTTTTGTCTAAGAAACATTTGATTCTTAATCTTTTATGTTTTGAAAGTGAAAGCATTTCATAAAACAATTCATAACCACTTCTTGCACTTAAGTAATCAATTGCCGACATTTCAATTAGCATATCGTATTCTAATTCTTCACTTAGAAAAGTCATAACTTCAACAATATCATTTTTATCAATATGAATTACTAAATGAGTATGTTCTATAAAAGCATCTAATACATTAAATTTTGAACAAAATTTTTCATAATCTTTTGAAAAGATTTCATCATCATCAATATCAGTTCTTGGAACACTAGGAGATACAAAAAATCTATCTGAAAAAGGAGCTTTTCTTTGAACATCGTCTTTTGGCGTATATTTTCTCATTACACCAACCTTTTTTTCTTATGAGCTCTAAAAATTGACTCTTTTCTAATTTTTCTTTGAAGTGTCATAAGTGCATATTGCAAAGTTTCAGGTCGTGGAGCACAACCTGGAAGATAAATATCAACAGGAATAATTCTATCTGCACCTTGAACTGTTGCGTAAGTATTAAACATTCCACCAGTGTTTGCACATGACCCCATTGAAATAACCCATTTAGGATCTGGCATTTGGTCATATAACCTTCTCATAAACTCTGCGTGTTTTTTTGTAAGAGTTCCTGCAATAATTAATACATCAGATTGTCTTGGACTTGCTCTAAAAATTGTACCAAATCTATCGAAGTCATATCTAGATGCACCAGTTGCCATCATCTCGATAGCACAACATGCTAATCCATAAGTCATTGGCCATAATGAGTTAGAACGACCAAAATTAACTAACTTATCTATAGTAGTTAATTTAATTGGTGCGCCACCATCTTGTAAATAATTTACTTTATGCTGTGCCATTCAAGGGCTCCTTTTTTCCATGCATATAAAAATCCAATTGATAAGAGTGTGATAAATAGTAACATTTCTACAAATCCAAACCATCCTAATAACTTAAAGTTAACTGCCCAAGGAAACATGAAAATTATTTCCACATCAAATAGAATAAATAGTAAGGCTACTAAATAAAATTGTGTTGATATTGTATTTGGTTGTTTTGTAACTTCTGGTCCACATTCGTATAATGTAGTCTTTAATTTTTCAGTATCTAGTCTAGCAATTTTTCTACTAACATACCTTGAAAGCCATACTGTAGCGCCGAATGCTGTGAATGTTACTACAAACATCACAAATGCACCGAAATAAGGATGGGCAAAATCCATATGTGTCATTTCATATATCCTTTAAAAACTAAAATAGTTTCTTTTATAATGCTTTTATTTTATCGAATTAGTGATAAATAGCCACTTACTGTAATTTAGACAAATGATAAACTAAGCTTTTAAAAGTAAGCTTAGTTTTTAAGTTTTTTCTTAGGATAGATTTTGAGATGGTACAAAAAGAAACACTCTAATATTATTTAGAGTGTGTAAATGTTTTATTGTTTTTTTTAAAAGAAACCTACTTTATTTTCACTATCAAACTGACCTTTTTTCTCTTTACTTATTTGTTCTTTGAAATCTTCAACAGTAAAAATAGGTTCAGAACTAACTGCAATTTTATATGCAGTATTTTTAATAACAAGCTCGATTTGACCACCTGTTAGCTCATAAGAAGTCAATTCTTCTAAATCAAAATCTTTACTTAGTGGAAGATTTGAAGGAAGTAGTTTTTTCCAAAGAGCTAATCTTTGTTTTTTATTAGGTTTCATAAACTCAATTTTATAGTTAAATCTTCTTGAAAAGGCTTTATCTAAGTTTTCAAGTAAGTTTGTTGTTGCAATTAATATTCCATCGAACTTTTCAATTTGTTCTAAGAAGATATTTTGAATTTGGTTATGCATTTTATCACTACCACTTCCAGCACCAGAAGTTCTAGAACTTAAAAATTGGTCAGCTTCATCTAAAAGTAAAACTGGGTCTGATTTTGTTTGATCTCTTAGTTCATAATATTTATCAAAAATACTTCTTACATTTTTTTCACTCTCACCTACATACATAGAAAGAATTTTTGAACAATCAAAGCTAAGTACATCTTTTTTCAAAGATTTCGCCATTGATAAGGCAGTTAATGTTTTACCAGTTCCAGCAACTCCATAAAAGATAATCTTCGCTTCAATACCTTTCTTTTTATCTTTTATTCCCCACTGTTTTAATCTATTCATTACATCTTTATCAACTTGTTTTAAAAGTGCATTTAAAGTCTCTTTTGTTTTATCATTTAAAACTACATCTTCTAAAGTTTTTGTTGTACTAATTAACTCAAAAGTATCTTGCTCTTTGATAATAGAATCAAGCTTAATTTTTGGACCTCTTGAGTTTTTCTTTGTAGGATGTGAAATTTTATATAAAACTTCATCTGGAATATAAAAGTTTCTATTTATTCCTCCAAATGCTGTTAAAACCTCATCATAATCTACAAGTGAGTTTGATACTAAGTTTGAACTTTCTTCAAGTAAAGACCTATATTTTATTTTTTCATAATCATCACTTGAAATTAATTCAATTAAAGCATTCATATCTCTAATTGAACCATCACCACCTGAGTATTCTTCTTTTAAAAGTGCCAAGAATAGTGTTTGTTCTTGTTCTTTTAAATCATTCTCTTTAAAAAAGTCTTCAAGCATTATTGAATTGTTTGTAACTTTTATTCTTTCTTTAATTCTATTTTCAAGTAATACTAACTTTGATTTTAATCTATTAGAACTTGGGCTATTTACATGAAAGTTTTTTTTCACAACATTTAATTGCTGAGCTAAATCTATTTTGAAAAACTGATCTTGTAAATACTCTAGATGGTCTGAATAGTTTTTTATTTCAGGAAGGATAAAATCATTTGAACCATTTTCTAATAATTTTAAATATGAACTTGATAAAGATACACTTGAATTTAACAGCTCTAATTTTGATATTTCATTTAATTTAATTTGGTCAAATGAGATTTGAACTAACCATCCAAACTCTAAAAGGGACTTGATTAAATCAAGCTTTTCTAAATGCATAAACTTTTCTACATCGTAAAACTTTGATAAAACATCAATAACTACTAAGCTATCTCTACCTTGAACGTACTCTTTTGTAATAAACTGTAATAATATTGCTTCTTCTTTTGTACACTTTAACTGTGTAAAAAAGTTTGTTTTTTCTATATCTTTTGACTTAATAAAATCAATTAATTCTTTCATTATCTACTCTAATCCTATTTGTTTAATTTTTGTTTTAAATTTCTATAAAATGTATTTAACTCTTCTTCTTTTGAAAAAGAGACTTTTTCTTTTTTATTTATAATTATACTTTTTTTGTCTATAGAGATATCTTTTATTTCTTTATAAACAAGCTCTTTTTTTTGTGTTTTTATATCAAGATTAAAACTATTAGCTATTTGCAATAACTTGTCCTGGCAAAGTGCTTTATATGAACCTTTTGTATAAATAAAACTTTCACATTTTTCTTTTTTAATATAATCTTCTATTTTCTGTAAGTTATAATTGTCATACATATTTAATGAAATAACTACAAAAGCAATAAATCCAAAAAGTGCTATAAAAATCATTTTATCCCCTATATATATTAAATAATACATTAATATATCTTAATTAATTAGTCAAGCTTTAGGAAAAAAAGGTAAAATGTTTTTATAAATTAAACAAGCAAAACATAAAAAGGGAAATAATGATAATAAAAAGTGTTAAATTTTTATTGCTTACAAGTATTAGTTCTTTACTATTAGTAGGATGTGCTAACCACGATGCTGCATTAAAAACAATGCCAAATGAAATTGCACAAGCAAATGAGTGTATAAGTACAAACAAAGAGTTTGAATCAGATTGTTATGATTTAATTTCATACAAAAACTCAATTGCAATGCTTCGATCAGGAGTAAATGCTTATTCAAAAGGAAACTATAAAGAAGCTTTTCATAGATATACAGTTGCACAACAAAAAGGTAACTTTTATGCTAATTCACTTTTAGCTGACCTTTACAATAAAGGAAATGGAGTTAATAAAAACCAAGAAAAAGCGCTTGAACTTTTAGAAGATGTATCTTCAGTTGATGGAATTGCTGCTTATAAACTTTCTTTTTATTATGTAAACAAAAAAGATTATGATGAAGCTTTAGAGCTTTTAGAATTTGCTGCAAATAATAATGTAAAAAAAGCACAATATGAGCTATCAAAGATTTATAGAGATGGCACTATTACAAAAGACAATCCTCAAAAAGCAAAGTTTTGGTATGAACGATACGAAGACAAAAGTGATAGTCTAATTAGAAAAATTTATGGGATATAAAATGACAAAATCAATAATTACAGCTTCTTTTTTAGCTTTTTTCTTAAGTGCTTGTTCTTTTTCAAAACCTGCATTTAATCTTGATACTGAAAAAGTTCAAGTTCAAGAGTGTCAAAATATAAAAGAAATAAAAAACAAAATACAATGTTATGAAGATATTAGTTCAAGTAACTCTATGGCTGCTTTGAAACTTGGTATTTATAATGCTGAGAGAAAAAACTTTGAAGAAGCTTCTAAACTTTTAGAGTCTTCAAAAGAAATGGGAAATTATTATGCAAATCTTCCTTTAGCTTTTTTATATTTTCAAGGAACTGGTGTTGAAAAAGATGTAAGTAAATCTTTAGAACTTTTAAAAGCATCTGCTTCAAAAGATCCAAATGCAGCTTTTCAATTATCAAAGTTTTATGCTAAAGGTATAACAATACAAAAAGATACGAAAAAAGCTTTAGAGTATTTAAATTTTGCAGCAAATAAAAACATGTTTGTAGCACAAAGAGAACTTGCTATTATTTATTCAAAAGGTCTATTTGATATTAAAAAAGATGAAGTAAAAGCAAAATATTGGACAGAAAAAGCAAACGCTAACAAGTCAGATAAAACATTTGATATATATAAACTGTAAAGTTTATATATATCTTTAGTAGATTTATTTTTCTACTAAATCATAAAGCGCTTGAATTTCTTGCGCCCAAATATCTTCATTAATTGTTTCTAAAACAAGTGGAATATCGTCCATTCTATCATCATTCATAATAAATTTAAAAGCATCCCAACCAATTTTACCCTCACCTAGAGAATCATGTCTATCAACTCTACTTCCTAGTTCTGGTTTTGAATCATTAATATGCATTCCCATTAAATATTCACGTCCAACAATAGAATCAAATTCATTCCAAGTTTTATCATAAGCTTCTTGTGTTCTAATATCATAACCTGCTGTAAACATATGACAAGTATCAATACAAACACCAATTCTGCTTTTATCTTCTATTTTATCAATAATATGTGCTAAATGCTCAAACTTGTATCCAAGGTTTGAGCCTTGACCTGCAGTGTTCTCAATTACAAGTTTTACATCGTTTGTTGCATCTATTGCTCTATTTAAAGATACAGCAATATTATCTAAACATTCGTCTTCAGTAATTTTTCTAAGGTGTGAACCTGGATGGAAATTTAATCTATCAAGTTTTAAAATTTCACAACGATTTATTTCATGTAAAAATCCATTTAAAGACTTTTCTCTATTTTCAACAACTGGATGACCTAAATTAATAAGATATGAATCGTGAGGTAAAATATGCTTTGTTTGTACACCTGATTTTTCTAATTCTTCAAACCATTTATCTAAAACTTTTGGTTCAAAATCCTTAGCAGCCCATTGTCTTTGGTTTTTAACAAATAAAGCAAAGGCTTTTGCTCCAATTGCTTTTGCATTTATTGGTGCATTAAAAACTCCACCACTTGCACTTACATGTGCTCCTACATATTTCATATTAATTCCTATATATTTAAATTTCGTAATCTTACAGTTTTTTCTCTTAGTTTTAAAATAGCTATATACTAGCTATAAATTTTAAGTATCATTATTATAACAGTACATTATTTTGTTACGTAATTACTAGACTTTTTAGATATTTACTAAGAAAAGTTAGGATTACTTTTGACAATAAGAAATTATCGATAGAATAAAACATATAAAAAGGAAGCGGATTTATGGAAAAAGTTGTAATAATTGGTGGTGGATATTCAGGAATATATGCACTACAAGAACTAGCAAAAAATAAGAATATACAAATTACATTAATAGATAAACACACATTTCACAACTTACAACCAGAAGTTTATGATTTAATTGCAAATAAATCAAATATTGCAGATGTAACTATTGATTTAACTACATTATGTATGGGAATAAACCATGATTATGTAGAGTATAAAAACTTAAAAGTGCGGAAAATAGACAAAGAAGCACAAAAAATATACACTGAAGAAAAAGAGATTGTAGAATACGATTATTTAGTAATGGCAGCAGGAACAAGAACATTCTTTCCCCCTCAAATACCAGGATTAAATAATGCTCATGATATTAAAAAACTTCATTGGGCAATGTTCTTTAAACAAAGTTTTGAAAATCAGTTATTTAAAAAAATTAGTGATGAAGCAAAACAATGTGAAGATACACATATTGTAGTTGTTGGTGCTGGTTTATCAGGAGTTGAAATTGCAGCTGAGATGGCTTATAACTCAAAAATGTTTTTTAAACGTGGAAACTTTTCTTGTGATAATTTAAAAATCTCTCTTGTAAGTAGCTCTGATACTATTCTTCCAGGATTAAGCTCAAAACTAGTTAGTATGTCGCATAAGAGATTAAAATCTTTAGGTATTAATGTAATTACAAATACAAAGCTGACTAAATGTAATGAAGATAATCTTGAACTATCAAATGGTACAAAAATCAACCATTCTTTTATTATTTTCACAGGAGGAATTGAAGCTTCTACAATTACATCAGATTTAGATGTAGAAAAAAATGGAAGAGGACAAATTTTAGTAAATGAATACCTTCAAGCAAAAGGTCATGATAATATTTTTGCTGTTGGTGATATTGCAGAAATTCATAATAAAAAGGGTGAATTAATGCCTCCTAATGTTACAGTAGCAAGAATTAGTGGTACTTGTGCTGGTAAAAATATATTAAACAGAATAAAAAAGAAAAAACTTGTAGCTTGTGATCCAAAACTAGAGGGTATTTTAATTGCTCTTGGTGGTAAATTTGCAGCAGGAAACTTATATGATATGGTTCATGTTGAAGGAAGAATTGCTTATGAAATTAAAAAATATGTATTCTCTTCATATAGAAAACCACTTCTTAAAATCATCAAAGCAGGTTATAAAAAGCTAAAAAAACTATAAAAAACTCTTAGTTCTTATTTAAAATATAATGGCAAATTAATTTATTTAATAAACAATTAATTTGTTATTTATTATTATATAGCACTCAAAAAGGAACTCAATGAAATTTTTTCTATCATTTTTTTTATTATTAGGCAATATCTATGCAATTGAAAAATATGAAACAATCAAAACTAGTTGTATTCAAACATCAGAACACTCAGGAAAATCTCAAAAACAATTAAAAGATATATTAATTAAACAAGCAAAAAGAGAGGCTATTGGAGAATTATATGGAAGTCTTATTTTATCTAAAACTGATGTAAAAGATGGGAAGTTAGTCTCAGATGAAATTAAACAAAAAGCTGTTGGTTCAGTAAGAATAAAAGGTAATCCAAAATTTTATAATGGTGTAAATTTTGGAGAAATTTGTTCAGATATTAATGCATATATTACAAAAAAAGATTTAGAGAAATATTCCTTAAAACAAATGACTTTACAAAACTTCTGTTTTAATGACACAACAGTTGCAACAAAAGATATCAAACAAAAAGCAAAAGAAAAAGCATATAGAGAGATTTTAACTAAATATAAACCTTCACTAAAAAACATCTCATTATCTCAAGCACAAGAATTAATTCACGACTTTTCAATATCAAATGATAAATTTGATTTTAATACAGGATCTTACTGTTTCAAAGCAGTTGGTTCTTTATATCCTTATGAAGTTGAATTGTACAAACCACAAACTAATAAGAATATACAGCAAAAGGTCATTGTACAAAAAGAACCTATTCAAAAACCAAGTTATATTATAGAAAAGAAGCAAAGTAAAACTTCCGATAAGATTTATTTTTCTAATGATTATTTAGAAGGAAAAGTTTTGTATGAAATTATTGGAGATAAAGTACATATTGATATATTAATTGACAATGTTTATAGAAACTTAAAAGGTGGAGTATCTGTATCTTTTCCTCAACTTATGAATAGTAGAAAGATTATAGATGCATCAAGTAATAAACTATCTAAATTAGATATCTATGAAAAAAACCGTAAACTTTGGAATACTGAATTAAGAAAAGTTATAAGATCTTCATATTTATTAGTTGAAAGCTGGCAAAGTTCTTGGAAAAAGTATAAAACTCAATCAATTTCAATGATAGTTGATATTGAAAGAATGGATAGATTGATTTTAAATGTACGTTCAGTTCTAGTAAATAAAAAACAACAATCCTTACTTCCTGCTTTTGGAGAAAAGGATCAGCAAGGTTTCCCTATAAAACAGATTATTATTAAAAGGTAGATATTTAAATATCCACTTTTTTAATATTATCTATAAAAATATCTAATTTTTTCTTTGCACTCATCACTTAATAATTCTGAAATTAAAGACTCTTCACTTATATTTAATTCCTTGAATTCTTTAATTAATTCATATAATTTATCAAGTTTATTTTCACTACTTAGTGTTTCTAAATATTGAGATAATTCTATTTCAACCTTTTCTGAACTATCTTTTAAGTGTGAAGAATACATCCATATTTGAAGAAATACAGTTATACATACAAAGATAGCAAAGTTTTCTAAAATATATATCCATAATTGTGATGTTCCCATATGACTTAAGGGTATTGAAGATAAAAGATGAACTCCAGATAAAAGCTCAAACAATAAAAAGAAAATAAGTAAAGAACAAGAAATAAGGAAAACTATTAATAAATGTAAAAAAGAACAAAATGAAGGTGCACTTCTAAAACAAATATAATTCTTTGTTGCAAAGGCCCATCTATCTATATTACTAGAAGTTAGTTCATCTTTAAATTTAAATTGTTTAGCAATATTTCTTTCATCAATACTTCTACATTTTGAATATTTTCTAGCAATTATTTCACCACCTAAAAAGGCTAAAAAAATTGATAAAAAATCTATTCCTTTATCATTTAAATATGCAAAAATATCTTCTAAAGTCTTATTTTCTAGTGCTGATTCTTGCTTTGCAATTATTTCTTTAAATGCAGAAGCTTGTTCATTTTTAGGATTGATTTCAAGTGTTTTAATAAAGTTTATTTTTGCTTCATCAAAGTCTTTTAACTCATAAGCAACAGTTGCACTAAACATCCATAAAGATTCACTCTTAGGGTACTTTGCTTTTGCTTTTGCTAAAAAAATCTTTGCTTTTTTATATTCACCTGCATCCACTAGATTCTGTGCAAAAACTTCTGCTCTTATATCTGATGATAAATGCTTATCAGAGGCAAATAAACCAAGAGAAAGAAAAAGTATTAATAGTATTTTCATCAATCACCTAACACCAAAATAATCTTTGCATTTTTTAATACATTTTTATCTATAGAGTTTATTTTTTCTATTTGAGCTTTATTTAGTACTATATTTGATAGCTTACTCTTATAAATAGAGCTAGGCTTTATTTCAATTGGATTATCAAAAACTCTTTTATTTTTTTTCGCATCATCAATTCCAAACATATAGCCAACAGAAGTATTTCTTTTTGTTAGTGTTTGTTTTGAAACTAAGTTTGAAGGATAAATCTCTTTTCCTTTTTCATCAACAAGTTTAACTATAAGTGCTTTTTGGAAATTAGTAATTTCGCTAATATCTAGTAATACTCCTGTGAAGTTTTTACTACTATTCATTTGTTCTATAATTTTTTCTAAGTGTTTTTTTGCGTCACTATTATCTCTTAAATCTTCCATTAATTTAAGAATTGTTTCTTTTTCATCTGTTGTATATGTTGAAGCAATTGCTTGAGGTAGAATATTGAAATCATTCCATAATTGCTCAACTTTTTCATTCCATGAAAGAAGTGTTGGATCACTTAATAATGCTTTTAGTAAATCTTTCCCTAGTTCTAATTTTGTTGTAACAACTGAAGACTTTGTATTTCTATCATACTTTGAAGAAATCACTTGAACTCCACGAACAATACCTTCCACTCTACTTTTTATGATTTCACTACTATCTAAACCACTTTTTATAGTAATTTCTGAAGTAATATTTACACCTTTAATAACTTCAAGCATATTTCTTTGTGAGATAACTTTTGCTGATAAATTTGCAGCATATTTACCTTGATTTTGTGCAGATTCACCCTCACAAAGTATAAATCCTTGCGTCCAATTGATTTGACAGCTTCCTCTTTGATCTATAACTTCCCTTGCAAACAAAGATACAGATAAAAAAAGAAAAAACAAAATTTTACTTTTCATAGATTCTCCCTAAAAATAACTTTTATATAGTACTATTTATTAGCTAAACATTTATTTTATTTCTTATATAAAGAAAGATAATTTTCCAACTCTTTAATAAACTTATCTCTATAACTTAAAGGAGAGATGATTTCAATATTAGGTAACCATGCTTTTATAGTATTATCAATATCTTCTTCTGTTGTAACTGTAAACATTACAACAAGGGAACCATCTTTTTCTTCACTTATAATTTCTTGTGAAGGAAGAATCTTTTTTAATTTAAAGTTATATGCTACATTTTCATGAACTTTTATTTTAACTTCCATTGTATTACCATCTTCAAACCATGCAGTATGAACATTGTCAAGTATTTCGTCAATTGGTTTATCTACTACAAATTTTTCTTTTAATATCTTCATATTTTTAATTTGATGAATAAAAACTGTTTTAATTTTCTTATCTTTTATATCTCTACCAAATAAGTACCAAATTCCATCAAAACTTATCACCTTATAAGGCTCTAAAGATAAAACCTTATTAGGTAAGTGTATTTCTATAGTATTTTTATACTCAATTGATATTTCTATATCATTTAATAATTTTGAATTGATATCAATATTTTCAAAAGAATTAGCTTTTATATGATAAGCAGGTGAGTATCTAGGTGTTAGAAGCTTTGAAAATATACTATGCGTAGTTTTTTCAAAATTTTTATTAATATCTTTTATTTGTGATAAGGACAGATAAACAAAAAGCATTTCATCTTCTTTCAGAGATGCTTTATTTAAAGAAAAACCTTCTTCAAATTTCAATCTTTTTAAACTATCTTCATCAATTGGGAAAAAATGAAGTCTTTGTTTTATATCTCTTTGAATTGTTTTTGCACTAACATTAAACTCTTCCATAAGCTCTTGTCTTGTTGGTAGTTCATTGTTTGATAACATTTGAAGAGTTTTAATAAGTCTTGTTAAAACTTTATCACTATTGGTAACTTTAGTACTTTTCTTTGGTAAATTCTCAAACATTTTTGTCCTAATTTTAATATGGACAGAATGTTGTCCATATATATTTTTATAATTTTATTATAAATTTTATTAAAGGAAAGAAGATGAAATATTTTTTAATTATGTGTTTATGCATAGCAACAAGTTATCTTTTATCAAGTACATTTATAGCTAAAGAAAAGAAGATTGAAATAAAAAAACAGATAATTGTAGATGAATGATTTTATGACATATGAAAATGCAAAGATATTAATGATTACTATTTTTTTAATATCTTTATTTATATTTACTTATATATTTTAATATAAGTGATTATGTTATTATATTATAATGATTAAAACTAATGGAGAAGTAAAAAATGGAATGTCCTTTTTGTAAAGAAGATATAAAAGATGGTGCAATAAAATGTAAACACTGTGGTAGTATGCTAGAAGAGATTAATAGTCAACCCGTAGTAAAAAATACTCAAAATAGTAATGAAGAGAAAATATTCTACGATGAAGGATATATAAAAGTTACAAATACAAGATTTATTAGTGGGGAGCAAACATTTTCATTAAATAATATAAGTTCTGTAACAGTTGGTAAAAGTGAGGGCGGTATTTCAGCTATGGGATGGATTATTGCATTAGTAGGTTTAATATTAGTTTTTGTTCTACCTGATTGGTGGAAACTTGCTGGAGTTTTCTTAATAATGGGAGGACTTGGTTCAAAAGAGGATTTACATACTGTTCGTATTACAACAAATGGTGGAGACCAAGATGCACTAATAAGTAAAGATAAGCCTTATATCTCTAAAATTGTAAACAGTCTTAACGACGCTATTGTTCATAGAGGTTAATATTAAATAAAGCCAAGATTCTAGAGTTTAATAAAACTACTGAATTTACAGATTAAAAGGATACAATTTATTAGTTGTATCCTTTTAGGTAACTATATAGTTATAAGATTTCTCTTAAAACCTCTTGATACATTCTTTCTTGTGCACTGTTTGCAATAAATCTTAAAGTTCTATTCATTTGTTGTAAAATCATCTGTGCCTTACTATCAGTTTCTTTAAGAGTTTGAATTACTTCCTTTGAATCTAACTTTGAAATAGTCATAACATTATTTTCAAAAAGTATTTTACTATTAGAAGGTTTTGCTTCTAATAGTAAATAATATGGGTTTTTAGAATCTTCTGTATATTTTACTGAAGCTTTAGATTGAGCATCAATATTATATACTTCTTTAGGCATACCATCATCAAAAAATTTACTTTTACTTGATTCCCCAGCTACCAAAGATGTTAATATCTTATTTTTAAAAGTTAAATCTATACTATTATCTCCTCTTTTTGCATTTGAAGAAACGATTAAGCCATCCTTAATCACTATTGATATTTTTTCTTTTTTATTACTCTTATTATAAGTACCATTTGCTTGCATTTTTCCATCTTGTTCATAAACAATTTGTTTACTAATATCGACTTTCAAAGAACCTTGTGTATAGACTTTGTCTTCACTATTACAGCCAACTAGAAATACCATTGTAAATGATAAAAGTAGTACTATCTTTTTTAAAGTTTTCATTTTCTTCCTCATCTTAATTTTGATTTAATGATTGTATACAATATCTAAGACAACATTATGTCCTTTATTTATTTTTTAAACTTATCTTTTCTGATAAAAAATCTAAGGCTTCATCAAAATAAGATTCTTCTTTAACTTTTTCTTTACTTTTTAAAGTAGCTTCATCATTTTTAATATTGACTTTTTTTTGACCTAAATAAAGAAAAGCATCATCAAGATATGCATCATTATTTGTTCCTTCTTTTCTTATTCCCATAAACCCATACTTAATGAATCTTGTCTCTTCAGGAACAGCTACAACATTTGCTCTTTTTGTCCACCAATGATTTGAATAAAAAGGTTGTGTTGATGTATGACTGATTTTAGACGGTTTATCATCATAAAAAACTAATACGCTATATCCATAATCCTTCTGTTTTTTCCAACCACTTTGAAAACCTCCAAATGAAGCAATAACATTTCCTTTGTCTATATTTTCTTGATATGCATTAACGTCTATTACTTGTGAGGTAATAGCTTTTTCCTTATTTGTAGAACTCATTAAGTAATATTTACCAGAATTAGCTCTAGGATCTGTAGATCGAACTACTCCTTCACTTTCCCAGTAAGCAATCTTATTATTCTTAATTATTTCAAAACCAGGATTTTTAAGCATGTTTTCTTTATCCCATGTATAATTAGAATAACCTTTTGTTGAACAACCTGTAAGTATTATTAAGCTTATAAAACTCCCAATTAAAATATAAATACTTTTCATTTCTTTTCCTTTATTAAATTATTTGTGTTATTTTTTCTGGGCGAATATTATGTTTAGAAGCATATTTATATGCTTCTTTTTCAGTATAAAAATAATAGTTACTAAACGCACTTGTACTGATTTTCCATTTTTTATTACTCTTTATTTTTATATCTAATTCATCATTTATTTGATTCTTTAAATTCTCTTCTTTAACTATATTTTCATAAACTTCATCTTTGACAAATAACTCTTTAATATTTAAAAGTAATGCAATTACAGCAAATGGATAAAAAACCATTCCTATTAGTGAATGAAACATAACTTTTATTAATTGTAAAGTTGAACTTTTCTTATCTTCATTAAAAACAGCTATTCGTATAGAATACTTCTCTTTGTTACTATCATATGGAGTATTATATAACATTGAAGCACCTAATGCTGCAAAAATATTATTTGCAATTATTATTACAATAATCATTGAAATAAATACCACCATTTGACCTGTTTCTTTCCCATAACTTGAAAGAACTATGGCATATATACCAAAAGCAATTACACACAATATTAATAAAATAAAACTATCTTTTACTGAATTTAGCATTGCTGTTTTCTTCATTCTTAATTCTCCTTTTTTTATAATTGTTATCTTACATTTACATTAGGACAAGCTAGTGTCCAATAAAAAAGTTAAGACCATCTTTCCAATACCTGTATCTCTGATGTTACTTCTCTTAATCTATTTGATAAGTGGGCACAAAAAGAGTACATAAGTTTTCTGCCTAAAATTGGATGTTCTTTACTTAGCAAATCTAAGTTATATCTACTTAAAATATAAACACTTACATCTTCATTTGCAAGTGCATCAACACTATGTAAGTTATCCTCAAAAAATGCCATTTCGCCTATTACAACACCAGTTGAAAAAGTAATTCTTCTTATTTTTGATAACTTATCTTTTACACCTTTAACAAAGCTCTGTTCAAGCATAATAGAGACCGTACCCTTACGTAGGAAAAATAATTCATCTGATTTCATTCCTTTTGTAAAAAGTTCATCTTTTTCTTTATACTCTTTACTTATCATATAAATTAGTAAAATATCTTGTTCTTCTTTACTTAAGTTTTTCGTAAAGTTTAAACTATCAATATTTAAAGTTTTTCCTTTTTCTTCTTCAACTTCTGTAAACTGCTCTAAAAGTTTATTCTCAACTTTTTCTAAAGTTAAATCTGTATTTTCAAACCAAGGTAAACCATCAACACCAATTAGCCCAACAGCACAAAGGGCTTGATAAGTATCATCACCTTTTCGTATATGAGAAAAAGAAAACTCTATGTTACTATTCTCTTTTGTACAAAGTTTAATCTTTTCAGCACCCGTAATATCAACTTCACTAACTTTCCTAAAATCTAAAATAATATAAGACGTGTCTTTGTTTATATCGCTTACTAGTGTTCTTAAAAAATCAGCTGTTCCAAAAAAGATTGCTCCTTCTAATTCAATAATCTTTACACATGAACCTTTATTTTTTAGAAAAGTCATTACTTTTTTAGTTCGTACTCTTCTTGAATGATGTTTATTTCCTAGAATAATATTATAATTTGTATTACTCATCATTTCATAAATAAAAAGTAAAGAGGCCATCGCAAAACCTGTAATAATTGCAATTGTTAAGTTTGCCATTTCTTCTGCAATCAACATTACAATCACAACAAGTACGGTTTGGAAAATATCTTTTAAACATTCATTCATATTTTTAGTTTTAGTTCGAAGACAAGTAATACTCATGTTGCTTGATAATTTTATCAAAGGTAAAATCATTACAATTCCAGTGTGAACTAACAAAGAAGATAAAACTATTTGTGGAATTAATGCAATATATTCATCAAGAAAGAAAACAAAAACTATTAAAAATAAAGCATGAAAAATTACTGAAATAAAAGTTCTACCACCAGAGTTATAATTACTAAGTCCTCTAGCTTCAGAACCAGCACTTGGCATTCCTGCAAAAAATGCTGAAATGATATTTCCAAATGCTTGACCTTTTAATTCAATTGAAGGATTAGTACTTCTTACTTTTTGTTTATCTTCTAATACACTAATACTAAGAAGCGATGATAAAGAACCCATCAAAGCTAAAACAAAAGCTGCAATTATAATTTCTAAAATATTTTCATTTACAATAGAAAAGTTTTGAGTAAAAGTATTAAAATACAATTCAAAAGAAGGTAGAGTTATATTTATTTTTCCAATTATAAAATCACTTGGGTTTTTATTTATAAATAAATAAAAAACTACTCCACCCAAAATTGGAGCTAGAAGAGGAACAATCATTCTAATTTTACTAGTAACAATATTTTTTTTAAAAAGAAGCAAAACAATAAAAATACAAATAGCAATAAAAAGTAAAGTAGTCTGATTTGTAATTATTGTTAAAGGATTTGTTATAAACTCTTGAAATAAATCATCTCCTTGATAATTAAAAATGATAGGAAATTGCTTAAAAATGATTATTAAACCAATAGTTGTACTAACACCCATTTTTACAGAAGATGGCAAAAATTTAATTAATTTACCAAGATTAAAATAAGCAAATATAAGCTGAAATACTCCCATTAATAAAACTGTTAAAATCATAAAAACAATTAATAATTCATTTAAATTATATATATTTTCATAGCTTTGTAGTCTTGTAAAAATTTCTAATAAAAAACTAGACAAAATCAAAGTAGTAGCAACTCTAGGACCACTTATTTGCAACTGATGATTTCCAATAAATGCAGAAATAAATGTTCCAATAATTGCTGTATAAATAGCTGCATTAATTCCATACATTTCTAAGTCGTGAAGACCTTTAAATAATAAAACTCCACAAGCTAAAGTTAAAGGCAATGCAACAAGTGAAGAGATTAGACCACCAAAGAAGTCATTTTTTAAATTCTTTGTATTCAATTCCATCTCTCTAAAACCTGAACTTCATATGTAATTTCTTTTAATCTTCTTGATAAATGTTTACAAAATTGCAACATTAATTCTTCAGCAACTAAAGGATGCTCTCTTCTAAGTTTCTCAAAATTACTTTTTGATAAAGAATAAGTACTAATATCTAAATCAGCAAGAGCTTCGACAGTATGAATCTCACTATCAAAAAATGCCATTTGACCAATAACAACACCTGCTGAATAAGTAACTCTTCTAGTTTTAGAAATTATAGATTTATTATAAAGTTCATCATCATGTTCATCCCAAATAGTTACACTTCCTTCTCTTAGAAAGAAAACTTCATTAGATAATTCACCTTCTTTATATAAGTATTCCCCTTGCTTAAAAGACTTAATGTCCAAGTATCTCATTAAAATCTTTTGTTCTGTAGAATTTAAATTTTTTGTAACATTTAACTCTTCTAAATCATAAACTTTTTTATCTAAATATATTGAGATATTAAAACTTTTTAATAATAAGTTCTCAACATTTTCAAGTGCAAAATCAGTATATTCAAACCATTTCAAACCATCTTTTCCAATTAATCCAACAGAACAGAAGGCTTGGTAAGTATCATCACCTTCTCTGATATGACTTAGACTAAAGTTTAGATTTTTATTTTCTTCAATACAAAGTTTTATTATTTCAGAACCAGTAATATCAATCTCATTAATTTTTTTAAAGTCTAAAATCACCCATTTTACTTTACCTTTTATAGAGGATATAGTATTTCTAAGGCTATCTGCCGTTCCGAAAAATATAGCTCCATCAAGTTCGATTATATTTATTAATTCACCATTGTTTTGAATACACTCTTTTGCTTGAAATGTTCTTTCTCTTTTTGAATGAAGCGCTCTTGCATCTATAATCGTATAATTTGAGTTTCTCATCATCTCATAAATGAAAAATAAAGAAGCAACAGCAAACCCAAAAACAATTGCAATTGTAATATCACTTAAAAATGCAGTTGTGAGCATTATAAAAATAATAGAAAAAGTATATACAATATCTTTTATACAATTCTTTGTATGATTCTTATTTAAGCAAATTCCACATAAGTTTTTTGCTAACTTAATACTCGGCAAGGACATAATAAGTCCAGTATAAACTAGTATTACAGATAGAATAATTTCTGGTATTAAAGGTAAATAATTGTTAAAAATAAAGATTACTAAAAATATTGTTAGCGCATTAATCAATACACTTACTTTAGTTCTAGCTCCTGCGTAATAGTTAACTAATGATCTAGCTTCAGTTCCTGCACTTGGCATTCCACCAAGAAAACCTGATAAAATATTTCCTAAAGCTTGCCCTTTTAATTCTATAGATGTATCATGACTTCTATTTTTTATCTTTCTCTCAAGTAAACTTACACTTAATAAAGAGCTCAATGAAGACATTAGTGCAATTGCAAAGGAAGTTAAAAGAAGTTCAGGTAGAAACTGAAATATATAATTATATGAAGATAAGAAACCTTCATAATTTTGTATTAAAGTGGGTACTTCCACATTAACATTTCCAAGTAGTAAATTTTCATTATTGTTAAAGAGAAAAAAGATAATCGTTGCTAAAATAGGTACAACAATAGGAAAAAGAAGAAAAGGATTAAATTTTAGTTTTTTTATCAACTCTTCTTTATTTGGTATAAAATCTCTTGAAAACATTAAAATCAAAATAAATAATGTAATGAAGATAAGAAGTAAAGTTTCACTTGTATTAGTACTATTTGAATTAAAAATAATAGGTAATTGTTTTACGATAATTATCATACCAATTGTAGTACTAATACCCATAGTAACTGAAAGTGGCAAAAACTTTATTAATTTCCCAGCTTTTAAATAAGCAAATATAAACTGTATTAGCCCAGTAATAATTACGCAAGTAAACATTAATACAATTAAAGTCATATTTACATCAATATTATCAAATTTGATTTCTTCATATACCTTGATTAAAAAATCTGATAATATTAATGTTGTAACAACAAGTGGACCTCCTATTTGCAAAGAATGATTACCAACAAATGCTGAAATAATAGCTCCAACAATTGCAGTATAAAATGCAGCATTTATTCCATATTGTTGTAAGCCATCTATTCCTTTAAATAAAAGTATTCCACACGCTAGTGCTAAAGGAAGTGCTACAAGAGCAGATATTACACCACCTACTAAATCGCCTTTTAGGTTTTGCATATTCTTTAATCTCTTTTTATTTTAATTAAAATATTATTCTTTTTATCTCTATGAACTATTTGTTTTTCATTTCTTTGAAATAATTCTTTTATAAAATCATCAGAATAAGAGCTACTTAAATTCTCTTTATTAAATGTTTTTAAATCTTGACATTCAAAAGTGCTTTTGCAAACTCTATCTTCATAGATTTTCATATCAAGTACAACAGTACCAGCAGAAAATATTTGAACTTGTGTATAGTCATCATAATTATAAATAAAACCTTTATCATAAAACTTCATTTGAGGTGTTTTTATTAGTATCGTGGCACTTGAACTTAGAGTTGGTTTTTTGCTAATACATGCTGTAAAAATAAATATTGTGATAATTGAAAGTATAAGATTTTGAATGTTTAATCCTTTTTATTTATGTACATGATATGGAATAATTTTTTCTACACATTTTTGAGAAAATTTAGAATAAATAGAAAAAAACTCATTTAAAGAGTAAACATCTTTGTCAAAATGTATATTAAAAGAAATATTATCTTTTGACTTCGCAGCAATTATCCAAAGAGCTTCTGTTACTTTTTTAAGATTATCCGGAACTACAACTTCTAATTCAAATTTATCTTTATTCTCTCGTGGAAATTCTATCTTTTTATTTTTAGTTATACTTACTTTTTGATTTAAATCTGGAAGTAGTTTATAAATTTTATCATCATATCCTAAAAAGAATATGGCAATATCTGAGTTTTCAGATGCTAGCGTTTGAATAGCCATTTTTTCATTATTATTATATATATTCTTATTTATAGTAGTTTTTAATACTAGATCTGTTTCCTTTTCTTTTATTAATACATCAGCTTTAATTTTTACATTATATTCAGGAATAGGTGCAGTATTTTTGTCTTTTTGATATTGAGTAAGAGGTAACCATTCTATCTTTTCATTTAAAATAATACCACTAGAATAACTCTTTATAAACTCAGCTGCTAAACTTCCATCTTTTACTAAAGTATTGGAACTTATACTAGTACCATTTGCTTGTTCAATTAGCAAAGACCTAGCTCTTCTTAATGCTAAATTCTTTGCTTCTTCTGCTGTTGAATTTAGAATAGCACTTGATGCTTCAACTTCAAGGTCATTTAACTGTTTTGCATCAAGGTATAAAATAATTGAAATTAAAATAATTAAATATTTCATTATATTCCTAAATTAAAATTTTAATCATTATATATACATTTAATTTAAAAATAACTATAATTTATTTCTTAGGAGAATAATAATGAAACATTTACTACTGCTTTTGATTACATTTAGTTTATATGCAAACAATACATGTAACAATTTACTTAAAAAACTTGATAATTATACAGATGAGGGGAAAAAAGTATTCAAAGTCTTAAAAGAATATAAAACCAAAGGATGTAATTTTGATTTTAATGGGGAACCCATTCTTTATGAAATTGCTCGCTTTCATCGTAATTTTCGTGATGATGTTTTTTTTGAAAAAGTTGTACATTTTATCGTAGAAAATGGTGCTGATATTAATAACCATGAGAAAGATGGTCACGAAACAATACTACATAGAATTAAATATATGGAGAATAAGAAAATTCGATATAGATTATTTAGATATCTAATTGAAAAAGGATTAGATATTGATAAAGTTAAAGAGGACCAAATCACATATGCAAGTATCTTAAGTGACTATTCTGAATATGTCTATCAAGAAGACTCAATACAAAGAGAAGAATATACACAAAATGGTTCTTACCTTGGAAGCTATAATACTGATGAATATTGGCATGATCTAGATATATTAGAATTGTTAATTAAAAATTCAAAGAATTTAGATATAAAGGCATATGCTTTAACAAAATTTCCTATATCTCCTAGTAATAATGATAAAAATTCTGTAAAGAGTAGCCAGAATATAGAGAGAATTCAAAATCTTTTTTTTAAAGAAGGATTCAATCCGAATCTAAAAGAAGAATCAGGTACAACTATATTTAGTAATTTATTCTATAAAGATATAAATAAAACTAAAGAAGGCTTTATAAAAAGGTTAATCAAGTATGGATTTGATATAAACACTCCAATATTTTACAATAAAGAAACACTCTTAACATTTATAATTAGAGAAAAGAAAAAAACATGGTTTAATTTTATAAAAAGTTTAAAAATAGATGTAAATACACAAAATAGATGGAAGCAAACAGCATTAATGCTTGCATCTAAATACAACAATGAAGAACTTTTTAATTATATATTAACACAGAGTCCAGATGTAAATATGAAAGATCATAATGGCGATTCATGTCTAATGTATGCCGTAAATAATAATAGATATTACATGACAAAAAAACTAATTGAATTAGGAGCAGATACCAAACCAATTAATAACAAAGGTTTTAATGCACTTGATATGGCTACTAATCATAACAATAAAAATATACAAAAATTAATAAAAAGTGGAGTATCTGGTAAACAAACAGGTATTGATAAACTTTTAGCTAAAAAAGCTACAACTCCTAACTATAATTCTTTTGCATTAATAATTGGAGTAAATAAATATTTAAATGAAACAGCAGTTGAATATGCAGATAATTCAGCTAAATCTTTCGCCCTTCTATCCCAAAATGTTCTTGGGATTCCTAAAGAAAACATTATTATGCTTACCAATGAAAGAGCTACAAGTGGACAGATTAAAAGTAACATTCAATTAATTAGTCAATTAGTTGAAGAGGGGAATAAATTATACTTCTTCTATGCAGGGCATGGTGTACCAGGAAAATCTGGTGAAACATACATCTTACCCTCAGATATGAAAGCTGATAATATAGAACTTGAAAGTCAACTTTCAATTAAAAATATTTATAAAACATTTGTTTCATCACCTGCGAAAGAAGTTTTAGTATTTATGGATAGTTGTTTTAGTGGAAAAGACGATTCTGGTAGTTTACTTTATAAAGGTGTTGCTCCTATTCTTAAAACAAAGAAGAATATTATTGATAAAAACAAACTATCAGTTTTTAGTGCTGGTTCATCTTCTGATTTTGCAAATCAATATGTTGATGAAGAGCAAAGATTGTTTAGTTATTACTTGATGAAAGGGATGTTAGAAGGTAAAAGTAACTCTAGTGAATTATCAAACTATATAAAAATAAATGTTAAAAGAAAGTCTCTTAGACTTGGACTAAGTTACAAACAAATACCTCAATATGAGGGAAAAGAAAATTTAATTATATATTAAGAACAAAGGAACAAAAAAGATTACCTATGAAAAAAATTAAAAATATTCTACTTATAATTCTAATTGCTTTATTTATGTCAAATTGTTCAGAACAAGCTATGACACTAGAACAAAAAAATGCATATTTAAAAAAACATGCTAAAAAATATAATGAAAATGAAGCAAAAAAACTTAATATAACTCTTGATGAACTAGAAATATATAGAGAAGAATCTAAGAAGCTAGGATTAACCCTCTATCAATATCAAGATAAGTTAAAGACAGAAGAAAGAGATAAATTACTTATGGAAACATTAAATAATATTAAATCTAATAACACAAAACAGTATACAAATATAAACCAAAATGATTTAATAAAAGAACAATATAATGCATCTATAAAATCTAAATATACATTTAAAAATAGATCTAAAAAAAGCTATGATTCTTTTGCTTTAGTTATTGGAATTAATGACTATAAACAAAATACTTCAGTTGAATTTGCAGATTTATCAGCCTTAGCATTTCAAGATTTAGCAACGCAAACTTTTGGTGTTCCTAAAGAAAATGTAATAACTTTACTAAATGATGAAGCGACATCAGGACAATTAAAATCAAAAATAGAGTTAATCAAAGAATTAGCAGATTCAAATGGTAATTTATATATCTATTTTGCAGGGCATGGTGTTCCTGGAAAAGATGGTAATACATATGTTTTACCAAATGATATGAGTGCAGATAGTATTCATTTAGAACCTAATTTACAATTAAATAAAATCTATTCAAAGTTATCTAAATCAAATGCTAAAAACGTATTTGTTTTTATGGATAGTTGTTTTAGTGGAAAAGATGATAAAGGTGAATTACTTTATAAAGGAGTTGCACCTATTCTAAAAAGAAATAAAGAAAACTCTATAAATCAGAAATTAACTATTATCACTGCTGGTGGAGCGAATGACTTTGCAAATGATTATAAAGATGAACAGCAAAGACTCTTCTCATACTACTTGATTAAAGAACTTGCTCAAGGTGAAATAGATTTAGAGAAGGTTTATGCAACTATAAAAAACAAGGTTAAAAGAACTTCTTTAATGAAGGGAATTGGATATAAACAAGTTCCTCAAATACATGGGAATAAACAAATATCTTTATATTAGAATAACGATGACTATGTACAATAAGAATTTAATAGATTAAGAGCTTAAAAGAAAAATCTATAAATATATAAACCTTTGTTTTAAAATATTTAACTATAATATCAATAAATTATAAAACAAAGGTCGTTTTTTGTTAGTTCATATTTGTTGTGCAGTCGATAGTCACTATTTTTTAGAAAGAGTTCAAGAAGAGTATCCAGATGAAACTCTAGTAGGTTTTTTTTATGACCCTAATATTCATCCTTATAGCGAGTATCGTTTAAGATACTTAGATGTAGAGTACTCATGCCAAAAGCTTGGTATTGAGCTTATTGAAGGTCCTTATAATCTAGAAGAGTGGCTTAAAAAAGTAAAAGGTATGGAGCATCTTCCTGAAAAAGGTGATAGATGTACAGTTTGTTATGATGATAGACTTGATAATACAGTTGCTAAAGCAAAAGAGTTAGGTCACGATAAATTTACTACAACTCTTCTAATCTCTCCTAAAAAATCTCAAGAAAAGCTTGATATTATAGGTCATAACTTAGAAAAACTTCATGGAATTGAGTTTATTTACAGAGATTATAAAGCTGGTAATGGTGCAGAAATTCAAGGTAAAAAGGTAAAAGAAAACTCTTTGTATAGACAAAACTATTGTGGTTGTTTATTTGGTTTATCAGCACAAAGAGAAGCACAAGATAAAATAATGGATGAAATGTTTAATCCAATTTCAAATCAAATATTACCTGAATCAATTGAAGAGCGATTAGAACTTTATAAAAAGAGAAATACTCTTGAAACAAGTGGTGAAAAGTACAAAATAGTTAAACATAGATTTTTAAACTATAGACTTTTAAGTGCCCGAGTTAAAGTAGCTAAACAAACTGTTCCATCGTATATTTTACCATACTCAATGATAAATAGAAACAAAACAAATGGAAGAATTGAGTATGAAAAAGATGGAATAAACTATTTAAATAGAGATGAATTAAAAATTATTTCTCTTGAAAAGTTTAATGCACTTGCAAATAGTAGCTATAAAAATGTAAAAGAATTAATGTACCTACCTCCATCATTTGATGAAGAATTACAAGTGCGTTCAAAGATTTTAAAAAGTGCTTTTAATCTAAGTTCCATCATAGTTTTAGATGAAATTATAGACGCAAAATATGAGATTGAACTAAATGCTGAAACTTACGATGACGTAAGAGAGGAAATCGTATGAAACTTTTAGTTTGTGCAATGGAGACATCTTCTAATATTCATTTAAAAGAGTTAAAAAAACATTTTAATGATGATATTGAAATGGTAGGTGTTTTTGATAAAGAACTTGGAAATCCTTTATATGATTTAACAGCACTTGCTATTATGGGAATAGTTGATGCATTAAAAAAACTAAGATTTTTCTTTAAACTTCGAGATGAATTAGTAGAACTAGCAAGTGATTGTGATAAAGTTTTATTAATGGATTCATCAGGCTTTAATTTACCTCTTGCAAAAAAACTAAAAGCAACTTATCCAAATAAAGAAATAATTTATTATATTCTACCTCAAGCTTGGGCTTGGAAGCAAGGAAGAGTTAAAAAACTAGAAGAATATTGTTCTAAACTTTGTTCAATTATTCCTTTTGAAAGTTCAATTTATAATGATAAAGAAAAAATTACTTATGTAGGTCATCCTTTGCTTGATGAAATTCATAACTTTAAAAAAGAACTAACAAAAAGTGGAAAAATTGCTTTCATGCCAGGAAGTAGAAAAACTGAAATAAAAAATCATATGCCAATTTTTAGAGAACTTGCTAAAAAAATTCCAAATAAAGAACATATCTTAATTATTCCCCAAAAATTTGACAAAGAATATATTACAAAAACTTATGGAGATATAAGTGATTTTACAATCTCAACTAAAGCGCATGAAACACTTCAAGAAGCTGAGTATGGTTTTATTTGTTCAGGAACAGCAACACTTGAAGCAGCTTTAATTGGAACTCCTTTCACACTTTCTTATATTGCAAAGAAAATTGACTATTTTATTGGTTCACGATTTGTTAAACTTTCTCATGTAGGATTAGCGAATATTTTCTTTGAAAAAATGGGAAAAGAAGAAATTCATAAAGAATTCTTACAAGAAAACGTAAGTGTAGAAAATCTTTTACATGACTATAATACTATGGATAAAAAATTATTTTTTGAAAACTCTCAAATATTGCGAGAATACTTACAAAATGGAAGTTCCAAAAATGTTGCAAGCATAATTCAAAACTAATTTTTTTTTAGATATAATATCTACCATTAATAAAAAATTTAGGATAATAAATGTTCGATATTACACAAATTCAAGAAATACTTCCTCACAGATATCCACTACTACTTGTGGATAGAATCACAGATATGGAATTAAAAAAATCAATCAAAGGTTTTAAAAATATTTCTATTTCAGAACCAGCATTTCAAGGTCACTTCCCAGGTCATCCAATTTACCCTGGTGTATTAATCTTAGAAGGTATGGCTCAAGCTGGTGGAATCTTAGCTTTAAAAAGCTCTGATTTAAGCGAAGAAGAAATGAAAAATAAAGTAATTTACTTCATGAGTATTGATAAAGCAAAATTTAGAAATCCTGTTAAACCAGGTGATAGATTAGATTACGAACTTGAAGTAATCAAAATGAAAAGTACTTTAATGATGTTAAGTGGAAAAGCCTATGTTGATGGTAAGCTAACTGCTGAAGCTGAATTTAAAGCAATGATAGTAGATAAATAAGACCTATCATGAATACTATTCATAAAACTGCAATAATTGAGCAAGGAGCAACTTTAGGTGATAATATCACTATTGGTGCTTATACAATTATTGGAAAAGATGTAAAAATTGGTGATGGAACGATTGTTGATTCTCATACAGTAATTGAAGGAAAAACAACAATTGGAGAAAATAATCATATTTTCTCACATGCAGCAATTGGAACAATACCTCAAGATTTAAAATTTAATGGTGAAGATGTAGAACTAATTATTGGAAATAACAATAAAATTAGAGAATTTACACTATTTAATCCAGGAACAATAGGTGGTGGATCAATTACTAAAATTGGTGACAACAACTTATTTATGGGTTACACTCATGTTGCACATGATGTAATTATTGGGAATAACTGTGTATTTGCAAATGGTGCAACGCTTGCAGGTCATGTTGAAGTTGATGACTTTGTAGTAGTTGGTGGATTAACACCAATTCATCAATTTTGTAAAATAGGAACACATGTAATGGTTGGAGGTGCTTCAGCAGTTGCTCAAGATATTCCTCCATATTGTTTAGTTGAAGGTAATAAAGCAGTATTAAGAGGTCTTAACTTAAATGGATTAAGAAGAAGATTTAAAGATAGATCTGATATTAATGCAATCAAAAGTGCTTACAAAGCACTATTTGAAGCAGGTAATCCTCTAGCAGATGTTGCAAAAGAACTACTTGAAACAAGTGAAAATGAACATGTAAAAGAATTAGCAAGTTTTGTAGTAAATACAAAACGTGGTATTCCTTACAATAGAAAATAAGAAATAGGCAGACAATGAGTAAAATTATATGTGACTTTTGTGGAACAACAGACTCTAAAGATAATCCAGTAATAGCAGGTGATAACGCTTGTATTTGTAAAGCTTGTGTAACAGCAGCAAATGATATTATGAGTGGAAGTGTTCCAGCACAAGAAAATATTGAAAAAAAAGATGAGCTTCCAAGTAAAGAAGCACTTTTAAGAACACCTGCACAATTAAAAGCAATTTTAGATGAGTATGTAATTGGTCAAGATACAGCTAAAAAAGTTTTATCAGTTGCAGTTTATAACCACTATAAAAGAATTTTTAGACATCATGAAATTGATGATGATACGGAGTTAAATAAATCGAATGTTTTATTAATTGGACCAACAGGTTCAGGTAAAACTTTATTAGCTCAAACAATTTCTAAATATCTTGATGTTCCTTTAGCAATTGCTGATGCAACTTCTTTAACAGAAGCAGGATACGTTGGTGATGATGTTGAAAATGTTGTAACAAGACTTGTTCAAGCAGCAGGTGGAGATATTGAAAAAGCTCAAAGAGGTATTATCTTTATTGATGAAGTTGATAAAGTAGCAAGAATGAGTGAAAATAGATCAATCACTAGAGATGTTTCAGGTGAAGGAGTACAGCAAGCCTTACTTAAAATAGTTGAAGGTGCAACAATTAATGTTCCTGCAAAAGGTGGAAGAAAACACCCAGGTCAAGAAGCATTACAAGTTGATACTACAAATATTTTATTTGTTTGTGGGGGAGCATTTGACGGTCTTGAAGATATAATCAAGAAAAAAGAAGGTGCAAATGTACTTGGTTTTAACCATGAAGCAAAAAGTAAGAAAAAAGATAAAGATATTGTTTCAAAAGTAGAAGCTGATGATTTAGTTAAATATGGTTTAATTCCAGAATTAATTGGTCGACTTCATATGATAGCAACTTTAAATGAAATTACAGAAGATGATATGGTTCATATTTTAACTGAACCTAAAAATGCATTAATCAAACAATATATTAAATTATTCGAAATGGATGATGTAACTTTAAAATTTGAAAAAGCAGCTTTAAAGGAACTTGCAAGACTTGCAATTGAAAGAAAAACAGGTGCAAGAGGATTACGTTCTATTTTAGAAGACATCATGCTTGATATTATGTTTGATCTTCCAAATTATAAAAATAAAACTATTACAATTACGAAAGATGTGGTTCTTAAAACAAAAGAACCAAAAGTTGCATAAAAAGGATGATATGTGTTTTTAGATAAATTAATTGGTCTATTTTCAAGTGATATGGCTATTGACTTAGGGACTGCAAATACAATTGTTTCAGTAAAAGGAAAAGGTATCATTATAAATGAACCTTCTGTTGTTGCTGTACAAAATGATAAATATGGTCGTGATAAAATTTTAGCAGTTGGACAAGAAGCTAAACAAATGATTGGAAAAACTCCTTTGAATATTCAAGCAGTTCGTCCTATGCAAGATGGTGTTATTGCTGATTTTGAAATGACTGAAAGAATGATTAGATATTTCATTGAAAAAGCACATTCAAGAAAATCATTTATTCGTCCAAGAATCATCATTTGTATCCCTTATGGAATTACTCAAGTTGAAAGAAAAGCAGTTGAAGAATCAGCTATGAGTGCAGGTGCAAGAGAAGTATTCTTAGTAGAAGAACCAATGGCAGCTGCAATTGGTGCAGGAATTCCTGTATCAGATCCTTCTGGTTATGTAGTTGTTGATATTGGTGGAGGTACAACTGAAATTGGTGTAACTTCACTTGGTGGGCTTGTATTATCAAAGTCTATTAAAGTTGCTGGTGATAAATTTGATAAGTCAATTATCGAACATGTAAGACAAAACTTTAATCTTTATATTGGGGAGAGAACAGCTGAAAATATCAAAATTGAAATTGGAACTGCTGTAAAACTTGATACTGAATTAAAAATTAAAGTAAAAGGTAGAGATAATTCTGGCTTACTTTCAACTGTTGAACTTGGAAGTGAAGGTGTTAGGTCTGCAATTAAAGAACCTCTTAAAGAAATTGTTTCTGCTGTTCGTTCAGTATTAGAAGAGATGCCACCTGATTTAGCAGGTGATGTTGTTGATAATGGAGTAATCCTTACAGGTGGTGGTGCTTTAATTAGAGGTATTGATGTATATCTTGCTGATATTATTAAACTTCCTGTAAAAGTTGCAGAAGATCCATTATTAGCAGTTGCTTATGGTACAAGCAATGTATTAGATGAGGATGCTTTACTTAAACTAATAACTAATGCGTAAATTCTTATTTATTATCCTTTTTCTTATAATTAGTTTGTTATATCTCTTTGAGATTGACAATCTAATTATTAAAAAATTCACATTTTTTAATGACCTTAAACTTTCTTATATAAATAAAGTAATAGGCATATCAACAACAGTTGAAAAATACTTTAATCAAGCAAGTACTATTGAAGAACTTCGAATTCAAAATAATGAATTAAAAGAGTATAAAATACTTTACACTGCAACACAAAAACAACTTGATACAATTAAAGAGTTTGTTATCACAATGGATGCAGATGAATCAAAACCAAATATTTCTTTGGCGAAAGTATTATCTTATATAAATTTTAATGATTTTACAAAAGTATGGCTTGATCAAAAAAAAGATGATAATTCTATTTTAGGATTAATAACAGAAGAGTATGCAGCAGGAATTGTAGTAAATCAAAATGGGAAATCAGTAGCACTTTTAAATGGTAATAAAGAGTGCTCTTATGCAGTTTTCATTGGAGAAGATAAGATTCCAGGAATTATCACTTCTTCAAGTGATGGTAAAAATCTACTTATTAAATATATTCCAATTTGGTCTGAAATTAAAATCGGTGATGAAGTTATAACTTCAGGCATGGATAATATATTTTTTGAAGGTTTAAAAGTAGGTAGAATTGTGGAAGAAAACACACTTCCTGATATGAGAACAGCTGTAATTAAACCTTATGCAAATGTATTAAAAAAGAAATACTTTTATACATACAAACACTATTCACATAATAAAAAAGATATAGAAAAACCTATAGAAAAAGATACAAAAGCTACTAATAAGTAGCCATTATCTTATCTACTTGATCCCAAGTCATCTTATCTTTTTTATCATCTTTTTTGAACATATTAAAAATATATCTTGCGAACATATCTGTTTCTAAATTTACTTTTGTTCCAACTTTATATCCTTTGAAAAGAGTATTTTCAATTGTATGAGGGATTACTGTAAGTCTAAAAGAATCTTCCATAACTTCATTAACAGTTAAAGAAACACCATCAATTGTAATTGAACCTTTTGGAATAATATATTTTGAATATTCACAAGGAAGGTCGATAAAAAAATCTGTAGAATTACCATTATTTTTAATAGCACTTATTGTTCCTAAGCAGTCAACATGACCTTGAACAATATGACCTTCAAATCTATCACCCATCATCATAGCAGGTTCAATATGAACTTTATTTTTGTAGTTTTCCATTGCCAAAATCTTTTGAGATTCAGGAGATAATTCAACTGTAAAAGTATCTTTTAAAATTTTTACAACTGTTAAACACGCTCCATTAATTGCAATTGAATCACCAATTTTAGGTGAGTATTTTGCTTTTAATGTTAGGTAATTATTATTAAAACTTTCAACTTTTGCCATCTCGCGAATAAGACCTGTAAACACTTAAAAAACCTTTTGATAAAATTAAGGTATAATATCGAAAATATGTTAAGAAGCTAATTTTATCACTTATCCAAAAGCTTTATTTGCTTTTTAATAAAACCTATATTTGAAAATTCAAACATAAATAAAATACTATAAAATATAAAAGAATACATGATTTAAGGAAGAAAATGAAATATGATGTAATTGTTGTTGGTGGTGGCCACGCAGGTATTGAAGCATCACTAGCAAGTGCTAGAATGGGAAAACAAACTCTATTAATTACTATGTTAGTTGAGCAAATTGGAGCAGCTTCATGTAATCCAGCTGTTGGTGGTCTTGCAAAAGGTCACTTAGTAAGAGAGCTTGATGCAATTGGTGGAGAAATGGGTCTTTGTACAGATGCAACTGGAATTCAATTTAGAATTTTAAATGCTTCAAAAGGTGCAGCAGTTCAAGGAAGCCGTGCTCAAATTGATATGGATAAATACAGAGAATATATGAGAAAAGTTTGTCATAATACTCCTAACTTAGAAATATATCAAGATGAAGTATCAAACTTACTTGTTAAAAATGAAAATGAAGTTTATGGGGTAAAAACAAAACTTGGTGAAGAGTTTGAAGCTAAAAAAGTAATCATCACAACTGGAACTTTTATGAAAGGTTTAATCCATATTGGCCAAAGCCAATACGAAGCTGGACGAGCTTGGGAATTACCCTCTTCAACTCTTTCAACACAATTAAAAGAACTAGGGTTAAATGTTGGACGACTTAAAACAGGAACACCTGCAAGAATTGATGGAAACTCTATAAATTTTGAAAATATGGATGCACATGGTGGAGATGTACAACCTGCACCATTTTCTTTTAGAACAAATAAAAGTGAGTTTAAACCAACACAATACCCTTGTTATATCACATATACAAATCTTGATACACACGGCACTATTACTTCAAACTTTGATAGAGCACCACTTTTTACAGGTCAAATTCAAGGAAGTGGTCCAAGATATTGTCCAAGTATTGAAGATAAAGTAAATAGATTCTCTGAACGTGATAGACATCAGTTATTTTTAGAACCACAAACTTCAATGTGTACAGAATACTATATAAATGGTTTAAGTACCTCACTTCCTATTGATGTTCAAAAAGAGATGATTCATTCTATCTCAGGACTTGAAAATGCAAAAATTATCAGATATGGATATGCAATTGAATATGATTATGTAGACCCAACTGAATTAAAACATACACTAGAAACAAAGAAAGTTAAAAACCTTTATAATGCAGGACAAATTAATGCAACAACAGGTTATGAAGAAGCTGCATCACAAGGTCTAATGGCAGGTATTAATGCATGTTTAGCAATTGATGGAAAAGAGCCATTTATCTTAAGACGAGATGAGGGATATATTGGAGTTTTAATTGATGATTTAGTTACAAAAGGTACTAATGAACCATATAGAATGTTTACTTCACGTGCTGAGTATAGACTTCTTTTAAGAGAAGAAAATGCAGACCTTAGACTTTCTAAATATGGTCATGACTTAGGTCTAATCGATGATGAAACATACGCAAAAGTTGAAAACAAAAGAAAAGTCTTAAATGATGCAGTTGAGTTTATGTCAAATGAATGGTTTACATCAAAAAAAGAAAACCTTGAATTACTTGAAGAAATTGGTGAAGATAAAATCAAAGATAGAGCACTTTTAATTGATATTGTAGGAAGAAACACAGTTAATAATGAAAAGTTTGATAAATTAGTTCCAAGTTTAGCAAATACAGACTCATATTTAAAAGAGCAAATTATTATTGAAGCTAAATATTATAGATATATTTTAAAGCAGCAAAAACAAATTGATAAAATGAAAAAGATGCTAAAACTAAAAATTCCTGAAAACTTTGATTTTAGAGGAGTTGCGGGACTTTCAAATGAAGCTGTAGAAAAACTAGAAAAATTTAAGCCACCTACACTATTTAATGCAAGCGAAATATCAGGTATTACGCCTGCTGCTATTGATATTATTCACTTAAATATAAACTTAAATAATAAAAAATAAAGGTACCACTTAGGTATCTTTATTAAAACTCAAACTTCTTTATTAAACAAAAATGATATAATAATTACTATTTAACTTTAAATTACCCTAGAAGGTTATTTTATGAATTATAAATTTAAAAAATTCTATTTATTACTACTTGTTATAGGAATTTTAAGCAGCCTAACTTTAGGTTATTTTTCATATAAAAACTTCTTAGAAAAAGAACAAATACAATTTGATTTTCACTCAAAAAATATTATTAAACAAATTGAAAATAGAATGGATACCTATAGAGAAATTCTTCATAGTGGTGAAGGTTTTTTTGAAGCTTCAAATGATGTTAATAGAAAAGAATGGAATATATTTGTAAATAAATTACAAATTCAAAAATATTTTCCAGGTATTCAAGGTTTAGGATATAGTGTTGTTTTAAAAGAAGATGAATTACAAACAAATATAAAAAATATTAGAGATGAAGGATTTCCTTATTACGATATTCATCCAAAAGGTAAAAGAGAGGTATACACTTCAATAATTTATATTGAGCCTTTTGACTCAAGAAATAAAAGAGCCTTTGGTTACGATATGTATTCTCAAGAACAACGACGAGAAGCTATGAATAGAACTATTGAAACAGGTTTACCTGCTCTATCTACAAAGGTTACACTAGTTCAAGAAAATGGAACTGATGTACAAACTGGATTTCTTCTATATACACCTCATTACAAAAATACTGATTTAAATACTAAAGAACAAAGATATAAAGCAATTAAAGGTTTTGTATATGCAGTATTTAGAACAAAAGATTTTTTAAATGCAGCAATTGGTAATTCATTAGAGATTATAAATATAAAAATGTATGATGGCAATATAAAAAATGCACAGACACTTTTTTATGACTCAAGTACGAAAGAAAATAAAGACAACACCTTTGTTAATACTATAACGATGAAACTTGATTGGAGTGGTAACATGAATTCATACTCGGAATTTAACAATTCTGAGATAAAATAAAATGAATAAAGGTTACAAATGAGAAAGAGTAAATACAGTAAAGAGTTCAAAGATTCCACAGTACAATTAATTTTAAATGATGGTGAAAGCGTTGTAAAAGTAGCAAAAGATTTAGGTTTAAATACAAAGACATTATATCATTGGGTTACTATATATAAAAAAGCTCATAATATACCAATACGAGATATAAATTCTTCTTCTAAAGAAAGTGATAATGAAGAACTAAAACGACTGAGACGTGAGAATAAAATACTAAAACAAGAAAGAGACATTTTAAAAAAGGCAGCAGCATACTTCGCAAAAGAAACTCTATAAGGTATGCTTGGATATTTGAGAATAAAAAGAGTTTTAGCATTAAGCTTATGTGTAAAGTTGTTAAAGTAGATTTATCTTCTTATTACCATTGGATAAAAACAGGGTCTGTTGTAAAAAAAGTAGATAAAAAACTTAATGAATTAATTGAGATTATTTTTCTTCAAGGTAGGAATAACTACGGTACTCGTAGGATTAGAGATAAACTAAAAGAATTATATGGATTAATTATTTCAAGAAGACGTATTTCAAATATCATGAAAGATTTAAATCTAAAAGTTAAAATGAAAAGAAGATATAAAAATACAACTGATTCTAATCATAATCTGCCAATTGCACCTAATATCTTAAATAGAGACTTTTATGCTTCAAGTCCAGATCAAAAATATGTAGGGGATATTACTTACATTCCAACAGGTGAAGGCTGGTTATATTTAGCAACGGTAATTGACCTATACTCAAGAAAAGTAGTTGGCTGGAGCATGGATGATACGATGAAAGTATCATTGGTAAATGATGCATTAAGTATGGCAATACTTCATAGGAATCCACCTTCTGGACTCATTTGGCACACAGATAGAGGCTCACAATATGCTTCTTATAGCCATAAAGATTTATTATTAAAAAACAATATTACACAAAGTATGAGTCGAAAAGGCAATTGCTGGGACAATTCTGTTGCTGAGAGTTTTTTTAAATCATTGAAACAAGAATTAGTTTATAACACATATTTTTATACAAAGAAACAAGCTAAAAAAGAGATATTTGAATATATTGAATTTTATTATAATAGAGTTAGAAGTCATAGTTATGTAGGAAATTTATCTCCTGTTAAATTTGAAGAAAAACAAAATGCGTTACAAAGTGAAATGGTGGCTTAGGGATAAGCAAAAAAGTGTATGAATTTTAGTTACCTCTCCATTGATATTATTGATTCAGGAATAGGAATTTCAAAAGATAAGCAAAACAAACTATTTAAAGGTTTTTCTCAAATTGATACTTCTAATACAAGAGAATATGGAGGAAGTGGATTAGGACTTGTTATTTCTCAAAACTTAGCTAAGTTAATGAAAGGGAATATCACGGTTAATAGTAATGAAGGAAAAGGAAGTACTTTTAGTTTTACAACTACTCTTTCACACATAAAAGAAGATGATAATTCATCATCTCAAAAGTTAAAAAAAGATGAAATTCCTAAAAAGCTTTTGGCAAAAGGAAAAGCTCTATTAGTTGAAGATAATGAAATAAATCAAATTGTTGCAAAACAAAATCTAGAAAACTTTGGATTAGAAGTCATTACTGCAATAAACGGAAAAATAGCAGTTCAAAAAGTACAAGAAGAAAATTTTGATATTATTTTCATGGATTTACAAATGCCAATTATGGATGGTTATGAAGCTAGCATGCAAATAAGAAAAATCTCTTCTACTGTTCCTATAGTAGCATTAAGTGCTGCTGTATTAGTAGAAGACTTAGCTAAGACTAAACAAGCGGGAATGAATGAGCATTTAAGTAAACCCATTGATGTAAAGAAATTGAAAGAAGTTATTATAAAATATTTAGAAACTTCATATGAAGAAAAAGGAATTAAAAAAGAAATGTCTAATTATCAGAATATTGAAGGGATAAATATTGAAGAGCTTATTACAAGATTAAATGATAATAAAGAACTTGCATATAAAATGTTAGTAAGCTTTGCAACAGAAAAGAAAGATATTGTTAATAAACTTAATAATCTGAGTATAGACTGTGATGAATTTAATTTTTTAATTCATAGTATAAAAGGTTTAAGTGGCAATTTATCTCTAAATGATGTTTACGAATATAGTAGCAAACTATATTCAAGTGATGATTTAGAAAACAAAAAAGTACTTTTAGATAAACTAAAAAGTAGTTTAACATTTATAATAAATGAAATAAATGAAAAAATAGTTAATAATTTTGATAAGCATAAAACCGTTGATTCTTTATCGGAAAATGAGATACTAAATGAACTTAAAAAGTTCAATTCTGAAATAGCAGAGGGAACATTTATTTCTAGTGAAAAAAGAAACTTCATAATAAGTCAACTTAATAAAATATCAAATGAAGAACTTGCAAAAGAATTAGAAAACTATTTATCTAATTTTGATTATAAAAATGCACAAATATTACTTAAAAAAGTTATTGGAGATTTATCTTGAAAAAAAAACATGTTCTTATAGTTGACGATGAACCTACTAATATAAATATTGTTGCTGAAATTCTACATCCATATTATGATATACGAGTTGCAACTAGTGGTAAAGATGCTTTAGAAATGATAACTAGTGAAAAACCTGATCTAATATTACTAGATATTAATATGCCTGAAATGAGTGGATATGAAGTTGCAAATGAATTAAAAAATTCCAAAAAGAATTCCAATATTCCTTTTATATTTCTAACTGCTAAAAATGATTCAAAAAGTATAGAAAAAGGTTTTAATAATGGCGCTGTTGATTATATATCAAAACCTTTCTCTAAAGAAGAACTACAAGCTAGAGTAGCAACTCATTTAAAAATATTTGAACTTAATAACTCTCTTGAAGAAACAGTAAATACCTTAGAAATAAAAATGCAAGAAATAGATCAAAGAAAAAAAGAGTTTGAAACTATTTTTGATAAATCTTTAAATGGAATTGCAATTACTAACTTAGATACTAAATTCATTACAGTAAACAACTCTTTTTGTGAAATATTAGGACTTGAAAAAGATGAATTAAAAGATAGTTATTTTTCTAGTCTTGAAGAAATTGATGAAAACATAGAGTCACAAAAAATAGTTAATTTAGTAATAAAAAATGGTTACATAGAAAATATCAATAGAAACTTTAAAATAAACAATAAAATAATTTCTATTAATATCTCTATTTCACTAATGCCAGATAGAAAAACACTTTTATATAATATTGCAGATATTACAAAATTAAAGCAAGCTCAAATTAAAATAGAACATTATATAGAAATAATGGATGAAAATATAATATATTCTACTACTGATTTAAAAGGAATAATTAAAGAAGCTTCTAATGCTTTTTGTGAAACTAGTGGTTATAAAAAAGAAGAACTTATCTCTTTTAGACATTCTATTGTAAGACATGAAGATACACCAAATGAAGTTTTTGATGATTTATGGAATACAATTGAAAAAGGCAATGTTTGGAAAGGTGAATTAAAAAATAAGAAAAAAGATGGAAGTGATTATTGGGTTGAAGCAACAATCTATCCCAATTATGACATTATAACTGGTAAAAAAACTGGATACACATCAATTAGACAAAATATTACAGATAAAAAGAGAATTGAAGAAATTTCAATTCATGATGAACTAACAAAACTATATAATAGACGTCATTTTAATAGTGTACTTTCAAATGAACTTAATAGGGCAAAAAGGGATAATAGAACTCTTTCTTTTATGATGATAGACGTTGATCATTTTAAACTTTATAATGACACTTATGGACATCAAGAAGGAGATAGAGTATTATTTGCAATTGCAAAAATATTACAATCTTTTTGTAAAAGAGCAGGAGATTTCGCTTTTAGATTAGGTGGTGAAGAGTTTGGAATTTTATTTTCAGAGCAAACAGAAGAAGAATCAGAACCATTTGCAAATTTAATAAGAGAGTCTATTCAAAACTTACAAATACCTCATATACAAAACCTTCCTTCAAAAGTAGTAACAATTTCTGCTGGATTATTAATGATATCACCAAAACAAACAATAACAGAAGATGATATTTATAAAAATGCAGACATTTTATTGTATAAAGCAAAAGAATCGGGTAGAAATAAAGTTTCTGTCTAATTAAGAAGAAAATAAAGGATTTATGTGAAAGTTTATTTATATGCAAAAAGTGGCCATGCAATAGGACTAGAAGCTACAAAAAGATGTGCTGCCATTGCAAATGAATTAAAAGAATTTGATCCTATTTTATGTACAAGTGATTTTAGAGCTGGTGCATTTGCAAAAGATTTATTAGGAATAAAAAAGTATGTAAATATTGATGTTCTAAGAAACCTATATAATATTATGGAAAAAAGAGATATTTTAATTTATGATACAGATGAAACAAATGAGTTCATGAAAAATGATATGAAACAGTTTTGTACACTTTTATATTCAGTAAATAGTGACTTATCAGATATAGTTATAGATGCATCTATTTATAACAAGAATGAAAATCCTTCTATTGAAAAGACTCTTTTTTTTGGAGATGATGACTATAATAATCTATTTTTAAATCTAGTAGAAGCATCTACAAAATATGATATCGAATTATTGATGGGACACTATTTCTTTTTAGGAAATGAAAAAATATTTAAAAATCATTTTTCTAAAATAATTGATGAAGAAGAGTATGTAGAAACTATTCAAAATAGTAAATATCTTTTAACAGCATCGTTACAAACTGCTTTAGAATCAATTGCCTGTGGAAATAAAGCAGTTTTATTTAAAAGAGAAGATAAAACTTATAATGAAAAATTAATCTCTAAAATAAATTTACCAATAATAGAAGAAAGTAACTTAGAAAAAATTATCGAAAATTTTGAAACTATTATAAAAAGCTATCCACAAATAGAAAATTTCAATAATACAAATTTAAAAAATATTCAATTAAATATTAAAGAAAAACTCGAAGAATACAACCGGCTTGTAGGACAATAATAAAAAACATATCAAACTATTATAAGTTATAATTATAATAGTTTATGCTTATTATAAGCTAGGTTTATATAAAATTACAAAAGAATTATAATAAAGGCTTTTTAATGAAAGAAAAAAATAAATTTTTAGACAAAATACCTTACAGAATAAAAAGATATTATGGATATGCATTAGCAACTATAATTTCACTTGCATTACCATTTATAACAATTGGTGGGAATCATATCTTTTTATTATCGTTTGACAAGAAACAATTACATTTATTAGGTACTGCATTTGATATGCAAGAATTATACTTAATGCCATTTTTACTAATGCTTCTATTCCTAGGAATATTTGCTGCAACTTCACTAGGTGGTCGTGCTTGGTGTGGATGGGCATGTCCACAGACTATTTTTAGAGTTATATACAGAGATTTAATTGAGTCTAAATTACTAGGCTTACGAAGAATTAAGAATAAACAAAAAGACCCAGATTATTCAAAACCTAAAAATGCTTCAAAAAGAGTTATTGCTATGTTAATTTGGTCGTTTTTATCATTATTAGCAGCTTCTAACTTTATGTGGTTTTTTATTCCACCAGAAGATTTCTTCGCTTATATACAAAACCCAACTGAGCATATGGTTTTAATTGGTTTTGTACTTGGAATCGCTGCATTTATTATATATGATGGAATTTTCTTGAAAGAAGATTTCTGTATTTATATCTGTCCTTACTCAAGAGTTCAATCTGTTTTATATGATGAAGATACATATCAAGCTATTTACTCAACTAAAAGAGGTGGAGATATTTATAATGATGATAAAGAAAAAATCATCTTTAAAGCAAAAGATTTACCTGTAGATACAAATGAATGTACAACATGTGAAGCATGTGTTACTGTTTGTCCTACACATATTGATATTAGAAAAGGGACACAACTTGAATGTATTAACTGTCTAGAATGTGTTGATGCATGTACTACTGTTATGGGAAAACTTGGTAAACCTTCACTTGTTCAATGGTCAAGTACAAATACAATAAAAAGAGATATTCCAACAAAAATCATCAGAAAACAAACTATTATGTATGCAGTTGCTTTATTAATTGTTATTGCTTTATTATTTGTAATGGGTGGTAAAAAAGAGTACATGTTATTAAATGTAAATAAAACTACTCAATTATATAAAGTAAAAGAAAATAATGTAGTTACTAATAACTTCTTATTATTATTCCAAAATACTGAATCTAAACCTTTAACATACAATCTTGAGGTTTTAGACCATGATGAAATTAAAATAAAAAGATTTAAACCTTTTACTTTAAGTCCAGGTAAAATGGCAAAAAAAGTTGTAATACTTGAAACAAATAAAGTTCTAGTTGAAAATTCAACAAAAGATACTCCTATTGCAGTAACTTTAAAAGCTTATGCACAAGAAGATCCAGAAAAAGTAGTGGTATTTAGAAAAGCTGTATTTATGTACCCTAGGTTTGACAAACTAAAATAACTTCATAAAAGACAAGTTTATATTTTATAAACTTGTCTATACTCTAAAAAAAACATAAGTTATTTAACTTATTTATCAACAAAAACTAGCTACAATCGCGAATATAATTATTAACAAAATTCATTGGAGTATTTTAAATGACTAAATTCATCTTCGTAACAGGTGGGGTTCTAAGTTCACTAGGAAAAGGAATCACCGCAGCATCAATTGCAACAATCTTAAAACAATCAGGATTTAAAGTATCTATGCTTAAAATCGACCCATACTTAAATGTAGATCCAGGAACTATGAGTCCATTAGAGCATGGAGAAGTTTTCGTAACAGCAGATGGTGCTGAAACTGATTTAGATTTAGGAAATTACGAAAGATTTATTGATACTACTTTAACTGCACAAAATAACTTTACTACAGGTCAAGTTTACCAAAGTGTAATTAAAAGAGAAAGAGAGGGAGGTTATCTAGGAAAAACTATTCAAGTAATCCCTCACGTAGTAGATGAAATTAAAGATAGAATTTATGCAGCTGCCGAAGGTTATGAATTTTTAATTGTTGAATTAGGTGGAACAGTTGGAGATATCGAAGGTTTACCTTTTATGGAATCTATTCGTGCAATAAGACATGAACTTCCAAAAACAAATACTATGAATATTCATGTTACATTAATTCCATACATAGCAGCAGCAGGTGAGCTTAAAACAAAACCAACACAACATTCTGTTCAAGAATTAAGAAGAATTGGTATTACTCCACATATGTTAGTTTGTAGAACAGAAAGAAGTCTTCCAAAGAATTTAAAAGCAAAATTAGCAATGTCTTGTGATATTGACAATAATGCAGTAATTGAAGCAGGTGATGCACAATCTATTTATCAAGTTCCATTACACTTTATTAAAGAAGGAATCATTAATCCTTTATCAGACCACTTCAACATTAAAATCAAACCAAATATGGAAAAATGGGATACTTTAGTTAAAAATATTTTAGTACCAAAAGATGAACTTACAATTGCTTTTGTTGGTAAATACTTAGAATTAAAAGAATCTTACAAATCATTAACAGAAGCACTAATTCATAGTGGTGCACACTTAAATACAAAAGTAAATATACACTGGTGTGATTCTGAAAAAATTGAAGTTCACGGAGCTTACGATATTATTGGAAATTCAGATGCAGTATTAGTTGCAGGTGGATTTGGAGAAAGAGGAGTTGAAGGTAAACTTCAAGCTATTCAATATGCAAGAGAAAATAAAATACCATATTTAGGTATTTGTTTAGGAATGCAATTAGCAGTAATTGAGTATGCTAGAAATGTACTTGAAATTGAAGATGCAAACTCTATTGAATTTGATGCAAATACAGCTAATCCTTTAATTTATTTAATTGATGAATTTATGGATCAAAGTGGACAAAAACAACTAAGAACACATAAATCACCAATGGGTGGAACTATGAGATTAGGTGAATATCCATTTGAGCCATTAAAAGGTACAAAACTTCAAAAAGCTTATGGAAATGAAGAAATCTATCATGAAAGACATAGACATAGATATGAAGCAAATCCAAAATATAAAGATGCACTTGAAGAAGCTGGAATGATTATTTCAGGACAATCAAATGGCTTAATTGAAGCAGTTGAGATTAAAGATCATCCATGGTTTGTAGGTGTTCAATTCCACCCTGAATTTACATCACATTTAGAAACTCCGAACCCAATTATTTTTGAGTTTGTAAAACAAGCTAATAAAAAAGCTTAATGTCAAAAGTCACTAAAAATAGACTTTTTGAACTCCTTTCTGCTAGACATTCGAATAACCCATATTCGCGTCTAGCAGATATTCCCCCACCTGATAATTTTAAAGATATAAAAAAAGCAACTTCTAGAATTAAGACTGCAATTTTAAATCAAGAAACAATTACTATTGTTGGAGATTACGATGTTGATGGCGTTGTTTCAACTACAATTATGGTTGACTTTTTTAAAAAGATTAATGTAAAAATAGACTATATAATCCCAAATAGATTTGAGCATGGGTATGGATTATCTCCTAAGATTGTTGATATGATTAACGATGGTCTTGTAATAACAGTTGATAATGGAATATCAGCCATGCCAGCTGCACTAAAGCTAAAAGAAAAAGGTATTGATTTAATAATAACTGATCATCATACAGTTGGAGAGCAAATACCTTATGCTTATGCAATTGTAAATCCAAAACAAGAAGATTGTACTTTTGAGTTTAAAGATATCTGTGGAGCTCAAGTTGCTTGGTATTTATGTGCATCAATTAAAAAAGAGCTAAACCTTGATGTAAAAATGACAGACTTTTTAGACCTTCTTTGTGTTGCTATTATTGCAGATATTATGCCAATGACAGCACTTAATCATACTCTTGTTAAACAAGGTCTTAAAAAAATTAAAACCTCTCCTAGAGAAGCATTTAAGAAATTAAATGAAGTTATGAGTAAGCAAGCTTTTGTATCAGATGATATTGGTTTTTTTATAGCTCCTAAGATAAATAGCGCTGGAAGAATGGAAGATGCAAGTATTGCCCTAGAGTTTCTTCTTTCAAAAACTTCATATCAAGCAAATGAATCTTTACAAATGTTAGAAGAGCTGAATAATTTTAGAAAAACACTACAAGAAGAAATCACAAAAAAAGCAGAAGCAAAAACAGATAAAAATGACAATGCCGTAATTGTTTGGGGAGAAGATTGGCATGAAGGTGTTATAGGAATTGTTGCTTCAAAATTATCAAACTCTTTTAAAAAACCTGCTTTTATTTTTTCATTGAATAATGCAATTGCAAAAGGAAGTGCAAGAGCAAATGCAAATATAAATCTTCATACAATAATAACAAAAGCATCACACTTACTTATAGGCTATGGTGGGCATAAAAATGCAGCTGGTCTTTCAATGAAAGAAGAAAACCTAGAAGAGTTTAAAGCTATTATAAACAAAGAACTAGAAGAACATAAAAATGATTTACATATAGAACCAACAACTTTAGGTGAACTTGATGTTTCCTCTGTAGATTTACAATTTATAGATATTATTGACCAATTTGAACCATACGGTTTAGAAAACCTAAAACCTATTTTTAAAATATCAAATGTCTCACTTGTAAAATGCACTTTATTAGGAAAAGATAAAAATCATATGAAGCTAATGCTAAATTGTGATGGAGTTATTTTTGAAGCATTAAAATTTAATGATTCTAATAGTGACTTACCAAGTAGTTTTGATTTAATAGTATCTGTTAGTAAAAATGAGTTTAGAGGAGAAGTTACTCCTCAATTTTTAATACAAGAAATTATTTTATAGTAGTTCTATAACACTACATGAGGACGGATAACAGGAGTTATATTATCTGTACCCTCAAGCTGTATAATCTCTTCATCAATACCTGTTCTTTCATATGATGAAGCTAATATATTTCCAGTTCTTATATCAATTAATTTAATAAATAAATTTAAACTTCTACTAGTAATTGAATAAGTTCCAACTACAGCATATCTTTCTTTATCTACTTTAGTAGAAACAATTTCACTTTGTTTTCTAGTTAATAAATTAAATCCAGTAGGACCTAGTTCAAACTCTTTACTAAATTCAACTTCTCTAACTATAATATTTAAAGATACTAGTCTATCTTTTAAAATATCAGCTAATAAAAAACCTAACTCTGATCTATTTTTTAACTTATCTAAATTAACAAAATCTGAAACTAATACAATATCATCAATCATAGTATGACTTTTGATTTTTTTAGCTGATTCATCAACTAATTGGGAAACTAAAGAATGAAAATCATTTGTTCCATTAATTAAATTTTTATGGGTACATGAACTTAAAAATAAAGCTAAAAAGCTAGATAAAAATACTAGCTTTACTACTTTACTAAATCTAAAAAGCATTTACTTATCGTTCTTTTATTATATTTATTGTTCTTGCTGGTTTACAATCTTTAAACAACATACAATCATTCATTCTTTTATGATTATAAGTAGCTCTTGAGCTTGAAATAATTTTTCCTGTAATATTATCAATTACTCTTGCATTTAACATTACTTTTCCATATTGTCTAGAATAAGTTCCAACAACTACATAAGTATTTGGTATTTTATTTTTAAGCTTATTAGTTTTTCTAGTAATGAAATATTCACCTTCATCGTTTACAGAAACTGCTAATTGACCTCTAAATTCAATAATATTAAAACCTCTAATTGATAATTCATCAATTAAACTTTCACTTACAACTCTACCAAATTCAGTAGTTTTTTTGAATTCATCAAGTCTTACAAATGAAGTTATAAGCACAGGTTTATGTGTATTCATTTTTTGATTTCTCATCATTTGAGTAGCTAAAGAGGAGATTGTACCTTCTAATGTATCTTGAGTAGTTACATATCTTTGTTTATCTTGTGCGATTTCAAGATGTTGTTTTGTAGTTTGAACTTTGTTATACTCTTTTAAAACTTCACCATCAACAGACGTACTTGTAATCTCATTTTTGTATGTACATCCAGATATAACAAATGCCATTAAAGTAGCTATTACACCTACTTTAGAAATACTTTTAAACATTAAAAACCCCTTTTACTAATTCTTTAAATTTTATTTAAACTTTGCTTATATACTCTTGAAAAGATTATTTTTTATTACTATTAAGTACTATTTTAATGCATATTTATTCACCTTTAATTATAATTAGAAAAACAAAAGGATTTTTATGCCAAAAGTTGTATTACCTATTTCAAATGGTTTTGAAGAAATTGAAGCAATAACAGTTATTGATGTGTGTAGAAGAGCAAATATTGAAGTTACAATTGCAGCACTTGAAAATATTCAAACAACAGGTGCATCAAATATAAAAATCGAAGCTAATTGTATGATTGAAGATATAAATTCAATTGATTATGACATGATTGTTTTACCAGGTGGACTTCCAAATGCTTTTACTTTAGCAGAAAATAAAAAAGTACAATCACTTTTAAAAGAGTTTAAAAATCAAAATAAAGATATTGGTGCAATTTGTGCAGCACCTTATGCCTTACATAAAGCAGAAGTTTTAAATAAAAACTATACTTGTTATCCAAGTTTTGAAGAAAAAATAAAAGAAGATGGTTACCATTTAGAAGATGCAGTTGTAATTGATGGAAAAGTAATTACATCAAGAGGTCCAGGAACTGCCATGAGTTTTGCACTTGAAATAGTAAATATTCTTTGTGGAAATGAAGTTTATGAAAATGTGAAAAAAGGCTTACTTTTTAAATAGTTCTTTTAGATTATTTCTATGTCATTCAAATGTAATCATAACTTAATATGCTTTTTGTATGAAATACAAAAGCATATTTATATCAGATATACATCTTGGGACAAAATTCTCAAAAGCAAAACAGCTATTAAACTTTTTAAAACATAATGAAAGTGAAAACTTAATCTTAGTAGGAGATATTATTGATGGATGGGCAATTAAAAGAAAATTTATATGGCCTCAAACACACTCAGATGTAATCCAAAAAATATTGAAGAAAGCTAGAAAAGGAACAAAAGTAACCTTTATAACGGGTAATCATGATGAGTTTATAAGACCTTTTGTTCCTTTAATTCTTGGCGATTCTTTAGAAATAACAAACGAACTTGATTATTTTGGAATTAATGGAAAAAAATATTATGTAACTCATGGTGATTTTTTTGATTCAATTACCATGACTAAAAAATGGTTAGCAATACTTGGTGATTATGGATATGATTTACTACTTCATTTAAATTCACTCTTAAATTTTTTAAGAAGAAAAATAGGTATTCAAAAATATTGGTCACTCTCAAAATACGTAAAAGATAGTGTTAAATCTTCTGTCTCTTTTATCAATGATTTTGAAACTGTACTTTCAAATCACGCAAAAAATAAAGGATATGATGGTATTATTTGTGGACATATTCACAAAGCAGAGATTAGAGATATTGATTCAATACAATATCTAAATTGTGGTGATTGGGTTGAATCTTGTACAGCAGTAGTAGAAACATATGATGGAGAATTTAAAATTATAAATTGGTTAGATAAATGAATTTAGCACTAGTATTAGGTGGTGGAGCTGCAAGAGGAGCTTTTCACTTAGGAGTTTTACATTATTGCGAGCAAAATAATATCGAAATTCATGCTTTCAGTGGCTCATCTATTGGAAGTATTATTTCATGTTCACATGCAAGTGGTGTAAGTGCTAAAGAGCAATTAAAGATATTTTCTTCAAATGATATAAGACAAGCTTTAAAATTTAACTATTTTAAAAATGGTCTTTTAAAAATTGATAATTCAAATAAAATCATTAAAGAACTCTTACCTATTTCTAAAATTGAAGATATTCCAAAACCAGTTTTTGTAAATGCTTATGATTTAAGAAAAAGAGAATTACACTATTTTAATAGTGGAGATACAATTACTTTATGTATGGCTTCAAGTGCAATTGTTCCATTATTTAAACCAGTTAAATACAAAGATATGTACTTAATTGATGGTGGATTATTTGATAATATTCCCATTAAACCTTTAGAAAACAAAAACTACGACATCTTTGCAATTGATTTATTTCCAAAAAAATATGCAAATCCATTACTTAGATTAAATCCAGTAAAAATTATAAAAAGAAAACTTTTTACACAACTTTATACAAACTATAAATACTCCCTTGAAAACACCAACTATTACCTTGGAAGCAGTCATATAAGAGATTTTGCCTTATATAGTTTTAAAGAAATTGAAGATTGTTTTAATCTTGGAGTTAAAGAAGCTAAAAAACATTTTTTAGATATACTCTCTTAATAAAATACAAATAAATATTAAAGATTATATTATGTCAACTACACCACAATTTACACATTTACATTTACATACAGAATACTCACTACTTGATGGGGCAAACAAAATAAAACCACTTGCAAAAAAAGTAAAAGAGATGGGAATGACTTCTGTTGCAATGACAGATCATGGAAATCTTTTTGGAGCAATTGATTTTTATAATGCCATGAAAAAAGAAGGTATTAAACCTATTATTGGAATGGAAGCATATATTCATAATAATGAAGAATTAGGCGATAAAACAACCAGACAAAGATTTCACTTATGTCTATATGCAAAAAACCAAGAAGGTTATAAAAACTTAATGTTTTTAAGCTCACAAGCTTATATGCATGGGTTTTATTACTATCCAAGAATTAATAAAAAACTTTTAGCAGAAAACTCAGGCGGACTTGTATGTTCTGCTGCTTGTTTACAAGGTGAAATTAACTGGAATTTAAATACTCAAAATGAAAGAAATGTAAAAAACGGTGCAAAAGGATATGAAGGTGCTAGAAAAGCAGCACTAGAATATAAAGAAATTTTTGGAGATGACTTTTATTTAGAAATCATGCGTCATGGAATTGGTGACCAACATTTTGTTGATGACCAGATTTTAAAACTTGGACGAGAACTTGATATTAAAGTAGTTGCAACTAATGATACACATTATTTAAACCAAAAAGATGCAGATGCACATGAAGCATTTATGTGTATTGCTATGAATAAACTTTATGATGATCCAAATAGATTAAGACATTCTGTACACGAATTTTATTTGAAAACACCAGAACAAATTGCAAAACTATATGCTGATATTCCTGAAGCAATAACAGCAACGCAAGAAATTGCTGATAAATGTAATTTAGAAATAAAACTAGGAGATCCAACTCCTCCAAACTTCAAGTTTACAAGACAAAAAGCGGAAGTAAATAATTTAACTCTTCCAGAACCAGAGCTTGAATATTCTCTTGAAAATGATAAAATTTTATTTATTGATGAGTGCTGGAGAGGACTCGATAAAAGACTTCAAATTGTAGATCCTTCAAAACATCAAGAATATAAAGACAGACTACAAGTAGAAATTGACATTATCAATGGAATGAAATTCCCAGGGTATATGCTTATTGTTTGGGATTTCGTAATCGTTGCAAAACAAATGAAAATTCCAGTAGGTCCAGGAAGGGGTTCAGCAGCAGGAAGCTTAGTGGCTTTTTCACTAGAGATTACCGATATTGACCCAATGCCTTATGGTTTACTTTTTGAGAGATTCTTAAATCCTGAAAGAATATCTATGCCAGATATTGATATGGATTTTTGTCAAGCAAGACGTGGTGAAATTATTGATTATGTAGTTGAACAATATGGACGAGCAAACGTTGCTCAAATTATTACCTTTGGTAAACTTCTTGCAAAAGGTGTAATTAGAGATGTCGCTCGTGTTTTAGACATGCCATATTCAAAAGCAGATGCAATGGCAAAACTAATTCCTGATGAATTAGGAATTGACCTTACAAATTCATGGGAAAAAGAACCAAAAATAAAAGAACTATGTGATGCTGATCCACAAGCAGGAAGAGTTTGGGAATATGCACTAGCCTTAGAAGGTCTTAATAGAAATGCAGGAACACACGCAGCTGGTGTTGTTATTTCAAATGAGCCTTTATGGAATAAAACTCCCTTATTTAAACCCTCAGGACTTGATACACTAGCAACTCAATATAATGGTAAATATGTTGAAGATGTTGATTTAATTAAATTCGATTTCCTTGGATTAAAAACTTTAACAGTAATTGAAGAAGCTTTACAACTTATTGAAAAAAGACACGGAAAAAGAATTGACTTCTTAACAGCAGATGTAAATGATAAAGGTGTTTATGACCTTATTCAAACAGGAAATACAATTGGGCTATTCCAAATAGAATCAGATGGTATGCAAGATTTATGTAAAAGATTAAAACCTGATAATTTTGAAGATATTATTGCCGTTCTAGCACTTTATCGTCCAGGTCCAATGGAGTCAGGAATGCTTGATGACTTTATTGATAGAAAACATGGTCGTGCTAAAATTGACTATTTCTATGATGAGTTTGATGCACCTTTAAGACCAATTCTAGAGCCAACTTATGGAGTTATTGTATATCAAGAGCAAGTTATGCAAATTGTACAAACTATTGGTGGATTCAGTCTTGGTGGTGCAGACCTTGTAAGACGAGCCATGGGTAAAAAGATTGTTGAAGAAATGGACAGATTAAAAGGTGAGTTTGCAGATGGTGGAGTTAAAAAAGGTTATGTAAGAAGTCACTGTGAAGAGTTATTCGACCTTATTGTAAAGTTTGCTGGATATGGATTTAATAAATCTCACTCAGCAGCGTATGCCCTTGTAACATTTTATACTTCTTATTTAAAAAACTATTATCCATCAGAATTTATGGCAGCACTTCTAACATTAGAAAAAGATAACACAGACAAAGTTGTAAAATATGTTGATGAAGTAAAAAGATTAGACTTAGAACTTTTCCCACCTGATATTAATAAATCAGATTTAGTATTTTCTGCAACTAAACTTGAGGGGAATGAAGTTGTAATGTTTGGAATGGGTGCTGTAAAAGGTGCTGGAGATGTTGCTATTAAGTCTATTATTGCTGCACGTGATGAAGGTGGAGATTTTACAGATTTAGCTGATTTTATTTCAAGAATTGACGGAAGTAAAGTAAATAAAAGAGTAATAGAATCTTTAACAAAAACAGGAGCTTTTGATAGCTTTGGTTATTCAAGAAGAGCCATGCTTGAGCAAATTGAGAAGATTTCTGAGTGTGTTGCAAACTCTATGAAAGCCAAGAAAATGGCGACAGGTTCACTCTTTGGAGATTCACAAGAGCTTACAAAAATTGATATTGTTTTAGATGAACTTGAAGAGTTTGAAGCAAAAGAGATACTAGAGTTTGAAAAAGCTTCATTAGGATTTTATGTATCAGGGCATCCACTTGATGAATATAGAGAACAATTAGATCAAATTAAATATACCCTTTCTTCTCAAATTGAAGATTTAGCAGATGGTTCACAAGCTTTGTTTGTAGGGAAGATTGAAAATATAGTTACAAAAATATCAAAAAAAGGTAATAAATTTGGAATTGCTTCTATTATAGATTTACACGGAAGTATTGAGCTTTTATTATTTGAAGATAGAATTAAAGAGCTTGAAGATGATTTTGATTTAGAAAAACCAATTGCATTTAAAGTAAAAATCTCAAAAGATGAAAACTTCACAAGAATGAACATCATGAAAATTGAAAGTTTAAAAGATGCAAAAAAAGAGAAAATTAAAACAAAACAAAAAGTAGAAGAAGAGCCACCTTTAACAATTGCTATTCCATTTACAAACAATGAAAATAGTATCTACCAACTCTTTGATTTAGTGGCAAATAATCAAGGGAAAAGAGACCTAAAAATATTAGTAAAATCAAAACTTGCAGATATTGAACTTGAAAGTGGTTTTAAGATAAATACTAATTTAGAAAAATTAATTCATAATATAGAAGGAGCTTTTGTAGTTTCATGATTAAACATATTTTATTATCAAATGACGATGGTTTTGATGCAATTGGGTTAGAAGCATTAATTCAAGCACTTAAACCAATTGCTAAAATAACAGTAGTAGCACCTGCAAAAAACAAATCAGCTTGCGGACACTCTTTAACACTTGATAGACCTTTAAGACTTGATAGAGTTGATGATGATTTTTATAAAGTTGATGATGGAAGTCCTACAGATTGTATTTTTATTTCATTAAACAATTTATTTAAAGATGGTTATAAACCTGATTTAGTAATAAGTGGTATTAATATTGGTGCAAATATGGGTGAAGATATAACTTATAGTGGAACAGCTGCAGCAGCTATGGAAGCAGTGCTTCAAGGAGTACCAGCAATAGCAATTTCACAAGTTTGCAAAGATAAGTGTAATGATATAAAAAATGGATGGGATTTTGCACTAGCAAAGCAAACAATTGCTACTTTAGCAAAGAAAATACTTGATGAAAGCTTTCCATTAGAGGAAAGAAAGTTTTTAAATGTTAATATCCCAGCAATAAAACCAGAACAGTGTAATGGAATTAAAATCACAAAAGCTGGATATAGAGAGTATGGGAATGATACTCATAGGCATCATAATCCAAGAGGTGAAGAGTTTTATTGGATTGGTCTACATCCATTAATTTGGAAAGAATCCAAAGATAAAAATTGTGATTTTGAAGCTATAAAAGCAAATTACGTATCAATAACACCTATTATGCTAGATTTAACATCATATAATGATATTGAAAAAACACAAAATTGGTTAAACAATTAAAAAGGAAATAAATGAATTTTACAGAAGCAATTGAGCTAAATATAGACAAACTAGTTGGTACATTAAAACATGAAGAAGAACTAGAAGAAGTTTTAAAGAAAAAATTCACAAAAAAAGAATTTAAAGTATTTGTAGCATTTAGTGAAGGTAAATCTATAGATGAAGTAAAAACAATAATTAACGATGATGATGAAAGAATTAATGAAATTTACAAAACAGCTTGTAAAAAATTAAATCAAGAAAAAATCAAAAAAGAGTTAGTGTTTTTTAAATAGAGTATAAAAATACTCTATTTCTCAAATCCTAGAAGAATCATACCTGCAAAGTTATTACCTTTGTAAAACTCAATTCTAAAAAGATTACCATCTTGATCAATTGAAAATCTTTTTGCAAGCTCTTTTCTTTTTATATTAATACCAACTTCTTTTTTACTCTTATTTACATATCCAATAACATTTACTCTTAAATCAGCAATTGGCTTGATGTTAAAACTATTTTTTGCATAAATAATATCACCAAATTTTATATTTTGTGAAACTCCATCAATAGTTATATTAATATCTCTTTCATCCTCAATAAATTTTATATAATCAGGATGAAGCTTAGCAAGTTTTCTATTTCCATAATGAATAATATACTCTTTTCCTTTTTTAACAATTGTCATAAGAGGATTTGACGGAGTAAAATCTAATGTTCCATCTTTATTAATAGGGAAATATTTTAAAAGTTTTCGAACCTTAGAAAGTGGTAGCTTAATTTTCTCATCATAAAAAGATATAAAAATATCATGGTCAATTACTTTTTTGATATCAACAGTTGAAATATCAAATTTTCTTTCAAATTCAATACCCATAATATTCATATACTCTTCAATAGCTAATAAATGATAGTAAACTCTTTCTTGTAAGTTTAACTCTTTACTAGCTTCATTTGCAAAAGCTGCTTTACCATTATTAATAGCAAAATATGTAAGAGTTTTTTCCATCTCTTTATCACCAAGTCTAGTTTTAGTATTTTTAACATGGTACTTATCTCTATCTCTAATAAGTTTAGTATTAATTGATTTTACTACTTGAGTTGAGATTTCTTCAAGATTTCCATATTTATCGATATCTAAATTAGATTGATCAACAATAGCACAGTTTCCCCATCTTCTAGGAGACATTTTACTATTTATGTACTTTTTTCTATAAAAACCACTTCCATCATGTAAATTCAAAATTAATTTTATTTCATCTGATTTTATATACTTTTTAATTCTCTCAACAGTATTATAATCAGGATCATCTTTTGATAAGGCTGCAAATTTTCTATTCATATCACCATAAGGGCCACGTGATCTTTTAATAATTGAATAAAAGTTTAAATTAGGAATTACCCAAACAGAACCTTTTTTAATATCATAATGCGTTGCAATTAAAGAAGCTGCCATAAAAGCACCTGGTTCATCACCTTGAATCCCACCAATTATTAACAATGTATTATCGTCTTGTTGACCTTTTTTTATAAAATCAAAATCGAAACTTTTTACATCTGCATTTAAATATTGCAAACATAAAAATATTAATGAGATTTTAAATAGTCGTAATATGCCAAGGTTCATACCTTACACCGTCCTTATTATTTATTGTATACCGAACATCAACATACTTTAATTTTTGTATTTCTTGAAATTCATGAGTATTTGCAAACTTTGAAGTAAAATTTGCATATCCAAAACCTTTTTTACCAACATCAAAATCACCTACTAAATGATATGTAAAAGCTGGAGGTGCAATAGATTTTGCAGCAACTGAGATATTTCCATCAACTCTATGTATTTTATCTAGAAAAAGTTTTGTTTGTTTTACAATACTTCGAATTCCTGAAGTTAATGTAAGAGAACTTCCTACATCCTTTTTCATTTCATTGTATGTATTTTCTGCTTTACCTTTAAATAAATAATGTCCAGTATAAGGAATTTTTTTTACTTGTTTTTTATCAATTACATCACTTATATTACTACTGATTCTATTTCCAAAAAAACCATGGGAACTAGGATTGTAATAAAAAATAAATTCTAAAAAATCTAATTCTTCTTTTGTAAAAGCTTCAATATTTGGAGCTCTTCTTGCAATACTTAGCATTGAATCAAAACTAATAATATTAAAATTTCCATATCCAACATAACTTTGAACAAGTTTTAATTTTTTTCTAATTGATTGAAAAGTTTTGTAGTCTTTTTTTTCAATAAATAAATCATTTCTTTTTATTTCACGACTACTAGCAAATAAGTCCATACTAGATATAGAAACAAGAGTAAATATAGTACTTTTTTTAATAAAATCTCTTCTAATATTTATCATTAATACTAAATAACCATCTTAATATCATCATGTTTACCTAAAATTTCAAAAAGTAATTTTCTATCATCTTCATTATGAACAAGTAATTCTAAATTATAACTCTCAAATTTACCTTTTTTGCTAGATTTAGATTTAACAATTTTATGTTCTCTTTTTTGAACTATTTCTTTAACCGTAGTATGAACACAAGTAGTTTGTAATACGACTAGTTTGTAACTCCAATTACATGGATAATCTAATTCTAATTTCTCTTTACTTAAATCAATCATATTTAATTCCTTTTAAAATCACCACTTTTACCACCAGATTTTGTTTCTAGTTGTACATTTGATATCACCATAGACTTGTCAATTGCTTTTACCATATCATATATAGTTAATAAACCAACAGATACACCTGTTAAAGCTTCCATTTCAACACCAGTTTGTCCATTTAACTTTGCTGTAACTTTAAGTTTAAATCCTGGAAGCTCAGGTAATTCTTCAACATCACAATTAATTCCACTTAATAACAAAGGATGGCACATAGGTATTAATTCACTTGTTTTTTTAACACCCATAATAGCTGCAATTACTGCTGTTTGAATCACAGGACCTTTTTTAGAAGTATTATCTACAATAGTATTGTATGCATCAATAGACATGCTTATTTGTCCAGTAGCAACTGCTATTCTATGTGTTTCATTTTTATTTGATACATCCACCATTTTTGGTCTATTATTATCATCTAAATGCGTTAAAGTCATGATATTTCCTTTATTTTGTTATATTTATTATATTCTAAATTTAGTTAAATAAGAATTAAGTAAAGTTTAAATATAATGCAACCCTAAAATTTAAAAAGAAAGTGGGTGATTTTAGTGCCAGGCATTAAAGTTAAAGATAGTGAATCATTTGACGAAGCATACAGAAGGTTTAAGAAGCAATGTGATAGAAATCTTATTGTAACTGAAACAAGAGCTAGAAGATTTTTTGAACCAATGACAGAGATCAGAAAAAAACAAAAAATTAACGCTAGAAAGAAAATGCTTAAGAGATTATACATGCTTAGACGATATGAGTCTAGACTGTAGATTTTACTTTTCTTCCAATAAAAAAGGTCAATCGAAAGATTGGCCTTTTTTTATGTCTATTTATTTTTGAAATTTGCTTTTCTTTTTTCAATAAAAGCTGACATACCTTCATCTTTATCTTCCAAATTAAATGTAGCATAAAAATATTTTCTTTCATTTTGTAAACCTGAACTAAGTGACATTTCATAAGCATTATCAATTGATTCTTTTATAAGCTTTACAACTGGTTGAGACATAGAAGCTATTTTAGTAGCTATATTTACAGCTTCATCAATTACAGTACCTTCTTTAAATACTTCTGAAACTAAACCAAAGTCTTTAGCTTCAAATGCTGATATCATATCTCCTGTTAGACACATCTGCATTGCTTTTGATTTTCCAACACTTCTAATTAATCTTTGAGTACCTCCAATTCCAGGCATTGTTCCCAATTTAACCTCAGGTTGACCAAATTTTGCAGTTTCATCACAAACTGTTATATCAGATAACAAGCTTAACTCACATCCTCCACCAAGTGCAACTCCAGATACTGCTGCAATTATTGGCTTCTTATGATTTTCTAAACCATTCCATTGCTTTGTTATAAACTCGCTATTATAAGCACTTGCAAAATCTAATTGAGATAATTCTTTTATGTCTGCACCTGCTGCGAAGACTTTATTTCCTCCAGTAATAACAACTGCTCCAATACTTTTGTCTTCATCAAAACTCTTAACAGCATTAGATACTTCACTAATCAATTCTGAGGATAAAGCATTATAAGAGTTTGGCCTATTTAATGTAATCAATCCAACACAATTATTTCTTACTTCAACTAATATATATTTATATGACATTTTATTACCTTTTAACTATTAATAAAGAAGTTTACCTTATCCTTATTTCAAAGACAAGAGCTTACTATAAATATATATACTAATAGAATAGATACTATGGATTAATTTAAAAGAATAAAAATTAAGAAAAAAAGAAAAAGATAAGAAATAAGATTTAAATAAAAGTAAAACGAAGGAAAAACCCGAAAAAAAAGGCTAAAAAAAAAGCTTTCAGCTAAAAGAACAAAGTTCAAATAGCTAAAAGCTTAGTAAATACTCAAGAGCTGGCAGCGGCCTACGTTTCCACAAGGGGACCCTGCAGTATTATCAGCGATGAAGAGCTTGACTTCCAGGTTCGAAATGGAGCTGGGTATTTCCTCTTCTCTATAACCACCAGCAAAACTGAGTAATCAATATACGATATACGTATACTCATTACTCAACTTAATCTGTGAGTAAAGATATTAATAATGTTAAAGTCAACACATTTTATTTTTTATTCATACATTGCGTACACTTAATAAGATAGTAAACCAAAGAATACTAAAAATAAGCCAAACGATCTATTAGTACTAGTCAGCTAAACGTCTTACAACGCTTACACATCTAGCCTATCAACCAGCTAGTCTTGCTGGGATCTTCAGGGAAAGTTAATCTTGGAGTTGGCTTCGTGCTTAGATGCTTTCAGCGCTTATCTCATCCGTACGTAGCTACCCAACGATGCTCTTGGCAGAACAATTGGTACACTAGTGGTACGTTCATCCCGGTCCTCTCGTACTAGGGACAAATCTCCTCAACTTTCCTACGCCCACGGAAGATAGGGACCGAACTGTCTCACGACGTTCTGAACCCAGCTCGCGTACCGCTTTAAATGGCGAACAGCCATACCCTTGGGACCTGCTTCAGCCCCAGGATGCGATGAGCCGACATCGAGGTGCCAAACCTCCCCGTCGATGTGAGCTCTTGGGGGAGATCAGCCTGTTATCCCCGGCGTACCTTTTATCCTTTGAGCGATGGCCCTTCCACACAGAACCACCGGATCACTATGACCGACTTTCGTCTCTGTTCGACTTGTATGTCTCACAGTCAAGCTAGTTTATGCCATTATACTCAACTGGCGATTTCCATCCGCCATGAACTAACCTTTGTAAGCCTCCGTTACTTTTTAGGAGGCGACCGCCCCAGTCAAACTACCCACCAGACATTGTCCTGAAAGAGGATAACTCTTCCCAGTTAGTAACTCAAATATTCAAGGGTGGTATCTCAAGGATGGCTCCACTAGAATTGGCATCCTAGTTTCATAGCCTCCCACCTATCCTGCACATGAATATCCAAGCTACAGTGTCAAGCTGTAGTAAAGGTGCACGGGGTCTTTCCGTCTTTCCGCGGGTAGGAGGAATTTTCACCTCCACTACAATTTCACTGGATCCCTGGTTGAGACAGCTCCCATCTCGTTACGCCATTCATGCAGGTCGGTATTTAACCGACAAGGAATTTCGCTACCTTAGGACCGTTATAGTTACGGCCGCCGTTTACTCGGGCTTCAATCAAATGCTTCGATAAATCTAACATCATCAGTTAACCTTCGAGCACCGGGCAGGCGTCACACCTTATACATCCTCTTACGAGTTAGCAAAGTGCTGTGTTTTTGGTAAACAGTCGGGAGGGACTCTTTGTTGCAACCTCTCTAGCTTTCGGAAGTAAATTCCTATACCAAAGTAGGCACACCTTATACCGAAGATACGGTGCTAGTTTGCAGAGTTCCTTAACCAGGGTTCTTCCACGCGCCTTAGAATACTCATCCCACCCACCTGTGTCGGTTTACGGTACGGGCAACAAACAATATGCTTAGTGGCTTTTCTTGGCACGACAGTATCATCGATTCTCCATCTCCTCCGAAGAGTGTCAGGAGCCTGTAAGATCTCGGTCTCATGTAATCCGGATTTGCCTAAATTACGACCTACGTCCTTCGACCCACTATTCCATCAGTGAGCTCGATTAACTCTATGCGTCCCCACATCACGCTTGTTTGTTGGTATTGAAATATTAATCAATTTGCCATCGTCTACCCCTTTCGGACTCGACTTAGGACCCGACTAACCCTACGATGACGAGCATCGCGTAGGAAACCTTGGGTTTTCGGCGTTGAGGATTCTCACCTCAATTATCGCTACTCATGCCTGCATGCTCACTTCTATCCGCTCCAACGCTCCTTACCGGTACATCTTCAACGCTGAATAGAACGCTCTCCTACCACTCAATATAAATATTGAATCTAAAGCTTCGGTGCATATCTTAGCCCCGTTATATTTTCCGCGCAGAATCACTAGACCAGTGAGCTGTTACGCTTTCTTTAAAGGATGGCTGCTTCTAAGCCAACCTCCTGGTTGTCACAGTAACTCCACATCGTTTTCCACTTAGATATGACTTTGGGACCTTAGCTGTTAGTCTGGGTTGTTCCCCTCTCGACATAGGATTTTATCACCCTACGCCTGACTCCTGCGATTACACATATAGTATTCATAGTTTGATAGGGTTTGGTACCGCGGTAAGCAGCCCTAGCCCATTCAGTGCTCTACCCCTATATGCTACTACGCAAGGCTATACCTAAATATATTTCGGAGAGAACCAGCTATCACGAAGTTTGATTGGCCTTTCACCCCTATCCACAAGTCATCCGAGCACTTTTCAACGCACACCGGTTCGGTCCTCCACTGGCTCTTACACCAGCTTCAACCTGCTCATGGATAGATCACTTCGTTTCGGGTCTGCAGCATCTGACTAAGTCGCCCTATTAAGACTCGCTTTCGCTACGGCTTCGCACTTGGCTTAACCTTGCCAGACACCACAACTCGCAGGCTCATTATGCAAAAGGCAGTCCGTCACCCTGATAAATCATAGGGCTCCGAATGATTGTAAGCTAATGGTTTCAGGTTCTATTTCACTCTCCTCGCTGGAGTACTTTTCACCTTTCCCTCACGGTACTTGTTCACTATCGATCTGTAAGTAGTATTTAGGATTAGAGGGTGGTCCCCCTAGATTCAGACAAAATATCACGTGTTCCGTCCTACTCAGGATACCAATAGAGCTATTGAACATTTCGATTACAGGAGTATCACCTTCTACGCTTAACCTTTCCAGGTTATTCATCTATATTCTCTAGTCTCACATCTTGGTCCTACAACCCCCTATGCAAGCATAGGGTTTGTCCTAATCCCATTTCGCTCGCCGCTACTTTGGGAATCTCTTTTGATTTCTCTTCCTCTGGTTACTGAGATGTTTCACTTCACCAGGTTTGCCCACTTTCGTGTAACTAATATCTCTATTAGCTGGGTTGTCCCATTCGGAGATCTACGGATCAAAACTTCTTGACAGTTCCCCGTAGCTTTTCGCAGTCTAGTACGTCCTTCATCGCCTCTTACAGTCTAGGCATCCACCATTAGCCCTTAATAGCTTATAATAAACAGAATTTAATCTGTCGCATTTGATAATTATTCTTTGGCTACTATCTTATTAAACATACATTTCTGTACATTACATAAAATAATAAATTGTGTTCTATCTAATCTCTTAGATAGTTTTTAAAATTGTTTATTAATCTTTACTAATAAATTAGTATTAATTAATGAAAAAATTAAAAGACTTTAACATTATATTTTTAAATATCTTGCTAGCTTAAAAAAACAAGTTTTTTCAAGGTAACGCGTTTTGGTAATTAAACCAAATATAAATACTTTATATTAAGTACTTATATTTAGTTTGAATAACTAAACTCTAATATGTAAGGTTTTTAATAATCTTTATAAACCGAACATAATACTCTTTATTGTTTTTCTTGATGAGACTTAAAACGAATTAAGTCTCTTTCTCTGAAAGGAGGTGATCCAACCGCAGGTTCTCCTACGGTTACCTTGTTACGACTTCACCCCAGTTACTGAATCCACTGTGGAGGGTAGCTACTTTAGCATTCCCGCTTCGAATGAGTTCAATTCCCATGGTGTGACGGGCGGTGAGTACAAGACCCGGGAACGTATTCACCGTAGCATTGCTGATCTACGATTACTAGCGATTCCAACTTCAAGCAGTCGAGTTGCAGACTGCTATCCGAACTGGGAGATATTTTTGAGATTTGCTCCACCTCACGGTATTGCTGCTCTTTGTATACCCCATTGTAGCACGTGTGTAGCCCTGGACGTAAGGGCCATGATGACTTGACGTCGTCCTCACCTTCCTCCTGGTTACCCAGGCAGTCTCATTAGAGTTCTCAGCCGAACTGTTAGCAACTAATGACGAGGGTTGCGCTCGTTGCGGGACTTAACCCAACATCTCACGACACGAGCTGACGACAGCCGTGCAGCACCTGTATGATAGTTCTAGCAAGCTAGCACTATTACATCTCTGTTATATTCTATCTATGTCAAGTCCAGGTAAGGTTCTTCGCGTATCGTCGAATTAAACCACATGCTCCACCGCTTGTGCGGGTCCCCGTCTATTCCTTTGAGTTTTAATCTTGCGACCGTACTCCCCAGGCGGCACACTTAATGTGTTAACTGCATTACTGCAAGGTCTAGCCTCACAACAACTAGTGTGCATCGTTTAGGGCGTGGACTACCAGGGTATCTAATCCTGTTTGCTCCCCACGCTTTCGAATCTCAGCGTCAATAATGTTCCAGTAGATCGCCTTCGCAATCGGTATTCCTTCTGATCTCTACGGATTTTACCCCTACACCAGAAATTCCATCTACCTCTCCCATATTCTAGATAGAAAGTTTCAAAAGCAGTTCAATAGTTGAGCTATTGGATTTCACTTCTGACTTTTCTATCCGCCTACATTCTCTTTACGCCCAGTGATTCCGAGTAACGCTTGCACCCTCCGTATTACCGCGGCTGCTGGCACGGAGTTAGCCGGTGCTTATTCATATAGTACCGTCATTATCTTCCTATATAAAAGGAGTTTACGCACCGAAATGTGTCATCCTCCACGCGGCGTTGCTGCATCAGACTTTCGTCCATTGTGCAATATTCCCCACTGCTGCCTCCCGTAGGAGTCTGGACCGTGTCTCAGTTCCAGTGTGACTGATCATCCTCTCAAACCAGTTAAGCGTCATTGTCTTGGTGAGCCATTACCTCACCAACTAACTGATACTGTACAGGCCGATCTTCAAGCTATAAATATTTCCCTTGCTCCCTTATGGGATAAAGGCATATAGGGTATTAGCAATCGTTTCCAATTGTTATCCCCTTCTTGAAGGCACGTTACCTATATATTACTCACCCGTGCGCCACTTAGCTGACAATTAAAGCAAGCTTTAATCCGTTCTCGTTCGACTTGCATGTGTTAAGCACGCCGCCAGCGTTCACTCTGAGCCAGGATCAAACTCTCCATAAAGAAGTGCGATACAAAGTTGACTTAATGTCAAGTTTTATAAACGCGTCTAGTTTGATACTGACAAATTTGTATTGTTATACAAAATTATCACTCAAATTTATAGACAAGAATTAATTCTTGTTATAATTTTTTTATTTTTTTTAAATCTATTTCTTTTAGATTATATATTAGAGTATTATATTCAGTTTATAAAGATTACTTTACAAACTTCATTACATTGTTAAAGATCATCCATCGTATCGGCTGTTCATCAAATGTTTTTGATGTCGTTCCTCTGTTTTTGGACGGGAATTATAGGGTATAATTTTCTTCTTGTCAAGGGGTTTTTCTTAGATGTGGCTTAAATTTTGGAATTCCTTTCAATAGTATTATTAATACTATATTTATATTGTAAAAAACAATTAAATATCATTTTTAATAAGTAAAAACCTTATCTTTATTAATTATTCATTTACTTTTATAATATAATATATCTAAAGTGGTAAACGATAACATACTTAATTAAAGATGTTATTAAGACTAACATAATAAAATTACGCACTTAAACTATAATATTAAAAGGATATACATATGTATAATAGAGATTATTTATCAAATAATTCTAATGAACATGCACAAGAGTCATCGCAATCACAATTGATGAGCTTCTTAAAAGCTACTTATCAATTATTTGCAGGTTCTTTATTAGCAGCTACTGCTGGTGCATATATTGGGTTAGAAATTGTTTCAATGTTAATGGGACCTGTTAAATGGGTTTTATTTGCTGTTGAATTAGCATTAATCTTCTTCGTAATACCAAGAACTAAACATATTCCAGGTGTTAACTTAGCTGTATTATTTGGATTCACATTTATTTCTGGATTAACAATTGCTCCATTATTAGCTTCAATCTTTGCAATGCCAGCTGGTGCTGCTATTGTTGGACAAGCTTTCTTAATGACTTCAGTTGCTTTTGCTGGAATTTCAATGTTTGCAATGACAACTAAAAGAGATTTCTCTTCAATGGGAAAAATGTTATTCATTGCTTTAATTATTATGATTGTTGCAGGTATTTCTAATATCTTTATTCAATCATCATTATTACAATTAGGAATTGCTAGTGCTGGTGCATTATTATTTTCTGCGTTCATTTTATATGATACACAACAAATAATCAAAGGGAATTATGATTCTCCAATTGATGCTGCACTATCTTTATACTTAGATTTCTTTAACTTGTTTATTTCATTATTACAAATTTTAGGAATTATGAATAGTAACGACGACTAAATAGTTAAACTAACTCCTTTGGGAGTTAGTTTACAGTTTAGTAAATGTCTTAATAAAAATCACTTCAAACTCTAAATAATTTAAACCATACTCTTTATATAGTTTCTTAGCATCTTTAAAATCTAAAGCATTTGACCCACCACTTACACCTGAATTTTTAATGTAATTAAATAAATCTTTTTTATTGTCAAACTCTAATTTATACATTATTGTTTCAAATTCACAATTAAAATATTGAGAAAATGCCTTTTTTATTTCATCTTCGCTTAAAATTGGAGATTTTGAATTTGTTATATTTTGAATTGTTTTAAATGTATTTGAAGTGAATAAAACTGCATTTATTTCTTTTGTGACATAAGACAAGTTTCTTATGATTTTCCCTAAATCTTTTGACCATTGTAATGCAGATGAAGAAAGAACTATATCATAGCTATCATTTTTGATTTCATTTAAAAATTCATCACTATCAAAATCATGGCATTTAACTTCAACCTTACTGTTTTTAGGATGTAGTTTACACATTTGGGCAGAAAAGTCTATTGCCTTGTAAAAATCTATTTCCCAATTAATATGATTGAAAACTTGCCCTGAACCACAGCCTAATTCTAATATCTTTTTAGGTTTACTTTTTAATTCACGTACAAGTGATTTTGCAATAATTTGTTGAATAATATTGTTATCATTATATTTATTTGCATGCTTTGAAAATTCATTTTTGATTGACAATTTTGCTCTTTATTATAGTAGATATTTTTTAGTAAGATTCATTTTAACTTTTTCTTAATAAGTTTTAGATAAAATATACCCCATTTTTCAAAAAGGAAATAAATTATGACATCTACACTTTTAGTAGTTCAATTTGTTTTAGCGATTTTATTAACTATAGTAGTATTACTTCAAAAAAGTTCAAGCATCGGTCTTGGAGCTTATAGTGGAAGTAACGAGTCTTTATTTGGTGCTAAAGGACCAGGTAATTTTTTAACTAAAGCAACAATGGCATTAGGTTTAATCTTTGTAATTAATACAGTGACTTTAGGTTACATGTACAATGAAAAAAGAAACGAAAGTGCAATTGATAATGTAAAAACAGAATCATTAATACCATCAGTTCCAGTTCCAGTAACTGAACAAGCTGCTCCTGCAGCTCCTTCATCAGCACCAGTACCAACAGTACCTGCTGCAGAATAATTTAAAGAAATAGTAAGAAATATTTATATTTCTTACACTCTTTACTTTTTCTTTTCTCACATCTTTTACTAATCTACATTAAAAACATAAAATTATAAATTTACAACTCTATTATAGAAAGATATCAAAGTTAAAAATGGTATAATGCCGCTTAAATTAAATAAAAAAGTTAAACCTTGCAAGGAGAATTAATGTTAGAAGAATTAAATGCTGAAACAAAAGATCATATGGAAAAGTCTATTGAGGCTTTAAAAAGAGATTATAAAACACTAAGAACAGGTAAAGTTACTACTTCTGTTTTAGATGGTGTAAAAGTTGATTATTATGGAACTCCTACAGATTTAAATCAAGTAGGTTCTGTTTTAGCAGCAGATGCTACAACTATTGTAGTAAACCCATGGGAAAAAAATCTTTTAGGTGATATTGAAAAAGCTATTCAAAATGCTAACATTGGTGTTAATCCAAATAATGATGGTGAAGTAATCAAATTATTCTTCCCACCTATGACAGTTGACCAAAGAAAAGAAAGTGCTAAGGGTGCAAAAGTTATGACTGATAATGCAAAAGTTGCAATTAGAAATATCAGAAAAACTGCAAATGACAAAATTAAAGCTCTTCACAAAGATAAAGAAATTACTGATGATGAGAGTAAAAAAGCACAAGATGAAATTCAAAAGATTACTGATGGGTTCGTAGCAAAAGCTGATGATACTTTAAAAGCAAAAGAACAAGAAATTTTAACGGTATAATTATGAACGTAGAACAAATTTATAAAGATGCAAATGCCTTATTAGAAGGACATTTTAAATTAAGCTCTGGTAATTACTCAAACTTTTATTTACAATCTGCAAAGGTTTTAGAAGATCCTAAAACTGCTAAATTATTAGCCGAAGCTTTAGCTGCGCAAATAAAAGAGTCTGGTATTAAAGTTGATGCTGTATGTTCACCTGCACTTGGTGGAATTATTTCAGGATTTGCATTAGCAACTGCTTTAGATGTAAGATTTATTTTTGCGGAAAGAGTTGATGGACAAATGACAGTAAGACGTGGTTTTGAAGTTAGTGAAGGTGAAAACTACATCATATGTGAAGATATTATCACAACTGGTGGATCTGCACTTGAAGCTGCTAAACAAGTTGAAGCTGCTGGTGGAAATATTGTTGCATATGCAGCACTTGCAAACAGAGGTTTTTGTTCAAGAGTTGGAAGTGATTTACAAGCTCAAGATAATTGTAAATTACCACTTGATAAACCATTATTTGCATTAGAAGACTTTACTTTCAAAATGTATACTCCTGATGAGTGTGATTTTAAAGATATTGCTTATAAACCAGGTTCAAGAGGTAACTAAACTTAATGGCTAGATGGAGAGATACAAAACAAAATAGAAAAACTCAAGAAAATGAGAATACTTCTATTAAGGAAGAAAAGACTCAAGTAGACTCTTCTTCTGTATCTTCGAGACTTCGAGCTTTTTTAACTGACACTTTTTTAATCACTACTCCTATTTTTTATGTAGTAATATATTTTATAATGGGTAGTGGTGAGGCTTTTTCAGAAGATAGAATCCAAGGATGGTCAATAATCCTTATAATTCATCTTTTAATAATTATATTTTTCTGGTTTGTAAAAAACCAAACTCCAGGACTTAAAGCCTATGCACTAAAAGTTGTAGATGCTACAAGTAAAGGTAAAATATCATTAATTCAATCACTTATAAGATATGTAGCTACATTATTTGCAGTAGTATCATTTTTCTTAATATTTTTACCTTTTATTAGAAAAGATAAAAAAACATTTCAGGATTTAATTTCAAACACTATTATTGTTCCTGAATAATGCTATTTTTTAATCTCTCTGCATTTTACTTTTTTTACTTTGCAGCTGTTGGTGTATATGTAATATTTATGCCAAAAGTACTTCATGATATAGGTTATAATGCTTTTGATATTGGTATTATTTTCGCTCTTGCACCTTTAATGAGATTTGCAACTCCTTTTTTATTTTTAAAACATGTTGAATTAAATTTAACTGTTTTTAAAAGTGCTTTATTTTTATCTATATTAACATCATCGTTATTTTATTTTACAATTGATAATTTTTATGCTTTTATGATAAATAATGCAATACTTGGAGTTTGTCTATCCTTGATACTTCCTTATTTAGAAGTTACAGCTATTAAAAATCTAGGAAGTAGCAAATACGGTAAATCAAGACTATTTGGCTCAATTGGATTCATGCTTATATCTTTAGTGCTTGCAAAATTTCTAAGTGAACCAAAAATCGCACTTGATTACTATTTAGCAATGAATATACTAACAGTAATTTTTGCACTTTTACTTGTAAAAAATGATGTAGCCCATGTAAAAAAAGAGGAAGATGAAAGTTTTTCATTTTTAAAGTATTGGCCATTTTGGTTAAGTCTTTTCTTTATGCAAATGAGTTTTGGAGGCTTTTATAACTTCTTTACTATTTATGAAACTGAACATGGTATAAGTTTAGAAATGACCTCATATCTTTGGTCTTTTGGAGTTATTTGTGAAATATTAATTCTTTATTTTCAAGGACCTTTATTAAAAAAGAACTTATTAACTATTATAAAAATATGTGTTGGTATTACTGTATTTAGATGGCTTTTATTATATGCCTATCCTGATTCATTAACTATTACTTTTTTATCTCAAAGCTTACATGCTTTTTCTTTTGGTTTATATCATAGTACTGTAATTATGTTTTTATATACACTTTATGATAATAAAAAACTAGCACAACAGTTTATGTATGGAGTAGCTTATGGATTAGGTGGCTTTGTAGGTGCTTTTGCTGCTGGTTGGTCTTATGGTGAGTATTTATTTGTGTATAGTGCTATATTTGCTTTAGTTTCTCTTATAACACTATTTTTTATTTAGCTCTCATAATCTCTAATTTTCTTTTCTAAGTCCTGAACAATATCAGATAAGTCTCTGATTCTTTTTCTCTGATCTTCATCTTTTAATTTTGAATTTAAAATAGTTTTCTTAAGCTCATCTAGTTTTGATTCTAAATCATTGTTTTTCTTAACTAGCATATCTTTATCTCGTCTTAAATCATGGATATTGCCAACTCTTCCTTCTGCTTCTTTCTTTTTATTTTCCATCTTTTTTAAGTAACTTTCATCCACATTATGCATTTGCAGTTCATAATGGTTTAATTGTCTTTCTTTACTTAAATTTTTTGATTCTAAATCTTTTATTGAAGATTGAAGACTTCCAATATAATTTTCTAATTCAAAGACTCTACAGTTGGATTTATCTAATTGTGTTTCTAGTTTACTATTTTCATTAGCTAATTGTAATTGTTTTTTTCTACTATCTTGTAAATTCTCAATTACTTTTTTCTTGAACTCTCTTTTTTCATTTTCATCATCTGTTGTTAAAAATCTAATGGCAATATATCCAATAATGTCTTTTCCTGCTTCATCATATTGAGGAAATATTGTTGCATTTACAAAATAAGGACTTCCATCTTTTGCTTTATTTTTTACTTTTCCCTGCCATTTTTGTCCAGCTTGTATTGTTTCCCACATTTCTTTAAATGCTGCTTTTGGCATATCAGGATGACGTATTATATTATGAGGTTTACCTAGTAACTCGGATTCCTTATATTGAGCAACTTCACAAAATATTTCATTTACATAAGTAATAATACCTTTTAGATCTGTTTTAGAGACAATTGCAACTTTATTTAAAGCATCAAGATATCTTGTCATTTCTATTTCTTGTGCTGCCATTTTCATATATGAAAATCTCTCATGATGTCTTTCTGCAATTTTTACAAGTAAATCTTTTATAGTAATAGATTTTGAAACATATTCAGTAACATCATACTCAATAGCTTCAAGTAATAATTCTGATTCTAGATACATCGTGTTAATCATAAAAGGTATTTTTTTATGAATTTTTCTTACTTCTTTTAAAAGTTCTATTCCATTAATTCCTGGAATATTTACAGTTGAAATTATAATATCAATTGAATCTTCATATTTTTTATAAAGAGAAAGCGCTTCAATTCCATTATTACATACGTAAACTTTTTTTATAACTGCTTTTAAATTATTAACTAATCTAATTCTTAATGATTCTTCTTCTTCAACATATAAAATTGTTATATTTTCTAAAATATTTGGCATCACATACCTTTATGAATATCTTTAAACTATATTATAAATAATCTCTTTTTTATTTTTACTCTCTTTTATTTCACTAATAACTAAATTATTTATTTTTAGTTTCATCAATTCTTCGATTGAATTTATATTATTTTTTGATATTGTATTTAATATTATACCTCTATATGCCTTAGCCCAATGACTTACTACTTTTCCATCTTTAATAAATTTCATTGTTGTATAAGGTTTACTCAACTTATAAAACTTTTCATAAAAACCTGCTCTTAAATCTAAAACATCTTCGTTTTCTAAATAAGCATCAATAGCAGAAGTAAAATGTTCTTTATAAAAAACTTCTACAGCTTGTCCATCAAGTTTTTCTCCTTGTTTTAGTTTATAATCAGGAAGGCCAGAATCACCTGCTAGAATAGGTCCAAAAAGGTTTGAGAAAATCATCACATTTTCATCAATATATTGTTGCTCATTTTTAGTAAGTTCTTCATATTTTAAATAATCATATGCTACGCCATCATATCTTTGAATAACTTTTTTTGTATTTCTTTCAAAAATATCATTAGAATAATAATCAACAACATCTTGTTTTTTTGTACCAAATAGTTTTATTATTTCATCATTACTAGCTTTATTTATAAATTCTTGATACTTTGTAATTATCTCTAGCCTAGCATCAAATAACTCTGGAAATACAAAACTATTTTTATTAAAACTCTCATCTATTCCATCTTTAAACTTTGCCTCACTAGGCGAAAACAATATTTTCATTTATATCCTTATTAAAAAAAAGTTCCATCTACATAAACCCATCTATTTTCTACTTTTAAAAATCTACTCTTTTCTTTAAAAGAAGCATCTTGTCCATTTTGTAATAATGTTGCTTTAAAAGATACAAATGATTCATCAAGACCATTTATCTCTTCTAAAATATCTAGTGATATAAACTTTGTATTATCACAGAATAATTCTATATCTTCTCTCCATGCTTTTAAATCATCTGTAAAATCACTATTTGATTTATGCGTAGTATTAATAATATATTCAGCTTTTTTTAATGCAAATGCACAAAACCTTGAACGCATTAATTCAACAGCAAGAGTTGGTAATACACCATCATGAAATGGCTTACAGCATTTTTTGTATTTTTTATCAGAGTTGCATAAACATTTAGAGTTTGTAGATATTTTCAAGTAGTGAACCTCTTATTTTTAAGAGATTTTAGCATATTTATGTAAAAAGTTTAGTAGGAAAATCCTACTAAGACTATTTACCTTTATATTCTTTTAAAAGTTTGATTTCAGTTTTTGTAAGTTTTTTACCAGCTTTTTCTTTCATTCTTGCTTTTTTTAATTTTGCAGCAGTTTTTTTAGAAATCTTTTCTTTTTTTGCTTTTGTTTTTTCTTTCACATCAGTTTTTTTAGCTTTTGCTTTTTTATTAATCTTTTCTTTTTTTGCTTTTAATTCATCTTTAGACATATTAGATTTTTTTGCTTTAGAGATTTTATCTTTTCTCTTATCTTCAATCTTCGCTATTTTCTTTTTTTCTGACATTTTTGCTTTTGAAACAGTTTTATTTCCAGTTATGTTTGAAATAACTCCTGGTCCAAAACCTTTTATATTTTGTAAATCAGAAGGACTTTTAATCTTATTTGATTTTCTATATTTAATAATTTGATCAGCTTTAACTGGCCCAATACCTTTAATACTCATTAACTCATCTTTAGATGCTGTTTGTAAATTTATGGCAGCTAACATAAATGAAACACCTAACATTAATAGTAAAACAATTTTTTTCATTTTTTCTCCTTGAAATAATTTAAATTATTATATCTAATTTAATTAAATATTCATAATATTAGAAATTAATTATGTATAAATTGTGAATTAAATTACTTTTTTATATTTTCCAATCCCTGCTTTTCTTTTTATTTCACGTTCAATTATATATTGTGAGTATTTATAATTCCCACCACGAATAATCATTTCTTGATTATCACAACTTGGACAATAAAAAAATACTCTATTATTGCAATAGTTTTCATCGTAGACTAATAGTTCATCGCATTTTGAACATTTAGAATGTAGGGTTTTAATATTTTCTTTATCCCATTCCCAATACCATGGATTTTGAGTATTTAATAAGTTATCTTTTGTATAATGAGTATAATCTTTTTTCGAAAAGAATATGTAGCAAATATAAAGTGTAAAAGATGTACATATTAGTAAAGTATAAAGTATAAATGAATCAGAAATTTTTAATCCTAAGGTAATTTTTGAAATTATACAATACACTTGTATACATACAATATTAAAGGAAGTTAATGTTAAACCAAATACCACTGCAATTAATCTCAAACTTTGCATCTATCGTACTGCTTGGAATATTATTATATAGATACTTTCAATACAAAAAAAATATGGATGTTATTGAAGGTCTTGTTAAATTAAAAGATTCTAATGAATTAAGCGAACAAGATAAAGAATTTATAGACACAAATGAAAATGAGTATAAACTACAAATTATAAAAGCAGAAGGACTTATAAAACTCTCAAAGCCTTTTTTTATTCTAATAGTTGGAGTTATTTTTATATTTTTCCCATTTCAAGATGCCGTGATACATTTAAATGTAGTTGTTGTAGCTTTTATTTTTATGCAAGTTGATAAAACACATAAAAACAATATATATAAGCTATTATTTGATTTAAAGAAAGAAGACTAAACTCTTTCTTTATTCATTTACTAAATATTTTAAACTTTCATGATCTAAGATTGTTATAAAACCCTTCTCATTTTGAATAATTCCATCTTTTTTTAATTTAGAAATTTTTCTTGAAAATGTTTCTGGCGTGATATTTAATATTTGAGCAATTTTTACTTGTTTTAAATTTATTAAAATAGATTCATTATCTAATAAAAATTTTGCAATCTTTTCACTACTGTTTGAACTAATGTTATATGATATAAAACTCTCTAGAGCTTTTATTTTTCTTGTTAATGATTTAATAAAAAAGATTGATATTTCAGGTTTTAATAAAAACTCTTCTTTAAACTTATCATAGTCAATTAAAAGCACTTCTGCATTTGTTTCAAAAGCACAATTTGCTGGAAACTTTACTTCTTCATAATTCGCAATTTCTGCAATAAATGAAGGTGCCATTAAATTATGAATTATTACTTCATTATCTTTATGGTCATGTGTGTATAGTTTAACAACACCTTTTATTAATAAATGTAAATATTTAGAACTATCACCTTTATAAAAAAGTATTTCATTTTTGTTATAACGTTTTTTTATAGATATCTCTTTTAATCTAACCAATTCATCTTTTTCTAAAAAACTGAAAAAATAAAAATCTTCTAATCCTGTTACTTCCATGTTTTCTTCTCTCTTTTTATTGACTAAAATCAATGTTTGCTAATGTATTTTATGGAAAAATATTAAATATAGGTTTAAATAAAGGATTTTTTTATGACAACTGAAAAATTTGAAATAGAAATCAATACATTAAAGAAGTTTTTTGAACTTTATTGTAAAGATAAACATGAAAATCTAGTAGATAAAGAAATTACTTTAGAATATAAAGATAAAAAATTTACTATGAATTTATGTCTTTGTCCTACTTGTCATGATGCAATTAGCTATTCGCATCAACGTTTAATCGAATGTCAGCATGATATAAAACCAAGATGCAGAACATGTCCAACTCCTTGTTATGAAAAACCTAGATGGAAAAATATCGCAAAAGTGATGAAATATGCAGCGATAAAACTAAGTCTTACAAAAGTAAAAAAACGAATTAAGAGTTTATTTTCCTAAACTGTTTAAATTTTACTTTTACCACCTAAGCTCATCTTTTCCTAATTTTTTTAAAATATCATTTGTCTTTGAAAAATGCTTACACCCAAAAAATCCTCTATAAGCTGATAATGGACTTGGATGAACACCTTTTAAAATATGATGTTTACTTGTATCTATAATTTTTTCTTTTTTTATAGCCGAACTACCCCATAATATGAAAATTATATCCTTGCAATTTAAAGATATAAACTTTATAAGATTATCAGTAAATATTTCCCAACCTAATTTATGATGTGACTTTGGTTTTGCTTGCTCAACTGTTAAAATAGCATTTATAAGCAATACCCCATCTTTTGCCCAGGAGTTTAAATCTCCATGTTCGCATACAGACTTTAACTTCAAATCATCTTCTATTTCTTTTAATATATTTCTCATTGAAGGTGGATTTTTAATATCACTTGGAGTTGAAAATGCCAAGCCTTGAGCTTGTCCAACTCCATGATAAGGATCTTGCCCTAGAATTACTACTTTTAAATTTGAAATGGGAGTTAGACTAAAAGCATTAAAGATTTTATCTTTAGACGGAAAAACAACACTTGTACTATATGCCTTTTCTATACTTTTCATTAAATCTTTATAATAATCTTTTTGCTCTTCTTGTTTAAAAAAGTCTTCCCACTTCATATTTATCCTCTTATAGTACGTTTGATTTAATAACCATTAATTTTTCATTACTCATCTCTTCCATTGAATGAAGAATTCCACCCATTCCAAGTCCTGAAGCTTTAGCACCACCAAATGGCATCCAATCAACTCTAAATGCAGTATGATCATTTACCATAACAGCAGTTCCATTTAATCTTTTTACAGCTAATAGAGCAGTATCTATATTTTTTGTAAACACTGCTGCTTGAAATGATACTTCAAGTGAATTTGCACGTGTAAATGCTTCTTCAATATCATCATAAGAGTATAAGCATACTACTGGTCCAAATACTTCTTTTGTAGAAACTAAAGCATCATCTGCTGGATTTAAAATTACAGTTGGTTCATATAAAGAATCAGATATTCTTTTTCCACCTGTTAAAATCTTTGCACCTTTTTCTACTGCTTCATCTACCCATTGCTCAACTCTATTTACTTCATCATTATTAATTAATGGACCTACTTCAGTTTTTGGATCCATTTGATCGCCAACTACTAAAGCTTGAGCTGCACTTGATAATTTATTAGCTACTTCATCTATTATATCTTTATGAACATAAACTCTTTGAACAGATACACAAACTTGACCTGCATGATAGAATCCACCTTTTGATAAAGAAGGAATTAACTCATCTAAACAAGCATCTTTTTCAACAATAACAGGTGCTACTCCACCATGCTCTAATGCAACTCTTGTTCCATTAGCTACTTTTGAATTTAAATACCAACCAACTTTAGCAGAACCAATAAACGTTAAGAAATTCACTTTCTTAGACGTTGCTAATAATTCTCCAGCTTCTCTTCCACAAACTACTACTTGTGCCCAACCTTTTGGTAATCCTGCTTCTTCTAATATCTCTATTAATTTTACAGCAGACATAGGCGTTTGAGTTGCTGGTTTAATAATAACAGAACAACCAACAGCAAGTGCTGGAATTACTTGATGAACTGCAAGATTAAAAGGATGATTAAAAGCAGAAACTGCTGCAACTACTCCAATTGGTTCTTTAAAAGTATATGCCATTCTATTAGCAGAACTTGCTGTATGTCCCATTGCAATTTCTTTACCTTCAAATGCACCTAAATGCTCAATTGCTAATTTAACACCATTTATTGCTCTTTGAATTTCCACTTTTGAATCTATATAAGGTTTCCCACCTTCACTTGCACAAAGATTTGTTAGTTCTTCAATTTGAGAGCTCATGATATTCATTACATTTTCTAGAATTTCTACTCTTTTATACTTTGGTAAGTGATTTTTTGTATCCAAAAAAGTATCTTGTGCTAAATCTATTGCTTGTGTTACTTCTTCTACTGAACTAAAGGGTACAGTTCCAACTACTTTACCGTCAAATGGTGATGTTACTTCAATTGTATTCATTTTTATTTCCTTATAATTTTATACTAAACATTGTTTTTTTGCTAAAAGATCATTTAAAATCGCATGATTTAATGAGTAATCAACTGCTAAATCTATTAAATGAACACCTTTAGAATTAACACATTTTTCTAATATTTCTTCAAAATCTTCACAAGATTCAGGTCTATAACCATTTGCTCCATAAGATTGCGCATATTTTACAAAATCTGGGTTTTCTAAGTCAAGTCCATAAGACTCAAATCCCATTCCTGTTTGTTTCCATTTTATCATTCCATATGCATTATCATTTAAAATTATGATTGTAAGATCAATTCCTAATCTTACTGCTGTTTCAATCTCTTGTGAATTCATCATAAATCCACCATCACCACAAACAGCAACAACTTTTTTATCTGGATTTACCATTTTAGCAGCCATTCCTGAAGGAAGCCCTGCTCCCATAGTTGCCAATGCATTATCTAATAATAAAGTATTAGGTTGTGCACATCTATAGTTTCTTGCAAACCATATTTTATATACTCCATTATCTAAAGTAACAATATCCTCATCATCTAAAATACTTCTAATACTTCTTACTGCTCTTTGAGGAAGAATAGGGAATCTTGTATCTGCAAAGTATTTATTTAAATGTGTTTTAATTTCAACAATCATTTTTTTGAAATATTCAAAATCCCAATGGTCTTGTGGTGAAATTGCTGTACTTAAACTTTCAATATTTGTTGCAATATCTCCTAAAACATCTAATTGTGGGAAATAAGTATCATCTACTTCTGAAGGTAAAAAATTAACATGAATTACTTTTGTAGCACCTTCATGGTTATCCATAAAAAATGGTGGTTTTTCAATAACATCATGTCCAACATTGATAATTAAATCAGCTCGTTCAATTGCACAATGAATAAAATCATCTTTTGATAATGCTGCTGTACTTAAACAAAGTTTATGGTTTTCATCAATAACACCTTTTCCCATTTGTGTAGAAAAGAAAGGTATTCCTGTTTCATTTACAAAGTTTGTAAGTGCATTTCCAATTCTTGTTCTATTAGCCCCTGCTCCTATTAATAATAGTGGCATTTTAGCTTTTTCAATCATCTTTACAGCTTCTAAAATTGAATCTTTTTCTGCTTTTGGATATTTGAAATTTTGAACAGGGTAAATATTTAGTTCAACTTCTTCAGCTGCAATGTCTTCAGGCAATTCAATATGAACAGCACCTGGTCGCTCTGTTGTTGCAATTTTAAATGCTTCTCTAACCATTGAAGGTATATTATCACCATTTACGACTTGTTTTGCATATTTTGTCATAGGTTTCATCATATTAACAATGTCAATAATTTGAAATCTACCTTGCTTTGATTTTTTAATAGGCTTTTGACCTGTTATCATCATCATAGGCATTCCACCTAATTGTGCATATGCTGCACTTGTTGCAAAATTTGTAGCCCCTGGGCCTAAAGTTGAAAGACAAACTCCAACTTTTCCTGTTAGTCTTCCATAAGTAGCTGCCATAAAACCAGCTGCTTGCTCATGTCTTGTTAAAATAAGTTTAATATTTGATTCTCTAAGTGCATCTAAGAAGTCTAGGTTTTCTTCACCTGGGATTCCAAAGATGTACTCAACATTTTCGTTTTCTAATGCTTTTATAAATAATTCTGATGCGTTCATTTAATACTCCTTTAAAAATTTAATGATAATCATACTCAATATCTCTTGAAAAGTTCTTAATTTTTTAATTTTTTTATAGATTATTGAATATTATATCTGTATTTAATAATTATTCATATAATTTTAATGATAATTCATATACTATTCGCGTATATAATCAAAAGGCTAAACATGAAAAAAATCGCTATGATACTTGTTCTTGTAATTGTATTACCACTTGTATATTTAATCATTACAAACTATAACAATGTACCAAAACTAGACGAAGACGTAAAAGAAAAATGGTCACAAGTTCAAAACCAATATAAAAGAAGAGCAGATTTAATTCCAAATCTTGTATCAACTGTAAAAGGTTATGCAGCTCATGAAAAAGATACTTTTATAGAAGTAACAGAAGCTAGAAGTAAAGTTTCTCAAATGAATATAAATGCTGATACTTTAAATAATCCAGCTGCAATGCAACAATTTACTCAAGCACAAGCAGGACTATCTGGTGCTTTATCAAAATTAATGCTAGTTGTTGAAAAATATCCTGACTTAAAAGCAAATGCTAACTTTATGGCTTTACAATCACAACTTGAAGGAACTGAAAATAGAATTACAGTTGCTAGAAAAGATTTTATAGCATCTGTTAAAAAATATAATATTGAATTAAGAACAATGCCAGGGAAACTTGTAGCTGCAATTGCTCACCCAAGTGCAAGTGTAAAAGAAACATTTAAAGCAACACAAGCAGAACAAGAAGCTCCAAAAGTTCAGTTTTAGTCATGTATATCAAGGAAGAGCATAAACAAGCCATTTCTAAATCAATTGAACTTTTAGAGTCTAAAAGTTCAGCTGAATTAGTTGCAGTTGTAGCAAAAAGAAGTGCAACTTATAAGTATGCATCTTCTGTAATAAGTATAATTATAGTTTGTCTACTCTCTTTACTTTGTTTATTCTTTGATATTTCTACACTACTTTTAATACAAACACAAATACTTACATTTTTAATATTACATTTTATCTTTAATAGATTTGAAAATATCATATTATTCCTACTTCCAAGTTTTTATAAAAAAAATATAGCAAGTAAATATGCAAATACACAATTTGAAAATCTTCGATTAAATAGAACAAAAACAAAACAAGCTTTAATGTTCTTTGTAAGTATTGATGAAAAATATGTTGAAATTATTACAGATGAAAAGATATCTGAAAAAATTTCTAATGATTATTGGCAAGTAATCGTAGATGAATTTATAAAAGATGTTAAGAATAATGAGTTATCAAAGGGTTACTTAAAAGCTATTGATTCATGTAGCACATATTTAATCAAAGAGTTTCCAATAAAAGACGATGATGAAAATGAACTTCCTAATGATGTAATAGAGTTGGTTTAAAATATGAAAAAGATATTACTAATAATTCTTATACTTTCAGGTTTTGTTTTTTCTTCTTTTGCAAATATTACTGATTCTTTTCCCAATCTTTCTGGAAGAGTTGTAGATAATGCAAAACTTTTAACAAAAGACCAAAGAGAGACTTTATCTTCTATTTTAAAAGCACATGAAGAAAAAACTTCTAATCAAATCGTAATTGTTAGTCTTAATTCTTTAGAAGGATATGATATTGCTGATTATTCTTATCAACTTGGAAGATATTGGGGAATTGGTCAAAAAGATAAAGACAATGGAGTATTACTCGTAATATCTCTAAATGATAGAAAACTTCGTATTGAAGTTGGCTATGGATTAGAGGGTGCGTTAACAGATAAAATTTCTCATGAAATTATTGAATATACTTTAAAATCAGCTTTTAAAAAACAGCAATATTACATAGGTATAAACAATGCAACAGAAAAAATTATTGAAGCTATTAATGGAGAGTATACAAATCATCCACAAGCCCAAATAAATGATAATACAAATGAGTTTATACCTTTAGTATTTTTTGCAATTATATTTTTATCAGTTTTTGGAAATTCATTTTCAAGAGCTTTGAGAAAACAGACTTTATATAAAGTTACAAAATCTTCAATACCTTCATCTTTTTTTGCTTTTTTTGTATATGCAATGGGTTCTGCATTTACAGCATATAGTTTAATTCTTGCACTTATTATTTTTATAGTTGTATTTGTATTTAATTTTATAAATACAAAAGATGTAGATTTTGATAAATTAAAAAGTATAAAAAGTAACTCTTCAAATAACTATACTTCAGGATATGGTGGTAGTTTTGGAAGAGGAGGTTTTAGTTCATCTTCTGGTGGTTTTGGTGGTGGCGGTGGCGGCTTTGGTGGTGGTGGTGCAAGTGGAGGCTGGTAGCCTTACTTGCAGTCATTTCTATTAAGTAAAATAAATAAAATATTTTCTTCTTCTTGATTATAGTAATCTATTCTAACTTTTCCATTTTTATTTAAAAATACTCTAATCAAATTTGATTTACACATATTTGTAACTTCACTTCTTTTCATATATTCATAGAAACTTTGTTTCGCATAGAGTTTTGCAACTAAATAAGGTTTAAAATCTTCGGCAACTTTTTTATTCTCAGGAATTAAATACTTTTTCATGCCATAAGTTTTACCTTCGAAAAAAGTCTCTTTAGCAACTGTAATTTCATCTAATCTTCTTGGTAATTGTTTACCAATCATTTGAGCTAATACTTCTGCCATTTGTTCTGTACTTAACTTATCAAAACCTTTTTCTAAATTATTAGCATTTAGAAAACTAAGTAATATAAATATATAAACTAAAATTTTCATCAATTGTTCCTTTATTAATCCTATTATAAAATGAATCTATTAAAATGTCAACAAAGGATTTTTATGTCACAAAAAGCAGTAATATTTGACCTTGATGGTACACTAATTGACTCATTAGAAGATTTAGCAAATTCAGTTAATCAAACACTAAAAGAGTTTGGTTTTAATACTCATGAAATAAATGCATATAAATATTTTATAGGTGATGGAGTAAAAGTTTTACTAAAAAGAGCTACAAATGAGAAAGAAAATGAGGAAACTATTGAAAAACTTCACAAAAGATTTAAAGTGATTTACAAAAAAGAAATAGATTCAAAAACAAAAGTATATGAAGGTATTCATCAACTTTTAGGTAAATTAGAAAATCAAGCTTATCCTAAAGCAATATTATCAAACAAACCACATAACTTTACGCTAGATTGCATGAACAAGTTTTTTAGTAATTACTCATTTGTAAATATTTCAGGACAAAAAGATAGTATTGCAAAAAAACCTGATGCAAGTGCTGCTTTATTAATTGCAAAAGACTTAGAAAAAGATGTTGAAAATATATACTTTGTAGGTGATACAAAAATTGATATGCAAACAGCTAAAAATGCAGGGATGATTGCTATTGGAGTTCTATGGGGATTTAGAGATGAAAAAGAGCTAAGAGATAATGGTGCAGATTTCATCGTATCAAATACAGATGAACTCTACGATATTTTAATCTCTTAGTATTTTAATCTATACTTCTAATTCAAAAAAAGTTTCATCAACTTTTTCATATTTAGCCACAGAACAAGTGATTTTTGAAGCATTATCATAATCACTAAATTCTGTTATAAATAGTTTTTTTAATTTCTCTACATCTGATGTTCTAAAAATAAAATATCCTAAGATATCATTGCTTCTTGAACCTGGTTTTTCAATACCAAAACTATCAAACTTCCAGTCTACACCTTTTGAAAAGAAAAATACTTCTTTTATTCTTTCTTTTAATTCTTTTCGTACATTATCATTAAATGATTTTAAATGAATATAAAATGCAACATTAACGTTGAATTCATCTTGAACTAGTTTTTCTATAATTGTTTTACTCATTTTTTTCCTTCTTTATTTATCTAAATTAAAAATATTACGATAATTCTCTTCTAATGGAGTTTTATCTTTATAATCAATAATATCTCCAATTTCAATATCAATTGTTAAATCTTTATCTCTTTTATTTATTGCTTCTTTTAAAATCTCATTTGCATTTGTTTTAATAAAAATAGGCAAAATAGCTAGTCTATTTTTTAAAGCAATAATTCTAGCACCCTCTTTAAAAGATGATATTGGTGTATTTTCTTTATTTCTAGTACCTTCAGGAAAGATATATATAGAGTCTCCATTTGAAGAGACCTCTTTTAATCTTTTAAAAAATGAAGACATGTTTTTAGATTCTCTATCTAAAAGAATAGAGCCAGCATTTCTTGTAAACATCCCAAAGAAAAAAGAGTTATATAACTCTTTTTTAGCAACCCAATAACCTCTAATTTTTGTATTAACTAAAGCACTTTCAATTATCAAAGGATCAATAATACTTTTATGATTTGAAATCAATAAATATTTACCATCTTGTGGTAATTTTTCTTTATTTATAACATTTACATTTATTCTTAATTTTGAAAATAAAGTACTTGAATACTCTTCCCTAAGAAGCATTTGCTTTTCTTTTGTTTTCGCATTTTTAAGAAGAAAACCAAACTTATTCGTTAAGTAAGTTGCGTAAATTGCCATTGTTATAAGTTTGAAATTCAAATATTGTCCTAATAATTTTTAAAGTGGCATTTTATCTAAATAATATATAGATATACTTATACTCTATTTTAAAAATAAAAGGTAAGTATATGAAAAATCTAAGTTTAGAATATATAGATATTTTTGATGATAATAAAACAAAAAATTTAACTTTTTCAAAACACTTGATTAATCAAAAGTTTAATGAAAATTCATTATTCGTAACTATTGTAAATGGAAAGTCAATGCAAGCTGTAATAAATCATAAAGCCCTTATAGTTTCAGATCTTTCAAATAAGACTTTAGAAGATAATGGAATATATTTACTATATTATGAAAATGAAATGTGGGTAAAACAATATGATTTAAAAAATAAAAACTTTATTTCAATAAATCCAGATTTTTCTCATTTAGTTTATAAAGAAAATGATATCAAGCTAGTTGCTAAGGTATTAATTACCTTTACAAACTTATAAAGAGTCTAAATGAATATTCAAGAAAGATTTTTACTAAAAGCAATTGAAGATAAAAACTATATTTCATTTATGTATAAAAACAAAAAATATACAAAAGTTAAAGCTCTTAAGTTAATAACAGAAGATAAACACATCCTAAAAACGCAAGAAGGTAATTTTGAATTTGATTTAATAACTAAAATTATAATTTTAAAAGAAAGGTTTTAAGTCTTTAAGAGTATAATCCGAAAAAATTAAAGGAAAAAAATGAAAAAAATTATATTAGCATCAGCACTTACAATTACTACAATCTTTGCATTTGATATTGCAAGTACGGCAAAAACTGTTGGTGGTGCAATGGGAATTACAGCAGAAAGTATTGGAACAAAGTTAGCAGCAATGGTAAAAGAAAAAGCTCCAGCTACTGCTGCTCAAGCAAAAACATATTGTACGCAAGCATCTACTTATAAGTCATTTGTAGGAATTGCAGATGATGGTATGATGGCAAAAGCTATTGATATTTGTGCTGAAAAATCAAGTGAAGGTTTAGAAGGTGCAGTTAATGATGCAAAAGACGCAGCAACAACAGAAGCTGCAAAAGCTGCAACTTCAAACTCATCTTTAATGGGTACTGCTACAAAATTATTAGGAAACTAATCACTTTTTGTCAAACTCTTTTTTAGAGTTTGACACATAAGACTATTCACTCTATTATAATTCAAAGTACAAGCATATCGTACAAAATATACTAATAATCTATTTACAAATGAAGATAATAATGATAATATCCTTTTTACAAAGCAAAAAAAGGTTTTATCATGAAAAATAATTTTTATTTTATTTTTATTTTCTTAGCAACACAATTTACACTAAATGCACAAGATTTAAGAATAAGTGTCGAACAATTATCAAAAAATATTACAGACTACAAAATTGTTGATGTGAGAAACTATGAAGATTTTTCAATTAGTCATATAAAAAACTCTCTAAACTTTCCTGTTTCAAAAAGTTATGAAAATAAAAGAGTCGATGGTAAAATTGTTAATCCAAATAAAATGCAAAAAATAGTGCGAGAACTAGGCTTAAATATTGAGGATAATATTGTTATATATGATGATGGTGTTTTTTATGATGCTTCAAGAATATTTTGGACTTTAGAAGTTTATGGATTTAAAAATGTAAAATTACTTAATGGTGGTTTTGATACATGGGAAAAGAAAAAACTTCCTATTTCTTCTGAAATACTTAAAGTTAAACCTAGTAAATATATAGCTTCAATTAATAACAATAGATTATCTACAAAATTTACAACTCAAATTGCGACAAAGAATCCAAACCAAACTGTTATTGATGCAAGAGATTATAACTCTTATATAGGTAAAAAATCAGTAGCAAAAAGATTTGGTCATATACTAAATGCCATTCATATACCAGCATATTCAAATTTAAAAAAAGAAAATAAATTATCAAAATTAAAAGAAACTACTACATTAAAAGAGTTATACAAAGATATTAACAAAGATAAGAAAATTATAATATACTGTAAAATAGGAAGAGTTGCTTCTACTAACTATTTTGCATTAAGAGAACTAGGATATAACGTTTCTAATTATGATGCTTCATGGAGAGAATGGGGTAATGATATAAATTTACCTATTACAAATAAATCAAAAGCATTAAACTAAATATGTGGACTAAATTTAGAATAAAAACACAATTAATTGTGTTTATGACTTTAATTGTAATTGTTGTGGAAGCTAGTACCTTATTTTTTATATTAAGCGTTCAAAAAAAAGAGAATCAACAAAACGCAATTACCCAAACTGACGCAATTACTCAATCTTTAAATAATGACCTTCTAAATTTTATATTAAACCCAAATGCTGATGTTTTATCTGATATAACATTTAGATTATCTGCATTTAAAGAAATAAGAGGAGTTATTCTTTATAATGAAAATAAAAAAGCAATTTTTCAATATGGAGATACGAAAGAATTAACAAAAAAACAATTATCTATTTTTGAAGAAGAGACAATATTTATAGATGAACACCTTTTTGTCAAAAAAGATATAACTGCTGATAATTATACTTTAGGTTTTGAATTGATTGATGTAGACTTATCATCTTTTAAACAAAAAGAAGAACAAATTACATATACAATACTTATAATATTTCCTTTTGCCCTACTTTTTGGATTTTTAATTAGTCTTTTTTTAAGTAAAAACTATACTAAACCTTTTATAGAACTATTAGATGCAATGAGAAAAAGTGACCCTACTAATAATAAGATTACTGCAGTCAGCACTAATGCAAATAATGAAATCAAAGAGCTATTTGATGGTTTTAATTTACAAATGAAACAAATAGAAAAGTCATCTAAAGAATTAAAATTTCAAGCTAATCATGACCAACTAACAAATATTTATAATCGTTTTTTTATGAAAGAGGAGCTTCTAAATGCTTTAAAAAATGATAATCCAAATATTAAAGGATACAACTACTTACTTATAAATCTAGATCAATTTAAATTAGTAAATGATTCAGCTGGATATCAAGCTGGGGATGAACTACTAAAAATGATAGTGACTCATTATCAAGCAATCCTACCAAAAGATACTCCTTTTGCTAGAATCGATGGAGATACTTTTTCGGTACTTTTAAAAGATTCAAATGAAAAGTTTGGAAAAAACTTTTTAGAAGAAAGTCTAAAAAGACTCCATGATTTTAGATTTTCATATAAAGATGAAACATTTAGTGTATCGGCTTGTATCTCACTTGTATTTTTTAAACCTTTTGAATTTACTCTAAAAGAGCTTTTAAAAGCAAGTACAACTTCTCTTTATACAGCTAAACAAAAAGGACGAGGTAAATCACAAATCTTTGACCCAAGTGATGAAATTGCAAAAAGAGTATCCATGGAAATTGATACTGCAAAACTTATAAAAGAAGCGTTAGTAGATGGTCCAGCTAGATTTGAACTTTTTGCACAAGATATAGTTCCACTACAATATGACACAGATAAGATAAGTTATGAAATACTTATACGTATGTGGGATAAAGACAATAACTTCATACCACCTGATAGTTTTCTGCCAACAGCTGAGAGATATCAACTTATGGCAGATATTGATATGCATGTTCTATGGACATATCTTGAGACTGTTACAAAAGATAAAAACCATATAGAAAAGCTACACTCTGCACATATAAACTTAGCAGGTTCAAGTCTAAACAACCCAGACTTTCAAGCAAAAGTAAAAGAAGCTATTGAACATTTTGATTTTCCTTGGGATAAACTAGAATTAGAGATTACGGAGAGTTCAGCAATTGGTAATTTTAATATGGCAAATGAGTTTATAATATGGCTTAAAAAACAAAATATTGGACTTGCGTTAGATGATTTTGGAACAGGTATGGCTTCTTTTGAATATCTTAAAAGTTTACCATTTGATGTAGTAAAAATTGATGGAAGTTTTGTAAAAGATATGCATACAGATCCTATAGATAAAGCAGTAATAAAATACATTCAAGAAATTGCACAACTTAAGGGACAAGAAACTGTTGCTGAATATGTTGAGACAAAAGAAGATGTTGAAGAACTAAAAGCTATAGGAGTAACTTATGGACAAGGTTACTTCTTAGGAAAACCACGAGCTTTAAGCTCATGGCTTAATTAGAATAGGAAATATATATGACAACAACAAACTTAATGAATACCGCACTAAAACTTGCAAAACTAGATGCTATGCCTTATGATACAAATATTATAGTTGAAGGTAAAGATATAAAAAAAGTACTTATTGGTATTGATATGGAGACACCTGAATTACTTTTAGCACAACAAATGGGATATGATTGTGTAGTATCTCATCATCCAAAAGCAGACTCTTGTATAGTTGATTTTTCAAAAGTAATGGATGTGCAAATAGATAGAATGGTAAAATCAGGTGTTCCTATAAATAAAGCTCAAAAAGCACTAAAAAAGAAACAACAAAGCGTTGATTTAGGAAGTCATGCTTCTAATTATGACCGAGTTAGTTCTGCTGCAAGACTTATGAAAATGCCTTATTTAAATATTCATATTCCAGCTGATTTTATAACTGAAGAAATTGTTCAAACAAGACTTGATAAAGCTTTTGAAACTAAAGCAAAAACAAAACTAAAAGATATTATTGAAGAGTTAAATTCATGGGAATATTATGTAGGTAAAACTGCACAACCTGTTATTAGAGTTGGAAGTCCTAGTGATTATGCAGGAAAAATAGAAGTTCTAATGGCAGGTGGAACAAACGGTGGCGTTGATGTTTATAAATCATATTTTGAAGCAGGAGTTGGAACTATAATAGCTATGCACGTTCCAGAAGATGTAAAAAAAGCAGTACAAGAACAAAATATAGGAAATATAATAATAGCTCCTCATATGCCAAGTGATAGTATAGGTTTACTTGAAATTGTAAAAGCTTGGAGAAAAGAAGGTGTTGAAGTTACTTGTATCAGTGGGATTGTTGAGTAATAATCTTAAGATATTTTAATTTACTCCTCATCTAAAAAATAGCGAATAGATGCAAAACCAGCAGCTTTAGTATGCTTTATTTTCTCTATTTGCTCCTTAGTAATAATTCCTCCAAGTGCAATAATTTTAACATCATATTTACAAACTATTTGTTCTAAATTCTTTATACCTTTTGGCTTACCTTTATTTGGTGTTTCAAAAATAGGTGAATATGTAATAAAGTCTACTTTTTCTTCAATTGCTTTTTTTATTTCTTCTTCATTATGACAAGAAATAATTACTTTTAAGCCTAATTTCTTTGCACTAGATATAAAGTTTTGTTGCTTTGATGTTAAATGTACTCCTGTAACTTTTAGTTTTGAAGCTAATAAGTAGTCTGTATTTAAAAAAATATTTTCAATACCTTCTTTTTTTGCTTTTTTTATAAAAGCTTTTGCTTCTTCTTCAAAATTAACTGCATTTTTGTTTCTATAACAAACAAAATTAGCATCTTTAAAGCTTTTATAATTATAAGAAGGCTCACTAATTAAATATCTAATCAAATTGATGCCAAAAAGGTGTTCCTACTACTGGAGTAGATGGAGTTGCAAATTCTCTTTCTTGCATAACACCAGCTTCATACCCTAAACGTCCTGCACTTATTGCATGTTTAAAAGCTTCTGCCATCTTAACAGGGTCGTGTGCTAGTGCTATTGCAGAGTTTAATAAAACTGCATCATAACCTAATTGCATTGCTTCAACTGCATCAGATGGCTTTCCAATACCTGCATCAATAATTAGTTGTAAATTTGGAAACTTCTTTCTTATAGCTTTTAAATTACTAGGATTCATCAATCCTTGACCTGAACCAATAGGAGAGCCCCAAGGCATTAAAATATTACATCCAACATCTGCTAGTTTTGTTGCAACTACTAAATCATCTGTTGTATAGGGAAATACTTCAAAACCTTCTTTTATTAAAACCTCAGCAGCTTTTACAGTTTCAAAAGGGTCTGGTTGCAGATTATATTGATCTCCAATTACTTCTAGTTTTATCCAGTTTGTACCAAAAACTTCACGTGCCATTTGTGCAGTAGTAATTGCTTCTTTTGCGCAGTGTGAACCTGCCGTATTTGGTAAAATTTCTAAGTTCATTTCTTTAATAATATTCCAAAAACTTTCACCTGCTTTATCACCTGCATTTTGTCGACGAAGCGATACAGTAACTATTTGTGCTTGGGAGATTTTAATAGACTCTTCCATATTTGAAGGTGAGGGATAAAGTGCTGAACCTATTAATAATCTACTATCAAGTTTTTTACCACCTATTTCCCACATATCAACCTCCAACCATTGGCGCTAGAATTTCTATTTTATCAGCATCGTTTATTTTTGTTTCGTTATAGTTTTTTAAAGCTACAAATGTACCATTTAAAGCAACTGCAAAAGATTTGTCTTTATATTCTAAAACTTCTATCATTTCACTTACATTTATATCTTCTTTTACTTTTTGCTTTTCACCATTTACTATAATTTCTATCATTTATATATTCCTTCCTTTAATGCCTTTTCCACAATTGCAGGGGCTAATAAATATCCATGTCTATAAAGACCATTGATTCTTGTAAGTTTATGACTATTTTCTATTCTAGGTAAATTATCTTTAAATGCAGGACGACAATTAGTTTCTGTATTAACAACACGTGCTTCTCCAAAACTTGGATGAACTGTAAAAACAGCTGATAAAAGCTCTAAAGAAGAACGTACTGAAATAGGACTAGTATCTTCACTTTCAATTTCTGTTGCACCTACTATATAACGTATTGAACCCTTAGATTGTGTGATTTTACAATCACTACAATATTCTAAATCAATTCCTTCACAGCCTTTTTGCCTTGGTACTATATAGATTTTATATCTTGGGTGAAGTAATCTTGTTGGTCTTGTGATATTAATATCATTTGATTCTAACCATAAAACCTCACCTCTTACTCCTCTTAAATCTTTAAAATGTTCTTTAGCTCCTAAACCTCTTGAATCAAAAACCCAATCAAACTCTTCTTTTTTATTCTCAATATAGACACTACCTTCTTCAATTTTATCAACTTCAGTAAAATCTTTCCATATTACATTAGGATGATTTTGCAAATAGTTAGTAGAAAATGAGATAAAACGTTGTGAATCTACTTGACCTTCATTTTTAATATAAAAGGATTTATTATAGTTATTTAATTCAGGCTCAAGCTCTTTTAACTCTTCTTTATTTATAAAATCAATCTCTTTGGCTTCTTTTACTTTATTTTTAAGAGTAGCTATAAAATGTTCAAGTTCATTTAAATCTTGTGGATGTGAGGTTATAATTGTTCCTGCTAATTGAAAACCATCATATACTCCTACTTTTTTTAGTAAGTCTGGCCATAAAGCAATAGAACGAACTCCTAAATCAAAAATTATTGATTCAGCAGTTTCAAGTTCAGCAAAAGGTGCTAACATTCCAGCTGCTGTAAAACCAGCTGCTTTAACACCATCTTTACCATGTTTATCAAATAAAGTTAAGTTATGACCATCTTTTAATAGATTAAGTGCTAAAACTCTACCTACTAAACCTGTACCTACTATTGCTATATTCATATTTTCATTTTTTAATTTATTATTCTTTCGCTTCAACATAAACTTCACTTCCACTTTCTTTAAAGACTTGAGACATTTTATTCATACCTTCTTTTTTGGCATCTTCAACGCTTAATTCTTTATCATCAGCATAATCTCTAACTTCTTGTGAAATTTTCATAGAACAAAACTTTGGTCCACACATAGAACAAAAATGTGCTACTTTTGCAGATTCAGCAGGTAGTTCTACATCATGATATTCTCGTGCACGTTCTGGATCAAGTCCAATATTAAACTGGTCAACCCATCTAAACTCGAATCGTGCTAATGACATTGCATCATCACGTGCTCTTGCACCTGGATGTCCTTTTGCAATATCTGCGGCGTGGGCTGCTATTTTATAAGTAATTAATCCTTCTTTTACGTCATCACGATTTGGAAGTCCTAAGTGCTCTTTTGGTGTTACATAACATAACATTGCACAACCATACCAACCAATCATAGCAGCTCCAATACCTGATGTAATGTGGTCATAACCTGGAGCAATATCAGTTGTTAGTGGGCCTAAAGTATAAAAAGGTGCTTCATCACACCATTCAAGTTGTTTTTCCATATTTTCTTTAATCATGTGCATTGGTACATGACCAGGTCCCTCTATAAGTGTTTGAACATCATGTTTCCAAGCAATTTTTGTTAATCTTCCTAACTCTTTAAGTTCTGCAAACTGTGCTTCATCATTAGCATCAGCAGTAGAACCTGGACGTAAACCATCACCTAGTGAAAATGTAACATCATAAGTTTTCATAATTTCACAAATATCTTCAAAGTGTGTATTTAAAAAGTTTTCTTCATGATGAGCAATCATCCATTTTGCCATAATAGCACCACCACGACTTACTATTCCTGTAACTCGTTTTGCAGTCATTGGTACATGATGTAATAATAATCCTGCGTGAATTGTAAAGTAATCTACACCTTGTTCTGCTTGCTCAATTAATGTATCTCTAAATACTTCCCATGTAAGGTCTTCTGCAACACCATTTACTTTTTCAAGAGCTTGATAAATTGGTACCGTTCCAATAGGCACAGGAGAGTTTCGTAAAATCCAATCTCTAGTAGTATGAATATTTTTACCAGTAGATAAATCCATAACCGTATCGCCACCCCATCTAGTTGACCATACCATTTTCTCTACTTCTTCTGCAATAGATGAAGAGGTAGCTGAGTTACCAATATTTGCATTTACTTTTACTAAAAAGTTTCTTCCTATAATCATAGGTTCAACTTCGGGGTGGTTAATATTACAAGGAATTACAGCTCGTCCACGTGCTACTTCATCTCTTACGAATTCGGCTGTAATTTCATTTGGTAAATTTGCACCAAAATTATTACCTTTTAATCTTTCTTCTCTTTCAGGGTCACTTAAATAATTTTCACTCATTGCTCTGTCTTGATTTTCTCTAATTGCAATAAATTCCATTTCTGGTGTAATAATACCTTGACGTGCATAATGTAATTGAGAAACATTTTGCCCTTTTTTAGCACGTAATGGTGTTCGTACAAGTCCTAGTGAACCAGCTGTTGCTTTTTCTAATTGTTCATCTGATTTATAACCATTATCCTTAGGTGCAACAATACGACCTTCGTATTCTTCAACTTCTCTCTTTGTTATCCAATCTTTTCTAATTGGAGAAATTCCTTTTGTTACATCAATATCAACTGTTGTATCTGTATATACACCTGATGTATCATAAACACGAAGTTTGTGTTCATTTGCTAGAAGAATCTCTCTCATTGGAACTTTAATTTCAGGATGTATTGTCCCTGAAAGATAAACTTTTGTTGAAGCGGGTAATGGCTCTGTAGTAATTATATCGTTTGAGTTTTCTATAGTGTTAGTTTTAATAGTCATTTGTTTTCCTTTATTTTTTTAAATAAAGAGAAAATGTATAAAAAATGGTACGACAGCGAGAGCTATCATGATAATTTGTACTTTTCTCTTCCTTACGCTGGCATTATCCAGTTCAAGTTCAGCGGGATAAGTATAAAACTATCTCAGCCTTGCGGCACCCCGAGAGTGTTGACGCAATGATTGTATATTAAATAGGATAAATTTAATCTTAATTTTAATACAATAATTTTAATGATTAAAAGTGAGGACAAAGAATGAAAGAAAAGTTAAATGCACTCGGTGGACCTCTAGAACCTTGTAGTGTAAATCCATTAACAGGATTTTATCGTGACGGCTGTTGTTTTTCAGGAAAAGAAAATGATGGTATTCATGCTGTTTGTATTTATGCAACCGAAGAGTTTTTAGAGTATTCTAAAAAAGCAGGTAATGATTTATCAACTCCTATTCCAGAGTATAATTTTCCAGGTGTAAAACCAGGTGAGAGCTGGTGTTTAGGTGGATATAGTTTTGTAAAAGCTCATATGGAAGGGAAAGCTCCTAAAATATTTATTCACTCTACTCATGAACGTATTTTAGAGCTTATTGATTTAGAGACTTTGAAGTCTTATGCAGTAGATTTATAAAAGGAATGAAAATGAACAATAAAAAAAGATTACATATGCATATAACAGTGGATAACTTAGAAGAAAGTATACATTTTTATAATACACAGTTTGATGCAAAACCTACAAAAATAAAAAAAGATTATGCACAATGGTTACTAGAAGATATGGCAGTAAACTTTGCAATCTCTACAAAAGGTGAGCAAAAAGGTCTTAATCACTTAGGAGTTCAGTACGAAAGCGATGAAGCACTAGCTACTGCTCAAAAAAGTTTTGAAGATGCTGGAATAAAAGGTAAAGAAGAAGCTGGAGCAATCTGCTGTTATAAAGAATCAAATAAATACTGGGTAAATGACCCAAGTGGACTAATCTGGGAAAACTACCACTCAATGTCTGATGTAGAAGTTTATGGAGACAATGAACATAGCGAGTGCTGTACTCCAACTTTTAATGATGATAAAAAGAAAGCAGCTTTTTCTATTGCTAATCCTAACAACGGTTGTTGTTAGGATAAAGTCGAAATTTGACAAAAAAATATAAATATCTTATAATACTTTTAAAAGTACTATTAAGGATACTATAATGGTAATAAATGCAAATGAAATAAAAACAAAAGGTGTTTCAATATTTTCAACACTTCTTGATAAATTTGATGAACTTATTATAAATGTTAGAGGAAAAAATAAATTTGTTGTTATTGATATTGAAAGATACAAAGAACTAAGAGCAAATGAACTTGATTTAGCATACTTAAAAACTATGCAAGATATAGAAAAAGGTAATTATAAAACTCAAAGTGCAAAAGAGCATATTGAAGAATTAAAAAATGAGTTATAAACTACTAATAAGTGATGAGTACAAAAAGAAACTAAAGAAGTTTTTCAAGAAACATCCTGATATGTTAGATAGATATGCAAAATGTATATTTATACTAGAACAAGATCCTTACCATCCAAGTCTAAGACTTCATAAACTAAAAGGTAAACTATCTGATTTTCATTCTATTTCAATAAATATGGAATATAGAGTTATTATAGATTTTATTATTAGAGATGATGAGATAATTCCAGTGGATATTCGGACACATGATGATGTTTACTAACTCATTTGTTCATTTAAAATTTTAATTAGAACTTCTTCTTTTATATTTGGCGTTTCGGTTTTAGAGTATATTTTTAATAAATATAGATTTTCATCTTTATCTATGTAATAATAGATAATTCTAAAAACACCACTCTTTCCAACTTTTGAAGATGAGTTCTCTAATCTAATTTTATATAAATCTGACGTAAGTTCAATACCAGCTTTTGGGTTTTCATTTAAAACTTCATTTAGTGTTTTTAAATCACTAGGAAGCTTTTTATTCTTTTTATATAATTTTTTAACATCTTTTTTAAAAGATTCTAAACTAATTATTTTCAAGTTCATTTATCAAATCTTCTAAAGTATCTTCTTTTTTATTATTAGAAATACTTGTCTTTAACTCTTTTACCGAAGTTTCAAATTCATTATAAAAAATATTTTCTTTTTGAATCTCAACGTAAGACTTGATAGCTTCAATGATAACTTCACTTCTATTAACAGAATAAGTTTTTGTAAACTCATCTATCTCATCAAGTAAATACTTAGGAACTCTTAATCCTACTTGTTGTTTTTCTAAAGATGATAAAGTATTCATATCTATCCTTTTGTTTTACTATATTATATATAATAGTTTTACAATTGTCAAATATATTATAATTTAGTACTGTGTCCTGAAATTTTAATTTCATAAAGTGGCAGTTCATGACCTGACCCCTACTTCTTTATCGTACCAACAACTTTGAATGAATTATCATCTTCTTTTTTTACTACAACTATTTCTCCTGAACTTGGATAATAACCTGTAAGAGTAGTGATATTAACTTGATGAGTAACTAAAAGCAAAGGTTTATTTATCTTTTTGTTTTTCAACCACAAGTTCAAATATCCTACAGTTTCTTTTTCATTTACATGATTTTCAAAAAAAGAATTTAAGCCTTTATTTATTGTAACATTACCTAGATTGATATTTTTTGCTGTATCTTGACATCTAAACCATTGACTTGTATATACTTCAGCTTTATTTATACCATTTTTTCTAAACATATCTCCAATACTTTTAGCTTGAGAAATACCTTTTTTTGATAAATTTCTTTGTGTGCTTTTAACATCTATTTTAAAGTTTGAGGGATCACCAAAACCAGGAGCTAAAGCATGACGGATTATGGCAAAATGATTATCACTTTTTAAAGCTTTCCATAAATTCTTTTTGTCACTATTCTCATTTGCATTTGCAAATAAAACAGAAAAAATTAAAATTAAACATATATTTTTAAACATCATTATTCCTTTAAGTTATGTACTTTAGGAAATATTTTAGCACTTATATTTTTATTTAGTATACTTTTCCTGTAATTCTAAAGTTTTCAAACTCTAGTTTATAATATTTATCTGAAATACGATAATCAAATACTCTTAGTCAAATTAAATTGTTTACAATTCAGAATTTACAAATTTTTGTTTAAAAGTGGCAAGTCATGACCTGACCCCTACTTCTTATTTCTAATCTGGTAACTATCTCCTGAATTTTATTTTATTTAACATTCTTCTTGCTCTTTATTGATTCTTCATAATTCCATATCTATTTCTTGTTTCTTTTCCTCTAAGTTCTCTTTTGAGAATGAAAATATAAATAAAATGAACAATATAAGAATTAGTGTAGTAATTGTATTTTTTATCCATCCATCAAAAGCAAAAGCTACATTTATATATGTAAAAAATATTGGTATTAAATTTATTGTAGTTTTACTAAAAATTATTTTAATTATTCTTACAATGAAATTAAGGGCAAGTTGCTTATATTTATTCTTATTTTTTAATATATCATTTAGTAAGCTACCATTCTTTGTATTTCCATAACTTTCATAAAAAAGTGCAGAGATATATCTAATAAGGAAATAAAGAAGTAAAATTCCTAATAGATCATTAAAATCATTAATAAAACCTATTTTATCTTTTAATGTAAATGTGATATCTAGAATCTTAAATTCATTTACTTTTGTCTCTGTTATATATAAAAGAAATACTACAACATTAGTTAACATTAAATTTCTTCTTTGGGAATTTAATCCATTGATATCTTCCAATTTTATATTTCCTTATCATTCAATTTTATTTTTGCCATAATTAGTGCTTTCCTAACGCCTTCCCAACCAAATACCCACTCGCCCACGCAAACTGCAGATTAAACCCACCCCTATTTCCAACGATATCTAAAACCTCTCCTGCAAAGTACAAGTTTTTACACTTCTTACTTTCATAAGTTTTATTATCTACCTCATCAGTACGAACTCCACCACCACTAGCTTCTGCATGTCCAAAGCCTTGTGTATCTGTGATTTTTAGTTTCCATTGGTTTAATTGATATGAAATTGCTTTGATTTGTTTTGCGTTTACTTGCCCTGCTTTTGCTTCACTATCTACTTTACATATTTCTAGTAAAACTGGTGCTATTTTATTTGATATCATTCCGGTTAGGATATCTAAGGCTTTTTGATTTGGTGTTGTTTTAAACAAGCTTTGAATTTGGTCGCTTAAGTCATTTCTATTGATTTTTGGGAAGAAATTAACTGCTATTTTTACATCTTGATAAAGACTTAGATTATATGCAGCTACTTGAGAGATATCTAATATTGCAAAACCTGAAACACCATATTTTGTAAATAGCACATCTCCAAATATTTCTTGTTCAAGCTGTCCGTTTATATATAGTGATACATTACACTCTTTTTTAACTCCTTGCATACGAGAGTGATAATTTACATCTGTATGAAGTCCTACAAGTGAGGGATATGTTGGGTTGAAGCTGTGTTCAAATTTTGAAGCAAAGTCTAAACCTGATTCATTTGCATTAAGTTGTGGTGCTGCTCCTAGACCATTTGAGATTAAAACTTTATCATAATCTTTATATTCTTGTGTCTGTGTTTTTATATTAAATTTGTTTTCAATTTTTTCAATATCTGAAATTAAAGATTCTAAATAAATATTAACACCTAAAGAATCAAGTGCTAAGTCTAAAAGCTTTGTAACAGATTTGGCTTCATTTGATAAAGGATATACTTTATTTGTCTCTTTTATATCAAGAAGTAATCCTATACTTTTACAAAACTTTTCAAAATCTTTAAATGTAAACTCTTTTAAAGCATAAGAAGTAAAATCAGGATTCTCTCCCAAATAGTTTTTGTGCGTTACTTGACTATTTGAGATATTACATCTTCCATTTCCACTTGCAAGTATTTTTTTTCCAATACCTTTATTTGCATCAAATAAATCAATTTGTATGTTTTTGTTTAATCTTTTAGCTGTTATTGCTGCTATTATTCCAGCAGCACCAGCTCCAATTATTGCTATTTTCAATTTATGCCTTAGTAAAATACTGCAAGCCATATAGTTGGCTGCGTTTGATTTGTGTATTTTACCCTATGTTTTGTAAAAGCTTTTATATTTACGTAATCACCTTCATTTAAAATAAGCTCACTATTTTCATATTCTAAAACTGCATTACCTTTTAATATTAAGACAAACTCGTTTTCTTCTTGTTCGTACCAAAAGTTTACTGGTGAGCTTTGTCCATTTGAGACAATTTTTTCTATTTTGATATTATCACTTTTAAGTAATTCAAAAAACTGCTCTTGTTTTTTATCTATTATAATATTTTCAAATACGTTTTTTTTCATATTTTTTAACCTTTTATTCTTTTGAAGTATAACCTTTTTATACAAAAAAGTTAATTATTAATCTATACTATTTTAATCAACTATTAATATTTTAAACTTTTTTTCACAAATTTTAAAATTCTTTGTTTTTTAATCATGATTAATATAAAAAGTTTATATATTATCAAAAAGTACCATATATTAGAGCTTATATAGACTTTATAAAATAATAAAATTCTTCTTTTATTTAAATAATTTAATAAATACAAGTATTTTAATAGGCTTTATTTAATTAAATATGATTAAATCACTTGACATTAAAATAAAAAAATTCTATAATTTCACCATAAATAAAAAACAAAAAAGGAATTACACAATGCAAAACGAAACAATTGCAGTTCACGGGAGCTATAATAAAAAAGAAGGTTATGGTTCAATGGCTGTACCAATTACTCAAACTACTGCATATGCCTTTAGAGATTCAGAACATGCAGCAAATTTATTTGCTTTAAAAGAATTAGGACCAATTTACACAAGATTAAATAATCCTACAACAGATGTATTAGAGCAAAGATTTGCACAACTTGAAGGTGGAGCTGCTGCTTTATGTGTATCAAGTGGACAATCTGCAATTTTCTATGCAATTGCAAATGTTGCAAGTGCTGGAGATAATATTTTAATTTCAGACAAATTATATGGTGGAGCTGTTACTTTGTTAACTCATACTATAAAAAGATTTGGTATTGAAGCAAAAATATTTAGAAGTGAAGATGCAAGCGATTTAGAAGAGCAAATCGATGAAGATACAAAAGCAATTTTCTTTGAATCATTATCAAACCCACAAATCGCAATTGCTGATGTAGAAAAGATTGTTGAAGTTGGACAAAGAAATGGTGTATTAACAATTTGTGATAATACAGTTGCAAGTGCTGCACTGTTTAATCCAATTAAATGGGGAGTTGATGTTGTAGTTCATTCAACTTCAAAATATACAAATGGTCAAGGTACAGCAATTGGTGGAATTATTGTTGAAAGAGATGGCTTGAGCGAATTCTTTAAAGCAAATGAAAATAGATATTCAGATTTTACAACTCCTGATGCTTCTTATCATGGTTTAGTTTATACAGATGTTCCTCTTCCAAACTTTTGTTTAAGAGCTAGATTATCGTTATTAAGAGATATTGGAGCAGTTCAATCACCTCATAATTCATGGTTACTAATTCAAACATTAGAAACACTTGCTTTAAGAGTTGATAAACATTCTGATAATGCTTTAGAAATTGCAGAGTTTTTAGAAGCACATCCAAAAGTAAAAGCAGTGAATTATCCAGGTTTAAAATCTGATAAATATTATGATAAAGCTCAAAAATACTTCAAAGGTGGAAAAGCTTCAGGATTAATTTCATTTGATGTTGAAAGTTTTGAAGAAGCAAGAAGAGTAATTGATAGTGCTAAGTTATTTTCAGTTGTTGTAAATATTGGAGATAGTAAATCACTAATTGTTCATCCAGCATCTACAACTCATTCACAAATGAGCCCTGAAGAACTTGAGAAAGCAGGAGTTAATCCTGTAACAATCAGACTTTCTATTGGTTTAGAAAATACAGAAGATTTAAAAGCTGATTTAGAGCAAGCGTTAAATTAAGGTTTAATGATATGCCATTAATTTCAACAAAAGGTGTATATGGTTTAACAGCCATGTACGAACTTGGTAAACATGATAGACAATCTCCTATGCAAATTAAAGAGATTTCATCAAATGCCAATATTCCTCAAAATTACTTAGAACAACTTTTAAGTAAATTAAGACGAGCACAACTTGTAAAAAGTATAAGAGGTGCAAAGGGAGGATATATTCTTGCGCGAGAACCTGAAGAAATCAAGGTTGTTGACATTTTAATTGCACTTGAGGGTGATATTAAAATAGTTGATGTAAAAGCGAAGAATCCGATTTTGAACATTTTCTTTGATGAATCAAAGGAACAAATGAAAAAGATTTTTGATTTGAATCTATCTAATTTAGATGATTATCAAGACAAATACAACGAATTTTTACATTACAGTATATAAAGGAATTTAAAATGAAATATGCAGCAAATATAACAGAATTAATAGGTAACACACCTCTTGTAAAATTACAAAGAGCAAGTGAAGAAAGTCAAGCAACAGTTTTAGGAAAGTGTGAGTTTATGAACCCATCACATTCTGTAAAAGATAGAATTGGAACAAATATGATTAATACTGCTTTAGAGCAAGGTTTAATCAATAAAGAAACAACAGTAATTGAACCAACATCTGGAAATACAGGTATTGCATTAGCAAGCGTTTGTGCAGCTTTAGGAATTAAATTAATTCTTACTATGCCTTCATCTATGAGTATTGAAAGAAGAAGATTATTAAAAGCATTAGGTGCTGATTTAGTATTAACAGAGCCTGAAAAAGGAATGAAAGGTGCTATTGATAAAGCAGTTGAATTAAGTGAAAAAACAGAAAATTCATTTATTCCTCAACAATTTGGAAACTTAGCAAACCCAGAAATTCATAGAAAAACAACTGCACAAGAAATTCTTGCAGATACAGATGGAAAAATTGATATTTTCATTGCAGCAATTGGTACAGGTGGAACAATTACAGGTGTTGGTGAAATTTTAAAGCAAAATAATCCTAATGTTCAAATTATTGCAGTTGAACCTGAAGCATCACCTGTATTAAGTGGTGGAAAACCAGGTCCTCATAAAATTCAAGGTATTGGTGCTGGATTTGTTCCTGATGTTTTAAATACTGAAGTTTATGATGAAGTTATTCAAGTATCAAATGAAGACGCAATAGCTAGTTCTAGAAGTATTGCAAAAGAAGAAGGACTATTAATTGGTATTTCTGCTGGTGCAAACGCACATATTGCAAAACAAGTAGCTGCAAGACCTGAAAATAAAGGTAAAACAATTGTAACTATTTTATGTGATACAGGTGAAAGATATTTAAGTTCAGGATTATATGATTATGACGAAGAGTAAAACTCTTCGTTCTCATATAATAAATAATATATGAGGAAAAAATAGATGCAAGAAAAAGCTTACAGATCAGTTGTTAAGACAATATCATGGCGAACAATTGGAACACTAGATACAATAATCATCTCATATTTTATTACTGGTAACTTAGCAATGGCAGCCTCAATTGGTTCAATTGAATTATTTACGAAAATGGCTTTATACTATTTTCACGAACGTGCATGGAATAAAATTGATTTAGGTAGAGTAAAACCAACAGCAAATGATTATCAAATATAAGGTAAAGAATGAGTAAAGAATTAGCGGAACAATTAAATGAAGAATTAAAAAATAAATCTACACAAGAAATAGTAGGGTATTTTTTAGAACATTATAAATATAGCAGTGCTTTAAGTTCAAGTTTAGCAGCAGAAGACCAAGTCTTGACAGATATCATTTTAAAAAAATATAAAGACGCTAAAATTTTCACTTTAGATACAGGTAGACTTCATCCAGAAACTTATGATGTAATGGATGCGACGAACCTAAAATATAACATTAAAATGGATGTCTATTTTCCAAATGAAACAGATGTTCAAGAACTTTATAAAACACAAGGTGTAAATGGTCAATATGAAAGTATTGAAAAAAGAAAAACATGCTGTGGTATAAGAAAAGTTGAACCTCTTAAACGTGCTTTAAAAGATCTTGATATTTGGTTTACTGGAGTTAGAGCAGCTCAAAGTGTAACAAGAACAGATATGAAACTTGTTGAGTATGATGAGGCTTTTGGATTAATTAAAGTAAATGCAATAATACATTGGAGTGAAGAAGATGTGTGGAATTATATAAAAGAAAATAAAGTTCCATACAATAAACTTCATGACAAAGGATTCCCAAGTATCGGATGTGCTCCATGTACAAGAGCTGTAAAAGAAGGTGAAGATATTAGAGCTGGACGATGGTGGTGGGAAAACCCAGAACACAAAGAGTGTGGACTACACAAAAAATAAACCTTATTTAAATAAGATATAAAAAGATGATTTCAAACTTTTAATTTGAGTGATTCGTAAATTAATGGAGAAGAATAAAGATGGAAATAAGTCAAGAACGATTAACGCATTTAAAACAGCTAGAAGCTGAATCAATGCATATAATGAAAGAGGTAGTAGCAGAGTTTTCAAACCCTGGTATGCTTTATAGTGTAGGGAAAGATTCTTCTGTAATGTTACACATTTTACAAAAAGCTTTCTACCCAGCACCGCCACCATTACCTTTAATGCATGTAGATACTAAATGGAAATTTAAAGAGATGATTGAATTTAGAGATAGACGTGCTAAAGAAGTAGGAATGGAACTTATTACATATTCAAATCCTAAAGGAATTGAAATGGGTATCTCTCCTTTTGAACATGGTTCTTCTGTTCATACAGATATTATGAAAACAGAAGGATTAAAAAATGCTTTAAATATACAGAAGTTTGATGCTGTATTTGGAGGAGCAAGAAGAGATGAAGAAAAGTCTCGTGCAAAAGAGAGAATCTATTCATTTAGAGATAAAAACCATAGATGGGATCCAAAAAACCAAAGACCAGAACTTTGGAATGTTTACAACGGACGTCATACTAAAGGTGAATCAATTAGAGTATTCCCAATTTCAAACTGGACAGAATTAGATATTTGGCAATATATTTATTTAGAGAATATTGATATTCCTGATTTATATTTCTCTAAAGAGAGAGAAGTAGTTGAATATATGGGTACAAAAATCATGGTAGATGATGACAGAATGCCTGAAGAATTACGAAAAACTGCTAAAAAAGAAATGGTTAGATTTAGAACTCTTGGATGTTATCCTTTAACAGGTGCAGTTGAGAGTGAAGCTACAACATTACCTGAGATTATTCAAGAAATGCTTGTATGTACAACAAGTGAAAGACAAGGTAGACTAATTGACTCTGATAGTGATGCGTCAATGGAGAAAAAGAAACAAGAAGGGTATTTTTAAGATGGCACATCAATCAGATTTAATTAGTGAGAATATAGAACAATATTTAAAAGAGCATGAGAATAAAGAGATTTGTAGGTTTATTACTTGTGGTAGTGTAGATGATGGTAAAAGTACTTTAATAGGACGTCTTCTTTATGATTCAAAAATGATTTTTGAAGACCAATTAGCAGCTATTGAAAAAGATTCTAAAAAATCAGGTACTACTGGTGATAAAATAGATTTAGCACTTTTAGTTGATGGCTTAGCAAGTGAACGTGAACAAGGTATTACTATTGATGTTGCTTATAGATTCTTCTCAACTGAAAGAAGAAAGTTTATTATTGCAGATACTCCAGGTCATGAACAATATACTAGAAATATGGCAACTGGTGCTAGTACTGCTGATATTGCAATTATTTTAATAGATGCAAGACAAGGTATTTTAACTCAAACGAAAAGACACTCTTATATTGCTTCATTATTAGGTATTAAAAACCTTGTTGTTGCTATTAATAAAATGGATTTAGTTGATTTCTCTGAAGAAGTATTTGAAAGTATTAAAAAAGATTATAAAGAAATTATTCCAAATCTTCCTCATAATGAAGATTTAAATATTGAATATATTCCTATTTCTGCTTTAGATGGAGATAATATCTTAACTAACTCAGAAAAATCACCTTGGTATAAAGATAAGCCTTTAATGGAATTACTTGATACTATTTCAATTCATGAAAAAGAGAATAACTCGTTTAGATTACCAGTTCAATATGTAGTACGTCCTCACTTAAACTTTAGAGGATTCTCTGGAACAATTGCAAGTGGAAGTGTTAGTGTTGGTGATGAGATTACTGTATTACCATCAGGAAAAACATCTAAAGTAAAATCAATAGTATCAAATGAAATTAAAGATTTAAGACCAATTGGTAAAGATGAAACAGTAGAAACAATTCCTAAAGCATTTGCTCCAATGGCTACAACTATTACACTTGAAGATGAAATTGATATTAGTAGAGGTGATATGATTGTTAAATCAACAGATATTCCAGAAGTATCAAATCATTTATCAGCAATGGTAGTATGGATGGATGAAGCACCTTTAGAGTTAAACCAAAATTATATAATTAAAAGAGCAACATCAGTATTAAATGGTGCTTTTAATTCAATTGAGTTTAAAAAGAATATTAATACATTTGAAGAAATAGATGCCAAAAAACTAGAGTTAAATGATATTGCACAAGTTACAGTATCACTAGATAGAGAAATAGCAGTAGATCCATATCATGAAAACAGATATACAGGAAGTTTTATAATTATTGATAAATATACTAACTCAACTGTAGGTGCTGGTATGATTGTAAGCTCATGTGAAGGTGCTGCAAAACTTGAAGATGAAAAAGTTTACACTCAAGCAGAGATTGAGTTAAATGCATTTATTAGAAAAAATTATCCTCAGTGGGATTGTAAGGCAATATAATGTCAAATAATTTAGCTTTAAATATAGAACATATCAAAAAAGAAAAGGATGGATTAGATGTCTTAAGTGACATCTATATCTATGCTGTTCTAGGTGAAAAAGTTTCGCAAAAAGATTTAATTAGATTTCAATGGTATGGAATTTATCAACAAACAGATGATTCAAACTATTTTAGAATTGTAATTCCTCTTCCTTTAGGAGAATTGAATGTTGAACAATTAAAAACTTTAGCATCAATTTCAAAAGAGTATGCAAGAAATTCATTAGATATAAATCATGGCCAAAAAATAGAATTTAAATGGTTAAAAATGCATGACTTACCTCATATTTTTAATCTTTTACATAATGTAAATCTAAATACAATTTTTGAAGCTGGACATACTGTAAGAAATATTATTACATGTCCTATAAATACTGTTGATTGTAAGCAATTAATTGATGTAAGTTCAATTGCAGCAAAAATCAATCAATCATTTATTGGAAATAAAAAATTCTCTAACCTACCTAATAAATTCCAAATGGCAATAAGTGGATGTAAAGAAGGATGTAATTTAAAAGAAATTCCTGATGTAAATTTTGATGCCTATTCATATAAAAGTAATAAAGTTTTATTTTCTGTAAAAATTATAGGTGAACATATAGGCTATATTACACCTTCTCAGGTTATTCAGACATCAAAAGCTATTGCAAATATTTATAAAGAATATGGGAATAGAACAGATATTAATAAAAGTAGTTTTTCATCACTAGTAAATTCATGGGGTCTTAGAGAATTTAATAATATTTTAAATTCATCTATAAATTTTAATCTAAAAGATATCATTTTAGAAGAGGATAATGTAGCTACAAAAGGCGAACACTTTGGTATAAATAAAAGTATTGTCGAAGGTGAAAGTTATGTAGGATTCAAAATTAAATCTTTAGCTCTAAGTTCAAATGATTTTTCTAGCCTTGCTAAAATTCTTGAAAAGCATGATGCATCAAAAATAAAATTAACAAACCAAGGTAATATTATTATATTAGATGCACCAACAAATAATGCTAATGACTTAGCAAACGATTTAAAAAAAGTAAATTTTAATCCTTTTATTTAATATTGAGTGAAATAATGAACAACAAAGTTTTCAAACCATTTTTAAATACAAATACAAATACTCTTGATTTTATACGATACAACACTATTGGAAAAAATAAAAAAGAGTATTTCGACTATACGGCAACGGGATTAGCTTTTAGACAAATAGAAAATAGAATACATGATGTTCTTGAAACTTATGCAAATACTCACTCAAAAGAGTCATCAAATGCAGATACTACGAGTAATTATTATGAAATGGCAAGAATAAATTTAGCAAAAAGTTTAGAACTTTCTGAAGATTTTGCAATACTTCCAAATGGCTGTGGAACAACTGCTGCTATTAAACATTTTCAAGAACTTATGGGATTATATATTCCACCTGCAACTAAAAAAAGATACGCTATTAACGTTGATAAGTCTAAATTACCTTTAGTAATAGTTGGACCTTATGAGCACCATTCAAATGAAGTTTCATTCAGAGAAGCTCTTTGCGAAATTCAAAGAATAGATTTATGTGAATGTGGATTAATAGATTTAGAACATTTAAAACAAGTTTTAGAAAAGAATAAAAATAGAGAAATAATAGCTTCATTTTGTATTGCCTCAAATGTAACTGGAATTATTACAAAATATGAAGAAATTTCAAAACTTTTAAGATCATATAATGCAGTAGTTTGCTTTGATGCAGCAGCTTCTTCTCCATATATAAATGTACCTTCACATCTTTATGATGCAATGTTTATGTCTCCTCATAAGCTTCTTGGAGGTCCTGGTTCTTGTGGACTTTTAGTAATAAGAAAATCTTTAATTGATACTAGCTTAGCTCCGTCATTTGCAGGTGGAGGAACAGTAAAATATGTAAATAAACAAAAACAAGTTTATCAAGATGATGTACAAATAAGAGAAGATGCAGGAACACCTGGAATTTTACAACTAATACGAGCTAGTTTAGCATATCAATTAAGAAATGAAATAGGTTTCGATTTTATAAAAGAAAGAAAAGAAAAACTAAAAAAAATATTTTTAGATGGTCTTTTAGAAATTCCAACATGTGAAATTTATGGAAATAAAAAAGAAGATAATATAGGAATCATCTCTTTTAATATTCAAAATCATGACCCTTATGAACTATGCTCAAAACTTTCTTCTACAAAGGGTTTTCAAACAAGAGCAGGATGTTCATGTGCCGGACCTTATGGACATGACTTATTAGGAATTAATGACTTAGAAAATGAAGAAAACCCAGGATGGATTAGAATTTCAATACATTATTCACAAAGTGAAGAAGAAATCAAAGAGTTATTAAAATCTATTAAACAAATTGTTAACTAATCTTAACTTTTTGTTTAAAATTCATTAATCATTGTAGTATATAATTTCTTTATGAATTTCATAACATTTATATCAGTATTTGTTTAAATTTTTTAAATTTCAAACATACTTTATAAAACAAAATTGATTGATAAACTTGATTTCAGAACAAGAAGTAAACTGTTATCTTAGCATTGTTTATATACAAATTTTTTTAGTGTCCTCCTAACTACACTAGCTAGATACAACCCAGCTGTCCCAAACTGGGTATACTTTCTCCTTTCCCTTCCAAAAGAGATAATTTTTTATACATATTAACAATTTTTTAAATTATCTCTTTTTATTAGTTTGTTACAAAAGCAAAGCTTGTAACAATAGTTATAAATTCAATTGCAATTACTATTATATAATCTTTAATATTTTCCATTTTTTCTCCTTTTTATAGGAGAAAAAACTCTCCTATTATTTTTTTATTTTTATTAATTTTTGCCTAATCCTAAATATCTTCATATCGGACATATAAACCCTTTTGTCTAAAAATTTTGTAAAAAAAAAGGGATGTGCTAAAAAGCACATCCCTTTTAAAAATAGATAAATCTAATTTCTAATCAGCGAATTTCACTTTTTTAGCAGTTCTTTTTCTAACATTTGGATCTAAATCTCTTTTTCTAACTCTAACATTAATTGGAGTTACTTCAACAAGCTCATCTTCTTCAATCCACTCTAGTGCATTTTCTAAAGACATAACTCTTGGTGGAATAAGCTTAATAGCTTCATCTGCACCAGAAGATCTAACGTTTGATTGTTGCTTAGCTTTGATTGGATTTACATCTAAATCGTTTGCTTTTGCATGTTGACCAATAACCATTCCGTTATAAATCTTATCTTGAGGTTTGATATACATAATTCCTCTATCTTGTAAGTTGAAGATTGAATAACCAACAGCTTCACCATTTTCCATAGAAACTAATGCTCCATATTTTCTAGATTCAACAGTACCTGAATGAGGTCTGAATTCTAAGAATGAGTGGTTCATAACACCCTCACCTTTAGTTTCAGTTAAAAACTCAGTTCTAATACCGATTAAACCACGTGCTGGAATTTCAAACTCTAATCTTGTATAACCTGAACCCATTGGTACCATGTTAGTCATGTTAGCTTTTCTTTTTCCTAGTTTTTCAATAATTGCACCTGAGAACTCATCTGGTGTATCAATTACTAAATGCTCAAATGGCTCCATTTTAACACCATCAATTTCTTTAACGATTACTTCAGGTCTTCCAATTGAGAATTCGAAACCTTCTCTTCTCATGTTTTCAGCAAGGATACAAATTTGTAATTCCCCTCTTCCGTTAACTTTAAATTTACCTTCACCAATTTGCTCATAATTCATAGCAATATTAGTATTCATTTCAGCAGTAAGTCTTTCATCAATTTTATTTGAAGTTACAAACTTACCTTCAGTTCCAGCTAATGGAGAATCATTTACTGCAAAAGTAACAGATAATGTAGGCTCTTCAATATGCATAGGATCTAATGGCATTGGATTTGCAGGGTCACAAAGTGAATCTCCAACATCAATAGTTTCAAAACCAGCAACAGCAACAATGTCACCTGTACCAGCAGTTTTAATATCAAATCTATCAACACCTTTGAAACCAATAAGTTTAGTAACTCTACCTTTGATTTTTTCACCATCAGCTTTAACTAAAGTTACAGTTTCACCCATAGAAATCGTACCATTAAAGATTCTAGCAATACCAATTTTACCAATGAAGTTGTCATAATCAAGTGTAAATACTTGTAACTGAAGACCATTTTCATCGTTACCTTTTGGTTTTGGAACTTCTTCTAAAATTGTTGTAAATAATGGAATTAGATTATCACTTGGATCTTCTAAGTTAAGTTTTGCATATCCATCTCTAGCAGCTGCATAAACAACTGGGAATTCTAATTGCTCTTCTGTAGCACCCATTTGATCAAACAGGTCAAATACTTCATCAACAACTCTATCTGCATCAGCACCTGGCTTATCAATTTTGTTAATAACAACAATTGGTCTATGACCTAATTGTAAAGCTTTCTTAACAACGAATTTTGTTTGAGGCATAGTACCTTCTTGAGCATCTACTAATAAAAGTACACAGTCAACCATTTTAAGTACACGTTCAACTTCTCCACCAAAGTCAGCATGGCCTGGTGTGTCAATAATGTTAATTCTAACACCTTCGTAATCAACAGCAGTATTTTTAGAAAGAATTGTAATTCCTCTTTCTTTTTCAATATCATTACTATCCATAACTCTGTCTTCTACTTCTTGGTGTGCAGTAAAAGTACCTGATTGTTTTAATAATTCATCTACTAATGTAGTTTTACCGTGGTCAACGTGTGCGATAACCGCAATATTTCTAATATCTCTCATTGGATCTCTTTATTATAAGGTTTAGAAAAAAATTCATTGTAAAAAAAACTTTTTCTATTAATTTCGCGGATTATACTAAAAGTTTGCTTAATTTAAGCTAGATTTCTAACTTTTGTTACAATTTGTTTACAAACAAGCAAATATATCTTATATAATAATTAAAGTTTTAAGTATTTATTAGGTTAAAACCTAATAATATTCCGAATGAATTACCAAAATATTATTAATGAAATAGAAGATGAAATACAAGTATATTTCAAAGAAGGCAAGGTAGCTGATTACATTCCAGCACTTGCACATATTAATCCAAACCAATTTGCAATGAGTATAAAACTACTTGATGGAACAAGCTTTAATGTAGGAAATACTCAAAATAAGTTTTCAATTCAGAGTATTTCTAAGGTATTTACTTTTACATTAGCCTTACAATTATATGGTAGAAGTTTATATAAAAGAGTAGGACATGAACCCTCGGGTGACCCTTTTAACTCACTTATTCAGCTTGAATATGAAAACGGAATTCCTAGAAATCCATTCATAAATGCAGGTGCAATTGTAACAACTGATACATTATTATCTAAGTATCAAGATAAAAGTTTTGATTATATATTAGATTTTATAAGAACAAGTGCAAATGATTTTACAATCAATTATGATAAAGAAGTTTACAGTTCAGAACTAGAACATGGTTTTTTAAATATGGCTTTAATAAATATGATGAAAAGCTATAAAAATATAAACAACGATTTAGAAAAAGTAATTCAAACATATTTTAAACAATGTTCGATTGAAATGAATACTGAACAATTAGCAAATTCAATGCTTTTTTTAGCAAATCATGGAGTAAATCCAATTACAAATAAAGTTTTGATAAATGAAGCAAAAGCAAAAAGAATAAATTCATTAATGCTTACATGTGGACATTATGATGCATCAGGAGATTTTGCTTACAAAGTTGGATTACCTGGGAAAAGTGGTGTTGGTGGTGGTATTGTTGCAATAGTTCCTGGAAAAATGTCAATTTGTGTTTATTCTCCAAAATTAAATAAACAAGGTAATTCACTAATAGGAACAAAAGCCCTAGAGTTATTTACAACAAAAACTGGACTATCAATTTTTTAACAAAATTGATAAATTTTTAGTATAATTAACAAAAAATATTAAATAAGGTAAATAATGACTGCACTTGAAATAGCTGATTTTATAGGAATAATCTGTTTTGCCTTAAGTGGATTTTTAATTGCTGTTCATTATAAACTTGATATTTTAGGTGTTTTTATCTCTGCTTTTTTAACAGCACTTGGTGGTGGAATGACAAGAGATGTACTAGCTTCTAAAACTCCCTATGTTTTTACAGATACAATGCCTGTAATACTTGTAATTGCTACAGTGATAATTGCACTAATTTTTAAACTTCATAAAAGTGACGACCTTGAAAGCAAAACAGCATTCATAATTTCAGACGCAGTTGGTTTAGTTTCTTTTGCAATTACAGGAGCTTTAGTAGCCATTGAAAATGAGTTTAATTTTTTAGGTGTTTTAATTCTTGCCTTTATTACAGCAGTTGGTGGTGGAACTATTAGAGATATTTTAATAAATAGAGTTCCATCTATTCTAGTTTCAGAATTTTATGCAACTGTTGCAATTATAGTTGGGCTTATAACTTATGCTTTACATATATTTAATTTACAAAGTCTTCCTGCTTTAATTGCTGTATTTGTATTTGGTGTTGCACTTCGATTATTAGCATATTATCAGCAATGGCATCTTCCAACTTTATCTAAATAAAAAAATTAATTCTTTACTTTAACTTTTCATTAACTTTTCATGGGTAGACTTTCATAATTTTTAAAAAATTAGGAGAAACAATGAAAAAATTATTATTTTCAACATTATTATTAGTCGCAACTTTTGCAAATGCTTTAAACATTGGTGATTCAACACCAACATTTGAAATAAAAGATCAATTTGAAAAAATGCACAAAATTTCTGCAGATGCTAAAACTATTTTAGTTGCAGAAAGTAGAGGAACTAGTGTTATTATAAGAGAGTACCTTTTAACTAAAGATACTGACTTTTTAGCAAAAAACAAAGCTCACTATATAGCAGATATTTCAGGAATGCCAAGTTTAATTTCAAAATTTATTGCATTACCAAAAATGAAAAAATATCCATTTTCAATTCTTTTAGTAGATGAAGAGCAAAGTAAATCATTCAATACAAAAGATGACAAAATAACTGTTTATACAGTAACAGATGGAAAAGTTTCTAATGTTAAGTATATTGAAACAACAGAAGAATTAAAAGCTATTTTTGAATAGTCTAAATTAAATTATTAACCTAAACTTAGGTTAATAATTTTTTAAAAGCCTCTACAATAGCAATATTTTCTAAATCTTTAATTCTATCTTCTAAAGAATCTACTGTTTCATCTTTTCTTATTTCAAGCTCTTTTTTCAATATAATTTTACCATCATCATATTTTTCATTTACAAAATGAATTGTAACACCTGATTTAAGCTCAGAGTTCTTTATAATAGCTTCATGAACAAATCTTCCATACATTCCTTTTCCTCCATATTTAGAAGGTAAAAGTGCAGGATGAGTATTTACTATTTTTTCTTCAAATTCTGATATTAAATTTGTTCCAATCATTTTCATATAACCCGAACAGAAAATATAATCACACTTAAATTCTTTAAATAAGTTTGCGATTTTTTCATCAATATTCTCATTAGGAAATTTTTTATCATTAATTATAAAATTAGGTATATTTAAATCATCAGCTGATTTTAAAACATTAGCATTGCTATTATTAGAAACCACAACAATTACTTGAGCATCTAAAATCTTTTCTTCAATAGCTTTTTGTATTGTTAAAAAACCACTTCCATTGTAAGAAGCTAAAATACCTATTCTTTTCATTTTATATCCTGTCTTTAAAATTGGGGCGAAATTATAACAAATATAAAATATTTATTATATAAGTCAATTTATATTTACCTAATTCTTTGAGAATGAGTAAGAGCAATTGCAATTGCATCTGTAATATCTAAAGGTTTAATCTCTTTTTTTATTCCAAGTAATTTTTTTACCATAAACGCAACCTGCTCTTTGTCGGCTTTTCCATTACCTGTTACTGCTTGTTTAACTTGTAAAGGAGTATATTCTGCAAAATTTCCAAATCTTTGTAATACTTTTAAAGAAATCGCTCCTCTAAATTGTGCTAATTTAATTACAGTTTTTGGATTAAATGCATAAAACATATCTTCTATTGAAACTTCACTAATTTCATGTTTATCAAAAATAAGGTCAAAACCTTCTGTCATTTCTACAATTTGCTCTTGTAAAATTTTAGTTTTTATTTTTATTAAACCTGCCTCTATTAGCTTTGTTTTACCGTTAATTTTTTCAATTACAGCATAGCCACAGTTTCTAGTTCCTGGGTCAATTCCAAGTATTTTCACGTATTAACTCTTTTTGTTAAATTTTTTATTCACATTAGTTCAAGCCCGTATAATGGTATTATTTACATAAATTTTCACTTAATGTAAATAAACTATTCACGGGTTATTCACTATGTGTACAACATTTGTTCACTCAAGATTCATTAAATTTATGTAAATTTTACAATGAAGATAAAAACTGTCTTTTTTACTTTTATAAAATTACTTTTTTACTACTTTTATAAAATTTATAAAAATTTAGATATAATAGTAATTATTTATAAATTAAAGAGTTAATACTAT